>NZ_AFIG01000001.1:830000-2266798 GCF_000214595.1 Methylophaga thalassica MP | reverse complement strand
CTGAAGTTTAGACCATAACCTACTTGAACGCCGTGACAAAAACGTCGGGAGCGTTTTTGAATGAGCGAAGCGAACCCGAAGGGTCGCCTACAAGGATGTAGGCGATAAAGTAGGTCACTGCCAGGCTTTATATACAAGAGAAGCCCATCCCAACGGATGGGCTTTTTTTATGTCTCACTGTTTTATATTAACCTGCCTGTGCTGGGCAACACACCCTGTGACGAGTAATCGTGCCTGTATGGCTGGCTCACATCACTTGCTTGTGACTAACAAAAAGCAGCGATAAGCAATGTGCCAGAGATTGCTTTGCATAGATTCCATCCTTGGCGATAAGCCTTTTGAATAAGTGAAGCAAACCTGAAGGGGCGCCTACAGAGATGCAGGCAATAAAGTAGATCACCGACAGGCTTTTGGATATTAGAAAAGCACATCTTAAATAATGGTGACCTTTTTTATTGTCTGTAATCTAGATATATGACCTACTTTGAACGAAGTGACTGCCAATCGCTCTACATGGACGGCATACAGCATATCCTGGTAAATGTTAATGAAGTTAATACAAAGAGAGTGCTCATCAATAGACAAAGATCTTGATCATTACAAATGTTGGTTCGCTTTAGAATTTCTGCTGGATGTTTATCAACATGGGTATCGTATATAGAAAGTTAGTGAAAATAGTTGTTACTTGGGTATTGTCGATAGCCTGAATTCTTCACTTAGGTTAACCAGCCTGTCACTAATTTGAAGTAAAATATGAGCTTTAAAATATTAGAATTTCGCAAGGCGATTAATGTACAAAACACTTATTTACCTTTTTATCGCCTGCTTAGTGACGGCCTGTTTAGATGACACTCAAGAGCTTGTGCTCAATAATAATCTACCTCTTCCACGTACAATAGATGTTGATTATGCTTCTGAGATAAAACCGATTATTGAAGAAAAATGTGTTGCTTGTCACGGCTGCTTTGATGCGCCATGCCAGTTAAAAATGGAATCTACAGAGGGATTCCTGCGTGGTGCCACCAAATTAAATGCTTATGATGGGACAAGGAAGGAGCCTATTACACCGACACGCTTATTTATAGATGCCCATTCGCAAGAAGAATGGCAAGAAGCTGGGTTTCACTCGATTATTACCGGGCATGATGCACAAGCTAGCTTGTTATATAGAATGTTAGCTCTGGGAAAAACTCATCAATTTAGAGACAACAGTAAGTTACCGGATGATCTTGATATTAGTATTCGCCGAGATAACCAATGTCCAACCCTCGATACGATTGCTGAATATGAAGAGAAACATCCTCTAACAGGGATGCCATTTGCCGTCTCCGGACTTACAGATGATGAATTCTCCACAATCAGTGGTTGGTTATATCAGGGCGCTAAAGTCAATATAAATGAGGTTAAGCTAAGCCAAAAAGAATTATCAGCAATAAAAAAATGGGAAACATACCTTAATCAAACATCTAATCCGCGTAGGTTAGTTTCCAGGTGGCTTTTTGAGCACCTTTTTCTAGCTCATCTGTACTTTGAGAACCAAGGTCAAAATACCCATTTCTTTGAACTTGTTAGATCCTATACACCGACAGGTAAGCCAATTTCAATTGTAAAAACCCGTCTTCCAAATTCTGATCCAGGACAGCCAATTTATTACAGATTAAGATTAGTAAAAGGGATTACTGTTCATAAACGTCACATAACATTTTTGTTTGATGAGAAGCTAAAAAAACATATAGAGCAACTCTTCTTCTCAGAGCCATGGCAAATAAATACTATGCCTGGTTATGATTATGAAGATAGAGCTAATCCCTTTTTAACGTATTCTGCGATACCGGCTGAAGCCAGATATCGGTTCTTGCTGGAACATGCCGAATATTTCACACGAACGTTTATTAGAGGCCCTGTTTGTCGCGGTCAAATCGCAACAGATGTGATCCGTGATCAGTTTTGGGTGATGTATCAGGATCCAGCCAATGATCTTTTCATCACTGATCCTAGCTATAGGAAAAAAGTAGAGCCACTTCTAGGTTTGCCTGGACAGGACGACAACCTGACAGAGGCAAAAGATAATTGGGATAAATATAAAGATAAACGCAATGCTTATTTATCTTTAAGAGATCAACATTATCGAGATGCACCGATAAACTGGACTTCGACTAATGCTATCTGGGACGGCGATGGCAGTAATACTAATGCGTTTCTGACCGTGTTCAGGCACTTCGATAATGCCAGTGTTGTTAAAGGTATGGTGGGACAGGT
Source organism: Methylophaga thalassica MP (assembly GCF_000214595.1). Taxonomy (GTDB): domain Bacteria; phylum Pseudomonadota; class Gammaproteobacteria; order Nitrosococcales; family Methylophagaceae; genus Methylophaga; species Methylophaga thalassica. Next base: position 2,264,539 of record NZ_AFIG01000001.1, on the reverse strand, counting down.
TCCTCAAACGATTTGGTGGATGGATTTTCCATTATTTGAGCGAACCTATTATGAGTTAGTGGTTAATTTTGATTTATTTGGCAATGTAGCTCATCAACTTCAAACGCGGTTATATTTTGATTTAATCCGTAATGGTGCCGAGCATAATTTTCTTCGATTATTGCCTAAAGACAAACGAAAGTCAGTGTTGGAGGATTGGTACCAAGGTATGGGCGTAGTCAAAACTTACTTCACCTATGCACCGCTTGATGTTGATAGTAGAACTGCTGAAAAATTCTTGTCTGAGGATACCAAAAATGAGCTGGCCAATCGATTATTAAAGCAATTTAGTCAGGTTAACGCTGCTGCAAACGATGCGATTAATCGTTGTCAAAATCAGCAATGTTTCAGGAAGTCACAGACTGACTGGATACAACAAGCTGATTCACGTTTAAGTCGTATAACGGAAGCTACATTTAAGGAAAAGTCAGGGCTACAGTTCCTGCCTGAGTTAACATTTATACGGGTGAAGCATGGAGATGAAAGAACAGTTTACTCCCTAATACGCAATCGTTATCACAGTAATGTGGCTTTTCTGTTTGGTGAGTCACTTCGCTATAAACCTGAAAAAGACAGTTTAACGGTTTATCCGGGAATTGCCGGAAGTTATCCTAACTTTATCTTTGATATTAATGCTGAGGAACTGGAACCATTCGAGAAAGCCTTGATGAAAGCGACATCTGAAGAAGAATTTGATGCCCTAGTACTGAAGTGGGGTGTCCGCAGAACACATCCGCAGTTCTGGCAAATTTTTCATGATTTCACTCAGTGGCAACGTGAACACAATCCGATTGATGCGGGGGTATTCGATGCAAACCGCTATGAGAATCTTTAAACCTGATTTTAGCGGCGTTTTAAGTGCGTTTTTGACAGACTGAACAATAAAATTTTTAACTGTGTTCTGCGCGTTAATCTTGGTCGGCTCAATATGTTCTCATCATCTTGTGCCGATAATTTGTTTAATGTTTCCAGTCCACCCAATGTCATCGCTCTGATTTCCCAGCCTAAGCGTCCCTTAATACCATTACCGAGTTCCAGGCCTTCATTCATCAGAGCCATCGTTTGTTGGAATAAATGACGAAGCAGAGGTGCTAATTTCCGGCTATTTGCCAGGGTAATGTCATCCTCATTCAGTCCAGCCTCTGTAAGCATGTGTTGGGGGATATAAATGCGGTTGTTTTCCTGTTTGTCTTGCAGGATATCCTGATAAAAGTTAATCAATTGTAACGATGTGCAGATGGCGTCAGACTCTACTAACTGTTGTTGTGTTGGCTCACCATTTAAGTGTAGTAATAAACGACCTACAGGATTAGCAGAACGTTGACAGTAATGCAGAACTTCTTCCATTGTCTGATAGCGGTTTTTGACAACGTCCTGCATAAAAGCCGATAACAAATCATCAAATAAATAGATGGGTAACTGAAAGTGTGTGATCACATCATCAAGAGCAATAAAGATCGGATCATCACCTGTGTATGAACCATCACTTATCTCAGTGAGATGCGAACGATAGTTTTGTAGCTTGGTTATTCGTTCTGCTTTGGTGAGCTGACCTTCATCAGCATAATCATCGGCAGTGCGAGCAAAGGCATAGATAACAGCAATCGGTTTTCTTAACCTTTTAGGAAGTAAAACTGAGGCGACAGGAAAGTTTTCGTAGTGCGACTTTGCAAGTTTTAAGCAGAAATCATAAGCAGCAGCCAGATTTTTATTCGTTGTCATAACGCAATAGTTAAATCCAGTTGAGGATTTCTTCAGGCTTATAAATCGTGGCTTTAGCCTGCCACGTTTCAGGTTGGTCAGTACTTTTTAAATAACCGTAATGAGCGATGAGCGTATCCATATTCACAATATTCCCAGCCTCGATATCGCGTTGGGCATCGCCGATGTATAAGCAGTTTTCTGGCTTTACGGCAGAGGCGTTACATGCAAATAACATCGGATCTGGATGAGGTTTGCTATTGGCCGTGGTATCTCCACTCACGATACAACTCGCTCGCTGACTCAGCTTTAATGCCTGCATTAAAGGATCGGTCAGAAATGCAGGTTTGTTAGTAATCACTCCCCATTTCAATCCTGCTTTTTCTATGGTTTGTAGAACATTTTCCATACCGTCAAAGAGCCTGGATTCCCGGTTGATATGGTGACGATAAAGTTCAATAAATCGTGTTTGTATCGACGTATATTCAGGATTTTCAGCTGATATCCCAAAAGCGAGTTTGATTAATCCCGGACTACCATCGCTGGCCACAGGGCGAATTGTTTCGAGAGGCAGTGGCGATTTATTGTATTCAAGCAAAACCTGATTAAGTGCGTAAGCTAAGTCTGGTGCGGTATCAACAAGGGTGCCATCCAGATCAAAAAAAACAGCATCGTATTTTGCCATATCAGATTTTTTTGCAGTGGATGAGGTAGTTTACCTTGACGTCGTTTCCAAGACTAAATTGACGCGTCAAAGGATTGTAATTCATTCCTGTCACATCTTTGACTTTCAGTCCTGCTTGGCGACACCAGGCAGATAACTCAGCTGGACGAATAAAGCGTTTATAGTCATGGGTGCCTTTTGGTAGCATTTTCATAATATATTCAGCGCCAAGCACAGCCAGAAGATAGGCTTTGGGATGACGGTTTAATGTGGAAAAGAACACATCACCACCCGGTTTAACTAAACCTGCACAGGCACTGATGATAGATGCTGGATCCGGCACATGTTCTAACATTTCGAGGCAGTTAACGGCATCATATTGTTCTTTATTTTGCGCTGCCATTTCTTCTGCGGTGATATGTTGATAATGGATCGTCAAACCTTCTTCCAACGCATGAAGCTTGGCAATATTAAGTGGCATCTCGCCCATATCAATACCAGTGACATGGGCCCCGCTTTTTGCCAGCGCTTCTGAAAGAATGCCACCACCACAACCAACATCAATCACGTTGGCATCTTTTAATGATGTTCGCTCTGCGATATAAGCCAAACGAATTGGATTAAGATCATGTAACGGTTTCGATTGACCTTCCAGATCCCACCAACTGGATGCTAAGGCATCAAATTTTGCTACTTCATTTAAGTCGACGTTTGCTTGTTTTTGGCTCATTTACCGAGTGATCCTATTTTTATTGCCCATTGCTGAGCATCTTGGATAATTTTTGATTCGTTTAATGTCTTTAGTTGACGGGAATTGAGTAGCTGTTTACCTGCGACCCAAACATCGGTGACTTTATCCCGACTGGCGGCGTAAACCAACTGAGATACGACATCAAAAACAGGCTGTGTTTCGATATCCGACAACTTCACCGCAACGATATCAGCTTGTTTTCCTACTTCGAGTGATCCTATTTCCTGGTCTAGTCCTAATGATCTTGCCGCATTGATAGTCGCCATTTCTAGCGCATTATGAGCAGGCACCGCGGCAGCATCTTGGGCTACTGCTTTTGCAAGTAAAGCTGTTTGACGCATTTCTGCAAACATATCCAGATCATTATTTGAGGCAGCGCCATCAGTGCCAATCGTGAGATTAACATTATTTTTTTGCAGTTCAGCAACGGGGCAAAAGCCACTGGCCAGTTTTAAATTAGACTCAGGACAATGAGCGATGTGAACACCCGCTTCGGCGCACCATGTGATTTCTTGGTCATTAAGTTGTGTCATATGCACAGCGAGTAGTCGGGGCGAGAGCAGGCCGATTTGTTTCAAACGCTCAAGCGGCCTAACCCCAAACTCTACAACGCTCTGTGATATTTCATCTGCTGTTTCGTGAATATGCATACTGATCGGCATATCCATTTCTTCAGCATTGGTAATGATTTGCTCCAGTGTTTTGTCTGTGACAGTGTATGGGGCATGCGGTGAATAAATCGTATTAATCCGTGGGTGATGACGATAGTGATCGTGTAATTGATGGCCTTTATGTAAATATTCTTCTACTGAGCTAGCCCAGTTTGTCGGAAACTCAATAACAACAATACCTAGACTGGCTCGAAGTCCTGATGTATCAACAACTCTGGCCGTGGCTTCCGGAAAAAAATACATATCGTTGAAATAGGTAGTGCCACCCCGAATCATCTCTGCAATGGCCAGTGCACTGCCCGTTTCCACAAACGGATCGCTAACAAAGGCTTTTTCTGCGGGCCAGATATGATCATTCAGCCAAGTCATTAAAGGTAAGTCATCAGCCAGTCCCCTAAACAGCGACATGGGGGTATGGGCATGGTTATTGATTAAACCAGGTATTAAACAATGCTCATTCAGATCATGTGTAGCATTTGCAGAGTAAAGCTGTTTTGCCTGTTGCTGTGGCAGAAGCGCTAAAATACGTGCATCCTTGATAATGATGGCGTGGTTTTCTAACACGGTCTGGTCTTCAGTGACGGGGACTAACCAGCGTGCGTTAATTATCAGATCGACATTTTCCATAGGGTTTGATTATACCGTTGAGCTGAATGAAAACCTATTCTAATCAATTATCATGACAAACCAATCACAACTAAAATTCATCAAGCATCACAGGAGCTTGTTTTGACCAAACTATTGCAGACTATTGAGCCAATTTTATGGCGTGATGAACGACTTCATTTATTGGACCAACGTGTTTTACCACATAAAGAAAATTGGTTGGAATTTCATGATTCCGATGCCGTCGCTGAAGCCATTAAAACGATGGTGGTCCGTGGTGCCCCAGCTATTGGTGTGACTGCTGCTTACGGTGTGGTGTTGGCAGCAAGAGAAGCTTGGTTTAGTGCTGGAGAAAACTGGCAGGAGGCAATCAATCCACCACTCAAAAGATTAGCTGCATCACGTCCTACCGCAGTGAATCTGTCGTGGGCGATTGATCGTATGAAGACAGCCTCTGCATCATTGTCTAAATATGAGTCACCAGAACCCGCCTTGTTAACATTTGCTCAGCAGATACATCAAGAAGACGTCAAAGCCAATAGAACCATGGGGCAATATGGTGCTGACTTGCTGGATAATGACAGTATTGTGCTGACACATTGTAATGCTGGTGCGCTTGCCACTGCTGGTTTTGGCACGGCCCTGGGCGTTATTCGGCAAGGTTTTATCGATGGAAAAATTGAGCATGTTTACGTGGATGAAACCCGTCCATGGTTGCAAGGTAGCAGACTGACAGCATGGGAGCTTATGCAGGAAGGGATTCCTATGACCTTACAAGCCGATGTCGCCGCAGGTGCGTTGATGGCGAGTGGTCAATTAGACTGGGTCATTGTTGGCGCTGACAGAATTGCCTCAAATGGTGATACAGCCAATAAAATTGGTACCTACTCATTAGCCGTATTAGCGAAATATCATGGGGTGAAACTGATGGTGGTGGCTCCCACCACAACGATTGATTGGTCAATTGATAATGGGAGTCAGATTCCGATTGAACAACGCACGGGTTCAGAAGTCTCAGAAATAGATGGACGTCCGATTGCACCTTCAGAGGTTCATGTATCGAATCCGGCGTTTGATGTCACACCGGCAGAATTAATCGATGCCATTGTGACAGAGTCAGGCGTGGTAAGGTCGCCTTCAAAAGAAAATATGAAGCAACTCAAAAGTGAGGAGGAAAAATGACACAAACAGCATTAGTGACTGGAAGTAACCGGGGAATTGGTTTAGAACTCTGCCGTCAGCTTGCCGCAAAAGGCATGCATGTTATTGCAACCTGCCGTAAAGCCTCATCTGAATTAACGTCCCTGAATGTCGAAATTATTGAAGATGTGGAAGTCAGTGAACCTAAAAGCTTAGCAAAACTGGCTGATTCATTAGGGAACAGAAAAATTGACTGGCTAATCAATAATGCGGGTATTGCCGGTGGCATTAGTCTTGGTCAAATTGATGATAATGCGATCGATGATTTTGTCAGAATGTATCGCGTTAATAGCCTTGGACCATTACTGACCACTCAGGCTTTATTAAATCATCTGGGACAGGGCAGTAAAGTTGGTATTATTACCAGCCGCATGGGCTCGATTGATGATAATGACTCGGGTGGTAGTTATGCGTATCGAATGTCGAAATCAGCGGTGAATGCCGCCGGGAAATCATTATCAATCGATCTCAAACCTAAAGGCATTGCTGTCGCCATCCTGCATCCAGGTTGGGTAAGAACGGATATGACCGGACATGGTGGATTGATTGATCCAGATGAATCAGCAGCAGGTCTCATCCAACGTATGGAAGAGTTAACACTCGAAACCAGTGGCACCTTCTGGCATACCAATGGTGAAAAATTACCGTGGTAGTACAGCAACGTTAGATGTATTCGTATCCTGAATTAACTGTTGAGCAGCAGGCGACATTGCCGGTGTTACGTGCACCGGCATTAGCCTTGGACGCACAATTTCCTGATAGCACGCACCAGCTTTGGCAGTGCGATACCGCTGATGGCATGATGATCTTAAAAGTCTGTCACCAATCGCGAGTGCAAGACTCAACGTTTTGGTTGGGGATGAATCATCTGTTTCAACTCGACTTTCCACAGTCTTTAGCTCGTACCCAAATCATCAGTCAATTTCTACAACGAGAGGGCGGTTTTAGCGTACCCGATGTGGTGGCTGAACAGGCAGGGCAGTATGTATTGGTGCGTTACCTGGAAGGCATAGATCTGACGGCAGAAAAAGTCGATAACACTGTGGTGACACAGCTTGCTCATCACTGGGGCAAACTGCATCAACAAATATCATCTCAATGGGGTGGTCTCGATAACCCCGTATTCAATGCGAATGATTGGCCTGTACGACTGGAGAAGACGATTCAGTTTTTATCTGGCCGCAGTGATATCTCGATCCCTGCTGATACGTTAAAACTCAGCTATGAACAATGTCGAAGACTATCAGCTCAACAGTTTGTGCCGATCATGCCGGATTTTCGCTGGGACCAACTGCGCCAGTGTGAAAATCATCAATTAGCCGTGGTGGATTTGGATGCCTTTGTCAGAGCACCCCGTGAAGTTGAGTGGGTAATACTTGAATATCTGCTGAGCCCTCAGCAAGCGAAACATTTTGTCGAAGCCTATTCACAATATCAGCCCATCCCTGATCTTACGAACTGTCGCTTAAGCTACCGTTTACTTTTGTTTTTGATGAATATTCTTGGTGAAACCGATTTGCGAAACTGGCTTGAGCAGCCCATCTTATTTAAATAAATCACGCAGCTCTTGGATCGCAAGGCCATTTAGACTCTCCAGCTTTAAGGCGGCAACATCATAGTGTGGTAAGTGATAATTGGCTTTTGACGGAACAACAACAGTGCGGATACCGGCACCAATAGCGGCCGTCATACCGGTGACAGAATCTTCAAAAGCGATGGTGTGGTTGGCTTGGGCGTTAATGCGTTCCAGAGCCAGTTGGTAGATAGCAGGATGGGGTTTGCCTTGTTCCACGTGATCATCGGCGACATAACTATCGAATAATGCTGTGATATCTAGTCTTTCCAGTACCACAGGAACAAGACGGGCCGGAGCATTAGTCGCTAGACCAATTTTCAGCTTGTGTTGTTTGAGTTGTTCCAACAGGTAATGAACACCCGGCAGTGGCTGGCCTTGCGTGGCGGTTAATAAGGCAACTTCATCGATGACATCATTTTCGACCTGTTCCATCGCGTCCTGACTGAGTGACAGGCCTGCATGATGCAGCCAGAATTCGGTTGCTTCACGCGTAGTCATGCCCATGGTTTTAGCCGATAGCGCATCGGTGATTTCAATACCAAGTGCAGAAAATACACGTTTTTCAGCTTGTTTCCAGAAAGGTTCTGAGTCAATCAGCAGCCCATCCATATCAAAAATAACAGCTTGCATTTAGTGAGTCCGAGGTATCGGCTGTTTATGGTATAGCTTGATCCAGTTGGCAAAACCTATCATTGCCAGCACGGTGTAGATTGAGAATAACACCACGGTGGCATAGTAACCCGTTTGGAAATACAACACGACGGATGCCGCATCAATAATGATCCAATAAAACCAGTTTTGCAGCACTTTTCTGGCCATCAACCAGGTATTCATTACAGAAAAGATGGTAATGCTGGCATCAAGGTAGGGACGTTGTGAGGCTTCATTCTTGTCCAGATAATAAGCCAGCAGCAAGCTGATGATGGTGCCTGATACAATAAATAGTAAGTTGGCATTAAATGACCAGTTGTGAATTACCAGCTCATCATTATTTTGCTGATGTCGCCGCCACAAAACGAAGCCATATACCGCCATGCCCATATAATAAAAATTTAGCAAAGCTTGCATAGGCAGCTGACCTTCCCAAAATAACACGGTATAGATCAACGTACTGATAAACGCCATGGGCCAACACCATTGCGATTCCCGAGCCGCCAGAATGACATAAGCCATGCCCAGCAAGGCAGCAAATACTTCCCAGCCGGATAACGCCAGCAGGCCATTTATCATGGCATCTATCATGAGTCTTTTCGCCTAATCTTCAATGTGGTAACGATCGTTACCGATCATTTTCAGGACAAATACACTGTGTGGTAGTTGCTCAAAAACGGCTTCAATCTCGGTATCCATGGCATCCATCACATCACGGTATTCACCAAAGATTTGTGTGCTCAGATTATTCCGTGAAATATTCAGCTTTGGATTGTCTTCCAGCTTTTTAATAAATGCCAGAATAGGTTCAACAAATTGTTCGGTGAGTGGGTAGAGACTGATATCAACAGAAACGCGCATATATGATTCCTTAAAAAAATAAAAAGAGGGCTTAGATAAGCCCTCTAGTCTGATTAGTAGTCGTAGCTAAGCGTTAGACCAACAACTCTTGGATCACCATATTGAGTGTAGGTTTCTTCAGCATATGATTTTGATGGGTCGATACCAAAGTAAAAGCCACGAGTGTAGTAGTCTTTATCGAATAAGTTACGTCCCCATAAGGTGACTTTCCATTGATCCTTTTTGTATTCGACACTGGCATTGTATAGAACATAAGAGTGGGATTTTGCATTGTGGCTGTTTGAGTAGTAAAACTCGTCTTTACCTTCCATGTCCGCTTTAAAAGTCCAACCTGGAGCAAAGTAATACTCACCACCCAGATTAAATTGGTAGGCAGGTGCGTGAGCAATTCTTCGACCGCTTAGTTTAGTGCCTTCTTCTAATAACCTGGGATTTTCATAATCTTCAAGTTTTGCATCCAATAGCCCTAGAGAAGCAATCACACGATATTTTTCGTTAATGGACCAGTTTAACTCTGCTTCGAGACCAATGTTTCTAACTCTGTCAGCATTCACAAAATAATCAACAAAGTCGGTACCACTGCCCGATGTCTTTGGTACTCGAATCGAGCTTTTTATTTGGGCATCGCTTCTACGTGTATAGAAGGCTGTAATAGAAGTGATAAGGTCTCCATCAAGCCAAAAAGATTTTAAACCAGCTTCAAGGTTCCATAACGACTCAGTATCAAAAGAACGTAGATCATCGCTGATTCTAGGTTCGACGTTTATACCTCCAGCTTTGTAACCTCGAGATAAAGTCGTGAAGGCCATGTGATCCTCATTAAGATGATATTCAAGACCTAGCTTTCCACCAAACATCCAGTCGTTTGGATCATCTTTAAGTCCTGCAGAATCTTTATAGTCTGCATCCCAATACTCAGCGCGTAACCCGCTAATTAGTTTGAGATCTTCTGTCAGAGCGGTATCCAATTGACCATATACAGCGGTGTTTAGTGTTTTATAGGCATTTTTTGTGACAAATCCTGTTACAGCATCACTATTAATAGCATTTGAATAATAAGTACGATCCAAGTTCTGACGTTGTTCTGAAATATATAGTCCAACTGTCCAATCCGTCGTATCAGCAAAAACACGTCCATTCTCATTTGATAATGCACGGAATTCTAAAGCGGTGTTTTCACGTTTACGCTTATATTGATCGAAACCACTATAAGGACAGGTGAATGCATCGTTAGAGTCATCGGAGTCTACACAGGTGGCATCAACTGGAAATTATGATTTATAAGACCAGTCATCATCGTAACTATATTCAAGATTGGATTTTGAATAACTGAGGCTGGATTGTAATTGAACTTTGTCATTAGCATGGTAATCTGCTTTTAAAGCAAAGGCATTAGTATTTTGAGCATCCTTACCTGGCTGGTCTGAAAAAGTGTTGCGACTGTTATCAAGTGTGAATGCATCGTAACCATTGTCAATATTGAGATGCAATACGTTAAGATCGATAGTCAGGTCATCAGTGGCAAGCCATTTTAGGTGGCCTCTGGCAGTGATTTCATCACGGTTTTGAGTATTATCTCTACCTAAAAAGTCGTTATCCATGTAGCCATCAGACTTATAGCTGTGAACAGAAAAACGACCAAGCAAAGTATTATCAATTAATGGACCACCAACAGCGATACCTTCAGCATGAGTATTATAAGTGGCTAAAGTTGATTCAAACTTCATAGCAAGATCATTTGTCGGTTCAGTACTTTTCAAGTTGATGGTGCCCGCCATTCCGTTTGCACCATAACGTGTGCCTTGAGGACCACGCAAAATCTCGACTGACTCAATATCAAATAGAGTTGCAGCACCACCACTTCGGCTAAAGTCGATGCCATCGATATACATACCTACCGAAGGGTTGAGTGGTGCTTGGAACTCACTTCGTTCACCAATACCGCGAATCTGAAAATACTGGCCTCGTGACGCACCGCTGGAGACATTGACATTAGGAGCGAGGTTAAGAACGTCCTCAATATGTTGAGCGCCACGAGATTCGATGGTGTCTTGATCGATCGTCGTTAAACTAATCGGGGTGTCATGCGCATCGTTAGGACGAAAGTCTGCACTGACGATCATCGATGGTAAGTCAGCTGGGGTGACTTCCGCCAAGGCCACTGGCGATGACATAGCCGTTGAAACAGCTATGGCAAGTGTTTTTACTTTCATGGTTATCCTTTTTTGAATCAAAAAGGACAGGGGAATAAATCGAGAGACACCAACGCGGTGTAGATGAAGATCTATTTCAGCCTGTCCCTACGCCAGTATTAACTGGATCAGGTTCATCGGGTCCGCTCTTTAAACGAGCATCTCAGGCTTTCGCCACCCCGAGGCATCATTCCTTATATTTATGCAGTCACATCCTGTGAATGGTAATTATTCTATTGTAATTACACTCTTTTTTCTAGCGAAAAGCTTGTTACGGTATTTATTTGGCGGGTTTGATACTGGCTATGCACTGAGGGCATACACGTAGACGGCTATTGATACGTTGCGTGGCGATTAAATCTTGTTGTGTTTCATAACAACGGGGGCAATAAAATACTGATTCCTGACCGCGACGATAACACCCCGATGAACCATCTAATTCAGGTTTAGCGAGGTATTCCCCCGATAATAATGTATCGGGTAAAACAGTCACTAATTGCTCAATTTCAGTATTGAGTTCAGACAGTAAATAGTGATGTTCCTCAGAGATAATGTTTTCAAGCTGCTTTATTAGCTGTCTTATTTTGGTATAGGAAGGTGATGTGTTCATTGATGATCCCAGTGAAAGTGAACTAAACAGATTATCTTGGCAGATTTAAAGACTGATGGCTTTTTCAACAGTCTTTTTATCAAGATGAGCCGCAAAAAACTCGATAAAGGCATACATATAACTTCGAAGATAACTGCCTTTACGAATACCCATGTGGGTAACACTGGGTGGAAATAAGTGCCTGGCATCCAGTGCCTGAAGAGGCGCATCTTTGTCAGGATCAAATGCCATGCTGGCGATAATCCCAATCCCCATTTCTAATTCAACGTAGGTTTTGATGACGTCGGCATCAGTCGCCGTAAAAATAACGTTAGGATGCAAGCCTTTTTCAATAAAGGCCTGATCTTGTTTGGCGCGGCCAGTAAAGCCCATCACATAGGTCAGAATTTCATATTGCGCGATATCTTCCAGACATAACTTTTTCACCGACAATAACGGGTGTTCAGGCGGAACAACAACACAACGATTCCATTCATAACAAGGCAGAATAGCCAATGATTCGAATTGAGCAAGCCCCTCTGTTGCAATGGCCAAATCGATTTTGCCTGTCGCTGCCATTTCGCCGACTTCGGTCGGCGTGCCTTGCACCATATTTAAATGAATATTCGGGTAGTGTTCGGAGAATTTTTTAATGGCACTAGGTAAGGCATAACGGGCCTGGGTGTGTGTTGTACCAATTGATAAAGTACCGGATTGTTCGGTTTTACTATCCGCTACTAACTGACGAATATTGTCGACATCCTGCAAGACTCTCTCAGCCATCTCTATGACAGACTGACCAATCGGGGTAATGCCGGTTAATCGTTTACCGTGTCGTTCGAATATCTGTAATCCAAGCTCATCTTCCAGTAACTGCACCTGATTACTGACGCCGGGTTGTGAGGCGTGTAATACATTTGCTGCAGCAGAGATACTCAGATCCCTTCTGGCTATTTCACGGACATATTTTAATTGCTGAAGCTTCATCTATATATGATTTAGTTATAAAGATAGTCAATAATATTCATTGATAGAATATTACGCTTTGGTAAACTTGTCAGCATTTTCGTAATACATAAGGCGTAAAACAAATGGAATGGGGCTTTCTTCTTGCTGGACTATTTGTCGGCATTATGGTCGGCATGACCGGTGTGGGAGGCGGGTCTTTAATGACACCCATACTCATTTTTATTTTTCATGTGCAACCAGCTATTGCTGTTGGTACGGATTTGTTATTCGCAGCGATCACCAAAGCAGGTGGTATCTGGTCTTACTGGCGTCATGGCGTAGTCAAATGGCATATCGTATGGCGTCTGGCTGCGGGCAGTATTCCAGCAACACTGGCAACGTTGTGGTTTATGAATGCAACAGGAATGCATGATGGCAACCACAATGAAATTATTACAAAAGCGCTCGGGGTAGCGTTGATTTTGACCTCTAGCGCATTATTACTCAAAGCGCCTTTAGGCAGATTATTGCGTTCACAGGAAAGTCATCCTGTGGTGAGTGCGCTTTATGATATTCGCGAAAATGAATTAAATAAGGCCATGATTACGGTCATAACTGGGGCACTGCTTGGTGTAATGGTCACGCTCTCATCGGTGGGAGCCGGGGCGCTTGGTGCAGTGATTTTGTTGTTTTTGTATCCACGCCTGAAAGGGGTGGAAATTGTGGCGACGGATATTGCTCATGCAGTGCCACTGACATTTGTAGCAGGTCTCGGGCATTCTGCCGTGGGCACGGTAGACTGGTCCTTATTAGTGTATTTATTAGCTGGATCATTACCAGGCATTTTTATTGGTACGCATCTAGGGGTTCGTATTTCGGATCACATTATGCGTCCATTGCTGGCCGTCATACTTGTATTGGTGGGGATAAAATGTCTGATATAAAGCAAGTCGATTTAACCCTGTTTGGCTGCCCGATGCACTATATCAAAGCCAGAGAAGCCTTGCAGAAACTGGCATTAGAACAGTCAATAGATCTACTGGTGAATACTGGTGATGCCGTGGATGAAGTATTCAACAGCTTAACCCAGGATGGGCAGCAGTGTGAGATCACCTCAACAGAGGGATTAACCACAACAATTCGTGTGAGAAGAAAACAATGAATGAAATAAAACCGGCTCTAGCCGCCAAAATTGATGCTGTCATCGCAGTGCTAAAAGATATTGAACAGAATTATCTCCCCGCCACGCTGGCAACCAGCTTTGGTGCGGAAGATATGGTGCTGATGGATTTAATCTGCAAACATGCACCGGGTATCGACATTTTCACTCTTGATACTGGGCGTTTGCCAAAAGAGACGTATGAGCTGATGCAAACGTTGAATAAACACTACGATAAAAAAGTCGACGTGTTTTTCCCCAACACCGCCGATGTTGAATTATTTGTCACTAATAACGGGCCGAATGCGTTTTACGACAGTGTTGAATTAAGAAAACAATGCTGTGGTATCAGAAAAGTAGTGCCGTTGAATCGCGCTTTATCTGGCAAAAAAGCCTGGATTACCGGCATGCGCCGTTCACAGTCGGTCACTCGTGCTGAGTTACCCGTGTCTGAGTGGGATGATGATCACGGCTTACAGAAATTCAGTCCTTTAACAGACTGGTCAAATGGCAATGTTTGGGCTTATTTAAGAGCGAATGATGTGCCTTATAACAAATTACACGATGAGGGCTACGCCAGTATTGGCTGTGCGCCTTGTACAAGAGCTATCACCATGGGCGAAGACATTCGTGCCGGACGCTGGTGGTGGGAAGATCCAGAAAATAAAGAATGCGGCTTGCATGTCAAATCTAACTAACGAGAAAGATAATGACTGAAAAACAATTAACACACTTAAAGCAGTTGGAAGCAGAAAGCATCCATATCATGCGTGAGGTGGCTGCTGAGTTTGAGAATCCAGTAATGCTGTATTCAATTGGTAAAGACTCAGCCGTCATGTTGCACTTAGCGATGAAAGCTTTCGCGCCGGGTAAACCCCCATTTCCATTGATGCATATCGATACCACATGGAAATTTAAGGAAATGATCAAGTTCCGTGATGACCGGGCAAAAGAGCTGGGTTTGGAACTGTTGGTTCACACCAACGAAGAAGGGCGTGCGGCGGGCATTAATCCATTCGATCATCCTCGTTATACCGACATCATGAAAACTGATGCCTTAAAACAAGCGCTGGATAAATATGGGTTTGATGCGGCATTTGGTGGGGCTCGCCGTGATGAAGAAAAGTCACGTGCTAAAGAGCGTGTTTATTCATTCCGTGATAAGAACCATCGTTGGGATCCCAAAGCGCAACGACCAGAACTCTGGAATATCTATAACAGTAAAGTGAATAAAGGTGAAAGCATTCGTGTTTTCCCTCTGTCAAACTGGACTGAGCTGGATATCTGGCAATACATTTATCTGGAACAAATTCCCATTGTGCCGCTTTATTATGCCGCTGAACGTCCGGTTGTTGACTACAACGGTCTGACCATCATGGTCGATGATGATCGTATGCGTATTCCTGAAGGGCAGGAGCCACGCATGGAGAAAGTGCGTTTCCGTACTTTAGGTTGTTATCCGTTAACGGGCGCGGTGAAATCATCAGCAGACACCTTGCCTGAAATTATTCAGGAAATGTTGCTAACCACGACATCTGAGCGTCAAGGTCGTGCGATTGACCATGACCAAGCGGGTTCTATGGAGAAGAAAAAACAAGAGGGTTATTTCTAGATGACTACTGAATCAAGTTCATATCAATCAGATAGCCTGATTGCCACAGATATTGAAGCGTATCTGAAACAGCATGAAAATAAAGAAATGTTGCGTTTCTTAACATGCGGTAATGTGGATGATGGTAAAAGTACCCTGATTGGCCGTCTTCTACATGACTCGAAGATGATCTATGAAGATCAACTGGAAGCCGTCACACGTGATAGTGCCAAGTCTGGTACTACGGGTGAACAGGTGGATTTAGCTTTATTGGTAGATGGTTTACAGGCGGAGCGTGAGCAAGGCATTACCATTGACGTTGCTTACCGTTATTTTTCTACCACCAAACGTAAATTCATCATCGCCGACACACCGGGGCATGAGCAGTACACGCGTAATATGGCAACAGGGGCATCCAGCTGTCAGTTAGCGGTTATCCTGATTGATGCACGTTATGGGGTTCAAACACAGACGCGCAGACATAGCTTTATTGCCTCATTGCTAGGCATTAAACACGTGGTTGTGGCCATCAATAAAATGGATTTGATGGATTATAGTCAGGAAGTGTTTGATAACATCCGTCACGACTACACTGAGTTCTCACGTGAGTTAGAACTGGAAGATATTCACTTCGTGCCGATGTCTGCGTTGGTGGGTGATAACGTCGTTAACCGCAGTGAAAAGATGGACTGGTATCAAGGACAAACCTTGATGGAGATTCTGGAAACGGTTGATGTTGATAAAGATCCCAACTTCGATGATATGCGTTTCCCTGTGCAGTTTGTGAATCGTCCAAACCTGAACTTCCGTGGTTATTGTGGCACTCTGGCATCGGGTATTTTGAAGCCGGGTGATGAAGTGACAGTGTTGCCGTCAGGTAAAGAAAGTAAAGTAAAAGCGCTTGTCACTTACGATGGCGACTTGGATCATGCCGTGCCGGGTGAAGCCATTACTGTCACATTAGAAAATGAAATTGATGTCAGCCGCGGGGATATGCTTGTTCATAGCAATCATCATCAACCACATGTATCAAGCCAGTTTAAAGCAATGGTTGTGTGGATGACCGAGCAACCATTAGTGTCAAACAAGCAGTACAGCATTAAAGTCGGTGTCAGTGATGCGGGTGGTTCCTTAACTGGGATTGACTATCAAATTGATGTGAATACGCTCGAGCATAATAAAGTCAGCGAACTCAAACTCAATGAAATTGGGTTGTGTGAGTTTTCACTGAATAAACCGGTTGTGTTTGATTCATATAAACGCAATCGTACTACTGGCGCCTTCATCATTATCGATCGTCTGACGAATGTGACCATTGGTGCCGGTATGATTACGGATGCCGTTTCAGGTAGTCATGAAGTCGTGGCCGCAGGTGAGTTTTCTGCTTTTGAATTAGAGCTGAATGCACTGATTCGTAAACATTTCCCTCACTGGGATGCCAAAGATTTGAGTCAACTTCTCAAATAAAAAACGATGTCATTACAGAAAAGCCAGTCAGTGTTTCGCTGACTGGCTTTTTTTATGTCCGTTAAAATATATAAATCGTTTTTGTCGATTAATAGGAACATAATAAACAATTATACAAATCGTTTTAAGCTGGATAGACTTTGTTGTGTGCAATGAATTTGCTCAACATAATTAGCAGCAGCAAGGAATAAATGATGACTAAAAAAGTTTTGACGACATCAGCAGGAGCCCCTGTCTCTGATGATAATAACAGTATCAGTGTCGGACCAAGAGGACCTTTGACTTATGACAACCACTACACCTTCGAAAAATTGGCTCACTTCAACCGTGAGAGAATTCCTGAACGCGTGGTCCATGCACGTGGTACCGGGGCTTACGGAACCTTTACCCTCACCAAAAGTTTAAAAGAATTTACCATTGCTGATTTCTTGCAAAATGAAGGTAAAAGAACGGATGTGTTTATTCGTTTCTCGACAGTAGGTGGTGGTCAGGATTCACATGATTTCGCCCGTGACCCACGTGGCTTTGCCATAAAGTTTTATACCAAGCAAGGTAACTACGATATGGTGGGGAATAATACTCCGGTGTTTTTCTTGCGTGATCCAAGTAAGTTTCCGGACTTTATTCACTCACAGAAAAAGAATCCGCGTACCAACTTGCCAGATCCTCGCATGGCTTATGAGTTCTGGGCTAATTATCCTCAGGCCTTACATCAGGTCACTATTTTGATGTCTGATCGGGGGATTCCGGCTTCATACCGTAATATGAATGGGTACAGCTCTCATACTTATAGCTTCTGGAATGAAAAGGGTGAACGGTTTTGGTTTAAGTGGCACTTTAAAACCAATCAGGGCATCAAAACGCTGCGAGCAGAAGAAGCGGCAGTAGCGGATCCTCATGGGACACAACAGGATTTGGTGGAGGCCATTGACCGTGGAGATTTCCCAAGCTGGACCGCAAAAGTGCAGATCATGACGGAACAGCAAGCGCGTGATGCGGAGGTTAATCCGTTTGATTTAACCAAAGTATGGCCGCATGATGAATTTCCACTGATTGAGGTGGGTCAGCTAGAGTTGAACCGTAATGTGGATAATTATTTTGCTGAAACCGAGCAAGCGGCTTTTGCACCAAGTAACTTTGTGCCGGGTATTAGTTCATCACCTGACAAAATGTTGCAAGGAAGGCTGTTAGCGTATCAGGATGCTCATCGTTATCGGGTGGGGGTGAACTACAATCAGTTACCTGTTAATGCGGCGAAATGTCCGGTCAATCATTATCAGCGTGATGGGGCTATGGCGGGCTTATGCCCGGCGGGTGGACATCATCATCAGACAAGTGGTGCAAACTTTTATCCGAATGATCGTGATGATGGTCCGGCACCGGATCAAGCTGTGGCAGAACCTCCGATGCCTGTTGAAGCGGGAGCCTGGTTGGATCGCTTTGATACTGATGAAGAGGATCATTACACACAAGCGGGCAATTTGTTCCGTATTATGAGTGACGATCAAAAACAGCAATTAGCAAATAATATTGCTGGTGGACTTGGGCAGTGTGATGCCTCTGTTCAACAACGTATGTTAGCTCAGTTTGAAAAGGCTGATGCGGACTATGCTGCCAGAGTAGCGGCTGCACTAAAGGCTTAAAGAGTCTCAAAATAAAGGGGCGTTAAATACGCCCCTTTATTTATTG
The DNA here is from genome assembly GCF_000214595.1 of Methylophaga thalassica MP. GTDB lineage: Bacteria > Pseudomonadota > Gammaproteobacteria > Nitrosococcales > Methylophagaceae > Methylophaga > Methylophaga thalassica. The sequence continues at coordinate 2,246,184 of NZ_AFIG01000001.1, read as the reverse complement.
GATAAGTTGCTTGATGCTGCTTAGTTGTTCACGCCAGATGATTTGTTTTTTCTCTAAAGACAGAGCCGCATTAGCAGGACTGGTGGATGGCAGCCGAGATGTCGTGATGTTCTGCCATGGTTTTTCTAAGCTCGCCTGAACGTATTTCATATAAATTTGTTCTGCTTTAGCACCATTAAAAAACACAGCCTGAATATTGGGATGAGCCTGAAAAAAGGCATTAAAGTCGTTGGCTTCAATAGAGTCAGGCGCAATATTGCTATCCAGACTGCCTGATCTGTCGCAGGCCTTTAACACATCCCACACTGCTACGCGTTGTTGCGTCAGCAGTTCACAACGTTGCTGATATGGCCGGCTTTTTTCAATAGCAAACAGACTTTGCATAATTGACCAGAAAGCATTGCGTGGATGAGCATAATATTGCTGTTGCCGAAGTGATTCTAATCCTGGCATAGAACCTAGAATGAGAATTTCTGCTGAAGGCTTGGCGATCGGTGGAAAGCTGTAACAGCGAGATTCATTAGCTGACATTATTGATATAACTGACCCTTGTAGCGTATCCAGCCATGAGGATGTTTATTGTCAGGATCATGATGAGTCCAATGAATGACACCGCCTTTGTCATTCCACTCATATTCACCAAAAACATGTACTTCATCGCCGACTTTCAGAGCGTCAATACGTGGTGCCAGATCAATATTATGAGCAATCAGGACCGTCAGCTTATCCGGCAGGGTGATAATAAAACGCTGATGACGACTGCCTTTAGTATCGTCTGGGAGAATACGACTAACGACGCCACTGACTTCAACCAGAACATCACTTTTTTGCTGTTGGTAAAGTGACGAAATCGATGTGGTTTCAGGACTGTTAACATTTTTATTGTGTGGCTGATAATGACTGGCTCCCCAAATCAGAAAGCCAAAAGCGATCACTAGCCATAAACGTTGTTTTTGTCGACTTGCTTTAGACATGCAAGATTTCCTGATCAAAAAATGTGTTCAGTATAACCAGTTTTACAGTGAATTAGAGAGAGTAGTGAGAACAGCAAAACAGATTGACTCAGGAGTGATTAAAACTGAGATTCGCCTGTTAAGTGACGCGCACAATTAAAACTGACAGCAATCGCTGGCGGTAAAACGATATTTTGTGGTCGGATTAAACCATAGAGGTGACGCGGTATTAGTTAATTAACTAATATAGATATTGGTATTTATAATTTCCTGTTATATATCGCCAGCGTTATAATAACGAGTCCGGTATTAAGAGTTTAGAGAGCTTAAATGTATCAATACGATAAGTATGATCAAACGATGGTTGAGCAGCGGGTCGCACAGTTCCGTGATCAAACACGTCGTTTCTTGGCGGGTGAGCTGACCGAAGAGCAGTTCCGTCCTTTACGACTGATGAATGGTTTATATATTCAGATACATGCACCTATGTTGCGTGTTGCTATTCCTTATGGACTGATGTCATCCAAACAAGTTCGTAAAATCGCGGAAGTCTCACGCCGTTACGATAAAGGGTTTGTTCACTTCACTACGCGTCAGAATTTCCAAATGAACTGGCCGAAGTTAGAAGATGTGCCAGATATCCTTGCTGAACTGGCTACTGTACAGATGCATGCTATTCAAAGTAGTGGTAACTGTATTCGTAATACAACGTCTGATCAGTTTGCGGGTATCAATGCCAATGAGATTGAAGATCCACGTCCATGGGCAGAAATTATTCGTCAATGGTCAACCTTTCATCCCGAGTTTGCCTATTTACCGCGTAAATTCAAAATTGCGGTCATCGGTTCTGAAGAAGATCGTGCTGCGACAAAACTACATGATATCGGCTTACATTTAGTCAAAAATCATGAAGGTGAAATTGGTTTTGAAGTGTTAGTTGGCGGTGGTTTGGGACGTACTCCAATCATTGGTCAGCAAATCAGACCGTTCCTTGAGAAAAAGGATCTGCTGTCTTATCTGGAAGCTATCTTGCGTGTTTATAACCGACTGGGCCGTCGTGATAATAAATACAAAGCCCGTATCAAGATTACTGTTCGTGAACATGGTATTAATCATATTCGTGAATTGGTTGAAGCTGAGTGGGTGCAAATTCGTGACCAGCTTGAGTTGAATCAGAAAGAAATTGACCGTGTTAAGTCTTATTTCACTGAACCTGAATATGAAGCTGACGCAGCAGCAGATGAAAGCTATGAAAAAGCACTGGCTGAAGATAAGGCGTTTGCACGCTGGGCTAAACAAAATACGTTTGCTCATAAACAGCCTGGTTATCGTGCCGTTTATGTCTCACTGAAAGCGCCCGGTATTGCGCCTGGTGATGTCACATCTGACCAGCTTGAAGTGATTGCCGATCTGGCTGATGAGTTCAGTTTGGGTGAAGTTCGCTCAACTCATACCCAAAATCTGGTTTTTGCTGATGTAAAACAAGCAGATTTGTATGCGTTATGGTTAAGACTCGAAGCAGATAATCTGGCAACACCAAATATTAATACGCTCACTGACATTATTTGCTGCCCAGGCCTGGACTATTGCGGTCTAGCGAATGCTAAATCAATTCCTCTATCGAAACAGATCGCGGAACGGTTTGGAGATCTGGATTATCTATATGATTTAGGTGACATCAAGATCAAGTTCTCAGGCTGCATGAATGGATGTGCTCATCAAAGTGTTGGTCATATCGGTATCCTGGGTGTCGATAAGAAAGGTGAAGAGTGGTATCAATTCACGCTTGGTGGCAGCTCAGAAGCTGATGCATCATTAGGTGAACGTTTAGGTAAGGCTATTCCTAAAGAAGAAGTCGTTGATACTGTGGGTCATTTACTGGATGCTTATGTCGACTTACGTCATGAGGATGAGTCATTCCTGGCCACTGTCCGTCGTTTAGGTATTGATCCATTCAAGGAGCGTGTATATGCAGATAATTAAAGATCGTGAAATCGTCGAAGATAATTGGACACATCTGGATGATGATGCAGATCTGGTTGCTGGCAATATTACCGTCTCCTTAGCTCGTTGGCAGGAACAACATGAAACACTGGTCAAGCATGAAGGTGAACTGGGTTTACGTTTAAGTGGTGATGACCCTCTGGAAGAAGTCGTTCCGGATTTGATTCATTTTTCGTTAATTGTGTTGGTTTTTCCTGCGTTTACGGACGGACGCTGTTATTCCTTCGCTCGCTTACTACGTGAGCGCTATGGCTTTAAAGCTGAAATCCGTGCACAAGGTGATGTATTACATGATCAGCTGTTTTATATGTCACAGTGCGGAATTAATAGTTTTGAACTGGCGAATCCAAATCGCATCGACAAGGCGTTGACTGCTTTTGATGACTTTAGTGAAAGTTATCAAGCCACAGTGTTGCGTCCTGAACCGCTCTATCGTCGTCGTTAGGTTTCAGTTCTCGTCTATATGGCTGTATATGCGATTGGTGATGTTCAGGGCTGTTACGATGAGTTAATCAAAATGCTGGATCGAATTCAGTTCGATCCAGCAGATGATCAGATATGGTTGGCTGGTGATCTTGTCAACCGAGGGCCTAAATCCGCTGAAGTATTGAGATTGGCAAAACAGCTGGGCAATAGTTGTGTTGCCGTTTTAGGAAATCACGACCTGCATTTACTGGCTAATGCGGCTGGTGTGGTTGAGTATCAACACCATCTGGACACGATTGAGCAAATCCTCTCAGCACCTGACAGAGATGAGCTTATCGGTTGGTTAAGACAACAGCCCTTGTTTTATCACGATCCCGCTATTGATTTTAGTATGGTACATGCGGGTATTCCGGCCGAATGGTCAGTAAAGGAATCACTGGCGCGAGCGGCAGAAGTTGAAACAGTTTTAAAGAGTGATAACTGGCGCGATTTTTTTCAGCATATGTATGGTAATAAACCTAAACGTTGGACACCGGAGCTGAGAGGTTGGGACAGATTACGCTTCATTACCAATTGTTTTACCCGGCTGCGTTATTGTCATGAAGATGGCCGAATCGCCTTAAAGTTTAAAGGGGCACCGGAAGATAAACCGCTGCATCAACGTCCCTGGTTTGAAATGCCCAATCGGTTAACAGCCAATGACCGTATTGTGTTTGGGCATTGGTCTACCCTGGGGGTGGGTCGTTATGGCAATGTGTTTTCATTAGACAGTGGCGCTGTGTGGGGAGAAACACTGACGGCAGTCCGGATTGATCAAGAGCCATATGAATGGATAACGGTTGAAGCTGATGCGGCTAGTTTACCTTTCCCTAAAAAAAAGTCGGATAAAAAGCGGAGACGTTGGCTGTAGGTATTGGTTCGCCACTGCTCTGTGAAAATGAGTACAATATATTTCATATTGATTAATTTCTGGATTAAAAATAATGAGTGATGTCACGAGCTATTCCGCTGACGTATTTGCGAAAGGCGAGGAGATGGGGACTGACACTCACCTTTTCAGCGTTGCTAAGGCAGCCACTGGAGTGATTGAAATGGTTAATGGTTTAAAACAAATTGAGGCTGGCAAATAAATGGCCACGGGATTACCCAGAACAAAAGCACGCCGAGCGGCTGTACAAGCGCTCTATCAGGCTCAAGTCAATGGTGAAGCACCACAAAAAGATACACTTGAGTTTGTTACCGCCGAATATGCTGACAAGATTGATAAGAAATATTTTGTGACATTAATCGATGGTACGCTCAAGTATCAGGGCGAAATTGACGCTGAGCTCACCAAAGTGATTGATCGTGACCTGGACAAAATTGACCCTGTTGAAGTGTCGGTTTTACGTTTAGCCGTGTTTGAATTTATGCATTTGCCGGAAATACCTTACCGCGTTGTGCTCAATGAAGCTGTTGAATTAGCCAAATCATTTGGTGGTGAACAAGGCCATAAATACGTCAACGGTGTATTAGATAAAATGGGCGCGCGTCTGCGCACGCATGAACATCAGGCAGCAAAAGCTGCACGTCAAAAGAAATAATTAAGCTCAGGGGCTGAATCCAGCTGGATTCAGGCCCTGATTACTATAAGGTTTCTGTGTGGCTTTAAACGAGTTCTCTCTGATAAAACAGTATTTTGCTGATGCTACGCAAAAGCGCCAGGATGTTATTGTCGATATTGGCGATGATTGTGCTGTGCTGTGCTGTCCTGAAGACAGCGATATTGCTATTTCCATTGATACCTTAGTTTCAGGCATTCATTTTTTTGCTGATGTGGATCCGTTTACACTGGGTCATAAATCCCTTGCTGTGGGGTTAAGTGATTTGGCAGCGATGGGAGCAACACCAGCCTGGTTTACACTCGCGTTAACATTACCCGAACTGGATGAAAACTGGTTATCGGCTTTTGCTGAAGGTATGACAGCATTAGCTAGCCAGCATAATATTCAACTTGTGGGCGGTGACACGACGAAAGGACCTCTGACCATCAGTATTCAGGTTCATGGGCTGGTGAAAAAAGGCACGCAGCTACGACGCAGTCAAGCAAAATTATCCGATAAGATTTATGTCAGCGGAACACTGGGTGATGCCGGGGCAGCTTTACAAAAACGTCTATCTTCATGGCAACCCTCAGAACTGACAGAACAAGATTGGCTATTCCTCAATAAACGGCTTGAGCAACCAAGCCCAAGACTGGCGATTTCACAAAAAATCTTACCTTTTACTCACGCAGCAATTGATATTTCTGACGGTTTATTAGCTGATCTTGGTCATATTCTGGAGACGAGTGGTAAGGGAGCCAGAATTAATCTCGATGCTATTCCCTTATCTTCCAGCCTACAAAAAATCGATAGACAACAAGCGCTAAAGTTTGCACTGAGTTCAGGTGATGATTATGAACTCTGCTTTACTGTGGCGGCAGATCAGGTGGCTGCCGTTGAAGCATTAAATCTGGATATTCAACAAATTGGCGAAATTATCGATGAACAGACCATTGTTCTGCTCGATGAAGATGGAAAACCCTCCATATTAGATATCACTAGCAAAGGATATGATCATTTTGCCTAAAGTGACCTTTAAACAATTATTAGAAAGACCAACGGCATTTTTAGCTTATGGGTTTGGTTCAGGTCTTGCACCTAAGGCGCCCGGGACATTTGGCACTTTGGCGGCTATCCCTGTTTTCTATTTGATGCAGTCCTTACCTATGGCGAGTTATCTCTTGCTGACGGTTGTATTTTTTTTCCTAGGCATCTGGTTTTGTCAGAAAACAGTCGACTGGTTACAACAGGATGATCCTTCCGCTATTGTCTGGGATGAAATTGTTGGGTTTCTCATCACTATGATTGCAGCCCCGAGTGGCTGGTTATGGATTTTGTTGGGATTCGTTCTATTCCGGGTATTCGATATTTTGAAACCCTGGCCAGTCAGTCTGGCTGATAAAAGACTGCATGGCGGTTTTGGTGTGATGTTAGATGATGTTATCGCCGGATTATACGCTTTGCTGATACTTCAGCTTATTGCGTATTTTGTCTAATCCGACGATAACCAATATTTATCTTTCTCTACAGGATAGAAGCGGCATCAATCGAGTGATTTTGTGTACCGTGATGGGCAATTTTTAAAGCCCCAAGGGTAGAAGCAATTCTGCCGGTTTCTTGCCAATCTTTACCATGCAAAATACCGTGTAACAAGCCAGCACGATAAGCATCACCACAACCTGTTGGGTCAACAACCTGAGCCGCTTTCTGACACGCAATATCAATGCGCTTACCTTCAGTATAGATGTAAGAGCCTTCGGCGCCACGAGTAATAATCAATGCCTCAACATGACGAGCGATTTCTTCTTCAGGGAGTCCGGTACGGTCCATGAATAATTGTGCTTCATAATCATTTAAGGCGATATAACTGGCTTGTTCAGCAAAGGCCATCAATTCATCACCATTAAACATCGGTAAGCCCTGACCCGGGTCGAAAATAAAAGGAATACCGGCTGATTTTAATTGTTCAGCATGTTGAATCATGCCATCACGACCATCTGGAGCAATGATAGCCAGTTTAATATCTTTGGCTTCACTGATAGGTGTTTCATGTGCCAGGTTCATGGCTCCGGGGTGGAAAGCCGTAATCTGATTATCATCCTTATCGGTGGTGATAAAGGCCTGAGCCGTGTAATGCCCTTGTTTGACATGCACATGCTCACGATTTATATTTTTAGCATCCATCCATTCGGCATAGGGTGTGAAGTCGGTGCCGACTGTTCCCATCGGTACAGGATTATCACCAAGAAGCTTCAGGTTGTAGGCGATATTGCCAGCGCAGCCACCAAATTCGCGACGTAACTCTGGCACCAGAAAGGCAACATTTAGCATATGCACCTTATCCGGCAGGATATGGTTTTTAAATTTATCAGGGAAAACCATAATATTATCAAAAGCGAAGGAGCCACATATGAGCACTGACATAGCTTAACTTTCCTTTATTTCTAAATGAGTAGGTTGGGCCTGGATACTGATTTTTCCTTGCATAAATGCTTGCAAAGTCTGCCCAATAATTTTGTAGCGCCAGCCGTGTAATAAAGCACAGTCCTGGCCTCTAACCAATGATTCAATATCTTTACGTGTAGCAACTGCAGAAGGTGTAATGGACTGTTCGTCACAACTTTTTCTCAATAATGCCATCAGGGCATCAATCAAGGCCTCTTGTTGGTTACTTAAAGCGGTAGGCCGTTTCAATACAGGCCATTGTTCTTTCGGTATTTCTTTTGCCGCTGTAATGACGTTAATTAATATCTTGCCGTAACGATCAATATCACGTGGTTCTAAACCACGAATTTTTTTCATAGCATCAACAGTTGTTGGAGAAAAGCGTGCTAAATCCAGCATAACATCGTCTTTCAATATCCAGCGACGTGGCAAATCAACCTCAATGGCTCGTTTCTCACGCCAGGCACCGAGTTCTTGCAAGATCACTAATTGCTGACTTTTTAAGCGTCCTGCGCCTTTCACTCTCAGCCAACTTTGTTGTGGATCTTCTTGATAAGTTTCTTTTGCAGTTAATGCCGCAAAGTCATCACTCAGCCACTCCACCCGACCTGTTCGGTTAAGTTCATCTACAAGTTGAAGATAGAGTTGTCGAAGATATCTGACATCATCAGCGGCATAGTCGACCTGTGCTTCTGATAGAGGTCGTTGGCGCCAGTCTGTTCTTGCCTGACCTTTATCAAGCTCAACACCGAGACATTGTTTAACCAAATTGCCATAACCTATTTGATCGCCGTAGCCTAGGACTGTTGCGGCCAATTGTGTATCAAAGACTTTGGGCGGGAGTGCATTTTTCATTAAGAAAAATAATTCTAAATCTTGTCTGGCAGCATGAAACACAATGGTGATGTTTTCAGAGTAGAACAACGCCATCAAGGGGGATAAGTCACTAATAGCCAATGGATCAACACAAGCGATGACATCATTGCTGGCAACCTGAATTAAACATAACTGCGGGAAATAGGTCTTTTCGCGATGGAATTCGGTATCCACTGCCAGCCATTCACTGTCTGCTAGCTGTTGGCAGAGTGTATTGAGACCGGCTTCTGTATTTACAAACTGAATAGTCATGCTGTGTCTTTAAAAAAGGAACACAGTATAGCCAGTTTCTTGTTCAATGCATAACCTGACCCTGATGTGTTGACACCATATCTAAAACAGCATTTACAATAATGTCAGGTTGATGAAGATGGATATCATGACCACTGTGAAAAGCAAACAAATGCTGGCTATGGGAGGTGAGTTTCCATAAGTCTTGTTGGAGATGAACCCAGATTTTTTCACGATTTTCAGCATCTTTTTGGCCTTGCCATTCACTCTGGCCACGGCTGATAACAATTAATGGCACATTTGGCAGATGTCTGAGATGTTTAACTTGTAAAGCACTTTGATAAAGTGATGATATTTCAGTTCGAGCAGCGTTAATTGCCCGTTCTTTGAGCATAGATTGTTCGGCGTTCAGTGGTGTACCCGAAGGTTTGGGAAGAATGATGATATTTCGTTTACGATCGTAATTTTGCGGTAGCTTAATATTTAACTTTTCATACTGATTTTCATGTGAAGCGTCTACTAACACAATACCAGTCACTTCTTCAGGGTGACTAGCCGCGAATACTCGCATGTTATAGCCACCAAACGAATGTCCAACCAAAATGAATGGACCATCTAGCTTTGCTTTATGGATCAGGGTTTCTAATTCATTTGCAATACGGACACTGGTACGAGGTTGAGGTCCTGCATCACTCCAGCCATAACCCGCTCTGTCATACACACAGGTACGTGTGTGTTTGGCAATGTTATTTTGAATATCAAACCAGGCTGTGGAGTCATCACCAAGACCAGTATCGATAATAACGACGGGCTGTCCGTGACCTTTGCATAGCATATGAAGTTTGTATCCACCTACATCATAACGGACGCCAGGTGCCTTAGGATATTCGCTGGCATAGGCAGAACTAAGAAATAGGCACAAAAAAATAACAGTGGATATGGAATTTACAGACATCACATGCTCCAAGATGAATCTTACCGGAGCATAGTTTTAGCGATGTGAAGTTTACGTGTAAGAAACTGTTTGCTCTTGGATTTTTTGATTGAGTTGTGTCAAATCAAATGGCCAGAAAAGTTGTTGTTTGTCTGGAAATTCGACAACCGGAATATGTACTCCGAATTCTTCAACAAGCTTATCATCATCACCGATTTCGATAAGCTTGATATCGATTGCATATGCCTGTGACGACGCGTGTAAGAGCTCTTGAGCTTGCTCACATAAGTGACAACCAGCCGTGGTATAAAGATGAATGACCATTATTTTTCTAATAAACGTGGAATCAGGTCAATAAAGTTGCAGGGCTTGTGCGTGGCATTTAACTGGTCATGGAGTATTTCATCCCAGCCAGTAATACAGGCACCTTTAGAACCGGGCAGGCAAAAAATAAATTTACCATTCGCTAGGCCTGCGATAGCTCGACTTTGAACTGTCGATGTTTTGATAACATCATAAGAACGAGCACGAAATAACTCGCCGAAGCCTTCAATTTCTTTATCGAATAATACTTTTACGGCTTCTGGAGTACCATCCCGACCGGTCAGGCCTGTTCCACCTGTAGTAATGATGACATCAATATCGTCATTGATTAACCATTGTGAAATAACCGCCCTTATCCGGTAGGTATCATCAGCCACAATGTCACGATGACTCACGCTATGACCATCCGCTGTAGCTTTATCTTGCAGCACGTCGCCTGAGGCATCGTTGTCTTTAGTGCGTGTATCGGATATTGTCAAAATAGCAATGTTGACAGGAATAAATTCTGAGCCCATCTGGTACCTGCTTTAAAATGATATTTGCGGAACCAGTATAATGAGCAACCAGTCTACGGTCTAGAATCGATTAAAACCCTAGGAGAAAATTAGATGAAGAAAATTGTCTTGGTTTCACTGATTGCAGCGGCCTTGAGTGGCTGTGCTGCTGACGATCCTAACCAGAAAACGAAAACAGGTGCGGCGATAGGCGCTGCGGCTGGCGCTCTACTGGGTTATGCAGTCGATGACGGAGCTGGTGGCGTTCTCGCTGGCGCCGCTGTGGGTGCGCTGGCTGGTGGTGGTGTCGGACACTACATGGATAAACAGCAGCAAGAAATGGAAGCGGCTTTAGCTGATGAGCGTGCACGCAATGAATTAAAAATTCAGCAATTAGAAAATGAAACACTCAAAATTGATATTGCCAGTGAAGTGTCATTTGATTTTGACAGTGCTTCATTAAAATCGGCTTTTACACCGACACTGAATAAAGTCTCTGATATCTTACAACGTTATCCTAATACCATTATTCATGTAGTTGGTTATACAGACAGCGTAGGTTCAGAAAGCTACAATATGAAGCTATCAGAGCGAAGAGCGCAATCTGTTGTTGATTATTTATCCTCCAGAGGCGTGTCTTCCAGTCGTTTATACGCTATTGGCAAAGGTGAAAGTGATCCGCGTGCAACTAACGATACTGAAGCTGGCCGACAATTAAATCGTCGTGTCGAACTGTTTGTTAAACCTGTTATTGAAGGACAAGAGTCTGAAGCCTATCAAACGCCGTAAAACGAAAACGGCCCATCACGCACCGATTGATCCCGATGTCATTTTTGGCCTGCATGCTGTACAGGCCGCTCTGGAAGTACCTGTTAGTCGTGTGAAAGAAATATGGCTGGCAGCGGAAAGACAGGATAACCGTGTTGACAATCTCCTTGCTGCGGCAAATGAGCAAGGTGTGGTTATTCACTTTTCTGAACGTGAAACCCTCGATAAGATTGCTCCTGATGTTCAGCACCAAGGCTGTGTCGCTAAATGTCGGCCTCTGGAAAGTCTGGATGAGAAAGGGTTATTCGATCTTTTAGACAATCTGAATGAGCCGCCTTTATTGTTGATTCTGGACGGTGTTCAAGACCCTCACAATCTAGGCGCATGTTTACGTACAGCTGAAGCTTCAGGAGCTCATGCTGTTATTGCTCCCAAGGATCGTGCTTCTGGCTTAACTGCAACGGCGATTAAGATATCCAGTGGCTCAGCAGAGCGCTTACCTTTTGCCCAAGTAACGAATATTGCGCGTTTGATGCGAGAGTTGCAGCAAAGAGGTGTTTGGTTAATTGGTACCTCGGGTGATAGCGAAACCAGTCTGTATCAAACCAAACTGACTGGGCCAATGGCAATCGTGCTGGGTGCTGAAGGTAAAGGTATCCGCCACTTGACTCGTGAAAATTGTGATGAAGTGGTGTTTATACCTATGCAAGGCGAAGCCGAAAGTTTGAATGTTTCAGTAGCGGCAGGCGTGTGCCTGTTTGAAGCATTTCGTCAACGCAGCTTGTGATAAGTACCTGAATTCAAGTAAAATGTCAGATTGCTTTAAATTCTGATTCGTCAGTTAAGCAAAACTCCTTGCTTTATGGCTAAGACCATAAAGCTGTTTAAACCGTGAGGAGCTCAAATGAGACATTACGAAATCGTGTTTCTGGTCCACCCTGATCAGAGTGAACAAGTGCCTGGCATGATCGAGCGTTATACCCAAACACTGACAAGCGAAGGTGGTCAAGTCCATCGTTTGGAAGATTGGGGCCGCCGTCAACTTGCATACCCAATCAATAAAGTACACAAAGCACATTATGTTCTTATGAACGTTGAATGTGGTGTTGAACAGTTGAATGAAGTAACTACTGCATTCCGTTTCAACGATGCTGTTATTCGTCATCTGGTTGTTAACATGGAAGAAGCGGTTACTGAAGCTTCACCTATGATGCAAAAAGAAGACGAGAAAAAATCAGCTTAATACTGCTGCAGACTTTTAGGAGAATTCATAATGGCACGTTTTTTTAGACGTAGAAAATTTTGTCGCTTTACTGCCGAAGGCATTAAACAAATCGATTATAAAGATGTAAATTTGTTAAAAAACTACATCACTGAAACAGGAAAAATCGTACCAAGCCGTATCACAGGTACTAAAGCGCGCTACCAGCGTCAGCTTTCAACTTGTGTGAAGCGTGCGCGTTTCCTGGCATTGTTGCCATACTGCGACATGCATAAATAATTTGTCTTGATCTAAGCACTTAAACGTATCAGTTATGCTGTTTAAAGTTATTGCCTCTTACGCTATGCAAGGTCGCTGGAAAGCGGCAGCAACAACAGCGGTGTTGTCAGCTCTGGCGATAATCTTTCCGCCACTAAACTATTTGTCTAGTGGTGTGATTTCGTTGACGACTTTGAGAATGGGCCCACGTGAAGGCGTGAGCGTTATTCTGGCAACGTTAGTTGTGTTTGCTTTGCTTGCTGGTTTCTTAGTCGGGCAGTTGTGGATTGCGGGTTTGGTTTTGCTAACCAGTTGGTTGCCGGTTTACCTGGTAACTCTGGCGCTTGGTTATACTCGTTCATTTGCATTGTCTTTATTAACGGCGAGTGGTTTAGGCATTCTGGTTGTACTGATGCTGCATCTGTTTATTCCAGATACAGCATCTTGGTGGCAACAGATGTTAAAACCATTCATCGATAATCTGAGTGAACAGCCTAGTTGGCAATTAAACGCAACACAGACCGAACAGGTGGCGATGAGATTATCTGGTTTAATGACCGGTCTGGTTGCCGCTGGTGTTTGTCTTAATGCGATTTTAGGCATCATTATTGGACGTGCCTGGCAGTCTGAACTCTATAATCCAGGAGCATTTGGTGCAGAGTTTAAACAGTTACGCTTGGGTAAAGCGCCTGCCGTTTTTACCGGGCTACTTATCATTTTGGCACTTACCTCTATTGGTAGCAATGTGCCATGGTTGATGGATTGTTTACCAGTGATGCTGGTAGTGTTTGGTGTTCAAGGTTTGGCTATCGTGCATGCGATGGTGGCGATAAAGCAAAAAAGTAAAGCATGGTTAGTGACTGTCTATGTTTTACTCGTCATTATGCTGCCACAAATGGTAATGATACTAGCCAGCCTGGGTGTATTAGATCAGTGGTTTAATTTACGTGATCGCTCTAAAAAGAGTGGTACGGGTATTTGAATAAGCAATCGATTTGATTGCGAATGAGGGTAGAACGATGCAAGTTATATTGCTAGAAAAAGTTCAAAAGCTTGGTAATCTGGGCGATGAAGTCAATGTTAAGTCTGGTTTTGGACGTAACTTCTTAGTACCTAAAGGTAAAGCGTTACCTGCAACTAAGCAAAACAGAGAAAAGTTTGAAGCACGTCGTGCGGATCTGGAAGCGGCAGCAGCGAAGTTATTAGCTGAAGCTGAAGCACGTAAAGCGAAACTGGTTGCAGCTGGTTCTCTTAATATTATGGCTAATGCTGGTGTTGAGGGTAAACTATTCGGCTCAATCACTGCTGCTGACATCGCTGATGCATTAAATGCAGCAGGTGCTGATATTGACCGCAATGAAGTTCGCTTACCGACAGGTCCATTACGTCATACAGGCGAATACAACATTGATATTCAATTACATGCTGATGTTATTGAAGTCGTCAAAGTCAATGTAAGCTCAGAAGCTGAACTGCAAGCAAAAGCGGAAGCTGAAGAAGCGAAAAAAGCAAGAGAAGCAGCTTTAGAAGAAGCTGAAGCGATTGCAAAAGCACAAGAAGAAGCTTAATGAAAGTATGGAGGCTGGACTCTATAGGTCTGGCCTCCATTTTTTATTCTCATCATCTCAATTTATGAGAATTGTGTCTTAGTTATATAGAGGCTATAAACACTGTGGAAGACTTAAATTATTTCGATTCATTTAAGGATTCTGCCACTGAAGCACTGAAGGTGCCGCCTCATTCCATCGAAGCTGAGCAGTCTGTGCTTGGCGGATTAATGCTCGACAATTCTGCCTGGGAACAAGTGGCCGATCTCTTGGTTGAGCAAGATTTCTATCGTCATGACCATCAATTAATTTATCGTGCGATTGCTCAGTTAATGGAGCATTCACAGCCTGTTGACGTGATTACACTGGCTGAATGGCATGATAAGCGTGGTGAGTTAGACCAAGTTGGCGAACTGGCTTATCTGGGGATGTTGGCACGCAATACACCAAGTGCTGCGAATATTACCGCGTATGCTGAAATCGTGCGCGAACGGGCTATTCTTCGTCAATTAATCAAAGTCGGCAATAGCATTGCCAATATGGCGTTTAAGCCTGAAGGCATGAGCAAAGAAGATATGCTCGATATTGCTGAGCGTCATGTTTTTGAGATTGCTGAAAAAGGCGCAAAACGTGGTGGTGGCTTTATTCAGGTAAAAGATGTACTGAGTAAAGTGGTTGACAGAATTGACAGCCTGTTTGAGCAAGACAGTGCTATTACCGGCTTACCGACTGGATTCATTGACTTTGATGAACAAACCTCAGGTTTGCAACCGGCCGATTTGGTGATTGTTGCTGGTCGCCCATCAATGGGTAAAACCACATTCGCAATGAATATTGCCGAAAATGGTGCCATACACAGTAAACAACCTGTAGCGGTGTTCAGTATGGAGATGCCTGCAGATGCATTGGCCATGCGTATGCTGTCTTCATTAGGCCGAATTGATCAACATCGCTTACGTACGGGTAAATTAAATGATGATGATTGGCCTCGGTTAACATCAGCGATAGCTTTACTTAACGAAGCGCCGTTATTTATCGATGACACACCTGCATTAAGTCCAACAGAATTACGTGCCCGTGCTAGACGTCTTAAACGTGAGCATGGTCTAAGTTTAATCGTGATTGACTATCTGCAATTAATGCAGGGAAACGCCGGTAAAGCCAATGAAAACCGAGCTACTGAGATTTCTGAAATATCGCGTTCATTGAAAGCACTTGGTAAAGAACTGGAAGTACCAGTGATTGCCTTATCCCAGTTAAACCGAAGTCTGGAACAACGTCCAAATAAACGTCCGGTAATGTCTGATTTGCGTGAGTCGGGTGCGATTGAGCAGGATGCGGATCTCATCGTCTTTATTTATCGGGATGAAGTCTATAATTCAGATTCACCTGATAAAGGTAAAGCCGAAATTATCATTGGTAAACAGCGTAATGGTCCTATTGGTACCGTGGCGTTAACATTCCAGGGCAAGTACACACGATTTGAGAATTTTGCCCCAAGTTATTACGAAGATCAGGATAATTATCCGAGCTACGGCGAGGAGTAACATTGACTTTCCCCACTGCGACTATTTCTATTAGTGCCTTACAGCATAACTTTGCACGGGTAAAACACTATGCACCCAAGAGCAAGGTTATGTCGGTTATTAAAGCCGATGCCTATGGCCATGGTGTGATAGCCGTAGCAGAAGCCTTAAAGCAAAGTGATGCTTTTGCTGTGGCACGATTGTCAGAGGCGGTCTCGCTTCGACATCATGGTGTGACACTCCCGATCGTTATTCTTGAAGGGGTTAATACGGCTGATGATTTTCAGCTTGCAGCAGAGTTAGAACTATCGCCAGTGATACATCTCAGTTCTCAAGTCGATTTATTGAGTTCAATCACCTTGGTTCAGCCTTTGCGTTTTAACTGGATCATGGTTGATAGTGGCATGCACCGGCTTGGTATTCGACCAGAGGATATTGAAACAGCCCTTAGCCGTTTAACAGCATCAGGCAATATGAACGATGAGTTCGGCTTGATGAGTCATTTTGCAAACTCTGATCTCGTAGGTGATATCCGTAATCAACATCAACTTGAGCATATGCAAAGCCTCAAACACAAAACCGGTTTGCCAGTCTGTTTGTCTAATTCCGCTGCTGTGCTGGCGTATCCCGAATCGCATTTGGATTGGGTGCGTCCCGGTTTGATGCTGTATGGTATTTCACCATTTGCAAATACGAATGCTGCCGAGCATGAGTTACAGCCAGCCATGCAATTAACGACACAATTGATTTCGGTCTATGACATCAATATTGGTGAACAGGTTGGTTATGGTGGTGACTGGTCAGCTAAACAAGCTTCACGTATTGGTGTCGCCAGTATCGGTTACGGTGATGGATATAGCCGGCATTTATCTAACCGTTCTGAAGTGGTGATTCGGGGCCAACGTTGCCCGGTGATAGGTCGTATTTCCATGGATACGATTTGTATCAATCTGACCGATTGCTCAAAGGCGAGTGTCGGCGATGAGGTGCTGTTATGGGGCCGTTCAGAATTAATGGTAGAAGAGGTGGCTGAATATGCGGGCACCATCCCTTATGAGCTTGTCACTGTGTTGAGTAAACGTGTTAACAGGGACGTTATAGATGGCTAAAGTTAAAAAGGTTTATGTCTGTAAAGAGTGTGGTGCTCAAACACCACAATGGGCGGGACGTTGTTCCGATTGCGGGGCATGGAATAGCCTTGAAGAAGAGATCTATTCCAGTGCTTCATCTACCGCACAAGCTACAATCAGTAAGCATTCTGGTTATGCTGGAGAACAAAAAAGCGAAGTTCAGGCACTGGGACAAGTCACTTCTGAGCAAGCCGTACGTTGGACTACGGGCTTGCCAGAACTCGACAGAGTACTCGGTGGTGGTTTAGTCACAGGCTCGGTTGTCTTGATAGGTGGCGATCCTGGGATTGGCAAGTCCACCTTATTACTACAAGCCATGGCAACAATGGCTGACAGTAGTGGGATTAGTCCACTTTATATCAGTGGTGAAGAGTCTCTACAGCAAATTCGCTTGCGTGCAGAACGGCTTCAATTGGAACAGGCACCGGTTGATCTATTAGCCGAAACCCATGCTGAGCAGATGATTCAGGTCGCAAAAAATCGTAAACCACAAGTGATGGTGATTGACTCAATACAAACGGTATTCACTGAGTTATTACAATCAGCACCAGGAACAGTGGCACAGGTACGTGAAAGTGCTGCGCAGCTGGTTCGTTTTGCTAAATCCAGTGGCACGACAATGATTCTGGTAGGTCATGTCACTAAGCAAGGAGCATTAGCTGGGCCTCGTGTGCTTGAACATATGGTTGATACCGTGCTTTATTTTGAAGGTGATACTTCTACACGATTCAGAATTCTGCGTGCCGTTAAAAACCGTTTTGGTGCTGTGAATGAGCTCGGTGTGTTTGGCATGACGGAATTAGGACTTAAAGAAGTCAGTAATCCATCTGCCATTTTCCTGTCTCGGGGAGATGAGTCTGTGCCAGGCAGCATTGTCACAGTGATACGAGAAGGCAGCCGACCGATGTTAGTTGAGGTGCAAGCCTTGGTTGATAGTAGTCCTCTCGGAAACCCAAGACGGGTGACGGTGGGGCTTGAGCAAAATCGCTTAGCCATGTTGCTGGCTATTTTGCATCGACATGGTGGAATTACCTGTCATGATCAGGATGTATTTATTAACGTTGTCGGTGGTGTAAAACTGAGTGAGACCGGGGCTGACTTGGCGGTATTAGCTGCGATTATTTCCAGCCTGCGTAATAAACCATTACCCAGAGACTGGGTATTATTTGGTGAGGTCGGACTGACGGGGGAAATTCGACCTGTGCAGGCCGGCGAAGAACGCATTAAAGATGCAAATAAACATGGTTTTACTCATGCGATTGTGCCAGCAGCAAATGCGCCACGAAAAGACTTGAAGGGTATGAAGGTGCATGCGGTAAAACAGTTGTCAGAAGTGATTAATATACTTCGGGATATCACTGCTTAATGCTGATCAATCAGAGCTGATAATTCCCTGTGGAGAATGGCTTCATCACCCAGATTCAGCTCAATCAGGCGTTTTAAGTGTGTGATGCTATCCAAACCGATATGTTCGCAGTCAAAACCGATCTGTTCATCATCGATATGAGCTATAACGGTTTCCATCTCGATAATGACTTGGGCATTATCCAGTAATAAGTCAAGACGACATTTATCGCCAATCTCAGATTGCCACTGTCCTGGTTTATGAACTAATAGACCTTTTAATGAAATATCAATGATTTGGCAATTGAGAAATAAATCACCATTTTCAGTGTTGATGTGGGCAACAGCATCAAAAGGTATGCGGCTGAAACGGCGTCTATCCTGAGCGGTTGAATCGGTCATAAATACCCCCTTGAATATAAACTGATACTATCATTGTTTTTGTATGAGGAATACACCATGCTTTGGGTGAAGGCATTTCATATCATTTTTGTAGTGACATGGTTTTCAGCCATGTTCTATTTGCCGCGTTTGTTTGTTTACCATGCGATGACTGAGGATCAAGCGGGTAAAGAGCGCTTTAAAATTATGGAGCGCAAACTCTACCGTGGCATTATGACGCCAAGTGCACTTTTGACTCTCATATTTGGTGTCTGGTTAGTGTGTTATTATCCGCTAGAACAAATAGCATCAATGGGTTGGTTGCATGCAAAACTGACGTTGGTATTACTGCTTTTTGCTTATCATGGTATGTGCGGATCTATGGTAAGGAAATTTGCTGCAGATCAAAATGAGCGTAGCCATACATTTTACCGTTGGTTTAATGAGCTGCCAGTACTGGCTTTGATCGCGATTGTTATTCTGGTTGTTGTAAAACCGTTTTAATAAAAAAAGGGCTCATAAAGAGCCCTTTTTTTGAAGATTGTTGAAACGGCTTAACTTAATCAGTGTATTCAAAAATTTTCACTACACGCTGAACACCGGCAGAATTCCTAACTATATTGACGGCTTGATCCGCTTCAGCATGACTCACCATGCCCATCAGGTAAACTACACCACGTTCTGTTACCACTTTTACATGGAATGGATCCGTATTTTCATCTGTGGTCATTTTCGCTTTGATTTTAGATGTAATCCAGGCATCACTACTACGAGAAGGCAAAGCGCTCGGAGCTGCAATCGCTAACTCATTATGAATACGTCTGACTTTAGGAATCGCTTTTACTTCTGCCGTTACTTTTTGTTTTAGTGACTCGCTCGGAGTTTCACCCGTAAGTAATACAACGCCGTTATAACTGGTGACGTTAATATGGCTCTGGTTATAGATTTCTTTGTTGTTGTAGATGGCGTATGACGCTTTAAATTCGATCCCTTGATCATCAATCACACTACCAGTAGTACGACGATCATAGGCAACTGATGCGCCTGTCGCTGCACCTGTTGCCACAACAGGCACACATGCTTGAAGAAACAATGTGGCGGCAGGAATAACTAAGCCTAACCAAGCTGCTTTTTTGATGTTGAGCATAATGATTTTCCTTGTAATAACGCTATGTACTGACATTTTTTTAGCTAACTAAGCTGGAAAGCGTTTTTTATCCATTCAATCTGTATGGATGAGTCAGCAGGTGTTACCGCCACAACATCAAATCGATAGTGCTGATATGGTGATGATGTTGTTTGAATGTAGTGCTGCGCTGTATGAATAATTTTAGTCTGTTTTTGACTATTTACGCTTTCCAGTGCTGAACCAAATCGTGCATTCTTCCGAAACCGTACCTCGACAAATACCAAGGTATCTTTTTCTTTCATAATTAAATCGATTTCACCTCCACGGCAATGATAGTTCTGTTGTATCAGACGCATACCATGCTTTTGTAGATAGCAGGAAACCTGTTTTTCTATTTGCTGGCCTTTTTCCCTGGCAAACATAATTATTTAATGAGCTTTAGCTCTCCTTGTTCAAATTTTGCCCACAGCATTTTACGAATGACATGTCCCTGCGAGTTGATAGATAACGTACCAGTAGCGCCTGCCATTGAGCTGGTGGGATCTCGACTTAGTTTATTAAGTTGTGGAATCAACTTATAAGCATCTACACCTAGAGCATAGAGTCGGATTGCACTGGCAAAGTTCTCCGGAGACTGATTTTTCAGTGCCTGATACACCGGATCTTCTGCGGCTAATTCTTCAAATACCCATGGAATATCACAAATAATCAAGTCATTCAGATCAATATTTTGTTGCGGATCGGACTGCCCGCTATAAACATGTGACGTTGCCAGTAACGGTAACTGACCTGAACGATGATATTTCAGCTGTGGTACGAGCTGACGTGCTTTGAGTGGGCGAGCGACTAAAAATAAAAAATCAACGCCTTCACGACGACGAGGTTCGAAGTCGAGTGAGCGGCCTAATGTGCCTTGCAAGGACTTATAACGTTGCTCACTTTCATTTAATCCCATTAATGGAATGAGTGTTTCCCGAAAGTCATTTTCAGCTTCATTATAATTTGAGACTAATAACGTGGTGCCACCATCCTTCCGCCATTGATTGGTAAAGGCTGAAGCGATGCGTTGTCCCCAGTCATTATAGGGCGCGAGCACAATGCTGCGTTTGTAGCCCAATTGCTTAGCATAATTGGCAGCAGCGGCAGCTTCGTCTTCTGGCGCAAGTCCAAACTGATAGAGGTTTTTATAAGCCTCAGGCCCATCAGTGCGGTTCAAAGCCAGTACCGGTACACTCAAGTTTGGGTGTGTTGCTAATGTTTCCACTGATGATTTTTGCAATGGACCGATAACCACGCCGGCGCCATCAGCAACGGCAGCATCGTATTGAGATAACACATTACTTTGCCCGCTGATCGCATCGGTTTGTATATCGTAAAAGTGCAGTTGGGCCGTTGAACCATTTACATATTGTGCGGCAATAATGGCGTCTTTAATCGCTTTAGCCGCTTCTACAAATGGCCCTGAGTTAGGCAGTAAGACGGCAATATTTTCAATATCTTTTGGGATATGCGTTCCGGCTGCCAAGGTTTTTTGATACAGCGCTGGATCAGCAGGATGATTGGGGTAGCTTCGTTTCCAGTCTTCAAGTGCAACAGCCAGTACTTCAGGATTATCCTGATACGCTTTAATGTTGTAGGCAAGGGCAAACCAACCACTATCTTCGGCGGGTGGATAGCCTGGGTTAAACAGATCCAATGCTTGTGGCGTCATTTGCATTAATGCCTGCCAAAGCGCTTCACGGTTGTTTTTCAATGATTCAGGATCTGTCAGAATTTTTTCAAGCTTCAAATGGGTGTTGGCTTTTTCCAGCCAATTTCCAGTCAATGTATAAGCATCTGTCTTAAGCTTTAGAACATTCTTTAGATTCTGAGCGGACAAGTCTTTTTCCTGCACAGCACTGAGAGCTTCTAATGCACGCTCACCTTCACTGTTAAACAATGCGATATTGGCGCCCAGGATCGCGGCATCATAGCGTCGGCTTTTATCCAGTAAGCTGAGTTTGATTTGATCTAGTTGACTTTGGCTTAATTCAACTTGGCCTGACTGCCAATACATTTGAGCTGCTTTCAGTTGATATGCCGCTTGTTCAGCACCGTCATTTGTCGTTGCCAGTTGGGCATATTCATCCGCTGCCTGTTGGTATTGTCCGGATAACTCTGAGGCGACCGTTTCAATTTGAGCAGGCTTTGTCATGCTGACCGGTGATTGCACAGGCTGACAAGCCGTCAAGCTCAGGAGGATAATGGCGGATAACCAGAAGCTGCGTTTCAGGAACATAAGGTCATTCTATTATTAGTCATAGGAGGCATCATCTTACCTGTTCGCGTATATTACGACCACACTGTATTCAAGATTTTAAGGAAAGACTGTGAACGAAAGCCAAGCAGGTCAATTATTCATTGTCGCTACGCCCATTGGTAATTTAGCTGATTTTTCAGCCAGAGCGATTGAGGTATTAAAAAGCGTTGATGTGATTGCTGCTGAAGATACCCGGCACAGCAAGTACCTATTGCAGCATTATGCTATCCAGACGTCGACAATTTCTCTGCATGAGCATAATGAACAACAGCGAAGCGACGCCCTTTGCCAACGTTTGCTTGCGGGAGAGTCGGTAGCATTAATCAGTGATGCTGGTACACCACTGATTAGTGATCCGGGTTATCGGTTGGTCACAACAGTGAGGGATGCAGGCATTCGTGTTACGCCTGTTCCCGGATGTTGTGCATTAATTACGGCATTATCTGCTTCCGGCCTTGCTTCTGATAGATTTAGTTTTGAAGGGTTTTTACCGGCTAAGTCATCAGCTCGCAAACAAGTCATGGAGTCGCTGAAGTCAGATGCCAGAACATTGATTTTCTATGAAAGTCCACGGCGTTTACTGGCGGCATTGGAAGATGCGGTTTTGATCTTCGGTGAACAACGACAAGCCTGTCTGGCACGTGAATTAACCAAGCTCCACGAAACCATCGAAACGCGAGCTTTAGTCGACTTAATTGACTGGGTTAAAGCAGATGATAATCAACAGCGGGGTGAGTGTGTACTGTTGATAGAAGGTAGTCAAAATGAAGCAACGGCGGATGAGCAAGAGGTAAGTCGGCTATTAAAAATTCTGCTTACTGAGCTTCCCGTGAAAAAGGCGGCAGCGATGGTAGCTAACATTACGGGTGGCAGTAAAAACGAAGCCTATCAGTTAGCGTTGAAATTACAGCAGAAAAACTAGCATTTAGGTAGAATAGCGCACTGAGACGACTTGGCAATCGCACTGATAGTAATATCGGTGAGGAAAGTCCGGGCTCCATAGGGTAAGGTGCCAGGTAACACCTGGGGGGCGCGAGCCCACGGCCAGTGCAACAGAGAGTATACCGCCGAAGCGATTCGGTAAGGGTGAAAGGGTGCGGTAAGAGCGCACCGCGCTTCTGGTAACAGAAGTGGCATGGTAAACCCCACCTGGAGCAAGACCAAATAGAGGAACGTCTGCTTGCAGACATGTGCGACCCGTACTGTTCCTGGGTAGGTTGCTTGAGGCTGATGGTGACATCAGTCCCAGATGAATGATTGTCCACGACAGAACCCGGCTTATCGGTCGTCTCAACCTTATATGTAACAAGCAAAATAACTGCTATAGACAGCATCATTTTTCCTGTCTTGGCAGTTATTTTTTTGTCTTTTAGATGAGTATTCTAGAATTTACTTTAACTTCACATGCCAGTTTTTTGATAAGAAAGACCTCCTTCAGAAACACCTCCAAGCTTTTTCTCCCACTTTTGTGAAAATGCCCTAAGTCATTGTCATAAAAAGAGGATTTTGTTTATTTACAGGCTTGACTTCGGCCATTTGCCCTCCTATAGTGTCGACAAGTGGGGGAAAGTGGATCTTAGTGGATCGTATTTTTTGGGGATGAGCAGTGTTTCGAGGCGTGGCAACTTTCAATCTGGATGCAAAAGGGCGGATGGCTGTTCCAGCCAAGTTCCGCAAGCATCTTGACGTCTGTTGTGAAGGCCGATTAGTCATCACCATCGATCATTCTGATCATTGTTTACAGTTGTACCCATTGCCAGAATGGGAAATTGTTGAAGAAAAACTTTCCGCATTACCCAGTTTGAATCCTCAAGTACGTCGTTTAAAAAGAATGCTTCTCGGTTATGCCACTGAATGTGAAATGGATGGCAATGGCCGTATTTTATTACCCGCTAAATTACGTGAGTTTGCAGGCCTTGATAAAAGCATGGTGATGATTGGTCAAGGTAACAAGTTTGAATTATGGAATGAGCAAACTTGGAATGAGCTCATGGATGAATGTCTAGAAGAAGATTTTGGCGAGATTTTACCGGCTGAATTAGAAAGCCTGTCGATATAAAGGCGGAATTATGACTGAGAACTACTCGGAACATCTGCCAGTCTTGTTAAGCGAGACCATACAGGGCTTGTCAGTAAAGGCAGATGGTAAATATCTTGACGCGACATTTGGTCGTGGTGGTCATAGCCGTGCCATTCTGGCATTGCTGTCTGATAACGGTCGTCTACTTGGACTGGATCGTGATCCTCAAGCAATTAAAACCGGTTTGGCTCTGGCAGCCGAAGATCCTCGTTTCTCTATCGAGCAAGCTAATTTTTCAGAACTCAGCACGGCCGTGCATTCTCGTCTCTGGCAGGGAAGTGTTGACGGTATTCTGATGGATATCGGCGTTTCTTCACCCCAGTTGGATGATGCGGAGCGTGGTTTCAGCTTTATGAAAGATGGTCCACTGGATATGCGCATGAATCCAGACGCAGGCATCAGTGCAGCTGAGTGGCTGGCAACCGCTGAGATGGATGAGATTGCGGATGTCATCAAAACCTTGGGTGAAGAACGTTATGGCAAGCGTATCGCCAGAGCGATTGTGGAAACCCGGGACGAAAACCCTATTACCACGACTAAACAGTTAGCAGATTTAGTCGACAAAGCGAGTCCTTCCCGCGATAAATTCAAGCATCCGGCGACCAGAACATTTCAGGCCATTCGTATCTTTATCAATAATGAGCTGGAAGAACTCACAACCGCATTAGAGCAAGCTTTGGATGTGCTCGCGGTGGGCGGTCGTTTAGCTGTCATCAGCTTCCATTCTCTTGAAGATCGAATTGTGAAGCGTTTCTTCCGTGATGAAGCCCGGGGGGATGATTTGCCGTCTCACTTTCCCATTACCGTGGATCAATTAAATCCACGTTTGAAAGTGATTGGTAAAGCGATTAAAGCCTCAGAAGATGAGACTCGCTTAAATCCTCGTGCGCGTAGTGCTGTACTTCGTATTGCGGAGAAGTTGGCATGAATATAAAAGCACTGCTCGAAACCATTAAAATTGATACGCCATTGTTTGTGATGGTTTTTGTCGTTTTGGTGTCGGCGGTAGCGGTGATTTATACCAAGCATTTGAGCCGGAACGAATTTGTGCAACTTCAACGGTTAGAAAAAGAACGTGATGCGCTGAATGAAGAGTGGGGACGCCTGCTACTGGAAGAGAGTACCTGGGCGAGTCCAAGCCGGATTGAACAGGAAGCGAAAAGCCGTTTAGGTATGGTGGTACCTAAATCAGATATGACTGTGGTGATTAAACCATGAAGTATCGTGGTCAAAAAGTTCATCCAGTGGGTGCGTGGCGCCTTAATCTTGTTCGCATCATGTTTGTGTTGATGGTCGCTGGTTTATGCTGGCGTTTGGCAGATATTCAGGTCGTTAATCCAGAGTTTCTTCGTCATCAGGGTGATGCACGTCATCTTCGTCAAGTGCCAGTTGTTGCTCACCGCGGAATGATTTTGGATCGCCATGGCGAGCCTTTAGCAATTAGTACACCTGTGCATTCTGTTTGGTTGAATCCTCAGGATGTGCTTGCTACTGATCCTCGTTTACCTAAACTGGCGCAGTTACTTGGTTTATCGACACAAACTATCAGAGAAAAGATTGAACAGAATCAATCGCGTGAATTCGTTTATTTGAAACGTCGTATTACACCTGAGCTGTCAGCCAAGGTCAAAGAGATAGGTATTCAGGGCGTAGCACTTCAACGTGAATACAAACGTTATTATCCAGCTGGTGAAGTTGCTTCTCATATTGTCGGATTTACCAATGTTGATGATATCGGTCAGGAAGGTCTTGAGCTGACTTATGATGCGGTTTTAACTGGTCGTCCAGGCCTGAAACGTATGGTGCGTGACAGCCGTGGTAACTATGTAGAAGGTGGGGAGCTGATTCATCCTGCAAAATCAGGTGAAAACGTTCAGTTAAGCATCGATCTGAGATTACAGTATTTAACCTATCAGGCACTGAAAAAAGCGGTTACCGAACACCATGCCAAATCGGGTACGGCAGTTATTTTGGATACGCATACCGGTGAAGTATTGGCAATGGCAAATCAGCCATCTTATAACCCCAATAATCGAGCGGGGTTAAAACCGAGTGATTTAAGAAACCGTGCCGTCACCGATTTATTCGAACCTGGGTCGACTGTCAAACCCTTCACGGTTACCAGTGGTATCAAGTCCGGTCAGTTTGATACCACAACGATTATTAATACACATCCCGGTTATTACCGAGTCAGTGGTCATCCCATCAGGGATTTTCGTGATTATGGCGAAATTGATTTAGCGACGCTTATCCAGAAGTCGAGCAATGTTGGCGCCAGTAAAATAGCCCTGGCACTCGATCCGGATAAGTTATGGCATGACTTTGCCAGTTTTGGTTTAGGTGAAGCGACGGGTGCTTACTTCCCGGGCGAAGCAATGGGGACCATGCCTGATCCACAATCATGGCGCACGCTGGATATCGCCACTATGGGGTATGGCTACGGCCTATCAACCAGCGCTATGCAGCTCGCTAGAGCCTATACCGTGTTAGCTGATGGCGGCATTCTCAAGCCAGTGACGTTTATCAAAACAGATAAAGTACCACAAGGCCGTCGAGAATTTTCAGCAGATATCATGCATGAAGTGGTGCAGATGATGGTGAAAGTCATTGAGCCAGGTGGTACAGCGACGCGGGCAGCGGTAGCCAATTATCATGTGGCTGGTAAAACCGGTACAGCGAAAAAAGCGATTAGCGGTGGTTACGCCGATAAACGTTATCAATCTGTCTTTGCGGGCATTATTCCTGCCTCGGCGCCTCGACTGGCGATGGTGGTGATGATTGATGAGCCTCAAGGCGAATATTACGGTGGCGCAGTTGCTGCGCCTGTGTTTGCAGAAGTGATGACTGGGGCAATGCGTTTGCTAAATATTCCCCCTGATGATTTACCGATGACCCAGATGCAGGTGGCTCACAAATGATGACTTCAATCGTAAAACCTCAATCATTGATGGCATTACTTAGTGATGTTGTCGTCGACAAATCGGCCCTACAAGAATGTTCTTTGACGGACATCAGTATGGACAGCCGAAGAGTTGCTGCGGGTGGTTTATTTTTAGCCCTGGCTAAAAATACGGTCGACAGAGAAAAGCATCTTCGACAGGCTCTGGAAAAAGATATTTTTGCGGTATTGATTGATGAGCTGCAACCTCTCACTGAGACTGAGCTGGAGATGCTCAATGCAGCCGTGGTGATTGCTTACTCTGTCGACAATCTAGCTGAAAAAGCTGGGTTCATTGCAGCCCGTTTTTATGGTCATCCGTCGGCAGATATGACAGTGATTGCCGTAACCGGCACCAATGGTAAAACATCCGTAAGTCAGTTTATTGCTCAGGCACTCGAATCGATGAATAAACCTTGCGGTGTTATCGGCACTATGGGAGCGGGGCGTCTATGTGATCTGGAAATGACTGGTATGACTACGCCTGATCCGGTCACCATGCAAAAACTACTGGCAAGATTCCAACGTGAAGGCTGTGACTATGTAGCATTGGAAGCCTCATCACATGCGCTTGCACAAGGCCGTTTAAACAGTGTCGAAATTGATATTGCTGTACTGACCAACCTCAGTCGTGATCATCTTGATTACCATAAGACTATGGCTAATTATGCCGCGGCAAAAAAACGCTTATTCGACATGGATAGTGTGCAATATGCTGTTATTAATGCGGATGATGCTTTTGGTACCGATGTCATCTCAAAACTCAGAAAAAACGTTACGTTGTTAACTTACGGTGATGCTGAAAGCCAGGTCAATATTCGTGCTGAACACATTTCATACAAACGTGACGGTGTGGCGTTTGATGCCCGGGTCAATGACAAGTCTGTAGCGGTCAAGTTACCCGTTTTAGGTGAGTTTAATGTCGATAATATTCTGGCGGCAATCGGGGTATTAACTGCACTGGGACTGAATACAGAACAATGTCGTGATGCGATTAATCAGTGTCAGGCGGTAAGTGGTCGTATGCAAACCTATACTCAGGCAGGTCAGCCCACCGTTGTCATTGACTATGCCCACACGCCAGATGCTTTACATCAGGCATTAAGAACATTGCAGGTACATTTGCCTGATGCGGGTCAGCTTTGGTGTGTGTTTGGCTGTGGTGGTGACCGCGATAGAGGTAAGCGCCCACTTATGGGTAAAGTCGCTGAACGTGAGGCTGATCAGGTCATCGTCACAGATGATAATCCCCGTACAGAAGATCATTTGCTCATTATCGAAGACATTCTGGCTGGCTGTGATGAGCCTCAAAAAATTCGTGTCGAACTTGATCGTAAATTAGCGATTACTTATGCGATAAATCATGCCGAGGCAAAAGATATTGTCTTAGTGGCGGGTAAAGGCCATGAGTCCTATCAGGAAATCAATCATGTGCGTTATCCATTCAGTGACGCGGCGGTAGTGACAGCTGTATTTGACGCTCAGGCAAATGGCATTAAAAACGTGGTGGGAGGACATTAATGGGACTGCAACTGCCACTTAAACAGATTGCTGAAATCGTCTCAGCCGATATGCCTATCGTTGATGTTACCGTCACCGGTGCGGTGATTGATTCTCGCAAGGTAACGCCGGGTGATTTGTTTATTGCCTTTAAAGGTGAACATGTTGATGGTCACGAATATATTGCTAAAGCCAGAGAAAGTGGCGCTGTTGCAGCATTAGTCAGTGAATATCAGGATGATGAATTACCACAGATCAAGGTCGATGATGTGCGTGTCGCATTTGGGCAGATAGCACGAGCATGGCTAGCTGAATGCAAAGCAAAAGTGGTTGCTATCACAGGCAGTAATGGCAAAACCAGTTTGAAAGAAATGGTTAAAGCTATTTTGGCAGATGTGGGCACGGTATCGGCAACACAGGGTAATTTGAATAATGATCTGGGTGTACCGTTAACCGTTTGTCGAATCGACAAAAATGATGATTATGCTGTGATCGAGATGGGCACCAATCATCCTGGTGAAATAGCTTATCTGATGAGCATCGTGTCACCTGATGTGTCAGTTATCAATAATATTGCTGCAGCACATTTGGAAGGATTAGGCAGTGAAGAAGGTATTGCCAGAGAAAAAGGCAGTATCTATGAAGGCTTGAAGCAAAGCGGTGTAGCAGTAGTGAATGCTGATATGCCTTATGACTCCATCTGGCAACCTCTAATTGCTGATAGAAAAACTATTCGATTTGCTTTGCAAAATAATGCTGATATTTATGCTGAATATATTCAGCCAGAACCCGCTTCTAGTCATTTTTTGGTGCATATCGACGGTGTTAACCATCACATGACTTTACCTCTGCCGGGATTGCATAACGTCAGCAATGCATTGGCAGCCATCGCTGTGAGCGTTGCCCTTGATATTCCGGTTGATGCCATGGTGCGTGGACTGAACAAAATACAAGCAGTGCCCCATCGACTACAAATGCGCAAAGGCCTGTCAGAGAGCCGTTTAATTGATGATACCTACAATGCTAATCCCGGCTCATATCTCCGGGCCTTAGAAACCTTAGCTGGATTTCAAGAGCCGCGTTGGCTGGTACTCGGTGATTTTGGTGAGTTGGGTGATGAGGCTGATGCCATCCATCAAACCATGGGATTACAAGCGAAATCTGCTGGTGTGACGACATTATTTACGGTCGGAGAAAAAAGCCAACTGTCGGCAGCCGCGTTTGGTGATAACGCTATTCATTTTGAGGATGTACAAACATTGCAACAGCTTTTGCAAAACACACTAACTGCAGATGTGACTTGTTTGATTAAAGGATCACGCTTTATGCAACTCGACAAACTGGCCGATGCGCTGGTAGCGGAGGCACAGTAATGCTGTTGTTATTAAGTGATTACCTAAGCCAGTTCTACAGTGGGTTTAGTGTTTTCCAATACCTGACCTTAAGAGCCATTCTCGGGGTGATGACAGCGCTTGGGATTGCCTTGATTATTGGCCCAACCATGATTCGCCACTTGAGTTTCAGACAGATTGGTCAGGTGGTTAGACAAGATGGTCCTGAATCACACTTCAGCAAGAAGGGTACACCTACGATGGGTGGTGCACTGATTCTGGTCGCTATTGCTGTGAGTACCTTACTGTGGGCTGATTTATCCAATCGCTACATCTGGGTTGTACTGGTTATTACTCTGGCTTTTGGATTGATTGGTTTTGTTGACGATTACATCAAATTAGTCCGTCAGGATCCACGTGGTTTAATCAGTCGCTACAAATACTTCTGGCAGTCTGTGTTTGGTGGCGGTGCTGCCGTATTTTTATATATGACGACCACCGTGCCGGCTGAAACGCAACTCATCGTACCGTTTGTGAAAGAGATTGTTATTCCACTGGGTGGCTGGTACATGCTGCTGACTTATTTAGTGATCGTTGGCAGTAGTAATGCGGTGAATTTAACTGATGGTTTAGATGGTCTAGCGATTATGCCGACAGTGATGGTAGCAGCTGCGCTGGGTCTGTTTAGTTATGTCGGGGGCCATTTTGAGTTTGCCACCTACCTGCAAATTCCTTTTATCCCAAGTGCGGGCGAACTTGTTGTCTTTTGTGCGGCAATGGTGGGCGCCGGGCTTGGTTTTCTCTGGTTTAACACTTATCCAGCACAAGTTTTTATGGGCGATGTCGGTGCTTTAGCACTTGGCGCGGCATTAGGCACGGTTGCTGTATTGGTCAGACAAGAGTTGGTTTTACTCATCATGGGCGGTGTGTTTGTTATTGAAACACTGTCAGTAATGATTCAAGTGGGCTCATACAAATTACGTGGTAAACGCGTTTTTCTTATGGCACCGATTCATCATCACTATGAACTGAAAGGCTGGCCGGAACCTCGCATTATTGTGCGGTTTTGGATTGTCACTGTGTTCCTGGTGTTGATTGGTTTAGCGACGTTGAAAATACGATGACATACGGCATGAATAGTCTTTCACATAAAAACTGCCTGATTATCGGTCTGGGTCAGACGGGACTTTCGTGCGCGCGATTTTTAGCCAACAGAGCTTTGGGTATTGCCATCATGGATACGCGTGAGAATCCACCGTCTGTGCAGGAGGTGAAAAATGAGTATCCACAAGTATTAATTAAAACGGGTGGGCTGGATCAGGATTGGTTATTAAAAGCGGATCTTATTGTTCTGAGCCCAGGGATTGATCCACGTTTACCTGAAATTGAAATCGCACGTCAGGCGGGGATTGAGATTGTCGGTGATATAGAGCTGTTTGCCCGTTATGCTGATGCGCCTGTTGTAGCCATAACGGGTTCCAATGGTAAAAGCACCGTCACCACCTTACTTGCTTTGATGGCTCAGGTGTCGGGAAAAATAGTACGTGCCGGTGGTAATTTAGGTACGCCAGCATTAGATCTGCTGGAAGAGTCTGCACCTGATTTTTATATTCTGGAGCTATCAAGTTTCCAATTAGAAACGGTACGTTCCTTAAATGCGTTTGCGGCTGTGGTACTTAATGTCAGTCCTGATCATATGGATCGTTATGATTCGCTGGAAGCATATCAGCGGGCGAAACAAACCATCTTTAATGGTGATGGCGTCATGGTCATTAATCAGGATGACCCCATTGTTAATGACATGCGTCAATCTGGCCGAAATACTATCGGATTCAGTTTGAAACAATCCCATGGGGTGGATTTCGGTTTAATGGAAGCTGACGGGCAAACCTGGTTAGCGGAAGGTGAATATCCGTTACTGCCGGTTGAGCAAATGAAAATTGTCGGTTCACATAATATCGCTAATGCGTTGGCTGCCTTAGCACTTGGCTCAGCCATGGCCTTACCCATGTCGTCCATGTTATCGGCTTTACGTGAATATAAAGGCCTGCCACACCGTTGCCGATTAGTCAGACAGCTCAATGGTATTCGTTGGTTTAATGATTCTAAAGCAACCAATGTGGGTGCCTGTGTGGCAGCCATTAATGGGCTTGCCGGATCAGGCAATATTATTCTTATTGCTGGTGGTGTAGGTAAAGATCAGGACTTTTCAGAGCTGACGTCAGCCTTAAAACAGTCGGTTAAAGCCGTGGTGTTGATGGGGGTTGATGCCGATAAGATTGCAAAAGTGATTCCGCCTGGTGTTGAGCAAATTCAAGCAAGCGACATGGCTGATGCAGTAAAAATCGCACAGTCGATCGCCAGTGAGGGTGACAATGTTCTGCTTTCACCGGCTTGTGCCAGCTTTGATATGTTCAGCAGTTATGCCGACCGTGGCAATTCATTTGAACAAGCCGTCAGGGAGATTGCAGCATGAGTGATTCATCACTGCAATTCGATAAAAGCTTACTGTTTGCCACAGGCGCTTTGCTGTTTATCGGTCTGGTGATGGTCTGTTCAGCCTCTATCACGGTTGCAGATAGTCGCCTCGAACAACCGCTTTACTTTTTTATTCGTCAGTTTGCATTTGCGATGGTGGGACTGGCTGTGGCCTGGGCGTTTATTTCTGTGCGTTTAGCCGTGTGGCAGCGTATTGCACCACAACTGTTGATGGCCGGGGTAGCGATGCTGATCATGGTATTAATCCCTGGCATTGGTCGTGAAGTGAATGGTAGCTCTCGTTGGTTACCGTTGGGACCTGTGAATTTACAGGTAGCAGAATTGATTAAATTGTTTGCGATTATCTATATCGCTGACTATTTACAGCGTCACCATGGTCAGTTGCATGTGTCATTCTTAAAAGTCTTAGCGCCACTTACACTTTTGGGCGTTGCTGCATTGTTACTTTTATTACAGCCAGATATGGGCTCAATGGTGGTCATTATGTCTACCGTTTTGGCTATGTTGTTTTTGGGTGGTGCACGACTGGATGTATTCGCCACCTTGATTGGTGTGATGGGCATGCTGTTTGCGATGCTGGTGTGGATTGCACCTTATCGGCTTGAACGTTTACAGAGTTTTATGGACCCATGGGCTGATCCCTTCGGCAGCGGTTTTCAGTTAACACAGGCGTTGATCGCATTCGGCCGTGGCGATTGGTTCGGCGTTGGTCTTGGCAGCAGTATGCAGAAATTATTTTATTTACCAGAAGCGCATACCGACTTTCTCTATTCGATCATTGCTGAAGAATTGGGCTTAGTAGGGGCATTAACAGTGATCGTGCTGTTTTTTGTCTTTATCTGGCGAGCTTTAGCGATTGGTCGTGCAGCAGAGCAGGCTGGACAAGTTTTTGGTGCACAGATCGCTTATGGAATCGGTATTTGGTTAGGTTTACAGGCTTGCGTCAATATTGGCGTCAATATGGGAGCTTTACCGACAAAAGGACTAACACTGCCTTTGATGAGTTATGGCGGTAGTAGTTTAGTGATTGTCTGTGCAGCGATTGCATTGTTATTCCGTGTAGATATGGAAACACGAGTACCTGAAAAAGCCTCAGCGAGGATCAGACGATGAAAAGAGTCATGATCATGGCAGGCGGTACAGGTGGGCATGTTTTCCCGGCGCTCGCGGTGGCAGATGAATTGCGTCAAAGAGATGTTGAAGTGTCATGGATTGGCACTGCTCATGGTATTGAGGCGAAATTAGTGCCCGCTGCCGGTTATTTATTATCTGAAATTAAAGTCAAAGGCTTACGTGGAAACGGTGCGTTGGGTTGGTTGATGGCACCATTTAAAGTTGTCAAAGCTGTTCTGGAAGCCCGTTCGCTTATCCGTGAGTTAAAACCGGATGTGGTAATGGGCTTGGGTGGCTTTGCCTCTGGCCCAGGTGGTCTGGCTGCATGGCTGATGGGTAAACCGTTAATTATCCATGAACAAAATGCGATCCCGGGCCTGACTAATCGTTTATTAGCAAAACTGGCAGACAAAGTGCTGACGGGTTTCCCTGATAGTTTTGATAAAAAAATCGATGCTGAATGGGTGGGTAATCCGGTGAGAAAAATGATTGAAGATTTGCCAATGCCTCATCTTCGTCAGACAGAAAAAACAGGCCGCTTAAAACTCTTAGTATTAGGCGGAAGCCTGGGCGCACGCTCATTGAATACTTATGTACCGAAAGCCTTAGCCAAAATATCGGCTGAACATCGTCCAGAAGTGATTCATCAATGTGGTAGCAAACACAGCGATGATTGCCGTCAGTCATATAAAGACGCGGGTGTCGAGGCGGACGTTAAAGAATTTATTGAAGATATGGCCGAAGCCTATGCCTGGGCTGATTTAGTGATATGTCGTGCTGGCGCACTGACTGTTGCTGAAGTCGCTGCAGCAGGTATTGCATCAATTTTAGTGCCTTATCCGCACGCCGTAGATGATCACCAAACCCACAATGCCGCTGTTCTGGTTGATGCTAATGCGGCCATTTTAATGGCTGATCACAGCTTAGATGCTGATGTGATTGCCAACACCATCCGCCGACTGGATGGCGATAGAGAAGGATTGTTGAACATGGCAAACGCGGCAAGACAAGTCGCAAAAATGGGTACAGCGGCTTATATCGCAGATTTATGTATGGAGGCCGCAAATGGATAGACTGACCTCAGCTATGCAAAGTCGCGTGAAGCATATCCACTTCATCGGTATCGGTGGGGTAGGCATGGGTGGTATTGCCGAAGTCTTGTTAAACCTTGGCTATCAGGTGAGTGGTAGTGATTTAGCTGAAAACAGCCTGATCAAACACCTTCGTAGTCTGGGCGCGACCATTATGATTGGTCATGATGCATCCTATCTTGAAGGCGCTGATGTGGTGGTGGTGACTACCGCCGTCAATTCAGACAATGTTGAGCTGATTGCGGCGAGAGAGCAGTTAATTCCTGTCGTGCCAAGAGCTGAAATGCTGGCTGAGCTGATGCGGTTCAGTTATGGCATCGCGGTGGCCGGCACGCATGGTAAAACCACAACAACCAGTTTGATCGCTGCTTTGTTAAGTGAAGGCGAACTGGATCCCACATTTGTTATTGGCGGACGTTTAAACAGTGCAGGCAGTAATGCCCGATTAGGCACTGGGCGTTATCTGGTGGCTGAGGCAGATGAAAGTGATGCCTCATTCCTATATCTGCAACCGATGATTGCTGTTGTTACCAATATTGATGAAGATCATATGGCGACGTATGACGGCGACTTTGGCAAGTTAAAAGCCACCTTTATTGAATTTCTGCATCATTTGCCATTCTATGGTTTGGCTGTTTTGTGTCTGGACGATCCCGTCATTCAATCTTTATTAGCCGATGTTACCAGACCGTTCATTACCTACGGCCAGAATGAAGAGGCTGATTATCAGTTAGTTGAACTCACTCAGCATCAGGGCCAAAGCTTTTTCACCGTTGTTGAGAAACGCTCAGGGCAGAGCTTCCCTGTGACGCTGAATATGCCTGGTTTACATAATGCGCTAAACGCAACGGCAGCTATGGCTGTGGCGCGTAACCTTGATGTCAGCGTCAACGATTGCCAAAGAGCCTTATTGAAATTTGATGGTGTTGGCCGTCGCTTCAATTTATTAGGTCAGGTCAAAGCCGGACAAGGTCAGGCCATGCTTATTGATGATTATGGGCATCATCCAACGGAGATTGCCGCTACGTTGGCAGCTACCCGTGGTGGTTGGCCAAATAATCGTTTGGTGTTGGTATTCCAACCTCACCGTTACACACGTACACGCGATTTATTTGAAGATTTTGCCCACGTATTGTCCAGTGTGGATGTCCTGGTGGTATTAGAAGTGTATCCCGCTGGTGAAGCAAAAATTGCTGGTGCGGACTCTCGTAGTTTATGCCGTGCTATTCGTTTACGTGGTCAGGTTGAGCCGGTTTTTGCAGAAGATAAAGAGGCTTTATACAGCTTATTACCAGGCTTATTGGAAGACGGTGATGTGTTGTTGACCTTAGGTGCCGGTGATATTGGTCGTATGGCGCAGGCCTTGCCCGAGATATTAAATGATGGGGGTGCTGAATGATGGCGCTGCCACAAACGCTGAAAGGTGAATTGAAAATAAACGAACCCTTGTCTCGTTATAACTCATGGCGAGTAGGTGGTCCGGCAAAACAACTATATCGCCCTACAGATAGACATGATCTTGCCCTGTTTTTACAACAACTGCCGGAAAACGAGCCCGTTTTATGGGTGGGGCTAGGCAGTAACTTACTGATTCGTGACGGTGGTTTTGCCGGTACCGTTATTGTGACCGCAGGGACGTTACAAACAATTGATATCCGTGATAATGAAATTACGGCTGAAGTGGGACTCTATTGCAGCAAGCTGGCTAAACAAGCGGCTAAGGCGGGCTTGAAAGGCGCGGCTTTCTGGGCAGGCATTCCCGGTACGCTGGGTGGTGCTTTAGCAATGAATGCAGGTGCTCATGGTACGGAAACATGGGACTCGGTAGTCGAAGTGACCACAATAGATAAACAGGGTGAGCTGCATCACTACCCGGCTGAAGCGTTTGATGTGCATTATCGCCATGTCAGTTTGCCTGAGAACCAATGGTTTGTAGCGGCAAAAATGCAGTTTGAACGTGGTGACAGTGATGCTGAGCTTGAACTGATTCGTGAGTTATTGAAAAAACGAAATACCAGCCAACCAACAAATCAGCCTTGTGCCGGTTCGGTATTCCGTAACCCGCCAGGTGATTTTTCTGGACGTTTAATTGAAGTCAGCGGTCTAAAAGGGCTGACAGTCGGTGGCGCCAGTGTTTCAGATAAACATGCTAACTTTATCGTCAACAACGGTGAAGCGACTGCGGCAGACATCGAAACACTGATTGCTGATGTGCAACAACGAGTGGAACACGAGCACGGCGTCAAGTTAATTCCAGAAGTACATATTATTGGAGAGCAACTATGACAAAACGCATAAGTTCTGCTGCTGATTTTGGTCGAGTTGCTGTGCTGATGGGCGGACGTTCAGCTGAACGTGAGATTTCACTGATAAGCGGTAATGCCGTATTAGCCGGATTACAGCGTAAGGGTATTGATGCTTATGGCATTGATGTCAGTTTTGATATTTGTCAGAAGATAGCCAGCGGCGAGTTTGATCGTGCCTTTATCGTATTGCATGGAAGAGGCGGTGAAGATGGCGAGATTCAAGGCTTTTTGCAGGCGGTTAATTTGCCGTATACAGGCAGTGCAATTACTGCTTCCGTTTTATCGATGAATAAACGACTGAGCAAACTGGCGTGGATTCAGCAGGGCTTACCCACAGCGATTTTTATGCCTGTGACGGAGCAGACGGATACGCAACCATTGGTGGATGAATTAGGGCTGCCGCTTATTATCAAACCTGTGAATGAAGGCTCCAGTATTGGCATGTCAAAGGTCAATGATATTACTGAATTGCAACAGGCAATTGATTTGGCATTGAAGTATGACGCTGACGTTATTGCTGAGCAATGGATTCATGGTGAGGAATATACCGTGGCGATTTTAGATGGTGAAGCACTGCCAGCGATTCGCTTAAAAACGCCACATGAATTTTATGATTTTGATGCGAAATATCATGCTAACGATACCGAATATTTATGCCCATGTGGTCTGGATGCTGATGTTGAGCAAGGTATGCAGGATATTGCCGTAAAAGCATTTAATGCCTTAGGTATGAAAGGCTGGGGACGTATTGATTTTATGCGGGACAGCCAGGGTAATTTATTTCTGTTGGAAGCAAATAGTGTCCCTGGGATGACCGATCACAGTTTAGTCCCTATGGCAGCTAAGCAGGCAGGCCTGTCTTTTGAAGACCTTGTCTGGCGTATTTTAGAAACCAGTTTTAAGGATGAGAACTGATGGCTAAACCACGCAGAGGCGCTGTGATGCAACAAGCACCTAAGGTGAAACAGCCTAGACCGCCTGTGCCATGGAAAAGTGTGTTTAAACACTCTGCGGCTTTGTTGATAGTCGTTTTATTAGTGGCTGGTGGCGTATACCTGCGTGAAGCCGACACCTTGCCTGTAAAACATGTCACGGTGGATGGCAGCTTGCTTCATACCGACAGGAATGAATTGGTTAAAGCGGTTATGCCTTATGTCAGGGGCAGCTTTTTAAATGTGGACGTGGCCAGCATTCAAAAAGCCGGTGAAACCTTGCCTTGGGTAGAACAGATACAAGTAAGACGGGTTTGGCCAGATACGCTACACCTCATTGTGGCTGAGCATGAAGCGGTTGCCCGCTGGAATGATGATGGTCTGGTGAATCGCCACGGGAAGGTGTTTAAACCGAGTAAAGACACCATGCCTGATGGATTGATTCAGTTAAACGGGCCAGATGGTATGAGCGAGATGATGTCTCGTCGTCTGGTCGATGTTCAGCAAAAGGTCAATGTACTGGGCTTGCGAGTCATCAGTATGAGCATGGATAAACGTCGCGCCTGGCAAGTGGATTTTAAAGACGGCCTGCACCTGAAATTAGGCCGAACTGATGATGAACAGCGATTAGACCGATTTGTTACGGTGTACCTCGGTGGCTTAGGTACCTTTAAAGAACTGATTAAAGAAATTGATATGCGTTACACCAATGGGCTGGCAGTGGTATGGAAATCCGGCCAGCAACCTGATTTTAATGGAACAGTATGATGTCGAAACGAACTGAAAGAGAACTTATCGTTGGATTGGATATCGGAACATCAAAGGTAGTGGCTATCGTCGCTGCTCCCGTTCCTGATGCCGGTCCAAATGATAATGCGCTCGAAATTATTGGCATTGGCTCTCACCCAGCCAGAGGTATGAAAAAAGGGGTCGTCGTCAATATCGAATCGACCGTACAATCGATTCAGCGTGCCATCGAAGAAGCTGAACTGATGGCAGGTTGCCAGATTTATTCTGTTTATGCCGGGATTGCCGGTAGCCACATACGCAGTTTAAATTCACATGGCACCGTGGCGATTCGCGATAAAGAAGTGACACAAGGTGATCTCGACCGTGTCATGGATGCGGCACGTGCTGTTCATTTCCCCGGTGACCAGCAGTTACTGCATGTTTTGCCGCAGGAATACATTATTGATAATCAGGAAGGCATTCGCGAACCCATTGGTATGTCAGGCGTACGTCTGGAAGCCAAAGTCCATTTGATCACAGGTGCAGTGAGTGCGGCACAGAACATTACTAAATGTATTGAGCGTTGTGGCTTGACTGTCGATGGCATTGTGCTTGAGCAAATGGCATCCAGTTATTCCGTCTTAGACCAGGATGAAAAAGAATTAGGTGTTTGTTTGGTCGATATCGGTGGTGGCACAACGGATATTGCTGTGTTTGTTGATGGTGCTATTCGACACACTGCTGTGATTCCTATTGCAGGTGATCAGGTCACCAATGACATCGCTGTGGCATTACGTACACCAACGCAATATGCCGAAGAAATCAAGATTAAATATGCCTGCGCTTTGACTCAACTGGCTCGTGAAGACGAAACCATTGAAGTACCAAGTGTTGGTGACAGGCCTCCACGTCAGCTTGCCAGACAAACACTCGCTGAAGTGGTAGAGCCACGTTATGAAGAATTATTGATGTTAGTTCAGGCTGAACTACGTCGGAGTGGGTTTGAAGAATTATTGGCTGCCGGCATTGTGCTGACAGGCGGTAGTTCGAAAATGGAAGGCGCTATTGAGCTTGCTGAAGAGGTCTTCCACCTTCCTGTGCGTTTGGGAGTACCACAACATGTCGGGGGACTTGTGGATGTGGTGCGTAACCCAATTCATGCAACAGGTGTTGGGTTGCTGTTATTCGGCAATCAGGAGCATGCCCCAGGGCATGGTGAAATTAAAGTAAGTGACGGCTTAAAAGGCATGCTGGCAAGAATGAAAAGCTGGTTCCAGGGGAATTTTTAAGCTAAGTAATTAAGCATGTTTGTTTTACACATTTTTTTGGGGGAGAAGTTATGACTTTTGAATTAATTGATACATACAGTGAGAATGCCATCATTAAAGTGATTGGTGTTGGTGGTGGTGGCGGTAATGCGCTTGAGCATATGGTCATCAACCAAATTGAAGGGGTGGATTTCATCAGTGCTAATACGGATGCACAGGCATTACGTAAAAGTTCTGCCACTACCCAGTTACAACTTGGTGGTGATATCACCAAAGGCCTGGGGGCAGGTGCTAATCCTGATGTAGGCCGTCAGGCAGCATTGGAAGACAGAGAACGCATCATGGAAGTGATTGATGGTGCTGATATGGTGTTCATCACTGCAGGCATGGGTGGTGGTACAGGAACAGGTGCTGCACCAGTGGTGGCACAAGTAGCTAAAGAAATGGGGATTTTAACTGTGGCAGTTGTCACAAAACCTTTCCCATTTGAAGGTGCTAAGCGTATGAAAATTGCGCAGGCGGGTATTGAAGAGTTAGGGCAACATGTTGATTCACTTATCACTATTCCTAACGAAAAATTATTAAAAGTATTAGGGAAGGACATGACCTTGCTGAATGCGTTTAAATCAGCAAATGACGTCTTATTAGGTGCAGTACAAGGTATTGCAGAGTTAATTACTCGCGAAGGTATGATTAACGTCGACTTTGCTGACGTGAGAACTGTGATGTCAGAAATGGGTATGGCGATGATGGGAACAGGTCATGCTAAAGGTGAACATCGCGCGCGTGAAGCAGCGAAACTCGCAGTTTCAAGCCCATTATTGGAAGATGTGGATTTAGCGGGTGCTCGTGGTGTGTTAGTTAATATTACTGCTGGTCTGGATATGAGTATTGGTGAATTCGAAGAAGTGGGTAACACCATTAAAGAATTTGCTTCAGATGACGCCACAGTAGTAGTAGGAACGGTCATTGATCCGGATATGACGGATGAATTGAGAGTCACCGTTGTCGCGACTGGTTTAGGAGCTCCTAGAGCCGTCGTTGCAAAAGCGCCTGAAGAAGCTGCGCCACAAATTGAAATTGTGAAAAAGCCTGTTGAAATTGATTATGATGAACCAACAGTGATTCGCAATGGTAAAGATAGCCAGCAGAAACAAGTGGCCAATGGTGATGTCAATATGGATTATTTGGATATTCCGGCTTTCCTGCGTCGCCAGGCTGATTAATTTAGTGTAGCTGCTAATATTGTGCTTATGATATTATGCTTTGATCTGTAACTGTTTAAGGGGGTAATACACCGT
This sequence comes from Methylophaga thalassica MP, assembly GCF_000214595.1. Taxonomy (GTDB): domain Bacteria; phylum Pseudomonadota; class Gammaproteobacteria; order Nitrosococcales; family Methylophagaceae; genus Methylophaga; species Methylophaga thalassica. Next base: position 2,205,222 of record NZ_AFIG01000001.1, on the reverse strand, counting down.
GATAAAGCAACGAACATTGAAGAATGTGATTCGTGCGACCGGTGTCGGTTTGCATAGTGGTGAGATGGTTTATCTGACCCTGCGTCCTGCTGCCCCTAATACAGGCATCATTTTTCGTAGAGTTGATCTCGACCCTGTAGTTGAGATTCAGGCGAAAGTTGAGAATGTCGGTGAAACAGCCTTATCAACCACGCTGATTGAACATGGTCAGCGCGTTTCGACAGTAGAGCATTTATTATCTGCGTTTGCCGGATTAGGTATCGATAATGCTTATATTGATCTGAATGCGGCTGAAGTACCTATTATGGACGGCAGTGCTGGTCCATTTGTTTTCTTGGTACAGTCAGCAGGTATCGAAGAGCAGAATGTTGCTAAACAGTTTATTCGAATCAAAAAACCAGTGATGATGGAAGATGGTGATAAATGGGCGAAGTTTGAGCCATTTGATGGCTTCAAAGTGTCTTTCACTATTGATTTTGAGCATCCAGCTTTTACCGGACGTCCCCAACAAGTCGATGTTGATTTCTCCTCCACATCGTTTGTCCGTGAAGTAAGCCGTGCTCGTACCTTTGGTTTTATGAAAGATATCGAAAAGTTACGCGAAAATAATCTGGCGTTAGGTGGCAGTATGGACAATGCCATTGTGGTTGATGATTACCGTGTCTTAAATGAAGATGGTTTACGCTACGAAGACGAATTTGTTCGTCATAAAGTCTTGGATGCCATCGGTGATTTATATTTACTTGGACATAGTCTGATTGGTGCCTTTAAAGGTCATAAATCAGGCCATGAAGTGAATAATAAATTGTTACGGAAATTATTAGCTCAAGAAGATGCTTGGGAATTAGTAAGCTTTGAAGACGATAAAGATGCCCCCATTCTTTTCAGTCGACCTGCAGCTTCTATCTCAGGTTAATCCTTTTTCTGGGCTTGACGTTTAGCTAATTTATTCAAGGCGGCCTTTAACGGGCCGTCTTGCATTTCAGCGGCTGTACTTTCGAGAAGGTCTGCTGTTTTTGCAGAAACACGAAGTGTATTCGGAAGTGTTTTCTGTTTCAGTGGTTCAGACTGTGGTCGAACTTTTACTTCAAGTTTTTTGATTGGTTTAGGTAAATGCGCTGATAAAGTACTGCAAATAAAGGCAGCTTGAAAGCGCAATAGACTGGCATAATTGGCTTTGTCGGTGAGGATGACAATTTTGTCTTCCGTGATGTTTGCCAATGTGCAATGATTACTAAATTTTAAAGGCAGGCTTTTTTGCAAAATGGTGTTAAGCTTGTTCAGTTTTTGGGCGCGAATTGATAACCATTTCATCTGGTTATCGTTTTGATAGAGTTGGTTTATGCGCTCAGGTTTTTTTGACATATTTTAAGTGACTGAAAAAGGATAACAATGCAGGTTATCATTATATCCTCAAACAGCAAGACCCATAAGCATTGGCATTTGACGCGATCGACGTTGTTGATACTCATGCTGATGTTAACGTGTTTGATCAGTGTGAGCAGTTATAGCCTCGCTAAATGGCTTTATACCGATCGCGTTATTGAAAATCCTCTTCCTGTACCTCCTCTCACTTCAACTCCAAAGCCAACCGATACGAATCAGACTCTGGCTAGCAATAATCAAGAAGAAAATCTGCAAGAATTTTATGCAAAGCAATTAGGTGGCTTGCAGGCGGAAACGATTCGTTTGAAGATGTTCAGCGAACGCTTAGCGCAAATTGCCGGATTCGATACAGAAGACTTTTCGTTAGATGAACATCCGGGGCAGGGCGGCATTGAGCATGATGGTTCACCACTGGGTAGTGAAGCATTAGATCGTGGGATACAACAGCTTTCCAGTCAATTACGTGGTCAGAGCGACACACTAAACGCGCTTGAGGAATACCTGATAACAAAGGAAAACATTGCAGCGGGTATCCCTGAAGGTAAACCCGTCAAGAATGGCTGGGTATCATCATTCTATGGTAATCGTATTGATCCCTTTAATGGTAAAAAAACCTTTCATGAAGGAATTGATATCGCAGCAAAAGAAAATAGTCCGGTTATGGCTGTTGCTGATGGTATTGTGAGTTGGGTAGGTGATCGTGGAGGTTACGGCGGTTTAGTTGAAATCGATCATGGCAATGGTTATGTCACACGATACGCGCACAATAAAACGATCAAAGTAAGCAAGGGTGAGCGTGTAACCAAAGGTGAGATAGTAGCACTGATGGGCTCTACAGGCCGATCAACCGGGCCACATGTTCACTATGAAGTATTGCGAGACGGTCAACATATCAATCCTTATAGTTTTATCAAGTAAATTCTTTTTAGCTCTTGTTTTATCCGTGGGAAGTCTCCACATGAAACAGTGTGATCTACAAACGCTGACTTTGTCCGCGTTATAATCACAAATTTATTACTTTTTATCGGTGTTCGTTCACGCCGAAGTCAACACAGTGTAAGGCGAAAAAATGGTTAGCAAGTTTTTCAGTAAAATTTTTGGTAGTCGTAACGAGCGCGTATTAAAAAAAATGCGTAAGTACATAGATGAGATTGCCAAGTTTGAGACCGAAATAGAGCAACTTGATGACCCGGCATTACAGGCTAAAACGCAAGAATTCAAACAACGCCTTGCCGATGGACAGACTACGGATGATTTATTGACCGAAGCGTTTGCCGTGGTACGTGAAGCCAGTAAACGTGTGCTTGGCATGCGTCATTTCGATGTGCAGTTGATCGGCGGTATGGTGCTGAATGATGGCAAAGTCGCTGAGATGAAAACCGGTGAAGGTAAAACCCTGGTGGCGACACTCGCCGTCTATTTGAATGCACTTGAAGGTAAAGGTGTTCATGTCATCACAGTTAATGATTATCTGGCAAAACGTGATGCTACCCAAATGGGCAAACTGTATGGCTTTCTCGGACTGACAACTGGCGTAATTGTTGGCGGTCTGTCTAATGATGACCGACGCGAAGCCTATGCCTGTGATATTACATACGGCACCAATAATGAATTTGGCTTTGATTATCTTCGAGACAATATGGCGTTCCGTCTTGAAGAGAAGGTTCAACGAGAATTACATTTTGCTGTTATCGATGAAGTTGACTCGATCCTAATCGATGAAGCAAGAACACCGCTCATTATCTCTGGTCCCGCGGAAGACAGCTCTGAGTTATATCAGAAAATTAATACACTCATTCCAAGCCTGAGCAAACAAGAAGGTGAGGGTGATGATGTCACTGTGCCTGGTGATTTCACCCTGGATGAGAAAAATAAGCAGGTTCATTTTACTGAATCGGGTCATGAAAAAATTGAATCCATGCTGACCGATATCGGTTTGTTATCTGCTGATGCCAGTTTGTACGACGCGGCAAATATCGGCCTGATGCATCACGTAACAGCCGCACTGCGTGCACATGTGCTGTTCCAACGAGATGTCGATTATATTGTGCAAGATAATCAAATTGTGATTGTTGACGAGTTCACGGGTAGAAGTATGCCGGGCCGTCGGTGGTCTGAAGGTCTGCATCAAGCTGTTGAAGCTAAGGAAAATGTGAAGATTCAAAATGAGAATCAAACATTAGCGTCAATTACATTCCAGAACTACTTCCGTTTGTATAACAAATTGTCAGGTATGACCGGTACGGCTGATACCGAAGCTTATGAGCTTCAGTCTATTTATGGTTTGGAAGTGGTGGTTATTCCGACACATAAAGAAATGCTGCGTAAGGATGAAGCGGACCGTATTTACCTAACGGCGAAAGAAAAGTACGACGCTATTCTGGAAGATGTGAAAGATTGTGTGAAACGTGGCCAACCTGTGTTAGTGGGTACCGCATCGATTGAAAGTTCAGAATACCTTCATAGTTTGCTTAAAAAAGCCAAAATTCCGCATGAAGTGCTCAACGCGAAGTTTCACGAAAAAGAAGCGCATATTATTGCCAATGCGGGTATGCCTTCAGCGGTGACTATTGCAACAAATATGGCTGGTCGCGGTACTGATATCGTACTGGGTGGCAGCCTGGAAGCAGAATTAGAGGCGTTACCGGAAGACACCAGTGAAGAACAAAAACAAAAAATTCGTCAGGAGTGGATGAACCGTCATGAAGCTGTGTTAGCAGCAGGTGGCTTGCATATCATCGGTACAGAGCGTCATGAGTCTCGTCGTATTGATAATCAGTTGCGTGGTCGTTCTGGCCGTCAGGGTGATCCTGGTTCAACACGTTTTTACTTATCGCTTGAAGATAATTTAATGCGTATTTTTGCGTCAGAGCGTATGGCTGGTTTGATGCAGAAATTAGGTATGGAAGAGGGTGAAGCCATTGAGCATCCTTGGGTATCCCGTGCGATTGAAAATGCGCAGCGTAAAGTTGAAGGTCATAACTTTGATATTCGTAAACAGTTACTTGAGTTTGATGATGTCGCCAATGACCAGCGTAAAGTCGTTTATGAGCAACGTAATGAATTAATGGCGGCTGATGATGTGTCAGAAACCATCACATCAATGCGCAGTAGTGTAATTAATGATGTTATCAGTTTGTATATTCCGCCTAATAGCATTGATGAACAGTGGGATACTGCTGGTCTTGAAGAAGCGCTGCGTGAAGAGTTTGCTTTAGATGCGCCGGTTAGAACGTGGTTAGAACAAGATGATTCACTGCATGAAGAATCATTACGTGAACGTATCGTAGAAGAAGCTGAAAAAGCCTATAAACAGAAAGAACAGGCGGTTGGTGAAGAATTGATGCGTCATTTTGAAAAAGCCATCATGTTGCAGACGCTGGATTCGCAATGGAAAGATCATCTGGCGCAGATGGATTATTTACGTACCGGTATCAACTTACGTGGTTATGCGCAAAAAGATCCTAAGCAAGAATATAAACGTGAATCGTTCAGTCTGTTTAAAACCATGCTGGATAATATTAAACATGAAGTAATCAAGTTGATTTCACGTGTTCAGGTTCGTGCCGAAGAAGATGTGGAAGCTGTTGAAGAACAACGCCGACAAACGGCTGAAATGGAATATCAACATGAGCAGGCTCAGCAATTAGCCAGCAGTGAAGACAATCAACAAGAAGATTTAGCGGCACATCAGCCTTACACACGTGAAGGTAATAAAGTGGGACGTAATGATCCTTGCCCTTGTGGCAGTGGTAAGAAGTTTAAACAGTGTCACGGAGCGATTAGTTAATGGCAGTGAATTTGTCAGCACCTACTGCAGAAGCATTATTAGCTGTTAAAGGTATCCGGCTTGCCACAGCAAGTGCAGGAATAAAAAAGCCTGGTCGACAAGATGTTGTTTTGATTGAACTGGCCGAAGGTACACAAACAGCAGCTGTTTATACAAAAAATGCGTTTTGTGCCGCCCCTGTTATTGTGGCTAAACAACATCAAAGCAGTGAAGCGTCACGCTATTTACTGATCAATTCTGGCAATGCTAATGCCGGTACCGGGGATGTAGGCCTTTTAGCCGCAAAATCCTGTTGTCAGGCTGTCGCCGATGTAGCCAATGTCAATGAGGCCAGCGTTTTACCTTTCTCTACAGGCGTCATTGGTCAGCCGCTACCTGTTGATAAAATCAGTGCAGTATTGCCGGAAGCCTATAGTCGTTTATCTGAAGATAATTGGCTAGCTGCCGCCCAGGGCATAATGACCACTGATACCATTGCTAAAGCAAAATCTGTTCAGTTAAAGCTTGATGGCAAAACCATCACGATTACAGGCATATCAAAAGGATCCGGCATGATCCGGCCTGATATGGCCACCATGCTGGCGTATATTGCGACTGATGCCAATATTGAACCTGCAGTATTAAAGACAATGCTTAATAATGCCATGGGACAGTCATTCAATCGCATCACGGTAGATGGTGATACATCAACCAATGATGCTTGTGTATTAATGGCAACCTGCCAGGCTGGCAATGCAGAAATTAAACAAATCAGCACCGCTGAAGGTGAAACTTTGCAGGAAGCGATTACTGATGTGTGTCGTTATCTGGCTCAAGCGATTGTGCGTGACGGTGAAGGTGCCACCAAGTTTATTACCATCAATGTTGAACAAGGCCAAAGTCAGGAAGAGTGTCGTCAAGTGGCTTATACCATTGCCCATTCGCCATTAGTAAAAACCGCATCGTTTGCGTCTGATCCAAACTGGGGACGAATCCTGGCGGCCGTTGGCCGAAGTGGTCTAATAGATTTTGATTTATCAGGCGTGTCTATTTTTATTGGTGATGTCTGTATTGTTGAATCTGGTCAACCTGAGAATAGTTATACTGAAGAAAAAGGCCAGGCTGTGATGGCTGAGCCAGAAATTACTATCACGGTGAAATTGAACCGAGGTGATGCCTATGATCAAGTCTGGACCTGTGACTTTTCTTACGACTACGTAAAAATTAACGCTGAGTATCGCACCTGAATTAGAGCAAACAATGAGCGAAAATACTATTACCACCCTGAGTGAGTTTCTGGAGCAGAGTGGCGCCCATTATCGTGTCTTTGATATGGGGCGTAGAGTCACCAAACTGAGTGCTAAGAAATTTACTCGTTTTGAAGCGGCTGAAGTACCTTATCCGTATCCATTCCAACGTACCGCTCTATTTGGCATTATCTTTTGGCATCCACAATTCACAGACAGACACTATGTCTGGTTTCTCAAGTTTCCTCTCGATGAACAGGGCCTATTAATTCAGGCCGCTCGTGACGAGTTTCTGGTAATGGTGCTGGATAGGGTAGGTGAGTATTTACTCGCTGCTGCTGATGGCAAGTATATTGAAGGCGCATTAAAAGATAGTCCTTATAGCTTCAATCCACGCGAAGATCGGATGGCGGCTTTTAATGCACAGGCAACCAAAAGTCTTAGCTTAAGACCTTCGTCATTTTACGAGGCAGCATACGACTACTTTACTGGGCAGAAACCGTTTGATAGTTGGCAAGTTCTTGGCATGCAGGGCGTTGCCGATATTGCGGTGAGAACTGATGATAAAACGCTGACAAAAGCGTTAATTCAAACCTTACCCCAGCTTCCACCTCAACCCTTTCATATGCTGACTTCATTTATGGAAAATGCTGAACCAGCGAATAATATGGTTGAGGCTTTGCAGTGGCGGCTTAAAAATGAGTTAGAGCAAAATCAGCCTGATATAACTGAGGTTTGTGCTTGTCTGAGGGCTGTCTCTAATACCTCTGCTCAGGGCATGGTTGAGAGTATGGTCAAGCAGACGCTTGTGTCTGATATCAGTCGTCATATTGAAGTGTTAGCCGTGATTGCCGGTCGTTGCTGGAAAGTACTTGAGTCTTCAGAACTGTGTCAGCTATTTGTTGAAAAACTCGCTGTTAATGAAGCTGGTTATGAAGGCTTTAGCCATATACTGGCAGATTTAATGTTTATGCCTGGTATGCGTGAATTAGTGATGACAGCATTACGCAACCCAAACCGTTCAGCCGAGTTGACCCAGCAAGTGGGTACAATGTTTGGCTCTTGAGTTCTAGCATAAGATTTTTTCTGACTTACTGACGTTTCACTACTATGTACTATCAAGTACAACTTATTACACCCTATGCTCAAAGGATTGTTAGTATTAGGTTTCTTAAATGACAGAATACTAGTATGAAAATCTTATTATTAAGGATGATGGGCTTAGGTGATGTGGCTTCCATATTATTACCTGCAGCCAAGATAATGCGACAACTCTACCCTGATGCCGAGCTGGACGTGATGACATTTAATGTTGGCGCTGAACTGATGGGCTTGATGCCCGAAATTGATAAAGTGCATATGGTGACGTCAGAACAGTGGCCGTCTGAAATGCAGGAAGCCTTACCTCGCTTTATTGATTTGGCCGAATATCTTGCTTACGAAGAATACGATCAGATTATTAATCTTGATACTTGGTTTATGCCTTGTGTGCTGGCTAGATGTCTTAAAGATATGGGGCTGCCCATCGCGGGTAACTATCTGCAAATGTCGATGCAAGAGCTATTTTCATCATTGTTAACCTTTGAAATTCAACAATCATATGTTCAACAGCCATGGCAATACATAGAAAGTACCTTTCCTAATATGGCCCAGTGGTTTGAGCGTTGGTGGGATAAGCCTGAATATGCTGAAATGGCCTATCCACAGTTTTACTTAAATCAGTGTTGTCAGTTCCCTGAAACTATCGATATTTCTTTGGATAACTTTGATAAAACCGTGACTTTTCCATGCGGTGAGCGGCAAAGAGTTATTGCTTTATCGACTTCTGGACGTATTGCCAGTAAACAATATCCCTATAAGGACGAATTGAAGCGTTTACTGGAAGATGAAGGTTATTATGTGTGGAGCGAGTTTAATGGTGAAGTGAGCATGGATGTCACGCTCGGGCGTTTGGCGAAAACGGACTTATTAATTACCGTAGCAACAGCGACACAGTGGTTAGCCAGGCTGGTTGATTGTCCATCTTATATGATCACTGGCCCTTTGCCTCCATCCATTCTCGGAGCAGAAGTCTCAGCAGAGAAACATATTGATTGTCAGTATTGCGCACAAAGTAAGTGTCATTTGGATACGCCATTTGCCTGTATGGATATCAAACCAGATCTTATTGTGCAGCAGGTGAAAAACTTCTTTAATGACAAAGATAAAGTGCAATAAATTTTTTTACCCTGCCAAGGCAGGGAACAGGCCCTTTAAACCATTCGCAATAAACTCGACCGCAATAGCAGCCAGAATAAGCCCCATAATACGTGTAGCGATATTGATACCATTTGTAGACATACGGCGAGCTATCCATGGCACCAGCAATAATAAAATCCATAACAACAAACCCAGCAGGATGATATCCAGGGCGATAATACTGTAATGGGCAACGCCATGACCTTTATAAGCATTAATGATGACGGTACTGATTGCACCCGGGCCGGCAAGAAGAGGCATGGCAAGAGGAACAACAGCAATGGACTCACCTGACTGCTGGGCTAGTTCATGATTTTGTTTCAGGCCTTTACTGGTGTTATGAAGCATGCCAATACCCATCAGTAACAGCATGATGCCACCACCAACACGAAACGAGTTAATACTGATGCCAAAAAACTCTAAAATCCACTGCCCTAAAAAGGCTGTGACTAAAAGAATGGTTGTGGCAGCGATAATCACAGTCCGTGCTATTTTTGCACGCTCAGCACTGCTGTAATCTGCCGTCAGACTGATGTAAATGGGAATAATCCCTAGTGGATTAACAATGGCGATTAAGGACACCAGAAATTTTGTATATTCAGTATAGTCGAGCATGATTAGCTTAGATTCTTATCTTCAATATGTGTGGTAATACCATCAATTGTTTTGCTATTTTTTTCTCGCCAATAGTCTTCAATCCCTGTAGTCCCTTTTTTTTCAGCCCAATTATTGAGCTGCTCACGTTCACCGTTATAGTCGAAAAAAGGAACTGCCATGCCACAAGAGGTTTGGACTAAATCAATGTTCAGATCAAATATTTGTCGGGCACCTGGTAGTGGGTCAAACAAATGGAATAATTCATGCCATTCGGCATCATTTTGATGAATCACGCTGGCAGTACCATACAGACGCAAAATCATGGGCTTACCGCTAAAGGCACAGAACATAATGGTCATTCGGGGATGTTGCTGAATATGGCCTGCTGTTTCATTACCGCTGCCGGTTACATTGAGCCAAATGACTCTGTTCGGGGTCAGAACGCGAAGTGAGTCCATACCTTTTGGTGAAATATTCACACGACTATGTTCCGTCGCTGTGCCAACAAAAAAGAGATGTTGTTGCTGAATAAATTCGATTAAGCGATCAGATAACGCATCAAATTTCTGTCCCATATTCGTTTATAAGCCTTTTCTGTTTTCGACGATTTGTTTTTGCCATTCGTGTTCCATCATCACCTCATAAGTCGATTCCACCCGATCAAGAAAAACATGACCTTGCAGATGATCAAACTCATGCTGAAAAACACGGGCAAGGAAACCATCATAGCGAGTTTCAACCCATTCAGCCTGGCGGGTTTGATAACGAACGTGAATCTTAGTATGACGAGGCACTAATCCACGGATACCGGGTAGGCTAAGGCAACCTTCCCAGTCTTTTTCTTGTGTATTTGAGGTGGAAATGATTTCTGGGTTAATAACAAAAAAAGCAGGCACATCCGGCGCATGAGGATAACGGGCATTCGGATGGGATGACATGATAAAAAAACGCTGCGAAATCCCTACTTGTGGTGCGGCGATACCCATGCCGCCTTTTTCCATCACAAAATCCATCAGCTTATCCAGTTGTGACTGGAAGGCGGGATTCATAATGTCTTCAACTTTTTCAGTAGGTTGACGTAGTATCGGATGGCCTAACTGAAAAATGTCGAAAAGTTTTGTCATATTAAAGGTGCTTGCAACGGATCATGTAATCGGAACCAACCTGCAATACTGTAACGATCTCGGTAGCTTTTGACTACTTCATGTGGAAATTGCTCACTGAGAAAAATCACAAAACAGCCAAAGTTTGGGTTCACGCTTTCAATGACGGTATCTGAATCAGCTGCATAAATGAATAACTGACCACCATCAGCTTCTTGCCATTCAGGATTGAGATAGAGCACGGTGGTTAATACCCGGTTAGATTCACCTTTGAATGCATCGACATGTTTTTTATAAAAAGCCCCCGGTGCGTAATGCGCATAATGGGCTTCGTAATCAAACAAGCCCATAAACAAGCGACGGTTCATAGCCAGACGAAACTCAGCCATCTGATCGAGATAAGCTTTATCAATACTGTTGTCCAACGTTAGCCAGCGGGTTTCATCACGACGAACAGTGTTATTCAGTTGAAAGTCCTGTTCACGGCCAATACCTGCACGTTTGAAGTCATCTTCATCTAGGTTCATCACACGTTGTTGTAATGCATTATTCAAATTAGCATGGAGAAGCTGTGGCAGGACGCAATAGCCTTTATCAGCTATGGCATCAGCAATGTAATCATAGGTGGCTTCTGTGGGGTGAATTAACGGCTTCAAGCATGCAATCTCCAAACGGACAAATAAGACCAGACCGATTACTTTAGATGGAGAGCTTGGGAGTCTAATGACCGGCTGGTTCCATTGAGGTAAGGGGTTGAGCAGGCAGCAAAATTTAGCAAATTTTTGCTATTTAGGTATGATTTTTTTCTGCTTAGCCGAAAAACCAATAGGCCACAGTGATAGCCGCTAAAATGCCAGCAAAATCTGCGGCAAGTCCACAGCCAATTGCGTGGCGAATATGTTTGATACCGACCGAACCAAAATACACGGCTAATACGTAAAAAGTCGTTTCGGTGCTGCCTTGAACAATGGAAGACAGACGTCCAGCAAACGAGTCGGCACCATAGGTTTGCATGGTATCGACCATCATGGCTCTGGCACCACTGCCACTGAAGGGTTTCATTAATGCCGTGGGCAGTGCTTCTATAAAACGATCATCCAATCCCAGACTAAGCACTAGATGGCGTAATCCTTCTGCCAGCATATCCATTGCACCACTGGCCCGGAAAACACCAATGGCTACCAGCATAGCCACAAGATAGGGAATGATGGTAATGGCTGTTTCAAAACCTTCTCTCGCTCCGTCAATAAAGGCGTCATAAGCATTTACTTTTTTTATCCATGCTGCAGTAATAAAGACAATCACCAGAGAAAATAAAATTACATTACTGATTAACGATGATTGGTTCACCATGTCCTGTTGCGACAAGTTCGAAAAGTACAACAATAAAGCAAAAACGACGGCTGTGAACCCGCCAAGATAGGCCAGAACAACCCGATCCAACAGATTAATCTTCTGCACCCAGGCCACACTGAGTAATCCAACCAGGGTTGAAATATAGGTTGCGATCAGAATTGGAATAAACACATCGGTTGGGTTGGCGGCGCCCATTTGTGCCCGGTAGGTAAATATGGTGACTGGGAATAACGTCACCGCAGATGTGTTGATGACCAGAAAAAGTATTTGTGCATTACTGGCGGTATCCTTAAAAGGATTTAACGTCTGCAATTCTTTCATGGCTTTGATGCCAAGCGGGGTTGCTGCATTATCTAAGCCCAATGCATTAGCAGAAATATTCATTACCATCGCACCGATAGCGGGATGGTTTTTGGGAACATCCGGCATGAGGCGCTGGAATAATGGCGTTAGGGCATAGGTCAGTAATTGTATAAAGCCGCTGCGTTCGCCAATCTTCATAATGCCGAGCCACAAGGCAAGCACGCCGGTGAGTCCTAATGCTATTTCAAAGGCGGTTTTAGCCAGTTCAAACATGGCTTGCATCAGTTGAGTAAATATCAACTGGTCGCCCAGCACTAATAATTTAATCAGTGCGACAACAAAGGCGATAAGGAAAAAAGCCATCCAGATGATATTCAGCATAGCGCTATTGTGGCATGAGTGAATTGTTTGCGGAAGCGAGTGTGTTGAAGCAATAAAAAAAGCCCACGCATGTGTCACATACGCGGGCTCTTAATCGGTTTTTCTTAATTTAGTCGCGATTCGCTTTTCTTTGCTTTTTTGCGGCTATGGCTGGACGTTTTTTTGTTTTTGCTGGCGGTGGTCCGGCGCGGCGTGGTTTTCTTTCAGCTCTTGCTGAAGAAGTATCAGCATCTGAATCAGGCAGACTAATTTCAAGCTGTTTATTGTTGACCCAGACTTTTCTTAAATGCTGAAAAATATCTTTTGGCATACCATCTGGTAAATCAACAAGACTGTGATCCTGATTAATCGTAATACGACCAATCATGCGACTATCCATGCCAGCTTCATTGGCAATAGCGCCGACAATGTGTTTAGGCTCAACATTTTGTTCTGTACCGACTTCAATCCGGTACGTCTTCATGCCTTCTTCAGCTTGATGAGACGTTTGACGACGAGGACTACGTTCTGCTCTGGGTGGTCTTTCTGAACGCATACCACGTTCACCACGATTCGCTCTTTCAGGACGGTCACTACGCTCAGCACGCTCTCTGGGTTGCTTACGCTCTGAATGGACAACAGGAGGATTTAATGGACGCGCTTTTTGCACTTGAAAGGCTAATGCTGCAGCCATTTCAATCGGATCTGCATTATGTTCTTCCTGATACTGACGAATCAGGTTCTCAAAAAAGGCCAAATCTTGTGACTCGATAGTTTCCGTTAAGTCTTGTTTGAAAGCCATGACACGGCGATCAGCAATATCTTCGCTGCTTGGCAATTGCATGCGGGTGATGGTTTGTTTGGTCGCTTTTTCAATCGCGCCCAACATGCGTTTTTCACGTGGTGAGACAAATAAAATGGCTTCACCTTTACGACCAGCACGACCTGTTCTGCCGATACGGTGTACGTAAGATTCAGTGTCGTAAGGAATATCGTAATTGACGACATGACTCATACGCTCAATATCCAGACCACGTGCAGCCACATCGGTGGCGACCAGAATATCAATCTTGCCGGCTTTCATTCTTTCGATGGTTTTTTCACGTAAAGCCTGATTCATATCACCATTTAATGGTGAGCTGGCATAACCGCGAGCTTCAAGCTTTTCAGACAGATCAACGGTCGCATTTTTGGTACGGACAAAGATGATCATGCCATCGAAGTTTTCGACTTCCAGAATACGGGTAAGCGCATCCAGTTTATGTAAACCGGTGACTTGCCAGTAACGTTGTGTGATCGTGTCAACCGTCGATGTTTTTGACTGGATGTGGACATCCACTGGATCTTTTAAATAACGCTGAGCTACCCGATGGATCGGTTTTGGCATTGTTGCTGAGAACAGCGCAACCTGACGATTTTCTGGCGTTTCTTTCAGTATGGTTTCAACATCATCAATAAAACCCATGCGCAGCATTTCATCAGCTTCGTCCAGCACAAGTGCTTTCAGATCTTCGAGTGGTAATTTGCCACGACGGATCAAATCAAGAATACGACCAGGCGTGCCGACGATAACCTGTGGGCTACGTTGTAACTGGCGTAGTTGAATCCCCATGCTTTGACCACCGTAAACGGGTAAAACATGGAAATTTTTCATATGGCGGCCGTAGCCTTGCATCGCTTCTGCGACTTGAATAGCTAACTCACGTGTTGGGGTGAGTACCAGAATTTGAGGTGTTTTTTGACGGTCATTCAAACGACTTAATAGCGGCAGAGAAAACGCGGCAGTTTTACCTGTACCGGTTTGGGCCTGGCCCAGTAAATCACGACCTTCTAATAAAGGCGTAATACTTTGTGCTTGAATGGGTGACGGTGTTTCGTAACCGGCTTCTTTGATTGCTTTGACAATAGCGGGAGCGATACCCAACTCACTAAATGAGGGGATCGAGTCAAGTTGTTCTGTGGACATGCAAAAACCTGTGAATGTCAGTTTTGAACGCAAAACTGAGGAGCGGGATGATAAACAGCATATTATACAATCCTGAACAAGCAAAAGATAGAAAAATCATTTGTTTAATGTGATATGGCGCATTTCTGGTAATGTCAGGTTTTAGGTTTTATGATGGCTTAGAACGTTATCTATCACAGAAAGGAGCGAGAGATGAGTGAACATACATACAAACTGATTGAGTTAACCGGTAGTTCCAGTGAAAGTTCAGATCAGGCTATTCAAAATGCTATCAAAAAAGCTGGCGAAACCGTCAAGCATATGCACTGGTTTGAAGTGATTGAAACACGTGGCTATATTGAAAACGATGGTGTGAAATACTGGCAGGTCACGATCAAAGTCGGATTTAGAATCGAAGATTAAACATTGCTCCAAAAAGGATAATCATGACACAAGCAACCCAGACCGATGTCATTATCATTGGGGCAGGTACGGCCGGCTTAGCAGCCCTCAAACAAGTACAGAAAGAGACTGATAATTTTTTGTTAATTAACGAAGGCGAGTACGGCACTACCTGTGCCCGAGTCGGCTGTATGCCATCCAAGCTGCTTATCGAAGCGGCCAATGCGTATCATCATCGTCATACTTTTGCTGAGTTCGGTATTCAACACGCCGATCAACTGACGATTGATATCGCTGCTGTATTCGAGCGGGTTCGTCATCTGCGAGATTATTTTGTATCAAGCACATTATCATCCATTCGTGATATTGAAGATAAGGTCATTACCGGACGCGCCTGTCTTAAGGGGCCGAACACGATCAGTGTTAATGATCAGTTAATCACCACAAAAAAAATAATCATCGCTACGGGTTCCAGACCGATAGTGCCGGCTGACTGGGAACAGATAGGCAACAAAAAAATACTGACAACAAATACCTTGTTTGAACAAAAAAACTTAAAACCCAGAATGGCGGTGATAGGTCTCGGGGCAATCGGTATTGAAATGGCGCAGGCTTTGTCACGATTAGGCATCAAAGTGACCGCCTTTGGCGCAGAATCTTTATTGGCAGGACTAACAGATAAAAAGGTCAGTGATGTGCTAAAGCAAGCTTTGGCTGAAGAGTTTGATATTTTCACTGAGGCCAAGGCCGATCTTATTGAGACGGAAACTGGTGTGAAAGTGGTTAGTGAGCATAATGAAGTCGAGGTGGATCAGGTTTTGGTCGCTGTAGGTCGTCGCCCTAACCTAGATGGGATGGGATTGAATACGCTGGATGTGAGTCTTGACGACAAAGGCATGCCAGAAATTAACCCAAATTCAACGCAAGTTGAGGGAACGGCTGTCTTTATTGCCGGTGATGCCGGTGCGAATAAAATGCTGTTGCATGAAGTTGCCGATGAGGGCCGCATAGCGGGTCATAATGTTGTGAGCGACGGTATCAATGCCTATTGTCGACGAACTCCTTTAAGTGTGGTGTTCAGTGAGCCGGGAGCTGCGGTCGTTGGTTTATCTCATGCTGAGCTTGAAGAGCAGAATATCGTGATTGGTGAAGTGGATTATGCTGATCAGGGAAGGGCACGGGCGGCACAACGTAATAAGGGATTGATGCGAATATACCTGGATAAAGAGTCTGGCAAGCTTCTTGGTGCTGAAATGGCCTGTCCTGCCGCAGAACATATGGCACATACCTTGGCTTTAGCAATCAGTCAGGAACTGACGGCAACTCAGGTGCTGGCGATGCCGATTTATCATCCGGTGCTGGAAGAGGGAATGCGGACGGCCTTGCGACACGCGAATAAACAATTACAAGCTTCACATGGCTTTGATTTATCGCGCTGTGATGCTTTTCAGGCAGAAGCCTTGGATTAAAGTTAAGTTTAGCTGAGGCATTAGCGCCTCAGCTGAACTGAATATGAACTAACTAGTTGGTGACACCGAGGCTTTTCAGGTATTCATCATAGCTGCCGCGGAAATCGGTGATGCCATCGGCTTCCATATCAAACACACGTGTTGCTAATGAAGAGACAAATTCACGATCATGGCTGACAAAAATCAGTGTGCCTTCAAACTGTTCCAATGCCATATTTAACGATTCAATCGATTCCATATCCATATGGTTAGTAGGTTCGTCCATGACCAGGATGTTAGGTCGTTGCAAAATCAATTTACCGAATAACATACGACCTTTTTCACCACCGGATAAGACGTTGGCTTTTTTATCAATGCTGTGACCAGAAAAAAGTAAACGACCTAACGTGCCTCTGATGACTTGTTCATCATCTTCTGGACCTGCCCATTGAGACATCCATTCAAACAGTGTCAAATCGTCTTTAAACAGGTGATCATGATCTTGTGCGTAATAACCAATATTGGCATTTTCTGACCATTTTACTTCACCGGCTTTAGGTGGCAGCTCACCTACCAGTGTTTTGACTAAACTGGTTTTACCAATACCGTTGGGTCCGATGATCGCAATTTTTTCACCGACTTCTGTCATGAAACTAAAGTCTTTAAACAACGAGGATTCATCCGATTCATAGAACTGGGTGATTTTGCTGACTTCTAAGGCATTACGGAATAATTTCTTTTCCTGATCAAAACGAATAAAGGGATTGACCCGGCTGGAAGGTTTGATATCTTCCAGCTGGATTTTTTCCATTTGTTTCTGGCGAGATGTCGCTTGTTTGGCTTTGGATGCGTTTGCTGAGAAGCGAGCGACAAAGCCTTGTAGTTCTTTTATCTGGGCTTTTTTCTTGGCGTTATCAGCCATCAGACGTTCGCGGGCCTGTGTTGATGCCAGCATATATTCATCATAATTACCCGGGTAGATTCGCAGCTCACCATAATCCATATCGGCCATATGCGTACAAATACTGTTCAGGAAATGGCGGTCATGCGAAATAATAATCATGGTGCTGTTACGCTGATTAAGGGTATCTTCCAACCAACGGATAGTATTGATGTCCAAGTGGTTAGTCGGCTCATCCAACAGCATGATGTCTGGGTCGGCAAACAGCACCTGGGCCAGCAAAATACGTAACTTCCAACCCGGTGCGACTTCACTCATCGGACCGTAGTGTTGTTCGACAGGAATGCCGACACCTAATAACAGTTCGCCTGCACGGGACTCAGCGGTATAGCCATCCATCTCAGCATATTGGCCTTCCAGTTCGGCTACTTTGAGGCCATCTTCTTCGCTCATTTCTGGCAGGTTGTAGATACGGTCACGTTCAATATGGACTTCATACAGTTCAGGTTGGCCCATGATCACCACATCGATGACGCGTTCATTTTCGTAGGCAAACTGATCCTGCTTTAATATAGCAAAGGACTCATTCACATCACGCATCACGTTGCCTGATGTTGGCTCCAGTTGTTTAGCAAGAATTTTCATAAAGGTGGATTTACCACAACCATTAGCGCCAATAAGACCATAACGGTTGCCGTCGCCAAATTTGACGGACACATTTTCAAATAGGGGTTTGGCACCAAATTGCATGGTGATATTTGCGGTACTAAGCAAGGGAATATCCTGTTATTTAAGTGCGACGAGAATGACGCTGAAAAAAAGTGCCATTATACAGATTGTTAGCGTGAAGCGATAAGGGCTAATTTCGCCTGACGACTTAGTTTTTTTATGGCTGCTTCGCGTTTGGAGGCTGTGCTCCTATCAGGGTGGGTTTCCTGATAGACAATTTTTTTTGCCTGACTGGTATGAAAGAACCTGGCGCCGCCTTTGCCTTGCTGATGTTGCTGAAAGCGGCGGGAAATATCGGTGGTGATGCCGGTATAAAGATGACCGTTCTCCGCTTCGATAATATAAACCGTCCAGTCAGTTTTTGTCGTCAAAATCGAGAGCGACCGAATTAATACAATAACGCAGCCCTGTCGGAGCCGGTCCATCATCAAAGATATGACCTAAATGTGCGTCGCAGGACTGACAGCGTACTTCTGTACGATCCATACCATGACTGTGATCTGCCAGATGATTCACCACACCATGCGATATCTGTGCAGAAAAACTTGGCCAGCCACAACCTGAATCAAATTTATTGTCGGATGAAAATAAAGGCTGCTTACAACATATACATCGGTATACACCTTCATCATCATGATCGACGTAGATGCCAGAAAATGCGGGCTCGGTTCCAGATTGACGAGTCACATAAAACTGCTCTTCACTGAGTTCTTGCCGCCACTCAGCATCGGATTTTAGAAGTTTGTTGGGCATTTTATTTTTGAAGTCGTACCTACGAAGCTGACTATTGTAGGCAAAACATGCTGAAAAATCAGCCTAACTGAATTTTTTGAAGAAGGGGGAGTGAAATCAGAGAAAAAAAAGTTGCCAGCCGAAAGACTGGCAACAAACTCGGTTTTCAGATTTAAGAGAGAGGGAGCAGGTCAGTCTTTGTTAATACAAATTCCTATCAACTCCATCGGTTACAAATGATAATGATTATTATTTAAATTATCAAGTATTTGTTGGATTAATTTTCTGCTATCAGTTTTTTATAATAAATTCATGTTGTTACTATGAATCTTGGCAGGTTTTATTTGAGTGCCCGATTAAATTATCGATCAATTTTGCGTTTTATGAATTAGTTTGCCTGGTAGCGTTATGGTCTTTACATGCTTTTACATAGGTTTACTTTTTTCTATCTATTATCAATGAGTTAAAAGAAATATAGTGTTGGCTAAATTGGTGGCATAGCTGGAAGACTATCGTCATCCTTTGATTGATAAGGGTGGAGTTATGACTATAAATGGTACATCTAACAGTCTGAAGTCTCAGTACACACGACAGTCGAATATTACTGAGAAGGCCAATGCTATTTATAAAAAGTTGAATGAAGGTGAACAAAATTTTCTCGATAAAGACACCGTAGAAAAAGCGCTCCAGGATATTTCTGTTATTGAGTTAAGAAACCAGGAACAATTTTCTTTGGATAGTTCTACTCCAGAATCTATAGATAGCCAAAAACAAACATCAACGAGTCAATACGAGCTGGCCGCTGAACTTGCTATACGATTGAAGGGAAATGAAAACCAGATCGGAAAACAGCAACGACCTCTGAATTTGAGTATAGATGACAGCGGTGTCTTAGTGCGAACGGTGATGAAAGATGACTCAGCTGATAAGGACAAAAAGACGAATTCGTCGTCAAACAATAGAACTGAAGGTTACCGGCAAGCATTTAATGCTATAGACAATAATCAGCCACACATCACGATTATTGCATAGTGACAATTTTCATCCTATTCCCCTGACAAAGATTCAATTGTGTTTGTCAGGGGTTTTTTGTTTAAAATCAGTTTATTAGATGGCGGCAATTATTGCCGTCATCTATATCTACATATCATGAAACTATGATCAAGTTTGTTTTTGATATTTAAAATGTTTTGCGATAATCATTGCCATATTCTTTTTTACAAAAATTTACACATATTTAACTTAACTTTACTGGCTAAACCCTTTAATACCAAGGCCTGTGGCCGATATATTGCTCAATAGGCCTTGTAGTTCTTTATTTATTTAGAGCTACTTTTGTTTTTAACATAAGGAAATATGTGATGAGTATTAACGGGATAAGTGCCAGTAATGGCAGTATGCTGTACTCGTATCTGAACAATCTGAAAAAGTCGGGTTCATCAGGTTCAGACGAGTCTTCTCTGTTACAAACAGCATTGAGTACTGCAAGCTCAACATTATCATCTACAAGTATTGGATCAGGTTCTTACGAAAGTGGATTGGCGGCGAATGAGACTGGGGTACGAGCCAGAATGCCTCCACCACCTGAAGAAGATAATGGTTTTAGCCAATCTCAATTATCTGAAATGGCATCTGATGACTCGCCTATGAGCGAATTATTCAGCGCATTGGCGGATAATTTTGATGAAGCCGATATGGATAGTGATGGTGTTATTACGCGTGATGAAGCCATGAGTTTTGCTGAAGCCAATGATATCGATGTAGCACCGCCACCAGGTGAACAGGGACCAGTAGCAATGGCAGAACAGGGGCTGACACAAGGTCAGCTTTCCGAGATGTCATCTGAAGATTCACCAATGAGTAGCCTGTTTAGTGCATTAGCCGAAAATTTCGATGAAGCTGATGCCAATGAAGACGGTGTTGTCAGTCAAGCTGAGGCAATGGCTTACGCAAAAGATAATGACATTGCTATGCCTGTGCCACCTCAAGGTGGTGGTGCAATGTCTGACGAAGGTCTGACACAGAAGCAGTTATCTGATATGTCATCTGAAGAGTCACCGCTGAGTGATCTATTCAGTGCTCTGGCAGATAATTTTGAGAATGCAGATGCTGATGGTGATGGCGTTGTGACACAAAGTGAGGTGATGGAATATGCCAAGCTGAATGACATGAGCTATCTTGAGCGTGAACCAGCATTATCTGTTTCCGCTTAACTAACTGTAACCACTCCGATGATCATCGGAGTGGTTATTTCTTATAAGGTAAATTGACTTCGACACGAAGTCCGCCATTTTCTCTATTAGATGCTTTTATTTCACCGCCATGTGTATCAATGGCACGGTAGGCAATAGCTAATCCTAACCCAATGCTATCGTTTCGCTCAGTCAGGTGACCACGGAAGAATGGTTTAAATATGGATTCTAAATCCGCTTCAGCAACGCCCGGACCATTATCTTCAATTACTATAGATAGGCGGTGTTTTTCACTATCTGTCGATACTGTCAGTTTAACTTCGGAATTTAACGGGGAGAACTTGATGGCATTTCGCAGAATATTTTCAATAGCACGATGAATTAATTCACTTCGTACTGTGATAAAGATATCTTCAATGGCTGAGTAATGAATCTTGATTTCTTTACTACTTGCTTCAAAGCGTGCATCACTGATGATTTCGTTAAGAAGATCATTCAAGCAAATTTCGGTTTGTACATTATCTGTGACCCCTGTTTCTAAACGAGATAAGACGAGTAGCTCGCCGACCAGATCACTCATCCGTTGTGATTCACGTTCAATACGCTTCAGTATTTCATGGGTTTTTTCTGGTTGTTGTTCGGCGATACCTATTGCCGCTTGCATGCGAGCTAATGGGGAGCGAAGTTCATGGGATACGTCATGCAGCAGGCGTTGTTGTGCTGACATCAGATGCCCAATTTTTCCGGCCATATCATCAAAATTTTTGCCCAACTCCACCAATTCATCGCGGCGCCGTCCCATTTTTTCACCAATACGAGTCTGCAATTGGCCTTCGGCAAGTTTTGCAAATGACTGGCGCAATAAACCAATGGGTTTGGTGAAGTACCAGGCTAATAAAGCACTAAAAAAGATAGCGGCAATTAACCCTGAACCAATCAATAATATTAAAGGATAGGGGACGGCCTCATTGGGTGGTGGAGGCAGATGCATGGCTTCAAATGGTGGTGAAGGAAAAGGTTCATTTAGCATTGGCGCTGGTCCAAACTCACGTCGTTCATGAGGTGGACCAATAAATAATGTTTCGGAAATCCCTCTCTTCATCGGTGAGAAAAGGAGTAATGAATGGCCTTCATTATCGGTGACATAACGGATCGCTAATGGAAACTCTCCTTGCAGAAATAAGGCTCTCGCATAAGCAACAACTTTGGGATCGATTGAGCGACCAAGGATTTCATTGCCATTATCATTGATGGCATACACTTTAGGAAACGGGGCTTGTTGGGCTTTTTCCAGAAACGTGATTAGCGCAGCCTCGCCGCCATAACTAAAGATATCTGCTGCAACGGACACAAACGCGTGCGCATGGACATCAATTTCAGGATCGGTTTTATTTGCCTGATCTTGAATAGATTTATGGTGTAACCAGACGACAGTGCCAACGCTGATACCAGCAACTAAAAGTGCTAGCCAGAATACGATAAAGAATTTCCAGAATAATTTACTCATTCTCATCAGTTAGTCTCGAATGAACTGATAACCCTTACCACGAATGGTTTGGATATACGATTGTCCATCCTGCTGATTTCCCAGTTTTTGACGAATACTACTCATATGCACATCAATACTGCGGTCAAATCTGACTAAAGGCCGACCTAAAGCGCGCTGAGAGAGTTCGTCTTTGCTGACAACATGGCCTGCTTTACGGACTAAAGTTTCGAGTAAATTAAATTCAGTACTGGTAAGGTCAAGCGGTTTATCAAACCATAAAACCTGACGTTTTTGAGCGCTTAATTGCAAGGGACCTATCTGAATATCCTGAGTCTGCATATCGACCATCAGAGCATCCATTCGACGCAGAATGGCGCGAATTCGGGCAACGAGTTCTCTTGGCGTACAAGGTTTTGGCACATAGTCATCAGCGCCAGATTCTAATCCAATAATTCGATCAATATCATCGCCCTTGGCTGTAAACATCAGTACCGGTATCAAACTTTTTTGACGAATTTGTAACAGTATTTCTGTCCCGGTAATGTCCGGTAACATCATATCCAGAATGATTAAATCGTAATCACCTGTTAATGCCATTTCTAAACCCGCTTTGCCTGTCAAGCTGGCACTGACCTGAAATTGCTCTTGTTGTAAATATTCCTGGAATAGTTCAACCAGTTCAGCATCATCATCAATGATGAGTACATTAGCCACATTAAGCTCCTTATGCTATTGATGTTGTCATGATAGTGCTTACTTGTTGTCTGCTCCAGAGTTAAACGACTATCTTTACTCGTTTTTACCTTTGGCTAACCCTCATTAACATCCAGATGCCGGATACTACATCCTAAGTTTAGAGCCTAAATAGGCCTAAAGAATAAAGACCTGGTTTGTATATGGAGGTAGCTAATGAAGAAGCTAATGTTTTTGATAATGTTATTACCAATAGTGGCTATCGCCAATCCGATGATGGATAGAGATGTTTCGCCACCACATAGTGATAATAAAATGCCATCACCGTCGATGCATATGTTACCTAAACCTGATGATGTAGGCTTTTTCTTACATGACCTCAATTTAACGACGGCAC
Source organism: Methylophaga thalassica MP (assembly GCF_000214595.1). Taxonomy (GTDB): domain Bacteria; phylum Pseudomonadota; class Gammaproteobacteria; order Nitrosococcales; family Methylophagaceae; genus Methylophaga; species Methylophaga thalassica. The sequence goes on along the minus strand of NZ_AFIG01000001.1, from coordinate 2,181,935 downwards.
AGAATGCCAAAATACTGATCTTATTGGAAAAAGAACGTGATTTGATGGAGGAAGATCGGGATGAAGCGCGTAAAGTCAGACGCGATATAGAGGAAATGACACTCTCGGATGATTTTGATAAGGAAAAACTGGAAAAGTTAATTGATAAGTCCCTGAAGCTTCATAAGCGTTATGCACTCAAAAAAGCCGAATTTTCCCATGAGCTTTATGCGGTTCTGGATAAGCAGCAACGACAGGCTTTAAAACTTAAGATGTTGAGTTTTAATACGCCATTCCCCGGTTAATTAAAGAATATGCACGGCTCTCCCCGACCAATCCTCTCTCCCATCCCAGTGATGGGGAGAGCTGCTGCATTTATTTCAGTTTGGAGAGTTGGGTCAAGGCATAGCCCTGATGATATCCCTTGGCGCGGATATTAAAGTAGTACTGACAATACGCTGAGAAATTATGTGGCGTGCCTTCGGTCGGTAAATGAGTAAACATATCAATCAGACTGACAGCGCTTTCTTCGATCCCAATTTCTAATAACATGTCTTCTAGCTGAACTGCTCGGTTAGCAATCATACGTGGGCTCTCACGGAAGTGATGTGAGGCATGCTGTAAAATCTCAATCCGATGTTCACGATCGGTCACTTCACCTCTTAATGCCGCTGCACTACGAAGAATCAACCAGTCTTCAGGCGCAAGACTATCATAGGGTTCCAGCCATTGAGGAATATCGTCTTTTTCTATGGGGGATGGCACCGTGCTGTCAGATGCGGTGAGATCATATTCTTCCTCATTGTCACCACAGGCGCTTAACAGACTAATAAAAAGAAGGCAGAGAATAAACCGGATACGTGTTTTCACTTCTGAACACCATGTATGTGACTAAATACTCGTAGGCTAGCATCAGAGTAAACATCACCCTATCGGATATTCTCCTGATTTATTTTAGGAAATTTTTCCAGCGGGTGATTTTATGCCCCGGATTTGGCTATTCAATAAACGGATTCGGTATCATAGTTCTGATTTTCTAGTAGGGAATAAACATGGTTCTGGAACACGCGCCAAGTTGGCAGGCCGTCCTGGCTGCAGAGTTTAATGCACCTTATATGCAAGACTTGAAAGCTTTTCTGCGTCAGGAGAAAGACCAGCAGAAGAAAATTTACCCTCATTCTGCGGATTGGTTTCATGCTCTGGAAACGACGCCGCTTGATGAGGTTAAAGTCGTTATCCTGGGCCAGGACCCGTATCATCAGCCTGGACAAGCGCATGGTTTATGCTTTTCCGTCAAACCTGGCGTCAAAGTGCCGCCATCGCTGGTCAATATTTATAAAGAGCTGGAATCCGATCTGGGTGTGACCCCTGTTAAACACGGTTATCTGGAATCATGGGCGAAGCAGGGCGTATTGTTACTCAACGCCGTATTAACTGTAGAAGATTCAAATGCTAACGCACATCAGGGAAAAGGCTGGGAACAGTTTACGGATAAAGTGATCGAAACTATTAATGAGCGGTGTGAGCATGTCGTGTTTATGTTGTGGGGCAGTTATGCACAGAAAAAAGGCAGCGTGATTGACCTGCAGAGACATTTGGTTCTAAAAGCTCCGCATCCTTCGCCTTTATCAGCGCATCGTGGCTTTCTCGGGTGTCGTCATTTTAGTCAGGCGAATGATTATCTTGTCCAGCACGGGAAATCACCGATTAACTGGCAATTACCAGACACGGTGTCATAAGAAATTCTGCTAGACCGGCCCCGGCCTTGATACAATTCGCGCCATGATAAAGTTCAATCAAGTCTCTCTCCGTCGTGGCACTCAATTACTGTTTGAATCGGCCAATCTTATTGTTCATCCCGGACAACGTGTGGGTTTGACCGGTGCAAACGGTACCGGTAAATCCAGTTTATTTGCGATGTTACGGCAACAACTTCATGCGGATACCGGTGAAGTATCGATTCCTGATGTCTGGACCATTGCGCATGTGGCTCAGGAAACACCGGCTGTAAACACGTCTGCACTGGACTACGTGCTGGAAGGCGATGCCGAATTAACTGAGTTGAACCAACAGCTGGCTGACGCAGAAGCGAATCATGATGGTCACTTAGTGGGTGTATTACATGATAAGTTGGCGGCAATTGATGCCTACACGGCTAATAGTCGGGCAGGAAAATTGTTGCATGGTCTGGGGTTTACCGCTGAGCAGGAAAGCTGGCCAGTGAATGCGTTCTCCGGTGGCTGGCGGATGCGGCTCAATCTGGCGCAGGCATTAATGTGTCGCTCTGATCTTTTATTATTGGATGAGCCCACCAATCACCTTGATTTGGAAGCGGTATATTGGCTGGAAGAATGGTTACGTGCTTATCCCGGCACATTAATTGTGATTTCGCATGATCGCGATTTTCTCGATCGCGTGGTCACCCACATCGCACATATCGAACAACAGCGAGTGAAACTTTATACGGGTAGCTATTCTGATTTCGAGCTGGCTCGTGCCGAGCATCTGGCCAATCAACAAGCGGCTCACCAAAAGCAACAACGCGAAATTGCCCATATGCGCAGTTTTGTGACACGTTTTAAAGCAAAGGCAACCAAAGCCCGACAAGCTCAAAGTCGTATTAAAGCCCTGGAACGTATGGAGTTAATCGCCCCAGCTCATGTGGATTCACCGTTTCATTTTGAATTTTTTCCACCAAGTCGCCTCGCTACACCTTTATTAGATTTAGATAAAGCCTCAGTAGGTTATGATGAAAACAAGCCACTGATCAGTAATATTAAAATGCGTCTGGCACCTGGAGACCGAATCGGTCTGTTGGGGCCGAATGGGGCGGGTAAGTCGACACTGATTAAACTGATTGCCGGTGTATTGGAGCCCCTGAGTGGTAAACGTAAAGAAGGCAAAGATATTCGCATTGGCTATTTTGCCCAGCATCAACTGGAACAACTTCGACCAGATGACAGTCCGTTAAAACATATTCAACGATTGAATAAGCTGGCTTCAGAACAGGAATGCCGAAACTTTCTCGGTGGTTTTGGTTTTCATGGTGACAAAGCATTAGAACCTGTAGCCCCTTTTTCGGGTGGTGAAAAAGCCAGGTTGGTACTCGCTATTCTGGTCTATCAGAAACCTGCTGTGTTGTTACTGGATGAACCGACCAATCACCTTGATCTGGAAATGCGTTTAGCCTTAACGGTCGCTTTGCAGGATTTTGAAGGTGCGCTGGTTGTTGTCTCGCATGACAGACATTTGCTACGTACGGTGACTGATGATTTATGGCTGGTGTCTAATGGACAAGCGACAGTGTTTGATGGTGATTTGGATGATTATCGTCAGTGGTTGTTGAATAAAGATAAACCTGAAAAAACCACAGAATCATCGTCTGCTGTGAACAATAAAAAGCAGGACAGACAAAATGCCGCCCAACAGCGGCAAAAGCTACAGCCATTACGAAATAGCGTGAAAAAAGCGGAACAGCAGATGGATAAGCTTAATGAAGCTCTGTCCTCATTGGAAATGCAGCTTGCCGATACAGCACTTTATACCGATGCCAATAAAGATAAGTTAAAACACTTATTACAACAGCAGGCGGATCTTAAAACACAGCTGGAACAGACCGAAATGCAGTGGTTTGATGCCAGCGAACAATTAGAAGCAGCTCAAGCTGCTGAGGAATAACCGTGGCATTACTGTCATTAAAACAAATTACCGTCAGTTTCGGCGGCCCGAATTTATTAAATAAAGTCGATTTTCAATTAGATCGTGGTGAACGTGTCTGTTTAGTCGGACGCAATGGTGCTGGCAAATCGACACTGATGAAATTAATTGCCGGCGAAGTCACTGCTGACTCTGGTGAAATGGTCGGTATTCAGGATTTGGTCATTTCACGACTGGAGCAGGAAGTCCCGAGTGGTACGCATGGCAAAGTATTTGATGTGGTGGCAGCGGGTTTAGGTCAGTTAGCGCCTCTGCTGGTGGAATATCACGATATTATTCATCAACTACAAACAGACAGCTCACAGGCTCTGTTAGATAAACTGGAAAAAGCGCAGCATAAAATTGAAGCGGCTGATGGCTGGTCTTTAGAGCAGCGTGTCGAAACTGTCATTTCCAAATTATCGCTGGATGCAGATACCGAGTTTGATAGCTTATCCGGCGGGAAGAAACGTCGTGTTTTACTGGCACAGGCATTGGTCAAACAGCCAGACATTCTCTTACTTGATGAGCCGACTAACCATCTGGATATTGAATCGATCACCTGGCTTGAGGGCTTTTTGAAAAGCTATGGCGGCACCGTGCTGTTTATCACCCATGATCGAACATTTTTACAGGCTCTGGCTACACGCATTGTGCAATTGGATCGTGGCAATCTGGTCAGCTTCCCCGGTGATTATGAAAACTACCTGAAAAAACGCGAAGAATTGCTGGCGGCTGAGGCGGAGCAAAATGCCCAATTTGATAAAAAACTGGCTCAGGAAGAAGTGTGGATACGTCAGGGTATCAAAGCGCGTCGTACACGTAATGAGGGTCGTGTCAGAGCATTGGAAGCCTTACGTAAAGAGCGTAGTCAACGACGTGAACGTCAGGGAACAGCCAACATTCAGTTACAAGAATCTGACAGAAGCGGCAAGCTGGTATTAGAAGCCGAGCATATTAGCCAGAGTTACGACGGTAAAATGCTGTTTGAAGATTTTTCTATTGTTATTCAGCGTGGTGATCGTATTGGCATTATCGGTCCGAATGGCTGCGGTAAAAGTACACTGTTATCCATTTTATTGAAACGGATCGAACCTGAGCATGGCTCAGTGAAATTAGGTACTAATCTGGACATTGCCTTTTTTGATCAATTACGCAGTCAGCTTAATGAAGAAGAATCGGTGGTTGAGAATGTCGGGCAGGGCAGTGATCACGTCGAAATTAATGGTAGTCGTAAACATATCATTGGTTATCTGCAGGATTTTCTGTTTACGCCTGACAGAGCACGCACACCGGTGAAAGCATTATCCGGTGGTGAAAGAAACCGGCTCTTGTTGGCGAAACTGTTTACACAACCAGCTAACTTATTGGTGATGGACGAACCGACCAATGACTTGGACGCTGAAACATTGGAACTACTGGAAGATTTATTACTGAATTACTCTGGTACCTTACTGTTAGTGAGCCATGACCGTTCATTTATCAATAATGTCGTGACCAGCAGTATTGTGTTTGATACGGATGGTCAGCTCCGTGAGTATGTCGGTGGTTATGATGACTGGTTAAGGCAGCGTGCGGATACTCAAAAGAGCAATCCCAAGCCGGCAGCTAAAACAACTGCAGAAAAGCCGGCTAATAAGCCTGCAAAAAAATCCACGTTGACCTATCAGGAGAAGTTAGACCTGGAAGCCTTGCCAGCCATTATTGAAAAGCTGGAAATGGAACAGGAAACCTTAACCGCAAAGATGTCTGAACCGGATTTTTATCAGCAGGACCCCAAAAAAGTCAGTCAGGTACAGCAAGCGCTGTCTGAATTAGAAGCCAAAATGGCAGAAGCCTTTGAGCGTTGGGAGCTGTTGGAAGAAAAGGCCAACAGCTAGTCCCGAATCAGCTGACAGACAGATTTTGTTCTAATAAAGTCATAGCATGTTTAGCTGCTATCGGTCGGCTGAAATAATACCCCTGATACACATCGCAGTGGTGTTGTTTAAGGAACTGTAGTTGTTCCTGATTTTCAACATCTTCTGCGATGACTTCCAGGCCAAGACTTTTGGCTAATGTAATAATTGCTTTACAAATAGCGGCATCTTCAATATTAACACTGCACTCTCTGATAAAGGCCTGATCGATTTTCAGCACATCCACTGGGAATTTCTTCAAGTAGCTTAATGATGAATAGCCGGTACCAAAGTCATCTATGGATAAGCGGATACGGGTTTTTTTCAAGGCTGTTAATGCAGCGATGCTCTCTTCTGTATTGCCGGTTAGCACACCTTCAGTAATTTCAAACTCCAGCAATTCGCCACTGATGCCATACTGCGTCATCAATTTTTCAACATAGGCCGTTAATGTGTTGGAGTGCAGATGATGACCAGAAATATTAATGGCGATGGGTAATAATGTTGCACCGGCATCACGCCAGGCTGATAACTGTTTGATGACATTTTCAATCACCCATTCACCGACGTCGATGATCATATTGGATTCATCGATAACGGGAATAAAGTCGTCAGGCATGATTAAGCCGTGCTCTGGATGCTGCCAGCGTAATAACGCTTCAAAACCAACGACTTCACTGGTTTCACAGGAGACCTTAGGCTGATATTCAAGAAATAATTGATCACCTTTGATGGCATCAGGCAGTGCGTGTTCCAGTTGAAAATGTTGTAAGGATTTCTCACTCATTTCTTCCAGGAAAACACGATAGGTGTTTCGACCTGCCTGTTTTGCTTTATACATTGCAATATCTGCGTGTTGTAACAACTGCTCAGCTTGTATCTGTCCATTTTCTGATATAGCAATGCCGATACTGGTCGGCACAACCAGGTTTTGTTGAGCAAGCGTCACCGGCGCACGCATCACGCCGAGGATATCCATTGCCTTGCTTTCAGCGTTCTCGAGCGTGATATCGCCAGATAATACGATGACAAACTCATCACCACCCCAGCGTCCGACCATATCCAGTTCACGTGTGACTTTGCCAAGACGATTAGCAACCTCACATAGCAGTTCATCACCAGCCTTATGTCCCAGATTGTCATTTATCTTTTTAAATTGGTCTAAATCCAAGAACATTAAAACGACGGAACCAGGCGTTTGCTGATGATATTGAATGAGCTGTTTTAAATGACTCATGAAATAGGTACGGTTGTAGAGGCCAGTGAGAGGATCGTTATATGCCAGTTGTTTTAGACGATTTTGCAGTTTTATTTGCTGAGTAATATCACGAATATGTAAGGTATATTCGACACGAGGCTGTGTTGTATCAGTGGTTTGAGTGATCACCACTTCAGCAGGGAATTCCTCACCATCACTGCGTGTAAGTTCAGCAATATTATGGCGCTTGAGTACCAGACCATCACCACTGACAAAGCCATGTGACAGGTTACTCATTGCTGCTGAACGCGATTGTTCGGTGATAAATAAAACAAAAAAGTTTTGTCCAAGTACGGAGCGTTTTGACATACCAAAACACTGTTCGGCAGCAGGATTAAATTCGATGATTTCACCGCGTTCATTGATGGTGACGATACAATCCATTGCCGCTTGTAAAATAGCGCCTTTGCGGAACTCACTTTCCTTATAAGCAGAGAAAGCCTGATCGCGTTGTTTTATTTCCTGATTAACCTTATCAATAACGCGATTGTACTGTTGGGCAATTTGACCCACTTCTGTGAACGGTTCAACGGGAACAGTAGATGAAAAATCAGACTTTTGTTGCTGATGATGCATGGCAGCCAGCAAATCAAAGACCTCGGTACTGACACGGTGTTCAGCCACGTTAAGGCCGATTAGTTCGGCATTGGCATCAACACGAAGTGGATAAAACCGGTTAATAAGTTTGAATACCACATAGGCAATGACAAAACTGTAAATACCGATAGTTGCAATCCCTAATAATTGAACTTCTAATTGAGCCAGTCGGCTAAGCCCCGTCCCAATTTTTGTTGGATCACCTAATAACGCCAGAGCGATGGTGCCCCATATGCCAGCGAACAGGTGAACCGGAATAACACTGATCGCATCATCAATCTTTTTCCATTCAAGCAGTTTGTCACCGTAGAAAACAATAACCCCACCGATAATGCCGATTAAAAAGGCCTGGTCACTGCTCACCGCATGGCAGTTTGCTGTAATAGACACTAAGCCGCCTAATACGCCATTGATGATCATTAATACATCAACATAACCATCAGAGAAGTATTTCAAAAGCGTTGTTGAAATGCCGCCCCAGACTGCTGCAACAAGGGTGTTAAGCAAGATACTGGGCACATTATCAGACCAGGCAAGCGTACTGCCGCCATTGAATCCAAACCAGCCAAACCAGATAAGCATTGCACCTAAAACGGCCATGGGCAGGTTACTGCCAGGAATACGACGATCATCTACATCATAACGGCCGATACGTGGCCCAATAATCAAAATGGCAGCAAAGGCAACCCAACCACCTACCGAGTGGACAACCGTGGAGCCAGCAAAGTCAACAAAACCTAACTGTTCCAGCCAGCCGGTTGGTGTACCATCATGAATGCCTGCCCATGCCCAATGTCCAATAACAGGGTAGATAAGCAGTGTAATAGTGATGGTAATAATGACATAACCGATATAGCTGGTGCGTTCAGCAACCGCACCTGATACAAGCGTGGCTGCAGTGCCACAGAACATCATTTGGAAAATAAAAAAAGTGGTTACGCTGGCTGTTGGCTTCTCGCCAAACATAAAATGACTAATACCGAAAAAACCGGAAACACTGTCACCAAACATAATGCCAAAACCAATTAGCCAGAAAATAGCGCTGGAAATCGTAAAGTCAGTGATGTTTTTTGCTGCAACGTTAATGCTATTTTTACTGCGGACAAGGCCACTTTCTAAACAAAGAAAACCTGCTTGCATGGTAAATACGAGGCAAGCAGAACAAAGTAACCATAAAGTATCCACAATCAGTGTCGCCTATATAAAGTGAGATTTATGTATTTTTTTACGATATTTCAGAAAATAAATCCATACGTTATATGACGAAATGGAAGAGTTTCCCGATTGACGAGAGTTTATTGTGATAGGGCTAAAACAAAAAAGCCATTTCCCTAAGTGGGTAAATGGCTTTTTTATTCGAGATAGATGGTTTAATTATTCATCTAACAAGGCATCACGGTCATCATTGTGACGGCGTGGCATAATCCACATTTCATACATCGATACACACCACATAAAGGCAAATGACATAGCCATGGCACCACCAGCTATGATGACCATCCAAGCAAAGTTGGGGTTAAGTTTTGTCAGCCACCATGAGCTAATATCGACGATGAGGAAAACATAAGGCGTAACAATGGCCGTGACTTTTAATGGTTTTGGCACACCTGAAGCCAAACTGAATATCAAACCGACAAACATAAAGATAAAAGCGATACCAAATAAGTGGATATGTGAAACGCGGGCTAGAGACTGAAATGAAGCCCCGGTGTCTACAACAGCACGCTCTTTAATGTTTTTGAAGTCAGTGTAATCAGGGATTGGCATACCTGAATCGGCGTTATGGCAAGGAATACAGTTTGCTTCAAAGATTTGTTTAATACCTGTACCTTCATAGGCAGCTTCAGTTGCTCCCTGATGGACCCAGGTAACAATGGCAGCACGATCTTCATCACTTGCCATTGGCTTCATTGAGCCACTTAATTTATTTTCTAATAAAGAATTATTTCTGTTGCCGTAGTAACTGTAGACAATATCATCAACAGAAAGACCATATTTACCATCAGCCAAGCCATGTGTGAGTTGAATCTGAACCAGCGCCATCAGATAGCCAACAGCGACCACCATCAGGTATCCACTAAACAAAGCTTTTAATGAAGTGCCTTGACTGGCGAGGTTCAGCTTGTGCGATTGAGCCATGAATTTTTCCTTTATTTTCTATGTAAGCGTTATGTTATTACATTCAATCGTTCAATAGTAGCTATTGAGAAAGATTCATTATTGAAATACTGTTTTGAGCAACTCTGTTGTACGAGCAGCTGGGTTTTCCCGAATTTTTTTCTCTTCTGAGGCTAACATGGTGAATAGCCCATCAAGCGCCTGCTCTGTTACATAATCGGGTAGATTGATGTTGATATTTTTTCCCACCACAGGGATATCAGCGATTTTGTCTGTTAGTTGATTGTAATACTGGGTAGATCCTACTTTATCCAGACTTTCATCAATGGTCGGTTTAAATAAGGTTCTTAGTTGATCGCTGGTGTGTTTCCTGAAGTATTCTGTTGCGGCATTATCAGCGCCATTCAATATGTTTTTCGCATCATCAATACTCATGGTTTTGATGGCATTGACGAGAATATCTGTTGCTTGTGGTGCTGCTTTCTCAGCGGCTCTGTTAATACTTGTTTCAAATTCATCCGCCAGACTGCCCATTCCATACTGGCGCATTAATGAGCCAGCTTTCTCTATTTGAGGCGGGAGGGGGATACGAATGGCGGCATTTTTTAAATACCCATCCGTTTGACTAACACTGGAAACAGCCCGTTGGCTGCCAACCACCAACGCTTCTTTTAAGCCGGAAACGATGGTGGCAATATCCAGGTTTGTTGAGGTTTTGTCAGAAGTGGCTTCGGAAAGCGATGAGTTTAATAAGGTTTTACTATTTTCTTGAATGTCTTTCAGTAAACCGCCCCAATCTGCCATGACATTTGCAGTGCCAAGAGTTAACGCTATACCAAGGGTAATGGCAGTTGCTTTTATCTTCATAACAATATCCTCTGGGAAGTGAGATGTGTGCTGCTATCAGTTTGTTCGTCTGTTTTTAACGCATAGATAGTAGTACAGAAAAGAAAAAGGCCGAACAGTTATATCTGAACGGCCTCTGATGTTGCGTAGTATGGTTAAAATTAACCAGGAATCACATTTTCTGCTTGTGGACCTTTTTGACCCTGAGTTACCTCCATGGTAACTGATTGACCTTCTTTCAATGTTCTAAAGCCTTCTGACTTAATCGCCGAGTGATGGACAAATACATCTGGACCATCAACCTGCTCAATAAAACCGAATCCTTTTGCATCATTGAACCATTTAACTTTACCTGTAACTTGCTCTGCCATATCAACCTCAATTTAATAACTACATCGGCACAACTCCTTGTTGCCCGATCTACACTTCTGAGAAGCTTATCCGCATTGTAACCACATAAAATAGAAAAAGGACACTCTCTTTAGAATAAAAAGCAATATTTTTTTTGTTATACATCCCAGTTTAATTTAACGATGATGAGTGTTTCCTCTTTTATTATTTTGTTTTTTATATATTTATCGTAAAAATTAAACATTTCCATATTACAAAAAAAAGGATAGTTAAATTTAACTATCCCTTATTTTTTGATGAAACTGCGCTATTTTATCTGGGTTTTAACCTTTTGGAACAAAATCCGCTGGAGGAGCAGAGCCTTCGCCAAAGAAGAATTTTTCCATTTCAGTTTTCAGAAATGCCTGTGACTTGGGATCGGCAAGTGACAGTCTATATTCGTTAATCAGCATGGTTTGCTGACTTAACCACATTTGCCATGCTTCTTTTGAAACAGATTCATAAAGGGTTTTTCCCATATCACCTGGGTAAGGCGGGAAGTCTAAACCTTCGGCTTCTTTGTTGAGTTTTACACAGTGTATTGTGCGTGCCATATTTGCCTCTATTGTAAAGTGTGTAAAAAAGAACGCACTGGTGCCGGAAGACCCAGTTGCATAATGTCGTCTATTTTATACCAGTTGCCGACACTCTTGTCGGTCACACCCTTTGGTCGTGACGTTATCAATAACGGTCGGATCGTTAATTTGAAGTGACTGAAAACGTGAGTCAGCTCGGGTAACTGTTCGATATTATCGACAGAAAAATGGAAAGTCCGTTCACAATAAGCAATCAGCTCCTCTTTTTCCTGTCTTTCTGGAAAGCTCCACAAGCCCCCCCAGATACCCGCTGAGGGTCTTTGTTCCAGAAATAGCTCATCACCATTCTGACAGACAAGCCAGTAACATGTTCTGGTCGGAATAGTTTTTTTGGGTTTTTTCTCAGGATAATCGGTTGGGCTAGCCGTGTTATAGGCTAAACAATGGCTCTGCAGCGGGCAATCTGGGCAGTCTGGTTTACTGCGTGTGCAAAGGGTTGCCCCTAAATCCATTTGTGCCTGAATATAATTAGCAATACGTTTGTCGGGGAGTAACGACTCTGCTTTTTGCCATAAATTATCTTCGACTTTTTTATTTCCAGGCCAGCCACTAATAGCAAAAAAACGTGTCAGGACGCGTTTCACATTACCGTCTAAGATGGGATATTTCTGATGATAGCCCAGTGTCAGTATAGCGCCGGCTGTAGAGCGTCCAATACCGGGTAAATTGATGAGCTCCTCTAATGTTTTTGGGAAACGTCCAGTATATTCTTCGCTGACTATTTGTGCGGTTTTGTGCAAATTGCGAGCACGGGCGTAATAGCCTAAACCAGACCAATACGCTAACACATCATCTTGTTTTGCTTTTGCTAATGATTGAACGTCAGGAAACCGATGAATAAACCGGTTGTAGTAATCGATGACAGTAGCAACCTGCGTTTGTTGCAGCATGATCTCCGATAGCCAGACATGATAGGGCGTTGGATTTTGTTGCCACGGCAGATTTTTACGACCGTGATGATCAAACCAGTCGAGTAATGCGTCAGCGAAGTTGAACGATGTTGTCATGTTTTTCAACGTAAAAGCCCGCCTGACATGTTATCAAGACGGGCATGTAAAAATAATGCTTATTGCTTAGAAGAAGTTCTTTAATTTATCTTTGACGGCATCTTCTAATTTTTTATCAGAGGATTTTTCTTCTTGCGACTCAGCGTCAGTCGCTTTCTCAGCATCTGTTGAGCTGGCTTCAGATTTGGTTTCTGAACCACCCAACTTACCACTAAGAAGACCGCCCAAATCATCACCCAGTTTTTCTTTGAGTTTTTCTTCTGCTTTTGATTTCAGCTCTTCTTTGGCTTTATCTTTCACAAGATTAGCAAGATCAACGGTGGGTTTCGGTTCTGAAAATGTGCCCGTAATTTTGATAGGGATAGTGACACCTTTCAGGTCTTCAAGCTCTTTTCCACCTTGACCTTTGCTGGTACCGACAATCCCAACTTTTAAGCCGTAATCAAGTGCTTCATTAGCTAAATTTGCCTTACCGGCACCGTCAATGCGCAGCAAGGGGGACTTAACAGCGAGATCTTGATTGTTAATTACCCCATTGTTTGCTGTAAATGTGCCTGACATGCTGGAAAAGTCAGTTTGGACTGGCGCATCTGATTCAGGCAATTTTTCGCCTTTTAAAGCCGCTTTTGCTTTACGAATGATTTCTGCGATATTGATACCTTGCAAAGCACCATCAGTAAAAGCAAAGCCACCATTGCCCGTTAACGTTTGTTTGATTTGTGAGACAGTGGCGCCGCTACCTGTCAACTTGGCGTTAGCATTAGCGGTACCACTGATTTTGGCATCACCAGTCATATCTTTAAGTAAGGGACCAGCCTGAACATTTTTGATCTGTTCATTCAACGATAATTTAAGGGCATCTTGGCGTGCATCCAAGATGACATTACCGTTATATTGGCCTTGATATAAGTTTGCACTCATAGGGGTGAGCTTAACTAGACCATCGGCGGCATCAATGGTGATATGGATATTTTCACTGGTCAGTCCAGTGGCTTTCATTTTTCCTATATCAATGGTGCCTTTAGCGTTGATTTGACGTAAAGCTTCAACAGGTAATGCTTCCTCGGGTTTGGCTTTGTTATCTTGTTCTGTTGAAGCTGGTGCTTCAGTAGTGTCTTTGTTTTCTTTAACTGGAGGCATATAGCGATCAGCATCAATCTGATCCAGTTTCAATTTGAAGTTGAATGCTGGCTTGGCAAAATTGCTGACAGAAAATTGGCCAGTCAGATTGCTTTGGTCCAGTGTTAAAGCCAGTTGATTTAAATTGATTTGATTGGTTGAACCACTGAGTTCTGAACGAAGTTCGACTTTCTCCAGAGTCGATTCATCACTCATTTCTGGCAGTTCAATTTTCATATCTGATGCCAGCTTTCTTAAACTGAAAGGCTGGATATGAATGCTGCCTGCAAAAGTCGGTTTTTCTTTCAGAATATCTTTCGCCTGAATATCGCCTTCAAGGAGTAAATCCTGCAGTTTTAGCGCAAGAGCGGAAACGGTGAGGGTTTGCTGTTTGAGATCCGCTTTGATGCCGCTAGTCAGGTGAAGTTCGGCTTTTTCATTCGGCAAACTGGGATCTTCGATAGTGGCAGTAAGGTCCAGGTTATCAATATTGGACTGTTGTGTGGCCAGGTTGGAGGTAAGTTGTCCTGTTAATTTTGCATCAATCGTTTGCTGGTTATTCGACGCTTTGGCAGAAAGAACTAAATCACTCACTTCCAGCCATTGTTTAGCCATATCTGCTTTGATGTCTCCCTTCAAAGATAAATCTGCTTGATTGAAAGCGAGCTCTTTACCCTCAGCAATGGCTGAGAATGATAGTCCTTGAAGTGCATATTGTTGTTTTTCCATATCCACAGCGGCATTGGTTTTCAGCGTAACATGTGCTTTGGCTTCTGGTTTGGTGCTGATTAGATCAAAGTCCATATCAACCGCAGTTGGTACACCCGGTTCAAGAGGATCTGTTGTCAGGTTAAGATTACGTAACTGGTAACTTTCTCCTTTTGATGCATCGGACCAGAGAATATTGGCATTGGTCAGCTTGACACCCGCTACAGTGATGGTTTGTAAAGCAGGTTCAGATGCATCTTCAGGCTGACTTGTCGACTCTGTTGCCGGTGTTGAATCTTGTTCTTCCGTTTTGTTAATTAAATCATCCCAGTTGGTTTTGCCATTTTTATCGGTCTCTAAGTTCAGTACTAACCCATCGAGAACGATGGTGTCCATTTCTAACTGTTTTTTGAGCAGAGGAATAAGTTTAATGCGAATTTCGGCGGCTTGAACCTTAGCAAATGAGTCGGCTTTAAAACCTTCAGCATTGCTGAGTGTTAAAGGACCGAGATCTAAGGCAATCCAGGGAAATACTGACAGGCCAATATCACCTTGCAGAGTCAGGTTACGGCCAGTGGCTTTTTCTACTTCATGCGAAATTTCATCTTTGTAGTCGTTAGGATTGATAAAGAATGGCAGTGCGATTAAAGCGGCTACAACCAGAACGATGAGGAAAATGATAATTTTTATAACAGTACGCATATTGGTATTCCGTTTTGAACTCTTATCCTGAGAAATTGCATTCATGATATGCGATCGAGCCGCATTTATGAACCGAGATTAAGGTTGTAGTTGAAAATTTCATAGTCCAGGCTACTGTCGATAAGTCCATTAGCAAGGATTGAGTAGGGTGTAGACTGTCCGCTTATCTGAATTTTACGGTTAGGTGAAAAGATCCCTTTTTCTGTCAATATTATCTTTGTATTCGCTTGTGTCACGTTATCAGTCTGTAACAGTAAAGCAGGATGTTCTTCTTGTTCATCAGCAGGCTGACACATCACTGGCTCTGGTTTACCGATAATGCGTTCCAGCCCGATTTGCACATCATTATGGATGTCAATTTGTAACCATTTGATGACAGCAAGTGTGACCTTCTGATTGGTATCAAACAAGCCAACAAAGTCACCAATATTCAGATGATAACAATCTGTATGCGCACGTTTAGCCATCATGCCGCCATTACTCAGGTTCACCAGTTGCCAGTCTAATGCGTTGACCAGATTACCTTGTAAGCTCTGGTGGACAGATTCTAAGCCTAGTGTGATTTGGATGTGTTCGTCTGTTTCTTGTTTTATGCGCTCAAACCGTCTTTCATAGCTTGTATTAAGTTGCGGAAGAATGTGTCTGACCAGCCTTAATTCGGCCGACATAACTGTATGAGTACGATGGCTTTTAGCTTCTCGTAATGTGGTTTCGATAGACTTTAACACCGCTTGAGCATCAAATAAGCGGCTTGTTTCTGCTGATCTGATTTCTTTTGGTATGTTATGCATCGGTTGTGGACAGTGATCCTGCTGAGCATTGATACAAAAATGTCCGAGAAGTAAGAAGCGACTGTTCACTTTACTTTGTTGTTCTGAAAGCCTGACAATGACGATTTTGTCAGTAAACTGCGACATCAGCCTGAATAAGCGTAATACGTCAAACCGCATTTGGCTGTAGGGATCGGTGAGTGCAGTCAAAACTATCTGCCCATAAATCTCAAAAAAACTGCGACTCTGATAATAAGGTTTAACAGTGACTTCCTGATGCAGCGTTTGTGCTTTCTCCTGATACAGAAAAAGTTCATGCAGTAATTGCCAGATACCAGCGGGAGCAACCCGGTAATACTGGAAGCTGTGTAAGAGTTGTAAGCCGAGCATTTCTGCTGTTCGATTAATTGCCAGCAACATGAGCGGCTGTGAAAGTGGCGTTTTCCCACGCTGATAAAAGAAACGGACAATTTGCTGGTAAGCGACTGACAGTAAGCCAATAAGCTCATTGATTAAACTTATCGTACGTAAACTTTCAGTGTTCATGTACAGATCCCGTTTTACTGCGGCAATATCACGGGTGAACAACAACTCGTTTACCTGAGAGCGATACATTTCCAGTAATGGCAGTAACAGACCCGGCTTGATTTTTTGCTGAGTAAGCGCTTTAAGATTAGCGAGTAATGAGGGAACACGCTGATATGTATCGTTAGGTAGCTGGTTTAACCAAACCAGTAACAAGGCCGGATCTTTAATAGTGGAAACGGCATTTTCATCATGGGAAACCGCCTGCAGATTTAAGGCCGGCAGATTATCCGCAGGCTTTTTTGAAAAGCCGACAAGATGATGAAATGTATTTAACCAACTTGCTTTGGTTTGAGGAATTAGCTGGCTGTTTGATTTCTTAACAGACTGATGGCTTGATAATTTTTGCTCAGCCAGATTAAGCGTTTCAGCAAACTGCGTTTTATGCAGTGGCTTTTGGAAGATGATGTCGACAGGCTCATGAGAATCTGCATGATGGGTTAATAAGCCTGTCAGACTCGCCGAGCGTTTTTGCCAGGCTTTACGGCCTGCGATTGAATCAAAGCTATAAATCACTAAATCAGCTTCGTTACTATCTGTAATGCTCCACTGACTGGTGAGTAGTGGAGAAGCTATACGAAGCATGGATTTTAACGAGCGACTTTCGCTCTCGCTCAGACCTAATAGTTTTAGATATCTGAGCGACAAGATTATTCTTCCCGTTCCAACTCAGGCTGTAAATGTCTGATACGAACAGTCTTGATGGCGTTGTCTGACGTCTGAATGACTTCAATAACATAGTCACCCATACGGACACTGACTCCGGGATCCGGAATGCTTTCCAGATACTCAAGTACAAGGCCATTAATGGTCTTTGGTCCGTCAGTAGGCAAATTCCAGCTATTATTTCGGTTAATTTCACGAATATTAGCCGTACCATTAATTAAGTAACTACCATCATTTTGAGGGTGAATATCTTTATCTTCGTCGATAGTATCGGCTGTGAATTCACCTACGATTTCTCGAAAAATATCTTCCAGAGTGATCAGGCCGAGCAGATCACCATACTCATCAACGACTAAACCCGTTCGACGGCGATTTCTTTGGAAATTGATAAGTTGCGTATTTAATGGTGTGCCTTCGGGGACAAAATAAGCGCCTTTTATAATGCTGCGAAGACTTTCCAGCGTCAGATTATTCTGTGAGATAAGATGTAGGGCTTTACGCAGATGCAGTATCCCAACAATATTATCCATACTCTCTTCATAGACTGGCAGTCTGGTATGACCACAATGGGATAATTGCTGAACAATTTCCGGAAAGGGCGCATTAATATCCAATCCTTCAATTTCATTCCTTGGCACCATGACGTCATTGACGGTCACTTTTTCTAAATCAAGGATACTCATCAACATATCCTTGTGGCGCGTTGGGATCATACTGCCAGCTTCCATCAGGGCGACTTTCAGTTCTTCAGTATTGATGGCCGATGTTGCTGCTTGCTCTGGTGATACACCAAATAACCTCACCATATTATTGGTGATGCTATTAGTAAACCATACCAGTGGGTAGAGTATGAATAACAATGGCTTAAGGATAAAGCTGGCTGGAAAGGCCACTTTTTCCGGATGCAGTGCGGCTAGTGTTTTTGGGGTCACTTCGGCAAAAAGCAAAACAACCAACGTGAGAGCGAATGTGGCAGCGACAATACCGTTTTCTCCCAGCAGTTTGATGCCAATAACGGTGGCGATTGCTGAGGCCAGAATATTGACAAAGTTATTGCCTAACAGAATCAAACCAATCAGTCGATCGGGTCGACTCAGTAGCTGACTGGCGATGATCGCACCACGGTGGCCTTCTTGTTCCAGGTGTCTCAGTCGGTAGCGGTTCAGTGACATCAAGGCTGTTTCAGAGCTTGAGAAAAAAGCAGAGAGAAACAGTAAAAAAAACAGGATAAGAAACAGAACCAATAAAGAGGTTTCTTCTAACATAAGCGATTAGCTCATCAAATATTCAAGAACGAATTTACTGCCCATATAAGCCAGTAATAAAACGACGAATCCAGCTAAGGTCCACTTGACAGCAGTTTGTCCACGCCAGCCATAACGTACACGCCCCCACAACAAGCTAGCGAATACACACCAGGCGATAATGGACAACACCGTCTTATGCACCAGATGCTGGGCAAATAAATCATCAACAAACATCAGACCAGTAATTAAACCTAAGGTAAGTAATATAAAACCGCTGGTCAGGAGCTGGAATAAAGCGCGTTCCATCGTCTGCAAAGGGGGGAGTTTACGTAATAAGCCATTGATATGACGCTGATGAAGCTGCTTTTCTTGTATCGCCAGAATAATCGCTTGTATTGCGGCAAGCATAAAAAAGCTATAAGCAGCCAGAGATAATAAAACATGCCATTCTAATGCGGGTTCAGCTAAAGAGGGGGGCTCGGGAGATGGAAGTTCTACTTTGAGCATCAAACTCATCGCGACCAGTGGGTAGACGATAATGCCCGGATGAGCATTAGGTAAACGCATACCGACTAATAATGCGATTAAAGCCATCAACCATGTAGTAAGCGAAAAGGTGGTGAATAAACCCAGCTCCCAGCCCCCGGCATTTTTCATCGTGAAAAAGATATCTGTCGCGTGAAACAACAGTGCCATGATAATTAAAATCCCAACCGGGATGCTGGCATTTACGCTGGTTGGATCTTTTTGTACAAAACGCCGAATAAGAATAACGCTACTGCAGAGATAAAGTAGAAATGCTAAAGCATTCGCAATTGCCATAATGGTGTGTGATCCTTGAACCTGTTTTTTTACCTTAATACATCAATAATATAACGATGTAGCAATGACCGAAACAATATATCAGTTATAATGATGAATTAATTACTAATCCTAAATTTTGAAATTAGGACATCATTAGCTAACAAGGTGATCTATGTTTGATAGCTTAAGCGATAGACTCGGCAGTACTCTCAAAAAAATCCGTGGCCAGGGCCGTATTACCGAAGATAACGTCAAAGAGACACTTCGAGAAGTGCGAATGGCGTTACTTGAAGCCGACGTCGCTTTACCAGTAGTGCGTGAATTTATCGATAATGTTAAAGAACGCGCGATGGGACAGGATGTTTTGCGCAGTCTAACCCCCGGTCAGGTGTTGGTCAAAATCGTCAATGACGAACTTGTTGCGGTGATGGGGGATGACTCAAACTCACTAAATCTGAGCACCCAACCTCCAGCGGTCATTTTAATGGCAGGTCTACAAGGGGCAGGTAAAACAACCAGCGTAGCGAAATTGGCAAGATGGCTAAAAGAGCGGGAACGTAAATCCGTTATGGTCGCGAGTGCCGATGTTTACCGACCTGCTGCGATTGATCAGTTAGAAACCTTAGCAAAAGAAGTTGATGCACGTTTTTTCCCCAGCCAGTCTTCACAAAATCCTGTTGATATCGCGCGTAATGCGGTTGAACAGGCTAAACGTGATTATGTGGATGTGGTTATTATCGATACTGCGGGTCGTTTACATATAGACGATGACATGATGGCTGAGATCAAGCAGATTCATGCGGCGATCAATCCCATAGAAACCTTATTCACTGTTGATAGTATGACGGGCCAGGATGCGGCGAATACGGCCAAAGCATTCAATGAGGCTTTACCGCTTACCGGTATCATTCTGACTAAAACCGATGGTGATGCGCGGGGCGGGGCCGCTTTATCAATAAGACATATTACTGGTAAACCCATTAAGTTTATGGGGGTAGGTGAAAAAACAGCTGCCCTTGAACCCTTCCATCCTGATCGTGTGGTCTCTCGGATTCTGGGGATGGGCGATGTGCTGTCACTGGTTGAAGAAGCACAACGGAAAATGGATGTTGGCTCAGCCGAGAAACTGGCTAATAAACTGAAAAAAGGCAAAGGATTTGACCTGGAAGATTTTCAGGAACAATTACGTCAAATGGGTAAAATGGGTGGCATCGGTTCACTATTAGACAAAATGCCGGGGATGGGCAATATTCCCGCTGCTGCAAAACAGCAGGTGAATGATAAAGAATTGGCCAAATTGGAAGCCATCATTAATTCGATGACAAAAAAAGAGCGTCAGAAGCCTGAAATTATTAAAGGTTCGCGCAAAAAAAGAATTGCGGCTGGTAGCGGAACCCAAATCCAGGATGTGAATCGTCTGCTGAAACAATTTAGTCAAATGCAGAAAATGATGAAGAAGATGGGATCAAAAGGCGGAATGGCTAAATTGATGAGAGGTTTGGGCGGCAAATTTCCTATGGGCGGAGGCCTGCCTTTCTAATAAGTGTCGAAAGGACTTTTCAAACTTCGGAGACTTGCGTAGAATACGACGGTTTTCCGATCCAGTTTTCAACGGGCTAAATTATGGTAACAATTAGATTGACTCGCAGTGGCGCTAAAAAACGCCCTTTTTACGGTATCGTAGTAACTGATTCACGCAGCAAACGTGATGGTCGTTATATCGAACGCGTTGGTTTCTTCAACCCGATTGCTCGTGGCCAAGAAGAAAAACTTCGTGTTGATTTAGACCGCGTTGCACATTGGATTAGCCAAGGCGCACAAACATCAGAACGCGTTGCTAAATTGATTGCAGAAGCTCAAAAAGCCGCTTAATAATTAGGTTGTCAGGGTATTATGTCAACATCCGAGGAGTTTATCCCGGTAGGTAAAATATCCGGTGCCTTTGGTGTCAAAGGTTGGGTGAAGGTGTATTCTTTTACCGAACCTCGTACCAATATTTTGCAATATTCACCGTTATTTTTATCCAGACGTGGCGATTGGATTGAAATCAAAGTGTCTGGTGGTCGATTGCAAGGTAAAGGTGTGGTGATGGGGATTGAAAACGTCACTGACCGTGATCAGGTTCAGCCGTTGGTTGGAGCTGACTTAGCGATTAAAAAATCGCAACTGGAACCTGTTGATGAAGACGAGTTTTACTGGAATGATCTTGAAGGTCTGACAGTGATTAATCTCCAGAATCAGGTTTTAGGAAAAGTCGACCATCTGCTTGAAACTGGTGCAAATGATGTGCTGGTTGTTAAAGCTGACGGTAAAAAAGCGGAAATATTGATTCCATTTGTAGTGGATGAGATTGTTAAACTGGTCGATTTGGATGAAGAAATCATCCAGGTAGATTGGAGTGAAGATTATTGATGGAAATCGGATAATGCACCTTGGTGTCATATCCCTTTTTCCTGAAATGTTCGATGCGATTACTCAATATGGAGTAACAGGTCGGGCGGTGAAACATGGTCTACTCAATTTAGACTATTGGAATCCGCGTGATTTTGCCTATGATCGGCATCGAACGGTAGATGACAGGCCATATGGTGGTGGTCCTGGAATGGTAATGAAAGTTGCGCCTTTGAAAGAGGCCATCACAGCAGCAAAGCAAAAGCTGGGGGATGACGCAACCGTTATCTATTTGTCACCACAAGGCAAAAAATTGGACCAGAAAGGTCTGGAACAATTGGCGGGTAAACAGAAGTTGATTTTACTGGCCGGCCGTTATGAAGGCGTTGATGAACGTCTGATAGAAAAAGAGATTGATGAGGAATGGTCTATAGGTGACTACGTCCTCAGTGGTGGAGAACTGGCAGCCATGGTCATGATTGATGGTATGTCCAGATTGATACCCGGTGTGTTAGGTGATGAACAGTCTGCTGAGCAGGATTCTTTCGTGGATGGCTTATTAGACTACCCTCATTACACCAGACCAGAAGTTTTAGATGACCAGTCAGTACCCGAGGTATTGCTGGGAGGCGACCATGAAGCGATTCGTAAATGGCGTCTCAAACAGTCCTTGGGACGAACATGGTTGCGACGACCTGACTTATTAGACAAAGAGACTTTGACTAATGAACAGGCTGCGCTATTAAAAGAGTTTATTGCCGAGAGCGGGCAGGATTAGTTGGGAGTTAACAATGAGTAACATTATCGAACAGCTTAACGCTGAACAAGTGAGACAGGATATCCCTGAATTTTCAGCGGGTGATACTGTTGTTGTTAAAGTTAAAATCAAAGAAGGCGACCGTGAACGTGAACAGGCGTTTGAAGGTATCGTTATTGCTAAACGTAACCGTGGTCTGCACTCAGCATTCACTGTTCGTAAAATCTCTAGCGGTGTTGGTGTTGAGCGTGTTTTCCAAACACATAGCCCAGCCATTGCAAGTGTTGAAGTAAAACGTCGTGGTGATGTACGTCGTTCTAAACTTTACTATTTACGTGATCTGACTGGTAAAGCAGCACGTATTAAAGAAAAGCTATAATCCGAATTGTCATAACAGACGATTGGAAAAAAAGGGCAGTGTCTATACACTGCCCTTTTTTATTGCTTACTTGTTACTATTAAATAATTGATATCTAACAATAGTTATATGAGTGAGTCACAAACATCTTATTATCTCGAGCCTTTCCTTGACAGCCTTTGGCTTGAGTCTGGTTTGAGTCAGCATACAGTCGATGCCTACCGGCGTGATTTATTAGCCTTTTCAGCTTGGTTAGCTCAGTTTGATATAGATTTAGTCTCAGCCACCCAGCTGGATATCCAACGTTACCAAAGCCAACGCCTACGTGAAGGAAGAAAAGTCCGTAGTGAAGCCAGGCTGCTGTCCTCATTACGACGTTTTTACCGTTATTTATTTCGTGAAGACATACTTGACTCTGATCCAACGGCGCAACTTGACTCACCCCGACTCGGTCGTTCCTTACCTGATAGTCTCACAGAAGCCGAAGTCGAGGCCTTGCTGGCACAACCTGATATCACTGAGCCACTGGGTTTACGTGATAGAACCATGTTGGAACTACTCTACGCAGCAGGATTACGGGTATCTGAGTTGGTGTCACTGCAGTTTGAGCAGGTGAATCTTCGCCAAGGTTTAATTCGTTGTATTGGTAAAGGTAATAAAGAACGCCTGATACCTATCGGTGAAATCGCTTTAGATTGGTTACAGCAATATTTATACGAAAGTCGACCGGCTATATTAAATGGGCAAATAACAGATGATTTATTTCCCACCCGTCGAGGTAAAGCAATGACCAGACAAGCCTTCTGGTACATAATCAAACGTTATGCTGGTCAAGCGGGCATTGAAAAGCATTTGTCGCCACATACTTTACGACATGCATTTGCGACACATTTATTGAATCATGGTGCTGATTTAAGGATAGTTCAGTTATTGCTGGGGCATTCTGATTTATCGACGACACAAATCTACACCCATGTAGCCAAAGAGCGGTTAAAACAATTACATGGTCAGCATCATCCCCGTGGTTAAGTGCTTATAGCACTGACGATATCAATCACAAATGCTAAACTGACTCGAATTTTTATAGCGTAATTTAGGTGAACAGATGCCTTCTTTTGATATCGTTTCTGAAGTGGATAAACATGAGCTTGCCAATGCAGTGGATCAGACAAATCGTGAATTGAAGAACAGGTTTGATTTTCGCGGAACTGACGCCAAAGTGGAACAGTCTGACAAAGTACTGACTATGCATGCTGAAAGTGATTTTCAGTTGGATCAACTGCTCGATATTTTGCGACTCAAGTTAGTTAAACGCGGTGTCGATGTGAGCTGTTTAGAGGTTAAAGATTCTGTTGGCAATGGAAAAATGCGTAAACAGGATGTATTAGTTAGAGAAGGTATTGATAAAGAGTTATCCCGGACTATCGTCAAGCTCATCAAAGAAAGTAAAGTGAAAGTGCAAGCCGCTGTTCAGGGAGAAAGTGTCAGGGTAACAGGCAAAAAACGTGATGAGTTACAAACGATTATTGCGATGTTAAAAAGTCACGATAAAATCGATATGCCACTGCAGTTTAATAATTTTAGAGATTAAAAGTCCCATGTTGAAATACACCATATTAGTCCTGTCCTTGTTAGGTGTCAGTGTTGTTCATGCCGATAATGATGAGCTACGTAAAAAAATAGAAAAGTCATTACAGGATGTGAAAGTAAGCAGCCTCAAAGCGATAGACGATACTGGACTTTACGAAGCGGTTATCAATGGACAAATCTTGTATTTTTCTAAAGATGGTCGTTATGTGATTCAGGGTGATATGGTTTCATTGGATTCAAGAACGAATCTAACTGAGCAACGCCGTGTCAGTTTACGCAAAGAAGCGCTTGATAAGCTCGATGAAAAAGACATGATTATTTTTGGTCCTGAAAAGGCCAAATATACGATTACCGTGTTTACCGATATTGATTGTGGCTACTGCCGCAAGATGCACTCGGAAATGGAAAAATACAATGATTTGGGAATTCGTGTGCGTTATATGTCTTTCCCAAGAGGCGGGATAGGCTCTAAATCTTACGATGATGCTGTTAATGTTTGGTGTGCCGCAGATAGACAAAAAGCCATGACCAAGGCTAAGCAAGGACAGGAAATTGCCACCAAAACTTGTGTTAATCCAGTCAAAACAGAATTTGAACTTGGACAACAATTAGGTGTACAGGGCACACCATCTATCTTCCTTGAATCAGGTCAGATTCTGCCAGGCTATTTGCCACCTGAAAAGTTAATTCAGGTGCTAGATGAGAACTCAAAAAAATCGTAAAGATTGTTGCTGATAATTAAGTCGGTGATCATGCAAGGTAAGTTGCTGATCATCGACTAATAGATAGCTGACTTTATCTTCCCAATCACCTAATACAATTCGATAGGCATCGCTATTGTTGGTTAATGAGACTTGATGAATGGCTGGACGATGGGTATGGCCATGAATCAGTAGTTTGACATTATTCTCAAGCATAACTTTCTCAACCTCAGCTTGATTCACATCCATGATCTGGCTCGATTTATATTGTTTCTTTTGCTGGCTTTGCTGTTTGATTTTATCTGATATTTTTTGACGAAAGCGGGCGGGTAGTTTTAAAAAACACCACTGCAAAAAACGATTATTAACCACTCTGCGATAACGTTGATAGCCGACATCATCGATACATAAACTATCACCATGTAATAACAGTGCTGGTTGGCCTGCCAGTTCTAATTGATAGCCATCCTGAATTAAAGTGGCATTGACTGAATCGGCAAATCTTTTTCCCAGCATGAAATCACGATTGCCGACCATAAGATAAAGTTTTACACCTGCTTGCGTTAAAGATCGCAGTGTTTCGATAAAGTCAGCAAATTCATCAGGAACTAAATCATCACCTAACCAGGTATTAAAAATATCACCCAGTATAAAAACGTCAGAGACGGTATCAGCTTGCTGTTGCAGAAAATGACAGGCAAGTGCGGTTAATTCAGGTCTGGCTGGGTTTAAGTGAAGATCGGAAATAAACAGTTTGGTCATGGGAGAGAAACCTGCTTGTAAAATAACAAGCAGGTTTTGTCTGATTAATTGATAACAGTTGCTTTAATGATGACGATATCTTCTGCAGGTACATCTTGATGAGGACCTCGCATGGTGGTATCGACTTCTCTTATGGCATCGACGACGTCCATGCCTTCAATCACTTCACCAAATACAGCATAGCCCCAACCGCTGGGCACTTTAGCCTGAAAATCGAGAAAACCGTTATCAACGGTATTAATAAAAAACTGAGCTGTAGCTGAGTGTGGGTCATTAGTTCTTGCCATAGCAACTGCGCCACGCTTATTGCTCAAACCATTATCAGCTTCATTTTCAATCGCTGCTTTTGTGGTTTTTTGCTGAAATTCTTGAGTAAAACCACCGCCTTGAATCATAAAATTTTTGATGACGCGATGAAAAATCGTACCGTCATAGAAACCATCGTTGACATAACCAAGGAAGTTGGCAACCGTGACTGGTGCTTTATCTTCATTGAGTTCGATAACGATATCACCAAGACTGGTTTCAAGTTTAACTTGTGGCATTTTGGATGTCCCATCTGCTTGTATTGAAAAAGAAAAAATGGCAAATAGCCAACACAGCATTTGCACAAAACGTCTGATCATAAGGATATGTCCAGGATCAATTTTAAAGTCGACATGATAGAGCAATATGCATTCTTATGGGAACAAAGTGATAGGTATGGATATGACTTTTGTGAAGAGCCTGCACGATAAAACAGAAAAATATAAGGTAGTTGATGAGTCCACTTAATGTTTGCTAGCAAAGCAATAATCAACCAGTATTTAAAGCATTATTGAATCACTATTCAAAACAGCGCTATTACCCAGCCCGGCGGAGAGCGTATAATGCGCGTTTTCATATAAATTTGTCATTCGATATGTCCGAATCAGCTGTTAATCATAATTTTATTCGTCCTATTATTCAGGAAGATCTTGATACTGGAAGGGTGACTGGAAAAATCGTCACACGTTTTCCACCTGAGCCAAATGGCTACCTGCATATTGGGCATGCCAAGTCTATCTGTCTGAACTTTGGTCTGGCCGAGGAATTTGGCGGAGATTGTCATTTACGTTTTGATGATACCAACCCTGCAAAAGAAGAGCAGGAGTTCATCGAAGCTATCAAAGAAGATGTACAGTGGCTTGGCTTCCAATGGGCAGGCGATGTGCGTTATGCATCAAACTACTTTGAACAGTTTTATGACTGGGCTATTCATCTGATCAAACAAGGCAAAGCTTATGTCTGTGATCTGACTGCTGAGCAAGCAAGTGAGTATCGTGGCTGGGCAACTAAGCCAGGTAAAGAGTCACCCTTCCGCAACCGTAGTGTTGAAGAAAACCTGACTTTGTTTGAAAAAATGAAGCAGGGTGAGTTTGACGAAGGTTTTTGTGTGCTGCGAGCGAAGATTGATATGGCCTCGCCTAATATGAATATGCGTGATCCAATTTTGTATCGCATTCGCAAAAAAGCGCATCATCAAACCGGTGACAAGTGGTGTATCTACCCGAGCTATGATTTTGCACATGGGCAGGGCGATGCGATTGAAGGTGTGACGCACAGTATCTGTACGCTGGAGTTTCAGGATCACCGTCCTTTATATGAATGGTTTATCGAAAATCTGCCTGTACCATCACAGCCAAAACAATACGAATTTGGACGCCTAAATCTGAATTATACGGTGACCAGTAAGCGTAATCTCAAACAACTGGTTGATGAGCAGATTGTGGCTGGTTGGAATGATCCCAGAATGCCGACAATTTCCGGTATGCGCAGACGCGGTTATACCGCAGCGGCTTTACGCGCTTTTTGTAATGGTCTTGCTGTGGCAAAAACCGATGGTGTGGTCGATATTGCACAGTTGGAATTTGAGATTCGTAATGATCTTAATGAAAACGCAGCACGAGCGATGTGCGTACTCAATCCTTTAAAACTGACCATCACTAATGCAAGTGATGGCGTTGAATGGCTCGAAGTCGCTAATCATCCACAACAAGAGTCTATGGGGCATCGCTCAGTACCTTTTACAAAAGCGATTTATATCGATGCGTCTGACTTTACTGAAGACACTAGTCTGAGCCGGAAAAAATTCAAACGTCTGGTGATAGGCGACTATGTGCGTTTACGTGGTGCCTATGTGATTAAAGCCGATGATGTCATCAAGAATGATAGCGGCGATGTGGTTGAAGTAATTGCCTCGTTAGTGC
Organism: Methylophaga thalassica MP; assembly: GCF_000214595.1. Lineage (GTDB taxonomy): Bacteria > Pseudomonadota > Gammaproteobacteria > Nitrosococcales > Methylophagaceae > Methylophaga > Methylophaga thalassica. Next base: position 2,154,162 of record NZ_AFIG01000001.1, on the reverse strand, counting down.
CTAATACTGTCGGTCAGAATCCACCTGCTGAAATGAAACCCCGCGGTGTGATTCACTGGGTTTCAGCAACAGAAGGTAAGGAAGTTGAGCTGCGTTTATATGACAGGTTGTTCCTGGCTGAAGCACCTGGAAAAGAAACAGGTAACTATCTGGACGATGTGAACCCTGACTCTCTGAAGGTGATTAAGGCTGTTGCGGAACCCGCTATTGTTAATTGCAAGCCAGAGACGGCTTTCCAGTTTGAACGAGAAGGCTATTTTGTCACTGATCGTTATGACCATACCGTTGATTCACCGGTATTTAACCTGACCATTGGTTTAAAAGAAGATACGTCAAAAAATAACTAATATGCTAAAAATCTATAATAGTCTCACCCGACAGAAAGAAGTGTTTAAACCCTTGCAGGAAGGCAAGGTCAATATGTATGTCTGTGGTATGACGGTGTATGACTTGTGTCATGTTGGTCATGCTCGTGTGATGGTGGTTTTTGATGTAGTCACACGCTATTTACGCGCATTAGGCTATGACGTTACCTACGTCAGAAATATTACCGATATCGACGATAAAATCATTAAACGTGCTGCAGAAAATGGCGAATCAATTCAGGCATTGACTGAACGTTACATTGATGAAATGCACAAGGATGCGGATGCCTTAGGTGTGCTTAGACCAGATATTGAGCCTAAAGCCACTGAGTCAATGACAGAAATATTGGCGATGATTGAGACCCTCATCAGTAAGGGGCTTGCTTATAAAGCTGATAATGGTGATGTGTATTACGACGTTAGCCAGTTCAACGGTTATGGCAAATTATCGGGCCGTAATATTGAAGATCTACGGGCCGGCGAACGTATAGCTGTCAATGAAGCAAAAACAGATCCATTGGATTTCGTTTTATGGAAAGCTGCCAAGGCCGGTGAACCTGCTTGGGAATCTCCATGGGGTGAGGGACGTCCTGGTTGGCATATTGAATGTTCTGCCATGTCAGCACATTGCTTAGGTGAGCAGTTTGATATTCATGGTGGCGGGCAGGATTTACAGTTTCCACATCATGAAAATGAAATAGCTCAATCCGAGGGAGCCCATGGTTGCCAGTCAGTGAATTACTGGATGCATAATGGCTTTGTGCGTATTGATGATGAAAAAATGTCCAAGTCTTTGGGTAATTTTTTCACTGTGCGTGAAGTACTTGAGCAGTACCCTGCAGAAGCTATCCGTTATTTTATTCTGTCGAGCCATTACCGTAGCCCGCTGAATTATGCGGAAGATCAGCTTGAACAAGCCAAAGCAGCGTTAACACGTTTTTATACAACCTTGCGTGAGGTGGATACAACACAGAAGGTAAACTGGCAGGATGATGAAGAGTTTGGTGGACGTTTTAAAGCCGCCATGGATGATGATTTTAATACTGCTTTAGCATTGTCGGTGATGGCTGATGTCAGACAAGCGATAAATAAGGCGAGAGAGCAGGCACAATCTGAAGCAGTCGCTTATCTTGCAGGTCTATTGTCATCTTTTGGTGACGTGCTAGGCCTTTTCCAGCAAGATGCCGATAAATTCCTGACAGGAGATAGCTCATCCGATCAATTAGCGGTTGATATCGATAGCTTAGTCGCTGAACGTAATCAGGCCAGAGCTGACAAAAACTGGGCTCGTGCCGATGAAATTCGTGATCAATTGACTGAAATGGGAATTGTGCTTGAGGACGCTGCCGGTAAAACGAGCTGGCGTCGACTATAACAACATGCGCGCCTGCTTTTTTATCGCAGGCGCTTATATCTTTAGTTTTTATGTAATGTTTCGGCGGCAAATAAGGTATTTTCTAGCAATGTCGCTACGGTCATTGGTCCCACACCGCCAGGTACTGGGGTTATCCAACTGGCTTTTTCTTTTGCTTTTTCAAATTCAACGTCGCCAGTCAGTTTGCCATTCTCTAAGCGGTTAATACCCACATCAATGACAATAGCCCCCTGTTTTATCCATTCACCTGGAATAAAGTTGGGTTTGCCTACGGCAACCACTAATAAGTCAGCGCGGCGAACTTGTTCTTCCAGATTATTCGTCCAGCGATGACAAACTGTGGTTGTGCAACCGGCCAGCAATAATTCCAACGCCATAGGACGACCAACAATATTTGAGGCACCTACCACAACTGCTTCGAGTCCTTTGAGATCAACACCGGTAGTGCGAAGTAAGGTAATCACGCCTTTTGGGGTGCAAGGTCTGAGTTGTGGATTGCGTTGAGCAAGACGGCCAATATTGTATGGATGGAAACCATCGACGTCTTTATGTGGCGCAATTCGCTCAATGACGGTTTCCGCAGAGATGTGTTGTGGCAGTGGAAGTTGAACGAGAATGCCATCAATCTCATCATCTTGATTTAAGGTATCAATCAAAGATAGTAACTCTTCCTCGGATGTTGTTTCCGGAAGATCATAGGCTTCAGATTTAAATCCGATTTCTTCACAGCTTTTCCGCTTACTGCCTACATAGACCTGAGATGCCGGGTTAGCACCTATCAATACGACCGCAAGACCTGGACGACGTTTACCTTCAGCTAGTCGTTCTGTTGTCGCTAATTTCAGTTGTTGTTTGAGGTCAGCTGCAACTGCTTTGCCATCGATAATCTTTGCGCTCATTCAATCATTCCCGCTTATGCAAAAGCCGCTATGATCGCATGATGTGAGCCGAACAGCAAAAAATATCAAAACAGTGATTGACTCTTAAATTCTAACCACGTATTATTTCGCCTTCTTCGGGGATGACTTCTCGAATTAAGTCGGGGCATAGCGCAGTCTGGTAGCGCATCTGGTTTGGGACCAGAGGGTCGGGAGTTCGAATCTCTCTGCCCCGACCACTTCTTAACCCATGTCCTCGCTTAGTAAAAATCATATGCGCCCGTAGCTCATCTGGATAGAGCATCGGCCTTCTAAGCCGAGGGTAGCAGGTTCGAGTCCTGCCGGGCGTACCATATTCTTATTCTTCCCTAAATTACTGACATTTTAAAAAAGCAATCAAACATGATTATTTTTGATGCGTTTTTTTATTGTCTAGAATAATGCGTCGAGTTCTGTAAAAAGACGGCTTCCACATTGCTTCCAAGTCCGACTAATGCTACTTTTAGCTGGCAAATATTCAATTCACTCAAATAGAAGAGCTATCTGTGTCAAGGAAAACACTTTTTGTTACTGGGGGAGCTGGATTCATTGGTTCAGCTTTAATTCGCCGTCTTATCGAAGTCAGTGATTACCACATCGTTAATATTGATAAATTGACCTACGCAGGTAATCTGGAATCACTTCTTTCTGTTGCAGACAACGCTCGTTATCACTTTGAACAGGCTGATATATGCGATGCCGAAAAAATGGCGGTATTATTCACACAGCATCAACCCACAGCCATAATGCACTTAGCCGCTGAATCCCATGTCGATCGCTCGATTGATGGTCCGGCTGATTTTGTGCAAACTAATTTAGTGGGTACCTACGTTTTATTAGAAGCCGCAAGACAATATTGGAAAACGCTTGATAAAGAATCGGCGACACAATTTCGTTTCCATCATATTTCCACCGATGAGGTGTATGGCACATTAGGTGAAACGGGATTGTTCGAAGAGACTACGCCTTACCAACCTAATTCTCCATATTCAGCTACTAAAGCTGGCAGTGATCATTTGGTTCGTGCATGGCATCACACCTACGGTTTGCCAGTAGTAATGACCAATTGTTCCAATAATTATGGACCTTATCAGTTTCCTGAAAAATTAATTCCACTCATCATTAACAATGCATTAGTGGGGAAACCCTTACCGGTCTATGGTAAAGGCGATAACATTCGCGACTGGCTATTTGTTGATGATCACGCTGAAGCCCTACAAATCGTACTGGAAAATGGTAAATTAGGTGAAAGCTACAATATTGGTGGTTTTAACGAACACACCAATCTGGATGTGGTACATCGCGTTTGTGACATTCTGGATGAGTTATTACCAGACTCTGAACATAAACCTCATCGTAATTTGATTACCTTCGTTACTGACCGCCCGGGCCATGATCAACGCTATGCTATTGATGCCAGCAAAATTGAGCGTGAACTAGGCTGGAAACCAAAAGAAACATTTGCGAGTGGTTTACGGAAAACGGTTGAATGGTATATCAATAACCGTGAATGGAATGAACGTGTTATGGACGGTAGTTATCAGCAAGAACGTCTTGGTCTGGGAGAACAGGCATCATGAGTCAGCGTAAAGGCATTATTCTCGCCGGTGGCAGTGGTACGCGTTTACATCCAGTCACACAGTCCATAAGTAAACAGTTACTCCCTGTTTATGACAAACCCATGATTTATTATCCTCTGTCGACATTAATGCTGGCAGGGATGAGAGAAATTTGCATTATTTCAACCCCCCAAGATACACCGCGGCTGCAACAACTGTTAGGTGACGGTAGGCAGTGGGGGCTTGAGTTAAGCTACGTCGTACAGGAAAAACCGGAGGGGATTGCTCAGGCGTTTACTTTAACAAAAGGCTTTATAGGCGATAGCAGCACAGCCTTGGTTTTGGGCGATAATGTCTATTATGGACATGACCTAGCTGACTTGATGTCTGAAGCCGACGACAGAAGTAATGGGGCAACCGTGTTTGCCTACCCAGTGTTTGATCCTGAGCGTTATGGTGTTGTTGAGTTTGATGATGCTGGTAAAGCGTTAAGTATCGAAGAAAAACCTGCTAAACCTAAATCCCGCTATGCGATTACCGGACTTTATTTTTATGATAATCAGGTTGTTGATATCGCTGAAAATCTCAAACCGTCAGCGCGTGGAGAATACGAAATAACGGATGTCAATCAGCGCTATCTTGATATGGGCAAATTGCATGTAGAGGTGATGGGCAGGGGAATGGCCTGGCTGGATACTGGTACACATGATTCGCTACTTGAAGCCTCCCAATTTATTCAAACCATAGAAAAACGCCAAGGTCTGAAAGTGATGTGTCCGGAAGAAATTGCATATCGTCAAGGCTATATTGATGCTGATCAGTTATTGGCATTAGCAAAACCACTGATAAAAAGTGGTTATGGCGATTATCTAATGAACTTAATTCACGAAAAGATTTATTAAATGCAAGTCATAGAAACGACACTGCCTGATGTAAAAATCCTTAAACCCAGAGTATTTGGCGATGAGCGCGGGTTTTTCATGGAAAGCTTCAATAAAAAACAATTTGAAGCACTCACTGGCGTAGACACCGAATTTGTTCAGGATAATCACTCACGCTCTACACAAAATGTATTACGTGGACTGCATTACCAGATTAAACATGCACAAGGTAAATTAGTCCGTGTGATCGCCGGCGAGGTCTATGACGTTGCTGTCGATCTACGGCAGTCATCATCGACATTTGGTCAGTGGGTAGGCGTTCATCTAAAAGCGGAAAACCACGATATGCTGTGGGTGCCGCCAGGCTTTGCTCATGGCTTTTTTGTGTTAAGTGAATCTGCTGATTTCTTGTATAAAACGACAGATTATTATGCGCCGGAACACGAACGCTGTTTGTTATGGAATGATCCTGCTTTGGATATCGATTGGCCTTTATTAGGACAATTACCTTCCCTGTCTGCAAAAGATCAGCAGGGAGCACATTTTAACGAAGCGGAATTCTACGATTAATGCGCATTTTAATAACCGGAAAACGTGGTCAGGTCGGGCACGAGTTAACAAGAAGTCTGTCGTGTCTTGGCGATGTTATTACCACAGATAGTCAAACACTCGATTTAAGTAAGACAGAAGAATTGGCTGGAAAAGTAGATGTATTGGCACCTGACCTAATCGTCAATGCCGCAGCTTATACGGCAGTTGATCGAGCTGAGAATGAACAAGAGCTTGCCTATAAGGTCAATGCGCTTGCGCCACAAATACTTGCCGAAGTAGCGAAAAAGCGTGATATACCTCTTATCCATTACTCTACCGATTATGTGTTTAACGGCAGTGGTGATAAAGCTTGGACCGAAGAGGCTGAAACTCAGCCACTCAATGTCTACGGCAGAACAAAGTTAGCGGGTGAGCTAGCTATCAGCAGTGCGACAGATAAATACCTGATATTCAGAACCAGCTGGGTCTATGGTGCGAGAGGCGCTAACTTTCTTAATACGATGAAAAGATTAGCCATTGATAAAGTACAGTTATCCATCGTTCATGACCAGATAGGTGCACCAACATGGTCTCGACATATTGCTGATGTGACGGCACAAGTGGTTTCACAAAGTTATCAGCAAGCAGATTTTTGGCAAAAGCATAGTGGTATATATCATTTATCCGGTGCTGGAAGTGCCAGTTGGTTCGATTTTGCTGAGCAGATATTTCATTTAATGGCGGAACAGGGGCATTCAGTTCCTAAGCTTCATCCGATTACGACTCGTGATTATCCAACTCCGGCCAATCGTCCTGCTAATTCTTTATTAGATAACAGAAAGTTAAAACAGCATTTTGGCCTTGCATTACCAGATTGGAAAACAAGTCTGGAGTGGGTGATGAGCGGACAGAATTGATAATGTTCTGTTGTTTCGAAGCGTATTAGTAAAAACATATTTGAGTGTATTACGTTGAATTACCCCTCAATTGTAAAAAAACTGGGTCTGTGGTTTTTGAACAGACCGCGGCCTGTAAAAAGAACGATCAGTGTCATACTAGATTTTTTAGCCATTCCCATATCATTGTGGTTGGCTTTCTCTTTACGCTTAGGTGAGTTTTATATTCCGCCCAGTCAGCAGCTGTGGATATTTTTTCTTGCCCCCGTTGTAGCGATTCCTATTTTTATAAAATCAGGTCTATACAGGGCGATTATTCGCTACATCGGTATGGATGCTATCTGGACAATTGCCAGGGCGGTGCTACTGTTTACTTTGATCTTTTCTGTCATCGTGTTAACGGCGAATGATCTGGCTGGTCTGGTTCCGAGAACAGTTTATGCCATTCAGGCCATTATCCTGATGCTGTTTGTTGGTGGTAGCCGCATGATGGCAAGGTGGTTGATTGTTAAAAGTGATCATCATCTTTGGAAAGAGCTTAATGCTGTTCGGTATATTCCTCCTGTCTTGATTTATGGGGCGGGGCGGGCGGGCGCTCAAGTCGCGGCGATGATGAAGTTGAGCAATCAAATGCGCCCGGTGGCGTTTATCGACGATAACTCAACGTTATGGCGACAACAAATCAATGGCATGACGGTCTATGGTGTTGAGCAACTTGCCAAATTGATTGAGCGTTTCAAGGTCAGAGATATTTTGCTGGCCATGCCTTCTGCAGGTCGTCGTCGCAGAAGTGAAATATTAAAGCTGCTGGAGCATTATCCGGTTCACGTCAGAACACTACCGGATTTAATGGATATTGCTGAAGGGCGTTTGGAAGTTTCAGATATTCAGGAAGTCGATATTGCTGATTTATTGGGGCGTGAACCTGTCGCGCCGATTAATGAATTATTAAGCAAGAATATTGCTGAGAAAGCGGTTATGGTGACAGGGGCTGGTGGTTCTATTGGGTCTGAGCTCTGTCGGCAAATTATTCATCTATCACCATCCTGTCTGGTTCTGTATGAAGCCAGTGAAATTAATCTTTATCAAATCGAACGCGAATTGGCCGCACTGGCTTTAGATATTCCTGTTTACTCAATGCTCGGATCGGTGCTTAATCAGCAACGTGTTGAGATGGTCTGCCGACGGTTTGCCGTCAATACGATTTATCATGCAGCGGCGTATAAACACGTTCCTATTGTAGAAAGAAATACCAATGAAGGTATTCGTAACAATGTGTTTGGTACACTGCATTGTGCTCAGGCCGCCATTGATGCTGAAGTTGAAACCTTTGTACTTATCTCAACCGATAAAGCTGTACGACCAACCAATACCATGGGCGCTACCAAACGCTTTGCAGAGTTGGTGCTTCAGGCTTTTGCTGAATCAAAAACACTCTATAACAAAACACGTTTTACTATGGTGAGGTTTGGTAATGTTTTGGGATCATCTGGATCGGTTGTGCCTTTATTCCGAGACCAGATTGCCAAAGGCGGACCTGTCACGGTGACTGACCCGGAGATCATTCGTTATTTTATGACGATCCCTGAAGCGGCCGCCTTAGTTATTCAGGCCGGCGCCATGGGCAAAGGTGGCGATGTGTTTGTGCTTGATATGGGGGAGCCGGTTAAGATTGTTGATTTAGCCAGACGCATGATCCATTTAAGTGGGTTTACCATACGTGATAATGCTAATCCAAATGGCGACATTGAAATTGCCTACACTGGTCTTAGACCTGGTGAAAAGCTTTATGAAGAGCTACTTATCGGTGATAATGTTTCTGCAACAGAACATGAAAAAATTATGCGTGCACAAGAAAGTGTCATTGAGTGGTCAACACTAGTTTCTATTATTAGAGAACTGGAACTGGCTAACAAACATGATGACAGTCAGAAAGCCCGGGCTATATTGTTAGACACCATCGATGGGTTTATACCCCAATGTGAGTTAAGCGACTGGCTTGGGGCAGAGTAGAAATATTGCAATATTCAAGAGGATTTAATTAAGTGTGTGGAATTGTAGGCGGAATTGCTGAAAGGAATGTTAATCCTATCTTGATGGAAGGGTTACGAAGACTGGAATATCGCGGTTATGATTCCTCTGGGATGGCATTACTTGATGATACCAATGAACTTCATCGTGTTCGTTCTCTGGGTAAGATACAGCAATTACAGGATAAGGTGGATCATCTAACTGAGCCTTTTACAGGCCGTATTGGTATTGCTCATACGCGCTGGGCGACTCATGGCATTCCTTCTGAAAATAATGCACATCCTCATATTTGTAATAACCAGGTAGCCGTTGTGCATAATGGCATTATTGAAAACTACCAATCTTTAAAGCAAAAGCAGCTCACACAAGGCTATCGCTTTACTTCTGAAACGGATACAGAAGTGGTCGCCCATGAAATTCATTCTGAACTGCAACAGGATAATGATCTTTTACAGGCGGTTTTACGTTCTCTGAAAGCCTTTGATGGGGCGTACGCTCTAGGCGTAATGGATAAGTCTCATCCTGATATGTTAGTGGCTGCCAGAAAGGGAAGCCCATTGGTTATCGGTATTGGTATAGGTGAACACTTTATTGCGTCTGACGTCTCAGCATTGCTTCCTGTTACACAGAATTTTATCTTTCTAGAAGATGGTGATGTTGCCAAATTAACGCGAGACAAAGTCGAGATTTATAGTGCTGAAACAGGTGAATTAGTTGAACGCCCGATCAAACAGTCAAGCCTTAACATTACTTCGGTTGAGCTGGGCGAACATCGTCACTATATGCACAAAGAGATCTTTGAACAGCCGCAAGCGGTTATTGATACTCTGGAAGGTCGTATTACCCAAGATCAGGTTTTGGTCTCCAGTTTTGGTCCCAAGGCCGAGCAAATATTCAAGACAGTAGAGCGAATTCATATTATTGCCTGCGGTACCAGTTATCACGCCGGTATGGTGACCAAATACTGGATGGAAGACATTATCGGTTTGCCTTGCCAGGTTGAAGTCGCCAGTGAGTTCCGTTATCGCAATCCAGTGATTCTTGATAACACATTATTTGTGATGATAAGCCAATCAGGTGAAACCGCTGATACCCTAGCGGCATTGCATCAAATTAATCATCACAGGAAAGTCCATGATTTAAATGGTATTACTACCTTAAGTATCTGTAATGTGGCTGAGAGCAGTCTGACCCGCGATGCGGATATGACTTATCTCACTCATGCCGGGCCTGAAATAGGAGTGGCATCAACCAAATCATTCACCACACAACTCGTTGTACTAGCCTTATTATTAACGAGTATTGGCAAAGTGCAAAAACGCTTAAACAAAGAGCGGGAAGCAATGATAGCGGGTGGTTTGCAGAAACTACCTAACTTGATTCGCATGGCACTGGAGCATGAAGAGGAGATTCGTGAAATCTCCCAGTTATTTGCGGATAAACAACATGCTTTATTTTTAGGTCGAGGCACCATGTTCCCGATTGCTCTGGAAGGGGCTTTAAAATTAAAAGAAATCAGTTATATTCATGCTGAGGCTTATCCCGCCGGAGAGTTGAAGCATGGTCCTCTAGCGTTAATTGATGAAACAATGCCGGTTATAGCGATTGCGCCACTTGATGATTTATTGGAAAAGTTAAAATCCAATTTACAAGAAGTCAAAGCTCGCGGTGGACAGATGATTGTGTTCGAAGATGAACGCAGTGATATCAGCTCAGAAACCAGTTTCAAAGTAGTTAAAGCCACGACCAATGTCGGTCGAATTACTGCACCTATTACTTACAACATCTTATTACAGTTATTGTGTTACCACGTTGCCTTGATAAAAGGTACAGATGTGGATCAACCGAGAAATTTAGCCAAATCAGTGACAGTTGAGTGAAAATATGAAAATAGCAATCGCAGGGACAGGGTATGTTGGCCTTTCATTGGCCGTTTTATTAGCTCAAAAGCATCAAGTCGTGGCCTTAGATATTATTGAGGAGAAGGTAAATCTTCTCAATAATAAAAAATCTCCGATAGTTGATGCTGAAATTGAAGATTTTTTACAAAATAAAACATTGGATTTTCGGGCCACGCTGGATAAAGCCGATGCCTACCAAAATGCTGATTATGTAGTCATTGCTACACCAACCGATTACGATCCGGATACCAACTATTTCAATACAAAGTCGGTAGAAGCGGTTATTCAGGATGTAAAAAGTATCAATCCTGATGCTGTGATGATTATTAAGTCTACTGTGCCAGTAGGCTATACCGCAGAAATTAAACAACGCTTGGGTGTTGATAATATTTTCTTCTCGCCAGAGTTTTTAAGAGAAGGTAAGGCGCTTTACGATAATTTATATCCGTCACGTATCGTGGTGGGTGAAAAAAGTGAGCGGGCTGAAACCTTTGCTAAATTACTGGTTGAAGGCTCACTCAAACCGGATGTCTCCGTTTTGGTGACTGACAGCACAGAAGCCGAAGCTATTAAATTATTCTCCAATACTTACCTTGCTATGCGGGTTGCATACTTTAATGAGTTGGACAGCTATGCAGAAGCACATGGTCTGGATTCTCGTCAGATTATTGAAGGTGTCGGTTTAGATCCACGCATTGGTAGTCACTATAACAACCCTTCATTTGGCTATGGCGGTTACTGTTTGCCTAAAGATACCAAACAGTTATTGGCAAACTATGAAGATGTACCAAATAACATCATCAAAGCGATTGTTGATGCCAATACCACTAGAAAAGACTTTATTGCCAATTCGATTATCAACAGAAACCCCAAAGTTGTCGGTATTTATCGCTTAGTCATGAAATCAGGTTCTGATAATTTTAGAGCCTCGGCTATTCAAGGCGTGATGAAACGGATAAAAGCCAAGGGTATAGAAGTTATCGTCTATGAGCCTGTACTTCAGGATGCCGATTTTTTTCAGATCAAAAGTTGTTAATGACCTTCAACAATTTAAAACGCAGGCGGATGTGATATTAGCTAACCGCGTCACTGAAGATATTATTGATGTGAAAGATAAAATCTACACCCGAGATTTATTTGGCGGTGATGCTTAGAATGAGAAATCGATCACTGAGCTAACGTTTTACAAACTATAAAATACTAACTGGCATGGACGCCAAGAAGAAGTATGAGAGTACACTGCCAAGGATGGCGGGGAAATTTTATTTCTGGTGTCCGTGCCACCTTAAAAATTATCTAGTCTGTTTGGGAATATTGGTATTTTTTGCACTCATCGAAGTAGTTAGTCTTAGTCTTTATCAGCTGTCTGCAGAAGTCGTAATCTATTCTTGTATGAGATAACTATAATAGTTTCGCAAAAGCAGATTAAACTCAACACTCATGATAATCTGGTTTGTTTTACTCTAAACACAAATAGCTCATAACTATCTATTTTCTATAATATATACGAAAAAACCTTAATTGTTCAGACGCATTAATAGTGCCGGATTCTGAATGATTGAATGATTATGTTTATACTTACTCGTCATTTTTAATAAATCTTTAGAAGAACAATCAGGATAGTTAATGAGTAAAGTCGCATTAATCACTGGCATAACAGGGCAAGATGGATCATATTTGGCCGAATTTTTACTTGAAAAAGGCTATATCGTTCACGGAATAAAACGTCGTGCATCAAGCTTTAATACTCAACGTGTCGATCATATCTATCAAGACCCTCATGTCGATAATAAAAACTTTATATTGCATTACGGTGATTTAACAGATTCTTCTAATTTGACGCGTATCCTGCAACAAGTCAAACCTGATGAGGTATATAACCTAGGCGCTCAATCTCATGTCGCTGTGTCATTCGAGTCACCTGAATATACGGCTGATGTTGATGCTATGGGGACGCTTAGATTGTTAGAAGCTATACGATTGTTAGGTCTAGAGAAGAAAACCCGTTTTTATCAAGCTTCTACATCCGAACTCTATGGTTTAGTCCAAGAAATACCTCAGAAAGAAACAACACCTTTCTATCCTCGGTCCCCTTATGCTGTTGCTAAACTGTATGCTTACTGGATTACGGTCAACTACCGTGAGTCTTATGGCATGTATGCCTGCAATGGTATTTTATTTAATCATGAGTCACCAAGGCGTGGTGAAACTTTCGTTACCCGTAAAATAACACGTGGTTTAGCTAATATTGCTCAAGGACTGGAAAAGAAATTATACATGGGCAATATGGATGCATTACGTGACTGGGGGCATGCAAAAGATTATGTGCGGATGCAATGGATGATGTTACAACAAGAGCAGCCAGAGGATTTTGTGATAGCGACCGGTGTGCAATATTCTGTCCGTCAATTCATACAGTGGGCAGCCAAAGAATTGGGTATCACTCTAAAGTTTGAAGGTGAAGGTGTTTCAGAAAAAGGTATTGTTGTCTCAATAGAAGGTGATAAAGCACCCGCACTTAGTATTGGAGACGTCATTGTTGAGATCGATGAACGTTATTTCCGACCTGCAGAGGTGGAAACTTTACTAGGTGACCCTGCAAAGGCTAAAAAAGAACTGGGTTGGGAACCTGAAATTACCGTGCAAGAAATGTGTGCTGAAATGGTAGCTGAAGATATCAACATAGCCAAACGACATGCCTTATTAAAGCTGCATGGTCATGAAATTCCCGTGAGTGTTGAATAGTTATGAGCTTGAATATTTTTGTTGCCGGTCACAATGGTATGGTGGGATCGGCGATCATTCGTCAGTTAGAAAAAGACAAAAACAATCGCATTATCACTGCAGAACGTCGTGATTTAGATTTAACCAATCAGCAAGCAGTTAATCATTTTTTTCAATCTCATCAGATTGACCAAGTCTATCTCGCTGCTGCAAAAGTGGGGGGGATTCATGCCAATAATGAATACCCTGCCGAGTTTATCTATCAAAATCTGATGATTGAAGCCAACATTATCCATGCTGCTCATCAGAATGATATTCAAAAGTTACTGTTTTTAGGCTCATCATGCATTTATCCCAAAAATGCGGAACAGCCGATGAAGGAAGAAGCTCTACTGACTGGAATTCTTGAGAGCACTAACGAACCATATGCTATTGCAAAAATTGCCGGTATTAAACTATGTGAAAGCTATAACCGACAATATGGGCGAGACTACCGTAGTGTGATGCCGACCAATCTTTATGGAGAGAATGATAATTTCCATCCAGAAAATTCACATGTTATCCCCGCATTAATCCGTCGTTTTCATGAAGCAAAAGTCAACGGTGACAAGCAAGTTATTGCCTGGGGCAGTGGTAAACCAATGCGTGAATTTTTACATGTTGATGATATGGCTGAAGCATCAGTATTTGTTATGAATTTGGATATCAGTAAGTATCAACGGCACACTCATCCAATGCTTTCACATATAAATGTCGGAACAGGAGTTGACTGTACTATTCGGGAGTTGGTTGAGACGGTTGCGGAAGTCATAGGGTATCAAGGCGAGATTGTCTTTGATGTTACAAAACCTGATGGAACTATGCGAAAACTGATGGATGTCACAACCATTAACTCTCTTGGTTGGAAAGCAGGTATTTCGTTAGTTGATGGACTTGTTCGTACATACAGCTGGTTTACAGAAAATTTAAATAACTCAAGAACGTAGTGACATATTCAAGTGATAGATAAGCTGAAAGTGTTTACTAACCACCGAGGACTTAGGCGTTATTTAGAAAACACGACATGGTTAATGGCTGAAAGGCTATTAAGAGTTGTGATAGGTTTGTTTGTTGGGATTTGGGTTGCGAGATATTTAGGTCCTGCACAATTCGGTTTGTACAACTACGCACAAAGTTTTGTTTTTTTGTTCAGTGTTATTTCAACTTTAGGCTTGGATGGAGTTGTTGTACGTGAATTGGTAAATGATGATACTAAGAGGAACATTTTATTAGGAACTGCATTTGGCTTAAAACTAATCGGTGCAATTTTAATTTTCCCTATCTTGGCTGGCGTACTCATTTTTATTGAACATGATTTATATACAAAAATCATAATTTTCATAATAGCGGGCTCACTAATATTCCAAAGTTTTAATGTAATTGATTATTACTATCAATCAAAAGTTCAGTCAAAATATGTAGCAATTGCAAACTCTATAAGCTTAGGGGTATCAAGCTTGACTAAAGTTGTGCTTATTTTGAATAACGCTCCATTGATTTCATTTGTATGGGTAATTGTCTTCGATACCGCGGTTCTTTGTTTGGGTTTATTGGTGAGCTACCGCTATGTCAGTGAGTTAAATCCAAGAGAGTGGTATTTTGATAGAGTAATGGCGAAAAGTCTTATAAAAAGTTCTCTACCATTAGCTTTCTCTGGTTTAGTTGCTTCTATTTATATGAAAATAGATCAGGTAATGATTAAAAACATAATGGGTGACGAGGCTGTTGGAGTCTATGCGGCGGCAGTTCGACTGAGTGAAGCTTTTTATTTTATTCCAATGATTATTGCAAATTCTCTATTTCCTGCAGTTCTCAATGCGAAGAAAGTTAGTCTAGATTTATACTACACACGACTACAGAGGTTATACACATTTATTGTCTGGAGTGCCGTTATAATCTCGGCCTTTATGACTTATACAAGTGACTGGTTGATAACCATTTTGTTTGGAGAAGAGTACATGGCTGCGACGGATGTACTAAAAATACACATTTGGGCGAGTGTTTTTGTTTATTTAGGTGTGGTCAGTGGTAGTTGGTATCTTTCTGAAAATTTACAAAGCTTAGCTTTCTTAAGAACATTTTATGGGATGTTAATCAACATTATACTTAATTTCTCACTGGTTCCCGTATATGGAATAGGGGGAGCAGCCTTTGCAACTCTGATCAGTTATGCCGTGGCTGGTTTTTTCTTCGACTTTTTTACAAAAAAAACTCGTGTGACGTTTTACATGAAGTTAAAAGCATTCTTTTTTAAGGTTAATTTATGATAATAAAATTGTTTAAATGGATTTTGCCTGATGCTCTTAAGAAGCAGCTAACCAACTTTCGGATACTTGCTTCTGAATACGGCCAGTTCAAAACAATCAAAAATTGGGATTGTGTGGATTCCACTGATGAAAAAATCCCATGGTACACATATCCGTCAATTGAGTATCTTAGAAATTTAGACTTTTCAGGTAAAGAAATATTAGAGTTTGGTAGCGGTAACTCCTCGTCTTTTTGGGCTTCAAGAGCGAGACAAGTTACATCTATTGAACATGATGAAGAATGGTATCTGAAGACAAAGAAAAAAATTATGGGCAACCAAAAAATAATATACAGAAATAAAGAAACATACACAGACATACCGTCAGGAAGTTATGATGTAGTCATTATTGATGGGATTGAACGTGAAGCATGTGCAAAAAAGATTAGTTCTTTTTTAAATAAAGAAACAAATCAAGGGGTGATGGTAATTTTAGATAACTCCGATTGGTATAAGAATACAGCAAAATATTTGAGGGACGAAATGAACTTTATAGAAATAGATTTTCATGGGTTCGGTCCAATAAATAACTATACATGGACGACTTCTATCTTTTTATCACGAGACTTTAATTTCCAACCAGTAGCCAATGTCCAGCCTGTTTTCTCTATGTCAGCAAGTATACAGCATGCAGATTAAGATTCTGAAGAAGTTCACCCTTGATTGTCTGATTAACTTTTTTTCCAAAATATGGTACGGGTACTATTCAACTCTTTCCTTCTCACAAGAAGGAGAAGATATGATCTTGCGTCGTATTTTTGATGGCAAAAAAAAGGGGGTTTATGTGGATGTAGGTGCACATCACCCTAAAAGGTTTTCAAATACTTATTCTTTATATAGAGAATTCGGGTGGAGTGGTATCAATATTGAGCCGAACCCAGATTTGTTTAATTTATTTAATAGTTTAAGAAGAAGAGATATCAACTTAAATATTGGTATTTCATGTCAATCAAAAAAACTGGATTATTATATGTTTGATGAGCCAGCCTTAAATACATTTGATGTTAATGTTTTGAATGACAGATTATCACAAACACGATACAAACATATTAAAACAATAAGTGTTGAGGTTGAGCCTTTATCAGATATATTTGATAAATACCTTAATGGGCAGCGAATAGATTTTTTATCGATAGATGTCGAAGGTTTTGATTTAGATGTGCTTAAGTCGAATGATTGGGAAAAATATCGCCCAAGCTGGGTATTAACTGAACAACTCAATTTAAGCAATATCGAAAGCTTAGATTTTGAGATACATGAATATATGAAGTCTATCAATTATGTTTTGTTTGCAAAAACATTTAATACTTTGTTTTACAAAGAGGCTAGGAAGTGACCTTAGCACCGATAGTTCTATTTGTGTATAACCGTCCGTGGCATACTCAGCAAACAATTGAAGCACTTCAAAAAAATAGTCTTGCTACAGATAGTGAGCTTTTTATATACAGTGATGCTCCAAAAAATGATGGCGCAATACCTCTAGTCAAGGCTGTAAGAGAATATATAAAATCAATCAAAGGATTTAAAAACGTATCGATCATAGAGCGTCGAACTAACTATGGCTTGGCGAGTTCAATAATTGATGGTGTTACGAGAATTACTAATGAGTTTGGAAAGGTAATCGTTCTAGAGGATGATCTTGTAACCAGTCCACATTTTCTTAACTACATGAATGATGGGTTGTCATTGTATGAAAATGATGAGAATGTAGCTTCCATACATGGATATATCTATCCAATCGATAAACTTCCAGAGACTTTTTTTATTAAAGGTGCTGATTGCTGGGGCTGGGCTACATGGAAACGAGCCTGGAATATTTTTGAGCCAGATGGAAAAGTTTTGTTGGAAAAGTTAACGTCTAGTGGACTGCAAAACGAGGCTGATTTCAATGGTAGTTATCAATATACGAAAATGCTTGAAGACCAAATTGAGGGCAAAAATAATTCTTGGGCTATAAGATGGTACATGTCAACTTTTCTAGAAAATATGTTAACTCTATATCCAGGAAAATCATACGTTCAAAACATTGGTAATGATGGCAGTGGTACGCACTGTTCACATAGTGACTTTTTCTCTCAGGAGATTGGGCATCATTACAAAAAACTAACCAGAATAAAACTACATGAAAACACAATCGCGAAACAAAAAATGCAGTGTTTTTTTAAATCAACATCACTTAACCTTCTTAGAAGACTATTAAAAAAACTCAAACGAGTACTGAATTGAAAAGCTTGTTAAAGTCACTGATACCACCGATTTTTTTTACTTTCCTAAATAAGTTCACAGGTCGAAAATATGGTTGGAAAGGAAATTATTCTTCTTGGGAAGACGCATGTCTTCATTCGACAGGATACGATCAAGATGACATTTTGAACAAAGTTAAAGAGTCAGCTCTGAAAGTTAAAAATGGTGAAGCTGCATATGAGCGAGATAGTGTAGTTTTTGATGAAGTATGTTACTCATGGCCACTATTAAGCGGAATATTACTTTCTTCGGTGAATTCAGGCTCTATTCGAGTACTTGATTTCGGTGGTGGGTTAGGTAGTACTTATTATCAAAATAAAAAATTCCTTGACCTGTTTGATGTAGTTTCATGGAATATTATTGAGCAACCGAATTTTGTAAACACTGGTCAGCAATACTTTTCCGATGGCTGCCTTAGGTTTTATACTGATCTGGACAGTTGTCTTGATGAACAGCAACCCAATGTATTATTGCTATCTAGCGTCATGCAATATATTGAAAAGCCATATGAATTAATGGAGCAATTATTGAAAAGAAGGTTTGAATATATTGTCGTAGACAGAACCCCATTTTCTCATGATGATAAAGATCAGTTAAAGCTTCAAGTTGTCTCTCCGGTAATTTACAGTGCTAGCTACCCATGTTGGTTTTTTAGTGAGACTTCATTTGTCGAACACTATCTTAAAAATGGATATAAATTGATAGAGTCTTTCACTAGTTTAGAAGGTAATAGTCGTGATTGTATGTTTAAAGGAATGATCTTCAAACGTGATTAATCAACTTAAGGCTTTATATATTAAGGAACAGTTCAACCCTGGTTTAATCGGTTTATTTATTAATCCGTTTTATTTTGCAAGAAAAGGTCTCTTTAATAGTGTAGCGAATAAGGTCGTTCACCTGGATGGCAAATTATTAGATATTGGCTGTGGTACAAAACCATATCGGTCGCTCTGTGAAGTTGAGCAGTATATTGGCTTAGAAATTGATGATGAAGGAAACAGGAATCATCAGTTTGCTGATTCATTCTATGATGGTAAAACTATTCCCTTCGGAAATAACTATTTTGATAGTATCTTGACTAATCAAGTTTTTGAGCACGTCTTTAATCCTGATGAGTTTCTAAAGGAAATAAATCGCGTCACAAAAATTAATGGACTATTGCTATTGACGGTTCCTTTTGTTTGGGATGAGCATGAACAACCGTATGATTATGCTAGATATTCTTCTTTTGGTTTGAAGCATATTCTTAAAAAGAATGGTTTTGAGATTATCGAAGCTCAAAAGACAAATAATGGTATTGAGGTTATTTTCCAACTTTTAAGTGCTTATTTATATAAAGTAACAAATACGTCCAATTTGTGGATAAACTTATTCCTTAATATCTTCTTGATTGCTCCAGTCAATCTCATAGGACTTATCCTAGGTAAAATATTGCCTAAAAATAACGATTTATACCTAGACAATGTTGTCTTAGCAAAGAAAACCCAAAATGTATAACTACTGCACTCTTTTCGATAGTAATTACTTAACTCGTGGCTTAGCGATGTATGAATCCTTAAAGCTACAAACAACAGCATTTCATCTATATATTTTTGCATTCGATAATAAAGCTTATAAGCTGCTAACAAAACTTAATCTCGAATTTGTCACTGTCATCTCTCTCGAACAGTTCGAAGATGAGAAGCTTTTAGCTATTAAGCATACACGTGGAGCAGGAGAATATTGCTGGACATGCACACCTTCGACAATTAAATATTGTATTGAAACATTTAAGCTGGATGAATGCACCTACCTCGATGCCGATTTGTATTTTTTTGGCGACCCAGCAATCTTAATTGAAGAAATGGGCGATAAGTCTATTTTGCTCACAGAACATCGTTATACTCCTGCGTATGATCAAAGCAGTACCAGTGGCATATATTGTGTACAGTTTATGACTTTCAAAAATACTTATGATGGTATGAAAGCATTGAATTGGTGGCGTGAGGCATGTATTGATTGGTGTTTCGCTCATTTTGAAGATGGTAAGTTTGGCGATCAAAAATATCTAGATGATTGGACTGACCGGTTTGAGGGGGTGCATGTACTCCAGCATTTAGGTGGGGGAGTAGCTCCTTGGAATGTTCAGCAATACGACTTATCTAGCTCTCGATTTGAATTAATTTTTTACCATTTCCATAACTTCAAATTTATTACTAAAGACAAAGTCGAATTAGGTCTTTATTTTTTAAATAAAAAAAATATATATCTTCTCTATAAACCCTATGTGATTCACTTACAGCAAATGAGCCAGATGATTCAGTCTCTTGATAGCTCTAGTTGCTATAGTGGTATTTCAGGAAAGAAACCTTTTCATTGGAAAGATCCGATTAGAGTTCTAAAAAGAAAAATGAAGAGAATATATAACGTCTATGATACCGATTTTATAACAAAGGAATAGAATGGCATATTTGATTGATTTACCAACGTTTGGTGATGAAAGAGGCAAACTGACAATCATAGAAAAGGTGCTTCCTTTCGAAATTAAACGGTTTTATTATGTTTATGATGTCAGAGGGAAAAGAGGTGGACATCGACATCACAAGACGGTCCAGGCTTTAGTTTCACTTGGCGGAAGTTGTGAAATATATATTAATAATGGCATTGAAGAACAAACGTTCATTTTAGATGAATCTGATAAGTGTTTGGTTGTTGAACCTGAGGATTGGCACACGATGGATAACTTTACGCCAGGTTCCACATTATTAGTATTCGCCTCAGAGTATTACGATGTGAATGACTATATTGATGAGCCATATTAATGATCGAATATGAAAATCTAAGAAAGGTGAATGAGAAATTATTTGGAGATTACAAAGAAAGTTTTCAGAATTTTCTCGATAGTGGCTGGTACATATTAGGTGAAAATGTCTCTTTATTCGAAGATGCATTTGCCGACTATTGTCGTTCTGAATACTGTGTTGGCCTGGCATCAGGTTTAGACGCACTTATTCTTGCTATTGATGCCTTTGACTTCCCTGAAGGCAGTGAGATTATTGTTCCTTCAAATACATATATTGCGACGATTCTTTCTATTGTTCGTAATGGGTTTAAACCTGTTTTAGTTGAACCAGATATTAATACCTATAATATCGACCCGGCTAAAATAGAAGAGAATATTACTGATAAAACCAGAGCAATACTTGTCGTGCATTTATATGGTAAAGCCTGTGATATGGATTCAATATCTGCTTTATCAACAAAATATGATTTAAAAATCATTGAAGACTGTGCGCAGGCGCATGGGGCAACTTATAAAGCCCAAAAAGTGGGAAGTTTTGGGGTTGGTTGCTTTAGTTTTTATCCGACTAAAAATCTTGGTGCATTAGGTGATGCCGGTGCTATCACATGTTCCGACAAAGACTATCAAGAACGTATTCAAGCCCTGAGAAATTATGGTAGTCAGAAAAAGTACTACAACGATATTATTGGCTATAACTCCAGGCTAGATGAAATTCAAGCAGCATTTCTGTCTATAAAATTAAATGTCTTGGACGATATCAACAATCATAAACGTTCTTTAGCAAAACTTTATTTGGAACACCTAAATGACAAGTTCATCAAACCTGTTGTTGATGAAGATTATTTCGATGTTTATCACATTTTTAATGTTAGAACTGATCGGCGTGATGAGTTAAAAGAATATCTATTGAAGAACAACATCAAAACTGAAGTTCATTATCCTGTTCCTCCTATTAAACAAAAAGCGATGAAGAATGTTCTGCATGGGAACTATCCAATAAGTGACAAAATCCATCAAACAACGCTAAGTTTACCTATCTCATATTTTCATTCTGAAGATGATGTTTATCAAGTGATCGATATTATGAATAAATGGTGCTGATAAATGGTAAAAGATATCAATACTATGCCATTAATTACGGTTATTACTGTTGTCTACAATGGTATAGATTTTATTGAAAAAACCATCTTAAGTATTATTAATCAAACCTACAAAAGGATAGAGTTTATCATCATCGATGGTGGCTCTACTGATGGAACACTAGAAGTTATCAGAAAATATGAACATTTGATTAAATGCTGGGTTAGTGAACCAGACAAAGGGATTAGTGATGCGTTCAATAAAGGGATCAAATTAGCAACGGGCGACTATATCAATTTCCAGGGTGATGGCGATGGGTTTGTGGATGAAACGTCATTAGAAAAAGTAGCTGATGCAATTGGTAATAGAAGACCATTGTTAGTGAGTGCCAAAATACGTCGCATTGATGAGGACGGCAACACTCTCTATATTTCAAAACAACCAAAGAAGTTTTCTAAAACGTCTCTTTTATTCAAGATGTCATTACCTCACCAAGGATTATTCGTTCACAGAGATTTTTTTAATCAGTATGGTTTATTTGATATTAATAACACTTACTGTATGGATTATGAACACTTACTTAGAGCTTATGAAACGTTTCCAGACGTTCTTTTGGTGTCAGATGTTATAGCAAACTGGAGAGCAGATGGATTGGGGAATGGTAAAACAAAAGAAATCTTAGCTGAGTATCATAAAATCAAATTAGCCAATAAAGTCGCTTGCCTACCCGCATTGGTTTTTATCAAATATTTGAATTTGGCCAAGTACTGTATAAAAGTATCGCTGTATGGCAACAAATAGACTCGAATGGGTTGAGACATTAAAGTGTATTGGTATTGTTGTTGTCATACTTGGCCATATTTCATCGCCATTGAGTAGCTTTATCTATTCATGGCATATGCCTTTCTTTTTCATAATTGCCGGCTTTTTTCTTAAGGTTGATTTGAGTCCAATTCTTTTCTTTAAAAAAGAATTTTATCGTTTAATGATTCCTTATTTTATTTTTTCTCTATTGGCGATTTTTATTGAGTCAATAAAGAGACTTGTTTTAAATAGGGATATGCTCAATTGGAATGATGTTTTACAGGGCACATTGCTTTGGATGGATATAAATACGTTAAGTGACACATATGCATTCGTTCTGTGGTTTTTACCAGCATTATTATTCGCACGATTTAGTGTCTATTTAGTAATAAGATATATCCAATTTAATTGGTTTCGTTGGTTCACTCTTTTTCTACTATTTTTGACTGGCACTTATATAGAGCTGCCTTTTGCTATAGATGAAGGTTTAAATGCTGCGCTTTTTGTTTATATAGGTTGGTGTCTATTTAAAGAAGATAATAACTTCTTAATACTTGGTTGTATCATGCTAGGCTGCTTATATTTATTCTTCGGAATACCATCATTAGATATGGCATCTAAGAGTTATCAGAATCCTTTACTCAATATTATCTGGTTAGTTAGTTTTTCTTTTTTGATAATCACAGCTATTAGAAAGCTAGATATTAACCCTCATCTGATATTAATTTGGGGGGGGGATACAATGCTTTTATTTATAATTCACCCATACACAAACAATATCGCAACCTTGATTGTAGATAAATATATGAGTGGGTTCTGGTTTATCAAACTATTTATTTCTTTATTGATACTTCAGTGCGTGATCTTATTTAAGAGTCGTTACAGAAACTGGAGACTATTTAGATATGTATGACTATCTGATTGTCACTCATATCCCTGCTTTTTATAAAGTCAATTTATACAACGAACTCTCCAAAAAGCTGAATATTTATGTAATTTTTATTGCTGAAAACACTATTGAGCAAAGAGCTAATGATTTTAATGTGACCAAAGGTCTTAAATTTCCTCATTCCTTCTTAAATAAAGGGAGTTTCCAGAATCGAAATCTAAAAGTCAGTATTTCTACGATGAAAAGTGTACTTGATACAGTTAAATATAAGAAGTTACTTATTCCTGGGTGGGATTTACCAGAATTTTGGTACTTGGTTTTTTCTCACCGAAAGTCCCAAAACTTTCTGGCTTTAGAATCTACAGCTATTGAAAGTTGTCATAACGGTATTAAAGGATGGATAAAACGTTTTTTTCTAAACCACGTTGGAAGTGTTTTAGCTAGTGGTAAAGAGCACATTCATCTTTTAAATAATCTCAGATTCAAAGGCCAGATTATAACTACAGGTGGCGTTGGAATAATCAATAAACCTCTCTTTGATAGACAAAAAAAACAATATGAAAAAAAGTTTCTATTTATTGGACGACTCTCAGAAGTCAAAAATATTGATTTATTGGTAGATGTTTTTAATTGCCTGCCGGATTATGAGCTTACTATTATTGGCGATGGTCCTCTATACAATTCTTTGAATATGTCTGTAAAGACTAATATTCATTTTCTGAGTAAAGTAGATAATAAGGCACTTGTAGATAGTTTCCTGAGTCATGATTTTTTAATTTTACCTAGCTTAAGTGAGCCTTGGGGGCTGGTAATTGAAGAAGCACTGTATTTTGGCGTACCGGTTATTGCATCAAGAAATTGTGGAGCTAGTGAATTAATTATGGACGGTTTGAATGGTTTCATCTTTGATCCGTTTGATAAAGAGCAACTGCTTTCTATAATTCAATCAATTAACGTTGATAAATATTCAGAACTACTCAGTGGTGTAGAGAAGTTTTCTATTAATGAAAAAGATAATAAGCAAGTCGCAGCTTATACCTCAGCAATGCTTAATTTTGACTAAATTGAGAAGTCTCTAGAATGAAATTTATTTCGTATTCATTTCAACAAGGTGGAGCCGCGATCGCTGCAAAAAGGTTTGTTGAGCTTGCTGAGAAAGTGCTGAATAGGGAGGTCGAATTAATATCTGTTAAACAAGGGCTTACATTTCATTTCCTGAAAAGAGTTATGGCATTTCTCTTAGTCAAACTACAAAATGATCGTAATCCTATCAAACATTCATTGAATTTGTTTTCTTATAAACCGTTATTAAATGAGTTTAGGAAAAATCAGCATACGCTTCACCACATTCATTGGATAAATAACGATACCTTGAGTATCTTTGATTTCGATAAAATACCGTCAGGTTCAATCATTACCCTGCATGATGAGTGGCTCTACTGTGGTGCAGAGCATGTCTATAAAGTAGATGATGATTCATTGGATTTTATCAATGGATATTCATTGAATAAAAGAAACATACTTGGCATTAACTGGAACTTTATTATATGGAAAATTAAATATAAAAAGCTCAGTAGTAGACAAGATATCATCTTTACTGTGCCATCCAAATGGGTGCTCAACAGAGCTTCTAAAAGTTTAATCCTCAAACATTCCAATATAAGACTATTGCCTAACCCAATTGATACATCAATTTTTAAGCCTCTCCACAAAGAACATCAATTACACTACAGAAAGTTGATTGGCATTTCTGAAGAGTCGATAGTGATTACTTTTGCGATATTCAACGGTAAAAATAATACACTTAAGGGTAATTCACAGCTTATAAGCGCGTTGCAAGAATGGAAGAGAACTCTCTCTGAAAAAGAATCAGAACGTATTACTTTAATTGTTTTTGGTGGGAATAAAAAACAATCTTCCATGTTATGTGGTTTTAGATGTGTAGAGATAGGCAGGATCAATGAGCAGGCTGAATTAGCATTAGTTTATTCAACGTCTAGCTGTGTTGTCGTTCCATCGCTAGTTGAGTCATTTGGTCAAGTAGCTGCTGAGGCTGCTTCATGTGGTGTACCTGTTGTCTGTTTTGATACTTCTGGCCTTAGAGATATTGTCATAGATAATGTAACAGGCTTTGTTGCTGAGCGATTTAAACCAAAATCACTGATGAATAAATTACAATGCGCTATTTCAATGAGTGATAGTGAGCAACAAAAAATGCGAAGCAATGCTAGAGAACATATTCTGACTCATTTTTCTTATCCTATAGTTGCTCAGAAATATGCAGAAATTATCAGTGATGCTGAAAAAATAAAAGCTTTGAATACTAAATGAAAATATCTATCATCACTGTATGCTTCAACGCTGCGGAAACAATAAAGTCCACAATTGATTCTATCGCTTCTCAAGACTATCAGAATATTGAACACATCATTGTAGATGGTGGTTCTAACGATGGTACACGTGAGATTATTTCTTCATCAGACTCTGTTTCGAAATACATTTTTGAATCGGATGATGGTATCTATGATGCAATGAATAAAGGAATAAAAGCCTCCTCTGGTGATATTGTTGGTATTCTCAATGCCGATGATTTTTATGCAAATGAAAACGTGCTGAGAAATGTTGCTGCTGCTTTTTCAGACCCTTTAATTGATACGGTGTATGGTGATCTTGTTTATGTTGATAAAGAAAATACGGATAGGATCATAAGATACTGGAAGTCACGATGCTTTGTCCCAGGTCTTTTTCAACGCGGCTGGATGCCTGCACATCCTACTTTTTTTGTCAGAAAACACTATTTTGATGAACTTGGGTATTACGATACTGAATATAAAATTCAGTCTGACTTTGAGCTCACTATGCGGTTTCTAGAAATTTACCGTCTTACCTCAGTTTACCTTCCCAATATAATGATAAAGATGCGAATAGGTGGGGCGAGTAATAACTCGTTAAGAAATATTATTAAAGGGAATATCGAGTCTTTTAAGGCATGTAAAAAAAATAACCTGAAAATTCCTTTTTATTTCAATTTAATAAAAACAGCATCACGACTACCTCAATTTTGGCAACGTCCATGAAACATTTATTCAAGCGTTATGGTTTTTTGGGCTCTATTAGGTTAGCGAGTGCATTACTCATAACCAAGATTTTTTATAAACCTGCTCGCCTTATACGCTTGCCTTTTTATATTCGCGGACGTTCTGCCGTTAAGTGGGGAAAACATTTTACAACGGGTGTTGGGGTCCGAATTGATGCGCTTGGAACAAAATCACATCAGATTGTAATTGGTAATCGAGTGCAACTTAATGACTATGTTCACATTGGTGCTGTTGATCAAGTGGTGATTGGTAATGATGTTTTGATTGCAAGTAAGGTCTTCATTACTGATCATAACCATGGCTGCTACAGTAATGAAAATACTGAATCATCACCAAGTGAGAATCCAATAGACCGGGAATTGTATTCTGCCCCGGTAATTATAGAGGATAAAGTCTGGATTGGAGAGTCTGTGTCGATCATGCCTGGAGTAACAATAGGTCAAGGTGCCATCATAGGGGCAGGTTCAGTTGTTACTAAGGATGTTGATAAAAATACTATTGTAGTAGGTGCTCCAGCTAGAATAGTCAAAAAATATTGTTTCAAAACAAAATGATGGATCAAAGTAAGAAATCAGGATGAATCTACCAAATAAAAAAGTAGCAGTGCTTCTGGCTACTCATAATGGAATAAACTGGGTTGAAGAGCAAGTTCATTCAATACTGGAGCAAAGGAATGTTGATGTCAGACTGATCATATCTGATGACGGTTCAACTGATGGGACATATCCCCTTGTAAAGCAACTTGCAAGAACTGATGCAAGAGTGACTCTGTTATCAGATCATTCTGCCGTAAACGGTGCCGGGAAAAATTTCTATCGGCTAATTAGGCAGGCTGATATTTTGGATGCTGATTTTGTAGCTTTTGCTGATCAAGATGACATATGGCTGAGTAATAAACTTGAATACCAGATTCATACATTGATTAAACGAGATGTTGATGCGACATCAGGAAATGTGGTCGCTTTTTGGGATGATGGACAACGTGCATTTATTAATAAAGCCCAACCTCTCAAGCAATTAGATTATCTATTTGAGTCAGCTGGACCTGGCTGCTCCTTCTGTGTAACAAGAACATTGTTTGATGAGCTTCATGACTTTGTTCAGAAACATACAGATGAAAACCTTCCAGATCTTCATGATTGGCTAGTTTATGCGTATGCAAGAGAGGCTAATTATCAATGGTATATAGAACAAAGACCACTCTTAAAATATCGACAGCATCAACACAATGTGGTGGGTGTACATAAAGGCTTTCGAGCATCTATAAAGAGATTGGTGACAGTAAAGCAGCGGTGGTATAGAAATCAGGTTCAACTACTTTCATATTTACTTTTAAGCTATTGTCAGGAAAGAAAGACATCTACATCTCTTATGCATCGTATGGTTAGGTTAAACTTCTCTGACAGACTTGTACTGGCATTTAATGTCAGTAAGTTCAGGAGGGAGCGCTCTCATCAATTAGTATTATCATTAATGCTAATTACATATGTATTCTGATGAAGTTATTTGATTTTTTTAGTAAAAACTCATGGTGGAGTTTATTAGGTGGTGTTTTACCCGCATGCGCAGCTGTTATTTGTCTGCCTGTATTAGCTCTTCTACATGGAACTGAGATTTTTTCTTATGTTTATCTTTTGTGCTCCATTTTTTTGTTCTTAGTTGTGTATGACTTTGGTTTATCAAGAAGCCTTCATCACTTTATACCCTCATTAGAGTCCGAGAAGGATATTAGTGAGTATCTCAAATCAGGGATGTTTATAGGGGGACTCGTAGGACTCGTAGGGATGGCAACAATTTATTTCTTCTCTGAGCCTTTTATAACTGGCTGGTTAAAACCTGCCGAAAAAATTCAGAATGAGTTGATTAACTCATTCAAGATTGTTGCTCTTGGCCTCATCCCTTCAATCTTAATTTCGGTGTATAGGGGAGCTTTAGAGGGAAAAGGTGAATTCAGAGTAGCTAATATTGCAAAAATGGTGTCTGGATGTAGCCTTTTTTTATTTCCCCTTCTTGTATATCCGCTCTCATCTTCGGTTTTTGCGGTAGCTGTTGCCTTGGTGACCTCTCGAATCTTTTCTTTCTATTTTTATTATTTATTATCCAGTAATTATTTACCTTCAATATT
Organism: Methylophaga thalassica MP; assembly: GCF_000214595.1. Lineage (GTDB taxonomy): Bacteria > Pseudomonadota > Gammaproteobacteria > Nitrosococcales > Methylophagaceae > Methylophaga > Methylophaga thalassica. The sequence continues at coordinate 2,125,616 of NZ_AFIG01000001.1, read as the reverse complement.
AAGAGTTGGAGGTGTTAAGAAGTTAAAAAATATAATTAATTATGGTTTTTATGCCGCGATAGCTGGATTTATATCATCAGGTTTTATTTTCTTAGATAGATTCTTTGTCGCAGGATATCTTTCAACGAGTGAATTATCTGTTTATATATTAAGTCAGGACATTATGAGCCGTTACCTTCTTTTACCCTGGTCTCTCGCTATTGTTTTAGTGCCCATTATGGCTAAGCCTGATAATAGTCGTGAACAAGCGTATGCAGTTACTAACTGGTATAAAAAGGTTAGCTTGCTCAACTTATTTTACCTTTTAGGATTACTGTTGTTTTCTTTCATTACTACCACTGTTTTTGCTATGGAAGTGATTGATAAATCAGCCAGTATTATTGTACTTATCTTAGCTGTCGGTGTTATGGCTGCGGCCTATTCACAGTTACCTTTAGTTAGTTTGTTTGCGAAAGGTAAAGTTAAATTACTCATGTTCGTTTTTTTGTTTGAAAGTTTTCTATATGTGTTGATCGCACCTAATGTATTCCAGACTTATGGTGTCGTAGGTGCTAGCTTGGTGTGGTCAGCGAGACTCGTTTTTGAAGCTTTGCTTTTGCGTAGCATGCTAAATAGATATATCCGGAATAAATAAAGTGGAATTTATAAAGTTTCAATTAAAGCGAAATCAAGTACTAACTAATTCCATCTATCTCGCCTTGGGTCTTATTGCATTTTTATTAATGATCTCTGCGTCAAAAGACTGGAAAGATTACAAATGGTTATTTTTGCTTATTGAAGAAAAAAGCTGGATGGACTTGATTCTCTCATTTTCATTAACTCATGAAGTTGTATATTTCTGGAGCAGTAAGTTTTGGGGTGAGTTGATCGGTTTTAAATCATTTACCTTATTGACGACGATGGCCCTGTTAACACTAAAGTTAAATTTCTACCAGAAAATGAGTGATAGAGCATGGCTAACCATTTTCTTTTATTGCTGTTTCTATCTTTTTTTATTGGAAGGAACTGTTCTCAGAGTTGCTTATGCCACCGCTCTAGTGATAATGGCGATTTATACTTTGTACGATAAGAAGCCAGTATTAAGCTTATGCCTAATTCTCTTGTCATCACAAATTCACTTCACTTGCTTAGTTTTCTTGATTATATTTCCAATTTTCTATAGCAAACATTTTTTTACTGCTTTGGTAACAGTCTTCTTGCTATCACCCTTATTTATTTTTTTTAATATTTCACTCTTCCAGATAATAGAATTATTGTCGGCTTATATTAATCAAAAATATTTATTTTATGCTGATCCTACTATCGTTAGTGAGCAGAACCGTACTGGGCTATTTTTCTACTTTTTAGCGATATTTTATGCATTAAACCTTTTTGTGGTTTATACACTTAGAAACTCTATTTTTTCTGACCCTAAAGTGAGAGTTTTAGTTGGGACAGGACTTATGGGTATTATATTTATGTCAACGATGTATACTCATGTCGCTCCTGCCACGCGGTTAGCGGAATTGATGATGATTACGCTACCACTCTATTTGACGAGTGTTTTTTTGGAGTGGCAGAAAAATAAATATTATTGGGTATGTTATTTAATAATCACCTTTGCAGCGCTTTACGCTTTAGCAAGATTTGTTTATCTGTACCCCTCACTAATTCCTTTTCTCAAATAAAACAGTTGTTAGATTAAATAAATGCGAATTTTAATTACGGGTGCAAATGGCTTTATTGGGCAGAATGTACTTGCTTCATGCTCTAAGGAGAAAGAAGTTGAGCTTGTCGCATTACAGCGAACAGCCTCAGGCAAATCTATCCCAGAAATTGAATATTGGCTTTATCCAGAAATAAACAGCGAAACTATTTCATCACTGGATTTGAGTTCAATTGATGTGATTATTCATGCCTTGGCTGCTATAGATATTCCGCATAAAAACGAGGATGAGGAAAGAGCCGTATATCAAAAAGTAAACGTGGAGTTAACTCGAGTTTTAGCAAGTCAGGCTGCTATTGCGGGGGTAAAACACTTTATTTTTATAAGTTCAATCAAGGTAAACGGTGAAGAAACGAGTGATACATTAAAGCCTTTCTGTGAGACTGACATACCATTACCTGAGGATGAATACGCTCATTCGAAATTAGCCGCCGAAAATCACTTAAAAACTATCTGTCATGCATCCAATATGGCATACACGATAATACGTCCACCTTTGGTTTATGGGCCTGGGGTTAAAGGTAATTTCGAGAAACTGATAAAGCTTGTACGAAAAGGACTCCCACTTCCTTTCGCAAAAATGAAAAACTGGCGATCAGTACTTGCAATTGACAATTTGACTGACTTTATATGGACCTGTATTGAGAACCCAAAAGCAAAAAATGAGACTTTCCTGATTGCTGATAAGGATGATGTGTCTACAACGGGTTTACTCATTGCCATTTCTGAAGCCTACAAGAAGTCGCTAAGGCTTTTTTATATACCAAAAACGCCGTTGCGATGGTTACTGGTATGTATAGGAAAAAAAAACATATATCGAAAGTTATATAGTTGTCTAATTGTCAGAAAAGACAAGGCAAAGGTGTTACTTGGCTGGGAACCGATCTCTGATTTACCTAGCCAATTAAGAAAAATGGTAGAGAGAGAGAAATGATAAGAATTTTAGATGTTTTTTTTGCTTTTACTGGACTGATTATATTCTCTCCTTTACTCATTTTATTATTCCTTATTGGGATTTTTGACTCGGGAAGCCCCTTGTTTTATCAGCAAAGAGTGGGAAAAGATAAAGTGTTTTTTACTTTGGTTAAATTCAGAACTATGCGAAAAGACACTGTTCATGTAGCAACACATTTGGCTGCGGAGTCTTCAGTCACACCTTTCGGGCGTTTTCTCAGAAGAACAAAGTTGGATGAACTGCCTCAGCTTTGGAATGTATTGAAAGGCGATATGAGCTTGGTTGGGCCAAGGCCCTGTCTGGAAAGCCAGTTTGAGTTGATTGAAGCAAGAAACAAACGGAATGTATTTTCGGTGCGTCCCGGTATTACCGGTTTAGCTCAGGTCAATGATATTGATATGTCGACACCTGAATTACTTGCTGAAACCGATGCCAAAATGATTGAATCGTTCTCAGTGAAGCAGTATTTCTATTTAATTTTCCTCACTTTGACTGGCAAAGGCGCGGGGGATCGTATCAGAAAGTGACTTGTGAGCCAGATCACATTCTATAAAAAGCCTGTTTGATTTCCGTGGGTTTGTTCATCTAATCTAAACACTCAGTTTCAGGAGAAACTGTTTATGGACTTAGTTTTAACACGGAGTATGGATTATGTTACGAAAATCAATTTCTGCCTTAGTATTATCTTTTTTTCTGAGCAGCTCTTTTGCTTTTGCTGCCGACAAGGTTGATCTGAATACAGCAACATCAGAAGAGTTACAGATGTTAAGTGGTGTTGGACCAGCAACAGCAGACGCCATTATTCAATATCGTGATGCTCATGGTGAGTTTAAAACAGTTGAGGAGCTTACCAACGTCAAAGGCATTGGGCATAAAAAACTACAACAGCTGTCTGAAGAGCTGATTGTCTCCAAAAAATAATCGTATTTGATATAGAAAACGGCATGTCGTACATGCCGTTTTTTTTATTGAGATAAACCACTCAAAAGTTGTTCTTTGAGTGCATTTTCTTCCAATTCATCAAGCGCATTGTCATCGGCAGTGGTGATAAAAAATACGTCTTCCACCTGATCACCTAATGTATTAATTTTGGCGTTAATAAGCTGAACTTTACATGACAGAAACACTTGCGCGATAGCCGATACCAGTCCTGGTCTGTCATGTGTATGCAAAGACATCACCGTATGGTTTTGCTGAAGATTTGTTTCAAAATCAATATTCGGTTGCGTCTGAAACAGCTTCATAGTCCTTGGCGTGATGGTCGGACTGTAAGGTTTGACATGGGAAGTGTTTGCTAATTGTTTTTCAAGCGAACGGGTAATTTGTCTAGTATCAAGTCTGTCACCATTAACGATAAACGTATTTAAAGCATCATGTTCCTTAGTGACATTGATTTTTGCGTCGAGAACATTCAGTTGGCACTGCTCAAGGGCTGCAGTGATAGCGGCAAAAATACCCGCCCGATCATGGGTGACGATAAAGATCTCCAGCGTCTGTTGATCGTTGTGTTTTCTCAGTGCAATTAACGGATCTTCATCGAGATGGTCTAAGCGTTGTTCTGATTGCCAGACTAGTTCATCAATCGAGTGTCTTAAAAAATAATCCAGATCATAAGCGTGCCAGAGTTTGCTGATATCTTCCTGGCTACGGCCTTTAGCAAGCAGTTTCTGCATCGCTTCCTGATATTTTTTATAACTCTTTTCACGCGTGCTTTTTGCCTGAGCCTCAGTGTGTTCAATCCACTGATGGGTGCTATGGTAAAGCTGTTTTAATAAAGAGTCTCGCCAGCCATTCCATAAATTATTATTGGTGGCCCTGATATCAGCAACGGTTAACAGATAGAGATAGTTGAGTCGTTCAGTTGTTTCTACCAGCTCAGCAAATTTCTTGATGACGGTGGGATCTTCTAAATCACTTTTTTGAGCGGTGGTCGACATCGCAAGATGATGACGGATCAAAAAAGCCACAATACTCGTATCATAATCACTCAAATTATGTCGTTCACAAAATGCTTTCGCATCAACCACGCCTAATACACTGTGATCGCCACCTCTACCTTTGGCAATATCATGATAAATGCCAGCGATATAGAGTATTTCCGGTTTCGGAAGTTGATTGAACACTTCCGAACATAAAGGAAACTCTTCTCGATTTTCTTCACAGGAGAAACGTCTTAAATTGCCGACCAGAAACAGCGTATGTTCATCGACTGTATAGGCATGAAATAAATCATGTTGCATCTGACCGACGACGCAACCGAACTCAGGTAGATAAGCACCCAGCACCCCTAACTCATTCATACGTCGAAACTCATGTGTCACACCTTTAGGCTGACGAATAATTTCCATAAACAAGGTGCGATTTTTTATATCCCGGCGGAAATTATCATCTATCAGATGTAAATGGGCATGAATCTGACGGATGGTGGAGGCTCTGACTCCTTTGAGGTCAGGGTTTTGTTGAAGAATAAGAAAAACTTCCAGCAAGGCATAAGGGTAGTAAGCAAAAATGCCAGGATTGATCGTTTCCAGATAGCCATTATGAGACTGAAAGCGACGATTAATGACTTTCACCTCACGCGGTTCATCGGCAAGGATAATGGTTTCTTCAAATAGCTGCAGTAGAAGACTATTCATCTGCCGCACAGAGCGGGCACAACGATAATAATCTTTCATGAATTTTTCGACGGCTAGCCGGGACTCATCGTCTTTGTATCCCAACTTTTTGGCGAGTTCTCGCTGAAAGTCGATCATTAATTTTTCTTGTTTACGACCAGCAAGGTGATGGAGAGCAAAGCGGATTGTCCACAAAAAGTTTTGCGCTTTCTGTAAGGTTTCATATTCACTATTTGCCAGAAAGCCTTTTTGACGAAGTCCTTCCAGATTTTTGACATCAAAATGTTGCTGCGCCACCCAGTTGACGACCTGAATATCTCTGAGTCCGCCCGGTGATTCTTTAATATTAGGTTCAAGATTGTTGGCTGTATCGTTATAACGCTGATGACGTTCTAATTGCTCTTGTCTTTTTAATTCAAAAAAACGCCGTGTATCCCAGGTTTTATTGGTGACAGTCAATTGTTGCAGAGACTCAAACAGATTGCTGGCACCACATAAAATACGTGCTTCAAGCAAATTGGTGGCAATGGTGATGTCTTCTTCAGCCTGCTGGCGGCATTCCTGTATCGTTCTGACACTGTGACCAATTTCCAGACCCACATCCCAAAGTTGAGTCAGGAAGCTCGATAGAGAATCCGGCGGAGAGTCAGAGATTGACTCATCGAGTAAGATTAAAACATCAATATCAGAGTAGGGGTGAAGCTCACCACGACCATAGCCTCCGACAGCAATTAAACTGACAGGGGTATCATCGGAAATGTGCTGTTGCCAGATCTGATTAAGAATTTCATCAACAAAAGAGGCACGTTGATAGACTAATTCTTCAATCGGGCTGCCAGCATCAAACTGTTGTTGCAGGTACGACTGGCCTTGTTTTAGGGCTTGGCGACAAATTTCATTGGTTACCTCTGCATCAGAAGGTATAACTAAGTTACCGACTTCCCAGATAGATAGAGTCTGCTGAGGCATACAACACCTTATAGATTAAACAGTTTCTTCTTCACGTAAGGTGAGAATCTCATAACCGTTATCAGTCACTAAAATTGTGTGTTCCCATTGTGCTGATAAGGAACGGTCTTTGGTCACCACGGTCCAGCCATCGGGTAATTGACGGACGTGGCGTTTACCGGCATTAATCATAGGTTCGATAGTGAAGGTCATACCGGGTTTGAGTTCAAGTCCGGTATCTGGTGTGCCGTAGTGAAGGACTTGAGGATCTTCATGAAAGACCTGACCAATGCCATGACCACAGTATTCACGAACAACCGAGAAGTTTTCTTTCTCTGCATAGGTCTGGATAGCATGACCTATATCGCCCAGTCGGATACCAGGCTTAACCATTTCAATGCCCACAAACATGGATTCGCGGGCGACACGACAAAGACGTTGAGCCAAGATAGATGTTTTACCAATCTGAAACATTTTACTGGTATCGCCATGGTAACCATCTTTAATGACCGTGATATCGATATTGATGATATCGCCATCTTTCAGTTTTTTCTCACTGGGAATACCATGACAGATAACATGGTTAACCGAGGTACATATGGAGCGGGGGAAGCCGTGGTAATTTAAAGGGGCAGGAATGGCTTGTTGTTCATTGACGATATAGTCATGACAGATTTGATTGAGCTCTTCAGTGGTAATACCGGCCTGGACATGTGGTTCAATCATTGTCAGAACGTCAGCGGCGAGTTTTCCCGCAACACGCATTTTTTCAATTTCTTCGGCAGTTTTTATACTGACAGCCATTTAAATTCCCTGCTAATTTTGAAATGAGGTTTCTGATATCAGGCATAGTTTGCCGTAAATCAGCTTTAGTCACCAGTGATCATTCCTGGCGATGCTGTTAATTGTTCTTTTAGCTTTGTTTTGTTGCTTAAGTATGGAATAATATGCGCGCCGAAAGAAGGCAAAATCACACATGTGCCGTCACAGGTGTCGGGGTGCTATTAGGTCTGGCCTAATTAGTCGACAACTGGGGTACGTGGAGGTTCAACCCCATACTATTAAAGGTATACACATGGCTAAAACTACAATGCGCCAAATGCTTGAAGCAGGCGTTCATTTCGGGCACCAAACCCGTTACTGGAACCCAAAAATGGGCCCATACATCTTTGGTAAACGTAACAATATCCATATCATCAATTTAGAACATAGCTTACCAATGTTCAACGATGCGTTGAATTTTGTCAGCAAACTAGCTTCTAAAAAAGGCCGTATCATGTTCGTTGGTACAAAACGTGCAGCACAAGATGCGATTCGTGAAGATGCTGAACGCGCCGGAATGCCATACGTTAACCGCCGCTGGTTAGGTGGTATGTTGACTAACTTCCAAACAGTGCGTCAATCAATCAAGCGTTTGGATGCTATTCAAGACATGATCGAGTCAGGTAAAACTGAAGGTCTGAAGAAAAAAGAAGTATTAGATCTTGCTCGTGAACAAGAAAAATTAGAAAAAAGCATTGGCGGTATTCGTAAAATGACTGGCTTGCCTGATGCGATGTTTGTGATTGACGTTGAACATGAACGTATCGCGATCCAAGAAGCGAGAAAATTAGGTATTCCTGTTATCGCTGTTGTTGATAGTAACAGCAACCCAGATGGCGTTGATTACGTCATTCCAGGTAATGATGACTCAATGCGTGCAATCCGTCTTTACACTGCAAACATTGCTGATGCCATTCTGGAAGGCCGCGCTTCTGTCACAACTGCAGATGCAAAAGAAGAATTCGTAGAAGTTGCTGAAGAAAGTGCTGAATCAGCCAGCGAATAATTTCTACTAGTTTAATTCAGCAGGCTCGCCCGAGGGTGGGCCTGTGTTGTATATGAGCTCAGTGATGAGCATTCATAAAACAATCAGATTAAAAGGGTTAGAGCAATGGCAATTACTGCAGCTTTAGTAAAAGAACTACGTGAGCGTACAGGCTCAGGCATGATGGAGTGCAAAAAAGCACTTGTTGAAGCAAATGGTGACATTGAAGTCGCTATCGAAGAAATGCGTAAATCAGGTTTAGCAAAAGCCGATAAAAAAGCAGACCGTATTACTGCTGAAGGTATTATCGGAATTGAAGTTAGTGCTGATAACAAACACGCTGTTATGGTTGAAGTGAACTCTGAAACTGACTTCGTGGCAAAAGCAGACGATTTTGTGAACTTTGTTTCTGCTGTAGCGAAAAAAGCACTGGAAGCTCAGCCAGCTGACTTAGACGCTTTAAAACAATTAACACTAGATTCTGGTGATACGGTTGAAACTGTTCGTCAGGCACTGGTTGCAAAAATTGGTGAAAACATTCAAGTTCGCCGTTTCACCTCATTAAATACTGATGATGGCATTATCGGTTTTTATCGTCACGGTGACCGCATCGGAACAATGGTGCAGTTGAAAGGTGGTAACGAAGAATTGGCTAAAGATTTAGCCATGCATGTTGCGGCTAATCGTCCACAAGCGATTTCTCCAGATGAATTATCACAAGAGTTGTTAGACAAAGAACGTGATATCGTGGCGACTCAAGCACGTGATAGCGGCAAGCCTGAAAACATCATCGAAAAAATGATTGAAGGCCGTATGGCGAAATTCGTTAACGAAATCAGCCTGGTTGGCCAACCATTCGTAAAAGATCCAGATGTAACAGTTGAAAAACTGATTAAACAAGCCGGTGCTTCAATTGAAGCTTTTGAGTTCTTTGAAGTCGGTGAAGGTATTGAAAAAGCAGAAGACAATTTTGCTGAAGAAGTAATGGCACAAGCCAGAGGGAAGTAATTTATGACACAAACGGGAAGTCAGCCAGTTTATAAGCGTGTCCTGCTCAAACTGAGTGGCGAGGCACTGATGGGGGATGCGGAGTATGGCATCCAGCCAGAAGTGATTTCCCGTTTTGCCAAAGAGATATCTGAGCTGAACGCGCAAGGCGTTCAGCTCGGTGTCGTCATTGGTGGCGGAAATATCTTCCGTGGCGCAGGTCTAGCCGCGAGTGGTATGGATCGTGTCAGTGCTGATCATATGGGTATGTTAGCGACAGTCATGAATGCCCTGGCTTTACAAGATGCGCTGGAACGTAACGGTACCTTCTGTCGTGTCATGTCTGCAATAAGAATCCACGAGGTTTGCGAAGATTATTTACGTCGCCGCGCCATCAGACATCTGGAAAAAGGACGCGTAGTTATTTTCGCTGCCGGCACAGGCAATCCCTTTTTCACCACAGACTCAGCGGCAAGTTTACGGGCTGTAGAAATCGGCGCAGAACTGATGTTAAAAGCGACGCAGGTAGACGGGGTTTATAATGCTGATCCCCGCAAAGATCCGAATGCTGTTCGTTATGATGAACTTAGCTACGATGAAGTCATCAATAACCGCCTTGCTGTAATGGATACTACAGCTGTCGTCATGTGTCAGGAACAAAAGATCCCTTTACGTGTGTTTGATGTGCATACAAAAGGTAATCTGACAAAAATTATCTATGGCGAACAAGTTGGAACATTAGTGAAATAGGATTAAATATGATTGAAGATATCAAGAAAGATGCTGCTGATCGTATGAAAAAAAGTGTTGCTGCACTTGGAACAGCAATGGCAAAAATTCGTGCAGGACGTGCTCACACCAGCTTACTGGACCATCTGCAAGTGCCGTATTACGGTTCTGATGTTCCATTAAGTCAAGTCGCTAACGTTGGTGTTGAAGATTCAAGAACATTGACAGTGACACCATGGGAAAAAGACATGGTCTCTGTGGTTGAGAAGGCGATTATGACATCCGATCTTGGTGTGAATCCTAATAGTGCTGGTATGACTATTCGTATTCCTATTCCACCTCTGACCGAAGAACGTCGTCGTGATCTGGTTAAAGTCGCTAAAAACGAAGCCGAAAATGCACGTATTGCGATACGTAATATTCGTCGTGATGCTAACAGCACGCTTAAAGACCTACTCAAAGAAAAAGAAATATCTGAAGACGAGCAACGCGGTGCTGAAGAAGATATTCAGAGACTCACCGATGCTACCATCAAGCAAATTGATGATGTGCTCGCAGAAAAAGAAACGGATTTAATGGAAGTGTAACCCTGTGGTTACACTCTCATTGACCATTCTTGAATGAATACCCCCCCAAAAGAGAATATTCCTAAACACATTGCCATCATTATGGATGGTAATGGTCGCTGGGCAAAACGTCGATTACAGCCACGATTTATGGGACATCGTGCCGGTGTGAAAACAGTGGCTGATATTGTAAAACGCTGTGCTGAGCTGGGTGTCGAGGTTTTAAGTTTATTTGCCTTTAGTAGTGAAAACTGGCGCAGACCGGGCAAAGAAGTATCACTGTTGATGGAATTGTTTAGTCACGCACTGGATAATCAAGTCAAAAAGCTGCACGACAATAATATTAGGTTGTGCATTATTGGTGATATAGATAAGTTTACACCGACATTACAGCAAAAAATTGCTCAGGCGCAGGAATTAACTCGGAATAATACCGGGCTAATAGTGAATATTGCTGCCAATTATGGTGGACGTTGGGATATTACCCAGTCAGTTCGGCAAATTGCACAAAAAGTAGCTACCGGAGAGCTTAAGCCTGAAGATATTAATGAAGAAGATATCAGTGCTTTATTAACTACATCGGCGCTGCCAGAGCCGGATTTATTTATCCGCACTGGTGGGGAGCAACGCGTCAGTAACTTCTTGTTATGGCAAATGGCGTATACAGAATTTTTCTTCACAGACGTATTATGGCCCGAATTTGATAGTAAACAATTAGATGCGGCTATCAGCTCATTTTCCAAACGTGAAAGACGGTTTGGCCGTACTTCTGAGCAATTGCAAGGTCAATCTGATGCTTAAACAACGTTTAATCACCGCCGCTATTTTAATTCCTCTTGTTGTCTGGGCTGTTTTTGCCAGTTCATTAACCACCTTCACCACCTTGATCGTTGCCGTTGCATTACTGGCTGCATGGGAATGGCATCAGATGATAGGTATTCAGAGCCCTGGCATGCGGGTTATGTTGGCTGTTGATCTAATTATCGTTTTATATCTGGCTATCACCCAGCTTAATCCTTATTTCATTATCAGTATTGGCATCCTCATCTGGCTTATTGCACTGGTTGTTATTCTCGGATTTTCTAATAAATCACTGGCTGAGCGGCTGTCACTTGTATTTAAAAATAAAGTTTTTGGGGCTATTAGCAGTATTTTGATACTCACCGTATTTGTGGTCTCATCCATTACACTCAAGGCATTTAGTGAAGTTGGGGCATTTTTATTCTTCTTTGTGATGGTCACCGTTTGGCTGGCTGACACAGGTGGTTATTTTGCTGGTAAACGCTACGGAAAACATGCCTTAGCACCAGCCGTCAGCCCTAATAAAACATGGGAAGGTGTAGCGGGGGGCGTGTTGCTTGCCTCAATTTGGGCCATTGGTTTTTATTGGGTAAAAACGCCGACAACAATCACCTTGTTTGAATGGCTGTTACTTGCTGTTGTTACTGTTGCAGTATCGATTGTTGGCGACTTGTTTGAGAGTTTGTATAAACGCGCGTTCTCGGTCAAAGACAGTGGTAGTCTGCTGCCCGGGCATGGTGGAATATTAGACAGAATTGACAGTTTAATTGCGGCAGTGCCTGTTTTCACTTTCCTTATATTAATCATGGGTGGCTATAAATGAAATCAGTGACGATTCTTGGGTCAACTGGTTCAATAGGTCTGAGTACGCTTGATGTATTAAGTCTTCATCCTGAAAAATTCAAAGTCTATGCTTTAACGGCTAATCGTTCTGTAGAATCCTTGCTGCAGCAGTGCCTTCAGTTCGAACCAGAAATTGCTGTGATGTTAGATGTTGCCGCAGCAGATAAACTGGCTGAAGCGCTTAAAAAAAATCATAGTAAAACCATTGTTAAAATTGGCAAGAAAGCGCTTGAAGAGGTCTCTTCTTCAGCCAATACAGATATTGTTGTAGCAGCGATTGTTGGTGCGGCAGGCTTATTACCAACCTTGGCAGCAGCAAAGGCAGGTAAACGAATCTTGCTTGCGAATAAAGAGGCACTGGTGATGAGCGGTGCCTTGTTTATGAAAACCGTAGCCGAGAATGCTGCAACATTGCTGCCTGTGGATAGTGAACATAATGCTATCTGGCAGTGTCTTCCCGTAGCCAATACTCAACATCATGATTTCAATGGTAAAGGTGTAAGAAAAATTATCCTTACGGCCTCAGGCGGCCCATTCAGAGACTATGATATTGAGCAGTTAGACGATGTCACTCCTGAACAAGCGGTTGCCCATCCTAACTGGTCAATGGGACAAAAAATTTCGGTTGATTCTGCGACCATGATGAATAAAGGTCTTGAAGTGATTGAAGCGCACTGGCTGTTTGGTTTGCAAAGTCAACAAATTGAAGTGGTTTTGCACAGACAAAGTGTTATTCATTCTATGGTCGACTATGAGGATGGATCGGTGTTAGCACAGATGGGGAATCCTGATATGCGCACACCCATTACTAATACTTTGTCCTGGCCAGATAGGATTGCATCGGGTGTAGAGCCTTTAGATCTAGTCAAAGTTGGCAGATTAGATTTTAGTGCGGCTGACTTCGCGCGATTCCCTTGCCTACGCCTAGCATATAAAGCATTAAATGAGGGTGGCACCGCGACGGCGATTTTGAATGCTGCCAATGAAATTGCTGTACAGGCCTTTTTAGATGAACAAATTCGCTTTACCGATATTGCCAGAATCATTGAAGAAGTGTTGATTGAACTGCCTGCCAATGATGCCACGACACTTGAACAGATCCTGGCGGATGATGCCGCCGCGAGAACCTTAGCTAAAAGCAAGATTGGTTTATGCATTCATTAATTTTCTTTTTAATTGCCTTAGCCATCCTGATTGTTATACATGAATACGGTCACTTCTGGGTGGCCAGACGTTGTGGTGTCAAAGTACTTCGTTTTTCTGTGGGCTTTGGTAAACCTATCTGGCAAAAAGTCGGTAAAGATGGTACTGAGTATGTATTAGCTCCGATTCCCATGGGCGGTTATGTCAAAATGCTGGATGAACGTGAAATGCCGGTGAGTGAAGAGCAAGCTCAGTTTGCATTTAATCGTCAGTCTCTTGCAAAGCGTGTAGCCATCGTATCAGCTGGACCCATAGCCAATTTACTTTTTGCTATTTTGGCCTATTGGCTTTTGTTAGTAGTGGGTGTTTCAGGTATTAAACCGGTTATTGATGATGTACGGCCTGCATCAATCGCCGCGGAGGCTGGATTGCATGCCGGCGATGAAATTCTGCAAATCGATGGCAATGATACCCCGACCTGGAATAGTGTTTATAAGGCGTTAATTCAAAAAGCAGAGTATGGCGAAAAAATTGATATTACTGTCAGTTCAGCGAGTATTAAACAACAACATTCGCTCATCCTGCCTCAAGTTGGCCTGGAACAAGTTGGCAATATTCTTGAGCAAATAGGGATTGAGCCACTTCGCCCTGCCATTAAACCGATTCTCGGTGAAGTGATGCCCGGCTCCCCGGCAGAAAAAGCCGGTTTAAAAGCGGGTGATATGCTGCTTAGCGCGCAACAAGAAACCATTCCAAGTTGGAATCAATGGGTTGAGTTAATTCAGGCAAGTGCAGGTAAAAAGCTAGATATTGAAGTGTTTCAAGATGGTGAGCGCATAGCGCTGACTTTGATACCTGAAATAGGTGAGGATGGCAAAGGCCGCATTGGTGCTGCTGTGGATGCGAGTCAGACTGCCATACCACAAGAGCTGCAAGCGGAGTTACGTTATGGACCGATCGAGGCAATTAAATACGCTGTGATTCAAACCTGGGATTTTTCTTCATCCACTTTAAAAAGTTTGTGGGGAATGATTACCGGAAAAGTATCAACCGATAACTTAGGTGGTCCGATTAGTATTGCACAAATCGCTGGTAGTTCTGCTGAGCAAGGGGTGATGTCATTTATCAGTTTTCTTGCCATGATAAGCATTACTCTGGGTATCTTGAACTTATTACCTATTCCAATGTTGGATGGCGGACATCTGGCTATGTTTGCATTTGAAGCAGTCAGAGGTAAACCGCTTTCCGACACGGTGCAGGTCCAAATTCAAAAAGTGGGCTTCCTTGTTTTGATAATGGTCATGTTTATTGCCTTTTTTAATGATCTATCAAGAGTGTTTGGATAATCAGATTAATTGCAGGTACACTTACTCTTTCGTCGACGGATAGTTATTGCTGATAACAATGAATAAATTACTGCCTATACTCCTGTTCTTGTCCTTTATCTCAGTCGCAAAAGCTGAGTCCTTTACCATTGAAGATATCCGTATAGAGGGATTGCAACGTATTTCTGCTGGTACCGTCTTTAATTATCTCCCTGTAAAAGTCGGGGATACGATGACGGATAATGATGCAAAAGGCATTATTCGTTCTTTGTTTAAGTCAAAGTATTTCAACAACGTTGAAGTGGAAAGACAAGACAATGTACTGGTTATTAAAGTAAAAGAACGTCCGGCGATATCCAGCATTGAACTTGTCGGTAATAAAGACATGGATTCTGCCGAATTACTGAAATCGCTTCGTGAAATTGGTTTTGGTGAAGGTCAGGTATTTGAGCAAGCCATGCTTGAACGGGTAGAGCTGGAACTGGAACGCCAATATTTTAGCCGCGGTAAATATGGCGTTGCCATTAGTTCCGAAGTAACACCACTATCACGAAACCGTGTCGCTATTCGTATCACCATGGCGGAAGGTGTCGTCGCCACAATCAGTGAAATCAATATTGTCGGTAACCATGCTTTTGATGATGAAGAGCTGATGACGGACTTCCAGACGACAACCGGTTCATTGTTATCATTTCTGACAAAAGACAATCAATACTCTCGTCAAAAATTATCTGCTGATTTAGAAACACTACGTTCATTTTATCTGGATCGTGGTTATGTTGACTTTACTGTGGAGTCGACACAGGTATCTATCAGTGATGATAAAAAACACATGTTTATCACTATTAATATCAGTGAAGGTGAGAAATATAAAATCAATCAGGTACGTCTGGCAGGTAACTTGATTGTTCCGGAAGATGAATTATTCAAGTTGGTGACGATTCGAGAAAATTCTGTATTTTCACGTAAGGCAATCACAAAGAGTACTGAGAACTTAACTAACCGTCTGGGTAACGATGGTTATGCTTTCGCCAATGTAAATGCAGTTCCAGAAATCGACCGCGAAAAACGCGAAGTGGATTTAACGTTCTTTGTTGACCCTGGTCGCAGAGCGTATGTCAGACGTATTAATATTTCTGGTAATAGTAAAACACGTGATGAAGTATTACGCCGCGAATTCCGTCAGCAGGAATCTGCCTGGATTTCGACTGAAAAAGTCGAGCAATCAAAAGCACGTGTATCACGGCTTGGTTATTTTGAGAATGTAAACGTTGAAACTATCCCGGTCGCGGGCGTTCAGGATCAGGTTGATTTGGACTTTGGCGTCACAGAAACACCGTCTGGTAGTCTTTCAGCCGGTATCGGTTTCTCGCAATCTGATGGCCTTATTTTTAATGCGAATGTGACACAGAAGAACTTCTTGGGAAGTGGTAAACATATTCGTTTTGGTTTTAACAATAGCAGCATTAATACTATTTATAGTTTTGGTTACACCAACCCATTTGTGACGGTTGATGGTATCAGTCAAGGCTTTAATGCTTTCTATCGTAAAACTGATGCTGATGAAGCCAATATCGCTACTTACACGCTAGATGCCTTTGGCGGCGATATTACCTTTGGTATTCCAATTTCAGAGGAAAATCGTATTAACCTTGGTGTCGGTTATGAGCATACTGAAATCGATTTACCATCCGACAATACCATTTCACGTTATTCTGACTTTATTAAGCGTGAGGGTGACTCTTTTGATACTGTCACACTGAACCTAGGCTGGTCGAGTGATGACCGTGACAATGCATTGTTACCTACAAGTGGTATCTCGCAAACACTGACAGGTGAGTTTGCAGTGCCAGGGCCGTCACTGCAGTACTACAAACTGAAATATAAGGCTAATGCGTACCATCCAATCAATGAGACATTTACCTTCTCTTTGAGAGGTGAGTTTGGTTATGGTGATTCGTATGGTGATACAGAAGAATATCCTTTCTTCCAGAATTTCTATGCGGGTGGTATCAGAAGTGTCAGAGGCTTCCAGGCTAATACTCTTGGTGTTAAAGAAGATGATGAACCATTAGGTGGTAATTTACTAGTCAGTGGCGGCGCTGAAGTTATTTTCCCAGTACCATTTATGAAAAAAACGTTAAAATCTTTCCGCCTGAGTGCATTTACTGACTTTGGTAACGTATACGATGTGAATCAAGATTTTGATGCGGGTTTATTGAGATATTCAGCCGGTCTGTCAGCTATATGGATTTCACCAGTCGGTGCAATGTCGTTTAGTATAGCTGCACCGTTGAAGAAAGAAGACGGCGATGAGACTGAAGCATTCCAGTTCTCATTAGGTTCGACGTTTTAATTAATTATTTGGAGTTGAGTGTGAAGAATTTGAAGTTTATTTGGCTATTATTTGCATTGTTCATCGCCGCACCTGCTAGTTATGCAGCAGATTTAAAAATCGGTGTTGTAAATGCAGGCGTGGTGCTCGATAAATCACCACAAAAAGCAGCAGCACTCGCAAGGTTAGAAAAAGAATTTTCAGCAAGAAGTAAGTCTTTAGAAGCAAAACATAAAGCACTAAGAGCAGCTCAAGAAAAACTGAATAAAGATGGCGCTATTTTAAGTGCTGAACAACGTCGTGATAAAGAACGTGACTTATTGAGTGATCAGCGCGAGTTACAACGTCTTCAGGATGAATATAGTGAAGATTTGTCTATTCGTCGTAACGAAGAGTTGAGAAAGCTTGAAAAAGACATCGCTGAAACAATTGTTGATTTAGCCAAAAAAGAGTCTTATGACCTGGTTTTATACCAAGGCGTTATCTTTGCCAGTGATAAAGTAGATCTGACTGATAAAGTTCTGGAAATGTTAAAAGCTAAGAAATAGAGTGCGCCTGTGAGTTTGACTCTTGCTCAAATAGCGGAATATATCAATGGTAATGTTATCGGCGATGCTAATTACTCAGTTAGCAGCGTCGGTACATTATCAAATGCTGATTCAAGTCAGCTTAGTTTCTTATCTAATCCCAAATATAAAAAATTCTTAAATCAGTCCTGTGCCGGTGCCATAATCGTTTTGAAAGGTATGGCTCAGTACGTCACAACGAATGCCATTGAAGTTGATGATCCATACGTTGCGTATGCAAAAGCGGCAAGTCTACTTCACCCCACTGAAAAAAAACTTCCTGGCATCCATCCGTCAGCATCAATTGACCCATCAGCAAAGATAGGTGCTAATGTCAGTATTGGGGCGAATGTTGTCATTGAGCAAGCAGTCATCATAGAAGATGACGTGGTGATTGGACCGGGATGTGTTATCGAACATGATGTGGTTATTCGCAAAGCGGCAAACCTCAGACCTAATGTAACATTATGTTTTGGCGTCATCATTGGTGAAAGGACGATTATTCATCCTGGTGTAGTCATTGGCGCGGATGGTTTTGGTATTGCTAACGATAATGGCCACTGGATAAAAGTGCCACAAGTTGGATCTGTCAATATTGGCAATGATGTTGAGATTGGTGCCAATACTACAATTGATAGAGGTGCTATTGATGACACGGTTATTGCTGATGGCGTGAAGCTCGATAATCAAATACAGATCGGACACAATGTCACAATTGGTAAACATTCTGTTATAGCCGGTTGTACGGGTATTGCAGGAAGTACTTCTATTGGTGAATATTGTGCCATTGGTGGTGGTACTGGCATGGCAGGTCATATTAATATTGCCAGCGGTGTGCAATTAACCGGGATGAGTATGGTCACCAAGTCTATTAATGAGGCAGGTATCTATTCTTCAGGTATTCCTGTTGAACCTGCTAAACAGTGGCATAAAAACGTGATTAGATACCGGCAAATGGATAAATTATTTGATCGTGTTAAACAGCTTGAAGAAAAAACAAAAGATTGATTTGAGTGTTGTTTCGCTTTACCAAAATGGCGACTCAAAGTAACATTGTCGGTCTTTATTAATATAATAATAGTCAAGGGATATTAGCTTGAACACGATTGACATACATGAAATTCAACGCCTGTTACCTCATCGATACCCTTTTTTACTCATCGATAGAGTCATTGAATTTACACCTGGCGAGCATTTAGTCGGCATCAAAAACGTTACATTCAATGAACCACACTTTACAGGTCATTTTCCTCAGCGTGTTATCATGCCAGGTGTGTTAATCCTTGAATCCCTTGCTCAAGCAACAGGTTTGTTAGCGTTTAAAACAGCTGATGAGATTCGGTCTGATGAAGCGTTATATTATTTAGCAGGTATTGATAATGCCCGTTTCAAAAAGCCAGTTGAGCCAGGCGATCAGCTAAGACTCGAAGTGAAGCTGGTTAAAAATAAACGTAACTTATGGAAATTTACGGGTGAAGCGAGTGTTGATGGCGAAGTCGTTGTCAGCGCAGATATCATGTGTGTTAACCAAGAAATGCCAAAGTGATTCATCAGACAGCTATTATTGATCCAACAGCGGTTATTGCTGATAACGTCAAGATTGGTCCCTTTTCAGTCATTGGCCCAAAGGTCGAGATCGGTGAAGGCACTGAAATTGCATCGCACGTGGTGATTAATGGACCAACAAAAATTGGTAAAAATAACCGCATATTCCAGTTCGCCTCAATAGGTGAGGAACCTCAGGATAAAAAATTTCACGGTGAAGATACACTACTTGAAATTGGTGATAACAACCTTATCCGCGAGTCAGTGACGATTAATCGGGGAACTGTTCAGGGTGGTGGAATAACCCGTCTAGGCAGTAATAACTGGATTATGGCGTATGTGCATATCGCACATGATTGTATTATCGGTAATGATAATATTTTTGCTAACAATGCTTCTTTGGCGGGACATGTCATCATTGACGACTTCGTTATTTTGGGTGGCTTTACGCTAATCAGCCAATTTAATTATATGGGATCACACTCTTTTAGTGCGATGGGCAGTGTTATTTCGAGAAATGTCCCACCATATATTCTTGTTTCTGGGCATATGGCAAAACCTTTTGGTATTAATGTCGAAGGTCTGCGCAGACGTAATTTCAGCGATATTCAAATTAAAAATATTCGCCAAGCCTATAAAGTTTTATACCGCTCAGGGCTAAAACTTGAAGAAGCAGAGCTGCGTATTGATGGCATAGAACAAGAATCAGATGAGATTTCTTTATTAGCGGATTTTCTCAAGAAGCAGGAAGGCGGCATAATCCGATAATATCGGATTATGCGTTTTCCCGTTATATCTAATCATTATTGGGTGTTGCTGTAATTTTGTGAATGCTTAAGTCCGCGCCTTCATACTCTTGTTCTTGAGATAATCTCAGTCCAAGCACGACTTTTAGTAAACCGTAAACTGCAAACCCGCCGACAAAAGCTATCAAAATGCCAAGTCCAGTGCCGATAAGCTGAGATATTAAGCTGACTCCGCCCATGCCGCCAAGCGCAACCTGACCGAATATACCCGCTGCGATACCACCCCAAACGCCACACAAGCCATGAAGTGGCCAGACACCTAATACATCGTCTATTTTCCATTTATTTTGTGTCAGGGTGAATGTAAAAACAAATAATGCCCCTGCAACCAGGCCTGTCATGAGTGCGCCTAATGGATGCATAATGTCAGAACCGGCACAGACAGCGACAAGACCGGCTAATGGCCCATTGTGGACGAAGCCTGGATCATTTTTACCAACCAGGCATGATGCTAGTATACCGCCCACCATTGCCATTAATGAATTGATAGCCACTAAACCACTTATACCGTCAATGGCTTGTGCTGACATAACATTAAAGCCAAACCAACCAACGGTCAAAATCCATGCACCGAGAGCTAGAAAAGGTATATTGGAAGGAGGGTGAGCAAAAATCTCTCCTTTCTTCCCGTAACGACCGTGCCGGGGACCTAAATGTAAAACAGCTGCTAGCGCAATCCAGCCACCCACAGCATGTACGACAATTGAACCTGCAAAGTCGTGAAAGCTGGCACCAAAGGAAGAATTTAACCAGTCCTGAATACCATAGGCACCGTTCCAGCTGATTCCTTCAAAAAAAGGATAAATAAAGCCGGCGATAAAAAAAGTAGCAATTAATTGAGGATAAAATTTTGATCTTTCTGCGATGCCTCCTGAAACAATGGCAGGTATAGCAGCAGCAAACGTCAGCAAGAAAAAGAATTTTACCAGGCCGTAGCCATAGTTTTCGTTGAGTGTGGGAGCAGCATCAAAAAAATGTAAATTGTAGGCGATGCCATAACCAATAAAGAAATAAGCGATTGTCGATATTGCAAAATCAACAATAATTTTAACAAGCGCATTGACCTGATTCTTTTTGCGAACTGTTCCGACTTCGAGAAACGCAAAGCCGGCGTGCATGGCAAGCACCATTATGGCGCCTAGTAATATAAATAAAACATCATTTGCATTATGCACTATCTTATCCCCTCGTTGGTTTAGATATAAAGCACCAAAATAGCAAGACTCGCACCAAAAATAAAAGTTAAGTTAAATCAATTGTATACAGATAAATGTGTGCAATATTGGACTATGTGGTGATTTATTTTGGTGCGAACCCATTATGTTAAGCACTAAATTGGTGCCATCAAAGAAGTATATGGTTAGTGTTCATTGAATTGTTGATCCACAAGCTGCTGATAAAAACGTATAATCAAGCGCTTTATATTGATGATAAAACTGATGTTGAGGAGACCGCATGGATATCTATGCATCTGATGAAGAAAAAGCAGAAGCAATAAAGCAGTGGTGGCGTGAAAATGGTCGCTCTGTATTTGTAGGCGTGGTGTTGGGGATCGCGTGTATTTTTGGTGTCCGTTATTGGATAAACTATCAACAGGTTCAGGACCAACAAGCCGCTTTAACTTATCAGCAGGCCATCGTTTCGGTAAGTAACCAAGACAGCGAAGCTGCGGAAATAAGTACTGAAAAGTTAATGCAGGATAATAAAAAGAGTGCATATTCAGTATTTGCGGCCTTACAAATGGCTGAGAAAGCCAGTGAAGCGGGAGAGGTTGATAAAGCAAAAGATTACCTTTCATGGGTAATTGCTAATGCAGAGTTATCCGGACACAGAGCATTAGCAAAACTTAGACTGGCAAAGGTCGAATTCGATAACGGCCAGTTAGATGAAGCATTGAAGCAAGTGACATCTAACGATGCTGCAGCGTTTGATTCATTATTCGCTGAGTTGGAAGGCGACATCAAAACAGCACAAGGACAAGCCGGAGAAGCCCATGCCGCTTATCAAAAAGCATTAGTTGGCCTCAATTCAGGTGAGCCAAGACATACCTTAATTGAAATGAAATTAGATGACGTGGCAGCTGCACATGAAAGTTAATTTGCGTTTACTGACGATAGGTTTATTACTAAGTATATTTTTATCAGCATGTAGCACCGTGGGTGATTGGTTTGCTGATGAGTCCTATGAAGAACCACCAGAACCACTAACAGAGTTTACCAGCGAAATTAGCCCCAAGATTTTGTGGGATAAAAGTGTTGGTGACGGCGCCGGTGACAAGAAAGTGGAGCTGTCATCCTGGTGGCAGAATAATAAAATCTTTGCCGTTGATCATGAAGGTGAGGTAACGGCATTAAATGCTGAAACGGGTCGTGAAATTTGGGATGCTGACCTTGATTTGAATGTGGTGACCGGAATTGGTGGCGGCATGAATATGGTCTACGTTGGTTCAGACAAGGGTGTGGTAGTTGCTCTGAACGAGGCCGATGGCAAAGAGTTATGGCGTACCCAATTGACCAGTGAAGTCTTAGCGCCAGTGACATCTGCAAATGATGTTGTTGTCAGCCGGACATCCGATGGACGGGTCAGCGGTATTTCAGCTCAAGATGGCAAAGTACTCTGGTCATACCAACGTGCTGTACCGTTGTTAAGTTTGCGTGGTGCTGGCCGACCCGTTATTACTGGTAATGAAGTTATTGCTGGTTATGACAATGGTAAGTTGGTGGCATTATCGTTAAATGACGGTAAAGTTTTGTGGGAAAATAGTATCGCTATCCCACGTGGGCGTACTGAGTTGGAACGTTTGGTTGATATCGATGCTGATCCTGTTGTGATAGACGATACGGTTTATGTAGTGACTTATCAGGGACAGCTTGCTGCCGTTGATATTAATTCTGGCCGTGTCTTATGGTCACGTGATATGTCTTCACAAATAGGGCTAGACGCCGCTTATCATGATGCAGTTTATGTGACCGATGATGAAGGCTATGTCTGGGCTGTGCAGGATGGTAGTGGTGACGCATTATGGCGTCAGACAAGATTATTACGTCGCCAAGCCACAGCGCCCGCGATTGCTGGTAACTATATTATTGTTGGCGATTTTGAAGGATATATCCACTGGATCGCCCGCGACGATGGACGTTTTGTTTCACGTCAACAAGTGAGTGACGGACCAATCTACTGTAAACCATTAGTTATTAATGGTGTTGTTTATATTACTGCCGCTGATGGCAGTATTACCGCTCTGAGAGTACCCGAAAATTGAAACCTGTAATCGCGCTGGTTGGCCGCCCTAATGTTGGCAAGTCAACAATATTTAATCGGCTAACACGAAGTCGTGATGCACTAGTCGCTGATTATGCCGGTCTGACCCGTGATCGTATTTATGGCAAGGTGAAAGAACCCGGCTTTGATTTTATATTAATCGATACCGGTGGACTCACCGATCAGACTGACAATATGTCAGATTTGATGCGCAAGCAAGCTAAGCTAGCGATTGATGAAGCGGATCTTATTTTGTTTATTGTTGATGGTCGAGCAGGCCTGATGCCAACAGATTCAGATGTGGCCCAACAACTACGCAATGATGGAAAACCTGTTTGTCTTGTTATTAACAAAACAGAGGGTGAACGTCGTGAAATTATATCTGCCGAATTTTATGCATTAGGTTTGGGTGAGCCACAAGTCATTTCTGCGACTCAAGGCAGAGGGATTGATAGTTTATTAGCTGAAATTAAACAACGCATTCCGGCGGTTGAGAAAATTGAAGCAGATGAAGCCGAAGTCTTTGATGAAAATGAAATCCGGCTGGCTGTCTTGGGAAGGCCTAATGTTGGTAAATCAACATTAATTAACCGATTACTTGGTGAAGAGCGTGTAGTGGCCTTTGATGAACCAGGAACTACACGCGATAGTATTCACATTCCTTTTGAGAAAGACGGTGTTAATTACACATTAATTGACACGGCAGGTGTCAGACGTCGGTCGAAAGTCTCTGAAAAACTTGAGAAGTTTAGTGTTTTAAAAACGTTGCAGGCCCTGGAAGATGCGAATGTTGTGATGTTGGTGCTTGATGCTCATGAAGGTATTGTTGAGCAGGACCTGCATCTGGCCGGACTGATAGTTGAAAGTGGACGTGCCGTTGTCATTGCTGTGAATAAATGGGATGGTCTGGAAAAAAGTGAACGAGAGTGGGTTACTACCAATATCGAACGACGTTTACCTTTCCTGAATTTTGCCAAGACACACTTTATTTCGGCACTGCATGGTAGTGGGGTCGGTTTGTTATTTAAATCAGTCAGACAAGCATTCCAATCTGCCATGACTAAAGTACCAACGTCACGATTAACACGTGTGCTGGAAGATGCGATTGCTGATCATCCGCCACCGTTAGTTAGAGGTCGTCGTATTAAGTTTCGTTATGCCCATCTGGGAGGGAAAAATCCACCCAGAATTATTATTCACGGTAATCAGACGGAGTCTACCCCGAACAGTTATAAGCGTTATCTGGAGAATACATTCAGAGAGGCGCTGAAATTACAGGGAACACCGGTGATGATTGAGTTTAAAACCAGTGATAACCCATATCGTGATAAAGCAATAAAAAGTACTAGTCAGAATGCGCCACAAAAAAAACAGCGCCCACCAAGAAAGAGTCGCAAAAGTTAGTGATTAGAGAAGGCCGGGATCATCACTCATCAGGTTTTCAAGGCTATTGAGTTGATCCCTGACTTTTTCACGGTTGGCTAATTTTTCTCTTGCCGCTAGCGGTAAATCTGTAAATAAAATAACTTGTTTATCTATTAGGGTGTTGATCAAATCTTCCAATACCCTGATCAATGATAAGTCCGATGCACTTAGCGCAGAAAGGCTATCTTCTTTTTTTTCCGATTGTATTAAATAATCGACTAATTCAGCAGAGTTTATTGACAATTTTTCTGTAGCCTCATCCTGAGGCCTGTCATAGACAGCAATGATTTTTGCTGACTCGTCTCTTTTCACATAAACCATTATATTAGTACCCCATAAACCCATGCCTGTAGCACATTACGATAAGCAGTGCTTTACAGTAAACTAAAAAACTGTGAAACTCATCAAGTTTTATTAATAACTACAAGTAATAAAGATGCGTACGGAGCCTGTCATCAATACGAGTAAAAATGAGCAATGGGATGCTCAGGATAGCTACCGTACGCATGATGATCCATTATTGTCCTGTTTGACACTGCTGGCTAAAATTTTGAATAAGCCGCATAGTCCAGAATCTCTGGTTGCTGGTCTTCCATTAGTTAATAATAAACTCTCACCCTCCCTGTTTAGTCGTGCCGCTGATCGCGCTGGTTTATCTTCACGTATTGTGAAGAGAAAGTTAACGAAAATTCCGAATCTTGTTCTGCCCGCTGTTTTATTACTCAATGATGCCAATGCTTGTATTGTTCTGGAATTGAGTAACAACAATGCCCGAGTCATTTTCCCGGAAACAGGGGAAGGGGAAGCAGAAATTCCATTCGAGGAGCTAAATGCTCAGTATTCTGGATACAGTATTTTTATCAAACCCGTTCACCAATTTGATAAGCGTACGGAGTTTTCAGCTATACCAAGGGCGAACCATTGGTTCTGGGGGACGATTCTGCGTTTTTGGCCAATTTATGGTCAGGTTTTTATCGCATCTATATTAGTAAACAGTTTTGCACTAGCTTCACCGTTATTTGTGATGAATGTGTATGACCGGGTGGTGCCAAATAATGCCACCGAAACACTCTGGGTACTGGCTATCGGTGTCGCAACAGTATTTGTCTTTGAATTACTTTTACGAACGTTGCGCGCTTATTTTATTGATATTGCCAGTAAAAAAGCGGATGTCATACTGTCTGCCACTATTTTTGAGAAGGTCATGGCAGTGAAAATGTCTGCACGGTCCAACTCAGTAGGCTCATTTGCTAATAGCATGCAGGAGTTTGAGTCTTTCAGAGAGTTTTTTACCTCGGCTACCTTAACTACGTTAGTCGATTTACCCTTTTCGTTATTATTTATAACCGTTATCTGGTTAGTGGCTGGTCCTGTTGCTTTCATTCCACTGGCCGTGATTCCACTGACAATACTAGTCAGTCTGATTATTCAGTTTCCTTTATCAAAAACCATTCAACATTTATTCAGGCATTCAGGCCAAAGAAGTTCTACTTTGATTGAGACTTTAACTGGCTTAGAAACGATCAAAAGCATTGGCGCCGAGACGCCAATACAGCGGAAATGGGAACAGACGATCGGGTTTATGACGAAATACAGTCAACGCGCGCGAATTTTATCTGCTACCGCGATTAATTTTTCCTCTTTCCTTCAGCAAATGGCATCCATTACCGTTGTTGTTTTTGGTGTCTATCTGATTACTGAAAATGAAATTACGATGGGCGCCTTAATTGCCAGTACTATTTTAACCGGACGAGCATTAGCGCCCATGGCAGCACTGGCCGGGCTGCTAACACGTTACCACCAGTCCAAAGCGGCATTAAGCTCATTGAACAGCCTTATGGCCCTACCTGTCGAGAGACCCTCAGGACGAGAGTTTCTGCATCGTCCCGAATTTAAAGGCGGGATAGAGTTTAAAAAAGTCAGTTTCCGATATCCAGAGCAGCCTATAGATGCCTTAACTGACGTGTCTTTTAAAATTAATGCTGGTGAAAAAGTGGCTTTTATCGGCCGTATTGGCTCTGGCAAAAGTACCTTAGAAAAACTCATGCTTGGCTTGTATGAGCCAGAAGAAGGTTCTATTTTGCTCGATGGGACCGATATTCGACAGGTTGATCCTGTCGATTTAAGAAAGAATGTTGGTTATGCACCTCAAGACGTTGTGCTGTTTTATGGCAGTATTCGTGAAAACATCACCATGGTGGCACCATTCGCTGAAGATCATGAAGTACTCAAAGCGGCCGACATAGCAGGCGTCACCGAATTTGTTAATCGCCATCCTTCAGGTTTTGATATGCCAGTAGGTGAGCGTGGTGAAGGTTTGTCGGGTGGACAACGTCAAAGTGTGGCCGTTGCCAGAGCGTTATTGTTAGACTCTCCTGTCATCATGCTGGATGAACCTACCAATGCCATGGATAACAGTACTGAAGAACGTTTCAAAGCAAAACTGGCTGAAAATATTGAGAATAAAACTTTATTGCTAGTCACGCATAAGGCCTCTTTATTAAGCTTGGTGGATAGAGTGATTGTGATGGACCAGGGTCACATTGTGGCCGATGGGCCAAGAGAACAAATTCTGACAGCACTTAAGAATGGCCATATAAAAGTGAACAAGGGCTAAATATGGCATGGTTTAACAAAACGAATTCAGACGATCTTGAGTTTATGTCAGAAGTCAGTGCCGCTTCACTGGAAAACTCGCCCCGACTTGGTCATTCATTGTTACTGCTGATTACCTTATTTTTTATTTGTGCCTTTTGGTGGGCCAGTGTGACCGAGTTGGATGAAGTGACACGCGGGCAGGGTAAGGTGATTCCCTCAAGTAAAGTGCAAGTTATTCAAAATCTGGAGGGGGGGATTCTCTCTGAGGTTTTGGTTAATGAAGGTGACTTAGTTGACAAAGGCGATGTGCTGCTTCGAATTGATGACACACGTTTTTCATCTTCTTTCCGCGAGACACAACTGAAATATTGGGAATTGTTGGCTCGCAAAGCACGTTTAACAGCTGAGGTTGAGGGTAAACCATTGGAATTACCTGAGGAAATCATTAAGCAACAGCCCTCATTGGCAGCCAGTGAACGTTCCTTATATCAATCCAGACAGCTAGAGTTACAGAGCAGTATCAATGTGCTTGAGCAGCAAGTAAAACAGCGTGAACAAGAGTTACTGGAGAATCAGGCTAAATTGAATAAACTGAGCACAAGTTATGATTTAAGTCGTCAAGAGCTGGAAATGTCTGAACCCTTAGTTTCAGTGGGTGTGATATCCGAAGTCGAATTATTAAGACTTAAACGTGCCACCAATGATTTACGTGGAGAAATGGAAACTACACGATTAGCCATTCCCCGAATTCGCTCGACACTCAATGAAGCGAAACAAAAAATTAAAGATACAACGTTGCGTTTTAAATCTGATGCTGCCTCACAACTGAGCGAGGTACAGTCAGAGTTAGCCATTACTAAAGAAACAACCACTTCTCAACAAGATAGAGTGAGGCGTACATTAGTACGCTCGCCCGTTAAAGGTAAAATAAAACAGCTAAAAATAAATACGGTAGGTGGCGTTATTCAACCTGGGATGGATTTAGTTGAAATTGTTCCTGTTGAAGATAATCTGTTAATTGAGGCAAATATTCGGCCGTCTGATATTGCGTTTTTGAGTCCTGGACAACAAGCGATGGTGAAATTAACCGCTTATGATTTTTCCATTTATGGTGGACTTCCTGCTACATTAGAACGAATAAGTGCTGATACAATTATAAATGATGAGGGAGAGAGTTTTTATCTTATCTACTTAAGAACAGATAAAAACTATATTGATAGTAGTAAAGGTCCATTAGAGATTATTCCAGGTATGACTGTAACGGTTGATATTTTGACTGGCAAAAAAACGGTGCTGGATTATTTATTCAAACCGATACTCAAAGCTAAAAATGAGGCGATGAGAGAACGTTGATTAATCAAACCATACCAAATATGCCGGATATGGCAAATAAGTCAATGCTTTATTGCATCGGGACCGATGCCCAACAACTTGTGCATATCAAGCACCTTTTGGCAGACCAATATGAGCTGTGTGAGTTTTCCTGTATCGAAGACGCGCAAGCTGAGCTTAATGGAAAAAACCCAAATCTCATTCTGTGTCATCTATCTTGTTTGAATGGTGATGCAAGCTCTTTATTCAGCATTATGGAAAATGCTGTGACCCGTGCTCGTGTACTTATTATCGGACCTAAACTTTCTGTTATTGAGCAGATTTCGATTCTTAAACAGGGCGCACGTGGATATTTTCAAGAAGAACTTGTTGATGATAAGTTACTGATTGCGCTCGATTTGATTCAGCGGGGAGAAGTGTGGGTAGAACGGCATGTTATTGCTGGGTTAATTGATGAATTAAATCACACACCTCAACTTTCAAATGAGCAACAAGCAAAATTGGACAGTTTGTCGCGTAAGGAGTTGGAAGTCGCTGAGTTGGTAAGTCATGGTGCGACCAATAAAATGATTGCCAGGACAATGAATATTACGGAAAGAACTGTAAAAGCACATCTAACAGCGATATTCCAGAAAATGAATATTCCGGATAGACTTTCACTTGCTATATTTTTCAGGGATTTACGTTAGTTATATCAAACAACAGTATGTTATGTTTTAATACACCGTGCCATTTTAAGCACAATGGAATGAGGCTTATATTCAGTCATTGAATGTAAAACATTCAGGCTGGGGGGGAATTGGGATTTGAAGTGATGAAGAAAAGTTTAGTTTTAAGCTTACCTTTATGGGTAATGGTATCTAGTGTTTCTGCTCAAACGTTGGAAAGTGCAGTAATGCATACTATTGAGTCAAATCCCGATATCCTTGCTGCTGCGAGTGAACGACAAGCTGTTTCTAAAGAAATAGATCAGGCAAAGGCCGGATATTATCCAACTCTGGATTTAGCTTTGGGTACGGGCTGGGAAATGACTGATAACCCGAATACACGTTCAGCAGGGCGTGGCGAAGTCAGACTGAACAGGGATGAGGCAAGCTTACAGCTGCGTCAAATGTTGTTTGATGGCATGGAAACTAAAAACGAAGTTCTAAGACAAGAATTTAGAACAAATTCCCGTGCATCAGCGGTGTACAGTGCTGCAGAAAATACCGGATTGGAAGCTGTTGACGCTTATCTCAATGTGCTGAGACAACAGAAAATTGTTGAATTAGCCCAAACCAACCTTGAAGCACACCAACGGACACATGATCAAATTGTTCTTCGCAGTGAGCGTGGTGTTGGTCGTGGTGCAGATATGGACCAAAGTCTAGGTAGGCTTGCCTTAGCTGAAGCCAACCTGATGGAAGAAGAAAGTAAATTGCGTGATGCAGAAACAACTTTTATCCGCGTTGTTGGCGAGCCACCTGAATCATTAGAAGAGCCTGAAATTCCCGAAAACCTGATTCCTGATAGCTTGGATGCAGCAATAGTAAAAGCCGTTGATAATCATCCAACTTTAAGATTAGCTAACTTTGATCTGGAATCAGCCCGTGCACAGCACGCCACCGCAAAAGCACCTTTTTATCCCGATCTACATCTGGAAGTAGGTACGCGTGCTGATCATAATATTGATGGTCAGGTGGGTACGGATAAAGACATCACGGCCATGTTGCGTTTACGCTATAACCTATTGAATGGCGGCCGTGATTCAGCCCGACGTGAAGAGACTGCCTATTTAATTAATCAAGCAGCCGAGATTCGAAATAATACTTATCGTGAAGTGGAAGAAGGCACGAGGCTTTCCTGGAATGCATGGGAAACGGTCAAAAGCCAGATGTCATATCGCGAACAACATGTTGACTCAAGTCAAAAGTCACGTGATGCCTACAGACAACAATTCAGTCTTGGACAGCGCACCTTATTAGACTTATTGGATTCTGAGAATGAAGTTTTCAGAGCACAGACGGCTCTGGTTAACACTGAGTATGACGAACTGTATGCGCAGTATCGTATTTTGAATAGTATGGGACTATTGCTTCAAGGCTTAAATATTAAAGCACCTGAGGCTGCAGAGACTATTGCTATAAAACAGTAAATCACTATTTCAACAGTTTCATAGCCACGGGAAAGCCCGTGGCTTTTTTATATATATGGGAATGACGTTTTTTTCTGGTTTAGAAACGATCGTGGTATTATACGGAGCCCAATTGGCGGGATAATTAAGAGAATTCATGAGTAAGCAATCATCATTTACATACGAAGAATTATTGCAGTGTGGACACGGCGAAATGTTTGGTCCTGGCAATGCACAACTCCCTGTTCCCAATATGCTGATGATGGATCGCATTACTCATATTGCAAATACAGGTGGTGCTTACGGTAAAGGCGAAATCATTGCAGAATTGGATATACATCCGGATCTTTGGTTTTTTGATTGCCATTTCCCGGGTGATCCTGTTATGCCTGGTTGTTTAGGCTTGGATGCGATGTGGCAACTCGTCGGATTTTTCCTGGCTTGGGATGGTAATCCAGGCCGTGGCCGAGCATTAGGCTCAGGTGAGGTCAAATTTACCGGACAAGTATTACCAACAGCGAAGAAAGTTACTTACCGTATTGATTTAAAACGTGTTATCGCACGCAAGCTGGTTTTGGCTATTGCGGATGGCACGGTATCTGTGGATGGGCGCGATATCTATACTGCAAAAGATTTACGCGTTGGTCTGTTTACATCAACCGATGATTTTTAGGATTTCATAATGAAACGTGTTGTCGTTACAGGGTTAGGTATCACGTCTTGCTTAGGTCTTGATGCCCAAACAGTGACAGAGTCTCTTCGCCATGGCCGCTCAGGTATTCGCTTTAAACAAGACTATGCGGATATGGGGTTTCGTAGCCATGTTGCAGGCACCATTGATATTGATTTCAAAGAATATATCGATCGTAAAACATTACGTTTTATGGGCGATGCTGCTGCCTATGCCTATATTGCTATGGAGCAAGCGATTGCTGACGCAGGCTTAAGTGAAGAGCAGGTTTCTAATATCCGAACTGGGCTTATTATGGGATCGGGTGGCGCTTCATCTTCGAATCAGGTTGAAGCGGCTGATATCCTGCGCGAAAAAGGTTTAAAACGTATTGGGCCTTATCGTGTTACCCAGGTTATGGGCAGCACAACCTCAGCCTGTCTCGCCACACCGTTTAAAATCAAAGGGGTGAACTATTCCATGTCATCCGCTTGTGCAACTAGTGCACATTGTATCGGTACAGCAATGGAGCAGATTCAACTCGGCAAGCAGGATATTGTGTTTGCTGGTGGCGGTGAAGAAGAGCATTGGTCAATGAGCTCTTTATTTGATGCGATGGGCGCTCTATCAACCAAATATAACGATACGCCAGAAAAAGCGTCTCGTGCTTATGATGCTGACCGTGATGGTTTTGTGATCGCTGGCGGCGGCGGTGTGTTAGTACTTGAAGAGTATGAGCATGCAAAAGCCCGTGGCGCTAAAATCTATGCTGAATTGACCGGTTACGGTGCTACATCAGATGGTTACGATATGGTGGCGCCATCTGGTGAAGGTGCGATGCGTTGTATGCAACTCGCCATGTCAACGAGTCGCGGCAAAGTGCAATACATCAATGCTCATGGCACCAGCACACCGGTAGGTGATTTGGCTGAATTAGGTGCCATTAAAAAGACATTCGGCGCAGATATGCCTGCCGTAGGATCAACAAAATCATTATCAGGTCATTCTTTAGGCGCTGCCGGTGTTCAGGAAGCGATTTATAGTCTGTTGATGCTGGAAAATGATTTTCTTGCCGCCTCGGCTAATATTGAAACACTTGATCCTGAAGCGGAAGGCATGCCTATTCTGCGGGAACGTGTCGATAACGCTGGACTCACAACAGTCATGTCGAACAGTTTCGGCTTTGGTGGAACCAATGCCTGTCTGGTGTTTGAAAAGCTCGATGATTAAAGAAAAAAGCCACCTTTCGGTGGCTTTTTTTATTGTAGATCGTCGTCAGTGACTGGGCCGCGTTTGCCTGCGTTGGCTTCCTGAATCAGTGTGATCAGTAATTGCTTTTTATCAGGATCATCAAGATATTTTGAGCTGAACGTAATACCAAATTTATCGGCATATTGTTTCACCAGCATCACTAGAATTGTTTCATCTTCCACATCGGGCTCCAGATTATTTAAATTGTTTAATTATAACGTTTCAACAAGCTATCAATGAAATTGCATTATCAAGAAAGTGGTGAAGGGATACCTTTAATTATTATCCACGGCTTATTTGGCTCAGCGGATAATTGGCGCAGCATGGCGAAGTATTTTTCACATTTTTATCGTGTTATTAGTGTTGATTTACGCAATCATGGTCGTTCCCCGCATAGTGATGAGCAGAATTTCACAGTCATGGCCGAAGATATCCATGAGTTATGTGAAGACTTGCGATTGGGCCAGATGAATATCTTAGGACATTCACTCGGTGGTAAAGTAGCGATGAAATTTGCTGCAATGTATCCGGAGATGGTTGCAAAACTGGTGGTCGTGGATATTGCTCCTCGCCAATACTTTAGTGCACACACACCATTGATGGATGCGATGATGGCACTGAATTTATCTGAGTTTACTAGCCGAACAGAGGTCGATGCTGCTTTAGCTCAATCTATTCCTGATCAGGCTGTTCGTCAGTTTTTATTGATGAATTTGGTCTCTGAGCATGAGCGCTATAAATGGCGAATTAACCTGACAGCGCTTAAAGCCAACTTTAAAGAATTAATGGCGTCTATCTTTGATAGCGAGGTGTTAACTATGCCGAGCTTATTTGTTTATGGTGAGTTATCAGACTATGTCACTGAGCAGGATCGTCAACAAATTTCAGCACAGTTTACGCATGCGGAATTTAATTGCATTGAAAAAGCAGGGCACTGGGTTCAGGCTGAACGCCCACAACAATTTAAGCAGGTTGTAGAGGCGTTTTTACAAGATGATTGAGACAGAACTCTTGAAACAACTTATTGAATTTCGCCGGGAGAGGGACTGGGAACAGTTTCACAATCCTAAAGATGTGGCGATTTCTTTATCTATAGAAGCTTCAGAGTTACTGGAGTGGTTTCAATGGAAGACTGCTGAGCAAGTGCAGCAAAGGCTGGCCTCCGAGAAACGTGAAGAGCTGGAAGATGAAATAGCTGATGTCGCCGTTTATCTTGCTTATCTTTGTCATGACTTAAACATTGATTTAAATCAGGCCATCAAAAATAAAATGCAGAAGAATGCGGCTAAATATCCACGAGATAAAGTCAAAGGTCGTAATGATAAGTACGATGAATATTCATAAAGCCGAATTACAGTGCTAGGATTTAGCTTTTTTATTTTATTTCTTAGGAAATCCTCATGAGCGCCATTGTTTTCCTGATTCAGTGTAAAGACCAAAAAGGTCTAGTCGCGGGAATCACCAGCTTTTTTGCTGAAAGACAGTTTAATATTCTGCACTGCCAGCAATATACGGACACTGAAGTTGGTCAGTATTTCATGCGAATTAAGCTTGAAGATGATGGTAGCTTCAATCATCAACAACTTGAAGCTGAGTTTAGCCAGTTTGCCGCCACTATCGACTTGCACTGGTCTGTTCGCTACAGTGAGCAGCCTTATCGGGTAGCTTTACTGGTGACACGAGCTTCACACTGCCCATACGACTTACTACTGAGAGAGTTAGAGGGTGAACTGAAATGCGATATTCCTCTTATCATAGGTAATCATCGCGATTTAGAGGATATGGCCCGTCAGTTCGATAAGCCGTTTTATCACTTACCCATCACGGCAGAAACCAAGCAGGCACAAGAAGCGGAGATAAAGCGCCTGCTGGCCGAGTTTGATATTGATCTGATCGTGATGGCCCGTTACATGCAAATATTGTCAGAGGAATTTGTGACCGAGTTTTCTGGTCGAATTATTAATATTCATCACGGATTCTTACCTGCTTTCCAAGGCGCTAAACCCTATCATCAGGCTTATGAGCGTGGCGTTAAAATTATTGGTGCCACAGCCCACTATGCGACAGCTGAGTTAGATGAGGGACCGATTATCGCCCAGGATGTGCAACATGTTCAGCACGATAACAGCCCGCAAGATCTGGTGATGATGGGAAAAGATATTGAACGTATTGTGCTGGCGAGAGCAGTAAAAGCACATATTGAGCATCGAATTATTATCAATGGTCGCCGTACCATTGTGTTTTCTGAAGGTGCCTGAATAATCTAAATAAGGAGTCGAGTGCATGACGAATAAAACCATCATGATTACCGGAGCTACCTCAGGGTTTGGGGAAGCTTGCGCCAGAGTATTTGCAAACAATGGCTGGCAATTAATTCTGACGGGACGACGCCAGCAACGACTAGATGATTTACAGCAGGAGCTGGGGGGCAAAGATAAAGTGGCTACCTGCTGTTTTGATGTGACAGACAGAAAAGCAGTTGAAGCTGCTATTCATGGTTTAGCTGAACCTTTCAAAAAAATTGATGTGTTACTGAATAATGCTGGCTTGGCATTAGGGCTGGAACCCGCTCAGGAAACAAATTTAGATGATTGGGAAAAAATGGTAGATACCAACATTAAAGGCTTGCTTTACTGTACTCGGACTATCCTACCGATGATGACAGAGAGAAAGTCAGGATATGTGATTAATATCGGCTCTGTAGCGGGTAACTGGCCTTATCCTGGGGGTAATGTCTACTGTGGTACCAAAGCCTTTGTCAGGCAGTTCTCACTGGCGACACGGGCTGATTTATTAGGCACGAATGTCCGTGTCACTAATGTGGAACCGGGCAATGCCGAAACTGAATTTTCTAAGGTACGTTTTAAAGCCGATGAGGCCCGTGCAGATAAAGTCTATGAAGGCACCAGAGCACTGGATGCCGAAGATATTGCCAATACGGTCTGGTGGCTGGTGAATACCCCTGAGCATGTGAATGTGACCACGATCGAAGTAATGCCCACTCAGGAAGCGAATGGGCCGATGGCATTTCATCGCCAATAAAATATAAAAGACCGGTTTACCCGGTCTTTTCAGTTTTAGCCAAAGAGCCAGCTTGTTGGATTCGGATGAGGCTGCTGTTGATCCAAATATTTCATACCTTTGACACAGCGCACAACTACCCAGATAACCCAAAACACTAACACCAAATAGCCAACTAAAAAGAAGGCAAATAACACGCCGATAAATAAATATAGAAGACCCATCCAGAATGTTCGGATCTGAAACTGATAGTGCGACTGTAACCAGGCTGCTGCATCGTCTTTATGTATATAAGCAATGACGACTGCAACAAAACCTAAAAACTGAATAATAATATTGGCGATAAATAATAAATAAACGAGTTTGACTGTTTGTTGACTGGCCTGTGTTGATTCGCTCATGCATCTTTTCCGGTAAATGTATTCACATAATCTACCAAATTTATCGCTGCTTTAGCCATTGCAGCATAAAACGGCTTATTACGACTAACACAAATAATGTCCAAACGGTCATAGCACCCATGGGTACATCAAGTAATAACGCCAAGATCAGGCCAAAGAAATAACCCAGAAAGCCTATGCCATAACCAAGCAACAGCTTATGACTGGTTTTCTCAAATCCACGGCTGGCTAAAGCAGGCAAGATTAAACTGGCAAAGACTAAATACACACCGACTAACTGCACCGAAGCGGTCACAGTGAGTGAAAACACAATATAAAAAAGCCAGCTACGCTGTGATTGCATGGTGAACCAGATCAATAACAACGCGCCGTAGAGTAAACCTACCCATAACAGATGAGACGGTGTCACCCATAAAATCTGCCCCACTAATAAATCATGCAGTAATTCATCACTATGTGGGGCATGGCTCACCAGCAAAATCCCACCACTGGCGGC
Organism: Methylophaga thalassica MP; assembly: GCF_000214595.1. Taxonomy (GTDB): domain Bacteria; phylum Pseudomonadota; class Gammaproteobacteria; order Nitrosococcales; family Methylophagaceae; genus Methylophaga; species Methylophaga thalassica. The sequence goes on along the minus strand of NZ_AFIG01000001.1, from coordinate 2,089,372 downwards.
CAGAATAAATAATAAACCAATTAACGCCTCCACAATATGTGGATAACGTTTTTCTAACCAAAGTACGAGAACCGAGGCGGAAAGGGCACTGGCCGCGGCACTAACTTGTAACCAGGGACCATGCATATCACCAATAAAAATAGTGGCGGCCATCACCCCAAGTGCCGCCATTTGCGCAATGGCAAGATCAATAAAAATAATGCCTCGTTTCAATACTTCCTGACCGAGAGGCACATGTGTTGTCAGAACTAACATGCCTGCCACGAGGGCAGGCAATATTAGCGACCAATCAAGATTGATCAGGTTCATTTAGCGCCATCCAGTAATAAGTTGATGGTGTCATCATAGAGCTCAAACAAATTGTTACTGTTGTTATCACCACCCACGGTGAATGGCAGTAACACTTTTTTGATACCTGTTTTATCCACCAACCAATCAGTGGCTCTTGGTGACTGATAAGCGGCCAGAATCACCATTTTTGCAGGTGTCTGTTTTAGCTTTTCAACTACTGATTGCAACTGTTTTACCGTTGGCGGTATAGCAGGTTTTGCCTCCAACACAGCCACTTCGTTCAGACCTAACCATTTAGTCAGGTAAATCCAGTTTTTATGCTGCACAACAATGGGCACACCTTTCAGTGGAGCCGCTTTTTCCTGCCATTGTTTCATGGCTGTTTGCCAGCGCTGTTGGAAATCTTGCCAGCGTTGTTCATAGTTGCTGGCATGTTCAGGATCACGTTGTTTTAGTCTCTCAGCCAGCGCTTCAGCCACTTTAAAAATATTTTCCGGACTGGTTTGAATATGCGGATTACCTGCCGCATGCACATGGCCCTGACTACGATCAACTGTGGCAGGCTTTTCCAGTAAACGGACATAATCGGCCGCCATGAAATAGCCTTCAGCACCAATCTGGATATTGGGGTTACCGGCCTTACGTTGGAGTAATGGCAACCAACCCACTTCTAATTCAGCACCAGTGCAAACTAATAAATCCGTTTTACGGGCTTTAGCAATCAGGCTCGGACGTGCTTGAATGTAATGTGGATCCTGTAACCCACTGGTTGCACTAAATACTGATACATCATCGCCCCCTAACTCTTCAGTCAATGATGCCCATTCTGGTTCGCAAGCGAACACAGACAGTTGAGCCCAGCTAGGTGAGCTCAATAAAATTAAAACAGTGAAAATAAGCGTTTTCATTATGAACTCCTAATATTGGTGCGCGCCATGAGCGCCAAGGCTAACGGTGTATTGCAGAATCATTTGCCAATCATCATCGCTGTACGATTGATCATGATTGATTTGCGCACGAATACGACTGAACTCACTCGGTAAGTATTCCACCATGGCACTGGTACGTTGTGGATGGCTTCTGCCACCTTCAAGCCCCGCATCTGCCAGCAACTCATCATCCGATGCTCGATGTTTACTGCCCAGCCAGTCATAACGCAGACCGGAACGCCATTGCGGATTGAACTGATAAATACCTTCCAGATAACCGCCGTATTGTTTTCCATCGTAATTAGCAAACTCATCGCTGCCATGACTGATATTGCCGTCGTCATGCAGATACATGAATTCACCGATCAAGGTCAGATTTTCTTGACGGAAATTACCATTAGGTGCCCATTTGTAAACTAGGGAGAGGTTGGTGATATCTGTGTCGCCATTGAATAGTGCTGAACTTTCCTCTTCATCACCATGACTGTGGCCGCTACTGTATGAGCGATCATCCGGGCTTGAACGCCAGTGTGAAATGCCTGCTTGCCAGCTGCTTTCTATACCAATATCTCCACCGGTTTTGGCATAGACCAGCCAATCACCAATACCACTATGATCGCCACTGCCAGGATAACTATCACCATTACCGACACTGGTACCTACTTCCAGCATATAGTCCGTGGGTAACAGATAAGATAATTTCACACCGTCAGTAGAAAGCTGATTACCAAATAAACCCCGATAAATCAGTGGTGCATCAGCAAAATTCCAAGCATGAGCATGACGTTCGTTCAAATAACCAATAGGGGCAAAATAACGACCCGCTCGGACAGTTAAGCCATTGCCTAAACCTAAGGTTTCGATAAAGGCTTCTTCGACTTCTAGCTCAGTTTCATCATCATGATCGTGAACGGCTAAGGTGGCCTGACCATAAAATAGTTGGTCGATATTTGAGCTGACTGTTAACTCACTCTCACCGAGAGAGAAACCTTCTGAATCCAAACCACCTTCACCTTGAACATTAAAGCCATCCAAAGCGTAATCATCCGCGTGGTTTTGATATTGATTAAATGAGCCATTTAACACCATGCTGATCGCTGGGTTAAAGGTATTACTACTATTAGCTGATGCAATGGGAGCCGCAGATTCTGGCGCTGTTGCTACTTCATCAGCTACAGCTTGGGTAGTGGCTTCTGCTTCAGATAAACGTTGCTCAAGTTGTTGAATACGTTGCTCATAATCGGCACGCATTTTTGCGATTTCTTGTTTCAAATCATCAATATCGCCAGCGAACGCAGGTGATATCGGGCCCAGTGCAGCTGTCATCAGTAGCACAAGCAGTTTTTTGCTTTTCATAAACTTTCCTCATAGCCATAAGCTATAGCTACAGATCAATCTGCAAACGACGGATCTGTAGTGTGATTAAAAATAGATTGAGTTGGAGAGATTATGAAAAAACGGGTGGTGCGCGGATAAGATAGGATTGACGCTGCGCGAAAGGCAGAGTGGTTACAGGAGAGTCTACTTCGAGACTAATAACGGCTTGTTGCAGATAAATGTTTACATCGGCAGCTACATCGGCAAGTGGGAAATGACCAATCGCATTGAGGCGCTCACATTGCGCTTCCGCTTTATGGAAAGGATGTTCAGCATCATGCCAGACAGCAAACGACTGCAATAGCAGCACAATCGCTGCTAACACATAGATGTAGTGTCGTTTGTAATGTCTTTGATACAAGGGAAATAGCCTAGCTAACCAGCAAATAAGTCAGCAGAGTCTCATAAATTTCAGACAAGGTGTCAAGATCTGCTGTAGAAACACACTCATCAATTTGGTGGATGGTGGCATTTAATGGCCCAAGTTCGATGACCTGAGTCCCGGTTGGTGCAATAAAGCGCCCATCAGAAGTACCACCCGAGGTTGAAAGAGTTGTCTGGTAGCCTGTTACATCAAAAATAGCACGCTGAACCGCTTCTAATAACTGTCCGCTAGCTGTCCGAAATGGCTGGCCAGAGAGCTCCCAGTTCAATTCATAATTGAGTTCGTGTTTATCTAAAATGGCATGTACGCGCTGTTTTAATTCGTCGTGAGTGACTTCAGTGGAGTAACGGAAATTAAAGACAACTTCAGCGGTGCCAGGGATGACATTGGTGGCACCTGTGCCCGAGTTCAGATTAGATACCTGAAAGCTGGTAGGTGGAAAGTCTTCGTTACCTTGATCCCACTCAATTTCACATAATTCAGTGAGGGCAGGGCTTAACAAGTGAATCGGGTTTTTCGCCAGGTGCGGATAGGCGATATGGCCTTGTTTACCTTTTACACTGAGACGACCATTAAGCGATCCACGACGACCATTTTTGACGATATCACCGACTTTTTCTGTACTGGATGGTTCGCCGACCAAGCACCAGTCGATATGTTCGCCACGGCTTTGTAATGTTTCGACGACTTTAACAGTCCCGTTGATGGCCGGACCTTCTTCATCACTGGTAATCAAAAACGCAATGCTACCCTCATGGTCCGGATGTTTTTCTACAAAACGCTCACACGCGGTGATGAATGCAGCAATACTACCTTTCATGTCCGCTGTACCGCGGCCATACATCATGCCATCAATGATATTCGCTGAAAAAGGTGGATGGCTCCAATTCTCAAGTGGGCCTGTTGGCACCACATCAGTATGACCGGCAAAGGCAATGACCGGGCCTTTATTACCGCGTCTTAACCACAGGTTGTCGACATCATCAAAACACATATGTTCTGCATGAAAACCAGAAGGTGCCAGACGATCAGCTATCATGATCTGACAGCCTTTATCTTCAGGTGTGACGCTGTCGCGACGAATTAATTCTTGGGTCAGTTGTATGGTTTCGGACATGAAAAGTTCTTGTTGTGAAGTTATAAATGGGTACCGACGGTGAATAACAATCCTGCGCCACCTAGCATAATGATATCTGCGCCATATTTGCCATTATCATAACCGATACCAGGGATTATCGCTGGCCCGATACCTAGGTTATTTAGGGGGATTTTATCTTTGTAGTCGCCACGGTAGCCGTGGATAAAACCTGCTGTCAGTTTGGTATGGAAACCTTCAAATTTGCCGTGGTAGTTCCAGCTGGTTCCAGTGTAAATATATTGAGAAAACTGACCAAAGGAGTTATCAAATAAGGCAAGACCGTATAGCCAGTCATTAGATTTAACACCTTCAATAGAAGTAAATATTTTTGAGCCAGTATAGTCATCACTATCGGTGTAATGCATATAAGTGCCAGCCTGAAGATAATAGTGATCAAAAAAATCATCTTGATGCTTTGTATCATCTGCAAAACAAGCTATCGGGGCACACAGCAATAACAGGGCAAAAATGTTATTGCGAACACTTAATTTAAATAAATTGTTGATACACATCTTCATTAAACCCCACTATGGTTGATGAATTGCTCACCGCAACTGGTCGCTTAATCAGAGTCGGGTTGTCCAGCATTAGTTCAACAGCGGTATTTTCATCCAGCTGCTCTTTACGGGGATCATCCAGCTTGCGCCAGGTTGTTCCTCGTTTATTCAATAAAGTATGCCAATCAACGGATTGAAGCCACTGTCTGATGGTGTTTTCATCCAAACCTTGCTGGCGAAAATCGTGAAACTGATAGTCAATAGAGTGTGTATCAAGCCAACGCCTGGCTTTTTTTACTGTATCGCAGTTTTTAATACCGTAGAGAATCATAATTGCTTACCTGTTATCAGGCTATAAACAAAAAGGGATGAGTCACTCATGCGTCTCATCCCCTTTATTTTAGTTATTTGTGAGGGTATTAGATATCACGTAATAATTCGTTGATACCAACTTTGCCTCGTGTTTTTTCATCAACTTGTTTGACGATAACCGCACAGTACAAGCTGTATGAACCATCTTTAGATGGTAGGTTACCTGAAACTACTACTGAACCCGCAGGGATACGACCATAAGTGATTTCACCTGTCAGGCGGTTGAAGATTTTTGTGCTTTGGCCAATGTAAACGCCCATTGAGATAACAGAACCTTCTTCAACAATCACGCCTTCAACCACTTCAGAACGTGCACCAATGAAGCAATTGTCTTCAATGATTGTTGGGCCAGCTTGTAAAGGTTCTAATACACCGCCGATACCAACACCACCAGAAAGGTGAACATTCTTACCGATTTGAGCACAGCTACCTACTGTTGCCCATGTATCGACCATGGTGCCAGAATCGACGTATGCACCGATATTGACATAAGAAGGCATCAAAACAACGCCTGGTGCGATATAAGAGCCACGACGAACGGCTGCTGGCGGTACAACACGGACACCGGCTTTATTGAAATCATCTTCATTAAAGCTGGCGAATTTAGGATCCACTTTATCGAAATAGTTGGTTTCTGCGCCAGGCATGATTTTGTTGTCATTCAGACGGAATGATAATAAAACCGCTTTTTTCAGCCATTGGTTGACGACCCAGTCACCATTTTGTTTTTCAGCAACACGAGCAGTGCCATTATCCAGCATCGCTAATGCTTCATTGACCGCATTTCTGACATCACTGTCAGCATTAGCAGGGTTAATATCAGCGCGGCGTTCAAACGCCTCTTCAATAATTTGTTGAATATCACTCATTGGTGTCTACTCCATTGATTTAATTATAAATTTTCAATAAAGCTGCGAATACGATGTGCAGCTTCAATACATTCTTCTAGTGGGGCAACCAAAGCCATACGGATACGGTTTGAACCAGGGTTGCCTGCAGTGGTATCACGGCCCAGATAGGTGCCTGGTAGAACGGTGACATTTTGTTGTTCGAATAACTGTCTGGCAAATGCGGTATCAGCAATCGGCGTTTCAGCCCAGAGGTAAAAGCCCGCTTGTGGCATCGACACTGACATCACTGGCGATAATATTTCTAATACGGCATTGAATTTTTCCAGATACAGCTCACGATTATGGACAACATGATCTTCGTCATTCCAGGCGGTAATGGATGCCGCCTGAGTCGCTGGTGGCATTGAACAACCATGGTAGGTACGGTAACGCAGAAACTGTTTCAGAATGTCCGCATCACCAGCCACAAAACCACTACGCAATCCTGGTGCATTAGAACGTTTCGATAGGCTATGGAAAACTACACAACGACTCATATCGGTATAGCCTGCTGCGTAGGCGGCTTCCAATAAACCGACGGGTGGATTGGTTTCATCCGGATAGATTTCCGAATAACATTCATCAGCCGCAATTACAAAATCATATTGATGCGCCAGCTCAATTAAACGCGTTAACGTTGCCTGGTCAATAACAGCACCTGTTGGGTTACCAGGACTGCAAATATAGATCAACTGACAGCGCTGCCAGACATCTTCACTAATGGCATCAAAATCGGGAATAAAGTTATTTTGGGCAGAGCAATTCATATAATAAGGCTCTGCACCAGCGAGAATCGCTGCGCCTTCGTAGATCTGATAAAACGGATTAGGCATTAATACCAATGGGTCTTTATCACGATCAATGACTGCCTGAGCAAAGGCAAATAAGGCTTCACGCGTGCCATTGACCGGCAACACTTGTGTCATGGCATTGATATGGCCGTCTAACTTGAATCGGGTATCAAGCCAAGTGGAAATAGCATGACGCAGTTCATTACTACCCGCGGTGGTGGGGTAGGTCGACAATCCATGCAGATGAGCGATCACAGCTTCAGTAATAAAACCTGGCGTTGGATGTTTCGGTTCACCAATCGATAGAGCAATATGTGCTTTATCTTCCGGTGGCACGCAGCCTTGTTTAAGCTGTGCCAGCTTCTCGAAAGGGTAAGGGTGAAGTTTTGCCAGTTCTGGATTCATAATTCCAAACGATGAGTGAAAAAATCAGACCATTATAACGGGTTGAAGCAATCTCGTGTTATAAGGTGAGCCATGACAAATAGCAATAACAAACAATTTAATCTGGCCGTACTCGGCATCTTATTTTCCTCAACCATGTGGGGATTGATTTGGTATCCGATGCGAATACTCGAACAACAAGGGCTTCCCGTCGTTTGGTCAACACTGCTGATGTATTTTGCTGCGGCAATCGTAGCCAGTGTGATGTTGTTTAAACAGATAAAAGATTTTGCCGGACATTGGCCGCTTAGCTTATGGGCGTTAGCTGTTGCAGCGGGCGTCACCAATATTGCCTTTTTAGTGGCGCTCACTCAGGGTGAGGTGATGCGGGTCATGTTGCTGTTCTATTTATCACCTTTATGGTCAGTACTGTTGAGTCGCTGGTGGTTAGGCGAAAAAATTTCCCGACTGTCTATGTTGATGATCATTGTGGCGATGTCGGGCACGATGATTATGTTATGGCACCCAGAAATTGGCATGCCTTGGCCCAATGATATGGCAGATTGGTTAGCGCTGTTTGCAGGGTTTATGTTTTCAGTAAATAACGTGTTAAGTCGTAAGCTTGCTGATGTGGCTATGGAAGTCAAAACGACGATAGTGTACTGGGGTGTCGTTATGGTGGCAGGGCTTGTATTGGTTCTGCAGCAATCAAGTGTTCCTGATATCAGTCTTAATCTATGGGTTGCGGTGATGGTTTTTGGTGGCTTATGTTTTACTGCTATGACAGTAGCAGTATTGTATGGCCTAGCAAGGATGCCCGTGTTTCGTTCAGCTATTTTGATGTTATCTGAACTTGTCGTCGCTGCCATCTCTGCCTGGTGGTTGACCAATGAACAAATGAGCCAGACTGAATGGTTAGGTGGTGCGCTTATTTTTATCGCCGCTTATGGTATGGCTAAGCAAGGTAAAGCCTGAACAATACTTGGGAGCATGGATTGCTTCACGTTAGAATGTTAGCAGGGCTTAGATGTTATTTATCCAGGTGAAATATGATCAAATCGATAGCACATGCCAGTTTTCTGGTGAAAGACTTAGATGATTCTTTACGTTTTTACTGCGATGTATTGCAGTTACCACTTAATCCCAACAGACCTGAGTTTGCATACGATGGTGCCTGGCTGGATATTGCCGATACCGGACAAATGATACATCTGATGGTATTACCAAATCCGGACTCAACAGAAGGCCGTCCAGCTCATGGTGGACGTGATCGCCATCTGGCACTTGTCGTAGACGATTTAGAAGCCTTAGGTGAGCGCCTGGAAAATGCGGGGTATGAATTTTCTCGAAGCAAGTCGGGCAGAGCTGCGTTTTTCTGTCGTGATCCGGATGGTAATGCTCTGGAATTTGCTGAAGATTTTACGCCCAAGCGAATTGAAAAATAAGGACTTAGAGAAGCGATCAATGACTTACAGAGTTACTCACATTTTCTGTGGATAACTCTGTGATTAACTTCTGTGAAAATCGCTAAGTCATTCTTACGTAACAAGGCTGACGGTTTTGGTTAAAAAATGACCACTTTATTAAAGCTATATATATCAATGCTTTACGATAGAATTAATCAGATTCAATGACTTAGCGATGATACTTGTATTGGTTTTGTAATACTTGTCATAACTGGTGATAAGTCTGTGGCTATCTTGCCAGTGCAGGCTGTTGAATATCATCCTGGAAGCGATCTTCTTCTCCTGTTGGTTCCTGTCTTAACTGCTCAAGATCGGTGAAGTTAAATAAATCAAGATCGCCCATTTGTGATGGCGAAATATTCTGAATACTGCGGAAAATATTTTCCAATCTGCCCGGAAACTGTTTTTCCCAGCCTTGCAACATGGCTTTGATCGCCTGACGTTGCAGATTTTCCTGCGAGCCACATAAATTGCAGGGAATAATGGGAAACTTCATGGCTTCTGCATAACGGGCAATATCAGACTCTTGCGCATAGGCTAAGGGTCTTATCACAATATTGGTTTTATCATCACTTAATAATTTCGGCGGCATCGCTTTTATTTTGCTGCCATAAAACATATTCAGAAACAGCGTTTCAATAATGTCATCACGGTGATGACCTAATGCTATTTTGGTGATGCCATTTTGCCGTGCGTAACCATATAAAGAGCCACGGCGCAGACGTGAGCATATGCCGCAGGTGGTTTTACCCTCTGGCACCACTTCTTTAACGATGCTGTACGTGTCTTTTTCAATGATATGGAATGGCACACCAATCGATGACAAATATTCCGGTAATACATGCTCAGGGAAGCCCGGCTGCTTTTGATCGAGATTAACAGCGATAAGATCAAACTTAATCGGGGCATGGTCTCTCAGATTAATCAGAATATCGAGCATGGTATAACTGTCTTTACCACCAGATAAACAGACCATCACTTTATCGCCGTCCTGAATCATATTGTAATCGGCAATTGCCTGACCGACGTTGCGACGTAAGCGTTTACGCAGTTTATTAAACTCGCGTTGTTGTTTGACCAAAGTGTGTTCGGTTGTGGATTCTGTCATACCAGACCTGCAAAGGGTTGAACGTTAACAAGACTGCCGGCACTAAGTCCGTCACAGTTTTCTTCAAGTAAAATAAAACAATTCGCCATACTCATTGAGCGAAGGATACCCGATCCTTGTGCCCCGGTTGTGCTGACTCTGAGTTGGCCTTCATTGTTTCTGAATAAAATGCCGCGCTGAAATTCAAAGCGACCAGCACGTTTTTTAATTACATTATCGCATGGTACTTTGAATATGATGGGATCGGAGTCAGTTTCACCTGCCAGACGTTTTAACGCAGGTTGTACAAATTGGTAGAAAGTGACCATTACTGACACCGGATTACCGGGCAAACCAAAGAACATCGCTTCGCCTATTTGGCCAAAGGCTAGAGGGCGTCCTGGACGCATCGCAATTTTCCAGAAATTGACTTCACCTAATTCTGCCAACATATCTTTGACATAATCAGCATCACCTACGGACACACCGCCAGAGGAAATGATGACATCCGCATCTGTCGCCGCTTGCTGTAAAGCAATTCTTAATGCGGCTCTGTTATCTGGAATGACCCCCATATCAATGACATCAATATTGAGCTGACTGAGCATGCCATAGAGGGTGTAACGATTGCTGTCGTAGATTTGTCCATCAGCCAGGTGTTCACCAAGGCCACATAATTCATCGCCAGTAGAAAAAAAAGCGACACGAAGAGGCCGGTAAGTGACGACTTCTGCGATGCCAAGCGATGCCAGTAGACCTAAATCGGCCGCTGTTAATCTTCGCCCAGCAGGTAGAACCGTATCACCACTGTCAATATCTTCTCCGGCAAGTCTGACATTTTGTCCCGCTTTTAGGTCAGTGTGGACGGTGACCATATCTTCATTTGGTTGCACCTGTTCCTGCATCACCACCGTGTCACAGTCATCAGGAATTTTTGCGCCAGTCATAATACGAATACATTGCCCGGCTTCGACCCGACCTTGGTAAGGTTTCCCTGCAAAAGCCACACCGATATTAGCGAGTGTAAAGGGGGCATTTTTAATGTCAGCACTGCGTAAGGCATAACCGTCCATGGCTGAATTATTATAGGGAGGCACCTGACGGGGAGACACAACACTTTGGTGTAGGATCTGGCCCAAAGCCTGTCTTAAGGAGACTTTCTGCCAGCTCGATATCGGTGATAATAAATCATGAATTCGCTGACTAGCCTGTTTAACAGTCAGATTATTGTGATCAACATCATCAGCACAACTGGGCTGCGGGGTAAATTCGGCCATATTTAGCTGTTCCATGAAAAAATAAACTGTTCAATAAACTCGACCATGGCGGGGATATTATTGATATCTAATACCAAAGGCATGTCAGCGTGACTATCGTTTTTATCAGAGGCGATTGCAATGATATGCGGATCCTCCTTGAACAAAGTCGGTGGACCCAGTTCCGCACGGTTTAATTCTATTTTGGGGAAATTTTCGTGTTTGAATCCCTCGACAAGAATGAGATCGATATTACTGGTATCGAGGCGTTGGATTAATGGCTGTAATTCAGGTTCAATGAGTTCATCGTGATGTTTTCTCATTAGCGCCATCATTTTTGCTGAGGCAATAATGATTTCCTCGGCACCTGCCTCACGGATTTGATAGCTGTCCTTGCCCGGTTTATCGATATCAAAATTGTGATGGGCATGTTTTATCACGGCGACATGTATATCTTTATTTTTCAGCGCAGGAATGAGTTTGGTGAGTAATGTTGTTTTACCTGTTCCACTAAATGCAGCAAAGCCAAGGGCCGGTATAGCTGAACGTATCTTTGGTTTTTTTTGTAAGTCATCAGCCGTATTGATATTGATAAAACAGTCAGCCTGATCAGAAAAGTCCACTTCAACAACCTTATGCTGGAATAACCAGTCACGGGTTTTGCGCTGACCAGAGGCTAAAAAGTCAGTTAATGATGATTGTAAGCGTCGAGGAATTAATGAAAATACGGGTTGTAATTGAGTGCCATCATGCGCTACCGCAATATCACTTCCAGTCGTTAACAAAGCTTCCAGTAAACGCTGTCGCAGTTGAGGGCTGATAACAGGATTATCACAAGGCACTGTCAGCAGATAGTCAGAATCGATTTGCTCCATCACAGCCAGGATACCAGCGAGAGGACCCTGAAAATTATCAAGTCCATCCGTGATGACGGGGTAAGAAAATGATCGATATTCTTCAATATGTTGATTTGCACTGATATAAAAATCATCAACTTGCGGTAATATGGCACTAATGACGTGGCTAGCCATCGAGCGACCCTGATAGGGGAGCAAACCTTTGTCCTGACCACCCATCCGGCGGGATTGGCCGCCAGCCAGCAGTACACCAGATACTGTAATAGGGGAGAATGCACTCATGATGGTGTTAGTGATAAACCTGATTAAAAAGAAACGTTATGGCTAAAGTCATATTAATGTGGCTTATTATACTGTTAATTAGCAGTCGAGCAGAGGCTGTCGTTGTTAACATTATGGTGGTTGGCCTGTTTAAAGACAAAGCTGTGGTTGAAGTAGATGGTCAACAGCATTTTTTAAATGTCGGAGAAACCAGCCCAGAGGGCCTGAAGTTAATTGCTGCTAACAGTAATAGCGCAACGTTTGAAATCAATGGCGAAAAACAGATCTTTCCATTGGGCGATCGGATTAATAGCAATTACATAGAAGCCGAGAAAAAAACAGCAGTGACGTTGTGGCCGACCAATGGTATGTATACTGCTACCGGTAATATCAATGGTTATACGATAAGTTTCTTAGTCGATACCGGCGCCAGTACCATCGCTATGAATGCCGCGACGGCATCCCGCCTTGGTATTGATTATCTTCGCGGTCAGCAAGTTGGCATAAGAACGGCATCAGGCAGTAGTGTCGGATATAAGGTGAAGCTGGATTATGTGCAACTTGAACAGATAAAGCTACACAATGTCGATGCTGTGGTTTTGGATGGTGAAGAACCTTCAGTGACGCTACTGGGCATGTCTTTTCTTGGCCAACTGGATATTCAACATAATGGTGAGCGTCTCGATTTAAGACAAAAATATTGAGCATAAAAAAGCCCGGTTAAACCGGGCTTTTTTTATTTGTGATTGATGTTGTATCAATCAAAACCTTTGGTAATCAATGCGTATGCAGAGTGGTTATGAATAGATTCGAAGTTTTCTGATTCGACTGTGTAAGCGGTGATACGAGAATCATCATTTAATCTGGCTGCAATGTCACGCACCATATCTTCAACAAATTTCGGATTATCGTACGCACGTTCGGTAACGAATTTTTCATCCGGACGTTTTAATAAACCAAAGATTTCGCAAGAGGCTTCTTTTTCTACCAGATCGATTAAATCTTCAATCCAGACAAAGCTATCAACGCGAACAGTCAAAGTGACGTGTGAACGTTGGTTATGCGCGCCATAATCTGAGATATTCTTTGAACATGGGCATAAGCTCGTCACAGGAACGACGACCTTAACCGTCATCATGGTTTTAGTACCAGTGATTTCACCGATAAAGGTGACGTCATAATCCATTAGACTTTTCACTTTTGAAACAGGTGCTTCCTTATTCACAAAATAAGGGAAGTTCATTTCAATATAGCCTGATTCCGCGTCAAGACGCTCAGTCATTTGACCCAGCATTTCACGGAAAGATTTAACAGTGATCTCACGTTCATGCTGATTCAAAATCTCAACAAAACGAGACATATGTGTGCCTTTAAACTGATGAGGCAGGTTCACATACATATTAAAGTTAGCAATGGTGTGCTGTTCACCGGTGGTACGGTCACTGACTTTGACCGGGTGTTTAATATCTTTAATACCGACTTTATCAATAGCGATTTTACGCTGGTCGGCAATATTCTGTACGTCTTCGATTTCGTCTTTGATCTCAGTGCTAGCTGGGGTTGTGCTCATTCAATTGTCCTCGCTGTATTTAACGCAAGCGCGATCTGTTTCCCACAAGGTGACACCGGAAACTTTAGCGATATCATTATTTAACGTATCACTGAGCTTTTGGTAAAAAAATCTGGCAATATTTTCAGCCGTTGGATTAATGGTATCGAATGGTGGGATGTCATTCAGATAACGGTGGTCCAGCGTTTTAGCCAACTCGCGAGTAGCTGTTTTAATGGTTTTGAAGTCCATACCCATGCCATGTTCATTTAGATCAATAGCAGTGACTTCGACTTCCAGCTTCCAGTTGTGACCATGCATACGACGGCAATCACCTGGATAATCTCTTAAGGTGTGTGCCGAGGCAAAATCGGCCAGAATTTTCAGGGTATACGTTGCGCTCATAATGTTGACTATTATACTCAGGAATCGTTCACGAAGACAGCGTATTATGCCGCAAAGTGCTGATTAATGGTATGCAAAATACCTGCAGCATCCAGACCACAGTCACTTAACATGCTGCTATGAACGCCATGCTCGATAAATGTATCGGGCAATCCCATTAATTTTATGGCGACAGGATGATTTATTTCTCTTAAATATTCATTTACAGCGCTACCTGCGCCACCCATCACAGCATTTTCTTCAATAGTGATGATTAAATCGTGCGAGTTAGCAATGTGATTGATGATGTCCGTATCTAGGGGTTTGACAAAGCGCATATTCACCACCGTGGCATTGATTTGTTCTGCGGCTTGTTCAGCTGCAGTGACCATGCTGCCAAAGGCCAGAATCGCGACCTTTTTACCTTGACGTTTTAATTGGGCTTTTCCTATTTCTAATGAAGTTAAAGCTGGCTCAACAGGGGTGCCATTGCCACTGCCCCGCGGATAACGCACTGCTGCCGGTCCGTTATAACGGAAACCGGTGGTTAACATTTGCCGACATTCATTTTCATCAGCCGGTGCCATGATGATCATATTAGGAATGCAGCGCAAAAAGCTTAAATCAAAGCTACCCGCATGTGTCGGACCATCAGCGCCAACCAAGCCAGCGCGATCAATAGCAAACAGTACATTCAGATTCTGAATAGCCACATCGTGAATTAATTGATCGTAGGCTCTTTGTAAGAAGGTCGAGTAAATTGCCACAACCGGTTTTTTGCCTTCACAGGCCAAGCCTGCAGCTAAGGTCACAGAATGTTGTTCAGCGATGCCGACATCAAAATAACGCTCAGGAAAGTCTTCAGCAAAGCGGTTCAACCCCGAGCCTTCACACATGGCAGGTGTGATGCCGAATAAGTCCGGATCCAGACGAGCCATATCGCATAACCAACGGCCAAACACTTGGGTATATGTCGGCCCAGAAGATTTACTATTGGCCGGACTGACACCATGATATTTGCAGGGATGTAATTCGGCAGGCTCATAGCCTTTGCCTTTTTTGGTGACGATATGAAGAAATTGCGGACCCTTACGTTTTTTCAAATTGGTCATAGTCGCAATGAGCGTATCGATATCGTGACCATCAATCGGGCCAATATAATTAAAGCCCATTTCTTCGAATAAAGTGCCAGGAACCATCATGCCTTTAACATGCTCTTCTGCGCGTTTGGCAATTTCCCAAGCGGGTGGAATCTTTTCCAGTACACGCTTGCTGCCTTCACGAGCACTGGCGTAAAAGCTGCCTGATAATAATTTGGCGAGATAATTTGCCATGCCGCCGACATTTTTTGAAATCGACATTTCATTGTCGTTAAGAATGACTAATAAATTCGCGCTCAAGTCACCGGCATGTGCCAACGCCTCAAACGCCTGTCCGGCGGTGAGGGCGCCATCACCAATAATGGCGACAGCATGACGTGGATCATCGTTGGCTTGTGCAGCGAGTGCCATGCCAAGAGCGGCACTGATGGAGGTACTCGAATGACCCACACCAAACGTGTCATATTCACTTTCACTGCGTTTAGGAAAACCTGATAAACCACCGGGCTGACGCATAGTATTCATCTGATCCCGGCGACCAGTGAGGATTTTATGAACATAGCTTTGGTGACCCACATCCCAGACTAAGCGGTCAGTGGGGGTATCAAACACATAATGCAAGGCGATGGTGAGCTCGATAACACCTAGGTTGGATGAAATATGCCCGCCGGTTTG
This sequence comes from Methylophaga thalassica MP, assembly GCF_000214595.1. Taxonomy (GTDB): domain Bacteria; phylum Pseudomonadota; class Gammaproteobacteria; order Nitrosococcales; family Methylophagaceae; genus Methylophaga; species Methylophaga thalassica. The sequence goes on along the minus strand of NZ_AFIG01000001.1, from coordinate 2,073,683 downwards.
TTGCACACTATCGATAATGAGTGTTCTCAACTCTTCTGCCAGCTGGGGCAACTGTTTTTTGTCCAGTTGACGCAGATCTTCTGGGCTGTTGATATGAGTGAGTATAGTATCCATTCTGTCGATTTCTTAATGTGAGCGTTTCACAACAAACTGAGCTAATTCGGCCAGCACTTCTGTATTAAATGGACACTCATCAAGGTGAGTCAGTGCTTTTTCAATCAGAGCAACCGCTTTTTGTTGTGCTTTTTCAAGACCTAGTAAAGCAGGATATGTGGGTTTATTCAATGCAATATCGGCACCTTGGGTCTTTCCAAGTGTTTGAGTGTCAGAGATGACATCCAGCACATCATCCTGAACCTGAAACGCTAGTCCAATGCAGTCTGCATAACGATCAAGATGTTCCAGCGTCACTTCATCATAGTGTTCGGCAGCGAGTGCACCGAGCACAACACTGGCACGGATGAGAGCGCCAGTTTTTAATTTATGCATTGCCTGTAGGGCATCAATGTCCAGTTTTTTGCCAACAGATTCCAGATCAATGGCCTGACCACCTGCCATACCTGCTGCACCAGAAGCCTGAGTCAGTGTTTTGACCATGCGACTTTGTTGTTTCTCGGTCAGAATATCATCGCACAAGGTTTCGAAAGCCAGCGTTTGTAAGGCATCACCGACTAAAAGTGCAGTCGCATCATCATAGGCTTTGTGACAGGTCGGACGACCTCTGCGCAGATCATCATCATCCATGATTGGCATATCATCATGCACAAGTGAGTAGGCGTGAATCATTTCTACTGCCGCCGCCGCGACATCCATAGCAGATTGTTTTGCACCTAATGCCTGACCAGTAGCATAGACGAGCAGGGCGCGTAAGCGTTTGCCACCACCTAATGTGGCATAGCGCATCGCTTCAAATAAACGTGCTGAACCTGGCTTTTGTGCCTGTTGAAGACGTTTTTCCAGAACAAATTCGATTTGAGACTGGTGTTTTAACATCCAGTCCTGCAGAGGAAACTTTACGTTCACGCGTCACCAGTTTCCGGATCAAAATCTACCATATTGCTTTGGCCAGATTGTTGTAACAGCATTTGCACTTTTTGTTCTGCCGCTTGCAACGATTCCTGACAATCACGAGTTAGTAGTACGCCACGTTCATAGAGTTTGAGTGATTCTTCCAGGCTGATATCGCCTTCTTCCAGGCGTTCAACTAATGCTTCCAGCTCTTTAACTGCAGCTTCATAATCCAGTTTTTTTTGTTTCGCTGCCATTCTTGCCTCTGACCGAAATAATTTTGCGCCTATTATAAGGTAATAGGCGTGGGCTTGCCTGCTGGATTGTTTTTTTATTTGCCGTTACTCTGTTGTGTTTAGTTATTTTTTTGGTAGACAACGTCTTATGCCGAAAATTATTCGCGGTTTTCATAATTTACCTGCTTCACCTCAAGGCTGTGTTGCCACCATCGGTAATTTTGACGGTGTCCACTTAGGCCATCAAGCGGTATTGACACAATTAGCCATGAAAGGCGATACGCTGAAATTACCCGCCGTAGTGATTACGTTTGAACCGCAGCCATTTGAATATTTTGTTCCGGAAAAAGCGCCAGCCAGATTGACGCGGTTTCGTGAAAAAGTGGAGGCTTTGCGTTGTTATTCCATCCAGCAATTATGCGTTTTACGGTTTAATAAACAGTTGGCAGAGATGTCGGCTGAACTCTTTATCCAAAAATTATTAGTGGAAGGATTAAACGTTAAATATCTGGTGGTAGGAGATGACTTTCGCTTTGGCTGTGAAAGAAAAGGCGATTTTGCGTTATTACAGCAAGCCGGACGGCAATATGGCTTTCAGGTGGTGAACATGCACACCTTTGCTATCGACCAAGACCGGGTAAGCAGCACCCGTATCAGAAATGCACTAAGTAGTGGTGACTTACTCTTAGCTGAGAAGTTATTAGGACGACCTTATCGGATGAGTGGTCGGGTAGCGCATGGCGATAAGCGTGGTCGTAAGATGGGATTCCCCACGGCAAATATTCATCTTCATCGGCATAAAATTCCACTGACAGGGGTGTTTGCTGTGCAGCTATTTGGTATTGATGAAGAACCGGTTAATGGTGTGGCAAATATTGGTATCCGACCGACTATTGGTGGTAACAAGGCCTTGCTGGAAGTGCATCTGTTTGATTTTAAGAGAGAGATCTATGGCGAGCATGTTCAGGTGTTTTTCTTACATAAGATTCGTGATGAGCAGCGTTTTGACAGTCTGGATCAGCTGATCAGCCAGATTCACAAGGATGCCGATCAGGCGCGCCATTATTTTTCACAAGTCTGAATGAGGTTTATTTCAGATAATAGTCTTGTAAAAACTGATTACGTTGCCTGGTCAGCTCAATGGCGCAACTGGCGGTTACAGCTTGTTGCTGCGCATTGTTTTGCCAGGTCTGATAGACATTCAGGCATTGCGTTTTCCGGTAGGCATCCCATGTTTGCTGCGATAACTCAAGCGACTTTAGCAATGCATCGTTTTCAGCATGGCGTTGTTTGATTATCGTTAAGTCACTGACCATTTCATCAATCGCTGATTGCAGTTTCCCATCGAGACAAGCTTGCATGGCATCAGCATTTGTCATTGGACACAGTGACTGAGCCTGAGCCAATGGACTGAATAAAACGAATAGACTAAATGAGATGATTTTTTTCATGATTTAGAGTTTATCAATATCCAATAAAATCTGTTTTGCTAATGTTTCCATTCTATCCAGACTGATATCGGCTTTTTGCAGAAAATCATTGGTGTAAAACTTAGGGTCAGCCCAATGTTTACCCGTTATGTGGCAGCGTTTCGCCAGTTTACTCAGTCCCAAATCGTCTAAATCAAACCCCAGTTGAGTCCAGCATTTTGCCAGATGCCGCTCAGTCGCATGATCGGCTTGTTGGGTATCCTGTATCTGTCTGACGTATACACTGGTTTCCCGGGCAGCGATAATGACATTTCTCAGCGCTGTTCTGGATTGTTGCTGACGCTGTTCGCCTGCGCGATTAAGATTCGCTAACCAACGTTGTATATGTTTAAAAATTTCCCATAATAATTTGGGGTTAATGGCGTCCATGGCGTGTTTGTTTATGTGTCTAAAATTAATCGCATCGGAATCATGGCAGAGTGAGTAAACCCCTCGTCCTGATACATTTTCTGGGCAATAGCATTATCGGCATCGGTTAATAAGGTAATACGCAGACAACCTTGTTGTCTGGCAAAGTTGACCGCGGCACTTAACAAAGCCGAGCCGAAGCCTTTGCCGCGATGTTGTTCAGCAATCACCATATCTTCTAATAAAGCGACTTTACCACCCATGGCGGTTGAGGTTAGATATAACAAACTTACTACGCCGACGACTTTAGACTGGTGTTTGATAAGTAAAAAATGGCCTTTGTCGGGATGCCTGAGAATATCACTGACAGCGTGCATTTGTTTTTCTGGTTGTGGTTCAAAGTCAGCTTCCTGAGTAAACAGCACGGTCAGCAACTGGGTAATGGCATTAAGATCGGTTAATGTCGCTTCGGCAATGATGTGATTGGTCATTTAGCGTTAATCCTTGAGCTCAGGTGATGTCGGCTTTGTACGTCGTCTTAAAAGTGGAATGATAGTAGCATGACCATAAACCAGAAAGTGATATCAACCCGACAAAAAAGGAGACAGCACAATGGCAGATTGGCTGACGGCTACAGTAGTTGAAAATAAACAATGGAATGATCGTTTGCATTCATTAAGGCTGGATGTCGATTATCCAACGTTCAAAGCTGGGCAGTTTACGCGTTTAGCTCTGGAAATTGAGGGTGAACTTGTCAGCCGACCTTTTTCCTTGGTGAACAGTCCAGACACAAGACCGCTCGATTTTTATTTTATTGAGGTGCTTGATGGTTTGCTTTCTACCCGACTAGCCAAACTTAAAGCTGGTGATAGTATTTTGGTCGCACCCAAAGCCGCCGGCTTAATGACCTTGGATCAATTACCTGAGGGTAAGCATCTCTATTTGCTATCCACCGGCACGGGTATTGGCCCTTTTCTGTCTATTTTAAATACGCAGGAAGTTTGGCAGCAGTTTGAAAAAGTGGTTTTGGTACATGCGGTCAGATATCAAAACGAACTGACCTATCAGGACAACATTGATGCGATAAAACAAACACGAGCGGAGCAGTTTATTTATGTGCCTTTTGTCAGCCGTGAACAAGCACCTGATGCCTTAACAGGACGTATTCCTCAGGCTGTTGAAGATGGTCGTCTGGAGCAACGCACTGGTCTTAAAATCAATGCAGAAGACAGTCAGGTGATGTTGTGTGGTAACCCGGAAATGGTGCATGAAACCATGGACGTGTTAATCAATACGCATGGTTTGAAAAAACACTCCCGACGTGATCCAGGGCAAATCAGTATTGAAAAATACTGGTAATAAACAATAGGCCGAACAGCGGATGACAAAGGCCAGAAAAGTCGCTTAAATCGGTTTTATACGCAGCTTTTATAAATCATGATAAAAAGTGTGATTTTGGTGTATTGTTCGCCTGTTTTGTCTGTAGAAGAGTGATAAGCCGATGCGGTGGTTAATATCTGTGGTAGTTGCTTAAATGAGGTTGATTGCCTTTGATTATTTCAGGGCCATTGCCATTTTAAGCATCGTTGCCGGACATTGTATTAGCTATAAATCCATCACCAGTTTTGACGAAAGAGTGATTGCCAACTTAATTCAGGGGGGCTCACCTTTATTCGTTTTTATTTCCGGTTTTTTCTTCCATCATATTTTTTACAGGCAATTTGCATACAGCCAGTTTATGCTGAAGAAAGTTAAAAATGTCTTGCTGCCTTATCTGTTTTTATCGTCGTTAGCACTGATTTATTATTTAAGTTCAGGTGTTTCCTTACCCGATGCCAACGAGTTGGGAATCACCTCGCTCAGTCACTGGCAAGATTATTTAACCATGTTTGGCTTGTATCTATGGACCGGCCGAACCTCGTTTGCCTATTGGTATATCCCGTTTATTATGCTGATATTTCTGATGTCGCCATTGTTTATCAGCTACATCCGTCAAGGTGTAAAAACACGTATCACTATTTTTATCATTGCCTTAGTGGTGGCGATGATTGTCCATCGCCCAGCGGGTAATCTGTCGCCCTGGCATGCCGTTTTGTATTTTTTGCCTATGTATTTATTAGGTATTCTGGTATCGATGCACCGAGATTTTGTTCAGTCCTACATGGCGAACAAAACCATTGTATTGGCCGCAGGTGTTATCTTTCTGGCGATATTACAAGTGCTGATTTATCCAGGCTTTGGTAATCTACATAAATTACATGCATTCACCTTTGATGGTCTGGATATCCTGATTTTGCAGAAAATCGTTTTATGTTTTTTCTTTTTGTCACTACTGCAAAAGTTGAGCGAACGTTATCCTGACATTCCTGCACTGATGTTATTAGCCGACGCGAGTTTTGCTATTTATTTTATTCATCCCTGGGTGTTGATAGCGCTGGTGGGATATAAGTGGTTGCCTTATGTTGAAGAGATGAGCGGATTGGTACAGTTTGTTGTTACCTTTCCGCTCACTATCATTATCAGCCTGGCCGTAGCTTATCTGATAAAACGTGGTGCCGGCCATTACAGTCGTTGTCTGACAGGTTGGTAAATTTAACCCAATCGTCCCGACACACTGTTGATAAATGCCTGCGGAATAGTTTCATTACCATTGTAAAGCTCATCTATCTGGTTAATGGACTCGGTATGGTTCAGGCAATAGTGAATACAAGCAGCGACGTCAGCACGGGTAATCACATCCTTATCAGCCTGGCCTGTTCGTTGTGTGGAAATATGGCCTGTGGCTTTGTCATCAATCAGTTTGCCAGGACGTAGGATGGTGTAAGGCACGCCACTAGCTAATAAATACTCGTCGGCAAAGTGTTTACAAATATTGTAGTGTTTGATGGCCTCAGTGCCTGTTTCAGGATTGCCAGCATCTCTGGCGCTGACCATAACAAATTGTTTGATATTATGTTTCTTGGCCATATCGATAGCTTTCACCGCACCCCATAGATCAATCAGGATGGTTTTGTCAGCGCCGGTTTTTCCACCTGAGCCTGCGGTAAAGACGACTTTGTCACAATCCTCAAATGCTGTTTCCGGTAGTGGGGATTCCAAATCTGCAATAATGGTTTCAGCACCTAATTCCTGAAAGTAGGCAGCTTGCTGGGAGTCTCGGATCATCGCTTTCACCTGATTGTCATCAGCACAGAGTAACTTTATAAGTTGTTTTCCAATCTGGCCGTTGGCTCCAATGACTAATGTTTTACTCATCGTTTATCTCCCTACGATTATTTTCATACTTGTCGATCACTTTAACATGGCTACGCTTTCTGCTTATATGTCCATAATTATTGACATATAAAATATATGTCGACTATTATCGACATATGAAACTACAAAATGCACTCACCGCCTTTGATGCCTTGTCTCAGGAAACACGTCTTCAGGCCTTTAGATTACTGGTGGAAGCCGGTCCGCAAGGTATGGCAGCTGGTGCCATCAGTGATGCGCTGGGCATTCCGCATAATACCCTGTCATTTCATCTGACCCATTTAAGTCAGGCCAAGTTGGTGACATCGCGTAAAGAAGGCCGCTCTATTATCTACATGGCTAATTTTGAACAGATGAGAGACTTAATTGCCTTTATGGTCCAGGATTGCTGCAGTAGTGATTTAGCGAGATTGCATCAGGCTGAGAATGCCAATTGTGCTGTTGTGGAATTTGTTGATTGTTGTAAACCTCAATCCGTTAATACAGAGAGTTGAAATGAAAAGAATACTGGTTTTATGCACGGGTAACTCATGCCGTTCAGTGATGGCAGAGGCTTTGATTAATCAGCTTAAAGGGGCTGAATTTCAGGCCGTTAGTGCTGGCAGTCAGCCTGCGGGTTATGTTCACCCTAAATCAATAGAAACATTAAAACGCCATGGCATTGATCCTGGTCATCCGGTCAGCAAGTCATGGGATGAGTTTGCGGGTCAGCCTTTTGATTATGTGATTACCGTCTGTGACCAAGCCGCCAACGAAGTTTGTCCGATTTTTTATGGTGAGTATAAAAAACTGCACTGGAGCACTCCTGATCCTGCTAAAGCGGAGGGAACGGAGGCGGAAATTGAAGCTGCTTTTGATGAAGCGTTTCAGTTACTAAAAACACGTATTGAAGAGGAATTGGTATGAACTCGTCTTCTAGTTCAGCAATAGGATTTTTTGAACGTTATTTGTCGGTTTGGGTTGGCCTTTGTATTGTTGCTGGTGTGGCTTTGGGGTCGTTGTTTCCATCAGTGTTTCAAATGGTGGCCGCTTGGCAATATGCGAATGTGAATCTGGCTGTGGCCGTATTTATCTGGTTGATGATTTACCCGATGATGGTCAATGTGGACTTTGCCTCGATCAAAGATGTCGGTAAAAAACCAAAAGGATTATGCCTGACGCTGGTGGTGAACTGGCTGATCAAACCTTTTACTATGGCCGGGCTGGGCATTTTATTTTTTGAGATTCTGTTTGCCGGCTGGGTCGACCCTCAATCAGCAAAAGAATACATTGCCGGGATGATTTTATTGGGGGTTGCGCCCTGTACAGCCATGGTATTTGTCTGGAGTCAGTTGGTTAAAGGTGATGCAAACTACACACTGGTGCAAGTATCAATAAACGACTTAATCATGGTGTTTGCTTTTGCTCCGATTACGGCCTTTCTACTGGGTATGACCAATATTATCGTGCCATGGGAAACCCTGTTTCTATCAGTTGTACTGTATGTGGTGATTCCATTACTGGCCGGCTATATCACACGGAAACGTCTTGATAATAGTCAGGATCACCATGAAATTGCTCGTTTTACGCAAAAAGTTAAGCCTTATTCAATTCTTGGTTTGTTAGCGATGGTGGTTTTATTGTTTGGTTTTCAGGCAGAAACCATTCTGGCTAAACCGTTAGTTATTGTTTTGATTGCGATTCCATTACTGATTCAAAGCTATGGTATTTTTGCCATTGCTTATGGTTGGGCTTATTTGTGGAAAGTGCCGTTTAATGTTGCTGCACCTGCTGCACTTATTGGCACGTCTAATTTCTTTGAGCTGGCGGTAGCTGTTGCCATTAGCCTGTTTGGATTGAATTCGGGCGCTGCATTAGCCACGGCGGTCGGTGTTTTGGTTGAAGTGCCGGTAATGCTGTCACTGGTCGCTTTAGCAAACAGGACAAAACATATCTTTAAATAAAATCAACAATACTTTCAGTTGCTAGTTGTTTTTCATTTGCTCGTAAAATAAATGTGGACAATAGTTAAGGACGCGATGGATTAAATAAACCTTTATCAAGGACGATATTAGTAACAACGCTTTAGCTATCCTCATTATTACGAGCACTTGAGATGAAAATAAAACAAAAAATTACCTTGGCCGCGATTGTTATCGCTCTTACGCCAATCCTTATTTCTACCGCGCTTACCAACTATATCGCGACTAATGAATCGAGTATTGCACTACGTGAATTATCTCAAGAGCGTCTGATTTCCCTTCGTAATGTTAAGAAAAACCAGATTAGAGACTATTTCGCGACGATTAAAAATCAACTGACTAATCTGGCAAATTCTAGCTTGATTACTCAGGCCTTAGGTGATCTGAATACAGCCGCACAGAACTATGCGAATGATATTGGAGAATACAACAAAGCCAGCCTTCGCCAACATGTGAAGACTTATTATGACACGACGTTTTCTCAACGTTACGAGTCCCTGAACGGTGTAAAGCCTCCTGTGAATATGGACGATGTGTTGTCCAAACTTGATGTGAATGGATTAGCGCTGCAACAAACGTATATTGTTGATAATCCGGCACCATTAGGTAAAAAAGATGATCTGGTTCAGGCAGATGATGGCAGTAGCTATGCAAGCTATCATGCTAAATACCATCCATATCTGAAAGATTTTCTAGAGAAGTTTGGTTATTACGATATTTTCTTGGTGGATGCCGATACTGGAATGGTGGTGTATAGCGTATTCAAAGAACTTGATTACGCCACATCGCTGAAAAATGGGCCTTATGCCAACACTGCTCTTGGTCAGGCATTTAACAAAGCACTAGAAATGGGACCAGATGAACAAGTAGCGGTGGTTGATTATGCGCCATATCTGCCTTCCTATGAGAGCCCTGCCAGTTTCATGGCAGCACCTATTTCCCTGAATGGCAGTAAAAAAGGGGTACTGATTTTCCAAATGCCTGTGGATCGAATTAATCAGATTATGACCTTTGAGAAAAAATGGATGGAAGCAGGGTTGGGCGATTCAGGTGAAACTTATCTGGTCGGCCCTGATAAACGTTTACGTAGTGAAAGCCGGTTTTTAGTTGAGGATAAAGCCGCTTACCTGGAGATGCTGACAAAGACTCAGGTTATCGATGAAAAAAGCAGAAATTTGATTGAACGTAAGGGGTCAGCTTTGGGTATTTTACCGCTCAACAGTCATGGTGTTGAGGATGCATTGGCTGGTAAGTCAGGATTTGACATCATTACAGATTATCGTGGTACCCATGTGTTGTCCGCATACGCTCCTTTGGATATTGCGGGTTTGAACTGGGCAATCTTAGCGGAGATTGATGAAGCAGAAGCGTTTGCACCAGCTAATCAGTTATCAAACAGTTTATGGTTGTATGGATTATCTATTCTTGTTGTTATCGCCTTATTAGCTGTGCTGTTTGCTGTTAAAGCATCCAATCTTATTTCCACTCCAATTTTGCAAATATCAAATTTTATTTCTGGCGTGGCAAAGGATCTGGATCTGACTGCAAGACTGGATATGAAACGTACTGATGAAATTGGTGATGCCAGCAAGGCCCTCAATAATATGCTCATCACGATGCAGAAAACCATGAACAATGTAACGGATGCAAGTAGCGAAATTGCAGCAGCATCAGATGAAACCTCTGTGATCACTGAGCAAACCAGTCAGGCAGTTCAGAAACAGCAGAGTGAAACCACTCTGGTTGCCTCAGCAATGAATGAGATGACGGCTACAGTACAAGAAGTAGCAAGAAATACCAGTGATACATCAATGGCTACAGATAAAGCCGCTGAGCAGGTGGACACAGGCATCGTGGCGATGGATAAAACAGCCTCACTTGTTCAACAGCTAGCTGATGTGACTGAGACGGCAGTGGATTCTATTAATCAACTGAAAAAACGCAGTATGGATATTTCTACCGTTTTGGATGTAATTAACAATATTGCAGAACAAACGAATTTATTAGCATTAAATGCGGCTATTGAGGCGGCACGTGCCGGGGAGCATGGTCGTGGTTTTGCTGTGGTGGCTGAAGAGGTTAGGACACTGGCAAGTAAAACCACCGCTTCAATTGGTGAAATAACCAATATGATCGAGATGCTGCAACAAGGTTCGAATAATGCCGTGGATTCAATGGAAAAAAGTCAGAAACAAGTCAATGAAGCTTTGACTCAGGCGAATTCAACCAAGGAGGCATTAAGAATGATTTCTGAAGTTATCTCACATATTAATGATATGAGTCGCCAAATCGCCACAGCAGCAGAAGAGCAGGGGGCGGTGGCCGAAGAAATTAATCGTAATATTGTGTCGATCAATGATATGACCAGCCAAACCGCTGAAGGGACGGTGCAAACGTCTATTGCCAGTAAAGATCTCGCTCGTTTGGCAATTACACTCAATGATCTGGTGAAACAATTTAAAGTCTAATGAGTTAAAAAATTAACAGGCATACCATTAATGGCATGCCTGTTATTTGTTATATAGGGCAGACAAAATTCACTGCCTCTTCTAACTCCAGCGGCTGGCTAATGAAATAGCCTTGTATTTTTTTAATGCCGAGTCGAACCAGCTCTTGGAATTCTTGCTCTGTTTCTACGCCTTCGGCTAAAACTTCGCATGAGGTTTCTTTGGCATAAGCAAGTAACGCAGCGGTTAGTGCTTTTCTGGATGTATCAGTATCAATATTTCTGATTAGGCTGATGTCCAGTTTGATTATATCTGCACCCAGTTCCAAGATATGGTGGAGGCTGGAATAACCAGCACCAACATCGTCAATGGCAAGACGCACACCTTGTTTTCGCAGTGATTGTATAGCTTTACGAAAGGCATGATAGTCTGTTATCTGAGCATGTTCAGTGACTTCAAGAATAATTTTTTTATTAAATATATGCTGGTCTAAAGCTCTTTCAACGGCACCATTTATCACATACTCAGGTGATATGTTTAGAGAAAAATTGATGTCGGCTGGGAAAAGATTCATCTTATCAAGGGCCGCTGTAATAGCCATTATTTCAAGCTCCTCTCCCAGGCCGGCAAATTGAGCTTCTTCAAACCAGATATCTGGCGTGCGATATGGTGTGTTGAGAAAACGGGATAAACACTCATAACCAATCACTCTTTTTTCGTCGACGTGATATATCGGTTGGAAAACAGTTTTGATGTGTTTATTTGATAAGACTTTGCTGACTCGTCTTTTGATTTGATTTTCTTCCTGACTCTTGATCAGTTGCTTATCAATTTGACGGGCAGCTATGTCAGCAAAAATTTTCATTAGCGCTAAGTCTCGTTCGCTTAGCGTTGTGTCAGGCGTATGACTGAAACAACAGAAAGTACCATAGACTTCACCATCATTAAGTACGATGGGCACACCTAAGTAGCTACCAATATCCAGCTCTTGTGTAATCGGCATCGATTTAGTCAATGGATTTTCTGAAGTATCAGCAATGATTTCATCCAGCTCACCATCAACAATCTTTCGACAGTAAGTCAGTTCAGTAGGGTCAGCGTGTCCGGGTTTTAGAGAAATGTCTCGTTCTGCTGAATCGACCACTTCAATTTTTCGTATTTGATCGGTGAACTCGGAGATAAAAGCAACATCCATCTCCAGATGTTTACGGATAACAGACAAAATATAGCTTAAGTTATCAGTTATTTCTGTTGCTTCTGTTAAGGATAATTCGTTTTCTAATCCTTTGAGGATGGTCTCTCGCATTACCATGTTATCCATCTACTATTGGCCTGCCTTGGTATTGTCGTTGAATGATTACCAATATTTTATATTTTGTCGAGAGTGGTGTTTTTAACGTTGGTTAATTTTGGATTTTTTAAATCAACACAACATTATAAAAGTGTGATGGCGCACAGGACTAATAGTGCGATATTTGCCAGTAAACCAATCATGAAAAATACTGTTCTTGGGCTGGGGTTTTTTTCAGTGGCAATTTTATAATATAAGGCCATATGGATAATTCGTGCGATGGCAAATACCCAGATAAAAATCCCCGTCCATAGAGCATTGGCGCCAATAAGAATCGCCATAAATGATGTTCCAAGCATCAAAGGTAGGTTTTCCAGTGAGTTCATAAAGGTGCGGTGGGCACGGAACACAAATGAGGAATGACTCAAGTGTTCATCAATTTTTCCTGGAATGGCACCCGGTTGTGAGGCTTTGGTCTTACTGGCAATAAACCATTGCACTAACAGCGTTAATAAGATGATAAATAAACCGGTAAATGCGATGTGGTATACGTTTTCTAATGTCACGATATGTCTCCTTTTAGTTTTGTGCGATTAAGGCAACTGCACCAAGGATAGCCAACAGCCACAGTACTCCCCCTATGAATAAGGCGGTATAGCCTCGCCAGTCGTAGCGTGAGTTAATGGCGCCAATGGGATCATCCTTAAGCATATTGATTTTGTCTTGTAGCTCAATCAATGGGTAAACACTCAGGTAAAACAATACCAGCCAGATAATATTGAAATATTCAGGTACCACATGATTATCAGCTAAGGTGCTTGCGAGGTTGCCAAAAATGACCAGTAAGACAAACATGGTTGCAAGAAAACCTAAATGTTTATTTTCTGGAATGTCTTGGCGCAACATACTTTGTTTGATGCGTTTAGTTAATGCATGAGTGAAAAAAATAGAAAATATGCCACGCATCACCGGCATAATTTTGCCATCGATAAAAGGCTGCTGAAGTTTCCAGTTTTTATAAAACCAATAGATACCATATAAACCAAATGTGGCGAGATAAAGCCATTTCAGCTTGGTGGTGGATACAGAAAAATAGGCTTGATCTCCAGCAGCAGGGTCAATATCCGTTTCCATAGCGATATGAGCTGTTTGTGTTTCTAATTCCATTTTAGCCTCGTATTCATGAGTAACACTGCTTTTATTTGTTCTGAAGAATGGCATGTCCATAAGAGTTATCAATAGCACATCGCCAGATATCATCGCTGTTTTTAACAAAGACATACGTCGCTTGTCTTGTGGTCGGTTCGATACCTGGTGCAGAGATAATGGTATTGGCTAGTACCAGAGCGCTATCACCGGTTTCTAAAATTTCTAATGCCGCCTGTTTTATCTGTAAACCATGTTGAAAATAAACAGCAATCTTCTCAAATGCCTGAAGGATCTGAGCTTTGCCGATCGCATTCATGCCGGGTTGTACCACTAGCAGCGCATCGTCAGTGTAAATATCTAATAACGTATCGAAGTCTTCTGCGATGATGGCTTCGTCTGCTGCTTTGATCTGACTGATGATTGGATGCTCTGTCATTTAGTTTTGCCGTTCCACTTCAGTGTGTAGAGTTCAGTTCGTCGGTCTTTTAGGTTATTTACCGAGCCCTCACTGCGAGTCAGTTTGAGTTTATCCAAGTCCAGATCAGAGAACATAATCATCTCGGTATTTGGAGTTGTTTCAGCCATCACGGCATCGTGAGGATAGGAAAAATCAGAAGGGGAGAACACCGCCGCCTGAGAATATTGCACATCCAAATTTTCTACCTGAGGCAAGTTGCCGCAACTGCCACAAATGACTACATAACATTCATTTTCAATGGCGCGAGCCTGGGCACAGTGACGTACCCGAAGATAACCATTTTTGGTATCAGTCCAATACGGTACAAAAAGAATATCCATATCCTGTTGTGCCAATAAACGAGCCAGCTCAGGAAATTCGACGTCATAACAAATCAATATGCCAACACGACCTGCATCGGTGTCAAAGACTTGTAATTGATCACCGCCTTCAATCACCCAGTCACGACGTTCATGTGGGGTGATATGAACTTTGGTTTGTCGTTCAATCGTGCCATCGCGACGGCACAGATAGCTAACATTATAGAGAACATCGTCCTCCAATAATGGCATGGAGCCGGTGATGATATTGATGTTATAGCTCACAGCCATTTGCGACATTTCTGTTTTAAAACGTTCAGTAAAGCTGGCTAAAAAACGAATCGCTTCGGTTTGATTACGTTGATCGGGGCTAAGTCCCATTAATGGAGAGTTGAAAAACTCAGGGAACAGAGCAAAGTCGCTTTTATAGCTGGATAAGGCATCAATGAAATATTCGACCTGACTTAACAATTCTTCAACAGACTCGACTTCACGCATTTGCCACTGAATCGCGCCGATACGAACCTGAGTTTTCCGGGTCTCAATAACGGTACTTTCCGGTTCATAAAAAATATTGCGCCACTCCAGCAACGTCGCGTAACCCTGAGATTTTTCATCTTCAGGCAGGTATTGCTTTAATAAACGCGTCACCTGAAAGTCATTCGATAACTGAAAGGTGAGAATGGGATCATAAATACGTTTGTTTTTGACGGCCTCAAAATACTCGGCAGGCGTCATTTCGTCAGCATACTGGTGATAATTTGGAATACGGCCACCGGCCAGAATGGCTCTAAGGTTATGTTGGCGACACAGCTCTTTTCTTGCTTCGTATAAACGACGGCCTAGGCGGTAACCCCGATAATCTGGATGAATTAGTACATCCAGCCCATATAGAGCATCACCATTTTTATTATTCAGAATGGTTTCTTTTTTACTGATTAAATCATCGTAGGTATGCGGATTACTGAAACGTTGATAGTTCACTTGTACCGACAAGGCCACACCGATAATGGTGTCGTGATCGATAATACAAATCTGGCCTTCAGGTAAGTCATCAATCAGTTTGAAAATAGTATGTTCTGGCCAGGCGCCACCAATATCATCGTAAATTTTATCCATCAATAATTTGAGTTGGGGATAATCGGATTTTTCCAAGTTACGAATCTTGATGTGCAGATCTTCAGGCATAAGGTTCCTTTATCAGTTGACACATACAGCATAGGTGAGTCACTAATAATATAAAAGTCAGTGTGAAAAATTTGACAGGAAAATGAGGGGTTGGGAAGTAAAAAAATAGCCAGCCTCTTTAAAGAGACTGGCTGGATCATCTTTATAAGTTAGGAAACCTGGAATCGCATTACCTGAATTTTGAGTTTGGCACTTAAGTCTGCAATTTCATTATTGGCTGATGATATTTGTTGAGAAGCCGTGGCATTACTCTCTGAAATAATCTGAATATTGTGGACGTTGTTGTTCACTTCCTCGACAACGTAGCTTTGCTCTTCAGCTGCTGTGGCGATTTGAGCATTCATTTCAGTGATGGATGAAACGACAGAAGTGATGCTATTCAATGATTCGGTTGCCTGGCTGGTTTTCTCAGCCAAAGCACTGACGCTGAGTTTATTGGAATTCATTGAGTTAACTGCGTCGTCAGCATTGGACTGTAATGTGGCGATAAGCTGTTCAATTTCCAATGTTGATTCTTGTGTCTTTTGCGCCAGTGAGCGAACCTCATCTGCCACCACCGCAAAGCCTCTTCCTTGCTCCCCGGCGCGTGCGGCTTCGATGGCTGCATTTAATGCCAATAGATTGGTTTGTTCAGCAATATTTTTAATCACGTCCAATACGGTCTCGATGTTGACGCTACCTGTTTTGAGCGTTTGAATAACGCCTGAAGAGTGCTCGATTTCATTCACTAAACGCTCGATGGATTCAACCATCTGGTTGATCACCAGCTGCCCAGAACGTACTTCACGATCTCCATTGGATGCCGCCAGCGAAGCTTGTTCAGTATTGGTGGCGACTTCACGAACAGTGGCTGTCATTTCATTGATGGCAGTAGCTACCAGGCTGGTTTCATTTTGCTGTTTGAGAATGTTCTGTGTGGAGTCTCTTGTCACACTGGAGGTTTCTTCAGCAGCAGTAGATAGATGTTCAGTTGCCAGTGCAATTTCTCTTATCAGTTGTTCTAATTGGGCGACAAATTGATTGAAATTATCCGCAAACTGACCCAGCTCATCCTTGTTATCAATATCGATACGTAGGGTCAGGTTACCATCAGCCACTTTGTCCATAACGCCTTTCATTTTTTCAATGGGGTTAACGATGCCCTGCGCGAGTTTGAAAGAAATAAATATGCCAGCGATAGCCGCAATGGCATAGACAAGGTAGCTAAAGCGCTCTGTTTTGATGATATTGGTTTTTGCCTGTTCTCCCTGCTCAATCATTGACTTAAACACACTGTCTTTCAGAGCCTGCGTTTTACTGGAAATGATAGGGCCATTTGTGTCCAACACATTATTGATAGCATTGTTTCTTTTTGTAATAGCTGCGACTAACTCGATAAAACCGTTTTTATACGCTTCGATTTGTATGGCTGCTTCACGGGCAGACTGCAAGCTTTGGTTGTCTATTGTGTTGGCGAGTAATTCTTCTAACCATTGTTGGGTGGATTTAAGTTCTTTTTGAGCTAGGTTGTTATCATCAATACTATTGGTATCTAAATATTTGAAGACATAGAGTCGTGATAATAAAAAAGACTTAAGTGTTTCCCCTGCATAAAAAGTGGCTTCGATATCATAGTTATCGTGGGCAGAATTCAGTATGCCATCTAAACTTTTTTCAGCTAACTTCCCATTTTTATTTAAGTTGTCATAAACGATGTTATTTCTGATGGACATGTTAGCGACAACATCATTATGAAAAGCTTCATCATAACGACTGTTTAATTCATCAATTTCATTAATCAGCTTGACGCGATCTGATGCTTTAATGTCTGTCTGAGCCGTAGTAATAAGCTGTTGTAATTCGTCAGCTATCGACTTAAATTTTTCTACATTACTGTTATCGGAAGTCTTGATATAGTTTTTCACCTGCAGCCTTTTCTCATTCACTTTGTTCATGATTTGGGCAGCTAAATCCGTATCCGGTGCTAAGTTGTAAACAACATCATCAATGTTATTAGAGACAGTTTTGAGGTTTGTTGTGATGACGATGAGTAGGATAGTGAGCATCACAGTCATGACAGCAGGTGGAATCATCGATTTTTTCATCACTGATGCATTGTGATAAATGTTTCCTATGCTCATATTTACTCCTCGAGAAAACGGCTGTAGTTGGCAAGACATGGTTGATAACTACCTTTAATCCTTAACGACCTTAAAAAATGAAAATTTAGTAATTTAATGATGAGTTTTGTTAATCCAAAGCTAACTAGCTAATAGTTAGGGGAAAAGTATTAAAGTTGACTGCAATTAATCTACAAGCACAATCGCGACTTTAGATTATGAAGCTTTGTTTCTTCTTGCTATATTAGGCTTAGCCTGTTTTATAACAACGGAGTTGGACTATGGCTTCAGTGAGTTTGTCGGATTTGTCGATTGTTCTAGTAGAGCCATCTTCAACCCAGCGGAAAATTATTGTCACCCACCTGCAACAGGCCGGTGTATATAACATTGAGGGTGTGGCTTCCGGTATGGAAGCATTAAAAATCATGATGCAATACCCGCCAGATCTGGTGATTAGTGCTTTGCATTTACCGGATATGGATGCAGCAAAACTGATTGCATTAGCTCGTAAGATCAAAAGTGAAACCAATATTCACTTTATGCTGGTCTCTAGTGAAACCCGTTTTGAGGAATTAGACGATGTTCGCCAAGCTGGAATTGTGGCACTGCTGCCAAAACCCTTCGATAGTCATGATTTAGAAAAAGCCCTGGCAACCACCATTGATTTCATGGAACCTGCCAGGCTTGAGTTAGATAACTACGATATTACAGCACTTAAAGTGCTGGTCGTTGACGATAGCCTGACTGCCCGAAACCACATTACTCGTGTGTTAAAAAATCTGGGGATGAGTGATATTTCCAAAGCAAATGATGGCAAGCAGGGGGCAGAAGCCGTTAAAAATAATGAGTTTGATCTTATTTTTACCGACTTGAATATGCCCAATATGGATGGCAAACAATTAGTGGAATATGTGCGTAACGAACTTAATAATGCGTTTATTCCCATTATCATGGTCACCAGTGATGACGATGCTGCCCGTTTGGGTGAAGTGAAAGCCGCAGGTGTCACCGCCATTTGTGATAAACCCTTTGAACCGGAAGCAATACGCCAATTATTAGTCAGGGTGTTTGATGCGGATTAATTTATCTGCCACGTAAGTCTTTTTCTTGGCTTAGATAAAAAACTCGTTCTGAATCGATGCCATAGGTTACTTTTAAGTAACTAAGTCTCTGAAAAGTGCCGTCTTGCGGCACTTTTTTTTCGCTCTTACGATGTTTCCAACAAGCAATGTAATTCCATTGTTTTTCATTATTTAAAAAGATTAGAGGAAACGATAATGGCGGGTAGATTAGACAATAAAGTCATTTTAATCACAGGTGCTGGTGGTGGGCTGGGTAGTGAGCAGGTCCGGATGATGGCAAAAGAAGGGGCAAAAATTGTTGCTGCTAACTTAAAGCAAGATCCGATCATTGCTGAAGAACAACCTGCTGATGCCCTCTGGAAAAAGACGCTTAATCTGGTTGAAGAAATAAATCAGAATGGCGGTGAAGCGATTGCTGTCGCACTTGATGTTACTCAGGAGCAAGACTGGATTGATGCAGTAGCTGAAACCGAAAAGCACTTTGGTCGTCTGGATGTGCTGGTGAATAATGCCGGGATTTATTATCACGCTGGTTTATTAGAGCACACTGTCGAGAAGTTTTACCAGATAGTGAATATCAACCAGCTAGGTGTTTTATTAGGCATGAAAGCAGCAGTACCAGCGATGAAACGTGCGGGTGGTGGTTCGATAGTTAACTTTGCTTCCATTTACGGTATTGCTGGGGCCGGTGTTTCAACCGCTTACCAGAGCACAAAAGGCGCTGTGCGTTTAATGACCAAATCAGCGGCAATGGAGTTTGTCGGCGACAATATCCGCGTCAATGCGATTTGTCCGGGGATGTTTGATACCAACTTATTTGAAAGCAGTGTGCCAAAAGAGGAATGGGAACCGCTTATCTCAATGGTGCCGATGAAACGCTTTGGTAAACCTCACGAAATCGCTTACGGCACAATTTTTCTGGCCTCTGATGAATCATCATTTATGACCGGCACAGACTTAGTGATTGATGGTGGTTATACCTGCCCATAGTTTTCTTAAATATTCTATGAAGCGTCTTAAATAGCCTGAGCAATGATTCCATCATCAATCGCTCGGGCTATTATGCGCTTCTCTAATGGGCCCTTGTGCTAATACCCAGGCGATGACTAAGAAAGTCAGCATGCCCAATAGGATGCTCTGAAAGGTCACGCTGGCATCGATCATAAAGCCCAAAAATGCCGGTGCGATACCGGTAGAAAACACTAAAAAGGCGGATTTTAATGATCGTACCTGACCCAGGTGATCACGTCCCCACAGCCGTACTAATAAGGTATCACCGATAGGGGAGGACATACCCAGAGCGGTGCCCGCACCGAGCATTAATACCCAGATTCCAATATCACCTCCGATGGTCGCTGCAAATAATAAGGCCAAAGCAAACGGCACTAAATAAAGTTTGGCGAGTGTGGTGGCACCGTATTCATCAATCCAGCGGCCACCTAATAACGCACCTGGGAAACGAGCAATACCGAGACCAGTTAACGCCAGTGCATAAGTGGTTGGGCTGGCTAATAAGTCGACAGTCATCTGAGCCTGATAGATAAAAATACCGGTCAGGGTAATAGGCAATACCATCAGCATCGGTAGCAATAACCAGAAACGCAGATCGCGAGTCGGGCTGGGCCCAGCGTCTTTATGTTGTTTGTTTTCATGCTTTTGACGTGGAGCTGGCGGCCAGTCAACAAATAGAATCAGTAACACCCACAGCACAATCAGCACAGCCAGAATACTCCACCAGACTTGTTGCCAGCTGTAGCTGACGGCCATCAAAGCAATAATGGGCGGTAAGATGATTTCACCGGTAGGCATGCCTAAAGTGACAAGTCCTAGGGCTTTACCACGATTGGTTTTAAATTCGCGTCCGGCAAGGGTGCTGCCAAAGTGAGTCATTAAGCCCTGACCACATAAACGTTGTAGACCCAGCCCGAAAATACATAAGCCCCACCAGGGAGAAAGGGTGAGCATTAATACGCCTATGGTCAGTGCAGTAAGTACGCTCAGCACGTAACGTCGGGGAGCTATCCAGTCAATCTTGGGACCAAAATGCATCACCAGAAAACCACTTATCATGGTAATGACAGCATAGAGTGAGCCAAATTCACCGGCAGAAATATTGAGATATTCACTGATATCGGTCCTGAACAGGCCAATAAAAAAGCTTTGTCCCAGATTACCGGTAAAAACCGCCAGGTAGGCTGCTGCAATCAATCCAAAATGATTTTTTAACAATCCGGCGTAGCTGAGTCGGATATCAGAATCCATAATAATTCCTATTTGAAATGCGTCTGGTTAGTCATGGTCTTTGACAAAGAGTAGGGTTATTCTACCAGTGTGACAGGCGATGGAATCATCACGATTTATTCACTGTCATTCATATGTAGTAATTTGTGTGTGCTTTGCTGAATTGGTAAGGTTGCATACCATTATCTTTTTCACAATATTTAATCTGGCCTAATTTGGGAGTGCTTTGTGCCAAACGTTTTAATAACGACTTCTCTAACAAAATTCTTATTTCTTTTTATTTTCACGATAGCGGTTTCATTACCTGCCATCTCAATGGCAAATACCGCAGCACAGGAAGCACAAGCTTCATCTGGCAGTGAATCTCAAGCAGATGTATATCGAAGTTTAGCGAATATTATCGAAAATCCTGATTCTCGCGATAAGTTGATCAAAGAGCTAAAAGGTTTATCCGAAAATGCGGATAAAACGAGCACTGAAACTTCATCTGCTGAGAAAGCAAAAGCATCTGAAAAGAAAGTAGATGATTCGTTTGCTGCAGCCATAGCTGAAAAAAGTCAGACCGTTGTGCAAACCATGATGTCGACGTTAACAGGAAGTTGGCAGGCACTGACTTCAATCTGGGATGGCACAGATAAAACCACTAAAGGCTGGTTCTCAGATTTAATCTCAGTGGCGATTGTCGCGGCTGCCACCATTGCCAGTTTTATTTTGTTTCGCTTACTGGCCCGAATTATTTTCCGTAGTACCAATCAATTTGCCTTACGTGAACACAATACCCATGCGCTGGTTATCAAAGTCACCGCGGTCATCATCGCTACCGTAGTGGATGTCGCCGTAGTTGCATTTGCGTGGCTTGCCGGATACGGCGTGGCTCTGTTGGGTGTCGGAAAAATGGGTGAAATCGCGGTTTCTGAAACCTTATTCTTGAATATTTTCCTGGCAGTGGAATTAACCAAAGTTGTTATCAGAGCGATCTTTGCGTCTAGGAACGAAGGGTTACGTTTATTAAGTCTGTCCTCGGAAACAGCGCGTTACTGGTCTAGCTTCTTCTCAACAATCGTCTCATTGGTGGGTTATGGCACGTTGTTTATCGTGCCATTCCTTGCCATGTCAATTTCAGAAAGCCTGAGTCAATTAGCGAATTTGTTTATTGTTCTGTTTACGGTGATTTTTGCATTAAGTGTGGTTTTGCGTAATAAAAACATAGTGAGAGAGCAGTTGATTGCTACAGCGAAACATAGTCATTTTGGCGTGAATGATGTCACCCTCCGCGTACTGGCGAAAACTTGGCATTGGTTTGCCATTGCCTACTTTTTAGTGCTGGGTGCAGGTTTACTCGTTAATTCTGAAGAAGCCTTACCCATCATATTATTAGCCACACTGAAAACGGTGATCGCTGCATTAGTAGGTATGGGGATTATCGCTTTACTGGATATGGCAGCGAGCTATAGCATCAGACTGCCTTATATCCTCAACCAGCACTTAGCCAATGCAGAGGCACGAATAAACGAGCAACTGCCTCGGGTATTCAAAGTGTTCAAACTGATTGTTGTACTGCTCATTATCAGCACAATTCTGGATGCGTGGGGCATCGTTAATTTAGCTGCATGGCTTGCCTCACCAGTGGGTATGCACGTGATTACCTCAGCCATTTCGATTTTCTTCATTATTGCGGTGGCCATGTTGACCTGGATCGTGTTGGCAAGCTGGATAGAACACCGCTTGAATCCGGAAGAAAGTGGTCGCATGCCGAGCGCCAGAGAGAAAACCTTACTTACCATTTTCAGAAATGCCATTGCCATCACCATTATTGTGATGACGACGATGATTGTGCTGTCTGAAATTGGTATCAATATCGGTCCTTTGATTGCTGGTGCAGGTGTAATGGGCTTAGCGATTGGCTTTGGTGCCCAGAAGCTGGTGCAGGATGTGATTACCGGAATATTTATCCAGTTAGAGAATGCGATAAATACCGGAGATGTGGTCACTGCTGATGGTATTACCGGTGTAGCAGAAAAACTGACCATTCGTTCTTTAGGCTTACGTGATTTGTCGGGCACTTTCCATATTATTCCGTTCTCATCTGTCGGCACGGTATCTAACTATATGCGTGAGTTTGCCTACCATGTCGGTGAGTATGGTGTCGCTTATCGTGAAGATACGGATGAAGTGATCGTTAAATTACGTGAAGCCTTTGCTGAGTTGATGTCAGATGATGCTAATCGTTCACAAATCCTGACAGAAGAACTGGAAGTACATGGGGTCACTGCGCTGGCAGATAGTTCAGTCAATGTGCGTGTCAGAATCAAAACCTTACCGGGCAGTCAGTGGAGTATCGGTCGTGCCTATAACCGTTTGGTTAAACGTCATCTGGATGCGGCGGGTATCGAAATTCCATTCCCACATCTCACTCTATACTTTGGTGAGGACAAACAGGGTAAAGCGCCTGCGGCGCCACTGCGTATGGTGAATGAGGTGGAAGTGAAAGAGCTGTTTAATGATGATACTGATGATCAACAGCATTCAGACTCACATCATGAAAAAGCCGAGAAACGTTCAAAGTCGGCTAAACCCAATCCCACCCGGAAAGGGGACTTTGACGACGCAGATTGAGCTTAAGGTTTAAGCCATAAAAAAGGGCTGACATTGAAAGATGTCAGCCCTTTTTCTTTATCGATACACGTATTTATTCTTTAACAAAGGTACCGCGATCGACATCGGCCATGACTTTTTGTAAGTCGGCTGAAGTTAAGCCTAAAGCGTAACCTAATACGCCACTGCCAATCACCACATTATCAAACTGAGTCACGCTCTCATCGAGTAACACTGTCACGCTATCAGGTAAAGCAATCGGTGGCACAGCACCCACCACGTAGCCGGTCGCTTCTGGCACTTCATCAAACTCGGCCATACGCAGTTTTCGTTCTTCCAGATGTTTTCTTAATATGCCCCAATCTGCACGACCACCTCCGGCCACGGCCAGCAGCACATAATTATCAGAACCGGTTTTAAACAGCAGACTACGCACCACAGACTTCGGATCATGTCCCTGACTGCTTAACAGCTCTTCGAGATTACGTACCGGTTTTTTATCTTCGGTTAAGGGGATTTCAATCACTTCAAACGTAATACCTTGAGCTTCAAGTAAATCAGTGACGGGAGAAGAAATCGGCGTACTCATTGTGCCTCCTGTAAAAGCCTTAATTAAGTTTTGATTTTAGTGGTCAGTGTACAGTGAAAATGAGATTTTTGAAGTAGTTGTATTTGTTGGGTTTCATGCTTCAACCCAACCTACGAAAGAGAATTTTTTTATTGTGTAGGTTGGGTAGAGCACTAGCGAAACCCAACGATGCATGACTTTCTTTTCGATATGACCTTAATAATGATAACGGCAGGAAATAATGGTGATTGCGTCGTCATCCACGGCATAGACTAATCTATTGGTGAACGAAGTAAATGAACGGTTTCCATTAGGCTATTGTAATAATCTAATGACATCACCACCGCATCCTGAGAGTCTCGACGTGTAATAACCGTGGTGTCAGCGTCATTGATAACCCGATCTAAAACAGCCTTCAAACTATTACGTGCTTCGGTAAAAGAAACAATTTTCATAACACACCTTAATATGTACAACTTATTGGACAAGTATGGGTGGCAATGTAATACATGTATAGAAAGTTGTTCAACTCTATGTCTTGGCGAAAAGGACTGATATATAAAAAGAAAACAGGGAGAGGCTCAATGATTATCTGTTACGAACGAGCCCGGTGAGCTGTTGCTCTGAATCAATAATATTGAAGTGCTGTAACCACTGACGAGCATCATCGGCATCTTGCTCAAACCAGGCTTTGGCACTGCCTAGACGAAAGCTGTAACCCCAGCGGTCCATATCTCTGAGCATACGAGCCCGGCCCATTTGCAGGATATGACCGGCTAACAGAATTTGCAGATAACAGACGCCGTTCTCTTCGTCGTAGTCACCTTCAGCATCAGTGTGTAAGTTGGCACGTCGTTCTGGGTCCATACAGATATAGTGCCCCGCTTCATGCAAGACAGAATGAACCGGCGTATCGGAACGGACGATAAGCTTATTGCCAATTAAACCCGCTTCACGTTCACCAAAAAAGCTGCCAGGAATGGTTTCATCACTTGAGATTCTTTCTATTTCCAGTCCGTACTGACCGAGTAAGGTCTGGAGTTGCTGCAACATAAACTCATTGCAGTTAATCACATCGGTGGGATCAGACACGTCGTGAGTCACCGATGATGTGATTGATAACTAAGCCTGCCAGCGTTAACCCAAAGATAGATGGCATATAACTCACCGTGCCATTCACCGCACGAGCCCGACCACGACTAACGGGTTCTGGTGGTAGTGGAGGAAGAGGGGCTTCTAATGAATACACCGTCTGAATACCTCTGCCAACACCACGTTTACGTAATTGCCCACGCAGGTGTTTGGCGAGTTTACAAATGGAGGTATCCATTAAATCCCCGGTTTTTACTTGAGTGGGATCGAGTTTTCCGCCTGCGCCCATGCTGGCAAACACAGTCATTTCATTACGCCAGGCGGTTTCCAGTAATGCGGCTTTACTGCTCAAGCTGTCGATGGCGTCAATGACGACGTCATAACCTTGAGATAAAACCGTCGGAATAGATTCGGGTGTTAAAAAGTCGGTGATTAAGGTGACCTGACAGTCGGGGTTAATGTCTTTAATGCGTTCAGCAATCACTTTCGCTTTTAGTACATCGACAGTCGAACGTAGCGCAACCAGCTGGCGGTTCATGTTCGAGCCGGATACTACGTCATGGTCAACCAGTGTCATTTTACCCACACCCATTCTGGCTAACGCTTCCGCTGTGTATGATCCGACACCACCAATACCGGCAAGAAAAATATGGCTGTTTTGCAACTTTTCGATACCTTCATCACCAATCAAAATGTGAGTACGTTCGAACAGGGGGTTGGAATGTGCCATGCGTGTTCCTTAAAACCAACGAATCAGGGCTGCCTATTTTCCGCAAAATCACGCGGCTTGGCAAAGTGACTTAGCGCTTTGGAGTAAAAGCCTTTATCTGTTCACGTAAGGAAGACAGCGTCTGTTCATCCTGCTGGCGGTAACGCCATGCTGTAAACAGTGAGGTAATTTTATCGATTTGATGGTGATATTCGGGTAAAGTCACTTTCGCGCGTCGGGCGAAATCTTGTGGTCCCTCATGGTCTGCTTTTTCTATACCTAGTCTGGCAAGCTTTTTACAGAATTGCTGATACAAGGTTACCCCTGGATCAATATGCGGTCGTTTAAACCAGACGCTGAGCATCATGACTAATCCGGTCAGAACAAATAAAAGCGTCAGCACGACAGTCATTTTTTGCCAGTTGGGATTAGACATACCGAGTTTTGATAACAGCTCAAGTTGACGTTCTGGCCCGAATGATACAACCCACATATCCCAGGCGGTATTAAATGCATTCCAGTTATTTTTCAGACTATTCCAAGCAGCGACGAGTTGGTTATTGTTACCCAGCATCGCCGGGGATTGTCTGCCTGGAGGTAACAGCCGGCCAATGCCTTGTTCAATTCGTTGTTGAGATACTGCGGACGTGGGGTCGATACGTAGCCAACCTTGCTGGGGCAACCAGACTTCTGTCCAGGCGTGAGCATCACGCTGTCTGACAGTCAGCACATCATCTACAGGATTAAGATCGCCGCCTAAATAGCCGGTGACAATCCGAGCTGGAATGCCTGCTGCCCGCATCAACACGGTAAAGCTGGCGGCATAATGCTCACAAAAACCTTCTTTGGTTTGAAATAAAAACTGATCGACGGTATCGCCATTTAATCTTGGTGGGCTTAATGAATAAACAAAACCGTCGTTATTAAAAAATGCTAATGCAGTGCTGATGTACTGCTGAGGTGTGTCGGTCTGTTGTTGCCATTGTTTTGCCAGAGCGAGTGTCTGGGGATGTTTGCCTTCAGGTAATTGTAATGCTGCATGAAGGTTTGGTTCTGACGCTGCATTAAATCTATAAGACGGGCTGGATGTCAGCGAATATTGCGTGCGTTGTTTTATCGGTTTATCACTGTTTAATTGCCCATCGCTGGTGAGGTGGCTTGCCAGGGTTTGTGGCTGTTCGGTTGGAAAGTCGAGGGCGAATAACCAGGTTTTATTGTGTGGTTCCAAGGTCATCTGATAGCTGTATGACGATCCTGAAATCTGAATATGGGGTTGTTGTGACTGTAATTGCTTTTCTATCATTGGCGACCAGACGGTGCCATCTGTTGTCCACAAAACGGGACCACGCCAATATAGTTTTGCACTCGGCGGAAGCTTATTCTCAGTAAACTTCACCCGAAACGCGATGGCATCAGACTGAATAAGCTGACTAATTTTACCCATTTGAATCTGATCATTAATGCCTGACATTCCCTGTGATGGCGGTAAATCACCTAAGGTCAGTTGCTCTGTCATTTGAGCAGACTGACTGGCATTAGCATCTTGTGGTAAACCCCAGATTGGGCCAGAGATTCGCGGGAATAATACAAACAAAAACAGCATCATTGGTGTGGCTTGCAACACCAGTTTGCTGGATAACCATAAGCGCTGCTTGATATTGAGTGCACTTGCCTGACTGTTCACACTGAGTAAGCAATACCCCAAAGCGATGACAACAATCAGCATTAACATCACCATAAATACACTTTGGCTATAAAAAAAGTTGGTGATAACTAAAAAGAAACCCAGGAAACAGCTGAGATAAAAGTCACGTAGAGAGCGTATTTCGACGACCTTAAACGCCAGCATCATAGTCAGCAAAGCAGCGCCTGCATCACGGCCAATTGTGAGTCCAAATTGAGCAATAAGTATGGCAATGGTGAGTAAGGCGATACCATTGTGTAACACTTTTAACCAGCGACTGGCTGTCGGCAGTGGCCAACTTTTCCAGTGATGTAATAAGCGCCAGCTGATCATGATGACAAACATCATGCCTACCCACGCCGGTTGGTAGATGATATGTGGAATCGCGCCAATGGATAAGGCGATAATTAATGCGTTTATCGTGGATTGTGGTGGCGACAAATCAGCTTTTTTCATCAAACAATGCCAACTGTTTTAAACAATGCTGCTGATGTGATGGGCCATGTGAAGGCGATACTTTGGTTTGAGGTAAGATCAAGCCATAATGATCGCCTTGTTGTTCTGCCTGACAAATCCACTGGCAGAGCTGAGATAATTTTTGTTCAGTGTCTTTCAGATCCGTCACATCCTCCCAGCGAAATAACAGCTCTCGGCCTTGTGGAGAGGAGAATTGTTTACTGCGCATCTGATCATCACGTGCCATCGCTTTCCAGGCGACTCGATGCAGGGCTTCACCTTCACGATAAGGTCTTAAACCAGCAAAGTCATCTTCGCCATGCTGTTCTTTCTGATGTGACTCCTGGCCAGTCTGATTTGTTATCAGAAGGGGTTTTTGACCTTTAGGGCTAGGGTAAACCAGCACCTGAGCCGTGGTTTCATATAATGTCCAGCACTGAAACAGGCCCAAAGGGTAAAAACTGACAAGACTGAGGGTATTTAATGACTGCCAACCACGCTTTTGCGTTGGAATGCTCAGGGTTGATGACTGGTTATTATTGCCATCAACGATATCTAATAACTGCAGTGATTGATAGCGTTTGATAAATGGCCAACGTGACTTCTTGGCACTGCTTTTATGACGCACCTCAAGCTGATAACTGGGATAAGGTTTGTGATTGGTGGTAGTCAGCCGAAACTGTGCTGGCTGGCCGCTAAAAACAGGATCGAGCCCATGTACATTGACGCTCAGCCCTTTGATATTGCGGTGACTGTGGTGCATGGTAACCTGACCCAGGCCGACCAGTAAAAAACACAGTAAATACCCCAGGCTGTTATTGTAGTTAATCGCTCCTAGCAACATGATTAGCAGTAATACGACATACGCATAGCCATACGCTGACGGCATGATAAAAATCCGTTGCCTTTGACGCTGCTGCCATTTCTGCCAGAGCTGAGTCATGCTGTTAACCATCGTTAAGGAATAGGGACGTGTTGAATTAAGCGATCTATCCAGTCTGGCTTTTGTGTTTCATCAATTAATTGCAAACGATGATTGACCACACTAGGTAAAACGGCTTGTACATCTTCGGGCAAAACATGATCGCGACCTGCAATAAACGCCCAGGCTTTTGCTGCACTGAGTAAACCTAAGCCGGCTCTGGGAGACAGACCATGGTGATAATGACCGGACTCACGCGTGTGCTGCAGAATTTTTTGCAGATAATCAACCAGCGCATCAGACACAATAACCTGACTGGCTTGTTTCTGTAGTGCCAGCAATGATTCAGCTGAGCTGACCGCCTGCAACTGCTTTAACAACTCACGTCGATCTGAGCCCATCAGTAATTGTCGTTCCGCTTTAGCATCGGGATAGCCCAGTTCAATCCGCATCAGGAAACGATCCAGCTGGGACTCAGGTAAGGGAAAGGTGCCAATCTGATGGCTGGGATTTTGCGTGGCAATCACAAAAAATGGCTCAGGCAGATTTAAGGTTTCGTTATCTACGGTGACTTGTTGTTCTTCCATGGCTTCAAGCAGCGCACTTTGGGTGCGCGGTGAGGCACGGTTCACTTCATCAGCCAGAATAAACTGAGTAAAAATCGGTCCGGGATGAAAATGAAATCTGGACGATTCACGATCATAGACACTGATACCAATAATATCGGCAGGCAACATATCGCTGGTAAATTGAATGCGCTGAAAAGTCAGCCCCATGGTGGCCGCAAGCGTGTGAGCGAGCGTGGTTTTGCCTACACCGGGCAGATCTTCAATCAGCAAATGGCCTCTGGCTAACAGACACGCCAGTGCCAGTTTTATAGGTCGTTGTTTTCCAATAATAATGTCGTTAACAGTATCTAGAATCAGCGAAATATCTTTATTTGCCATGATGGTCCTGAGAATTATTTATAGTGTTTTTTAACCTCTGATAGTGCCAACTTATCCTACTACATGCTAGTTTTAGCATCGTTCACAAGAACGTCGTATACAACCAACTATTAAGAGAGAGGAGCTTTTTATGGCCGGTTCAAGTGAAGGCTATCACGAACCTATTGAAGAATTATCCAATGAAACTCGCGATATGCATCGTGCCATTGTTTCATTGATGGAAGAACTTGAAGCTGTTGACTGGTACAACCAACGGGTAGATGCCTGTCATGATCCTGAATTGAAAAAGATTCTGGAACATAATCGTGACGAAGAAAAAGAACATGCAGCGATGACTTTGGAATGGATTCGTCGTCGTGATCCTAAGTTTAATGATGAGTTGAAAGACTACTTATTCACGGAAAGTGAAATTGGTCATCACGATTAAGAAAGATGAAACACTCTCTGGCAGTTGGCTGTGGTAGCCGCTGCCAGCGATTGTTCTGATACCTGACGAAGCTCTGCTAACATGCTTAAAATCATGGGAAGTCGTTCTGGCGTATTTCTCTGCCCTTGATAACCTGCCAGAGGCATATCCGGCGCATCCGTTTCCAGCACGATATGTTTTTCTGGCAATTGAGTAAACAGCGTTTTCAATTTGTTGGCCCGAGGATAAGTAATTGCGCCACCAGCCCCAAATAAGAATCCCAGTTTTTGATAATGCTCTGCCTGCTGCAAACTACCATTAAAAGCATGCACAATGCCGCCGGACACCTTAATTTCTCTCAGCAGTTTTAACACTTCATCATGCGCTTTACGAACATGCAGAATAACGGGTAACTCAAATTCTGCAGCCAGTTTTAGTTGTGCTTTAAACAGCTCGGTTTGTGCTTCTTTGTCGGCATCAGCGATGAAAAAGTCGAGACCGATTTCACCAACCGCAATCGCTTTGTTCTGTATTAATGCTGTGCGTAACTGATCAATATGATCAGGTTTATGTTCTGCCATAAACATCGGATGCAAGCCCAAAGCCAGCCTAAGCGCCGAATTCTGGGCACACGTTTTAATAAGTTTTGGCCACTGGGATACAGTAACGCCAGGTACGATGATCTGTTGGATGCCGGAAGAAGCACATTCAGAAAGAATTTTCTCTCTGTCTTCATCAAAAGCATCAAAATCAAGGTGGCAATGACTGTCTATCAGGTTCATCATAAAGCTATATTAGCAAATGTTAATGGATGACATGATGAACAATGATATAAAACAAGCCAGCCTGCCTCACGAACGAATGATGATCAATCTTGCCTTGTTTCATTTATTACTTCCTGTGGCTGCATTCAGCTCCGGGCATATTGCCTGGATTTTGAGTGTTGCACTGATTGGCGCTTTAGTCAGCATAGGCTGGATTGCCTGGAAAGCCAAGTTTGCTCAATATGATACGGTGTTGATTCAGCAGCATTGGCAGTTGGCTTGGCGACATGCTCAGTGGTTGCTCATCAGCTACGGTGTGTCTGCTCTGATTATGCTGGTGGCTTGGCTGCTTTCGTCTGTTCAGCCGGATCACAATATGGCGACCATTATGCTCGTGGTGTTTAGCCGAATTGCTGCTGTGCCTATTTTATTGATGGTTTTAGTTTTATTTATGTTGGAAATGACCGCTTTATCTGATGCACGCAAAGGTGCGGAATAATCAATAGGGGAGTCTTTATGTCTGAAACTGATAACACTGCACATCTCGCCAGTCAGCCGCATGAGCGGATGATGTTTAATATGGCTATCTTTCACTTTTTATTACCTGCCGTTCTTTTTGCCACTGAAAATCTGTGGCTGATCTTTGCTGTGCCGATCGCTTGTTCATTGATGATGATTTTATCGATCTGGATTCAAGCGCATAGACCAGCCAATAAAACAGAGCTGGTGTTGGCTCACTGGCAGTGTGCATGGCGACGTAGTCGTTTTCTTATCGTGTCCTATGTCGTCTCACTCGTCTTATTTATTATCGCCTGGGCGGTGTTACAAGGACAGGAAGATCCGAATATGCGAATGATTCAGCTTGCTGTTATTGGCTGGTTTTGTCTGATCCCGATTTCACTCACCGTGGTGGGTTTGATTATTTTAGAAACCAGCGCATTAGCGCAAGCCAGAAAAGGCATCATGCCGCAAAAAATGCGGCTGTGATTATTTTTTCAGCGTGGTGACTGTCGCCTGACCTTCACCACGAGGATCGCTGGCCGCACTCAGTGTGCCGTTATGTTTGTCTTGGATGATAATGTGCATATCACCGTATTGGCGTGACAGCGGGCTGATGTAATGACCACGTTGTTTCAGTGCATCCAGTTCCTGCTCACTGAATCCGACATTTTCTACTTGCACTTCATCTGGCAAATATTGATGATGATAACGCGGTGCGGCAACGATAGCTTGTGCAGTTTTGCCTTCGACAAAATCAAGCACGCTGAGTAAAACCATACTGATAATGCGACTGCCACCAGGTGTGCCAGTAATTAATAACTCATCGTTATTTTCGACAAAGGTCGGTGTCATACTCGACAATGGTCGCTTATAGGGTGCGATGGCATTGGCTTCATTCCCTACCAGGCCATAGACATTGGCAGCGCCGGAAGGGGCAGAAAAATCATCCATTTCATCATTCAATAAGACCCCGGTACCTTCTGCAACAAAGCCTGAACCAAAGGGGTAATTCACACTTAAGGTCGCGGCCACCCGGTTGCCCTGACTGTCCATTATGGAAAAGTGAGTGGTGTCTTCACCTTCAATGGTTTTGTCTGCGACATCTGAACTAGGCGTAGCATGGACAGGATCAATCGTGTCACTGAGTTGTTTGCCATAGTCGACTGAGGTTAAGTAGTCAGGAATAGCTACAAAATCAGCATCACCCAGAAAACGACTACGATCTCGATATGCCCGACGCATAGCTTCGATCACCAGATGACGTTTTTGTGTGATATCTGTATCAGCCAAGTCAAAAGCAGAGAGCTGATTTAATGCATTGACCATCACTATACCGCCGGAAGAGGGGAGTGTTGCAGAGGTGATGGTATAACCTTGATAGTGACCTTTTATAGGCTGTCTGACTTTGACTTCATAACGCTGTAAATCATCTAAAGTCCAGATGCCACCATGTTGCTGAACAGCTTGCACTAAACGCTGGGCTATCTCCCCCTGGTAAAAACCTGCTTTGCCTTGTTCGGCAATGCTATTAAGGGTATGCGCTAAATCAGGCTGTTTAATGATAGTGCCCGCACTGGGGACTTGCCCATCCTTAAGAAACTGCTGACGGCTGGCAGCATATTGCTTTAATACCGGCAATCGAAAGCGCGCCATATCTGTGTAGTGCTGCCCCGCTGCGAAGCCTTCCAAGGCATAACGAATAGCCGGTGCCAGGCTTTGTTTAAGGGGCAGTTTGCCATAGTGTTTGCTTAGATAAACGATACCGGCAGGCACACCGGGAATGCCGGCAGCAAGTGGGCCATTGAGTGAACGTGATTGTTCAAACTCGCCTTGTTTATTGAGATACATACTTGCACTGGCTTTACCCGGTGCCATTTCACGTCCATCTAGCATGATATCTTTATTGGTTTCTGCCTGATGCAGCAACCAGAAACCGCCACCACCCAGACCTGAACCGGCTGGTTCAACTACGGCTAAGGCGGCGGTAACGGCTACAGCGGCATCAAAAGCGTTGCCGCCTTGTTGCAGAATTTCAATACCCGCTTGTGTGGCTAATGGGTGAGCAGTGGCGACAGCAACATCATGTTCGCTAGCCCAGCTTGGATTAAAGCCTAAAAAAAAGCTTAGACAGATAAGACGGACTAGATACATATCAAGCCTTTTTCTTGGCTGCCTGACGATCTAATTCGCGACGACGTTTTTTCTCTGCACGATGTTTTTCAACCGCTTCCTGAGTTTCTACACCGATATGAGCTTCACCACGCTGTCTGGCCAATTGAATTTGCTTTTCGCGCTCAGCATAACGGGCTTTTTGTTCCGGTGTGGTTTTGTCGTAACAATGCGGACAGCTCACACCTTTTTGATAAAGCGGGCTTTGTTTTTCTTCTTCAGTGATGGGCAGGCGGCAGGCGTGACATTGGTCATAATCGCCCTTTTCCAAGTTGTGATTCACCGTGACGCGGTCATCAAACACAAAACATTCACCTTCCCACATGGATTCTTCTGCGGGGACTTCTTCCAGGTATTTCAGAATGCCGCCTTCCAGATGGTATACCTCTTCAAACCCTTGTTCTTTGAGGAATGCGGTAGATTTTTCACAGCGAATACCGCCGGTGCAGAACATCGCAACCCGTTTGTGTTTTTCAGGATCCAGATGCGATTTCACATAATCAGGAAACTCTCTAAAGCTCTCTGTTTGTGGGTTAACTGCGTTTTTGAAAGTACCCACCTGAACTTCATAATCATTACGGGTATCGATTAATAACACATCTGAGGCAGAGATCAGTTCGTTCCACTGTTTGGGTTTTACATACGTGCCGACGACTTGTTTTGGATCAATACCTTCTACACCCATGGTGACGATTTCTTTTTTGAGTTTGACCCGGGTGCGCATAAAGGGCGCAGTATCCGTGTAGGATTCTTTGTAACTTATCGGGTCCAGTCGCGGATCCTGTTGCAAATAAGCCAGCAAGGCATCGATCGCTTCTCTTGAGCCTGCAACGGTACCGTTAATGCCTTCTTGTGCCAGTAATAAAGTGCCACGAACCTCGTGTTCGAGCATGAAATCAAGTAATGGCGCTTTTAACTCGGTGTAATTGTCTAGCGTGACAAATTTATATAACGCACAAACGACAATATGGGACATGGTGTTTCCTGAAACTGAAATAAATCTCGTTATTTTACGTTTATTTAACGTTGCTGTCCTGCTATGAATCATTCATAAAAAGCCGGGCGAATTTACTGTGTCGGTTTGTCAGTATTAGGGGTAATATTTTTGTCAGACTACAAAAGAGATAAAGCGAGCAGCAAGGGGGCTGGAGTGAACACTATGGAAGAAAGGGAACAGCTAAAACAATATAACCTGCAATGGCAGGAGGATGATCAGCGCTGGCAGAAGGAAATTGAACACTGGCAGCACTCAACACAGCGTATGGTGGCGCTCATTTATCTTCTGGAAAAATCCTTACCAGAGCATTCATCGAGTATTGAGAAACATAAAAAACGCATTGATGAACATAATGCGGAACTTGTCCATTATGAGTGTGGCCTTGATGAACATTGTTTAACGACTTGCCCGAGTCATATCAATCTGGAAAAACATCAGAAAATGCATCGAAAAATGCAGTTAAGGCACGAGGAAATGAAAAAAGAGCATGAGCGCTTTTCCCGAAATTATCAGAAACAAATGCAGCGTGTCAGAGAGCTGGCAGAGCGATTGCTGAAAGAGTTAGATTAACCTTGCCAGTGCCGCGGACGACCGGTATCCAGGTGGATAAAATTCGATTTTGGATAATAACCAACACCCCCTACATTCAACTCCAGTGCTGCCTGACGAAGTTGAGCCAGTTCCACATCAGCTAAGCGCACATCAATCGCTTTACCGACCATATGCAGACTCTTTTTGGCCACACCATCGCTGGTTTTTCTGAGCATGGAATTCGTTTGACTGGAGCGATAACCCGAGATGATTTGAAACGGTTTTTTACTCTCGACTTTTTTATGTAATACGTTAAGTAAATCAATCAGATGTCGGTCGATGGGCATTTGTTCACCAGTTCGATGATCACGCAGAATATAATTAAGCAGCTTTAATGCATCAGTCTGATAAAAACCATTTTCCCAGTAAGTCAGCTCAAGTTTTTCACCGGTATGCAGATTATCAAAAGCAATATGTCTGGGCGGCTGTTTTAGCTTTTCCGCCAGTGATAAAGGCGCTTGTAAAAGCAATGT
Source organism: Methylophaga thalassica MP (assembly GCF_000214595.1). Lineage (GTDB taxonomy): Bacteria > Pseudomonadota > Gammaproteobacteria > Nitrosococcales > Methylophagaceae > Methylophaga > Methylophaga thalassica. Next base: position 2,038,237 of record NZ_AFIG01000001.1, on the reverse strand, counting down.
TGAGGTTAGCCCCCATTGTAGAAACTGTCTTCTTGATGTCTGCATCAGCGTTCTCCTGAGATCCTGGCAGAGTAGCAGATCCTGAATTAGCGTTGTCTACGTTTAATTAACAGCCACAGAAAAAAAGGGCCGCCGAGCAGGGTAGTAATAACGCCGACAGGGATTTCTGCGGGAGCAATAAGCAGTCTGGCAATACCATCGCACAGAATTAAAAAGCCACCGCCAAACATAAGGGTTGCTGGTGTCAACCAGCGATGATCTGTACCGATTAACAATCGACAGATATGAGGCACCATCATGCCTATAAAACCAATTGGGCCACACAAGGCGACAATGCCACCTACGCATAAAGAGGTGGAGAAAAATAACAGGTAACGTACCTGCTTCACTGAAACACCACGACTTAGAGCAATATCGTCACCGGCCATTAACAAATTTAATTCACGGCTCAGCCATAAAATGATAGCCGTACTGATCGTCACTATCGGAATAAGCTGTAACAGCGAATGATAACTGGCTGAACTCAATCCTCCCATCAGCCACCGCATGATCATAAAAGAATCGGTCATATCACTGAGGTATTGAATAAACAAAATCAGACTGGAGAAAAAGAAACTGGTCGCTACACCGGTGAGTAGTAAGGTTTCACTGGAAAAACCACGTTGTAATTGGCTGATAAAAAAGACAAAGGTAATGGCGACCAGCGCGCCAATAAAAGCACCTATGGTAATAACGTCAAATCCAAGTAATGTGACATTTAATCCCAAAAATACTGTACAAGCGGCGCCAAAAGAAGCGCCACTGGCGACGCCGAGTGTAAAAGGCGTGGCTAAAGGATTATGAAACATGGCCTGAAACACCATGCCACAGAGGGATAAGCCTGCACCGGCAACAAAGGCAAACAACACCCGTGGCAGGCGAATATCCAGCAGAATTTGTTGTTGAACAATCTCATTTTTAATATCACCGAGGCCTATCCAGGGTGCAGCAAAAGCAACGACAAAACTGCTCAGGGTAATAAATATCAGTTTATGCAATGACGTCATGGTGTTTCTGCCAGTGCAAATAAGCGCTGATTAGTCGGATGTACAACAAAGGTAAAATCTTGCTGGTAGAGTTGCTTCAGTCGCTGTTTATCGAGTAACTCCGGGCCGCTGCCTTGCCACAAGACTTTCCCTTCGCGTAAAGCTAATACCTGTTTATCAGGATGTGCGGCATGATTAATATCATGACTCACTTCAATAACGGTCATCTGATGTGTTTTGTTGAGCTGATTAATCAGCTGATGGATTTCTACCTGATGGTGAGGATCAAGATAGCTGGTGGGTTCATCCAACAAGATGAGCGGTGTTTGTTGGCTTAAGGCGGCCGCAATCATCACGCGCTGACATTCACCGCCGCTAAGGGTTTTCATCAGACGTGTGCGAAATGACTGGGTGTCAGTAATCACCAAGGCTTCTTCAATGGCCTGTTGATCTTGCTTGGACCATTCTGATAACGGGGAGTGATAGCTATAACGTGACATCTTCACAAACTCTTCAACGGTGAAAGGGAATTCCCGACCACTGTTTTGCGGCACATAACTCATCAATTGTGCCCGCTCACGTTGTTTGTATTGCTTGATATGACGTTGATTCAGGGTAATTTGACCGGAGTGAGGAGCTTGAATACCCATTAGGGTTTTCAGTAAGGTACTTTTGCCTGAGCCATTGGGACCGACAATGACCCAGTAATCGCCATCAGAGATATCAAGTTGAATATTCTCCAGCAATATTTTGTCCTGGATGTGTACTGAGAGGTTTTTGACCTTAATCATTGAGCTGATGATCCTGCCAGTCCAGTTCTGGATGTAATAACTGCGCCATCTCAGGTAATAATTTAAAAATCCGGGGGCCGGGAATGCTCGCATAATCATGTTCAATGATATAAATCCGCTGCTGTTTTACTGCATTGACATTGCGCAGGGATTGCCATTGCTTGATGACCTGTTTCATATCGGATTGATGATCTTTTTGTTCCGGAAAAACGTCAATAATGGCATCCGGATTCATCCGAATAATCCCTTCTGCTGATACGGAAGGGACTTTAACTGTGGTATCGGTGTATACGTTAACACCGCCGGCAAGTTTAAGTAATTCATTATAAAAGTCATGTTGTCCGGCAATATAAACTGTATCAAGTTGATCGCTATTTACATAGTGAGCAATACCCACCAAGGTTCTGACCGGGACAAGGCCACGGACTTTGTTGTGTACATAGTCAATCTGAGCCTGAATGCTGGTAAGTAATTTATCTGCTTCGTTTTGCCTGCCAGTCAGATCCGCTATTCTTTGAATGGTTTCTTTAATATCAGCAATCGTCGAGTTATCAAGTACTAAGGTTTTTATTCCTAATTGTTCCAACTGTTGTTGCCGCTGCTGTTGACCGTTTAACATAATGACCAAGTCGGGTTGCAGACGGGTAATGGCTTCAAGGCTGGTATTGGTGTAACTTCCGACGCTTGGTAAAGCTTGAGCTTGTGCTGGATAATCGCAATAATCGGTGACCGCGACAACATGATCTCCCAGGCCTAATGCAAACACGGTTTCTGTCAGGCTAGGGGATAAGGTAATGATCCGCTGATAGTTTTTTACTGTAGATAAAGGCTTCTGTGCATTATCTGCCAGTAGCCAGACGATGCAAAAAATCATTATAAACACGACTAAAGGCCAGAAACGGCGCATAAATTATCCTAAGCACAAATCGGTCATTATAAGGCCTGAATTACAATAGAGAGTATGCAATGACAGAGTATGACGAACTGCTATCCAAGTCGGATTTGCTTTTTGATATGGACCAAATAAGCGCGGCACTGGATAGTCTGGCAAATCAGTTACAGCAGGATTACGCCGATAAGCTACCGGTCATGCTGTGTGTGATGAATGGTTCGGTTATCACTGCGGGTCATTTATTACCTCGCCTGAACTTCAAGCTGGAACAGGATTATATTCATGCTACGCGTTATGGTGATAAAACCGTGGGTGGTGATATTCGTTGGCAAGTGAAACCCGTCACCCAATTACAAGGACGGCATGTGGTACTGATTGAAGATATTTTTGATGAAGGTGTGACCTTGGCTGCACTGAGAGAATATTGTGTCGGTGAAGGGGCTGCTTCAGTGAAATGTGTGTGTTTATTTGATAAAGACCACAATAATAAAGTTGGCATTCGTCCTGAATATATTGGTCTAACGGTACCCAACCGCTATGTATTTGGATTTGGTATGGATATGGCTGGTTTCTGGCGTAATCTGCCCGCTGTATATGCTCTGAAGGAGTCGTAAATGCGTTTATTAGGCATCATTGGCGGAAGTGGTCTGACGCAGTACCCAGGTTTGGAAATAACGGAACAAAAACACGTCGAAACACCTTATGGTGATCCCTCATCAGCGATAAAAATGGGCACGTTGAACGGTAAACAAGTAGCTTTTTTACCACGTCATGGCGATCGGCATAATATTCCGCCGCATCGCATTAATTACCGAGCGAACATTCATGCATTGAAAACCATCGGTGTCACCGATATTTTGGCTGTTGCCGCGGTGGGCGGTATTACAGATAAGTTTGCACCGGGTGTATTGGCTGTGCCGGATCAAATTATTGATTACACCCATGGTCGGGAACAAAGCTTTTTTAGTGAACAATTCCGCGCTGATAATCATATTGATTTTACCTGGCCTTATGATCGAGAACTGCGTGAAATATTATTAAAAGCTGCGGCTGATGCGGGCCTGACAGCTTTAGATGGTGCAACATATGCCGCGGTTCAGGGCCCGAGACTGGAAACTGCTGCGGAAATTCGTCGTTTAGAAAGAGATGGTTGTGATTTGGTCGGGATGACAGGAATGCCGGAAGCCTGCCTGGCCAGAGAAGCTGAGCTTTCTTATGCGACATTGGCTGTCGTGGCTAATTGGGCAGCGGGCATTACAAATAATGTGCTGACAATGGATGAAATTCAACAAACCCTTGCCGGTGGCATTGATGATGTGAAAACCATCATCGCCAATGTGATGAAACAGCTATCAGGCTAGTTTTCAGGTAAAGAATAAGTTTCCGGTGTTTTTGATACCGCTGAAGCCGGTGTCGCTACCGGAACAATCTCCAGAATGGCTGCCACACGTGGGTGATCAAAGTAAATTAAGTTTTTACTACGGATACGACGAATTTGGCTCAGATGTGGGTTATTGGGGTAGGTTTGTGATTCAGTCGCTGTGCCAGTACTGCTGACAGGCAGATTACCGTTTTCTTTAAACCAGACATCAATATCAGCATGCAGATAATTAACCCGATACAGTTTGATTTGGCCTTCGACCAGACCATTACTTGAATTAATTTGAATACTTCTTGCACTGCCTTTACTCATAATCGGTTGTTGCCAGGCTTGGTGGTAGAGCACGCGATAATTGGACGCATTATTGAGTCGTGATACAACGCCAGATAATAAATCGGTACCAGCCGGTTTGATGAGATTATTGTTGGCACTCGGGCTCAAGCTGCCATTGTTAATGGCGCGCATTTCAGGCCAGTGTTCAGCATTTGCACCACTATATCTTTCGAAAACCACTAATTCTGCTTTATACCACTGTTGAGCTGCTGCAGAGGTGCTTACCATCGAAAGCAGGAAGAAGATAAACAGTGAAAAAAACTGTGCTTGTGTTTTCATAATGACTCTATTCGGGAAGTATTTCTATGTATTGTCCACTGAATAAAACCTATTATTCAAGTGATAAACAATCTGAAGTAGCAATGCTGCTATTATTTCAACAATATGTTTGATCAATGTCGATGAACGAGAGGGTGTAATAATGGATGGATTTTCTAGTTTTGTGTTAATTATTGTTGTGCTGATGGTGGTCGTCATCATGATGGGCGTCAAGGCAGTTCAACAGGGACGCGAATATACCGTTGAACGTTTTGGCCGTTACACTAGAACATTATCGCCCGGCTTGCATTTGATTGTACCTGTCATTGATCGAATCGGTGCCAAGATAAATATGATGGAGCAGGTGCTGGATGTGCCTTCTCAGGAAATTATCACCAAAGATAATGCCACCGTGCGCGTAGATGGTGTGGTCTTCTTTCAGGTGATTGAAGCGGCTAAAGCAGCATACGAAGTCAGCGGACTGGATAACGCTATCTTAAATCTCACCATGACCAATATTCGTACCGTGATGGGCTCTATGGATCTGGATGAATTGTTATCAAAACGTGATGATATCAATGCGCGGTTACTCAACGTTGTGGATGACGCCACCACACCTTGGGGAGTCAAAGTCACGCGGATTGAAATTAAAGATCTGGAACCGGATCAGGGACTGGTTGAGGCGATGAGCCGCCAGTTAAAAGCAGATAGAACAAAACGTGCTTCTATCCTTGAAGCAGAAGGGCATCGTCAATCTGAAATTTTACGTGCAGAAGGTGAAAAACAGGCCGCAGTATTAGAAGCGGAAGGTCGTCTTGAAGCCGCTATGCGTGACGCTGAAGCGCGTGAACGTCTTGCCGAAGCGGAAGCAAAAGCCACCATGATGGTGTCAGAAGCCATTGCGAAAGGTGATGTTCAAGCCATCAACTACTTCGTCGCACAAAAATACGTGGAAGCCTTAAAAGATATGGCTTCAGCCGATAATCATAAAATCATTATGATGCCACTTGAAGCCAGCAATGTGATTGGATCCGTTGCCGGTATCGCGGAACTGGCAAAAGAAGCGTTCAATAAAAAAGGAGCGTAATCATGCCCTTTATTGTTGATTTCTGGCATTGGTGGATATTAGGTGTTGGCCTGATTATTATCGAAATACTATTGCCAACATTTTTTGCTTTATGGATGGGAATTGCTGCGTTTATAACGGGGCTATTCCTCTTACTTTTTCCAGACTTATCGTGGCAATATCAGTTATTAATATTCGCACTCTTATCGATAGTGAGCATTCTTGTCTGGCGACAGTATTATCGCGATCATCCTCTGTTAAGTGATCAACCTAATTTAAACAAGCGTGGCGAGCAATATATTGGTCGTATCATTACTTTACAAACCCCTATTGTTGATGGCGTCGGTAAAATAAAATTGGATGATTCAACATGGAAGATACAAGGCGTTGATAGTCCCGTAGGTAAAAAAGTCAGGATTGTGGCTTTAAACAATGTGGTATTTACCGTGGAGTCTATCGACTGAAATGTCTGTGACCACGATTGATTTATTACGACATGGTGAGACGGAAGGTGAGGGTGTTTATCGTGGTCAGCTGGATTATTCGCTGACTCGCATGGGTCTTGAACAGATGCGAGAGCATCTGAAAAATGACTTGCCCTGGCAGCAGATTATTACCTCACCTTTAAATCGTTGTGCCAGTTTTGCTGAAGAGCTGAGTCGTGATACCGGACTTTCTCTGACGTATGTTCCCGGCTTTATCGAAATGGGGTTTGGTGAATGGGAAGGTAAAACTGCTGAAGAATTACAGAAAACAGATCAGCAACGGTTCTTTGCTTTCTATGAGGATCCTATACGTAATACACCACCACAAGCCGAGTCGTTAATCGTGTTTCAACAACGATGTATAACTGCCTGGCAGGACATGCTGCAACAATATCAGCAACGTCATATCTTGCTTGTGACACATGCAGGCGTTATTCGTTTATTGTTGGCACATATTTTATCAATGCCGCTTGAAGCCGTATTTCACATTGATGTGCCCTATGCCTGTCTAAGTCGAATCGAAGTCTATCTTGATGGCAAAAATGAATTTGCAAGATTGTTATTTCATGCAGGACAGCTATGACTGAGTTTTTTAATACAGGTTTATCTCAACAGGCTTTTTTAGATGAATACTGGCAAAAAAAGCCATTACTGATCAGACAAGCTTTTCCTGACTTTGAATCTCCGATTACACCTGATGAACTGGCTGGTTTTGCCTGTCAGGATGATGTCGAGTCCCGTCTTATTGAAGAACATACCAACTCTGGTCCCTGGAAGTGTCGACATGGACCTTTTACGGAAGAAGATTTTTCTCAGTTGCCTGAGTCTCATTGGACGTTATTGGTTCAGGATATGGATAAACATGAACCTGTTTTGGCTGATATAACACGCCAGTTCAGCTTTATTCCCGAATGGCGGCGTGATGACTTGATGATCAGTTATGCGCCTGTAGGTGGAAGCGTAGGGCCGCATACAGATGGTTATGATGTATTTTTATTGCAAGCCAAAGGTATAAGGCACTGGCAAATAGGTGCTGAGCCCATATTAGATGCTGATTTAATCGATGGTTTAGATCTGAAAATTTTGGCTGATTTCAATGCAGATGAAAGTTGGGAACTCGAACCCGGCGATATGCTTTATTTACCACCACACTTTGCACATCATGGTGTCGCCATGAATGACTGTATGACGTTTTCTATTGGTTTCAGGGCGCCAACACAAACAGAAGTGTTAGATGCGTATTTACAGGAACTAGCAGAGTCAGTTGTTGGGGAAAGGCATTATAGTGATCCTGATTTGCGTCTTAATGTTAGTGAGACGCAAATTGATGGGGCGGCGATCGCACGTTTTAAACAAAGTCTGATTGATACTATTAATCATTCTGACGCGCTTTTACAGTCTGCATTAGGCCGTTTGGTCACCCAGACTAAACCCTCGCTGGAATGGTTGGCTGATGAATATCATACAGATGATAATACCCTGTCAATATCTGCCCAGTTTGAAGCGGGAGCAGAGTTACAGCGTAACCCATATATTCGATTAGCCTGGACAGTTGCTGAGCAAAATATTTTCCTGTTTGTTGCAGGAGAAAGGCTGGTTGTTGATCCATCGTATAAGGCGGTTGTCGATATACTCACTGGCAGCTCTGCAATTAAAGGTGAACAATGGCGATTACTTCAGCAGCATGAAGGAGCAGAGCGGGTACTGAGTTCTCTTGTTGAACACGGTGCATGGTACTGGCTAAGCCGTTAGACCAGTTTTTTCCTGTTAAAAGTAGTTTTATGACATTTCGGACAGGGTGGGATACGGCTTGTTTTCTTAAAGTGCATTTCACAACCACACGATTCACAATAGAGCGTACCGATGCCGGTAATTTCCCCCGTGTGATATTGCTGTGATTTTTCGGCTTGTTGGGCGAGCTGTTCTAATTCCAAGCGAGTTTTATCAGCCACACTAGCAAATAATTCGAGCATACGTTCTTCGACAAGTTGTAAGTCAAAGGTCAGCCAGTTTGAAAATGTTTTGCCTGATGATTCAAGATACTCAGCCGCATCATGTAAGTCACGGCGGAGATAAGCTGCTACTTTTTCTGCTTCATCATGTGTTAACTCTTTTAATTCGATGGCTTGTTGTTTGGCTTTATCAAGATTACGTTGAAGCGTCGGTAGCGCCTGTTGTTCCGCATCATCCAGAAAGTCATTCAGGCGTTCCATCATTTTGTCGTAGGCAGCGGTCAGTTTTTTTTCGAAATTTTCGTCATCCATCTCCGTAATCCTTTTATCCTTGCGTTTTTTAGGTTAACTTAACACAGATTAATTGACTTAAGGAGTCTGTTTTGAATTCATTTCGTGGCGTCTTTCTCGTTGGGTTTCTGGCCTGTTTGAGTATGTTGCTTATTGCTGGTTATTTTCAGTTTATTGAGCATTTAGAACCCTGCCCTTTATGTATATTGCAACGAGTCATGGTTTTTGTCGCTGGAGTGTTCTTTTTAATTGGCGCCATTCATAATCCCGTTACGACGGGACGACGGGTATACGGCTTTTTAGTCTTATTAGCTGCTGGAATCGGTGCGGCAATATCTGCACGTCATGTATGGATACAGAATCTCCCCGAAGATCAGGTGCCTAGTTGTGGTCCTGGATTGAATTTTATCTTGGAAAATTTTCCATTGAGCCAAGCTGTTGATATGGTGCTGAAAGGGTCTGGTGAGTGCGCTGACGTATTGTGGACATTCCTCAATCTAAGCATTCCAGCCTGGACATTCATTGCTTTTATTGTGATGTGTCTGGTGGGCTTAAAACAGCTGTTTGGGCATCATAAACATCCTGACTTCATCTGAATTAATTTTAATTCAGATGAAAATCATGGAGAGTTCAGAGTTTATTGTTTTTTCGCTGTGCCACATGACGTGGCTTATGGAAGAAGTTTTAGCGAGCGCGGTAGACGATGCGACCTTTGGTTAAGTCGTAAGGTGTAAGCTGGACAGTGACTTTGTCACCAGTAAGAATACGAATATAGTTTTTACGCATTTTTCCTGAAATATGCGCTGTTACCACATGACCGTTTTCCAGTTCGACACGGAAAGTGGTGTTAGGCATGGTATCAATTACTGTGCCTTCAAACTCAATATGTTCTTCTTTTGCCATAAACTCTAATGTTCTTGAATTAAAAAGACCATTTTGCCGTAAAATCACTGATTATTCAAAGTTTTTTATCTAACTTCTTCCAATCTGTGTAATAACCTTCCAATCCTGAAAAGTTTGTTTTATATGACATTTTAGGACTTTCAGCAATCCAGTAACCAAGATAAAGCCATGAAAGATCATAGTTTTTTGCTAATTCAATTTGTTTAAGAATGGCAAATGTACCTAAACTTCGTTTGGCAAGTTCAGGATCAAAAAAAGTATAAAAAGCAGAAGCTCCATCGGCAACGAAATCAGTTACGGCAACGCCGATCAGTTTATTTTCCAGCCAAAATTCAAGAAAAGCAGTATCGCACCAGCTACTAGTAAGAAAGTTCGTATAGCTAGATGGGGTGGGGTTATCCATCCCACCGCCAAGATGACGACCTGCGATATAGCGTTCATATAATTCAAAATGCACCGAGCTATATTCAGCGGGATGAATTCTAGTCTGTACGTCTTGATTTCGCTTCAAACAGCGTTTTTGGCTTCTGTTAGGTTTAAATTCTTTTATATTGATGCGCACAGGGACACAGGAATCACATTCCGCGCAGAAAGGACGATAGATGTGATCGCCACTTCTTCTGAATCCATGTTGAATAAGGTGACTGTAGAGATGTTTGCTCGCCGGTTTATTGGGATCCGGATACAGGTTTCTTGCTTGTCTGCCGCTTAAATATGAACAGGCATGTGGTTGATCTTGATAAAAATTCAGGCTCATAGTGAGTAAGGTAAATCAGTGTCTAAGTGCCATTGTTTAGGTGGTGTTTCATCAGCGCATAGGGGGCTAAGTTTTTTTATAAACTGAGTTCGGGAAATTTCTTCTGCCCCCATACGGGATAGATGATCGGAATAAATCTGGCAATCAATCATCGGCATATCCCAACGTTGTAATTGTTGACATAATGCGATGAGCGCTACTTTTGAGCTGTCAGGCACAAAACTAAACATAGATTCACCAAAAAACGCTTTGCCTATGGATACACCATACAACCCACCCACTAGCCTATCATCTTGCCAACACTCAATACTATGGGCATAACCCTGGTGATGTAAATCTGTATAAGCGTCGATCATATTGCTGTGTATCCAGGTTCGATTATCTGGATCGGTTGGCTGATTCTGCCGAGGCGCTGAACAGGCTTTCATGACTTGCTCAAAAGCCTGGTCGATAGTCACCTTGAAAACACCTTTGCGTATGACTTTATTCAAGCTCTTGCTGATATGTACTTTATCGGTAAACAGCACCATTCGAGGATCCGGACACCACCATAAAATCGGATCATTTTTATTAAACCAGGGAAAAATACCGTGTTGATAAGCCTTTAATAATCGTGTTGCTGATAGATCTCCCCCCGCAGCCAATAGGCCATGTTCTGTTGCTTTTTCTACAGGTGGGAAAATACTTTCAGGGCTGGCGGCCAACCATGTGATAGACATAACTTAATCTTGTAATTGTATGGTGAGTTGTTTTGCCCATTGAATAGATTCTAAATAGGTTCTGACTAATATTTCTTTGGGAATGGGAGACGATGATACTGTTTCCCAGTCAGCTTGTTCGTAACTAAGTGTATCAGCTAATGCTCTACCTGCAGGGCCTTGTTTATCAATCAGGGCAGTTTTGAGTTCTGCAGTCAGCGGTAAGGGTTCAATAATATCGGCAAGTGAGCTATCCAACATTGCATCAAGTACTGACAAAAGACCAACGGTGAAAAACATATCGGAATGGCCTTTATAATATTTGGCAAGCAGTTCACACATTCTGCCACGAAACATGGCTACATTACGTAGTTCATTGGGTTTATCATCCATACCTGACAGACATAATAAGCTTGCCCAGGTTTTGATTTTATTTAAGCCCAGCATGAGAATGGCTTGCTTGGTACTTTCCACTTTTTTTGGCAAACCAAAAAAAGCTGAATTGATCAAACGCAGGAGTTTATAGCTCAGACTAATATCCTGATTGATAATGTCGGTTAAATCTTCAGTTTCTACATCCTCTTCCTGCAGCCTGACTAATAAGGACATTAATGTCTGAGTCGAAGGGTGCAATGGCTGTCCAGCATGTTTGTCTGGTTTGGTATAAAAAATACCTTCTAACAGATCCAGCCGGTGAGACTTGCAGTAATGATACTGTTCAATATCATTAACATTGATAGCGCAGAGAATGTCATGGTGCTGTCGCCATGCTCGAATATCACTCTCGCTGAGTTGTTGAAGATTATCTAACGCGAGATCGATCAATAAGGTCTGATGGTCATGACCATTTGCCGATGTATTTAATCGTTTGGCATATCGAATGGCACCGTTATGCTGTGAAGAGGGGAGTGAATTAATATTAATATCAAGCGTTAACGATGCGCTTATTTTAGGAAGCGCAAGCAATGCCTGCTGCCATGAGTGCGGAATGGAGAGAAGTGCGTTTGGATTGTGATTGATATCTAAAATGATTTCAGGCAGATGTTGGACAAAGTCAGGAACTGCACTATCGTCATCTAACTTTTCGCCATTTTGATCGAAAAAGCTAATGTGATAGCCGGCAACATCCAGTTCATCATTGATGAATAAGGGCTGACGATGAATTAAACCTGAGAAGGTTTTTAATTGTTCTAATGCAACTACATCCTGCGCCATAAGCAAATGCTCTCTCTAAGCTAGCCATCACCTCAAAGCGACTCCCTACCTGAGAATGCGTGAGAAAGGGTGCTGCTGTCAATAAATTCAAGCTCCCCCCCCAATGGAATTCCATGAGCGAGTCGACTGACTTTGATATTGCGGGTTCTGGCGAGTTCACCAATGAAGTGAGCTGTTGCTTCACCTTCAATAGTGGGATTGGTGGCTAAAATAACTTCTTCTATTGTATTTTTGTCCAGCCATTCAATGAGCTTTGGAATACCTAAAGCATCGGGACCGATGCCATCCAGCGGTGATAAATGTCCCGATAACACAAAGTATTGTCCCTGGTATTGAGTCGCTTGTTCAATGGCCAATACATCACTCGGCATTTCGACAATACACAAGATATCTTGTTGTCGTCTGTCATCATTACAACGTGAGCAGAGTTCTGTTTCGGACAGAATTCTACAGCGTTGGCAATGTTTAACATTGTCTAATGCATGAGAGAGGGCTTGAACCAGACGCTGGGCACCATCGCGATTACGTTCAAGCAGATGAAAGGTCATGCGCTGCGCTGATTTGGGACCAACACCAGGTAAACAACGTAAAGCGCTGATAAGCTCATCAATACTGGGACCAAGCTTTGCCATATTATCGCACTAAAATGGCATTTTCATGCCAGCTGGCAACATGCCTGACATACGTTCTTGTGTTGTTTGTTCTACCTGACGGTTTGCATCATTAACTGCAGCAGCAAGTAAGTCTTCCAGCATTTCTTTGTCGTCTTCAAATAACGCATCTTCAATCTGAACACGCTTGACATCATGTTTACCGGTCATGGTGATTTTAACCATACCACCGCCAGCTTGTCCGATGACTTCAACCGATGCTAATTCTTTTTGTGCTTTTTCCATATTGGCCTGCATTTGCTGGGCCTGTTTCATCAGATTGCCTAATCCACCTTTCATGGAATGTCCTCTTTGATTAATCGATAGGTTTTATTGTGCTTTCTATTATACGAGCATTAAATGTATTTTTTATCACTTCAATAGTGGGGTCATTTTGAATCGATTCAATGGCCTGTTGCTGTTTTAAAGCTAATTGCTCGGCTCTTTCTACAGCTACGGTAGGGCCTGACTGCGCACTATCTGCATTATGATTAAATACGACACTGACATCCTGATCGAGTTTCTTTTGTAAGGCTTGTTCAAGTCGTTCTTTGGATTTGCTTGTTGCTAAGTGGGCAAGTTCCGATGATAAAGCGAGTTGTAGCGTTCTTTCTTCACAGCGAATAAAAGCACTGTTTTCAGCTAATTGTCGTGTTAATGCAGATAACTGCAATTCTGAAATAATTTGCGTCCAGTTTGCCGGTGAAAGATCAACACTGATTAACGTATCCTTATTGACCTCTGGCATGGCTTCGTTCACTTCCGTGGTAACGAATTTCTCTGCGTGTAGAGATGGTGAAGCCGTTTCAGGATTGATGTCAGCTCTTTGTTGTTTATCTGAGCCAGTTGACAATGCTGCTGAGGCTGTATGAGTTTCAGCCAGCGTATCATGTGTATTTAATGATGTTTGTTCTGAAGTAGCGGCAGGAGTGATTGTTGGTGTTTCAACATCTTTGTGGCCACTGGTGTTGTCATTCACGGCGGTCACCGGCGGTACATTGACGGCCGGCTTACGGAGCGTATCAGACTTTTTTCTTGGAAGACTCTCCGTAGTATTCGCGTCACTACGCGGCTGAAAACTTAGCATTCGCAGTAAGGTCATTTCAAAGCCGCTTTTCGGATCAGCCGCCCAAGGCAGGTCACGCTTACCATGCAGCGCAATTTGATAGAGCAGTTGTACCGTTTCAGCATCAAATGCGTTAGCTAACTCTTTCAGCTTGGGTGACTCATGTTCTTCCGAAGCTAAATCTGGGATTAATTGATGTGTAGCAATTTTTTGTAAACCATCCAGAATGGCATTCAAAATCACTTCAAAATCACGACCAAGTGCGGCTAGCTCTGCGGATTGTTGCAGCAGCCCCTTTGCATCTTGTTGGTACAAGGCGCTCAGCAGTTGATCGATTTGATCCTGATCGATACTTCCGAGCATTTGAAAAACAACATCGCCAGTCACATTGCCGGCACCAAAGGCAATAGCCTGATCTAACAGGCTAAGTGCATCACGCATGCTTCCATCAGCAGCGCGAGCAAGCTGCATCAGGGCGGCATGTTCAAAAGAAAGTTGTTCTTCACCCAAAATAAACGACAGGTGTTCACTGATCTGAGTGACATCTAAACGTCGGAGATTAAATTGCAGGCAACGCGATAATATCGTTACCGGTAACTTTTGCGGATCAGTTGTAGCAAATAAAAATTTAACGTGAGGAGGTGGCTCTTCCAGCGTTTTTAATAAAGCATTAAAACTGCTAGTGGAAAGCATGTGCACTTCGTCGATAAGGTAAACCTTATAACGACCACGGCTGGGCGCATATTGCACATTATCCAGGAGTTCCCGGGTATCATCGACTTTGGTTCTGGAAGCAGCGTCGACTTCGATTAAATCGACGAAGCGGCCACTGTCTACTTCTACACAACTTTGGCATTCACCACAGGGCTGTGAGCTGACACCTTGTTCACAATTGAGAGATTTGGCAAAAATTCTTGCCAGAGTGGTTTTACCTACGCCGCGTGTGCCTGAGAAAAGAAAGGCATGATGCAGTCGGTTTTGATCAAGACCGTTGATTAACGCACGCAATACATGCTGTTGCCCAACCACTTGTTCAAATGTTTTAGGTCGCCACTTACGGGCTAAAACCAGATAACTCATCGGTTATTAGACACCCGGTTAACTTAATATGTTTAGGGTGGCGACCCACACCAGCCGAATCTCGGCGCCCGAGTCCGAAGGCTCCGCTGCTCCCTTCCGGGCCTGACGGGGTGACCAACATATCGTCGCGAGGAGACCAATGCAGGCCACCATAGAACGACACATTCTATGTGTTTGTTACCGTTTTTTCCATCCCCTTTTAGTTTTACAACCGCATCATCACCACAAACAAGCAGTTAGGGTATTAAAAAGCATGAATGTCATATTGATAAGCTTGTTGATATGCGCATACTAACCGGAGGTGGTTACAAATTTAAGTTTATGAAACAAGGTTAATGGTCGATAAATAATGATATTGAAATGGTGATTATAGGTATCAGCGTGGATCATTTTTCACTGTGACTGAACATGAAAAATAAATGAAAAAGACATTTTTTACCGCTGCTTTTATTAACTTTATTATTACGCTGGCTTATGTAGTTACAGGCTGGCTTAGTATTCAGTTAGCGACATTTGAGCATTTTTCAGCATTGGTTTTTTTTCCTGCTGGAATTGCATTGGCATCATATCTGACATTTCGCCCTGTTTATGTCTTACCCGGTCTGTTTTTTGGGACATTTTTATTGGCAGTGGCAGTATGGTCAGAACTAAATTTAGCCTTCTCTAAAGTCATTGTTATTGCATCTACTATTTCGCTATCAGTCTGTTTACAAGTCGTTATTGGAAAATACATTTTCCGTCGATTTATTAAATATCCAATTACACTTAGTCGTGATCGCGATATTTTTCTATTCCTGCTACTGGTTCCTCTTATTTGTATAGCAACAGCCAGCATCGGCTTCGGGATCATTTATCTTTTCAATTTAGCAGAAATAGATTTTTTCCGAGTCTGGTTGACCTGGTTGGGAGGCAACATTATTGGCATCTACGTGATGCTGCCTTTGGCTCTTAGCTTTATAGGACGACCTCGATCTGTATGGAAAACAAGGCGTTGGTTTATAGGCACGCTTTTTGTGCTTTCTGTGATTATTATCAGTTCTGTTGTATGGAGTATTCGTCAGTTTGAAGTTAATCGCCTTGCTGATCAATTCAAAATAAGAACTCAGGAAGCATCTGAGCTGTTTAAAGTCGCCTTAAAAACGGAAGAGTTGATACAAGATGGCGTATCACGTTTATTTGCCTCTTCCGAAAAAGTCACACGAGAAGAGTTTAAGAATTTTGTGAACTGGACTACTTATCATGATCAGCATATCCAGGTCGTTGAGTGGTTGCCTCGTATAGAGCATTCACAACGTATAGCCTATGAAGAAGAACAAAAAAAATATTTTGGTGATGACTTTGTTATTACCGAAATTGTTTCACCAAAAACACTCGGAGCAGCAAAGCAACGCGATGTTTATTATCCGATTACCTATCTTGAACCTGAACTTGATAATTCGCTATCACGAGGATTTGATCCATACTCATCCGTTGTTTCAAGGAAAGTGATTGATCAAGCTATTGAAACCGGTCAGGCAATGGCCAGAAGTCCGTTGAAAATGATACGCAGGCAAGATCAAATCAATTCTTTAGTGATTTATCGCCCTATTTATCAGACCCCCTCAGGGAAGATGAGTGTTGAGAAAGAGGGAAACCAAGTTATTGGTCTAGTGAATATGATTATTCGGGTCGAAGAGTTTGTAGAAGATATTTTGAAGCAAGCAAGAAAGCCTGAGTTCGAAATAAATTGGCTTGATGTTCAAAGCGGTGAGTATTTTTATCAACAAAACGCTGAAAGCAACTCAGATATCAAGCACTACGTTGATTTCGAATTGGCGGGTCGTAAAATGCAATTACAATTTTATCCCACCATAAATTTTATCAATACCTATTCAACCAGTCTGGCATCTCTGGCATTGGTTTGTGGCTTTTTGATAACGACATTATTTACTTTGTTATTTCTCAGTATTACTGGCAGAACATATCGGATATCAACAGAAGTCATATTACGAACTCGTGAGTTGTCAAAAGCTACCTCACGAGCTCAGGAATCAGAAAGGCGTATCAGAGATGTACTGAAGAAAATGCAGCTGACGGAACAGCAGTTACATCTTTCTGATGTGGCGTTTAATTCCACCAGTGAAGCTATGATGATCACCGATGCTAATAAGTACATCATTGCAGTCAATCAGGCATTTATTGATATTACTGGATACAGTCAGGAAGAAGTGATGTATCAGTATCCTGATTTTTTAGTGACGGGAGTTTCACTATCTGAACCAATCAGACTGACACATGAGCTGTGGGATATCATGCAGCAGAAAGGCACATGGAGAGGAGAGGTCAGGACGATAACAAAATCGGGTGACTCTCTGCCTTCATATTTAGCCATATCAGCAATTTATGATGCAGAACAATCACTAACTAATATGGTGGCTGTTTTTACGGATATGACTGATGTCAAAGAAGCTCATGCCAAGATCGAAAGGCATGCTAACTTTGACACACTGACCAATTTGCCGAATCGACGTTTATTTACTGATCGTCTGCATCAGGAGATTAAGCGTTGTGAAAGACAAAAAGAAAGAATCTGTTTGATGTTTCTTGATTTAGACCGCTTTAAAGATGTCAACGATACGTTGGGGCACGACTTTGGCGATGAACTGCTTCGAGAAATGGCCACCAGAATTTCAAGCTGTATCCGGGAGATGGATACGGTGGCCCGACTCGGTGGTGACGAATTCACCATTATTTTATCTGAGTTTAATAACAAAGCGCATGCGATTACTGTAGCAAAAAGCCTGATTACTGAAATAGAAAAACCTGTAATTATAAAGGGCCAATCTATCCGGGTATCAACTAGTATTGGGATGACGTTTTTTCCAGATGATGCTGAAGAACCTGGTTTGTTAATTCAAAATGCCGACAGAGCGATGTATGCCGCAAAAGAAATGGGGGGCAGCGCATTCAAGTTCTACAATGCAGAGCTCGAGTCAAGCTGGTTGGCCAGGACATTTATCATTAATGAGTTAGAGTCTGCATTACTTAATGGGGAACTTGATGTTCATTATCAGCCCATTATTTCAATGAGTGAACATGAGCATTTATACGCTGAAGCACTAGTGCGGTGGAATCATCCGGAAAGAGGTATGATCCCGCCCTCAGATTTTCTACCCCAAGCCGAACGAATGGGGATGATTGATAAGATTGACGATTACGTGTTCAAGCGAGTTTGTCGAGATCTCAAACGATGGCAGAGCAAAGCTACTAAAACACCTCATATTTCTATTAATCGTTCAGCACATAATTTTGGTGGACAGCGTGGACGATTAGATTGGCTTGCTTATTTAGCGGAGCTATCGCTCTCAAGTGAACTTATTACACTGGAAATTACCGAAAGTACGCTAATGCAAAAACAATCGGAAAGTCGAATGTTGCTACATCGTTTACGTGATGCTGATATAAAAATCGCTGTGGATGATTTTGGGACGGGGTATTCATCGCTATCGTATCTGAAAGAAATGGATGTTGATTTTTTAAAAATTGATCGCTCGTTTATTCATGATATTGAAGAGAGTGAAGATGACAGAGCCATTGTAGAAGCGATTACGGAGATGGCTAAACGATTAGATATAAAAGTCATTGCAGAAGGCGTAGAAACAGCTACGCAGGCTGATATTTTGAATAATATAGGCTGCCATAGTCTGCAAGGTTTTTACTATTCTAAACCCTTACCTGTGGCTGAATTTGAAGTTTATATGTTTGGAATTGATAAGTGACGCAGGTAAGGCGGTATCACTTAAATGGCGGAGAACGAGGGATTCGAACCCTCGATAGGCTATTAACCTATACACACTTTCCAGGCGTGCGCCTTCAACCACTCGGCCAGTTCTCCTTAAGGGAGCGAAAGATTACCCTAGATTGCTTCTTCTGGCAATGATGTATCAGAAGCTTGGGTTTCTGTTTTTGCGGCCGCTTTTGGTTTTGTTGCTCTTGTTTTACGTGGTTTACGTGCGGGTTTCGGCTTGTCTTTCGTTGAACTGTCAGTCACCGGTTGAGCGTCATTTTGTGTATTTTCTTTTGCTGGTGGCGCAGATTCACTCTCTAGCTTGGCATCAGTATCAGACTCTTTGACAGCCGCCGTAGCTTCATCTTGTTCAGGTTTTGTTTTCTTTCTTACTGATGTTTTTGTTTTATCCTGTCTAGCGTAAAAGGCGAGACCTCTAAGCACAATATCTGGATAGTGGTGCACATCGTCGGATAGTAAAGGCAATAAAGCTTCTGCATCACCACCTGTGATGATAAAACGAATTCGATTGTTAAAGCTTTCTTTTAGATCGCTGATGATACGTTCTATCGTAGCGGTTACCGCATAAAGTGTGCCTGTATGAATGGCACTGTAGGTATTCGTTGCTAAAGTTTTGAACTCTTGGTTGTCTGTATCTGCAGTGAGTGCATCGGTATTGTTGACCAAGCTGCTTTTCATAATGCTGATACCAGGAATAATCATTCCACCTTGGTGCTGACCAGCTTTGGTCACAATATCAACAGTGATTGCGGTCCCGCAGTCGATAATGCATTGAGCAAGACGGGCATGTTGTCTGGCGGAAATAAGCGATAACCAGCGGTCTACACCGAGCTTTTCCGGCTCATCATAAGCGTTGATAACACCAAAATGTTTTTTCTCAGCTTGAATAAATTTTGGTGTCAGATTCCATTGTTTTTGTGTCCAGTCGCTGAGTTGTTCAGCTATTTTTTCTCCAGCAACATTGGCTACATAGATGGCCTTGATATCTGCTAATGTTTTCCATGCCTTATTTAGCGAGGCTTTAATACCGGATTTGTTTCGGTCAAAACTTTGGCTTTCAGTAAGACCATTATCATCCATAATGGCCCATTTAACTCGACTATTGCCAATATCTACCAGTAATTTCATGAGGCAAACCTAATGCTGATGTGGCTATTAGACAGCAGTTTTATTTCATTGTTTTGTAAATAACGTAATTCGCCCTGATCATTAATACCACAGGCTATTGCTGTCGATTTTTGAGCGCCATCGATCAAAGTAATCGCTTGCTCATGTAAGGCATCATACTGAGGCCAAAGTGGGACAAAGTCAGTAAGACCTCGATGTTCAAACAGTTCTATGGTTTCTATCATGTTCTGAAGTATTTTTCCTGCCAGCCAGTTACGACAGGGGACCGGGTCACAAAGCTGTTCGAGGCTGGTAGATGGTTGTTGAATTAATGTTTTTGTGGCTTCTGGAAGCTTGAAATTAAGGCCGATGCCCACAACGGTATATTGTCTGGTATTGAATCTTGATTCTACAAGAATTCCAGCAAGCTTTTGTCTTTTATGTAATACATCGTTAGGCCATTTTAGCGCTAACTGATTGATTCCAGACTGCTTGAGGGTATTTATTAAACTGATACCGACAGCAATGCTAAGTCCATGTCGGGCTTCTTCTGCGCAGTGAGGCCAAAATAGAGAAAGATATAAATTCCCCACTGCTGGTGATTGCCAGGCATCACCACGACGGCCTCGTCCCGCGGTTTGAGTTTCAGCAATACAAGCTGCTGGTCCTAATTCTCCTTGACTAAACCGTTGCCAGAGAATGTCATTGGTGGATGTTACTTCAGGCAGAATAAGAATCTCAGAAAGTGTATTAAAATTCCGAGGTTCCATAGCGCTGACAATGGCAGCATGCGATAGCGGTGAAAAAGTTGGATTGTTCAAAAGAGTGTTCGATTTGTGAAACGAAAGAGCAGTTTAACAGGCTAAGAGGAGTTACGGGAGTCTCCTCATAAATTTTATATTGGGTGATGGTTAGACTTTGATATCTAAGATGCTACCAACCATTTCATTGCTTGCTTTGACTACTTTTGCAGAAGCTTCAACTTGTCTTGCGTTGGCATCCAGTTCAAGCATCGCTTTGGTTAACTGTTCGTTAGAACCGGGATCCGCAGAAGCAATTTTGGCGCTACTTTGTGCCGCACCGTACATGCCACTCTGAATACCCGCTACACCTGATTGAAAAGCAGAAATGCTACTCATAAAATCTCTCCAGTTATGTTGACTTTATACCATTTTCCAACTAACTAGTTTGTGACTGAAGTCGCTTTTTTGTTTTTTGCGTTAGCTTTGACATAAATGATAGTAGAACAAAAACAAATACTACTGCAAATTAAAGCTAGCAATGGATAAATTGAAACCGCTGGCGCACTGTAGAGTTCTCCTACCGCATGACTGAAATAGAATAACATCAGAAAGCTTGTCCAGGCATGTGTATATGGACGACCATAAAGCAACCCACGCATGGGAAATAACAGTGGGACCAGACCGATGATTAGCATTGCTGCGACAGGATAATTTTCTGCATGTGGTGCAATGAATATCCAAGCCAGTAGCGTGAGCATTAACCCAAAAAAGCTGATTAACGTCAGTGCTCTGAATAATTTCTCAAGATTCATGTAGTTTCTTTGCTGTATTTGCGATCCGTCGACCTATTGCTTTACACAATTTTATCTCGTCGTCATCTAGGTTTCGTTTATTATCAGGTTCGGCTAAATGACTTGCTCCATAAGGCGTGCCTCCGCCTTTTGTTGTCATTAACTCAGGTTCACTATAGGGAAGCCCCATTAACAACATACCATGATGAAATAACGGTAACATCATCGACAATAAAGTGGATTCCTGACCACCATGCAAGCTGCCTGTTGAAGTAAAAACCGCTGCAGGTTTTCCTGATAAAACACCTGAAAGCCAGCTATCGCTAGTTGAGTCGATAAAGTACTTAAGAGGCGCGGCCATGTTGCCAAATCGCGTTGGACTGCCTAATACCAGTCCTGCACATTGTTTCAAATCTTCATGGCTGACATAAAGATGGCCTTCATTTGGAATGGTATCTTGAGTGGCTTCACAGACAGTGGATACAGGAGGAACCGTTCTAAAAACGGCTTCACAGCCAGTGACGGACTCAACGCCACGTGCTATCTGCTCGGCCATCGCTTTTACATGTCCTGTTCGGCTGTAATAAAGAATTAGAATTTTTGTCATGATAATTTAGAGGATGTCTAAAACAGACTCTGGTGGACGACCAATTTTTGCTTGATTGCCGTGGATAACGATCGGTCTTTCTATCAGTTTAGGGTGACTAACCATAGTCTTTATGATTTCATCATCACTTAAGGAATCATTTTTCAAATTAAGCGTTTTATATTCTTCTTCCCCTTTTCGTAATAAGTCTCTCGGACTGATTCCAAGTTTAGTAATAATCGCTTTTAACTCATCAAACGTTGGCGGTGTATCCAGATATTTTACAACGTCAGGATTAATGCCGTTTTCTTCAAGTAAGTTCAGTGTTTGTCTGGATTTGCTGCAACGCGGGTTATGCAAAATTGTGATAGTGCTCATCGGGAGGGTTCCAGTAGTTTTTCTAATGCGGATAAATGAATTTCGATTGGCCGAATTGTGGCCCATTGTGAACAGCCGGGACATAACCAGTGCATAGTTCGACCTGAAAAACCACAGTTTTTACAGGTATAACGATCACCTTTATGTATTAACGTAGTGGTGACCTCTTTTATCAGAGGTATTAAGGCCTGATGATTGTCCTCACCCAACATGATAAGTTGATGTAAGCCTTCAACGGATGGGTGCTGATGTAGTTGTCGATATAAAAAGCGTTGAGCAGCTTCTGTACCTTGTTTTTGTTCAACGAGTCTTGTCAGCATTAACCTTGCGGAAGTCAGGTGATGATGTCTTGTTAGTAGTGATTCTAACCAGTCTTTGAAATCATCCAGGTTATTTGTGTTGTCAAAGCAGGTATAGAGCAGTGGTAAGGCTTCGGGCAGAAAATAATGATTTTGTTTTTCGACATGCTGGAGGACGCGAACCGCTTTTCGATATTGTCTCATCTTGATTAGTATGCGGCCTTCCAACAGGCTTGCTCTGACACAGTCAGCATCATAATGATGCGCGCTGCGTAATAAATTCAAAGCCTGATGTTGATCTTTTTCTAACAGTGATTCTGCCAGTTCACAATAAAATTGAGCAATGAGTGCCCGTGTATTGGTTTTATTATTCGCCGGAATTTGCTTTGCCATATCGATGGCTTGCTGCCATTTTTTTTCTTGCTGATAAATACGTAATAATTGCTTGGGGGCTTCAGGTGGAGTGCCTGGTTGTTGTAATAATTCCAGAAATAATACTTCGGCCCTGTCCAATACACCGGCACTCATATAATCCAAGCCCAACTCAACCAGAGCCTGGCGCCGTTGTTGCGCGCTAAGTGATGGTCTGGCGATTAAGTTCTGGTGAATCCTGATGGCGCGATCACTTTCCCCGCGTCTTCGGAATAGGTTCGCTAATGCCAGGTGAGTTTCAACGGTTTCACTATTGACTTCCAATAGACCGATAAAGACATCAATCGCTTTATCAGGCTGTTCGTTTAATAAATAATTCAGGCCTTTGAAATAGTCAGGACTAAAAGAAGATTCTTGCGGACGATATCGACGTTTGTAATGACGACGAGCCATTATCCACCCAGAAAGGGCGGCAACAGGTAATAAGAAAAATAACCAGCCAAGCATCAATTAATGTGCGTCTTTAATCGGTAATATTCGTAAACTGTTAATTTCCTGTTCGGAAACAGAAAGTTTAGATTGTAGTCTGCGATTTTCGTAACGAAGTTTCATGGTACTGAATAACAAGATAACAGCACCTATGATGACACCAGTGAGCATGGATAGCGCGACCAGAACTGATAGAGGAATTGTTAATTCACCGAAATAATAATTCACCGTAACACTGCTCATGTTAAATGCGGCAAAAGCGGCACTCAATAAGAAAATAAGTCCGAATATCAGGAGTAATATTATTTTTCGCATTGTGCGGTGTTCCTTAAAATTACTGATGTTTTCTCGTTAATTTCATTCAACAGGGATCATACCCTAAAATCGAACCTTGCCCAGAATAAGGCGAAATCATGTAGAATTACATTTTTATTTTGACAGGTCGGTCCTGTATCAACTCGTGATTTTGGAGAATTCACCATGACCTTTGTTGTCACAGAAAACTGTATTAAATGTAAATATACTGATTGTGTTGATGTCTGCCCAGTAGATTGTTTTCACGAAGGTCCTAATTTCTTGGTTATCGATCCTGATGAGTGCATCGATTGCACACTTTGTGAACCAGAGTGTCCGGCAGAAGCTATTTTCTCTGAAGATGATTTACCTGATGAGCAAATGGAGTTTTTGCAAATCAACGAAGAATTATCTCGGGTATGGCCTGTGATTTCTGAAAAGAAAGATGCACTTCCAGATGCAGAAGAGTGGGATGGTAAATCTAATAAAACACCTTTACTGGAAAGATAAAAGCATTATCGAATGACATAAAAAAAAGCCCGCTTTCGCGGGCTTTTTTGTTTTTATACCATAAGATGTTTGAGTTTTTTCATGGCATTATTTTCAATCTGGCGAATACGTTCAGCCGAAACTTGATACTGATCTGCCAGCGTGTGCAATGTCGCTTTATTATCTTCATTTAACCAACGCTGCATAATGATATCTCGGCTACGTTCGTCTAGTGTTGCTAATGCGTTTGATAATTTTTGTTGCTGATAATCTGTGTAATTATCATCTTCTAATTGATTAGAAGGATCTGAATTATCATTAGCCGCTAAGTAGGCGACAGGCGAGTAATTATTTTCATCATCATCAACATCGTTGGGTAAATCAAAAGATGTGTCTGGTTGAGCTAATCTACGCTCCATTTCCATCACATTATCTGCTGTCACACCTAGGTCTTCTGCAACGGCTTCAACTTCTTCTTTATTTAACCAACCAAGACGCTGCTTGGCGCTACGAAGATTAAAAAATAATTTACGTTGTGCTTTGGTTGTTGCGATTTTTACAATGCGCCAGTTACGGATCACATATTCGTGTATTTCAGCGCGAATCCAGTGAACAGCAAATGAAACCAGACGAACCCCTTTTTCTGGGTTAAATCGTTTCACCGCTTTCATCAGGCCGATGTTGCCTTCTTGAATTAAGTCGGCAACGGGTAATCCGTAACCACTGTATCCTTTGGCAATACGAACTACAAAACGTAAGTGAGATAAGACCAACCGTTGGGCGGCTTTAAGATCACCTTCAGTTTGCAGGCGATTCGCAAGATCGTATTCTTCTTCCTCAGTTAATACAGGAATGGTATGCACAAGACTGGTGTAAGCATCTAAATTACCAATAGGTGCTAAAGCCATATCATATTGAGCTACATTCATTGTCATCTGTTCTTGTCTCCTGAGAGTCATTCCTTTAATCATAACACTAAAGGATTAATATCAACTATAAGAAGCTTATTTTTAGAAAAAGTTCCTGTATTTGCCACTATGTGGGTTCGATATCATTCAAGTGCCGGCCAACGGCTAGCCATGCGCCCGACACCCCCAATAGAAGCCCAAAAAGTGGTAGAGACAGAAACATTTGTCCAAGCATCCACTGGAGTGAAAACTGGCTATCATAGAGGGCTGTTAACCTAGTGATAGGTCCATTAATAGCGAGTAAGGCTATTAGTAAAGTGAACCAGGCAATAGCTCCACCTAACAGGCCGTACCAAAATCCCGTGTATAGAAAAGGCCTTCTGACAAAAGCGTTAGTACCACCAACCAGTTTTATCACGCGTATTTCAGTTTGCCTGCTAAGAATGGCTAGACGAATCGTATTGCCAATAACTAACAGCACACTCAAAGATAATAGAGTTGCAAGAATAGTAATGCCTCGTTCACCTGTTTGATTAATCGTTTTTAGACGTTTCAGCCAAGCCATATCAAGCTGGGCTAAGTCAACTTCCTGCATGTTTTGTAAACGTTCGAGTAAACCCTGAATAGCTTCTTCGTGCTCTGTTTCAACGGGTTTAATGATAATGACCGGCGGTAAGGGGTTCGTAGGTAGACTATCTAGAATCTCATCTAGCCCTGATAATTGCCGGAACTCCTGCAAAGATTGTTTGGCAGAATGATAGTCAACAGCACTGATGTCTGGCCAAGCAAGTAATTGTTCAGCAAGTTGTTTACCACGCGCATCGTTTGTGTTTGGTTTCAGAAAGAGTGAAATTTGACTGGCATCATCCCATTGTCCAGCCACTTGCTCCACATTTTTCAGTAACACATATAAGCCGGCTGGAAGTGCTAGCGCTATGCCTATAACTAAAACCGTCATCACACTGGCGACAGGCGTTCTGGAGAGTTGCCCTAAACTGTAGAGCATGACCTGTAAGTGTCTTAGAAAATAATTAGGTAAATTGAATGACAACATGTCAGGCAAGACGTCCTTGGTGTAGCGTGAGTTGGCGATAGGGCATCGTGCTGATCAGTTCGTGATCATGGCTAGCAATGAATACTGTGACGCCAACCTGATTGAACTGTTCGAAGAGATGCATGATTTCTCTTGATAATTCAGGATCCAAATTACCAGTTGGCTCATCTGCAAGTAGCACTGGAGGTCTGTTCACAACCGCACGGGCGATACCGACACGTTGTTGTTCACCACCAGATAAAGCAATAGGCAGATTACGTTCTTTTCCCAGTAAGTTGACTTTATCCAGAGCCGCTCTAACTCGACGTCCAATCTCCCGATGATTTTCACCTGCTATAATCAATGGCAGTGCGACATTATCAAAAACAGTTCGGTCATGAAGCAGATTGTGATCCTGAAAGACTAAGCCAATTTTGCGTCGGTAATAAGGGACTTTCCATTTAGGCAGACGGGTGAGATTTTGGTTATTTACCCAGACTTGACCATGCGTGCTGCGTTCAATCAATGCAATAAGTTTTAATAAGGTACTTTTACCGGCGCCCGAATGACCAGTGAGAAAAGCCATTTCACCTTTTTCGAGTTCAAAACTCAGGCCAGATAAAGCTTCGTATTGATTAGTATAACGTTTATAAACGTCAGTAAAACGGATCATTTAATCTCTTCTTTTCCCAACAAAGCATCTACAAATTCAGTGGCATTAAATGGACGTAGATCATCGATTTTTTCACCCACACCGATATAACGGATAGGCAATTTTGTTTTATTGGCAATAGCGAAAATAATACCGCCTTTGGCTGTGCCATCTAATTTGGTCAATGTAATGCCTGAAACACCAACAGATTGTTGAAATTGCTGTGCTTGCTGAAGTGCATTTTGTCCAGTACCTGCATCCAGCACGAGCATGACTTCATGAGGTGCTGTGTCATCTACTTTAGCCATGACACGTTTCACTTTTTTTAACTCTTCCATTAAGTTGGACTGTGTATGCAGGCGGCCAGCGGTGTCAGCAATCAGAATATCCATATTTCTGGCTTTAGCGGCTTGTAATCCATCAAAAATGACAGAAGCCGAGTCAGCGCCGGTCTTTTGTGCGATAACCGGGATATTGTTACGCTCACCCCATACTTGTAACTGTTCTACCGCTGCTGCACGGAAGGTATCACCAGCTGCCAGCATGACTTTTTTTCCTTGCTGTTGGAATTGCTTAGCGAGTTTGCCGATGGTAGTGGTTTTGCCCACACCGTTTATTCCTACCATCAGAATCACATAGGGTCCGTCAGTTTTTTCTGGTATTTCCAGTGGTTGACTACTCGGTTCAAGGATAGAAATCATATCCTCACGCATAGCGGCAAATAAGGCTTCTACGTCGTTTAATTGTTTGCGGGCCACGCGCTGAGTCAGATCAGTAATAATTCGTGTCGTTGCTTCAACACCAAGATCGGCTGTAAGAAGTTGAGTTTCAAGCTCTTCCAGCAGGTCATCATCAATGTTTTTACGACCTAAAATTAAGCTGGCGAAACCTTCAGTAAGTTTACTACTGGTTCGGCTCAAGCCTTGTTTCAGACGACTAAAAAAACCGGGTTGCGGTGCGTTATCTGTCTTTTCCTCTGCGGGTTCATCAGCAGGGGATAATTCTTGCGAATTATCAACAGTGTTATCTTCAGCAATAGAGGCGTCTGACGCGGGTGTTTTTGACTTTCTTTTAAGGAAACTAAACATATTCTCTGCTTGTCGTTAAACTTCGACGGTAAATCTTATCATGCGTTACAAAAAAAGAGATGCAGATGCTGAATATAAAAAAAATAGCTGGGCTTATTTTCTTCTTACCCACACTAGCTTTAGCCAATGTGAGTGAGTTTGAATTAGACAACGGCCTGAAGCTTATAGTGAAAGAAGACCATCGGGCACCTGTCGTCGTCTCTCAAGTCTGGTACAAGGTAGGGGCGAGCTATGAGCATGAAGGGATAACAGGGATTTCTCATATGCTGGAACACATGATGTTTAAAGGAACAAAGCACCTGGCACCGAATGAGTTCTCTCATATTATTGCTGAAAATGGGGGAGAGCAAAACGCTTTTACCGGACAAGACTACACGGCTTATTTTCAGAAACTTCATAAAGATAGATTAGAAGTCAGTTTTAAGAATGAAGCCGATAGAATGCGCAATCTTGTTATTGATCCTGATGAGTTGAAAAAAGAACAGAAAGTTGTTGCGGAAGAGCGTCGGATGCGGACAGATGATAATCCGCAGGCTTTACTAAGAGAACGATTCGATGCCGCTGCATTTGTGAGTAGTCCTTATCATCGCCCCGTGATTGGTTGGATGAGCGATATCAATCACTATCAAGTCGATGATTTAAGAGTGTGGTATCAAAAGTGGTATGCACCGAATAATGCCACTGTTGTTGTGGTTGGTGATGTTTCACCAAAAGCGGTGCTGGCCTTGGCAAAGAAATATTTTGGGCCATTAAAGCCAGAAAAAGTCGCGACATTAAAACCGCAGGTTGAAGTGAATCAAAAAGGCATCCGTGAAATTGAACTAAAAGCTCCTGCTGAATTGCCCTATCTAATGATGGGCTGGAAGGTACCTTCGGTCACCACTGTTTCCAAAGAAAATGCATGGGAACCATATGCGCTAGAAGTCTTGGCTAATATTCTTGATGGTGGTAACAGTGCAAGGTTTGCTAAACAGTTGGTGCGTGAGCAACAAGTCGCTTCGAGTGTTGGCGCGGGTAACAGTTTATTCTCGCGATTATCCGATTTATTTACGATTGCTGGAACACCCGCCAATGGTAAATCAGTAGAAGATCTGAAAAAAGCCATTATCGAACAAATTACTCAACTTAAAAATCAGCCTGTCAGTCAAGAGGAGTTAGAGCGTGTGAAAGCACAAGTTGTTGCTGATGCAGTGTATGAAAAAGATAGCGTGTTCTATCAGGCAATGCAGATTGGCATGCTGGAAACTATCGGTGTCGACTGGCGTGTGGGTGAGCAATATGTCGATAACATCAAAGCGGTTACTGCCGAGCAAGTGCAGACCGTAGCAAATAAATATCTTACAAACGATCAATTAACGGTTGGCGAGTTAGTGCCATTACCTCTTGATGGTCGTCATCCTGTTTCATCTGCTGGAGGTCAGTATGTCCATTAAAAAATGGATTTTCGTTATCAGCTTATTGTTCAGTTCTAGCCTTTTTGCCAGTCCTGATATTGAGCACTGGATAACGAATAACGGCGCCAGAGTATATTTTGTGAATGCGCCCGAGTTACCCATGGTTGATGTGAATATTGTCTTTAATGCCGGTGCTGCGCGTGATGGTGAATATCCGGGACTGGCAAAGCTAACTAACGCTATGCTTGATGAGGGGGCTGCTGACTTGGATGCGGATGCAATCGCTGATACTTTCTCATCGGTTGGCGCAAACTACAGTGCTAGTTCTGAGCGAGATATGGCCGTGTTGAGTCTGCGAACGCTGACGGAGAAAAAAGCGTTTGATACTGCACTGAATATGTTTGCTGAAGTAATAGCAAAACCGAGTTTCCCTGAATCGTCATTTCTTCGCATAAAACAGCAGTTATTAACCGCGTTACAGGCTGAAAAACAGTCTCCACAAAGCATCGCTACCCGCACTTTCTTTCAGAAACTCTATGGTCAGCATCCCTATAGCCGAATGTCTGTGGGAGATACTGTTAGTGTAGAAAAAATTAATCTGGATGATTTAAAAGCGTTTTATCAGCAATATTATGTGGCGAAAAATGCAGTCGTAGTTATTGTCGGAGATGTCAGTAAACAGCAAGCCAATGAAATGGCAACCACCTTAACTAAGAACCTGAAAAGTGGAAACACAGCACCAGAGCTACCTGCAGTCACACCTCTGACTAAACAGCAACAAGTCGTGTTACCGTTCCCGTCATCTCAAACCACGATTATGATGGGACAAATTGGTATGAGTCGGGATGACCCTGATTATTTTCCTTTGTATGTCGGTAATCACATCTTGGGCGGCAGCGGTCTAGTCTCGATGCTGAGTGATGAAATACGCGAAAAACGTGGACTGACTTACGGTGTTTATAGTTACTTCAGTCCCATGCAAAAAGCAGGACCATATGTGTTTGGTTTGCAAACACGAAATGATCAAACTGAAGAAGCACTTCATGTACTAAAAGATACGCTAAATGCTTATATTAAAAACGGACCGACTGAAGCACAGTTGAAAGCAGCAAAACAAAACATCACAGGTGGGTTTGCCCTCAGAGTAGATAGTAATAGCAAGATCGCTGATTACCTTTCTATGATAGGCTTTTACGGATTGCCGCTGGATTATCTGGATAGCTTTAACGATAAAGTGAATGCCGTGACTGTGGCTGATATAAAAGACGCCTTTAAAAGGCGTGTTCACGCAGACAAAATGTTAACGGTATTAGTAGGTGGCGAAACAAAATAATAAAGCCAGAACTGGCGCTGGCACTCTTAGAATTATCGGCGGCATTTGGCGCGGTAGAAAACTTGGTTTTCCTGAAGTCGAAGGCTTGAGGCCAACCAGTGACCGTACTAGAGAAACGGTATTTAACTGGTTGCAGCCTCATATTGGCGCCAGTCGCTGTCTCGATTTGTTTGCTGGCAGTGGCGCATTAGGATTTGAAGCGGCATCAAGAGGGGCTGCTGAGGTGGTGCTGGTAGAAAATGACCGTCAGGCTTTTTTAAAGCTTAAACAGAATGCTGAAGCCCTCCAGGCAGCCAATTGTCATATTGAAAATACATCTGCTGAGCAGGCTATTGGTGTGCTCGATAAATCGTTTGATATCGTGTTTGTTGACCCACCATATCAGGCCGATTTATGGACAAAAACGGCATTTGCATTGTTGTCACATAAGCTCTTGAATGACGGAGCCATGATTTATCTCGAGTATCCGGCAAAGCATGACCTGCCTGATTTACCATCCGCTTGGTATTTATTGAAAGAAAAGAAAGCAGGTGATGTAAAATACTGCTTATTTGAATTTCATGCTGGAGAAGACGCTTGAGCACTGTTGCCATATATCCGGGTACATTTGACCCCATTACTTATGGGCATATTGATCTTATCAAGCGCGCTTCACCCTTATTTGAGCGCATCATTGTGGCTGTGGCTATTAACCCTGGCAAGAAACCGATGTTTAGTCTTGATGAGCGGGTCGAATTAGTCAGAGAAACGACCAAAGGCATCGAGAACGTGGAGGTCTGCGGTTTTAAAGGTCTGTTAGTCAATGAAGCACTCAGTATGGGTGCCAATGTCATTATTCGTGGCTTACGAGCCGTCTCAGATTTTGAGTATGAATTACAATTGGCCACCATGAATCGCCGAATGCAGTCAAAAGTGGAAACCTTGTTCTTAACGCCTGCGGAAAATTTAAGTTTTGTTTCTTCTACTTTGGTTAAAGAAATTGCTGTATTAGGTGGGGATGTCTCTGAATTTGTTGCCCCATGTGTACAAGAAGCCTTGAAACGCAAATTGCCTGCCCATAACTAACCGCGCTAAGATCATTATTGAATTTTACTGGAGTAAACCATGTCGCTGTTTATCACTGATGAATGTATCAACTGTGATGTCTGTGAACCAGAATGTCCTAACGGAGCTATTTCTCAAGGTGCTGAAATCTATGAGATAGATCCTGACTTATGTACTGAATGTGTAGGCCACTTCGATACACCACAATGTGTTGAAGTTTGTCCGGTCGATTGCATACCAAAAGACCCGGATAATGAAGAAACACATGATCAGCTCTACGCAAAATATGAAACATTGATGGCGGCAGGAAAATAGCTGAAGCTGATACCCAATGTCACATCAAATAGAGCAGCTGAAGAGCTGCTTTGTTTTTTTAGCTAAACAAAACGACAGATTATTTTGAGCCTTAATGATGCTCTGAGTTATGCTTAGCGCTTTTCAAGTCCCTGATTTAAAGAGAATCCATGCAAAACGAATACCGTCCCGACCAAGTAGAATCGGCTGCACAGCAATACTGGCAGGAAAATAATAGTTTCCATGTTGTGGAAGATACTTCCAAAGAAAAATTCTATTGTTTGTCGATGTTTCCATACCCTAGTGGACAGTTACACATGGGGCATGTGCGTAACTACACCATTGGTGATGTGATTGCACGTTATCAGCGTATGCAGGGGAAAAATGTATTACAACCTATGGGCTGGGATGCTTTCGGTCTACCTGCAGAAAATGCAGCGATAAAAAATAAAGTCGCGCCTGCTGCATGGACATATCAGAACATTGACTATATGCGTGGTCAGTTGCAGCGTTTAGGACTTGGTTATGACTGGCAACGTGAGTTAGCCACTTGCACACCACAATATTACCGTTGGGAACAATGGTTGTTTACCTGCTTGTTCGAAAAAGGCTTGGTTTACAAAAAAACGGCAGCAGTGAATTGGTGCCCACATGATCAGACGGTATTAGCCAATGAGCAAGTGATTGATGGCTGCTGTTGGCGCTGTGACACCAAAGTGGAACGTCGTGAAATTCCACAATGGTTTATGAAAATTACCGACTATGCCGATCAGTTACTTGCTGATTTAGACCAACTTGATGGTTGGCCAGAGCAGGTGAAAACCATGCAGGCGAATTGGATTGGACGTTCAGAAGGTGTGCAGATTCAATTTGATATGGTCGGCAGCAAGGAAACACTTGAGGTCTATACAACACGCCCGGATACCCTGATGGGAGTGAGCTATCTTGCGGTGGCAGCTGAACACCCGTTGGCGCTCAGAGCCGCCAATGATAATCCTATTCTGCAAACATTTATTGATGAATGCCGAAAAATGGAAACTTCTGAAGCGGCGATGGAAACCGCTGAGAAAAAAGGCGTGGATACGGGATTACTGGCTATTCATCCGGTAACGGGAGAACAAGTACCTGTCTGGGCGGCTAATTTTGTTTTGATGGGCTATGGTACTGGCGCAGTAATGTCTGTACCGGCTCATGATCAGCGTGACTTTGAGTTCGCACAAAAATATCAGTTGCCGATAAAACAAGTCATTAAGCCAGTAAACCAGCAAGAAATTGACTTAACAAAAGCCGCATTCACTGACAAAGGTGAGTTGATCAACTCTAAACAATTTGATGGCTTAAAAGAGCAAGAAGCCTTTGATGCGATTGCTGATTTTCTAGTGAGTCAGAATAAAGGTGAGCGTCAAGTTAATTACAGACTTCGTGACTGGGGTGTGTCTCGTCAGCGTTATTGGGGAACGCCGATTCCGATTATCAATTGTGATGATTGTGGAGCTGTTGCCGTACCTGAACAGGATTTACCGGTCGTTTTACCTGAAGATGTGATTGTGGATGGTTCAGGTTCACCAATTAAATCCATGCCTGAGTTTTATGAGTGCAGCTGTCCTAAATGTGGCAAGCCTGCTCAGCGTGAAACCGATACCTTTGATACCTTCTTTGAATCCTCGTGGTATTTCGCCCGTTTCGCTTGTCCTGACAATAGCGAAGCGATGCTGGATGAAAGGGCAGATTATTGGTTACCTGTGGATCAATATATCGGTGGTATTGAGCATGCGGTTTTACATTTATTGTATGCGCGCTTTTTCCACAAACTCATGAGAGATGAAGGGCTGATTTCAGGAGATGAGCCATTTAAGAACCTGTTAACACAGGGCATGGTGCTGAAAGATGGTGCCAAAATGTCAAAATCGAAAGGCAATACCGTCGATCCGCAAGCCTTAATCGATCAGTATGGTGCGGATACATCACGTTTGTTTATGATGTTTGCAGCACCACCTGAAATGTCGCTGGAATGGTCTGACCAAGGGGTAGATGGTGCGAATCGTTTCCTCAGACGTCTGTGGCGTGCGGTGACTGAACATGCTGAACAGGGCGTGGTTAAAGCGGGTGATTTAAGCGATTTATCTGAATCATTACAGGCTTTACGTCGTCAGGCACATCAGACATTGGCAAAGGTGAGTGATGATATTGGCCGTCGCCATACTTTCAACACAGCAATTGCCGCCGTGATGGAGTTGATGAATAGTCTCACTAAATTAAATGATGATAATGAAAAAGCGCATGTCGTAATGCAGGAAGCACTTGAGCTGGTGGTACTGATGTTATCGCCGATTACCCCGCACATTTGTCATCATTTATGGCAAACTTTGGGGCATGACGAAGCTATTGTGAATGTCTCGTGGCCGACGATAGATGAGACAGCTTTAAAGCAAGACAAAATTGAGCTAATGGTTCAGGTGAATGGTAAATTACGGGCCAAAATATCTGTGGCGGCTGATGCTGAACAAAAAGATGTCGAGGCGCTGGCTTTTGCTGATGAAAATGTACAGCGGTTCACGGATGGCAAAGAAGTACGTAAAGTGATTCTGGTACCAGGCCGTTTATTAAATATTGTGGTTGCCGGCTAAATTTAAGGATATGAAAATGAATCGTGTATTGATGAGTTTGATGACCGGTATCTTGATGCTGACACTGACAGCCTGTGGTTTTCATCTACGAGGTGAAGCCAATGTGCCCGAATCGTTAAAAACCATCTACATACAAGGTCTGAACATACGACAAGATTCATTTGGCTTGCAGCTAAAACGTGCCTTGACGCGCAATGGTATCCAGGTACTGGATACTTATAAAGAAGGTGCTGCTGTGATGACCGTTGTGGAAAATGTGTTTGATCAGAACGTACTGTCTGTTGGTTCAGATGCCAAAGTCACAGAGTATGAGTTGGAAACCCGTTTTTCTTTCAAAGTCTCTTCGCCAAGCGGTGAACCGATGAGTGATGTGATTACAGTTCAGGCCAGACGTGACTATCAGTTTGATCGTAATCAACTATTAGCTATGGACGAACAACAGACCGTTATTCGCGATGATTTGAATAAACAGATGGTTCAGAATGTGCTGAGACGCTTATCAGCACTGAAGTAAACCATGCGGATAAGACTGGAACAGTTAAGCAATCATTTATCGGCTTCATTAAAACCTGTTTATTTATTATTCGGGGAAGAAGCGCTTCTGATCGAAGAGTCGGCGGATATTATCCGTCAACATATTCGTCAGGCTGGGGCCAATGAACGTGAAGTATGGAGCGTTGAAGGTCGCTTTGATTGGGCACAAATTAAATGGCAGGAACAAAGCTTATCTTTATTTGCTAGTCAGCGTTTGATCGAAATCCGTCTGCCTTCCGGAAGCCCTGGCAAGGAGGGTGGTGAGGCTCTACGCAAGTTTGCAGCCAACCCACCACAAGATACAACACTGTTAATTATCAGTGGCAAAATTGATGCCCGATCACAAAAAGCAAAATGGTTTACTGAGCTGGATAATCTTGGAGTGACACTGCCGATATGGCCTGTTGCTCTGGCTCAACTTCCACAGTGGGTCGCACAACGAATGCAAGCAAAGGGACTGAAGGCTGATCTTAAAATTGCTACACTTATTGCAGAACGAGTGGAAGGTAACTTGTTTGCTGCAGCACAAGAAATTGAAAAGCTTTCCTTGCTGAGTCTTGATGGTCAAATTGATGAAGCTTTGGTGTTGGCATCAGTCGCTGACAATGCCAAGTTTGAGGCTTTTGGACTTATGGATGCTGTATTTGCAGGACAGTATGCAAGAATCCCACGTATAATAGCCCGTTTACGCGCCGAAGGTGTTGATATTCTGGCTGTTTTTTCTGCGGTAAATTGGTCATTACAGCGTGTGGTTGATATGGCTGCTCAAGTGGCTGCAGGCGAACAGATTGAACGTGTCTTTGCTTCTCAAAAACCTCCTGTTTGGGATAAAAACAAAGCGGTAATGCGACAAGCTATCGAACGCTATAACCACAGTCGCTGGCAGTTCTTCTTACAGCAAATGTCTGATATCGACCAGGCTGCGAAAGGGATAACAAAAAACTGTCCTTGGCGTCTTTTGGAAACACTTTGTTTGAGTGCTTCTGGCATAGACATAAAAACCAATATATTGGAAAGGAGTGCTTAATTGAACGTTGTTGAGTACATGCACACATTAGGTCAGCAGGCTCGGCTAGCCAGTCGCAAGCTCGCGAGCGCGGGTACAGATATTAAAAACCGAGCACTGCTGGCGATAGCGACAGATATTCGCGCTCATGCCGAACTATTAAAGCAGGAAAATGCCCGTGATTTGAAGTCAGGGCAAGAGAAAGGACTGGATGCTGCTTTATTAGATCGCCTGACATTAACGGATGCTCGCATTGAATCCATGGCTGAAGGCTTGGAGCAAATTGCCGCTTTGGCTGATCCTGTCGGTGAAGTGAGTGATATGACGTATCGCCCTTCAGGCATTCAATTAGGCAAAATGCGTGTGCCTCTCGGAGTCGTTGGCATTATTTATGAGTCACGTCCGAATGTAACCGCTGATGCCGCTGCATTATGTCTGAAATCAGGTAATGCCACTATTTTACGAGGTGGTAGTGAAGCGATTCATTCTAATCAAGCGATTGCTGCATGCATTAAACGAGGTTTGAACCTGGTTGGTTTACCTGAGACCGTTATTCAAGTCGTTGAAACCACTGACCGTGACGCTGTAGGCGCCTTGATTACCATGTCACAATATGTGGACGTTATCGTACCAAGAGGTGGTAAAGGATTGATCGAACGTATCAGCCAAGATGCCAGAGTGCCTGTTATTAAACATCTGGATGGTATTTGTCATGTCTATATCGACAAAGGTGCTGATCTGGATATGGCTGAAACCATAGCGATTAACGCAAAATGCCATCGTTATGGCGTGTGTAATGCGATGGAAACATTGCTTGTGGCGGCTGATGAAGCGAATGCCATTTTACCTCGTTTAGCCGTGAAATACGCTGAAGAAGGTGTTGAGTTAAGAGGCTGTGAGCGCACTTTACAGATTTTGACTGATATCAATAAAGCAACAGCCGAAGATTGGGATACTGAGTACTTGGCCCCTATCTTATCAATTAAAATTGTCGATGATATTGATGAAGCAATAGCGCATATCAACAGGCATAGTTCGGGTCATACTGAGTCCATTATCACTCAGGACTATCAGCGTTCAAGACAATTCCTGGCTGAGGTGGATTCCAGCTCGGTGATGGTGAATGCATCGACACGATTTGCTGATGGATTTGAGTATGGACTTGGTGCTGAAATCGGTATTTCCACAGATAAAATTCATGCTCGCGGTCCAGTAGGGCTTGAAGGTTTGACGTCACAAAAATGGATAGTATTGGGCAGTGGTCAGATCAGAAAATAAACCAGCAATTGGGATTTTAGGCGGCACTTTTGATCCTGTTCACTTTGGTCATTTACGTACTGGGTTAGATGTCGTTGAGCAGTTAAGCCTGGATCAGCTACGCCTAATCCCGTGTGCCATACCGCCGCATCGTATCGAACCCGTTGCCAATGCAAAACAGCGCCGTATGATGTTGGAACTGGCGATCAAGAACCATCCCAAACTGCTTGTTGATGATCGTGAACTGAGCAGGGAAGGGCCTTCCTATACGGTTGATACCTTGTTAAGCCTGCGAGAAGACTTCCCTGACACACCACTGTTTCTATTAATGGGAACCGATGCGTTTTGTAGCTTACCCAGTTGGTCACGGTGGCAGGAAATCATTGATTTAGCACATATTGTCGTGATGCAGCGGGCCGATGAGGCGTTCTTATTAAGCGATGAACTTCAGGCTTTTTATGATAAACATCAGGCTGAACCGGCGGATATTGAATTAAACGCGGGCAAAATTTGGTCGGTGCCTGTGACACAAATGTCGATTTCAGCAACCGCGATTCGTGAGGCATTAGAACAAGGTCGGGATGTACGTTATCTTTTACCGGATGCCGTGATCAGCCTGATTGAGCAATTAGGTCTTTACTCTCAAATATCATCAGCTTCAGCAACAGATGGATAATCTGTTTTTTGTTTTATCAAAACTGGTGTGGGGATTACTCAGCCCGACAAGCTTAATGGTCTGGCTGCTTGTTTTTGTCACGTTGCTACTCTGGCTCAATTACGTTCGACAGGCTAAAAAATTACTACTCTTGATGAGTATTGTGTCGTTTATCGTGATGGGCTATCCGGTCGGTGATTATTTAATACACCCTTTGGAAACCCGTTTTTCGGTACCAGAACAAATGCCTGAACCCTTAGCAGGCATTATTATGCTGGGGGGTGCAGAACAATTAAAATTATCGGACAGTTGGCAAGCGCCACAGGTTGGCGATGGTGCGGAACGAATTTTACAAACAGCTGAGTTAGCACAACAGTATCCAACATTGCCGATAATTGTGACTGGTGGTAGTAATTTGGTACAGATGCAAGATCTGGATAGTGAAGGACAAGTTGCTAAGAAGCTGCTTTCGCAGGCGGGGGTGGAGCCAGCACGAGTAATTATTGAAACGCAGGCGCGTAATACCTATGAGAATTTCCAAAAAATAAAACCATTACTTCCGAAACCCGCTGGCAGATACATACTGGTCACATCAGCTTTTCATATGCCCAGAGCGGTAGGTGTCGCTAAGCAACAGCATATCAATGTGATTCCATACCCAGTGGATTACCGGAGTGACAAACCCAATAATCGCTATTGGGATTTTGATTTATCAGCACATCTGGCGGTGTTGGAAACAGCCTGCCATGAATGGCTTGGCCTGGTGGTTTATTACGCCACCGGAAAAACACAAAGCTGGTTTCCGCAAGCAACTGTAAGCGTTGATAAAAAAGACTAATTGATACGTAATAATCGGGATATTAATAAGCCCTTACGTTACACTATGAAACAGATAGATTAAATGGAGTGCCCAATGCAGGCAGAACAACTAAAATTACTGGTCATCGATGCTCTCGAAGACATTAAAGCAGAAGATATCCAGGTACTGGACGTAAAAGAAATGACTGATGTGACAGACATCATGATTATTGCCACAGGTAAATCAAGTCGTCAGGTGAAAGCCTTAGCAAATGAAGTCGTCATGCAAGCAAAAGCAGCAGGTGTACAACCTCTAGGGGTTGAAGGGGAAACAGTAGGCGAATGGGCGCTGGTAGATTTAGGGGATGTGATTACACATATCATGACTCCGCAAACGCGTCTGACCTACAACCTCGAAAAACTATGGACTGTACCAGCACAGAGTGAACAGGCATCGGCTGAGCGGGAATGAAAATAAATCTCGTCGCTGTTGGCAATAAAATGCCAGGCTGGGTGACTGAGGGCTATGAAGAATACAGCAAACGAATGCCTCGGGAATGTGGGTTACAACTGACAGAAATCACGCCTGCACGCCGAACGAAAAATGCGCAGCCAGAACAGTGGAAGAAAGAAGAAGGCCAGCGAATTCTGGCTGCGATTCCAGATAATCAGCACGTGGTGGCATTGGAAGTGACCGGTCAAAGTTGGAGTACCGAAGTCTTATCATCACAAATGCAGCAATGGCTGACAGATGGACGTGATGTTGCTTTAATGATTGGTGGGCCAGATGGACTGGATCAGAGTTGTTTACAGCGCGCTAATCAGAAATGGTCTTTATCTGCAATGACTTTGCCTCATCCACTGGTGCGTATTGTATTAGCTGAACAACTCTATCGAGCCTGGACTATCCTGCAGAATCATCCCTATCATCGATCATGAATTTTCCGTCAATTTATCTTGCTTCACGTTCACCACGACGACGTGAGCTGTTATTACAGATGGGCGTGGACTTTTCTGTCATCAATCCAGATGTCGATGAATCTGTCTTTGACAACGAACTCCCGCTTGATTATGTGAGTCGTATTGCTAAGTTAAAGGCACAAACGGGACGAGGTTTGTTATTAGCCGCTGATAAAAAGCCTGTGCTGGCTGCTGATACTGCCGTTGTCGTTGATAACACTATTTTGGGTAAACCCGAGAATGATGAGCAGGCGATAAGCATGTTAAAAATGTTATCGGGTAAAACGCATCAGGTAATGACGGCGATTGCATTAGCAAAAGAAAATTCGATATCAAGCTTAGTTTCTGTAAATGATGTTCGCTTCACTGAGATGAAAGAAAAGGATATTCTCTGGTACGTCAACACTAAAGAAGGTGTCGATAAAGCCGGTGGTTATGCGGTACAAGGCCTGGCTGCTTTGTTTATCGAGCATATAGAAGGCAGTTATTCTGGCATTATGGGATTACCCATCAGGGAAACGGGACAACTTTTATTAACAATGGATGACCAATGAGTAGTGAAATATTGATCAACGTGACGCCGAGTGAAACCCGTGCAGCTGTAGTTGAGAATGGACTACTTCAAGAAGTATTTATTGAGCGTAATGAATATCGTGGTTTAGTAGGGAATATTTACAAAGGAAAGGTGTGTCGCGTTTTACCTGGCATGCAAGCGGCTTTTGTTGAAATTGGCCTTTCAAGAGCGGCGTTTTTACATGTATCAGACATTTCAATACCTAAAGGCCAGACCGGTGATCTGAAAGAAGCCCCCAGTGTTGAGCCGACTATCAGTAGTTTGTTACGTGAAGGTCAGGAGATCCTGGTTCAGGTCATTAAAGACCCAATGGGCACAAAAGGGGCGCGTCTTACCACGCAACTCTCGGTTTCATCACGTTATTTAGTGTATATGCCGGAAACGGAAGGCATTGGCGTTTCATTAAAAATTGAAACAGAGCAGGAACGTGAACGACTAAAAACCTGTTTGATTGATCTGCTAGAAGAAGGTGCCGGTGGATATATTCTGCGGACTGCAGCAGAAGGTGTATCAGAAGCTGAATTAAAGGCTGATCTCAAATTTCTTTACCGATTATGGGCGAAACTGCAAGAACGCAAACAACTCGTCAAGTGCGGCGAGCCTCTACATGAAGATCTATCGCTTGCAATGCGCGCATTACGTGATTTATTTTCTGCAGATATTGACCGAATTCGTATTGATTCTGAAGAAACATTTCATAAAGCCGTGCATTTTGCTGAGGGGTTTATGCCTGAGTGTGCCGCTCGGCTTGAGCATTACAAAGGCGATTTACCGCTATTTGATTTGTTCAGCGTGGAAGATGAAATCCAGAAAGCATTGCAGCGTAAGGTACCGTTGAAATCTGGCGGCTATCTTATTTTTGATCAAACGGAAGCCATGACAACGGTGGATGTAAATACCGGCGGTTTTGTTGGGCATAAAAATCTGGAAGAAACCATTTTCAAAACAAATCTCGAAGCTGCGCATGCCATTGCCCGCCAGTTACGGGTACGCAATCTGGGCGGAATCATCATTATCGACTTTATTGATATGGATGAAATTGGCCACCGTGAGCAAGTCTTACGTGCCTTAGAAAAAGCCATGCAGTTAGATCGGGCACGTCATAACATCAGTGCGGTATCAGAGCTTGGTCTGGTGGAGATGACACGAAAAAGAACTCGTGAAAGTTTAGGTCACATTCTGTGCGAAGCCTGTCCTTGCTGTGAAGGTAAAGGCTACACCAAAAATGTTGAAACGGTATGTTATGAAATATTCCGTGAGATTGTACGTGAGTCTAAACAGTATGAGACCAAACAGTTTCTTATTCTGGCTTCACAAGACGTGATTGACCGTCTGAATGATGAGGACTCTACGAAAGTAGCTGACTTAGAACACCATATCGGTAAGCCCATATTATTCCAGTGTGAACCGCAATATGGCCGTGAGCAGTTCAACGTGGTTTTAATGTAGGTATTTGATGCTAAAGCGCAGCCTGCATATTGCCGGACGGCAATTATTTTATCTCACCGCGATTTCGATCACGTTGGGGCTTTTATTACTGATAACCGCTATCTGGCTGTCAGATCAGGTTGCCGAGCGAAAAGATGAAATTGCCAGCTGGGCGTCTCAGCAAAGTGGTTACCCTGTAGAAATCGAAGAAGCTGGCCTGTATTGGCTGGACCTCATCCCCAAACTTGAAATTCGTCAGCTAAAGGTATTGACGAAACAAGGGGATACGCCCATTTTCCAGGCTGGCCAAGTTTATCTGGCGGTAGACGTCTTTTCATCTGTTCGCAGTGGCGAGTTGATGATAGCGGATGCCAGTATTCGTAATGCCCAACTAAAGGTAGAACATACAACGGATGGTCAATTCCGGGTAAAAGGCTATCAGCATCAATCACAGCAACCGCTTTCTGACGATAATATCCAAACGGTTTTTAACTGGTTAACCAGACTCAAGCATTCACGTTTAGCGAATGTGCAGGTCCAATACAAAGATGATAATGAACCTGCACTGTCTGGTCAGTACATTATCGAACAGGCATCACTACGATTTAATAACCAACAATTCATTTCTGAAGCCACGTTAGCACTCCCTGAGACTTTGGGGAATAGTCTTGAGTTATCAGCAACCGCCCAAATTAATGATGCACTAAATATTACTTCCTGGCAGGGGCTGTTACGTCTTGATGAGGTTTCTCTGGGCAAATTACTGAAAAAACGCGCATACAGAGGGGCTAAATTAGATGACGGACTATTAACCGCCACATTAAACGTACAGAAAGCAAGCCAACAAGCTTTGCTGGCGGGACTTGAGTTGGAGCTGACTGATGCTACCTTGTCTTCGTCCAAACCTGATGATGAGTTCACAGAGGTGAGCCTTGAACAGCTGATGGGGCATTTTCAACTTGATTATGCTGATAAGCAGTGGCAATTACAGGGTAAACAAGTTCAAATTAAAATGGCGGGTGAAGAATGGCCCACGACTTTTTTTGATATAAAACAAGAAACAAATGGTGAATTGTCAGGAAAGGCTTCATTTATTCGTTTGAGTGACATTACTTCCCTAGCGTTATTGATGAATGATATGCCGGCTGTTTTGGTGAATACAAAACCCGCAGGTGATTTGCAAAATGTCTCTTTTGCTTATTCTGAGCAGTCAGGATTGGATAAGCTTGCCATGAAAGCCAGTGGTGTTTCTTTCTTACCTTGGCAGGACTACCCAGGTGCTAATGACCTAAGTTTTTCCATTGATAAGGATAAAAATAAAGGCACACTTGAGCTGGATAGCCGAGCAAGCGCCATTTACGCTGATACCTGGCTGCCAGATTCTGTTTTGTTTGATTCGATCAAAGGCAAAATACGTTGGCATAAACAAGATAATGAGTGGGCGGTGAATACAGATGCATTACAAATCTGGAACGATGATTTAAATATTCTGCTTAGTGGCGAAGTTGAACAGATAAAGGGTGTTACCGATACCGACTTAACCTTGACATTGCAGGATATTGCCGCAAATAAATGGCGACAGTATGTGCCTAAAAGAATTTTGCCCGACGACTTTGAAAAGTGGTCAGCTGATGCTTTTCAGCAGGGTATTATTCGTTCTGGCACGATTGTGATGAAAGGTGACCCGGCAGCCTTTCCTTTTGATACTGAACCTGATCAAGGTAAGTTTGATATGCAACTGAACGTCGAAGATGTTCAGTTGCATTATGGCCCTGGCTGGCCTGACTTAATGCATGTTAATGGCACAGTGGAAGGTCAGGGTAATAATTTGCTCATTCAGAGTGAGTCCGGACAGATAGCGGGTTTTAACTTTAATAAAGTTACCACCACTATCAGTAATCTCGTTAGGAGTAATCCGATTCTGAAAGTCAGTGGCACACTAAATGGTTCGACCAGTAATGCCTTAGCTTTTTTGAAAAAGAGTCCATTAAAGTCACGCTTTGGCAGTGTTGATGACTGGCTCCAGGCCAAGGGACAAAGCAATATTCAATTAGATTTAACCGTGCCATTAGTGGACCCTGATAATACCCAGGCCAAAGGTTATGTCAGTTTTAATCAAAGTGCTTTGACGACCAAAGCCATAGCAGGGCTGGAAATAGGTAATATTAACGGTCGTCTTCTGTTCAGTAATGACGGTGTATCAGCAGAAAAAATCACGGCGACAGCCTTTAATGAGCCCATAGTCATTAATGCGAAAACTGAACAAGCAAAAACCTATGTTGATATCAATGGCAGAGTAGCTGTTGCAGCACTCAATAACACATGGCCAGGTGCCGTGCCTGCATTTGTCCGTGGAGAAAGTGATTATTCAACAGGAATTGCCATCAGTGAACCGAAACCGGGTAATTTTGAACTCAATGTCACAGTCACCAGTGATTTACAAGGTATTCAGATTGATGCACCCAAGCCATTGGGAAAAACGGTCTCAGAGCCTGTCCGGCTTCAGGCTGTGATGCATGAGAAAAGTGATGGCCTTATGTATAACATCCATTATGCAGACTGGTTAAAGGCTGCCATTTATGCTGATAAAAATAGTGAAATTTCTGGGCAAATTATGCTGGGCGGTCAGGCCGCTAACGAATCGCTTAGCGGTTTACAAGTCGCCGGAGTGATTAACAATCTGGATATTCAGCCATGGTTAGACTGGCAAGACAGCTTGCCTGAAACAACTGGACCATCATTGCTCGATAAAATTGATAGTCTTGACATCCGGCTGGCTAAACTTCAACTGAAAGACCAGTCGCTTGATAATTTACTTATTAAAGGTAAACAAACCGATTCTAAATGGTTACTAGATTTAAGCTCACCTCAAGTAAAAGGCGTTGTGAGTGTGCCGGAGGATATCAATAATTCGGCACCTCTTGATGTGAGTCTTGAGTATCTTAAGCTAAAC
The DNA here is from genome assembly GCF_000214595.1 of Methylophaga thalassica MP. Classification (GTDB taxonomy): domain Bacteria; phylum Pseudomonadota; class Gammaproteobacteria; order Nitrosococcales; family Methylophagaceae; genus Methylophaga; species Methylophaga thalassica. Next base: position 1,993,521 of record NZ_AFIG01000001.1, on the reverse strand, counting down.
GTAAATGACGAGGATGAGAACGAGCAAGAGAAGAATAAGCAGCCGGCTGATTTATGGCCGCCTATTAAGTTGGCAATTAACTCATTGACGATTAACAATCTTGATTTGGGGCAGTTAGACCTGGAAGCACAGACAACACCAAATCAATGGATAATAAAAACTGCATCATTATCATCAGCGGCCATGAAGGCATCTGCGACTGGAGAATGGCAAAAAACGGAGTCTGGTGATCAAAGTCATTTTGTGCTGGGTATTGAAAGTGATGACTTAAAAGCATTACTCGACCATTTTAATTATCAGAAAGTGATTGCAGCTAAGCAGGTCAAAGTGAATGCTGACCTGAGTTGGAGCCATGATCCCTTGTCATTTTCTCGTCAGAGTCTAAATGGCAAATTAGATTTGTCTGTAGGTCGGGGAAGTTTGCTAGAAGTCGAACCTGGTGCTGCGGGCAGAATTTTTGGATTACTCAGCATTGCCGCTATCCCACGGCGATTATCTCTGGATTTTAGTGACCTGTTCGGTGGCGGCTTTGATTTCAGCAGTATCAAAGGCCATTTTCAGTTTGACAATGGTATCGCTTCAACCAATGATCTGACCATGCAAGGGGATTCGGCTGTGATTGAAATGAAAGGCCCTATTGATATGGTTAATCAGACCTATAATCAAGTCGTTAAAGTCACACCTAAAGTGTCGTCGACCTTGCCTATCGCTGGGGCTGTCGCCGGTGGTCCAGTGGGGCTTGGCGTAGGTACCGCCATCTTGCTGTTTGATAAAATCGCAGGCAGTGTATTGGATAGGGATGTAATTAACCTAATCAGCTATAGTTACAAGCTGACTGGACCTTGGAGTGACCCTAAACTCAATGTTATGAATCCAGCTCAGCAGTAGAATCTGATATCATGTGCCCATCCTAAACAAACGATGATTCTTTATTGATGAGCGCCTCGATTCCCGAAAAAGTTCAACAGCAACTCTTAGTTCCTGTTGGTTTAACAGACACTGATTTGGAAAATGCATTAGCAACGACAATGACCGCTGGTGTCGATTACGCCGATCTGTATTTTCAACAGTCCAGACAAGAAAACTGGGTGTTAGAAGACGGCATTATTAAAGACGGTGGTTATCATCTTGAACAAGGTGTTGGCGTCCGAGCCTGTAGTGGTGAGAAGACGGGTTTTGCTTATTCAGATGACCTGGTTTTGCCTGCTTTACAAAAGGCAGCTAAGGCGGCTCAGGCAATTTCCAGACAAGGTTCTCAACAATCTGTCGCCGTCTGGACAAAACAGCAATCTCCCGTACTGTATACCCCGGATGATCCTATCCTCGCGTTGACCGTGACTGAAAAGCTCAACTTATTACGAGAAGCAGATGCTGCAGCAAGAGCCGCTGATCCTCGTGTTAAACAAGTGAGTGTGAGTCTGGCAGGTGGTATTGATACAGTGTTGATCGCCGCAAGTGATGGCACATATGCCACAGATATCAGACCTCTTGTTCGTATGAATGTCAGTGTGATTGTTGAGCAAAATGGACGCCGTGAGCGTGGTAGTGCTGGTGGTGGACGTCGAATGGATTATCGTTACTTCCAACAAAATAGTCTGGCTGTTAATTATGCAAAAGAAGCGGTCAGATTGGCTTTAGTTAACTTAGAAGCCGTTGCTGCTCCAGCGGGGACAATGCCCGTCGTACTCGGTAATGGTTGGCCAGGAGTTTTATTACACGAAGCCGTTGGTCATGGTTTAGAAGGTGACTTTAATCGACGAGGTACATCCACGTTCTCAGGGAAAATGGGTGAGCAGGTGGCCTCTCCTTTGTGTACGGTCGTCGATGATGGCACCATGCCGTCACGAAGAGGTTCATTGAATGTGGATGATGAAGGAGTGGAAACCCAATTCACTACCTTGATCGAAAAGGGCAAACTAACAGGTTACATGCAGGATAAGCATAATTCACGGCTTATGGGCAGCACGAGTACGGGTAATGGACGCAGAGAGTCATACGCGCACTTGCCGATGCCTCGCATGACGAATACCTACATGCTGCCTGGTGAGCATAAAGCAGAAGAGATTATTGCTTCTGTCGAGAAAGGCATTTACGCCGTTAATTTTGGCGGTGGCCAAGTCGATATTACCTCTGGCAAATTTGTTTTCTCGACAAGTGAAGCCTATCTCATTGAAAACGGTAAAGTCACCACACCTGTAAAAGGGGCAACACTCATTGGTAACGGACCAGAAGTCATGCAACGCATATCAATGGTTGCTGACGATTTGGAACTTGATACCGGTGTGGGTAACTGTGGTAAAGAAGGACAGAGTGTACCTGTAGGGGTGGGACAGCCTACTCTGAAAATTGATGCACTAACTGTTGGTGGAACAGCTTAGATTTAAAATAATGATGGAAAAAAAACATAAAGCAGTCGCCTTGATTTCAGGCGGTCTGGATTCAATGCTGGCCGTCCGGGTCATGCAAGAACAAGGTATTGAAGTAGAAGGGATTAATTTCTATACCGGTTTTTGTGTTGAAGGGCACACCCATGCCATTCGTAATCAAGATAAGAATAAACAAAAACGAAATAATGCACTCTGGGTGGCGGAGCAACTAGGCATTAAATTACATATCGTTGATGTTATTGAAGAATACAAAGAAGTATTACTGAATCCTAAACATGGTTACGGGGCGAATATGAACCCCTGCCTGGATTGTAAGATTTTCATGGTCAGCAAAGCAGTTGAGTGGATAAAAGAAAATCATCACGATGGTTTTGACTTTATTATTACTGGCGAAGTGATTGGCCAACGCCCAATGTCGCAACGTAAAGCGACCATGCCGATTATCTCTGAAGAGTCTGGTGCTGAGGATTTATTACTCAGACCGTTGTGTGCTAAAAATCTTCCTGAAACATTACCAGAGCGTGAAGGCTGGGTAGATCGTAGTAAATTGTACGATTTTCATGGTCGTAACCGTAAACCACAAATTGCTTTGGCCAAACAGTTTGGCTTAACTGATTTTGCGACTCCAGCGGGTGGTTGTTGTTTTCTCACCGACAAAAGTTACTCTGACAAGCTTGTCGATTTATGGCAAGCGCGTAATAGCAGAGAGTATGAGATGGACGATATCATGCTGCTGAAAGTGGGCAGACATATTCGTCCAAAGGCAGAATTTAAGTTGATTATCGCGCGTGATGCCGGTGAAAGTAAGTTTTTAGAAGGCTATCGAAAAGAGTTTATTAGTATTCACGCCTTAAGTCATAGTGGCCCGATGGCGCTGGTTGACGGTGAGCTTGATGAGGAACAATATGAACTCGCCGCAGCTATTGTTGCTCGCTTTGGGCAAGGTAGAATGGCGGATGAAGTTGAGTTGGATATTGCATTACCAAAACAAGGTAGTTTGCAGGTAAAAACTCCCCCACTTTCTGCGGAGCAAGTTTTACAGGAGTGGTATGTGTGAGTAAGCAAACTTTAGATGCTCGAAAGATGTTATGCCCTTTACCAGTAATAAAAGCTCAAAATCAAATTAAGCAGATGACTAAGGGCGATGAGCTGGATGTAATATGCACGGATCCTGGTGCTTTACATGATATTCCTGCATGGGCTCGCATCAATGGCCATGAAGTAATAGCCACGCAACAAAATGATGATGAACTTGTCATTACGGTTCGAGTTGGTGCGTAGCACTAATATGGTGCGTTTATGGGTTTTTATGCACTTTATTGGTGCTTAGTGTTGGTGCAAATGCACCTAAATAGTTGATTTTTTTATGTAGTAAAAGTTGGCGTGATTTCTGCTGTATTGTGTCGCGTGTTTAGTTTGCACTACAGAAAGTGCAGTTTATAAAAATTGGAGAAGTTAAATGTCAGTCGAAAATGTGCTTCAAATGATCAAAGATGAGGATGTCAAATTTGTTGACTTCCGTTTCACCGATACGCGTGGTAAAGAACAGCATGTTTCTTACCCTGCACACACAATTGATGAAGATACCTTCACAGAAGGCGCAATGTTCGATGGCTCTTCTGTTGCAGGATGGAAAGGTATTAATGAATCAGACATGATTTTAATGCCAGATCCTGAAACAGCTGTGATGGATCCATTTATGGACGACAACACACTAATTATTCGTTGCGATATCGTCGAACCTGCAACTATGCAAGGTTACGAACGTGACCCACGTAGTGTTGCTAAGCGTGCTGAAGCTTACCTGCAATCTACTGGCCTTGGTGATACTGCTTTCTTCGGTCCTGAACCAGAATTTTTCATCTTAGATGATGTTCGCTGGGGAAGCGATATGTCTGGTTCATTCTTTAAAGTCGACTCTGATGAATCAGCATGGAATACAGAAAAAGTATTCGCTGATGGTAACAAAGGTCACCGTCCAAAAGTGAAAGGAGGATATTTCCCTGTTCCTCCTGTTGACTCACTCAACGATATCCGTGCTGCAATGTGCTTAACCATGGAAGAAATGGGCTTACCTGTTGAAGTTCATCACCATGAAGTAGCAACTGCAGGTCAGTGCGAAATCGGTGTTAAATTCAACACACTGGTTAAAAAAGCTGACGAAGTACAAATCCTGAAATACGTTGTTCATAATGTTGCTCATGCTTATGGCAAAACAGCGACATTCATGCCTAAACCTATCGTAGGTGATAATGGTAGTGGTATGCACGTTCACCAATCTTTCTCTAAAGATGGTGAAAACCAATTCACTGGTAATAAATATGGTGGTTTATCTGAAACTGCGCTTTACTACATCGGTGGTATCATCAAACATGCGCGTGCTCTGAATGCGTTTACTAACTCTTCAACAAACAGCTACAAGCGTCTTGTGCCAGGTTTTGAAGCGCCTGTTATGTTGGCTTACTCAGCACGTAACCGTTCAGCTTCAATCCGTATTCCTTTTGTTAGTAATCCAAAAGGTCGCCGTATTGAAGTACGTTTCCCTGATCCAACCGCGAATCCATACTTAGCATTCTCAGCGATGTTAATGGCTGGTTTAGATGGTATTAAAAACAAAATCCATCCTGGTGATGCAATGGATAAGGATCTGTATGACTTACCAGCTGAAGAAGCAGCAGAAATTCCAACAGTATGTCATTCACTAGATCAAGCACTTGATTGTTTGAATGAAGATCGCGCTTTCTTGACTGAAGGTGGTGTATTTACTGATGACATGATCGATGCATACATTGCATTGAAAATGGAAGAAGTCACACGTATCCGTATGGAAACACACCCAGTTGAGTATGACTTGTACTACAGCGTGTAATCACTTATGTGATGAAGCTAACAAAAAGCGCCTTTCGGGGCGCTTTTTTTATGGCTGTGAGTTGCGGTTAGAGACATGGTGGAATATGCTTAGCCAATGAGAGTTATATATCTGATTTTCTTGTTATTATTCAGCAGTCAGGTTCTGGCAGCTATATACCGCTGGGTAGAACCAGACGGTACAGTTGTATTTTCTGATGAAGAAAGGCCCGGTGCTGAACTGATTGAATTGCCACCTTCAGCCACGTATTCTCCACCAGAAGTTCAACAAATAACCCAAACAGAGTCAGAAACAGATTCCTCGCCAGTACCTGATTATCAGATTTCAATTACCGCTCCAGCAGCAAATGAAAGTATTTGGGTAAATAATGGTGATGTGAAAGTCACATTGAGTATAGAGCCAGCACTGAATCCCGACAGAGGGGATGCGATTCAGGTGTATCTTGACGGGCAGGCTGTCGGTGAGCCCCAGGCATCAACCTCTTATCAATTTACTAACCTTAGTCGAGGTTCACACCAAATCACGGCAAAAATTATCAGTGCCGATGATAAAGAATTAGCCTCTGATAACATCGTATTTCATTTACACCGAGCATCTAAGCTAAATTAGCTAACGCGCCGATTAATGAGAAAAAGTACGAATATCCAATGCACAGTTATGGTGCATAGGTAGTGGTAGTCTGTATTATTTTTCATTACACCACTGAGTAAATCTGAGAAGAATTTAATGGTGTTGTTATAGCAATCAATAGCTTAACTATAACCCCTTTGACAGTGCTCAAATGTGGAGCGTTTTTTGCTACCAACTGAGCATGAATATGAGTGTTACCACTATGAGCCACAATGCTTTCGCCAGCAATGATGTATTAGAAAGTTTATCTACTTCTATACTGATTCTGGACTCCGCTTTACGCGTTTGTTACATCAATACAGCCACAGAAATTTTATTTGAGATCAGTCAGCGTCAGGCTGAAAACATTCCACTACAAACCTTGTTACCTGGTGAGAGAAAATTATTTAAATCGCTTGAGCGTGTCGTCTCTAGCGGACAAGCACTGATTGAACGTGAAGTACATTTGTTTTTGCCTGCAAGTGGCGAAGTCTTGGTGGACTGCTCTATGAAAATGTTGGATGTGGATGATTCTTACGTCATCCTTGAGCTTGCACTTCTTGATTATCAACAGAGAATAACGCGGGATGAAAATCTCCACACTCAACAGCAAGTCGTTCGTGGCTTGGCTCATGAAATAAAAAACCCGTTGGGGGGATTACGTGGTGCCGCACAATTACTTGAAAGGCAACTGGACTCTGAAGATTTAAAAGAATACACACGAATTATTATTACCGAGGCAGACCGCTTACAGAACTTGATGAATAGAATGCTGGGACCAAATCAGCAACCTGAAAAACGCCACACAAATATTCATGAGATTTTGCAACATGTTCGTCAATTAGTTGATATTGAAGTAGACGAGCGTCTTCGATTTAAAATTGATTATGATCCCAGTATTCCTGAACTGTATGCTGACTTTGACCAGCTTATTCAGATTTTTCTTAATATTGTAAGAAATGCTGTTCAAGCCATGCATGGTGTAGGTTTGATTATTCTCCGCACCAGAATTCAGCGAAATATCACCATAGAAAAACAGTATTACAAATTGGGCGTTTTAGTTGAGATTGAAGATAACGGCCCAGGTATTCCCGAATCATTACAAGATAGTTTGTTTTATCCATTGGTCACGGGTAGGGCTGATGGAACAGGACTTGGTCTGTATCTAGTTCAAAACTTAGTCCAACGCAATGGAGGAACAGTTTGCTGTTGCAGTAAACCTGGACAAACTATTTTTTCAGTAACATTTCCTTTGGAGTTTGCACGTGAACGCTAGTAGAGCGATAGCTTGGATTGTAGATGATGACCGATCAATTCGATGGGTCTTACAAAAGGCCCTAGAAGTTGTTGACATTACTGTTCGTGCTTTTGAAACTGGTGATATTGCATTAAATGAGCTAAAACAGGGACGTGAACAAAGACCAGATGTCTTGATAAGTGATATCAGAATGCCTGGTATTGATGGCTTGGAATTATTATCCGAGATCAAAGAACGTTATCCTGAACTACCGGTCATTATCATGACGGCATATTCCGATCTCGATAGTGCTGTTTCTGTCTATGAAGGTGGTGCTTTTGAGTATCTGCCAAAACCATTTGATGTTGATGAAGCGGTTGAACTGGTTCAAAGAGCAATAAGTCATAGCCGTGAACAGAATAATAAGCCTGTTGAAGATGTAAATATCAGCACAGAGATAGTCGGTGAAGCACCGGCTATGCAAGAAGTCTTCAGAGCCATAGGTCGTCTTGCCCGCTCGAATATAACGGTCATGGTGAATGGCGAGTCAGGCACAGGTAAAGAGTTAGTTGCACAGGCTTTACATCGCCATAGTCCACGCAAACATGGCCCTTTCATCGCTTTAAATATGGCCGCTATTCCAAAAGAATTATTGGAGTCAGAATTATTTGGTCATGAAAAAGGAGCTTTTACTGGTGCACATGTACAGCGAAAAGGGCGCTTTGAACAGGCTAATGGCGGTACGCTGTTTTTAGATGAAATTGGTGACATGCCCATTGAGTTACAAACGCGCCTGTTACGTGTGTTATCGGATGGTGAATTTTTCCGAGTGGGTGGGCATAGTGCCGTCAAAGTCGATGTACGTATCATTGCGGCAACACACCAGAATTTAGAAAAATTGGTTGAACGTGGCGATTTTCGTGAGGACTTATTTCATCGCCTCAATGTGATTCGTATTCATATTCCTTCACTTCGTGAAAGACGAGAAGATATTCCTGCCCTGGTTGCGTATTTTTTAAATAAAGCAGCAAAAGAATTAAATATGTCGACCAAGTCTGTAGCCTCGGATGTCGAAATGTATTTATCCCAATTACCCTGGCCTGGTAATGTACGCCAATTAGAAAATACTTGCCGCTGGTTAACGGTGATGTCGCCCGGGCAAGTTGTTCAGATGGACGACCTGCCAGTAGAGCTTTCTACAGAAACCATAGATGCTCATAGTGGCAGACAAGGTGGAGACTGGCAGCAATTATTCAGACAATGGGCTGCTAATAAAGCCTTGACCGGGCAGGAAGGGGCTTTAGCTGATGTCGTTCCTTTGATAGAGCAACTTTTGATGGAAGTGGCTCTGGAAAAGACGGCTGGAAAACGCCAGGAAGCAGCCAAATTATTAGGTTGGGGTAGAAATACCTTAACGCGTAAATTAAAAGAAAATTAGAATAAGACTTGCGTGCCTATGAAGTGGTATGTATAATGCATTGCTTAATCAGGTGCGGGGTGGAGCAGCCTGGTAGCTCGTCGGGCTCATAACCCGAAGGTCGTTGGTTCAAATCCAGCCCCCGCTACCAAACTGAATATAGAAGCTCAAAACAATTTATTGTTTTGAGCTTTTTTATTGGGTCATTAATACAACGTCCCATAGCGTTGCAGAGCATCTTCTTTGCTGATGAATTCAGCACTAATCAATTCCCAATGTTGTTCGCTATCCATAACGATATTGCAGCCGAGTGCTTGGCTGTGGCCATTTTCCAAAGCAAACATTGACCGACCAGCTTGTCGGACAGTGGAGAAGTAGCGGTCTAAACTCAGGTCAATCGTTTTTTCGGGGTGGGTGTTTTCAACATAAATTCGCAGTCCTCCTCGTTGTGTACAATCACTACTGGTATCTTTGTCTTCAAGCGTTTTAAAGACAATAAAATCAGCAGCAGCGTTTTCATCGGCTAGAGCGACTTGACCGGCGACATTGATAGATGAGAAAAATAAAATGAAAATTGATGCTAATGATTTCATAAAGCGTTTTCCTGCTGTTTTTTTCATTTGGAAGTTGACTCACTCGGTTATGGATAGTTTTGTGATTGAAAATAAAAGGTATATTTCATATTGATTGAATCCTTTTTTTCATGATCTAAAAATGACAAGATATTGAGCTAAAAGTGAGAGAAAGCAGTTTAAGTTGCTGTGCTGGGTAGGTATCTGTTAATATTCTGTGCTTTCTGGAGAGTAATCAGTACTGGGGACATGTGTATTCCGGCGCAGATACTTATGGCAGAGCGGTGAACATCAGCCGCATGACAATATTTTGAATTCCGGGCCCCTGTATGGGGTTTTTGTTTTTCTGGAGAATTGATTTAGGCCGAGAGGCTTAATACATACTTTATGGCCATTACTGATCAGATTGAACAACTTGTTGAGTCGTCGATAGAGACGCTCGGATACGAATTGGTAGGCGTTGAATATATTCAAGGCGGCCCTGATCCGATCTTGCGTATCTACATCGATGCTGAACAGGGGATTGGTATAGAGGACTGTGAAAGGGTTAGCCATCAGGTGAGCGGTATCCTTGATGTTGAAGAACCTATCCGTAGCGCCTATTTGCTGGAAATATCCTCACCAGGATTTGATCGACCTTTATTTAAGGCTCGGGACTTTGAAAGATTTAAAGGTGCTGAAGCGAAAATATCCATGAAATTACCGGTCAATGGCCGACGCAATTTTAAAGGTATTTTAGAAGGCTTTAGTGATGGTGACATCTTAATAGAAGTGGATGGTGAGGTGTATGCCTTACCTTTGGCAAAGTTAGCAAAAGCAAGACTTGTTGCCTAAAAAAAGCGTATTATTAGCGGTTAATAATTGAATACTGAGCTGGATTGGTCTGCTACGTAATCCACTGGGGGCGTGATGAATAACAAAGAAATTTTATTGGTTGTCGATGCCATGTCTAATGAAAAAGGCGTGGGTAAGGAAGTCATTTTTCAGGCAATTGAAGCGGCGTTAGCAATGGCTACGCGTAAACGCTATGACATGGCATTGGATGCACATGTGCAAATTGATCGTGTCACAGGTAATTACGAAACTTTCCGTCAATGGCTGATTGTAGAAGATGAAGACTACCAATCACCAGAAACAGAAATTACCATAGAAGATGCTCAAGAGAAAAAAGCAGATGCAGTTGTTGGCGATTACATTCGTGAGCCGATGGAGTCTGTAGAGTTTGGTCGTATTGCGGCGCAAACTGCAAAACAAGTTATTGTTCAAAAAGTACGTGAAGCTGAGCGTGCACAAGTGGTCGATCAGTATCGTGAAAAAGTCGGTCAGATGATCCACGGTACAGTTAAGCGTGTAGAACGCGGTAATGTCACCTTGGATCTAGGTGGCAATGCTGAAGCATTCTTACCTCGTGAAGAAATGATTCCACGTGAAAGTTTCCGGACCGGTGATCGCATTCGTGGTTATTTAAAAGAAATCAGACCAGAAGGTCGTGGCCCTCAACTTATTGTAAGTCGTGTTGCACCTGAGTTGTTAATCGAACTTTTCCGTTTGGAAGTCCCTGAAATCAGCGATGGCATGATTGAAATCAAAGGTGCTGCTCGTGATGCCGGTTTGAGAGCTAAAATAGCTGTATTAGCGAAAGAGTCTCGCATTGACCCGGTTGGTGCCTGTGTTGGTATGCGTGGCTCACGTGTACAGGCTGTGACCAATGAGTTGGCTGGGGAACGTGTTGATATTATTCTCTGGGACCAAGATGTTGCTCGTTTTGCGATTAATGCAATGGCTCCTGCAGAAGTGTTATCTATCGTTGTAGATGAAGATGCACATAGCATGGATATTGCAGTTGAAGATGCACAATTATCACAAGCAATTGGCCGTGGTGGTCAAAATGTACGTTTAGCTAGTCAGTTAACAGGCTGGGAACTCAATGTGATGTCAGCATCTGATGCTGATAAAAAAGCAGAATCAGAAATCGGTGCTCTGATCAAAACATTTATGGCGGATTTGGATGTCGATGAAGATGTCGCGTTAATCCTGGCTCAGGAAGGTTTCTCTTCGCTTGAAGAAGTGGCTTATGTGCCTGAACATGAAATGCTAGATATTGAAGAGTTTGATGCAGATATCGTCGCTGAACTGCGTTCAAGAGCTAGAGATGTTCTATTAACTCGAGCGATTGCTAGTGAAGAACAACTTGAATCGGCCGAACCCACACAAGAGTTGATTGATATGGAAGGTATGACACGAGATCTCGCGTTAACCTTAGGAAGTAAAGGTATCACTGATCTTGATGATTTAGCTGAGCTTGCTGTTGATGAGCTAGTTGAAATAGGTGATATGGATGAAAAGCAAGCTGCTGCACTTATCATGAAAGCCAGAGAATCGTGGTTTGCTGACGAACAAACAGATGCAGGGGAGTAACCAATGAGTGACATGAGGGTTAAGGACCTAGCTGGCACAGTCGGAATTACAGCTGAACGCTTGGTCGAACAGCTGAACGAAGCAGGGATTAACGTCTCAAAGCCTGATGATTTCATCACCGAAGATCAAAAACAGACGTTATTACAATTCTTGCAACAGCGTCATGGTAAATCTGGCGATGGTGAAACTACCACACCGAAGAAAATTACACTGAAGCGTAAGTCTGTCAGTGAAATTAAATTAGGTGGTGCTGCTCGTGGCGGTAAAAGTGTCAGTGTAGAAGTTCGCAAAAAGCGAACCTACGTAAAACGTGATGAAGTTGAAGATACAACTAATAACGCTGAACAAACACCTCAATTGAGTGTGGCTGAACAACAAGCTGCAGAGGTAGCGAGGCTTGAGGCTCTTCGCTTAGAAGAAGCTAAGCGTCGTCAACAAGAAGACGAAGCGCGACGTTTACGAGAGTCAGAGGAAGAAGCCGCTGCAGTGGCTGCTGCTATTGAAGCAGAAAATAAAGCTTCAGAAGAAGCTAAACTAGCAGCAGAAGAAGAGAGAAAAGCCCTGGAAGAAGAAGCTAAATCTAAGAAAGCTGAAAAAGCAATTGAAGAAAAAGTGAATCCTAAACCAAAGCAAACAACAGAAAAAACGTTATCCGCCTCACAGCTTGCTCATAAAAAGCTTGAAGAAGCCGATGCGAAACGCCGTGCTGCTAACCTAGCTCGAATAGAAGCTGAAAAGGCACTTGAAGCCAAGAAAAAAGCGCGCGAAGAAGAAGAGGCTTTAGAAAAAGAAAAAGAAAAAGCTCGAGCCGCAGCCGCTGAAGCTCAAGCCAAAGAGCAGAAAGCCGGTGTGCGTAAAACTAAAGATGCCGAAGCGAAACATAATCGTGATAAGTCTGGCCGTAAAGGTGGTCGTAACGATGATGATTTCGAGCGTAAAGAGCTCCATGTGACCGAAGGTAAAGGTGGTCGTCGTAAGAAGAAAAAAGGCGGCGGTGCATCTAAAGTTTCTGTAAGTAAAGATCAGGAACATGGTTTTTCTAAACCAACGGCGCCTGTTGTTCGTGAAGTGAATGTACCTGAAACGATTAGTGTTTCTGACTTGGCTCTACGAATGTCAGTTAAAGCCGCTGAAGTGATTAAAACCCTTATGGGGCTTGGTACGATGGCGACGATTAATCAGGTCCTGGATCAGGATACGGCGATTATCGTTGTTGAAGAAATGGGCCATATTGCGAAACCGATTCTGGAAAATGAAGTTGAACAAGCGCTTCAAGTTTCCGATGAGAATCAGGGCGAAGCTGTTCCAAGAGCACCGGTTGTTACCGTTATGGGTCATGTTGACCATGGTAAAACATCATTGCTGGACTATATTCGTCGCACTAAAGTAACTTCTGGCGAAGCCGGTGGTATTACACAACATATCGGTGCTTATAAAGTCGAAACCAGCCGTGGACAAATTGCTTTCCTTGACACGCCTGGCCATGCTGCTTTCACTGAAATGCGTTCTCGCGGTGCTAAAGTGACGGATATCGTTATCTTGGTTGTTGCCGCTGATGATGGTGTTATGCCGCAAACAATTGAAGCTATTCAGCATGCGAAAGCGGCTGAATCAATGATCATTGTTGCTGTGAATAAGATCGATAAGCAAGACGCTAATCCAGAACGTGTTAAACAGGAGCTGGCTAATCATGAAGTCATTCCTGAAGACTGGGGTGGTGATGTGCAATTTATTCCTGTCTCTGCATTGACAGGCCAGGGAATTGAAGACCTACTGGAAGCAATTTCTATTCAGGCTGAAGTAATGGAACTGAAAGCACCTGAAGAAGGTCCTGCACACGGTACGGTTATTGAGGCTCGTCTGGATAAAGGTCGTGGTACGGTCGTAACTGTTCTGGTACAGCAAGGTACGCTAAATAAAGGCGATATCGTTGTCGTAGGTCAGGAGTATGGTCGTGTCCGGGCTATGTTTAATGAAACAGGTGAACAGCTGAATCATGCTGGTCCATCAACACCAGTAGAGTTACTTGGTTTATCCGGTACTCCAGCAGCAGGTGATGAGCTTCAGGCTGCACCAGATGATCGTACCGCACGCGAAATTGCTAACTTCCGTCAAACCAAAGCCAGAGAGCAAAAAATGGCTCAACAGCAAGCGGCTAAATTGGACGAAATGTTCAATAAAATGGAAGAAGGTGACGTTAAAACACTTAATGTGGTTATTAAAGGCGACGTTCACGGTTCTGTTGAAGCGGTTAGTCAGGGACTACAAAAACTGTCTACAGATATGGTTAAAGTCAGAGTGGTTGGCTCAGGTGTTGGTGGTATTAATGAAACCGATGCTCAACTTGCGGCCGCATCTGATGCGATTCTGATTGGCTTTAACGTTCGTGCCGATAATGCAGCGCGAAAAGTGATTGCTGAAAAAGGTCTGGACGTTCAGTACTTCAGCATTATTTACGACTTGCTTGATGTCGTGACTAAAGCAATGACAGGTATGCTTGAACCTGTATATAGAGATGAGATAATTGGTCTGGCTCGAGTTGATGATGTATTCAGATCGCCTAAGTTTGGTGACATTGCCGGTTGTTTGGTTGTTGAAGGTACGGTTAAACGTAATAACCCAATTCGTGTACTACGTGACAATGTCGTTGTTTACGAAGGTGAACTCGAATCATTACGTCGTTTCAAGGATGATGTTAACGAAGTGAATGCGGGTACCGAATGTGGTATTGGTGTGAAAAACTACAAAGACGTTAAACCTGGCGACCAGATTGAAGTCTATGAACGTGTATTGATGAAACCGACCCTGTAATGGCAAGAGAATTTAGTCGTACAAATCGCTTTAGCGAAGTCATAATGAGAGAACTCGCGTTGATGCTTCAACGCGAGATTTCTGATCCACGTGTGGGTATGGTCACCGTCTCACATGTCGATGTCACTTCAGATCTGAAATATGCCAAAGTCTATGTAACGCGTTTTAATGGTTTCGAAGACGAGCAAGATATTAAAGAATGTCTGGCCGGATTAAATAGTGCCTCTGGTTATCTGCGCAGAGGTCTGGCGGGTCGCGTTAAACTCAGGAATATGCCTGAACTCCAGTTCTTCTATGATAAAACCTTAGAACATGGTTTTCATATGGATGATCTCATTGCCAAAGCGAATGCTGATATTCGTCGGGATGACGAAGACTAATTTATTCAGCAATGGCAAGACGACATAAAAAAGGCCGGGATATCACCGGTATTGTGATCATTGATAAACCTACTGGTCACAGTTCAAATCATATTCTTCAACGCGTTAAACGACTGTTTGATGCAAAAAAAGCAGGTCATACAGGGAGTCTTGATCCGCTAGCAACAGGTGTTTTGCCGGTCTGCCTGGGCGATGCTACCAAATTATCCAGTTATTTATTGGATGCTGATAAACAGTATCTGGTGACTTGCCAATTAGGCATTGTCACTGACAGTGGTGATTCGGATGGCAATGTCATCAATGAAATGCCTGTGCCAGAATTTAACGAAGACACATTAAGCCAGGTCACCCAGCAATTTCTAGGCGAAATCGAACAGGTTCCGCCCATGTTTTCTGCTCTAAAACATCAGGGCCAGCCGTTATACAAGTTGGCAAGACAAGGTATTGATGTTGAGCGAAAAGCGCGCCGCATTTTTATCTATGCTATCGATATAATCGATTGCCAGTCTGATCGCTTCACCTTATCCGTACGCTGTAGCAAAGGTACTTATATTCGTACCTTAGTTGAAGATATTAGCCATGCTTTAGGAACCGGTGGGCATGTCATCATGTTAAGAAGAACAGCGGTAGCAGGCTATGATTTATCAGAAGCGATAACCGTTGAAACCTTGCAGGAAATGGCCGACAAAGATGGTTTTGTAACATTAGATGCCAGCTTGCAGCAGGCTGAAGATGCTTTACCTGACTGGCCTGCAATTGTGCTTGATGAAGAGGGCACAAAAAGTATCGGTTTTGGGCAATCGGTCACTGTGCAAACACCCTTTAAAAGCGCAAATGTCAGATTATTTAATATGAATAATCAATTTCTTGGCCTAGGTGAGATGTCAGCAGAGGGAGTAGTAGCACCGAAGCGATTATTCGCGAATGCGGTGTCTTAACTTACGCCTTGTTTCGTATTAAGAAAGTCGGTAGAATTCCTACCTTCAAAAAGGTTGGCTGTTCTGGTGTGAAGTAGCTGGGGCAGTTCAGAATTTAACTAGTAGCGAAAGCTATATAAAGTTGGAGTATTTAATGTCTATTTCTGCACAACAAAAGAAAGAACTTATCACTAAATTTGCTCGTTCAGAAGGTGATACTGGTTCTGCTGAAGTACAAGTTGCTTTATTAACAGCACGTATTACAAACTTGTCAGAACATTTTAAAACAAACATTCACGATCATCATTCACGTCAAGGTCTGTTAAAAATGGTTAGCAGCCGTCGTAAAATGTTGGACTATCTGAAAAAGACAGATATCGAACGTTACCGTGCACTGATTGCTGAATTAGGTTTACGTCGCTAAGTTGATTTTGGTGACTCAGAATATGCAGCCAATGTGGCCGGTCAATTCGGCGACCTCAAGGCAGGATATATAAAATATGCCCCTGAAGCTATAACGGTTTCAGGGGCATATTCATTTTTAGATTTATGAATTCATATCAGTTGTGGAACGGGTCCATAACTGACAACAGAGAAGAGAAGGAAAAAAGAGTGAACTCAGTAAAAAAGACAGTTCAATACGGCCAGCACACATTAAGTTTAGAAACGGGGAAAATTGCACGCCAAGCGGGTGGTGCAGTTATCGCAAGTCTTGGTGAAACAGCAGTTTTAGTCACCGTTGTCGGTAAAAAAGAGGTTAAACCAGGCCAGGACTTTTTTCCATTAACAGTTAATTATCAAGAACGTGCTTATTCAGCTGGTAAAATCCCTGGTGGCTTTTTCAAACGTGAAGGACGTCCAACAGAAAAAGAAACACTGACTTCACGTCTGATTGACCGTCCTCTTCGCCCATTATTCCCAAATGGCTTTATCAATGAAGTTCAGGTTGTAGCCACAGTGATTGGTCTGGATCCAGAAATTGATCCTGATATTCCTGCAATGATTGGTGCATCTGCTGCCTTAGCTATTTCTGGTATCCCATTTAACGGTCCATTAGGTGCTGCGCGCGTAGGTTATATTGATGGCGCTTATGTTTTAAATCCAAATAAATCACAACTTGATAACAGCGCGTTGGATTTGGTTGTTGCGGGTACTGAGTCAGCCGTATTAATGGTTGAATCTGAAGCCTCTGAACTGCCTGAAGAAGTGATGCTGGGTTCAGTTATGTTCGGTCATCAGCAAATGCAAACAGCGATGGACTTGATTAAAGCATTGCAAGCTGAAGCGGGCAAACCTGCATGGGACTGGACGGCACCAGAGAAAGACGAAACCTTGTACAACATGGTTAAAGAACAAGCCTATGCTGGTATTCAAGCGGCATACGCGATTAGCGACAAACTGGCTCGTCTGGATGAACTGAGCAAAGTTAGAAACGCGGCTGTTGAAGCACTGGTCTCTGATGAGTCTGAATATGATGAAGAAGAGGTGAAAGGTGTTTTCTCCAAGCTTGAAAAAGAATTAGTTCGCGGCAGAATTATTGCTGGTGAACCACGTATTGATGGCCGTGATACTGCCAGCGTTCGTCCTATCTTTGTCGAAACAGGCCTGGTTCCACGTGTTCATGGTTCTGCATTATTCACTCGTGGTGAAACGCAGGCTATTGTCATCGCGACATTAGGTGCAGAGCGTGATGCTCAAACGATTGATGCGGTTGAAGGTGAATACCGTGATCGCTTTATGTTGCATTACAACTTTCCTCCTTACTGTGTAGGTGAAACCGGTATGGTGGGTTCGCCAAAACGTCGTGAAATTGGTCACGGTAAATTGGCGAAACGTGGCGTGCAAGCGGTTATGCCAACTGCAGCTGAGTTCCCCTATGTGGTTCGTGTGGTCTCTGAAATCACTGAATCAAACGGTTCAAGCTCAATGGCCTCTGTTTGTGGTACTAGCTTGGCATTGATGGATGCTGGTGTACCTATCAAAGCGCCTGTTGCTGGTATCGCGATGGGGTTAATCAAAGAAGAAAATGGTTATGCTGTTCTGACAGATATCTTGGGTGATGAAGATCACTTGGGCGATATGGACTTTAAAGTGGCTGGTACTGAAAAAGGTGTTACAGCGCTGCAAATGGATATCAAGATCGAAGGTATCAATGAAGAAATCATGCGCACTGCATTAGCACAGGCACGTGATGGTCGTATGCATATCCTGACAAAAATGAATGCGGTCATTTCTTCACATCGTACTGAAATGTCTGAGTTTGCACCTCGCATCATCACCATTAAAATCAATGCAGATAAAATTCGCGATGTTATTGGTAAAGGTGGTGCTACTATCCGTGCAATTACCGAAGAAACAGGCGCTACAATCGATATCCAGGACGACGGTACCGTGATGATCTTCTCTTCTGATTACAATGCCGGACAACAGGCATTACGCCGAGTAGAAGATATTACCGCTGAAGTTGAAGTTGGCAAGATCTATGAAGGTCGCGTCGCTAAATTAATGGACTTTGGTGCGTTTGTCACCATTCTGCCTGGTAAAGATGGTCTGGTACACATTTCTCAAATTTCTGAAGAACGAGTTGAAAATGTGTCGGATAAACTCTCTGAAGGGGATTTAATCCAGGTGAAAGTTCTGGAAGTTGATCGCCAAGGCCGTATTCGTTTAAGTATGAAAGCGGTTAATGAAGAAACAAAAGAAGAAGAATAAATTTTTCTTTAATGTGTTCTGAAAAAGCCCCGCAATGCGGGGCTTTTTTTTATCAAAATAAATATAAATTTTTATCACCATTCAGACAATCACAGACCTGAGCAGACCTTATATAAATAGGAAAGAGTTCCTCTTGATAAGCTAAATGATAACGATTATCATTGATAAATTGAAAAGGGGGATTTATGGCTCAAGAAAATGACGCAGTAAGTGCAGCAGAGAATATTGGCAATAGTGCAGACACAGCAACGAATGTAGATTCTGCTGCCAATGCTGATCCAAGTGCAGTTACTACAGGGATAACTGATGCATTGAATGGTACGGATGTCAGTACCTTAACTCAGCAGCAACCTGATGCGCTTATGTCTCAATTTGCTGAATTCATGCATGTTGGCGGTCCGGTTGTCTGGATTCTAACGGGATTTTCGGTTATCGCTTTAGCGATTGTGTTAATCAAACTTTGGCAGTTTATGTCTACGCGTCCAGAGTCTGCAAAACACCTCAAGTCTGTGATTCGTGACTGGCAAAAAGGTGATGCGGCTGAAGCCATGGTGAGACTCAATCCAAAACGTCCGGTAGATGAGTTAGTCTTAATCTCTATTCGTGGTTTAACACAACATAAAATGGATTTGGCCACGTTAAAAGAAGAGCTGGATCGTGTTGCAACGCTTCGTCTCAATCAATTACGTGCGTATTTACGACCATTGGAAGTGATTGCCACATTAAGTCCATTATTAGGTTTGTTAGGTACTGTACTAGGAATGATCGTAGCTTTTCAGCAAATGGAAGCAGCGGGAAATCAGGTTGATCCTTCTGTGTTATCAGGTGGTATCTGGCAGGCATTGTTGACCACTGCTGTCGGTCTTGCTGTCGCTATTCCTGTGGTGACTGTACATAACTGGATGGAACGTAAGGTTGAACGTGTCGCTGCATTAATGAACGACACCGTCACACAAATCTTTACTGTTGAACGTGCTCAGCCTGTTTCTGCAGATAATAAAACCATGCGCCATGCTGCTTAATACTGAACAGCCAAGACATAAAAGGGCGATTAGTCTGACACCACTGATTGATGTTGTGTTCATTCTGCTATTATTTTTTATGCTCTCGTCCACCTTTATTCAGTGGCGCCAAATTGACGTATCGGCCCCGAGTGAATCACAGTCTGAATCACGTGATCAGCGTGTGGTAACGCTGATATCTAACGACGGCAAATATAAAATCGGCAATATGACCTTATCTCTTAAAGATATGGATTCTGTTATGACAGTCGTTAAACAGGATCCTGAAGCCGTGTATGTCATTGATGTGAAATCAGGTATTGAAACGCAAACAATGATTGATTTACTGGATGCATTTAAACAAGCTGGTGCCAAATCAGTCAGTCTGGCTGGAGTGAACTGATGAAAGTCGCGCAAACAATTCAACATAAAAAACCAGATCAGGATGATAGTCTGGTACCACTGATAAATATTGTTTTTTAATGCTTATCTTTTTTATGGTAGCAGGCCATATCAGTCAATCCGATCCAATTAAAGTCCAACCGCCTTTATCGTCTAGTGAGACAAAACAGATAGAGCAGCCTCTGGTTATTGTGGTATCTGACAATGGTCAAGTAGCGATTGAGCAGGACATTGTGGACGATAATGCATTATTACCCGTTATTAACAAGCAATTTGAGGCTGCAGCAGATAAAGACAAGTTTCGTATTTTAGTCAAAGTGGATGGCAGTTTGCCTGTCGAACGCTTACAGTACGTATTATCGATTATCAAACAGTCAGGTATTAAACGTGTTTCACTAGCCACACAAAAACAAGCGGAAGTGTCATGACAAAACATCGTTATTGGATATTTGCGCTGTTTATAGCGGTTGCTATTCACGCCGCAGGCTTTGCTTTCTTTACTTATCATGCTGAAGACGATGATGGAGCTGAACTTGAGGGATTGCAGGGAGTAGAAATTGATCTCGGTATGCTGGGTGATCTTGGTGAAGTAGAGAAAACGGAAGAACAATCGACTGAAACCGAACCAGAGCCGGAGCCACAGAAAGAGCCAGAACCTGAACCTCAGCCCGTAGTGGAACCTGAACCTGTTGTTGAGCCTGAGCCGGTGATTGAGCCGAAAAAAGTGGAAGCAAAACAAAAAACAGAAACAAAAGTAAAAGCACAACCGAAGCCTAAACCACAAAAAGTGGTTGAAGAGGTAATTGAGAAAGAAGTAGAGCCGGTTAAGCCAGTTAAACAGCACACTGTAGCCAGTAGCACAACAAGCACAAGTGATAATAAACAAACATCACAGAAAAAGACTACCGGCCAAGCTAGTACTCAATTGAGTGGTGGTCAAATTGCTGCACAGAAATCGTATTACAGTGAACTCGCTGCTACGCTTGCTAAGCATAAGCGCTACCCTATGGCATCCAGGCGTCGTGGTGAAGAAGGGATTGTTAAACTCTTTTTTATTGTCGATCGTACCGGCAAGGTGCTGGAGTTTCGTATTACAAAAAGTTCAGGTTCAGCACGTTTGGATGAAGCTGTAATTAGCATGTTAAAAAAAGCACAGCCACTGCCATCGTTTCCTGATGATATGACGCAGTCTCAGCTCGAAGTTAATGTGCCTATTGCTTTCCAGTTAAATTCATAAGCTGATATTGATTTGATAATTGCTAATGGTGGTTAATATGCGTTCAATCTGGGTCGTCGCTCACCGCTGGTTTGGTCTGGCTACGGCAGTTTTTCTGTTTATTGCTGGACTGACCGGGGCGATCATTTCATGGGATCATGAGGTCGATGAGTGGTTAAACCCTCAGCTTTATAAAGCAAAAACACAAAGCCTAGATAACGATTTGGTGAGTCCGTTAACACTTGCAAACAAATTCGAAGCGGAAAACCCACAGTTAATGGTCAGCTTTATGCCACTCAATATTGAAGCTGATCATAGTTTATTGATGACAGTGATGCCGAGACCTTTACCTGAAACAGGTAAGGCAGCACCTGTTGATTTCAATCAAGTTGCGATTGATCCTGCGACGTCAGAAGTCCAGGCAAACAGAATGTGGGGCCAGATATCACTGAGTCGAGAGAATATTCTTCCTTTTTTATACAAGCTACATTACAGCATGCATATTCCAGATGGTTTTGGTATAGAGCTAGGTATTCTCTTTATGGGAATTATTGCTATTGTCTGGACGATAGATAGCTTTATTGCATTATGGATTAGCTTCCCAAAAGCCAAAAGTTGGAAAAAGTCATTCCGGTTTCGCTGGAAAAAAGGCGGTTACAAATTAAACTTTGATTTGCACCGTTCTGGAGGCGTTTGGCTCTGGGGATTTGTAGTGATATTGGCTGTTACATCGATTTCGATGAATCTGAATAACGAAGTGATGCGACCAGTGATATCTGTTTTTTCTGAACTGACACCAACACCATTTGATCAGCGTACGCCCACAGCATTGGATGAGCCGGTGAATGCTGAACTGACACGCGAACAAATTTTACCCCTTGCGCGTGAGCAGGCCGATAAAATGGGGATTACAGATCCAGCCGGCGGTATTTTTTATGCATCTCACTACGATGTTTACGGGGTTGGTTTTTATAGACCAGAGAATGATCATGGTGATGGTGGTTTAGGTAATCCATGGCTGTATTTTGATGGTAAAAGTGGTGAATACCTTGGTGGTAAATTGCCGGGACAAGGAACTGCCGGAGATATTTTTATTCAAGCCCAATTCCCATTACACTCTGGCCGCATCATAGGTCTACCAGGGAGAGTGATGGTTTCTATCATGGGACTGATGATAGCGATTTTCAGCGTCACCGGTATTATTATCTGGGCAAAAAAACGCCGTGCCAGAGTCTCTACCCGAATCAATCAAGCGCTGAGTATGTCTTCTTCTCTCCACTAACATAGATAATGCTATGCTAGCTTCATTTGAATAAATGAAGGAGATATTATGCGTATTGATTGGCATCAGGTTTATGCCGCCATTTGGCGAAGCCGGAGTCAAAAGTTAAAGCCGGTGGTTCGCCTTGACGCTGTTCGAATGGATGAACTGCAGGGAATCGATAGACAAAAACAAGCTATTATTGAAAACACACAGCATTTTCTGGAAGGCAAAACCAGCAATCATGCCTTGTTATGGGGAGCGAGAGGTACAGGTAAATCTTCTCTGATTAAGGCGCTCCTGAATGAAATGGCACCTCAAGGCTTACGTATCATTCAAATTGATAAAGATGATCTGAGTTTTCTGCCTGAAATCCTTGATGAGTTGGAAGAAGAAAGTGAGCAATTTCGCTTTATCATTTTTTGTGATGATCTATCGTTTGAAGCCGGTGAATCCAGTTATAAACCATTAAAAACCTTACTGGAAGGTGGATTGGAACTGCCCCCTGAACATGTCAGACTTTATGCTACATCAAACCGACGTCATCTATTGCCAGAAAAGCAGTCTGAAAATCAGCTAAGTGGATTAGTCGATGGTGAAGTGCATTATGCTGATAGCCTGGAAGACAAATTAGCCCTATCGGATAGGTTCGGACTGACCTTATCTTTCTACCCAGCTAACTGGGAAAATTATTTTGCTATAGTTGAAAAATTATTTGCCGATATCAGTACTGATAAGAGTCAATTACATGAGGCTGCCCGCCTTTACGCGATGGGAAGGGGGAGCCACAGTGGTAGAACGGCAAAACAGTTTTATCAATATTATCGTGCTCAGTTTTAGCTATAACCACACGAATGCTTGGTTGATTATTGATCATCTGTTTGGCTAAATGAAATTAAACAATGAATGATGATGTCTAGCATCTAAATACTTACTTTTATTCATTGATATAGAGTAGCGTGGCTGTAATTTCATAAAGGATTATCGAAATGAATCGAGACAATTCTTTTTTCGAGTTTGACGCCGAGAATACTATTTCCTCAACGTCGAAAAAGCCGCGTTGGTTAGTCCTCAGTGTAGAGGATAATGACACTTTTCAACAATCATTAGTCAATGCCTTATCAAGAATGATTGTACAAGGGCATACCATGGAAGTGCTCACAGCCTCTTCAGCAAAAGAGGCTCGACTTATCCTGGAAAAGCGTCCAGATATTAATTTGATACTCCTCGATGTTGTTATGGAATCGGATGATGCTGGCTTACGCTTAGTTGATTACATCCGCAGTACGCTCAATAATCCTATTATTCGAATTATTTTACTAACCGGGCAGCCCGGAGTCGCCCCCAATCGTGATGTGATGGAGCAGTATGATATTGACGATTACTGGTCTAAAACCGACTTGGGTGAAGAGCACTTATTCAATGTGATGAATGGTAATCTGAAAACCTGGCGTCGCATGAACGAGTTAAAAAGTGCCCGTCAGGGATTAGAAAGAGTCGTCACTGCTTCACAAGCCATTTCAAGACAGAACGACTTACCCCATTTTTCGCAAACTGTGCTTGAAGAAATCGACCGGATTATCGGGATCACCGACGGCGGTATTATGAGTTTGAAAATGACGGAGTCGCTTGATTTAGAAAAAGGCTCCGCCGTTTTAGCGGCAACAGGCCAATATCAACCTTATGTAGGTCAATCAATTACTATTCTGGAAAATGAAATCCTGTTAAAAAGAATAAAAAAAACGATACAGCAAAAACAGCACATGTTTGTAGGACGCTATTCGTTATTGTATTTTTCATTTAAACAGCCTAATCCGGTTTATTATCTAATTGTCGTCAAGTCCGCCACAGCATTAACTGAGTCAGATATTCACTTACTAAAGGTCTTTGGCGAGAATATCTACAATGGTTTTGCCAATATTGCACTCACAGAATATTTAAACGAACTGGCATTCAAACATTGGCAAACCGGGATATATAATCGGAACTGGTTTTGTCAACAACTGGTTGCTGATGAGTATTGGGTTGAGCAGGCACAAATTGTTTTAATTTCGATTGATAGATTCAGTGATATTACGGTGACTTTTGGTGAGAAGTTTGCCATTCAATTATTAAAGACAGTGCACGACGAGTTATCACAAGTTGAAGGAATACAAGCGATAGCCATCATCAGTCGGGACGCATTTGCAATTTTATTGGATAAGTCACATGTACTATCTGCTTCAAGATTTGATGAGATATTAGGTAAGAAAAACCAGATCCAGCGTCGTGAGCATAAGATTATTGCGAAAGCAGTTTCAGCTCAGTTAGATCCATCATTGAACCGAAGTCCCGAGCGTCTACTTGGACAAATGGAGAGTCACCTATATCGTCTCAGAGCCGTCAGTAGCAGCCATTTTCACCACGTTTCGTTAGACAACGAAGCCATGTTTTCTAAGCATTTGGAAATGTTGAATGATTTCAATATTGGTCTGACAAAAAATGAAATACACGCCTACCTTCAACCCAAAGTCGATATGGTGAGCAGGAGATTGATTGGTTTTGAGGCACTGGCACGCTGGTTTAAATCAGATGGTGAAATGGTACCGCCAGATATTTTTATCCCTATTGCTGAAGCATCAGGCTTAGTGGAGCAGTTAGATAAAGCCATATTATTGCAATGCTGTGCGGCCATCAAACAATTACAGGCTGCTGGGATAAGTGTACCTATTTCTTTTAATGTCTCCTGCCATGAATTATTACTCAGTGATTTTTCCTCTACTATTCTGTCATTACTTGAGGCAGAAGCTATTTCGCCGCATCAGGTCGATATGGAAATAACTGAAACCTTAGCCATGATTGATTATGAGCAGGTATCAGCAACATTGAGAAAGCTCATTGCTCTTGGAATGGATGTGAGTATTGATAACTTTGGTACTGGTTTCTCTTCTTTATCACATGTGACAGAACTGGCTGCAACTACCTTAAAAATTGATAAATCGTTCGTGCAGTATCTTGGTGAAAGAGAATCGTCTGAACATGTGGTAGATATGATCATACGGGTAGCGACACGGTTCGGACTCAAAGTGATTGCTGAAGGTGTCGAAACCACACTGCAAAGGGATAAGTTGATTGAACTTGGATGTACTTTAGGGCAGGGCTATTTTTATGCCAGACCAATGCCTATTGATGAGGCGGTTGTGTGGGCACTAAAACACCAGTAACAGCCTATGAAACCAAGGGATTTGATCTGCCATTAATATTCAGAAATGTATGGCAAAGCCTGGTTATTCTCTATCTGCCCATTTTCTTTGTTATCAGCTTTCTCAGTTATCACATTTATCTTCAAATACTTGAATCAAATTATCAGCCGTATTTTGAAGCACAGCAAAATCGGCTCGATAATGCTATGAATACTTTTTCAAGAGAACTGGGACATATCCAACAGTTAATTCGTCTGCTTCGTTACAATCAACAGTTTGAACAATCATTGCCGTTTGGCCAGCCGCCGGATTTTTCTTCAATAGAAAAGGTGTTTACTGATTTCTCAAACGTTTCATCTTATATCAGTCAGGTGAGGTGGCTGGATAAGCATGGGATGGAAAAAGTCCGAGTCAATATCAATGGCGATAACATCATCGTTGTTGAGCAAAAACAATTACAAGATAAATCTAAACGTGGCTATTTTCAGGCAGGGATGAAACTTCGGGGAGATGACGTATTTATTTCATCGATAAACCCCAATATTGAAAATGGTAATGTCATCATGCCTCTGGAAAAAACTATCCGGGCAGTGATGCATACTGCGCCGGAGGATGGTTTACAGGATGGGGTATTAATCATCAATTTTGTGTTAAATGATATGCTTGAGTCCCTCAACCAGGGGCAAAGCAATAAATTACGCATAATTGATAATAAAGGTTATTGGATTATGCATCCTAATGCTTCGCTTGATTTTCGTTCGTATACAGACTACCTCGTCAGAACAAACACCTTACTACAAGCTGATGTCATCAGAACTATACTTAAGCAACAGCCATTACATAACTTCATAAAAGACAACAGGCTGATCAGTTACAGTGTTATAGATCTTGGTGATAATACGGCCGAGAGTCGTCACCGCCTGTTTTTTATTGATAGCTCCGAACCGGATTTATTAAATGATGTCGAGCAAAAAGTTGCTTTAATTGTCTTTAGTCCGGCTATATCGATTTTGCTGATTGTCTTGTTTTTGATTTGGCGTTTTCTTCACGATGGACGAAAACAGTATGACTTGTTCAGAGAACTGGCTATAGAGAAAGAGGCATTATCTCTCTCTAATCAACAATTAAAGATCGCCTATGAACAACAACAGCAAATGCAGGACACCATGGTCGAACTGCGTAAGCTGTCTTCAATGGGGATGATGGTGGCAGGTTTAGCTCATGAATTAAATACGCCGTTAGGCGGTGCTTCACTGACATTATCGAGCCTTGATTCATCCCGTAGACAACTAGCTTTAGCGGTCACGGAAGGGTTGAGAAAAAGTGATCTTCAGGATTATTTAACACAGACGGCCGATACGATTGAACTTGCTCAAAAAAATCTACGAAGAGCCACTGATTTAGTCACCAGTTTTAAACGTCTGGCGGTTGACCGACATACTGATGAGGCAACAGAATTTGATTTAATGCTGGTGATTAAAGATGTCACCACAACGTCTTTACCCAGACTGAAGGGGTTGGATATTCGTGTGGATATATCTGGGCCTGAAGAGCTAGTGATACAGAGTTACGCTGGCATTATTTCGCAGTTATTCCAGAACATGATTGATAATGCGATTGCACATGGTTTCGCTGGACGTGCTGGCGGGCAAGTTCAGATAGACGTTTTTCAGGAAACACTAGATCATGTGACGGTAACAATCTCTGATAATGGCAACGGTATTGAGGCGGATCGATTGAAAAAAATCTTTGATCCGTTTGAAACTAACGCGAGGGGAGAAGGACACACAGGCCTTGGATTACACCTTTGCCACCAGTGGATCACACAGTTGTTACACGGCTCAATTAGCGTAAGCTCACAGCCTGGTAAAGGCACGTCCTTCATACTGGTTATTCCCGTTCAGCTGAATGAGCCGGGATAATCGATAACGTCACAGTGTGGCCGTCACTATTTACTTGATTTTGATACTGCCACTGCAATTTACGACAAAGTTGTTCGGTGAGTTGCAGACCTAAACCAAAGCCCTGATCTTCGCTGCTATTACCTTTATCGGCTTGAGTGGAGTGATTTCGAATGCTGATCTGCGCACCATGCTGTTGAATACTGACATGGCCATTCCAGGTATGCTGAAAAGCATTTCTTATCAGGTTGCCAATGATGATTCTTGCTGCCACGGAAGACTCATGCAACTCACATTCTTGTGTTTCAACTTGGATAGTAACGGGTTTGCTTTTGAGCAAATAACGTAATTCATCGACTAAGTTATCGATTAATTCATCCAGACGAAAATGCTGTTTGACCAATGAGTCAGTCTCATCACGATTTAGCCACAATAATGTTTCGCACAGATTCTGCATCGTCAGGCTGGCGCGTTCAATTCGTTCAAAAATTTCCTGCTGCTTATCGGGTAAAGCGCTGGACTGTTTTTGCTGAATTTTATGCATTAATTCCACATTATTTCTGATCACACTGATAGGTGTGCGTAATTCATGACTGGTAAAGCGTAAGAATTTTTGTTCGCGTTCCATCGATTCATTGACGGATGATAAAGAACCCTTAATCAGCTCCGCCATCTCATTAAGCTCTGGATAGGCAAAATCAGGCGGTGATTGTTTTAATGTTTCTGGGCGAAGTTCATGTGTCCATTTTGTGAGTTTTGAGACCGGCTGCGATAAACGTTTCATCAATAACCAGGTCACCAGCGCGAGGAGCAGGGTAATACCCATACTCAGGCTGATAATAAGCTGGCGGCTCTGTCTGGCATTTTGACCAACTAAGGGAGAAGCATCCGCCCTGGTAAAAGCACGACTGACAAAATAAGTCTGACCTTCCACTCTCAATTTGATCAGAAAATACATTAAATAAGGACGTTTTCCAGGTTCAGCCTGTTTACGTTGCTTATGTAACTCACCAAACCGTTTGGGTTCTTTAAAGTAGGTTTTTATCTGTTCGGTCTGCGCTTCCCATGTTTGTGTGACAGTGTAATTATCAACATTGCCTGGATTTGCCTTTCCCTCTTTTATGCCACTAAGATAATCTTCCGCTGCGTTCTCCATATTGGCTGAAATAATGCTATCCATGCCACGGAAAAAGAAATGAATACTGAGCATAGAGTAACCCGTAACAATGGTTATTCCGAGTATCAAAAAAGACAGAGCGATCCAGAGTTTGAGGCTGAGTTTAAGTTTCATTTCTTAGTGCAAACCCATGGCCGGAAATGGTGTGAATTAAATTTTTATCAAATGGCGCATCAACGGCTTTTCTTAGATGAAACATGTGTACTTTGAGACTGTCGCTATCAGGTGGTGAATCGCCCCAGATAGCGGCTTCCAGTTTTTGTTTGCTTACCACATCGGGGTAAGCACGCATTAAGACTTCTAATAACTGCCAACTGGTTGGTGAAAGTTTTAAGTTCAGTCCTCGGCGAGTGACAGTTTTTGTCTGAAGATCCATAATTAAATCATCGCATTGCAAGCGTTGCACCTGACCACTACGACGACGTGCCAGTGCCTGAATACGTACAACCAGTTCATCCAGATCAAACGGTTTGACCAAGTAGTCATCTGTTCCAGTGTTAAAACCGGTAATTTTGTCACTGATTTGGTCACGTGCTGTCAGCATCAGAATAGGGATATCATAACCTTGTCCGCGTAATCGCTCACACACTGTCAGACCATCCATTCTGGGCAGATTTAAGTCCAGTAACAATACATCATAGTGATTGTCCTGACTTAACTGTAAGCCAGCAATCCCATTACTGGCATGATCACATTCGATATTTTCTAAACTGAGATAATCAATGACCGTTTCAGCCAGGTCGAGGTCATCTTCGATTAATAACACATGGAACATGGTTAATTTACCTCAGCACGGTGTGTGATGGATTTTCGTTTAAATAAGGCTAAAACATCATTTTGAATCAGTAATAAGCTTGGAATTAAAATCAAAGTGATGATAGTGGCAAACATAATGCCGTAGCCCAGAGAAACTGCTGCCGGAATTAAAAACTGGGCCTGCCGGGAGGTTTCACTTAATAAAGGCATCAGACCGGCAAATGTGGTGACAGAGGTCAACAATACCGGGCGTAAACGACTTCGGCAGGCGATGCTGATGGCTTGTTTAATATCGTCATATTCATGGCGAATATCATTGAAGCGTGAGACTAGCAGTAGGCTGTCGTTGACCACCACACCACTTAAAGCAATGATGCCATTCAACGATAAAATACCTAAGGTCAGATCGTTGACCCAGTGACCAAGTATGGCACCGACAATGCCGAAGGGAATAGCGGTCATAATCAATACCGGCTGAATGTAGGAACGCAACGGAATCGCCAACAGCATATAAATTATCAGGATGGCGATTAATGAGACATGCACCATCGAAGACTCTGTTTCAGCTTGTTCTTCAGCTTCACCGGCGAAGTGAATATCCAGCCCCGGATATTTTCGCATTAAATTAGGCACAATATTCGTCTGTAACTGTGATACCAGTTCAGTAGTGGATAAGATATCTTTGTTCACATCCGCAGAAATATATACCGCCCGTTTTTTATCTATTCGGGTGATTGAATCGCGGGTAAAACCGAAACTGACATTCGCCACACTCGATAATGGCACGACATCGCCATTCGGCGTTCTGACACGTGAGTTGAGTACGTCGGCGGCATTTTGACGTTGTTCTTCCGGATAACGTACCTTGACTTCAATTTCATCACTATTGCGTTGATAGCGTTGAACGACTTGACCACTAAAGCCCTGTAATATTTGTACTGCCAAATCGTTTGTGGTCATCCCCAATGCCCGGCCTTGAGGGTTCAGTGATAAATGTAATTGCGGCTGACCCGGCTCAAGATTATCGTCAATACCACTGATAGCAGGGATAGCCGTCAAGGTATTTTTAATATCGTTACCCGCCAGTTCAAGAATCTGATCATCATTGGCACGTAATTCAATACGAAGATCTTCCACTGATCCATGTCGTGATCTGACACTGACGGTTTTTGCCCCTTCAGGTATGCCGACTAACTGACGCCAGTGATGGCTGAAGGTAGTAATGTCATAAGGTGCACTAGACTTTAGTTCGACCGTGACCGTACCTGCCTGATCACTCGATGACAAAATTTGCAGATTAGCAATATCATCGTTACCACCTAACTCTTTGTCTGTCTGATAAGCCAGTTTTTCCATCAAAGCCAGGTCATTATGTGTCAAGCCATAGCTCACATCGTTTTGCATCGTGAGCTGAGCACGGACGGTATCGCCTGGAATAGAAGGGAAAAAGCTCAGTCTAACCATGCCGGTCATCGGCATAGTCATCACAAAAATAAATAAAGCAATAAACAAAACGGTGACCGCATAGCGTTGGTTTAATGCGAAATTAATTGTTGGGCGGTAACAGGATTGATTAAACCATTGCAGACCACTATCCATCATGTGCTGAATGGTATGCCAGACTTTTAACAATCCACGCTCGCTGATTTGACGCCGGGTGTTCAGATGGGCGAGATGCGCAGGCAGAATTAATTTTGATTCTATAATGGATAAAATCAGACAGATTGTGACCACGGCGGCAAATTGTGAATACAGCCTGCCCAAGCCACCTTCGAGTTGCGATAAGGCGTAGAATGCAGCGACTGTAGTGAAGACACCGAATAGAGTAGGAATCGCAACGATCATGGTGCCTTTGATAGTATTTTCAATAGTATCGCCTTCTTTCGATCTGACATCGTAAACCGATTCACCCACAACGACGGCATCATCAACCACAATACCTAATGCCAACAGAAAGCCAAAGGTAGTGAATTCATTGAGTGATAGCCCCATAAAGCTGTCGCCCATAAAATAAAGTGTGCCGAAAAAGATGAACGGCAGTCCCATGGCAACCCAGAAAGCGACGGTCAGGTTCAGGAACAAAGCAAGCAGAATGAAAACCATAACGATGCCGGTAAAGGCATTTTTAACCAATAATTC
Organism: Methylophaga thalassica MP; assembly: GCF_000214595.1. Taxonomy (GTDB): domain Bacteria; phylum Pseudomonadota; class Gammaproteobacteria; order Nitrosococcales; family Methylophagaceae; genus Methylophaga; species Methylophaga thalassica. The sequence continues at coordinate 1,962,157 of NZ_AFIG01000001.1, read as the reverse complement.
CAGACGCTGTTTAATGGATTCGCTACGGTCATACCAGGCTTCGAGCTGAACGTTGTCAGGCAGCTTTCCATCCTGCTGCCATTCCTCAGCTACTTTTTTTGCAGCATTAACCGTATTGGTGATGTCATCCTGACCGGTGGTGATGACTTGTAATGCAATACTGTCATGGCCTTGAAAGCGAGATAAGACCGAAGTACTGTCATCATAGGTATCATTTATTTTGGCGACTTCACCCAACATTAGTTGGTTACCATTCGCCAGTGTGAGTAGCGGAATAGAGGCAAAGTCCTGCTTCAGATAAGCCTGCTCTGATGCTTTTAGCTGCAAGTAAACCGTTTTATTGCGTAATACTGCCGTCATGGTATTGGATGAACCGGCGTTAATTGCTTCTTCTACATCAGATAAAGACAGGCCGTAGGATTGTAATTTGCCATCATCAATTTCTATGGCCATCATCGGATCCAGCCAACCAGAAATATTGACTGAGCTGATATTGGGATTGGCGATTAGGTCAGTTTTTAAATTGTAAGCAAGTTGTTGCAGGCTATGTCTGTCGGTATCACCATACAACTGCAACCACAGTGAGTGTTCTTCACGTTGTGCTTTTTCAATAACCGGTTTTTTGGCATCAGCCGGAAAGGTAGATATCGCATCAACTTTGGTTTTGACATCACGTAATAAAGTGTCGAGGTCATATTCACTTTGTTTCTCAACATTGACAGTGACGCCTGTACCGGTCGAAGTACTAGTAATACGTTTTATACCAATCACGTCCTCAAGCTGTTCTTCTATCTTTATCGCCAGTCCTTCTTCTGACTGTTTGGCAGAACCGCTGTCATACGATACGGAGATAGTTAAAGAGCTTGGATCCTGGCTTGGGAAGGCTTCTTTACGTAATTGACCTGACTCCAGCACACCCAGCACAATGACCAGAATCATGAGTAAGTTAGCGGCCACCGGATTAGCGGCAAACCAGCCTATAATCCCACTTGAGAATGATTTTTTCATCATTAAAGCGCTACCTCAACCGGGTTAACAGCCATGCCTTCAAGGTAGCTGTTTAAAGGGCTAACGAGGATCATAACGGGCGTATTGTTTAAAGATTCAGGTGGTTGTATATAGATATAACCGCTGCTGGAAAATAATGGCGAGGCACTGAATTTTTGCAGAGTGTTGTCCGCAGAAACATACCAGACTTCACCGCGTTGACTTAAGGCGCTGTTAGGCAGTTTCCAGACACCAGCGACATTTCTACCTGTGATATGGGCGCTGACAAAGGTACCAGGGAATAAGGCGGGTTCGAGATCCAGAGGTTCATCTACTGCAATAATGAGACTGCGCTGGCGGGTTTCGACATTCAGATTTTGCTCAGCCCTTAAAACACGTCCCTGCCATATATGATGATCTTCGACACTTTCAATTTCAACGGGCCACTTCCCACTGTTGAGTATTGCCAGACTAGGTAAGTTATTCCACTCTTGAGCAGACAGCGCCACACTGATTTCAACACGATCAGTACTGTATAAGGTCGCCACTTCAGAGCCTGTTTGTACATAACCGCCAGGGGATACGGCACGGTTGATCACTAACGCATCAAAAGGCGCTTTTATAGCGGATTGAGACAGATCTTTTTCAGCTGCTTTTAAGCTGGCCTCTGCCTGTTTTACCGTTGCTTTTGCTGCAGCTAGTTGGGGTTTTCGTAATACTAAATCGGAATCAGGTTCGCCTTCTAATCCCGATGATTTCCATTCACTTAAAGCCTGTAAACCTTGTCGTTCCTCTTCAAGTAAACTGACTTTAGCTGAACTTAATGCCTGGCGTGCACTTTCAACAGCAGCTTGATATTCACTGTTTTCCAGCCTTGCCATTATGGTATTTTTTTTGAGCCGTTTACCGGTTTCAAACTGATCTGATATGGAATCAATCTGTCCGGCCACCTGCGCAGTTAAAGAGATATCAAAGTGCGGTTTGGCCGCACCGTAGGCTTTGACTTCAGATGCATAGCTACCTGCTACCACTTTAATCACAGACACATCCGGGCTCGGTGCTTGCTCTTTTTTCGTCGGAATAGGGCGATTGGCCTGTGCTGCAGACAGGTGCTTTACCACCACGACAGTGATAATCAAAATGCAGCAAGCAATAAAGAATAAAATGATTTTTGGTAGGTGGCGTTTCATGATGCTGTTCCCAGGCCCAGTGCTAAGCCAAGATTAATGCGGTTGATTAAACGTTGATAAATCAGGTTGTCCAGAGAGGCTTCCAGATTGTAGGTTTGTTGTTGAACAGTTAATAAATCCAGAATATCGACTAGGCCGGTTCGATAACTTGTTTGATATTGTTTCAGACTGTTCTGGGCACTTTTTAATGCAGCGGAAATATGTTGCTGACGAGTCATCAGATTTTGTTCCAGACTCAGGTATCGTTCCACTTCATTAATAGCGGTTAATAGTGTTTCTCGGTAGCTCTGGTAGCTATAAGCTTCATTTAACTCAGCTTCTTTGGCAGCAGCACGTAGTTCTCCGCCTTGATAAATCGGGGCTGTCAGTTGCGCCAGTAATGACCACAAAGGTGAAGTCATTAATGCCTGGTGAGGTGAAGAGGCCGCATCTTTGATTGCAGCGCCGAGATCCAAATTAGGCAGTAGTTGTTTATACGCTACTTTGGTTCGTAACTGATTGGCTTCTATTGCAGTATAAGCGGCTTGTAAATCGGGCCGACGTGCCAGAGTTTGTTGTGGTAAGTCAGCTAGTGCCAGTTTGACTTGAGGGTAGCTTTCCGGAGCAGCGACGTCCTGAGCATTGCTCAGTCCCACTAATTGCTTCAAGTCACGCTGTTGTTGACGGTAATCTTCTTGATAGGAAGCCAGACTTGCCCTGGATTGTGCACTGGCACTGCGAGCATTATCCAGATCTTCTAACGTACCAATGCCATTTCTGTAGCGTTGCAGAATATAGGTTTCATTTTGCTCTAGGGTATTCAAGCGCTGCTGTTCTATATCAATGGCATGTGACGTAGCAGTGAGATTTAACCAGGCTTTCATTACTTCGGCGCTCAAACTATCTCGGGCCGCCTGATAAAGCAGGGCTTGTTCTATAACGTCTTTACTGGCTGCCTGACTATTGTTTTTTAACTTACCCCATAGGTCAGCCTGCCAGCTGATATCAATATTACTAGTAAAGCTATCCGAAGCATTTTCACTGCGGGTGGCACTGGCATCCGCACTGACTTGTGGTTTACGTGCCGCATCGGTTTGTTGTAACTGTGTTTGACGAATTTGTAGCGTTAACCAGGTCTGCTGCAATGTGGGATTGTTAGCGACAGCTGTTTCTACCAGCTGATTGAGCTGCTCTGAATCAATCAGACTATTAAGCGAAACAACAGCAATAGCATCAGCAGATTGTGACCAGGCAGGCAGCGCTTGTTGTTGCTCAATTTGTTGTGTGTAATCAGGACTCGCAGGCATGGAAATACATGCTGACAGCAACAATGTAGTACTCAACAGTGTGATTACTTTGCTTTGTCTGACACAAGCTAACTTCATGAATACCTCTATCAACGTTTACCTGCACAGCATAGATGGCTGTCAGTTAAGACGGGGTTAAAAATTACGGCTGCGTTTGCGGCTGTTGTTGGCCGTATTGCAGTAATGTCCTGAGGATGGGACCTAGTAAGGAACAGATAAACATGATGAGAACCATCGGCCACGGTGTCCCATCGCCGAGTAAACCAACCAGCGAACCGCTGAGCGCACCGGCAGCAAAGCCAATGGAGCCCAACAATGCGGTTGCCGTTGCACTGTTGTGGGGGAAAAACTCCACCGTCCCAGACGTGGCATTTGAGACAATCAATCCCATTGCAGTAATAAATAAAATCAATAAACTCACCACAAACCAGAGTTGAGGCTGTGCGATGACACTGACATAGCTTAATAAAATTAAGCTGGTCAGAATTTGTGCGGCTTGCCCTAAACTTAATAAAAAATGTGGTTTGTAATAGTGCAACAAACGAATATTGAGGCGGTTCGCCAGCATCATACCGATCACATTCAAACCAAATAGAAACGGATAGATGGTTTCGCTGATTTCAAAATATCCCATGTACACGGAAGGTGAGCCTGTAATAAAGGCAAACATTCCTGCGAGGGCAAAGCATTGAGAAAAAATAAAGCCCAGAGCACAGCGATGACTCAATACCATGCCATAGCGCTTGAGCATACTAGTGCGTTCGGTTGTCTTTTTACGGGTTTCTGGCAGTCGAAAAAACAGTGCTATGCCGATAGTTAAACCATAGACAAGTAAGAAAACAAAGATAAGCCGCCAGCCACTGATATGCAGGATCAGCATGCCGATAAGTGGCGCCAATAAAGGTGCAAGCATCATGATGACAGCCATATTGGAAAGGTGTCTGGCACTGTCTTTGCCATGACTTAAATCTCGAATAACAGCGGCAGCATTGACAACGGCAACGCCTCCGCCAATGGCTTGAATAACTCTAAAGCCCCAAACACTGTGGATATCCTGGCTGAAAATAATGCCAATCGTACCTAGACAGAAAATCGTCAAACCACTGCCCGTTGCTGTGCGTCGGCCAAAATGATCGGAGAATGGTCCACCCAATATCTGACCTAGTGCAAAACCAGCCAAGTAGAGGCTCAAGGATATTTCGGTGTCATGAATACTGGTGATTAAATCGTTAGCCATTTGAGGGATGGCTGGTAAGTAGGCATCAATCGCTAACGGCGTCAGCGCGGTCAACGCTGCCAGTAATAAAATAAGTGCCTTCGTTGGCGTTGTCGTTTGGTTCATAAGGTATCAATGGTTGATGAGTCAATAGAGGCAAGTGTCGACTTGAGTAAGTTCGCTAGTAAGGCTTTATCTTTGTTTTCTATCGAAGAAAGGAGCTTTTCAAGTAATACAAAGTGAGCTGGATAGGCGGTGTTGATAAGTTTTTTACCACTGCTGGTTAAAGAGACCAACACTTTTCGACGATCCTGTTGACAATGTTTGCGCTGAATGAGCATTTTCTGTTCCAGTCTGTCCAGCCGGCTTGTCATGGCACCAGAGGTGAGCAGCATGCTCTGATAAAGTTCTGATGGGGTCAAATAGCATTTGTTTTCACGTTTTAGCGTGGCGAGTACATCAAACTCACCCGGCTTGAGATCAAAGGTTCGGTGTAGCTCAGCTAGTTGCTGTTCAATAGTCTTTGCTATGCGCAAAATTCGGCCGACGACTTTGATGGCATCTGCATCGGTCTCTAGACCCACGTGTTTCCATTGCTGCATGATGACATCCAAATCATCCATATTTTGTGGCGACATGACTTACCTGATTAGCTGAAATTTATTTATCTTAGCATAGAGATAGTTAACGTTAAGTTAATTTTATTTCACTGTTTTTAAAAGCAAATATTTAATAGCCGCTAGAGGAAGTTTTTCCTGAAATTGAATGTAATATTGATGCTGACTATAGAAGCAAATTATAATATTCGTGATCGCAATGATCAGAAGGATGACAGGATTTATCATTAACTATCAGATCCTGTTTCATCATGCAGAACATGCCGTTCTGATCTCACTTACCGTATTCGGCTACAACGATGAGATGCCTGTCATAACAAGCGTAATGCTTTGTTTTTCATGAACCGTTGTTAGCTGTTTTTATTATCTTGTCCGGAGAGATGTCCTAGTGAGTCATTACAAGCCCTACAATGGTCCAGCTGCTGGTTGGGGTGCACTTATCAGTGTTACTCGTAACTGGTTGGGTAGCAAAAATGCTATATCCAACATCCGTGCGATGCTGAAAACAAATCAGGATCACGGTCTTGACTGCCCAGGGTGTGCCTGGGGGGAAACGCCTGAAAAAGGCATGATTAAATTTTGTGAAAATGGCGCTAAAGCAGTTAACTGGGAAGCCACTGGCCGTAAGGTCACCCCAGCCTTTTTCGCTAAGTACAGTAATACTGAATTACTCAAAGAGAGTGATTTCTGGTTGGAGTCACAAGGCCGTATTACCCATCCGATGCGTTACAACGCAGACACAGATCATTACGAGACCATTACCTGGCAAGAAGCGTTTGATACAGTAGCAAAACATCTTAACCAACTTGATTCTCCTCATCAGGCCGAATTCTACACCTCTGGTCGCGCCAGTAACGAAGCGGCATTTTTGTATCAGCTTTTTGTTCGTGCCTTTGGTACCAATAATTTTCCTGACTGCTCCAATATGTGCCATGAAGCCAGTGGTATAGGCATGTCTGAAGCAATTGGCGTAGGAAAAGGAACGGTTACCTTTGAAGACTTTGCTGAAGCGGATGCGATTTTTGTCATCGGTCAAAATCCAGGCACCAATCATCCACGCATGTTGGAACCGTTAAGTGAAGCGGTAAAACGTGGCGCGCATGTGGTGTGCTTTAACCCACTAAAAGAACGTGGCTTGGAACGGTTCCAACACCCACAAAGCCCACTTGAAATGCTGACCAATGAGTCAGAGCCTACGAATAGCGCCTATTTCAGACCCGCATTAGGTGGTGATATGGCAGCTATCCGTGGTATGGCCAAATTCTTATTACAATGGGATCGTGAAGCGCAGCAAAAAGGCAAACCTGCCGTATTAGACCATGAGTTTATCCAGCAACATACACACGGTATGGACGATTATTTTGCCGAAATCGATAACACCCCTTGGGAGTTAATCGAATCTCAGTCGGGTTTGAGCCTGGCCGAAATTGAAATGGCTGCCAGAATTTATGGTAAAGCTGAGCGCGTCATTATGTGTTGGGCCATGGGGATCACACAGCATGTGCATTCAGTACCGACAGTACAGGAAATTGTGAATCTGCAATTACTGCGTGGCAATATCGGTCGTCCTGGGGCGGGATTATCGCCTGTACGTGGTCACAGCAATGTGCAGGGTGATCGTACGATGGGGATTGATGAGCAACCACCGGAATGGTTATTGGATGCGATTGAAAAACGCTTTGATTTTAAAGTCCCGCGCGATCATGGACATACAACGGTTCAGGCCATTGATGCGATGGAAAAAGGTCAGGCGAAAGTGTTCTTCGGACTCGGTGGTAACTTTGTTCAGGCAACCCCAGATACCGAACGTTCTCATCAGGCTATGCGAAATTGTGATCTGACTGTGCAGATTTCAACCAAATTGAACCGTAGTCATCTTGTTACTGGAAAAGAAGCCTTGATCCTGCCTTGTCTGGGACGTACTGAAAAAGACTTCCAAAAATCAGGGTTACAGGGTGTGACGGTGGAAGATACCTTCAGTATGGTACATATCTCCTATGGCCAGCTAAAACCATTTTCACCTCTATTACGCTCTGAAGCGTCTATTATTGCCGGTATCGCTAAAGCCACATTAGGTAATAAACCCGTGGATTGGGAATGGCTGGTAGAAGACTATGATCGCATCCGTGACTTAATCGCTGAAGTCATTCCTGGTTTTGAAGGTTTCAGTGAGAAAATACAACATCCGGGTGGCTTCTACTTAGGTAATGCGGCGGCGGAACATCAATGGAACACTTCAACAGGCAAAGCTAACTTTGTTGCCAATCCATTACCTAAAACCTTGTTACAGGATCAGGTCACCATGAAAGGACAAACGCCAGATCTGATTTTGCAAACCATGCGTTCACACGACCAATACAATACAACGGTTTACAGTATGAATGACCGTTACCGTGGTGTGTATGGCATGCGTGATGTGGTCTTTGCAAATGAAGCGGATATTAAACGTCTTGGCCTCGAGCATGGCCAGAAAGTTGACATGATCACAGTTTGGGAAGATGGCAAAGAAAGAAAAGTGTCTAACTTCACCTTGTTGAGTTATGACATCCCGCAAGGTCAGGCGGCAGCATATTACCCGGAAACGAATCCATTAGTGCCACTGGAAAGTTATGGTGATAAGACTTTTACACCGACCTCTAAATTCATTGCAATTAAAGTGGTGGCCAGTGCAGCTAATGCCAATGAAGCGGTGACAGCATCTGTAGCCTAAGTTAGACCAGGCAAGAAATAAAAAAGGCACTGATGATCAGTGCCTTTTTTTATGTGATATAGCAAGTGTATTTGCTATTAGATTTCCGCTACTGCTTCCATGCATTCAGGCAAGGTTTGACCACCATCCACGACAATCTGCTGTCCGGTGATGTAAGCGGCTTCATCAGCAGCAAAGAATAAGGCCGCGTTGGCAATATCTTCGACGGCACCCAGACGTTTTAATGGGATCGCCGCAGCCATGCTGTTCAGATATTCTTCACCCAAACTGGCTAAACCTTCAGTGTAAATATTGCCTGGCATGACGGCATTGATTGTGGTGTTATAACGAGCCAGTTCCATTGCAGCTGTTTTCATAAAACCTAACTGACCTGCTTTTGTTGCACCGTAGTGAGACCAGCCAGGGTAACCGGTGATTGGGCCAGTAATAGATGAGGTCACCACCACACGACCTTTACCTTGTTTTTCGAACTGTGGAATACACGCTTTCACACACAAGAAGGTGCTTTTCAGATTGGCTGACATGATGTCATCCCAGTCTTCTGGTGTTAAGTCGACAATTTTCTTTTGTGGAAAGGTGCCTGCATTCGCGCAGAGAATATCAACGCTACTGAAACTCTCTTCGGTATAGGCGACTAATGCCTGAACTTGCTCCCAGTTTGAGACGTCGCATAAGTAATAATCTGCTGTGCCACCGTTGGCATTAATTTCTTCAACAGTTTGTTTAGCAGCGGCTTCACCACGAGCAGCGATCATGACTTTTGCACCTTGCTTTGCAAATACACTGGCAATACCTTTACCAATACCTTTCGAGCCACCAGTGACAATGACAGATTTGTTCTTAATTGAAGTGAGCATATGCAGTTCTCCGTATATTTATTGAATAGTGTTGTGACTGTATTTGTAACATAAATCTTGCGCTTTGCAACAAAAATATTGCAAGTCAGTAAAAATGAATATATAAATGTGGCTAATCCATACAGTTTTTAGAGGTTTGTTTTTATGGCTGGTTTATATAATTCCTTGTTTGTTCAAGGCTTGACGCGCGGAGTAAAAAGCTTACTTCCTCTGTGGGGTGTGTCCGATAAGGCCACAATTTCGTTATTGACCGTGTCGGAAAATGCCACATTTTTAATTAAAGATGAGCAGCGTGATAACCAATTTATTATTCGAGTACATCGGCCTGATTATCATTCTAAAAATGAGATTCTGTCTGAATTGATGTGGATACAGTCATTACGTCAGCAGCAAGTCTTGAACACCCCAGAGCCACTTGCTATGGAGGATGGCTCCTTGGTGGCAGAGTTTGATGATGATGGCACAGCCCGTTATGTGGTGGCGTTTGAGTTCCTTCCTGGACAGCAGCCGAGTGAAGATGAATCATTGATAGAAGGCTTTGAATTATTAGGTGCGACCTCCGCAAAACTGCATTTGCATGCCAAGCAATGGGGATTACCCGATACTTTTCAGCGTAAAAAATGGAATTTTGACAGTGCTTTTGGCCGCCAACCTTTATGGGGAGACTGGCGTGAGGCTTTGGGGCTGGATGAGCAAGGTAAAAATGTGCTGGAAAGACTGTGTGAAGTCCTTGAGTCAAAACTGGCAGATTATGGTGAAGGACCAGAACGTTTTGGACTGGTTCATGCTGATTTACGTTTAGCCAATTTATTGGCCGACGGCCATGATCTCGGTGTCATCGATTTTGATGACTGCGGTTTTAGCTGGTTTATGTATGATTTTGCTTCAGCGGTGTCATTCCTGGAGTTATCGCCATTATTACCAGAACTAGAGCGCGCCTGGATACGCGGTTATAAAAGTGTTTCACCGCTATCGGATGAAGATGAAGCGATGATTTCGACATTTGTGATGTTCCGGCGCTTGCTGTTGACCGCTTGGGTGGCGAGTCATCCTGAAACTGAAACGGCAGCTGAGGCGGGCTTCGATAAATATACAGCCGGTACCATTGAATTAGCCAAACGCTATCTTGATGAGCATGAAGAACAAGAAAAGTTACCCCTGAATGAAAAACGTATTCTTGATATGAATGCGTTTGAAGCTAAGCCTGGTAAACATAATAAAAATGTGGAAAGACGATTAGATAATCTGGGCGCCGCATCTGTATTGTTTTATCAAAACCCGATTGAAATGGTTTCTGCTCAGGGCGCTTGGATGCATGCTGCAGATGGTAAACGCTATCTTGATTTTTATAATAATGTGCCTTGTCTGGGGCATTGCCATCCGAGAGTTGTCGCGGCTGTATCCAAACAAATTGCAACCTTAAACGTGCATACCCGCTATTTGGTCTCTGTGGTGGATGATTATCTGGAATCACTGAAAGCAACATTGCCAGATTCTCTATCCAATGTGGTGATGACATGCTCAGGGAGTGAAGCCAATGACCTGGCTATGCGTCTGGCAGAAAATGCATCAGGTGGAACCGGTTTTATAGTCACTGAAGATGCGTATCACGGTAATACCAGCTTAGTGACAACGGTGTCACCGTCGATCATCAAGCAGGGCAGTTTACCTGATAATGTGGTCGCGATTCCGGCACCATCATCTGCTATTTATGGTGACGATATTGCTGGAGGATTTGCCGCGAAAGTGGCTGAGGCTGTTGAAACGCTTGAGCAGCGTGGCATAAAGGTGGCGGCATTATTAGTAGATACGATTTTCTCATCGGATGGTATTTACTCAGAGCCACGAGGGTTTCTGAAACAGGCCGTTAATGTGGTACGAGATGCTGGTGGCGTCTTCATTGCCGATGAAGTTCAACCTGGATTTGCCCGCATGGGCGAGACCTTCTGGGGCTTTGACTTCCATGGACTGACGCCTGATATCGTGACAATGGGTAAGCCGATGGGAAATGGTTTCCCGATGGCCGCTGTGGCAACGCGACCGGATTATCTTGAATCGTTTTGTGCTGATGTTGGCTACTTTAATACCTTTGGTGGTAACCCTGTTGCGGCAGCAGCAGGGCAGGCGGTACTGGATACGATCCAACAGGATAATCTGCAGGAAAATGCACGCAAGATGGGCGCTTATCTCAAACAGCAGCTTCAGTTTATGGCCAAACAATCATCTTTTATTGCTGATGTGCGTGGCCAGGGCTTATTTTTAGGCATAGATATTGGTGAAAGAGATAATAAACACATTCCTGATCCAGGCAAAACTCGACAAATTATTAATGGCTTAAAACATGCGGGGGTGTTGATTGGGGCAGCAGGAAAATATGGAGCAACCTTGAAGCTTCGCCCTTTATTGACATTAACGCGTTACGAAGCAGATTTCTTTTTAGATGCTTTATCCAAGCAGGTCTAAGTCATATTTATCATTGAGGCGGTTTAGGTTGCCGCCTCGCTGATATTCACCTTATCAGCCGTTAAGACTTTCTTTAATGGTCCACTGGGTTGACGATCTGTCACTAAATGATCGATCTCATTCCATCTGGCATAACGCGCTGTTGCCAGACGATCAAATTTACTGTGATCAGCGACCACCATGGTATTGGCACTTTGGCGAATCATTTGTTTATAGACATCAGCAGCGTCGGTAAGTGCATCAGCAGGCCCGGTAGGTGCCAGACTACTAGCCCCAAGAATGGCCCAGTCAGCCGTGTAATCTGATAAAAACTGACAAGTCTGCGAACCATGTGTTGCGCCTTCTTCGCCATGATAAATACCGGGTGCGATGATCACTTTAATCGTTGGATTGAATGATAGGACAGTGGCCACACCAAAAGCATGGGTGATGACCGTAATATTATTCATTTCATAGGCAATCCGTTTCGCGACTTCAACCGTGGTGACACCTGAACCTATCATCAGCACTTTAGCCCCTTTCAACATCGGTGCGGCTTTTTTGGCAATGGCTGCACGCTCTGCCAAATTGGCTTTATGACGTTCATTGAGAACAGGTTCAGCCGCCTGTCTTAGTAAAGCACCACCATATGTGCGACTAATCAGATTTTGTTCTGCTAGTTCTTCTAAATCTCGACGGATAGTTTCAGTGGTGACTTGCAGTGTTTTTGCTAACTCACTCACCCGCATAGAGGGATTGATAGTCAGTTCGTCAATGATTGCTTTGTGTCGTGCTACTTTTTTCCGTGACATAGTTACAGCCTTATGAAGAACCTAAAAGTTACCACAAAACCTCGCCTCGCTAACATGTCTGTTGTGTTAAACATTAGGATTTGTCTTGTTTGATTGTTTCCCCAGGCGTTTTCAGCGAAAATAGGCGACTTTTCTGAACCTTCAGAATAATTAGTATTCATAAGAGCATTACATTCATGTCATCTAGCCCAGTTCAACAAGCGGCATCAAAACGCCGTACTTTTGCGATTATTTCGCATCCCGATGCCGGTAAAACGACATTAACTGAAAAGCTGCTCTATTTCGGTGGTGCGATTCAGATGGCCGGTAGTGTCAAATCCCGGAAAACTGATCGTCATGCCACGTCTGACTGGATGGAAATGGAGAAAGAGCGGGGGATCTCGGTCACTTCATCTGTGATGCAGTTTCCTTACCGTGACCGTATAGTCAACTTACTTGACACACCGGGCCATGCTGATTTCTCAGAAGATACGTACCGGACATTAACGGCGGTTGACTCGGCCCTGATGGTGATTGATAGCGCGAAAGGTGTTGAAGAACGGACCATTAAATTAATGGAAGTGTGTCGCTTGCGTGACACGCCGATTCTCACTTTCGTTAATAAACTCGACCGTGAAGGTCGTGAACCGATTGAACTACTTGATGAAGTCGAAACGATTCTGAATATTCAATGTGCACCGATTACCTGGCCAATTGGTATGGGGAAAGGTTTTAAAGGTATTTTCCATTTACTGAATGACAGTATGCATATATTCGAACCACACAGTAAAGAAGCCGGAGAAATTATTGAAGGCTTGGACAACCCAAGACTGGATGAACTGTTTGGCAGTATGGCCGAAGACTTACGTGAAGAAATAGAGTTAGTACGTGGTGCCAGTCATGAATTTGATTTGGATGAATTTCTGGCCGGGCGTCTGACGCCAGTCTTTTTTGGCTCAGCGATGAATAACTTTGGTATTACCGAGTTAATGGATTCTTTCGTTGAATATGCACCACCGCCACAGCCGCGTGAAACCAAAACACGTGAAGTGGATGCAACTGAAGAAGCCTTCAGTGGTTTTGTGTTTAAGATTCAGGCTAATATGGATCCGAAACATCGTGACCGTATTGCGTTTTTACGTGTGTGTTCAGGCAAATACACAAAAGGGATGAAGCTGCATCAGGCGCGTATTGGCAAGGATGTAACCATCGCTAATGCAGTGACTTTTATGGCGGCTGAACGTGAGCAGGCAGAAGAAGCCTATCCAGGCGATATTCTGGGGCTGCACAATCACGGCACCATTCAGATAGGTGATACCTTCACTCAAGGTGAAGCTCTTCAGTTCACCGGTATTCCCTATTTTGCACCTGAGTTATTCCGTCGGGTCAGACTGAAAGATCCACTCAAGAATAAAGCCTTACTAAAAGGCTTACAGCAATTGAGTGAAGAAGGTGCAACTCAGTTATTCCGACCTTTGGATAATAACGACTTGATCTTGGGGGCGGTGGGTGTGCTTCAGTTCGATGTAGTAGTCCATCGTTTGAAAGGTGAATATAACGTCGAATGTGCTTATGAAGCGGTTCAGGTGTATACCGCACGCTGGGTCTATTGTGATGATGTGCGGAAACTGGAAGAGTTTAAAAAGAAAGCATCACAAAACCTGGCATTGGATGGTGCGGGTAATCTGACTTATATCGCGCCTACACGGGTCAATCTTGACCTGACGATGGAACGCTGGCCTGATATCGATTTCCGGGCAACACGCGAACATCTCTGATAATTGAATGCTTATTGCCTGATTGCGGTTATATATTATATGATAATGATTCTCATTTATTTAACTCGTCAGGCAATGTATGTCCGTTTATCAGGAGTCAGAGCAACAAACCATAGCTAGTCTCTACCGACAGCACCATTCTTGGTTATTTCGCTGGCTTCGTGGCAAAGTCGAGTCAACGGAATCAGCTGCTGATATTTCTCATGATATTTTTGTGACCTTATTGGCGCGTGAGGAACAGCTCTTATTAGAAGAGCCGCGTGCATTTCTCACCACGCTGGCCAAGCGCAGTGTGGCTAATCACTGGCGCCGTCAATATGTTGAAAAAGCCTATCTAGAAGCGATTTCTGACATACCTGAAGATTTACATCCCTCTGAAGAAGAGCAGGCTATTATTATCGAGTCGATAGTGGCGATTAATCAGCGATTACAAGGTTTGCCACTGGATGTGAAGCGTGCATTTCTTCATGCGCAACTGGATGGAATGAAACAGCAGGAAATTGCTGAGAAATTGTCTGTTTCGGTCTCTACCGTTAAACGCTATCTGAGTCGTGCTGCTGCTCAATGCTATTTTGCGATCAGCGTGAAATAAAAAATGACTGAAGCCATTCAAATAGAACAAAAGATCGCCTTAGAGGCGATTGAATGGTATCTGAGCTTGAGCGAGCGTGATGATGACCATGTGCTCAGACAGCAATGGCAGGAGTGGCTTGAGGCTGACAGCAGTCATCAAATCGCCTGGTCAAGAATCGAACAGGTCAATAACGAGCTGAGTTCTTTAAGCTCGCCGCTTTCACGTGGGGTGACTCACCAATCATTAAATAAAGCCGCTAAAAGTCGTCGTCATTTTTTACAGTCATTGGCCGGTGTAGCCATTATCAGTGGTGGTTCCTGGGCATTTTTAAAGAATGATATGTTTCTTGCACCCTTAATGGCTGACTACCATACAGGGATTGCTGAGACTCGACAGGTGACATTGGTAGATGGCACTCAAGTTCAAATGAATGCGAACACGGCATTTTCAGTAGATTATTCAGAGCAACAGCGTTACCTCACACTACTGGCGGGTGATGTGCTTATCACCACGGCCAAAGAGAATAGACCCTTTTTATTAAAAACACCTTGGGCTGATATGCAGCCGTTGGGCACACGTTTTTATGTGAAACAGCGTGAAAATCAGGCATTACTTGCTGTGTATGAAGGTGCTGTTAATATCATCAGACAGGATAGGTTTCCGACATTGCTAATTAAAGCAGGTCATCAGATCAGCTTTGCTGCTGATCAGTCTGGCTCGGTTGTTCCTGCCAGAGAAGAGGCATTGGCATGGCAACAGCATATGTTAATAGCAGATAACATGGCTCTGGCTGATGTGTTAACGGAATTGGAAAATTATCACCATGGATGGTTACGTTGTGACCCGACAATAGCCACCCGCCGAGTCTCGGGGACTTATCCATTAATGGATGTTGAGCAAGTATTACGAGCGTTATCTGCAACATTGCAGATTGAGTTAGTTTATAGAACGCGTTACTGGATAATGCTCAGACCAAAACAGACCGTTTAATTTTTTTGGTCTTTTTTTCATTCTCACGTGACAGAACAAATAGACACTATTTGTTAATGGAAGTGAGACATCGCATGTTATACAAGCCAACGTTATTGAGCGCCATGACGCTCGCAACTGCTTTACTGACCACCACAGGTTTGGTCCTGATATCACCGACGCCGGTATTGGCAGCAGATCAACAGATCAGTAGCACAAAACAAAAAGTTAATTTTAATGTGGCAGCAGGTCAGTTAACCAGCGCATTAAATCAGTTTGGTCAGCAAGCAGGTATTTTATTAAGTTATTCGCCTGAATTAGCCAGTCCATATAAAACCGCAGGGCTGAGGGGAGAATACAGCATTAGCATGGGATTGCAAAAACTATTGCAAGGCACCCCTTTGTCAGTGGTTAAACAATCAGAAAATAGTTATCGTCTGACACAAAGCAATGAACAATCTGCTGATTTACCTGTGGTGACGGTCACGGGGGAAAAATCATCATTATCGCCATATACACCGATTGATAGTTATGCTGCACAGCGCAGTGCATCAGCGACTAAAAACAACGCCTCAATTTTTGATACACCTCAGTCAATTTCAGTGGTTACTCAACAGCAATTAACTATTCGTGGTGCAAAAACGGTCACAGAGGCATTGCAATACACACCGAGTCTGAGTGTGCCTTATGGTTACGATACACGCTATGACTGGTTTAGTTTGCGTGGCTTTGATGCCAAAACACAGGTCTATCGTGATGGTCTGCTGATTCCAACTAGTACCTATGGTCTACCCAGAGCGGATAGTTATGCATTAGAGCGAGTAGAAGTGATTCGAGGTCCGAGTTCAGTGACTTATGGGCAAGCTCAACCGGGTGGTTTGGTGAATTTGGTCAGCAAACGCCCTACGGAGGAGCCTTTGCATGAATTACGTCTGTCAGCTGGCAGTAATGACTTTTTTGAGTTAGCCGGTGATTTCAGTGGCAAAGTTGATGAGGAAGGCAAATTACTATACCGCCTGACCTTTGTGGGTAACGATAGTAATTCAGAAGTCGACTATAACGACTCCAGACGTAAGATGGTGGCACCCTCATTAACCTGGAATATCAGTGATGATACTCAGTTAACGGTACTAGCTGTTGAGCAGCATGATGAGCAAACGTATAGTTTTAATAGTCATTTTACTTCCCATCTAATGGATTATTTTAGTCGTAACTTTGGTGGAGCTAAAGTTTATGATCGCGAATTCGGTTTTTTTGATGGTGAAGATGATTTTAATAACTTTGACCGTGATTATCGATCAGTCGGATATGAGTTTTCCCATGTGTTCAACGATACTTGGTCTTTCAAACAAAACCTTCGTTACGATGAAGTAAATCTTGATTTCAAAACTTTAAGTTCAGCACTCGCAGGTACAAATTTGGTTGCTGGTACGCTTGGTCGGAGTGCCTCACGAATTCGTGAAGACTTACATGCTGTGGCTGTGGATAACCAACTCCTGTCAAACTTTGATACCGGTTCTATTTCACATGATGTATTAATCGGCCTGGACTGGCGTTATTCTCAAGCAGATGAAAAAAATTATAGTGGAACTGCACCAACGATAAGTTATATCAACCCGGTCTATGGCTCACCTGTCGGCAATCTCTCACTGAGTCGTGATCGGGATGTCTATTCACGTCAGACGGGTCTTTATATTCAGGATCAGCTGGCTTATGAAAATTGGCGTTTACTGATTGGCGGACGTTACGACTGGGTTAAAAATGATGTTGATGTGAATTACACAAATAGTAGCGATGTTGATGCAGATAAATCAGCCGAAGATTTTTCAGGTCGGGTAGGACTGGTTTATAAATTCGATAACGGTCTTTCACCTTATATCAGCTACAGTGAGTCATTCAATTTAGTGACAAAAACCGATGAGAATGGTGGTTTATTTGATCCTGAAAAAGCCAAGCAATATGAAATCGGCGTAAAGTTTGAACCGGAAAATATTGATGGTTTTATCAGCATGGCCGTGTTTGATTTGACGAAAGAGGACTATGTCATCACCGAGTACGATGCCGTGAATGTTAATGGTGTATCACGTCAGGTGGGTGAGGTGAACTCTACCGGCGTGGAAATTGAAGCCGGTTTAGATATATCAGAACAAGTCAAACTTACAGCAGCTTATAGTTATGTTGATGCGCGTATTACTGAAAGTCCAAATAGCTGGGAAAAAGATAGTCTGATTCCTAACCAACCTCGCCAAACGGCGAGTTTATGGCTGGATTACACTCAAACAACGGGTGTACTGAAAGGCTTGGGAATGGGGGCGGGCTTACGTTATGTTGGAGAAAGCACCTATATAGGTAAAGACAGTTTAAGTACTTCAACTGTTGATATTGAAACCGGTGCTTACACATTAACTGACGCTAGTATCCGTTATGACTTTGATGATGTGAGACTGGCGCTGAACGTCAGTAATTTATTTGATCGTGAGTACACCACCACATGTACGGATCTGGTCTGTTATTACGGTGATGGCCGTCGAGTCATCGCCTCAGCGACTTACAACTGGTAGTTCTAACAAGGGTTGCATGATAAATCATGCAGCCCTTTTTTCTTATTTGTTGCCAAACACTTACTGACTCAAGCAGAATAAGCCTCAGCACTCAGAGAAGAGGGGCAGGACCATGAAAGTCAGATCGATTACCAAAAATAAAGGTAAACCTGTCATTGGCTTATCGCCAAAAGACAGTCTGGATAAAGCGGTTGCCATGTTGATGGAACACCGGATAGGCTCATTAATTATCACCGAAGCCAATGGGACGATGGTGGGGATTTTATCTGAGCGGGATATTTTGAAAATTCTTGATACCCATCCAGAACAGTGGAATCAAATGCTGGTCAACGATGCCATGACGCCGAATCCTTATACCTGTGAGCCCGATAATACGCTTGAGGAAGTGATGAATAAAATGGTGGAGCATAATATCCGTCACTTACCTGTTGTTTATAAAGGTAAGTTGGAAGGTATGTTATCTATTACTGATATCGTGGAAGAATTGCTGAAAAAAGCCAAGTTCGAGAATAAATTGCTAAAAAATTATATTCAGAACTGGCCGGACGCCGAGCAGGAAATTTAATGTTGTTCAGCATCGAAGTTATCGATGTGATCGATTTGCAGTTTGTTGTCTTTGGCAAAATCTAACAGAAAGTCGAAAAGCATCTCGTCTCTTTGTTCTAAGTCAGCGTCAATCACCACGCATTTGACGCCTTCTAATGTCGCTAGTCTGACACTGGGGTGAAAAATGATACGTCTGCCTGGGCCATAAGAAGCTACTGCCCCGCATAAGCGTTCAGCCCAGTCACTGGGACGAAACTTTCCACCGTCTAAAGTCAGCCCGCGGATGATCACCTTTTTTGATATGGACATAAAGCGTCAGCTCAATTGTGATGGGTTAAAAACGGCATTCTACTGCAAATAATCGTGTTTGCATAAGCACAGAGTGTAAATAAAAGTGCTTTCAATGATTTAGGTCGGCAATAAAAATCCGTATAATCACCGCTTTTAGTTTTCCTACTCTACGAGAATCTTGTGGCTGACTACAAACAAACGCTAAATTTACCTGCAACAGAATTTCCGATGAAAGCTGGTTTACCTAATCGTGAACCACAAACGCTTCAACATTGGCAAGATATTAATCTTTACGAAAAAATTCGTGAACAGGCCAAAGGTAGACCACAGTTTATTTTGCATGATGGTCCTCCCTATGCAAATGGTGATATCCATATTGGTCACGCCGTTAACAAGATTTTAAAAGATATTATTATCAAGTCTAAAACCTTGAGTGGCTTTGATGCGCCTTATGTACCCGGCTGGGATTGCCATGGTTTACCCATCGAACTGAATGTTGAGAAGAAAGTGGGTAAACCCGGTGTAAAAGTGACTGCTAAAGAGTTTCGTCAGGCTTGCCGTGATTATGCTGCCAAACAGGTTGATGGCCAGCGGGAAGACTTCAAACGTCTGGGTGTGTTGGGTGAATGGGATAACCCTTATCTGACCATGGATTTCAGCTTTGAAGCCGATATCATCCGTACCTTAGGGCAAATCACCAAGCAAGGTCATTTACACAAAGGTGTGAAACCTGTGCACTGGTGTGTGGACTGCGGTTCGGCATTAGCAGAAGCCGAAGTAGAATACGAAGATAAAACGTCACCCGCTATTGATGTGCGTTTTAGCATCGTTGACAAAACTGCTTTTGAAAATGCTGTAGGTCATTCAGGTAAAGGTGTAGTGAGTTTGCCTATCTGGACAACGACTCCTTGGACACTACCTGCCAATCAGGCTGTTTCGGTCAATCCTGAATTCACTTATGTTTTATTGCAAGCGGATAATGAGCAACTGGTTTTAGCTGAGTCATTATATGAAGCGGCTCTCCAGCGCTATGGCATTGAAGCTGAAGTACTGACACGCTTTAAAGGCGAAACACTGGAAGGTTTATTGCTTCAGCATCCATTTTACGATCGACAAGTGCCTGTTATTTTAGGTGACCACGTCACAGCTGATGCCGGTACTGGTGCGGTGCATACGGCTCCTGGACATGGTCAGGACGACTTTGTTGTCGGTCTGAAATATGACTTAAAAGTGGATAATCCAGTGGGTGGTAATGGAGTGTTTTTACCGGACACGCCGATTTTTGCTGGCAAATCTGTGTTTAAAGCGAATCCGGATGTTATCGCGCTTTTAAAAGAAAAGGGCGCATTACTCGCGCACATCGATATTCAGCATAGCTACCCGCATTGCTGGCGTCATAAGAGCCCGATTATTTTCCGCGCGACGCCACAATGGTTCGTTAGCATGGATCAAAATGATTTGCGAAGTGCTGCGATGAAAGCCATTGCTGATACAGACTGGATGCCAGCCTGGGGGCAAAAACGTATTGAAAATATGGTAGAAGGACGCCCTGACTGGTGTATTTCTCGTCAGCGTACCTGGGGTGTGCCAATTCCGTTATTTGTTCACCAACAAACAGGTGAGTTGCATCCTGACACTGAACAGTTGATGGAAACCGTCGCCCAGAAGGTTGAGCAAGAGGGCATCGATGCATGGTTTGATTTAGAGCCAGAATCGTTATTAGGCGAACAAGCGGCCGACTATGAAAAAGTAACTGATACCCTAGACGTATGGTTTGATTCTGGTGTGTCTCATGCGTGTGTATTGGCTCGTCGTGCGTATTTAAATCGTCCTGCAGATTTATATCTGGAAGGTAGTGACCAGCATCGTGGCTGGTTCCAGTCATCTTTGTTGACCTCTGTGGCAACCACTGGAAAAGCACCCTACAAAGCAGCATTAACTCACGGCTTCACTGTTGATGCGAATGGCAAAAAAATGTCTAAGTCCTTGGGTAACACGGTTTCACCACAAAAAGTGATGAACAGCCTGGGGGCCGATATTATTCGTCTTTGGGTGGCTTCTACTGATTACAGTGGCGAGATGACAGTGTCTGATGAAATTCTCAAACGCACTGCCGACTCTTATCGTCGTATTCGTAATACTGCTCGTTATTTATTATCAAACCTGAATGATTTTGACCCAGCCAACAATAGGGTTGCTGTCGACGATTTATTACCTTTGGATCGTTGGGCTTTGGATCGCGCTTATCATTTACAGCAAGATATTCTGGCAGCCTATGAGAGTTATCAGTTCCATGTGATTTATCAGAAGTTACATAATTTCTGTGCAAATGAAATGGGCAGCCTGTATCTGGATATCACCAAAGATCGCCAGTACACGATGCAGACAGATAGTTTGGGTAGACGCTCATCACAAACAGCGATGTACCATATTCTGGAAGCAATGGTGCGTTGGATGGCGCCTATTCTGAGTTTCACTGCAGATGAATTATGGGGCTATTTACCGGGTGAACGTAACGAATCTGTATTACTCAATCTCTGGAGTGATGAATTAGCGCCGTTGCCTCAAAATACCGACTTTGATCTAGCATGCTGGAATCAGGTCTTTAGTGTCAGAGAGGTGGTTGCTAAAGAACTCGAAAATCAACGAAATGCAGGCCAGATTAAAGGTGGGTTAACTGCCGAAATTAGTCTGTTTGTAGATGAAAAAATGTTGGCTTCATTGAACAAGCTGGGCGATGAGTTAAAGTTTGTTTTGATTACCTCAAAGGTCAATCTTTTCAGTATGGATAGTGATGCAGCTAAACAAGCTGTACAGACAAGCTTGTCAGGCGTACTTGTTGCAATTAAAGCGGCTGAATATTCACGCTGTGACCGCTGCTGGCATCAGGTTGAATCTGTTGGACAGAATAGCCATCACCCTGAGTTGTGTGGTCGTTGTGTTGATAATATCGAAGGAGATGGCGAACTAAGACAGTTCGCTTAAATAAATAACATGCTGAAATGGTTGAATCTTTCTGCTTTGGTGATTGTGTTTGATCAACTCAGCAAATGGTGGGCGAATAGTACATTAGAGCTTTATCAGTCTATAGCCGTTTTGCCCTTTTTTAATATTACTCTGGCGTATAACCATGGCGCTGCATTTAGTTTTCTTGCGGCAGAAAGTGGCTGGCAACGTTGGTTTTTTAGTGGTTTAGCCGTTCTGGTAAGTATCATCTTACTGTTTTGGATGAAACGACTAAAACCAGATGCAAAACTCGAAGCCGCCTCTTTAGCATTAATTCTGGGTGGGGCATTGGGTAATGTGATTGATCGCTTCATACATGGTTATGTCATCGATTTTCTGGATGTCTATTACGGAACCTACCATTGGCCGGCATTTAATGTGGCTGACTCAGCGATTTGTATAGGTGCCATTCTATTGATTTTCGATAGCTTCAGAAACAAAACGGAGCAGAAATGAGTTTTTGTGATCTTGCTGTAAGTGGGGTTGCTAACCTGCAACCTTATGTCCCGGGTAAACCCATTGAAGAGTTACAACGTCAGTATGGTGTTCGTAACGTTATTAAGCTGGCCTCCAATGAAAATCCGCTTGGTCCTCCTAAAGCGGCAGTAGCCGCAGTGGCAATGGCCGCTAAAGAAATGGCACGCTACCCGGATGGCAACGGCTACGCATTAAAATTGGCATTAGCTGAAAAACATCAGGTAGCACCTGAGCAGATTACCCTGGGTAATGGTTCGAATGATGTACTGGAAATGGTAGCACGTGCTTTTGCCGGGGCAGGGGATGAAATTATTTTTTCAGAACATGCTTTTGCTGTGTATGGGATAGTGACGCAAGCCATCGGTGCGAGCCCTGTTGTGACGCAGGCGAAAGACTATGGTTATGATCTTGATGCCATTCATAAAGCGATTAGCTCGCGTACAAAAATCATTTTTATTGCTAATCCGAATAACCCGACGGGTACTTGGTTAGAACCAGAGAAAATTAAATTATTTTTAGAAAAAGTCCCTGAAAAGGTCTTAGTTGTTCTGGATGAAGCCTATGTTGAATACCTCAACATGGAAGAAAATTCAGTACCCTGGTTACAGGACTTCCATAATCTGATCATCACCCGTACCTTTTCTAAAGCCTATGGCTTGGCGGGGCTCAGGGTGGGGTATTCCCTGTCACATCCTGAAGTCGATGACCTGATGAATCGAGTCAGACAACCGTTTAATGTCAGTAATCTGGCTCAAGCTGCTGCAGTTGCTGCTTTGGGTGATGAAGCTTATTTACAACAAACGCGAGACGTCAATCAGGCTGGCATGAAACAACTTGTTGCTGGCTTTGAAAAAATGGGTTTGCAGTATATTCCTTCCAGAGCCAACTTCATCACCGTCAATGTGCATACCAATGCTTTTGAAGTTTACGATGAACTGCTATACGAAGGCGTTATTGTTCGCCCAGTGGCTAATTATGGATTACCTCAGCACCTTCGGGTCAGTATTGGTTTAGCTGAAGAAAATCAGCGTTTTCTCGATGCCTTATCTGGTATTTTGGGACGAGGTTAATGATTAATCGGCTGGCTGTAATTGGTGTTGGACTGATTGGTGGTTCACTTGCCTTATCACTTAAATCCAAAGGGGCTGTCAACGAAGTCATAGGCTATTCACGCAGTGAAAATGCTCGACAAGAAGCATTGGCTTTAGGGGTTATTGATAAGGCTGCTGATTCCATTGCTGAAGCGGTTGCTGAAGCCGACGTTATCTTTGTTGCCGTGCCGATGGGGGCAATGGCAGCGGTTTTTGCTGATATGAGTGAGCATATAAGACCAGAAGCTATTATCACTGATGGTGGTAGTGCTAAAGCACAAGTGGTCATGGCGGCTCGCGAGGCATTAGGGGATAACTTCAAGCAGTTTGTGCCGGGACATCCGATTGCTGGTACAGAAAAAAGCGGCCCTTCCGCTGCATTCGCTACTTTGTATGAGGACCATCGGGTTGTTCTGACCCCGCTGAGTGACACAGACACTGCAGCCACTGCAAAAATTAAAGCCATGTGGCAGTTAACCGGGGCAGAAGTGTTTGAGATGGATGTCGAACATCACGATACCGTCCTCGCTGCGACAAGTCATTTACCTCATGTGCTGGCATTTAACTTGGTAGGCATGTTAGCGCAACGTGATGATTGTGATGAAGTTTTACGCTATGCCGCCGGTGGCTTTCGTGATTTTTCGCGAATTGCCTCTAGTGATGCTGTGATGTGGCGAGATATCTGTTTGGGTAATAAACAAGCCATTCTGGATTTACTTGATGAATACCATCAAGGCATTAATAAAATCGAACAGGCCATCAAGGAAGAAGATGGGGAGTATTTAATTGAGGTGTTTGCTCGTGCTAAAAAAGCCCGGGATACCCGTTTTGCCGATCCTGATTTGATAGATAACAGTGAAGTATAAAAGTGGAATCAACAGACGTGTCTAGTGAAGCGAGTAAAAAATATATTGTTCATCCTGGTGGTAAGGTAACCGGGAAAGTACGTGTGCCGGGCGATAAATCAATTTCACATCGCTCAATCATGCTCGGCTCACTTGCAGAGGGAACGACAGAAGTTACCGGTTTTTTAGAGGGTGAAGATGCTTTAGCAACCCTCGCTGTTTTTCGTGGTATGGGGGTCGACATCATTGGCCCTGATAAAGGTAAGGTCACGATTCATGGTGTAGGCATGCATGGCCTTAAAGCACCAACAAGCTCACTAAACCTGGGTAATAGCGGTACATCCATGCGTCTGTTATCTGGACTGCTGGCAGGGCAGGGTTTTGATGTCACCATGACGGGGGATAAGTCATTATCATCCAGACCGATGAAACGTGTGACCGATCCGTTAGCATTGATGGGCGCGAAGATCGATACCACCGATGGCAAACCACCGCTTACCTTACATAAAACAAGCAGCCTGAAAGCGATTCATTATGATTTGCCAATGGCCAGTGCACAGGTTAAATCCTGTCTATTATTGGCCGGTTTGTATGCAGAAGGTAAAACGTCTGTTACAGAACCTGCGCCAACGCGAGATCATACCGAGCGCATGCTTGAGGGGATGGGTTATCAGGTAGAAAAAGAGGGCAGTACCGTTTCTCTAGTAGGTGGCGGTAAGCTGACAGCAACAAACATAGATGTACCCGCCGATATTTCCTCAGCCACGTTC
The DNA here is from genome assembly GCF_000214595.1 of Methylophaga thalassica MP. Classification (GTDB taxonomy): domain Bacteria; phylum Pseudomonadota; class Gammaproteobacteria; order Nitrosococcales; family Methylophagaceae; genus Methylophaga; species Methylophaga thalassica. Next base: position 1,937,153 of record NZ_AFIG01000001.1, on the reverse strand, counting down.
TTCATGGTCGCTGCGGCGATTGCACCCGGTTCAGATATTACTCTTGAACATGTTGGTGTGAATCCGACCCGTATTGGTGTTATCAATATTCTTCAGGAAATGGGTGCAAACATTACGCTGACCAACGAAAAAGTCACGGGTGGTGAGCCTGTGGCTGATATTCGTATCCAATATGCACCATTAAAAGGGATTCGAATTCCAGAAGATCAAGTACCTCTAGCCATTGATGAATTTCCTGCATTATTCATTGCGGCAGCCTGCGCTGAAGGTCAGACAGTGCTGACCGGGGCTGAAGAGTTACGAGTGAAAGAAAGTGATCGTATCCAAGTTATGGCCGATGGTTTAACCACATTGGGGATCGATGCCAAGCCAACAGAAGATGGCATTGTTATTAATGGTGGTGTGATCGGCAGTGGTGAGGTTGACAGTCATAGTGATCATCGCATTGCTATGTCGTTTGCCATTGCGGGTCTGCAAGCTGGTGGCTCCATTCAGATTAATGACTGTGCAAATGTCGCTACCTCATTCCCGGGCTTTGTTGATTTAGCCAATAAAGTCGGCTTACAGATTGAAGAAATTGATGGCTGATATTCCTGTATTAACGATCGATGGCCCCAGCGGCTCTGGCAAAGGCACCATTGCACAAATGATTGCCAGAGAATTGGGTTGGCACTATTTAGATAGTGGTGCGATATATCGGGTATTGGCATTTGCTAGTCTTAAACACCAGATTCCAGCCTCGGATGAGAAGTCCCTTGTTCAACTAGCACAAACCTTAGATCTTCAATTTCATTTAGATGATGACGGGCTTAGTGTGCTGTTAGAAGGCGAAGAGGTTAGCCAGCAAATTCGTACAGAAAAAGCAGGTAATGCAGCGTCAAAAGTGGCAGCGATTCCTGCTGTGAGAGCAGCATTATTACAGCGTCAGCGTGACTTTTGCCAATTACCCGGTTTAGTCACCGATGGGCGTGATATGGGTACGGTTGTCTTCCCTGATGCTCCATTTAAAGTGTTTTTAACCGCGAGTGCGGAAGAAAGAGCATTGAGACGTTATAAGCAGTTGAAAGAGAAAGGAATTGAGAGTAACCTTTCCGATCTCATTGCAGAAATCTCAGAGCGGGACAAGCGTGACAGTGAACGTAAAGTCGCGCCGTTATTGCCCGCTACGGATGCATTGATACTGGATTCTACCGAATTAGGTATCACTGCAGTATATGAAAAAGTGCGCAGCTATTGTGCAATTTAATTTTTTGGTGCCTGTTCGATACTTGTCGAATGGGATGTTTAACGATCTCGCATGAGCGAGTGATTAATTAGGTGATCTTGTTTCCTCAACAGGGTCAAGGATATTTAACAATGAGCGAAAGCTTTGCTGATCTCTTCGAAGAGAGTCTAAATTCAACTCCAATGCAACCAGGCAAAATTGTTACCGGTACGGTAGTCAATGTCGGTCCTGATGTTGTTATGGTCAATGCCGGTCTGAAATCAGAAGGCGCTATCCCAGTTTCAGAATTTTTGAACGAAAATGGTGAAGTAACGGTTTCTGTTGGTGACTTAGTCGATGTATCTCTGGAATCATTAGAAGATGGTTTTGGTGCGACACAATTGTCACGTGATAAAGCGAAAGCTGCCGAAGCATGGACTAAATTGGAACACGCGTTTGAAGCGGGTGAAACCGTTATGGGTATCATTTCTGGTAAGGTCAAAGGTGGTTTCACCGTGGATCTGGAAAATATCCGTGCATTCCTTCCTGGTTCTTTGGTCGATGTTCGTCCAATCCGTGATACTACTCACCTGGAAAATAAAGAACTCGAATTCAAACTGATTAAACTTGATCGTCCACGTAACAACATCGTTGTTTCACGTCGTGCGATTATGGAAGAAGAAAACAGTGCAGAACGCGAAGCGTTATTAGAAACGCTGGAAGAAGGCAAAGTAGTTAAAGGTATTGTTAAGAACCTGACTGACTACGGTGCGTTCGTTGATCTGGGCGGCATCGATGGTCTGTTACATATCACTGATATGGCGTGGAAACGTGTTAAACATCCATCTGAAGTTGTTGCTATCGGTGACGAAATTGAAGTTCAAGTACTGAAATTTGATAAAGACCGTGAACGTGTTTCACTGGGTCTGAAACAAATGGGTGATGATCCTTGGAAAGATATCGCTCGTCGTTATCCAAACAGCACACGCATCCACGGTAAAGTCACAAACATTGCTGACTACGGTTGCTTTGTTGAAATCGAAGATGGTGTTGAAGGTTTAGTTCATATGTCTGAAATGGACTGGACTAACAAAAACGTTCACCCATCTAAACTGGTTCAACTGGGTGATGAAGTTGAAGTTATGGTTCTGGATATCGATGCAGAACGTCGCCGTATTTCTCTGGGTATCAAACAATGCCAAACGAACCCATGGGAAGAGTTTGCGATGACCCACAACAAAGGCGACAAAGTGAGTGGTGCTATCAAGTCAATCACTGATTTTGGTATCTTCATCGGCTTAGACGGCGGTATTGATGGTCTGATTCACTTGTCTGATATCTCTTGGGAAGAAGACAACGAAGAATTAATTCGTGACTTCAAGAAAGGTGATGACGTTGAAGCGGTTGTTTTAGCGATTGATCCTGAACGTGAACGCATCTCTTTAGGTATTAAACAATTACAAGACGATCCGTTCTCTGCTTACTTAGCTGAGCATCCACGTGGAAGTATTGTTAACGGTAAAGTCATTGCTGTTGACGCTCGTGGTGCAACAATTGAATTAGCTGAAGGCGTTGAAGGTTATGTTCGTGCTGCAGATATTGCTCGTGAACGTGTTGAAGATGCAAGTAAAATTCTGGCTGTTGGCGACGATGTTGAAGCTAAATTTACTGGCATGTCACGTAAAGATCGTACGCTAACTCTTTCTATCAAAGCGAAAGATGATCAAGAAGAATCAGAAGCTGTGAAAGAGTACAGTAATGTTTCTGCAGGCAACACTACTCTGGGTGATTTGCTTAAAGAACAAATGGATCAGAAAGACAATTAATCGTTTTTCAAATTAAAGATAAACCCCTGACTTTGTCAGGGGTTTTTCTCTAATAGATTCAGAAGATTAAAGCCGATATTCAATATCGGTGTTTAGCGCATTATTCCAGGAATTTTAAAGACATGACCAAATCAGATTTGATTGAAGTTTTATCTGAAAAACAATCTCTATTAAATTATCGTGATGTTGAGCTTGCCGTTAAACTCATTTTAGAACAGATGAGCGATAGCCTTTCACAAGGAGATAGAATTGAAATTCGCGGGTTTGGTAGTTTTACCTTACATCATCGACCACCACGTGTTGGGCGTAACCCAAAAAGTGGTGAATCTGTTCAGTTAGATGAAAAATATGTACCGCATTTCAAGCCTGGTAAAGAGTTGCGTGACCGCGTCAACGATGCGGCAGGTTATCAGCAGTAGAACAGATGAAACTGAGTGAGGAAGCGGTTTTCGAATTTAACCAAATCCACTCATATGATGAACAGTCAGTCACTGTTCGCCAGAAAAATACACAAATTCTTAAGTCTTATGACCTTGGATTTGTTTTGACGCCAAATCAAATAATAGAAAATATTGACGTCACTAATATCCAAAATCTATCAGCAGATACGCTGTCTGCTTTAAAAGCGCTGGCTCCAGAAGTAATTATTTTTGCGACTGAAGCCGGCCTTTCTTTTCCCCTGATAAACATGGCCAAGTATTTCAACGAGCAGGGCATCGGAACCGAATTTATGACTTTGTCATCTGCCTGCCATACATACAATTTACTGTTAGCAGAAGAACGTTCAGTGGTATTGCTTATCAGTCCGTAAAGACGAGCAAATTTAATAAGCCGCAATCATCCATTATCTTGACACTGTTGATATTTCTTTTTTTTAGAGAAATTTTGTAACTATTTGTTTTTTTAATACAAATATATTTTTTATATATCGTGTGAATAGTAGTCAACTTGACCAGACATTTTGTTCTTAGGAAAATTCTCTGTTACGTGCGAGGTGGGGCATTTCACAGCACAATGTGCTTTATCACACTACGATTGATCTAGATCAATGTTTTGATGTGAAGCGAATCAATTGATTGATGTAAAATTCTAACTGCTTTTAATATTTATTGAAGCACGTATAGAAAAGGGTCCTGATTTTGTTGTGTGGTTTTCAGCAAAATTGAGAGAGAGTTTTCCAAAGAGAGAAGGTGTGGTCGCTATGCAAGCGGAACAACAATATAACTATCAAGTGGTCAAGTGGTTTGCCTATATGGCATGTGTCTACTTGGTCGTTGGCACCGGTATCGGTGTGTATATCGCCTCAGAGTTGGCTTGGCCAGTTCTGAATTTTGATAATCCATATATCAGTTTTGGTCGTTTACGTCCTTTACATACCAATGCGGTTATTTTTGCTTTTGGTGGTTCAACACTAATGGCAACAGCTTATTACATCGTACAGCGCACATGTCGTACGCGTCTATGGAGTGATAAGTTAGCCTGGTTCACGTTTTGGGGCTGGAATCTCGTTATTCTTGGTGCTGTAATCACCTTACCTCTTGGTTACACTCAATCAAAAGAATATGCGGAATTAGAATGGCCGATTGATATTCTGATTGCAGCGGTATGGTTGGTTTATACCTTTAACTTCATCATGACAATCTCAATTCGCAAAGTTTCACATATCTATGTTGCAAACTGGTTCTTCATTGCGATGATGGTCATGATTACTTATCTGCATGTTGTGAATAGCTTGGCTATCCCTGTTGAATTATTTAAATCTTATTCACTGTTTTCAGGTGTTCAAGATGCCATGATTCAGTGGTGGTGGGGTCATAATGCGGTTGGTTTCTTCCTGACAGCCGGCTTTCTTGGAATTATGTACTATTTCGTACCCAAGCAAGCTAATCGCCCTGTTTATTCATATCGTTTATCTGTTATTCACTTCTGGGCATTAGTTTTCGGTTATGTATGGTTAGGTGCTCACCATCTTCAATATACTGCGTTACCTGACTGGACTGGCTCATTAGGTGCCGCTATATCATTAGCGATGATTATTCCTTCTTGGGGCGGAGCAATCAACGGTATGTTCACATTAAGTGGTGCTTGGGACAAACTGCGTACTGACTATATCTTACGCTTCCTGATTGTCTCTCTAGCATTCTATGCGATGTCGACATTTGAAGGTCCAGTAATGTCTTCAAAAACAGTAAACGCATTATCACACTACACTGACTGGACTATTGGTCACGTTCATTCTGGTGCCTTAGGTTGGGTAGCCATGGTGTCTATCGGTGCGCTTTATCATATGGTTGAGCGTATGTGGGGAACAACGATGTACTCAGTCCGTTTGGTTAACCTCCATTTCTGGATGGCTACAATTGGTACAGCGGTTTATATTACTGCTATGTGGGTGTCAGGCATCATGCAAGGTTTAATGTGGCGTGCATATGACGACTACGGTAACTTGGCGTATACCTTTGTTGAATCAGTGGCTCAAATGCATCCTTACTATGCCATGCGTGCTGTAGGTGGTCTGATTTTCTTCTCAGGCGCGTGTGTGATGTTATTTAACGTCACGGTGACTATCCGTCGTGCGATTGCTAAGCCATCGGCTGCAATGGCAACAGCTGCTAATATTTAAGGAGACTGGAATGTCTGATCATAATTCTAATAAACCAGTTACCTTTCAAGAGAAACTGGAAAAAAATATCTGGGCACTTGTGTTAGCAACAGCACTGGTAGTTTCAGTAGGTGGTATCGTAGAAATCGTACCTTTGTTCTACCTCAAAACCACATTTGAGGATCAAGTGCACCCGGACTATGAAGAGTTAAAAACTGTTCGTCCATATACAGCACTTGAATTAGCCGGTCGTGATATCTATCAACGTGAAGGCTGTTTTTTATGTCACTCACAAATGATTCGTCCTTTCCGCGATGAAAAAGATCGTTATGGTCATTATTCCTTGGCTGTTGAGTCAAAGTACGATCACCCATTTCAATGGGGTTCAAAACGTACTGGGCCAGACTTAGCTCGTGTAGGTGGAAAATATTCTGATGCATGGCATATTCAGCATTTACATAACCCACGTTCAGTTGTGCCTGAGTCTGTCATGCCAAGCTATCCATGGTTAGAAGAGGCCACTATAGATGGTATCGGAATAGAAAAGCGCTTAAGAGCAATGAAAGTCTTGGGTGTTCCTTACACGGATGAGCAAATTAATAATGCTGCTGCTGAAGTTGAAGGTAAAACAGAAATGCAGGCGTTAGTTGCTTATCTACAAGTGTTGGGAACAATGGTCAACTTTGAACCCGGCAGGGCATATCGTGAGTAAACTTCAAGAGTATTTTCATACTAATTGGAGTGAAATGACTGCAACCGACTGGTTTGGCTTGGTGTTTACAGTAGTAATTTTTGTACTGATGGTGGTGCTCTATTTTTGGGTTCTTAACCCTAAAAATAAAGACAAAATAGAGTCTCACCGCACTATGCTGCAGGACGATGACGATACAAATTCGGAGAAATGATGATGGCTGATAATAAAAAGAATCCTAATGAAGTGCCAGATACAGGGCATGAATGGGATGGTATCAGAGAGTTAGAAAATCCACCTCCACGTTGGTGGACAAATGCCCTTTACTTGAGTGGCTTGTTAGTGTTGGTCTACTTTATCCTTTATCCATCACTGCCATTGATTAATGACAGTACAAAAGGATTATTAGGCTGGACTCAGATCAAAGAGTACAAAGAAGATCTGGCTAAAGTTCAGGATGTCAGAGCCCCATATGAAGAGAAATTAGCTTCAATGACGGCTGAAGAAATCCTTGCTGACACCGAAATGAGAAACTACGCAGTAGGTTCGAGCAAGGTTTTATTTGGTGATAACTGTGCTGCATGTCATGGTACTGGTGGTGTTCCAGCTAAAAACTCTGGCTATCCTATTCTGGCCGATGATGATTGGTTGTATGGCGGTGATATCAACACTATCGTCACCTCTCTTGCGGCTGGACGTCATGGCATGATGATGGCACATGAGAAAACCTTAAAACCTGAGGAAGTGGATGGTTTGGTTAAATTTGTTGAAAACTTATCAAATGGCAAAGCCACAGAGGCCGGATGGAAGTTATTTAACGAAAAAGGCTGTGTCGGTTGTCATGGTGCAGATGCCAAAGGTATCCATGAATTAGGCTCAGCTAACCTGACCGATAAAATCTGGCGCTTCTCAGGTGATCCGGAAGAGGTTCGCTACACAATCCTGCATGGCGTTAATGACCCATCAGATCCATTAACACGTGTTGCTATCATGCCTGCATGGAATGAAAAGCTTGCAGTGAAACTTGAAGCTGAGAAATGGGATGAAGAGCCTGAATACGAAGGCGATGAGACCCAGCGTTTATCAGTAACTGAAATTAAGAAATTAGCTGTTTATGTTCATCAATTAGGCGGTGGGCAGTAATCAATATCACTCCTCTCAGTTAGTTTCTGAGAGGAGATGAAATCTTATTCAGGAGAGAAGATATGCATATTGACGCAGTTGTTATTGGAGCGATTGCATCTGTTGTTCTGACTATTGTCGTAATAGGTGTTATCGGTTATAGAATTATGAAAAATCTAGACGATAAATAATTGTTATAGAAAATAAATAATTATTATTGAACCGTTGTTTAGGTAAATGGAAAGCCGACAAATAAAGTCGGCTTTTTTATAACGAATTAATATCAGTAAGTACTAATATTAGATTGTGCCTGTGTTAAAATGCACGCGATGAATACTATTTCGGAGATGATATGAGTCAATCACAAACAAACGTTAATGATGATGTCAGCCAAATTTATGAAGAAGTCTCCGATTGGCACGTGAATACTGGTGACCAAAAAGTGGTTGCCAAACGAATCAAGGGCCGATTTCGACTCCGGAAGTGGCTAGGAATGTCAGTTTGGTTAATATTCTTTTTAGGCCCATACATTCGCTGGAATGGGCACCAGGCGGTTTTGTTTGATATTCCAAATCGACAATTTAATTTCTTTCATTTAACGATTTATCCTCAAGACATCTGGATGTTGTCGTTAACATTATTATTCTTTGCTATTTTATTAGCCGCTGTAACCAGCATTGCAGGACGCGTGTTTTGTGGTTACTTCTGTTTTCAGACTGTCTGGACAGATATCTATACCTTTATCGAAACCAAGCTTGAAGGGGATAGTCCTCAGAAGGCGATGAAGTTCAAAAAAGCGCCCTGGTCATTTGATAAGTTGGCACGTGTGGTAACGAAGCATTCTTTATGGATTGCGATCGCGCTGATTACCGGTATTTCCTTTGCCGCATGGTTCACGGATGCTTATCAGTTATGGCCTGAGATTTTTAGCTTACAAGCACCATTGCCTGTTTGGATTTCAATGGCGGTGTTTGGTGTATTTACTTATGTATTTGCAGGCTTTATGCGTGAGCAAGTCTGTTTCTGGTTATGCCCATATGCTCGACTACAAGGTGTGATGTATGACCAGGATACTGTCTTACCAGCTTATGATGCTGAACGTGGTGAACCGAGAGGTAAACTAAAAAAAGGTCAGCTAGAAGATGAAACCAAAGGTAGCTGTATTGATTGTAAAGTCTGTGTTGCTGTTTGCCCAACCGGTATTGATATAAGAAAGGGACAGCAAGAGGGCTGTATTACATGTGGTATGTGTATTGATGCATGTGACAGTATTATGGATAAAACTAATCAGCCTCGCGGTTTGATTCGTTATGCTTCATATAAGGAACTGCATCACGATAAAAACGTCTTAGCCATGTATAAAAGACCTCGTGTGATTATATATAGTTTGATTTTGCTGACAGCATTGTCAGGTATCATTTATGGTTTCTTCACGCTGTCACCAACTGAGTTCCAAGTTATTCATGATCGTCAACCATTGTATGTAAGACTCAGTGATGGTGGGATCCAGAATAAATATACGTTGAAGTTATTAAATAAAACAAAAGAACCAATCGACGTCCGTTACGATGTCGAAGGATTGGAGGGTGCTACCCTACATGGTATGGGCGATAAAATTACTGTTCAGCCAGGTAAAGTTGTACCTGTGACGGCGTTGGTAAGAGTACCTGACGATAAAGTTCAAAAAGGTCTGGTGCCGATACAGTTTAAAGCGGTTGTATTAAATAATTCAGCCATATCGACCTCATACGAAAGTATGTTTATGGCGCCTGAGTAGTGGAAGAGGAAAAGAATGAATATTTCACAAGAAAATAGTCAAGCACTGAAAAACCCATGGGTATTGGGTATGCTGGTATTTTTACTCGTATTTCTAAGTGCTAATGCACTATTTATTTATCTAGCATTTAAATCACCACCTAACTTGGTGCTTGAAGATTTTTATGAAAAAGGTCAGGCCTACGCTAAAACAGAAGAAGAGATTGCCAAGGAAAAGAACCTTGGTTGGTCAGGTATTTTGCTGACGCCATCGGCAACCAGAGTCAATCAAACGCAAACCTATGAAGCGTTGATTACGGGACAAAACTCTGCTGGTTTAATGTTAGATTCGGTGAAGTTCTTCGCCTACCGACCCTCTGATAAACGTCAGGACTTTTCTGCTGATATGCAGCCTTCTGGGCATGGTAGCTTTGTCACCGATGTGAGTTTTAATTTACCTGGTAGTTGGGACATTATCATCGAAGCACGTCGTGGAGACGATAAGTACGTATTAACCCGTCGCATACAAATTAATCCTTAAAATTAAAATATTGATCAACTGAAATCTAGGATTAGTTTTGACAACAGCTTGTTATCATTGTGCTTTACCCGTCGAAGATATAAACGAGTTTAAAGCTGAGATTGATGGGGAAGAACGCGTATTTTGCTGTCATGGTTGTAAAACTGTATGTCAAACCATTTATGGCGCGGGTTTACAAAGTTTTTATGCCAAAACCCCTCAGTCCGAACCTCTTGCTCCTCCGCCCGACAGGTTAGGCGATCTGTCGGCTTATGACCTGGATGAAGTTCAATCCGACTATACGGATATTGATAAAAATGAACGTACTATTCATTTATTAGTAGAAGGAATTCACTGCGCGGCTTGTGTCTGGTTGATTGAAAATGCGCTTAATCGACTAACTGGCGTTATTAATGCTGAGGTGAATTTAACAGCAAAAAGGCTAAAGCTAAACTGGGACAATTCAAAAATCGCTTTATCTAGCGTTCTGAACCGCTTAGCAGAAATAGGCTATGCCGCTGTCCCCTTTGATCCGGAAACAGCAGAAGGGGCATTAGCAAAACGACATCGTGGATTACTTTATCGTATGGCATTTGCTGGCTTTGCGATGATGAATATGATGTGGATATCCATCGCTCTATACAGTGGAGCGAGTGATGGAGAGTTTCGCCAATGGTTTCACTGGATAGGTTTTCTGATTGCAACGCCGACTTTACTCTATTCGGGCTATCCATTTATTCGTAGTGCCATCAGTGGCTTACGACAGCGTTTTTTAACAATGGACCTACCGATAGCGATTGGAGCAACTTCAACCTACTTATATTCGACTTACGCTACGATAAAAGCACTTGATACGGGTCATGTTTATTTCGACACCGTGGTCAATTTTTTGTTTGTAATTTTAGTGGGGCGCTATCTCGAAGCGATTTCAAAAAAGAAAGCACTTTCTGCCACCAGGAGGATGCTGGAATTACAGCCTAAATTTGCCACAGTCATCGTTGATCATATCACTGAAGTTGTGCCAATACGTGCAGTGAAAATTGGACAAACCATTTTAGTCAGACCTGGTGAAAGTATCCCTGTAGACGGGGTTATTGTGTCAGGTGATAGTGCGGTAGATGAGTCGATGTTGACAGGGGAATCTGTACCTGTAGTCAAGCAAGTCGGGGATTCTGTCGTTGCCGGCAGTATTAATGGTGAAGGGGCATTTCAGGTTCAGGTTGAACAGGTATTACGTAATACCGCTTTGGCCAAAATTATTGCATTGATGGACGAAGCGCAGGCTTCAAAAGCACCTATCCAAACGTTAGCCGATAAAATTGTTCCCTGGTTTGTGTTGATAACGCTAACGCTTGCTACCTTAACATTCATATATTGGATACAGTTTGACTTCGAAATCGCTTTACTCGCGGCTATTTCAGTATTAGTGGTTACTTGTCCATGCGCTTTTGGTTTAGCCACACCAATGTCAGTTGCTGTTGCAACTGGCGTAGGGGCGCAGCGAGGGGTATTGGTCAAGCAGGGTGAAACACTCGAGCGTCTGTCATCAGTGAATCATTTTGTATTTGATAAAACCGGTACGCTAACAACCGGCCAATTAAATGTGCATGTGGTTGAGCCCTGTGCAGACTTAACACAATCGGAGTTACTCAGATTGGCCGCTTCTGTTGAGCAACACTCAGAACACACTATTGCGACTGCTATCTGTGATGCTGCAATATCAGCGGGGCTCAAATTGCTACCCATCACAAAGTTTACTACGACACCCGGACGAGGTGTGACAGCGTATATTGATGGTAAACATATACTCGTTGGAACTCGTCAGTGGTTGAACTCACAAAGTATTTATTTTCCTGAAACGCTTAACAACACTATTCTACAGAATGAAAAGCAAGGTATTAGTTGTGTGTCTGTTGCAGTGGATGGTGAGCTACAAGGTATTATTGGTTTGACAGATTCTCTTCGGGCGGATGCTTTGTCAACGATTCAATTATTACAGGCGGCGGGTGCCAAAATAACTGTGTTGAGTGGAGACCGACTGGAGGTAGTGAATGCGGTTACACAGTCATTTTCAAATATACAGCGATTTGCGGAAGTGCTGCCTCAGGACAAATCTGCTGTTGTGAAATCACTGCAAGCGCAAGGTGATATCGTAGCCATGATAGGGGATGGTGTAAACGATGCGCCGGCTTTAATTCAAGCAGATGTGGGGATGGCCCTGGCGTCTGGCACTGATGTCTCAGTAGAAAGTGCTGATGTTGTCTTATCACATCAAGAACTGGCTAAAGTTGCTGAAGCAAAGCTTTTGGCAACAACAACTTTACGTATCATTCGTCAGAACATAATGCTTTCTATTGGTTATAACGTTATCATGGTGCCTTTAGCGATGTGTGCTTGGGTAAATCCTCTAGTGGCTGCGATAACAATGCCGATAAGTTCGTTATTAGTTATTGGAAACTCTGCTCGGATCGGAAGGTTTATAAATAAAAATAAGTAGCTGGCACGATCTATTAAAAGTCAGTGCTTGTTTTGCCCTGATTTCATCGCTCAACGAAAGGCAATAGTTTGGAGTATGTGATGGAAGTCATTTATGGGTTGCTTCCAGGTATGTTATTACTTGGCATTATTGGTGTAGCCGTTTTTTTCTGGGCCGTTCGTAATGGTCAATACGATGATATGGATGGTGCAGCTAATCGGGTACTTATGGATGATGATGAAGTAACACCTGAATCTGATGAGTCAGGCAAACAGAGCAAATCAGAAGATAAAAGTAAGAACCAACATTAAAGCAATGGATGGCTAAAATGTTACTTCAAAACGGTGAACAATCAGATGTTTAAAAACTGGAGTATCAAACATTTGCTCCAGCTATGGGCTGCAATCACATTGATTGCTGTCCTTGTGATGGGCGTGATGGCAAATTACGCCAATAACCTGATGTCCGAGACACATTCAATTTTTGTCGACCATCTTTTGCCATTGGAGTCGAGCAGCCGCAAACTTAGTCAAGTTTCATTACTTCTCGCCCAACGCCAGCAACAATTCCTCAGTTCAGCTACGGTATCTGTCTTATCTCAATTTGCTGACAGAGCGCCGCTTGAAAATTTGTTTCAGGAAAATGCAGAATTACTCACTCAGACATTAGATGATAAGCAACAAGTTCAAGGCCTGTTAAAGTCGCTTTTGACGACCTACCATGATTATTTACAGATCGACGCCAAGCTTTATCAATTAAAAAAACATCATCTTGAATTAACCAACGATATAAAAGCCAAGCAAGAGGGGAATGAACGGGTTTCGGCTGCATTATTGTTGTTAGTGGATAATCTTGAAAAACGATTACGCAACGATAATCTGGTTTCTATACTGGGTCTGGTTAACCCGTTAAAAACTCATATTCATCAACTTCGTTTATTAAACTACAAGTTGTTTCTTCAGACTGAAGATCCATCAAGTTTTACTCAATCAGAAAAACAATTTGAGACCATTTTTACTCAGATAGAGCAGGATATTGATGCTTTTTCCAGCCAATCTTTTCAATTGTTGTATGTAACGGATACATTACAGGCGATAGAGAAACAGGTGGATTCACTCAGGGTTTTAATGGGAGGAGAGAACGGCTTAATAGCGATAGAAAAAGAAAATACTTTCACCCAAAGAACGTTGGCTAAAGAGCTGCAATCATCCCTTGCTATGATGTCGACATTAACAGTGGACTTGAACCAGTTAACGGAACAAATCAATCTGTTTAACTATGAAGAGATCGCAAGTGATGCCTCATCGGCCGATTATTCATGGTGGCAAATTATATTAGTCAGCATTCTCATTATGAGTGCAGTCATGGTATTTGCTTATATTCTTATAAAAAGAATCAATGAACCATTAGTGTTGATCAAGGACTCTATTCGAGCACTCTCTGAAGGTCGGTTTGAGACAAGAATGTCGGTGACATCAACGCAAAATGAAGTCTCTATGCTGGCTCGTGACTTGAATCATTTCGCCGAGGTGACACAAAATCTGATTGCTGATTACAGCAAAGCAAAAGTCACCATGCAACATAAACAACAACAGTTAAGAGCAATTCTTAATGGTGTACCTGAAGCGATTCTGTCACTGAGTGAAGAGGGTTATATCATTGATATTAATCCTGCTGGTGCCACGATGTTTGGCGGCACCATTAAAGAGATTGTCGGGAAACATTTATTTCATTTTTTTGCTGAAAAACATAAACCCGAGTCAATTGATGATTTAGAGCACGATGATGAGTCGAATGGTGAATATGAGGGCATTCGTATAGATGGATCCGCATTCTCATTATGGATTTCTGTCAGTCGTATATTAAGTGGTAATGATGAGTTTGTTTGGGTGTGTGTTATCGCTGACATTACTAAATGGAAACAAACTAACCAGCAATTGCATCAAATGACGTCAGAATTAAACACAATTCTGGAAAATGCGATGGTGGGTATTGCTTTCATTCGTGATCGTAAAGTGGTGCGTGTTAACCAAAAGTTTGAAGAGTTATTTCAATACAGTCGTGAAGAGATTGAAGGACAAAAAACACAGTTTATTTATCCAAGTCAGGTAGCTTATGAGCAGTTTGGAGAACATGCTGCTCATTATCTTTCTGTAGGGGAGAGCTATGAAGCTCAGCTTGAATTAGTCCGTAAAAATGGTGAGAAATTCTGGTGCGCTATGGCGGGAAAATCAATTGAAGCTGAAGCACCACAAAATGGATCTATCTGGTTATTTGAGGATATTACAACTCAACGACAGAATGAGGAAAGGCTGACTAACCTGGCAAGCGTTGATAGTCTGACAGGCTTACCAAACCGGAACGTGTTTAATGATCGTCTTGAGCATGCTATCCATAAAGCGCATCGTGACTCAGGTCGACTTGCGGTTTGTTTTTTAGATTTGGATCATTTCAAACATATTAACGATTCATTAGGACATAAAGCGGGTGATAGTCTGCTGCGTGAAGTGGCAATACGCATTAAGAAGACTATCAGGGAGGGTGATACGGTTGCCAGACTTGGAGGAGATGAGTTCACCGTTATTTTGGAAGATATTCGTTCTGCACAATACGTGGGTAAAGTCGCTGAAAAAATTATCGATGCGATGAGTCAGCCTTATATTATTGATAACGTTGAAATCAGCATCAGTCCCAGTATTGGTATCAGCCTCTATCCTGCCGATGGTCGGGATGTCGATATGCTAATTAGAAATGCGGATGCAGCCATGTATCACGCTAAAAAAACAGGACGGAATAATTTTCAGTTTTACTCCGTCGATATGAATGCTCAGGCATCATTGCGTCTTGCCATGGAGACAGCTTTAAGACGTGCCGTTGAGCAAGAAGAATTCTTTATTCATCTGCAACCACAGGTTGAGATTGAAACTGGAAAAATGAACGGAGCCGAAGTGTTATTACGTTGGAATAGTACCCAATGGGGGCTCGTCTCACCCGCTGAATTTATTCCTATTCTTGAAGATACTGGCTTGATTGAATCTGTCGGTGAGTGGGTGCTGACACAAGCATGTAATAGCTTCTTAAAGGTGAAAGACAAATTGGCGGATGATTTTAAGCTTGCCGTCAATTTATCAGGCAGACAATTTAAAGGTGGTAATTTAGCTAGTCGCATCCGTTATATTCTGGCGGAAACGGGTATGCCAACAAAGAACCTGGAGTTAGAAATTACAGAAACTATGCTGATGGAAGATCCTGAGTTGGCAACGCTCACTTTATCGGAGCTTAGCCAGATGGGCATTAGTCTGGCAATTGATGATTTTGGTACAGGTTATTCTTCATTGTCCTATCTGAAGCAGTTCCCTTTGAATGTTCTGAAAATTGATAGCAGTTTCATTCGGGATGTCACCACAGATAAGGACGATGCCGCCATCGTCAACGCGATCATGGCAATGAGCGAAAGCCTGGGCTTGATGGTTGTCGCCGAGGGTGTGGAGACAATGGAACAATTAGATTATCTCAAACAGCATACTTGTCAGGGCGCTCAGGGGTATTTATTTAGTAAACCTGTGAGTGAAGACCAGTTTTACGAGCTGGCGCAAAAAGACACACTCATTTAGTTTGATAAATTAGTATCGTCTTACCAGTGCTACCAAAGATAACGGTTAAATTTAGTGCCTGATAAGACCAGCTTTCACTCGTATTACCTTTATCATCAGGTAAGCCCACATCAATGCTATCAGGTTCACCAAAGCGTTCCTGAATCATCTCCCTGCTCAAGCGGACACTAGGAATGTAGGTAATGGCAGCGACAGGTGAGGATAGTAAAAACTGTTTGTCTTCTTCCACCAATTCATGCTGATGCGCACCACTGGGTTGAAGTTTGCCTACAGAGGCCCTTTGCAGCATAGCGGCGACTTTATCCTCTGGTACATCAAGATTAAGCACCATCTTGGCGGATAGTCCTCCTAAGTTAACACTATCAAAATAGGCTTCGACCGTGGCCTTATTATCGGGGTCGGTGAAGATAGCCGTTTTACCAAATATTCGCAGTTCTTCTTGTGCTGTTTTGTAGTCGGTATTACCCAAGTGAATACCAAAGACGCTGATATTGTTGTCAGGCATCACGGTCACTTCCCATGGTTTACTGGCTGGCGGTTGTGGTGAGGGGATTAGCATGATCGCGGCAATTCCGACAAACACCAATAAAAGACCAACAATAAAGTTTCTGATAATGCGCATTCAAAAAATCCTGTAACGGTGATTAGCTATGAAGCCAGAAAGTGACTGGCCCATCGTTGATGAGTTTAACCTGCATATCGGCACCAAACTGACCGGTACAGACCTTGGGATGCTGCTGTTTAGCGGCATCAACAAACTCATTAAACAGTTGATATCCTATGTCAGGGGGGGCTGCAGAAGCAAAGCTCGGACGTAATCCTTTTTGTGTGTTAGCGGCCAAGGTAAATTGTGGGACAAGAAGTAAACCGCCATTAATATCTTTGACGGATAGATTCATCTTTTCCTCAGCATCCGCAAACAGACGATAATTGATGACCCTTTCTACCAGACGAGCTACCAATTCAGAGGAGTCACCTTTCTCAATACCCACAAAAACCAGCACACCCTGATCAATCTCTGCGATGCATTGTTCATTTACTTCAACCGATGCCTGCTTAACGCGTTGTAATAAGGTGATCACTGCAGTTCACCCGCTAAGGTATCGGTGGCTCTCACTAAGGCATCAATCACAGCGGGTTCGCCAGCAGCATGACCAGCCAGCGGCAATACGGTTAAGCTTGTTTCTGGCCATGCCTGATGTAGTTCCCAGGATTGCTGAAGTGGGCAAACAATATCGTATCGACCATGAATAATCTGAGTAGGAATGTGACGTATGGTTTCTATTTCACTCAAAATGGGACGGTTTTCGATAAAGCATTGATTTAACGCAAAATGTAATTGAATGCGGGAGTGCGCCAATGGGCCGGGAGCTTCCGTTAAATCCGGTTCGTATTCATGATCCCGTAATGTGACGATGGTGGCTTCCCAGCTATTCAAAATAGTGGCAGCTGAGATTTGCAGTGACTCATCAGGATCGGTGAGGCGAGTATAGTAAGCTTTGAGCGGTGTTTGTTGTTCTGACTGATCAAGCATATGTGTTAGGCGATGCCATGCTTCGGGAAATAATTTTGAGGCACCGCCTGCGGCATAAACCCAGTCAATATCCTGCTGACGCCCAAGAAAAGTGCCGCGTAATATCATGCTTATCACTTTTTCGGCATGATCTCTGGCATAACAAAGTGCCAAGGTAGCTCCCCAGGAACCACCAAAAATGACCCATTTATCTATACTCAGACGGGTACGAATATATTCCATATCGCTGACCAAATGCGCAGTGGTATTGTTTTCAAGTTCGCCACTGGGAACTGAGCGTCCGCAACCTCGTTGGTCAAATAATACAATGCGGTATTTTTCAGGATTGAAATATTGTCGATGTTGAGGCCGACAACCAGAACCCGGGCCACCATGTAGGAAAACCACCGGAATCCCTGAAGGATTGCCACATTCCTCTACATAAATTTCGTGTTTTTTACCAGAAGATAAGGTTTCTCTTGCAAGTAAATGGGTTTGATAGGGTTCTATTTCTGGGTATAGCGTTAACATGTAAAAACTCGTTTATGACATTCGGCATGAACTATATCATGTGTAGTGATGGTAATTATTGAGCTATTGCGAGAAAATATAACGTTTTCGACGTTGAATTAAGATCTTGTTTTTATCAACAAATCACACATTCTTTCAAAGATAGTTGTGCTTATGATTGAAAAGACAACTAAGCAAGGCAAGAACATACAATGAATCTGCATGAATTTCAGGCCAAACAATTATTTAATCGATATGGTGTGCCTACACCACAAGGGCAAGCTGTCGCTGAAGCTGCTCAGGCGCGGCAAGCGGCTGAGTTATTAGCGGGCGAGCGCTGGGTGGTTAAAGCACAGGTTCATGCCGGTGGCCGCGGCAAAGCGGGTGGCGTTAAAGTGGTGAGTTCGCTGGATGACGTTGAGTCAGCCGCTGCTGGTATGCTGGGAAAAAATATTGTCACGCATCAGACCACTGTTGAAGGTTTACCCGTACAGCAGGTATTGGTGGAAAAACCGACCAATATCAGCCGTGAAATCTATCTGGCCGTACTGGTTGATCGCAGCTCTCAACGTATTGTGTTTATGGTGTCAGCAGAAGGCGGCATGGATATCGAAGCCGTCGCTGAGCAGCAGCCTGAAGCCATACTGAATTTATATGTCGATCCTGTCGTTGGTTTACAGGGCTATCAGTGTCGTCGCGCCGCATTTTTCCTGGGCTTGACTGGAAATAGCTTTAAGCAGCTACAGTCCGTCATGCAAAATTTGTATCAGCTCTTTACAGAAAATGATGCCAGTCTAGTGGAGGTGAATCCACTTGTGGTGACTGATGACGGTGACTTACTTGCCGTTGATGCAAAAATTAATTTAGATGATAACGGCTTATTCCGTCATGCCGATTTGGCAGAGATGTTTGATCCGAGTCAGGAAGATGATGCAGAAGTTATCGCCCGTGAATTTGGCCTTAACTATATTTCTTTAGATGGGAATGTGGCTTGTATGGTCAATGGCGCTGGTCTCGCTATGGCGACGATGGACTTGATTCAGAAAGAAGGTGGACAGCCGGCTAACTTCCTGGATGTAGGCGGTGGCACTACGGCTGCTCGCGTGGCTGAAGCATTTAAGCTGATTCTGTCTGATAAAAAAGTGAAGTCGATCCTGGTCAATATCTTTGGTGGTATTGTCCGCTGTGATCTGATTGCCGAAGGCATTATTCAGGCAGCAAAAGAGGTCGGCTTATCGTTACCTGTTGTCGTCAGACTCGAGGGTACCAATGCGCAACGAGGTCGTGAATTATTGAAAAACAGTGAAATGAGTATATATGCTGCCGATGATTTAACCGATGCTGCGCGTCAAGCTGTAGCGGCAGCTAAGGAGTCGCAGGCATGAGTATTTTAATCAATCGTGAAACCAAAGTGATTTGTCAGGGCTTTACTGGTAAACAAGGTACATTTCACTCAGAGCAAGCCATTGCATATGGCACCCAATTTGTCGGTGGTGTTACCCCAGGAAAAGGTGGGCAAACGCATCTGGACAAACCGGTATTCAACACGGTTCATGAAGCGGTTGAACAGACCGGTGCTGATGCCACCATGATTTATGTGCCTGCCGCCTTTGCTGCAGATGCGATTCTGGAAGCGGCTGATGCGGGTATCAAAATAATTGCCTGTATTACAGAAGGCATCCCTGTACTGGATATGTTACGCGTCAAACATGCTTTAAATAGCTACGATGCACACTTGATAGGGCCTAACTGTCCGGGCCTGATTACTCCAGGTGAATGTAAGATTGGCATCATGCCCGGTAACATTCATCAACCGGGGAAAATCGGCATAGTATCGCGTTCAGGCACTCTGACTTATGAAGCTGTTCATCAGACAACGCAAAACGGACTTGGACAAAGTACCTGTGTTGGTATTGGCGGTGATCCAATTCATGGTATGAACTTTATTGAATGCCTCGAGTTGTTTGAGAATGATCCGCAGACCGAAGGTATTGTGATGGTTGGTGAGATTGGCGGTCATGCTGAAGAGGATGCGGCCGAGTTTATCAAAGCGCATGTCACCAAACCGGTGGTGACCTATATCGCTGGTCTGACGGCACCGGCTGGCAAACGCATGGGACATGCAGGAGCGATTATCAGTGGTGGCAGTGGCACGGCTGAAGCGAAATTAAAAGCGCTTGAAGCGGCAGGCTGTGGCATTGCGCGATCGCCCGCAGAAATTGGCGACATTATGCTGGCAATGATGGATAAAAAATAAATGCAGACAGTCACGCTGGTGATGGGGCAAATTAATCCTGTAGTTGGGGATGTTGCGGGTAATGTTAATAAAATTATCGAGACGGCACAGCAGGCAAAAAAACAATTCAATGCAGATTTAATTGTTTTTCCTGAATTGACCCTAACCGGATATCCGCCAGAAGATTTATTACTTCGTCCTGGTTTGTTGAAGCGCGTTCGTAAAGCATTAACGACACTGGCAAGCAAGCTGGATAATGTAGCCGTGTTAATCGGCCATCCCGATGGTGATGTCGAGTCGGGTTTATACAACTCTGCATCGTTAATTGATGGGGGCAAGCTTGTTTGTACTTATCACAAACAGCAGTTACCCAATTACGGCGTATTCGATGAAAAACGCTATTTTATCGAAGGCGAAAATGCCACTGTGTTTGACTTCCGGGGTCTGAAAATCGGCATAACTATCTGTGAAGATATCTGGTTTACACAGCCGAGTGCTAAAGCAAAAGCTGCCGGAGCTGACCTTATCGTTAACTTGAATGCTTCTCCTTACCATATGGGCAAATGGCCACTGCGCGAGGCTGAAGTTAGAAAACGTATCAGTGAAACGGGCTTACCTATTGTCTATGTCAATCAATACGGTGGTCAGGATGAACTGGTTTTTGATGGTCATTCTTTTGTGATGAATGCCAATGGCGAAAAAGTGGTCCAAGCACCTGCATTCGAGTTTGGTTTATTTCCGGTGACGATTGAAAGGCAGTCGTCTGGTGGCCTAGCTTTATCGGGTGCCAGTTGTGAGTCGCAGGACGACTTATCTATCATATACAAAGCGTTAACCCTTGGACTGAAAGATTATATTGAGAAAAATCACTTTCCAAGTGTTGTACTTGGACTGTCAGGCGGCATTGATTCCGCATTAACAATGGCACTCGCTGTTGATGCTATCGGCGCAGACAAAGTGCATGCGGTGATGATGCCGTCGCGCTACACATCTCAAATGAGTCTGGATGATGCAAAGTTAATGGCTGAAGGCTTGGGTGTTAAGTACAGTATTATTTCGATAGAACCGACATTTAATGCCTTTATTGACTCATTAGCTGATGAGTTTAAAGGTTTGCCGGCCGATACCACGGAAGAAAATATTCAAGCCCGTTGCCGAGGCATTATTTTGATGGCCTTATCCAATAAAACGGGTTCAATGGTGTTATCAACCGGTAATAAAAGCGAAATGGCTGTCGGCTACTCAACTTTATATGGCGATATGGCTGGTGGTTACTCACCATTAAAAGATGTTTATAAAACGTTGGTCTATCAGTTGAGCCATTATCGCAATCAGCAATCTAATGTGATTCCAGAGCGTATCATCACACGACCTCCATCCGCTGAACTGGCAGAAGGACAGTTGGATCAGGATAGTCTCCCTGACTATGCTGTCCTAGATAAAATTCTACAACGTTATATAGCTGATCAGTGTTGCTTTGAAGAGCTAGTCGACGAGGGCTACGACGCCGAAATGGTTGCAAGAGTTATTAAAATGGTAGATCGTAATGAATACAAAAGGCGGCAGGCGCCTCCAGGTATCCGTATCAGTAGCCGGGCGTTTGGCCGAGACCGCCGGTATCCTATTACGTCAGGCTACACCGTCACTTCAACTATAGAGTAAGGAACTACGATGAAAAAAATTGAAGCGATAATTAAACCTTTTAAGCTGGATGATGTTCGCCAGTCACTTTCTGATATTGGTGTGACCGGGATGACTGTCACTGAAGTCAAAGGATTTGGTCGTCAGAAAGGACATACCGAGTTCTATCGTGGTGCTGAATATGTGGTCGACTTTTTACCGAAAGTGAAATTAGAAATTGCCGTAGCAGATGACAAAGTCGATAGTGTTATCGAAGCAGTGATCAAAGCGGCCAATACAGGCCGTATCGGCGATGGTAAGATTTTTGTTACGCCGCTGGAGCAAGCGATTAGAATTCGTACTGGTGAGCAGAACCAGGACGCTATTTAAGCTGTTCTAGGCATAAAAAAAGCCCGCCTCTGAATATTCATAGGCGGGCTTTTTTATTGTTTAATTATTGCACTTCAGTCTGTGCAACTTCAGCAATACCCGGGTGGCCAGGGTAATTGATTTTCAATACCCGTAAAGCATCATCTGAAAGATCGGTCATGCCGAGAATTTTGTATGCTTTTGCCATAACGACTAATGCATCAGGCATAGCCGGTGTACGGTCGTAGTTTTCTATCACATACTTACCACGGTTTAATGCAGCCAGGAATGATCCTCTACGCATATAGTAATTAGCGACATTCACCTCATGCTGTGCCAGTCGGTTACGAAGATAAACAATACGCTGCGCAGCATCTTCGGCATAACGACTGGTCGGGAAGCGATTAATTAATGTGTTGAAATCACGCAAGGCATCCTCAGCAGCGCCCGGGTCACGTTGAGATTCATCACGGGGGATATATTTTTCTAATAAACCAATATCACGATGAAAATTGACCAGGCCACGTAAATAAATAGCGTAATCAATATTTGGATTAAGTGGATAAACACGCATAAAGCGGTCAATGGTAGCGATAGCTGTTTCAGGATCATCTGATTTGTAGTGAGCATATGCGGACTCAAGCAGCGCTTGTTGAGCATATTCACCAAAAGGAAAACGAGCTTCGAGTTGTTCGTAGTAGGTAATCGCTTTGCTGTAGTCTGCGATGTCGAGTGCGGCTTTTGCCTCGCTGTATATACGATCTACACTCCAGCTTTCATCTGCTTTAACTTCTTCTTTTTTAAAAAAAGAGCAACCAGAGAGTGACAAACAGGTCAAACCGATAAGTAATGGCAAATAATATTTTTTCATTGAAGTAGAGTACGCTAGCTTGCTGTTTAAGGTAAAGGCTGATCTTAGCCCTTTTTCTGATTCAAAGCACGTTTTACCGAATGTGAAGATTATATTTAATCAAGTACAATATGCAGCTTTATTCTTTGATAAACAGGAATCATCAATGTTGAAACGGTTGTTGGCTCTTGCTGTAGGGCTTGCGGTATCAGCACCTTCTATGGCAACTACTTTTGCGCTTAATTCTGCTGACTCAACCGTTGTGGGTCACAACATGGTGGTCTATAGCAGAGCAAAAGACACATTACTGGATATTGGCCGTCAATTTGACTTAGGTTATAACGATATCGTTGAAGCCAATCCAAATGTTGATCCATGGCTTCCCGGCGAAAATACCCGGGTGATTATCCCAAGCCGTTTTATTCTGCCCAAGGCCGGTCAGAAAGGCATTGTCATCAATATTGCCGAGTTACGTCTTTATTATTATCCGGAAACCAAAGCGGGACAAACGAAAACAGTCATTACCCATCCTATCGGGATTGGGCGTGAAGGCTGGGGCACACCACTGGGCAAAGCTAAAATTACTCAGAAGCGAAAAGATCCAACCTGGACACCACCAGAATCCATCAGAAAAGAACATCTGGAAAAAGGCGATCCTCTGCCAAAAGTGGTGGCAGCTGGTCCCAATAATCCACTAGGTGCTTATGCAATGCGTTTGTCTATGCCGGGCTATTTGCTGCATGGCACAAATAAACCCTACGGTGTAGGAATGCGAGTGAGTCATGGTTGTATCCGACTGTTCCCGGAGGATATCCAACATTTGTTTAATATTGCCGCTGTTAATACACCGGTAGAAATTATTTATCAGCCTGATAAAGCGGGCGTGCGTGACGGTAAGTTATATCTTGAAGTGAATAAACCGCATAGTGACATTGATAAACGTCAGGGTTTAAATATGACACCGATGGTAGCAGCCATTTTAGATGCGCAAGATAAATTACCTGCGGACAATGACTGGGCATTCACTGAAAAATTAGTTGAAGCGCAAGACAGTATTGTAAAGCGAGTGGGTGAGGAGCCTCTCGATATTGTTGACGATGTCTGGTTTGTTCATGCAGGTCTGAGCCAGAAAGCGATACAAAAAACGCGTCAGGCTATTAACTCATTACAGTTGAATGCTCTGTTCTGGCCGGCCAAATCTGGCGCGGTTGGTGAAATGATGATTGGTCCCTTCAATTCTCAACAAGAAGCGGCAGATATGGCGAATAAAATTAGTGAAGCTGCGGGAATATCTGTGTGGGTTGCGCAAGTTTCCAGTGACGCGCTTTAGGATAAATATTGAAGATAAAAAAAAGCCGGAACATTTGTTCCGGCTTTTTTGTATGAGGTAATCTAAATTTTAGATTATTTGCTCATCGCTTTTTCAAACATACGATCGATTTTTGCACAGCATTCTTCGACAGTTGATTGAGCTTCATCAGCAGCTTTCTGGGCGTTCATAGCAGCCAGTTCTGCGTCAGTTGCAGTACGTTGCGCTGTGTCGGCAGTGCTTTGAGCATTGCGGGCTGCGACCAGAGCTGAATCAGCTGTTGATTGAGCTGATTCTACAGAGGCTTTCAGCGCTTCCATTTCGGCAGTGTTGGCACATGCAGTCAACATAGCTAAAGGCAGGATTACAGCACTCAGTTTTGCTAATGATTTCATTTTTATCTCCTTAAAGTACCAGTTAAATTGGCGTGGATATTATATTGCTAATTCGCAACATAAAACATACGCTAGCAAGAAATATTTTTGCTGTCCATTCACATTAATAAAAAACCGTTTTTAATATTACAACAGATTCATAAAGAAATAGTTGGTATAATAGCGTCCTTTATATGAGTCATTGATCTTCAATGTACTCTTGAAGTACCTATCGTTCTGGAAAAATTTGTTTATGCATCCAATGCTCAATATAGCAATCAGGGCTGCGCGTAATGCTGGCTCTCTGATCATGCGCTCACTACAGCATGTTCAGCATCTTGAAGTGACTACAAAAGGTCGAAATGATTACGTGTCAGATGTCGACCGCCTGGCAGAGCAAGAAGTCATCAATGTAATAAAAAAAGCGTATCCTGACCACGCTATTATGGCTGAAGAGTCTGGTCGCTCAGGTGATAATGAAACAGTGTGGATTATTGACCCACTGGATGGTACAACAAATTTTCTGCATGGTTTCCCGCATTACTGCGTATCCATTGCCGTTAGAGTCAAAGGTCGTGTTGAGCACGCTGTTGTTTATGATCCGCAACGCGATGAATTATTCACAGCTAGCCGGGGCGAAGGCGCCAAATTAAATGACCGTCGACTGCGTGTTACCAAACGCAGAGAACTTAATGGTGCATTGATTGCGACGGGTTTCCCTTTCAAATATCCATCATTTCATGATGCCTATTTCAATAGTTTTAAAGCTCTATTTCCTCAGGTAGCTGATATTCGCCGTACGGGCTCAGCAGCACTTGATCTTGCTTATGTTGCAGCAGGTCGTGTTGACGGCTACTGGGAAATGGGATTAGAAAACTGGGATATGGCGGCTGGATTACTTCTGGTCGAAGAGGCTGGGGGAATTGTCACCGACTTTGATGGTACCGATAATTTGTTCAACAAAGGTAATGTCATTGCAGCCGGGCTTGGTATGCACAAGCTGATGTTAACAACACTGCAACCACATCTATCGAAAAACCAAATAAGCGCCTAAGGGCATATTTTTTCCGCATGCCTAGCATGCTTTTACAGAATTCAAACAATGACAAACAAACGAGATATTTCTAAGCTCCGCAATATAGCCATTATTGCCCACGTTGACCACGGTAAAACAACCTTGGTGGATCAACTTCTTCGTCAGTCTGGCACTTTCGGTGAACACGAAGAATTAACCGAGCGCGTGATGGACTCTAATGATCTGGAACGTGAGCGCGGTATTACTATCCTGTCGAAAAACACGGCGATTCGCTGGAACGACTATCATATCAATATCGTCGATACCCCAGGCCATGCTGACTTCGGTGGTGAAGTGGAACGTGTTCTTTCGATGGTTGACTCAGTATTGCTGCTGGTTGACTCTTCAGAAGGTCCGATGCCACAAACGCGTTTCGTTACACAAAAAGCATTAGCGCTAGGCTTAAAACCGATTGTGGTTATCAACAAAATTGATAAACCTTCTGCTCGTCCGGATTGGGTCTTGGATCAAACCTTTGATTTGTTCGTTAATCTGGATGCCACAGATGCACAGCTCGATTTTGATGTCATTTATGCGTCAGGCTTAAATGGTTTTGCTGGTATGGAAGATACCGTTCGTGGTGGTGATATGACACCACTTTTCGAATTGATCGTGGATAGAGTGAGTCATCCGGATGTGGACGCAGATGGTCCTTTCCGTATGCAGGTGTCGTCACTGGACTATAACAGCTACGTCGGTGTTATCGGTGTTGGCCGTATCGAACGTGGTCGCGTTAAAACCAATACACCTGTCACGGTTGTTGATCGTGAAGGTAAAAAACGTAACGGTCGTGTACAACAGGTCATGGGCTTTTTAGGCCTACAACGTGAAGAAGTTGCTGAAGCGCAAGCGGGCGATATTATTGCCTTTACCGGTCTAGACCCATTAAATATTTCTGACACATTATGTGATCCAAGTGCTGTAGAAGCTTTGCCACCACTTTCTGTTGACGAACCAACAGTGACGATGACCTTCCAGGTCAATAACTCGCCGTTTGCCGGTAAAGACGGTAAGTTTATTACCACTCGTCAAATCAAAGAACGTCTTGATCGTGAATTGATTCATAACGTGGCATTACGTGTGGAACAAGTACCTACTGATCCAGATAAGTTCAAAGTTTCTGGCCGTGGTGAGTTACATCTGTCAGTTCTGATTGAAAAC
This sequence comes from Methylophaga thalassica MP, assembly GCF_000214595.1. Lineage (GTDB taxonomy): Bacteria > Pseudomonadota > Gammaproteobacteria > Nitrosococcales > Methylophagaceae > Methylophaga > Methylophaga thalassica. The sequence continues at coordinate 1,910,326 of NZ_AFIG01000001.1, read as the reverse complement.
ATGCGTCGTGAAGGTTTCGAACTGGGTGTATCACGTCCGGAAGTGATTATCCGCGAAGTCGATGGTGTGAAAGAAGAACCGTTCGAATCTGTAACCATTGATATCGAAGAAGAGCATCAGGGTACAGTGATGGAAAAAATGGGTGAGCGTGGTGCTGACCTGAAAAACATGGTGCCAGATGGTAAAGGCCGTGTTCGCCTTGATTTTATTATTCCTTCACGTGGCTTGATTGGCTTCCGTACCGAGTTCCTGACAGCTACACAGGGTACTGGCTTGATTTACAGTGTCTTTGATCATTATGCTCCAATGAAAGCCGGTAGCTTTGGTAAGCGTATTAATGGTGTGTTGATAGCAAACGGTGTGGGTAAAGCAGTGGCATTTGCTATCTTCAACTTACAAGACCGTGGACGTATGTTTATCGGCCATGGTGACGAAGTCTACGAAGGTATGGTCATCGGTATTCATTCACGTGATAATGACTTGGTTGTTAACCCGCTTAAAGGTAAACAATTAACCAATATGCGTGCATCAGGCTCTGATGAAGCGGTCACTTTAGTACCACCTATCCGAATGAGTCTGGAACAGGCGCTAGAGTTTATTGGCGATGATGAGTTACTTGAAGTCACGCCAAAAGCTATCCGTGTTCGTAAGAAATTCTTGCTGGAGCATGAGCGTAAACGTGCTTCTCGTGGCTAGACGTCACTAAAAATAAAAGAAAAAGGGTATCCTATGTCGATACCCTTTTTTTTGAGGTGAAAAATGCGAATTCTTATTTTAATTGCCATTGGTTTATTGCTTTATATCATCATCACTCATTTGCTGCGCAAGGCAAAAATAGAAGATGAACAAGCCAGAATGGAAAAAATGGTACGTTGTGAACAGTGTGGTTTACATGTCTCTGAGCATGAAGCAATACAACAAAACCACCATTATTTTTGTTCTACGCAACATCTAGAGGCTTTTAACGAGTCGAAATGAGTTCAGTGCCCGATTCTTATAAGTCGTATTATCAGGATCCTGCTACCTGGCGCGCGTTAACCGTTTTTGCCAGCTACCGTTTATTTCTCGCTACCGTTCTCTTCCTGGTTTTTTATTTGAGGCTTCCACCCGAGTTTTTGGGGGAAGCGGATCCTCGCTTATATAGCTTTGTTAGCCTTGCTTATTTTCTGTCTGCATTTGTATTGCTCATTTTAACGTTAAGGCACTGGAGAGAGGTTCAGACGCAGATAAGGCTGCAGGCAGTGATAGATATCATTGCCCTCATCGTTATTATTCATGCCAGTGGCGGTTTGCATACGGGATTAGGCTCACTGATGTTAGTTGTGGTAGTGGCTGGTGGTGCGCTGATGCCAGGTCGCCTGGCTGCCTTTATTGCTGCTCTGGCAACTTTAGCGGTGCTGCTGGAAGTCAGTTATTCACAAATAGCTGGCGATGGGGTGACAAAATACAGTCAGGCTGGGATATTGGGGGCGACCTTTTTTGTGACAGCCTGGCTGGCACAGTGGTTATCCAAAAAATTACAAACATCACAGGTGCTTGCGGAAGAGCGAGCCAGAGATGTAGAAAACCTGGCGGTCTTAAATCAGCACATTATTAGCCAAATGCATACTGGTGTATTGGCTTTAGATAGTCAGGGTAATGTGACGATGCTTAATGCTTCTGCCAGGCAATTATTGGGTATTCCAGATAATAATTCAGGATTTAATTTACGTGAAAACGTCCCTGAGTTGGGAGAGCAGGTGTGGTTATGGCAACAGCATAGTCCAAATGCCTTCCTACCTTTTCAGGCGCGCGCTGACCTGCCAGAAGTTCAATCATCCGCGACTCAGCTTGATAGTGGTGAAATCCTTATTTACATTGAAAATACATCTGCTTTGGCACAACAGGCGCAACAACTTAAATTAGCTTCACTGGGGCGTTTAACCGCAAGCATTGCACACGAAATCCGCAATCCTCTGGGGGCGATCAGTCATGCAGGTGAGCTGCTTGCAGAGCAATATGCCGCAGATCACATGATGACAAAGCTGACTTCAATTATTTTGAAGCACACACAGCGGGTGAATAATATTATTGAGACCATCTTGCAAATGAGTCGTAGAAAAACAGCGGAACCATCGATGCTGGTTTTAAATGTATGGTTGTCGAAGTTTATTCGTGAGTTTTCTGATATAAAACAAGCGGATGAGGAAGATATTTCATTGCAGATAAGTACTTCTGATATCCATATCGCAATGGATCCTGAGCAATTACATCAAGTTATCTGGAATCTGATGGATAATGCCTGGTTTCATGCAAACCAGAAGATAAAACCGTGTATTAAGGTCGTCGTTGAGCAGCAAAATAAACAGGTCTGCCTGGATATTGTAGATAATGGTCCAGGTGTGCCTGAGGATGTGCAGACACATTTATTTGAGCCATTCCATTCAGCCAGACAGGGAGGCACTGGACTGGGCTTGTATCTGGCTCGAGAATTGTGTCAAGCAAACGGAGCGCGTTTGAATTATATTCGCGATGAGTTGAATAAGGGGTTTTTCCGTATAAGCTTTCCAAGCGAATGGCAGGAAATAGTTAAGCAATGAACAGACAAGCGTTAGTCATAGATGATGAACCCGATATCCTTGAACTGTTAACAATGACATTGTCAGGTATGTCGATTGATTGTGTAACGGCCGAGAGTGTTGCCCAAGCCAATCAGGCATTAAAACAACAATCTTTTGATCTTTGTTTTACTGATATGCGATTACCTGATGGTAACGGTTTGGATATTGTCCGCACTATTCAAAAAACTTATCCAAATTGTCCCGTGGCGGTTATCACTGCGCACGGTAATATTGATCTGGCTGTTGAAGCCCTTAAATCAGGCGCCTTCGATTTTGTATCAAAACCACTTAAGCTTAAAGTCTTACGTGATTTAGTGAACTCAGCATTAAATTTATCTCCATTAAAGTCAGATGTAAAAGAGCGACGTTCGAGGGATAAATTACTCGGCGATACCGATGTTATTCGCTCTTTGAGAAATAAAATCAGTAAATTAGCTCGCAGTCAGGCACCTGTTTATATCACGGGGGAGTCTGGTACAGGCAAAGAGCTTGTCGCACGTTTAATTCATGAGTTAGGCAGTCGTTCTGATGAGGCTTTTGTGCCGATTAATTGCGGTGCTATACCGGCAGAATTAGTGGAAAGTGAGTTTTTTGGACATAAAAAAGGCGCTTTTACGGGCGCTGTTGCTGATAAACAGGGTTTATTTCAGGCGGCTAACGGCGGTACGTTGTTTCTGGATGAAGTCGCGGATTTGCCATTAATGATGCAGGTGAAGTTACTAAGAGCGATTCAGGAAAAAGCCATTAGACCTGTTGGTGGCAATGAAGAAATTAGCGTTGACGTTCGAATATTGTCGGCAACCCATAAAAATCTGGCGGAATGTGTAAAACAAGGTAGTTTCCGTGAAGACTTGTTTTACCGTTTGAACGTTATTGAACTTTCAGTGCCACCGCTCAGACAACGTAAAGCGGATATTCCTCTGTTAGTCGAGCATATTCTTGTGCAGCTTGCGGCTAAAAGTGGTGAACTAAAACCAGTGATTGGTGAGGATGCCATTAGTGCCTTACGTGAATATGCCTTCCCTGGCAATGTTCGCGAACTTGAAAATATCCTGGAAAGGGCGATGACATGGTCTGATGGCTCGGTTATTCACGAAGCAGATTTAATGTTGCCTGAAGCACCTCTAAATAGTCTATCAGCCGATGAGCCCGGCTTTAGTCTAACAGCAGATAAAGTTGACCTAGAATCACAACTGGAAGATCAGGAGCGGCAGCTTATTGTTGATGCGCTGGAGTCAACGCGTTGGAATAAGACGGCCGCTGCAAAAAAGCTTGGCATTAGTTTCCGTTCTTTACGCTATAAACTAAAAAAACTGGCATTGGATTAGATTTATTCCTCGTCTTCAACTAAAGCGGTTAGTCCAGATAGTTCGTTATTATTAATAAATAATTTTTTATCCTTGGCAGCTAATTTTAAACTTAATTGGCAAATAAGCGTGACTGAGTCGAGCATGGCTGCCCGTACGACATGGCCGGCCACTTCACCTGATTCATCAGCTACTTCAAAGTTCTGCTCAGGTATGTCTACCGTTTTCAACTGAGCAAGGAATAAACGACGACTCGGTTTGCCAAGATAATGCAGCCTGGCGACCACTTCCTGTCCTGGATAGCAGCCTTTTTTGAAACTAACGCCACCCACGATATCGAGATTTAACTGCTGTGGTGTGAACTGCTCTTTGCTTTGCAAATAAACCATGGGCAATCCGGCCTCTATATCCGCACTGGCCCAGAGATTTTCTGCACCAACCTGGCTTTCTTCCTTGATAGTTGTTTCGCCAGCGCTAATAACTAAATAACGATGTAGATGACCTGGCAGATAAATCGTTAATTCGCGATTCAGTGAAACACCTGACCAGAAATCTGTCGCCTGATTGGTCAACGGCGCTTGGCTAAGATAGCCCATGACCTTGAGTTCAGGGCTAACAGTAATATCGACTTTGCTTCGTAGTTTGAACATATTTAAACGTTGAGCAATGCTTTCAGCTAAATCTGCAGCAAGCACTAATAAAAAGTCCTGTTCTCGTTTGATGACATAAAACAGACTTAATAAACGTCCTTTAGGGTTACAAAAACCACTTAGCTGAGCAGTATTAGCCGTCAAGGTGCGGATATCATTAGTGAGTAAGTTTTGTAAAAAACTTTCTGCTTCCTCGCCTGCAACCTCAATCACGCTGAAACTGGGCAGAGCGATAGCCACAGGGGAGGTCGTGTCATTTATCTCATTAAGATAGTTTACTGTAGGGGGGCTTTGTAAAAGCGTTTGAACATTCATAGTTGTATTGCGATTTATTATTAACAAGTTTTATTCTAACTGTATAAGCGGTGCTAAAACAGGGATGAAAACAAAGGACATTCAAGAATGAAAGTCACGATCACTAAGTCACGTGGTTTATTTGTGTATATGGTTTCACTGCATATCTTAGCTATCATTTTGTTGTTATGGAGCATGGACAACAATAGGCTGCTGGTACTGTTCTTGACTGTTTTGGTTTGTGGAGGATTTATACAGTGGTATCGCCGATATACTGCCAGTGTTGCCAAGAATTCATTAATAGAAGTCAGTATGAATCTGGAAAAAAATTGGTTCTTAAGAGACGAAACAGGAGCTGTATCCGGCCCTTTTAAATTGAAATCAAGCATCCAATTCCCCTATGTCATGTTCATCTATTTCAGAACACGACATTGGTGGCAAAGTCACAGTTTAATGATTCCGATAGATGCCGTTGATAAACAAGACTGGCGAAGGCTCAGGGCACAGCTTCGTGATCCTGATGTTTGGGCAGAATGATCGTTTCAGTGGCTGGCTGACTATTATCTGTTTCAGGATAATCCAGAATATAGTGCAGTCCGCGACTTTCTTTCCTTCTTAATGCAGATTCAATAATCAGTTCGGCCACATCCGCCAGATTTCGTAACTCAAGCAAGTCAGCACTAATATGATGTTTGCTGTAATAGTCACGAATTTCAGCCTGGAGTACTTGCAACCGTTGTCGGGCTCGGAGCAGACGATCTGTTTTGCGAACGATACCGACATAGTTCCACATAACACGCCGTAACTCATCCCAGTTGTGACTGATTGCTACGGCTTCTTTGGCAGGATAAACCTGGCTGGCATCCCACTGCGGGACTATTGCCGAAGTCGTTAGTGGTAATTGTTTTTTGATATCGTCCGCTGCTGATTTGGCAAACACCAGACATTCCAATAATGAATTACTAGCCATGCGGTTGGCGCCGTGCAGTCCAGTATGGGCTGTCTCACCAATGGCATACAAACCTGGTACATCGGTTTTACCATTTAAATCAGTCATGATGCCACCACAGGTATAGTGCGCTGCAGGAACAACAGGGATAGCTTGTTTGGTGATATCAATGCCAAACTGTAAACAGCGTCGATAAATGGTGGGGAAATGTTCTTTTATAAACGCCGCGGGTTTGTGTGAAATATCAAGATAGACACAGTCATGTCCGGTACGTTTCATTTCATGGTCAATCGCGCGCGCGACGACATCTCTTGGTGCTAATTCAGCCTGGGGATGAAAACGCTCCATAAAACGTTCACCATTGGCTAACACCAGTTTGGCCCCTTCTCCGCGCAGTGCTTCACTGATTAGAAACGATTTCGCCTGTGGATGAAACAGGCAAGTGGGATGGAATTGAATAAATTCCATATTCGCAATGCGACAACCTGCGCGCCATCCCATGGCAATACCATCACCTGTCGATACGTCTGGATTACTGGTGTAAAGATAGACTTTTCCTGCACCGCCAGTGGCCAGAACTGTTATGGGGGCTAACAGTGTTTTGGCTTCATCTTTTTTGATATCGAGTACATAACAACCCAGGATACGGTTTTCTTTTTCACCTAACTGCTTGCTACTGCTGATGAGGTCAATACCAATATGATAAGGAAGTAGTTCTATATTTGGATGCGCTTTGGCTTTATCGAGTAACGTAGTTTCTACTTCTCTACCTGTGGCATCTGCAGAGTGAATAATTCGTCGGTGACTGTGACCGCCTTCTTGCGTTAAATGATAGGTTTCTGATGTTATTCCGTCCCGCGTAAATGTCACACCCTGTTTGATTAACCATTCAATATTTTCCCGGGCGTGTTCGACGGTAAATCGAACAGCTTTTTCGCTACATAATCCCGCACCGGCTCTCAGAGTATCGTCGATATGGGATTGAATGGAGTCTGTTTTATCAAGGACTACGGAGATGCCTCCCTGAGCGTATAAAGATGCGCCTTCTTCAAGTTGACCCTTGGAAATTACAGCGACTTTGACATCATCGGCCATGTGTAAAGCGAGAGTGAGTCCGGCGGTGCCACTGCCAATAATTAAAATATCGTAATGATGCGTTGTGGTCATAAGGCTCTATACAGGTACAATAGGAATGTTTATTTTGCACTTAATGTGGAACAAAGTTAAATCGACATGGTCAATCAAGCTAAATTTAAAGAAGTGATAGACGTGTCGACTCAAGCCGGATGATAGGATGAATGTGGATCAAGAGCTAGTACGGCGCGTACAAGCAGGTGATAAAAAGGCGTTTGATTTGCTGATTATGAAATATCAGCAAAGAATCATTCACGTCATTACAGGGTTTGTTCATGATCCTGTTGAAGCGATGGATGTAGCGCAAGAAGCGTTTATTAAAGCCTACCGCGCTTTGCCAGGCTTTAGGGGTGATAGTGCTTTCTATACATGGCTGTATCGTATTGCGATTAATACATCAAAAAACTATCTGACAGCGGCGTCCAGAAGACCACCTGTCAGTGATGTTGATGCTATGGATGCAACAATTTATTACGATGCGCCGGAATTGAAGGAATTTGAGACACCTGAAAGTAGTCTAATGAGCGACGACTTACAGCAGGCAATTCATGACGCTATTCAGGAATTGCCAGAAGATACGGCAACGGCAATCAAACTGCGGGAGTTTGAAGGTCTGAGCTATGAGGAAATTGCACAGGCAATGGATTGTCCAATTGGGACCGTCAGGTCGCGTATATTTCGCGCCAGAGAGGCAATAGATAAACAGGTCAAAGCAGTTATGGGTGGAGAGGAACTATGACAATCAAGCAACAAGAATTATTGTCAGCGTTTGTTGATGGCGAACTTAATGAGCAAGAGCTTGATGAGTTACTGGCATTGATGAAATCAGACGACAGTGCCAAACAAGATTATATGAGATATCAATTCTCAATTATATGAGATATCAATTCTCAAGTGATTTATTACATGGTTATGTGACCGAACATAAACAAATTGATTTAACAGACAGAATACAGCAGGCCTTATCTAACGAGCCGGGTTTAGATGTTAAACCAACAGAAGACAGACACACAGCAAAAGTGTTTGCATTACCTGACTGGTTCTGGAAGCAAACGGCTGGTTTAGCTGCCGCTGCTTCTATTGGCGCACTGGCTGTAGTCGGCTTGATGTCACAACCACAGACGGTTATGCCAACGACGAATATGGCGCAATCTGAACCTATGCAGCAGCAAACTACGGTTGCTGATTCAAACCGCTGGACAGTGGGTGAGTCAGAAGTTGAAGATCGTCTGAATGATTACTTAGTTGATCATAACGAATATGCCGGTGCTTCAGGTTTATTCTCTTACGCCAGAGTTGTTTCATACGGTGAGGAGTAGTCGCTAATGCGTTTTTTGCTCCACCTGTTAGTCGTCACATTTGTATCATTCTCAGCAACTGCACATGCTGATGATCCTGAAGCAATGCAAATTCTTGAGAAAATGACTTCAGCGGCAAAAACATTAACCTATGAAGGCGTGTTTAATTATCAGTCTGGTAGAAATTTACAGTCGATACGCATTTTTCATCGCGCAGATGAGAATGGTGAACTGGAAAGAATGATTTCTCTAAATGGTGCTGCCAGGGAAGTCATTCGCAATAATGATATGGTGACCTGTATTAACCCCGATGGTAAGCAGGTCAATATTAGCCGACGTCCCTTAGGAAGAGGGTTCCCAAGTGACTTGCCTCGTCGATTCAGCTCAGCTGCACCTTATTATGAAGTTGAAATGGGTGGTAAAAGTCGTATCGCCGGCAAAGAAGCTTATCAATTACTGATTACGCCTATCGATAATTATCGCTATGGCTATCACTTGTGGGTCGATGCTGAGACATACCTTCTTTTAAAGTCTGAACTTATCGGTCAGGATGGCGATGTATTGGAAACATTTTCATTTTCATCGGTGAGTACAGGCGAGCCGATTCCTGACTACAAGTTTAAATCGTTGCTGGCTGACGATGATATGGTCTGGCACAAAACAGAACCAGAGAATCCCATTGATATAGATAAACATAGTCATGAATTCGAATGGCAAGTTAATTGGTTGCCAGATGGCTTTGCATTAGTTGCATTACAAACACGCTTGAGAGCCAATAACGGTGCCGATGTCGAACAGAGAGTGTATAGCGATGGTCTAAGCTCTGTATCTGTGTTTATTGAAAAAATCCGGGCCAAACATAACCATTTGCATGGTGCATCTCATGTGGGTGGAATCAATGCTTTCGGTACGATTATGAATGCTCACTTTGTGACAGTGGTTGGCGAAGTACCAGCAGTCACCGTTGAGAAAATTGGCAGTGCAATCGCTTTCACGCCGGTTGATCAGGAATGATTGAACAGAAAGCGACAGTTATCAGTCGTCACGACCATTTAGTCTGGGTCGAAGCTGAAAGACAGTCCACTTGTGGTCAATGTGCGGCTCGTAAAGGCTGTGGCACTGGCTTGCTTGCAAAACATGTAGGAAAAAAATTCTCACGCATCGCTGTAAAAGATGAAGGCACACTGGAAGTTGGGCAGGAAGTCACCGTGTCTATTCCCGAAGAAGCATTACTTTCAGGTGCTTTTCTTATGTACATGCTGCCGCTTATTTTACTTTTTTTTACATCAATTATCGTGCGTTTAGCTGGTGGTGGGGAACTGCTACAAATTGTGTCTGGTCTATTAGGTCTGATTACCGGTTTTGTGTGGGTCAAACATCGTATGAGTCATCATGATGCTGGTATCAATGTCAAACCAAATGAGGACTTCAAATGAGAGTAAACAAAAATTGGGCGGCTTTAACAATGCTGTTTGCTTGGCTAATGCTGAGTTTTAGTGTCCAAGCCCGTTCATTACCTGATTTTACTGAACTCGTCGCCGATAATGGTGATGCTGTTGTCAATATCCGAACTCACAATAAAACGGAAGAAACACCAACATCGATGTTGCCTCGTGGCCTGGATTTGCCGGAAGGTTCGGGAATTGATGATTTCTTTAAAAAGTTTTTTGAGGGTCAAGGTGGTGGCGCTCCTATTCCCCGTGAAAGTGAGTCTTTAGGCTCAGGTTTTGTTATCTCATCCGATGGTTACATTCTGACTAATCACCATGTGATTAAAGATGCTGATGAAATTATAGTTCGTTTCAGTGATCGTACTGAGTTAGAAGCTAAAGTATTGGGTAGTGACGAACGCAGTGATGTCGCGCTATTGAAAGTGGATGCGAAGAACTTGAAAACAGTCAAACTTGGGGATTCAGACAATCTCAAAGTAGGTGAATGGGTATTAGCCATCGGTTCACCTTTTGGCTTTGATTACTCTGCTACTGCTGGCATCATCAGTGCGCTGGGCCGAAGTTTGCCAAGCGACAGTTATGTGCCATTCATTCAAACAGATGTCGCGATTAATCCGGGTAACTCAGGTGGCCCATTGTTTAATCTTGATGGTGAAGTTATTGGCATAAACTCACAGATTTACAGCCGTACAGGTGGATTTATGGGCGTATCGTTTGCAATCCCAATTGATACTGTCATGAACGTCGTAGAACAAATTAAATCACAGGGTTATGTCAGTCGTGGCTGGTTAGGTGTAGTTATTCAAGATGTGACGCGTGAACTAGCCGAGTCATTTGGTTTATCAAAACCAAGTGGTGCGCTGATTTCTCGTGTTGTTGATGACAGCCCGGCAGCTCGTGCAGGATTTAAAACGGGTGATGTTATTTTGAAATTTGATGGTAAAGAAGTGGAAACATCTTCTGATTTACCTCCTATCGTAGGTAGAACAAAAGTAGGCAAAGAAGTTGATGTTGAAGTCATGCGGAATAACAAGCATACAACGCTTAAAGTGACGATTGAAGAGTTACCAAAAGATGAGGCATTGACAAGCAACAGCACTAAACCTGGCCGATTTGTTGATGACCGTTTATCAATGGAAGTGGCGGATATCACTCCAGAACAGCGTAAGCAGTTCGAAGTTGAAAAAGGTGGTGTTATGGTCATGAAAGTTGAGCAAGGTCCAGCCATTAAGGCGGGTATCAGACCTGGAGATATTATTCTGAGCCTTAACAATACTGAGATTGAAGATCCTCATCAGTTTATTGAGGTGGCGAAAAAGCTTCCTGCCAATAAACCTATCCCTGTATTGGTACAGCGTGGAGGTTCTGCTCAATTTCTGGCGATAGAAATTAAAGAGTAACCTTCTCACATAACTGAAGTTAAAAAGAGCCGTTGATGAAAATCAACGGCTCTTTTTTTATCAGGATATTTGATTTTTATATATTGTTATCTGGTAATATTATAAATGCGAATCATTAGTATTTATAATATGTGCAAGGATGAACAAACTCACCATGTCAGCAAAAGTCCTTATTGTTGAAGATGACCCCACCTTAAACAAACAACTAAATCAATTACTTGAAAATGCAGGCTTTTCTACTATTACTGCATACGATGGTAATGAGGGGCTGACAAAGGCAATTAGCCTTCCATTGGATTTGATCTTATTGGATGTCTCACTGCCTGAAAAAGACGGCTACAGCGTTTTAAGAACATTGAGGCAAACCCGTGTTACGCCTGTCATTATGCTAACCGCACATGGTGCAGAAGAAGAACGTATTCTGGGATTAAAAAGTGGCGCAGATGATTATTTATCTAAGCCTTTTAATTTCACCGAATTATTATTAAGAATAGAAGCGATTCTGAGACGATCATTGCCGCAGACCAGTCCTGATGATGAGCAGAAACAGCTAACACGGCATGGTATTAAGCTAGATAAATCTAAACAGACGGTGTTTTTTGCTGACCAGCCTATTCCGTTTACGCCCATCCAGTTCAAGCTGCTTTGGACCTTGATGCAGAACCCAAACCAGACACTCAGTAAGCCACAGCTTTATCGCTTAGTGTTAGAAAAAGAATTCAGTCGTTATGACAGAAGTCTGGATATGCATATGAGTCGTGTCAGACGTAAATTAGTCATGGCGGGGCTGCCTGCAGATCACCTGCAAACCGTTCACGGGACAGGATATATTTTATTATGAAGCGTCGTTTGCTATGGAAGTTAGTGGCGACCATAGTTATCGGAACCGTATTACTGTTTTGGCTGATACACCTATTGATGTTACACACAGAACAGCATATGAGTTTTATTGCTGAACGTGATCAGGGCTTATTAAAAGAGTATGCAAAAAAAGCTGAGAAGTATTACTTGGCGGATGATATCCAGTCATTAGACCAGTGGATAAAACAGATCGAAGAAAAAGAACATACCTGGGCTGCGGTGGTGACTTCCCAGGTTACTCCAATAGGTAATAGTTATTTATCAGAAGCGTTTCAGGAAAGCTTTGGTCTCGGGCGAGATATTAGCTGGAAAATACATTTGTACTTCAAAGAAAATCCCATTATGGATTTGCCTATTGCAAATGGAAGAGCACATTTTTTAATTACCCTACCGGATCGAATGCGTCCCGGTGCCTATTGGTTTCAGACCAGTTTATTATTACAAATCGCACTGCCTTTATTGCTGATGACATTAATTAGCGTGATTATCTATCGCCATGTTATGTCACCATTGAGTCAGTTAGAAAAAGCCACCAGACAATTTAGTGATGGCAATTTTAGTGTTCGTGTTGGAAAAAGCCTGGCAAAACGTCAAGATGAAATCACGGCCTTAGGCGAAACATTTGATGGTATGGCTGAGCGTATTGGTCAACTGATTCAGACACAGCGCCATCTTATTTCTGATTTATCACATGAGTTGAGAACGCCATTAGCACGGGTTGAGTTAGCCTTGAGTTGGGCTGAAAACCAAAATCTCGATCCACAACTCATAGAACGAATTCGTTATGAATGTCTGCAAATGCGTGCCATGGTTGAAGATACTCTCACTCTGGCATGGCTTGATAATGAACGACCGGATTTACGTCAGGAAACGCTCGACTTAATCGACTTGATAGACAGCATTCTCGATGATGCACGATTTGAGTTTCCTGATCGGCAACTCATTATCACCATGCCTGAACAGGCAATTATTGAAAATAGCAGTGCCCGGGCAGTGGGGCATGCCTTTGAAAACATCCTCAGAAATGCACTAAGCCATACTCCGAAAGAAGAGCCCGTTAAGATTAACGTGAAAACAGTTATGCAGAGCTACCTGGTCGAAGTTGATGATGTTGGACCAGGTGTTGCAGAGCAACATTTAAGTGATATCTTCAAACCGTTTTTTAGGTTGGCTCAGGCGAGTCGAGAGAATCATCGAGGATTTGGGGTGGGATTAAGCCTGGCCAAACGTCATATTGAAGTATGTGGTGGTCAGCTAGTGGCAGAAAATTTAGTCAACGGTGGTTTAAGAATGACTATCACCCTCCCAACAAGATAGTAGCGGAATGTAACAATTGTAAATTTCATATTCATTACCTTCATCAATCATTAGAATGCGATTACGTGTTATTTGATAATGATTATTATTTAGGGGTGGATGTGAGAATTTATTTAAATAAAATAAGTCAACCAACGATGCTAACACTCGCTGTTTTAGCAGGTTTATCAACACAACCTGTATCATCAGCAGAAACACTTGAGTTAGACACATTAAATGTTGTTGGAAATACCGTTACACCAGAAACAAACAGCGTTGACGCTGAACAGATAGAAAAGATGCAAGCTAACGATTTGCAAGACTTGTTCAGTCAGTCGCCAGAAGTGACGGTAGGTGGAGGGCCTGATGCAGCACAGAAACTCTATATTAGAGGTATAGAAGATCAGTTATTAAATATTACAATTGATGGTGCTCAGCAGTCGACTCGTCAATATCATCACGCAGGACGTATCAGCATTGAGCCAGAATTACTCAAGCGTGTTGAAGTTAATGCTGGTGCAGGTAATGCCCTTTCGGGACCAGGAGCATTAGGTGGCTCGATTAAGTTTATAACAAAAGACCCAGAAGATATGTTGAAACCTGGGCAAAAATTTGGTGGACTTGTCAAAGGCAGCTTTTCCAGTAATACCGATAGTTTTAAAACTAACACCAGTCTCTTCGGGCGTATGACGGATGATTGGAGTGCTATGGTTTCATATACACGTAATGACACTGATAATTACGAAGATGGTGATGGTAATGAAGTCTTAGGAACGGGGTTTGACCAAGACTATATCTTCGCAAAGATTGTTGGCCATATGACTGAAAGTCAGACTCTTCGCCTTAGCTACGAAAAGCGCCAAGATGAAGGTGAGCGTGCAAGACGTCCACAGTGGGTAGTTAGTGAAGGAAATCCATTATTTCCAATTGATATTGAGCGGAAAACACTTACATTAAATTATGAATTAAATCCTATAGATAATGCATATGTAAATATGGCATTAACGCTATACCATACAGAAACAGAGTTATTTCAGGATGGCACATTTGGTCCTTACTATGGTGATGGTAAGAGTAAAGGTTTCGATTTGCGTAATACCTCTATCTTAGGAATGCACAAGCTTACGTATGGTTTGGATTATCGTGAGGATACTACTACTGCGGGTGGTGAAGCATATTCAGATAACTCTGCTTTTGAGGATAAATCAGAAGTTAGGGGCGTTTATATTCAGGATGATATGCAGATTACGGATGCCTTGTTACTTAGTGCGGGTCTGCGATATGACGACTATGAACTAGATGATCAAATAGGTAACAATAACTTTGATGAAGATGATATCAGTCGCAATATCGGAGTTAATTATCACTTCACTGATAGTTTTAGTGCATTTGCATCTTATGCCGAAGCATTCAAGGGACCACAAGCACAAGACGCATTTAAAATTGATTTTGTTGCAAACAGTCCAGATTTAAAACCTGAAAAAGCAAAAAATGTTGAGTTCGGCGTAGCTTATGATTCTCAATCGTGGTTTGGTTCAGCAAAAGTATATCGAAGCAGAATAGAAGACGTTGTCGCTGATCCGGCTGGAGGCCCAAGGTTATTTGAAAATATTGGTGATTTAAAATCGGATGGTGTCATAGTTGACCTGGGTTATCGTTGGGATAATATTCTAGGTAAAGTAAGTTATCACCATAATGAAGCTGATGTTGATGGCATTGAGGCTAATGCCTACGACCATAACGGAATTGTTAATACCGTTCGAGATACATTACTTACCCAACTTGACTACCAGTTAGATGCACAATGGAGTTTCGGGTGGAATGCCCAGTTTGCGAAAGGGCGTGACAATGTCAAGTTTTCTGATGGTGAAGTAGATAAGCCTGGTTATGGTGTTCATGACTTATATGCCCAATGGATACCTTCAGAGCTTTATGACGTTCGAATTACAATGACCGTTAGAAATGTTTTTGATAAAAACTATATCGATCAGGCCAGTGTAGCAGACTACACAAGTATCTCAGGTTATGAAATTGTTCGAGGATATAACGAACCCGGCCGTGATGTCCGCCTGAGCGTCGCATGGCAATTTTAATTTCCCCAAGTGTCTGAATACTCTCTCAGACTTTTTATTGAGCCAGATAATTATATCTGGCTTATTTTTTGTGCTGGATAATACCTCTATTCAAAGACTGTATATTTGCTTCATGGTTGTCAGAGTATGTAACAAGAATGTTATCGATAAATGCCAATATAAAAACCATTGATAACAAAAGGGCTATACGACTGTTCTATTAATAGGCTGTTATGAGGTGCCAGTAAGAATCTGCTTTACAGACAACTCCGATAATTTTAAAGATCATGTGTTTTATCGAACATCATCCTAAGTCTGTTTGCTGGGTCGATACCAGCTGAACAGGACAATGGCAATAATAAAGGTCAGCCACTCTGAAAGCGGTAAAGCGATCAGAAATTCGGGTTCGGGTAATAACCATGAGAAAAGCAGCAAAAGCAGAACCGGCAAAAATAAACCTCTTGATAATGCAATAACCATGGATGGAATGGGTTTTTGAATGGCTGTCAGGTAGATAGACATAATGACGTTAACGCCATTAATCAAAAATAATGGCCATAACAAAGCAATAAATTGTTGGGATAACAGCAAGGTCTGTTCTGCCGTTTCATCTAAAAACAGTCTGCTGATTTGTTCAGGGAAAAAGACTAAACAAAGCGTCAGGCTGATACTAATCAGTAAAATACAGCTCAACGCAGTTAATAGAAACTGGCGGATACGCTGCACATTCTGAGCACCATGATTTTGGCTGACAACCAGATGCAATGCATCTGAAATGCCGTAATACAGCATCAAACTGATAAAAATCAGATAATTGATAACCGCAAATGCGGCAATGCCTTCGACACCGAGCCGACTCACTAAAAGCCAGTTCAGCACTAAAATAACCAGACCCCCAGAGATTTCGTTAATAAACTCGGATCCACCATTAAACATGGCCGGTTTAATTTCAGACCAATGCTGTTGCGTTAATGAAAAAGAAAGTGTTTTTTCAGCACGTAAAAAGTAACGACTTAACATTATTAACTGGATAACTTGGGCAATAGCCGTGGCTGCCGCTGCACCTTTAAGCCCCCAATCAAATACGATGATAAATAGTGCATCCAGAACAATATTGATCAGCGCGCCGCTTATTAATGCTGAAGAAGCCAAGGTTTGAGCATTATCCTGGCGAATAAAGTAATACATCACCATGGTGGATATTTGAACGACTAGCACCGCATTGATGATGTAAAAGTAAGGTCGTATTAAAGTCAGTAAGGATTCTGGAGTGCCGAGAAATCCTAAAATACTGTCTGCAAAGAACCAGGAAAGCAGCATAAAGCTCAAACCAATCACAACAATGGCGATAAGACATTGGCTAAATACATCTGACGCAGCAGCAAATCGTTTTTGTCCAAGGTAATAACCGGCGCGAACGGCTCCACCTATCGATAACATCAGGGCCAGACCAAATATCAATGACAGATAAGGGATCAGTAAATTAATGGCTGCCAAACCTTCAGCGCTAACGAATTGACCCACAAAAATACCATCGACAATGCTGGCGGTGGTAATGGCTAAAAGGCCTAAAATTGAGGGAATGGCAAACCGTAAAAAGGTGGGAATGATAGGGCCAGACAGGACGGCTTTATCCATGATATTTGTTATCCAGAAAAACGCTTTTTTCTATTCAGAAAGTTTTGGTCAAATTAATGCTTATATAAAACCGGTGACAGAGTGTCAGACAGTTTGTCGTATGTCACGTTTTTATCTACAGACTCGCTAGATTATCGTTTTGTGATAGTGAAATGCGTATAATATCCAATCATTTGCTGAGCGCGTGACTCAAAGGCCAACATCATCTGCCAGCGGGAACAATGCATGTCATGCAAAATCTATGTTAACTGTTCGGGATGGCCACCGACGTCACTAATGAAAATGTAACTAAATGAAGAATATACGTAACTTTTCTATCATCGCCCATATTGACCACGGTAAATCTACTATTGCTGACCGCTTTATCCAAATTTGTGGTGGTCTGACTGCGCGGGAAATGTCACAACAAGTACTCGACTCTATGGATATCGAGCGCGAGCGTGGGATTACCATTAAAGCACAAAGCGTCTCACTGGAATATAAAGCCCGTGATGGTGAAACCTACCAACTGAATTTTATCGACACCCCTGGACACGTTGACTTTTCTTATGAAGTATCGCGTTCTCTGGCGGCCTGTGAAGGGGCCTTATTGGTTGTTGATGCCGCTCAAGGGGTTGAAGCACAAAGTGTGGCTAACTGTTACACGGCGATTGAACTGGGCTTAGAAGTCTTACCCGTACTGAATAAAATCGATTTACCTTCGGCTGAACCAGAGCGTGTTGCTCAGGAAATTGAAGATATCATCGGTGTTGATGCCATGGATGCGGTTCGTTGCAGTGCCAAAACCGGTATTGGTATCGAAGATGTGTTGGAAGAACTGGTAGCTAAAGTTCCTGCACCTAAAGGTAATCCTGATGGCCCTTTAAAAGCGCTGATTATTGATTCCTGGTTTGATAGTTATGTAGGCGTTATTTCCTTAGTCCGTATCGTTGATGGCTCGCTGAAAACCAAAGATAAAATCAAAGTCATGTCGACCGGACATGAATATCAGGTGGATCAGGTTGGTACCTTTACACCTAAGCGCACACCCTGTGATGTGCTGGACTGTGGTGACGTAGGCTACGTTATTTCAGGTGTGAAAGAAATTGATGGTGCGCCGGTAGGTGACACATTGACCCATGCACATCATGGTGCCGATAAGATGTTGCCAGGCTTCAAAGAGGTAACGCCACAGGTTTATGCCGGTATTTTCCCTGTCAGCAGTGATGACTATGAGAATTTCCGCGAAGCTTTATCTAAACTGCGTTTAAATGATGCCTCATTATTTTTCGAACCAGAAAGTTCACAAGCCTTAGGCTTCGGCTTCCGTTGTGGTTTCCTCGGCCTTTTGCATATGGAAATCATTCAGGAGCGTCTGGAGCGGGAATACGATCTTGACTTGATTACCACAGCGCCAACCGTTGTGTTTGAAGTGCTGAAGAAAAATGGTGAAGTCGTTCGCGTTGAAAACCCATCATCACTACCGGATATTGGCACGATCGAAGAAATTCGTGAGCCAATCGTCAGAGCTGACATTCTGGTACCACAAGATCATCTAGGTGCGGTCATTACCTTGTGTGTCGAAAAGCGCGGTGTACAGAAGAATATGCAATACATGGGTAAACAAGTGGCCTTGACCTATGAACTTCCAATGAATGAAGTGGTCATTGATTTCTTCGACCGTGTGAAATCTGTCAGCCGTGGTTATGCCTCGCTTGATTACCACTTCGTCAGATTTGAACCCGCCAATCTGGTTAAGCTGGATATCATGATTAATGGTGAACGTGTTGATGCGTTGTCGTTGATTGTGCATAAAGACACCAGTGTCAGTCGCGGTAGGTTATTAGTAGAAAAAATGAAAGAGCTTATTCCTCGTCAAATGTTTGATATTGCGATTCAGGCGGCGATTGGAGGTCATATTATCGCGCGCTCGACAGTCAAAGCGATGCGTAAGAATGTATTAGCAAAATGTTACGGTGGTGACGTTTCTCGTAAACGTAAATTGCTGGAAAAACAAAAAGCAGGTAAAAAACGGATGAAATCAGTCGGCAAGGTGGACGTTCCACAAGAAGCTTTCCTCGCCGTTTTACAACTGTCAAAGAATTCATAAAAAGGTAGGAGCGTTAAACAGTGAGTTTTCCCGCAATCATGGTTTTACTGGTAGCCATTACTGGCTTGATTTGGTTAATCGACAAGCTGTTCTGGGCCCCACGTCGTGATAATGATGCAAAAGAACCTGTGGTGGTGGAATACGCACGTTCATTTTTTCCGATTATTCTCCTGGTGCTGGTGATTCGTTCATTTATTGCTGAACCTTTCCGAATTCCCTCATCATCGATGGTGCCAACCTTGCACATTGGTGATTTCATTCTGGTGAATAAATTCTCATATGGCATTCGTTTACCCGTTCTTAATACAAAAATTTTCGATACAGGTGAGCCACAACGTGGAGATGTCGTGGTGTTTCGTTATCCGGTGAAAAAACATAAAGACGATCCGGATATTGATTACATCAAACGTGTTGTAGGGCTGCCTGGCGACAAAGTCGGTTATTTCAATAAAACGATTTATATTAATGGTAAACCTGTTGCACAAGATCCGCGCGAAAAGCCGGAAAGCATGATCAATATTGCTGCGCCTGGTTCAGAATTACGCGCTGAGCAATTAGGTGAACATAACCATTTAATACTGGTTGAACCTGGCATTAAACGGGTGGAAGGCGAAACGGTAGTACCTGAAGGACACTATTTTGTAATGGGTGATAACCGTGATAACAGCAACGATAGTCGTTATTGGGGCACTGTCCCTGAAGAAAACCTTGTTGGTAAAGCGTTCCTTGTCTGGATGAGTTGGGACTGGAATGAAGGCGGAATTGTCTGGAATCGTTTAGGTAAGTCCATTGAATAAGGAGATTGTGATGAAACACCAGCGTGGTATGACATTAATTGGCTGGGTCATTGTCATGGCCTTGATCGCTTTCTTTGTCACATTAGCGATTCGTTTGGTGCCGATGTATCAGGAATATTATGGTGTGGTTCAGATTATGGAAGATATGAAAACCGAACTGCGTAATAACAACTTATCCAAAAATGAAGTGCAAACCTTGCTTTCCAAGCGTTTTAATATTGGCTATATCAGCAGTGTAAAGCGTGATGATGTTGAAGTATTTCGTGGTAAGAATACGGCATATGTGACCAAGATTGTCATTGATTATGAAGTCAGAAAACCGTTTTTTGCCCAGATTGATCTTGTGGGACATTTCCACAAAGAAATTGATGTAGAGCCACAGCTATAATGATAACCCAGCGGCAAAAAGCCCTGTGCAAACAGTTAAAAGTAGAATTTAAAGATATCGCCTTCTTACAACAGGCATTAACGCACCGTAGCGCAGATCCAAAAAATAACGAACGTCTGGAATACTTGGGTGATGCTATCCTGAGCTTTGTGATAGCTGAAGAGTTATTTAACCGGTTTCCTCAGGTTAAGGAAGGAAAGTTAAGCCGGTTAAGAGCGTCTTTAGTGAAAGGTGAAACACTCGCTGAACTTGGCCGAGAGCTAAAGTTAGGTGATGTGTTGATACTGGGGCCCGGCGAGTTAAAGAGCGGTGGATTCCGGCGTGAGTCTATTCTGGCTGATGCTGTCGAAGCTATCCTGGGCGCACTTTATCTGGATAGTGGCCTGACCCCGGTTAAAGATCTTATTTTAAGATTATTTGCTGAAAGATTAGATGCGATCGATGTCACAGAAACGGTCAAAGATCCCAAAACACGCTTACAAGAATTATTACAGAGCCGTAAGCAGCCCCTGCCTTTGTATAGCGTGAAAGAATTAAAAACCGATAAAAAACAACCGGTATTTGAAGCTTCCTGTCAGATTACCTTGCTGGATAAGGTGGTGGTTGCTCAAGGTAGCAGTCACCGAAAAGCTGAAAAGAAAGCCGCTGAACGTGCCTTAACTTTAATTGAAGGTAAACAATGAACTCAACACCATTTCGTTCCGGTTATATCGCTATTATCGGTCGTCCTAATGTCGGCAAATCGACATTAATTAATCGTATTCTTGGCCAAAAACTGTGTATTACTTCACGTCGGCCACAAACTACTCGCCATCGTATTCTGGGCATTAAAACCACCGATGAGGGGCAGTTCATCTATGTGGATACACCCGGTATGCACAGTGATGGCAAAAAAGCGATGAACCGTTATATGAATCGTGCTGCGGCTGCCTCGATTGATGATGTGGATGTGGTGTTGTTTGTGGTGGAAGGTCTGAAGTGGACAGAAGATGATCAGCGAGTTTTAAAACGCATTCAACAAGATGCGCGTTCGCCGGTTATTTTAGTGTTAAATAAAGCAGATAAATTATCAGATAAATCTGATTTATTACCACAAATACAAGAGCTTGCACCACAGTATGATTTTGCTGCGGTTGTGCCTATTTCTGCACGAAAAGGCATGAATACCGACGTACTGGAACAGGAAATAGCCAAGTTAATGCCGGAAGGCGAGATGATCTTTGATGAAGATCAGTTAACCGATCGCAGTTCTCGATTTCTGGCCGGTGAAATCGTTCGTGAAAAATTATTCCGTTATCTTGGGCAGGAACTGCCTTACTCACTCACTGTAGAAATTGAGCAGTTTGAGGAAGAAGAAGGCATGTACCGGATCGGCGCTGTTGTTTATGTTGAGCGTAGCGGTCAGAAATCCATCGTGATTGGTAAAAAGGGTGAACAGCTCAAACTTATAGGCCAAGACGCACGACTGGAAATGGAACAGTTATTCGGCTGTAAAGTCTTTTTACAAATCTGGGTTAAGGTGCGTGAAGGCTGGTCTGACAACGAACGTATGTTAAGAAATCTGGGTTATAACGACGATTTGTAGTGGTCGCTTGTGGAGCTGACATCAGCCTTTATCCTACATCACAGACCGTATCGGGAAACCAGTTCACTGGTCGATGTGTTAACGCGTGATCATGGTCGTGTAAGTCTGGTGGCCCGGGGGCTCAGGCAGACAAAAAAACGGTCATCACCGATACAGATATTCCAGCCAGTATGGTTAAGCTGGTATGGCCGGGGTGACTTAGTGACCTTAAGTCAGATAGAAAAAGATGAGCCCGGTTATCGTTTGCTCGGAAATGCCAGTTTGTGCGGGCTTTATATGAATGAATTATTGGTGAAATTACTCCCTGTTCATGAAGCAGAGCCAGACATTTTTGATGCCTATCGCCAGGCTCTCTCCTCGCTCCAGCAAAAGAATAATGAGCAGATTACACTGCGTTTATTTGAAAAAGCCTTACTGAGTCATCTGGGTTATGGCTTGGCCTTAACGGTGGATGCCGAGTCGGGAGAAGCGATTGAAGAGGATGGTATTTATATCTACCACCCTGACAGCGGTCCTCGACGTGTATTCGGTCAGCGTCTGCAAAATACGGTATCAGGACGAAGTCTGCGTCACCTCGAACAAGAAGCCGGGTTTGACGAGCTTAGCCTGAAAGAAATCAAACATATGATGCGGTCAGTGATAAATTATTATCTGGGCGGCCGGCCTTTACATAGCCGTCAGTTATTTGCTGGCCTTAATCAATTTAATACAAAAACAAGCTGAGTTTGGAGATTCATGTCTATTTATCTAGGTGTCAACATCGATCATATCGCCACATTACGTCAGGCCCGTGGTACGCGCTATCCAGATCCTATTCAGGCGGCGATTGAAGCGGAACAAGCAGGGGCTGACAGTATTACTTTGCACTTACGTGAAGATCGTCGACATATTCAGGAACGCGATGTGGCGATGTTAAGCGATATTCTGCAGACAAAAATGAATCTGGAAATGGCGGTAACGGAAGAGATGCTGGCGATGGCTGAAAAATATCGTCCGGCAGATTGCTGTCTGGTACCCGAAAAACGTGAAGAACTGACTACCGAGGGTGGGCTGGATGTAGCGGGGCAATTATCTCGCATGCAGCAGGCTTGTCAGCGTCTGGCAGAGGCAAATGTGCGTGTTTCGTTATTTATTGATCCTGATCTGGCTCAAATCGACGCCGCTGTTGCCTGTGGTGTGCCTGTGGTGGAATTACATACAGGCCGTTATGCTGATGCAGAAACGGATGCAGAAGCCGAGCATGAGCTGGCGATTATTGCACAAGCGGCAAAGCAAGCCCATGAAAGAGGATTACAGGTGAATGCCGGACATGGTCTGCATTACCACAATACACAGAAAATCGCGGCAATACCTGAACTGGTGGAATTAAACATCGGTCATGCTATCGTAGCTCGCTCAGTTTTTACTGGGTTTCAGGCAGCCGTGCGTGAGATGAAACAATTGATGCAGGATGCACGCCGCAGATGATTATCGGCATTGGTACGGATCTGGTTCATATTCCCCGAATGCAGGCCTTACTCGATAAACATGGTGATAAATTTGCTGAGAGAATACTCAGTGATGCTGAGTTCAGTGAGTTCAAATTACAGCTCAAACCAGCTAATTTTTTAGCGAAACGTTTTGCAGCAAAAGAAGCGGCAGCTAAAGCTATGGGAACAGGTTTTCGGGATGGTTTGAGTCTACGTCATATCAGTGTTAGAAATGACCCCCTTGGCAAACCAGAATTACAGTTTGAGAGAGTAGGACTTGAGCTGAAACAGAAAATGCATATTGATAAGGCCATGTTAAGCCTGAGTGATGATCATGAATACGCGATTGCTTATGTCGTTTTAATGGAATCCAATTGATGAAATCTTACCCGACCATTGAAGCCTTTATCGGCCACACACCTTTAGTCAGATTACAACGTATTCCTGGTCATACCAGCAATACTATTCTGGTCAAGCTGGAAGGCAATAATCCCGCCGGTTCAGTCAAAGACCGACCTGTGGTCAGTATGATTCAGCAAGCTCAGCTCCGTGGTGATATCACGCCGGGTGATACTTTAATTGAAGCAACCAGCGGTAATACCGGTATTGCATTAGCGATGGTCACGGCCATTTTGGGTTACCGGATGATTCTGATTATGCCGGAAAATAGTAGTGCTGAGCGTCGTGCTTCCATGAAAGCCTATGGTGCTGAACTGATTCTGACCGATGGGATGGAATCCGCCAGAGATTTAGCGCTACAGATGCAAAAAGAAGGCAAAGGCAAGGTGCTAAATCAGTTTGGTAACTTTGATAATCCGCTGGCCCATTATGAAACAACGGGTCCAGAAATCTGGGCTGATACACATGGTGAAATTACCCACTTTGTTAGTTCAATGGGAACCACGGGTACCATCATGGGCACATCGCGATATTTAAAAGAGCAAAATCCAGCGATTCAGGTGGTTGGCGTGCAGCCCGCTGAGGGCGCTAATATTCCCGGTATTCGTCGTTGGCCTCAGGCTTATTTACCTGAGATTTTTGAACCAGAACGTATTGATATGACATTAGATGTCACGCAAGATGAAGCTGAAACCATGATGCGTCGTCTGGCGGCTGAAGAGGGAATTTTTGCTGGTGTATCATCAGGTGGAGCATTAGCTGCTGCCATGAAAGTCTCTGAGCAGGTAGAAAATGCTGTGATTGTCAGCATTGTCTGTGATCGCGGCGACCGTTATATCTCAACAGGCGTTTTCCCTGCCTGATAATGAAATATCTGACGCTAAAGTCAGTATTCCTGTGGCTATGTATATGGTCATTGCCTGTATTGGCCATTAATACGATTCAAATTAATATTGATCATAGCTGGGCAGAAAAATTTGATGCAAAAGATCTGAAAACCGCTGTCCGGTTCACCTCTGAAGGCCTGAAACTTTCAGGGCAGGCTGCCCAAATCACTTTACCGGCCCCGCTGAATCAATTACACAATGTCACATTTGAGTGTGCTAACGCGGCCTGGCTAACAGAGGGCTTTTCCTGTCAGTCAGGCACCTTACAGTTTTTTCAAGCTGAGTTAGGCCAGCAACGCGTTCAATTTAGTATTGATGCTAATACAGAAGACGAACACTATGATCTGCAGCTACAAAATCTGAAATTAGATGGTGGTACGATAAATCTTGCTGTTAACCTTGCTGAGCAGCATTGGGATGCGGATATTGATGCTCAGAATATCTCGTTATCAGCATTACAGAAATGGCTACCCCAATTCCTGGATAAACATTACCTTGATGCTGTCAATGACTGGCAGCCACAAGGGCAAGTATCTGTTCAAGCACGCCTTGATGGAAACACACTGGGAATTGTGTCTGGCATCGCAAAATGGCAATTCACTGACTTGGGTTTTAGTAATGCGACAGCAAGCCAGGTGGCTGAAAATATCGCGATGCAGGGAGAAGTGTCCTTAGATAATTCGGATGATACTTGGGACTTTGTTGTTTCATCTTCGTTGACTGCTGGTCAGGCCTACAGCGATCCCGTGTTTGTTGATTTATCGGTTTCTCCTATCACACTGAGTGTACAAGGCAAATTTGAAACCCAGACAAATCACTGGACTTTGGCGGATATTAAGTTAAGTCAGTCAGAAGAGTTCAGCTTAGAGGCTCTCGCTGAGGTCACGGATAACGTGCCGACGAAAGTGGAAGCGGATGTCACCATAAGCACGCTATCGTCATTTTATCCAACATGGGTAAAACCTTTTATGGTGGGTACCGCGGCTGCCAATTTACAGGTATCAGGTCAGGTCTCATCATCGCTCAGTTGGTCTGATAAGCAGTATCAGCTCACAGCTACACTGGATAAGGTAAATGTTACGGATAGCCAGCAACGCTACAATGCTGAGAATTTAAATGGCGAGCTGGTCTGGACCAATAAACAAACCCCTTTGGATGGTCATTTATCCTGGCAGCAAGCCAAGCTTTATGCCATTGATATTGGTGCGGGTCAGTTGCATGCACAAACCGTTAAAAATGGCTTTAAATTAGTCGAGGAAACCAGCATTCCTGTTTTGGATGGTGAACTGCAAATTAACCAATTGAGTTTGCAGCAGCAAGAAGATAAGCAGATAACATGGTCATTTGATGGTTTATTGTTACCGATATCCATGGAAAGTTTAACCGAGGCGCTGGGTTGGCCAACAATGCACGGTAAGTTATCTGGCGTGATTCCTCATGTGCGTTATCAATCACATAAACTCACCATTGATGGTGCGTTACAGGTCAAAGTCTTTGATGGCACAACAGTTATTCGTGATTTACGTTTAACCGATCCTTTAGGTGTATTACCACAACTGTATGCCAATATTGATATGAACGATTTGGATTTAGCCTTGTTAACCAAGACCTTTGATGTCGGCAAGATTACCGGACGTGTTACTGGAGAAATCTATAACTTGCGTTTGTCTAACTGGCAACCTGTGCAGTTTGATGCCAAGTTGGCGACCTCTAAAGATAATCCGGGAAAACGCATTATCAGTCAGCGTGCCGTGGATAATTTAACGCAGGTCGGTGGTGGCGCGACAGGGATGATTTCGAGAAGTTTTTTACGTTTTTTTGATGACTTTTCTTATAAACGTTTAGGACTGTCATGTCATTTACGGAAT
The DNA here is from genome assembly GCF_000214595.1 of Methylophaga thalassica MP. Classification (GTDB taxonomy): domain Bacteria; phylum Pseudomonadota; class Gammaproteobacteria; order Nitrosococcales; family Methylophagaceae; genus Methylophaga; species Methylophaga thalassica. The sequence continues at coordinate 1,883,894 of NZ_AFIG01000001.1, read as the reverse complement.
GATGTTTGTGAAATGGCTGGCATCGAAGATGCTGATCAGGGGTACTATATTGTCAAAGGTGGGGGCGGGTTACCACCATGGATTGATGTGATTGGCTATACGCGTAGAGTGGACTGGGCTGATTTATTAGAACGTATCAAAGCGGTACAAAATAGTTCTGGACCCATTATTGAGTAAGGAGAGGTTTATGCATTTAATGAAGTGGTTAACGGGCACGGTGTCGGGATTAATGTTGGTTTCATGTGTCACCATTAATATCTATTTCCCAGCGGCAGCGGCTGAAAAAGCAGCAGACAGAATTATTGAAGATGTGTGGGGCCCAGAAACACAACCTGCAGATACGGCTGAACCTGACAAGCAGGATAAACAATCGTCAACATCAGACTCCAGGCTGCCACTGGCTATGTCTGTGTTGAACTGGATGGTACCGCAGGCTGAAGCGGCAGGTGCGGATATTAATATCAATTCACCTGCTATCAATGCATTACAGTCGAATATGAAAACACGCCATGAAAGTTTGAAGCCTTTCTATAATAGTGGTGCGATAGGGTTAACTGATGATGGTTTTATTACTCTACGTGATGCCAAGTCTGTACCGTTAAAAGACCGTAACCAGTTAAATAGTCTGATTGCCGCCGAAAATAATGATCGTAAAGCGCTCTATGCTGAAATCGCCAGAGCAAACGGTCATCCGGAATGGCAGGATGATATCCAACAAACCTTCGCACAGCGCTGGATTAGTAATGCAGCAAAAGGCTGGTGGTATCAGCAGGGTGGTAGCTGGAAACAAAAATAAATACAGCAGATTGATTATAATAATGACGTCCAGTGGCGTGAAAGCGTCACTGGACTTTTTATTTTTCAGAGATAAGAGATAAAAGATGGCAAGACGTAGCCGCAGACAAAGAATACCGCAAGAACCCGTTACAGCAGAGATTGAGTCGTTATCACACGATGGTAGAGGCATCGCTCGAATTGAAGGTAAAACCGTTTTTGTGGATGGCGCCTTAGCCGGAGAAAAAGTGAACTTTCAATATAGCCGGGTTCTTAAAAAATATGATGAGGCACGTACGGTAGAGGTGCTGTCTGGCGCTGATGATCGCGTAGCAGCAAAATGTCAGCATTTTAGTATTTGTGGTGGCTGCAGTTTGATGCATATGTCACCTGAAGCACAGTTGGCTCATAAACAAGCCACATTGGCTGAACACTTCACTCACTTTGGTAACTTAAGCCCTGAACAGTGGTTAGAACCTTTAACAGGTCCATTATGGGGATATCGTCGTAAAGCACGTTTAGGCGTGAAGTATGTCGCGAAAAAAGAACAGGTTCTGGTCGGTTTCAGAGAAAAGTCTTCACCTTATATTGCCATGCTAGAGCAATGTGAGGTCTTAGATCCTCGAGTGGGTCATCGTTTAACGGATTTAGCGTCATTAATTGCTGGGCTTGAAGCCTATAATCGTATCGCTCAGATTGAAGTGGCGATGGATGATGAGCATGTGGCGTTAGTTTTTCGCAATCTTGATGCATTATCTGAGACGGATAAAAATGCACTGATTAGCTTTGGTTAAAGCAATAATTTATGGATTTATCAGCAACCGGGTGGTCCGGATACCGTGTCCTTATTATGGCCTGAGTCAGCTCAGCTCAGTTATGCGCCGGAAGCAGGGTTGAACTTACAGTTTGATCCGAGCGATTTTACTCAGGTGAATGCCGGTATTAATGAAAAAATGATCCAGCGAGCCATGAAGTTACTGGACGTACAAGCTGATGATCGCATTCTTGACCTATTTTGTGGCTTAGGTAATTTCACTTTACCTCTAGCCAGACGAGTTAATGAAGTGGTTGGTGTCGAAGGTGATGCGGCTCTGGTACAACACGCTAAAAATAATGCACAGCTTAATGGCTTAAAGAATGCTGAGTTTGAACTGGCCGATCTGACACAAACCGAGCTCAAAGATTATCCTTGGGCAGAAAAAGGCTTTAATAAGATTTTGCTGGATCCGCCCAGAAGTGGGTCGTTTGAAGTTTTACATCAACTCGCTGCATTAGGTGCTGAGCGTCTGGTGTATGTGTCTTGTAATCCGGCGACATTGGCACGTGATGCCGGTGAGCTGGTTAATCAGCATGGCTATATTATGGAATCAGCAGGCATTATGGATATGTTTCCTCACACAACACACGTTGAGTCGATAGCCGTTTTTACAAAAAAACGTTAAAAATTTTATAACTAGTACCAAGGTACAATTGTCCTGATCAAAACTAAGGTAATACAATGCATCGCACTGGGAGTTATTCCCATGTTTTTATCAAATATTAAGGGTGGTATTTGATAAAAAAGTCTGTAGATGGCTGATTAATTTTACGTTTTAGTACCAAAGTACAATTGTTCAGCTAATGACGAATCACTAATATGTATTCTGCAGGTAGTGATTGCATATTGAACAGTTAAGCCAACCTTGGTGTGAGCCATGTGACGGAAAGCCACGGATCTTTTTTAAAGATGGCCGGGTTGCATAGTAAATAAGGATAATTCTATGAAATTTTACAAATCGGCTATGTTAGTAGCTGCTATGTTGCTAGGTTTTTCAAGTGTTGCTTCAGCAACGTTTTATCATGGTGGGCATCATCATGGAGGTTGTGGTAATGATGGTTCAACATGTGATAACCCTCAAGCTTATTCAACGACATTAAACGCTAAAGTAACTAACGAAGATTATGATTACTGGGGAACTTTCTGGGACTCTTCAGAGGCGTATATGAGCTTTGAAGCCATCAATGAGCCTACTTTAGAAATTACTTCGGCTACTTTATCAGTTAAATCAAATGCCAACGGTTCATGGTTCTCTGATGGTTTATGGACATTAGATAATTATTTCCCATACCTGACATACGTTGGTAAATTAGATGGTGGCGTTGATGTATTTCAACTAAGTTCAAACTTATTTGACGAAGTGCTTGCTGGTATCACCTTCAAAGCTATTTTTGATAAAATAAAAGAAGATGTTTTCTGGGCTGAATTAACAGTGGATGGTACATACTGCCCACCTGTAAGTGAAGTACCTGTTCCAGCAGCATTATGGTTATTTGGTTCTGGTTTGATGGGCTTTACAGCGATGCGCAGACGTAAAAAAACTGCCTAAGCTAAGACAGAATACCGTATGATAAAAGCCGCGATTCCATCGCGGCTTTTTTTATGGCTGAACAACTCAAAAATAAACTCAATACTGCAGCAGTTCATGTGCTAGGCTCACTGATTGATTCAGTGTGGCCAGACTTTGCTATGACTGATTTTATTGAGACAGCATTACTCAAACTGGATGAACTGGAGCTCAAAGCACGTGCAGACTATCTTGCTAGGAGTTTGCATGTTTACCTGCCTGATGATTATGTTGATGCGATAGCTATTCTGTTACAGGCTTCTGAATACCTTAGAGAAGAACAGTTTTCTGGTTGGGAACATTATTTAGCCTGGCCATTAATTGACTATGTTGCTTTATATGGCATCGACCACCTCCATGTTTCTTTTGCTGCATTAGAAAAATTAACCCCATTATTTACCGGCGAGTTTGCCATTCGGTTTTTTCTATTGGCGCATTTTGAAGAAACCTATTTGCAAATGCTGCAGTGGGCTGAACATGAGAATGAACATATCAGACGATTAGCCTCTGAAGGCATTCGACCACGTTTACCTTGGGCACCACAATTAACTGATTTACGTGATGACCCAACACCAATATGGCCGATTCTTGAGAAGTTAAAAGGTGATCACAGCCTCTATGTCAGGCGTTCTGTTGCTAATAACATCAATGATATTAGTAAGGATCATCCTCAAATGGTGATTGATATTTGTTCAGAGTGGAAACAAGCAGCTTCACAAAACATAAACTGGGTGATTCGCCATGGTTTACGGAGTTTGGTGAAACAGGGAAATGCTGATGTTTATCCGCTGTTAGGTTTTAGTCAGTCGGTGGATATTGAACAGCCATTACTTCGTCTTTCCCATAGCCGATTATTATTAGGGCAGGCGCTGGTGCTGGATTTTCGGTTACGAAGCAAGCAGGCGCAGTATGTAGTACTAGACTACCGGATACGTTTTGTTGGGGCTGCTGGAAAAATGACGAGAGAAAAAGTCTTTAAATGGAAAAATATACGTTTAGCAGAAGGCGAATATCTCCAAATGCAAAAACGACATACTTTACAGAAGATATCGACCAGAAAATATTACCCGGGCATACACGAGGTTGAGTGCCTATTGAATGGCCAGTGTATTGCCCGGGCGAGTTTTGAGTTGCTTATGCCCTAAAGGCATTAAGACATGATAAGGCCATAGGCAACCAAGGCAAGCCAAGCAACTGACATCACACAAATTAATGCGGCAAAGTTATCATGAATATAGTGTTCAATTTTTTCCATCATCGTCTCCTCACTGAGAATATTGTGCTGTTTTAAAACAGCGTGAGGTTATTATTCGCCTGGCACAGATATTAGGCATTGACCTAGATCAAAAATGAATAACTTGTCGAATGGAAATAAATTTGGACATAAAAAAAGCCAGTCGATGACTGGCTTTTTAACGATACCGCTGATCGGCTTAGTTGTTATATAGGCCGAAAGCAATCAGTGACAACCAAAAAACAGTAAAGCCAAGAATAATATGTGGAAATTTTTCTATCAGCAGTTTATCAATTTTTTTTAACATGTTTTTTTTCTCGTAGTTCAATAGGTTATACAATTTTTAGCTTATTATTATGGGCTTAAGATAGCAGTTATTTCACTTTTATGCCAGCTTATCATCAGCAATATGATAGTGCGGATCTTCCATCACATTCACTTCAATCAGATCAGCTGCATTGTTGAGTAATTGTTTACACTCTTCACTTAAATGCCTTAAATGCAGCGTTTTTCCAGCTTTGATGTAACGTTCTGCCAGTGAGTCAATCGCTTCAATGGCTGAATGGTCGTAAACGCGCGAGTTTTTGAAATCAAGAATGATGTCGTCAGCATCATCATTTTTCGGATCAAATAAGTCATTGAAGTTACGGACTGAGCTAAAGAATAATGGCCCGTTCAATTCATGAACGATAGAACCTTGTTCATTTTTATAACTTTTCAGATAAATGTGTTTGGCGTGTTGCCATGCAAATACCAGCGCCGACATGATAATGCCTGTAATTACAGCGATAGCCAGATCAGTAAAGACGGTAATAACGGCGACGGAAATACCGATAATGGCATCAGGTAATGGGATACGTCCAAGCAAACGGAAACTGGCCCATTCAAACGTACCTAATACCACCATAAACATGACGCCTGTCAAAGCCGCAATCGGAATGATTTCGATAAGTGGCGATGCAAACAGAATAAAGCACAACAAAAACAGCGCGGCAGAGATACCGGATAATCGACCACGGCCGCCGGAGTTAATATTGATCATACTTTGACCAATCATCGCACAACCGCCCATACCACCAAAAAATCCTGTGACTGTATTCGCCACACCTTGGCCAATACATTCTTTATTGGGGCGGCCAGTGGTTTCTGTGATTTCATCAATGAGAGTGAGTGTTAGTAAGGACTCTGTTAAACCAATAAACGCTAAGATAAAGGAGTAGGGGGCAATAATCAGTAATGTTTCCAAGCTGAAGGGGACCATCGGAATACTGAACTCTGGAAGGCCGCCGGCAATAGAAGCTATATCACCTACATTACGAATATCAAGATGCAGACCAATTGCCACTAACGTGACAACAATAATAGCGGCTAAAGATGAGGGGAAGGCTTTGGTCAGTTTGGGTAAGAAATAGCTGATAGCCATCGTTAAAGCGACCAGACCTAACATCCACCATAGCGGCTCACCAGACAACCATTGTTCTTCACCATTTTCGCCTGTGACTTTGAATGATTTGAGCTGGGCAAGGAAAATCACCATGGCCAGTCCGTTTACAAATCCGAGCATGACCGGTAATGGTACGATACGAATAAATTTCCCCAGCCGGAATATGCCTGCCAGGATTTGTAAAACGCCCATTAAAATCACGGTAGCAAACAAATATTCAACACCGTGCTGTGCAACCAACGCCACCATGACAACAGCTAAAGCCCCTGTCGCGCCTGAAATCATACCTGGACGGCCACCGATAGCGGCTGTAATTAAACCCACAAGAAACGCGGCATATAATCCGACTAACGGTTCAACACCTGCGACAAAAGCAAAAGCAACGGCTTCTGGCACCAGGGCTAAAGCAACAGTGAGCCCGGACAGCACATCATTTTTTATGTTCTGTGGACGTTTTAGTAACAGATTAAACATAGAATCCCTTTATAAACCAAACTGAGCTATGACTCATACACACCATGCATGGCAGGTGTTAGACGTTATTTATTTTGATTTTGGCTGAGTCATGAGAGGTAAGCCTTCGATGAGGAAAGGCTTGAAAAGGCAGTAATTATCGCTGAAACACCCGGTTAAGTCTAGTTTTTGACTAAATTTACTCCTTTAATAACAAAGAGCTAAGCGCATATTTTTGTTGGGGAAATTATTAAAAATAATACTTGCTCAAACGGAATAAATTCTCTATATTTTCTCTTCTCAATATTTTCTCTAAAAGGAAGAGATGATGCTGACTGAACGTGAACAAGATACTTTGGATTTTATTCGTCATTATATTGATGAACAGGGACGTTCACCGTTAGTTTCTGAGATTGCCAAAGGCTTAGGGATTAAGTCTCAAGGTACCACTCACCGCTATATTCAGGCATTAGTGGATGCCGGGCTGCTGGAAAGGCATGTTGGAAGAACACGTGGCCTGCATTTAACGGATCAGCCTGATACCGCTCCCCAGATAGCGGTCACTTTGCCAGTCAAAGGCAAAATTGCAGCCGGTCGTTTAATTGAAGCTGTCGCAGATGAGTCCGAAATTGATTTGAGCGATATGTTTACTGGCAAAGGTCGCTTTGTTCTGAAGGTCAACGGTGACTCGATGATAGATAAGGCCATTATGTCGGGCGACTATGTGGTGGTGCAATCACAGCCGACTGCACGTCATGGCGATATTGTTGTGGCATTGGTGGATGGGTTTGATGCGACTTTGAAAACCTTATTAATCAATAACGATGGTACCGTGACATTAATGCCTGCCAATGTGAACTATGAACCTGTTACTTTGCCAGCCAATCGAGTCAGGGTACAAGGTGTCGTGGTTGGACAGCTACGGACCTACCCTTAATTAATGGCCTTTGATTCATCTGCACCGTGGTCAAGGATGATCGTCTTAATTGATATGGATTGTTTCTTTGCTCAAATTGAGCAAATGGATAACCGTAACTGGTTTAAGAAACCTGTTGCTGTCACTAATGGTACACAGGGAACCACCATCATCACTTGTTCATACGAAGCCAGAGCGTTTGGTGTGCATACCGGTATGCGTCTGAAACAGGCCAGGCAGTTATGTCCTGGCCTCATTCATGCTCCTTCACGTCCTTATCGCTATGCTGAGTTATCAACCCGAATTATGGAAGGGCTCATCGACATTACCCCTGATGTGGAAGTGTTTAGTGTGGATGAAGCGTTTCTCGATTTAAGTCGTTGCCAAAGCTTATATAAGGGGGCGACAGATATTGGATATTTGATAAAAAAAAGAGTCTGGCAAGTGTCTGGTTTACGTTGTTCGATAGGGATCAGTGGGGATAAAACCACAGCGAAATTCGCTGCTAAAAAAGCTAAACCTGACGGACTAAAGGTGATTCACCCAGACTTAGCTGCTGAAGTGTTGGCATCAGAAATGGTGACAGCTCTGAGTGGTATTAATAAAGGCATTGGCCGCTTTCTGAGACATTACGGTGTAGAGCGCTGTGGTGATATGAAAAAAATACCAATGAGTTTACTGGCGAAACGCTTTGGGCATTTAGGCCGGCGAATATGGCTAATGGCGCAAGGGCTGGATCCAGAACCTTTACATTTTAATGTTAAAGCACCTAAGAGCATCGGTCATGGAAAGGTTTTGCCACCTAAAACGGCTCAAAAAAATATCATATTGACCTATTTACAACATATGGCTGAAAAAGTCGCGGCTAGGATGCGTTGTTTTTGTTATCAGGCGGAGTGCTTTTTTATTGGTTTAAAAACGGAGAGAGGCTGGCTTAAAACAAAAGCACATGCCGGTGTCTACACTGATGATGGACAAGTGATTTACCAGCTATGTAAAGCCTTTGTTGATTTTTACTGGGCGGGGCAAGGTGTGTGGCAAGTACAGGTGACAGCATTATCGCCTCGGCAAGGTAAGCAACTGGACTTATTTGCACAGCCCGATCTGCAAAGAGAACATCTTAATCAGACGGTAGATAAAGTGAATTATCGTTATGGCGAGCTGACTCTGGCACCGGCCAGATTATTACAAAAATCCACCATGCCCAACGTGATTGCCCCGGCATGGAAACCCAAAGGTCACCGAAAGACCATATAAAAAAAGCCGGCAACAGGGCCGGCTTTTTTTCAAACTTAATAATACGACTTATTTTTTCACATGATCACGCTGATAGTAATAATTGGTGGCCTCAACAAAGCCGTCAATACTACCGCAGTCGAAACGATGACCTTTAAATTTCAGTGCCAGAACACGCTTTTCTTTGGCTAGTGTGCGTATAGCATCGGTGATTTGGACTTCACCGTTAGCACCCGGCGGCGTTTTTTCAATGTATTCGAAAATATCTGGTGTTAACACATAACGACCAATAATACCCAGCTGACTTGGCGCATCTTCTGGTTTTGGTTTTTCCACCATGTCATCGACTTCATAAACACCGTCTTCGATTTCACGACCAGATATCACACCATAACTACTAATATTGTCGCCGGGGACTTCTTCAATGGCGATAACACTGCAGTTATATTTTTCATAGAGTTCAACCAGCTGACCTAGGGCGCGTTTGGATACGTTTTCATCAGTTCGTGCGCAAAGGTCATCCGCTAAAATAACAGCAAATGGTTCATCACCAATAATAGGTTGTCCTGTCAGGATAGCGTGACCAAGACCTAACATTTCACGTTGCCTCATGAAGATAAAGTCACAGGTATCCATAACGGCACGGATATCTTCGAGGTGCTTTTCTTTACTTGTGCCGCGAATCTGATGCTCTAGTTCATAACTGGTATCGAAGTGATCAGCAATGGCACGTTTGCCCCGGCCTGTAATAAATCCAACTTGGTTAATACCTGCTTCAATGGCTTCTTCAACACCATATTGAATTAAGGGTTTGTTAACAACAGGAAGCATTTCTTTGGGCATGGCTTTAGTCGCCGGCAGGAATCGTGTGCCATAACCTGCTACAGGGAATAGACATTTACGAATTTTTTTAACTGGTTGCATTCATTGTTCCTTATTTTTTTATATAGCTTAGCTAATAGGTATGAAAGTCTGATGACAATACCTTAGCCATTGGTAATCCATAATACTTGGTATGGCGCAACTGTAATAACGTCAGATGAACCATCTAGAATAACACCGCTAATCAGGTCCCACCATCTATCCGTGACAACTAAATTTAAGTTGGCGATACGCAGTGGTTGTTCGGTATCTGTAACATTATAGATGCAGAAGATGCTTTGTCTTCTGTCCATACTTTGTCGCCAGAAACCGAACAGTTTTTCACCAAGGTGCAGTGTAAACTGAGTGGCATTAGGATGAAAAGCCCGTTGTTGTTTTCTTAAATGAATGAGCTTTTTGAGTAAACCTGATACCTGAGCATGTTGTGATGTCGGTGTCGCCAGTTCAGCCATCAAAGCGTCTTCATCCCATTCATGACGATTGATCGAACGGTTTTGTTCAGTTTGTTCTAACTTGTCAATATCATTGCTGGTGGCAAGTAGACTATGGATATAAATGCCGGGAATTCCTTCTAGTGCCAACATGATGGCATGTGCGCAAATAAAACGGTCTATATTCCACTCATCTTTGCCTGACGTCGTTCCTTGCAGCGCATCAAACAATGAAATATTGATTTCATAAGGTTTTTTAACGCCATTCTCACCTTCACGCCAGGAAATACGACCGCCGAATTGCTGCATAGTACTGATTAATGAGGCAATTTCTGCTTCGCTGAGTAATCCTTCAGCTGGTCTTAGGCCAATACCATCATGTGAAGCAATAAAATTAAAGTAGGCCGTGCCATGTTGTGCTGGCGGCATGCTCATCAGCCATTGTTTTAAATAAAAACAATCGCCCGTAACGAGCGTGTTTACCAGTAACGGTGGTAATGAAAAATTATAGATGCAGTGTGCTTCATTGGCATTACCAAAATAACTCAGGTTTTCCCGGTTAGGAATATTGGTTTCAGTAATGATCACAGCATCGGGATCGGCATGCTGGATCAGGCTTCGCATCAAACGGACAACTTCATGGGTTTCCGGCAGATTAAGGCAGTTCGTGCCAATTTTTTTCCATAAAAAAGCGACAGCATCCAGCCGGAAAATATGAACGCCTTTATCCAGATAAAAACGAACGATATTAATAAATTCCTTCAGAACTTCAGGATTACGGAAATCGAAGTCGACTTGAGTATGGCTGAAGGTACACCAGACATATTGAGTCCCGTCATGTGTTTCAGTCTCGCGTAATAACGGGCTGGTGCGTGGCCGAACAACCTGACTGATGGGGGCTGAAGGTGATGTAGTAAAGAAATAGTCATGGCCAGGTCCATCGCCTTTAATGAAATTCTTAAACCACGTACCACTGCTGGAGCCATGATTGATAACAAGATCTGCCATGAGACGATAATCATTGGCGATAGCTTCGATGTCGTCCCAGTCTCCCAGCGCTTTATTGACTTCGTAATAATCCATTACCGCAAAGCCATCATCAGAACAGTAGGGGAAAAATGGCAAAATATGCACACCATTGATATAGCCACTGACTTCTTTGTTCAAGAAACGGTGTAAGGTTTTTAAAGGGGCTTCCCCTTCCTTTTTAATACTGTTGCCGTAAGTAATCAGAATAACGTCATTTTGATCCCAGTTATTTCTGTGTGAAACGCTTTCTTTGTAATCCTGATTCAACCGCATAATGTTGATGATGTCATCACATAAAGCGGGGAGAGAAAGCTCCGGTGAAGTATCAGCATAAATCGCGGTGAGATGATGGAGAACTGTTTGTTTTAATTGCTGTAGTTGCTCATCATTAGGTGTCATGTTCAGTGTCCCTTATGCGGAAAATTCCTGATAATCAGCTTCAACAGCCTCATACAGTCTTTCAAAAATATCTGGAAGAGCGCTCTGAACGCGGCTCCAACTCGGAGTAAAAGGGACTTCCATCGGATTTTCCAGGAACATCTGCCCTGCATCCATAATATTTTTAGCGAACATTTCCACTGATTCTTCTTCCTGATGAATATCAAAATGCAGCCCATTCATCACAGCATCATTGTGGTAGGTTTCAACAAAGTCGAGTGCGATTCGGTAATAGGTGGCTTTCAGGGTACGGAATGATTCAGGCGTAAAAACAGTGCCTTTCGTTGCTAATTTTCTGAACAGGGATTTCGCAATATCAATCGACATTTTTGATAAGCCGGCTTGCTGATCATCCGGCGATAATTCCTGATGTTTGTGATCATAAACTTGGGCAACGTCGACCTGACACAGTCTGTTATTGGCATAGTTACGATGCATTTCTGATAACACACCAATTTCCAGTCCCCAGTCACTGGGAATACGAATATCGGATAATACATCGCGTCTAAAAGAGAACTCGCCCGCTAATGGGTAGCGGAAGCTATCCATGTACTCAAGATAGGGTTGGTTGCCTACCACCATTTTTAATGCACGGATAAGTGGCGTCACTAACAAACGATTCACACGACCATTCAGTTTGCCACTGGCAACGCGGGCGTAGTAGCCTTTACAAAATTCGTAGTTAAACATGGGGTTAGCAACCGGATAGATCAATCGTGCCAGTAAATCACTGGTGTAAGTTACGATGTCACAATCATGGAGAGCAATAGATTCTGTCTTGCCTGAAGCAATGATGTAACCCATGCAATACCACACGTTACGACCTTTACCTTTTTCTTTCGGTGCCAGTCCTAATGACTGTAACTCTTCATCTATGGCGGTGAGCCTGGGGCCATCATTCCATAAAATACGATGGTGTTGTGGTAAGGCAGAAAAGAAGGTCAGTGCATGGCGATATTGATCGGCATTAGCGCGGTCGAGACCAATCACAATTTCAGATAAGTAGGGTACCGTTTTTAGCTGTTGAATTATTTGCGGTAAGGCCTCGCCTTCAAGCTCTGAGAAAAGAGAGGGCAGAAGTAATCCCATTGGTCTTTGTTTGCTGAACTGTACAAGATCACTCTCTAAATCAGCTAGGTGACGATTGGTTAGATTATGAAGTGTGGTAATAATCCCATTCTGGTGAAAATCAGCCATGATTGCCTCGGGGTAAGTTAAATGAATCGGAATGCAGCTTTGCATCGATGATTTGAGTGACGCCTTCAGCCCAACCTTTAGGGCCAAAAAATGTGGACACCGTTAAATTATGTGTTCTGTCGATATCAGGTAGACCATGTACCGGTGAGCGGATGACTAAGGCATGATCAGCCTGTTCAAGCATGGCTTTGTCATTTTGGCTATCACCTATCGCTAAGGTTTGTATAACTTGTTCGGGCATCGTGTTCTGATACATATCTGTCAACCATTTTAAGGCCCGTCCCTTGTCACATTGCCCAGATACATGAAGAAAACGGCCGCCTTCAAGAATATTGGCTCCCAGCGCATTGAGTTCAGCAATAAATTGTTGTTTCAGATTACCATTGCCATGCCAGGACACGGGTTCGCCAAACTCTCTTCTTGCTGCACAAGCGGCCGCATGAACATTCAGACCTGTCATGGCAATAATGCCGTCGATGCCTGCATCAGCAAAGGTAACAAAGTCATTCTGATATTTGGGACGCAGCTGATTAATGAGCGATTGCCAATAGCTACGGGGCTGGACAAAACTTTTCACCCAGTATTTTCCTCGTTTTTCAGTGCCTTCGGGTTGCTTTTCAAAATAGTCTTGTGGGATATAGACTGCAGCACCATTTTCAATAATAAAAGGGTGGTGATTAGCTAAGCTGTCTCTGATTAATTCCACTTCAGCAGCAGTTTTACTGGTCACAGGGATGACGGGAATATGGTTCTGTTCAAGCGCTGTTAAGGTCGGAATGGCTTCATCAAAATGGTAGTTATGGTGATCCAGTAGGCTCCCATCCATATCGGTGAAGACTAACCATTGGCAAGGCAAGTCTGTATTCAAAGTGGATTGAGTCGGTCTGGTTAATTTTGTTATCTGACGGTTTTGATCGAGTTCAAATAGATAGTTCACTTTCTTAGGCAGCGTGTTGAGGGTATTTTCGGTAATACGTTGATAAAATTTAATAAAGCGTCCGACCGCTTTTTCATCCATGATCTGTGTTTGTTTATCAGACTCTGACAAACTTCGTTTTAATTTGTTTTCCTGTTCCAACCGCCATTGAAAAACACAATCAAATGATGGGGCTTTGAGCATGATCCAGATATCTATCAGTTCAAACAGCTTTGGATAAAACCGTGCTAGCTGCTCGTTAACGTAACGGCGCCATGCCTGATCTTTGTCTTCAATTTCTTCCAAATCATTAACTGGCTGGATGAGTGACGATTCATGTTGGGCTTCTGCACCTAAACACCAACCCTCAAGCACGATGACATCGACAGGATGAGTAATAATTTCTGCAGATTCAACAGGGAAGCGATCATCTTCTGCTTTATTGAAACGCGGAATACTCACTGGAAATTGCTGATGAATAAGCTGAGTAATGGTTCTTCTGGCAAGTGTTATATCGTGTGTTCCTGGCACACCGCGTGTGGCTAAAAGAGGATGGATACCCTGACCCAGTTGTGTTCTTTCCTGACGTGTAAAATAGAAATCATCTAATGAAAGAGAGACAACACTCAGCGAATAATGCTGAGTGAGGACATAAACAGCCAACTGCGCTAGCGTACTTTTTCCTGAACCTTGTGCACCATTAATACCAATCGTGATCGTCCTTTTTGCACTGTTCTGGTGCGTAGCGATTTCTTCTATTATGGGTAGATACCAGTCTCGCGCAAGCGTTTGATAACTATCAGGTAATTGATGCTTTTGAAGAAAGTCGCTGATGTCGATATTCAGCATATCCATATCTCTCAGGTGGCTTTAATTGATTATGGGTAGCTTAATGCAGTATTCGTACCGCCTATTTAAGATATTGAACGAAGGTCGAGTTTTCTTTGAAAAACTTGTTATAAATCAATTTTTAATGGCGACATGACTTATCGTGACATTGATTGACTTCAATCGTGATGTGAGAAAGACGATCAAATTCAGTGAGTAGTGACTTGTAATGATGCGTGGCTTTAGGCTCAGATGTCACAATGGAAATGATGGCAGCAAAATGATTAGCACTCACATGCCAAATATGAAAATCAACGATACGATTATCTGCATCACTTTCAATACAGTTCTGGATGGCTTGGCTATAGCTTTTATCAATACTGCCGTCGAGTAAGACTGGACTTGTTTCCCGAATTAGGCCAATGGCCCAGATACTAATAATGGCTGCGCCGATAATACCCATTGTGGCATCTAACCATAACCAGCCAAGATACATCGCACCAATAAGGGCAATGATGGCGAGAATTGAGGTTAAGGCATCTGCCAATACATGCATATAGGCGGCTTTCAGATTGTGATCGTGATGCGAATGAGCATGTCCATGATCATGACTGTGTGCATGGTTATCTTTTAATAATAGAGCACTGATCAGATTAACAACGAGACCAATCACAGCGACAAGAATCGCGGCACTGAATTCAATTTGATGTGGATTAACCAGTCGCTCAACAGATTCAAGCAACATCATTAAAGCCACCACTCCCAGAGCAATTGCACTGGCAAAGCCGCCCAGAACACTTACTTTTCCTGTACCAAAAGCAAAGGCTGCATTTGCTTTATTTTTCGCCGCGTAAGAATAAGCAAATAAAGTAATCAGAAAAGCGACGACATGGGTAGCCATATGCCAGCCATCAGCAAGCAATGCCATTGAGCCAAATAGCGTACCGGCGATAATTTCTGCAACCATGGTAATCACAGTAAGGAAAAGCACATATCGGGTACGCTTCTCAGCATGGGGATTTACCGTGACAAAATCATGATCTTGTTGAAGGTTTTCAATAGTGCGCTGATGCATAGAATTCAGAGAGTAATTGCCGATGAATGATACTGCTATGCTAACAGAACTGATGGGACAATTTGAGACAAAAAAAAGGGGTGAACTTATGTTCACCCCAAGGCTCAGCACGTAGACAAGAGAGAAATACAAACAAAATGCAGCTGAAAAGTTGTTTGTAATTTATATTTAGCAGTAACTGTGCCAGTTTTTATTTACCATTTAAAACAAAGCTTTATATTGGGTGTGAAAGTTGTTAATAAATTTTATGCACAGCTATGGTGCAAATATAAATGGCTTTGCACTTAATTCGGCCTGGGAACCAGAGTAGGAAATTTTATGAGCTTGTTAAGGTCATACTTTTATAAAAAATGGATAGTGATTCACAGTTTTTAAATATGATTAAAAATGCATATTTTTATCGTGCAATCTCTATGCTAATGTCTTGTCAATAATAAAAATAAGATAAATTAAATATGCCTAATTGTGCATATTTCAGATAACGGAGAGAGATATAATGACAGTTGGTAAAGAATGGACTGAGCAGTCTATTCAATTAATTATAGATGGGCTAAAACACAAGCCTGGCGCGATGTTACCCATCTTGCATGCAATTCAGAACGAAATTGGTTACATCCCTGAAAAAGCGGTTGCACAGATTGCTGAGTCTTTGTTGCAAACGCGAGCAGAAGTTCACGGTGTGATCAGTTTCTATCATCATTTTAGAACCACACCGCCAGGAAAACACACGATTGAAATATGTCGTGCAGAAGCCTGTCAGGCTGTCGGTTGCCGATCGCTAGAAGCACACGCAAAACAAGCACTCGGTATTGATTACCACCAAACCACCGCAAACAGACAGTTTTCACTAGAACCCGTTTACTGTCTGGGTAACTGCGCTACTGGCCCTTCTATTAGGATTGATGACGATATCCATGGCCGGGTCAGTCTGGATCGTTTCGATGAATTAGTGGCATCCCATCAGCAAGATATGAAGGAGGTCGGCTAATGAGTCAGCGTATCTATATTCCCTGCGATACAACCGCACTTTCTTTGGGAGCAGATCAACTAGCAGAAGCGGTTCAGCAAGAAATTGAACAACGTGGCCTGGATGCTACTATTGTCCGTAACGGTAGCCGTGGCATGCTTTGGCTTGAACCACTTGTTGAAGTCGAGACAGCAAAAGGTCGCGTTGGTTATGGTGCTATCAGTGCTCAGCAAGTACCGGCGCTATTTGATGCTGGCATGTTGGATGGTAATCAACAACACGAAAGTTGCATTGGTCTGGTTGAAGAACATCCCTTCCTCAAAAAACAACAAAGACTGACATTTGCCCGTTCTGGTATTACTGATCCTGTTTCAATTGAAGATTATATTGCTTTGGATGGTTTTAACGGCCTGAAAAATGCAATCGCAATGCAAGCCCAGAATATTGTTGATGAAGTCAAAACATCTGGCCTGCGTGGTCGTGGTGGCGCAGCATTCCCTACCGGCATTAAATGGCAAACTGTTTTAGATACTCCATCAGAACAAAAATATATTGTCTGTAATGCCGATGAAGGTGACTCTGGCACCTTCGCTGATCGTCTGGTGATGGAATGCGATCCGTTCATGCTGATAGAAGGCATGACCATTGCTGGCTTGGCCGTTCATGCAACACAGGGTTATATCTATCTCCGTTCTGAATATCCTGTCGCCCATAAACTTCTGAATGAAGCAATTGAACGTGCCTATAAAGCCGGGTATCTGGGGGAAAATATTCTGGGGTCGGGTAAACACTTTGATTTAGAAGTGCGTCTCGGCGCAGGCGCTTATATCTGCGGTGAAGAAACGTCTCTGTTAGATAGTCTGGAAGGAAAGCGTGGTCTAGTCAGAGCCAAGCCACCGTTACCAGCCATTGTCGGCTTATTCGGGCAACCGACGGTTGTCAATAACGTGCTTTCGTTTGCTGCTGTGCCTTATATCTTGGATAAAGGCGGTCAGTCGTATGCGGACTATGGCATGGGGCGCTCGCGCGGCACATTACCGTTGCAATTGGCGGGTAATGTAAAACAAGGCGGCTTAGTCGAATTAGCTTTTGGTATTAGTTTACGAGAGTTAATGGAAGACTTTGGTGGTGGCACGTTGACGGGTAAACCTCTGAAAGCTGTACAAGTAGGTGGTCCACTGGGTGCTTATCTACCCGCAAGCCAATGGGATACCCTCATTGACTATGAAGAGTTCGCTGCTGTTGGCGCCGTATTAGGCCATGGCGGGGTCGTTATGTTTGACGAAACCGTGGATATGGGACAGCAGGCCCGTTTTTCAATGGAATTTTGTAAAGTCGAGTCTTGTGGCAAATGTACGCCATGCCGAATTGGCTCCACACGCGGTGTCGAGGTCATTGATCGCATTCGCAGCGGCGAAAATGCCAATGCGAACTGGGTCTTACTCGAAGACTTGTGCGAAACCATGATAGACGGCTCGCTTTGTGCTATGGGTGGCATGACGCCATTCCCTGTGCAGAGCGTAATGAAATATTTCCCAGAAGAACTCAGCGCAACGCGCTAGGAGTGACGACATGAGAATTGAAACATTTAATCCAAATAAAGACTACGGTACACCAGCTCGTGTATCTGAGAAGTTAGTGACTGTAGAAATTGACGGTGTGGAAATCACAGTGCCTGAAGGCACGTCAGTAATGCGTGCTGCATCGTTAGCGAATATCAATATTCCAAAATTATGTGCAACCGACAATCTGGAATCCTTTGGTTCTTGTCGTTTATGTGCTGTACAGATTGAAGGACGACGTGGCTATCCGGCTTCATGTACAACAACTGTTGATGAAGGCATGAAAGTCACCACGCAAAACAGCAAGTTAGCCAAATTACGCAGAAATGTGATGGAACTGTACATTTCAGATCACCCTCTGGATTGTCTGACCTGTCCTGCCAATGGTAACTGTGAGTTACAGGATATGGCTGGTGATGTGGGCCTGCGTGAAGTACGTTATGGCTATCAAGGTGAAAACCATCTGGATAGTGAAAAAGATAATTCCAACCCATATTTCAGTTTTGATCCAAGCAAATGTATTGTCTGCTCTCGTTGTGTACGTGCCTGTGAAGAAGTGCAGGGTACCTTCGCTCTGACGATAGATGGACGTGGTTTTGATTCCAAAGTCGCTGCTGGTCAAAATGAAGACTTTATGGATTCAGAGTGTGTGTCTTGTGGTGCGTGTGTGCAAGCGTGCCCAACTTCCACCCTAATGGAAAAAAGCATCATTGAAATGGGCCAACCTGAGCACAGTGTTGTTACCACATGTGCCTATTGTGGTGTTGGTTGTTCATTTAAAGCTGAAATGAAAGGCGACAAAGTGGTGCGTATGGTGCCTTATAAAGGCGGCGACGCAAACCACGGTCATTCTTGTGTGAAAGGTCGTTTTGCCTTTGGTTATGCAACGCATAAAGATCGTATCAAAGCACCGATGATTCGTGAGTCGATTACCGATCCTTGGCAAGAAGTTAGCTGGGAAGAGGCGATTAATTTTGCAGCAACACGTCTGAAAGGTATTCAAGCTAAATACGGTCGTGAAAGTGTCGGTGGTATCACCTCATCACGCTGTACTAACGAAGAAAGTTATTTGGTTCAAAAATTAGTCCGTGCAGCATTTGGTAATAACAATACGGATACCTGTGCACGCGTTTGTCACTCACCAACGGGTTATGGTCTGAAAGTGACCATGGGTGAATCAGCGGGTACGCAGAACTTCGATTCTGTAATGAAATCTGATGTCATCATGGTTATCGGTGCTAACCCAACGGATGCGCATCCGGTATTTGGTTCAATGATGCGTCGTCGTCTGCGTGAAGGAGCCGACTTGATTGTGGCGGATCCACGTCATATTGATCTGTTGAAAACTCCGCATTTGAAAAAAGCACAACATTTAGCTTTACGCCCAGGTTCTAATGTGGCGCTGGTTAATGCTATTGCACACGTCGTAGTGACAGAAGGCCTGGAAGACAGAGCCTTTGTGGAAAAACGCTGTGATATGGAAAGTTATGAAAAATGGCGTGAGTTCATTCGTGATGAACGTCATTCACCAGAAGCCGTTGAAGCCACAACCGGTGTCGCCGCCGACAAAGTACGTCAAGCGGCCAGAACTTATGCGACAGCGAAGAACGGCGCGATTTACTACGGTCTGGGTGTGACCGAACATAGTCAAGGTTCAACCATGGTCATGGGTATTGCTAACCTGGCGATGGCAACCGGTAATATCGGTCGCGAAGGTGTGGGCGTGAACCCACTTCGTGGTCAGAATAATGTGCAGGGTTCATGCGATATGGGCTCATTCCCACATGAATTGCCAGGCTATCAACACGTTTCAGATGATACTGCGCGTTCACACTTTGAATCAGTCTGGGGTGTGAAACTGGATAATGAACCAGGTCTGCGTATCCCTAATATGTTTGATTCAGCGATTGCTGGTGAATTTAAAGCCTTATATGTTCAGGGTGAGGATATTGCTCAGTCTGATCCAGGCACACAGCATGTGGAAAAAGCACTGCGTTCTTTAGAGTGTTTGATTGTTCAGGATCTGTTCCTGAATGAAACAGCCAAATTTGCACACGTGTTATTACCGGGGTCTTCATTCCTTGAGAAGAACGGTACATTCACTAACGCGGAACGCCGTATCAACCGCGTACGTAAAGTGATGCCACCAATAGCAGGTAAGGAAGACTGGGAAATCACAGTGGACTTGTCGAATGCCCTTGGTTATCCCATGCATTACAACCATCCATCAGAAATTATGGATGAAATTGCCTCGTTGACACCTACCTTTACCGGTGTTAACTATGATCGTCTTGACGAGCTGGGCAGTATTCAATGGCCATGTAATGATGAAAATCCAGTGGGTATGCCTACCATGCATGTGGATGATTTCCCGATTGGTAAGGGTCGTTTCAGTGTCACTGAATACGTGGCGACGGATGAACGTACTAATAGTCGTTTCCCATTATTACTCACAACCGGACGTATCCTGTCTCAATACAACGTCGGTGCTCAAACACGTCGTACTGAGAATCAGGCCTGGCATAATGAGGACGTATTGGATATTCATCCATCTGATGCTGAAGTACGGGGTATTAAAGAGAATGACTGGTTAGGTATTACCAGTCGAGCCGGACAAACGGTATTGCGTGCTCGCATTACCGATAAAGTCCTGCCGGGCGTGGTTTACACCACATTCCATCATCCTGGTAGCGGTGCCAACGTTATTACCACCGATAACTCTGACTGGGCGACCAACTGTCCTGAGTATAAAGTGACAGCCGTTCAGGTTGAACGAGTCAGCCAACCTTCAGAGTGGCAGCAAAACTTCAAATCATTTGAAGCGTTGCAGATGAAACTACTGAAAGGGGCAGCAGACACGGCTCACTCAGAGGTAGAAGCTGAGTAATGACAAGCGTTGATAAAACGACAGTTGATGTTGAGGTAGCCGTTCATCACAATGAATCGGCTACTCAATATCAGCATGACGACATTGCTGTTGAAATACCTGTTGCACTGGTTTACAACACCATTTCTCATGCGGTGATGATGGCGACACCGGCAGATTTAGCTGACTTTGCTCTGGGGTTTAGTTTGACTGAAGATATTGTGGATAATGCCGAACAGGTTAGCCATATTCATGTGCAGTCGAATAGTAATGGCATCAGTGTCCGATTGATGATTGCTGATGAAAAGTTTGATGCATTACGTGAGCGTCGGCGCAGTTTAGTTGGCCGAACTGGCTGTGGTTTATGTGGTGTTGAATCACTTAAACAGGCTATTCGCCCGATTAAACCCGTTCAGTCGGTGCAAGTTGCGGATGATGTTATCCAGACAGCCTTGAATAATATCAAGCAATACCAACAGCTTCAGCAACTGACAGGGGCGACCCATGCAGCAGCTTGGTGTGATCTTGAGGGCAATATTGTGCTAACGAGGGAAGATGTCGGCAGACACAATGCACTGGATAAACTCATCGGAGCGCATGTTAAAGCCGGATTATCGCCACATGACGGTTTTGTTTTAGTCACCAGTCGTGCCAGCTATGAGATGGTACAGAAAACAGCCAGCGCTGGTTTTGGCTGTCTTGTGGCTGTGTCTGCCCCCACATCTTTAGCGATTGAACAAGCACAGCATGTGGGTCTGAAGCTGGTTGGCTTTGCCCGTTCTGGTCGTCACGTCATTTATCACGATCCGTTTACTCAATATGATCACGAAAAAGCCCACAGGGCAATGTAAGGAAAGTAACAAAATGAGTCATAGTCCGGTTGAAACTTTGATCAAAATGATTAACCAAATCGCGGCCAATAATCGCGCTTACGAAGATAAAGAGGCAGCTGAACGTGTTGCCAGTCATATCAAGCGCTTCTGGGCCAGAAAGATGAAAGAAGATTTAGTGGAATATCTGGATGCTGGTGGTGCTGAGCTGGATCCGATTGCGAAAGAAGCAGCAGAGCAAGTTAAAAGTGGCATGGAAGAAGCCGCTGCCACGAAGCAAGCTGTTTAACCCACTTCTTCTCAACATAAGCAACAAATATAAGGCCGTTAAGGCCTTATATTTTATGTGTCGATATTATTCTTGTGTAATAGCGGCTGGTTGGCGGTTTTCATCAATATGAACATAGACAATGTCAGCTTCTGCTACTTTCATTGTCGTTTCATTTTTTCCATCACGGCGTTCAATTAATACCGTCACTTTCACGGTGATAGAGGTTGTGCCGATACGTATTGTATCCACATAAATACTGACAATATCAGCCACCAACACGGGCGCAATAAACTGAAAATTATTGACGGCGACAGTAACAACCCGGCCGCCGGCAAGACGACTGGCATAAATACCACCGGCAATATCACATTGCGACATTAACCAACCACCAAAAATATCACCAGCGATATTCACATCACTCGGTCTGGCCATAATCCGTAAAACGGCATGTTTATCTTGTGGTAACTCCATTACGAATCCTTAACTGAAAATAGATTTATCGTGTCTTTGTTATACAAAAAATACAGAGACTTCTCATGTATAGTGATTTTATCAAGCAGAATAAGTGGAGTGGATGATGAAATTAAGACAGCTTTGTATCGTCGTTGTTTTCAGTATATTAAATGTGCAGGCCAATGCTGATGAAAATCAATGGCCTGTATTTGGTGGTAACCAATGGCATCAAAGACATTCACCGCTGACACAAATTAATCAAGATACCATCCAGAACTTACAGCCTGCGTGGCAATATCAAAGCGGTATTAAAGCCACTTTTCAAGCAACGCCTATTGTCAAAGGTAAGGTGATGTACTTGTCTTTACCCTTTAATGATGTGGTGGCATTAGATGCCAAAACGGGGCAACAAATATGGCGTTATCATCATGAGCGAATCACATCCCGTGAGATGTGTTGTGGTCCGGCGAATCGAGGTGTCGCTGTTGATGACTATCATGTGTATATGGGCACAGTAGACGGTCGGTTGATTGCTTTGGATCGACAAACAGGCAAGTTAGCCTGGGATAGAGATGTCACTCTGGGTGAGAGTGGTATCCAGGAGGATATCGCTACGCTGGGGGACGAGGCTAAAGGAAAAGTATCGGGTAAATCAGGCGCCGGTATCAACATGGCACCCATGGTGTACAAAGGCCAGGTCATTATTGGCATTACAGGTGTTGGTTATGGCTTACATATCGACTCTCCTGACGTTAATGCACCTTTGGGTGCTGTGGTGGGTATCGCTGGTGAGTATGGACGGAGAGGCTTTCTTGCTGCCTATGATGCTGAAACCGGAAAACCCTTATGGCAGTTCGATACCATTCCAGAACACAATTGGGAAGGTCAGTTCGTCACAACTACACCGGGTGGTGAAGCCTTACCCAGAGATATCGAAAAAGAAAAAGCGGTGTTAGCAGAATATCCTGATGCCTGGCGTTATGGCGGTGGCTCAGCCTGGAGTACGCCTGCAATAGATGAGGATACCGATACACTATTTTTTGGCACCGGTAATCCATCGCCACAGATGGAAGATTCATCACGACCTGGAGATAATCTCTACACATCTTCTATCGTCGCATTAGATGCCATGAGTGGCAAAGTAAAGTGGTATTTCCAGCAAGTCCCCCATGATCTATGGGGATATGATGTGGCCAGCCCTCCGGCATTATTCACTGTGGATATTGATGGCAAAAAGATTAATGCGCTGGGTCAGGCGGGAAAAACGGGCTGGTTTTATGTGTTAAACCGTAACACCGGCAAACTGTTATTTAGAAGCGAAGCCTATGTGCCGCAACAGAATATGTTCAAACTACCTAGTGAAGAGGGTACCGTTATCTACCCGGGCGTACTTGGCGGTTCAAACTGGTCACCTATTTCTGTTGATCAACAACGTGGACTGGCTTTTATCGCGGGTATTCACTGGCCAATTAATTATCGCCTGCATCAAATGGGGACCGGCGATGGTGAGTCAGGGGTGAAATATTCTTCTATGTCACCCATGAATGATGTTGAGCACTATGGGCTATTAACGGCGATCGATATCAATACTGGCCAAATTGTTTGGCAATATAAAACTCCAAATCCATTATTAGGCGGCGTGCTTAGCACGGCTGCCGGTCTTGTCTTTACAGGTGAAGGGGATGGTCGATTATTAGCCTTTGATGCGGCCTCAGGTGAGCTGTTATGGCAAGGTCACTCAGAAGCCGGTGTGAATGCGCCACCAATCAGTTATGAGATTGAAGGAAAGCAGTATATTGCTGTTGCCAGTGGTGGCAATAAATTATTCGGCTATGAAACAGGTGATTATATGAAAGTATGGGCATTAAAGGATTAATATCTCACTTAAGTTAACGCCACGTTGCAATATTAAAAACCGGTTAAGTCTTTTTTAATATTTGTTAACCATACTCAGCCTCAGTTTAAAAAAGTAGGTGATGAGATGACCACAGATATTAAAACAACGCTTGAGTTTTCAGATAAATATGATGATACACATGCGAAAGCTTATTTTGAAAAACATCAGGATGGCTTATGGCGTCAATTATCTAACTGGCGTGATCATCAAGTGGCCAGACAAGCACTTAAACTGGCAGGTGACCCAAAAACGGTATTAGATGTGCCATGTGGTACAGGCCGATTCTGGTCTTTATTATGTGAAAATCCACAACGCCAGATCTTTGCCAGTGATTATAGCCAGGACATGATAAACACTGGCATGCGGTATCGTGACAAGGCGATTACACAACGGGTAGAAGCATTTCAGGCATCGGCGTTCAGCCTGGATGTACCAGATAATTTTGTAGAAAATATTTTCTGTATTCGTCTTA
The DNA here is from genome assembly GCF_000214595.1 of Methylophaga thalassica MP. Lineage (GTDB taxonomy): Bacteria > Pseudomonadota > Gammaproteobacteria > Nitrosococcales > Methylophagaceae > Methylophaga > Methylophaga thalassica. Next base: position 1,859,339 of record NZ_AFIG01000001.1, on the reverse strand, counting down.
TTCACCATATTGGTGATGCACAAGATCGCTTAACACTGCTGAAAGAGTTTCATCGGGTAACGCAAAAAACCGTGATTATTTCGTTATGGGTGGATGGTAACTTTAAGGCCTGGCGTCGTAAAAAGCTCGAGAAAAAACGCCACGCAAGAGAGTACCAAAACCGTTTTGTGATTAATCAGCACACCATTGAAAATGAGTTTCGCCAAAGTGGGTTTGAAGTAAAAGCGGCCATCGACTTTTTACCCAAATATGCGATGTGGCGTACTTACGTGCTCGAAAAGCAATAACAAGCAATCAGTTAACGAATTTGTCTGGCCCGAACAGATCGGCCTTTCACTTTGCCTTTGGCTAAGTAATTCATTGCTTGCCTAAGGGCACTGTGTTCAACGGCCACGTAGCTGGACATATCGCGAATATCAATCTTGCCTATTTGCTGACCGTTTAAACCCGCATCGCCAGTTAAGGCACCTAAAATATCACCAGGGCGTATTTTATTTTTACGACCACTATCCAGCTGGATGGTGGTCATCTTGCCTTTCAGCGTGAAACCTGAATCGGTCTTTAGCTTGGATAAATTGCCATAATGAACCGGCTCGGAGACATAGTTTTCAATGGCAACAACCCGAGGCGCATCAGCTGGTGTGACGATACTGATCGCCATGCCTTTTTCACCGGCACGACCGGTACGGCCGATACGATGCACATACACTTCCGGATCGCGTGGTAATTCATAGTTAATGACCATTTCCAGAGCGGCGATATCCAGACCTCTGGCAGCAACATCGGTAGCGACCAATACCGGGCAACTGTTATTGGCAAAACGAATCAGTGCCTGATCACGATCTCGTTGTTCAAGATCGCCATGAATAGCGGCCGCTTGTATTTGTTGACTGGATAACCACTGAGCCACTTCATCACACTGCTTTTTGGTATGACAGAAGATGACAGCATTAGCCGGTTTATAGTGCTGAATCAGCTTGATTAACGCCTGATCACGTTCATTTTTATTGATATCAAAAAACAGTTGCTCGATGACATCTTGCTTATGTTCAGAGATAACCTTAACTGATACGGGTGACTTTTGGATGGATTCACTCATCTGCTGAATCGTATCAGGATAGGTGGCAGAGAACAGAGCGGTCTGACGCGATTCTGGTGTTTGATCAATGATGCGGTGAATCACTTCAGCAAAGCCCATATCCAACATACGATCCGCTTCATCGAGAACCAGTACTTTAAGTTGATCTAACTTTAAACAGTTTTTGCTATGTAAGTCATTTACCCGGCCCGGCGTGCCCACGACGATATGTGTGCCATGTTCTAGTGACGCAATTTGTGGGCCGATGGGTTTACCACCGCATAAGGTGGTGACTTTGATGTTCGGCATTAAACGCGCGAGCTTGCGTAATTCGCTGGTGATTTGTTCTGCCAGCTCGCGGGTCGGACTTAAGATTAACGCTTGCACCCCAAAGAAACGCGGGTTGATGCTATTTAATACGCTGATTCCAAACGCTGCCGTTTTACCACTGCCGGTTTTCGCCTGGGCGACCACATCGCGGCCTTTTAATAACCAGGGTAATGTTTCTGCCTGAATGGCTGTCATGCTGTCATAACCTAATGAGGTTAAGGCATCCAGTTGAGGCTGAGATAAGGGGAGGGACGAAAAAGCAGTATCTGACATAGGAACTCAATTAATAATCACGTGCATGCGTGATGGCTGTTCAGCGGATATGAAAATAAGACTTAGCGTTGTTCCACAATCAAGACTGAACTTCTTAATGGGAGAGAGATAAACTCAGGGAGCTAGTAGTCCTTTGAATATAGGAAAGAATTATACCTTGCTCACCTTAGCAAAGCGACATAACACTTCGCCGTCACAGCAGAAAGATCTTATTGATCTTGTTCGGCGAGTTTTTCTGCTAATGAAAGTAAGGTGGTTGTCTGACTTTTTATCTGTTGATAAACATCCGGATCAAGTTGTTTCAGCCACCGCTCGGGAATAGCATCCACGCCATATTTTGCGCCAGCCAACATACCGGCGAGAGCACCCACCGTATTGGCATCACCGCCCATATTGACCGTCTTAATCACACAGGATTCCAGGCCATCGGTAGCATGAAAAAAATGCAGCACGGTTTGCATGGTATCCACGATATAGCCAGAGCTATGACCAGGGTAGGGTGAGAAAGCAAACAAGGGCTCTTTTTCAATGAACTCAGAAATGGTGTGTTCAGCCAAATCAGTTTCTTGCCGAATTAAATGCTTTATCAGATATCCCAGCATCTTACTGGCTCGGTCAGATAAGCTGTTGTGGTGAGTAAAATGATTTTGTTCACAAAGCCAGTGTTCAAACTCATCATCTCGATATAGACAGATCAAAGCCAAAGGTAATATTCGGCTACAGGCGCCATTACCAGCGTCATGTTCGTCATAAGGAGCAATGATCTCACCGGTATTTTTATAGCGACGAATTCCCCGAAGGACTGCTTCACTGATATCGGTCGGATGTTTGCTTAACCACACAACAAAGTAGTCGGCAGTCGTTTTGATATCCCAGCCCTGCGCGTCGATAATCGCTTGGCCCAGCGTCAAGGTCATCTCGGTGGCATCGGTTACATGACCTTTGGGCAATCTTAACCAGCCACCGCCGGTAATATCTTTGTGAACACCAAAGCTTGCCTGAATCTGTTCTGGTGTCATAAATTCCAAGGTGGCACCCAGTGCATCACCACAAGCAAAACCAAGATAAGCGCCTAAAGCACGATCATAGAGAGAAGATGCTGTTATCGTTGCATCTGAATTCATCTTTATTGAGCCTTATTATCCATTTGTCGGGTATTCCAAAAAACTGCCGCCAATAATAAAGCTGAGAATGTATCGCGACATTGATCCTGATCATGAAGATGATGAAATGCCTGTTGTTCTATTCAAATCACAGACATGGATGATGATGTATTGGAAAAGGCTGGAACGAGCTAGAAGAAATGCGGTTATTCGATGATGGCAGCGGATTTAATTTGCGCCCAGACTTTATCACCGACAGAAACGCCGAGATGATGAAATGAGCGTGAGGTAAGACGGCTAAGTAGAAAATTAGCGCCGATCTTAAGTCTCACTAATAAGATGGCTGGATGATCACCAGCGCCGACTTCTTCGATGATGGCCTCGATTGTATTGGCAATACTGGAATCTTTATCAGGAGATAGGGTGAGACTGACATCGCGAGCCAGTACTTGCAGACGTACCTGACTGCCGATAACAAAATTCATATCTCTAACCCACATGCTGCCACCCTCAAACGCAGCCTCAGCAAGGTGCCATTCAGACTGAAGTTGTTCAATCCTGGCTTCAATGATGACGCTAGCTTGCTCATCCATTTGTGAAGATAAATCCAGCCGGGAGAGTGTGTGATTGAGCGGGCCAGTAGCTTCAACCCGACCTTCTTTTAGTAACACGATATGATCTGCTAATCGCGCAACTTCAGTGGGGGAGTGACTCACATATATCACCGGCATTTTAAGTGTGTCATGCAGCTTTTCTAAAAAAGGCAAAAACTCACGTTTTCTGGCTACATCCAGTGCCGCTAATGGTTCATCCATCAATAAGAGTTTTGGGTTCACTGCCAGGCTGCGTGCTATGGCAACCCGTTGTTTTTCACCACCGGATAATTTGGCAGGTTTGCGGTCAAGTAAGTGTGCAATGCCTAATAACTCAATGGCTTTATCCAGTGAAAATTCATGGTTGTTTTGTTTTCTACGTTTAAACGCATAGTTCAAATTGGCCATCACACTGAGATGAGGGAATAAAGACGACTCCTGAAATACATAGGCAATCGGACGCTGGTGAGGTGGAATAAAGGTGTTGTCATCCTGCCAGACGTTGCCATCAAAGACGAATTTGCCCTTGGCTTTTTCCAGACCGGCAATACAACGTAGGATGGTGGATTTTCCCGAACCGGACGGGCCAAACAAAGCTGTGACACCTTGATCAGGAATGGTCAGATCAATATCCAGCGTAAAGCCCGGATGTTGAAGATAAAAACGCGTTTCGATGCCAGACTTGCTCATGCGAGTTTTCTTTTATTGGGGTTAAACAGGTAGAGCAATAACAAAGTGACAAATGAAAACGCAATCATAATCGCCGATAGCTCCCATGCCTGCCCGTACTCTAAGGCTTCGACATAATCATAAATCTGCACAGAGACAACCCGTGTAACGTCGGGAATATTGCCACCAATCATTAACACCACACCAAACTCACCAACGGTGTGAGCAAAGCCAAGAATGCCGCCGGTTAAAAATCCAGGTATGGCAAGCGGCAAGGCAATAGTGAAAAAGCGATCGAGCGGACTGGCGCCCAGTGTGGCAGCGGCTTCCAGATAATGTTCATTAATATTTTCAAAGGCCAACTGTATCGGTTGCACCACAAAAGGCAGGGAATAAAAGATGGACGCAATCACCAGTCCGCTAAAGGTAAAAGGTAAGGTGCCCAAACCAAGTGCCTGCGTCAATTGCCCCACCGGACCTTCAGGACCCATGGCGACCAATAAATAAAAACCGATAACCGACGGTGGTAAGACTATCGGCATTGCCACCAATGCCTCAATAGCTACTTTGGCACGACAACGGGTGCGAGCCAGCCACCACGCGATAGGTGTACTGATTAGTAACAGCAAAATAGTCACGATACTAGCCAGTTTCGCCGTCAGTAAAATAGCAGTGAGATTCGCGTCGCTGAACATGATGTCTTAGGTTAATTTGGACTTAGTGTGAGTAACCATAGGATTCGATAATCGCCAGGGCTTTGTCAGATTTAAGGTAGTCAAGCAGGGCTTTTGCCGCGTCATTTTGTTCTGCTTTTTTGAGTAAGACGGCATCCTGACGAATAGGCGAATACAGGTCTTTAGGCACAATCCAGCCGGAGCCAGAACTTAGCTTGCCTTGCTTCATGACCTGTGACAAAGCCACAAAACCCAGCTGTGCATTATGTGTGGTGACAAATTGATACGCCTGAGCAATATTTTCTCCCATCACAATTTTTTTAGCGACATCCTCATAAACACCCAGATTCTTTAATGTTTCGATGGCAGCCGTGCCATAAGGCGCAAGCTTGGGATTAGCTAAAGACAGATGTTTAAATTGACCGTTTGTTAACACGTCTGGACTCTGACTATCGACAAAATCCGCTTTGGGTGACCATAAAATCAATGCGCCCTGAGCATAAGTAAAACGAGTGTCTTTGACACTGAGACCAGCTTCTTCAAGGGCTAATGGTTTGGCGGCATCGGCAGAGAGAAAGACATCAAAAGGCGCACCATTTTTTATCTGGGCAAAAAACTTACCGGATGAGGCAAAAGACAGCATCGTGTTATTACCCGTCTCTTTATCAAAGGCAGCAGCAATTTCCTGCATAGGTTCGGTGAAATTGGCTGCCACCGCCACCATCACGGTTTGCGCCTGAACATTACCAAGAGCAAATAAAAAGAAAAGGGTGGTAAGAAGTTTTTGTAATGGTTTCATTGTGATATCTCAGTATTAACTCGCAACAGCAACGATAACGTTGGACGCTTTAATTAATGCCGTGACCTGTGTCTCCGGTTTGAGATTCAGTTCATGGGCACTCTCATTAGTGATGGTGGCAGCCAGTGTTTTGCCCCCGTTGAGTTCAATAATGACTTCTGTATTGATCGCGCCCTCATGACAGCGTGCAACTTTGCCTGTGAGCTTATTGCGGGCACTGGTTTTTATCTGATGGTCTAAGGTCAGAATGATCCACGAGGCTTTAATCATCGCATAGGCTTCTGTACCTTGCTCAAGCCCCAAATGTTCAAGACTGTCGGACGTAATATTAGCAACAATTTCATCGTGACCACCGATATCCAAAATCACTTCGTTTAAAATCTCGCCTTGTTTGATTGTTTTCACTTTGCCAAGAAACTGATTACGGGCACTGGTTTTCAAATCAAACCTCCTGATGAGTTGATAGTAGGTGTCAAAGTCATCTACCACATCATTTAATTGCAGCAGAACGCGTTCACGTTCTTCATCTAGCCGACGAAATGTGCCGATAAGCCGACGGCCATGATCAGTCAACTTGGCTCCACCCCCATCACGCCCACCTTTGCGACGTTCTACCAGAGGACTGTCGGTCATATTATTAATAGCTTCAACAGCATCCCAGGCGGTTTTATAGGTCATACCTAATGCTGTTGCTGCGGCGCGAATTGAACCTGTGACATCAATCTGCTCCAACAACGCCATATGATCGTATTTACGACCACGACTGAATAAAGCCGATGTGGTGTCTGCATGTGGTTCAGTCATGTGATTTTTATTGTCTCTAAATACCGATAGTAGGTATAACTATATATCGGTATGAGAAACACTACAATCTCAGCTTTAATGCATTGCGTGATTTGTAATAGCTTCAAAAATGAGAGAACTAAAAATGATGTGGTTATCTGCAATAGTGCAGAGAATCATGATGGATACATCATCAGCTTTTTATCATTGAATGCTTCTGAATGTTGCTCAACAGTTAAAACTATGGAATATTGACCTAATATCAATAGATTGCATTGCGATTTAAACATCAGCTTGTTAAAGGATTTAAAGGAACATAGAAATGGATGCTTCAATATGAATATCGCTTTTTCTCCGAAATACTCTGACTTCCAAGAGAATCAAAATATAGCTCTACTTTTCCAGCCCATTCCAACTTTTTGGCTCTATTTTCCAAAAAAATTAATCGTCGTTTCTTTTTTAATCAAATGCTTAGAAATTTTAAAATGGAATTATAAAGTGACTTCTTTAATATTTATTATGAAGCCACAGGCTTCATAAAAGACACTGTTATGTGTAAAAGAGTGCCATGAAAGAACACCACTGCGTCACACCGGAAGGCGAGCACTTTCTTATTCGGCAGGACGAGGAAGGCGTTTTTTTGTGCCCTGTGTGTGGAAGCCCGGAGTTCACTTCACCTCCTTACTATCCTGACGGTGCTCCCTCCTTTCAGATGTGCTCTTGTGGCTTTGAGTTCGGTTTTGATGATTCCAGGTCGGCCACTCGGGATGCCGTTGAGGGCATCGTTAACAACTGGGATCGGTGGCGTATCTACGTTATTCAGTCAAGACGCACCAGCAAAGCGGCACTGGAAGAGCTTGAGGCCAACCTTCGCAAAATCGGGTACAAGTTGGCATTTGACCTGATACCGGTGTGTATCGATGACAACACATAACAAGGCAATCAAGGTTGTTCCGGGCCGTTGGCCCTACACCGGACGGCCTTGTCAGGCCGCCGCTTATTGCTGGCGTTAGCACTACAAAACGATGAACGAAGAATTACTCATAGATATGTCAGGAATCATGGATGAAGAAACGTTCCATGAGTACGTATCCAAGAAACTCAATTTTCCTGGGTACTATGGCTACAACCTAAATGCATTCTGGGATTGCATCACGGATGAAGATCAATCATCTATGCCTCGGAAACTAGTAGTTGAGGGCTTGGCTGCACTCAAAAGTTTTCTTCCTGAGCTACATGATGGCTTTGTCGAGTGCTTACGAGACTACGAAAAAGAGTATCCCGATCGTGAAGTTGTATTTCGGCAGGATAGTCCATCGAGCGAAGGGATAGAGTTCGAAAATGAATAGTAATCAAGTAGCAAGCACCAGTGCTAACAAGGCCAGCCAGAGGGACCAAAAAACCGCCGCTTCGCTCTGGTTTTTCGGCCCCTGCTGGCGGCGTTAAAAGCCTTCTGGGTGGTAAAAGATGAGTCAGGAAGATAAAGATAGTCTTGGACGTGAGGCCGGAGCTATTCAGGATTTGCTGGTGGATAAGGTTCTTGCTCGTGTGATGAGGCCGAGAATCCATGAGGTTGTATTGGAGTTTTCGGATGGTACTCGCTTTTTCGTAGACACCCAGGCTGGCAGTGCCCTCGAATTTTCCGTTACCGGGGGAGAAAGTGAAGATTAAACTCCGAGCCATGTCGGCTTCTAACAATCCGCATCAGTACGCGGCCGATGGCCGCTGTGCTCCGCGTTAGATTTTTAAATATGCAATACAAGCAGCCATATAAAGAACGCCTTAAGGAGCATGTTTTTTATTTAGGTAAATTACTTTTTTGGATGTTTATTACCGGCTGTATGGTGTTCTGGATATACACAAAGTACTCAAATACGGATGTTGTGTTGTTGTGGTTTGGGCTGGCACTCTCATTAATAATGATGATTGCTGGCATGGTGCTCGTACTTAATAACTACATTCCTTTCGTGCTTTACACCAGCAGTGAGGATAGCCTTGAGGTTGAGGGTAATAACTTGTGGATTCATTCGACAAAAAAGGGTGGTTCTAAAGTTTCATTCCCGTTAAACAGAGTGGTTACCTTTAATCATTTCACTCAGCGCAATAATGCGATAGAGCTTATTACAGTTCAGGGTGATGAACTATTCTTGGAAGGATACGAACACATGGAAGAACTCATTAGAGAGCTAGTTCAGAGTCCAGCAGGTAAACATTATGCTCTCAAAAATTGAGTCAAAATCTAACAAAACACTGCAGCCGACCGCTAACGCGTCGGCTGAATAGAAGCGTTAACCCTCTATGATTATCGAGCATTATCAAGAGTTCAGAGAACTAGAAGAAAAGGGACTGAAGAAGCAGGCATCAAAGGCGCTACGTGACTTTATTTCATCATTCGAAAATGGACGAGAGAGAGAAGAATGGGTTTGGGAGTTTCTGCCTACATTACAAACAAATAGGCATTCAAGAATTCGTCATGAAATATTTCATGAACTGGTATACCCAATTTTAAAATCCGGCTACGAGAACAATGACTTTGATAGTACTCTTTGGCTGGGTAAGCTTGCACAAAACATATATCAGGCCCAGCAACTCCACCAAGAGCTAAATTGGGTCAGTGAGTTGAGTTTATATAGCAAAAGCCATGAACTTGATCCAAACAACGATGAAGCTAGGTTGCTTTTGCTCAAGGCTTTAGTCTCGTGGTTAGAATACTCCGAGCACGAATGGCCAAGTGGGATTTTGTATGGCAATAATGGTGCTACTTTTGAGCAGTGTGAAGAAATAAGCGCTGAGGTTCAAAGAGTTCTAAAACTGGATAAAGAGTTTGCACACAGTGAGTTCATCAAACAGTATGTTAAGAAGCTCAGCGAATATCGAGCTAGGTTTAACAAGTAAAGGCAGTCGGAAAACCAAAAGCTACGTTTCACTTCGCTTTTGTTTTTTTGCTGCTTCAGTCGTTATGTGAACTAAACATTAAAAGTAAAATATGAATAACAAGCCACAATACCCCATAACTATTTTCTATCGTGATTTAGGTGACTGGGTAGAAAACAATCAAGGGGGCAGCCAACTTGATTATTTTCATAGGTTAGAAAGTTTTGTTCTACAGATGAAACCGGATAATCAAAGCGCTAGAACATTTGAAACTTGAGAATGAGTCGGAAAAATAAGTCTGTCCCTTTTCTCATCTGCTTATATCGAGTCAGTTAAACGTTATCTGCGTATTTTTATGAACGTTGATGTTAAGCCGTTTCGCCATGCGGATAAGGTTTGAACGATCCATCTGCAACTGTTTTGCCGCATGTGCCCAGTTACCATCGGCTTGTTGTAATGCGTGGGCGATGATTCTTTTTTGAAAGGCTTCCGTCGCGGTTTTTAAACTCATATTGGGCAGGCTGTTAGCTGGGTTAGTATCCACCTCAGGTAAGTTGCCTACGGGTTTTTCAGACGTAATTTCAAGTAACTCAGAAGTGAGTGACACAATCGCCTGATGAGGTGATATGGCTTTTGCTCTTAATGCTGCCCGGCTGATCACATGTTCCAGCTCACGTACATTGCCAGGCCAGGAATAATTAAGCAGGCTGGTGTTGGCTTCTGACGTTAATCGAAGCTGGCGGATATTTAATTGGCGACTGATGCGTTCGAGAAAATATCCGGCCAAAAGCAACACGTCTTCTCCACGATCTTTCAGGCTGGGAAGGTGAATGGGGTACACCATCAGACGATGATAAAGGTCGGAGCGGAACTGTTCATTCTCGACTTCTTTTTCCAGATTTCTATTAGTGGCAGCAATAATGCGTACATCCACATGTTCGACTTTGTCTTGGCCGACAGGTTGAATCTCGCCCGACTGCAACACCCGTAATAATTTGCTTTGTGTGCTGAGGGGTAACTCACCGACCTCATCCAGAAACAAAGTGCCACCATTAGCTAACTGAAACTTACCAGCACGGGCTTTATCTGCACCGGTAAACGCGCCTTTGGTGTGGCCAAATAACTCACTTTCAACCAATGACTCTGGCAGGGAAGCACAGTTCAAATACACTAGCGGAGCCGTTTTACGATCTGAAAGTTGATGTATTTTCCTGGCTACCAGTTCTTTGCCGACGCCGGTTTCGCCAGTAATCAGTACGGTGAAATTGGAGCCTGAGACCAGTTCGATATTGTTTTTCAGCGTTTGCATCACCGGGCTTTGCCCAATAATCTCGCCGCCGTCTTTTAATAAGGCTTCCTGAGTTAACTCTTTGACGACTTCTTGGGCATGATGGGCACTTAACTCCAGCTTTTTGAACTCTAATGCCGTTTTTAAAGTAGCAGCGGATAAAGCGGTGATTAATTCCAGCGTTTTTAATTCGATGTCATCAAAAGCATGTGGTTTAAAGCTATCTAAAGTGACAACACCAATAAGCTGATTGTCTGAATACAGGGGTAAGCCCATACAGGAATGAATGGGTAAGTTACCTAATTGAGATACCAACAAACCATCATAGGGATCGGGTAAATCACAGTCGTTAGCAAATAACAGAGGTTTGTTTGACTCACAGATATGTTGAAGTCGTGGGTGTTCTGCAAGTAAAAAGCGCCTGCCTAATACGTCTGACGATAATCCCTGCATGGCTAATGGGGTCAGCATGCCATCACGAAAGCCGAGTAATACCACAGCATCACAGGATATGGCTTTTCTTATCGAGCCTAACAGGCGATCAAACCGGTCTCCGGTATTTAAACTGTTAGCTAAGTCCAGGGCGACTTCCACTAAAAGGTGATGGCTGTTTAATGACATTAGGCTGTTCTTTTTAATCAGGTTATAAAAACATGAGTAGGTCAATATGACTTAATGTTATGTAGGTCAAAACGACACGTTTGATAAATTATATATGACTAAGTGATTGAATTATATAAGCAGGTTTATCTGGCATAGCTTCTGCAATGTGTGAGTAGCAATACATAAAAACAGCACAGCGAGGACAACATGTTAGATACACGCACTATTCAAATCGTAAAAAGCACCATTCCCTTACTGGAAGGGGCCGGCACAGCGGTCACTGATCATTTTTATCAGCGTATGTTTACGGCTAACCCAGAGCTAAAAGATATCTTTAACTTGAGCAATCAAAAAAGCGGTCGTCAGCAATTTGCGTTGTTTAGCGCGGTTGCGGCTTATGCCAAATACATTGATAACCTGGCTGAGCTAGGTGATTTGGTCGAGCGCATCGCACAGAAACACACCAGTTTTGATATTCAGCCTGAGCAATATCAGATTGTTGGTCATCATCTGATTGAAACCTTACGAGAGTTAGCGCCCGATGAGTTTACCGATGATGTGGCTGAAGCCTGGATAAAAGCCTATCAGTTATTGGCAACGGTATTAATCGACCGTGAAAAAGCGCTTTATCAATACAGTAGAGAAGAGCAGGGTGGCTGGACCGGACCTAGAGCGTTTCGAGTCAAAGACAAAAACAAAGAGTCTGAGTTAGTGACCAGTTTTATTTTTGAACCGGTGGATGGACAGCCGATAAGACAGTATCAGCCGGGCCAGTATATTGCTGTCAGGGTGAAACCTGATAATGCCGAGCATGTTGAGATTCGCCAATATTCACTCTCAGATAAATATCATCCTGATCATTACCGCATTAGTGTGAAGCGTGAGCGTTCTCCTATAAAAGGTATGGTGTCTAATCATCTGCATGATGAGGTGGAAGTGGGGGACACAGTTGAATTAATGCCACCGGCGGGCGCTTTCTTTTTAACCCAACCCAGCAGACCGGTGATGTTGATTTCTGGCGGAGTTGGCTTAACGCCAATGATGTCTATGCTGGAGACATTAGTTAGTGATGAAGCTTATCAGCACGATATTTTCTTTTTACATACCTGCAAAAACGCTCAGCAACATTCATTTAAGCAGCGTTTGGCGGCGTTGAAAATGACGCGGCCTAATCTGCATGAGTTTTATTGGTATAGCGAAGAAACCCATGTGTCAGATGATATCAATTTAGGCTTGATGGATATCAACCTGCTCAGAGACATAGTCGATTTCAATAATGTCGATGTGTATCTGTGCGGCCCACTGGAGTTTATGCGCTTTGTACGCTTGCAACTGCATGTGAATGGTGTGCCTTCTGAGCGTATTCATTTTGAAACATTCGGCCCACATGACGAGATTATTTAACCTCACCCAACAGCTGAGCCCGAAAGGGCTCGCTGTTTTATCTTTTGGTATCTGTTTATGCCTATAAAATCCTGCCGTGCGTTTTTTTCACAGCCTGTGTTCGATCTCGCTTTCAGGCCTTTATTTTTATTGGCTAGTCTGTTTGGCATCATCGCTCTGCTTTATTGGGGAGGTGTATGGAATGGTTGGGTAAATCCGAGTAATGCATTGCCGGCCACACTCTGGCATGGTCATGAAATGATGTTTGGTTTTGTCGGTGCGGTGTTGGTTGGCTTTTTATTAACGGCCGTCCAAACCTGGACAGGTTTACGCTCCATTTATGGTAAGCAATGTGCTTTATTAGTCGGTTGTTGGCTTGTAGGCCGTATTGCGATGTGGCCAGCAGTTAGCTTGCCATCCTGGTTAGTGCTATTGCTGGATAGCAGTTTTTTTATTTATGCAGCTATTTTCTTAGCCAAATTGATTTATCAAAAGAAACAAACGCGTAATTACTTTGCAGTCCTAGTGTTGCTGCTACTGATTTTTACTAATATTAATTTCCATCTATCCAATCAGTTGCAGCAGTTTGAAACGGCAAGCAACAGTCTTTATTCAGCCGTATTTCTGATTACGCTGATGATGGCAGTCATTGGTGGCCGTATTATTCCGATGTTTACGGCTAACACCACGCAGATTCCAGCCAGACCTCGTTGGATATGGCTGGACAGGACAGCGCTGTTTTCTGTCTGGTTAATTGTGGCGGTGTTTTTCCTGCAATTACAAACGTGGATACCGGCTGGTGTTCTGGCCGTAATGCTAGTGATATCAGCATGTCTCACTGCAATAAGGTGTGCTTGCTGGCGGTTTTTTACTACCTTATCTCACCCGTTATTATGGTCATTACACTTGAGTTACTGGTGTATTCCTCTTGGGTTTAGTCTGCTGGCCTATCATTATGCAGGTGGTGATATCAGCATGAATGATGCCCTACATACGTTAACGGTCGGCGGCATGGGCGGACTTATTTTAAGCATGATGTCACGAGTCTCACTCGGTCATACTGGCAGACCCATTATCGCGTCTTCAAAGATTAAAATCGCTTTCATCTGCGTGTTGATAGCCGGCTTAGTGAGAACACTGATGTTTACCATCTTTTCAGCCAGTTTATTGAGTCTATGGCTCAGTATTCTGCTATGGGTGTTGGCATACAGTATTTTTCTGTATCAATACACGCCCATTTTATTCGCCGAGAGAAAGGGGTGAGCTCGATAAAACCTGTTGCTATATGAGGATGATTTAAATAGGTATAATTTATGCCTATTTTGTATCCCGTGATTTTAATTTATGAAGCATGCTTTAAAACGACTTATGCTATGGCTGGGGATTGAGAAAAACAGAACCAGCCATAGTGAAAAAGTGATCTCAGCATTCGGGGCGATGGTCGGTATTCTAGTGACCATTCTGATGACAAAATGGCTGTCACAGCATATTGCAATCAGTGCGGGTTCAGAGTTATTGATTATTGCCTCTTTTGGTGCCACTGCCGTATTGGTGTTTGCTGTCCCTCATGGTGCCTTATCACAACCATGGCAAGTGATTGCAGGTCATCTAATCTCTGCCGCCGTGGGTGTGACCTGCCAATATCTTCTTGGTGCCACGCCACTCGCAGCCGCTATTGCCGTGGGTTTGGCGGTGGGGCTGATGTATTACACCCGTTGCATACATCCACCAGGTGGTGCCACTGCTTTAAATGCTGTTATGGGCGGGGCTGGTATTACACAACTGGGCTACAGCTATTTGCTCTTCCCTGTGTTGGTGAATGTCATCGCTATCCTCATGGTGGCGATTATCTTTAATGCCTTATTTCACTGGCGACGCTACCCAGTCCATTTATCCAGGCAGACTAAAGAAGCTACTCATGTAAATTTACCATCGGAAGACGTTGCTCTGACTACCGAAGACTTTAATGCCGCTATTCGCGAGATGGATTCCTTTGTGGATTTAACCGAAGAAGGCTTAAGTGAACTCCTCGAAAAAGCCAAACAAAATGCCTTACTGCATATCGAGCATCCAGAAAAAATCAGCACAGGCAAGTTCTACAGCAATGGCAAAATTGGTCACACATGGGCTGTTCGCCGCGTGATAGATGAAGGCAAAGAAGGCAGTAAAAATGATGTGGTTATCTACAAAAACGTAGCCGGTAATGACCTATACAACACTGGAATGCTAGAACGCGAAGCCTTCCGTCAATGGGCCAAATTTGAAGTCTACGAACAAAATGGCCGCTGGTTGAGATTGAGCTAGCGAACATCACATATTTATCGCTCGATCCTTCTGAATGTTGCTCAACAATTAAAACTATGAAATATTGACCTAATATCAATAGATTGCATTGCGATTTAAACATCAGTTTGTAAAGGATTTAAAGGGACATAGAATATGGAGCGTTCAATATGAATATCGCTTTTTCTCAGAGAAATATTCATTTCCAAGAGAATCAAAATATGGCTCTATTTTCCCAGCCCATTTCAACTTTTTGGCTCTGTTTTTCAAAAAAATTAATCACATTTTTATTAACAATCAAATGCTTGAAAATATTAAGTCGGAATTATGAAGCCACAGGCTTCATAAAAGACACTGTTAAAGCCTCTTAGAGTGTGCCATGTCAAAGAAGAAAAAAGTGACTGATGGAAAGCAAGGGTTAGTGGTAGGCACCACACCTGATAGATATCGTCTCGTTGATAACCGATTGATGAAACCTGTTTGCCACCAATCATATGAAGGCGATGCACTAAAAGGCAGTATGCTCATTCAGGATATTGATAAGGTATCCCTGAACAAAAAGAGCAATATCACTTACTTTGTACCAAACAACATAGCTCTGCTCCTTTCTGTGAGTGATAAGTCACTACAAGAAGCGAAGAAAATACACTCGAAGTATTTTTCTAATAAAGAAATAGAACTCGACTTGGCGAAAATGACTGGGGATCGAAAGGAGATGATGGACAATGCATCTTCTTTGGTTTGCGATTTCCTTGAAAGCATCCAAACATCGATTGTGTTCGGTTATACCGCATTAGAAGCATTCGTGAATTTGAGCATCCCTGATAACTACGAATACACCGCTGAAAAAAATAGTAAAGGTATATCTGAAATCTATGACAAAAAAGCGATTGAGCGCTGGTTGCCACTTAGAACCAAAGTGAAGTCAATCCTTACAGGAATCTATAACACAAACAAAATTGACTCTCAAAAGTGGTGGGGGAATTTCCTAAATTTAGAATCGTATAGAAACGAGATTATTCACCAAAAGAGTATTTCTCACACGGAGTTCTATAAGGTCTATTTTAAACCAAGTATCTTCAGCGTATGCAGATCACCAGTTGAGCTAATTACCTTCTTTCATGACTCACACGCCGAAGAGAATAAAACAAACCCATTATGGCCTTGGCTAGAGGGTTTGGAAACGCTCCCCATAAATAGAGAGTATGACTCAAGTAAATTTGAAGTTATAGGTAACATGTATGAAGGCATCAAAAAATAGCTTTAACAAGCGCATGTTGTCGGACTGGTTTTCCGCTGCGCTCCAAACCAGCCGCAAATGCGGGCGTTATGTGTAAATAATCATGAAAGCTTTGACATCTATTCTTAAAGTGTCTTTTCAGAACTTAGTCATTGTCATGGCTTGGTTGTTGTTGGCACCATTTGTAGCAATGGTCATTAACCCGTTGCCATGGTGGCTCTTCGGGATCATATTCATTTTCCTTTGTGCCATTTATTTTTTGCTATTGTTTTATTCCAATGCAGAGCTATTTAAATGGGTAAAAAATGATTATGTATGGTCTCTTAGCATTGGTTGCTTCACATTATTTTTTTTCGTCATACCCTCAATGATGTGGGTTAGTCACAACAATATTTATGCGGTTATAAAAAGTGCAATCACATAAAAAGCTGTTCAAGTTCACTCCGGCCGCAAAAAAGCGCAGCCTCCGCGGGACAATCTACACTGCATTTCGGTTGCCCCATAGCAAGGCGTTATGTGTCATAGGCATAGAGCATGAGTAGGTTTCTAAAATTGATATTTATCGCTGCGCCTTTTGTAGTGGTGTATTTTTTTAGCCTTCTATTTATAGTTATAGGTTTATCCGACGCGGAAGCAGTAAGTTTAGAAATCCCGCTGTTGGCATCAGTATCTGCTGTTTTTTCCGTTCTAGTTGTTACATGGGCATCCGGCTTTTGGGGACGCTGGTGGTTCCCAGTATCATTTGCTTTGATTCCATTTACGATATTTTTAGATTTCATTGTGTCATCAACAATAGGTGTACGTCCCATGCTCGTTACATTGTCTTGTATCGTAACTTTGTCAGTCTATGGCACTGTAAAGGGTGTCACACATAATAAATCAAAGCAGCAAGGGGCTACGGACGGGACGTGCTAACGAGCACCCCTGTTTGAGGCGTTATAGAAATCAAGAGAGAATCAAGGGGTCAGCAAACTTGATTTATCATTTATTAGGTACTGTTTTCTGTTTTGACTAATAGTCATTAATTGGCAAGGATGAAGTTCATAAAATGAATATCAAAAAGTTTCTATTAGCGATTGCTCTAAGCGTAGGGCTAAGTAGTTGTGTTTCTGCGCCTAAGAATATCTCAACTGGTCAATCATTGTCGGAGGGAGAGGGGATAGTTGTTACTAAGCTACGATCAAACTGGAAAGGTTACGACAATCCACTTTTAGCCAATCTTGAATTTATTTTTGGCAAGGCTGATTTAAATGTAAATAGTGGTAAGTTTGTAATGACTAGGTCAAATGATTTAAAAGTCATCATACTACCGGTTGGAAACTATAGATGGTCGCATCTTGGTTTTGGAAACAGACGGCTCGATTTCGACCGGACATATGGCTTTAAGGTTGAACCGGGTACTATTTTATACATTGGTGATCTTAATTCAGAGCTTGAACTAGGTGCCTTTAGTGCTGCAGGTAAATTTTGGGTTACGAACGATACGGCAAATATAAAAAAAGAGCTGGAAAATCTGTATCCAGATCTAATGAAAAAATATCCCTTTATAGAAAGAATGACGGTTCTTAATGCTCAATAGCTTAAGTGTTCTCCAAATAAACAGAAACAGTAAACTTGATTGTCTCCTTGGGTTAACAGGTTGCTTAGGGATGCTCTAAATCAAGGGGTCAGCAAACTTAATTTTTTCCTATTAGTTATCAACGCATACACCTCATCAATTTACTAAATGAAACTCATCACTGAGCTCTCAGTCTGTACTCCTCTAAACACCAATTTCCCACGGAGGAGGAGAATCTATGGAGTATATTGGCCCCATCAGCTCTGCTGTTATGGCCATTATTTGGCTTGTCTATTTACAGTTAATTCTTAGTCAATATCGCCGTAATAATCGGCCATATCTTATTTTTCACCATGCTCAAAATGAAAACCCTGATGCTTTATGTTTATTAGTGAATATGGGGGAGCGACCTGTTCATGTAGTTTGCGTACAAGCGGTGATAAAAATGACGTCCGGGGAGGAGCATAAGCTTGCTGTGACGGAATTTGAACGCATAAACGTGACCGAGCAGGACGTTCAGCAAACCTTACGTCAAGGGCCATTGCTGAATGGCGGTTATCTGATTTTAGGTACGTTTCGAGATATTATTGAAAAGACTCAAAATGAAATAGGTTTAAACGCTTCACTGGAAGACGTTGAATGCCTGGAGTTGAGTGCGGCAGTGATTCATGCACCGAGTAAACACCCTGTTGGGGCGAAACGAGCATTTGTGCTGAAGCACAATACGGGCACTTGCGTTTATCCAAAAGATATTAATACAAGGCAGATGGTAAAACGTAAAGACAAACAAGAAGTCGCGAAGTAGATAGAGTCAGAGCTTCACCCACGTGATAATAATGATAAAAGCAGTGTTGAGTAGCAATCTGACAGAGCTTTTTATGATGCATAATTCCTGGAAATTTGATAGTTCTCTCATGATTCCTGATAGAAAGGTGAAACTTAGTTGAAATTTAGGTCTAATGAAACTTGTTGGAAGTTAAGTCGATGAGTGAGTATGAGGATTTTGGAATAGTCAAACTCCAAAAGGCTAACGCCAACTCCTTCAGCGAGTTCAAAGTTGCTCTTCAAAGCTCTTTTTGGGTTGCGGCGGAAGCGGACTTAGGTCACCCGCTTGAGGAGCCAATTCCTTCTGATGAAGACATTGAGCGTTCTGTTAAGGGTGAGGGAGCTGTCACCTACTGGATAATGGTCAATGATCAGCGTGTTGGAGGCGCGGTTGTGGTAATCGACGAAACAAGCAATCGAAACTCGTTGTCGTTTTTCTTCATCTCGACCGATTGGCAGAGTCGGGGGCTAGGGCTCCAAGCCTGGAAAGCGATCGAAAGAGAATACCCAAGCACCAAAACCTGGGAAACCGTTACTCCGTATTTTGAGAAACGTAACATTCACTTTTACGTTAATAGATGTGGCTTCAAGATTGTTGAGTTTTACAACAAGTTCCATCCCGATCCTAATCAGCGAGGAGATCAGGTTCATCAAGGAGGGGAGGAAGATGAGATGTTCAGGTTTATGAAGGTTATGGAGGCAGAAAATACTTGATTTTGAAAGACTAGGAAAAAGCTATGTGCCAAACAACGTTTTCAACCAGACTTAATTGAGCCTCTCGCCCTTATTTGCCAAGCCGTGCGAACCTAACGCCGTGCCTATCGGTAAATACGGAAAAGCAATTCGTTGGCTCATTATCGTTTAGCTTGATTTCTATATTTAAAGCTTAAGTTAGCATATGCTTTGCTCTTTTAACCATTACGTTATTAGCTCTTCATTAGAGGTTGATTGTAAATCAGGGTAGGGAATTAATTGTATGAAAACCAATGGTATAGCTTCTAACTTTGATTACTCAGAAGAAACACTCACCTTGGAACAAGTTGGTGAGTTATCGGGTGACATTTTGCTTGAGTTTGGTGCGCCCTGGTGTGGGCATTGTCAGGCAGCAAGTGCGGCAATAAACGAAGTCGTCAATGAGCATGCCGATCTGAGCCATATCAAAATCTATGATGGAAAGGGCAAACGACTGGGGCGTGGGTTTAAAGTCAAGCTCTGGCCGACGTTGATACTACTGCATGATGGACAGGAAGTAGGCCGCTTGGTGCGGCCATTACGTGCTGACGAGGTTCGTGACTTAATGTCAAAACTCCGCTGATGCTGTTACATGGTAGATGTTTTTTCTGCTTGTTTGTCTCGCATCAACCACTCATTCAGCCAATCAATTCCACCTGCAGTAACAATCGCTTCACCTGACATCAAATCATCAAGATTTTTGATATGTTTCTGATAAACCGCCATTTCCGTTTTGGGTATGGATTTCAGCATCGGTATTTTGGCGGTGATGGGGTTAACGGGTTTGTCATTGATGTGCAGTTCATAATGTAAATGTGGGCCAGTACTTCTGCCGGTGTTACCTGACAATGCAATGACTTGACCACGCGATACTTTTTGGCCTTTGCGAACAAGAATTTTGCTTAGGTGTAGGTATCTCGTCGAAAAGGCGCCAAACTCTTTAATCACCACATATTTTCCTGCATAGCGATGTGTTGCAACACGCAATACGACACCATCACCCGTTGAGATCACCTTAGTGCCAACAGGGGTGGCGAAATCAACACCGTTATGAGGGGAGATTCTTTTTGTCACAGGGTTTAAGCGGCGAGGATTAAAGGAGGAACTGATTCTGAACCGTTTTTCTGTTGGATAGCGAAGCAGTGCCGGGGTGAGGTTCTCACCATTTTTATCGTAGTAAATGCCATCGGTGTGCAGATAAGCACTTAGGTCAACTTTCTTACCATTAAAACGGATAGCAACAACGGTGTTATTGCCAATAGGCGTGTCATCGATGGTTTCTCGTTCCATCACCACCTGGAATTCATCACCTGCACGCAGATCTCGGCGGAAATTAATTTTGCTTTGCAGTAATTTTCTCACTGTCATGATGGTTTTATCAGTGAGGCCAGCATCGACAGCAGAAAGATAAAAACTGCCTTCAATCGTGCCTTTTAACACTTCTGTTTGCCATGATGTGGGTGTTAATTTCTCATCGTGAATGAAGTTGTTGTCATCACTTCTTTGATAAATGACCGTCTTTTTGGGATCAACTACCAGGGCTAACTCGGTGAGGTTCTGTTCTTTATCTAAAGTAAAGATAAGTTGCTGGTCAGGATGTAAGACATCTGCATCGAGATACGCTTCATCGGCTTCGAGTATGTTGTAGAGCGTATTGATAGGAATGTTTAACTGATTGAATATCGTTTCAAGACTATCACCGTCTTTTACCGTATAGCGTATATCCTGAGGTTGAGGCTCTACAGGCTCAGCAGAAACTGGCTGTGAGTTCTCATCAGTGATGTGATTATTATCTGTATGAATCGTCGTACTATCACTTGCAGCTATTTCAGCAGGCTTACTGTTATCTGATGTTATTTCTGTTACTCCAGCATTGTCACCTGGCTTATCACTAAAGAAATAGTTAAGAAGAGCAATCAATAAGATGATGAGTCCGACAAGGGTTACAGGCTTAGCATATGGACTAGGTGGGATTTGCTTCATAACGAATATTCATGATCAAAAAAATAGCTGGGAATATATCATATAATGAATTTATTAAATATGATATATCATATCAATAAGTATTTGTGTTAGTTGAAGTTTTTAGAACTAACTACTCGTGTAAAAGAGATGAATAGACAGACCATTGTTTATTTGTTTTGTTCTCGAGGATTTGAAAAAAATAGGGTTTGAACTAATGGTTCGTATGAGTCGTGACTGCAATAGATTTATTGCGTGTTATAAGAATGATCAGATAGAGAGATAGTGAGCTATTTGAGAAATGGAATATTTACGATGCAGAAATAAAAAAGCCTCAAAGATTGCTCTTTGAGGCTTTCAATATTCTTTGGCTCCCCGAGCTGGACTCGAACCAGCGACCCAATGATTAACAGTTATATAACCCCACATGGGTAACTTTTTAAAAATTCTCAAAATATTAACATTGACAGTGGTTTATGGAAAAATGTTGTTAAAGGTTATTCATTTTAAATCACCTTAAATACTTGTAAATCACGACAAGAAGTTACACTGGAGTTACACTGAGGATTAGCATGACAAATAAAATTACATTTACACAGGCCCGTCTAAAAAATATTCCACCCCCTGATTTAGGTAGGGTCGATTACGTTGATAGCGAGCAATCTAAACTTATCTTTCGTATCAGTCATACTGGTAATCGTTCTTTTATGGTCAGGAAAAGAGCTAATGGCAAGTTACGGAATATAACAATAGGGAAGTTTTCAGATTGGAATGTTAAAGATGCCCGCATCGAAGCTCAACGTATTTTGCTTGAGCTGGCTCGAAACGAAGATCCCATATCTAATAAGAGAAAAATGCGAGCGAGAAAAACAACCTTAGATGAGTTGCTGACGCTTTATTTAGATAATCGCTCACTAAAGCCTAAAACAATAGAAGACTATCAGTACAAAATACATAAATATCTTTCTGACTGGTTGCAAAAGCCTGTTGTCGAGATAACCACACATGATGTTCAAAAAAAATTCAAAGAGCTAAGCATGATCGGTGAAACAACTGCAAATGCCACTATGCGAGTGTTTCGTTTATTGATGCTGCATGCTGTTGCTTTGGAATTGATCCAGGAGTCTCCTACAAAAGTATTAAAAAACGCTCGACTTTGGCATAAAAATAAACGTTCAAAACGGGTTATACCAAGTACTAAGTTAGGTGAATGGTTGGGAGCCGTTCATGAATTAAACTCACAATCAGCAAAAACATATTTTTTGATGCTCTTGTACATGGGCGTCAGGAGTTCAAGTGCCCTAAATTTGAGATGGGATAAGGTCAACTTTAGAGAAAAAGCGGCTGTTTTTAATACTAAAAATAATACTGATGTCATGTTACCCATACCAGAACCTCTCCTTCCTGCTTTAAAAAAGCTTTACAAAGATACGGGTGAGGGTGATTTTGTTTTTCCTAGTAGGTTTGATGAAAGCAAGACTATGTGGACACCAAAAAAGCATATAGATGCAATTAGTCAAAAGATTAATCTTACGTTTAGTAGCCATGATTGCCGAAGAACATTTGCAACTCTAGCTGAAGCGTGCGGTTTGCCCACGACAATGATAAAAAGAATGTTAGACCATGTGACAGATAGTGATGTAACGGGTGGATATATCATCACTGAGCAAGATACGTTGAGAAAGGCATTTAATCAGGTTGCAGAATTAATAAAGACACTTGCTAAAGATGCAGGATAAAGTCAAATAGCGATAATTCATCTGATGTTATTAGGTACCTATATCTATTTATAGTGCCTGGGAATAATGTCCAACCTTGTAATCATTTTGCCTTTCTCTAGATTGTTGGCTAAAGTTTTGTAATTACTCTTTTGACAAAAACTATTTTCTTGAGTTGAAGTTTTGCATTAAATTCATAATGTGTAATCAATCACAGATTCATAAAAAAAGGATTTAGGAGTGTTGTTTATTTTTATCTCGTAATGTTAAGTTGAGTTAAGAATGAAATAGGGAATTATTCAGTATGGATACTGGACTCAACACATTAGTGGCCCTCGCCCGCTTTCACCAGCTTCCTGCTGAGTCTGAGCAGCTTTCACATGAGTATGGACAGCCTGGAGAGCACTTTACTGATACCCAAATACTCCAAGCAGCTAAAGCACTAACGTTAAAAGCTAAAAAACTTTCACTGTCTTTTTCTGAGCTCAATAACGGCTTATTACCGGCTATTGCAAAAGCAAAAGATGGCAGTTATTTCATTCTCGCCAAGGTCTCAGAAAAAAGCCAACAAGACGATAATGTATCCACGTCAGGTGTGCTTATTCAGGATTTACGTGATAAGGCGCCTAAGACGTTAACGCGATTTGAACTTGAGGTCTTATGGTCTGGGGAAGTGATAGCCCTCACCCGACGACAAGGCTTGGGTGATAGTCTTCAACAAGCCTTTGATATCTCCTGGTTCATTCCTTCTCTGGTTAAATACCGAAAACTTTTCTCCGAAGTCATTATAGCCTCCTTCTTTTTACAACTCTTTGCCTTAGTAACCCCCTTATTTTTCCAAGTTGTGATGGATAAAGTCTTGGTCCATCGTGGCTTTACAACCTTAGATGTCCTAGCCGTAGGTTTCTTTGTCGTTGTAGTGTTTGAGTCACTATTGGGCGGTATTCGTAATTATATTTTCAGTCATACCACTAACCGAGTGGATGTCGAGCTCGGCTCACGACTATTTCATCATTTGATGTCACTGCCTTTAGCCTATTTTGAGTCTCGGCAGGTAGGGCAAAATGTGGCTCGGGTCAGGGAGCTCGATACGATTCGTAATTTTATTACGGGGACAGCTCTAACCTTACTTATCGATTTGTTTTTTGTTTTCGTTTTTCTCGCTGTAATGTGGTACTACAGCCCAACGCTCACATGGATAGTGCTGGCCACCATTCCTTGTTATGTCATTCTTTCAATCTTTATTACGCCAATTTTACGTAAAAGGCTGGATGAAAAATTTAAACATGGCGCAGCCAATACTGCTTTTCTAACCGAGTCCATCACTGGGATTGGGACTGTAAAGTCTATGGCTGTTGAGCCACAAATGCGGCGTAAACTAGAAGATCACCTTTCAAGTTATGTGCATTCCTCTTTTAAAAGTCAGAACCTTAATAACGTCGCGAATCAGGTAGCGGGTCTTATTAATAAGTTGATGACCCTAGGTATTATCTGGGTGGGCGCCCATCTCGTTATGGACAATAAATTAACGGTGGGGCAGTTAATTGCCTTTAATATGTTGGCTGGACGCGTCAGTGGCCCGATATTAAAGCTGGTGCAACTTTGGCAAGACTTCCAACAAGCCGGTATTTCAATTAAACGGTTGGGCGATATTCTTAACACGCCAAGAGAGCCAGGCTTTAACCCCAATCGTTCACGTCTTCCTACTCTGCAAGGTGCAGTCACAATAGAGCATGTTCGTTTTCGTTACTGTAATGATGGGCCTACCATTTTGGATGATATTAGCTTACAGGTGAAACCTGGCGAAGTGATTGGTATCGTGGGTCGAAGCGGCAGTGGTAAGAGCACGATTACCAAACTGGTGCAGCGCCTATATATCCCAGAAGGTGGCAGGGTATTGATAGATGGTGTGGATTTGTCCGTGGTTGATACCGTTTGGCTACGCAAACAAATTGGCGTTGTGCTTCAGGAAAACTTTCTATTTAACCGAACCATTCGTGAAAATATTGCCTTAAGTGACCCGTCCATTCCCATGGAACGGGTTATCCAAGCGGCAAAAATGGCTGGAGCACATGAGTTTATCGTTGATTTACCAGAAGGCTATGACAACTTAGTCGGTGAACAAGGCAGCAATCTATCTGGTGGTCAGCGTCAACGGCTGGCCATTGCCAGAGCCTTAATCAATAACCCAAGAATACTTATCTTTGATGAAGCCACCAGCGCCTTAGATTATGAATCTGAACGATTAGTACAAGATAACATGGCAAAAATTTGCCAAGGACGTACCGTTTTTATTATTGCTCATAGATTAACGACCGTGAGGCAATGTCATCGCATTATTGTGATGGATAAAGGCCGTATCGTTGAACAAGGGAATCATGATGCCCTGATTGCTCAAAATGGTTATTATGCAAAATTGCATAGCTATCAGAGTCATACTCCTAACTTACACCCGGTTACTTCTCAAAAAACGACAAAAGCAGAAGGCTTTGCCTCATGAGGTGGCTCAGTGTTTTGACAGATGCCTGGCAAAACCGCCATGCGATGGGCGACTCCAATAAGACTCGAGAACTCGCGGCGTTTCTACCCGCGGCATTAGAAATTCAGGAAGCACCGCCTCACCCTATCGCGAAATGGTTAGCCAGAAGTCTTATTGTGCTTTTAGTGATTGCCATTATCTGGGCGTGTGTGGGGGAAATTAACATTGTGGCGAGCGCCGAAGGCAAAATTATCCCCAGCAATCGAGTGAAACAGATTCAACCACTAGAAAAATCAGTGGTGAAAAAAATTCTGATTCATGAAGGTGAGCATGTCGAAAAAGGCCAGGCTCTGATTGAACTCGATAGCACGCTGACCGGTGCTGATAAAAAGAGACTGACGTATGAACGGCATAGTGCTGCCATGCAGTTAGCACTAAAGCAAGCGTTACTAAAACGCTTAAGTCTGCCACCACAAAGCCCTGTCGAACAATCTACTTTGGTCTTACCAGCAGGCACAAATGAAACCGATCAAGTTCTCTATCAACAGCTTCTCATTCAACAATGGCAAGAATATGAGAGTCAGCGAAGTAGCCTGAATAACACTTTAAGAAAAACGCGTTATGAGCAAGCAGCAAGTCAAGAAATCATTAAAAAGCTTGAGCAAACCCTACCGATTATTAAAAAGCGAGCTCAAAAATTACAAAAACTACATGAGAAAAACTATGTATCTGAGACCGAATATTTAGAGCTTGAACAGCAACGTATCGAACAAAGACAAGATTTGGCTGCAGAAAGACAGCGACTTAATCAACTCAAAGAAGCTGAGTCGGAAGTGAAACACCAATTACAAACGCTCACGGCGCAAACCACCTCGCAAACACTACAAGACATGGCGGAAGTGCAGAGGCAAATTGCTTCGTTGGATGAAGAGCTGACTAAAGCCACTGATTTAAATAATAAACAAATACTCTATGCTCCCGTTGCAGGCCAGGTTCAAGAGCTAGCGATTAATACTGTGGGTGATGTTGTCACTGAAGCACAGCAACTCATGTTAATCGTACCAAGTGAAGAACAGCTGGAAGTGGAGGTCTTTCTTGAAAACAAAGATATTGGCTTTGTTCATGAGGGTATGCCAGCAGAACTTAAAATCCACACCTTTCCCTTTACCAAATATGGCGTGATTGATGGTGAAGTCACCACTGTTTCAGATGATGCCACGGTTGATGAGCAACGTGGCTTGATTTATGGCATGCATCTTTTGATGAAAAAAAACACGATATGGGTAGATAACAAAGAAGTCAGGTTAATGCCTGGTATGGCGGTGACAGCTGAAGTCAAAACGGGGACACGGCGGATTATTGAGTTTTTCTTGGCGCCATTGTTGAGACATGGGAATGAGAGTTTGAGGGAGAGATGAATGACAAATAACCATCAATGGCGTAAAGCAATAGTTTTCTTACTATTTTTTTTCATACTACTTGTCATATTTGGACTAATTTTAAAGCAACAAACTAATAAATTTCTTGATACTGGCGTGGGCGCATCCTCAGATATAAGTGAGGTAGACCTATATATTGCTGACAAACACTTTGTAATACCTAAAAACTATATTTGGTCAAAAACGGATTGGGGTGGGGGGATACGCACAGGTGTAAACCTACATACAGTTTTACCCAATATGGAAGGTTATAGTAAAGACAATAAAAAGGCTTTTATGCCTGGTTCAAATGACATGATTAGCTTTCAAGTCCGTGCAAAGGGCCTCCCAAAGCTGAATCCGCCTGTAAATATGACGATGAAACAATTCTACACTGATAGTGTTATTTACAATGGGAATGTTATTAAAGAAGTAGAGCTTAAAAATGGGTTGATACGCCAGTTTATATCTGATGCAAGATTAGTGAAAGACAGTGAAATTAACAAGCCATACGACTTGCATAAAGATTATGAAATATATCGAGGAAAAGATGAAGAACACTTTTATTGGGTGCGATGTGATCCAGATGCATCTGTGCTCTATCCATCATGTCAGACTATTTTATTCTACTCATCACATATTTTAGTTAGGTACACGTTTTCAAAGAAAAATCTCTCAAAATGGAAAGTCATAGAGAAGAAAATCGTTCGTCTTATTTCAGCTTTTGATACATCAAATAGACAAGGAAATTAGTTATGGGATTATCAACGCAACTCCAAGTTCAACTTCAAGCATATGCAGAAGCAGGTGATACGCAGTCATATTACAATCTGTTAGCGGAAAATGGTCATGATTATGGCAATCTCGCTGTCCAAGCTGCGACAGATACTGGTTTTTGGGGACAATATGCAAATAACTTCATGGAGAATAAAGCCAGTGAGTACGGTGTAACTTTTGACAGGGATCAAATCGCACAGGAATTGATGAATAAAGATCTCTTATACCGACAAGAAAATAATTGGGAACCTATTCCTGCAAGTGATATTCGGCAGTATCACCATGAAGTATTTAATAATAATGGACTTCCGCCCTCTGCTTGGACAGGAACTTTTTTTGATGATAGAGCTGGTCCTGCTATGTGGTGTATTGAGTGTAATGGGGTAGAAAAAGAAGGACAGAGTCTTGCTGAAGCGCTAGGCACTTTTTTCGATAATTTGACAAGTGACTGGTCTGGTACAACATCTGAATTTTACGATTTCTTTACTGATGCTTTAGGTGATGGCGTATTGAGTGAAACCATCGCTGATTGGAGTCTCGATGCCACAGGCATTATTGAATTAGCCGGACTTATAAAAGTATATTCACAATTAAATGCTGAAGTCTATCAAGCAGCCCTAAATTTGTTGGCTGGCCTTTCTCTTTCTGTAGAGGCATTAGTTTCTCTCTTTAATTCAGATGACCCTTCTGATGCGTTTGATGATGCCGAAATTACACTCTCACCATTGGTTATAGATCTCGATAATGATGGTGTGGAAACCATGTCACAGGCTGCTAATGTATATTTCGACCATGATAAAAATGGTGTAGCAGAGAGAACTGGCTGGGTAAACAAAGATGATGGTTTGCTAGTTTTAGACAGAAATCATGATGGTCTTATTAACGATGGTGGTGAGTTATTCGGTAATAATACTGAACTTAACAATGGTTCTAATGCAGCTAATGGCTATGAAGCCTTAGCTGAAATGGATACCAACGACGACGGTATCATTAATGCACAAGATGCAGAGTTTGAAAATTTACGCGTTTGGCAAGATATCAACTCTGACGGTATTTCTCAACAAAACGAATTGTTTAAATTAGAAGATATCGGTATTAACTCGATAAGTGTTGATTACACAGCTATATCTACATCTGATGGAAATGGCAATGTAATAAAACAAATAAGTACCGCTAATCTAGCTGATGGTACAGAGATAGATACTGCAGATGTTTGGTTTGGGATTAATACTACGCAAACCGTTAATAGGAATGAGGTTGAATTATCTGATGAAATTTTAGCCTTGCCTGAAGTTAATGGCTTTGGAAATGTGCTAAGTCTGCGCCAAACAATGGCTGGTGATAATTTATTAACTGATCTAGTTACGCAATTTACTAATGCCACTAGTGATGATGAACGATTCAGTTTGATTGATGACATCATCTATCAATGGACAGGATCGGCAGATATTGATCCATATAGTCGTGACCCCTCACAGATATATGGGCATGTAATGGATGCTAGACAGTTGGTTACATTAGAAAATTTAGTTGGCAGAGATTATTTAGGAACATGGTGCTGGGGGCACGAGATCCTAATCCACACGGACATGCTGCGCCGAAACTAATTGCTGAATTCATTCAATTTAAGAATTACGTGACAGCACAACTAATGAGTCAAACTGTTTATGAAAATGTATTTTCCGAATTGTCGCTCAGCTATAACTCTGATACTCAAAATTTTGATCTGGATATGTCAGGTTTCATAGCAAACCTAATTGGTCGTCATTCAACAGAGGAAGAACTTGTTAAAGGTGCAATAAATACCCTGAGAGGGCTATCAATTTACTCAACCCAGCTACATGAACAATATGAAAACATAAAAGCCGATCCTGTATTGGGTGCTTATGCACTTGATACAGCTGTAGTTGGGTCGGTTAATAATGATTCCCTGAGTGGTACAAATTCAGACGATTATATTCGAGGCAACGAAGGCGATGACGAACTCTTCGGTGGTGATGGTAATGATCATTACTATTATGAAATCGGTGATGGTAGTGACCGTATTTTTGATGCATCTGGTACCGATACTCTCAATTTTGGTGATGGTATTACAATCGATTCGCTGATCGTTACACGAAATCCAACAAGTTTATTCATTACGTTGTTGGATAGTGTCGGTGAACATACAACAGACAGAATTCAAATAGATAATGTTTTTAGTTTTGACGGCATCATCATTGATTCTGCTATTGAGAATATCCACTTCTCTGATAACACTACTCTCACATTATCAGAGCTGATTAATGCCAAGTTTGATCAAGGTGAAACTGAAGATGATGACTACTTATATGGCACTGAGGCCGCTGACGAATTTCATGGCTTAGCTGGTGATGATTATATCTATGCTGGTGGTGGAGAGAATATTGTCTATGGTGATACTGGTGATGATTTCTTACAAGGTGGTTCTGACAACGATATTTTATATGGTGGTGTCGGTAATGATCAAATAGCTGCCGACGAAGGTAATGACGAACTATCTGGTGGCCAAGGCAGCGATTATTTGAGTGGTGGTTCAGGTAACGATAATTATATTTATAATCTTGGAGATGGTAGTGACATTATCATTGATATCTCAGGTACAGACACTATTAGTTTTGGGGTAGGTATAAGTCTAGATAATCTGCGCGTAACACGTGATATGACTAACCTGTACTTAACTCTTTTAGACGAGAATGGCCAAATTACGAGCGATTCAATCCAAATCAACGATGTATTTTACACTAATGGAGTCATTGCAAGTACTGCGATCGAGAAGTTTAGTTTTGTAGATGGTACTACAGTCACCACTGAGTCATTAATTGAGACTAATTATGTCCCTAATATTAGCGATGAGAATGATTATGTCATTGGTACATATAATAACGATACCCTTCACGGACAAGCCGGTGATGACGAAATTCATGGACAGTTAGGCGATGATGACCTTTTCGGAGATGATGGCAATGATAGGCTTTATGGTGAAAGTGGTAACGACACCATAGAGGGGGGGGCTGGGAATGATTCATTATATGGTGACTATGGCAATGATATATTGAATGGTGGGGCTGGAAATGACTTTCTTTCGGGCGGTGACGGTGATGATAGTCTCACTGGAGGAGATGGGGATGATGAGCTTAGAGGGAATAACGGGCAAGATACTTATTTTATCTCTGTAGGTACTGGAACCACCTATATTCATAACTATGATTCAGATAGTTCTTCAGATTCGCTACACTTTTTGCAAGGGATTGAAGTTGAAAACGTTGACGTATCGCGTGATGGTAATGACTTAGTATTAATCCTTGACTCATCTAATACACAGAAAGTTATTGTTAGTAACTATTTCTCTGGTTCTGATGTCGCCGAACAATATGAAGATTCCATTATTAACTCAATACATTTTTATGATGGTACCGTTTGGACTTCTGAAACGGTTAAATCTTTAGTAATAGAGTCATCTGATAGCAATGCAACTATTAAAGGATACTATTCGGACGATACACTCATTGGCAGTGATGGTGACGATACTCTATATGGTTATGATGGGAATGATACTCTCAATGGTAATGCCGGTAACGATATGCTTTATGGTGGAGAGGGCGATGACGTTCTTAAGGGTGGGAATGGAAATGATTTTCTACATGGTGGTGGGGGTAATGACACATACCAAATAGAACTTGGTACTGGTATCACTAATATCTATAACGATAAACGCTATAGTAACACTTCAAGTACTCTGCAGTTCTTAGAGGGTATAAGTCCCGGAGACGTTGAAGTAAGTCGTGTAGGCTCATCAGACCTACAATTTATTATTAAAGGAAGCCAAATCGTAAATGTGGAATATTATTTCAATGGTGTTGGTGTTGAAGATTCCACGAAAAATTTCCTAATTGAAACGATTTTATTTAGCGATGGGACAGTCTGGGATCTCTCCACCATCCTCGATAAAGTAATGTCTATAACGTCAGAATCTGACGACATCCATGGGTTTATGTCTGATGATGATTTTGATGCATTGGGTGGGGATGATACGGTTTATGGGTATGATGGCAACGATATCTTAAACGGAGGAACAGGTGATGATGCTCTTCATGGTGGAAATGGCAATGATATCTTAATCGGGGGAGAGGGCGACGACTATTTAGATGGCGGTAACGGAGACGATATTATTCTCACCGGTATCGGCAATGACACGGTCAGCGGTGGTGAGGGGACGGATACCTATCGAATACAAAGGAATAATGGATTAGGCATTACTCAAATACATAATTATGACAAGTACTCGCTTTTTGATGACAATATAGAGTTCTTGGAAGGTATTTCACCCGAAGATATTCAAATGAATAGGGAGGGGAGTACTTTAGTCTTAAAAATTGGCGATGCTGGTGAACAAGTAGTTAAAGTCCATAATTACTTTACTTATACCGGGACACTCAACCCTGAAAGTAATGGTAAAGGTATTCTTAGTACAATCTCTTTTCAAAACGGTGTTGTTTGGGATACAGAAACCATCAATAGCATGGTAAACAATGTCACCTCTGATGCAGATTTAATCCAGGGATATGCAACCGATGATGTATACGATGGCATAGCGGGTGATGACGAAATCTATGGTTATGATGGTGATGATCACTTAACCGGAGGAGTCGGTAATGACAAATTATATGGCGGTAACGGAGCTGATAGACTAATTGGTGGGGCAGGTACTGATCTCTTAGATGGCGGCAGTGGTAGTGATTTATATATTTATCAGCGTGGCGATGGCGTTGATACTATAAAATCGACCTCGGGGGATGTTTTACGTTTTGGAGCTGGGATTAATCCAGAAGATGTCACGTTTTATAATGATGGTAATTCACAGCTAGTTATCATCATTGATGGGCAGGCGCAGAATCAAATCCAAATTATTGGAGAGGCCCTAGCTGAGGTTCAATTTGATAATGGGGATGGCATTGTTTGGACAAATGCAGATATTCAAAATGTCATCCAAGTAGGTTCTGTCAACACAGCATACGGAACTACTGGTGATGATGAGTTCACTGTAGATCATAGTAATGATGTGATTGTAGAAGAGGAAGATTCTGGCACCGATACAGTTTATTCATCCAGAAATTATACCCTTTCAGACAATATCGAAAACTTAACCCTTACCGGCCTTCTAAATATCGATGCCACTGGCAATGAATTAAACAACATTTTGATTGGTAATGATGGTAACAACTCCTTTAATGGTATGGGCGGTTCTGATATCGCATATGGTGGTAAAGGGGATGATATTTATTACAACACGACAGCCGTTGAATATGCTGATGAAGGCATCGATACAGTTATAAATCGAAATGGTGGCACCCTCGGTGACAACATTGAAAATCTTTTTTTGGATGATGGCTCAGGCATTCATTCAAACTTTATTGTATATGCCATAGGTAATGACTTAGATAATATCTTAATGAGTAGTGCTGGTGGTGCTCATGGAGATGTACTGGATGGTCGGTCAGGGGCTGATACCATGGTTGCTCTAGGATTAGGTTCTGTCGTTTTCTATGTTGATAATGTCGGTGATAAGGTCATCCGTAATGGTGATGATAGTTCAGCTTATAATGATGAGGTGCGCACAACTATTAGTTATACCCTTCCTGACTTTGTCGAGAAACTGACTTTACTTGGAAATGATGCCATTGATGGTAATGGCAATAATCTCGATAATTTACTCGATGGCAGTCAAAATTCTAATTCAAATGTCCTGTCTGGTGGCTGGGGGAATGATACCTATATTTTAGGTGCTGGAGATGTGGCAATTGAAAGTGAAAACCAAGGGATTGATAAGGTCATTATCAAAAAACGCGTGGGTAGTAGTCGTAGCTATAGCCTTGTTGGAACCAATATCGAAAATGTTAGTTTAGAAGATTCTGTATATAACTACGATGTCTATGGTTCAGATGCAGACAATAATATAGGGGGAAATCAGTACGATAATCAACTGTATGGTGGTGCAGGTAATGATCGCCTGAGTGGAGGTGATGGAGAAGATCATTTATATGGTGGTGAAGGTGATGACACCCTTAACGGCGGTGATGGATCTGATATTTACTACTTTAGTGAAGGGTGGGGTAATGATGTCATCGATGTGTACGGTTCTACTTCGATAGATGTTATTAAATTTGATGCTGGAATTGAGCCATCAGATATTACTTATTATCAAGATGGTAATGATCTTATTCTCTCTCATCAAAATGGTAATGATTCCATACGAATAGTTTCTTGGTACAGTTCCAACCCTGGCAACTTATATAAAATTGCGTTTTCTGATGGCACTACCTGGCAAGCCCTAGAAAATGATTTGTCTGAATTTAATAACCTGCCATTTTTAACCACGCCGATTGATGAACAGAATACTGACGAAGGTCAACCATTCAGTTTTACTCTTCCAGCAAATAGCTTTATCGACTTAGATAATGACTCGATTACATATTCAGTTACTGAAGGTAGCTGGAACTCAGAATTGCCAAGTTGGTTATCATTTGATCCAGACACGCTAACGTTTTCTGGTAACCCTACAAGTCAAGATATCGCCTACTTAGAGATAAACCTTTTTGCTACGGATAGTCGTGGGGGTGTTACTAAGACAACATTTAATTTGATAGTCAACAACGTCAATGATGCACCTACTGTAGAAATGGTTATTCTAGATCATATTGCTCTTGCTGGTGAAATGATCAACTTTACGATACCTGAATCAACATTTAATGATATCGACTATGAAGATGAATTGACATATTCGGTTACTTTAGATGATGGTTCTGCCATACCTTCTTGGTTACTCTTTGATAGCGAAACTGGTAGTTTCTCTGGTACACCATCCATAGAGGATAAAGGTAGTTATATCATCGCTGTGACGGCAACAGATTTGGCTGGTGCATCAGTTACCACAACTTTCAGTCTCTCTATAGATGATGTGATTTGGAATCCCATCAATGGTACAGAGAATGGTGAACAGTTGTTAGGTACAAATGGGACTGATCTCATCACTGCAGGAGCAGGTGACGATGAGTTGTATGGCTTCTCAGATAACGACCGACTCATAGGTGGAGATGGTAATGACTGGCTATCTGGAGGCAATGGTTCAGGGTCAGGTTCCGGGGATGATGAGTTGTTCGGTGGTGAGGGGAATGACACACTTTTCGGTGAAGATGGTAATGATACGATGGATGGAGGCAATGGTGATGATCATTACTACTACTATTCAGGTCATGGTCAAGACATCATAAGTGATGCTGGTGATGGTCAAGACATCTTGTTCTTTAATAATGTAAGTCCGGAAAGATTAAGTTATCATCAGATGGGCAATGATTTGATTGTGTTAGTTGATGGTGATCTGGAACAACAAGTAAAAGTTATCAACCATTTTCTAGGTGGCAATTATGCAATCATGATTCAACCGAATGGTGGATATACACAAACACCATATGATATCTCCAACCAATTAACAGATTTACCGACAGGTAACCAAGAGGAGCCCGAAGATCCTGAAGATCCAGAGCAACCAACGACTCCTACAACAAGTGACATTCATCTAGATTTCTCCGGTAATGATAGTTTATCAGGAACGACTCAAAATGAAGTGCTTGCCTCTGGTGAGGGAGATGACGCCCTGGAAGGCGGTCAAGGAAATGACTACTTGATGGGAGGAGCAGGAAATGACACGTATGTCATTAATCCTGGCGATGGAGACGATATCATTATCGACTCAGATGGCAATAATATAATTCACTTTTCTGGTGGCCTTACCTTTAATGATGTTGCCAGTGGGTTAATGCGTTCTGGTGATGATTTAATCTTGAATATTGCCACTGGAAATGGGTCTGTACGGATACAACGATTCTTCTCAGTGACTAATACAATTGAAAAAATGATCTTTGATACTGGGAGTGAACTCACATCGAACCAGGTCTTTTCAGCCTTTGGCGAGACAGCACCAACAACAACTCTATTTTCAGGTGAATTAACGCTAGGTGATGGACAAGATAATTCACTTACTGGGACGGTCGATAATGATGTGATATTGGGTGGGAAGGGTGACGATTCTCTAACTGGTAGTGCTGGTGACGATCAACTCATTGGTGGAGATGGTGATGATACATACATCATAGGTAGTGGAAGCGGTAAAGACACCATCATTGATTCTATGGGTGTAAATACAATTAGTTTCATAGATGGTATTGGTTTCTCAGATGTTGCAAGTGGCCTAATGAGGTCTGGTGATGATCTTATCTTGAGTATAGCTAGTACAGGTAATCAGGTGAAGGTTAATAACTTCTTTGCGGTAGCCAATACTATTAATAGTCTAGATTTCGAAGATGGCTCTCAAATTACTGCTAACCAACTCTACGGTGCATTTGGTGTATCAGCACCAACAGATACTGTTGTTATCGAAGATGCGTTGAGTCACGTAATGACTGGTACAACGAGCAATGACACTATTACAGGTACGAGTGCAAACGAATATCTCTCTGGATTAGCTGGGGATGATATTTTGTCAGGTGGCGCGGGGAATGACCTAATTGAGGGGGGAGATGGTAATGATCGTATTAAGTTTGGCTTGAATGACGGTCAAGACCAGATCATACAAAATGATACTAACGCTGCAGAGACATATAACGATGTCATCGCTTTTGAAAACGATATCTCTTATGATGCGCTTTGGTTTAGCCGAAGTGATAATGATCTTCAAATTAACGTTGAAGGGACAGATGATCAGATAACGATTTCAAACTGGTATGACGGTACTGAGCATCAACTTGACCAGTTTGAATCAGGTTCAATGGTATTAATGAATAATCAAATCGATCAACTTGTCTCTGCAATGGCTGCATATGATGTACCTATGGGAGCTGGAAATGTTATTCCACAGGACGTTAAGGATAATCTTCAGCCTGCTCTAGCTAACAGTTGGACCGCAAACTAACTTATCAGTCTTTTCTAGAACTCGCATTTTTTGCGAGTTCTAGAAGTTTGAGTATTATTAGCCGTCGTAGTCTTTAGAACGAGTGCTCTTGAACTCGCTGTCAGCGTTAAATCTGCTTGGTCCGGCCAAGCTGAGCTGGCTATTGCGAATGTGATTGGAAGTAATATTTCCAATATTTTCTGGGTGCTTGGTTTGGCGGGACTCATCTCACCAGAGCCATTAATTGCTGGCCCGCAATTGGTAACATTAGATATACCTGTCATGTTGTCTGTTTCAGTTTTATGTTTACCCTTATTTTTTGTGGGTGCCACATTAACCCGGTTTGAGGGATTTCTATTCCTGCTTTTATATACATCTTATGTTTCGTACATGATTTTATTAGTTACTCAGTCTAACTTCGCAACGACATTAGTGCAGGCTTTAATCTATGGCTTAATTTCAGCTGTGTTTGTCTATGTATGCTTCACAGTAGGAAATGACTTGGTAAGACGTAATAGACAAAGTCATCATGAATTATAGTCCAGCAAAAGTGAAACAGATTTTATTGATGTATAAAGAGTGTAATGAGACTGAATGATATTAGTCTATACTGTAATGGTATATAGTACTGCTGATTAGGTTTTCGATGATTGTTTCTGCCGACTCAATCGAATTTATGTTATCTATACCCTCACCAGCCCATATAATTAAGGAGTCGAGACTGACTTCATGCTGTGCCTGGAAAAACGTTTTTTGATAATGTTCTACTTGTTGTGCTAATTCAACTTCCGAACCGTGCCAACGTGAAATAAAAGGATTAACAATTGCTCGGCCATTATAGCCCTCAGGCCATGCTATCTCGCGTATGATATCAAAAACGGTAGTTCTGATAGTATCTTTAGCCTTATGTGTCAACAATTGTTGTTTCATCTTGGGATGAGCTAAAGATTCATTGGATGCATAAAAACGGCTGCCGATAGAGGCCCCTTGTGCACCGAGGCTCAATACCCCTGCCAGGCTTCTGCCATCGGCAATCCCCCCGGCCGCTATGATAGGTGTATTCGGGACATGATGGATAACTTCCTCAGTTAGTGAAAGGGTGGAACGTCCGCTTTTGCCATGACCGCCTGCCTCACTCCCTTGTGTAATGATAAAATCAGCGCCTTTTTTCTTGACTTCCAGGGCTTCAGCTAATGATTGAACCTGGCAAATCAGGGGAATATTGTGGGTTTTAATTTTATCTACCCATGGGCTTATGTCTCCAAAAGACATCATCACTACCTTGGGTGAATACCCCATGACAAAGTCAAACACTTCATCAGTGAGTGACCATGTAATAAAGCCGACTCCCCAAGGTTTATTTGTTGAAGATTTTATGATTTCAAGTTCAGCTTTTAGCCAAGAGATATCACCATAGCCGACTCCAATCATGCCAAGTCCACCTGCGTTCGATACACTAGCGGCAAGTCTGCCTCCTGCCACATTGCCCATGGGTGCCAACACGATAGGATGTTGAATACCTAGCGCACTTGTGAGTTTAGTTTTAATAGTCATTTATTTCTCCTGGATGAGAAGCTGTGATGAGTACCAAATAACTGTTTTTCTTCATAGGTATCATCATCAAGAGGAATGAAACTTTCTTCTCTATAGTGACTTTCATTTTCAGGTGAATAAACGGTCTTAATAATGAAATAAAATGCGAGTATTATGAAAGCGTCGATACCAATAAACATAAATAAATGAGGCGTATCGTGATACTTCAGGAGTAGTGCTAACAGAAAAAAAGTGCTCATCTTCTAGCCTCCAAGCTTAACCGGAATATCGGTTTTACTATCAGCGATGACTGGTCCATTATTGTGATGAAGCCTTACTGCTGCTCTAATGGTCATGATTACATTAAATAACATCACACAGGCGCCGCTGAAAAAAACGAAGCCCCCCATCATGCGGATAGCATAGTAAGGATGCATCTGAGCAACAGATTCAACAAATGTGTAGGCGAGGTTGCCATAGTCATCGTAAGCGCGCCACATCAGCCCCTGCATGATACCGGCCACCCACATAGCAGTAATGTAAATAGCTGTACCCACCGTCGCTAACCAAAAATGCACATTAACCAACCGGACTGAAAACATGCGCGTATCCCATAAACGTTCTACCATATGGTAGAGCGCACCAATAGAAATCATCGCCACCCAACCTAATGCACCAGAATGAACATGACCGATAGTCCAGTCGGTATAGTGCGAAAGAGCATTAACTGTTTTTGACGCCATAACAGGACCTTCAAACGTAGACATAGCATAAAAAGCCAACGCTACAATTAAGAAACGCAGAATATAATCGGTTCTTAGTTTGTCCCAAGCCCCGCTCAATGTGAACATGCCATTAATTGCACCTCCCCACGACGGAATAATCATGGCGAGGGAGATTGCTGCACCAAGTGAGCCTGTCCAATCAGGTAGAGCTGTATATTGCAGGTGGTGTGCACCTAACCAAACATAGCCAAATATCAATGCCCAGAAGTGAATAACTGATAATCGGTAAGAATAAACAGGTCTGTTAGCTTGTTTGGGTACAAAGTAGTACATGATGCCTAAAAAGCCAGCAGTGAGATAAAATCCAATGGCATTATGCCCCCACCACCATTGAATCATGGCATCTTGAACGCCGGCGAAAATCGAGTATGATTTCATCAATTCAACGGGAATCGACAAGCTATTCACCACATGTAGATAGGTGAACATTATCATCATGGATAGGAAAAACCAGTTCGCTACATAGATATGGGAAACGCGGCGAATGCTCAATGTGAAAATAAAATTGATTGAGTAGGCTAGCCATACAGCCGTTAATAAAATATCAAATGGCCATTCTAGTTCTGCATATTCTTTGCCTTGCGTATAACCAAGTGGAAGCGTCACCAAAGCGCCGATCACATAAAGGTTCCATCCCCAAAAAGTGAACCAAGCCATGTTGTCACTCCATAGCCTCACATAGCAGGTTCGCTGAACTACGTAATAAGCCGTCGCCATCAGAACACAGCCGCCAAACCCATAGACGACTACGTTGGTATGAACTGGTCTTAGACGTCCGAAGCTAATATATGGATTATCAAAATTAAGGATTGGCCAGGCGAGTTCCGAAGCAATATACACTCCTATGCCGGTACCAATGACTAGATAAATACAAGCAGCAACGGAAAACCACTTGGTAATATCTTCATTGTAATTATTTGTTTTATTCATGATTAAGCTCCTGACTTTGAATGGCTATATTGGTTAGCGTCACCAATGCCAAATTTGATCGGCTTGCTCAAAAAGAGGAACAAGTTGTTCTCTATTTACTACTTGTATACCCTCTCGTAGCGCTTCCATTTCTAGCCCTCTATCCCATAGATCTTCATACACAACATAAACGGGAATATGAGATGAAATTAAGTTATC
The DNA here is from genome assembly GCF_000214595.1 of Methylophaga thalassica MP. Lineage (GTDB taxonomy): Bacteria > Pseudomonadota > Gammaproteobacteria > Nitrosococcales > Methylophagaceae > Methylophaga > Methylophaga thalassica. The sequence goes on along the minus strand of NZ_AFIG01000001.1, from coordinate 1,819,486 downwards.
GATATCTTTATTGATATTGGCTGGTTGAGTTTGTAACCAATCACCTATCTTTAATGGGGGTTGCTGTTTTTTTTGTTGTGTGTAATACACGGCTTGACCTGTAAGTAATAATTGAATTTGGTCGATATCGCTTAGCTCAACTTTTTTCTGCATGCATTGGATCAGCCATAGAATCGTTTCATCTTGTTCCTCTACAACTGTTCTGAAAGCTTGATCAAGTATTTGTAAAACTTTCATAATTAACGTGTTCCAATAGTTAGAGTGTTAAATGATTCTGAGGCATAGCGCCATAAATCTGCTGGTCCTCCTCGGTTGCAACCGGGAATGGTGTCATTGACGCCGCGCTCATCTACACATAAACCACAATTAATCCATTCAAAAGAAAGTGCTTTTTTACGTGCTTTTTTTTGTAATGAAGCAATCCACGTTTTTGTCAGTGGATGATCTTCTTGTTGAGTATCATTTCCATGAATAGCGTTGCCATGTTGTTGTTGCTTAGCGAATGAGAGGGCAGCAGCACCTTCATAAGCAAAAACCTTCACATGTGAATTAGCATCTAATGCGGCATCTAGCAATCTAAAAAATGTGACTGTGCGTTCACTCTCAAATGGTGGGTCCATAAAGGCGAAAGTAAGTGTTTTATTATGTGACATTGTCATCTCCTAATTCCAAATGACCTTTTGCCCTGACAGTAATGCTTTGATAACAATATCCAGATCGGTGGTTAATATCTCTGGTATCAGTTGTTCAGCATCTATTTCTCTCTGTTGTAAAGAAAATTTATCAGCAACGAGTGTAATGTTTTCATGAAGTAATTTAGTAAAGGGGGTAAAAATGCTGCTTTTGGTTGCAGGCATCACACCGTTTTGAACAAGCACTACCGTCACACGATTGCCTGCAGTGGCGAGATGATGAATTAATTCATATTGTGATTTAGTCAGTGCATCTGTGAATGGATCTCGACTTTGTATAAAAAGAAATTCAGACATCTATCGTTCCTGTATTGATTGATTAGAGATGGATGAGGATTTAATGAAATTACATCGATGAAGAAAATCTCCGAAATGCTCTTTATCAATACGATCTGTCGAGTACAAATCGAATAAAGGAGCTATTGCATCGAGAACCTGAGTTTGACTTAGGTTTTTTTCGTGCAGAGTGGCTAGCCGGTCGCCTCGGTGACTACCTCCAAGATATAAGTTATATAAACCTGGAGCTCGTCCTGTTAATGCTATTTCAGCTAAGTAGGGGCGAGCGCATCCATTAGGGCAGCCAGTTATTCTGAGCGTGATGGGCGTTTTTTGAAGGTTATACTGACGTTTCAAATCATCAAAAAGCGTAAGAAACTCAGGTGTTATTCTTTCCGCTTCAGCCATAGCCAGCCCACATGTAGGAAGTGCAACACAGCTCAATGTGGCAGCTTCTTGATTTGATGGGAGCAATCTTTCATATAGACCAAGATCAGATAATCGTCTTGCTACGTCATAAATGTCATATGGTGGAATATTGATAAGCTGAATATTCTGGTTTGCAGTTAACCTGACTTCACCACTATATTGCTGAAAGAAAGCCTGTAATTGATCTTGTAAATGATCATTGATACGTCCGCTTTGAATATGTAGTGTTGCGTACCACTGACTATCTTCAGTTTGGTGCCAGCCTAACTTATCGCCATTATGCGCGAATTTATATGGCTTTAGTGGTGCTAGCTTTTTACCAAAACGGCTTATGAGTAATTCTTTGAAGTTATCTAAACCTATTCTGTCTAATGTGTATTTGAAACGTGCACGATGTCTATCTTTCCTATCACCATAATCGCGTTGAATACTCATGATGACCTCAGCGATAAATGGCGCATCTGATGCATCTATAAAGCCAATGGGGGTGGATAGTCTCGGATAGCTATCTTCTCTGGAGTCAAGCTGCCCCATTCCACCGCCGACACACACGTTGAAGCCAACCAGGCGAGATTCCTTAATAACAGCTATAAACCCGACATCTTGGGCAAATATATCAATATCATTATCTGGAGGGATGACGAATCCAATTTTAAATTTACGAGGTAAATAGGTATCTCCATAAAGTGGCTCTTCAGAGTGGGAGACTGAAGGAGGGGAGTCATACCAAGTTTCACGATAAGCAGCAGTTTTAGGTAGAAGCCGCATGCTCGTTTCTTTTGCGATCTTATAGACTTGTTGGGATATTTTTGACTCATCAGGATTGACTCCACAAACAATACCGCGGTTGTCATCGCCACATGCAGCAAGGGTATCTATCTTTATCTTTTCTAGACTTATCAGGAGTGGTTGTAAGCATTGTTTTTTCACACCGTGAAGTTGAATAGTTTGACGTGTGGTAATACGAATCCCATTTGATGAGTAAATTCGTGATAAACGATCTATTTCTATCCATTGCTGTTTGGTTAATCTTCCACCTGGAATTCTGAGTCTCACCATAAATTGATAATGAGGTTCAAGTTTTCGAATGAGACGATGTTGTCGTGTATCACGATCATCTTGTTGATAGATGCCATGGAATTTTGTTAACAATCCATCATCGTGACTGATACTTCCTGTATTAGAATCATTTAGTCCCTCTCTGATCGTGCCTCTTAAAAAATGACTTTTTGCTTTAAGCTGTTCATTACTATGCTGTTCAATGAGCGGTTGACTAATATCAGACTGTCGATCAATAGTAAGTATGGTCACTTTATTTCTCCGTAAAATTAATATACGTTTCTATGCAATCGTTTTTGCTGAGTGAGTTGAAGCCAGATCCGAGAATAAGATGACGCATGGCTCAAGGTTTCTGTGAGATGGTCGAATATGTTCTTGTGACCTGATAAATACAGATGTGCCCCAGCGTTTAACCAGCCTTTAAATGTGTCTTCATTGTCTTGAATGATGTCGTAGATTGATTTAACTGAGATGTCTTCAGAAAAAGACGTATCTAAGCGAGACAATAGGCCATCTTGTAAATATTGGCACCACTCCGTTTGATAGAGAAAGTCATTTAAAAATGTACGTTCTCTTAGTATTAACCACACTGAATGTTCACGGTTAGGATCGGAGCTAATCTCCTGCATGAAAGCTCGAAATGGTGCAACTCCCGTTCCGTCAGCAATGAGGATAATGGGGCTATTTTGATTGGTGGGTAAATGAAACCGTTTATTGTGATGAGGGAAAATAAGAAGATGTTCACCTTCTTCTATATTCGTTAAATATGTTGAACAAATTCCATTTTGTAACTTCCCAGACCAAAGATATTGATACTTTTCTACAGTGAGATGTAATTCATCTTGAATCTGGCGAGTGCTGTTGGCAATGTCATATAAACGGGGTTGTAACGGCCTTAAGCTATCGATTAGCTGTTGTGGATTTAACGGTACAGGGTAGTTGACTAGTAAATCTGTTAATTGGTGCCGTTTGAGATATGAGCGTAATGTTTGTTTATCCTGACTTAATTTTATTAAGTCATTGTTTTTTGAAATCTCACTCCATTTAGTTAAACATTGTGCTGTTACCAAAGTGAGATCACAATATTCACGCAAAGCCTGTACTAGTGGCATGGCAATTTGTTTTACAACAACAGATTCGTCTCCTGATAATTTTGTTAATGACAATATTTGGTGTACGAGTTGAGGAGGATTCTGAGGTAAAACACCGATTCCATCACCGGCAGTCAGACTCAGTTGAATATTTTCTGGTATCTCTAATTCTAAGTGATGGATAGGGTTTGTTCTTGAGTCATCAGATAAACGAGTATTCTTGACCACTTCTACAGAGAGTGGACTTGTTTTTGAGTAGGTCGAAGTACGGATTTTATTACTGCTTCTTTGATGTGCTTCATCGTTTTCTGTGATATCTGGTAACGTCGGAAGACAGAAAGTAATCCATTCATCAGCCGTTTCTTCAAAATCAACATCACACTCTACACATTCAGTAAAAGGTATTGCACTGAGCTCACGCAACTTGGCATCAATTTTGAGACCTGTTAAACAAAAGTGATCATATGAACTGTCACCTAAAGCAAGCACTGCGTAAGAAAGATGAGATAAATCTTCATTTAGGTTAAGCAATTCATCATAGACAGATGTAATGGGTTCTGGTGGATCGCCATCACCATGAGTGCTACACACAATGTATAGGTGATCAATATGTTTTAGTTGTTTGAACTTGAAATCCGCTAGGTTAATAATTTCTATTGATTTATCTTGATGACATGCTTTTTCATAGAACTTTTGAGCAATACCTTTCGAATTACCTGTTTCTGTTCCATAGGCTACGACGGCCTTCTTTTCAGCAGCTATGCTTTTATCTGAAGTGGAAATGTCTAATAAATTATTTGCTAACCATTCTGTTTGTTGATTAGACAAACTTTTGAGAAGGTTTGCCACGGCCTCCCACTCAGATGTTGTGAATAATGATGTAGCTAAATTTTGCATGAAGTGTGTTTCAAGTGCTGTGAATGTTGAAACACATTATGGAGAGATTCTTTTGTAATATATAATGAATATTATCGCAACTTAATATCAAAAATATTCATATGGATGTCAGTTTAGCCAGAACATTTCTTGAAATTGTCAGGTCGGGAAGCTTTATCTCAGCAGCAGAAAAACTGCATGTGACTCAAACTACCGTAACCGCTCGAATTCATAATCTTGAGGGACAACTTGGATGTAAACTGTTTGTTCGCAATCGTTCAGGTGCAAGTCTAACCTCAAATGGTGTCAGGTTTGTTGAGCATGCAACGAAAATGGTTCAATCATGGGAGCTGGCAAAACGAGATCTGCCTCTACCCGAGGGAGTACAAAATGTACTTAATATTGGTAGTGAAGTCAGTTTATGGAGTCCGCTTGTCTTACAGTGGTTAAATGCACTTAATATCACTGAAAGTGAAGTGGCCATTAGAGCTGAGATTGGTGAGCGTCAATCACTCATGGAGCAACTTGAAAATGGTGTTCTAGATATTATTCTGGTTCATCAGCCTGAATATTGGCCAGGTGTTCAGGTCGAGCAACTATTAGAAGAAAAGCTCATCCATGTAAGTTCAGTTGATAATCCTCAACCTTATGTATACGTGGACTGGGGAGATGACTTTAGACGTCAACATGATGTGGCTTTACCTGAACTAGCAAGAGCACAACTAACTATTAGTCTCGGGCCATTGGCTTTACATTACATCTTAACAAATGGTGGAAGCGGTTATTTTCGTACGAGAGTGGTTGAGCACCATATAAAAGCAGGACTCTTAAAGCATAATGAACATTATCCTGAGTTTACTTTTCCAGTATTTGTCTTGTACAAACAGGCAGATAAACAAAGATATCGCTCACAACTTAACGCTTTATTTGAATCATCAAAAATTCAGTCGCCATGGTTGCCCTAATAAGCATACGCATTAACTATCTATTTATGAGTAATTGCTTGTAAATATTTTACTCAACACATATTTAGCAATAGCGAGAAAAACATGGATGAGACGAAACAAAGAATTGCTTTATTCATTGACGCTGATAATGCGCCAGCTAGCAAATTTGAAGATGTACTTAGTGAAGTCGCAAATTATGGTGTTGTAACTATTCGTAAGGCCTATGGAAATTGGAAGTCGCCGACATTAAAAGCGTGGGAGGAACTTTTGCATGAATACGCTATTCAACCAATACAACAATTCGATTTAACAAAGGGAAAAAATGCGTCGGACATTGCTTTAGTTATTGATGCGATGGATGTCATGTATACAAAACAGATCGATGTGATGTGTTTTGTTACATCTGATAGCGATTTTACACCAATGGTCACTAGAGCCCTGGCAGAAGGAAAAGTGGTATTAGGGTTTGGAGAACGAAAAACACCGTTACCATTTGTGAATGCCTGTTCTAAATTTCTTTTTCTTGATCAAGAAAAAGAAAAAACTAAATCTGTGACAAAACCTAAAAACATTAAATCAGATACTAAACTTATCAATTTGTTAAGGCAGGCTATTGAAGCAACAGAAGATGAAGATGGCTGGGCTGCTTTGGGCCCTGTAGGAGCGAACATTTCTAATAAAACATCTTTCGATACTAGAAACTATGGGTTTAAGAATCTAAGTAGTCTCTTTAAATCGATCGATCTTTTTGAGCTAAAAAGAGGGGTGGGTAATACATACTTAGTCAGGGACATACGGAAACAGACGAAGTCCTGAAAACAATTTCTATTATAGAGATAACAAGATAATCAAACTATCTAATTTATTTGATTTCAATAATTGAAAATTTAGATGATAGTGAAGACACAAATAGATTTAGCTTATATGTAACGTCATTATTTTAGTTATATAAGATACGATATAAACCGTTAAAACTCTCTTTTTAATTAACATTGCATCGCGTCAAACATGAAAAAAGAAAATATGTGAGCTTATAGTCGATCAATGTTAGATGCTCTAGTCATTATCCTTGCTGGACTGATAGGCGGTATGCTTAACTCAATCGCTGGTGGAGGGAGTTTTATTACTTTGCCAGCTTTGATGTTGATAGGATTTAGTCCAATTACTGCTAATGCTACTGGCACTGTGGCATTACTAACAGGTTATGTTGCAAGTGTATGGCATTCACGTCATACCATAAGAAAATTACCCAACAATCTGACACCATATGTTATCGCTTCATTATTGGGAGGAATGTGCGGAGCATTAATATTAAATTGGAGTGATGAGAAACACTTCGACAGATTGCTGCCTTGGTTGATGTTACTGTCTACTCTGGCATTCGTTATTGGGCCTAAAATTACACTCCTCAAAACTAATGCAATTCGACATCAATATCTTCAACATTTTCTGATTTTGTTTGCTATTTGTCTGTATGGCGGCTATTTCAATGGTGGTGTAGGAATAATGTTGTTAGCGGGCTTATCTATAATGACAAATACAGATATACATAATTCAAATGCGATAAAAAATCTGATGTCAGTTATGTTGACAACTATCGCTAGCTTATTTTATTGGATGGCTGATTTAATTGATTTTAACTTATTGTTCATGATGGGGATATCTGCACTATTTGGTGGGTATCTTGGTTCGAGATTATCTTATTCTCTCTCACAAAAAAACTTTAGAGTAATAATCATATTTTTGGGATGTGTGATGACGCTTATATATTTCAACCGATAGAGCACACTGATATGTAAATTTACCGTTTCTTTATCACGCTTTCATTTTTTAAAATCTCGATCTGATTAGTTGGGATAGATTGTTCATATATAAAAAAACAGCTTATATTGCTGATATTTAATACAAATACAGATGTTACATAACTAACCACTTCACGATGGTACTGCAATTTATTTGTCTTTTATAGTCTCAGAATCAAAACTCTCCAATACACTCTTCCAGATATTAACTTTCTAATCATCAAATGCATTGATTAAAATAGGTAAATGAAATACCTTATTAAAAAGGCGGGATTTTATAGCTAACGATATGTTTTTATAAAGTCGTTTTATTAAATAAAAACAATTCGTTAAAAGTTTTTATTCATTGGTCAATGTGCTGATTGACGCGCAGTTATCGATGTTGTTAATGACTCGTTCATTAACGCCATTCCGTCATTTACTCGTTATTCAATAAAGCCTTGCTCAGGGTATAGGCGGCATCTCACAAAGGAGTGACTGATGACAAACGTAAAAAACCTCTGGTTATTTCTGGCATTTTTGTTGTTTGTTTCTTTTGGGGTGCTGATATGGAGTGGTAATCAGATTTATCAACAAGCACCACCTATGCCCGAAAAGGTCGTCACCACCGACGGTAACTTAATCTACAGCCGCGATGAAATTGAGAAAGGACGACAAGTCTGGCAATCCTTCGGTGGTATGCAGCTTGGCTCAATCTGGGGACACGGTGGTTATGTTGCACCGGACTGGAGTGCCGACTGGATGCACCGAGAGTTGATGGCCTTACTCAATCTCTGGGCAAACCGAGATTACGGTGTGGAAAGCTTTGAGCTTGCCAATGCCGAACAGCAAGCCGCTTTGCAAGGCAGGCTGAAGTCCCTAGTCAGAAAAAATACATACAATCCCGACACAGGCGTCATCACTTTAAGTTTGGACAGAGTCAAAGCGATAACTCAGGTCTCTGAGCATTACCAACGTCTCTTTAGTGATGAACCTTCAACGGCTGAGCTGCGTGAAGCCTATGCCATGAAAAATAACACGGTCACCGATCCAGAAAATCGTCGTGTACTTTCCGCTTTTTTCTGGTGGACGGCATGGGCCACTATGACTAATCGCATCGATGGTGACATTACCTATACCAATAACTGGCCTAATGAGCCGTTGATTGATAATAAACCGCCGGCGAGTATGTTCCTCTGGTCTGCATTCAGTGTGACATTCTTGTTGGCTGGCATTGGTTTAATGGGATGGTACTACGCGGCGTCTCATGGCAAAGAGGAGGCGACCAGTAAATTACCGGTTACTGATCCGATGCGTGAGTTACGACCCACACCCTCGATGATGGCGACAGCCAAATATTTCTGGGTATTGCTCGCTTTATTCCTGGTGCAAATTCTACTCGGTGCGGTGACTGCGCATTATCAGGTAGAAGGACAGGTGATGTATGGCTTTGAGTTATCCGAAATTTTGCCTTACTCGATAACTCGCACCTGGCATACCCAACTGGCCGTATTATGGATAGCACTTGCCTGGCTCGCGACCGGCCTCTATATCGGTCCTGCCGTATCGGGTTATGAACCGCCTTATCAGCGATTCGGTGTGAATCTGCTGTGGGTCTGCTTGCTGGTCATTGTGGTTGGTGCCTTTACTGGGCAATGGTTCGCGGTAAATCAGACATTAGGTCTGGAGCATAACTTCTGGTTTGGTCATCAAGGTTGGGAATATGCCGATATTGGCCGCTTCTGGCAGTGGTTCCTGTTTATCGGTTTGTTACTCTGGCTGTGTTTGGTGGGGCGCTCGCTCTGGCCGACATTACGTCAACCCTCTGAAAGTCGTTCCATTATTGGTTTACTATTCCTATCCACCGTCGCCATTGGCTTGTTCTTTGGGGCGGCACTGGTCTGGAATGAACACACCCATATTTCCATGGTGGAATACTGGCGCTGGTGGTTAGTTCACCTGTGGGTTGAAGGATTCTTTGAAGTCTTTGCCACAGCAGTTATTGCGTTCTTATTTACTCGTCTGGGCTTAATCCCGGTCAAAACAGCGACTGTTGCTGTGCTGTTTGCCACGATTATTTTCATGTCTGGTGGCGTAATTGGCACATTACATCATCTCTACTTTGTCGGATCACCTACACCGGTATTGGCGTTGGGTGCCAGCTTCTCGGCACTGGAAGTGGTGCCACTGGCCTACATCGGTTTTGAGGCGTATCACAATTACACGTTGGGTCATGCGACTGAGTGGATGAAACGTTACCGCTGGCCGATTATGTTCTTTGTGGCCGTGGCGTTCTGGAATCTGGTCGGTGCTGGGTTATTTGGTTTTTTGATTAATCCACCATTATCGCTTTACTACATGCAAGGCCTTAACCTGACACCATTGCATGGTCATACCGCTTTGTTCGGTGTTTACGGTATGTTGGGTATTGGTCTGACCTTGTTCTGTATACGTGGTATCAAGCCCGATCTCATCTGGCCGGAAGGCACGCTTAAAGCCAGCTTCTGGTGTTTCAATATTGGTCTGGCACTGATGGCTTTACTCACGCTGTTACCGCTTGGTGTGATGCAATTATTTGCCAGCCTGAATCATGGTTACTGGTATGCCCGATCAGCGGACTTTATGCAGCAACCCGTTGTTGATTTACTGGTCTGGATGCGTGTGCCCGGCGATACCATCTTTGCAGTCGGCGCTTTGTTATTAGCCTGGTTTATTCTCAGCTTATGGATCAAACCTAAATACGAAGGTGGGCAACAACGCGGCTAGAAGCCAATCCGATTTAAGGGCTGACTGACGGTGATTGAGTTCTATGATGAGGTTAGGCAAGTACACTGGCTGATGGCCTTTGCCAGTGGCGGCTTGCTCTTCATTCATGGGCTCATTCACCTGAGTCAACCTGATAATCTGCTATCAACGTCCGTTCGTTATCTTCGTTACGGCGTTGATACGGTGTTAATCACCACAGCGTTAATGCTGACCAATATCGTGCAGCAATTTCCTTTTATCGATGCTTGGCTTACGGTGAAGTTTCTGCTGCTGATGGTTTATCTCTTTCTCTCACACATCATGCTCTACAACACTCGAAACCAGGGGCAATATGCCACAGTTTGGGGGCTGGCTTTGATGACGTGGTTGTTTATTTTCAGCGTAGCGAAAACGCATCAAAGCGGGGGCATATTCAGCTTGCTTTTTTGACGTGAAAGATACATTCAAGCCTATGGCTGGTTCGTTGAAAGCCATTTTATAGATGCATTTAGAGGATAGTTATGTACGGGACATTATTACTGCTTCACATACTTGCTGCCACCATATGGACTGGAGGGCATATCGTCTTATCGGTGGTGATCTTGCCTAAGGTATTAAAGCATCGTTCGCCTGAAGAGCTGCTTAGTTTTGAGTCAGTTTATGAAAAGATAGGCATGCCCGCCCTGATTATTCAAATCTTAACGGGGTTGTATCTGGCTTATCTTATGCTGCCAGACATCACACAATGGTTTAACCTCACAAATCCGGTCTCACATGCCATCATGGCAAAATTGTGTCTGCTGCTTTTAACACTCAGCTTTGCTGTGCACGCACGATTTCGTGTCATTCCTCACCTCTCTCCAGACACACTCAAAGTGATGGCCTGGCACATTATTCCCGTCACCATTCTTTCCATCTTGTTCGTCGTTGTTGGCGTGTCATTCCGAACAGGTTGGCTTTATTAATCACGCTGCAATAACAGGAGGCATACATGAACATTAAGCTACATCGTATTTATGAAAGTGATGCACCCACAGGTTACCGAGTACTGGTGGACCGATTATGGCCACGTGGAGTATCAAAAGAAGACGCCGATCTGGATGCTCACTGGAAAGAACTCACCCCCAGTGATGAACTACGTAAATGGTTTGATCACGACCCTGATAAATGGAACAGCTTTCGTAAAGAATACCTCAGCGAACTGAGTGAACATAAACAAACTGCCAAAGACTACCTAGCCGAAGTCACCCAAAAAAATGTTGTTCTGCTCTATGCAGCAAAAGACAAACAACACAGCCACGCCTATATACTAAAAGAGTATCTGGAAAAGCTGGGTTAAAATTAAAATAGACGTTATAAAGTAAAAAAATATTTAATAATTCGTCTGTGACATTCACATACTAAGGTTTTATTAGTTATATACTGTTCGTATGAAAGTATTCATTTCTCTATAAATAAAGTATCCATTCAGATTAGACTTTTATGTGAAAGCACTAATGAAGAGAATAATTATGAAGATATTTATTTGTTTAATGTATTGATGATTTACGATTCAGAAAAACAGCCAAAACAGGTTATCTAAAAGCCAAATTTTTTGAATACTCATTAAGTAATGGCTATATAACTAAGACTTTCGGAATATGACTACAAAATATTTGTGAAATAATTATCAATTTCGCAATAAAAATTTTTGTAGTTTAATTTTCCTTGTCAGGTTTTTCTTTTCTTGTATTACTTGAGTTTTGTAACTAAAACTCATGTCATTCCTTGATAATGCTTAAATTAGACGGCGTTATCAATTTTCATCAGACACCAAAATATATAATAGAGTATATATTCTATTATATATTTATAATCAATGGGTTAGGTGTTAACGTATTCTGCGCCCCTAGGTATACTGTCCCCAGTAATACACTGTAAATAAAGGACATGCTTATGGAGGAATTCATTAAACTCATCACGGCGCAGGATGCAGCCAAACTTCTCAATATTTCAGTTGGAACATTAGCTAATTGGCGCTGTAGAGGGGAAGGACCCGTACCAACAAAAATCGGTAAATCTGTTAGGTATGCACTAGAAGATATAAAGGAATTCATAGCTAAAGGACGGGTGGCATAATGTTAGTCCATGCATTAACTAATAGTCGGTTCTATAGGTTTAGATTGTTTTTTGCGTATTGGGGGTGTCTCTGATGGCAAGATTTCAATTTTCACACATAGAAACGTATGCCAGAACCGCATCCACACTTTCAAAAAGTAGTTCTGTCAAAACCTGTTATGACATCTTGGCTGAAGCGAGTCGTGTATACGAACACAGCAGGCATGTTATGTCACCATCACCACCTGAGTTACTTGATGGTATAACGACGCAAGAGCTGGCTGAAAATTTAAACCTACTTTTAGAAAATGAAGCGACAGAGGTTGTACTTGGTGGTAAGGCAAAGAAAAGAGCTGTTAGAAAAGACGCTCATGTTCTTTTAGCTGCGGTATACAGCTATCCCTCTCAAAGTCAAATGTGTGATTTGGACGAAATAAGACCTTTTTTCATGGATTGTATCGAATTCCACAGAGAGAAGTTTGGAAGCGTTCAATCTGCTGTACTACATACTGATGAGCAATACTTACATATACATGTGTATACGGTTTCAAACAATGCAAGAAAGCTCCATCCTGGTCATATTGCAAAAAAGCTGAATAAATCAGAGGCAAGCAGTATCAAATCAAGCGTGGCATATAAAAATGCAATGAGGGCATTTCAAGATGATTTTCATCAGTCAGTATCTCACAAGTATGGTCTTGAACGAATAGGTCCAATGAGAAAGCGAATTCAATCTGAACTATATCAAATTGCTAAACAAGCAAAAGCATCTGAATTAGCTGAATGGTTTGAAAACGAAACGATAAAGAAAAAGAAAAAACTTCAAGAGAAAACTGAGAGGTTAAAGCAGTTTTATGATGAAAAAAGGTTTGAAATAGAAAGTGAGTATGAGCAGTTTAAAGAAACCAATGATGTGAGCTTACAAGAATTACAAGAAAAGACTCAATTAGCCGAAACTGAATATGAAGACCTAATGAATCAAAGAGAGTTGATTTTTGACATCTTAATTAAAAATCAAGAGCTTATTTCTGAGAATGAGAACTATAAAAAACGTCTTCATGAATATGAAGAGGATTATGGTCCACGGTAAATTAAATAGTTAAATGGTTTATATAAAACAGATAACTACTTTTTCTTAATAAACGACGTGAGAAAAATCATGAGTCAAAGTATAGAAAGTCATAAAGATATCTCCCAACGGCTTCAACAACTTTTAGGGGCGGAAGCGAGAGGTGGGTGGATCTGTTTTATGGAGACTGTTGAAAAGGAGCTTCCATTTCTCATGCAGCGTGGCCGTCCCAATAAGCATCATATTGAAGCGAGCATTATTGGTGAAAAGGGGTGTACATCATGGAAAGATTATCTAAAAACTGAATTGAAGTGGAAGTACGCGACATGGAAAAATTGGAAAAAAGCCTACCAGTTATCTAAGGAATATTCATATATCAAAGATTATGGATTAGAAGTCTCTGAGCTATTGAGAGTCTCCAATAAATCTATTAACTTTCCATCATCATATGTTGACTATCAAGAGTATGTTGAAAAGTTGGAGCAAGAAAAAAGTATATCGTTATCGAAAACCAAACAGTCTCTGATGGAGGAGAACAAGAAATTAAAAGAGCACCTATTACTGTTACAAAAGAAAAATATTGAGCTTAGCAGTGAGTTGATCGGCTACACAAAAGTGCAAAATAACGCCACTTCTCAAGTTAAAGATTTAAGCAAAACTTTACCTATTAAGTCATATCCCATCGCAGATTATTGGCTCGCTGAAGTGATTCGTACACTTAGGTTAGAGTATGAAATAGTCGTAAAAAAATTTCATGAAAAATCACAGGAAGCATCAACTTTACGACGTGAGAAAGCCGAAGTCATTACGCGTTGTGAATTAATAAAACAAAGATTGAGTAAAACACTAGCAATCCCAACAGCTGACATAGAACGTTATATAGAAAGCGAGTGTATTGGAATATCGGGTTGAGTCTTATTGCATACTTATGGTCATCCGGTTAGCTACATTAACTGTATAATCTCAGGCAGGATTATTTAAAAGTAACAAGATATAAATGCCAATCTCTCCATCAGAGCTAAAGAAAATAAGAAAATCTCTATCACTCACACAGCAAGCAGCTGCTGATAGTGTTCGTGTTGAGCGACAAACATGGATAAGTTGGGAAAGAGAGCCAGAGAAGACGACACACAGAACTATCCCTGAGGGTTTACTTGAGTTATTTTTTATAAAGCATCACATTCAATATAAAGTAATTGACAAAAAAGTATACAATGTATACTATAAATAAAAAATTAAAAGGCCAACTAACGGTCTTTATTTTTGTCTATTATAGTTTACATTGTAAACTTTATATTGGAGGGATTATGAGTGGAGTACAAAGTAGTATGCTGATGGAGTATCGAGATATTGATTTGGCTTGGACAGCAGGGTTTATTGATGGTGAAGGCTGTCTGCATATAATGAAACAGAAGTACAAACTGGCGAGTACAGGTGAAATAAAGTACACCCATACTGTTAGATTACATATTGTACAAAACAATCTGGAAGTACTTGAACACATAAGAGATACCTTAGGTATTCATGCAAATATTCACAAAATTAAACGTAGCATTGAGACAAATCGTCAGTGTTACACACTTAATTACAACTCTTCACATGCCTATAAGGCAATTAAATTAATTGAACCATATTTAGTTCGAAAACGACCTGAGGCTAGAGCAATTTTAGATTTCTGGAAATTGGGCAAGTTAGAAATGCGAACAGGGCGTAAACCTTTGCCTACAGAGATTTGGGATATTCGTGAATGGTGGTATCGAAAACTGCAAAGAATGAAGTAACGTCATTGAAGTGATTTTGTCGGAACTACTATGCCTGAGGATAGGTTAGAAGCATAGTGGTTCAATATGAACCAGAGGGATATGAAGAATATGAAGATAGGGCTTATCAGTGATATTCACAATGAGTTTATTCGTTATCAACGAGGTGAGGTCCCTAACATCTCAAACGAAAAGGGTTTTGAAGTCCTCGTCTTGGCGGGTGATATTGATTGTCAGGGCTATGGGGCGGAGTATGCTGTCAGGCAATCTGAGTTATTGGGTATACCAGTTATCTATATCTTAGGTAATCATGAGTATTACGATCAATACGATGATAAAGAACCTGTGGTGGATAAGGTAACAAAGATTATCCATGGGACTCAGGTGACCTTGCTCAATAATGCAACGGTAGATATTGGCGAGGTACGCTTTATAGGTTCAACGCTCTGGTCTGATTATCAGTTGTTCGATTCACCCGTTAGAAACAAGATGGCCAGAGACTATGCCTCAGTCAGGTTAAATGACTTTAACCATATCAAAAGACTTGAGCAGGATGAATTAACCAACATCAATGTTGAAGACGTGGTCGGCTGGCATCAAGAAGCAAGGGCCTTTATCACTGGTGAACTCAACAAAGAACCTGCTAAGAAAAAAGTTGTGGTAACGCATCACGCACCGATGGCTGATTGTTTATCCGAGAAGTTAAGGGATGAAATACTCGCTGCCTGTTATGCCAGCAATCTTGATGGACTGATAAACCAGTATTCACCTGCCGCTTGGCTTTATGGGCATGTTCATGGCAATAATTCCTTTAAAGTAAATCAAACGTTGATTCAAAGACACGCGCGTGGGTATCCAAATGTTAATGAAAAATATAAGGATAATTATAAACCGGTCTTAATTCATATATAGAGTTTGAAGTCGTAATATTTGACAATGTATCTGGAATATTTAATCAAGAAAAATCATAAGAATTGGTTTAAAGAAGATCGAGATATGTTTGTTATTTTCTGCAGTGATTAGGTTTATTGTCATAATATTTTTCAGATATTCTTAACGACAGAATGCAGAGAATAACTAATCAGTTAGTTAATAAGTAATTTCCTTCTAGGAAGTATGAATTTAAATTTATTAATTCACTTATCATATTAAGTGAATTTTGGGAGACCTCATGGACATAGAGAGAGTCTTTGCATTACATAAGTTTTTCTCCTGCCGACGTTATCCGGCGCCGTTAGATGACATTCTCGATCATTTAGACATCAGCAAAAATACCTTTCATATCGCGCGTAACTTCATGTGTGATGTATTAGGGGCACCGATAAAGAATCAAAGAGGTTTGGGGTATTTCTATGATCTGCAAGAGGATGAAACATATGAATTACCTGGACTTTGGTTTAGCGGAAAGGAGATTGTTTCTCTCGCCATATTGGAACAGTTAAACGAAACGCTTCAGCCTGAAGTTATCAAACAACTATTGCAGCCGATTTCAGAGCGGCTCAAACAACTGCTACAAAAGCAGAATATCACCCAGCAAGACTGGCAAAACCGGATTAAGGTTGCCAGCCAATGGCAACGACTTTGTGAACCCGAGCATTTTGCCAATGTGGCACATGCACTGCTTACCCGGCAACAACTTGAAATTGACTATTGGCACTGGCGAACAGGTGCCACCAACAAACGTATTATCAGCCCACAACGTCTGATTTATTACCGTGATAACTGGTACCTCGATGCATGGTGTCATCAAAAACAGGCATTACGTACCTTTCTGCTAGATGCCATTCGTCAGGCTAATCAGCTTGAACTTACTGCGGTAAGTATTGAGGCCAAACAGCTCGATGCCCATGTTATGCCTGGTTATGGCATTTTTTCCGGACAAGTGCAGGGTATAGCTCAACTAAAATTTTCTGCAAAAATTTCCAGACGCGTCAGCCGTGAAAGCTGGCATCCTAATCAACTCAGTGAGTGGACTGATGCCGGAGAGTACCTGTTGTCAATCTCATATAGTGATACCCGTGAACTGGTGCGAGACATACTGCATTTTGGCAGTGATATTGAAGTGCTTACGCCCGAAACACTTCGACATGAAATAAAACATGAACTGGAAATAACATTAAAAAAATATGTGTAAGTCTCAGGATTTAGGACTTAAGCCTGAGAAGATGGCAATATCAAAATTGGAAATATAATTGTGACTGACATACCTGCTTATTTTCGTTATTGGGGCAAAGCCAAAAAAGATCCTGAACAATCAGGCCCAGCCTACCACTTGTTGCCTTATCATTGTCTGGATGTAGCGGCGGTGGGATTTTGGCTGTTAGAGCCCGATAAAGAACTCTGCCAACGCTTGGCTTCACGGTTGTCTCTATCGCCAGAATGGCTACAGCAATTTTTTGTATTCTGTTTAATGCTTCATGACCTCGGGAAATTTTTGAGAGGATTTCAAGGTTTGGTTCCTCATATGTCACCCAAATTGGTAGAGCCTGACTCACGCTGTGATTATCTGGTGCGTCATGATGCATTGGGGATTGGTTTGTGGATAAAAGTACTTGAAAAACAGCTTGAAGATCTGATTTCTAAACATGAGCTTTCTTTGCTGAGGCCTTGGCTTGAGATTGTTTTTGGGCATCATGGGCAACCACTGGAAACTAGCAAGGCCAAAAAGGCTGTACGCAGCCATAGTCTGGAAGAGGATGAAATAGCAGCAGAAGCGTTTGTTCGAGCAGTTATCAACGAATGGATGCCTGATCTAGAACCTCTTGAAGTCATAGATAAAAGTAGCTTTAAACTCGCTTCGTGGCAGTTGGCTGGGGTTGCTGTTTTAGCTGACTGGTTAGGCTCGGATCAACAACATTTTCTCTATAGCGATACGGAAACCTCACTAACAACATACTGGCAATCGGTGGCTCTTCCATCTGCTGAACAGGCATTGGCATCGGCTGCCTTTTTACCCAAAAGCATTCGTCCCTTTAATTCAATAACCGATCAATTTGATTTTATTACTTCGCCGACACCGCTACAGAACTATGCGCAGACAGTTGCATTAGAAGCGGAACCGCAGCTGTTTATTTTAGAAGATGTGACTGGTGCGGGGAAAACAGAAGCCGCAATGGTTCTTGTGCATCGGTTGATGGCTCAGGGGGTAGCAAAAGGGCTTTATGTTGGCTTGCCGACTATGGCAACTGCCAATGCTATGTATGAACGTTTATCAAAAAGCTACCAGTCATTGTATGGTGACGAAGTGTTACCTTCAATCGTCTTGGCTCATGGGGCCAGCAAGCAGTCGGAAGCATTTCAGCAGAGCATCAACTTGAGTGAACAACTGACAGATAAGCAGTACGACCACGACGATGTATCTGCCAGTGCATATTGTAATCAGTGGCTGGCGGACAGTCGTAAGAAAGCACTGCTGTCAGATGTTGGAGTTGGCACAATTGATCAAGCATTATTAGGTGTTTTGCCGGCTCGACATCAATCTCTGCGATTATTGGGATTGGCCGATAAAGTATTACTGGTTGATGAAGTTCATGCTTTTGATCCATACATGCAGCGATTATTGGAATCTTTGATTCAAGCTCATGCTGCTCAGGGTGGATGCACTATTTTATTATCTGCAACATTGCCATTTTCATCTCGCCAGCGTTTTGTTCAAGCCTTTCAGTTGGGTGGAGGCTGGAATATCAATGAACAGAGGCTTCCGGTTATTCAAGAAAAAGATGCCTATCCTTTAGTTACACAAGTTAGGCAAGGAGTTATCAAAGAAGAAGCCGTTGAAACACGCCAGTCTGTTTGCCGAACAGTAAAGATGAGCAGACTACCTGATGAAAATGAGGTAATGGAGAAAATCAAAACTGCAGTGGAGCAGGGACAATGTGTCTGTTGGATAAGAAATACAGTCAAAGATGCCCGTGAAAGCTACCAGAGATTAACGGATGAAGAATGGCTTGCCAAGGATAAGCTGACACTATTCCACAGTCGTTATGCCATGATTGATCGGCAAGCTATTGAACGGGATGTGTTAGCACGGTTTGGGAAAGAGTCAGCTCAAGTAGAACGGGACGGCCAAGTGTTAATCGCAACTCAGGTGGTTGAGCAAAGTCTTGATTTGGATTTTGATGTCATGATTACCGATTTGGCTCCCATTGATTTGATTATACAGCGTGCGGGTCGTTTACAAAGGCACACTCGTGATAGCACTGGCAATGTAATCAGTGGCTCTGAACAACGTGCTACACCTTGTTTGTATGTGTTATCATCCGATCCCGAGTTGGTGGAAAATTCACAATGGCTCACGCAGACCCTTCCAGGAACGGCATATGTTTACCCAGATATTGGTAAGTTGTGGCGGAGTATTTTGCAGTTGCAAAAACGAGGTAGTTTTACCATGCCAACTGATGCCAGAGATTTGATCGAGTCAGTATATGGGATAGATGCTGTTGATATTCCTGAAAATCTAGAGCACGCCTCAATGGAAGCTTTCGCTGAACAGAAAGTTCAGCGAAGTATGGGGGAATTTAACCTGCTTTGTATGGAGCGTGGCTATAGCTACAAAAGTGCAGCTCACAACAGTGGCTGGGATGAGGATATTCATATACCCACTCGCTTAGGTGCAGAGACAGTGGATGTTGTGTTGGTAAAAGAAGTGGAGGGCAAGTTACAACCCTATGCAGATAGCGGTGCTTATCTCTGGGCGCTGAGCCAAATCAAAATACCTAAAGCTGAGTGGAAAAAGGCTGAAAAGCTGATTTCCCCTGAATGGAAGCAAAGGATAGATACGCTTAAAGAGCAGGTGTCGGCGCTAAAGTGGCTAGAAATCTGGCCATTGGTAGCTGAATTGCAGTCTGTTTATGATGAAAAAGATGGTTGGAATTTTGGGAAGGAGGCGTTATGAACTTGATTGAAGATGCATGGATACCTGTTGTTCGACAGGATGGCACAAAAGAAAAAATTGCACCGTGGCAAATAGTTGAAATCGATAATCCGGTTATTGATATTGTCGCTCCACGAGCTGATTTTTATGGCGCGATGTACCAGCTCTTAATCGGCTTGTTGCAAACAATTCTCCCCCCTATTGATGAAGATGAATGGTTTCAGTATTCGGTAAGCCCTTCGAGTGAAGATGAAGTAAAGGAAAAATTTGGAAGGTTTTCGGGTGCTTTTGAGTTCAGTAAAAAATCAGGTCCTAGATTCTTACAAGATTTTGATTCGTTGGGTGGAGAGCTAAAAGGTGTTGCCTCGTTATTGATCGAAGCTCCAGGAGGAAAGACATTAAAAGACAATCTCGATCATTTTGTAAAAGGTGGGCAAGTTGAAAAAATCTGCGAATCTTGTGCTGCCATTGCGTTATTTACCTTGCAAACAAATGCCCCCTCCGGTGGTGTTGGGCATCGTGTGGGGTTAAGGGGTGGTGGGCCGATGACTACCTTGGTGATGCCTCAATCAGACCACGCTACTCTTTGGCAAAAGCTGTGGCTTAACATCCTGCCACAAGAGGACTTTTCTTCGGCTTCGAATGGATTGAATTCGTTGATATTCCCTTGGCTGGCACCTACCCGAATTTCTGATAAAACTGGTGTTAATACAACACCAGAGGACGTTAACCCTTTGCAAATGTACTGGGGAATGCCTCGTCGTATTCGTTTTGATTTCGATAACTTACAGACAGGATGTTGCGATATATGTGGCGAAAAAAACGAACATTTGCTTAGTCATTTCGAAACGAAAAACTATGGCATTAACTATGAAGGACCCTGGGTGCATCCGCTTACACCTTATCGCATTGATCCAGAAAACAAAGAACCACCTTTAAGCCTGAAAGGTCAGCAAGGTGGCTTGGGGTATCGCCACTGGTTAGGTTTTGTCTGGCAGGATGACAGTAATGGTGACAGGGCGGCAAGAGTGATACGTTCCTTTAACGAAGAAAAAATTGAGCTGCTTCAATATCAAGGAAAAGACGTTATAGATGTGGCTCGTCTGTGGTGCTTTGGCTACGACATGGACAACATGAAAGCACGTTGTTGGTATGAGCAGAAGATGCCACTTATTTATGTTGATAAAGACTATCGTGAGGAATTTGTAGGCTTTGTACAGAGTATGGTTCAGAGCGCCAAGGAGGTGGTTTCTACATTGCGTGGTCAGATAAAACAAGCCTGGTTTTCCCGGCCTAAAGACGCCAAAGGCGATACCTCAATGATTGATTATGATTTTTGGCAGGCAACAGAGGCGGACTTTTACAAGCAACTTTATGTGTTGTCTGCTCAACCAGCTCATACCCGTTTTATGCCGCCGGATGTGGCAAAGCAGTGGGTTAATAAGATAAGGAACGCGGCATTTGAGGTTTTTGACTACTGGGTTATGGAAGGCGATACAGAAGATATGGATATGAAACGGATTACTCGGGCCCGTACAGATTTGAATAAAAAACTCTACTCAATAAAGTCTTTGAAATCATTAGATCAGTCAGCCGTGATGAAGGATAAGGAGGTGGCCAATGGCTAACAGGCGTTATATTAGTGAAGCAGATGCAGAAAAATTAAAAAGCTGGTGGTCGTGGTTGGATGAAAATCGTGGAGATCGAGCGTCTTTGCGGAGGGCTGAAAACCCCGATGATATTTTACTAACGCCTGCTTTTGCCCATTTTTTACAGCAAATGCCCTCACGTTGGACTGCTGGCGAAGCGGTCTTGCCCATAACAGATGCAGCCATGGTGGCTGCTGTCCTCTCGCGGGTAAAAAATCTAGATGACAGCAAGTCCTTTGCAAAAGCACTGGCATCCCCTAAAGAGGACGGTTCAAAAGCTGTTATGTCAGAACTGCGTTTTCAGCAGTTGCAAAAAAGCCGCACCCCAGAAGATTTTTTTCGTCGGGTTTGTCGTGCTGTTGCCTTATTAAATGGCAAGGCCAATATTGCCGACCTGGCAGATTCGATTCTGCATTGGTTACATGAATTCCGTACCGCACCAGCTAGTAAACCTCAACAACGCCTGGCAGTGAAATGGGCCAGCGAATATTACTCAGTCTATAAAGATTAACTGTATCAAGGAGCACGATAATGAGCCGTTTTCTTCAATTACATTTGTTAACTTCTTACCCACCTGCCAATCTGAACCGTGATGATATGGGCCGTCCAAAAACGGCAAAGATGGGTGGCACAGATCGCTTACGGGTGTCGTCACAAAGTCTGAAACGCAACTGGCGAACATCTGAGCTGTTTCAGTCTGCCTTAGACGGACACTTGGGTACGCGTTCAAAAATATTGGGCATTAAGATCTATGAAAAGCTAATCGGGGCTGATATTGCAGAGAAGAAAGCACGTCAATGGGCTCAAGAAATTTCTGGTCAATTCGGAAAGATGAAAAAAGCTGATAAGAGTGACCCTAATGCAGATCTTGAAATAGAGCAACTGGTTCATATCAGTTTGTCAGAACAGCAAGCGATTGATGACTTAGTCGCTACCTTGATCACCGAAGAGCGTGAACCCACTAAAGATGAACTAGAGTTACTACGAAAAGATGATATGGCGGTGGATATCGCTTTGTTTGGCAGAATGTTGGCATCTAAACCTGCCTTTAATGTTGATGCTGCTTGCCAAGTAGCACATGCGATTTCTGTTCACCCTGTTGTGATTGAAGATGACTATTTCACCGCTGTTGATGATTTAAACGATCACAGTGAAGATGCTGGCGCCGCCCATATTGGTGAAACGGGGTTTGCGGCTGGCCTGTTCTATTCCTATATTTGCATCAACAAAGAACAATTGGTTGAGAACCTGAATGGTAATGAGGTATTGGCTAATAAGGCAATTGCTGCATTGACTGAAGCTGCTGTAAAAGTTGCACCGGAAGGAAAACAAAATAGTTTTGCCAGTCGGGCTTACGCTTCCTATGTATTGGCTGAAAAGGGCGATCAGCAACCACGATCGTTATCAGTGGCTTATCTGAAACCTGTTAGTAAAAATGCTGAAGATTATGGTGACGAAGCGATTAAAGCTTTGAAAAAACAATGTGATAATTTCGATACCGTCTATGGTGATTGCGCAGATGCTCGTTACCAGATGAATGTCCCAGAAGGCAAAGGGAGTTTAAAAGAGTTACTTGCTTTTATTTCCGAGTAAGGAGACCGCTATGGGATATTTGGTCTTCAGGTTGTATGGCGCTATGGCGAGTTGGGGGGAGATTGCTGTTGGTGAAATGCGACATAGCAGCAATTATCCCAGCAAGTCGGCTATTGTTGGTTTACTCGGAGCGGCTCTTGGTCTTCGGCGAGAAGATGATGATGCACATATGAATCTGACGAATACGTATCAGCAAGCTGTTAAGGTGCTGAGTGCTGGACGGTTGTTGAAAGACTACCATACGGCGCAAGCGCCAGATTCTGTTGGTAAATTTCATTATCGAACTCGACGTGATGAAATCGTAACCGGACATGAACGTTTGGGGACCGTATTATCCACACGTGAATATTACGTTGATGCTCAAGCCGTGGTGGCAATACGAGCAAATGAACAGGCTAAGTGGGCGCTGACTGAACTACAGCAGGCTTTGTGTAAGCCCAAGTTTCACCTTTATTTGGGCCGTAAATCATGCCCATTGGCGGCGCCGCTAGATCCAAAAACTATTGAAGCAGATGGTTTTTTGCAGGCGCTGGAAAACTATGCAGTTCAACCACTGCTTTATAGCTCACCAGATAAACCTATTCCAGAATGGATGAGCGAAACGCGTTGGTTACCACAGGACTCCTTATCTCGCTATTACTGGGAAGGAAATATCAGTGATTTTGCCAAAGATGAGGGTGGTTTTTCAAAACAACAAGTACAGCAATTAACGCGTCATGATAAGCCGTTATCCCGTCAACGCTGGCAATTCCAACAACGTAAAGAATATTGCTGGATGAATGATGCCAATTTGGCTAAGGAGGCCTGATGTATCTTTCCAAAATCGCCTTGAATCCATCGATAGCACAGAAATCACAACTCGGATTGATTCTAAAAGATCGTAGTTACGGAATGCACCGTCTGTTATGGGATTTATTTGAACAAGGAGAGCGCTTCTTATTTCGTGAAGAAAGCCAGAGAGAGCAATTGAGCGCGCCACGTAATCTTCCGCTTTACTATGTACTTTCAAAATCTGAACCAAAGCATGATTCACTGATATTTACTATTGAGTCAAAGCAGTTTCAGCCGTGTTTGTCTGACGGCGATCAATTGGCTTTTCGCTTACGAGCGAACCCAACGGTATCGAAACCTCTGGAGGGGAAAAAGAACTCTGTTCGTCATGATGTGGTGATGAATGCACAGTCAGAGTGGTTAAAAAAAGCGAATGAAAGTCGTGGCTTATCCATTGATGGGAAAAAAGGAGAACTGAAAAAGCGCTTGCTTACACATCAGGATTTTGTTGATACAAAAGGAATGAAGTATCTCGATGAGGCGCTAAAAAACGAAATGGATAATGCGGCAAAACATTGGTTATCAAGTCGTGGTGAAAATATGGGGTTTGTGCTTTCTGGAAAAAGTCTACAAGCAAGCAGTTACCGCTGGAATGCTCTTCCTGAAAAAGGACGACATGCTGGGTTTAGTAGTATGGATTACGAAGGTATTTTAACTGTCAGTGATCCCGATAGGTTTATTGAGCAACTTTATACCGGGTTTGGTCCGGCTAAAGCCTTTGGCTGCGGCTTGATGCTCATTCGTCGTGTATAAAATGGATGCGAATTTTTACTCAAGGACGAATAGATGAAACCTAAGCTAACAGTTCTGGAGTGGAATGTTGCCACTCTCACCAAAGATGGCATCGAATATGTCTGTATTACCGATATCGCTCGATACAAAAACAGTGAAAGAACAGATGACCTCATTCGTAATTGGCTAGGGAATCGCAATACCATCGAATTTTTGGGGATATGGGAGCAACTGAACAACCCAAATTTTAAACCCGTCGAATTCGACGGGTTTAGAAAGGAAGCTGGGTTAAATAGTGTTACATTAACTCCCAAACAATGGCGAGAATCTAATCCAGATACAAAAGGCAATATGCGTGAGCACGCTAATGTGCATCAGTTGGTGTGTTTGGCCAGTTTGGAGTCGTTGAATGCCCATATTATCGAGCAGAAAAAGGGGCAGTCTGAACGTCTTGTCAGACTGAATGAAGTAGCGATCCGGCAGATGCAGATTCTATTGTCGAATGAAAATGCCCCGATGCTTCAAGGGGATAGTAACGATGGCTGACCCATCTTCCTATCTTCCATTGAAGCCGATCCCGATGAAAGATCGGGTTTCTATGATTTTTCTTCAATATGGCAAGGTTGATATTAAGGATGGCGCCTTTGTTTTGATAGATAAAAACGGTGTTCGTACGCATATTCCCGTTGGCGGGATCGCATGCATCATGCTCGAACCGGGAACGCGTGTTTCACATGCTGCAGTCCGTTTAGCAGCTCAGGTTGGTACGTTATTAGTTTGGGTCGGAGAGGCAGGTGTGCGGTTATATGCTTCCGGGCAACCTGGTGGCGCGCGTTCTGACCGTTTGCTGTATCAGGCAAAACTGGCGTTAGATGATAGTTTGCGGCTTAAAGTCGTTCGAAAAATGTATGAGTTACGCTTTGGTGAAGCCCCGCCGCAACGCAGGAGTATTGAACAATTACGGGGTATAGAAGGTGCACGAGTTCGTAATACTTATAAACTATTGGCGAAACAGTACGGTGTTAAATGGCATGGTCGTCGTTATGATCCAAAAGATTGGGAAGCGGGCGATGTGGTTAACCAATGTTTGAGTGCTGCCACAGCCTGTTTATACGGTATTACCGAAGCAGCGGTGCTAGCCGCAGGTTATGCGCCAGCAGTAGGCTTTATTCATACTGGTAAGCCACTTTCCTTTGTTTACGATATCGCTGATATTTTTAAGTTCGATAATGTGGTCCCATTGGCGTTTCGAATCGCATCCCAAAACCCGACGCAACCAGATAAACAGGTCAGGCTTGCATGTCGTGATTTATTCCGAGAACAGAAAGTCCTCAGAAAGATTATTCCGCTTATTGAAGAGGTGCTTGCTGCAGGTGAAATTTCGCCGCCTGAACCAGCCCCTGAGTCAGTACCTCCAGCGATACCCAATGCCGAACATATTGGTGATGAAGGTCATAGAAGTGAGTAAACAATGGCTATGACAGTCGTTGTCACTGAAAACATTCCTCCTAGACTGCGAGGGCGACTTGCTGTTTGGCTTTTGCAAGTCAGAGCTGGGGTTTACGTTGGTGATGTTTCCAGACGAATTAGAGAAATGATCTGGCAACAGTGTGAAGTGTTTTGTGATGAAGGCAATATCGTTATGGCATGGGCCACCAATACCGAATCAGGGTTTGATTTTCAAACGCTAGGACAAAATAGACGAATACCTATAGAAATGGATGGCTTAAGACTGGTTTCTTTTTTGCCCGTGGATGAAAAAGACGCTCTTTAACAAAATGGAAAATAAAACTATTTCAGTTGGTAGAAAATAAATTGTAGAAATTTATTTGGTAAATCAATTGTGTACAATAAGTGTGTTCCCCGTGCCCACGGGGATGAACCGTTATCCAGGTACGGGCTGGCTGTTTTCCCATCGTGTTCCCCGTGCCCACGGGGATGAACCGGTTGCTGATCCGGATAGTAGTAGTAATGACAGGTGTTCCCCGTGCCCACGGGGATGAACCGGACATTGAAAAACTAACGTTTCCGGATGGTATGTGTTCCCCGTGCCCACGGGGATGAACCGATCAGTGTAAGAATCTTACGGTACTAACTTACGTGTTCCCCGTGCCCACGGGGATGAACCGGCGTCATCATTCTCTCGAATGGTGCTGAGATTGTGTTCCCCGTGCCCACGGGGATGAACCGCTCAGGCACCGATCGTACTTCGGTGAGCTTGAGTGTTCCCCGTGCCCACGGGGATGAACCGTATCAACCCACACCAGAAAACCCCAACGCCACGTGTTCCCCGTGCCCACGGGGATGAACCGTTACCTGGTCCTTTTGATTGTGCTACTTGCTCGTGTTCCCCGTGCCCACGGGGATGAACCGATGCTGTCATTCAAACTGCATCGACTGCTAAAGTGTTCCCCGTGCCCACGGGGATGAACCGAAACGGTTCAAGCTTCCTATTTACTTTCAGGTGTGTTCCCCGTGCCCACGGGGATGAACCGGCAATACCTACACATCCGTGGCAGATGCCTGCGTGTTCCCCGTGCCCACGGGGATGAACCGGCGAGGACTCTAACCAGACTGAGCTACACACAGTGTTCCCCGTGCCCACGGGGATGAACCGTGTTTGCCTGCTTCGTAAGAAATACGGAATATGTGTTCCCCGTGCCCACGGGGATGAACCGGCCATGCGGCATAACTTGTTTTGGCGTTTTCACGTGTTCCCCGTGCCCACGGGGATGAACCGACCAAACCATCATCTTAGGTGAGTTCGTCGAGGTGTTCCCCGTGCCCACGGGGATGAACCGACAAGGGTGACCAGTGACGGTTCTATTCAAACGTGTTCCCCGTGCCCACGGGGATGAACCGTCTTTACCAATGGGTTTGGCACGCCTGTTCGCGTGTTCCCCGTGCCCACGGGGATGAACCGTTGTGAGTTTCGTTCTCGACGAACTCACCTAAGTGTTCCCCGTGCCCACGGGGATGAACCGCCATTAACATCGTTTACATCTAATGCATCCAAGTGTTCCCCGTGCCCACGGGGATGAACCGGTCGACGCCACCTTCTGAGTTATCTTCGGCTCGTGTTCCCCGTGCCCACGGGGATGAACCGACGAAACACTCAAACTCATCCTGGATACATTCGTGTTCCCCGTGCCCACGGGGATGAACCGTAACAAAAGACATTCGATAACAGCTTTCGGGGGTGTTCCCCGTGCCCACGGGGATGAACCGCCTTCTGGCTTGAGTTGTCCATGTGTGTAAACGTGTTCCCCGTGCCCACGGGGATGAACCGCCTGTTCTATCCCTTATGGTCTATGATTCAAAGTGTTCCCCGTGCCCACGGGGATGAACCGGTCAATAGGCAATTACAAGTAAATAGGTATAGGTGTTCCCCGTGCCCACGGGGATGAACCGAATCAGAGCTTGCTGATATTCGTCAAAAAGTAGTGTTCCCCGTGCCCACGGGGATGAACCGGTTTCTGTCTGTGTTGGCAATCCATTCATCAAGTGTTCCCCGTGCCCACGGGGATGAACCGCAAAATGAACTCAGCCCCATTGCTATTGACACGTGTTCCCCGTGCCCACGGGGATGAACCGCGCCTTTTCATAGCTTGAGTGTTTATAAGTTGGTGTTCCCCGTGCCCACGGGGATGAACCGGCGGATATCTGAATACACCGATAATTGTAGACGTGTTCCCCGTGCCCACGGGGATGAACCGGCAGTTTCCGTGGCGTAGTGTTTCAAACGAATGTGTTCCCCGTGCCCACGGGGATGAACCGCAGACGCAATTCAATACCAAGCTATATTAGAGGTGTTCCCCGTGCCCACGGGGATGAACCGGACTATTAAAGAGTCCCAAAAACGGAACAGTAGTGTTCCCCGTGCCCACGGGGATGAACCGGTGTCGTATCGAGAGGTGTGACGGGAAAATCGGTGTTCCCCGTGCCCACGGGGATGAACCGCTTGGATATTCTGCAAACGAAGTTATTGATATGTGTTCCCCGTGCCCACGGGGATGAACCGGATGCTCTTATTGGTGAAATTGGTATCAGCTTGTGTTCCCCGTGCCCACGGGGATGAACCGCTTCCCTCGTCTACATCAACAGCGTTCCAGGTGTGTTCCCCGTGCCCACGGGGATGAACCGAGGATACCGTCGGTTCAACAATTCCTTATTGGGTGTTCCCCGTGCCCACGGGGATGAACCGACTGCTAAACGCGATGAATGCTATGCGTGATGGTGTTCCCCGTGCCCACGGGGATGAACCGAAAATCATAGCCGGTGTTATTGGAGGCCTCATGTGTTCCCCGTGCCCACGGGGATGAACCGCCGTTACGCTCAGCCCAGATAGATGCAATATCGTGTTCCCCGTGCCCACGGGGATGAACCGACTGTGAAATTCGACCGAACAATCATCGTTTCGTGTTCCCCGTGCCCACGGGGATGAACCGTTAAAAACAGAGTGGAAACGCATCGGTCGAAGGTGTTCCCCGTGCCCACGGGGATGAACCGCGCATCTTCATAGGCTTGTTTTTTGCCCATAGGTGTTCCCCGTGCCCACGGGGATGAACCGGCGACTACGACCTTGACCAATGGCTTGATTGGGTGTTCCCCGTGCCCACGGGGATGAACCGTTTTTATTACATATTTCCATTGTTTCCGATATGTGTTCCCCGTGCCCACGGGGATGAACCGTGGTTAGGGAGATTCAGGCTGAGGCTGTTGATGTGTTCCCCGTGCCCACGGGGATGAACCGGAGAGGGGACACCTCCATTCTGTGAATATGCCGTGTTCCCCGTGCCCACGGGGATGAACCGATTCCGACGGAACAACAACCGTCTATTCTGAAGTGTTCCCCGTGCCCACGGGGATGAACCGTTCTGTGGCGAGGCTTTTACCATCGACCATGAGTGTTCCCCGTGCCCACGGGGATGAACCGGAGTGTGCATTAGGCTTCTCCTTTGATGTATTGTGTTCCCCGTGCCCAAGGGGATGAACCGTCCATTTATTGACGCCTAAATGGTAGCGATTTGTGTTCCCCGTACCCACGGGGATGAACCGACATTATCAGAGTTGAGGATTATGAGTGATGAGTGTTCCCCGTGCCTACGGGGGTGAACCGGTGCCACAAGGCAAAACTTAATAAGAGGATTTGTGTTCCCCGTACCCACGGGGATTAAGCTGCAATCAAGTTCTATATAGCTCTGACGATGTATTGGTACATCGAGAATAAGTCTACAAATGCATTTAAAAAGAATGAAAAAATAGTTAATGGTTATATTTATTGCGTGTTGCGCAATGAGGTATTTTTATGAAATAATTATTACATGATTAAAAGTTTTAAACATAAAGGTCTAAAAAAATTTTTCCTAACAGGTAGCGTTGTTGGGATTCAACCAAACCACTCAGCAAGGTTGCGAGATATACTTGCATTTCTTGATACTGCTGATTGTATAGAAGATATGGACTTGCCCGGTTATCACCTGCACCCGTTAAAAGGGGATAGAGCAGGGGAACATTCAATAACGGTTTCCGGTAATTGGCGAATTGTTTTTGAGTTTATCGACGGTGACGCTTATTTAGTTAATTATGAGGATTATCACTAATGACTTTACAACAATTTAACCCACCCCATGTTGGCGAATTGATCCAACGTACATATATTGATCCCTTCGATAAGGTATCTGCAAATAAAATTGCTGAAGCTTTAAAAGTAAGCCCCAGTACATTCAATAGACTGTTGAACGGTAAGTCTGACTTATCACCAGAAATGGCTGTCAGACTTTCGATTGTGTTAGGGCGTAGTGCAAAAAGCTGGATGAGACTACAGGAAAACTATGATTTGTGGCAGGCTAGTCTAAAAGTAGACACAAAACAGCTCAAAAAATTTGATTTTGAAGTGTTGGCAGAAGCAATCTAAAGAGTGATTAAATGTTATCTGGTTTAAATCTGACTTATGCTCCGTGCCTATGGGAATAAACCTAAGTTAACGACTATCGATGACCTCTTCTTATGACTTTGGGAGTTAGAGCTTTCTGTATGGGGTTATGTTAATTAAGTGCGGATTATCTTTCATCACTTTAAAAAATGAACTCTGAGACTGGGAACAGTGGTGATGACATGTGCCAGTGTATGGAAAAATGTAGGTTAATAATTGCTTATGTTAGTGGAAGCCCTCACTCCTGATGTGCCAGGCGGGCAGCGAATTAGATACCATCAGAGCACATTCTCGTATCTTTACGCCAAAAGATAGACTATCGTCTTTAAGGTGGTTATGGTACAGATTACAGCTAATAATTTGTAAATAATTGCGCAATACCTGAGTGCCTTGCTTCACTGTAGATAACTGGCAATCACTGTAAGAAGTTACACCTGAGTTACACTGAAACAAAAAAGCCTCAGAGCATGAAACTCTGAGGCTTTATATTCTTTGGCTCCCCGAGCTGGACTCGAACCAGCGACCCAATGATTAACAGTCATTTGCTCTACCAACTGAGCTATCGGGGAACAGAAAGATGGCTATTCTAGTGGCTTGACCTGTGTAGGTCAAGCCTAAATTTGAATAATTTTTTACGCAATAAATTCGGCGATACGAATCAGTGCGTTACGAAGATTCTCTTCGCTGGTGGCGATCGACAGACGAATATGATTTTTCAATCCGAACGCAGAACCAGGGACAACAGCCACGCCTTTTTCAACCAATAAGGCTTCAGCAAAGTCCATGTCATCGTTCAATTCTGGCTTGTTTTCCAGTACACCAGCGATACTTGGGAAGACATAAAACGTGCCGTCAGTTTCTAATGAATCAACACCAGGCATTTTGTTCAATTCAGCCACAACGAAATCGTGACGTTTTTTGAATTCGGTCAGCATGGTTTTGATGCATGACTGATCGCCATTCAGTGCTTCCACAGCAGCTGCCTGAGAAATAGATGCTGGGTTAGAAGTACTTTGGGATTGTACTTTTTTCATTGCAGCAATCAGTGGGGCAGGACCTGCAGCATAACCAATACGCCAGCCCGTCATTGAGTAGGCTTTTGATACACCATTCATGACCAATGTTCTGTCATATAAGTCTGGACAGGCATTCAAAATATTGCAGAAAGGTTCATCTGCCCAGTAGATATGTTCGTACATATCGTCAGTGGCAATAAGAATGTTTGGATGTTTACGTAATACGTCGCCTAGTGCTTCAAGCTCTTTTAGGCTGTAAGCCATCCCGGTTGGGTTAGAGGGGCTGTTGATAACGAACAGTTTTGTTTTATCTGTAATAGCAGCTTCTAATTGCTCAGGTGTGATTTTGAACTGGTTTTCCTGACCTGCTTCGATAATAACCGGTACACCGTCAGCAAGCAGGGTCATATCAGGGTATGATACCCAGTATGGTGCTGGAATGATGACTTCATCGCCCGCTTCAATAAAGGCTTGGGCCAGGTTGAAAAAGCTTTGCTTTCCACCGACGGAAACTAAGACTTGATTCGCGGCATACTCGAGCCCATTATCTCTTGAGAACTTTTTGATGATGGCTTCTTTCAAATCTGCTGTGCCATCGACAGGCGTGTATTTTGTTTTGCCGCTGTGGATAGCCTCAATAGCAGCTTGTTTGATGTGTTCAGGTGTATCGAAGTCGGGTTCGCCTGCACCCAGACCAATAACATCTTTGCCTTCGGCTCTCAGCGCAGCAGCACGTGCTGTGATAGCCAAAGTCGGAGACGGTTTGATGTTTTGAACACGTTGGGAGAGCTTGATAGTCAAAATCTTTCCTTCATTTAACACGGTAAATTGATAAATATCTCAATAATATACGCCAAACATAATCGATGCTAAAGACGTATGAGTAAACATTTTCAGCTAGTCAGCGAATTTTCTCCCGCCGGAGATCAGCCAACCGCAATCAAGACTTTGATTGAGGGCTTGGAAAACGGTGAAATGTGGCAAACCCTGCTTGGGGTAACGGGTTCAGGTAAAACGTTCACCATTGCGAATGTTGCGCAAGCACTGGGCAGGCCGATGATGATTTTGGCGCCTAATAAGACCTTGGCCGCGCAACTTTATAGTGAGATGAAAGATTTCTTTCCCAATAATGCGGTGGAATATTTTGTCTCCTACTACGACTATTATCAGCCTGAAGCGTATGTGCCTTCCTCTGATACTTTTATAGATAAAGATGCGTCGGTAAACGAGCAGATTGAACAAATGCGTTTGTCGGCAACCAAAGCCATGCTGGAAAGACGGGATGCGATTATTGTATCGAGTGTGTCCTGTATCTATGGCCTGGGTGAAAAAGATGCTTACCTGGAAATGGTGTTACATCTGGTTCAGGGCGACGTTATCAGTCAGCGGGATATATTAAGAAGATTGACGGAACTGCAGTACAGCCGAAATGATGTTGAGCTTCACCGTGGTACTTATCGCGTAAGAGGCGAGGTGATTGATATCTTCCCGGCAGAATCTGAACGTGATGCCGTCAGAGTGGAATTATTCGATGATGAAGTGGAGCAGATCAGCTACTTCGATCCGCTGACTGGTGAAATCCTGCAGAGGATGAGCCGAATTACTATTTATCCCAAAACTCACTATGTCACGCCGCGCGATAACTTATTAAAAGCCGTCGATGCCATCAAAGAAGAGTTAAAAGAACGACTCGAACATCTCAATGCTGACAATAAGCTGGTCGAAGCACAACGTTTAGAACAACGCACTCGCTTTGATATCGAGATGTTGCTGGAGCTGGGGTATTGCAACGGCATCGAAAACTATTCCAGACATTTGTCAGGACGCGGTCCTGGTGAGGCGCCGCCGACTTTATTTGATTACCTGCCTGATGATGCGATTCTGGTCATTGATGAAAGTCACGTGATGGTGCCTCAGATTGGTGCTATGTATAAAGGTGACCGTTCCAGAAAAGAGACATTGGTCAATTATGGTTTCCGTTTGCCTTCAGCACTTGATAACCGACCGTTGATGTTTGAAGAGTGGGAAAAATTAGCACCACAAACCATCTTTGTATCAGCCACACCCGGCAAATATGAAAATGAACATTCCAGCACCATTGTCGAGCAAGTGGTCAGGCCGACAGGGCTTGTGGATCCACAAGTGGAAATTCGTCCGGTGGGGACGCAAGTTGATGATGTTTTATCAGAGATTAATAAGCGTGCAGCGGTGGGGGAGCGGGTATTAATTACTACGCTAACGAAACGTATGGCTGAAGACCTGACAGAGTATCTGCGTGAGCACAATGTCAAAGTGCGTTATCTGCATTCTGATATAGATACTGTTGAACGGGTTGAGATTATTCGTGATTTAAGACTGGGTGAGTTTGATGTGCTTATTGGCATTAACTTGTTACGAGAAGGTCTGGACATTCCTGAAGTCTCATTAGTCGCGATACTGGATGCAGATAAAGAAGGTTTCCTACGTAGTGACCGCTCTCTTATTCAGACAATTGGTCGTGCTGCCAGAAATTTAAATGGTAGAGCGATTTTGTATGCCGATGAAATAACAGGTTCGATGCGGCGGGCTATTGATGAAACGGACCGTCGACGTGAAAAACAAATTGCCTTTAACGAAGAACATGGCATCACACCGCAAGGCATCAAAAAATCGATCAGAATGGGCATGGACGATGCGATGTCCAAACCGGCTAATGACAGACATGCTACAGAAGTCGCTGAAGAGCAGGCCAAGTATGCCTCACTGACGCCTCAGCAATTGGCTAAACGTATTCAGCAGATTGAAAACGCCATGTATAAACATGCGCAAAACCTTGAATTTGAAGAAGCTGCCAAGCTCCGTGATGACTTGGAACATTTGCGGAAGGTGGCACTGGGCCCGGCTGTGATTTAAAGGGCTTGCAATCTGTCGTTAGCTGCGTATAATTTCGCAGCTTCACGGCAGGCACGTAGCTCAGTTGGTTAGAGCACCACCTTGACATGGTGGGGGTCGGTGGTTCGAATCCACTCGTGCCTACCAGCATATTCAAAAGCGCTTAGGCGCTTTTTTGGTTTTTAAGGCCCTTTGTATCGGCCACAACCAGGATTTCATATGATTTCAGTAACACTTCCCGATGGCTCCCAACGCCAATTTGATCATCCCGTTTCTATCCATGATGTTGCCGCTGATATTGGTACTGGCCTAGCTCGTGCTGCATTAGCTGGTAAAGTCGATGGGAAATTGGTGGATACCTCATTTGTCATTGATCATGATGCCGAGATCGCCATTATCACTGAGCGTGATGAAGAAGGGCTGGATGTGATTCGTCACTCGACATCACACTTGATGGCTCAGGCGGTAAAACAGCTTTATCCTGAAGCTCAAGTCACCATCGGACCTGTCATTGAAGATGGCTTCTATTATGACTTTTCATATAAAGAAGCATTTACACCGGATGATTTAGACAAAATCCAAAAACGTATGGAAGAGATTGTGAAGCAAGATCTTCCTGTGGTTCGTGAAGAAATTTCTCGTGATGCGGGTATCGAACTATTCCGCGAGATGGGTGAAGTCTATAAAGCTGAAATCCTCGAAGACATTCCTCAAGGTGAGACTCTATCGGTTTATCGCCAAGGTGATTTTGTCGATTTATGCCGTGGCCCGCACGTGCCGAGCACCGGTAAGCTAAAAGCGTTTAAGTTGATGAAATTGGCGGGTGCCTACTGGCGTGGTAATTCTGATAATGAAATGTTACAGCGTGTTTATGGTACAGCCTGGCAAGATAAAAAAGCGCTGAAAGCGTATTTACATCGTCTTGAAGAAGCTGAAAAACGCGACCATCGTAAAATCGCCAAGAACCTCGACTTATTCCATTTGCAGGAAGAAGCAACGGGCATGATCTTCTGGCACGATAATGGCTGGCGTATCTATCGCGTCGTTGAAAACTATATTCGCGATGTATTACGTGATAACGGTTATCAGGAAGTGCGTACACCTCAGGTTGTTGATCGCACTTTATGGGAAAAGTCCGGTCACTGGGATAAGTTTGGTGACATGATTTTCACTACACATTCTGAAAATCGTGACTATGCCGTCAAACCAATGAACTGTCCTTGTCATATTCAGATTTTTAATCAGGGGCTGAAAAGTTACAGAGACTTACCTTTGCGCATGGCGGAGTTTGGTTCATGTCATCGTAACGAGCCATCTGGCACATTGCATGGTCTGATGCGTTTGCGCGGATTTACACAAGATGATGCGCATATCTTCTGTACTGAAGATCAAATTCAATCAGAAGTAGCTACTTTTATTGAGCTATTACATGAGGTCTATGCTGACTTCGGATTTAATGAAATTATCGTTAAATTATCGACTCGCCCTGAAAACAGAGTAGGCAGTGATGAGGTATGGGACAAAGCTGAACATGCATTAGAACAGGCATTAAATGCTGCCGGTCTTGACTGGGATTTACAACCGGGCGAAGGCGCATTTTATGGTCCGAAGATTGAGTTCTCTTTAAAAGATTGTCTCGGTCGTGTGTGGCAATGCGGTACTATTCAGGTGGATTTCTCAATGCCAGGACGTCTGGATGCGGCGTATGTCGCGGATGATGGCAGTAAACAAGTTCCGGTTATGCTGCATCGTGCCATCCTTGGGTCTTTAGAAAGATTCATCGGCATCCTAATAGAAGAGTATGCTGGCGCCTTCCCAACATGGCTCGCACCCAAGCAAGTTGTGGTAATGGGAATCAGTGATAAACAATCTGAATACGTCAGAAATATCACCAACAATTTGCAGAAACAAGGATTTAGAGTCGATTCGGACTTGAGAAACGAGAAGATTGGCTTTAAAATACGCGAGCACACTTTACGTCGTGTACCATATCTGATTGTTGTGGGTGAACGTGAAGCAGAAAATAATGCCGTGGCAGTACGCACTCGAAAAGGCGAAGACCTAGGTGCAATGCAACTTGAGGACTTTGTTGGCTTGCTACAGAAAGATGTTGCGAGTCGCGGTCGAATAATTATAGAGGATTAGAACATCGCTACAGATCAAAAAAGGCTGAATGGAGAAATCACAGCCAAAGAAGTACGATTAACAGATTCTAATGGTGAGCAAGTGGGCATCGTTACGCTGAAAGAAGCGTTGGAACGAGCCGAACAAGCTGATCTGGATTTGGTGGAAATCGCACCACAAGCGACTCCACCAGTATGCCGTATCATGGATTACGGCAAGTTTTTGTTTGAAGAAGGCAAGCAGAAAGCGCTAGCTAAGAAAAAACAGAAACAAATTCAGGTGAAGGAAGTTAAATTCCGACCTGGAACAGAAGAAGGGGATTATCAGGTAAAACTACGCAACCTGATACGTTTCCTAGAAAGCGGAAATAAAGCTAAAGTCAGTCTCAGATTTCGTGGACGTGAAATGGCACATCAGGACTTAGGTCTGAAGTTACTTGAAAGAGTCGCTGAAGATTTAAAAGAACTGTCAAATGTCGAACAGCGCCCTAAGAAAGAAGGACGTCAAATGACAATGGTTTTAGCTCCGGTCAGTAAAAAATAACTACATAAACTTTCAATGCGGAGTTGTTAATTCAATGCCTAAATTAAAAAACCATAGTGGTGCTGCTAAACGTTTTAAACGTACTGGTAGCGGAAAATTCAAGCGCTCACAAGCTTTCACTAGTCATATCCTGACCAAGAAAAGCACTAAGCGTAAACGTCAATTACGTTCTACTCTGACAATCTGTAAAGCAGATCACATGTCAGTTCGTAAGATGTTGCCAAACCTGTAATTGAGGGAGTTTTCTAATGCCTAGAGTAAAACGCGGCGTCACAGCACGTGCTCGCCATAAAAAAGTTCTTGATAAAGCTAAAGGGTATTACGGTCGCCGTAAGAATGTATACCGTGTAGCTGTCCAAGCTGTTACAAAAGCAGGTCAATATGCTTATCGTGACCGTCGTCAGAAAAAACGTAATTTCCGTACTTTGTGGATTGCGCGTATCAATGCTGCTGCACGTGAGTGTGGAATGTCTTACAGCAGAATGATCGATGGTCTGAAAAAAGCCTCTATCGAAATCGATCGTAAAGTGTTGGCCGATATCGCTGTACATGACGAAGCTGCATTTGCTGCACTTGCAGAAAAAGCGAAAGCTGCACTGGCAAACTAAATCGTTGGTTTATTGATTAAACCTACGTGTTTGCATGTAAGTAGAAAAGGGCCGCCAAAACGGCCCTTTTTTGTTTCTGAATATTGTTCCTCAGACGGGGGTAATAATGGCTGAACTGGATACACAGTTACAAGCTTTAAACGACATTGTTGAGTCTGCTAAAACGGCAATTGCACAAGCGAATGATAATCGGGCTTTAGATAACGTTCGCGTTGAATTTTTAGGTAAAAAAGGCAAAATCACGGCTTATCTTAAAGATTTAGCCAATGTGGGCGTTGAAGAAAGACCTATTATCGGTAAATCGGTAAACATAGCTAAACAAGATGTCTCTGCACTGATCGATGCGAGAAATAAAACCTTGTCTGAAATGGCGATGCAAGCCGCTTTAGCCGCAGAAACAGTCGACGTTACCTTACCTGGTCGTAATAGTGAGATTGGTGGTTTACACCCGGTAACACGCACATTACAACGTATTGAACGTTACTTTAAGAATATTGGCTTTGATGTGGCTGAAGGTCCTGAAATTGAAGATGGCCATCACAACTTTACTGCCCTCAATATTCCTGAGCATCATCCCGCGCGTGCGATGCACGATACATTTTATTTTGATGCCGATAAATTATTAAGAACACACACATCACCGGTTCAAATCCGGGTGATGGATGAAGAACAGCCTCCGTTACGTTTGATTGCACCAGGCAGAGTTTATCGCTGTGACTCAGACTTAACGCATACGCCGATGTTTCATCAGATTGAAGGGCTGATGGTGGATGAAAATATCAGCTTTACTGATCTGAAAGGCATCTTGTCAGACTTCTTGCAGGCTTTCTTTGAGAAACCTTTAAAAGTGCGTTTTCGCCCCTCTTATTTTCCGTTTACTGAGCCTTCAGCTGAAGCGGATATCGAGTGCGTTATCTGCGGCGGGGAAGGATGTCGAGTTTGTAGCCATACCGGCTGGATTGAAATATTAGGCTGCGGTATGGTTCATCCGAACGTATTCAAACACGTCAATATTGATAGTGAAAAGTATTTAGGCTTTGCGTTTGGCTTAGGCGTTGAACGGATGGCGATGTTGAGATACGGCGTTAATGACTTGCGTATGTTCTTTGAAAACGATTTACGTTTCCTGAAACAATTCAGTTAAGCGACGAGATAAGACAATGAAGTTTAGTGAAAAATGGTTACGAGAGTGGGTCAATCCTGCACTTGATACAGATGCTTTAGTAGAGAAACTCACTGGTGCTGGTCTCGAAGTTGATGCTGTAGAGGCTGTAGCAGGCGAATTTTCAGGCGTTGTTGTGGGACAAGTTACCTCTGTCACCCCTCATCCTGATGCTGATAAGTTGCGTCTGACGAAAGTGAATGTCGGTGCTGATGAGTTATTGGATATTGTTTGTGGTGCAAGCAATGTACGTGAAGGGCTAAAAATTCCAGTTGCAGTTATTGGATCTGTATTGCCCGGTAATTTCAAAATTAAACAAGCTAAATTACGTGGTGTGCCATCGTTTGGCATGTTGTGTTCATCAAAAGAATTAGGTCTCACAGAATCAGCGGAAGGCTTGATGGAGCTTGCTGATGATGCACCGGTTGGTGAAGATTTCCGTGTTTATCTGGACTTAGATGATAAGGCCATAGATATTGATCTCACACCCAACCGCAGCGATTGCTTGAGCGTCGCTGGTGTGGCGCGTGAAGTAGGCGTACTGACTTCAGAGGATATTAATGCGGTAGCGTGTGATGATGTTAATGCGACTTCTTCTAAGACATTTGAAGTCAAGGTTGAAGCAAGCGCTGCCTGTCCCCGATATTTGGGTCGTGTCATCGAAAATATTAATCCTGCAGCAGAAACACCTGTATGGATGCAAGAGAAACTACGCAGAAGTGGCTTGAGAAGTTTAGGACCTGTTGTTGATGTCACAAACTACGTGATGATTGAATTAGGCCAGCCTATGCATGCCTTTGATCTGGATAAGATCGATCAAGCCATTCATGTACGTTTATCTGAACAAGGTGAAAAACTGACTTTGTTGGATGGACAAGAAATTGAAACACAGGCGGGGACTTTATTAATTTCTGACTCACAGAAACCGCTCGCTCTAGCAGGTGTAATGGGTGGAAAAGAATCTGCTGTCAGTTCACAAACAACGTCTTTATTTTTAGAAGCTGCCTTTTTTGCACCTGAAGCGATTGCCGGTAAAGCGCGTAGCTATGGTTTGCATACTGATTCATCACATCGCTTCGAGCGCGGTGTTGACCCTGAATTAGCTAAGTCAGCGATAAACCGGGCTACGGCTTTATTACTTGAGATTGTCGGTGGCGAGGCAGGTCCTGTTATTGAACAATGCAGTGAAAAAGAGTTACCGGAGATAGCAAGCATTTATCTGCGAGCGGACAGAATTAAACGTGTGCTCGGACTTGAATTAGATAAAAAAACAGTATCTGAACAGCTAACACGCTTAGGTCTCGTTGTAGAAAATGTTGATGGTGGCTGGCAAGTCTCGGTACCTTCATTCCGCTTTGATCTTGCTATTGAGGTCGATTTAATAGAAGAGTTAGGGCGTTTGTATGGTTATGATAAATTGCCAAATACACGACCTCAGGGAACGGTATTAACAACCAACATTACTGAAACGCTGACGCCAGTTGATCGTTTACAAAATGTATTAGTGGATCGTGGTTATTATGAGGCCGTTACCTACAGCTTTGTAGAACCTAAAATTCAACAACTACTCGCTGAAGACACATCAGCACCGATTAAATTAGCTAATCCGATTTCTGCTGATTTGTCAGTGATGAGAACATCACTTTGGCCAGGCTTAGTGCAAGCCATGGTTTATAATGCCAACCGTCAGCATGAACGGATTCGTTTGTTTGAAGTAGGGCGTGTATTTAAAGGAACGCTGGAGAATATTGATCAGCATCGCCAAATTGGTGGCTTGATTTATGGTAGCCAGTACGCAGAACAATGGTCTCAAAAGCCGCGGAATGTCGATTTCTTTGATATCAAAGCGGATGTTGAGGCTTTACTCAAACTGGGTGGCGGCCAAATAACATATGAAGCAGAATCTCATCCGGCATTACATCCTGGGCAGTCTGCTCGTGTGTACAAAAATGGCAAAGCCATTGGCTGGCTGGGGGCTTTACATCCAAAATTGAATAAACCACTCGATATTGATGGCAAGGTCTATGTGTTTGAATTAAGCTTGTCTGACGTCGTTGAAACAGATGTACCAGAATTTGAAACACTATCAAAATTCCCTGCTTTGCGTCGTGATTTGGCATTACTGGTTGATGATGCAATTACGGCGGGTCAAATCGAAGATTGCCTGAGGGAGATCGATTCTGATATTCTTAAGTCATTTCAATTATTTGACGTATATAGTGGAGATGGAGTCGAGCTTGGTAAAAAGAGCTTGGCAGTAGCCTTTATACTCCAGCATAAAGAACGAACTTTAACAGACGATGAAGTCGACTCATTGCTCAATAGTGTGACAGAAGCCCTGGCGCAAACACTGAATGCAACGATAAGATCTTAAAATCGTTTAATAAACAATAAGAATTAATTTGAGGTAGACATGGCACTGACTAAGGCCGATATGACAGAACAGTTGTACGATGAATTAGGTTTCAACAAGCGTGAAGCAAAAGAATTAGTTGAAATGTTTTTTGAAGAAATTCGTTCGGCGCTAGAAAAAGGTGAACAAGTAAAGTTATCTGGTTTTGGTAATTTCGAGTTAAGAGATAAAAGCGAAAGACCTGGCCGTAACCCAAAAACTGGTGAAGAAATCCCAATAACAGCCCGTCGTGTGGTCACGTTCAGACCCGGACAAAAACTGAAGGCAAGGGTGGACAATTATGCTGGAAGCAAGTAACAACAACGAACTCCCTGTAATACCTGCAAAACGTTATTTCACCATTGGTGAAGTGAGTGAACTATGCGGTGTAAAACCGCACGTTCTAAGATACTGGGAACAAGAGTTTTCACAGCTAAAGCCGGTAAAACGACGCGGTAATCGTCGTTATTATCAACGGCATGATGTGGTGTTGATTCGTGAGATTCGTGGTTTGTTATACGAGCAAGGATTCACCATTGGTGGTGCTAGGCAGCAACTTGGAACGGACACAAAAACTATAGTTGCTGAACACCAAACGGACCAAAAACAGCTTGTAAAAGAATTACTGAAAGAGCTGGAAGATTTAAGAACTTTTTTAAATTAAATCTATTTAATCGCTATGAAAAAAGCCCATGCAAGATCGCTTGTATGGGCTTTTTTCGTAGTTAAATGACTTTATTCAATCTGCTTAATTCTCAATATTGGAATCGATAATGTCGAATAGACTAGAGTTATCATGTCGCTAAAACGCTGTTACTGGATTATTTCTATAACGATTATATTTTGTTTCTCAGTTAATTCTCAGGCGACGGAAAGATATCCCTTTGTGGTTGTTGATCAACAAGGCTTACCATTAAGTGATACCGTTATTGAGCCTTTAGTTGATGTATCAAAAAAACCTCATAAGTCGCTTCCACTTACCAGTATCGATCAAGTCAATAAGCAGTTTACGCCACAACAAATTATTATCCAAAAGGGACAATCTGTTGAATTTCCAAATAGTGATAACATCAGACATCATGTGTATTCATTCTCAAAAGCAAAAGTCTTTGAACTAAAACTTTATGCTAATAAGCCAGAAGCACCTATCACATTTAATGAGGCTGGCGTAGTTGTACTGGGATGTAATATCCACGATAGTATGATTGGCTATATCTATGTCGCTGATTCTAATCAAACTGTTGTTACGGATGATAATGGTAGCGCCGAGATAATCGTAGACAAACCGATTAAAGCTGTTCGTGTGTGGCATGCGCAACAAGCTGATGGTGCCGAGTCACAACAGATACTTACTCTGGATACTTTGTCACACAATACAAGGGGGCAGTTAATGATTAAAGTGACGACTGTCGACCCGCTACCTAGAAATAGCTTTGAGGATGTTTTTGGTGTGGTTTCACCGGATTAAATTACGAAACAAGATTTTTTTGTTATGTACCTTTTTGGTATTTTTTACTACGGTCGTTATCCAGGCTAGTACATGGTTGAGTAGTCATAAATTTAATCAGCAACAGCTAACAGAGCGAGTTTTGAGTGCA
Organism: Methylophaga thalassica MP; assembly: GCF_000214595.1. Lineage (GTDB taxonomy): Bacteria > Pseudomonadota > Gammaproteobacteria > Nitrosococcales > Methylophagaceae > Methylophaga > Methylophaga thalassica. Next base: position 1,776,737 of record NZ_AFIG01000001.1, on the reverse strand, counting down.
AAACAGGTACTTATCGAATATTTATCTGCACAAGAAAAGTTATTAGTTATTGCTGCTAACGTTCTGACATCTGACTTCGGTTTCATCCGTGCAGTTGCAACTTCCGATGCTGAAACAATCAAAAGCGTATTGCAAAATCACGGTAAACGAATTGATGCTGATTTGATGCTGCTAACAGATTTATCTGGCAGCCTTATCAGTTCCAGTCGGGCGATTTTATCTGACTCTGATTTAAATGAAGCTTTAATCAAAAGTTTGATCAACAGTCCCGGAAAAAGTTTTTTTGCTACGATTAATCAGCATTTTTATCAGTTAATATTACTGCCGGTTAAAGCACCTCATACAATTGCTTATAGTGTAGTCGGATTTGAAATTACGGCTGATGATATGGATGCCTTAAAAAAGCTCACCGGCGTCGATGTGAGCTTTTATGATGAAGACAAGCAGCTACTGATTTCCACAATTGGTGTTGAGAGTTTTAGACAATTTCAAGACAATCTGAATAATCAGCTTACCTATCGATTTATGATTCCTCGGCCCGCTTATATTACTGAGGAGTTGCTCCTGCCATCCACGAGTGCAGCGCCTGTCGGTGTTTTGCTGACCAGCAGCCTTGCTCCTCTTTATGCTCAATATGACGAAATTATCATTCATAACCTCTTATTGGCGCTGTTGGTAGCAATTATTGCATCATTACTCAGTATTTTTCTGGCAAAAAGTCTCACTATCCCACTGACAAAATTGACAAAGCTAGCGGAAAAATTCGCTGCTGGAGATTATTCATCAACTATTGATCTAGAGAGAAGTGGTATAGAAGCAAGACAGCTACTGAGTACATTTGAAATGATGGGGCAGCGGATTAAACTGCGTGAGGATAAGATTCTTTACCAAGCTCAATACGATATTTTGACCGGCCTCTATAACATCTATACGGCGAAACAAAAATTACCTGAGTATTTAGCTTCAGGACGGCAAAAACTACTGGTTGCTTTTAGTATTCGTAACTTCAGACAGATTAATGATCGTTTAGGGCCTGACATTGCAGATGACTGCTTAAAGGCACTGTCTGCACGCCTTAAACATACTGAGCTTATTGAAATACAAATGGCGGCAAGACTGGACGGTGTAGAGTTCTTTTCTCTACTGAATTTATCAGAAAAGCTAAGTCCTATACATCAGGTCGATAATTTCCTCAGTTCTCTTGAGGGGGATTTTAACGTTGCTGAATTAATGATAAACCTGGAGCTCAGCGCTGGTGTTGTTATTTATCCAGATAATGGTACCGACACAACATCATTACTGAGAAGAACCAGCATCGCTCTCGATAATGCAAGAAAAAGTAAACAGCGTATACATTTTTATAAGGATGGTGAAGATGAAGCTCATCTAGAGCGTTTGGCAATTACTGATGCTCTGAAAAATCTTTTTAAAAAACCTGATACTGAAGAATTATTTATGGTTTACCAACCTAAGATTAATTTACAAGATCAGAGTATTAAGGCAGAAGCACTGATTCGCTGGAAACATCCTGATAAGGGATTTATTTCACCAGAGTTATTTGTGAATCTGGCCGAGCAAGCTGGGCTTATTATCGAGTTAACGGATTGGGTGATTGATTCTGTTTTCTCTCAGATGGCATTTTGGCAAAACAAAGGACTTATAGTCCCTGTATCGATTAATGTCTCCGCGCAAGATTTGATGCATAAAGACTTTGAAAAACATCTCTGCGAGTTGGTTGAGCGTCATCAAATTAACCAGGCACTCGTTACTCTAGAAATTACTGAACGAGATATCATGCACCATGAACATATTGTTGTTGCCGCATTAAAAAGGTTGAAAAGTCATGGTTTTCATATTGCTATTGATGACTATGGTATCGGCCAGTCATCATTATCCAAACTCAAAGATCTCCCTGTAGATGAAATTAAACTGGATAAAAGCTTTATTATGCAGTTAGCTTCTTCTGAAAAAGATAAATTAATTGTTCGTTCTACTATTCAATTAGCTCATCAGCTTGGCTTTTATGTTGTTGCTGAAGGCGTAGAAAATGAAGCTGGTCTTCAGATTTTGAGTGACTTTGGTTGTGACGAAATTCAAGGTTATTTCATCAGTAAACCGCTTTCTGCAGGTACGTTTTATTCATGGCAAAAAGAGTATGTGGAAAAAAATATTTCTTAAATTAATGCTTTTTATGCCCGTTGTCTGTTGTGCAGCAGATGGAAAATTAATTGCAACTCCTGGTGTTTCTCAGATAGAGGGAAGCGGAGGTGGAGGGCTGGTTCCTTGGGCACAATTAGCAGGTTACGCGAGTCAGGATGAAGTCGCTTTCAATGTTTTTTGCAGTCGTGGTGAGGTTGATGACTACAGATTAGATGTCTGTGGTGCTCAAACAAATTTATACGATCGTTTGGAATTATCAATTGCAGAGCAAACGTTTCATGTTGATGCTCTGGATCGCAATATTCGTCAACGTATTTTCGGTGCCAAATTACGTTTGTATGGGGATATTGTCTATAGTGATTGGCCACAACTCAGTTTAGGTATCCAACATAAAACGTTACATGATCCCTTTGTTGCTGATTTACTCGGCGCAGAAGATGATAGTGGAACAGATTATTATCTGGCTGCGAGTAAATTACATCTAGGCGCGATTGCTGGCCTGAATTGGCTGTGGAATGTCACAGGCCGTTATACGGAGGCAAACCAAACCGGTTTATTAGGATTTGGTGCAAAAGGGGAGGGTGCCGAACTTGTCTGGGAAGCTTCTACAGCCTTATTGCTGGGAAGGCATATTGCTTTGGGGGTTGAGTATCGCCAAAAGCCGGATAATTTATCACTGAAAGAAGACGACTGGAAAAGCCTGTTTCTCGCTTGGGTACCCAATAAATCACTGAATATCACTGCTGGTTGGATTGACTTGGGGGATATCGCCGGTGCAAAACATCAAGATGGTATCTACTTTTCCATTATGGGCAATTTCTGATGAGATGCAGGAATATTTGCATTATTTTACTTATCTTCGGCTTTTTGACCGCTTGCGGTCATTTTTCGCATGCTCCCTCATTGTACGAAAAACTTGGCGGTGAAAAGGGGATCGTTTCTATTGTTAACAACCTCACGAAAAATATTGGACATGATGAACAGCTATTTCATTACTTTGCCCAGTCTAATGTCAGCCGATTCAAAAAAAGCTTAATACTATATCTTTGTGCAACTAGTGATGGACCGTGTCAGTACAATGGTGACTCAATGCAACAAATTCATGACGGGATGGATATCAATGAGCGTGATTTTAATCATTTGGTAGATTTACTGATTGATGCTATGAATGAAACAGGTATTTCCCATCCCATACAAAATCAATTGCTTGCGAGATTAGTCCCCTTGAGAAAGCAGATCATTTACCGATAGTGAGTCACAGTAGTTGTTTTGTTTCAGCCATATGCGAGTTGGATAGGGTCTGTTAGTTACTGTTTTAATGAGGCACTAAAAGAATTGTTCCTGGACATCTGTAGAAAGCTTCTCGCCAGATAGATGAGCCCGCTGTAGAAGCTGCCAGTAATAGCGATAAGAGGCCTTATCATACAATTTATCGTTTAAGCTTATTGGTGCCCAACTACGTTGTTGTGCTGTCAACAAGATTTCACTGGCAAGCTGGATCTTTTCTGACTCAGGTGTCATCGCTTTTATAATGGCTTTTATTTGTTGGGGATGCACACTCCACATTCTCAAAAAGCCAAACTGATTACGCGCTCTATAAGCATCTTCAAATGTTTGTTGATAATCCTTAATCGCCAGTGTCACATTATGTGATGGTATACAGCCAGAAGATATGGCGGCACAGGCTATTTCTGTTTTCGCTCTGACAATCAGAGCATGTTCAAACTGAGTAGGACTATGCATAGCATTATCCGTTATAGCGCCTTGATATGCGCTGATATAGTCCATAATCCCGAAATCTAGAACTTGCACAGGCTTCATGGCTGCAATTTTGTAGACGTCGTTTAATGCACCGTGTGTTTCAATTAATACATGGATAGGGATGGGGTGGGTAATGTTGTATCTCTGTGAAGCTTGCTGAATATATTCAAGCATAACCTCAACTTGATGAGCATTTTGCGCCTTGGGCAGTGTAATATAGCGAATATTGTCTCTTGCGCCAGATAACAAAATATCGATTTCCTGTCGCCAGACAGAATGATCATAGCCATGGATACGAATTCCTGACATATGATGAATGTTGTGTTCGCTATTGAGAAGTTCAACAATCATATTCGCATGTTGTATTTCTCCACCCGAGGCTGCGCCGTCTTCACAATCACAGGTGATGTCGAATACCGGGCCATATTCAGATTGAATTGAAAAGGCTTTGAGTAAAGTATGGCGGCTACCAGCGAAGTGTTCACATGCAGGTATTAAAGGTAGTGGCGAGATGTCATCAACAAGTGCATCATTCGGATGAATTAAGATAGTCATTATATAGATATCCCTAACTCAGCTCTTTTCATCACGTCATCGATCATCGTGTGTCTGATTGTCAAAAGCATAATATATCGATTAAGTCTGGTTTTTAGTTTAAAAAGATGCGATTATTCACGGTTTTGGTTGCCGTATTTTAGTAATAAATTCGATTGGAATAGTCTTTTTTCCAACGAATTAACTATATATGGTTTGGGCTGAATTGAGTAAACACTGATTTGTCTGGACGCAAAATTTTTGTTGATCAATTCCTGTATTTCGGCACATGATTAACACATGACAGAAACAGAACTACAACATTCTGAACAGATACGGAAAGTCTTCTTTGTCTCAGACCGTACTGGACTTACTGCCGAATCTTATGGAAAGTGCTTGCTTGCCCAATTTCCTGATTTGGAATTTGAAACCATCACGCTGGCTTTTGTGGATACTCCAGAAAAAGCCTTGCAAGCACGAGAAAAAATTAATGAAACGAGCTTAGAGTCTAATCTTAAGCCGGTGGTTTTTAGCACATTAGTGCACGATGATGAACAATACATTATTGAAAGCGCTAATGCCTGTGTTATCAGCTTGTTTCACAGCTATATTGGCTCACTGGAAAGTTTTTTTGGTGTGGAGTCGTCACACAAGCAAGGCGTGTCGCGAATTGCCTTCAGTGATACCACATACCAGCGCCGATTAGATGCGATTGATTTTGCACTTACGCATGATGATGGCGTCAGACCTGATCACTATAACGATGCTGACGTTATTCTGGCGGGTGTGTCACGTTGTGGCAAAACGCCCACTAGTCTTTATTTGGCGATGAACTTTTCTCTTAAAGTGGCAAATTATCCACTTACACCGGAAGACTTATCATCAGATGAATTGCCTCAATGTTTATTGGATAATATTGATAAACTTGTTGGTTTAACGATTAAACCGGTGCCGTTAAGTCGAATCAGACGCCAGCGACGTCCTGGCAGTGAATATGCCTCACTGGAAATTTGTCAGGCTGAATTGACACAAGCACAAGCTATGTTTGATAAAGCGGGCATTGCCGTTTTTGAAACAACCGATACATCGATCGAAGAAATCTCTAGCCGTGTAGTTCGTGCGCTTGGCCTAGGTAGAGAACGTGTTAGAGAGTCGGTCTTAATGTTTAATAAATCTATAAAAGCAAGGTAGTTATAACTATGTCAGAATATGTTATCTCTCTGGATAAGCTATGCATGGAGGATGTCGGCAGAGTAGGTGGCAAAAACGCCTCATTAGGTGAAATGCTGCAAAATCTCGCCCCTCTAGGAGTCGATGTCCCAGGTGGTTTTGCCACGACTGCGGATGCTTACCGGGAATTTCTTCTGCACGATGGACTCCAGAGTAAAATCAATGATCGTTTGCGTGAGCTGGATGTCGATGACGTCACTGCTTTGCAAAAAACAGGTCAGGAAATTCGTGACTGGATCATGACGATTCCTTATCCAGAAGCGATGGAAAAAGCCATTGATGAAGCTTTTGCTGCATTGGAAAAAGAATACGGTCCTGAAGCTAGTTTTGCTGTGCGTTCATCAGCAACGGCAGAAGATTTACCTGATGCTTCATTTGCTGGACAACAAGAAACATTCCTTAATGTTTCCGGCTTAGACAATATCAAAAAAGCTATCCGTGAAGTATTTGCATCGTTATTTAATGACCGTGCTATTGCTTATCGCGATCACCAAGGGTTTGATCACAGTGAAGTGGCTTTATCAGCCGGTATCCAAAAAATGGTACGTTCTGATATTGCCAGTGCGGGTGTGGCCTTTTCTCTGGACACTGAAAGTGGCTTCCGTGACGTTGTGTTTGTTACAGGTAGTTATGGCCTGGGTGAGATGGTGGTTCAAGGTGCTGTTAACCCTGACGAATTCTATGTACACAAAAATACATTAGAAGCTGGCCGCCCATCTGTGTTACGACGCACTGTAGGTCAAAAAGCAATTAAGATGGTTTATTCTGGTGATGCTTCATCACCGGTTAAAACCGTGGATGTTGATGAAGATGAACGTCTACATTTCTGCCTGACCGACGAAGAAGTTGAGTCTTTAGCAAAAATGGTAGTGACTATCGAGAAACATTACCAACGTCCAATGGATGTGGAGTGGGCTAAAGATGGTAATGATGGTCGTATCTACATCGTTCAGGCCCGCCCTGAAACGGTTCAAAGCCGAACTAAGAAAAATGTCCGTGAAACTTTTGTCCTGAAACAAAAAGGCGAGTTGATTTCTGTCGGACGTGCTATCGGCAGCAAAATTGGTCAGGGTAAAGTGCGTTTATTAAACAGCCTGGACCAAATGAATAAATTCCAGGAAGGCGACGTTTTATTAACGGACATGACCGATCCTGACTGGGAACCAATCATGAAACGTGCTTCGGCCATTATCACTAACCGTGGTGGCCGTACTTGTCACGCCGCGATTATTGCACGTGAATTAGGTATTCCTGCTGTTGTTGGTTGTGGTGATGCCACTGAAAAAGTGGAAGAAGGCACAGAAGTGACCGTCTCATGCGCCCAAGGCGATGAAGGTAATATCTATGCTGGTTTACTTGAGTTCGAACACCGTGTGGAAGAACTCGACAATATGCCTGAGCTACCTGTCAAAATCATGATGAACGTAGGTAATCCTGATCGCGCATTCAGCTTTGCTCAGTTACCTAATAAAGGTGTTGGTCTGGCGCGTTTGGAATTCATCATCAACAATATGATTGGTATCCATCCAAAAGCATTGATGAATGCGGATAAGATGGAAGGTGAAGTTAAACAAGCCATCAAAGAGCGTACAACCGCTTACGGTGACCCGGTAGAATTTTACATCAGCCGTATTGCTGAAGGTGTATCCACCATCGCCGCTGCGTTCTATCCTGAAACTGTGATTGTTCGTATGTCTGACTTCAAATCGAATGAATACGCTAATCTGATTGGCGGTACCTTGTTTGAGCCTGAAGAAGAAAATCCAATGATTGGCTTCCGTGGAGCATCACGTTATTCATCAGAAGATTTTGCTGAATGCTTCAAACTTGAAATTGAAGCGATGAAGCGTGTTCGTGATGTAATGGGATTAACCAACGTTGAGTTAATGATCCCGTTTGTTCGCACACTGGCTGAAGCGGAGTCTGTGGTTAACTTGCTCAAAGAAAACGGTTTGGAGCGCGGTAAAAATGGTCTGCGTTTGATCATGATGTGTGAGCTACCTTCAAATGCTGTTATGGCAGATGAATTCCTCGAATTCTTTGATGGTTTCTCTATCGGTTCAAATGATATGACTCAGTTAACACTGGGCTTAGACCGTGATTCAGCGCTAGTGGCCGGCTCATTTGATGAGCGTAACCCTGCGGTACTGAAAATGCTGGATATGGCGATTACAGCCTGTAAGAAAGCAGATAAATATGTCGGTATATGTGGTCAAGGTCCATCAGATCATGAAGACTTGGCTGAATGGTTATTAGAGCGTGGAATCAGCAGTATTTCATTAAACCCTGATACCGTAGTCAGTACATGGCAGGCTTTAGCAGAAAAGCATGCTTAAAAAGTAAAAAAGCGACTGTCCGACCTGTTTTTTCAGGTCGGGCTTTGCTAATATAGCGACCTCGTTAATCAGGCTTACTTCAAGCATCAATAGATTAACAACAATATCGTCGGGGCATGGCGCAGCCTGGTAGCGCACTTGCATGGGGTGCAAGGGGTCGAAGGTTCAAATCCTTCTGTCCCGACCAATTATTTTTTGTTTATCCAAAGCAACTCAGAGCATCTGATTACGAACCACTTTGCCTTAAGGCATTGATGATGCGATTACGTTCTTCCTCTTCATAAAAACTTGGGTCATCAAATAAGTCTCTTTGCGGTTGATCAAACATCATACTGAGCACTTGCGAGCTGGTTTGAACCATCGGTTCGAAGTGGGCATTATCTCCACTGACAAGATCAACGACGCGACGGCGGCGATAGGCCGTATATCCGGCTAAAATTAATAATACTGTTCCAATATAGAGCGGCAGGCCTTGTGAACCAATAATGGTCATTAATGAACCAGCTATCACCGGGGCAAAAGCGCAGCCTAAACCATGAAGCACCAGCATATCTGAGGAGCCAGACACAATTTCGTCAGGATGGAGTTGGTCAATAAGCTGAGCGACGGACAGTGGGTAGATGGAAAAAGATAAGCCACCCCAGATAAAAAAGATGGCTAATAAGGCGGTTTGAGAAGGAATCACTGCCATGGATAGAGCAATAATCCCTGCTAATGCCACTACCCAAGTAATGACTTTGGGTCTGTCGTGTTTATCTGAATAACGGCCAATAGGGATCTGCAAGGCAGCGCCACCTAGAATGGTTAAACTCATTATCAGTGCAATGCCACTAATGTCGTAGCCTAGTTCAGTGGCATAAATAGGTGTCATCGCCCAAAAAGCGCCCATTGCCAGACCTGAGAGAGTTGAACCAGCTACCGAGAGTGGTGCGATCTTTAATAAGTTTTTTAGACTACTTTTTGGCCTTTCCGAATTAATCCTCGGTTGGTTTCGGCGGGTGAGTGTCAGTGGCAGTATGGCCCAACTAATCAGAATAGACACAATGGCAAATAGCAGAAAATTATCGGGCGTAGCGATATGCAACATTTGCTGTGCAATTGTTAAAGCACCTAAATTCACTACCATATAAAAAGCAAAAATACGTCCACGCTCATGGCTTGCAGCCTGACTGTTTAACCAGCTTTCGATGACAGTCATCAGGGTAATATAAGCAAGCCCATAAAAGAAACGAAGAACAATCCATACCCAAGCATCAATAAAAATAATATGTAAAAGTGTGGCTGAAGCACAGATAGAAGCACAGAATGCAAACGTCCTGATATGCCCCATGCGACGAATCAGTCTGCCACTGACCCAGGTGCCACATACAAATCCAATAAAATAGCTCGACATGATCAGACCCATGGTGGCACTTGAAAAGCCTTCATTTGTGCCGCGTAGGGTAAGAAGAGTGCTGATTAATCCATTTCCCAATAGAAGTAAAGCAACGCTCCATAAAATAGATTGAATAGGCTTAAGCAATGCAAGTGATTGCATATTGTTTCCTTTTTTATGCACCTTAATTAATAGTCATTGCACCAAAAATATACTTAAAATCTATTTATTATTGTTTGAAAATATTAAGTGCATGATATTTAATAGCTTTTATATATAAAAATTATCGATTACAAAGTGATATGAGAATTGATGCAAATCATGAACCGTTATTTTCATATCGTGGATGATGCTAATCTCCTCAATCAATTTCACAGAATTTTCGCATCAAGCTGTTAGTATCGACTACGAACTATCCTTGTTAACGGTTCAACCACCCTTAGCCAGCTTATTCCCGATAAGCTGGCTTATTTTTTTTCATAACTTTACATTCTTTTTCGCAACCAATATTTATCAGGTGTGTCATAACGTTACCTGAGACTATCGTCAATGGTGTAATTTCTACTCCTTGTTTTGAGAAGGCGGTGATGGTCACATCATCGCCTTTTTCTTATTTAGCAGTTCACTAAGTCATTTTCATTCGTTAATTCCAATGGATAGATTCGTTAATAGTGCAGTCGTATTTGTACTGACGTTCACTGACCTGTACGTCAGTAATCCTATCTGCGTAAATCTCCTTTTTGGAGTAGGGTGGCTTCTGCCACCCTCTTTTTTTATACCTTGTTAAGTAAACTGAATAGCTGCTGTATGATTGATGCCTTCTAACGATATAAAAAGGCCATGTTTAGCATGCAATACAATACTCTTGGTAATACTGATCTGAGTGTCAGTCGTATTTGTCTGGGAACCATGACGTTTGGCGAGCAAAACACGCAAGCAGAAGGACATCAGCAATTAGATTATGCTGTCAGCCAGGGAATTAACTTTATCGATACCGCAGAGTTATATGCAATCCCTCCTTGTGCAGAAACCTATGGCGTAACAGAAGAGATTATTGGTCATTGGTTACAAAAAAGAGGCCGGCGGGATGACATCATTCTTGCCAGTAAAATGGCTGGTCCGGGCAGTGATTGGGTTTCACATATCCGAGGTGGTGGTACCCGGTTTAATGGGACAACAATTGAAACGGCAGTTAATGTAAGTCTTAAAAGGCTCAAGACTGATTATATTGATTTATACCAATTGCATTGGCCTGAAAGAAATACAAACTATTTTGGCCGATTGGGTTATCAGCAGGCGGCTGATGAGCAAAATCTGACTCCCATTATCGATACGCTGCGTGGTTTGAAAAAACAAGTTCAAGCAGGAAAAATTCGACATATTGGTTTATCCAATGAAACACCATGGGGAATAATGCAATTTATTACTTTGGCTAAATCCATGGACTTACCTCTGGTAGTCAGTGTGCAGAATCCCTACAGCTTATTAAACAGGACGTATGAAATAGGTTGTGCTGAGATTAGTCATCGTGAAAATGTTGGTTTGCTGGCCTATTCACCATTAGGATTTGGTGTGCTGACAGGGAAATATCTTGATCAACAACCTGAAAATGCTCGTTTGACACGCTGGCCTAACTACAGCCGTTACAGCAACCCTCAGGCCATTGAGGCAACTCGTCGATATGTAGAGCTTGCACGCCGCTTTCAGCTGGATCCTGCCCAAATGGCATTGGCTTTTGTTAATTCACGACCTTTCTTAACAGCTAATATTATCGGAGCAACCAGTATGGAGCAGCTTAGAAATAATATCGCTAGTGAAAAATTGATTTTAACTGAAGAAATACTTTCAGAAATTGAGTTGATTCACCAAAGCATTCCTAATCCTGCACCATAAAATATAAACTTTTTCATTTTTATTAAATATAACCAAGATAGGGACGACAACATATAGAGTGACCTGAGCATACTGACCATAAATTCTATGGTTTTATAACAAGGAGGGGCAATATGAGTTTTTTCGACAATAAGCTTTCTAAAGTTGATTTGCCTTTTTCTGACTTAGTCTTATATTCACTTTTCATCAATTCATTATTATTTACGCAGTTTGCCACCTTTTAAATGACGACTGTCTCTATGCTTAGAAAGAGCAGTTTAACTGTAAGATACGGCACTATCTTATTGATGTTGATCCTGCTTTTGATCGCTGTCGTTTTTCAATACAAATTACTCATTGATAAAGCAAACCAACAACAGCTTGAGCAGCTTGCTCAAGCTATATCAGCTAGTATAAGCGTGGCAGATAAAGTGGCAGATAAAGCGGTTTCGACAGCTGAGCAAGGTGGTTCCTTGTCATGGTTGCGAGCTTACCCCTATATCAAACAGTCCATCGTTTTTGATAAAAATGGAACGGGTATTTTTCGTTATCAAAATCTTAATACATCGGTTACAAACACCTTCATCAAACAAAGGCTCCAAAATGGAGTAGTCAGTGAAAAGCAGATTTATTCAGACTCTGATGTTATTCATTTTCTATACCCACTAGTAGAAAACGGAAGTGCTTTGGCAAGCGTCTATCTTTCAGTCGATAAGTATTTGTTTGAGGCACCATTCAAAATGTTATTCGATTGGTCCTGTATCGCCATTCTTGTCCTTTTTGTTTGTATTGTGGCATTAGTCTGGTCATTCATAACGCACTATCTCTCGCCATTAAACAGTTTGACCCAACAAATGTCGGGAGAGTCTGATAGTTCAAAGCCCAGTGTGGGACATATGCTTGAAAGACTAAGGCAAAACTTCGTCAAACTCAGCTCCGATAAGCAGGATCTGACAGAACAAAAACAGCAATTAGAATTACGCTTGGCGGAGCAGCAAAAGTTATTAACTGATGCCATTAACAGACTTGAATACGATGAAGATGCTAAGTGCGGAATGATTAATGTTATCAGCCGGGAGCTGAAAATATCTTTGTCTCAAGTGATTAGTCATATTGAGCTATTAAAGGTATATGTGACAGAGGCTAAGGCTCATGAAACAGTGAGTCTGATAAATGACTCAACGCATCACTTATTAGAGGTGATAAACCAGTTACAAGATTATGTGAAACTGAGTGAAAAGCAATGGACTCTTGATGTTAAACAGGTTGATTTATATCGATTTCTTAAGTCTGTAGTTGAGGCCAATTATGCCAAAGCAAATCAGAAAAAAAATACATTATTTTTAAATATGAAATGTTCTGGCATGGAAGTGATGCTCGACCCACATATGCTCAGAAACGTGCTAAATAATTTGATTGATAATGCAATAAAGTTTTCTAGGCAGGGGAATATTGAACTTTCTGTCAGCGAATTTTCAAGAGATAAACAGCATTTTTTAACCTTGACAGTGAAAGATTCTGCTGGAGCTATCAATGAGAATGATAAGGAACGTATTTTTGAGCCATTTCAGCAATTCCCGTTGCATGATCAGCAATACTCAGGGCTCGGTTTAGGCTTAGCTATTTATGCTCATCTCGTTGAGTTGATGAATGGCGAATATGGAGTGAACTCTTCCACGCAAGGGAACAGTTTTTGGTTCACGATTCCTGTTGATATTATCTCTGTGACTAATACGTCGCCTGAGGCAAGAGTTCAAATCAACCCACGCGGTGATGATAAAAAAACTAATCATGTACTTGTTGCAGAGGATAATGAAGTCAATCAATCTGTTGCTTTGGGCTTGTTAGAAAAACTGGGTTGCACAGTAACGTTGGTAGCTAATGGTGAAGAGGCAATAGCATCATGCAGTGAGCAGGCATATGACATGATATTTATGGACTATCACATGCCTCTGATGAATGGTGTGACGGCCACAGAGCATCTAAGAAAGTTTTTACATAGTACAACACCCATCGTGGCGTTAACTGCTGATGCGAATGAACAAGTTAGGCTTGATTTTTATACAGCTGGTGCTGATGATATTTTAATTAAACCTATTGAATTGAACAAATTGATTGATTTAGTCAATCGATTTCTAGGAAAAACAATTGAGCCAGTTTCACAGGCTCATAGCTACAGAGAAGTGAGTGAGGTGAAACCTATACTTAATAAGAAGATTGTTAATGACATAATTACGATGGCTGGTGAGAATGGTGAACAGGTCGTACAACAAATATTCCAGGTTTATATGCAACATACACCTGATTTGATAGAAGCCATCAAGCAGGCGTTTATAGAAAAAAATGCACAGCAAGTATTTAAATCTGCACATGCACTTAAATCCAGTTCGCTGAATATCGGTGCCACCGCTATCGCTGAGTTGGCAAGAGAGATAGAAAAATCAGGGCGAGAAAATAATCTTGACCAAATTGCTATATATATAGATAAACTAGATACTTATTATGATGAACTGACTTCACTATTAAATGGACAATTGCGGAGGATTTGATGGCAAATACCATCAAAAAGCAAGTGGTCTTGATTGTTGATGACGATCCTGTCACACGGATGTTAATGACTCAATCATTAACATCGACGGAATTAGAGATTGTTGAGGCCGCCTCTGGTGAAGATGCTATAGTCCAGTTCTCACTCCACAAGCCTGATATCACATTACTTGATGTTTCCATGCCAGGCATGAACGGTTTTGAATGTTGTGCCAGACTGCGAGCTTTACCTAAAGGTGCAGAATGCGCCATTGTGATGGTCACGGCACTTGATGATGTTGAAGATATTGAACAAGCATTTGAATCCGGTGCGACAGACTTCATCACCAAGCCGCTCAAGTGGCCGCTTTTCAGGCACAGAGTCCGTTATATCTTGAAAGCTAACAGGACTTTACAAGAGTTAAGTCTTAATAAAAATAAATTAGCTAAGGCTCAATCTATTGCAAATCTGGTCTACTGGGAATGGGATTTTGAGTCCGAGTTTCTTGAGTGCTCCTCCGATATGTTTGCTATGTTGGGTTTTTCCAAAGAAATCAATCTCACCGTACGATCTGCTCTGAAAAAAGTGCACCCGGAAGACCGGACAAAATTAATTATAGCCCTCAAGCAAGCCGTGTATGAAAAACAGTCATACGATATCGAATACCGGATCATTCGTTCTGACGGCAGTGTTTTGTTTGTGAATGAGCGAACAGATATTAGCTTTGAATATGGTCAGTGGCGAATTGTTGGTACTTTGCACGACATCACATCAAGAAAACAATCAGAGCAAGAAATTACCTATTATGCCTACTACGATACGCTGACCGATTTACCCAACCGACGTTTATTCATTGAACAATTAGAAACGGCCATTGCCAGTGCAAAACGTCATCAGGCGCAATTTGCTTTGATGTTTCTTGATTTGGACAGGTTTAAATATATTAACGATACCTATGGGCACCATATCGGTGATGAAGTCTTATGTCAGTCAGCCCAGCGGATACGTGAATGTGTGAGAGATTCGGATCTGGTGGCCAAAGCCAATTATGATACTGATAATCGGGTTGCTCGCCTGGCGGGTGATGAGTTTACCGTTTTACTTGATGATATAAGTAAAGTTGAGCAGGTAGCTGAAATTGCTAACCGCCTCATTGGTGCTTTCTCAGCTCCTTTTTTTATTAGTGAGAAACATCTACATATTTCGATTAGCGTTGGGATTACGCTTTATCCTGATGATGGCCACAATGTACAGACGCTATTGCAACATGCTGATGTAGCGATGTATCACGCAAAAGAAAAGGGTAGAAATAATTACCAGTTCTTTTCTGAGAGCATGAATAATTATCTCAAACTGCGTTTAGAAATGGAGAATGATTTACGGATAGCATTGTCTGAACAGCAGTTTGAAGTTTATTATCAACCTCAATATGATGCTGAAAGCATGGCTATTGTTGGTCTTGAAGCATTGTTGCGTTGGCGACATCCTACGAAGGGATTATTAACGCCAAACTATTTTATTGAAATTGCTGAATCAACAGGTTTGATATTGGGGATTGGGGACTGGGTGTTGATGCAGGCTTGTCGGCAAGTGAGACAATGGCAAAAAGAGTCGGGCTGTGCGTATCGAGTAGCTGTTAATTTATCTGCCTCACAATTCACCCAATCTTACCTGTTGGATACCGTAAGAAAAACGTTAGATGAAACTGGTTTACCCCCAGAGACGCTCGAGTTGGAAATCACAGAAACGGCGATGTTAAAAGATACTGCAGAGACGATTCCGCTGCTTTTCTCATTAAAAAAACTTGGCGTACGTCTGGCGATAGATGATTTTGGTACGGGATATTCTTCATTGAGTTACTTAAAGAATTTTCCTATTGATACCCTAAAAATTGATCGCACATTTGTGGAAGAAATCGTGACCAATAGTAAGGATTGTGCAATAGCACAAACGATTGTCCAATTGGCCGATAATTTACAGCTTTGTACCATTGCAGAAGGTGTTGAGACAAGTGAGCAGGCCGACATATTAAGAAAGTTAGGCTGTGCCGAGTTTCAGGGGTTTTATTTTAGCCATCCACTGCCTGTCCCTCAGCTCAGCTTATTGCTCGAGCATTAGCTCTTGTCTTTTTCTTCCAGAAAAGGCGTATGGGTATCGATTAAGTCATCATGTCTGTCTAACAAACCAATATCTAATACTGGTGAGGCATCTATATGCTGGGCATCCATCATTTGAGCCACACGCTTAAGCGCAGAAATAATCATGGTCTGCTCCCACTCCTGTAAATCGCCAAATTGACGAGTAAATTGCTCTTGCAGTGGGATTGGTGCTTTTTTCAGAATTTCCAGGGCTTTATCTGTTAGGTGTACATGAACTTTGCGTTTATCCGACTCAGAACGCATACGATAAACAAGTTCACGTTTTTCCAGGCGATCAACAATCGTCGTCACCGTTGCCTGACTCAAGCTCATTTCATTAGCAAGCTCACCAATTGTAATTTGACCTTTATCCCTGAGACTTTGTAACAATAAAATCTGTGGAGAAGTCAGGCTGGTTGTCTTTGCAAGATATTTAGAGTGCAAATCAGTTGCACGGATAACTCGTCGTAATGCAATCAATACTTCTTCAATTTGGTTCAACAGGTGATCCTTCTGTTCATCAGTCAGATCAAGATTATAAACTGCATCTAAATTTAAACCGATAGTTTTACTCATAATTTTCCATTTGATTAAAACAACGCTCAAAATCGGCCAATATAATTAGCTGTTGTTTATGTTTTAAGGTGGCATAGATAGGGCTCAATGTATTTTTTTGTTCTACTGGCACCAAATTCTGTAAATCCAGTAATGTAATTTTCACGACTTCATCAACGCTAATACCCACCAAGCCCTTTTTTGACTCAATAATAACGATGTGGCGATGCTGATCTGTCTCATCAATTCCTAATAATTTCCTACTACTCACAATGGTGACTATCTCGCCTCTTATGTTCAGTACTCCTTCTATATAGGAAGGGGCACCGGGTACAGGGACCGCTGCCATATAATCATGAACTTCTCTTATCTTATTTACAGGGTGTGCATAAGTCTCATCTTCAATAAGGAAGCATAGCCATTGTTTGTTGTCATGTAACTGTAATGTCATCTATTGAATATACGTTATTAATCTCGGGCTGGACAATATATTTATTTAGTGTACTATATATATTAAATCATTAACAGCCTGTATAGTTTTATTCGAATTACTGTTTA
Organism: Methylophaga thalassica MP; assembly: GCF_000214595.1. GTDB lineage: Bacteria > Pseudomonadota > Gammaproteobacteria > Nitrosococcales > Methylophagaceae > Methylophaga > Methylophaga thalassica. Next base: position 1,759,691 of record NZ_AFIG01000001.1, on the reverse strand, counting down.
TTATGCCTTATATAGTTTTTTCGTAGAATTTACAGGTTTTTTGCAACTTATAATTGATAGAGATATAAACAATAGAGCTATTTATAAATGAATAATGATAATCATGAAAAAGCTTCAATTACTTTAAGAGAGCCCACAGCAGAAGATGGTGCATCCGTCTTTGATTTAATATCTGCCTGTCCTCCTCTTGATACCAATTCCATGTACTGCAATTTGTTACAAAGCAGTCATTTTTCTCAGACGTCAGTAGCAGCAGAAATGGACGCAAACCTTGTGGGTTTCATTTCTGGCTATGTATTACCGAAAAAGCCAGACACCTTATTTATCTGGCAAGTGGCGGTAGGAGAGAAAGCAAGGGGGCAAGGACTCGCAAGTCGAATGCTTCGTCATATCCTGGCACGGGATATCTGCAAAGACGTGAAATATATCGAAACAACCATCACCCCTGATAATCGTGCATCTTGGGCCTTGTTCGAGAGTCTAGCGAATAAATTAAACACACAACTAAACCGTTCGGTGATGTTTGATCGCCAACAACATTTTGCTGGCCAACATGAAACGGAAATGTTGGTCAAAGTCGGTCCGTTTAAGCTGTAAGCCATTATTTCTACACGCTGGGACACGAATAAAAAAATACTACTAGGAGAAAAAAACCTATGAAAATCTTTGATGAAATTGAATCAGAAGTTCGTTCTTATGCTCGATCTTTTCCGCGCATGTTTAACCGTGCCAAAGATGAGTTTATCTATGATGAAGAAGGGAACGCTTACCTAGACTTTTTAGCTGGGGCTGGTTCATTGAATTATGGTCACAATAATGATCTGTTCAAAGAAAAACTGCTCGAATACATTGAAAACGATGGTATTACCCAAGGTCTTGATCTCCATACCCGTGCGAAAGGCGAGTTTTTAGAGAGTTTCAATAACAATATATTAAAACCACGTGACTTAGACTATATCGTGATGTTTACTGGCCCAACAGGCACAAATGCCGTTGAAGCCGCATTAAAAACGGCACGTAAATACACCGGCAGAGAAAATATCATTTCGTTCACTAACGGCTGGCATGGCCAGACATTAGGTTCACTGGCGATTACTGGTAATGGCCATCATCGTGGTGGCGCAGGTGTGAGCCTGAGTGGTGCAACACGTATGCCTTATGATGGTTATATGGGCGATGATGTTGATACGACCAACTATCTCGATAAAGTCCTTTCAGATTCAAGCAGTGGTGTAGACAAACCTGCCGCTGTGATTGTGGAAACAGTTCAGGGTGAGGGTGGTATTAACGCTTGCTCAACAACTTGGTTAAAAAGCCTGTCAGATATCTGTAAAAAACATGATGTATTGCTGATTATTGATGATATTCAGGCGGGGTGTGGTCGTACAGGTACCTTCTTCAGCTTTGAAGAAGCCGGTATCTACCCTGATATCGTGACGGTATCGAAATCATTAAGTGGTTACGGCTTGCCGTTCGCTATCGTGTTGATGAAACCCGAGTTAGATCAATGGAAACCGGGTGAACATAACGGTACGTTCCGTGGTAACAATCCTGCCTTTATTACTGCTAAAGCGGCACTGGATAACTATTGGAAAGACGACACTTTTGCTAAAGAAGTACAGGCAAAAGGGGACTACATCGCCAAACGCGTTGACAAGATTGTTGAGCTATACGGTGAGGGTAACTTTAACTCGCATGGTCGTGGCATGTTCCGAGGAATTAACTGCGTTAGTGGTGAACTTGCAGGAAAAATCACGCATAACGCTTTCCAGAAAGGTTTGATCATTGAGACAAGCGGTACCGATGATCATGTGGTCAAATTTTTATGTCCACTCACCATCACACAAGAAAACCTGGAAAAGGGTATCGATATTCTTGAGCAATCTATCAAAGAAGTTTGTGCCAAGGCTGACAATATCCCAGAAGAAAAAGATTACTTCGAAGGTGATTACTCAGTCAGTGAAGAAGTCGAGAAAATGTCTCGTCAGTCTTAATTGCTTATAAGAAAACGGGTGGTTCGCCACCCGTTTCTATTCCAAATAATAATCAAATAAGAGGAAATGAAATGCTTGTTAGACAACTTCAGGAAGCAGAAAAAACAGACCGTAAAATTGTGGATCCTAATGGTAATTGGGACAGTACCCGCCTGTTATTAAAAGATGACAATATGGGATTCTCTTTCCATATCACCACCATCTATGAAGGTGCTGATTTCAGAATGCATTATCAGAATCATCTGGAATCTGTGTATTGCATCAGTGGTGAAGGTGAAGTTGAAACATTGGATGATGGGAAAAAATATGCCATCACGCCAGGTACCTTATATAACCTCGATAAACACGATAAACATATGCTACGTGCGTTTAAAGAGATGAAACTGGCATGTGTGTTTAACCCACCACTTCATGGCACGGAAGTTCATAACAAAGATGGTGCTTATGAACTAGAAGCAGACACCATTAGTGACTAATTTGCTCAGGCACCGATCAGAACGTGATCGATGCCTTACCTCGGGCTATAACAGTCAATAAACATCTTGTTCACTGCCTGCTTTGACAGTGAACAAGATAGCTAATCCAAAAAGGATGAAATAGAGAGAATACAATGAGTTTTCATACGGTAGAAAAAATCGGCGGCACTTCTATGAGCGACTATGTTGCGGTGCGCGATAACATTATTCTGAAACCGGTTCATCACGACTCGCTCTACAATCGTATATTTGTTGTTTCAGCTTATGGCGGTATTACCGACTTGTTGCTGGAGCATAAAAAAACCGGGCAACCCGGTGTGTTCGGTTTATTTGCAAACGGAATACATGATGATAGCTGGAAACAAGCTTTAGCAGATTTAAAGCAAAAGATTTTCACTATCAATGAAAGTTTTTATAAAAAACCTGACAATCTTGAACGTGCTAATCAGTTCATAGGTGAACGTCTTGATGATGCTGAACGCTGTTTGGCTGATCTACAAAGACTTTGCCAGCATGGCCACTTTGAGCTGGATATGCATCTTGAAACCGTGAGGGAAATGCTCGCCAGTATTGGTGAAGCTCACAGTGCATGGAACATGACGCAGTTGCTTCAGCGTGATGGTATTGATGCTATTTTTGTTGATTTAACCGGCTGGCAAACAGACAAGCACTTACCTTTAGACGAACGTATCAAAATCGCTTTTCAGGATATCGACCTCAAAAAGCAATTGCCTATCGTCACCGGTTATGCACATAGCGATGATGGTCTAATGTCAACATTTGACCGTGGTTACAGTGAAATGAGCTTCAGTCGTATTGCTGTTCTAACCAACGCTAGTGAAGCCATCATTCACAAAGAATTTCATCTCAGCAGTGCTGATCCCCGATTAGTGGGTGAAGATAATGCCGTACCTATTGGCCGAACAAATTACGATGTTGCTGATCAATTAGCTAATCTAGGTATGGAAGCCATTCATCCTAAGGCGGCTAAAGGCTTACGAAGAAATGAGATTGCTCTACGTGTACGTAATACATTTGAACCTGAACATGCCGGCACATTAATTACGGGTGACTATATCAGTGCAACCCCCTGTGTTGAAATCATTGCCGGTTGCAAAGGGGTGTATGCGTTTGAACTCTTTGATCAAGATATGGCGGGTAATATTGACGTTTATGATCGTGAAATTCTGACGATGATAGACAGATTTAAAGCACATATCATCTCTAAAGATATCAACGCCAACACAATTACCCACTATCTCTCTGCCAATCTCAAAACAATAAAACGTATCCGTAATGCCTTACAAGAACGTTTTGTTGATGCTGAAATTAATCAACAAAAAGTGGCGATTGTGTCTGCCATCGGCAGTGATATGAAGATCCCAGGTATTTTGGCAAAAACCGTTGGTGCACTTGCAAAAGAAAACATCAGTGTTTTAGCCATGCATCAGTCCATGCGTCAGGTTGATATGCAGTTTATTATCAATGAAGATGACTATGACGATGCCATCAAGAGCCTGCACAGTGTGCTGGTAGAAATTCACGATCACGGAAGGGCCATATGTCTCGCTTCTTAACGATTAGTTTGTTTATTGCACTGTTGTTACCTGTTCAGCTGTTTGCAGCTGAGCAGGTTCCTTCTGAACAGCAGATGCGAGAGTCAGTTGATAACCTAAAAGAACCCTTATATACCCCGTTTATAGAACGCTATGTGCTGGATGAGCTAAAACAACTACGCACAGATATGGCTGCTCAGCGGGCAGAAATGATTCAAATGACTGTCGATAAAGAACTATCAGCCGCGGACAGGGCTGTCGGGTATGCCACCGATACGGTGACCTATTTTTTCTATCTTATTGCTGCAGCCTCATCAGTGTTAGTTTTGGTGGGCTGGTCATCTATTCGTGAAATTAAAGAGCGTGTTCATACACTGGCAGACCAAGAAATCAACAGCCTGATCAATGAGTATGAAAAACGTCTTCATGCTATTGAGCAGCAACTCAGTAAAGAAACACAACAGATCGAAGAAAATCGCGAGAAGATTGAGCACACACAAGAAGTGCAGTCGTTATGGTTAAGAGCGGGACAGGAAACCAGTCCAAGTAACAAAATTGCGGTATATGACCAGATCATGGCGATAAGACCCTATGATGTTGAAGCCTTAACGTATAAAGCGGATGCTGTACTGGAGCTTGATGAACCACAGTGGGCGTCCAATCTTTGTCATCAGGCCTTGGAGTCTGATCCGGAAAATGGCCATGCCTTTTATCAGTTGGCGTGTGCCAATACCGCCATGAATCAGTTTGATGAGGCTATTCGTTATCTGAAACAAGCTATTCAGTGCAGTGATACCTATCGTGAACAGTGCAAAGATGATCCGGCGCTTGAGCCGTTGAAGTCACATCCAGAACTGGAACTATTACTAAAAAATACAGTTGAAAGTTAAGCCTCCTAGCGCGGTGGTTTTTGCAAAAGGAGGATGACATGATTTGGAGTTTTTTAGGATTTCTTGCCATTTTTGTGGCTATTGGTGTGAGTTCTGTTTTTTTCAGTCGTGGCACTAAGAAAGATTATTACCTGGCCAGTAGTGACATTCCTCCTAGTCTTGTTGGTTTATCTGCTGTAGCCACAAATAATAGTGGTTATATGTTTATTGGCGTGATTGGTTATACCTACGCCACAGGTCTCGCTTCCATCTGGATTATGATTGGCTGGATTTTAGGCGATCTGATCGCCTCTACTTTTGTTCATTCCCGTCTGCGTCGTGCCACCAGTGACAGTGCTGAACCGAGTTATGCCGGTGTATTAAGTAACTGGTATGGACAGAATGATATTGTCCTGCAGCGACTCATTGCGCTGATTTCTCTTGTGTTATTGTTAGCTTATGCTGGTGCTCAACTGGTTGCTGGCAGTAAAGCTTTGCACGTTTTATTTGGCTGGCCTAGCTACACCGGCGCGATTATCGGCGCCATTATGGTGACCTTATACTGTTTTGCTGGCGGAATAAGGGCGTCTATCTGGACGGATGCTGCTCAATCGGTGGTGATGATTGTGGCGATGAGTTTAATGTTGTTCATTGCAGTAACCACATTGGGTGGACCTTCAGCCGCGATCGTTGAAATGGATAAGGTCGATGGTTTTCTAAATTTGTTCCCTCAGGATTTAGTGATTCCCGGTTTAACGGGTGGTGTCTTATTTGCCCTGAGTTGGATGTTTGCTGGCTTTTCAGTCATTGGTCAGCCGCATGTGATGATTCGTTTTATGGCTTTGAGTCATGGCAATAAAATGATGAGAGCACGTTTATGGTATTACTTATGGTTTACAGCATTTTATTGTCTTGCTACCGGGGTAGGTATGTTATCTCGTGTTTATCTTGGCGATGCAGGTTCTTTTGATGCCGAGTTGGCTTTACCCAGGATGGCTATGGAATTATTGCCTCCCGCTCTAGTTGGTTTGGTGCTTGCTGGTGTGTTTGCTGCGACAATGTCGACCGCTGATTCACTTGTTTTAAATTGTTCGGCAGCAGTAACCCATGATTTATTGCCACATAACATAGAAAATACCTTGATTCTGAAGTTGAGCACGATTGGGATTGTCACGGTTGCCTTGCTGTGGGCATTAACCAGTTCAGAGAGTGTATTCAGTCTGGTCATTTTTGCCTGGTCTGGTCTGGCGAGTGCATTTGCTCCCTTGCTTATTACTCTATGTATGGGGTTCAGACCGAGTCAACGACTGAGCATTATTGCCATGTTAATTGGTTTGTCTGTGGCTTTATTATGGCGCTATTTTGGTTTGCACAATGCTGTTTACGAAGGCCTGCCGGGCATCATGAGTGGTTTGCTGATATTGGCTGCTGGACTTGTCTGGAAAAAAAAGACAGTGGGGACGACACATAGAGTCGTTTCTGATTCTTCATCTTAGTTAGGTTGATTTGATATGGGCGCAAGCAAGTCCTCTTTCAGATCTGTATCAAAAGGGTCAGCACCAAACCATATCTGATAGTAGGATTCTGCCAGTGTGGATGACGGACTATGGGCGAGTTGGCGGCCGTTTTTAAATAAATACAAACCGTCTTGTGTTTGTCTTATATCGTAACTATCACCTGCATTAACATCTTCATAAGCAGCATTAAACTGTTGTAACTCTGTCTCAATATTTCTATATTCAGCTGCTGTTAGATTACGCTTCAGTAGCGTTTCCGATGCCTCAATAAAATCACTGCTTTTAATGCTACGGTGATAAAGAAAAGAGAGTTGTTTCTCGCCACGAATTTCAGGCAGTTTACTGCAATCAGGACGATATATGGCGGCATCAGCGACATCGATAAATGCCATCACACTAATCGCGGTTTCATGACATTTTTGTAATGATGGCGATGTGTCTACCACTGAATCAGGAAAGCTATTGTTTGCCGATGTCACGCTGGAGAAAAGTATTGCCATAATCATGGGGAATAGTTTGAGCATCATCAGTTTGCTTTCCTGCTCTATAGAAATGAAACAAGCCTGCATTACAATCTTCACACTGTGAATTTAAGGTGAAACCGCACCAGCACTTGTTTCACATCAAATTCACAGATTGCTCAATACGCTATTTCCATGTTTGAAGGACTGATATGAAATCGCTCAGATACTGGTTTGATAGTAAATATGACAAGGTCAATTCCTCGGTCGATAACACGATTGATTGGTTTAGAATCATACCGTTTATCGCACTGCATTTAGCCTGTCTCGCTGTTTTTTGGGTGGGCGTATCACCTGTTGCTCTGATAACCGCTGCCTTGTTGTATTTCATCAGAATGTTTGCCATCACCGCTTTTTATCACCGTTATTTTGCTCACAAGTCATTTAAAACAAGTAGGCCGGTGCAGTTTATCTTTGCGGCGATTGGTGCTTGTTCAACACAACGTGGTCCCATCTGGTGGGCTGCCCATCATCGTCAACATCATCGCCATGCTGATACCGCATCGGATCCGCATTCACCGAATGATGGTTTTTTATGGAGTCATCTCGGCTGGTTTCTGACAAAGCGTTACTTTCAGGCGGACTATCGCCTTGTGAAAGATTTGACGCGTTATCCTGAGTTACGCTGGCTCGACAGGTTTGATATTGCGATGCCAGTCATACTGGCGATAGCCTTATTTGGCTTTGGTGAATGGTTAAACTGGATCAAACCTGAGTGGCAGACCAATGGCTGGCAGATGCTGGTGTGGGGCTATTTCATTTCAACCGTTGTGCTGCTTCATGCAACTTTACTCATCAATTCTTTGGCCCATAAATGGGGTAAACGCCGCTATAACACCGAGGATGGTAGCCGAAACAATTTTTGGCTGGCGTTATTAACACTGGGGGAAGGCTGGCATAACAATCATCATTATCATGCGTCATCGGCCAGACAAGGCTTTTATTGGTGGGAAATTGATATCAGCTTCTATTTACTTGTTTTAATGAAAAAACTGGGGCTGATATGGGATATGCGAACCATTTCAGCTGAAAAGCGTGATCACCGAGCTGGGATACAGGTGATTAAATGAAAATTGCGATTGTTGGTGGCGGGATTTCTGGGGTAACAGCCGCATGGTATTTATCTAAACAGCATGATGTTAGCTTGTTTGAAGCTAATGATTACATTGGCGGACATACAGATACCCATCAAATTGATATCGCAGGTAAGACGTGGTCCGTAGACACTGGCTTTATTGTTTTTAATGAATACAACTACCCCAATTTCAGCCAGTTATTACGTGAGTTGGAAGTGGATGCCTTTGACACTGAAATGAGCTTCAGTGTGCATAATGCTGATACCGGCTTGCACTACAATGCCACCAATCTCAATAAATTATTCTGTCAGCGTAAAAACCTCGTCAACCCCAACTTTTATCGCATGATTAGGGATATTGTGAGATTTTATAAACAATCTCCCGATATTCTTAAACAGCCGAATAATACTCAAACGGTTGGCGAGTATTTGAAAAAACATCATTACAGTGATGTTTTTATTCATGACCATCTGATTCCCATGGCCTGTGCATTGTGGTCCGGTCCTTCTGTCAGTCTGCTGGAAATGCCAGTACGGTACCTGATTGCCTTTATGGCTAACCACAAGATGTTATCGCTGACCAGACGTCCACAGTGGCGTGTTGTTGATGGTGGATCAAATCAGTATATAAACCAATTTATTAAAAGGTTTTCTGGGCAGATTCATCACAGTTCAGCCGTTGAAAAAATTCAGCGTATCGATAACGGTGTGGTAGTGACAGTCAACGGTCAAGAACAGTCATTTGATGCTATCGTATTAGCTTGCCACTCCGATCAGGCTTTATCGATTCTGGCCGACTCCAGTTATGACGAGGCCACCGTCTTAGGCAATATTGACTATCAGAAAAACCATATGCAGTTGCATACAGATGAGTCAGTGCTGCCGCCTAATAAAGCGGCCTGGGCAAGCTGGAATGTATATGTGAGCCCGGCGCTACAAGAGAAGTGCACCGTTTCTTATCACATGAATACCCTGCAAAAATTAGAGGCGCCAGTCGAGTTTGTCGTTTCTCTTAACTCTGCAGAGCGTGTTGATCCTGAAAAAGTATTGGTGGAGCGCCATTACGCTCATCCGGTGTATAACGAAAAAACCATGGCTGCACAGCAACGCTGGGCTGATATTTCTGGCCAGCGCCAAACCTACTTTTGTGGCGCTTATTGGGGATGGGGATTCCATGAAGATGGGGTTCGCAGTGCTCTAAACGTTGTGCAGCAAATTAACGGGAAGGCTGAATAAGATGTTTTCCACAGCATTAATGAAAGGAGAAGTCAGCCACACCCGTGTCAGCCCGAAATTTCATCAATTTCGCTATCCCATCGCTATGTTAATGCTCGATGTTGATGAGATTGCTTCCACCTTTGAGGAAAATCGCTGGTGGTCGGTTGAGCGGTTTAATCTAATCAGCTTTAAGCGTAAAGATTATCTTGGCAGGCATTCCGGTGATTTAAAAACTACCGTTGAGTCATTCATTTTTAAACGTACCGGCGAACAATTCTCGGGCAAGGTTTATCTGCTGACACACCCACGTTATCTCGGTTTTGTCTTTAATCCGGTGAGTTTTTACTTTTGTGTTAATCATCAGGGACAGCTGGAATATGTACTCGCTGATATCAATAACACACCATGGGATGAACGTTATTGTTATGTTTTAAAAGCGGAGAAAAATACGCATTCGCAGTCGGTCATTTCTGTGTTTGATAAACAATTCCATATCTCGCCTTTTATGCCGATGGATATTCAATATGAATGGCGTTTTTACTGGCGTGACGATGCGTTGAGTATCGATATGCATTTGTTTCGACATAATGAAAAACAGTTCACAGCAGACATGACCCTAAAAGCCGAGGCTCTCAGCCAAAAGGCCATGTCACGCTTACCTTTAGATTTTCCTATGCAGACCGTCAAAATAGTCTGGCGAATCTACTGGCATGCACTAAAACTCTGGCTACGCAGAGTGCCTTTCTATAGTCATCCACACACATCATCAGATAACCATCGCGATCGAGATAAAGCCTCTTTGAAGGATAAATCATGACACCACCAATTCATGCAAACCGACAAAATTCTTTGAGAATCAGCCCGTTTCATCGTCTCTGTATGCATCTTCTTTGTAAGCAGCTAGCGCGTTTTGAAGAAGGATTTTTAGTGATTGAAATGGCTGAGCTAAGGCTTGAGTTTGGTGACCCAACGGCTGAATTAAAAAGTCATATTTTTGTTAAACATCCACATTTTTTTGAAGCAGCGGTATTAGGCGGTTCAGTCGGTGTGGCTGAATCGTATATGGATGCCGAATGGCAAACGGATGATTTAACCCGACTAATACGTTTATTTGTCAGAAACCGTCATCTGGTGGATGGCATGGAGCAGGGAATAGCCAGACTGGCGGGGTTATTAATGCAAGGTGTGCATTGGCTGAGAAAAAATACTCGTGCTGGCAGCCGCAAAAATATTGCCGCCCATTACGATCTGGGTAACGACCTGTTTGAGTTATTCCTGGATCGTGAGCATATGATGTATTCGTCTGCACTTTATTATGATTCAGCTGAGAGTTTAGAGCAGGCACAAAGTAATAAACTCGCGCGCTTGTGCGATAAGCTGGATTTACAACCTGACGATCATTTACTGGAAATTGGCACAGGCTGGGGTGGATGTGCTGTTTATGCCGCCCTTCATTATGGTTGTCGGGTAACCACTACAACTATTTCTCAGCAACAATACGACTACGCGATTCGTCGTGTGCGTGAATATAACCTCCAAGACAAAGTCACCGTATTACTGGAAGACTATCGGGACTTAGAGGGGCAGTACGACAAGCTTATCTCGATAGAAATGGTTGAGGCTGTAGGCCATCATTTTATTGATGAATTTTTTCAGCGTTGTAGTAATTTGTTAAAAGCCGACGGTATCGCCGTTATTCAGGCAATTACACTGGAAGACCACCGTTATCAGCAGGCTGTTAAGTCGGTCGATTTTATTAAGCGATTTATCTTCCCCGGTAGTTTTATTCCTTGTGTCAGTGTCTTGGTGAATTCAGCAGCAAAAGCGGAAATGAAACTCAGCAATCTGGAAGATATCGGTACAAGTTATGCCAAAACTCTTCAGATATGGCGTGAACGTTTCTTCGATAAACTCGATGACGTCAAGGTGATGGGTTACGACGATCGCTTTATAAGAATGTGGGAGTTTTATCTTTGTTACTGCGAAGGTGGTTTTATTGAACGCAGCATCAGTGATGTTCATTTAGTTTTCAGTAAACCAGGAAACCGACAGCCATCGTGGATTCCCGGACGTGGCTAATATCTTTAACTTTATTGCTTTTCAGTTGGTCTGGTTTATCAGTATCTTCTCTGCCGCTGCTGAGAGCAGCCGTTATGCGCTGATAGCAACCGCCCTATTTATTATTATCCAGCTCTGGCTGAGTCCATGGAAAAAAACGGATATCAAGCTGATTTTATTGGGGCTGATAGCAGGGATGCTGTTAGACAGTATCTGGCTGAATACGATGCTAATGAACTATGCCGATAAAACCTTTGTTTATCTTGCTCCCTGGTGGATTGGCTGTTTATGGATCAACTTTATGTTGACCTTGAATCATTCGCTGAGCTGGCTGCAACACAAGCCTGCTTTATTAGCATTATTGTGCATTGTCGCAGCTCCTTTATCTTACTATGCTGGCAGTGAAGCTGGTGCCGTCACGCTCAATACGCCATTTCTGGCATTAGCTGTGGTATCGATAAGCTGGGCTATCTGGATTCCTGTTCTAATGCGTTTTGCAAACCATTGGCGAGAAAGAGAGGAGGCAGAACATGCTTGAGCTGAGTCTTTTAATCGCCAGCATCACCATGCTGATAGGCTGGATTTATGAAGGGAAAACTAATAATGCCGGTGTAGTGGATGTGCTCTGGTCGGCACTGATGGTATGTTTGCCCATTATGTATGCCTGGCAGATGGACGGTGACATTGTATTAAGAATTGCCAGTGCAGCATTAATGAGCCTTTGGTATTTGCGCTTATTTGTTCATCTTTCAGCACGTGTTTTTTCAGAACCTGAAGATGGTCGTTATCGCTATCTTCGCGACTATTGGGGGGATAAAACCCACCGCAATCATTTTTTCTTTTTCCAGTTCCAGGCCGTATTAGCATGGGGATTTACCTTACCGATTTGGTGGCTGGCACAGGTTGAGACGTTTCAAATCATTTGGCTTGTGCTTGCCTTTATTTTGGCCATTGGTGCCTGGGTAGGCGTATATATCGCTGATAAACAACTGGCCGAGTTCAGACAAAACCCGGCTAATAAAGGCAAGGTTTGCCAACAAGGTTTGTGGTTTTATTCTCGTCATCCCAATTATTTTTTTGAATGGTGTCACTGGTTCAGTTACCCGGTTATAGCCATCGGCATGGCTGGTGGTGAGTGGTTATGGCTGATGCCTGTCGTGATGTTTGCCTTTTTGTATTTCATTACCGGCATTCCCTATACCGAACAACAAGCTATCAGAAGTCGCGGTGAGGCTTACCGTCAGTATCAACAAACAACCAGTGCATTTATCCCTTGGAGAAAGAAAAATGGGCATGATTGATTTGGCAGAAAAAAAGTGGTTTCCGGATAGCCTGATTCGCATAGGGATACGGCAATTATTGAAACAGCGCTTAAAAGATGAATCTGCCTTTGAACCGGATAAACTCAGTCAGCGTAAACAACACTGTATTGAACAATTAAAACGAAGCCCAATAGCGATTGAAACACAGGCGGCCAATGAACAACACTACGAAGTGCCGGCCGAGTTTTATGAAGAAGTGCTGGGTAAACGCTTTAAGTACAGCGGTTGTTATTGGACCAACAGTTGTCTGACGCTCGATGATGCCGAAGAAGCGATGCTGGATATTTACCTGCAGCGAGCCGAGCTCAAGAATGGACAGCAGATCCTTGAACTGGGCTGTGGCTGGGGATCGTTAACAATTTATATGGCAGAAAAGCTGCCGTTTGCCAAAATTACTGCTGTGTCTAATTCTCACTCACAAAGAAAATATATCGAAAAACAATTACACGAGCGGGGACTAAGTAATGTTCAGGTAATCACCTGTGATGTCAATGAGCTGGAACTGGACCAGCAATACGATCGAGTAGTGTCGGTGGAGATGTTCGAACACATGCGTAATTATCAGCGCTTATTCGATAAGATTGCTCATTGGCTAAAACCGCAAGGTAAGTTATTTGTTCATATTTTCTGTCATCGAGAAGTGGTTTATCCCTTTGAAACGGAAGGGGACGATAATTGGATGGGACGCTATTTTTTTACCGGTGGTTTATTGCCATCTGCTGATACCTTATTGTATTTCCAGTCTGAACTGTCCATAGAGCAGCAGTGGTTGATCAATGGCAGCCACTATCAGAAAACAGCCGAGGCCTGGCTGGAAAATACCGATAAAAATGAGGCCAATGTGTTACGTTTATTCCAGCAAGTCTATGGGGATGAGGCTGATACCTGGTTACAGCGCTGGCGTTTGTTTTTTATGGCATGTGCCGAATTATTTGGCTTTGATAATGGTAATCAGTGGTTAGTGGGGCATTATCTTTTTGTGAAAAAATGAGTAACTGATGGCGAAAAATAAAACCACCCTTCATGCCAAGTTAATCAAAGTCTTCCTGATACAGGTTGCATTAATCAGTCTGGTGACCGTCGGCGGCATCTATGCTGCCAAAGTGATGGTGGAAGGGATGTTGGTTCGCAAAGCCTTAGAGGGCGAAGCTCAGCATTTTTGGGAAATGCGAGAGCAAAACCCCAATTTCTCTCCACCCGATACCATGAATTTAAAGGCTTACCTGAGCACGAATGGCGATTATTCCTCTTTACCTAAAGATTTGATTCACCTGTCACCAGGTTATCAGCGCACAAAAGTGAATCAGGAAACACCAATTGTTTATATAGAAGATAAAGGTAATCAGCGACTTTATCTTATTTTTGATGAAGTGAAAGTCTCTCGTCTGGCCTTATTGTTTGGCATATTGCCACTGGCGGGGGTCTTAGTCGTGTTATATATCCTGGCATGGATAGCTTATCGTCAATCCCATAAAGCCGTATCCCCAATAGTGAAGTTAGCTAAGTCAGTGAGACAAGCCGAAATCAGATATGGCAGTCTCCCTGATTTTGATTTGCAGGAATTGCGTGATATTCCTGATGATGAAGTGTCGAGTTTAGTGGGAGCGCTGGATCAATTTACTCAGCGCCTTGAACTGTTTATTGATAGGGAACGTCATTTTACCCGTGATGCCAGTCATGAATTGAGGACTCCGATTGCTGTTATCCGAAGTGCGATGGAATTACTCGAACGTCGCTATGATGTCGCTAATGATAAAACGATGCGACGGGTATATCGTACTTTGTATGATATGGAATCGTTGATTGAAACCTTACTAATCCTGGCCAGAGAAGAAAAGGCGGTACTGCCGGTTCAGGATGTTGATATTAACTCGATGGCATTGAAACAGCTGGATACGCTTGAGTCTTTATTCAAAGATAAAGCGGTGAGTGTCAGCGTTGATGAACAAGCGAAATTAGTCGTGAAGGCACCTGAATCGGTTGTTTCTATTTTGATGAGTAACTTACTGCGTAATGCCTTTAATTACACTCCCCAAGGAAATATAGTGATAAAAATCTGGGAGCAAGGTTTTTCGATCACCGATAGTGGTGTCGGCATGAGTGAACAACAAGTCAAAAATGTGTTTGAGCCTTTTTATCGGGGAGAGGGGAATAATAACGAGAAGGGCTATGGTTTGGGCATGACCATCGTAAAACGCTTGTGTAATCGCTATGACTGGCATCTTCGCGTTACCAGTGAATTAGGCAAAGGCACGGAAGTGAGTGTGCATTTCCCTAAATCACAGATAGAAATCTAGTCTTTACAAGTCTTTTTCTTCACATAGCTTATAACCCACACCAGGAATGGTGTGCAGCAAATGCTGCTGATACGGTTTATCAATCAGTTTTCTGAGATTATAGAGGTGGCTACGTAATGTATCGCTATCGGGTGTGTCTTCACCCCAGATTTCGGTTTCCAGCTTTTCGCGGGTGACCAGCTTGGGTGACTCACGCATCAGAATTTTTAGAATCTGCAGCATGATCGGCGAGAGCCGAATTGTTTCACCTTCACGAGTGACGCGCATGGTTTTCGGATCAAACACCATATCAGCAATCTGTAATGATTTTGTATCCATCTCACCCCGATGGCGGCGGATATGCGAGATCAATCTTGCTTCCAGCTCTTTCATCTCAAATGGTTTGATTAAATAGTCATCAGCGCCGTATTCAAAGCCACTCAATTTATCATCTAGTGTATCTCTGGCTGTCAGCATGACTATGGGCATGTCCAACTGTAGCTCACCGCGTATACGTTCACAGACTTCAAATCCATCGATGCCCGGCATCATCACATCCAACACAACAGCATCATAGTGGTTCTGGCTGCATAGCTTTAATGCGGTCAAACCATCAGCGGCAAAATCGACCGTCATGCCGCCTTCCTCTAAAAAGTCCCCGACATTCGCCGCAAGATCCTGATGATCTTCGACAATGAGTACGGTGGCTGGGTTAATCTTCATCTCTTCGTCCTTACTATTTATCGGGTGCAGCGTAAGCATAACGTATTGATGTATGCGGTTTGTGAAAAAGTCATTATTTTGTTTAGGAATAATCTAAAAATACAATTGACTCATTAAATAACAATCATTATCATTAACATCCAAGACTTAAAGAATAGGCACTACAATGATTGTATGTATCTGTAACAATGTGAACTCAGACACCATTACCGAGGCGATGGAGTCCGGTGCAAACACGCTGCATCATATTCGTGAACAGACGGGTGCATCTGCATGTTGTGGTAAATGCCAATTTAAAGTCAACCGTATGTTGAATGACTTCGAACAGACTGATGTTATGGCTTCAGCTTGTTCAGGCGAAGGCTAATCTTCCCGCAATCTGTTTTTAACTCATTTTAATCCTTAGCGATTCTCATTATTACCATCAGTCCAATCTGTAACAGTTAGCTGTTTCCAGCAAGGCCAAGTTCTTTCTACTCATCTAAGCTAAGTTGATAAACACTAAGGTGTTTTTGATTTTTATCCCGAAAAATCTCACTTAACGGATTTCGTCTACTGCGACGGATATATTTCAATCTAGATGATAATAATTCCGATTTTATTTTTAAAACAGTCGTTTAGCTTTGACATTTGAAAAAGACAAACGATAATCATGGCAACTTTATACAAAAATGAGGGGTTGTTATGAAAGGCGATAAAAAAGTTATCGAATATTTAAATAAAGTATTAGGAAATGAACTGGTAGCCATTAACCAATATTTTCTTCATGCCAAAATGTATAAAGATTGGGGCTTACATAATCTATACGAACATGAATATCATGAGTCGATAGATGAAATGAAACACGCTGACAAATTAACCGAGCGTGTTTTATTTTTGGAAGGTCTACCTAACCTGCAAGATCTTGGTGCACTGCGTATCGGTGAAAACACAAAAGAAATGCTGGAAAGTGATTTAGCTTTGGAATTAGACGCTATTCCGGATCTACAGGAAGCGATTAAATATTGTGAGTCAGTGGGTGACTACGTTACCCGTGATTTATTCCAGGATATTTTAAATTCAGAAGAAGAGCATGTTGACTGGTTAGAAACACAGCTTGGTCTGATTGAGAAAATGGGTCTACAAAACTATCATCAAGCACAAATTGTTAAAGAAGCAGAATAATAACTAACGCATTATCCAATTACATAAACCCGAACATGACAAAGTCTGTTCGGGTTTTTTATATTGGCATACGTAATTACACGGATTGTAATTTATCCTGTAACTAGGTAACTTACCGATTATTGTAGATTCTTCAATTTATTCACGCTCATTCTCTGGAGGTCGGGAAAAGCATGACTAGGTTTAAGCAGTATGATAAAAGTGATGATGCCATCGTCTCTTCCCCTTCAAGCCGGGCTTCTTTAACTCCACCTGCCGTTCTACGTGATTTAGCCAAACAGTGTGATGTACGTTTTAATGACAATGAGCCCTGGGACATTCAGGTTCATCATCGTGATGTTTATTCCCAGATATTAACCAAAGGCTCATTGGGCTTTGGTGAAAGTTACATGGATGGCCTTTGGGACTGTGAACGCCTGGATGAGCTTTTTTATCGAATCATGCGAGCCAATATTGAAGAACACCTGGTCGGTGTGGGCAAATTTGCATTAATTTTTCAAAGTCTCCGTCATCGTTTTTTTAATTTGCAAACCGTCAAGCGCGCTTATCAGGTCGGTGAGCAGCATTATGATATTGGCAATGATGTGTTTGAAGCCATGCTGGATCCGACGATGAGTTATTCATGTGGTTTCTGGCAAAAGGCCCATACACTGGAACAAGCCCAGGTTGATAAGCTCGACATGATCTGTAAAAAACTGCAGCTCAAACCCGGCGAGAAACTACTTGAAATAGGCTGTGGTTGGGGTGGCTTAGCCAGACATGCAGCAAAAAATTATGGTGTTGAAGTGTTAGGAATCACCATATCTCAAGAGCAGCAAAAATTAGCTCAACAACGTTGCCAAGGCTTACCTGTAGAAATTCGTCTGACTGACTATCGCGACTTAGATGGCCAGTTTGACAAGATTGTTTCAGTGGGGATGTTTGAGCATGTGGGTGAAAAAAATTACCCCATTTATTTCGACACCGTAAATCGTTTACTCAAAGACGATGGTTTGTTTCTTCTGCATACAATCGGGATATACAAAACCATCCACCGTGTGGACCCCTGGATTGATAAATATATTTTCAGAAATGGAAAACTGCCTTCAGCCGAGCAGATAGCAGGGGTTTTAAACAAACGTATGGTGATAGAAGATTGGCATAACTTTGGGCAAGACTATGCGCTGACACTTCTTGCCTGGTGGGACAGGTTTGAGGAAGCTTGGCCTGAGTTGTCACAAAAATACAGCCAGCGTTTCTACCGTATGTGGAAATATTACCTGATGAGCTGCGCCGGATTCTTCAAGTCACGCCAGGGTCAGCTATGGCAAATTGTTCTGACCAAGCGTGACCGTTTAGAAACGTATCGATCTATTCGCTAGTTATTCATGAAGCAGCACATTGAGTTGATCGACCACCTCTGCCCAGTCTGAGTCTTCTGATAAACACTCCTGAATGAATGCCTTTTGTGAGGCTGTCCAGAACTCAGCTTGTTCGATAGGCTGTTCTGGCTCTAGCTTATGCTGTTTTATGAACTCATCCATAGCTGCAGAACTATTATCCAAACCCAACTGAAGAAATAAATTTTCCAGTGAATGCAAACTTGTATCCATGGTAATACCTCTTGTTTTCAAAAGTCTTAATTGTCTTTCATATTAGTACAATAGCTAGTGCCTGGCTTTCAAATTTATAACTAATTTTACTTATTGCCCCAATCTAAGCGTAAAATCAAAAAAAAGCTTAAATTAGTGTAAACTATTGCACACAACTTAATATGGTGTGATTGTTATGGAAAAAAGATTGTTTACCACTACTCAACTTGCCAGCTTACTTGGTGTTACCGCCAGAACCATACAGCTATGGGCAAATAACGGCTTAATTAATGTTGTAAAAACACTGGGCGGCCATAGACGAATCTCTGAAGATGAAGTGATTCGACTCGCTGAGAAATTAGGGAAACCGATTCCTGAAGAGCTAAAAATATCTAAAAACTCGACGATCAATCTGAACGCTGAGCTGACAGTTTTACTTGTTGATAAAGACCGTGACTTATCTAAATTATATGAATCCCAGTTGCTGCAGTGGCAGGAAGGCTTACCGACCAATATCCACATAACAGATTGTGGCTTAGATGCGTTGATTATGTCTGGTCTTCATAAACCAAACCTCATTATGGTTGATTGGGATATGGATGATATCGATGTGATAAATATGGCTCGTGCTATCAGAAAGAACAACGAAACCCAGCATGCCAAAATTATTATCATGACCCAACACGATAAAGCGGCTTTAATGAAAAAGCTGACCCTGCCAGACAATGTGATTTTAGAAGAAAAGCCGGTATCTTTCGCCTTGATAAAACGTTTACTTGAAAAACAGACTGGATAAACGGCTAGCTGTGAATTTAAAGTGGTAGGGGAGAGGCTGTTTTATCTATGCCTTTGGTGAAGCTGAGCAAGTTATCTGCTATTCAGGGTAAGCCGTTAGATCTTATCTTTTGTTATTTGCAGAGCTCAAACAAAGATAATTGGTCGATTCATAAAACAGTCATAATTGAATGCTATATTTTCTGAATCGCGGGTATCAGTTACACCTCTCTCTTACTCTCCTCGGCTTCAATTGTTGCTTTTTAGATGCCCGCTTTTTTTCTATGGCAAGCCCCACTTAACAAAACATTACACCCCTGATGTCATCCAAAGTGGGCGTTTGCCGCCCCAAGTTTTATCCAGCGATTAAGCTATACAGAGCAAGGCTTTTACCATGATTGCAAAACGGATAAATGTATTAGCAATTAACAAACAGTAAAATTTGTTAAAACAATCCAGAAAAAGTTTCTTGGATGTTAGTGCAGGCATGAATTTCTAAAATAATCGAAAGCCGACAGACATGACTATATAATCATGTTCTTGTTAAGCTATTGAGAAATATATAGATTTATGAGAGCTAGATATTAGGTTGGTACCGAGGGTGGGAATCGAACCCACACTGAGTTTCCCCAACCGGATTTTGAATCCGGCGCGTCTACCAGTTCCGCCACCCCGGCAACCTAAGCGCGAAATTATAACGTCTACCCCGGTGGATGGGAAGACCGATTTTCATTTGTTACCGACGCTAAAATCTAACTGGTTGATAGTAATAGCTAAAGGTACATTTATTCCACACAAATCATGGTGATTTGTATTAATTAAATGCTGTTTTCATAGACATTTTGCTATGATCGCGCCATGAAAACGAGTGACTTCCAATTTGATTTGCCCGAAGAGCTGATCGCCCAATATCCTTCTGAAAACCGAACGTCCAGTCGATTATTGTTTTTGGATGGGAATAATGGACAGCGTCAGGATTTACAATTTACCGATCTTTTATCTCTGCTGAACCCGACTGATTTATTGGTATTTAATAACACCAAAGTCATCCCTGCACGACTGTTTGGCGTGAAGGATAGTGGTGGCAAAGTGGAAGTATTAATTGAACGTGTACTTGATGAAAGTCGGGTGTTAGCCCATATAAGAAGTAGTAAATCGCCTACTGCAGGCCGTCATTTACAACTGGAGGGCGCCCTTGATGTAGAAGTGTTGGTCCGTCACGATGCCTTATTTGAACTTAAGTTTCACGGTATTGAGTCTGTTATTGATGCATTAGAAGCGTATGGACGACTGCCGTTACCGCCTTATATTGAAAGGGAAGTTGATAAGGAAGATTTAGACCGTTATCAAACCGTTTACGCCCGAAATGTCGGTGCGGTAGCAGCACCAACAGCAGGTCTGCATTTTGATGAAGCGTTATTAAATAGAATCCGTGAAGCGGGTATTGAAACAGCAGAGTTAACTTTGCATGTGGGCGCTGGTACATTCCAACCTGTCAGAGTGGATGATGTCCGGTCGCATCAAATGCATAAAGAAGTGATCGATGTCAGCGAACAGGTGGCAGAACAAGTCAAAGCAACAAGGGCACGCGGTGGTCGTGTGATTGCAGTGGGCACTACCAGTGTTCGTGCCTTAGAGTCGGCCTCTGCTAATGGCGAAATTTCTGCTTACCAAGGTGAAACGGATATTTTTATTTATCCCGGTTACCAATTTAAAAGTGTTGATGCCATGGTGACGAATTTTCATCTGTCTGAGTCAACATTATTAATGCTCGTGTCTGCTTTTGCAGGTAAACAGCACATCATGGATGCATATCAGCATGCTATCCAGCAGCGTTATCGGTTTTTCAGTTACGGTGATGCCATGTTTATAACAAGGAATAATAATGAAGTCGTTGGATAATGTTCGTTTTGTGCTGGTAGGGACAACGCACCCCGGTAATATTGGTGCCGCTGCCAGAGCGATGAAAACGATGGGGATAACGAATTTACATCTTGTCTCGCCAAAAATTTACCCAAGTGCTGAAGCGACTACGCGGGCATCGGGTGCTGATGATGTGTTACACCGCGCCGTGGTTCATGATAGTCTCGACGAGGCTCTGGTTGGATGTCATTATGCTTTTGCAATGAGTGCACGCTTGCGTCACTTGCATGTACCTGTGATGAATCCACGTGAAGCCGTCACGCAACTTGAAAAATTCGATGATGACACGCATATAGCTATTGTGTTTGGTCGTGAACACTCTGGCCTCTCTAATGAAGAGATCGACCGTTGTCAGTATTTAGTTAATATTCCTGCCAACCCGGACTATAGTTCTTTGAATCTGGCGGCCGCTGTACAAGTAGTGGCCTATGAACTCAGAATGAGCTTTCAACCCAATATTGATCATGGCCGAATTGGTGAAGAGCGTGAAGCGATCACAGCAGACGATTTAGCTCACTTATATGATCATTTTGAGCGTTCATTAACGACGATTGGTTTTCTGGACCCAGAGAATCCACGGTATTTATTACGGCGGATTCGTCGATTATTCAACCGGGCCGACCTGGATCGTAATGAACTACAAATTATGCATGGTATTTTGCGTGCAGCAGAAACCAAAGCGAGGAAAGAATGACAGAAAATATAAGCCGTTGGGAACGTATCAAAGAAGATATTTCTTGTGTATTTGACCGTGATCCAGCAGCGCGTAATGTCTTTGAAATTGTCACAACTTATCCTGGTGTGCATGCACTGCAATGTCATCGGTTGAGCCATTGGCTGTGGCGTTCAAACTGGAAGTGGTTGGCGAAGTTTATTTCCTCGATTGCTCGTTGGCTGACAGGGATTGAAATTCATCCTGGCGCGAAGATTGGCCGTCGCTTTTTTATCGACCATGGCATGGGTGTCGTGATTGGTGAAACCGCTGAAATTGGTGATGATGTGACGCTTTATCATGGTGTGACATTAGGTGGTACATCATGGAAAGAAGGCAAACGTCACCCTACGCTGGGCAATAATATTGTAGTCGGTGCCGGAGCGAAAGTGCTTGGGCCTATTACACTTCATGATGGTGCTCGTATTGGCTCTAATGCCGTGGTGGTTAAAGATGTGGCATCAGGCGACACCGTTGTGGGTGTGCCGGGCAGGGTCGTTAAAACGAATCTGAGTGAAGATGAAAAACAACGCCAGAAACTGGCTCAGTCTGTGGGCTTTGATGCCTATGGCACATCGAGTAAAACCATGGACCCGGTCGCTACGGCTATTCATGGTTTAATTCAGCATGTTCATGCGATGGATAAGCGCGTTGATGCCATGTGCAAAACAATTCACAGGCTCGGAGGCGAGTTACCAGACGTGGAAATGCCGGATCTGGAAGGCTGTGATATCTATAAAGATAATGAAGAGAATAAAAGTTGACTAAAATAGTCAGGCATGTAAACTTTACTGGATAAAGTTTATTCTGGATTGGTAAGAATGCGTTTAACCACAAAAGGTCGCTACGCGGTGACTGCGATGCTCGATCTCAGCCTCAATTATGGCGTAGGCGCGATAACACTGGCAGATATTTCAGAAAGACAAGGTATCTCTTTATCTTATCTGGAACAGTTATTTGCCAGACTGCGAAAACAAGGTCTTGTTAGCAGTTCTCGTGGTCCGGGTGGTGGATATCGATTAAGTCGGGCGGCAGACACCATTACTGTTTTAGATGTTATCTCTGCTGTTGATGAAAAAGTGGATAGTACCCAGTGCGAAGGCCGACAAAATTGTCATGGCCATGAGCAGTGTTTAAGTCATGAGTTATGGCAAAGCCTAAGTGATCAGATTCGTGTGTATCTTGATGGCATTACTCTGGCTCAAGTTGTGTCTAACTTTGAGAAGAGTCGAAACGGCGAGAAAGTCATCGCATTTGATATGATTTAGCTTATTCGGCGACTGACTGCATCTGCTGTTAAGTAGTAGACTTTTCCAATCCAATTATTCAATGTCAATTGATGAGTGCTTTTGTTCTCATTCAGATTGAACATCCTTAATAAGCTAGCGTCTTAATCACTGAGTGATATAGGTGAAAATATGATTACATTGACAGAATCTGCCATTAACCGTGTCAGAGATATGATGACCAAACGTGCTTCAGGTGTCGGTTTAAGAATCGGTGTCGTCAAAAGTGGTTGTTCAGGTTACAGCTACGCACTTGACTATGCAGACGACGTGGCTGCTGACGATGTCGTTGTTGAACAGGGTGATGTCAAAGTCGTTATTAATGAAGAGGCCATGCCGATACTGGATGGTATGGAACTCGACTTTGTTCGCGAAGGGTTAAACCAGAGCTTCAAATTCCGAAATCCTAATGTGGTTTCTGAGTGTGGCTGTGGTGAAAGTTTCAGTGTCACCAAATAAGCGATAATATTTATTCTCACTAGTGCCCGCTAAATGCGGGCATTATTGTTTTTAGCACCATGAATTTAAATAAAGCTCAGTATGAGCCAGTTAATATCTAGTGAATAATATGACAGAACTAAGTAACCTTGAATTTGATGCCGCTCACATCTGGCACCCTTATACCAGCGTGACCAATCCGCCTCTATTACACGAGGTTGTGTCAGCAAAAGGCGTGAGATTAACTCTGGCTGATGGTCGTGAAGTGGTTGATGGCATGTCATCCTGGTGGTCAACCATTCATGGCTACAATCATCCGAAGCTTAATGAAGCCGCTCATCAGCAAATAGACTCGATGTCTCATGTCATGTTTGGTGGGCTGACACATGCACCGGCAGTCAATCTTGCCAGAAAGCTGGTGGAGATTACTGATGACAGTTTGCAGTATGTATTTTTAGCCGACTCAGGTTCTGTGTCTGTTGAAGTGGCGATTAAGATGGCCATTCAATACTGGTTCGCTCAGGGCAAAGCCGAAAAACATCGACTGCTGACATTTAGAAACGGCTATCACGGTGACACCTTTGGCGCGATGTCGGTCTGTGATCCGGTTAATGGCATGCATAAGATGTTTGAGAAAGTGCTGCCGAAGCATTTGTTTGCTGCTGCACCAGAGTGTCGGGATGATGCTGATTGGCAGGACAGCTATATCGAAAATTTCAAACAATTGGTGGAAAAACATCACCATGAATTAGCCGCTGTTATCGTCGAGCCTTTGGTTCAAGGGGCGGGCGGTATGCGTATGTATTGTGCCGAGTATCTTCGTCAGATCCGTGCTTTATGTGATGAATTTGATATCCTGTTGATTTTTGATGAGATTGCGACTGGTTTTGGTCGAACGGGCTCCATGTTTGCTTACGAACAGGCTGGTATCGTTCCAGATATTATTTGTATGGGTAAAGCTCTGACAGGTGGTTATATGACGCTGGCGGCGGTGATGTGTAATCAGCAGGTGGCTGATGGTATTGCGGCAGATGGTTCCGGTGTGTTGATGCATGGGCCCACCTTCATGGCGAATCCGCTGGCTTGCTGTGTGGCAGCTGCCAGTATTGATTTGCTGTTGGAGAGTGATTGGCAGACCCAGGTATCAACTATCGAAAACAGGCTTAACACTGAGCTGACAAAATATCGTGATCATGAATTAGTCAAAGATGTCAGAGTTAAGGGCGCGATAGGTGTGGTTGAATTGAATGAGCCTCTTGATGAAGCGATGAATTGGCTGCCCGGATTTATTATTGATCAGGGCGTCTGGATCAGACCATTCAGAACTATGATTTATATTATGCCGCCTTACATTATCGATGAATCTGATCTTCATTTGTTATGTGATGCTATAGGCAATATTTTGAATAAACTGAGTTCCAACTGATTATTGAGCCATATTCTGCAGAGAGCAGCGTGTCAGCCTTAGCTGCTTTATCGTTTGATAAGCATAATCCTGAGTTGAATCAAGCAATACGCTGATGTGACTTTTTAGGCGGTTTACTATTATGTACTCACGTTGTTACCCCTAGAAACAACGCACCCTAAAAAGAGGAATTGATTATGTGGACTAAACCAGAATACTCAGATATGCGTTTCGGCTTTGAAGTTACTATGTATATTTGCAATCGTTAAGATTGATAAATAATAATAAAAAAGCCCTTGGAGTTTGACTTCAAGGGCTTTTTTTATTTTTCCGATTGGTTAATCGGTTTTATCAATCATACTAATAGAATTAAGTCGTTGTACCTATTTATCTACCTCGACTACAATGCGAACTGTCACTTACGACACTAATGCAAAATTTAAGGAGCAAATAATGTCTACACTGATTAATACAGAAATCAAACCATTTAAAGCGAATGCTTATCACAATGGCGAATTCATCGAAGTTTCAAGTGAAGACCTGAAAGGTAAATGGTCAGTTTTCGTTTTTTACCCAGCTGACTTCACTTTCGTCTGTCCTACAGAATTAGGTGATGTTGCTGATCACTATGCTCAACTGCAAGAAATGGGTGTAGAAGTTTACTCAGTTTCAACTGACACACACTTCACTCACAAAGCATGGCACGATGCATCAGAAACCATCAAAAAAATTAAGTTCCCAATGATTGGTGACCCAACAGGTGTTATCAGCCGTAACTTTGAAGTGATGATTGAAGAAGAAGGTCTGGCACTTCGCGGTACATTCATTGTTAACCCTGAAGGTGTTATTAAAGCCGCTGAAATTAACGACCTGGGTATCGGCCGTAATGCCAAAGACTTAGTTCGCCGTGTACAAGCTGCACAATATGTTGCAACTCACGATGGCGAAGTTTGCCCTGCTTCTTGGCAGCCAGGTGAAGAGACTCTGTCTCCATCATTAGACTTGGTTGGCAAAATCTAATCAGGCTATATCGACCTGTCCGGGCTTTGCCCGGGCAGCGTCACTAAACTACTTATAGATTAAGGTAAATTATTATGTTGGATGCAAATATCGCCGGACAACTGAAAGGTTATCTGCAAAACATCAAACGCCCAATCGAATTGATTGCGGCATTAGATGACAGTGCTAAAGCGACTGAAATGCGCGATCTATTGCAAGAAATCGCCGATATGTCAGCGGACATCAGCTTTATTGATGATGCTGATAGCGATTCACGTAAACCGTCGTTTCAGATTAAACAACCCGATGGACAGGAAAAAATTCGTTTTGCCGGTATTCCTATGGGCCACGAATTTACATCGCTGGTGTTGGCTCTGCTACATGTCGGTGGGCATCCAACAAAACTCGATCAGGAAGTGATCGACCAGATTAAAGGGCTGGAAGGGGAATATCACTTTGAAACGTATATTTCGCTTTCATGCCAAAACTGCCCGGAAGTGGTGCAGGCATTAAATGTGATGGCGGTTCATAACCCAAATATTTCGCACACCATGATTGACGGTGCGTTATACCAGGAAGAAGTGGATCAGCGAAAAATTATGGCGGTGCCTACTGTCTATTTAAATGGTGAAAATTTTGGTTCAGGCCGTATGAGTCTGCCTGAAATTATTGCCAAATTAGACAAGGGTGCGGTTAAACGCGAGGCAGAAAAAATCAGTGCGAAACAAGACTTTGATGTACTGATTGTCGGTGGTGGCCCTGCCGGTGCATCAGCCTCTATTTATGCTGCACGTAAAGGGATCCGCACAGGTATCGTGGCTGAACGTTTTGGTGGCCAGGTAATGGATACTATGGCGATTGAGAACTTCATTTCTGTCAAAGAAACGGAAGGACCTAAGTTAGTAGCGGCTTTAGAAGAACACGTCAAAGAATATGAAGTGGACGTGATGAATCTTCAGCGGGCAAAAGGTCTGAAAAAGAATGGCAAGATGATTGATGTTGAGCTGGAAAGTGGAGCGACACTGTCTAGTAAAGCCGTTATCTTAGCGACAGGTGCTCGTTGGCGTGAACTGGGCGTACCCGGTGAGAAGGAATACCGTGGTCATGGTGTTGCCTATTGCCCACACTGCGATGGTCCTTTGTTTAAAGGTAAACCTGTTGCTGTGATTGGTGGTGGTAACTCAGGTGTGGAAGCGGCGATTGATTTGGCGGGTATTGTTGGTCATGTGACATTGCTTGAGTTTAATGGTGAGTTACGTGCTGATGCCGTGCTACAGAAAAAGTTGTTCTCGCTTGATAATGTTGAAGTTATTACCGGTGCCCAAACAACGGAAATTACTGGTGATGATGGCAAGGTGAATGGATTGGTTTATATCGATAGAGCCACTGAGCAGAAACATACGGTTCAATTAAATGCCGTGTTTGTTCAGATTGGTTTGATACCGAATACTGATTGGTTAAAAGGCACTATCGAACTCAGTAAATTTGGTGAGATTGAAATTGATAACCATGGCCAAACCTCATTACCCGGCGTGTTTGCCGCAGGTGATGTGACGACCATTCCATACAAGCAGATCATTATGGCAATGGGGGATGGTGCTCGAGCTGCACTAGGGGCATTCGATTACCTGATTCGTAATGACTTTGACGACAAAAGTGAAGCAGCCTAGGACTTAATCCTGTTTGTTTCAAGAATAAAAGCCTGCTGATAAATCTCAGCAGGCTTTTTTTTGCAAAGTACTTAACGTTTTTGCAAAAACGGTTTTTGTTTGATGTTGTTTTGTTGCACCATGTTAGCTTTTTTGAATAGGACAGGGAGGTGTAATGAAAAAAGTATTTTTTGTGTTAGCCCTTATTATTGCTGGATTAGGTGTTTGGAAATACAAACAACAGCATTCTTCGACATCAGCGATTGTGCAGTATGTGCCTGATGACACAGCATTTTATATGGGTGGGACGACGAGCAAGTCGTTAGCTGATTTTTTTGTTGACTCGCCAATTTTAGGTTTTTCTCCATCAGAAAAACGTGCTTTAAATGAAATTCAGTCAGAACTCCTCACGGCTGATACACCTGCCGCAAAATTTCTAAACGCTTTATTGACCGACTACACTGAAAAGACAGATGGCACTTATGGTGCGTTTAGTGACTATTTTGGTTTAGCTTATGAAGGTGACTATGCGGTTTACTTACACGGTTTGGTCCCTGTCATTAATATGCCCATAGCGGATAAACAAAAAATCGTTAATCTGTTTAAAACCATCTCAGAAAAAGCGGGCATGAATTATCAAGAAAAAACCTTAGCTCAGCAATCGGTTTTAAGTTGGGTGATTGATAAAAATGATCTGCAATTAATTCTAGCCACAACTGATTCTTCCGCTATTGTGACCATGATTACAGCCAAAGATACGGAAACAGACATTGATGAGCGTCTCGCCCAGAAACCCGTACCTGTTTCTTTTGAGGAAACCTTAGCGGATATTCGTGAGCAGCAGGATTACACCGACGATTTGGTGTTTATGTTTGATATTGAAAAATTACTAAAAGGCCTGTTCACCGCCGACAACTCAAGGGCTTCACAAGATTTCAAACGCTATTTTTCTGATACGCCATTAGCCAAAAAATCACTAAATGATCCAGATGCTCAACTATGCCAGGCCGACACATTAAAACTGGTTAGTCAGGCACCACGGGTACTGATGGGCTATAACGATATGGAAGTGAAGGGTAATCAACTCATTGCTAAAGTAAATGCTCTATTAGAGATAAACAATGAGATGGTTATCAATGTTCTGGAAAGTCTACAAGGACATATCCCAAATCATGTGGGCAATCCAGGCGATAAGATTACCAGTCTGGGACTGGCTCTCGATATGGATAACTTAACGCCTGGCGTTACCAAGTTATGGACGGCATTTACCAACGCTGATTTTAGTTGTCCAGATTTGCAAGAAGCCCAACTTAAGTCTAAACAAATGAGTCCGATGGTCTTAGGTGCATTTACTGGGATGGCCCAGGGTATCAAAGGCGTGGGTCTATCATTATTTGATTTAGAACTGGATGCTGAAAGTGAGCTTCCTCTGAGACTCGATTTTTTATTTAGTGTTGAAACGAGCAATCCAACCGGGATTTTATCGTTATTACAAATGGTGCCTGAATTGGCCAGTATCCGTATTCCAGATGATGGTAGTGAGGTGACTTTAGATCTGCCATTACCCGTGGACTTCCCGGTTTATGCTGCTATTAAAGGCTCACATGTGGTTGTTTATAGTGGCGAGAAAGGGAAACAAGCTGTCGCAGCAATCAGTTCTGAAGACCTAAGCCCAAATGCGCTAGGCTTCGGTTCAAGCATGAACTACACAAAATTGGTTGAGCTTATTGAAAAGACTGACTTTAGTGCATTGCCAGGAACCAGTATGGAAGGGTGTATGGAAATATACTCTACACTGGACACATTGCGTGGTACGGAAATGCAATTAAGTTATCAAACTGCAGTCGAGCAGCGTGGTTTGAGCCTTGACGGTAGCATGATCCTCAACAAACCACAGTTGAAAACAAGCGATATCGATATCACTGGCCAGTGGAAAACCGCTTATCTGGATGATACCTGTCACTGGGTATCAGATGGTGCTGAGCAATGGAATGAGGACGGCACGGGTAGTTATAAGGAAAGCAATGATGCAGCAAGCTGTGATCTTTACAAATCTAACTACCAATGGGAAAAAAATGGCAGAACACTTACGCTAACTGATATCTCAGCACCACAATACCGTGATTCTTGCCAAGATGAGTGGCAGCAGGAAGCGACTAAAGAAACACTGGTGTGTGAAATGATCAATATCAAAGAAGACAGCTTTCAATGTCTGTATTTCATGGATGGAAGTGAACCTTTTATCTACCAATACACACGTGAATAGCTTATCGATTAGATAACCATCTGATTACGTTGCCTCGTCAACCAGCTCAAGCAGGTTGACGAGGTTCATTTTTATGGCGAGGCGAGTCAGTTCAATATCGCTGTTCACCCCTAATTTCTTTTTAATGATGTAGTGTGAGTTGGCTACCGTTTTTGGGCTGATGTTCAATAAGTCAGCTATATCCTGACTCGATTTAGCCTCGAGCAGAAGTCGTAATATTTCAAACTCTCTAACGGTCAGTTCATCAATGGCTGATTGATCTTGTCCTAATTTTTCCATTGCCAGCGCCTGAGCGATATCGGCACTTAAAGTATGTTTATTATTGCTTATCTGCACGATGGCACGAATCAAAACTTCCGGATCACTGCTTTTAGTAATATAACCTAGCGCACCAGCTCGAGTGGCTTGCAGGGCAAAGCTGGGATTTTGGTGCATGCTAAATACCAGGACTTTCGCCTGATTATCAAACTGTCGAATCCGTTCAATGGCTTTCAGACCACTTTGACCGGGCAGGGAAATATCCATCACCACTACATCAGGACGATGTTCTTTATACAGAGAATAGGCCTCGGCACCATCACACGCTTCAGCAATCACTTCAAAATTGGCCTGTTTTTGTAATAGAGCACGATAGCCTTCCCTGACGATAGCGTGATCGTCAACTAACATGATTCGGATAGAGTTGCTCATAGTTTGGCTTCCGTTTTAGGATTCATAGGCAAGATAATGCTAACCACAAGGCCACCATTGGTTTGTGTATCCAGGCTGAGATCACCACCCAACGCGGCTACACGTTCATGGATACCGAGTAAGCCCAGACCATTACTAGTGGAAAAGGCACTTAAATCAGCGATACCATCATCTTTAATGATCAATGACAAAAGTGTGCCATCTTGAATATCCAAGACAACGTCAGCATGTTCAGCACTGGCATGTTTGGCAATATTCGTCAGGCATTCCTGCACGATTCTATAAACATGCACGGCCAAAGTCTCTGGTAAGTCATTAATGCTGCCACTGAGTGATAGTACGTAGTTGGTTTTCCCTGAACTACGTTGATTCCAGCTTTTTATGAGTTGTTTCAAACTGGTTTCCAGCCCAAGTTCATCCAGTTCGGCTGGCCGTAAACGCGTTAACAAATCACGTAGTGCACTCATCATATGTGCAGTAATGTGCCGAATGGACTGTATTTCATCAACCAATTCTGGACAGGATGATTTTGCTGTTTGTGAAACGGATGTGGTGACCGCATTGATACCGGCAAGACACTGGCCAAATTCATCATGTAACTCACGCGAAATATAACGATGCTCTTCTTCCTGCGTGTTCATAATCTTAATAGACAGCTGTTTGTTTTCTGCCAGAATATTTTGCTGAGTACTGACCAACGCATTGATAGCATGGCTGGTGCGTTTCCACTCAGCGATATCAAAATCTGGTAAGCGCACAGATAAATCACCGGCCCGCATTTTTTCCAAGCCGCTAACAATATCTTTTGCCGGTTTTAACATACGATTGATGGTGATAAATACCAGACAACATAATGCCAGGATGGTCACTACCAGAACACCGAGTGCGGCTTGTAAATTATGCCAGGCACGGGCTGTTTCAATATCGACATTTAGGGTCACCAGTATCGTGCCGTACTTTATTGCGTTAAAGCTGACAGAACGTTTCACTTCCACACCGGGGTTAAAAAACTGTGCATAAAAATGCCCGAACCAAATGGGATAATTTTTATTCGATGTTTGTGTGGCGTTGCATAAACTACGCTGACGGCTTTGCGTACGTGATAAAAACTGAGTACATGAACCGGGCACACTTTCAATTTTTTGCCACAAACCAATATCAGGAAAAGACTGAGAAAAGTCATAACGTTGAAACATTTGTAACAGTTGCTGTCTGATTTGATGCTCTATCCGGGTTGCAGTCGACTCGGCCTCACTCAATGCCTGCTGATTAGTTTGATATAAGACATACCAGGTACTGCCAATAATACAGATGATCGCGATAATCAAAATTCGCACAAAGAGTTGGAGCTGTAGATTCATCTGTTTTTCACTAATATAAAGATAGAACTAGTCTAGGAGTAATCCTGACATCTGCAAAGTGCTGTTTCAGGCATCGGGAAATTTGCCCGATGATACTAGGCATATTTCGGCTGAACACAGATTAGGATACAGTTCTAATAGCATTCATTGATTGAACATGGTTCGTATCTAAACGCATTCGTTTTTATATGTATAACGAAGCGGTCTGAATGAGAAATTAAATAGATTAATTTTTGATTCACAATGACTTTTTGTAAATGGACTTGCTAAAGTAACAAAACAAAAAACCAATAAGGGGAGAGAAAATGGCTGAATCTCAGCTTTTACAAACAGCGAGACAACATGCGCTGGAATTAGAAGATGTTGTTAACAAGGTAGTCGTTGGTCAAAAAGAAGCAGTTCGACTGATTTTGATTGCCTTACATGCTCGTGGCCACGTGTTACTGGAAGGTGGTGTTGGGGTCGGTAAAACCACTTTACTGCGTACCTTTTCAAAAGCATTGGGCGGTGCCTTTGGCCGTATCGAGGGTAGTGTGGACTTGATGCCTAATGACCTGCTCTATAGTGCCTGGGTTAATGCAGATGGCAAACCCGTGATTGATCCTGGTCCGCTGATTAATCACGGTGAAGATACAGCCGTCTTTTTCTTTAATGAAATTAACCGTGCCCGTCCTCAGGTGCAGTCTTTGTTACTGCGTGCGATGGCAGAACGCAGTGTTGAAGCCTTTGGTAAAGAATATCATTTCCCGCATATGGTGGTTTTTGCTGATCGTAATGCCGTTGAAAAAGAAGAAACCTTTGAACTCAGTGCCGCAGCAAGAGATCGTTTCTTATTCGAAATTAATATCAGCCGCCCAACAGACGATGCGATTCGTCGCCAGCTTATTTTTGATCCCGCCTTCCATGATGTTGATCAGCTATTGAGTACCATTGGTGAACCACTACTGGATTACCAGCAATTAAATGCACTGGATCATGATATTCAACGCGCTATTTTTGTATCACCGGAAATTGAGAATTATGTGGTGCGATTATGGGATGCCAGTTGGACACCGCATGAGTTAGGTATCGAGATGCCTGATATATACGTGGAAGATCTGGTGGTGGCTGGCGCCAGCGTACGGGGTATGTCAGCCATGGTCAGAGCGGCGAAAGTAGCGGCCTGGCTTGATGGCAGAGATCATGTTTTACCGGATGATATTCATACTGTTTTATTACCATCGATGACGCACCGCGTTTTCCTTTCACCAGTATATGAAGGTCGACGTGAACAAATTATGCCGCAATTTGTTCGAGCACTCCGCGATCATATTGCGACACCTTAAGTCGTATGGCTACCAGAAACCTGCCTCAGCAGGAGTTTGTTTATCGTTTTCCAGATAAAGTGTTCAGCCATGTGCCTGGTGCTCACAGCGGCACAGCATTAGGTAGTGGTGATCGTTTTGCTGGGTTTGCTGACTTGTTTGATTACCCTGACCCACGGCGCCTGGACATTCGTGCCAGCTTGCGTCAGCAGGCAGCGGATGTCACACAGCAGAGTCAGCAGCGCTGGTTGGTAAAACGTTATCAGCAACGTGCTTCCGTCACGCTGTGGTTAATGTCAGATATTAGTCAATCGATGACCGTATCCAGTGTTAATCATGAACGATTGGCTAAGTTGGCCCATATGATTGCCCATAGTGCGATTGGTATTGGTGATCGTTTTGCCATGACCGCCTTTGATAGTGAATGGCGTCAGGACATGACCATTATGCCCACCAGGCAACGCAGTATGCCCACGTTTGCAGCTGAACGGTTGATGGGCGCTGCTAAACCAAAAGCGGCGGGTGCGGCTGGACTGACACAGGCAACAGATCTGATTAACAGTAAACGGGCCATGATCTTTCTCGCCTCTGATTTCTGTTTTGATCTCAGTTTGTTAGAACAAAGTCTGCGCAAATTATCTCAATACACGGTGATACCGATTGTATGGCGACATGATGATGTTGATCATTTTCCGTCTCACGCAGGTTGGGCTGAAACGCGAGATGCAGAGACGGGACAACGGCACAGCGTGTGGATGCGACCCAGTATTAAGAAGCGTTGGCAACAGCAGATGGAGGATCATTTTTCTCAACTTTCAGCCTGTTTTATGCGTTATCGCATCAGACCGCTTTATGTTGAGGGTGATATCACACCACAGCAGTTGACCGAATATTTTTACGCCATGAAAAACTCATAGGAATGCAGACAATGCGATTATTTGCTCTGTTTTTATTCACTCTGGTGACAACTAACGTGTATGCGGAAGATGTCACTATTCGTTTTGATCGTAGCTGGGGATTACTGGTCGGTGACCAAATCCATGCAACGGTCAATTTACCTGTTGATAGCAGTCAACTTGAGGAACACTCTCTGCCTCAAGTTGATAAACGTTATGGACCTTGGGTTCAATTATTAAAGCGTGAGTCAGAAGGTTCTGTTATGTCATTGACGTTTCAGATCATTAACGTGCCTGCTCATACCCGCGATGTAAAAACACCTGAACTGGAATTGCGTACACAGGATGGGCAGTTTTTAATGATTCCTGCAGCGACAATCGAGTTGGGCTCGTTTCTACCCAATGCGGAAGGTAGCAAACATCAGCCGCGAGCCGATGCGGTGTTACCTGCACAGAGTCATCAGCAGCTGCTGACAAACTTGTGGATTGCCATCGCTGTCTTGCTGTTATCCATTCTGATCTGGCTGGCCTGGCACTTTGGTTTACGTCCACGCCATCGTCTGCCCTTTGCAACGGCGGTGTTTGAGCTCAATAAGATGCGTTTTCTCGGTCGCAAAAATGCCGATGAAGCCAGTCGTCACTTACACCATGCTTTTAATCGTTGTGCCGGACGTGTGCTGGTCAAAAATGATCTGCCACTCCTTTGGGCAGAATGTCCTTGGCTGGAACCCTTAGCTGCAGACATTGAAAGCTTTTATCAGCAATCGGCAAGTCACTTTTTTAGTCGCGAACCGATGGAACAAAAAAGTTTTTCAGAATCACTCGAGCTGGCTAAAAAATGTCGTGCTAAGGAGAAAATGGCATGATGCTAGCTGGCTTTGAATGGGGTCATGCATGGCTATTACTTTTACTGCCATTGGCATTATTACCCTGGTTCAATCATAACCTCGACAAAACGGTGGCATGGGTGAATCTTGTGCCAGTTGACCCATTATCACGAGTCATCAATCTCACACTAAAAACACTGTCTTCACTAGCCATTGCCTGTCTGATTATTGCTCTGGCTGCACCAAGCCTGCCAGAACAAAAAAGGGAGCGTGTCGGTGAAGGGGCTGAGATTGTTCTGTTGTTGGATCGCAGCCGAAGTATGGATGATCCTTTTGCCGTTAAAACACAGGCGGCTTCGGTGAGTGTGGGGGGCGATAACTCCAAGCGTAA
Source organism: Methylophaga thalassica MP (assembly GCF_000214595.1). Classification (GTDB taxonomy): domain Bacteria; phylum Pseudomonadota; class Gammaproteobacteria; order Nitrosococcales; family Methylophagaceae; genus Methylophaga; species Methylophaga thalassica. Next base: position 1,724,430 of record NZ_AFIG01000001.1, on the reverse strand, counting down.
TGTCGCCCGTGATTATTTAACCGAGTTTGTCAAAAATCGTCCGGATGATCGTTTTGGTTTTGTGTTTTTCAGTACCAAAGCTATCAATCTTTTACCGCTGACTTATGACAAAGAGGCTGTATTGGCAACCATTAATGCCAATGCCTTGGGTAAAGGTTTATCCGATACCAATATGGCCGAGGCGCTGCTGAGTAGTGCCAAGATGTTTGAAGGCCAGCCTTATCGTGGTTCGCGGATTGTTTTATTGGTGTCTGATGGTGGTCAGATATTAACGGATGAGGCAAAAGAGAAAATTGCCAAAATTTACCGTGAAATGAATCTGACTATCTACTGGATATATCTCAAGTCCAGACAGGAGATGACACTCGAAGCAAGTGATAATGACAACTTGTTATGGGTGGATATTCCGGAACGGAAATTACATACATTCTTTAAATCTATAGGTGTGCCATATCGTGCGTTCGAAGCCGGTTCTTTGCAGAGCTTTGCTGACGCCTTAGCCGAAATCGACAGACGCCACTATCAAACTCTGATTGTGGAAGAAACACTGCCTCATGAACCCAAGGAAGATGTTTTTCTCTGGTTGGCGATGTTAGCAATGTTGTTACTGGCAAGTTCACATTTATACACATGGTGGGGAGTGAAAAAAGCCCATGAATAAAAAATTACAAACATTACGTTTTGTGCTGATTTTATTGATTATTTGTAGTGCTGCTTCGGCGAGTTATCTTGGCTTTAAATTGTGGCAGGAAATACAAATTGAACGATACATTGCTTCACCGTCCAGTAGTGAAGACGTACCTGATGATCCTCGCGCGCATTTTGCCAAAGCAGCTGACTTTGAAAAGCAGGAAAAACATGAGTTGGCACTGGATCAGTTAACCATTGCTTTGGGTGATGCACCGAAAGAACTAATGACGCTCGCTTATTACAATCGCGGCAATATCAACCTACGTACAGCACTGGAAATGACTCAGGCAGATGCTCGTCAATTACCATTAATTGAATTGGCGAAGCAGGATTTTCGTAGTGCTCTGGCTATCAATCCTGATATGTGGGATGCCCGCTATAATCTGGAAGTGGCTTTACGGGCTGTACCTGAAGATCCGGATGTGAATCCTGATTTTGAGAAAAACATCATCAGCAGTCAGCGTTCTATTGAGAGTAAAGCGTTCAAGGTAGATCTTCCATGAGATTGAGTTACCAAAAACGTATTTTGCTGACCGCGATTATCATGGTGACAGCATTAATTTTAGTGATGGCGGCTTTATGGTTCCCACTGGTCAAGCGTGATGTCAAAATCATGGATGCTATTTTTGTCCTTGATATCACTGACAGTATGAACGTGAAAGACGCTGAAATTGATGGTGAAAAAGTCAGTCGCCTGGCTTGGGCCAAAGAGTTTACTCGCAGGACATTGTTAGAAATGCCATGTGGCGCTCATGCCGGGCTCGCCATTTTCAGTGAAGCCAGAAGTTTGATTCTGATGAACCCGGTAGAAGTGTGTTCTTCTTATCATGATCTGACCCAGATGTTGGAGCAAGTCGACCCCTATATGGCATGGGCACGTTCTAGTGAAGTGTCAAAAGCGGTCTATACCGCGATTCGTCAGGCCAAACAGATTGAACCAAAACCGACGATTGTCATGCTAACGGATGGCCATGAGTCACCGCCGATTAACCCGACCTTATTCCCTAAATTTGCTGGTACGCCAGGTGAAGTTCACGGGATTCTTGTTGGTGTGGGGGGAGATGAATTACTGCCTATACCTAAAACCAATGATAAGGGCGTGATTGAAGGTGTCTGGGGTGTGAATGAAGTCATGCATGAAGATGTTTATGCTTCCATGCGGGCAGATAAAGATGTGCAGGTGAATAAACCCAGAACTGAGCATTTATCATCACAGAAAAAATCACATTTAGCCACATTGGCGAATCGTGTCGGCTTTGCTTTTGTGTCTTCCCCTAATGATCCGGTTGATTTGGTAGACACTATTCGTGATGAGTCTAATACCCGTGAGCAAACCATTGATTACGATTTATATGCCTGGTTTTCCGGGGCAGCATTATTGCTAATTTTATTGGTATTTTTACCTTACAGGTGGTTTGTACGAATAGACGACTAACAGATAACGGAAATGAAAAAGTGTCTGACATGGATTGTCTTTGCTATCTGAGGATATCCATACCTGAGTGTATTGGAGTGCATAGTGTTTGAGCTGAGTTGGGCTCATCCCATTTTTTTCTACGGAATGCCATTGGCTTTGTTGCCGTGGCTTTCTCAAAACACAACAAAAAAAATAGCCTGGCAAGGTTTTATACCGAAAGACAACTTGTCAGGCATTCTTTTCATACTCAGCAAGTTAGCCACTTCTATCGTGATGATTTGTCTGCTTTTAACGCTGGCAGATCCGTATATTCCTGAACAGACCGTTGAGCGTAGCCGTCAGGGAGCCGAGTTTGTCATTTTATTAGACCGCAGCCGCAGCATGGACGACCAATTTGCCCGTCCGCCACGCAATACCTTACAACGCTATACCGGCGTTAAAAAAAGCAAACGCGAAGTATCGCGCGATTATTTGGCTGAATTTGTGAAACGCCGTCCGGATGATCGTTTTGGCTATGTATTTTTTAGCACCAAATCAACGGAAATATTGAAGCTCACCTATAACAAAGATGCTGTGCTGGCGACTATCAATGCCGGTGGGCTTGGAAGAGGATTATCTCAAACCGATATTTTTAAAGCACTGAGTCTGGCCGTGAATATGTATAAAGACCAACCTTACCGGGGTTCACGAAATATTCTGCTCATTTCCGATGGTGGCCAGATTTTATCGACGGAACAGAAACAGTATCTGCAGAAGGTTTTTAAGAAAATGCGCCTGAACTTATATTGGATTTATCTGCGTTCGATGCGAGGAATGACTTTGGAACCAAGCAATAATGATAGCCTGCTGTGGATTGATATGCCTGAGCGGAAATTGCATAAGACATTCAAAACTCTGGGTGTGCCTTATCAGGCTTTTGAAGCTGGTTCTTTAGATGAATTTGCACAAGCCATCGATGAAATTCATAAACAGCAATCACAACCATTGATTGTGGAAGAACGTGTGCCTAAACAGCATCATCATGATGTATTTTTATGGCTTGCTTTGCTGAGCTTGTTTCCACTTATGCTGAGTCGAGTTATCACCGTATGGGGCGTCAAAAGGGCTGCACATAAACACTAGCTAATATCGCATTTCTACGCTGGCTTTGTTATCTTGTAAGGCTTATTCAGCCGTCATATGGAAGGTTGATAAATCACCCTCTAACCAGCAGGAATCACAATGCTAGAAAGTCTGTCACCCGATCAACTTATTGGTTTATTAGTGATTGTAGGCTGTGTTTCTGCTGCACTGGCGTATTTGTTATTTGCCTTGCGTCATAGTCGCAAATTAACCGCCTTGCAATCGCAATTATATGAGTTACAACTCAGTCACAGCCGACAGGAGCAACAGTTACAAACGGCGTTCTCGACCGAGTCACGCTTGACTGAGACAGTAGCTGAATATAAACAGCAGGTTCAGCAGTTAAATCAAAGTCTTGAGCAGACAAAACAACAGTTACATCAGGCCGAAAAACACTTTGAAACAGCACAGGCTAATAACCAGTCTTTACAACAACAATTCAGCGATAAAAAGACAGAGCTGCAGCAGCAGTTGGACGCGTTTCAAGAGTTACAACAAGCCTATCAGTCATTGTCAAATCAACATACCGAGTTAAAAACGACACTCGAGAGAAGGGAAGAGCATTTCAAAGAACAAATGGCGCAATTGGCTGAAACCAAACAGGCCATGACCAAAGAATTTGAGAATCTTGCCAATAAGATTTTTGAAGAAAAAGGCAAAACATTTACCGATACCAGCAAGTCCAGTATTGATGTATTACTGAAACCGTTTCGTGAGCAAATTGAAGGGTTTCAAAAACGTATCAACGAAGTCCATGACGCCTCGATTAAAGGCAATACCAATCTGAATGCCGAGATCAAAAAGGTATTGGATATCGGCCTGAAAATGAGTGAAGACGCGCACAACCTGACTTCTGCTTTAAAAGGTGACTCCCAGCAACGCGGTGCCTGGGGTGAAGCACAACTCAGACGTACACTGGAAATGAGTGGCCTGATTGAAGATGCCCATTTTGAAGTGCAGACGGCGTTTAAAGATAACGAAGGTAAACAGAAACAAACCGACTATCTGATTAAACTGCCTGACAATAAACACATCATTATTGATAGCAAAGTGTCCTTGAATGCCTATGACCGGGCTGTGTCAGCAGAAACACCAGAGGCCTACACGGTGGCGATGGCTGACCATGTCAGAGCGGTGCGTAAGCATATTGATGATTTGGCTTCAAAGGATTACACCAATGTGGTCGGCATGCGTAGTCCCAGCTTTGTATTGATGTTTATGCCGATTGAACCCGCCTATATTGAAGCACTGAAAAATAATAAAGATTTGTTTGAGTATGGCTATAAAAAAGGCATTGTCCTGGTGTCTCACACCACATTGATACCCATTCTCAGAACGGTATCGAATCTGTGGATGATGGAACGTAGCAATGCTGAAGCACGCGAAATCAGCGAAAAAGCTGGGGATATTTATAATCAGGTTGCGATTGTTGCCGAGCGTTTGCAAAAACTAGGTAATACCTTGGGCACTGTCAGTAATCAATATAATCAGGTCATCAAAGGTGTCGCGGGCAAACAAGGGCTTTATGGCAAAGTCGATCGTTTTGGTCAGTTATCCACGAAGGTCAGTAAATCGTTGCCACAATTAGAAACGATTGAACGTGATTATGAGACTGAACCGCTGACTATGATTGTTGAAGCCATAGAGGAAGAAGATGAGGCTCACTTATTGCCTCACAGTGAACAGCAAACATCTGCCAATGAATAAAATCGACGTGATTGATAATAATGAAGTCTGGCTGGATATTTCACTGACACAGCAACATTGCTGGCTGCGCCAGGGTGATGATGTTTTGTTTGATGCACCAGTGTCTACAGCGCTTAATGGGCCTGGTGAGCAGAATGGTAGCGGTTGTACACCACGAGGCTGGCATAAAATTCGTGCAAAAATTGGCAATAATCAGCCCATCAATAGCGTTTTTGTTGGACGCCGCCCCACCGCTGAGATTTTTAGTGATGCACTAAAAGTGCAATTTCCTAATCGTGACTGGATTCTGACCCGAATTCTTTGGCTTAGCGGGCTGGAAGTCGGCAAAAACCGACTGGGAAATGTTGATACAATGCGCCGATATATTTATATCCATGGTTGTCCTGATGAACTGCCTATGGGGGAAGCGCTCTCTCATGGTTGTGTGCGTATGCGTAATCAGGATGTAGTGACGTTGTTTGATCGGGTAGATGCCGGTCTTAAAGTCTGGATTCACGAATAAGGTTAAATCACTATGGCATTAGGCCCATTGATGGTCGATTTGCTCGCTACCGAGCTGAGCGAGACAGAAAAAGAGATTCTCAAACATCCCTTGGTCGGTGGGGTGATTTTATTCAGTCGTAATTTCGAGTCGGTAGAGCAAATTACCCGTTTATGTGACGAGATTCATCAATTGAGGCAGCCGCATCTGTTGATTTCTGTGGATCACGAAGGTGGCCGAGTACAACGGTTTAGAAAAGGCTTCAGTCGTTTACCTCCGGTAGCAGCGATTGGTAAGGAATATCATCAGCATCCAAAATTAACGTTGGAAAGAGCAGAACAAAGCGGTTGGTTAATGGCGGCGGAATTAAGAGCCATCGGTGTCGATTTTAGTTTCGCGCCAGTATTGGACTTGGATTATGGTGTCAGTCAGGTGATTGGTGATCGCTCATTTCATCGCGACCCGTTAGCTGTTACAGACATCGCTCGTGCTTATATTCAGGGCATGAAACGGGCATGGATGTCAGCAGTAGGAAAACATTTTCCAGGCCATGGCGCAGTAGAAGTTGACTCACATTTGGGGTTACCTGTGGATAGCCGTCATCTGGAAGATATGCTTCAAGCCGATATGTTGCCGTTCACGCGTTTGTGCCAGACAGAGCTGGCGGGCATTATGCCAGCCCATATTGTTTACGAAAATAATGACAAACTACCGGCTTGTTTTTCACCGTTTTGGTTACAGGAAATGTTGCGCGGTAAGCTGCAATTTCAAGGTGCCATTTTGAGCGATGACCTGAGCATGGAAGGGGCGGCTATTATGGGTGGCCCACTAGAGCGTGCTGAAGCCGCTTTATCTGCCGGCTGCGATATGGTGCTGGTATGTAATAATCCAGGCAGTGTCGAGCAGGTGATTGATGGTTTAAAAGTCAGTACCGATCCTTTGAGAAATGCACGTTTGATGCGTTTGCATGGTCGACACGCTACACCGCGTCATGAGTTACAACAAAGTGCTGAATGGAAACAAGCGGTTCAAACAGTCATGGATTACGCGCCTGACCCTGAGATGGAGTTAAATCTCACATGACAACGAGGTTACTGTTTTTCTTTCTGATGATATTAAGCTTGTCAGTGCAAGCGGGCGGGGGAATCAATCCTGCGGCTATTGTCGGGATGCAGAGTGCAAGCACTCAGGAAAAAGCAGTCGAGCCCCCAGTTGAAAAACTTAATCTGACACAGCCCAGAATCACGGTAAAACACTTTATCAAAGCAATGGATAAGGTGGCCAATGGTGATAATAGTGCCATTGAACAAGCTGTTTCGACATTTGATTTATCTGCTGTTAGTCCCCTGATACGAACAGAGCGCGGCCGCGAAACTGCCCGGTTGTTGTATACCATTATGCAAATCGCCAAGATGCCGAAACTCAGTGAGATTCCACAAAATCCTAAAACAAAACAATACACTTACTTACGAACCGATAGCGGTGATATTGTGCTACAGGCTGATGAGCAAGGTGACTGGTTATTTAGCTCTGAATCAGTTGAAGCCATTCCTGATATTTTCAATGAACTGAGTGATAACAAAGAACTGGTTAAAAAGTCTGCAGAAAAAGTGTCATTGCCTATCAGCGTCAGATTACGATCAGACATACCCGAATTTCTGAAATCTGGATTTTTATTAGAATACTGGCAATGGGTAGGTTTATTTCTGATTATTGTTATCGGTTCAATCGCCGATAAAACACTCGCCTTTTTATTAAAACTCCATATCAAACGTCGCAAACATAATCATGCTCTGTATACCGAACTAGATGATGATGTGCTTCGTCCATTAGGTTTAATGGCGATGGCTCTGATGTGGTGGTCAGGTCTGAATTTACTGGGGTTACCCGATACGGCATTGCTGATTTTGCTGGTTGCGGTGAAGTTATTGGTTTCTATCTCAGGCATTTGGAGTGCTTTCCGTCTGGTGGATATTTTCAATGCCTATTGGACGGCCCGAGTCAGTAAAACCCAGACCAAATACGATGACTTATTAGTGCCCATGATCACTAAAAGTATGAAGGTGTTTGTGGTGGTGATGGGAATCGTCTTTGCCGCTGATAATCTGAATATTGACGTCACCAGTTTATTAGCGGGGCTTGGTCTCGGTGGTTTAGCTTTTGCCTTAGCCGCTAAAGATTTATTGGGCAATTTCTTTGGTTCACTCACCGTGTTGATGGATCGTCCTTTTCATATTGGTGACTGGGTCGTCATTGGTGATATTGAAGGTATGGTGGAAGAGGTCGGTTTTCGTAGTACGCGCATCCGCACGTTTTATAACTCTCTAGTCACCATGCCTAATTCCATTTTAACGACAACCAAGATTGATAATATGGGCGCGCGTCGCTATCGTCGTATGCTGACAAAACTGGCTGTGACTTACGATACGCCGCCAGAAAAAATCGAAGGTTTTTGTGAAGGTATCCGCCGTATTATTCAGTTACATCCCTATATGCGAAAAGATCTGTATCAGGTTTATTTCAATGATTATGGTGCGGATTCACTAGATATTTTGTTATATGTGTTCTGGGCTACCCCGGACTGGAATACAGAGCTACGGGAGCGCCATCGCTTTCTATTAGATGTACTCAGGTTGGCGCGCCAGATGGAAATCGAGTTTGCTTTCCCGACCCAGACACTTTATCTCAAACGGGGTCAAAATGGTGTACCCAAAGCGTCACCTTATTCCCCAGCAATGACTCAGGAAGAGGCCTTTGCCAAAGGCCATGCAGAAGCTGAGTCTATTGTTAGTCAGACGCTAGGCGATAGAATCCCTGGTCCAGTTGAGTTCCCTCGCTAAATTAATTACAGAAAATAGGTTTAATACATTAATGCCAAAATCGTTTGTCCATCTTCATTTGCATACTGACTACTCGTTAGTTGATGGTTTAGTCAGAGTCAAACCCTTGGTCAAGCATGTGGCCGATGCAGGTATGCCTGCTATTGCGATCACCGATCATCATAATTTATTCGCGGCAGTGAAATTATTTAATGCCGCCATGCAAGCCGGTGTGAAACCGATATTAGGTGCTGATCTGCGTTTGCGTGATCCTAGTGATGCAAAACAAAGCACACGCTTTGTGTTGTTATGTATGAATCTGGAAGGGTTTCATAATCTGTCACGCCTGTTATCAAAAGCCTATATGGAAGGTCAGCATCTGGGGGTTCCGATGCTGGAAGCTGACTGGTTGCAGGGCCAAACTGATGGACTGATTTGTTTGTCGGGCGGTCGTGAAGGTATTTTGGGTAAAGCCTTACTGAATCATCAGAAAGACGAAATTGAGCAGCAATTAGCCTTTTGGCAGCCATTATTTCCTGATCGTTTGTATATGGAGCTTATCCGTACCGGACGTGAAGATGAAGAACGGTTTATCCGTGCGGCTATCGCGTTAGCGGCTGAAAAAGACTTGCCAGTGGTCGCGACCAACGATGTACGCTTTTTAACGCCGGATCAATTCGAAGCACATGAGGCCAAAGTGTGTATTCATGAAGGTCGGCAACTGGATGATCCGCGTCGGCCACGTAATTACTCTGAACATCAATATTTACGAAGCGCTGAAGAAATGACCGCCTTGTTTGAGGACATTCCGGAAGCGATAGAAAACACCGTTGAAATTGCCAAACGCTGTAATCTGCAACTCACGCTGGGCGAACATTATCTGCCTGACTTCCCTGTACCGGAAGGCATGACCATTGAACAGTTCTTCAGTGAAGAGTCTTTCAAAGGTCTGGCTGAACGCTTAGAAGTCTTGTTTCCTGATGAAGCAGACAGAGAAGCGAATAAACCCCGATATGAAGAACGTTTGCAGGTTGAGCTGGATGTGATCAACCAAATGGGTTTCCCTGGTTACTTCCTGATCGTTGCTGACTTCATTCAGTGGGCCAAAAATAATGATGTTCCCGTTGGCCCTGGACGGGGGTCTGGTGCGGGTTCATTAGTGGCTTATGCCTTAAAAATCACCGATCTTGATCCCTTGCAGTATGACTTGCTGTTTGAACGTTTCCTTAACCCTGAACGTGTTTCCTTACCTGACTTTGACGTCGACTTTTGCATGGATGGTCGTGACCGGGTCATTGAATATGTATCACAACATTATGGACGGGATCACGTATCACAGATCATCACTTTCGGGACCATGGCGGCTAAAGCGGTTCTGCGTGATGTTGGACGTGTATTAGGTCATCCCTATGGCTTTGTTGATCAGTTAGCGAAATTAGTCCCGTTTGAATTAAAAATGACGCTTAGCAAAGCAATGGAGCAGGAGCCATTGCTGAAAGAGCGTTATGACAATGAGGAAGAAGTTAAAACCCTGATTGATCTGGCCTTACAGCTGGAAGGTTTAACAAGAAATGTCGGTAAACATGCCGGTGGTGTGGTCATCGCCCCGAAAGTATTAACGGAATACACGCCCATTTATAGTGAGCATAACGGGGCGGGGCTGGTTTCTCAGTTTGATAAAGATGATGTGGAAAGTGTAGGGCTGGTGAAGTTTGACTTCCTGGGGCTGAAAACACTGACCGTCATTGACTGGGCGATGAAAAATGTTCGCAGCCTGTTACCTAAAGAAGAAGCCGATAAAATCGATATTGCCAACTTACCGTTGGATGATAAACCGACCTATGCCTTATTGAAACGCTGTGAAACCACAGCGGTATTCCAGCTTGAATCGCGCGGTATGAAAGAGCTGGTCAAACGTCTGCAGCCAGATACCTTTGAGGATATCGTGGCGCTGGTGGCTTTATTCCGTCCTGGTCCATTGCAATCAGGCATGGTGGATGACTTTGTTAACCGTAAACATGGTCGGGCAAAAGTCGATTATCCGCACCCTGATCTTGAACCTGTATTGAAGCCGACCTACGGGGTTATTGTTTACCAGGAACAGGTTATGCAGATCGCTCAGATTCTGGCGAACTACAGTCTGGGTGGCGCCGATATGTTGCGTCGAGCGATGGGTAAGAAAAAACCGGAAGAAATGGCCAAGCAGCGTTTGTTGTTCCTGGAAGGCGCAGCTAAACGTGGCATTGAAGAAAAAGAAGCCGGTCCTATTTTCGATCTGATGGAAAAATTCGCGGAGTATGGTTTTAATAAATCTCACTCAGCAGCCTATGCCTTAGTGGCCTATCAGACGGCGTGGCTAAAAGCGCATTATCCAGCGGCGTTTATGGCGGCCGTGTTATCAGCGGATATGGATAATACCGATAAAGTCGTTGGCCTGATTGATGAATGTCGTGATATGAAACTGAAGGTGTTACCACCGGATGTTAACCACAGCAAAATCAAGTTTACCGTTGAAGATGAAAGAACGATTCGCTATGGCTTAGGCGCGATTAAAGGGGTGGGTGAGTCAGCCTTGGCTGGTATTGTCTCTGAGCGAGAACAAGGCGATGCTTTTAGCTCGCTGTATGATTTCTGCCGCCGGGTCGATATGCGTAAGATTAATCGACGCGTGATGGAGTCACTGGTGAAAGCGGGAGCGATGGATTCATTAGGTGGTCATCGTGCCAGTATTGAAGCCAGTCTCACCAAAGCCATGCAGATTGCTGACCAACATCGTCGCAATAAAGATAGTGGTCAGAATGATTTATTTGGTCTCAGTCCGGAAGTTGGCAACGGTCAGGATGAGCCTCTGGAACCGGCAGCGGAATGGGCGGAAGAGCATTTATTACAGGCTGAAAAAGACACTTTAGGTTTATATTTAAGTGGTCATCCGATTGATCGTTATCAGCAAGAATTGGCTGAATTTATTCCTAAACGTATTAATGAACTGGATGCACCTGAGTCAAAAGGTTACCAGCGTAATGAGAAGCCTGTGTTAACCGCTGGATTGGTGGTGGCGATTCGCACCATGAAGTCAAAAAATGGTGGCCGTATGGCCTTCATCACGCTGGATGATCAGAGTGGTCGTCTGGAAGTGCGTGTGTTTGCTGATGTCTATGACCAATATCAGAGCTTTATTCAGCCAGATAAATTGGTGGTGATTCAAGGCAAAATCGGCCAGGATAATTTTACCGGTGGCTTGGCGGCGACCGCAGAAAAAGTATTTGACATCACGGGTGCACGCGAAGCATTTGGTCATTCCTTGCAGATTAATATCGATAATAAAGAGATGGCCAGCCAATGGGTAGAGCAAATAAAAAATATGCTCACGCCGTTCAAAGGCGGCGCTTTATCACTGGAATTGTTATATCAGAATGAACAGGCGAGTACCGTGATTATGTTAGGTGATGACTGGCAGGTTACCCCGAGTGATACATTGATGAGTCAGTTAGCTATGTTGCCGGAAAGTCAAAAAGTCACGATCAGATACCGTGCCACGGTGGCAAACTGAACGCGTATAAAGCGTGACAGGCATAATAGTATGGAAACTCGCATTGTTGTACGATAAACACACTATCTGAGCATTGTTGCAAGAGGAATCGCAAAGTGGATATGACACCTTATTTCAGACTGATGGCAGACAAGGATGCCTCAGATATGTTTTTCTGTACGGGCACTGAACCCCATATCAAAATTCAGGGCGTTATCAGACCGGTCGGCACCCAGAAATTAGCCCCGGGTGATGTGAAAGAAATGGCTTATTCGATGATGACGGATGAGCAAGCAAAAGAGTTTGAAAACACGCTTGAGATGAACTTTGCGGTGCCGCTTAAAGGTGTGGGGCGTTTCCGGGTGAATATTTTCCGTCAGCGTGGTGAGTGTTCGATTGTCATTCGCTATATCAGAACGACGATCCCCACCTTTGAACAAATTGGCCTGCCTGATGTGCTCGGTGATGTGGTCATGGAAAAACGCGGACTGATTCTGGTGGTGGGTGCAACTGGCTCAGGTAAATCAACGACCTTGGCATCAATGATCGGTCATCGTAACCGTAATTCCAGTTCGCATATTCTTACCATTGAAGATCCGCTGGAGTTTGTGCACAAACACGAACGTTCAATTGTGCAACAGCGTGAAGTGGGTATCGATACCTTATCTTACGAAAATGCCCTAAAGAATGCCTTACGTGAAGCACCTGACGTGATTCTTATCGGTGAAATCCGTGATATGGAAACGATGAAACACGCGATTAATTACGCTGAAACCGGTCATTTATGTTTAGCGACACTGCATGCCAATAACGCGAATCAGGCGCTGGACAGGATTATTAACTTTTTCCCTGAAATTTTGCACCGTCAGTTACTGATGGATTTATCTTTGAACTTACGTGCCATTATTTCTCAACGCTTATTACCCACGAAAGACGCGGGTCGTGTGCCGGCAGTCGAAGTAATGATCAACTCGCCTTATATCTCCGATTTGATTAATAAAGGAGAAATTGGCAGTATCAAAGATGCCATGCGTGATAGTAATGAAAAAGGCACCATCACATTTGATCAGGCGCTGCTTGGCCTGTATCGCAGTGGTAAGATCACAGAAGAAGACGCATTGATGAATGCTGATTCACGTAACGATTTGAGCCTGGCCATTCGTCTTGGTGATGACAGTGCCGGTTCAGACGCACCAGATGAATTAATTCTCAGCTAAGTGTATTACTGGCTTAATGTGTATAATTCACCCATTTTTGAATATCTAAGGTAATCCTGATGCAGTTAAATTTCCTTGACTACGAACAACCCATCGCTGAGCTGGAAGCGAAAATTGATGAGTTGCGTTATATGAGTAATGACAGTGATTTAAACATCACTGAAGAGATTCAAAAGTTAAAGGAAAAAAGTGAAAGTCTGACAAAATCGATTTTCGCCTCATTAACGCCCTGGCAAATCACCCAAATGGCGCGTCATCCTCAACGTCCATATACACTTGATTACATCAAATTATTACTGACTGACTTCGAAGAGTTACATGGCGATCGCACTTATGCCGATGATGCTGCTCTGGTAACAGGTATTGGCCGTTTGAATGGTCGCCCGGTAGTGGCTATCGGTCATCAAAAAGGCCGTGATACTAAAGAAAAAGTCGCCAGAAACTTCGGCATGCCACGACCAGAAGGATATCGTAAAGCATTACGTGTGATGAAAATGGCGGAACGTTTTGGCATGCCTGTGATCACCTTTATTGATACGCCTGGTGCATACCCTGGCATCGGTGCAGAAGAACGTGGTCAAAGTGAAGCGATTGCCCGTAATCTGTTTGAAATGGCGCAATTAAAAACGCCGATTATCAGCACGGTTATCGGTGAGGGTGGTTCTGGTGGTGCCTTAGCAGTAGGTGTGGCTGATCATCTCATGATGCTTGAATATGGTATTTATTCAGTGATTTCACCAGAAGGCTGTGCCTCTATTTTGTGGAAAAGTGCAGAAAAAGCCTCAGATGCAGCTGCTACATTAGGTGTGACCTCATCACGATTGAAAGAACTGAAATTAATCGATGAAGTCGTTGCTGAACCTTTAGGTGGCGCGCATCGCAATGTTCCTGAGATGGCAAAACGTGTCAAACAAGCTATTGAAAACAAACTGAAAGAATTAGAGAAAATCCCCACAGATAAATTAATCAAACGCCGTCAGGAAAAACTACTGAATTACGGCGCGTTTGAGGGATAAAAAACGGGGTGGCATTAAATCCCCAGAAAATCATCACTGACATTACAACACTGGCGGCAGGACGTTCTGTTTGTCTTGCCTATAGTGGTGGTGTTGACTCTCACGTCTTGTTACACCTGTTAGCAACAACACAGCATTCACAGCTCGCTCAGGTTCGTGCAGTACATATCAATCACGGTTTGAATAAAGCAGCAGCGCAGTGGGCTCAACACTGCGCTGAGGTTGCTAACAAGCTTGATATACCATTTAAAAATATTGATGTCGATGTTCCGGACATTGATGAATTAGGCATGGAAGCGGCAGCCAGAAAAGCCCGCTATCAGGCTTTGAGTAATGAATTGTTGCCTGATGAAGTGTTGGTGACGGCACAACATCAGCATGATCAGGCCGAGACACTTTTATTACAATTATTTCGTGGTGCCGGCCCATTAGGACTTTCTGCTATGTGGCCGGAAAGTCAGTCGCATGGTATGACCATTATCCGACCACTGTTGGATGTGTCTAAACACGAGATTGTTCATTACGCTGAACTTCATCAGCTCGACTGGATTGATGATCCCAGTAATCAGGACACTGAGATTAATCGCAATTATTTGCGGCAAACCCTCTGGCCTTTATTACAGGAACGCTGGCCCTCGCTGGAAAAAACAATCGCTCGTAGTGCTGCGCATTGTCAGGAGACTAGCCTGTTATTAGCACAATTGGCGGAACAGGACAGAGCACAATGTCAGTTGCAAGATGATGGACATTTGTCTATTGCTGCTGTGAAGCAACTGCCTGCAGAGCGACAACGGAACCTGTTGCGGTTTATGATTGAAACAGCTGGTTATGAGTTGCCGTCTACCGCGATTTTACAGCGCATTATTGAGGATGTGATCAGTGCCGCTGAAGACAAAACGCCGATAGTTCGCTGGTCCAATGTTGAAGTCAGGCGTTATCGTGATGATTTATATCTTCAGACATCCAAACATTCAGAACCCCCACAAGCAGAAGTCACTTTCACTGGTCCTGCTGAACTTGTTTTGTCCAACGGCTGCACGCTCAAATGGCAGCTCACTTCTGGTGATGGCTTGAAAACATCGGTACTCAATGGCGATGTAATCATGCGTTATCGTCAGGGTGGGGAAAAGATCCGACTCAGGGGTCATTCGCAACATAAATCATTAAAACAACTTTTTCAGGAGTGGTCTGTTCCTCCTTGGAAGCGGTCAATTATTCCGCTGTTTTTTGTTGGAACCGAGTTAGTCGCTGTCGTTGGCTATGGTTATGCCGAACATTATGCAGCCGAGACTGGCGAAAAAGGCTGGCTGCCTTATCTGGCAGGTGATTTTCGACCAGATTTAGATTGAGCGAGAAGGGCAATTCTGATAATTTATACGCTATTTTGAGCGCAGCCATTCTGGCCGCGTCGTTTTTTATTGAACTCTCCATATTATGACTAAATTTATTTTCGTCACTGGTGGTGTTGTGTCTTCCCTGGGTAAGGGGATTGCCGCGGCGTCACTGGCTGCTATTCTTGAAGCTCGTGGACTGAAAGTCACGTTGGTAAAACTTGACCCATACATCAACGTTGATCCCGGCACGATGAGCCCGCTTCAGCACGGTGAGGTTTTTGTCACAGAAGACGGTGCAGAAACTGATCTTGATCTCGGTCACTATGAGCGTTTTATTGATGCGGATATGACCCGTAGCAATAACTACACGACCGGACAGATTTATGAGAACGTGATTCGTAAAGAACGTCGTGGTGAGTATTTAGGTAATACCGTTCAGGTTATCCCGCACATTACAGATGAAATTAAACGCTGTATTTTTGAAGGTGCTGGTGATGCCGATGTCGCCTTGATTGAAATTGGTGGTACGGTCGGTGATATTGAATCCTTGCCGTTCCTTGAAACCATTCGTCAGATGGGATCTGAGTTAGGCCGTGAACGTGCACTTTTCTTACATTTGACGCTGGTGCCGTATATCGCGTCTGCGGGTGAAATCAAAACCAAACCTACCCAGCATTCTGTTAAAGAGCTCAGAACCATTGGTATTCAGCCTGATGTGCTGGTATGTCGTATGGACCGTCCTCTGCCAGAATCTGAACGCAAGAAAATTGCTTTATTCACCAACGTGACTGTTAATAATGTTGTGTCATGTGTCGATGTCGACAGTATCTATAAAATTCCAATGGAATTACACCGCCAGGGCTTAGATGACATCGTCGTCAAGCAATTAGGCTTAGATGCAAAACCGGCTGATTTAAGCCAATGGCAACAGGTTTATAACAACCTGACGAAGCCGGAAGGTGAAGTAAATATTGCTATGGTCGGTAAGTATATGGAACTGACTGAAGCTTATAAATCACTGTCTGAATCATTGATACATGCGGGCATTCACACCAGAACCAAAGTCAATGTGCATTATGTTGATTCTGAGCTGATTGAACAGCAAGGACCAGACTGCATCAAAGATATGGATGCGATTCTGGTGCCGGGTGGCTTCGGGGAACGCGGTGTTGAAGGCATGATCCAAACTGCCCAGTTTGCCCGCGAAAATAATGTTCCGTATCTGGGCATTTGTTTAGGGATGCAGGTTGCTGTGATTGAGTACGCTCGTCATAAAGCCGGTATGCCAGAAGCTTACAGTACAGAGTTTGACTTAAATACCGTTGATCCTGTTATCGGCCTGATTACGGAATGGCAAAAAGAAGACGGCAGTGTAGAACAGCGCGATCACGATTCTGATCTTGGCGGCACCATGCGTTTAGGTGGTTATCCCTGTGTATTGAAACCAGGCAGTCTGGCCCAGAAAATTTATGGTGAGCAAGAAATTGTCGAACGTCATCGTCACCGCTACGAGTTCAACAGCAACTATAAAGAGAAACTTGAGCAAGCAGGTTTAGTTTTCTCTGGCATGTCGAAAGATGAAACGCTGGCTGAAATGATTGAGATCCCAGAACATCAATGGTTTGTTGCCTGCCAGTTCCATCCAGAATTTACATCGACACCGCGTCATGGCCACCCTTTATTTGAAGGGTTTATTAATGCGGCCAAAGCTAACAAAAAAAATAGAGGGTAACACCATGCAGTTATGTGGTCATGAAGTGGGCGGCAGACAGCCTTTATTTTTAATCGCGGGCACCTGCGTCATTGAAAGTGAGCAAATGACCATGGATGTGGCAGGTCAGTTGAAAGAAATCACTGACAAGCTCGGCATTCCGTTCATTTATAAATCGTCTTTCGATAAAGCGAATCGTACTTCGACAAAGAGTTATCGTGGACCGGGTCTGGAAGCAGGCTTAGCGATTCTGGAAAAAGTGAAAAAAGAATTTAACCTGCCAGTGTTGACGGATGTGCATGAAGACACGCCGTTAGCCGAAGTCGCCAGCGTAGTGGATGTGTTACAGACGCCAGCGTTCTTATGCCGTCAGACGAACTTCATCGTCAATGTGGCCAGTCAAGGCTTGCCGGTCAATATCAAAAAAGGCCAGTTTTTAGCGCCCTGGGATATGCAACACGTCGCAGACAAAGCCAAGTCGACCGGTAACCAACAAATTATGTTGTGTGAACGTGGCACATCCTTTGGTTATAACACCTTAATTTCTGATATGCGTGGTCTACCTACCATGCGAAATATGGATTGTCCGGTGGTTTATGATGCGACACATTCTGTTCAGCAGCCCGGTGGACAAGGTGGTGCTTCAGGTGGTCAACGTGAATTTGTACCCGTATTGGCGCGTGCTGCGGTAGCCACGGGTATTGCCGGTGTGTTTATGGAAACGCATCCAGAACCTGAAAAAGCCTTAAGTGATGGGCCTAATTCCTGGCCATTACATAAAATGACAGCATTGTTAGAAATGCTGCAAGCAATAGATGCAACAGTAAAACAACAAGACTTTATCGAAGATGAGCTGTTAGCTCGTCGATAACAGTCGATATCAAAAAAACATTACGGGAGCAGAGCATTGAGCAAAATCATTGATGTAAAAGCAAGAGAAATCATCGATTCACGTGGTAACCCAACGGTCGAAGCTGACGTTATTCTGGAAAGCGGTGCGTTTGGACGTGCAGCGGTGCCATCAGGTGCCTCAACTGGTGAGCGTGAAGCAGTTGAATTGCGTGATGGTGATAAAGGCCGTTACTTGGGTAAAGGCGTTCTTAAAGCGGTTGAAGCGGTTAACGGCGAATTAAGAGAAGCGGTGTTGGGGATGGATGCTCATGACCAACGTGCTTTAGACAATAAATTGATTGCAACTGACGGTACGGAAAACAAGAGCCGTTTAGGTGCCAATGCGTTATTAGCTATTTCTATGGCGACAGCGCGAGCAGCCGCTGCTGATTCAAAGAAAACGCTGTACAAATACCTGTCAACTGAAGAAAAAGCAGTGATGCCAGTACCGATGATGAATATCATTAATGGTGGTTCACATGCGGATAACAGCGTTGATTTGCAAGAATTTATGATTATGCCTGTCGGTGCATCAAGCCTGACAGAAGCCGTGCGTTATGGTGCTGAAGTCTTCCATGAATTGAAAAAAGTGCTGCATAGCCGTGGTCTGAATACAGCGGTGGGTGATGAAGGTGGTTTTGCGCCGGATCTGCCGTCTAATGAGTCAGCGATCGAAGTCATTCTGGAAGCGATCAAAAATGCCGGTTATGAAGCTGGTAAAGACATTATGCTAGCACTGGATGCTGCGAGTTCAGAATTCTACAAAGATGGCATGTATGTGCTGGCTTCTGAAAACCGCTCATTAACATCCGCAGAGTTTGCTGACTTACTGGCTGATTGGGCAAATAAATACCCTATCATCAGCATCGAAGATGGTATGGATGAAAACGATTGGGAAGGCTGGAAATTGTTGACTGATAAAATCGGTGACAAAGTACAGTTGGTCGGTGATGACTTGTTTGTGACTAACCCGAAAATCCTGCAACAAGGTATTGATAAAGGCGTTGCCAACTCGATTCTTATCAAAGTAAATCAAATTGGTACTTTATCTGAAACACTGGATGCGATTAATTTAGCGAAAGCCAATGGTTACACGGCTGTTGTTTCTCATCGTAGTGGTGAAACTGAAGACACGACGATTGCTGACTTAGCGGTAGCGACAAATGCTGGCCAAATCAAAACTGGCTCATTATCACGCTCTGACCGTGTAGCAAAATATAATCAACTAATTCGCATCGAAGCTGAATTAGGTGATGCCGCCAGTTACCCTGGGATGAAGGCGTTTAACGTCCAACAAGCCTAGGTCTTATGTCTAAACCCGTCATGATTTTGTTAGCCGCAATTTTGGTATTACTTCAATACCGATTGTGGCTCAGTCATGACGGGCTTCCTTCTTTATTACGCCTTCACCAAGCTGTAGAAAAGCAACGTCTTGATAACACTGAGTTAAAAGAACGTAATCAAGTGTTAGCTGCTGAGGTGCAAGATCTGAAAAGTGGTCTTGATGCCTTGGAAGAAAGAGCGCGTAGCGAACTCGGTATGGTGAAACCTGGCGAAACCTTTTTCCAGATTATTGATAAACCAGATGAGCAGTAAACAGGCTGTTTGGGCTGTAGTGCCTGCTGCCGGTATTGGTAGTCGAATGCAGGCTGAGATACCAAAGCAATATTTATTGATCGATGATAAGCCTGTTTTACAGTTAACGCTTGAGAGATTGGCTTCACATCCGGCCATTGAAGGGATTGTGATTGCATTAGCAGAAAATGATCAATGGTGGCCGTCTTTATCACTGTCTTTATCCTGTGAATTATTAATCGCTAAAGGCGGTAAAGATCGCTCAGATTCCGTGTCTAATGCTTTAAAACTATTACAGCAGCACATTGAGCATAACCCATGGGTATTAGTGCATGATGCAGCCAGACCCTGTCTGCGACATGCTGATATTGATGCCATGTTAGATACACTTGCGGATGATGCCGTCGGGGGGATTCTCGGGATTCCCGTCTCCGATACCGTTAAACGTGTGGATGACAATAATATGATCCAGGAAACCGTTTGCCGCCAGGGTTTATGGCGAGCTGCCACGCCGCAGATGTTTCGCTTGGCACCGCTTTCTGAGGCATTAATCTCAGCGGCAGAAAAGTCATTAGCTGTGACGGATGAAGCCAGCGCGATAGAGTTAGCTGGTTATCAGCCGCGCATGGTGGAAGGGCACAGCGACAATATCAAAATCACCGTACCGCAGGACTTAGCGCTTGCAGCACTTTATTTACGTCAACAGGCTGGAGGCAATTAATGCGTATAGGGCATGGCTATGATGTTCATCGCTTTATTGAGGATGCACCATTAATCATCGGTGGGGTCACCATTCCACATACACATGGTCTTGAAGCGCATTCAGATGGTGATGTGCTTATTCATGCGATCTGTGATGCCTTGTTAGGTGCTGCTGGCCTGTGGGATATTGGTCATCATTTTCCTGACAATGATGACGCATTTAAAGGAATAGATAGCCGTGTACTTTTACGGCGAGTGATCAGTGATCTTTCAGAACGCGGCTGGTGTGTTGGTAATGTGGATGCCACGATTGTTGCTCAGGCACCCAAGATGGCGCCTTTTATTCCACAAATGCGAGCGTTACTGGCTGTAGACATGGAAGTAGATGTCACGGCGATTAATATCAAAGCAACCACGACCGAAAAATTAGGCTTTGCTGGTCGAAAAGAAGGTATTGCCACGCATGCAGTTGCCTTGATTAGACAAGCGGACTAATGACATTGTCAGCATTTGATTTTGAGTCATTAGCCCGAGTTAATCCGGCCGCCTTGAGTCACCGTTGCCGTATTCGCCAAACGCCGGAAGATTTTAAGGTGGAAGAAAAACTGCCTTTCGAACCGGCTGGGTCTGGTCCACATGTGATGTTACAGATCACCAAAACGGATACCAATACCGATTGGCTGGCGAAAGAGCTGGCACAATTTGCAGGTGTCGATGAGGTGGCCATTGGTTATGCAGGACTAAAAGATCGCCATGCGGTGACGACACAGTGGTTTAGTGTGAATACCGAGGGTGTGGCTGAACCTGATTGGTCTGCCTTTGAGTCGGATCTGATAAAAATTAACCTTATTACACGCCATAATAAGAAGTTAAAACGAGGCGCTTTGTCTGGCAATAGCTTTAAGCTAAATCTGGAAGTACTTGATGGCGACAGAGATAGCTGGGAATCGGCACTCAGTCAGATACAAAAGCAAGGCGTACCTAATTATTTTGGTGAACAGCGCTTTGGTTATCAGATGGGCAATTTACATGGTGTTGAGCAGTGGTTTGAGCAGGGTAGAAAACCTAAAAGCCGTAATAAAAAAAGTCTGTATCTTTCTGCTGCACGGTCATGGTTGTTTAATCTTGTTGTCAGCGAGCGAGTAAAAGCACAAAACTGGAATCAATTTATTCCGGGTGATGTGATGCAGTTAAATGGCAACCACAGTTGTTTTCAGTCAGAAAATGATGATACTGAGTTATTTGAGCGCCTGAAAACCTTTGATATTCACCCTACAGGGGCACTTGCAGGGCAGGGAGAACTTCAGAGTCATGATGAATGCAAGCAGCTGGAAACAGCCGTGCTTGACGCATGGCAGGCTTGGGTTCAGGGATTATCAAGGCAGGGCCTGAAACAGGAGCGACGGGCTTTACGTCTGGTGCCGACAGAATTTAACTGGCAGTGGCATAACTCACGTTTACAACTCACATTCTTTTTACCTTCGGGCTGTTTTGCGACAGCCGTTTTGAGAGAAATGGCTGTTGTTGAAGATAGCAGTGAGAGAATTATTCAGGCTGACAGAGAGTCAGTATAGTAATGACAGAAAGGAGGAAGGCGCTATGTTGAAACGATTATGTCTAATATTTGCCTTCTCTAGCATGCTTATAAGCTCTCTCGCTTGTGCTGGTGATTGGCAGGCAAAAACGACTGACAAGCACCTTGTAGTAATAGAGCTATTTACTGCTGAAGGCTGTGGCTTATGTCCGGCGGCAGAACGCTGGGTTAAACAACTGCCACAGAAAGGGCTTACAGATAACGATGTGGTGATATTAAATTTCCATGTCGATTATCTTGACCAGAAGAAGGGCTGGGTTGATAAATTTGCCAGTCCAGTTTTTACTGACAGACAAAAGCAGCTGACCAGATTAAATTTATTCCAAACAGTGTATACCCCTGAGTTCTTTATCAGTGGTGAAGTGCTACATGATTGGCGCGCTCATGGGCTTGATGCCATCAATTTTGTCAGTGAGTTTAAGCCTGAAGCCAATATCAACCTCGAGGCAAAGCAAGATAAAAACAGTCTTTCTGTTCATAGTCGGGTAAGCGTTGAAGGCGATGAAAATAAGCAATATAGCCAGTTGTATCTCGCTTTGACTGAAAATAATGTGATTAGTGAGGTAAGGGGAGGCGATAATGCCGGCGCCACATTTAATCATCAACATCTCGTAAGAAAGTGGTTAGGGCCGTTTAAGTTAGATGCCAACGGTAAAGCGGATATGACGACTGAAGTTGCTCTCGAAAAGTCGTGGAAATTAGCTGATATGTCATTAGTGGCAATTGTTCAAAATATGGAAAATGGTTATGTCTTACAAGGGCTGGCCTTACCTTTAAAAGATAGATAGATGGATTATTTACCAATATTTTTAGATTTAAAACAGCAAGACTGTCTGGTTGTCGGTGGTGGTAGCGTTGCTACACGAAAAGTGAAGTTATTACTGAAAGCACAGGCCAAGGTCAGCGTGGTGTCACCTGAAATCAGTGATGCACTTGGGACGCTGGTTAAACAAGGCCAGCTTCGCTGGGTGCAATCCATATTTAAAGCTGAGCATATTACGGATCAACGCCTGATTATTGCGGCAACAGATAATGAACAAGTTAATCATCTGGTACATGATATTGCTAAGCAAAAACATATATTAACTAATCTGACAGACAACCCTGATGACAGCGACTTTATTTTTGCTTCTGTATTAGATCGATCGCCGATTATTGTAGCGGTATCCAGTGGTGGTGAATCACCAGTTTTGGCCAGAAACTTACGTGCCCGTTTAGAAACATTAATTCCGCCTGCGTATAGTAAGCTGGGTGAATTAATGGGTAAGTACCGCGAGACAGTCAAACAAAAATTTGGTGAACTCCGTCAGAGAAGACAGTTCTGGGATAGCGTTTTGTCTGGTCCTATTGCTGATCACGTGATGGCTGGGCGGGAAGGGATTGCCGAACAGATATTACAGCAGCAACTGGCTGATGAAATCAAAACTGTTGAAACCGGCGAAGTCTTTTTGGTGGGTGCTGGACCTGGTGATCCGGAATTACTGACATTTAAAGCACTAAGACTCATGCAACAGGCCGACATTGTTTTTTATGATCGTCTGGTGAGTAAAGAAATTCTGGCGCTGGTTCGTAAAGAAGCTGAATTAGTCTATGTTGGTAAACAGCGGGCATGGCATGCCGTCAGACAGGAAGAAATCAATAATTTATTACTGGAACACGCGAAGCAGGGTAAGCGGGTATTACGCTTAAAAGGGGGCGATCCCTTTATATTTGGCCGTGGTGGTGAGGAGATCGATACACTGGCTGAAAATGCTATTCCGTTTCAGGTTGTACCGGGCATCACAGCAGCATCAGGCTGCGCATCTTATGCCGGTATTCCCCTGACACATAGAGACTATGCACAAAGCTGCGTCTTCGTAACCGGCCAATTAAAAGAAGGTGAATTAGATTTAAATTGGTCAGTATTAGTCAAACCCAGACAAACAGTGGTTGTGTATATGGGGTTAGCCGGTCTGGCTCAACTAAGTCAAAAGTTACAAGCGCATGGAATGCCAGCCGATATGCCTGCCGCATTGGTTCAGCAAGGAACAACTGAAAATCAAAAAGTCTGGTTAAGTACGATAGCAGAGTTACCCGAGCTTGCTGAGCGTGAAAAACCGATAGCACCTACATTGCTTATCATTGGTGAAGTCACACGCTTACATGAGAAATTGGCCTGGTTTAGATCTGGTTGATATCAGCCATTGTGGTTGGTTTATTGCAGCCGTTTGTGCCATATCCATAAAGTTAAAGATTTGTAAGTGTTTGTAAAAAAAGCATTAAGGAAGTTGGCACTATATGTGCAATCTTATCTGAGTTTTACAACCATAAAAATAACTCAGGAGAGTATAGGTAATGCAATTTCCGCAAAAGAGAAAGCTGATTTGCGTCATGCTAGCTTCCGCGCTGTTTTCCAGTGCGAGTTTTGCTGCTGACGATGATGTTAAATTAAGTGACATTGAAGTCGTGGGAACAACCCCTCTACATGGAGTAGGCTTACCTAAGGATCAAGTTGCTGCGAATGTGCAGACAGCAACTGATGAAGATATCGAGCGTGTTCAGGCGTTAGATATTTCTGATTTCATGAATAAAACATTGGGCAGTGTCAGTCTGAATCAGGCACAAAACAACCCATTCCAGCCTGATCTGCAATTCCGTGGCTTTACGGCTTCACCTTTAGTGGGTAACTCTCAAGGTTTGTCTGTCTATGTTGATGGCATTCGTGTTAATGAGCCCTTTGGTGACGCGGTTAACTTTGAATTAATTCCACAGTCAGCGATTGCCAGCATGAACCTGATTCCAGGTTCAAATCCGTTATTTGGTTTGAATACGCTGGGCGGTGCTTTATCTATCAAAACTAAGAACGGTTTTACTAACCCAGGCCATAGCTTAGAAGCATATACAGGCTCATTTGGTCGTGACTCAGGTACCATTGAAAGTGGTGGTAGTGATGGTAACTTAGCTTACTTTGTTACAGGTTCGATTACCAAAGAAGATGGTTGGCGTGATTACTCTCCATCGCGTGTAGAGCAGTTTTTCACAAACTTAAGCTATGCTGATGAAGACACCACATTAGATTTTGGTATCACAGCCGTTGATAGTGATTTAAATGGTAACGGGGCATCTCCTACTCTCTTAGTCGATGCAGACCGTGAAGCAGTGTTCACGCATCCAGATAACACGCAAAATAAACTGCGTATGTTTACCCTGAATGGTACTCACTGGTTAAATGATAAAACTATGTTGGCTGCTAATACGTACTATCGTAAGAGTGATCGTGATTCATTTAATGGTGATGGTACCGAGAATGAATTTAATGGCACAGACATTGAAGATGAAGATGGTGACCTGATTGTTGATGGCACCACCTTGGGTCTAGACGGTACTGAAGACCTTGCAGCGAATAATACAAGTAAAACAGAGCAAGACAGCTTTGGCTTTGCTTTACAATCAACTTTTTTAAATGATTTGTTTGGTCGCGATAATCAATTAATTGTGGGTGTAGGTTTTGATCATTCAAATGTGGATTATTCCTCACAAACAGAATTGGCTACTTTCGATGATACTCGAGGTACAGTAGGTACTGGATATATTCTTGATGATACAGTAGTTGATGGCAATGTTAAGACAGATACTTATAGTATTTTCTTCACTAATACGCATTCATTAACTGAACGTCTAGCCATGACGGTTGGCGCGCGTTATAACTGGATTGAAGTGGATATTTCAGGTACTAGTGAAGGTGGTGATCAAGATCTGAATGAGTCAGGAAATTCTCATACATTTAAACGTTTAAATCCTTCATTGGGCTTAACGTATAAATTGACAGATACTATGACTTCTTATGTCAGCTATAACGAATCAAATCGTGCACCAACTGCAACTGAATTGACTTGTGCTGAACCAGAGTCACCTTGTGCTTATCCAAATGCGTTCTTAGCCGATCCACCGTTGGATGATGTGGTTGCCAGAACCATTGAAACAGGTCTGCGTGGTCAACAAGAATTATTCAACTGGTATGCCAATGTCTATTACACCCAGTTAAAAGATGATTTATTGTTTTTCCCAGAAGATGAAAGTCAATCGGATGATGTGAGTGGTCGTTTAGGCTTAGGTAACTTCAGAAATATTGATAAAACAGCGCGTGCGGGTGTTGAACTGGGTATGGCCGGACAATATGAGAAGCTAAGCTGGTCAGCAAACTATGGTTATGTTCGTGCGACATTTGAAGATGATTTCACTTATTCACGTGATGGTGATTTATATAACGTGTCTAAAGGTGATCGTCTGCCAAGCATTCCTGCACATAACTTAAATGTAGGTCTGGACTATGCATTCACGCAACAATTTTCTGCAGGTTTAACCGCGTCATATCACTCTAGTCAGTACTACCGTGGTGATGAAGCCAATGACGATAAGAAAATTGCGGGTTATCGTGTTGTGAACCTGCACAGCCGTTACAAAGTCAATGAGCATCTGCAGTTCTTCGCAAAAGTCGATAATTTATTCGACAGCGAGTACAACACTTTTGGTTTATACGGTGAGCCTGATGAAGCACCGGGTCTGGATGCTTATGACAGTGATGAACATTTCGTCGGTACAAGTGCACCTCGTGCAGGATGGATTGGTTTCAAACTAACCATGTAATCATCTATTTAAAAGGGGCTGATTTCAGCCCCTTTTCATTTGTAAGGTACATAAATGAAAGTTCTATTTCTTTGTTTCACATTATTATTTCCATGTTTGCTATGGGCCGAGGAAACACCTCAGTATTTCGAGCGTTGTTTAACAGCGGCTAAAACCTTGAAACCAGGTCATGTTATTAAGGTTGAACGTAAAGTCGAAGACGAGCGTGATGTTTATGAATTTGATATCCGTGGTATTGATGGTGCTGACTGGGACCTTGAGTGCTTAGTAAAAACGGGCGAAATTATAGAAGTGGAACAAGAAGTCGATCATCCGAACCATCCGAAATTTAAAGCACACGCCAAAATTAGCGAGTTAGAGGCAAGACAAATTGCCTTAGCGCTCTATCCTGGCGAAGTGGTTGAAGTGGAATATGAAATTGAAGAAGGTGGAAAAGCCACCTATGAATTTGATATTGCCACAAAAGATGGAAAAGAAATGAAAGTGGAGGTCGATGCGAGTTCTGGGAAGATTATTGAGAAAAACCTTGAGCTCTGGCAAGTCGGTTTAGAATAAATTTTCTCGTTTTACTCTCAACCGCAGTGCATATTTCGCTAAGTGCACTGCGGTTTTTTTTATCTATGAAAAACGTAAAGAAAGATCAACGGCTTTAATATCTTTTGTTAATGCGCCTACTGAGATTCTATCTACGCCTGTTTCTGCAACACGACGAATATTATTCAAAGTAATATTACCCGAAGCTTCAAGTTCTGCTCGGCCTTGGTTGATAGCAACGGCCTGTTTTAAATCATCAATACTAAAATTATCTAACATAATAATATCGACTCCGCTCGCAAGCGCCTGTTCGAGTTCTGAGAAATTTTCAACTTCAACTTCTATTGGTACGCCAGCAGATAGGGCTTTCGCCTGATTTATAGCATTGCTGATGGAACCCGCTGCCATAATATGATTTTCTTTAATAAGAATACCGTCATATAGACCGACTCTGTGATTAAAGCAGCCACCACATTTTACTGCGAATTTTTGAGCAACACGCCAGCCTGGTAGTGTTTTACGCGTGTCCAATATTTTAACAGGCAACCCTGCTACAGCATCGCTGTAAATCGAAGAGAGTGTTGCGGTGCCGGACAATGTCTGTAAAAAATTCATTGCCGTACGCTCACCTGTTAATAAGGCTCTGGCTGGTCCGTGTAACTCACAAATAACCGTATTGGCCTTCACTCGATCACCATCTTGGGCTTTCCAGCTAAGGCTTATTGATGCATCAAGTTGTTTAAAAACGCGTTCAAACCATTGCATGCCACAAATTGTTGCATCCTCACGTGTGATTAATGTGGCGTTTGAGACTGCATCAATCGGAATCAGATTAGCGGTCAGATCTGCCTGACCAATGTCTTCAAGCAAAGCAAGTTTAACTTGTGAATCTATAAATGCGTCTGGGAGTGGATTTTCTATGGTCATATCGATAAGGTAATGGCTAAATCAAAACAGGTTAACGTGTGCGGCATGATTAATCTACATAATGAGACGTCTTAGTGAAAATAAATAAACAATCGGGTCTGATCGAAAACGGAATAATTACGCTATCACCTAATTATGATGAGCGGCCTGACCAACATGATCTTAGCGGTATTGTGATACACAATATCAGCCTGCCACCTGGTGAGTTTGGCGACACATTTATTGATGATCTGTTTCTGAATAAGCTGGATTGCTCCACTCATCCTTACTTCGAGCAGTTAGATGGCTTAAAAGTCTCATCGCATATATTGATTAGACGTAATGGTGAAGTTGTCCAGTTTGTACCATTTCATCAACGAGCCTGGCACGCAGGCGTATCGCAGTGGCAAGGAAGGGAAAAGTGTAATGACTTTACTATCGGAATAGAGCTGGAAGGGTGTGACGACAAACCGTTTGCTGAAGTTCAATACACTGAACTTGTGCAATTAATAAAAGCATTATGCCACGTCTATCCAAAGCTGACATACGAGAAAATAACCGGACATGAGCATATTGCTCCAGGACGGAAAACCGATCCTGGCCCTTATTTTGACTGGCAAAAATTAACAACCATGCTAAAAAGAGAGAAATAAAAAAGCCGCCTTAAAGGCGGCTTTTTTAAGAATCGAAACAGGCAGTTACTTAGTGATTGCAATCAGCTCAATTTCAAAAATTAAGGTTTCGTTTGGACCAATCAGGTTACCGGCGCCACGTGGACCATAGGCCAGGTTAGCAGGAACAACGATGCGCCATTTTGAACCTTCTTTCATCATTTTTAATGCTTCCTGCCAGCCTTGAATAACGCCATTAACAGGGAAGGTAGCTGGTTCGCCACGATCATATGAGCTATCGAAAACGGTACCATCGATTAAAGTACCTTTGTAGTTAGCAATAACTTTGTCATTTTCTGTCGGAGTGGCGCCATCACCTTCTTTCAGAATTTCATATTGCAGACCACTGTCAGTCGTTACAACACCTTCTTTCTTAGCATTTTTTTCCATGTAAGCTTTAGCTTCAGCTTGTTTTTCATTCATGACTTTTGCTAATTCTTGTGCTTTTTGTGCTTGGTAAGCTTGCACAACTTGTTCTGCTGTCGTTTGATCAAGTTGTGGTTTTTGGCCAGCCAGCATATCTGCTACACCCGCTTTAAATGCTTCAATATCAAGATCCACACCTTCTTGCATCATATTCTGACCAACTTGAATACCAAAGATGTAACTAATTTTTTGTTTATCTGTATCTAATGTTGTGGCGTTGTCAGCTGCCATTACGTTTGCTCCAAATAATAGTAAAGGTAAAATCGCGAGTGTTTTTAATTTCATATAATGCTCTCAATGTATAGATAAGGTGTGTGCCCGATTTAGTACAATGCTCTGCCTTAAAAGTTCATTAGCATAGGCTAAAAGTTCAATACCATACGCTAAATCCACAATATTTTCACGACTACAATGAGCTAATAACTGAGAAAAACACTTGGTTATTGCTTTAATTGATACTATAATAGTACCAATTAGGAGGTGCACCAATGTTGCGAATGGGAAAATTGACAGATTATGGCATTGTGCTGATGAGCTATTTTGCCTCAAATCTTCAACTTCAACATAGTGCACATGCTATTGCTGAAGCAGTAAAAGTACCACTGCCAACGGTAAGAAAAGTTTTAAAGTTATTGTCTCATTCAGGGCTGTTAAAGTCTGAACGCGGCGTAATGGGCGGCTATAGTCTGAGCCGTCAAGCTGATGAGATTACCATTGCAGAAATTATTACAGCGATCGAAGGACCGATTGCTTTGACCGAGTGTGTGAGCAGTGACAGTCACTGTGATCAGGAAACGCACTGTGCCGTACAGACTAATTGGACCAAAATTAATGATGCCGTTTTTCAGGCATTAGACGAAGTAAAACTATCGGATATGCTGACACCACAGACTTCACTGGGTATCAGTCCGATCAGATTCTATTCATCTTATAACGAGGTGAATAAAACAACTATACAGGATGGTGAGTTCCATGACTGAACAAAGTCAACAACTTGAAGCGATTACACAAAAAGAATACAAAGCAGGGTTTGTCACTGATATTGAAGTAGACAGCCTGCCGCCTGGTTTGAATGAGGATGTGATCAAACAAATATCACTCATCAAAAATGAACCTGACTGGATGCTCGAATGGCGTTTAGAAGCGTATCGACACTGGTTAACTATGGAAACGCCAGAGTGGGCTCATGTTCATTATCCGGCCATCAACTATCAGGAAATCAGTTATTACTCTGCTCCAAAGAAAAAAACTGATGGTCCTAAAAGTCTGGATGAAGTCGATCCTGAGCTGTTAAAAACCTATGAAAAACTCGGCGTACCATTAGATGAAAGAGCGCGTCTGGCTGGTGTAGCTGTTGATGCCGTTTTTGATAGTGTCTCTGTTTCCAATACATTCAAAGATAAATTAGCTGAAGAAGGCATCTTGTTTATGCCTATTTCAGAAGCAATTCAGGAACATCCTGAATTAGTGAAAAAATATATTGGTAGCGTCGTTCCACATAAAGATAACTTTTATGCCGCGCTGAACTCGGCGGTATTCACTGATGGCTCGTTTGTTTACATTCCTAAAGGTGTACGTTGCCCAATGGAATTATCAACTTACTTCCGTATCAACGCCGCCAATACCGGACAGTTTGAGCGTACATTAATCATTGCTGATGATGATGCTTATGTCAGTTATCTGGAAGGCTGTACCGCACCAATGCGTGATGAAAATCAGCTCCATGCAGCGGTGGTGGAATTGGTGGCAATGGACCGTGCTGAAATCAAGTATTCGACCGTTCAAAACTGGTACCCCGGTGATGAAAATGGCAAAGGCGGTATCTATAACTTTGTGACAAAACGTGCTGCATGCCGTGGTGAGTCATCAAAAGTCTCCTGGACACAGGTAGAAACTGGTTCTGCGATTACCTGGAAGTATCCGAGCGTTGTTTTACAAGGTGATAATTCGGTAGGTGAATTCTATTCAGT
The DNA here is from genome assembly GCF_000214595.1 of Methylophaga thalassica MP. GTDB lineage: Bacteria > Pseudomonadota > Gammaproteobacteria > Nitrosococcales > Methylophagaceae > Methylophaga > Methylophaga thalassica. The sequence continues at coordinate 1,693,492 of NZ_AFIG01000001.1, read as the reverse complement.
TGCCGTCACCAATAATATGCAGCAAGCCGATACGGGTACCAAGATGATTCATCTGGGTAAAAACACCAGTTCAACGATCATTTCCAAAGGTATCTCGGCTGGTCGTTCACAAAATGCTTATCGAGGTCTGGTACGAATTGGACCTAACGCGGAAAACGCTCGCAACTATACCGAGTGTGACTCTTTATTAATGAGTGATACCTGTGGTGCGCATACTTTCCCTTATATCGAAGTGAAAAATCCGACTGCAAAAGTTGAACATGAGGCATCCACATCGAAAATCAGTGAAGACCAACTGTTTTACTGTAAACAGCGTGGATTAGATGCAGAAGATGCTGTGTCGATGATCGTGAATGGTTTTTGTAAACAAGTCATACGTGAATTACCAATGGAATTCGCGGTAGAAGCACAAAATCTACTCGGTTTGTCATTAGAAGGTTCCGTGGGTTAAACCATAAGAGAACTGCCAAACAATATTCAGAAATTTTAGAGAGTGAAGATGTTAACAATTAAAAACTTACACGCCAGCGTTGATGGCAAAGAAATTCTTCGCGGTATTGACCTGACAGTTAACCCTGGTGAAATCCATGCGATCATGGGCCCTAATGGTGCTGGTAAAAGTACGCTGTCGAATGTTCTTGCCGGACGTGATGGTTACGAAATTACCCAAGGTGAAGTCATCTATAAAGGTGAAAACTTATTAGAGCTTGAGCCTGAAGAACGTGCACAACGTGGTGTTTTCCTGGCATTCCAATATCCAGTAGAAATTCCTGGTGTCAGCAATGTTTATTTGCTGAAAGCGGCTTTGAATGCCGTGCGTAAATATCAGGGCCTGGAAGAAGTCGACGCGATGGATTTCTTAACTCTGGTTCGTGAAAAAATGAAACTGGTTAAGATGAATGAAGAATTCCTTCACCGTAACGTTAACGAAGGTTTTTCTGGTGGTGAGAAAAAGCGTAATGAAATTCTGCAAATGGCGGTATTAGAGCCGGCATTAGCGATTCTTGATGAAACCGATTCAGGACTGGATATTGATGCATTACGTACCGTTTCAGAAGGCGTGAATGCGCTCCGTGCTGAAGATCGTTCTATCGTGATGATTACCCACTACCAGCGCTTGTTAGATCATATTGTTCCTGATTTTGTTCATGTGTTATCTGAAGGACGTATCGTTAAATCAGGTGATAAAGAACTGGCAAAAGAACTGGAAAAATCAGGTTACAGCTGGATTCATGATGCGCCTGAAGGTGAGACTGCATGAAACAGTTAACAGATATCACAACACCTTTTGACGATATCGCCGCGACTCAGACTTTACCCGGTCAAGAGCTTGGTTGGCTGCAGCAGTTACGCCAACAAGCCAGTGCGCAATTTCAGCGTCAAGGATTACCCTCTAAAAAAGTTGAAGACTGGAAATACACGTCTTTATGGGCTTTATCTCAAGAGGCATTCACACACGAAGCTGCTGCGAGCCAGTTGGATGAGATGCGTTGTTCACAGGTCGCATTACTGGAAACTGCCTATCGATTAGTCATTGTTGATGGCCAATTCAGTGCTGAGTTATCACATCTGGATGGTCTAGAGGCTGGACTGACTGTAGAGCCGCTTTCACAGGCATTTCCTAAAACAAAATCAGTGTTAGGTCAGCAGGTGTCGCTTGAAAAAGCTGGCTTGAATGCCCTCAATACGATGTTGATGACCGAAGGCGCTTATATTCAGGTCACTGCGAACACCAAGGTATCCAAGCCGGTAGAGTTGCTGGTGATTAATACGGGTGAAACCGATAAACTGGCTACGCATTTACGTCATGTGATCGATATCGCTGAAGATGCTGAATTAACACTGGTCGAGCATTATGTCAGCCTAGCTGATAACAGCGTTGGATTGACAGATGTCATTTCAGAAGTGAACTTGGCAGAAAAGGCTCATTTGAGTCATTTCAAATTACAGCATGAGTCCTTGTCTCATTATCATATAGCGACATTGGCCGGTAAGCAGGCGAGTAGCAGTGTCTGGCATACCAATAATATTTCTCTAGGGGCTAAACTGGCGAGAAATGATATTCATAGCCAGCTATTGGGTGAGCAGGCCCATGTGACAATGGATGGCTTATATCTGGTCGCTGGAAAGCAACATGTCGATAACCACACACGCATCGATCATGCTGTGCCCAATACCACTAGTGAAGAGATCTATAAAGGCGTGTTGGATGGTGATAGCCATGCCGTCTTTAACGGCAAAGTTATCGTGCATAAAGATGCACAGAAAACAGATGCGAATCAGAGCAACCGTAATTTACTGCTGTCGCGCACTTGTGAAATTGATACCAAGCCTGAAATGGAAATTTATGCTGATGACGTCAAATGCGGTCACGGTAGTACCGTTGGTCAGTTGGACGAACAGCAATTATTTTTCCTGCGTGCGCGTGGCATGAATGAAACCAGTGCTCGAAGCTTATTGACCTATGCGTTTGCTGTGGAAGTGCTGCAACGAATTTCAGATATGCCGATTCGCCAGGCCTTATCAAATGTGATCGAAACGCGATTACCGCGAGGTGCGTAAGTTATGACGCAATCTACTCATAATTTGGTCGATACAATGCTGAATGATTTTGACATTGCTGCCATTCGTCGTGATTTTCCAATCCTGAATCAGCAAATTAACGGACATCCTTTAGTCTACTTAGACAATGCCGCGAGCAGCCAAAAACCTGTTCAGGTCATTGATGCAGTGGATCAGTATTATCGGCTTGATAATGCTAATGTCCATCGTGGTGTGCATAGACTGAGTCAACGCGCCACAGATGCTTATGAAGGTGCCAGAAGCAAAATAAGAGGCTTCCTGAACGCGAAGTCGGATAAAGAAATTATCTTTGTTCGCGGTGCAACAGAAGCTATTAATTTAGTGGCTCAAAGTTTTGTCAGGCCCCAACTGCAAGCGGGTGATGAGATTCTTATCAGTTACCTTGAGCATCATGCCAATATTGTGCCGTGGCAAATGGTCTGTGAACAGACTGGGGCTACGTTAAAGATCATCCCGATGACAGAATCAGGTGAGCTGAATTTGTCCGGATTGGATGAGCTGCTGACCGACAAAACCAAAATCATGGCTGTTGGCCAAGTCTCTAATGCATTAGGTACGGTCAATCCGGTCAAACAAATGACGGAAAAAGCCAAAGCTAAAGGCATACCTGTATTGATTGACGGCGCACAAGCGGTGCCACATATGCAAGTTGATGTGCAGGAGTTGGATTGTGACTTTTATGTGTTTTCAGGCCATAAAATGTTTGCACCAACGGGTATTGGGGCTTTATATGGTAAACAAGCCTTATTAGAAGCCATGCCGCCATGGCAAGGTGGCGGCGATATGATTCTTTCTGTGAGTTTTGACCACACAGAATACAACGCATTACCGTATAAATTTGAAGCCGGTACCCCGCATATCGGCGGTGCAGTGGGCTTAGGGGCAGCTATTGATTACATGCAGTCAATCGGTATTGAAAAAATCGCCGCCTACGAACACGCTTTGCTTGAATTAGCCACGGATAAATTATCGGCTATTGATGGCGTCAGGATCGTTGGTACAGCCGAACACAAAGCCAGTGTTTTATCGTTTCTGATTGAAGATGTTCATCCTCATGATGTGGGTACTATTTTTGATCAGCAAGGTGTTGCTATACGTGCTGGCCATCACTGTGCCCAACCTATTATGCAATATTATGGTATTGCTGCCACCGCACGTGCTTCATTTGCTTTCTACAATACAGAACAGGAAATTGACGCGTTGGTTAAAGCCATTCACACCACACAGGAGTTGTTTGCCTGATGAGTGATTTACGAGATCTCTATCAACAAGTGATCATGGATCATAAGAAAAAGCCACGTAATTTCAGAGAAATTACCGATGCGAATCATATGGCACATGGTAACAACCCTTTATGTGGTGATGCTTTAGTTGTCTATGTGAAACTCAATGGGGATGTCATTGAGGACATCAGTTTCCAGGGCAGTGGTTGTGCGATTTCAGTAGCATCTGCGTCTTTAATGACGGAGACCCTGAAAGGAAAAACACTAGCTGATGCCGAGGCACTTTATGAAGATGTCCATAAAGCCTTAACCGGTGATAAAGATGCTGTTGAGCTTGCTGGCAAATTACAGGTATTGGCAGGGGTAAAAGAGTTTCCAGCGCGCGTTAAATGCGCCACATTGTCCTGGCATACCGTTCATGCCGCAGTTGACAATGATCATGATATTTCAGTTTCTACAGAATAAAAGGGCAGGTTTATGAACGATCAATATCAAATCAGCCCGGAACAGTTAAAAGAAGATGTGATAGATGTATTAAAGACCATCTATGACCCGGAAATACCGATTAACATTTACGAACTGGGTCTAATTTACGATATTCAAATCAGTACCTCAGGTAATGTGAATATCGATATGACTCTGACTGCACCAGGGTGTCCTGTTGCTCAGTCATTCCCAGGTGATGTCGAATCTCGGGTAATGTCTGTTCCCGGTGTAAAAAAAGCGCACGTGGAATTGGTTTGGGAACCCCAATGGACCAAAGATATGATGACTGAAGCTGCGCAGTTACAGCTGGGCATGTTTTAGCACATCATTTTTATCCTGACAAAAAGGCCTGTGATGATAAATAAGTCATCACAGGCCTTTTTTATTACTTAGTATTTATCTGTGTAGTTTTGCGAGTAGATATGATGTTAGTCGTTTGATGGCTGCTGTGGCGTATCAATAACAAATCGATATTGTTTTCCACAGTGTAGAATAACTTCCTTTTGTTGGCGTTTGAGTATTCGCATTTCTATTTTAATTTCACCAAACCCATCATGAGTTAGTACATCATCAAATAACTCGAGTAATTTGTTTTTGACCTTATCAGTCTTATTATCTTTTATTTCACTCATTCAGGCTATTCAGGTTGTTATGATTAACCTTCAATGGTAGGTGTCTGTACATGTAAGTGTTATAGGAAGAATTCCTTTTTTTGTGAATAACAGAAAGTAGTATTAAAAACCGTCGGTGCTAAAGTTCTATTTTCAGTTATTAATGTGTAAATCATGTTATGAACAAGACTAAGAATACTGGCGTCGAAGTCAATGCCTTACCCGTGGAGCCGTGAAGGATGAGCTTAAGAGGATTAATTAATTTACGGATTGTTATTTCGGTACTGGTTATCATCGTATTCGGAGCCGGTTTGGCTGTCTGGCAGGCCCGTGAGTCGGTCAGGGATGAGGTGACATCTTCCTACAATTTGGCGCTGCAAATGGTTGAGTTTGGACTTAATCAGTTCACGCGGGATGAGCATACCGAGAGTGAATGGCTGGAACAAATCAGTCGCTTACGTGAAACGCGTCATTTACAGATCACGATCTTTGACCAGGCCGGTAATGAAACCATGCTGACTGATGAAAAGAGTGACATCACCGATGATGCACCACCTCAATGGTTTATTGATGCGGTGATGATGGATAGCATCAGTTCTGCCTATGAAATAAAACTGCCTAACGATGCGGTTCAACGTATTGTGATCAGCGCTGACCCAATGGATGAAATCCATGAAGCCTGGCGGGAGTCACAGGTGTATTTCTGGTCGATCGTATTAATGCTCGGCATTATTTTCCTAGCTATCAATGTCGTGTTTCATTCGATGTTGACGGCGGTGAAAACCATTTTATCGGGTTTAAAAACGGTGGAAAGTGGTAATTATGAACAACGATTACCACGCTTTCGCATTAGTGAGTTTGATGCTATTGCGGCAGAGATTAATAACCTGACCGGTGCGTTAAATGCGGCCCGACAAAATAATCAGGCGCTGGCAAGACATACCATGCATATTCAGGAAAATGAACGTCGACATATGTCACGTGAATTACATGATGAAATGGGGCAGTCTCTTACTGCAGTGAAAGCGATGGCTGTTGTGGCTAAACAATCCGATAGCAAAGTCCAGAGTATTGCTGATTCGATTATCGAAATTTGTAATCATTTATCTGGGGTTGTGCGATCGATGATGAGAACGTTACATCCTCTCAGTTTAACTGATTTAGGACTGGTGGCGACCCTGACCGACCTGGTTGGCGAGTGGAAACGCCGGCAGCCGTCCCTGGATATTCATTTAAATTACGATGACTGTATTGATGACTTGGATGAGGAAGTGGCGATCCATGTTTATCGTATTGTGCAGGAATGTTTGACCAATGTCGTACGTCATGCCAGAGCTAATCTGGCAAATATCAGCGTCAGGCAGAGCCTTGTTCAGCAAAAAAAATGGGTGGTGATTCAAGTATCCGATGATGGTATCGGCGGTTCATCATCAGGCGAGGGGTTTGGTGTTCTTGCCATGCGTGAGAGAGTAGAAAGTATGGGAGGACTGTTTATGTTCGAGTCTTCACCAGATGATGGCGTGACGGTGACAGCACGTATGCCATTTATAGAGAAGTAGTATGAACAACAATAATAAAATCAAAGTACTGTTAGTCGATGACCATGAAGTAGTACGAGCAGGATTTCGAATTCTACTATCATCACAACCCTTTATCGGGCAGATTAGTGACCTGGACAGAGGGGAGTTAGTCACACAGGAATATGAACGCTTTAAACCCGACGTGGTGGTGATGGATTTATCCATGCCAGGCATCGGTGGGCTTGAAACTATCCGTCGACTTCAAAAGCTGGATTCTGACGCGGTTATTTTGGTCTACAGCATTCATGATGAGGCTATTTATGTTGAACGCGCACTGGAAGCGGGTGCTATGGGATACGTCAGTAAAAATAGTGCAGCCGAAGTGCTGGCTGAAGCGGTTAAAAGTGTGGCAGAAGGCAAGCGATATATTGAAGAAAGTCTGCTCCCTGAAGTTGATGATGTCCGGCATGACAATATCGAGCATTATCGAAAAGTGCTGGATTTACTTTCACCACGTGAATTTGATGTATTTTGTCGACTGGCAAAAGGCATGACTGCCCATGAAGTCGCCGCAGATATGCACCTGGGGTATAAAACCATTGCAAACTACAATACACAGATTAAAAGTAAACTGCGGGTAAATACCGCAGCAGACCTGGCTAATATTGCGGTTGTGTTAGGCATTATCAAACCTTGATGGTTGGGATGCCTTCTTTTATTCGATATTATCAATATCGTTGTGAGCCGTAACTTAAAAAAGCTGACTTGAATCCATCGTCGTTTTACTGTTTAACTGATGCTAATGTGAATCAGAAGTGAGGTATATCGATGCGTGGTATTAAGGCGAAAGATCCAATTTATATTCCTCATGCTGGGCCGGCCTTACTTGCCACACCTTTACTGAATAAAGGCACTGCCTTTAGCGAGCAGGAACGTCATGATTTTAATCTCAATGGTTTAATTCCACATCGCTTTGAAACGATTGAAGAACAGGCGGAAAGAGCCTATCTGCAATATAAAACCTTCAAAGCCCCCATCAATCAGCACATCTATTTGCGTTATCTTCAGGATAATAATGAAACCTTATTTTATTATTTATTAAAAGCGCACCTGGTTGAGATGATGCCGATTATTTATACGCCGACAGTAGGTGAAGCTTGTGAACGCTTTTCTGAAATTTATCGGCGGGCGCGTGGTGTATTTATTTCCTATCCGGATAAAGATCGCATTGACGATATTCTGCACAATGTCACTAAAGATAAGATCAAAGTTATCGTGGTCACCGATGGTAGCCGGATTCTCGGACTGGGTGATCAGGGCGTGGGAGGGATGGGGATCCCTATTGGTAAGTTATCACTCTATACCGCCTGCGCTGGGATAAGTCCAGCTTATACCTTACCGGTAATGTTGGATATTGGGACTAACAATAAGGCCTTACTTGATAATCCGCTTTATATCGGCTGGAAACATAAACGTATAAACGACGCAGAATATGATGAGTTTATCGACCTGTTTATCCAGGCAATCAAAAAACGCTGGCCCGATGTTTTATTACAATTTGAGGATTTCGAACAAAGCAAAGCGCTGCCGATACTGGAGCGATATCAACAACAATTGTGTTGTTTTAATGATGATATTCAAGGCACGGCTGCAGTAACGGTCGGCTCTTTATTGGCGGCGTGTAAAGCAAAACATGAAACATTGTCACAGCAGACTATCGTATTTGCAGGAGCGGGTTCTGCCGGTTGTGGCATTGCTGAGCAGATAATCCGACAAATGATGACAGAAGGGCTTAGTGAAGCTCAGGCCCGCGAACGTGTATTCATGATTGATAAAGCCGGACTATTAATGGATGACATGGCTGGCTTATTCGATTTTCAACGCCGTCTAAGCCAAAAGGCCAGTCTGCGAACAAAGTGGGAGGTTGATAAAATTACGCTGGATTTAACGGATGTTATTCATCACGCTTCACCGACAGTACTTATTGGAGTATCTGGGCAGGCGGGACTGTTTAATGAGACAGTCATCAAAACGATGTTAGCCCATTGCGAGCGGCCCATTATCTTTCCTTTGAGTAATCCTTCAAAGCAGATTGAGGCCTTGCCTGAGTCACTGCTTAGCTGGACGGAGGGTAAAGCCATTATCGCTACTGGGAGCCCCTTTAACTCGGTTGTCTATCAAGGTAAAACCTATCCAATAGCACAGTGTAATAATAGCTATATTTTTCCTGGGATTGGTTTGGCCGTTATCGCTGGTCAAATTAAACACATCACACATGAAATGATGATGGTCGCAAGTGAGGTGCTGGCAACACACTCACCACTACTTAATGGGGAAGAAGAGCAGTTACTGCCAGCCTTGGATGATATCGCTGAGTTAAGCAAAAAGATGGCATTTCAAATTGTGAAAATTGCGCAAAATCAGCAACTGGCTTCTAAGATATCGGATAGTGAATTAGAACATAAGATTGAAGAGCTCTTCTGGCATCCACAATATCGTCAATATAAACGTGTCAGTGTTTAGGAAAAATTTCCTTCATACCATTTGATATCATTTTATGAAATAGGAGTTTGTCCTATTTTTACCAATGGATGTTATACTTTACCCACAAGTTTGATCATTGCTCTTGTGGGTAGAGACTGATCTTTTGATCTATCTAATCTAATAAGGAGCTTTACTTTATGACTTCAATGTTCTTGAAGACAATCCCTGCTGTCCTCGCTTTAAGCATTAGTTCAACTGCATTTGCTGAAAATGATAATTATGATTTGGATGATATCCGTAGCTGGGATATCGTAAAAATTGAAACTTGTCTGGATGCCGCTTTGGATACTATTCCTGGTCATGCACGTAAAGTTGAAATGAAAATGGAAGGCGATGATCCTGTTTATGAATTTGATATTGAAGCGAAAGCCGATGGCAAGACCTACAATGTTGAATGTAATGCTGAAGAAGGTTTCATTGGTGAGATTGAGCGTGAAGTCGATGCTAATGATCCCGTTTTCAAAAAATTAGCGAAAATTTCACAAGCTGAAGCGAAAGAATTTGCCTTAGCTGTACACCCAGGGAAAGTTGTTGCTTCAGAATATGAAATCGGTTTCGATGGTGATGCGACCTACGAATTTGATATTCAAAGCATTCATGGCTATGAAGTGAAAGTTGATGTGGATGCCACAACAGGTGAAATTGAAGAAGCCAATATTGAACTTTATGAAATTGGTATGGAAAAAGAATAAGTTATTATTCTGACATTAAAAAAGCCGCTATTTATAGCGGCTTTTTTTTATCGCTTAGTTTAGCTTTAGCTCAATGCTTTAAGTTGTTGTTCAAGTAATTCATAGGATTGCTGCAGTTCAGCGAGTTTCTCTTTTTCTTTGGCAACAACATCTGCCGGCGCTTTGGCGACGTAATTTTCATTAGATAGCTTACCTGAAGACTGTTTAATGATCTTATCCAGTTTCGCCATTTCTTTATTCAGACGGTTGATTTCAGCGTCTTTATCAATCAAGCCTTCGAGTGGAATTAAGATTTCCATTTTACCGACTAAGGCTGTTGCCGCAGCAGGAGCTTTACCTTCCAGGATATCAATTGATTCCAGATTGGCTAGACGGCTCAGGAACTGTTGATTGCTGGTTAAAATGACTTTATCAGAATCAGAAGCATCTTTCAGTAATACCGGCAGTGCTTTTTTCGGCGCGATATTCATTTGTGAGCGAATAGAGCGAATACCAGTAACAAATTGCATGACCCATTCCATTTCAGTCACCGCATTCTGATCAACTTTACTTTCATCAGCAAGCGGGTAAGATTGACGCATAATCGTCTCGCCTTTAACACCCGCTAACGGTGCAATCGTCTGCCATATTTCTTCTGTGATATACGGCATAAACGGATGTGCCATTCTTAATGTCGCTTCAAGCACTCGTACCAGTGTGCGACGTGTACCGCGTTTTGCTGCATCAGATGCTGACTCACTGTTTAATACCGGTTTCGATAGCTCTAAATACCAGTCACAGTAGTTGTTCCAGATAAATTCATAAATACCCTGTGCGGCATGATCAAATCGATAAGCCTCAATCGCTGTACTGACTTCTTTTTCAGCGATTTGCAACTGAGAGATAATCCAGCGATCTGCCAGACTGAGTTCAACCTGATCATTATCAACACCGGTGTCTTGTCCTTCGGTGTTCATTAAGACGTAACGTGCCGCATTCCATAATTTATTACAGAAATTACGGTAGCCAGCGATACGGTTCATATCAAAGTTGATATCACGTCCGGTAGAGGCGAGCGAAGCAAAGGTAAAGCGCAGTGCGTCTGTACCATGAGCTTCAATGCCATCCGGGAATTCTTTGCGTGTGGCTTTCTCAATTTTTTCAGCCAGTTGTGGTTGCATCATGCCCGAAGTACGTTTTTGTACCAGCGTTTCCAAATCAATACCGTCGATGATGTCGATGGGATCAAGCACATTGCCTTTGGATTTCGACATCTTATGACCATGTGAGTCACGGACCAGGCCATGGATATACACTTCTTTAAATGGAACATCGCCCATAAAATGAATGCCCATCATCATCATTCTGGCTACCCAGAAGAAAATAATGTCAAAACCGGTGACCAATACATTGCCCGGATACCAGGTTTTTACTGCTTCATCATCTTTAGGCCAACCCAATGTTGAAAATGGCCAAAGTGCAGAGGAGAACCAGGTATCGAGTACGTCTTCATCCTGAGTTAACTCGACGTCTGCTCCCAGATTGTTTTCTACGCGAACGGCATTTTCATCGTGACCGACATACACATTACCTTGTGGATCGTACCAGGCAGGGATTCTGTGCCCCCACCAGAGTTGGCGTGAAATACACCAATCCTGAATATCACGCATCCAACTGAAATACATATTTTCATAGGATTTCGGCACAAATTTCACTTTACCGGTTTCAACCGCCTCAATCGCTGGTTTGGCTAGTGTTTTTGCATCGACATACCATTGATCGGTCAGCATCGGTTCAATGACCACGCCACCGCGATCGCCATAAGGCACTGTCAGGTCATGATCCTTGATCTCTTCCAGCAGACCAGCTGCGTCAAAGTCAGCCACAATCGCCTTACGGGCTGCGAAGCGTTCCAGTCCACGATAGGCTTCCGGAATGTTGGCCTCGAGTTCAGTATTAGCACTGCCATCAGTATTAAATACTTGTGGAACGTCACGTACATCGGCATTGAGGGTGAAAATATTGATCATTGCCAGGCCACAACGCTTGCCGACTTCATAGTCATTGAAGTCATGGGCTGGCGTAACTTTCACCGCGCCTGTGCCTTTTTCCATATCGGCATGTTCATCGCCAACAATCGGAATGCGTCTGTTAACTAACGGCAAAATAATCTCTTTACCAATCAGATCCTTGTAGCGAGGATCTTCCGGGTTCACTGCAACACCGGTATCACCTAACATGGTTTCCGGCCGAGTTGTAGCGACCACAATATAGTCCTTGCCTTCACTGGTTTTCAGTCCATCTGCAAGTGGGTAGCGAAGGTGCCACATATGGCCTTTTTGTTCGCGATTTTCCACTTCCAGATCAGAAATGGCTGTGTGTAATTTCGGATCCCAGTTCACCAGGCGTTTGCCGCGATAGATCAGACCTTCTTTATACAGCTTAACGAAGACATGTTTAACGGCTTCAGACAGATCGTCATCCATCGTAAAGCGGTTACGTGACCAGTCGAGTGAGGAACCAAGACGACGTAACTGACGGGTAATATTACCGCCGGATTCTTCCTTCCACTCCCAGATACGTTTAGTGAAATCTTCTCGTCCCAGGTCGAGACGGGTTTTACCTTCAGCGTTAAGTTGGCGCTCTACCACCATTTGTGTCGCGATACCGGCGTGATCGGTGCCCGGTTGCCATAAAGTATTGTCACCTTTCATGCGATGATAACGAGTCAAGGTATCCATGATGGTGTTATTAAAGCCATGACCCATATGCAGGCTACCGGTAACATTAGGTGGGGGCAGCATAATCGCATAAGGCGAGCCTTCGCCTGTCGGTTTAAACTCGCCAGCTTGTTCCCACTTCTGGTACCAACGTTGCTCAATTGCGTCAGGGTTGTATGTTTTTTCCATGTGATGTCTTGTTTGTCTGGTCGGTGTTCGGGATATACGAATGTCGTATGTATACGCTATAAATAAACGACGCATTATACCTGCTGCGACAACATCTGTTCAGAGGCAATATGGATTTCGTATTTTTAGCGGTTTGCTAGCTTGGTTCAAACGTGAAAAGTTTCTATCTCATAGCCACGTTGTTTGTAAAACTGGAAGCGTTGACGGCCAGCTTGTTTACTTGATTCATTATCATCAATTACTTCAGCTACACGTTCAAATTGGCTAAAGAACATGGGTTGTTCTTCGGTGAGATTAATTAGTACATCCATCAGTCTGGGAGGCTTTTTGTCTTCATAGCCGATAAGTACCGGACTCTGATTATCTGAGCTATCAGTGATTTCATGTGGTACAAAGCTGTCAGGCCGTATAGCCCAAAGTGCCGTATCGACTGACTGACTATGATCTTCTGAAGCGGTATGGATATAGATTTGATGGCCCTGATGATAGGCTTTCTCCGCGAGACGGCAGGCAAATGCCCGCCGCTTTTCAAGCTCGCTTGATTTCAGAATGTAGAAACTGATTCGGGTCATGATGATTTGTTAGCGTCGATACGATTTAATAAGTATTGAACTAACATTGGGACTGGACGACCCGTTGCCCCTTTATTTTTTCCACTATTCCATGCTGTCCCAGCGATGTCTAAATGTGCCCAGGTATATTTTTCCGTAAATCGTGATAAGAAACAGGCGGCGGTGACACTTCCTGCTTCTTTACCGCCGACATTAGCAATATCGGCAAAATTGCTGTCCAGCAAGGGTTGATAGTCATCCCATAAAGGTAACTGCCAGGCACGGTCAAAACTGTCATTACCGGCTTTTAATAAATCATCAGCAAGTTGTTGGTTATTAGCCATTAAGCCGGTGGTTGTACTACCTAAGGCTACAATGATGGCACCAGTTAATGTCGCAATATCAATGACGATTTCTGGATCGAACCGTTCACTATAGGTGAGAGCGTCACATAAAATTAAACGGCCTTCGGCATCGGTATTCAGAATTTCGATAGTTTTACCGGCCATGCTTGTGACAATATCGCCGGGTTTGTTGGCGTCACCATCAGGCATGTTTTCTGAACTGGGTACCACACCCACCACATTGATTGGCAAGTTTAATTCAGCCACAGCTTGTAGTGTTCCGAGCACACTGGCAGAGCCACACATATCGTATTTCATCTCATCCATGCCTTGAGATGGTTTTAGTGAAATACCACCGGCATCAAAGGTGAGTCCTTTACCCACTAAGACAACTGGCTTGCTGTCACCTGCGCCTTTGTATTCCATGGTGATTAATTTGGCTGGCTGGCGGCTGCCACGAGATACGGAGAGCAGAGAGCCCATACCCAAGGCTTCCATATCGGCTTCTTCCAGTACGGTGGTAGTAATGGAAGCAAATTTTTTGCCCAACGCAACGGCTTGTTCAGCCAGATAGGTCGGTGTGCAAATATTGCCAGGCAGGTTACCAAGCTCACGTGCCAGGTTCATACCAGCACCGATAGCCGCACCTTGTTCAGCAGCTTTTTGTAAGTCAGCATCAGTATTCTGAGCTGCAAAGATAGCGCATTCTAAAAGTGGTTTCTTGACAGCTTTCGCTTCTGATTTTGTTTGTGAATACTTATAAAGTGCTGTTTCGGTATTACAAGCTGTTTGGCGGACTTTCCAGACAGTTGTGCGTTCATTTACTTCAATATCCGTAAAACAGCATAAGGCTTTTTCAGCACCGCTTTCATTCAGCGCAACGATGGCAGCTGCAGTGGCGGTATTAAAATCGTTTTCAGTTGTTTTTGTTTTTTTGCCAAAGCCTACCAATAAAACCCGAGGGCTGTTTATCCCTGTCAGATTGTGGAGAAATAATGTTTGGCCTGGATTTGCGCTAAAGTCACCATTATCAGCGATACGTTTAATCTGACCTTGTGAAGCATCATCGAGTTGTTGGGCGGAAGGACTGAGTTCACCTTCGTTGTATATGCCGACGGCAATACAATCGGTTTGCTGAGATGCGAGGGCATCGCTAGTGACAAAATACTGCATGGATTTCTCCTGTAGGGTCAATTTGGTTTAGACTTCGTTATTTTAGTGTGTCAGATAATACCGATCTATTCTAACCAAGACTCTTAATACATGCGCAACGTTCCACAACAGATTTTTTCCTGGCTATGGGTCATTGACCGATACATGCTCAAGGAATTTGTGATTAACCTGACTGCAATCACAGGGGTACTCTGGTTAATTTATATTTCGACACGGTTTGCGCGCTATCTGGCAGAAGCGGCGGTGGGCAATATGCCGGCGGATGTTATTTTTAGTCTGCTCGGCTTTAGTTCCCTCGGTGCACTGTCCATCTTACTCCCTATTGCCGCCTTTCTTGGCGTGATGTTGTCGTTGGGCAGAATGAGCTCAGATAACGAGCTGACTGTGATGGCTGCTTGTGGTATTTCACGTAAACGTATCATCAGAAATGTGCTGATATTTGCTGGTGTGGTAGCAACAGTTGTGGCGTATTTATCATTGACAGTTGTTCCAAGCGTCTTGGCTGATCGCTACCAGTTAGAACAAAAAGCGAAAATGTCGGCGAACACGACAGGACTTGTTGCTGGCAGTTTTAAAGAGAGCCGCAATGGTGACTGGACATTTTATTCTGAAAAACTCAGTAGTGATAAGCAGTTGATGGAAAATGTATTTATTGAAATTCATCGCAAAGATAAGCCGTTGATTTTTCGCTCGGACACAGGACATTTTGAAGTGGATGTCGACACCGGTGATAAATTTCTGGTACTGAATGACGGTTATCGCTATGAAGGTAGAGCAGGACAACAGGATTTTACAATCGCCGAATTTAAGTCACATAGTTTGCTTGTTGAAAAAGGGGACGATGGACAAGTGCGGGAAAGGCATAAAGCGCTTCCCACCAGTGTCTTATGGCAGCGGGGAGGCTTGGAAGATATAGCTGAAATTCAGTGGCGAATTTCATCAGCTATTATGGTGTTAGTACTTTGTTTATCTGCTATTCCTTTATCTAATGCCGGTCCTAGACAAGGCCGTTATGCTGGATTTGTGCCTGCTGTTTTACTGTATATCATTTACAGCAATTTACTCGGTGTAAATCAGGCATGGATTGAAAAAGGCAGTATTAGCGTAGGTGTTGGCATGATATGGGTACATCTGTTAATGACCACGATCATGCTATTTCTGATGAATAGACAAAAAATTCAGCGATTATTATCGCAACAAAAACAAAGACGCCTGCAATAATGAAAATTCTTTCTAGATATATCGCTTCCCACATACTCTCCAGCACGTTTATCGTGTTGTTGGTGCTTCTCGGGCTCTATACCTTTATGGACTTTGTCGCTGAGCTTGATGATCTCGGTAAAGGTCAATATCAGCTACTTGATATTATGACTTATCTTGCTCTGACCATGCCGAAACGTATATACGAACTACTGCCTGTCGTTGCTTTATTAGGCAGTGTTATTGGCTTAGGTAACCTGGCTAGTCAGAGTGAGCTTGTAGCCATGCGTGCGGCAGGTATATCGATAAAAGATATTAACAAGTCAGTGATGGTAGTTGCTGCAATTTTGGTATTGCTGGCGATTGTAGTGGGTGAGGTGATTAGACCGCTCACCGAAGAACATGCCAGAGAATTGCAGTCAGTAGCGCAAACCGGAACGGTAGGCACACGATCTGAATATGGATTCTGGACGCGAGACGGTAACCATTTTAACCATATCGAACGAATCAATAGCGATGGCACATTTACCAATATAGCCATTTACGAATTCGATGGTGCGAATCGCTTACGCGCACTCACTAAAGCAAGCAGTGCCAAATATGAGGACGATAGCTGGATATTAAACGATGTTGTGCAAAGCACTATTGATGAGCATGGTGTTAAAGTCAATTCAACAACACATGCCCGCTGGAAATCACAATTAAATCCAGGCATGTTAAACGTGGTTGTTGTGCCACCAGAATTTCTGGCCGTCTGGAATTTGCTGGATTATATTTCTTTCCTGAGAACCAATCATCAATCTGTCGCTCAATACGAGCTGGCGTTCTGGAGCAAGGTGATGATGCCGTTAAGCACAGCAGTCATGGTGCTGTTGGCCGTGCCGTTTATTTTTGGGCCATTGCGTTCGACGCCTATCGGCGGCAGGATTCTGGCAGGGGTATTGATCGGTTTAGGTTTTTACCTGTTTAACCAAAGTTTTCAACATATTGGATTAGTATTTGGAATACTGCCATGGTTGGCGGCTTCATTGCCTACGATATTGTTTGCAGGCTTGGCGTGGTGGATGAATAAGAGAGTGAAATAACGCTGAGATGAATTTAGATATTGCCGGATATATCTGCTCTGACTGAGCAGATAAAGATGGCGTCCCCTAGGGGGTTCGAACCCCTGTTACCGCCGTGAAAGGGCGGTGTCCTAGGCCTCTAGACGAAGGGGACCCAGTAACTTTACATTTTTCTACTACTTAAAATAAAAACGGGTTTTAACAAACCCGTTTTCATGTTGGCGTCCCCTAGGGGGTTCGAACCCCTGTTACCGCCGTGAAAGGGCGGTGTCCTAGGCCTCTAGACGAAGGGGACCTAAAACTTTTTCTTTCGGTTTTTGGTGGAGCTAGGCGGGATCGAACCGCCGACCTCTTGCATGCCATGCAAGCGCTCTCCCAGCTGAGCTATAGCCCCGAAAGGAAGCGCATATCATAGGGACTGAGTTTCATACTGTCAACATTTCATCACAAATTAATTTCAATCACAGCAGCACATGAACGGAATCTCACTCATCGCCAGTACATAGTAACAGATAAGCAATTAGACTAAGTACTTGAGCCTATTTAGATAAACTGATTTTTAGTTTAATGCTGAGCCTCTTCAATTTGCTGATTCATCATTAATATGCGATAAATTGTGAGTTATTTATCATTAGGTCAGGATGTCGATCATGGCTAGAGCTGCAGCTTGAGGATGAACATGCGCAAAAAGAAGCTATTATCAACCTTGTTACTATCCTTATCAGCTGGTGTCGCATCTGCGCAACAAGAGCAAGGGTTAACTTGTCACTTCGGTTACGAAGATCAGTTTTTACCTATCCCCACAGAAACAAAATCCGAGAATGAGTCCCCGGTCGATGTAAAAGCAAACAAAGTGCAGCTATTACAAAACGGCACGTCTGTTTTTTCCGGTAATGTTGATATTTTGCGTGATAATCAATTACTCAGTGCTGACAGAGCGACCTATAACCGTAACAGTGGTGATGTCAGAGCCAGTGGTAATGTGAGCGTACGTGGCAGCGAAATGGTGATTGAGTCTGAGCAGGCAGAGTGGTCGGTCGCAAATGACCAGGGTCAAATGCTGAATGCGCAGTATCATACTCGTCAGATGCATGCGCGTGGTGAGGCGACTCATATTTTAAGGCAGGGTCAGCAAACGACGGATCTTGACGATGCAACCTACACAACCTGTCCAGAAGGAAGCGACGCCTGGCAGCTCAAAGCAGATAAAGTGCATTTAGATCATGAAACGGCTGTTGGTGAAGCAAAAAATGTGGTGATTAGAATGGGGGGCTGGCCCGTTTTCTATACGCCATATATCAATTTTCCTTTAGACGACAAACGTAAATCAGGTTTCTTAATACCGTCTGTTGGTAACAGTGATAAAACAGGGTTTGATGTATTAACCCCATATTACTGGAATATAGCACCTAATCTGGATGCCACCTTAACGCCTCGTTATATGTCAGACCGTGGGTTAATGCTGGGCGGACAATTCAGATATTTGTTTGAATCAGGAGAAGGTGAAGTTGAAGCAACTTATCTGAACTCCGATGATTTAAAAAGTAATGGTGAAGATTTTAATCCTCATTATCAGGAAGCCAGAAAGTTATTCTCATGGCAGCATGAAAGTTATTTTGATAACCGCTGGCGTGCTTTAGTTGATTATAACTACGTCTCCGATGATGAATATTTTGAAGATTTTGGTTCGGGCTTGAGCCTGTCTAGCCGGACTTATTTGAATAGAAATGTCGAAACTGGTTATACCGGTGATGTGTGGAATTTTACTGCGAGAGCCCAAGGCTACCAAACTCTGGGTGATGTCGAAGAACAATACAAACGCTTACCTCAGTTATTACTAAAAGGTTATCTACCTGATCAGGCATTAGGATTGACCTATGAGTTAGATAGTGAATATGTTGAATTCGATCACAATGAGAAAGTCGATGGCCAGCGTATCAATATTGAACCGGCAATCAGTATGCCTATGGGAACAGCCGCATTTTTTGTTACGCCTCGATTAGCCATTAATCATACGCAGTACAGTCTTAAAAATGATAAAACAAATGCTTATGATGATAGTGCCATAAGAACTTTACCTATAGCGAGTTTAGATAGCGGATTATTTTTTGACAGACAAATGACCGCATGGGGTGATAATTATATTCAGACGCTGGAACCACGTGCGTTTTATCTTTATGTTCCCGAACGTGAACAATCAGATATTCCAGACTTTGATACGAGCCTGACAACATTTAATTCCCTAAGATTATTTTCTCATAATCGATTTATTGGCCGGGATCGAATTGGTGATGCTAATCAGCTAACCCTGGCAGTAACAACACGGATTATTGATGAGGAGTCAGGTAAAGAAAATCTTAAGCTAACCGTTGGTCAAATTCGTTATTTTACTGATCAACGTGTCACATTAGACGGTACCATTGCAGAACGTGACTCTACTTCTGACATGGTGGCAGAAGCGGTCGCTTATATTGGTGATGAGTGGTCATTGAATAGTGAGTTTCAATGGGATCCCAGTGGTTTGAAATCTAATATGTCTTCAGTGGGATTACGTTATAAAAATGATAATGGCGGTATTTTCAATATTTCACATCGTTATCGTCGTGATGATCCAACACCGAATAATGGGATAGAGGAATCATTAGAGCAGATAGATGTGTCTACTCAAATTCCCATTTCTGAACGCTGGAAATTCTTTGGTCGTTGGTATCATGCAATTGATCAAGGTACAACGCTGGAAAAAATTGCTGGCCTACAATATGACAGTTGTTGCTGGGCAACACGTTTAGTTATGCGTGATTACGTCAATGATGTTTCCGATCAAGAACGGAATACAGCCATTTATCTGCAAATTGAATTAAAAGGCCTGGGAAGCTTCGGCCAGAAATCTGATAGTTTATTAGAACGCAGTATTCGTGGGTTTGAGGCAGAGTGAACTTGAGATGTGCTAGATAGTCCATTGCGTTTAGACGCCTCGAACAGAAACGAAGTTAAAACATAAATTTGGAGTAATAGAATTTAATGATTAAGTATCTGATTGTCGGTTTGTTACTGGCAACCAATGTATGGGCGCAGTCTTTAGATAAGATTGTTGCAGTTGTAAACGACGAAGTCATTCTTGAGAGTGATTTACAGGATATGGAGCAAACAATTCGTCAGCAAATCCGTCAGAGAGATGCTGCTATGCCTCCAAGTGACATATTGCGTAAACAAGTACTGGAAAGATTGATTATGCAACGTCTGCAAATTCAGGAAGCAGATAAAGTAGGTATCCGTGTTGGTGATGATGCACTTAATGCTGCTCTGAAACAGATTGCTGATAAAAACCAATTGACTTTGAGGCAGTTCAGAGATGTTTTAGAGAAAGATGGTTATGACTTTAGCCAATTTCGTGAAACGATTCGCGATGAAATGATTATCGCTCGTTTACGTAAAAGTCAGGTTGAAGACCGAGTTGTGGTATCAGATCGAGAAGTCGACAATTTTCTAGCTACTCAAAAAATTCAAGACGGTGGACAAGTCGAGTACGATCTACAACATATTCTTATTAGTATTCCTGAAGCGGCATCTCCTGAGGAAGTGCAAGCAGCACAAGAAAAGCTGGAAAAAGTTCAGGCTTTATTGAAAGAGGGGGGCGATTTTTCTCAAGTTGCTGCCGGATATTCTGATGGTCAAAATGCGCTTGAAGGCGGCGAATTAGGCTGGCGTAAACAAGGTGAGCTGCCATCACTGTTCGCTGATGTTGTACCAACACTTGCAGTAGGTGAGGTCAGTCAACCATTACGCAGCGGCAGTGGCTTTCACTTAGTCAGAGTCAAAGATAAAAAAAGTGAAGATGTTCACTTGGTCAAGCAAACATTAGCTAGTCATATTTTGATAAAAACCAATGAGCTAACCACTGATGAAGAAGCACAACAACGTCTTGAAAAGCTGAGAGAGCGCATTGTTAATGGCGAAGACTTTGCCGAGTTAGCACGAGCTAATTCAGATGATACGGGCTCAGCGATTGACGGTGGAAGTTTAGGTTGGGTTAGCCCGGGTGTGATGGTGCCTGAGTTTGAAGAAAAGATGAATTCGCTAGCTGTGGGTGAAATGAGCGATGTGTTTAAGAGTCGTTTTGGTTGGCATTTGATTAAAGTTTTTGACCGTCGTGAAGAAAACATGGCGGAAGAATACCAACGAAGCAAAGCGCGTGAACAAATTCGCCAGCGTAAAATTGATGAAGAAATGGAAACATGGCTACGTTCGATGCGTGATGAGGCCTATGTTGAGTACCGTAATCCTTGAGTGAAATAAAACGAATTGCAATAACCCCAGGCGAACCGGCTGGAATTGGCCCTGATTTGGTACTGACTCTAGCGCAGCATAAGCATCAGGCTCAAATCATTGCACTTGCTGATCCAGTATTACTCGCTGAACGAGCTGATCTACTTGGTCTATCAATTAAAATGATTGAAGTCGATTTGTCAGCGCCGCCTAAAATTGCTGAATCTGGTGAGCTTTACGTTATGCCTCATCACTTAAAAGTGCCGGTTACAGCAGGACAACTGGATAAGCTCAATAGTCGCTATGTGCTGGAAACACTGCAAACAGCCTTGGAAGGCTGTTTATCTCATGAATTTGATGCTGTGGTAACGGCGCCTGTACATAAAGGCATTATCAACGATGCTGGTGCAGCATTTACAGGACACACTGAGTTTTTTGCTGATGGGGCTGGTGTCAAGAAAGTGGTGATGATGTTGGCAACAGAGTCGTTAAAAGTGGCACTGGCAACGACACACTTACCTTTACGGGAGGTCGCCGACGCAATTAATCGTGATGAACTGAGTCAAGTCATTGAGATTATTAACCAGTCGATGCGACAACACTTTGGTTTAGTCAATCCAAGAATAGCCGTATGTGGTTTAAATCCTCATGCGGGTGAGGATGGTCATCTTGGACGTGAAGAGGTGGATATTATCCAGCCCGTGATTGATGCCTATATTAAAGCAGGCTATGCCGTCTCAGGTGCCTGGCCGGCTGATACAATATTTAATCAGGATAAGTTACTGAACTATGATGTTGTATTAGCGATGTTTCATGATCAAGGATTGCCGGTTTTGAAACATCATGGTTTTGGTAAGGCCGTTAATGTCACCTTGGGTTTACCCTTTATTAGAACATCAGTTGATCACGGGACAGCGCTTGATTTAGCTGCAAGCGGTCAGGCTAATCCAAGCAGTTTATATGCTGCTTTATCGATGGCCATTGCGATGGCTAACACACATTGAGTAAATCATGACCCAATCTTCTTTCCCCCGAGCAAGAAAGCGCTTTGGACAAAACTTTCTACATGATCAGTCAGTTATTAATTCAATTATTGAAGCGATAAGTCCGGAAGCAGGTCAGCATCTTGTTGAAATAGGTCCTGGGCGAGGTGCTTTAACAGAGCCGCTATTACAGCGTTGTACGCAGCTTGACGTGATTGAACTAGATAGAGATCTGGTGCCACTGTTAAGAAGCCAGTTTTCTAACTATGAGCAGCTTAATATTCATGAAGCAGACGCGTTGCGGTATGACTATTATCAACTTGTCAGTAACCACCAACCGTTGAGAATAATAGGTAATCTGCCCTACAACATTACAACGCCATTACTATTCCATTTGCTTGATTATTCTCAACACATCACGGATATGTGTTTTATGCTGCAAAAAGAGGTTGTTGAGCGCATCTGTGCGCAGCCTGGAACAAAGCAGTACGGTCGGTTGAGTATCATGATTCAGCATCAGTGTGAGACGGATATGTTATTTGTTGTTCCTCCTGAAGCGTTTGAACCGGCACCTAAAGTTGAATCTGCCATCATTTATTTACAGCCTCGTAAACAACGCCTCGGTGGTGATGTCGACATGGCAACATTGAGTCATATTGTCACTCAAGCATTCAGTCAACGCCGAAAAACCATTGCTAACACATTGAAAAAATTGATTTCTATCGATATGTTTCAGGCCGCTGATATTGATCCAACACAACGTCCTGAAACGATTACGGTTGAAGCTTTTGTCAGATTGACTCGTTGTTATCTTGCTGCATCTGCTTAATCTCAATAATCATGCCAGATGATCTAAATTGGTTTTAACTGGATGGCTTATTCACTCAAGCTAGATAAAATCTTGCTAACAACACAAATGAACTGTCTTGACACGCCGATTTTGCTGTAGTTAGATACTCAGAACCAATGGGACTCATAAGCATAACTTAACGTCGCTATTGGGACTTGGACGACATAAATAAATAATGATATGAGGAATTAAGCTGTGAATAAATCTGAACTCATCGATGCAGTTGCTGCAGCTGCGGACATTTCAAAAGCAAAAGCTGCACAAGCTGTTGATGGCATGACATCTGCCGTAACTAAAGCTCTAAGCAGTGGCGATCAAGTCACTTTAGTTGGCTTCGGTACATTCTCTGTTCGTGAGCATGCAGCACGTACTGGTCGTAACCCACGTACTGGTGAAGAAATCAAAATTGCCGCTGCAAAAATTCCTGCATTTAAAGCTGGCAAAGCATTAAAAGATGCTGTAAACTAGTTTTTTTTCTTGGGGTGCTTAGCTCAGCTGGGAGAGCATCGCCCTTACAAGGCGAGGGTCGGGGGTTCGAACCCCTCAGCACCCACCAAGAATATACGGAGCGGTAGTTCAGTTGGTTAGAATACCGGCCTGTCACGCCGGGGGTCGCGGGTTCGAGTCCCGTCCGCTCCGCCAAAAAAGAGGAAAGGCGCATCTTATGCGCCTTTTTTTTTGCCTATTGTATTAGAATAGCCGTTTTTAACAACATTTCGGGAAGGTTCTCTTCATATGTTGCATTTCATACGTAATCACGCCCAGGGATGGATTGCCTGGTTCATCGTTGGTTTAATTAGTATTCCATTTGCTCTGTGGGGCATTAACTCATATTTGTCTGGCGCCTCGTCGGTTGTTGTGGCAGAAGTGAATGGCTCACCCATCACCCAAACAGAACTACAAACGTCGTTACAGCAGTATCGTGATCGTATGCGTAGCGTGATGGGGGATCAATTTGACCCAGCGATGTTTGATAACGCTAGTGTAAAAAAAGACGTATTAGACGGGCTTATTGATCAACGTTTATTACGAGATGCAAATCAAACCTTAAAACAACGCATAAGTGACGCTGCGGTATCTCAGTTCATCCGTTCTACTCCCGCTTTTCAACGTGATGGTAAGTTCGATTCCGATTATTACGGGATGGTGCTGGCGCGGGTAGGCTATACCCCTGCTCAGTATGAAGCGCAGTTAAGAGCAGATTTATTATCTCAAGAGCTCACCACCAATATTCAGAATTCATCAATTGCCAGTGTTAAATTACTTAATGAAGCATTGAGATTAGAGAGACAACAACGTGAGCTAGCTTATGGTGTCGTTCCTATTCAGCGATTCGTTGACAAAGTGAATGTGGATGACGACGAAGTGAGGCAATATTACGAGGACAACGTAGCTGCTTATACAGCTCCAGAACAAGTCAAACTGAACTATATTGAGTTATCGGTTGATGAGTTGGCGAAAGGGGTTCAAGTCAATGATGATGAACTGAAAAAATTCTATGCTGATAATCAAAATCAATTTGTGGGTCCTGAACAGCGTCGTGCAAGCCATATTTTAGTTGAAGGTGATGACGATGCGGCTTTAGAAAAAATTAAAGCGATTCAAACCCGTTTAGAGAACGGTGAAGACTTTGCCTTATTGGCAAAAGAAACTTCTGATGATACTGGATCAGCAGAAAAAGGTGGTGATCTTGGTTTCTTTGGTAAAGACGTCATGGATCCAGCATTCGAAGAAGCAGCATTTGCATTGACGAATGTCGGAGATGTCAGTGAACCGGTCAAGACAGAATTTGGTTATCACCTGATTAAACTGACGGGTATTCAAAAGCCAGAAGGCAAAACATTTGATCAGGCGCGTGATCAAGTTGAGAAAATGTATCGTCGCCAGCAAGCTGAATCTATTTTTTATGACAAAGCTGAACAGTTAGCCAATTTGAGTTTCGAAAATCCCGATAGTCTGGATGTCGCGGCTGAGGCACTTGGTCTGGATATCAAAACAACCGAGAGTTTTACTCGAACTGGAACTGAGGCTGGGATCACTAGTAATAAGAAAGTCATTGATGCAGCATTTAGTGAAGATGTCTTAAAGAATGACCTAAACAGTGCTGTGATTGAATTGTCAGATAATGATCTTATCGTTGTACATAAGAACAAACATATACCAGAAACGGTTTTACCCTTTGAGTCTGTTTCTCCAGCAATCAAACAACAGTTAGTGTTTGATAAAGCAAGAAAACTGGCACAAGATGAGGGTGAGTCTGTAGTAGAAAAAGTCAAATCTAGCGAAAGTCCTGAGTCTCTGTTAACTAACTGGCAGGCTGCCGAGTTTTATGGTCGTGATGCAGAGAAAGTCAGCAGTCAAATTCTTCAACGTGCGTTCACAATGCCAAAACCTTTATCGGCACCTGAGTATGAAGGATTCTCAGCAGATAATGGAAACTACGTTGTTATCAAATTAACAGCGGTTAAAAATGGCGATATTGATGATGTTACTGATGAGCAGAAGAAAGCTCTGCAACAACAGTTAACGAGCATTTATGCATCGGCAGAGGTTGAAGCCTTTATTGCCCAATTACGCAATGATGCAGATATTGATATTCATCAGGATGCACTGAAATAAATGATTATTTATTGAGCATTATTAAAGGCGCCTTAGGGCGCCTTTTTTATTTTATGTGAACCGATCAACGATAGCACTGCCCACGCTATCACTCCAGACGTTGATAGAGGTTCTGAACCTGTCCAGGAACCAATCAACAGAGAGTAATAAGGCGATGCCATCCAGTGGTAAGCCTACAGCACTTAGAACAATTACCATGGTGACCAGTCCGGCTTCAGGTATGCCAGCTGCACCGATAGCAGCTAATGTGGCAGTAACAAATACAATGGCCTGCTGAGTCAGGCTTAAATCAATACCATAAGCCTGTGCAATGAACATCACCGCTGCTGCTTCATATAGCGCTGTACCATCCATATTTATAGTTGCGCCAAGCGGTAATACAAATTTACTGACTTTATGGCTGACACCATTCTCTCTGACACATTCCATTGTTAATGGAAGTGTCGCAGAGGAGCTGGCTGTACCAAATGCTGTCACTAATGCACGAGCCATACCAAGTAGGTAGGAGGTTCCCCGTCTTGTCATCAAAAATAAAACCAGTAGTAACAAGACCCCATGAATAGAAAGTCCTGTTAACACGGTCACAACATGCCAACCAACGGCTTTCATTTCGGCAAGAAAGTGTTCGCCACCACCCGCATTACCCAATCTGGCAGCAATCAGAGCAAAAATACCTATTGGGGCCAGATGCATAACCCAGATCACTAAGGTCATCATCGCCTCATTGATGCCATCAAACAGCTGAAACACGGGTTTACCTTTTTCACCTATGGTACTTAATGCCATAGAGAACAGGATTGCAAAGACAATGAGCGGTAGAAGCTGAGTTTGTGCGGCTGAGGAAATCAGATTAGGGGAGACGAGAGACAGAATAATATCGCTGATACCCGTATTTTGTTTTTCTAAAATATAGTCGGGCACAGCCGTTTGGCTCCACTGCATACCAGCGCCGGGCTGGATCCAATTAACAACGATGAGTCCAATTAAGACTGCAGTTGCTGTCGATAGACTGTAATAAAGCAGCGTAAAACCACCTAATTTGCCTAATTTCTTTAAGTTGCCTAATGAACCTATGCCACTGACAATGGAAGCAATCACCAAAGGGATAATGGTCATTTTCAGAGCGTTGAGAAACAGTGTGCCAAGCCAGCTGATATTAACGGCTAGCGTGGGGTTATACCAACCGAGTAAAACACCACTCACTGCTCCCAGCACAATGAAGGCCAGCAAAATCATGGCATGTTTATGAGACATAAGGCCTCCATGTTTTGAACAAAAAAAAGGGCATTTATAAATGCCCTTTTAGAATACCAGCAAAAATAAGCGGTTTACTTATCACCAATGCCGACAATGTTATAACCGGCATCAACATAGGTGATTTCACCTGTGATACCTGATGCCAGATCGGAACATAAGAATGCAGCTACATTGCCCACTTCTTCAATGGTGACATTTCTTCTTAATGGTGAATTGCGTTCACCATAAGCCAGCATTTTGCCAAAATCACCGATACCCGCAGCAGCAAGTGTTTTGATTGGACCGGCTGACACTGCATTAACACGAATACCTTGTTCACCAAGCGAGTAGGCCATATAGCGGACAGTCGCTTCCAGAGCGGCTTTTGCTACACCCATCACATTGTAGTTATCAATCGCTTTTTCAGCACCTAAGTAACTCAGTGTCAATAATGAACCATTACGGCCCGCCATCATGTTTTTTCCTGCTTTCGCTAAAGCAGCAAAACTGTATGCACTGATATCGTTGGCCATAGCGAAACCGTCTCGGGTCACACTATCAACGAAGCCACCCTGCAATTGTTCACGGGGGGCAAATGCAACAGAGTGAACGATAGTATCAAGACCATCCCAGTGTTGACCTAATGATTCAAATACACTGTTGATTTCATCATCACTGCTAACATCACAAGGAAAGACCAGCGCTGGGTTCGCGCCACATTCTTCAGCGATTTTTTCAACGCGTGATTTTAATTTCTCATTTTGATATGTGAAAGCTAATTCAGCACCTTCACGTGCCATCGCATGAGCAATACCAGATGCAATTGAGCGGGGGCTGGCGACACCCACAATTAATGCGCGTTTGCCTTGCAGAAAACCCATGTGTCTCTCCTAACTACATATAAAGGCGGATAACTTACCTGATTTTAGGGATGACGGAAAGGGCAAGCATGCAGTAATCTTCTACTGTTATCATGCAAACAGTATCTATTGCTTTGAAATGAGGTTATATGAGATTGAAATATTGGTTGCTTAGTAGCGTGCTGTTCTTAGTAACAGCATGTGATATGAAAGCGATAAACTCACCTTATCCAGAAGCATCCAGTGATGAATCTATTCTCTACAGCGCTTTTTCACTTCGCCCTAAACATTTAGATCCCGCCCGTTCTTACAGCGCGAATGAAGCTATCATCACTGGTCAGGTATACGAGCCACCTTATCAGTATCATTATTTAAAAAGACCCTATCAACTCGAGCCATTGTCGGCCTCAGCGATGCCGGAAGTGGTTTATTTGGATAAGGACGATAACCCGGTTAATGCCAATGCCAAGAATATTGCCTTTTCTGTCTATAGCATCCCTATCAAACACGATATTCTCTATCAGCCTCACCCTGCGTTTGTAAAAGATGAGAATGGAAACTGGCTTTACCATCATTTAACAGACGAACAAATCGCCAATGTAGAAGATTTAGCGGACTTTGAAAAAACAGGTACACGGCAGCTGGTTGCCGCTGATTTTGTCTACCAGATAAAACGTCTGGCACACCCTGAAGTCCATTCTCCAATCCTTGGAGTGATGGCGGAGCATATCGTTGGGCTTAAAGAGTACGCTGAGCAGTTAAGAGCCATTCGAAAAGAGCAGGGTGAAGTCGACCTTCGTCAGCATGAAATCAGTGGTGTAAAGACCATTGATGATTATCACTATCAGATAAAAGTATACGGAAAATATCCACAACTGGATTACTGGTTAGCAATGCCTTTTTTTGCGCCTATCCCATGGGAGGCGGAAGAATTTTACTCCCAGCCAGGGCTGATTAATAAAAATATCACTCTAGATTGGTATCCTGTCGGAACTGGCCCATTTTACATGACTGAGAATGATCCGAACCGACGCATGGTGTTGACTAAAAATCCTAACTTTCACGGTGAACGCTATCCAGCAGAAGGGGAAGACACGGATAAGCAAAATGGCTTATTAGACGATGCGGGTAAACCGTTGCCCATGATAGACAAAATTGTTTTTACTCTCGAAAAAGAAAATACGTCTTACTGGGGAAAATTCATGCAGGGCTACTATGATGTTAGTGGCATAAGTTCAGATAGTTTCGAGCAAGCGGTGAATATTTCAACATCGGGCGAATTTGGTTTAAGTGATGAAATGAAAGCCAAAGGAATAAAACTGGAAACAGCCATTGCTGCGACTAGTTTTTATACCGGATTTAACATGTTAGATCCTGTCGTTGGCGGATATAGTGAGCGAGCCAGAAAACTTCGACAAGCGATTTCTATCGCCATAGATCAGGAAGAATATATTTCTATATTTGCTAATGGCCGCGGCATCCCTGCACAGGGACCTATTCCTCCAGGTATTTTTGGCTACAGTGAAGGTAAAGCGGGTATCAATCCATACATGTATACATGGAAGAATGGTCAAGCTGAACGTAAATCCATAGAAGCAGCAAAACAACTTCTAGCGGAAGCTGGATATCCAAATGGCAGGGATAAAAAAACAGGTGAGCCACTTGTCATATACATGGATATCACCGCGAGTGGTCCTGACAGCAAATCGGATTTGGACTGGATGCGTAAGCAGTTTAGAAAGCTGAAAATACAGCTGGTTCTCCGCAGCAGTGACTACAATCGTTTTCAGGATAAAATCCGCCGCGGACAGGTACAGATGTTCCAATGGGGCTGGAATGCCGATTATCCCGATCCAGAAAATTTCCTGTTCTTACTTTATGGTCCAAATGGTCGAGCTCAGTTTGGTGGTGAAAACACAGCAAATTATCAAAATAAAGACTTTGACAAACTTTTTGAAAAGATGCGCACCATGTCAAACACACCAGAGCGATTGGCTATAATCAAACAGATGGTTGATATTGTCAGGAAAGATACGCCCTGGATATGGGGCTTTCATCCTAAACAGTTCTCGCTTTATCACGAGTGGAATCATAATGTTAAGCCTAATTTAATGGCTAATAACACGCTCAAATACCGACGTATCGATACGGGTGTGCGTGAAAAACTTCAGTCTCAATGGAATCAGCCGATACTCTGGCCATTGGGGATTGTAATAATTGTGATTATGCTGATGGTCATGCCCGCGGTTTTTATTTACCGTTCGAAGAAGTATAAAAAGCATCATTTTCCATCGACATAGAGGAGATTTTTACTATGCGATTAGGTAGAATGCACTGCCAGTGCTTCGGCATTTCATTGATGAGTTTCTAGTGTTTAGGGAGTAATTGAGTGGATTTAGCTACACTGCTAGGTTTTATTGCGGCTTGGGGCCTAATTATAGCAACGATTGCTATGGGGGCTGCAGCCGGTGTTTTCATCAATATGCCCTCACTAGCCATTGTGCTTGGCGGCTCATTCGCCGTTGTACTGATGCGATTTACCTTAGGACAGTTTTTAGGCTCTATTAAAACAGCCATGAAAGCGTTTTTGTATAAATCGGAATCACCACAAGAAATTATCCAGTCGGTTGTTGAGCTGGCGACCATTGCCAGAAAAGAAGGTTTACTTGCTCTGGAAAAACAAGAAATCACCAACCCCGTTTTAGCGAAAGGTATCCGGATGCTGGTAGATGGCCATGAGCCAGCCGTCGTCAAAAAAGCACTGGTTACCGAAATGAATGAAACTGTTAATCGACACTCCATTGGTCAGCAAATTTTTAAAACGATGGGGGATGCGGGCCCTGCAATGGGGATGATTGGTACATTAGTAGGTCTTGTACAAATGCTATCTAATATGTCGGATCCAAAGTCGATTGGTCCCGCGATGGCCGTCGCCTTGCTGACAACACTTTATGGTGCGATGTTAGCGAATATGTTTGCTCTGCCAGTATCCGATAAACTCGCTTTACGCAGCAGTGAAGAACTGATGAATAAAAGCATCATCATCGAGAGTGTGATGGGGATACAGGAAGGCCAAAATCCAAAAGTGTTGGGTGAGTTATTACAAAACTTCCTACCTGCTTCAAAACGCGACTCAGATGAACCAGCAGATTAACTAATGTTGGTCACACAATAATGAGTGAAGATAGCCCTAGACCTAAAAAGCAAGACGAAGGCCTGCCGGCCTATATGGGTACATTTGCAGACTTAATGTCACTGCTGATGTGCTTTTTTGTATTGTTGTTATCCTTTGCAGAAATGGATGCCCTGAAATATAAGATGGTCGTTAAATCCCTGGATAATGCCTTTGGGGTTCAGCGAGAAGTCATTGCGGATGCAGTGCCTGTGGGTACCAGTATTATTGCCCAGGAATATAGCCCAGGTGATCCTAAGCCAACACCATTGAAAGTTGTCAGACAAGAAACGGTTGACGATACTCGTGAAAAAATTAAGGTGACGATGGATGCTGAAGAAGTAGCTCAGCAACAGGCACAGGAAATTGCAGAAGAAACCCAAAAATTTCGTGAAGCACTTGATGAAGAAATTAAAGAAGGCTTGATTGAAGTTGAAAGTCAATTTAGTCGCATTGTTATTCGTATAAGGGAAAACGGCTCATTTCCATCAGGGGATGCTCGGCTAAACCCCAGTTTTAAACCCATTCTCAAAAAAATCCATGATGTATTGGTTGACACAGGTGGACAAATAGCTGTGGCAGGTCACACTGATGATGTGCCGATTAATACACCAAGATATCGATCTAATTGGGAACTATCTACCTCAAGAGCAACGTCTGTAGTACATGAATTGTTGGCTCCGGGTGATATGAAGCCAGAACGGTTTGTGCTGGAGGGTTATGCAGATACAAAACCGCTTGTGCCCAACAATTCACCAGAAAACCGAGCGATTAACAGACGTGTAGAAATTATTGTTCTTAAATCACCGGTTGAAGAAAGTTTAACCCGTTCAATTGATGAGCTAATGAAAGAGCATGAATCAGTTGATGGTTCTGTTACTACTGTTTACGAATAATAAGGGAAGAAAAATGAAAAAAATGAATGTATGGTTATCGACCCTGGGTTTTTTATTGGTGAGTTCAGCAGCTTCTGCGACACAATGGCAAATCAACAATAGCGAATCACAAATCAATTTTATTTCGACAAAGAAAGTGAATATTGCTGAAGTACATCAATTCGACAAAATAGCGGGGAGTCTGTCTGAAAGTGGTGAATTTTCTGTATCGATCGATCTAGCCTCGGTAGACACGGGTGTTGAAATTCGCGATAGTCGGATGAAAGAATTTTTGTTCAATATTGCTGACTTTCCCAAAGCGGTGATAACTGCCAAGTTACCGCCTGATGAAATTAAACAGCTTGAAGTAGGACAGACAAAACCGTTATCTGTGGATGGCATGCTTGAACTGCACGGCCAGAAAAAAGCACTGACTTTTGAGGTGCTGGTTACCAAAGTCGCCACAAATGAGTTATTGGTAGTGTCTGCTCATCCGGTGATTTTAAATGCCGATGATTATGAATTAGCAGCAGGTGTAGAAAAATTACGTGACTTGGCTGGTTTGCCCAACATCAGCCATGCTGTGCCCGTGAATTTTTATTTAACGTTGAACACGACGAACTAAGAGGTATTCCTCGCAATGCAAAAATTTTCAGTTGAAACTGGCATCGTTATCCCATTAGACCGTCCCAATGTGGATACCGATGCGATTATTCCTAAGCAGTTTTTAAAATCCATCAAACGCACTGGTTTTGGCCCCAATTTATTCGACGAGTGGCGTTATCTTGATCATGGGGAGCCTGGACAAAATACAAAAAATCGTCCATTGAATCCTGACTTTGAGCTTAATCAACCACGTTACAAAGGTGGTACGATTCTTCTTGCACGTGAGAATTTTGGCTGTGGCTCAAGTCGTGAGCATGCTGTGTGGGCACTCGATGATTTCGGTATTCGCGTTATTATTGCCCCAAGTTTTGCTGATATCTTTTTCAGCAACACCAGCAAAAATGGTATTTTGGCGATAACTTTAGAAGAGTCGTTGATAGATAAACTCTTTGAACAAGTTGAATCTATACCTGGATATCAACTGACGGTTGATTTACCTGAGCAAAAAATTACTCTGCCAGATGGGCAGTCAATCGCTTTTGATGTCGATGCTTTCAAAAAACACTGTCTAATTGAAGGGCTTGATGATATCGGCCTGACATTACAACACACCGCTGACATCAAAGCTTATGAAGAAAAGCGTAAGCAAGAAGCACCCTGGTTATTCTCTTAAGACAACCTCTGAATTTAGTAAATTATTTAAAGATATAAAAAATGACAAAAAAAATTGTAGTTTTGCCTGGTGATGGCATTGGTCCTGAAATCGTTGCTGAAGCAGTCAAAATTCTTGAAAAGTTTCGTGAAGAAGGTCTGAATATCAACCTTGAGTACGGCTTAATTGGTGGTGCGGCCTATGATGAAACAGGCACACCCCTTCCAGCAGAAACCTTAGAAATGTCAAAACAGGCTGATGCTATTTTGCTAGGTGCTGTTGGTGGTTATAAATGGGAATCTCTGGACATTAGTGTAAGACCGGAAAAAGGCCTCTTAGGCATACGTTCTGAATTGAATTTATTTGCTAATTTACGTCCGGCTATTTTGTATCCGCAGTTAGCTGATGCGTCTACTTTGAAACCTGAAGTCGTTGCTGGCTTGGATTTGATGATTGTGCGCGAGTTGACGGGGGGGATTTATTTCGGTCAGCCTCGTGGTATCAGAACATTGGATAATGGCGAAAAACAAGGATTCAATACACTTGTGTATCGCGAAAGTGAAATCAACCGAATTGGTAAAGTTGCTTTTGATATCGCCGCCAAACGACAAGGCAGAGTTTGCTCTGTAGATAAAGCAAATGTGCTGGAAAGCACAGAATTGTGGCGTGAAACTATGACAACATTGTCAAAATCCTATCCGGATATTGAATTGAGTCATATGTATGTGGATAACGCGGCAATGCAATTGGTGAGGGCACCGAAGCAATTTGATGTCATGGTTACCACCAATATGTTTGGGGATATTTTATCGGACTGTGCTTCTATGCTTACCGGCTCGATTGGGATGTTACCTTCAGCATCACTGGATGAAAACAGCAAAGGCATGTATGAGCCAATCCATGGTTCTGCACCTGATATTGCCGGACAGAATATTGCGAATCCACTAGCGACAATTTTATCAGCTGCTATGATGTTACGTTACACGCTCGATGAAGCCTCAATGGCAGATCGAATTGAAAAAGCTGTGAGCAAGGTGTTGGATGACGGTCTTCGTACTGCTGATATCTACTCTGCGGGTATGACCAAGGTCTCTACTTCAGAGATGGGTGATGCGGTGCTTGCAGCGTTATAAATTAAAAACGAAAGGTGTATTGTGAATAAAAAAGTAGATGTTGCAGTTGTAGGTGCTACAGGGGCCGTAGGTGAGGCCATGTTGGAAATTTTGCACCAACGTCAGTTCCCAGTGGGTAAAGTATATGCGCTGGCGAGTGAACGAAGTGCAGGCTCTACAGTTAGCTTTGGCAATAAATCGATACTTGTCGAAGATTTGGCTGAATTTGATTTCTCAAAAGTGCAGGTTGGTCTGTTTTCTCCTGGTGCAAGCGTGTCCGCTATTTATGCGCCAAAAGCCGCGGCAGCTGGTTGTGTAGTTATTGATAACACATCACAGTTCCGCTATGACGATGATATCCCGCTGGTCGTGCCTGAAGTCAATCCAGAAGCAGTAGCTGATTATAAAAACCGTGGCATCATTGCTAATCCTAATTGCTCAACCATCCAAATGATGGTGGCACTGAAGCCTATTTACGATGCCGTAGGTATCACACGTATTAATGTTTGTACCTATCAGGCGGTTTCTGGTTCCGGTAAGCCTGCAATGGATGAGCTTGCCAAGCAGACAGCGGATTTATTAAACGGACGTCCTGTGAAAGCAGAAGTCTATCCAAAACAAATTGCGTTTAATGTGTTACCACAAATTGATGTGTTTATGGATAACGGCTACACCAAAGAAGAAATGAAAATGGTGTGGGAGACCCGCAAAATTATGGGTGATGAATCCATTCAAGTTAATCCAACAGCAGTTCGTGTACCTGTGTTTTTCGGTCACTCAGAAGCAATTCATATCGAAACTCGTGACAAAATAACGGCAGAACAATGCAAAGCCTTATATGAAAAGGCTGAAGGCATCGTATTGCTTGACGAGCGTAAAGATGGTGGATATCCAACTGCTGTGACCGAGTCCTCAGGACAAGATCCCGTATTTGTCGGACGTATCCGCGAAGACATTTCCCATGAAAAAGGATTAAATTTATGGGTTGTTGCAGATAACGTTCGTAAAGGTGCTGCGCTTAACAGTGTTCAGATTGCTGAAGTCTTAGTTGAAAAGTACCTTTAAATTAAGCTAGATAAGGAAGTTAAGGGGATGAAAATGAAGAAACAGCTTTTTGCCAGTATCGCTGTCGCATCAACGATAGGTTTTTTCACCCCCTTAACTAGTTATGCTTTTGGTTTGGGCGAAATTAAAGTGATGTCAGCTTTGAATGAGCCATTCAAAGCAAGCATAGACATCAATGCTTTAGCTGCCGAAGAAAAAGAAAGTTTTGAAATCAGAATAGCGTCAAATGATGAATTTGATAAAGCGGGTCTGGATCGAAGCTATATTTTGACACAACTGAAATTTGATGTTGTTGAACAGCAAGGAAAATCGCGCGTTTTAATTAGTTCTGAGCAACCGATTAAAGAACCTTTTCTGGATTTTTTGTTAACAGCTTCAGCGGGTGGTGGCCGACTTATCAGAGAATACACGGTTCTGCTTGATCCACCTGAAGTGTTGATGTCATCGACAGCGAAAACCCGCTCCACCCCGAAAGCTAACACCGTAACATCAACGAAAACTGAAAGTAGTCAATCAAATGCATTAGGGTTCAGTAGTCAGAAATACGGGCCCGTTGCCAAGGCAGATACTCTTTGGAACATTGCACTGACAACACGTCCCAATGCCTCTGTTTCAGTTCAGCAAATGATGTTGGCACTGGTTGAGGCTAATCCCGAAGCCTTTGTCGATAACAATATTAACGGACTGAAAGCGGGGTATACCCTCACTATTCCTGATCAAGCGGCCATATTGTCAAAATCTCAGGCTGAAGCTTATCAATTATTTAAAAGCCAGAATGCACAATGGCGTCAACGTAATAAAGCGCCAGTTAAGGCAGCGCCTGCCGTTGTGGAGCAGCCTCAAGCAGCATCGACTGAAGACGAGGTCGTTCAAGCGGATGCTGAAAATCCAGTAAAAGATAATTTGCAAGCGTCGTCTCCTGCAATTGAAAGTGACGCAGATAAAGAAGCACACTTGAAACTGGTTGCGCCTGAGCAAAGTGAAACCACACAAGATGACGCTTCACCTAACCTGGCTGGCAATGAAAAAATTAATGCGTTGACAGAGCAACTGACGCTGGCACAGGAAACGATAGAAGCACAAGCTCAAGAAAATATCGACTTCAAAGCACGAATGGATGCCATGGAAGAGCAGTTGGAAACCATGCGTCGCTTAATCTCGCTGAAGGATGCTGATCTCGCCCGATTGCAAGATTTATTAGAGGACAAAGATCAGTCTAATACCTCAGTTGAAGCAATGGATGATTTATCTGATACTGAAGTCGCAGCAGAGACAGAATCAGATGCCAGCAGTGTTGATAAGCCGGATTCATCTTCAATCGAATCAGAAGAAGGAGACGCTGCAGCAACAGAAACTGAAGAGACTATTAGTGAACTGCCTGCATCAGATGGCGTTGTACCTGACAACCTTGTTGATAACATCAAGGCTTTCCTAGTCGAATATAAATTACAGCTTGGTGGCGCGTTACTACTGCTGCTTGTACTGTTATTACTTGCCAGAAGAAAAAATAGTGATGACAGCTCATATGCTGAAGTGACAGATTTTGATGCACCGAGCCCAACAGATGATGAGCAATACAGATCAGAAATTCAGGTTGAGGAAGTGCCTGAAAATAACGACGTAGATGACCATAGTGATGATGAACCTCTCAGTCATGAAAAACTACCACAGAAAAGTGTGATGGAACTGGTTGAGCAAGCGGATATGTTTGTTGGCTATGCCGATTATGCACAAGCGAAAATTGCTCTGGAGCAAGCTAAATTCAGAGAGCCAGCTAATACATTGGTAGCATATAAATTGTTGTTTGTTTTATATAAACAAAAACAGGTTGATGATTTTATTTCACTTGCTGAAACGACAGATTTCGATGAAGAAAGTATTGAGTGGGATGAAATAAAACAATGGGGAGCGCAATTGGCTCCTGGTCATGCATTATTTACAGCTGAAGAGTCACAAGCAACAGAGGATAGTCAGCCTGTTTCAGCCATTGAAGATATGGTTGACGCGGATGATGTTGATGATGAACGATTAGAATTTAGTCGCCACAATGACACTGATGAAGATTCGATTGTTGTTGAGCTCTCCGAAGACAATGATGATTCGATTGATACCGAGATCACCGAAGATAATGATGAAGCGCCATTGGAATTTGATACTGCAGTGCGGTACTCGTCTGATAATGCTGATGACGAACTATTGCTTTCCGATCCAGCGACCACATCAGACGTTCTACTCGAAGAAGATGATAAGTCTGAGGAAAATCATATTGATGATGATCTTTTATCATTTGATACGGGGACGACTTTCGGCACAGTTGAACAAGATGATGACGAGGATGAAAATGAAATTGAGCATGACTCGTTACTTCCTTTTGAACCGGGTGCATCGAGCTCACTAGATCCTGAGCGTATCGATATTGCACCATTCGATATCAATGGTAATGATGATGAACCTGATATCGAGTTTGATATCGGTGATATTGACGAAATTGATGAGGCTGAAACGAAACTGGATCTGGCTTCGGCTTATATCGAGATGGATGATGCTGACGGCGCGAGAAGTATTCTTAATGAAGTGTTAGCCGAAGGTAACGAAGAGCAAAAAGTACGTGCCCAAACGATCCTCGACTCATTATCAGAATAATTAGAAAGAGGAAGTAGTGAGAATAGCACTCGGCATAGAGTATGCCGGAACTGATTTTTGTGGCTGGCAAATTCAGTCGCATTCCAGAACCGTTCAGGGTGAGTTACAGAAAGCCGTTTCCATTGTGGCCAACCATCCTGTCGAAGTCTATGCCGCGGGGCGAACGGACACTGGTGTACATGGTTTAAATCAAGTTGTACATTTTGACACCGATTCAGTTCGGGAAAAGCGTGGCTGGCTTTTGGGGATTAACGCCAATCTACCCAAAGATGTTAATGTTACCTGGGTTCAGTTTGTTGATGATGATTTTAATGCCCGCTTTTCTGCAATTAAACGTAGTTATCGTTATTTAATTTTAAACCGTCTTAGCCGTTCTTCTATTCACCAAAACCGGATGTGGTGGCATTATCCGCCACTAAATATCGAAAAAATGCAGGCGGCAGCTGACCAACTAATCGGTCGCCATGATTTTTCAGCATTCAGGGCGAGTGAATGCCAGGCAAAAAGTCCAATAAAGACACTGGATAAAATTCAGGTTAGCCAGCAGCAAGATTGTATTGCTATTGATGTCGAAGCCCTGTCTTTTTTGCATCACATGGTAAGAAATCTGGTTGGAGTCATGGCGGCTATTGGTGATGGCAGCAAGCCAGTCGAGTGGGCGGGTCAAGTTCTGCGTAGTGTTGATAGAAGTCAGGGAGGCATTACTGCTCCCGCAGAAGGCTTGTATCTGGTCGATGTGAGATATCCGCAACAATATTCAATACCGACAGTGTCAGCTTTTCCGGTGCTCTGGTAAAGTAACAGCTCTATTTGAGAGTAAAACCGAAACAGATGAGAACCCGAGTAAAAATATGTGGCATAACACGTCAGCAAGATGCTGATTTTGCTGCAGAATCAGGGGCGGATGCCATTGGTCTGGTGTTTTATCCCCCGAGTCCGCGAGCGATATCTTTTGCGCAGGCTAAGGTGATTACCGCTGATTTATCTCCTTTTGTTTCAAAAGTTGCGCTATTCGTTGACCCAGAAAAAGATCTGGTTTCACGCTGCCTTGACGATGTATCGGTTGATATAATTCAGTTTCATGGTAATGAGACACCTGAATTTTGTCAGCAATTCGATTTACCGTATCTGAAAGCAATCAGAATGAGTGAGGGTACAGATTTGTCTGAAATTGCAGCTCGCTACTCGTCAGCTTCAGCTTTACTGTTAGACACCTATCAGCCTGGGATACCAGGCGGTACTGGAAAAACCTTCGACTGGTCTTTGATCGGTCGTATAAACAAACCGATTATTTTAGCGGGTGGTCTTGATGTGACGAATGTCAGAGAGGCTATCCATCAAGTGCAACCTTATGCTGTTGACGTCAGTGGTGGCGTTGAGAGCGATAAGGGGATAAAAAGTCATGAGAAGATCAGCACTTTTATGAGAGAGGTGGCAAATGCTTAAAGAGCATATTCACGATTATTACAAAACATTTCCTGATGCGCGCGGACATTTCGGGCCCTATGGTGGTCGTTTCGTTGGCGAAACGCTGATGGGAGCTATTTATGAGTTACAAGATGCTTATGAACAGTATCGTAACGATCCTGATTTTTTGGCAGAAATGGACAGAGACCTGAGTACCTTTGTTGGCCGTCCATCACCTCTCTACCTGGCTGAAAACTGGACAAAGAAATTAGGCGGCGCCCAGATTTATTTGAAACGTGAAGACCTGAATCACACCGGTGCTCACAAAGTGAACAATACCATCGGCCAGGCTTTATTAGCCAAGCGAATGGGTAAAACCCGTATTATTGCTGAAACAGGTGCTGGACAGCATGGTGTTGCTACCGCCACAGTGGCAGCTAGGATGGGCTTGGAATGTATTGTTTACATGGGCGCTGAAGATGTTGAACGTCAGGCGCAGAACGTCTATAGAATGAAGTTATTAGGTGCACAAGTTGTGCCTGTTGAGTCAGGTTCACGTACACTCAAAGATGCCTTGAATGAAGCTTTGCGCGACTGGGTAACGAATGTTGATGATACGTTCTATATTATCGGGACTGTAGCTGGACCTCATCCTTATCCGGCGATGGTGAGAGATTTTCAATCTATCATCGGTCGTGAAGCAAAACAGCAAATGTTTGATATTAATGGCAAGCTGCCGGATGCACTGTTGGCGTGTATTGGTGGTGGTTCAAATGCTATCGGTTTGTTTCATCCATTTATTGAAGATGAATCTGTGGCTATGTATGGTGTTGAAGGTGCCGGACATGGCATTGAAACAGGCCAGCATTCAGCCCCACTAAGTGCGGGAAGACCTGGTGTATTGCATGGTAACCGTACTTATCTTATGCAAGATGATTATGGTGAGATTATTGAAACGCACTCTATTTCAGCAGGATTAGATTATCCTGGTGTGGGTCCTGAACATGCTTGGTTGAAAGATATTGGTCGGGCAAATTACGTATCAGTAACAGATGAAGAAGCGCTAACCGCATTTCATGATTTAACCCGTACGGAAGGAATTATTCCAGCACTTGAGTCGAGTCATGCGCTGGCCTATGTGAAAAAATTGGCACCGACAATGTCACCTGAACAAACATTGTTAGTCAATTTATCGGGCCGTGGTGACAAAGACATGCATACCGTTGCAGCAATGGCTGGATTAAAATTCTAAGGAAGTAACAATGAGTCGTATAAGTCAGTGTTTTAAAAAACTGAAAGCAGATGGACAGACAGCTCTGATTCCCTATGTCACAGCGGGTGATCCTGAGCCTTGGGTAACTGTGCCATTATTACACGCACTCGTCGATGCTGGTGCTGATATTATTGAACTGGGTATTCCTTTTTCGGATCCAATGAGTGATGGCCCGGTTATTCAAAAAGCCTGTGAACGGGCATTAAAGAATGACGTGAGTGTGAAGTCTGTCTTAGAGATGGTGAAGAAGTTTCGTGAGAAAAATTCTGAAACGCCCATCGTGTTAATGGGTTATGCCAACCCAATAGAAGCCATTGGCTATCCCACCTTTGCCAAATTAGCCAAAGAAGCGGGTGTTGATGGTGTTTTAACCGTTGATGTACCGCCTGAAGAATCAGATGATTTCCGTCAGATCATGGATGAGCATGAAATCGATACGATTTACCTCGTTGCACCAACCACATCCAACGAACGTATGTCGATGATTGCCAGTTATGCTCGAGGATTCATTTATTATGTTTCCATAAAAGGGGTAACAGGATCTGCTTCACTTGATGTTACGGAAGTAAACAACAAACTGGCATTATTGAGAGAAAGAACAGATTTACCGTTAGGTGTAGGCTTTGGTATTCGAGATGGTAAGTCGGCTGCAGCAGTGGCTGAAATAGCCGATGCGGTTGTTGTGGGAAGTACACTCGTGAAGTGTATTGAAGAACATGCCCAACGACTTGAAGAGTTACCTGCTGCGGTAGCTGGCTTAGTAGCCGAAATGCGACACGCTATTAATGCGCGTGATTTAGCAAAAGCATAAATATAACGAAGGTGACAAGATGAGCTGGTTTGAAAGATTACTTCCCTCAAAAATTCGCACGACAGTACGCAGCCGTTCAGTGCCCGAAGGTGTCTGGTGCAAGTGTCCAAGTTGTGACAATGTGCTTTATCGTGCTGAGCTTGAACGTAACCTGATGGTTTGTCCTAAGTGCGATCATCACCAACGCATCAATGCCAGAACACGTCTGGAGAGTTTTTTGGATGAGGGTGATCGTAAAGAAATTGCTACTGAAGTAAAGCCGGTCGATACCCTTAAATTCAAAGATAGTAAGCGCTATAAAGATCGTCTCACCCAAGCACAGCGTTCAACAGGTGAAAATGATGCTTTACTAGCAATGCAGGGTAGAGTGAATGGTCTGCCATTAGTTGCTGTGAGTTTTGATTTTAACTTTATGGCTGGTTCAATGGGATCTGTGGTGGGTGAAAAATTTGTTCGCGCTGCCAAAGTCGCTCTGAAAAATAATATTCCATTGGTCTGTTTTTCTGCCAGTGGTGGTGCGCGTATGCAGGAAGGCTTGTTATCTTTAATGCAAATGGCAAAAACCAGTGCCATCCTGACTCAGCTAAGTAATGCGGGTATCCCGTTTGTATCGGTGATGACTGATCCCACAATGGGTGGTGTTTCTGCAAGTTTAGCGATGCTGGGTGATATCAACGTTGCTGAGCCTAATGCTCTGATTGGTTTTGCTGGTCCGCGTGTTATTGAGCAAACGGTTCGTGAAACTTTACCGGAAGGTTTTCAACGTGCTGAGTTCCTGCTTGAACATGGTGCAATTGATATGATTATTGACCGTCGTCAAATGCGAGATAGATTATCTAATATTCTCAGCATGCTTCAGCATCGTGCTATAGCCTAGCCACTGTATGCGGTTCAGCACATTGCCACAATGGTTAGAGTGGCAAGAAAAGTTACACTTTACTGAAATTGATCCCGGTCTGGCACGTATTGGTCAGGTATGGGAAAAAATGCAAGGGCAGACACACCTACCATTTAAGGTGGTGACTATTGCTGGCACCAATGGTAAAGGTTCATCGGTGGCTATGACGAGTAGTATTCTCATGGCTGCTGGTTATCGCACAGGCACTTATACCTCACCGCATTTGCTTGCTTATAACGAACGCATAGCCATTAACGGTACTCCCTGTTCAGACGAGCAGATATGTGCCTCTTTTGCTCGAATCGATCAGGCTCGTGGTGACATTTCACTGACTTATTTTGAGTTTGCTACCTTAGCGGCCGCTGATATTTTTCGTCAGCAAGAAATTGATATTGCGGTATTGGAAGTTGGAATGGGCGGGCGTTTAGATGCTGTTAATCTATTCGACGCTGATGTTGCACTGATTACCCCGATTGGCTTAGACCATACTGCCTGGTTAGGTGACACACGCGAAAAAATTGCCTATGAAAAAGCGGGCATTATTCGAGCCCAAACGCCAGTTGTTTGTTCTGAGTCTGAACCACCTCATACCTTGATTGATTATGCAAACTCACTAGAAGCACCTATATACAAGGCTGGTATGGCTTATCGCTATTCACCGCTAACAGCAGATACATGGTCATGGCAGTCAACTGACAAAGAGGCAATGGTGCTTCCGTATCCAGCCTTAGTTGGTGATTATCAGCTTCAGAATGCCGCAGCCGTCATTCAGGTTTGTTATCTGTTACGCGAGCAAGGTATGTTGATTGATGATTCTGCCATTAGCGATGGACTGAAGAACGTTGTTCTGGCAGGACGTTTTCAAGAAATCAGACACGAAGACATCACCATAATCTTAGACGTTACCCATAATCAGCAGGGTGCAGAAAACCTTCAGCGCTTGTTATCAGAGCGAAATAGTACAGGTAACACCTATGCTGTTTTAGCCATGTTAAAAGACAAAGATTGTCAGGCGGTGACGCAGATTCTGCAAAAGGACATCGCTCATTGGTTCTTTGCAGGACTGGATGGTAGCCGTGGTATGGATGCTCAGTCTATAGCTGCTAAAACGATGCAAGATGCCGGGCAGGAAAACTTCAGCTGTCACACCACCGTAATTGAGGCTTATGAACAAGCCTTATTACATGTGCAAGCGGGTGACAGGGTTCTTGTGTTCGGTTCATTTCATACTGTCGAAGCGGTGATGAGAGTTTTACCTGAGTTCCAAAACAGACTCACAAGTACAGCTG
Organism: Methylophaga thalassica MP; assembly: GCF_000214595.1. Classification (GTDB taxonomy): domain Bacteria; phylum Pseudomonadota; class Gammaproteobacteria; order Nitrosococcales; family Methylophagaceae; genus Methylophaga; species Methylophaga thalassica. Next base: position 1,649,996 of record NZ_AFIG01000001.1, on the reverse strand, counting down.
AATAATCAGTCTTGATAAAACCCGGCAATGATGTGCTGATTTGATTCAATAATCTTGGCGCGTTTTATTTTCATTGTTGGAGTAAGCATGCCATTCTCGATCGTCCAAGGCGATAAACTCAGGTTAACCCGACGAATTTTGGCGTAGGCAGGAAAGTTGTGCAATAAACGTCTGAACTGTTGGATAACATGCTGCTGTAAGGATTTATCCTGCAGACTATGTTTATTCATCGCATCCAGCTTTAGCTTTTGCGCTAGCACAAGCCATTGTTCAGCATTCAACACAATCAGGGCAGACAGGAAGGGTTTACCTTCTCCTACAATCAAGGCTTGCTCAAACAGTTCATCGCTGGTGATCGCCATCTCCATATCTGCTGGTGAGACTTTTTCACCATTGCTCAAAACCAGAATATCCTTAATGCGTCCGGTAATGAATATATGACCAGTGTCAGATATCTCAGCTTGATCACCGGTGTGAAGCCAACCATCAGAGTCGATGGTTTTTGCCGTAGCTTTATGATTATTCCAATAGCCCAGCATATTGCCAGGGCTCTGCACTAATAATTCTGAATTTTCGGCGATCTTTATTTTAACAGTGGGGATAGGGTGACCAACACTGTATGGTTGATTATCGCCAAGTGTATTCACGCTAATAACCGGGCTTGTTTCAGTTAAACCATATCCTTGTAACAGATTGATGCCCATGCCAATAAATATCTCGGCAACATGGTGTGGAATAGCTGCTCCTCCCGTAACGGCGACTCTCAGTTGCCCACCAAATAATGCCTGTACGTTCTTTGCCACTAATTTATCCAATACAGGCATAAGAAGGAAAATAGGTGACCAATGACGGCGTTGTTGATTGTAGAGGAAATATGACCAACCGATTTTATGTGTCAGCAGGAATAAAAAACGTTTATACCAAGGCTGTGATGACACATTTGTATGTAATCGTTGATAAATACGTTCGAATATTCGAGGCACAGCAATTAAGGCTGACGGTTGTAATTGTTGAATATCATTTGCTAATTGAGGAATGCCTCTGGAAAAAGCCACTTTCGATCCTGTCATCATTGGCAAATAATAGCCTGCGGTTCGTTCAAGGGTATGAGACAAAGGTAGAAAGGAGAGAAATAAGTCATTAGATTGAATTTTAAAATGTTTAAGTGAGGCACTGGCCACCGATAGAATATTATGGTGACTTAGCATGACTCCCTTGGGTTTCCCCGTCGTGCCAGACGTATAAATGATAGTTGCAAGCTGATCTGTCTCTGTTTGCCAATCAAGCAGCGGATAGATGATGTCTTTTTTTAACCACTCATCCAAATACATTGCAGGTGCATCAAGCGTTAACTTGTCAGCACTTTTAATAATGACACGTTTAAGCTGATGATCCTCTGAAAGAGAAGGCTTTAGACGATTCCACTGATGGTGGTTTTGTAACAGCAAAAATCTGACATCAGCATCCTGCAATATAAAAGCAAGACTGTCAGGCCGATCATCGGGGTAGAGCGGTACGGTGATCAGTCCCAGACTTAACGCCGCTTGATCAAAAAATACCCATTCAGGACAATTTTTCAGGTTTAAGGCGACACGATCACCAGGAGATAAACCTTCAGCTTTTAAAGCCTGTTGCCAGTATGCTATCTGCTGAGCAGCATCTGACCAACTTATCGTTTGCCACTGTTGAGTTTGTTCACAGTAATTAATATAGGCCGGTGAGTCAGGCGTTTTATTGAGTCTTTCCCTGAATAAGCCATATAAGGTCTGAGCGGCATTGGCTGAAATGTAATCTGTCATATCTTTGGACATTTACATTAACCAACGAAGTTGAACTCCCAACAAGTCAACACTGACATCGTAATCACCATTAAGACTATTGGTTCCGTCAGATTCTTTTATTGAAGGATTATTGGCAAATAAATGTGCATAACCAGCATCAATAATCAGATTGTCGGAATAGTTATATGTGGCACCGATAGCAATCCATTTTCTGTCGATATCAGGTATTCTGGCTGTTCTTCGCTTTATACCTGGCACAGCTGTTTCGTCATAAGCAATCCCAGATCGGAATTGCCATTTATCGTTATAACGGTAATTTACCCCCAAGCCATAACGCATACTGTTTTCCCAGTCTTCTGGTTTTGTACTGGTGAAAGTACCCCCATCAGATTCAATGGCGAGCTCCTGGAAACGGCTCCATCTTGTCATAGTGGCGTCAGCCAGAACCGACCATTTCGAATTAATCTGATGATGAATAGCCAATGAAATAGTCTCAGGTAAATCCACATCACCATGTATATTCTCATCGGCCAGAACACTGCCATTGACGGCTGTTAGAGTGCCATCACCTTTGAGTGTGTGTGAAATTTTGGAACGATAAGCCAAGGCCAATCGAGTATCTGGCGTAGCTTGATACATCATTCCCAGGTTGTAGCCATAGCCCCAGTCATCGGCTTCCAGTTTCACTTTGCCGTCAGATGTACCTAGATTTGTCATTTGAACTAATGTCAGATCGATATATTCAGCACTAACACCAAAGCCAATAGATAATTTATCTGTCGGTTTGTAAGCAATGCTGGGATTGAAGTTAATGGTTTTAAGATCAGATTTGACTGCAAAATATCGACCTACCCATTTTTCATTATATTCAGTCACCAGACCAAAAGGGGCGGTAATCCCAAACCCTATAGCCACTTTGTCATTTAGAGGTTTAGCGTAATAAAAGTTGGGTACGACAGCATTTTTTGCAGCATCGCCGCCTTCGCCGCCATTCGAGGGTGATGATGTACCATCATTATTAAACTCTGAGTTTGGCGCTATGTAGTTAATTGCCAAATCCATTTCTGCCTGTTTTAAATACATCAAACCCGCTGGGTTGAAATAAATGGTACTGGCATCTTCTGCAGATGCAGCACTCCCTGCAAAGGCTCTACCGAGCCCCGTCACACTTTGCTCAATAATCGCAAAGCCTGCACCAAAGCTGGCACTGCTCATTGTGCCGAGTAATAAAAAAGTCGGAGCCTTGAGGATATTTAATTTCATAGTCAATCACTTGCAGCGGTTTTTTGAACAAGAAGATAAAGTATCCTAAGCGCTTAAGGCGTGCAAGCTTTTCTCAATCACAGATTAGACTCTTTTAAATACTAAATCCCAAACGCCATGACCGAGCCTATGTCCACGCTGTTCGAATTTTGTCAGCGGACGATAACTTGGGCGTTCGATATAGGTATTGTCAGGACTGGTATTCTGAAAGCGAGCATTGGAAGAAACGTCGGCGAGCATTTGCTCAGCATAATCCTGCCAATCTGTAGCTAAATGAAGATGTCCGCCATGCGTTAGTTTATCAGCCAGCACATTGACGAATTCAGGTTGAATGATGCGTCGTTTGTTATGGCGTTTTTTATGCCATGGATCAGGAAAGTAGATTTGAACACGTGCCAGAACCTGGTTTTTAATGCGATGCTTAATAAGCTGTACGGCATCTGTGCATGCCACTCTGACATTGGTCAGTTGTTCGTCATCAATGGCTTTAAGAAGCTGGCCTACACCTGGACGATGTACTTCAATGCCAATATAGTCTTGGTCAGGCTGATTTTTTGCCATTTCAATCAGCGATGCACCATTACCAAAGCCAATTTCTATAATTTTTGGTGCTTCGCGACCAAACAATGCGTTGAGATCAGACAAATCTGTATCATCATCGATACCAAAGACGGGCCAGTGATTGTCCAGAGCACGTTGTTGACCAGGCGTCAGTCTGCCTTCACGGCGAACAAAACTGCGGATTTGGCGCAGGGTTTTTGTTTCAGTTGTCATAGATCGTATCGGTAAAAATTTAAAGGCCGTTATGATACCTGAAGCGCTAATGGATAACACGGCAAGCAAAATTTTTTATATCCAGACAATCTGATTGAAACGACAATGTGATGCATATCACAACCAATATTTACGCCTGATTACGTTGTATGGATGTTGAAAAACAATAAAAAGACCTCTTTTTTATCGAGCGTTGACGGTGTAAGTTTTTGATAACAGCGTGCTAAAAATGACTATTAGCGTTATAATATTTGGTCTTTACGTAGAATCTTAAGGGTACTCCGAGCCCCGCCATTATCTTTGCATATAATCAGGCAAAGCATTTAAGAGAGAAGGAAAGTATGGTTCATCCAGTTTTAGAAGCCGTCACCAATGACGTAATCGAGAGAAGCAAAAAAACACGGGAAATCTATCTCGGCCGTATTGATGAGGCGATGCAAAAAGGCCCACATCGTGCTGTATTGGGCTGCGGCAATTTAGCTCATGGATTTGCTGCCTGTTCCATGTCAGAAAAAGCGGACTTGGCAGGAGATAAAAAAGCCAATATCGCGATTATTTCTTCATACAACGACATGTTATCGGCGCACGAGCCGTTTAAAGATTTCCCTGCAATCATCAAGAAAGCTGCAACCGAAGCCGGTGGTGTCGCTCAGTTTGCTGGTGGTGTTCCTGCCATGTGTGATGGTATTACGCAAGGCCAGCCAGGTATGGAACTGTCGCTTTTCAGCCGTGACGTCATTGCAATGGCAACCGCCATTGGCCTCAGCCACAATATGTTCGATGCCGCTATGTATCTGGGCGTTTGTGACAAAATTGTTCCGGGTTTATTGATTGGTGCATTGAGTTTTGGTCACTTACCGGCTGTTTTCGTACCGGCAGGACCTATGCCGAGCGGTTTGCCTAACAAAGAGAAAGTCCGTATTCGTCAGCTCTACGCTGAAGGTAAAGTCGGTCGTGAAGAGTTATTAAAAGCAGAGTCTGAGTCTTATCATAGCCCTGGTACATGTACTTTCTACGGTACAGCAAACAGTAACCAAATGATGGTTGAAATGATGGGCTTACACCTCCCTGGTAGCTCCTTCATTAATCCAAACACACCGCTGCGTGATGCGTTAACAAAACGTGCGACTGAACAAGCACTCAAATTTACCGCGTTAGGCGATGACTATCGTCCAATCGGTCATATGATCGATGAGAAAGCGATTTTGAATGCCCTGGTGGGTCTATTAGCCACAGGTGGTTCAACTAACCACACTATTCATCTGATTGCGATTGCCCGTGCGGCAGGTATTATCATTAACTGGGATGACTTTGACCGTCTGTCAAAAATTATTCCATTAGTGACACGTATTTATCCTAATGGTACAGCTGATGTGAACCACTTCCAGGCTGCCGGTGGTATGGGTGTGTTAATTCGTGAACTATCTAAAAATGGCTTAATGCATACTGACATCATTACTATCGGTGATGAAAAAGGTATGGAACAGTACACCAAAGAGCCAACACTAAAAGATGGCACACTGACATGGGAAGAAGGCCCTGAAGGTTCTCTTGATACTGATGTTATCGGTAGTGTGGCAGCACCATTTGCAACAAGCGGTGGCTTACATCTGATCAAAGGTAATCTTGGCCGTGGTATGTCTAAGATTTCAGCGGTTGATCCGAAACATCAAGTGGTTGAAGCACCGGCGATGGTCTTTGATCACCAGGATGATGTTGTTGAAGCCTTCAAACGTGGCGAAATGAACAAAGACGTGATTGTTGTTCTGCGCTTCCAAGGACCAAAATCAAATGGTATGCCTGAGTTGCACAAACTGACACCACCATTGGGCGTATTACAGGATAAAGGCTTTAAAGTAGCGCTTGTTACTGACGGCCGTATGTCTGGTGCCTCTGGTAAAGTGCCTTCAGCTATCCACCTCTGTCCGGAATGTGCAGATGGCAGCATCCTGACCAAAGTTCGCGATGGCGATATGATTCGTCTTGATACACAGCGTGGCGAATTAAATGTGTTAGTTGATGAAGAAGAACTGAACTCACGTATGGCTTGTGTTCTGGCTAATACTGAACATCACTATGGCATGGGCCGTGAACTGTTTGATAGCTTCCGCCAAGGTGTTTCATCAGCTGAAACGGGTGCCATTAACATGTTTAATGTCGAATAATTATTTGGAATAAATTAATCAATGTCTAAAACAATTCAAGAGATCATGAAAGTATCACCCATTGTACCGGTGATGGTTATCAATAACGTTGAACATGCTGTGCCTTTAGCTAAAGCGTTGGTTAAAGGTGGTTTAAAAGTTCTGGAAATTACACTGAGAACAGATGCAGCACTTGAATCTATTCGCCGTATTAAAGCTGAAGTTCCAGATGCTATCGTCGGTGCTGGTACTATCATCAATATTGAAACATTAAATGCGGCAATTGACGCTGGCGCCGAGTTTATCGTCAGCCCTGGCACCACGGAAAAATTGATTGATGCGGCATTAAAAACCGGTGTGCCTTTATTACCGGGTGTTGCTGATCCAAGTCAGGCGATGGCTTTACTGGAAAAAGGTATTACAGCAATGAAGTTCTTCCCTGCTGAAGCAGCGGGTGGTGTGCCAATGCTGAAATCAATCGGTGCGCCGATTCCACAAATTACCTTCTGCCCAACTGGCGGTGTTAACCAGAAAAATGTGAAGGACTATTACAGTCTGTCTAATGTCGGTTGTGTCGGTGGTTCATGGATGTGTGCTGCAGACTTAGTGGATGCTGAAAACTGGGACGAAATTACCCGTCTTTCTGCTGAAGCGATTGAATTAGCGACTGCTTAAACGTTATTCGCATATAGAATAAAAAGGCCGGGATATTCCCGGCCTTTTTTATGCCTCTCTTAACAGCAAAATGCCTTTTGCTAACCAATCCGTTATTAAATCTCTGGCTCCATTTGTTATCAATTGACGGTCAAGTTGCGGCATCGCTTCTGCTATAGAATCTATAACGGAATCGACATCCTCACCCGCCGTGATGCGTTCGAACAAATGTGCACTCAAGCCATTGAGCTCAATAAACTTCACTTCATCAGCTTGATTACGGTATACCAACAGAAAATGGGGTGTTTCAGAAGCCGATGTTGGTTGAAAGTCATGACTGATTTGATGTACTGGGAAATCAAAACTCAATAACCAAGCAAGTGGAGAACCTTGATAAGACATTGCCAGCAAGTTGGTATGTTCATCAATTTCACTTTGTTGCCATTCTTCCTCAGCGATACTCAATGCCAATTCAACCCACTCATAATGAGCAAGTTCATGTAAAAAAGGCATAGCCATATCAACATCATTTTGCTGGTGTAGATAATCAATAAATTCTTTTGACACATCAACAAAGCGGGGAGATTGGCAATAATGCTGTTGCATAAAGGATCTGACGAGGGTCAGCCAGTCATTCTCAGTCATCAGTTGCCGTATAACAGGAAAAGCGCTTGATAGGGTACTGTTGATATTATTAAAAAATAAATCGCGGTAAATCGCCATTCGACGGCTTTCCAAGTGATCTGGAATAGCCTGATGCTCCGGATCACGGATATAGGCGGCGAACTGATATTGTGTTTGCTGAAAATGATTAGCCATGAGCTGCATGCATGTTTTGTGGCTGCTGTTGATATTGTCTGATAACAGCCATTTCATCTAATAAATGAGATAGAGAAGGGATATTAAAATCACGCTCAAGCAGCGTTGGGATAACACCATGTGTTTGATAGGTGTGACTAAGTAGTAGCCAGACAGGATCAATAATATCGGCACCGTGAGTGTCGACAATCAAGTCTTCTGCTTCATTGTAATGCCCGGCTATGTGCAGATAAGCAATACGACCCGTCGGCATCGAGTTGATAAACGTCTGAGCATCATAGCCATGATTAATGCTGTTCACATAGACATTGTTCACATCCAACAACAGGTCACAGTCGGCTTCTTCTAATATCTGACGCGTAAAATCAATTTCAGTGATTTCCTGGCCGGGAGCGGCGTAGTATGAAACGTTTTCTATGATGAGCTTCCGTTCGAGAATGTCCTGCACCTGTTTAATGCGATCTGCGACATAACGAACAGATTCGTCAGTGAATGGAATCGGCATTAAATCATAGAGATGTCCCTCATCACTACAAAAGCTTAAATGTTCGCTATAGCTGACGATTTGATGCTTATCAAAAAATTGCTTTAACTGTTTTAGAAAGTTGATATCCAGTGGCGCCGGACTGCCGATAGACAATGATAAGCCATGACATAACATAGGAAAGCGTTCGCATGCGGCCGTGAATTGCTTGGCATACTTACCACCCATTCCCATCCAGTTCTCGGGAGCCACCTCCATGAAATCGATATCATGATTGGCCGACTTTAACAGCTCATCGATAAATTGTCGGCGAAGTCCAAGGCCTGTTCCTGTGACCGGACATGATGGAAGCGCCATAGTATTCTCCTGCAGAATGTTGTCTTAACAAAGACGATCTCATGCTGCGATTGTTACAGCCTTTAGTCTAAATTAATCTCAAACATCGTTCTGTCCACCCCGACATTACCTGTCTTGGTATCAATGACATAGAGAATCGCTTTGTAATGGCCACTCTCTTTCAATTGAGTTTTTGCAGAGAAGATACCAATCGGTCCGGTAAAACTAAGTGGGATTTCATCAATTTTTTTCTCATCCTGCATCAAGATAGCTTTTGCCTCGTAGTTTTTAGGATCCCACAAACCGTTTTTCTTAATTGGACAGCCGCATAACAGTGATGCGTCCAGATAAAACTCTACTACACCACCTTGTAAAACCTGGGTCCAGCCATCGGCAATAAACCCTGGCATTTTTATACTAATGCCGTCACCGAGCAGATCTTTGCCAGGAATTATCCAGGTCGTGATGCTTGCCTCTTGCAGGGACTGACGATAGGCATAGGGCCCAAGCACAGTGATTTTAATCAAACGTGGTGTATCAATATCTACTGTCGCCAGATAACCCGCCGTGTTTCTATCGCTTAATACATCACCGCGATGAATGGGATTTTTGATCAAACGATCAGTATCGCCTGTGCCACCATTAATCCAACCTTCATCAAGTAACTGATCTGTTTCCGCATCTTTTACCATCACCCGAACACCGCCCACACTGGTGCCGATATACTTGGCGTCATTAGCCATTGCTCTAATCATAATTTGCGTTGTCTCTGCATACGAAAGTGAAGGTATGAGAGTAGATGCGAGCAGTAGTAGCGTGTATTTACAGAGGTTCATCGGTATATTCCTGTAATTTAAATCTGCTGCCAGGCGTCATAACCACCGGCAATCGAGTAAACCTGTTGATAGCCCATTAGCTGTAATGTCTGAGCTGCTAAAGCAGCACGACCACCAGTTTTACAATAGACAATAACAGGATCTTCGACATTAGCGAGTGACGGGTGAGATGCGAGTGAAAACTCTAACATCCCTCTGGGAATATGAATGGCCCCAGAGATATGGCCAGCATCAAATTCGGCGGGTTCTCTGACATCTATCACGGTAGCATCATCAAGCATTGATGCAGCCTGATCACAACTGATTTCATTAATTTCACTCTTAGCCTTTTTGACTAAATCTATCGCTGTTAAGCTCATCGTGACCTCGTTAGCTGTTTATGATGATCGTCGCTACACGATAACAAAATTTGTGTATTAGTAAATGCTAATCTTGAAAAGCGTTTAAAACCGCATTCAGATAAGCATTTGAAACGCTCAGTAACAAAATGCTTTAAAGTGAAACTGCAAAGATGTAATAGCTCTTTCTCAATGAGTATCTTAGCGTCATAATGTGAGACAGATAAACGCTGACTTGATAAATAAAGTCCTGCAAAACTTATGAAACAACCTGGTTAATCTATGTTTGCTTACATTGTCAGAAGGATTCTTTATGCATTCCCCATCTTGATTGGGGTTAATGCGCTGACCTTTGCTTTATTTTTTATGGTGAATACGCCTGATGATATGGCGCGTATGCACTTAGGGAATAAACATGTCACTCAAGAAGCCGTTGACGTCTGGAAAGAAGAAAGAGGTTATGACAAAGCCTTACTCTGGAATAGTGAAGAGCCGGGCTTAAACAAGCTCACACACACTATTTTCTTTGATAAATCTTTAACTTTGTTTGCCTTTGAATTTGGTCAGGCAGACGATGGTCGCGATATTGGTGAAGATATACAAACACGCATGTGGCCGAGCCTAGCGATAGCGGTTCCGATTTTTATTATTGGCATACTAGCCAATATTACCTTTGCCATGTTGATGGTATTTTTTAGAGCGAGTTATCTCGATCTTAGTGGCGTTATTCTGTGCGTTATACTGATGTCTATTTCGGGTCTGTTTTATATTATCGGTGGTCAGTTTCTAGTGGGTAAAATCATGCAACTGGTCCCGCTGTCCGGCTACGCACAAGGACTGGATGCCTTTAAGTTTATTATTCTGCCTGTTTTTATCGGCATCGTCTCCGGTATCGGTTCTGGCTCACGTTGGTATCGCACCTTATTTTTGGAAGAAGTCTCAAAAGACTATGTACGCACAGCCCGGGCGAAAGGTTTATCAGAAGTCAGAGTGTTGTTTAAGCATGTATTGAAGAATGCGATGATTCCTATACTGACCGGGGCAGTGGTTGTCTTACCTACCTTATTTATGGGCAGCCTGATCCTTGAATCCTTTTTTGGTATTCCCGGCTTAGGTAGCTACACTATTGATGCTATTCAAGCTCAAGACTTTGCGATTGTCCGGGCTATGGTATTTCTGGGCTCAGTTTTATACATTGTTGGTCTTGTCATGACTGATATTTCATACACCTTAGTCGATCCACGAGTCAGATTAGATGGTTGATAAGATTGATGTCCGTCAACAGGCTTTAAGCTGCTTGTTGATGAATGACCCGTGGCAAAAAGCACACGAAACCCGAGCACTCTTCGAGCAGATCATGAAAGAAGGGTTTCATCTCAATCGTGAGCAGCTAGATGTACCCACTGTGCCAGGCAGACCAGACAAGCCAGACTTGGTGCCACCAAAAGCCTTACCCAGACGACGTAATAATCAGCAAACTGGCCATGCCACACTGATTCACGCTATCTGTCATATTGAGTTTAATGCGATTAATCTGGCACTGGATGCGACAGCCCGCTTTGCTGAGATGCCTGAGGCTTTTTACCAGGACTGGATGCAGGTCGCTTATGAAGAGGCGCATCATTTCCTGTTATTGGATGAGCATTTACAAACCATGGGGTTTCACTACGGTGACTTTCCTGCTCATGATGGGATGTGGGAAATGGCGCAAAAGACACATCATGATCCCTTAACAAGAATGGCGTTGGTGCCTAGAGTGTTGGAGGCGAGGGGACTGGATGTTACACCGTCGATGATGAATAAGTTGAAAAACTCAGGTGATATCAAAGCCTTTGACATTCTGACGTTGATTCTGCAAGAAGAAATAGGCCATGTGACGATTGGCACCCGATGGTTTAACTATCTTTGTGAACAACGCGGCGTTGATCCTTTTGAGACATTTAAAACCTTACTGAATACCTATTTTAACGGGGAAATTCGCGGGCCATTCCATACTGAAGCCAGGTTGGATGCCGGGTTTACCGAGCAGGAAATGGATTTATTGGAATCTCAGGCGGTGTATAAAAAAAGAGGCTGATTAATCAGCCTCTGCTTTTTTCTTTTTCTCCATCTCAGCTTTTTGGCGACGTGATTCTTTAGGATCAGCAATCAGTGGACGGTAGATTTCAATACGGTCTTTATTATTCAGTTCAGCATTGAGTTTGCACATTTTGCCAAAGATACCGACCTTATCGGTTTTTAAGTCAATTTGAGGAAAACGTTCGAGAATACCGGACCGTTTAATCGCATCTTCAACCAGACAATCTTTGGGTACTTCAAGAGGAATAATAACTTGTTCATTAGGTAGGGCATAAGCTACCTCAATATGGATTAAATCAGCGTTTTCCATAGATTTCCTGTGCGCGTTTACAAAATGCTTCCACTAATGAACCTGATATTTGAGTAAAGACAGGGCCCAGTGCCAAGTCTAATAAACGAGTTGAAAACTCGAAGTCCATATCCAGTTGAACACGGCAACCCTGATTGTCACCAATCGGTTTGAATTGCCAGTGGCCTTCAAGATGGCGAAAGGGGCCATCAATTAATTCGATGCGTATGGCATTGCCATGATCGAGCACATTTCGAGTAGAAAATTCATGATGAATACCGCCTTTAGCTATATCCAGAGAGGCGCAGATAACATCTTCATTTTTACTGATAATTCTGCTGTCGCGACACCAAGGCAAAAACCGTGGATAGGCTTCAACATCATTAACCAAATCAAACATTTGATCAGGTGTGTACATGACCAGAGAGCTTCGTGTGATGGTAGTCATTGAAATCCGGTTACGTCATTAATTAATTCAGAAGACCGATAAGATTGGCAAAAACAATCAAAATTGCAATCGGTGTAATAAAACGTACAAGTACTCGCCAAGTCGAATACAACAATCCATTGCCTAATCCCAGCTCATCCATAGAGCTATTTCGCTTCATTACCCAGCCTGCAAACAAGGCTATCAGTAATCCGCCCAAAGGCAACATAATATTCGCTGTGAGGTAGTCAAGCAACTCAAACATCGTTAATCCGAATAATCGCCATTCCCGACCAAGGTTAAATGAGAAAATCGTCAACAAGCCTAGCAACCAGATGATGACACCTGAATACACACTCGCTCTTAGCCGAGTCATGTTTTTGTTCTCAACCAGCCAGACCACAATGGGCTCTACCAGAGAAATACCCGAACTCCAGGCAGCGAATAATAATAAGATGAAAAATATACCGCCAAAGAACTGGCCCCAAGGCATATGACCAAAAGCAATCGGCAGTGTGTCGAAAATCAAACCAGGCCCAGCCGTTGGTTCAAGCCCATTAGCAAATACCAGAGGGAAAATTGCCAAGCCAGCCAGCAAGGCGACCGTAGTATCCATAATGGAAATGGTCAGCGATACTTTGAAAATGGACGCTTTTTTAGGTAAGTAAGAGCCATACACCATAATCGCGCCCATACCTAAACTTAAGGTGAAAAAGGCATGACCCATCGCAGTCAATACGCCAGTATGCGTTAATTTAGAAAAATCGATGGCAAATAAAAACTGCACACTCTGATCAAAATATTGCCCAGTATTGTAACCATAGCCAACCAACATCAATATGATGATAAACAGGGCGGGCATAATAATGCGCACAGACTTTTCTAAACCATGCTGCACACCTCGCACCACAATGCCGACCGTCATCAGCATAAATATCGTATGCCAGGCTAATAAACGTTCCGGATCATTGACCAGGGCTTTATGGATACTAATTGCGCCATCAGCGGTGACCCCTTCAAATACACCAGAAAAAGCGCGCGGAATATACGCCATAGCCTGGCCGGCAATTACACTATAGTAGGAAAGAATCAAAAACCCCGTCAGCACACCCATGCCACCAAGCCATTGCCAATTTGTACTTCGGCCTTCTTCGTCAGCAATCGACTTCAAACTATTGATGGGATTTTGTCGGCCTCGACGACCGATAAGAATTTCAGCCATCATCAGCGGAACGCCGATAATGGCAATACACAGCAGATAAATTAGAACAAAGGCACCACCACCATTTTCACCCGTGATGTATGGGAATTTCCAGATGTTTCCCAGGCCAACAGCCGATCCTGTTGCTGCAAGAATAAATGCCCAGCGAGATGTCCACTCGCCATGAATCGACTTTGTAGGTCTAGCCATTCGGTCGCCTCAAAAAAGTAAATTCACTCGATTGTACCCAAAACTTTTGTCTTTCAACAAACCGCACTCATTTTAGTTTCGTGAATGATAAATAATGAAGCCGCTGTTTAAACACTCTATAATATGCACATGGCAGCGAAAAAGAATAAAAAGAAAGTAGGCGAAAACACCATCGCAGTGAACCGTAAGGCACGGCATGAATTTTTCATCGAAGATAAATTTGAAGCAGGACTGGTTCTCGAAGGGTGGGAAGTGAAAAGCCTGCGTGATGGAAAAGTGCAGCTCAACGAAAGCTATGTCCACGTTCGCAATGGTGAAGCCTGGTTAGCAAACGCACTTATTACTGCGTTAAAAACCGCATCTACACATATCAAACCAGAGCCACAACGTGACCGTAAGTTACTGCTGCATAGAGCAGAATTACACAAATTGATTGGTGCGGTTGAGCGTAAAGGCTACACGCTGATTCCATTAAATATGTACTGGAAAAAAGGCATGGCCAAGATTGAAATTGCGCTGGCCAAAGGTAAACAACTTCACGATAAACGCGCAACTGAGAAAGATCGCGACTGGAATCGTGACAAAGCCAGAATTCTGAAAGCAAGATAAGTTTTCACTGGTTGAAAAACGCCTAATCCGATACAATATAAGAGTTCAACACTTTGGGGGCGACCTGGCTTCGACGGGGATTACAAAACCTAAGGTGCATGCCGAGTACTTCAGTTCTCTCGTAAAAAAGACTGGAATTAAATTAGTTGCTAACGATAACAACTACGCACTAGCTGCTTAATAACCAGTGAATGCCGTTCGACCAGATCCGTGCTTGTGCGTCTGGTATCGGGCGTCGACTCTCACAAGATCGTCTCGAGGTATGCTTGGTACTAAGAGATTAAAACCTTACAAGATCGCTACTTGTTTTCCCTGTTCATCGGGTAGCAGGTAGTTAAATTAATAGATGAAATAAGCATGTAGATCCGAAGGCGGAGGATCTGCGGACGCGGGTTCGATTCCCGCCGCCTCCACCAAACATAAATGACCACCCTCGGGTGGTTTTTTTGTGCCTAACGATCTGGAAAGTAGGTTGGGTAGAGCTATAGCGAAACCCAACAGTTGAGACTTTGTATAATGATCTTTTGTTGGGTTTCATGCTGCAACTTAACCTACCGATTATGTTTAACTCAACTTTTTCTGAGGGATTTAGTTGAAGCGTTTATAGTCGGGTTATATCAATATCGTCTGAGGTGATAACCATGAAAAAATTAGCGCTAGCTTGGCTAATGTTCGTTAGTGTTTTTGCTCATGCCGACGAGCTGACAAAAGAAGAAACCTGTGAGGGCTGGGCAAATAAAGCCGAGCAGTTTATGGAGGTTCGGCAAAACAATGTGCCTATCCATGAGGCGATGAAGATGACGGTGGGCAATTTTTCTCGTGGATTGATGTTGCGTGCTTATAATGAACCGGTTGCTGAAAATGAGGGTGAAAAGCAAGCTGTTATCGATCATTTTGCTGAACTAATTGAAGATGAGTGTTTGAAAAACGCTCAGTAAAAAGGTCGCATCAGGCTGGATTTACCGCGCAGCAAATAGTTTTAAGTTCTTACTATTGAGTTACAACGGTTAATGTTTATCGAGCTTAATGTTCTATTTCGCTTGCTGACATTTGTTTTCAGCCATGCAGGCAGGCGATAAATAGGCAAATAAATACTTTTTTATTTTCATTTGCTTATAAATAGTTTTTACTAGAGAAGACGTATTATTTGTAAGTCTAAATAGTTGTGCAGAAGTTATGGTCTTTGTTCTGTACTTTTTTATTTGATTATCAATGTCATCTTTTACCGGGCAAAACTAAACATCTTTAATAAGGTTGTGTAGACTGGCTTTACAAAAGATTCACACCCCAACGCGTGCACACAAGGGGACTCAAAAAGACAATGCTCAATGCAGATTAGAGAAAAACTCAGTTTAATCGTCATCGTCAGTATTCTATTGACTTCCATACCCGCCGCTATTTGGGTAAGTGCTTATTCAAAAGAAAAGCTTCTTAACCGAGAGGTGAATAATCTACTGGCTGTGACTCAGAATCAGGTCGATATCACTTCTCAGAAGCTCAGTTATGCAGAACCTAAATTAAAAGGCTTAGCCCGTTTACTACAAAGTGAATTAGATAAACCGGTTACAAAGGAAGAAATAGACAAGTTCTATCAAACAATAGAGCTGAATAGTGACGGGGTTTGGCGTAATAAGAAAGACCAGTTTGATGGTCAGGTCAATGCCGGGATTTTCATTCCTGACTCAGCTGATTTAACAGATAAACAGAAAGTGATGCATTTACGCATCAAGCAGGTGATGGATGTTTTTGGCTCATCTGCTAATCGTGTATTTGAAAATGTGTGGTATCTGTCACCTGATTTACGCAGTGAAGTTATTTTTGATTCTCATTATCCTCAATTTATATTTACTCAGCAGGCTGACAATGATTACACGCAAACGCCTTGGGTAAGCTTAACTTCTCCTTCTGAAAATCCCGACAAGCAATATACCTTTACACCGCCTTTATTTGATCCTGTTAATCAGATTTGGATGGTAAGTGCCTTATACCCGCTTTATGTCAATGGAAAGTGGGTGGGGTCGCTTGGTGAGGATATGCAATTAAGCAATGTGCTGGGCTTTACTTTCAATGAGCAACAACTTTACCCAGATACACAGCATTTCCTGTTGGATAAGCAAGGGAATTTCATTCTTGCAGGCCATTGGCAGGCAGAGCTTGAGTCAGGTGATGAAAAACAGGTGACAGATTTTCTCGATAAAGAGAATGCGCTTAAAGTCATGTTAAAACAGCCTGTTAAAGATAGTCCACAGATTGCGTCAAAAGATATTATCGTAAATGGAGAAAAGTATATTGCCATATCCATGTCGGTGGTTCCGGTTAATTGGCGCTACTTTAAACTCATTCCAATAGATGATTTGATTGAACCCGTTAATCGTTTATTAGCGATTCTGATAGCCGTATTATTTGCGGTCACTATTTTCTCTGGTTGGTTGATTACCGTTGCTGTGAATAAGAATGTGATTTCACGTATCACACGCTTGACCAGAGAAATGACACGTTTTGAGTCCGGACAAAAAGTGGCGTTGACAGCTGAGCTAAAAGGGAATGATGAAATTACCACTGCAGCCAGAGCATTCGACTCTATGGCTGAACGTATCGATTCATATTTAACGCGTATTGCGGAAAGCAAAAAGTCATTAGCTGAAAGTGAAAGCCGCTGGAAGCTGGCACTTGAGTCTACCGGTGACGGTGTTTGGGACGTCGATCTTGAAGCTGGCACAGCAAGTTATTCCGAGCGTTGGAAGAAAATGCTGGGCTATATGGATGACAGTTTCCCAGACACGCTAGACGAGACTTCCGAATACATACACCCAGAGGATAGAGAGCAGGCCAGACTGCGTTTCAGAGGATATATTTCAGGCGAGTATGCCAATTACCAAGATGAATTCCGAATGCTGTGTGGCGATGGCTCATGGAAGTGGATTATGGCGCGCGGCATGATCATCAAGCGTGATAGAGACTTACAACCTTTACGTATGATTGGTACCAGTACTGATATTTCCTACTTCAAGAAAATTCAGGATGAGTTACGCACTAATACAGCCAAACTCAGAGAATTACTAGAATATAGCCCGATTGCTGTTCGAATTGTTACCAATACCACCAAAAAAATTGTCTTTGCGAATAAACGTTATGCGGAGCTGGTTAATCAGGATAAAGACAAATTAAACGATCTCAATCCCTTTGCCTTTTACGTTGATCCTACAGTGGTGAAAACCTATTTAAATCATATCGCTGAAGGTAAAACCATCTATAACCAACTGACAGAGCTTAATATCTACGGAGAAGGAACAAAATGGACACTCGCTTCTTACTTGCCAATTAAATATGGTGGTGAGGAATGCAATATCGGTTGGTTCTACGATATTACTGATCGTCTAAAAAACGAGGAAGCACTGCGTTTACATGCCAGCGTATTTGATGATGCCTGGGAAGGCATTCTGATTACTGACAAAGATAACCGTATTATTAGCGTGAACCGCGCATTTAGTGAGATCACTGGATACACACAGGAAGAATTAATCGGTGAAGATCCTAAAATTCTTGCTTCTGGTCGACAGGGCGCAGAGTTTTATGAAGAAATGTGGGAATGCATCCATACCGAAGGGCGTTGGCGTGGTGAAATATGGAACCGGAAGAAAAATGGGGAATTTTTTGCTGAAATCTTGACCGTAAGCGCAATAGAAAATGATGAGGGCGAGATTACCAATTATCTTGGGCTGTTTGTTGATATTACGGAGATTAAAAAAACAGAGCATCTGTTAGTCAATATGGCCCATTATGATGCCCTGACACAGCTCGCTAATCGAACACTACTTTCAGATAGGCTCGAGCAAGCTATCGCCATTGCTAAACGAAGTGAAAAATTGCTGGCGGTATGTTTTCTGGATCTGGATGGGTTCAAACCTGTCAACGATGAATTCGGTCACGAAATTGGCGATAAACTGTTGATTGCCGTGGCTGAAAGACTAGCCCAAGTTACTCGCTCCGGGGATACAGCTGCCAGAATGGGGGGCGATGAGTTTGTTGTACTTATCAGTAACATAAACAATATCGATGAGCTGGACCCCATTCTTACAAGACTCAGCCAGAAGATTGCTGAGCCGATCAAGATTAACCATCGTAAACATCACGTCACAGCCAGTATCGGCGTGGCTATATATCCCTTAGATAATGTGGACGGTGATACCTTGATTCGTCATGCGGATTTGGCCATGTATGAAGCTAAACAGGCGGGGAGGGATGGCTATCATATCTTTGATGCTAAGCTGGATCAGCAGATGCATGAATACCATTCCCAACTGGAGCGATTACATCTGGCATTGATTGGTGAAGAGTTCAGGCTTTATTATCAGCCAAAAGTGGACCTTCGCCATAACCGTGTTGTAGGTGTAGAAGCCCTTATCCGTTGGCAACACCCTGAAAGAGGTTTATTGGGTGCCATGGAATTTTTGCCTATTATTGAAGATCATGAGTTCAGTATTGAGTTAGGCGACTGGGTATTAAAAACGGCGTTCAACCAATTACAAACATGGCATGAAAACAATTTGCACATTCAAGTCAGTATCAATGTATCGGCCAGACACATTCAGCATGATGCCTTCTTAAACAAACTCGAATCATTATTGAAGCAATACAAGACTATAGCGGCAGATGATATCGAGCTGGAGATTCTGGAAACCTCGGCACTGGAAACGGTTCAGACAGCGCAGGTTGTGGCGGCCGCAAGTAGTTATTTGGGAGTACCGTTTGCTCTGGATGACTTTGGCACCGGTTATTCTTCGTTGTCGTATCTGAGAAAACTACCAGTCAGAACCTTAAAAATTGACCAGAGCTTTATCCGGGATATGCTGGGTAATGAAGAAGACATGGCGATTGTGAAAGGGGTGATTGAGCTAGCTCAAGTCTTTAAACGCAATATCATCGCCGAAGGTGTTGAAACTGAAGCGCATTTTAAACCGCTGATGGATATGGGCTGTGATATTGCGCAAGGTTACGCTATTGCTAAGCCCATGCCAGCAGACGAAGTGCTTGAGTGGGTAAAACACTATGAAAATGCGCACAGGAAGAACTAAGTTTATGGCCAATATTCTGCTTGATAAATCACATAAAAAACTCATTCAATCAGCGATTGAATTTGGTAATTGGTTATCAACTCAGACTTCCCTATCAGAAGATGATAAAAAAGCCGTGCAATCCATTCAGCAGGTATTAAATAAGCTGCCCAAAATAAACGATGGCACCTTAGCCATGTATGGCTTTAGTGTGGAACGCGGTGATGACGAGAAGGCGCTGATTCGGGGCTGGGATATTAGTGTCGAGTATTTTGCTCATGATCCGGAACAGCAAGGTGGTCTGGAAATATTCAGTTCTTATTTACCGATTCCTGAATCCACAGACAAAGATGTGTTGGCCATTAAAAAACAACATGAAGTGTATTTCCACTGGCCTATCGGTGATATTTGTAATCTGGTCAAACAAGAACAGGCGCAGCAGTGGATAACAGCAGTAAGCCAACCACAGGATATACTATCAGAGGGGGACAGACTTCGGGTGGAGATTGTGTATCAGGATTTTTACAGTGAGATTGAGTTGCCTGGCTGAATAGCAGGCAAAAAAAGTCTGAGAAACTCAGACTTTTACGTTTAGATTATTGCCTTGTGTGGCAGTAGGTGCAGGGACAGCAGATTCAATCAGTTTTAACGCATTGGCACCATCTAACTTGGCTTTGTTATTACTCATTTGAGCACTTTTGACCATCAGATAATCATCGATACTGATTTTCGGGCTGCCTTGTGTTGCTGAAATACTCATTTCTTACCTCCTACTTTTTGTGCCATCTTACATGACCTTAGTTATCTTCTACGATAAATAGTTCACATAATTCTTATATCGGCCTATTGCCATAACACTTTAGAATCAAATGCTTTTTGATTTTTTGTCATCGTTTTGACATCACGCTGTGGTTGACTTTCAGGATTGTAATCCAACTGCATAAAGCCAATGACAGCAGCGAGCATGACCCATTCATCCAAGGTGATTCCATTTTTACTCGATAACCATCTGGTGGATAGCTTTTCTTTTAATACGGCTGAATCGTTTCATAAACAGCAATTAATGCAGAATCCGTCTTTGCTGGTCAGCTTAGGATTAATTTCTGAACAACAGATGGTATCGGCGTATGTGAAGTCGCATGGCATAGAAAAGTGTGACATCAAAACGTTGCCAAGCGAAGCACCATCGCATGAGATAGCCACACGATTTCTGCAAGAAGCGGAATGTTTGCCTGTTTTTATCGACGAGGCTGAACTCACGCTTGCCATGGTGAATCCGGAAGATAGCTTTGCTTGTCGGTCGATAGCCCAGCTAACTAAGAAACGGGTAAAAAGGCTGGTGATTACTCAGAGTGAATTTAAGCAGTTATACCACCAATGGCATGCTGAGCAGCAGGATAAGCGTGTTGCTCATTCTGATCGCACACTCACAGATGCCGATGATGATTCCTCACTGGTTAATCGCCTGAAAGATATGGCATCACAAGAGCCCGTGGTGAAGCTGGTTAACTCGTTGCTCAATAAGGCTGTTGAGCTTAATGCCTCTGATATTCACATAGAACCTTTTGAGCATCATTTGGCGGTTCGCTATCGCATGGATGGTGTATTAAAGCAGCTCGATTCTCCACCTGTTAAATCCAGTGCTGCCGTAATATCCCGTATCAAAATAATGGCAGAGCTGAATATTGCTGAACGACGGCTGCCGCAAGATGGTCGGCTGCAAATTCATGCTGATGGTCGTTTGATAGATTGCCGTGTTTCCACCACGCCCACACTGCACGGTGAGAGTATTGTGATTCGTTTGCTTGATAAACAGAAGGTGACGCTGGATATTCAGCAACTGGGCTTGTCACCCCAATCATTAAACGGGCTGATAAAACAAATTAAACAACCACACGGCATTATTCTGGTGACGGGCCCCACCGGCAGTGGTAAAACCACGACCTTATATTCTGCTTTGCAGCAATTAAATACCGAAGAGAAAAAAATACTAACCGTCGAAGACCCGATTGAATATCAACTCACTGGCATCAACCAGATCCAGGTCAAACCGCGTATCGGCCTAGGTTTTGCCGAAGCGCTTCGTGCGCTGGTGAGGCAAGATCCGGATGTACTGATGATTGGTGAAATGCGGGATAAAGAAACCGCCTCAATAGCCATTCAATCAGCATTAACCGGCCATTTGGTGTTTTCAACGCTGCACACTAATGATGCCAGCAGTGCGGTAACACGCTGTTTGGATATGGGACTGGAGCATTATTTACTGGCCGCATCGCTGAATGCAGTGATGGCGCAGCGTTTGGTTCGTCGCCTGTGTTTGTCGTGTCGTGAACAAATGCCAATTAATGAAAGTACTTGGGGTACCCTCATCCCAGATTCGATTCCGTTTGATGACAAGGCGAGGTTTTATCGCGCTGTTGGCTGTGATGCTTGTCAAAATAGTGGCTATCACGGACGCACCATGATCAGTGAATTATTGATTATGACGGATGCCATCCGCCAATTGATATTACAAAAAGCCGATGCCAAAACTATTGAACAGAAGGCGATTGAGCAGGGTATGCAGACGCTGAAACAGGACGGCTTTCGCTTGGTGTTAGCTGGCATGACCAGTGTTGATGAAGTGTTACGGTTAACTCAGTCTGACCATACACATGACTAAGTTTGTTTATAAAGCTTTATCCGCCAAAGGCGAGATGATCACCGGCAGTAAAGAGGAAGTCGATCAGACTGCCGTGGTGCAATTCCTGCGTCAGTCAGGCTATGTTCCGGTCTCCATCAGCCAACAGTCGTGGCTGACAGGTTCATTCAATCTACAAAGAAAAAAGCCGCAAGCACCGCTATCACAAACATTGTTACTCACCTTTTTCAGTGAGCTGGCTACCTTGCTTGATGCAGGCCTGCCGGTAGATCAGTCATTAAAACGCATGGAAAGACTGACAAGTTCAACACCATTAAAAGAGACGCTGTCTGCCTTGCATCAGGGAGTAGCCGCTGGTGATAGTCTGGCAAAAGCCATGGCCGCTCAGGGACAACGTTTCACTGATTTACATATCAATATGGTGCTGGCGGGTGAGACGGGTGGACATTTACCCCAGGTGATGAATGAGTTGGCTTATTACCAGGAAACAATGGCCTCATTGCGTCGACAACTGATGTCGGCACTAAGCTATCCCATGATATTACTGGTTATGTCGATATTATCGATTGTGATGATGATGACCTACGTTATTCCTAAGTTTGTACCCTTATTTGAGGGGGCGGAGCAAACGATTCCCTGGCTGACACAACAGGTATTTGCCGTTGCTCATTTTTTTGAGCAGAGCTGGTGGCTACCTTTAGTGATATTTATTGTGATGGCTCTGGCTGTGGATGGTATACAAAAGCATCCAGCAGGTAAGGTTTGGCTGGATGGCAAAATACTCAAATTACCGATAATAGGTTCACTGATAACCGTTGTGAATATTGGCCGCTTTTCTCAGAGTATGGCGTCGATGTTGACTCATGGTGTTGGCTTAATTGAAGCCGTGAATATGGCATCCGGTGCGATTAATAATGGCAAAATTAAACAGGCATTGGCTGAAGTATCGAAGCAAGTAAGCCATGGCAGTTCGCTTGCCAAAGCATTAAAGTCGTTTTCCTGTTTTCCAAGTCTGTTAACAGAGCTTGTAGAAATCGGCGAACAAACCGGCCAGTTGGAGCCGATGTTCAGCAAGGTGGCAAAAGCCTATCAACTGCAAGTCGAAGACAGGACCAAACAATTATTAAGCCTGGTTGAACCTGTATTAATCATTGGTTTGGGTGGCATTATTGGTGTCATCATTATTTCTATTATGCTGGCGATGTTAGGACTAAATGATTTGGTCCGTTAGTGCCTGTCATTAAAGTTTCATTTTTAGTGGTTATATTCCGCTGATGATGAAAAAAAATAATCGTGGTTTTAGTCTTATCGAATTGCTGGTGGTGCTGGCTATCTTAGCTTTGCTGGTCGGTCTGGTCGGTCCTAGAGTGATGAAACAGTTAGGTGGGGCGAAAGCTGATACGGCTGTGTTACAGATCGCTGACCTGCAAGCCTCACTTGATATCTACTATCTGGATATGGGCGTGTATCCCACTTCTGCTCAAGGTTTAAATGCACTGATTGAAAAGTCGGCTGATCTCTCTGGCTGGAATGGCCCTTATCTCAAAAAGAAAAAAGTCCCAGTCGATCCCTGGGGGCATGCCTATCATTATGTTTCACCCGGTAAATATGGTGACTATGACTTGTATTCATTAGGTGCCGATAATCAGCAGGGTGGTAGTGGTGACGATCAAGATATCAATAGCTGGGAGTAACAATATTGTCACGCTCGGCAATAGCAAAAGGCTTTACCTTAATTGAGCTATTAGTCGTGATGACGCTGATGGTCATGCTGATGACTTTATTACCTCCGTTATTTCGTCCGGTGATGGAACACCATAGTCTGTATGCGGAATCTCAGCGCTTAGTGTTGTTAATGCGGCAAGCCCGCAATGAAGCGATGCTGACTCAACAAACGCAATACGTTGAGCTGAATGTCACCAACCAACAAATTGCTCACAACAATCAGCGTATGCAACTGGCGGCGAGCACAAATCTGGATGCCTATGTAGCAGACCGGACAAATGCAAAGAACCAGGGAAGCATTGTTTTTTATGCCGATGGCAGTAGTAGTGGCGGTCAATTAGTGCTGACAGACAAACATTATGCCTATGGCATCGATGTGAACTGGGTGACCGGGCAAATTCAGTTAAGTAAACAGTTGCCAATGTGATGAAACAGCGTGGTTTTAGTTTACTTGAGTTACTGGTGGCTTTTAGTTTGATGAGTGTGTCTTTAGTCATCCTGTTTCAGTTATATGCAAAAGGCCAGCAGGTTATACGCTTAGGCAATGATTACAACGTGGCGACAACGATTGCAGAGTCATTGATTGCTCAGGCGACATATCAAACCAGTGGAACACAACAATCTGGCATCACCGAGAAGCAGTTTCATTGGCAGTTAACGATTCAGCCGACAAACGGCAATATGCAATCAAAACTACCATTGAGAGAGGTCAGCGCCAATGTGTCATGGCAACGTTCAGGTAAACCGTACCATGTACATCTTTCTACGTTAGTGCCTGTCAGCAAGGCCACACCATGAAAAAACAGTCAGGTTTTACCTTGTTGGAGATGCTTATTGCCATCAGTTTGATGACGATTATGCTGGGTTTGTTGTTCAGTGCCTCACGTACGCTCAGTGGACAGACTCAGTCTGGCATTGATCAGGTGCAAATGAATGATGATATCCGGCTGGTGATTCAGTTTGTCAGGAGACTTATCAGTCAGACATCACCGATTGTGATGAATCAGGGCACCTCACATCCTGTGTTATTTTCAGGAGCAAAACATCAGCTTGGATTTGTCTCTACTTTACCTGCTCATGCCGGTGGTAACAGTCTGTATTGGGTTGAGTTGATGCTTAAAGAAAACCAATTGGTGATGAATTATCAGCCATTACTGAGTCTGCTTAAAAATCATAAGGATATTCAGCAGATTACGCTGTTAAATGGCGTGGCATCATTGGATTTTTCCTATGCAGAACTTCATAACAACATCACACCAAAATGGCATTCAGCCTGGCGAAAAAGTCAGAAACTACCGCCAATGATTTCAATGACTCTGGCACAGAAAAACCAGGCAGAAAAATATCCAATCGTGGTGTCTTTGCCTGCCCAGGTGACGCGGATGCGGGATCATCTCAGTGTGCAGCGTAGTGACTCATGAGCTCAGTCAAACAGCAAGGTGCAGCGTTATTGATCGTGCTCTGGATGATCGCGCTTTTGATGATTTTAGCCGTGAGTTTTAGCCAAACCATGCGTATTGAAACGCAACAAATCAAACAGCAGCAGGAGGCGTTGGCAAGTAAATATCTGGCAATGGATGGCGTGTGGCAGGTGATCCAAGCATTAGTTGATGAGCGTAGTGACAGACTGACCAATGGCACCCGGTACAAGATGATGACGGATAAAGGCACCTTATTTCTCCAGATTCAGGACCAAAATGGATTGCTTGATGTTAATTACGCCCCGGCTGAATTAATCACTTCCGTATTAAAAATAAAAGGCTGGTCTTCACATGCGGCTGAACAATATGCCGATCAAATTGTTGATTGGCGTGACCGTGATAGTGAACGTCTCCCCGCCGGAGCTGAACGTTTACATTACCGATCTGCCGGGCGAGATAACTCACCCAAAAATGCCGCTTTTAATAGTCTTGAAGAGCTGCGTTTGCTGTTGTCGATGGACGAGCAGAATTATCAAAAGATAGCCCCGTTGATGACGGTGTATTCTCAACAATCGGGTCTTAACTTATCTGTACTACCAGTAAGTCTCTACAGTGAAAATGAGCGGAAACGTCTTAGTGAACTGCCTAATGATCAATTACAACGACTTCCCGCCGGTCGTTGTTTTGTCATCATCAGTCGCGCCGAGGTTAAAAAAAGTGTGGCGAGTCTGAAAGTGGCGGTATTGCTGAATCCGGAGCAAACCAAGGATTATGCAATTTTGTCCTGGCAGGCTATCACAGGAGTTGAGTCCTGATGTTCTGGCAACAACTCAGACAAGGCATTGCGTCTGCCTGGAAATGGTGGTTGTCACAGCTTAATGCTGGGCTGCCTAAACGCTGGCAATATCAAACTGATATTCGCCGTCGACGATTATGTATCAGCTTCCATGAGGATCGTTATCAGTTAACGCTATGGTCTAAGGCTGGAGATGACATTCGTTGGCAAGCCACAACAAAGCGTGCTGATAAGCTCACCCTGCCTAAAAAAACGAGTCCGAACAAGAGTGTCTTATTGCTTGATGAACAGCAAGTATTGTCTCGTCAACTAACGATTCCACGTTCAGCAAAACACAATATTGCCGAGCTATTGTGCTTTGAAATGGATAAGTTCACGCCTTTTCAGGCCGAGCAGGTGAGCTTTGACTGGGTTGAGCTGGAAGAACAAGACGATCCGGAGCTGATTCAGCTTCGCTTGTTTGTCATGCTGCGTGAAGATATCGAACAGCATCAACAACGCCTGAAACCTTTAGGCATTAGTATCGACAGGGTGTCTGTTCAAGACAGTCTATATCGTGATCGGGTGAATTTATTAGGTTCACTGTCTTCAAAAAACGCATGGTCAGCGTATGTTTGGCCCGCATCGGCCCTGGTCTGCCTACTTTGTGCGCTTTATCTGCCCTTGTCTTTTTATGAAACCCAGCTGCAACAGCAACAAAAAAGTCTGACGGCTTTACGTACAAAGGCAATGCATGATGTGAAGAAGCAACAACATGGTGAATATACGCTGGCACAATTTCGTGAGTTAGCAGAGCAACAACGACAGCAGCAGTGGTTAGCTGTGCTTAATACCCTGAGTGAGGTGTTGCCAAAAGACACCTGGGTAAGACGCTTCCAGGTCAGAGACAACACCATTGAGATTCAGGGCGTGTCGACATCAGCAACCACACTGCTTTCCTTATTAGCTAAGACAAAACAATTTACCGACGTGACTTTCAAGGCGCCTGTGACCTTTGATAAGCAACTGGGCAAAGAAAGGCTTTTTATCACCATGAAGCGAGCCACCGATGCGAGCTGAGCTATCACGTTTTTATCCGGCACTAGCTTGGTCAGTACTCATTCTGGTCATTGTATTTTTCTGGCTGGTGATTATCAATCCGGCCTTGTCTGTTCGGCAGCACTACACCAGTGCACTGGAAGAGACTCGATTTATGCAGCAAAAATTATCGCGTCAGTTAGAACAACCATCAGTATTGCTGACTGAGGATGAAACGAGGCAGTTGGCAGATCGCTTTTTATTTCATGGTGAATCAAAAGCCTTGATGGCTGCACAAATGCAGTCATTGGTAGCTAAACATCTGGATGACTTGGGCCTGACTAAAATGAGTGCCGAGACGACGCTTGTCGAGCAGGACAAAGGCTTTGACCAGATTCAGTTACGTCTTCAGTTCCAGACCGATTTGAAAGGTCTAGTGGCCTTTTTATCCCGTATTGAATCACAGCAACCGTTACTGCTCATTGATGAATTATCTATTGTGGTGAATGACGATAACACTCAGTCATCATCCCCCCAGCTTGAAGTACAAACCATGATGACCGGCTTTTATCAAACAGAGAAAACGGAGAAGGCATCATGAGCTGGGTTGTTATTAGCTCATGGCTGCTAATCATTTTATCAATGGTGAGTGTGGCAATCGAGTACAGACATGCTCATGCTGAACCTGCTGTTACTGATGCTCCGGTTAACCGTCAGCAGACTTTGTCTGATAAGCAGAGCACTGTTATTAATTTACCGTCACCGTCTGCTACTGATGCTTTGTTAACCCAGGCGATTTTCTCATCAAGCCGTTCTGTAGAGGCATCGATACAGCAAACCGCGGAGCCGACTGAACACACCATATTTTTAAATCATTATCGTCTCTCAGCGGTGGCCATAAGTGAAAACTCGTCAACGGTATTAATGACAGATGATAAAACCAACAAGGTGAAACATTTACAGCTAAACGATGAGCTGGATGGCTGGACATTAGAGGATATTTCATCGATAGCAGCCGTATTCAGTAAAGCCGATAAGCGGCGTCGTGTGATGTTGTTTAATCCGCAAAAACCGTCATTAGCAACTACGATTTCTACAGATGTCATCACAACTGAGCGGGAAAGTTCGCCCACTTTTGTATCCGGCACTACCTTGGATGACGATCCGTATCAATAATGTCACATTCATTTCATATGCTTGTCGGTTATGAATTCAATAAGCGAGTGATACAAACACATGATTAGGCTAGCAGCAATAGTCGTATCGTTAATAGTGCTGGCGGGGTGTCAGCATCTGACTGGCACCAAAGTACAACAGCCAGCCAAACTGGCAGGCAATAGTGTCAATACCCCCGTTTCAACTACGCCTATCAGTCAGCACATTACATCTTCAGATGATACGAAACCGCTGCAGAAAACGGTGGTTTATGGAGACAATCCCACATCGCAAATTCCTCGCCAGCAGTTTTCTAGCAATGCTGAACACAACGATATTACGCTCAATTTTGAAGCCGTCGCGCTGGCTGATTTTGTCCGTGTTGTATTAGGCGAAATTTTGGCAGTGAATTACTCAATGGATAAAAACCTAACAGGGCAAGTCACTATTCAAACACCAAGTCCCATCGCAAAAGAAGCAGTATTGCCGATGCTGGAAAGTGTATTGGCAATGAATAATGCTCGATTAATGGTGAACCATGACTTTTATCAGGTGGTGGCATCCGATCAGGCATTATCCCGTACATCAGGTAATACCCAGTCAGGTTATGGGGTGCATGTCATCCCTCTGCGTTATATCAGTGCTGCTGAAATGGCGAAGATTTTAATGCCTTATGCTGGGAAGGATACCGATATCCAAGTTGATCAAAAGCGTAATCTGGTTTTATTACGTGGCAATCAACAGGATGTGCAAACACTGACGCAGACGATTTCTGTGTTTGATGTCGACTGGCTGGCGGGGATGTCTGTCGGTATTTATCCAATAAAAAATGCTTCTGTGAACGACATTCAGCGTGAATTGGAAACTATTCTGTTAACAGCTGCGGCAGACAATAATGAGCCGTCAGCTAATGGTCCCGTGCGCTTAATGGCTATTAATCGTCTTAATAGTATTTTAGCGATCAGTGCAAACCGAGCATCGCTGTTAAATGTGGAACGTTGGGTTGAGCGCTTAGATATGGCTTCGAATCTAGGTAAACAGCAACTGTATGTCTATAAAGTCCAGAATGCCAAGGCGAAGCAGCTGGCGGATGTTCTGGCTCAGGTGTTTGGTGCCAATATCCAACAGCTGGCAGATTCTAAGACAGAAAAACAAACACTGGCCCCAGGTGAAACCCAAGTCCATTTGGGCTCAACACAGACAACATTAAATAATCCAGACCAGAGCTTATCTGCATCTCAAGCGAATAAAGCGCGTTTTTTAAATGATGAGGTCGATATTATTGCCGATGATGTGCGTAATGCGCTGGTAATTATGGCTACAGCCAAAGATTACGACATGATTGAGCGTACGATTAAACAGCTTGATACCGTGCCGATGCAGGTATTAATTGAAGCCAGCATAATTGAAGTCACCTTATCAGATGAGCTTAATTTTGGTGTGGAGTGGTTTTTTAAAAATGGTATAGGTAGCAAGCAAGGTAATAGTCAACTGGATTTAGGTAATTCTGGCATTAATGCTAAAACACCGGGCTTTTCGTTTACCGTGGTGGACAGCTTAAGCAATGTCCGCTTTGCGTTGAATACACTTGCCGCTCAATCAAAATTGAATGTTTTATCGTCGCCGTCTTTGATGGTGTTGGATAACCAACCTGCCAAAATCAATGTTGGTGATGAGATTCCTATCCCCACCCGACAATCAGTGAGTAATACTGATGCCACTGCACCAACAGTCAATGAAATTGATTTTCGTAAAACTGGTGTGTCGTTAACCGTATTACCACGTGTCAATAATAGTGGTCTTGTTACTATGGAAATACGTCAGGAAGTCAGTAATGCCGTGCAAACAACCACCTCGACGATTGACGCCCCCACCATCCAGCAACGAGAAATTGAAAGTGTGGTTGCTATCAATTCTGGTGAAACCATTGTGCTTGGTGGCTTAATTCAGGACAGCAAAACCAATAATGACAGCGGCGTACCAGGACTACATAAATTACCGGTTTTAGGGTATTTATTCGGGCAAACCTCAGACGCGGTGAGAAGAACGGAACTATTGGTATTAATCACACCAAGAGTGATTCGAGACCGCACATCGGCGCAGGCGGTAACCGAAGAGTTAAGAAACAAAATGCTGACAATAGAAGAAATCCCGGCATCTGTCTCAGGGAAAATATAAAACTCATACCTCAGTCTGGTTTCTGGGGCGAATGTGACTCAGTTCACATAATTGTCATCAATGCTTAACTTGGATGTCATCAATAACAATTACGCTGTATCCGTTAGCCAACCAAACACTTTAAATTGTCTTATGGGAGAGACACATGTCAAACAAGCTACCTTTATTATTGGGTGCAGCAACTTTAGCATTAAGCGTAACAGCTTATGCTAAACAACCTGTTCTAACTGATTATCAAGTTAACAGTGACTGGTATACCGACGCTGTTGAAAAAATGGATAACAAACCAGCTTATAAAAATGCACACAAAGCAAAAAATGTGATTTTATTTGTCGGTGACGGTATGGGCATTTCTACTATTACAGCTGCCCGTATTTTAGAAGGCCAGTTAAATGGCAAACCAGGTGAAGAAAACCGCCTGATCTTTGAAACATTTCCGTTCACAGGCCTGGCAAAAACATACAACGTTGATGCTCAAACACCTGACTCTGCTGGTACGATGACGGCCATGATGAGTGGTGTTAAAACAGATGCCGGTATCATTGGTATTGGTGAAGATGTTCACCGTGGTGTGTGTTCAACAATGAACGGCCATGAACTGGTGACAGCGCTTGAGCTGGCTGAAATCGCTGGTAAATCAACAGGTATCGTCACAACAGCACGTATCACTCACGCCACACCTGCAGCGACTTATGCAAAATCAGTGGATCGTGACTGGGAAGACGTTTCAGATATGCCTGCGTCAGTTACCCGCCGTGGCTTACCCTGTAAAGATATTGCCAAACAATTGGTTGAATTTGAAAGCAACCTGAAAAATCGTTATCCAACAGCAAAACGTATTAACGGTATCGAAGTCGCTATGGGTGGTGGTCGTCGTCACTTCTTACCAAAAAATCCTGCCTTTAATAGCCCTGATGCAGTCAGCTCAGTTGAAGGTGACAGAACAGATGGTCGTAACTTAGTTGCTGAATGGCAAACAACTTACCCAACAGGTAAGTATGTTTATGATAAAGCAGGATTTGATGCGATTGACCCAGCGAAAACCGATAAAATCTTTGCTCTGTTTAATGAATCACATATGCAATATGAAGCTGACCGTGGCAATGACATTGCCGGTGAACCTTCATTATCTGAAATGACGGAAAAAGCTATTAAAGTATTGAACAAGAACGATAGTGGTTTCTTCTTAATGGTGGAATCAGGTCGTATTGACCATGCTCATCATGCGGGTAATGCACATGGTGCTTTAAATGAAACTATTGAGTTTGCTCATGCGGTTAAAACAGCATTAGAAAACACTAACCCTGAAGAAACATTGATTATCGTGACTGCGGATCATAGCCATGTATTCACAATGGCGGGTTATCCAAAACGTGGTAATCCTATCTTAGGTAAAGTGGTCAGCGTTGGTTCAAATGAGCCTGCATTAGCTGCTGATGGTAAACCTTATACCACTCTGGGTTACACCAACGGTCTTGGTTTCCGTGACTTAGGTAATGAAACAGATGCTGATGCGAGCTATAGCGCAGGTCCTGATACTGGTCGTAAAGATTTAACTGCTGTGGATACTGAATTATCTGGATACCATCAAGAAGCATTGATTCCATTAGATTCTGAAACACATGCAGGTGAAGATGTAGCCATTTTTGCGACAGGTCCTGGTGCAAGTGCGGTAACAGGAGTGAATGAACAAAACTTGATTTATCACATCATGAATCAAGCGGCACGTTTGGAAATCAAAGCAGAAAAAGCGATTAAGTAACATCACACGAAAAAGAGAGGGGTGGGCGTGAGTCCACCCCTTTTTCGTTTGGATAAAATCAACACGATGAAGGTTATACAGATGAAATATCATTTATTAGCGAGTCTGGTGTTAGTCACTTCTCCGTTACTAGTTCAGGCGAGCGAGAGTTGTTCAATCGATCCTGAGTTATTAGGTGCAACGTACGAAATGACTGACAGTGACTCTAATAAAACGGCAACGATGATGTTGTGGCGTCAACATGGCCGTGTTAGTAATCAGTTTACCCAGACGGGTGTTACCGATATGTGGGAATACACCCATAATGGCCAGTTAAGAATGGTACGTTTTTTTGATAAGGAGCAACATGCTATCGAGTATCAGCCGGGCGAGGTGAAGTACGCTAATGCTGATAGTCAATGGCAACAAGTGCATGAGTTGATTACAGACAAGTTGAAAAATAATATGACACTGGTATCAACTTCGGGTGAAGCCTGTGACAAAGTCGAAACTTATCAGTTAACAGAAGGTGATAGCCATCTCCAACTTGAATGGTTACCTGCTTTATCATTAGTGAAAAGCTGGAAAAATACCGCTGACAGTCACATTCAAACATGGCAGTTAACGAAACTGATTAAAGATGAAAGCGCTGTTAATGCCAGCTTTAGAATGCGTGATGATTATCAGACAACAGATTATGCCGATATTGGTGATAGTGAATCAGATCCGTTTATTGCGAAGATGATTAACCAGGGGTATATCGACCATGGTCCATCCGGTTTTTATAATAGTGAAGGTGAGGATATCGGTCATCCACATCATCATTGAGTAAAAGTGTAACCCAGTTAAAACCCTGTTTCAGTCTCTGAAACGGGGTTTTTTAATTTAGTGACAGTGCTACCTGACTGATGACAATATAGCGAATCAACTTACCTGCTGTGACTAACACGACAAACCAGCCTAGATGTATTTTTATGAGACCTGCCATAACAGTTAATGGATCACCAATGATGGGCAACCAGGCAAAACACAGGGAAATAAGGCCATATTTCTTAAATCGGTTTTCCGCTTTTCTAATATCGCTTTCTGATATCCGTAACCATTTTTTTATAACTGCAGAACTGGCCCAATAACCTAAAGCATAATTCAGCATTGAGCCAAGCACATTTGCCACGGTGGCTGTGGTGATGAGCAAACTCGGTGATAGTCCTTTGATTAATAGTGTGCTCAGAACCAATTCAGAGCTAAGTGGCAGTAGTGTTGCAGATAAAAAGGCTGAGATAAAGAGACCGGGATAACCCAAGCTAACAAAATAATCCATTCAGGCGGTTACTCGATGGCGTGATGGTGGAGAAGTCAAACTGATACTCTCCCAGGAAATATTGAATCATACATAAAAAAAGGGAGCCGAAGCTCCCTAATATTGAACGGTGATTTTCTAAAGATGGGTTTAGGCTGCAATCGCTTTTTTACGAAAGCCTAAGAAACCTAATAAAACTGGTGCGAATAAGAAAAGTGCTGCAGGAACAGGTACTGCTGAAACTGATAGGCTGTAATTTAAAGCTTTACCCGTTGCGTCATAGATATCCAACACATATGTCAGACCTGCAGTTAATATCGCTGTGAAACTGAAATCACCAGTAATGTTGAAATTTTGAATAGCACCACCTAAAACACCAAATGCAATAGTTGCATCATCAAGATTAGACTCTGGATTAAATGACCATTCAATAACTACTGGTGTTGCGTCATTAGTAAATAAACTGAACGAAGATTCCCATGCGCCATTACCTGTAGTCCCACTTGCTAATACTGTACTACCACTAGCAAGATCAATTTCCTGACTAGCATTGTTGGTGAAAGCTGAGTCACCTTTTGTTAAGTTAAGTGTTGCTGCATTAGCCGCAACAGAGAAAAATAGTGCTATGACAAATAGCATCGCTTTTTTCATAAAAATTCCCTTATGTTTAGAGTGAAAAAACAAGCAATGCAACCCAGCCATCTTCACTTGGAAGACCTGTAGCTTTCCGACCCCGCCTCACGACGAGTTTGGCTTCGATTAAAAGGATGAAAGTGATAAACCACTCAATTGCTCAAGTAGTTAATTATTCATCTGCGGCTAAGTGTATAGAGGCTCTATTACAAGAAAATGTCAGAGTGAGTATTTGATTTAAATAAAATTTCTATCAATTATCTTGAGTAAATTAACGGGCATATTTCCCGTTTTAAACTGGTGTATAGTCTGAAAATAATAATAAAAAAATACATATCAGAGAGGAGAGAGCAATATGGCAAGCGTACTAAAAACGACGCATCATGGAGGCTGTCCACATGATTGTCCGGATACCTGTTCGATGGTCTATGAGGTGGAAAACGGTCAATTAACTTCAGTCAAAGGCAATAAAGAACATCCGATGACGCGTGGCGGCTTATGCGTCAAACTCAAAGACTATGAAAAGCGTCACTACCATCCGGATCGTCTGTTGTATCCGATGCGACGTAGCGGTCCCAAAGGCAGTGGTCAGTTTGAGCGTATTAGCTGGGATGAGGCACTGGATGAAATTACCACGCGCTGGAAAGCAATTATTGATGAGTATGGACCTCATGCCATTATTCCCTATAGTTATTTGGGTAATCAGGGCTTAGTTCATGGCCTGAATGGTGGCGATGCCTTTTTTAACAAAATGGGGGCAACTGTTTGCGAACGTACTTTTTGTGGAGAAGGTTCCTGCACGGCCTGGTTACTGACTGTAGGGCCGACTGCAGGTGTCGATCCCGAGAGTTTTATTCATTCTAAATACATCGTTATCTGGGGCTGTAACTCTGTCAGCACCAATGTTCATCACTGGCATATCGTGAAAGATGCACAGAAAAATGGTGCCAAGGTGGTGGTGATTGATCCGTATAAATCCAAAACCGCTAAAGAGGCTGACTGGCATATCGCGCCAAAACCCGGTACCGATGGTGCACTAGCCATGGCGATGATGCATGTCATCATTAAAGAAGGTTTACAGGACCAGGACTATATTGACAACTACACCGTTGGTTTTGATGCCTTGGCAGAAAGAGCCAAGACCAGAACACCTGAATGGGCTGCGACTATCACGGGGATTTCCGCGGATGATATCCGTCAATTTGCCCGTGAGTTTGCCACGACTCAACCTGCTGCAATTCGCCTTGGGGTAGCGGTTGAACGCAACTATGGTGGTGGTCAGGCCATCCGTGCGATTACTTGTTTGCCAGCATTAACCGGCGCATGGCGGCATGTCGGCGGCGGTGCTTTGCAGTTCCCGGTATGGGAGCACCCCTATAAATTTGATGTGATTTGTCGTCCCGATCTTATTCCTGAAGGCACGCCAGTGGTCAATGCAATTCAGATAGGACGTGCTTTGACTGGGGAACTGAAACTCGATACGCCCATAAAATCGATGATGTGCTGGAATGCTAATCCTGTCACTCAGGCGGCTGAAACTAATAAAATTGTCGAAGGCTTAATGCGGGAAGACCTTTTCCTGGTGGCGGCAGAGCATTTCTTATCTGATACCGCCTCTTTCGCTGATATTGTCTTGCCAGCTTCGATGGGAGCGGAGATGGAAGATATGGTGCTGTCATGGGGACATCTATATCTTACCTATAACGAAAAATGTGTGGATTCGCCGGGTGAAGCTATTCCCAATAATGAGATATTCAGACGTCTGGCAGCCAGAATGGGCTACCAAGAAGAGAACTTTAGCTGGTCAGATAGCGAATGTCTGGAAAACTATGTTGATTGGGACTCGCCAGCCTGCGAAGGCATCGATTTGGCTTATTTGCGTGAACATGGTTTTGCCAAATTAAAGGTCGGCACAAAAGATGATCGTGCCCCACATCGTGAGGGTAATTTTCCCACACCCAGTGGTAAGTGTGAGCTGGAAATTAAAGGTGCCACCAATTTTGTCGCCGGACCTTTCCGACAAATGTATGACGGCTTTCAGCCTGGTGAGGCCTTAGACAGTCTGCCTGATTATGTGTCATCACGGGAAATACCCGAGGCAAACCCTCAGTTAGCAGAAAAATATCCACTCAATATTATTTCGCCGAAAAGTCATGGTTTCCTTAATTCTTGTTATGCCAATATGGAGAATAAGATTAAAGGTCAGGGTGAACAGTTTGTGATGATAAGTCCTATTGATGCGGATTTGAGAAATATTCAGAGTGGTGATGTGGTTTCTGTATTCAACGATAGAGGGATGTTTAAGGCTTTAGCTCAAATTACAGATGATGTCAGTCCCGGTATTGTGGTGGCAACACTCGGATATTGGCGACAATTAAATAACGGCACAGTGAATTGTGTCAGCTCGGCTGAGTTTGTGGATATGGGCCATGCACCTACGTTTACAGATAATTTGGTTCAGGTTGCTTTGTCAGCCTGAACATTTCGAAAAAAAGCCCGCGAAAGCGGGCTTTTTTATGTTGAATTTTAGGCTGTTTCTCTGTTGCCGAAAGGCCTGATGCCTATCAAAATCAATACTGACAGAATCAGAATAGCCAATTGCGCTGCTAATCCTTCCCATGTGGAATAAACGCCAATCCAGGATAAGGTAAAGTCAATTGGGAAAGACGATATGCTGATTAAATCAGCTTCTTGCAATGCCGCGACAGCTTTACCAATCAGAACAAAGGACAGTGCCAGCATCAGGTATGTGCTGAAGGTGAAGAATTTTCTGATAGGTAAACGTAAAGAGTATTTAATAATGACCCAGAACAATGCGGCCAATATCACTGTGGCTGTTATGAAACCGGTAGCGATAGACATTGACTGAGAGGCTGCTGATTGCGTCATTAAGGCCTGATAAAACAGTACTGTCTCAAACACTTCACGATAGACAGCAATGAAGGACAGTCCAGCTAATCCCCACAATGTACCTGTGCTTAAGTGGCGGTGAATATGCTGATTGATGTATGCCTGCCATGCTGCGGCGTTGGTTTTACTATGCATCCAGAAACCGACATAGAATAGAATGACTGCGGCCATCAGTGCACCGACACCTTCCATAATTTCACGGCTGGCACCACTGATACTGATCAGGTTTTGAGCTGCCCACCAGGTAGCTACACCAGCAAACAGGGCAAAAATCCAGCCAGCATGAACATATTTCACTGCATCACGACGCTCTGTTTTCACTAATACTGTGACCAGCGCCAGCACAACCAGCATGGCTTCCAAGCCTTCACGTAACAGAATAACCAAGCTGGCAGTGAAAAGCGTTGAGTCGGAAAGGGTATCAGCAGAGAGCATTTCTTGTGCCTGGCTCAACTGTTGATTAGTTTGTTCAAGTAAAGAGGTCAGTTCGTCTTGTTTCTCAGACTGGCTTGTTAACTGCCTGAACGCCATCATGGATTTTTCAATATCTTTTCTTAATTTTGGATCGTATGCATCCAGCGCGTTTTCAGCGAGTTCAAACCCATCAAGATAGGCACTAACAGCTAAGCCTTGAGCGGTTTTATATTCGCCTGCCATATAGCTTTTATGAGAAGCATTAAGCTGCTGTTTAGCCATGGCGAGAGGGTCGTTAGAAGCGAAAAGTGGCTGAGGGTTTGAGCGAAGTTCTGCGACGGTTTGGTTATCCAATGTAGGATATTTGTTTAATAAGGTATTCGGGCTGTTACTGACAAAGTCTTGAATGCTCATACCTGCAGGAACAGTGGCGAGACCTTTATTATCCTGAAACGCTATGCTGCCAGCATAAAAAGCCAGAGACCAACGTTGTTTTTCGTTCAGGTGGCTCAGTGCGACCATTGCTGTGCCGTCGATACCATTAGTAATGGCATCGTACAAACCGATTAAAGACCGGTTCATCGCACGTTCTTTGTCGGTAAAATCAGTTGGGGTTGGATCAAGCGTAGCGGCAAGTTCACCATTACCCTGACCCTTAGCACCGTGACAGGCACTACAATTTTGCTGATAAAGGGCTTGAACCTGCTGTAGAGGTAATAATTCGCTGGGTAATGAAACGGCCGGTGACAGTTTGATCAGAATATTACGCAGTTCAACCGTAATAGGATGAATCACATCCGGGTTCTGTTTGTCAGCAACAGCCTTTTGTAATTTTAGGGCAGCTTCTACAGCGTCCTGACCATTTTCCAGTTGACGCGTTTTTTCTACAGCAAGTGCAGAAAATTCTGTCATCTCACTGTATTCAGCCTCATTGATGACTTCCCCATTAGCTACAGCAGCACTGTAGTCAGCGCCAATATACTCAGCCATCTGCATCAGCTGACGTGTATCACTCTGAGCATCGTTCGCATGAGCCGTATATATAAATGAGAAGAACATTATCAGACTGATAATGAGACCTGAGGTTTTACGAAGGTCGAGTTTAAACACGTTTTTAACCGCTCCAGCTTTGGTTGTTAAGTCGATGTATTACTTAGTCAAGTTCTAAATGAGAATCATACTCATTATAAACGTTACTGACTATTACGAGTCAATGATTTCTTAGATAAGACTGACGTAAAGAAGTTCTCAATGATGAGTAGAGCGAAAAGTAATATATCAACAGCGCTGTTATAACTCGTTATGAGAGGCTTTAGCTTGTGTATGTGAGGTACAGAAAGTGATAATGTGATCATTTATGACGATTTGATGACAAGATGATGAAGAATGTAATTAAGCTGGATTCGCTCGATAATGCGCCTTTGCAAACGGTGCCATTTCCTTATTTTAAAGTAGAAGAGTCAATATACCCTGACTATATTCAGGGCATCATTAACAGCTTTCCTGATATTCCAGATGGGGGAAGTTACAATGTGGATGATGTCGTATTAGATGAACCATTCAAGTCACTCATTGAATCGATTGACACACCTGAATTCCGCCGCATTATCTGTGAGAAGTTTGATGTACAAGTGATGGATTTGCCGATGATGATCACGCTCAGAGGCTATTCCAGACAAAAGGATGGCCGGATTCATACCGACTCCAAAACCAAAGTGGCCACTATTCTGATTTATCTGAATGAAAAATGGGAAGCAGATACGGGTAAACTTCGGGTCTTGAATAACGGACATGATATGGATGATTATGTCGATGAGATAAGCCCGGGACCTGGCACGTTGCTGGCATTTAAAGTGACTGACAATTGCTGGCATGGCTATCCGGCCTTTGAAGGTAAGCGTCAGTCTATACAAATCAATTTCCTGACCAGTGCCGCTGCGGGAAACAAACATCGATTCTTTCACCGCTTGAGTGCAAAATTGAAACGCTTAGTTTCACGCAGAAAGTGAATTAATTTATTTCTAAACGGTTTTTATATACACGGACACACCGTAAAAATTAACCTAAGCTAATCTTTATCAAGATAGTGTGATGCTATAGTATCAATGAGTAAGACGATATCAGAGCGCATACACGAATAAAGGGAGAAGCAGGTTTTATGGGGGACACGGTTGAGCAGATGTATATCGCACTGATCAGTGTGCATGGGCTCATACGAGCTGATAATCTGGAACTTGGCAGAGATGCTGATACTGGAGGACAAACCCTCTATGTGCTGGAATTGGCTCAGGCTCTCTCTGAATTACCCAATGTCTCTCAGGTGGATCTTGTTACCCGCCGCATTATCGATAGTCATGTTGATGCTGATTATGCTGAACCTATTGAAGTGGTGAATGAGAAGTTCAGGATTGTCCGGATTGATGCTGGTCCTGAAGAATATATTTATAAGGAACAGCTTTGGGAACATCTGGACGGGTTTGCTGATAACCTCGCTGATTTTTTCAGAAAGCAAGATCATATTCCTGATTTGATACACAGCCATTATGCCGATGCCGGTCTAGTTGGATCTCACGTTGCCAATCTGTTGGGGATTCCGCTGGTCCATACCGGCCATTCACTTGGTCGAGTGAAGCGGAGACGCTTATTGGCGAGTGGCCTGACGACCGAGCAAATTGAGTCGCTCTATAATATGACTCGACGCATTGAGGCGGAAGAGATTACCCTAGCTACCGCGGAGCGAGTCATTACCAGTACTCATCAGGAAATTGAAGAGCAGTACGAAATTTATGATCATTATCAGCCTGATCAGATGCGTGTTATCCCGCCAGGCACCAATATCAAACAATTTAAGCCACCAGAAGGTAATGAGTTAGAAACTGAGCTATTCGGTAAATTAACCCACCAACTTGTTGAACCCAATAAACCGGTGATTTTAGCGTTATCCCGACCAGATAAACGCAAAAATATTGCGGTGCTTATTGAAGCTTATGGTGAGTCGGAAAGATTGCAACAACTGGCTAATCTGGTGATTATTGCGGGTAACCGTGATGATATCGATGATCTGGAAGCCGGTGCACAGGAAGTATTCCATGAGCTTCTTGTGGCAATTGATCGTTATGATCTGTATGGCAAAGTCGCTATGCCTAAGCATCACAAACGTGAACAAGTCCCGTTAATGTATCGCATTGCTGCCGCATCAGGTGGTGTGTTCGTGAATCCGGCACTGACAGAGCCATTTGGTCTAACCTTGATTGAAGCCGCTGCTTCTGGCGTGCCGATTATTGCGACCGAAGATGGTGGCCCACGGGATATTATTGGTAACTGTCATAATGGTATTTTGATTGACCCGCTAGAAACGTCAACGATTACTGACGCTTTACTGAAGCTGCTCACCGATAATGCGCTTTGGAATGACTATTCCAGTAACGGGTTGGAAGGTGTGGCCAAATGTTATTCATGGCAGGCTCACGCCAAGCGTTATATTGAGTTGGTTACACCACTGGCTCAACGTGCTGAATTATTACAACGTCAACCGCTTGAAAGAACCAGCCATGTTTATGCAGAACAGGCAATTTTCACTGATCTGGATTTGAACCTTATCGGTGATGATGTGTCGTTACATAAACTCATTAATCTGATTCGTGAGAATCGGAAAACCACGAAATTTGCTATTGCTACAGGTCGAAGATTGGATGTGGCATTAAGAATGATGAAAAAACATCAGATTCCTGAGCCTGATATTCTGATTACCAGTTCGGGGACTGAAATTTATTACGCACCGAAGTTAACGCCAGATACCTCGTGGGCTCAACATATCGATTATCACTGGACGCCCCATAAGGTTCGTCAATTACTTGATGATTATCCTGGTCTGGAGAAACAGCCAAAAGCAGAACAGAGTCGATTTAAATTAAGTTATTACATTGATCCTGAGCAAGCTGATATAGAAGAGATAAAGCGGCTGTTACATCAGGAAGAACAATCCGTGCATGTACAGTTGGCATTTGGGCAATATTTAGACATTTTACCCATTAGAGCATCAAAGGGGATGGCTCTACGCTATGTTGCCGATCATTGGCAAATACCACTTGAGCATATTTTTGTGGCCGGTGGTTCTGGCGCCGACGAAGATATGATGCGCGGCAATACGCTCGCCGCTGTTGTGGCTAACAGACATAATGAGGAGTTATCACAATTGATTGATACTGACCGGATTTATTTTGCTGATAAACCATTTGCCGCCGGCATTTTGGAATCGCTTGAGCACTACCAGTTCTTTCATCAGGCAAAAACAAAGAAAACATCATGATGACACCCGCTAAAGTTTTACTGTGTACTGATATGGACAGAACCATTATTCCCAATGGTTTTCAGCCGGAACCTGCTGATGCCCGTAAACGCTTTTCAAACTTTTGTGAACGTGAGGATGTGAAGTTAGCCTATGTGACCGGACGTCATGTTTCTTTAGTTAAACGTGCGATTAAAAACTATGCTTTACCTGTACCTGATTTTGCGATTACTGATGTTGGCACCAAAATCTATCAAATAGGTAAGGGCAGCTGGCAACAGATGGCGGATTGGGAAGCCGAAATTGATAAAGACTGGAACGGCAAAACGCATGCACAACTAAAACAGATTTTACGCCCCATCAAAGAGCTACGCCTACAGGAAAGTACGAAACAAAACACCCATAAATTAAGTTATTACTTGCCGCTGTATATGGACAAAGACACGATCATTACCCGTATCGAAGCGTTTTTGAAAGATGCTAATGTGGCGGCCAGTATTCTCTGGAGTGTCGACGAACCCAAAAATATCGGCTTATTAGACGTGTTACCGGAACATGCAACCAAACTACACGCCATTGAATTTTTACAACAAAAACTGGGCTATAAACTGGACGAAGTTATTTTTGCTGGCGATAGTGGCAATGACTTACCCGTACTGACCAGTCATATACCGTCAGTTTTAGTCGACAATGCCAGTGCAGAAATCAAACAAGCTGCGGTGGAGTTATCAAAACACAATGGCAATGTTGAGGCCTTGTTTCTGGCAAGTAGTAGCCACAGTGATAATAATGGTAATTATTCGGCAGGTGTGTTGCAGGGAGTGGCGCATTTTGCACCGCATTTTTTTACGCCAATCAATAAAGAAACATCATCATGAAATCATCAAGCAAGCTAACTATTTTTGGTGAAGCCTTATTTGATTGTTTCCCGACGGGGGAAAACGTATTAGGGGGCGCGCCGTTTAATGTCGCCTGGCATCTTCAGGCATTAGGCGATTACCCCCTGTTTATCAGTCGGGTCGGCAAGGATGAGTTAGGTGACATCATTTTGTCAGAAATGACCAGTTGGGGAATGACGACCAAAGCGATCCAGCAGGATAGTGAACATCAGACAGGGCGGGTGGATATTCGTATTGAGAATGATGAACCCATTTATACCTTTGCTGAAGATAATGCCTGGGATTTTATTGACTTATCTGAAATACCTACGCAGGACATATCTGGTTTCTTCTATCATGGTACTTTGGTTGCTCGCCGTGATATTGCCAATAGAACACTGGAAAAACTGACAGAAAATCCTTCACTGGATATTTTTGTTGATGTGAATTTACGTTCACCCTGGTGGCAAAAAGAAGCTGTATATCACTGGCTCGAACAAGCAAGGTGGGTAAAACTGAATGAAAGCGAGCTATACGAACTCGGATTTCATTCTGCTGATTTGCATCAGGATATGACCCGAATGCATACGCATTTTCATCTTGACCAGTTGATCGTGACCAGAGGTGAAAAAGGCGCGATAGTTCGCGACACTGACGGTGTTTTTCATCAAGTTGCACCTTCATATCAAGAACAAGTGGTGGATACCGTGGGTGCTGGCGATGCTTTTACTGCGATGTATATTCATGGTTTACTGGCTGGTTGGGATATTGAAGAAACATTGGAAAAAGCCCAAGCTTTTGCATGTCGTGTCGTCACACAGCGTGGTGCCATCAGTAAAGATCCTGATTTCTATAAATAACGCTTATTCAGAATAATTCAAACAAGGTTAAGCATGTACGAGCAGCAAGCCCACACATTGTTGAACGATATCCTCAATGAAATTGAGGCCGGTATTTCAAAGCAGGATTTACGCTATTTCTATACGCGTTTGGGGGCGAATTTTTACGCCATACATTCGTTATTTGAGCGTTTGTATGGGCATCGTGATGACTTCAAAGCCCAGTCGCAGAAATTAGTTGAAGCCATGGCATGGCAGTATATTCGCCGTCCGGAAGATTTACGTCAGAAAGATATTGAACGTGAAGCCGACCATAACTGGTTTTTGAGTCAAAAATGGGTGGGCATGGCTCTGTACAGTCATGGCTTTGCCGGTAATTTGCAGGGCATGAAAACTCATCTGAATTACTTCCAGGAGCTGGGCGTCAACCTGGTGCATATCATGCCCATTATGCAATGTCCGAAAGGCAGCAGTGACGGTGGTTATGCGGTGAGCGATTTCCGCAAGATCGATGAGCGTGCCGGCAGTCTTAAAGACTTAAACGAACTCGCACGCAGTATGCATGAACGCGATATTTTGCTGACGATGGATGTGGTACTTAATCACACC
The DNA here is from genome assembly GCF_000214595.1 of Methylophaga thalassica MP. Classification (GTDB taxonomy): domain Bacteria; phylum Pseudomonadota; class Gammaproteobacteria; order Nitrosococcales; family Methylophagaceae; genus Methylophaga; species Methylophaga thalassica. The sequence goes on along the minus strand of NZ_AFIG01000001.1, from coordinate 1,606,153 downwards.
TCCGATGAACATGAGTGGGCGCAAAAAGCACGGCAAGGTGAAACCAAGTATCAGGATTATTACTACACGTTTGAAAACCGCAATGTGCCTGATATGTTTGAGCAAAGCATGCCTGAAGTGTTTCCAGAAACATCACCGGGTAATTTTACCTGGGATGAGGAAATGCAACGTTGGGTGATGACGGTGTTTAATAGTTATCAATGGGATCTGAATTATTCCAATCCCTCTGTGTTTATTGAAATGCTCGACGTCATTTTGTTCTGGGCCAATCAAGGTGCTGATATCCTGCGTTTAGATGCGGTTGCCTTTCTTTGGAAAAAAATTGGTAGTACCTGCCAGAATGAACGTGAAGCTCACTTGATTTTGCAACTGCTCAAAGACTGTTGCCAGGTGGTTGCTCCCGGTGTTTTATATATTGCTGAAGCCATTGTGGCTCCCGTTGAAGTCACCAAATACTTTGGTGAAGATGCGGTGATTGCTAAAGAGTGTGAGATTGCCTACAACGCGACCTATATGGCGTTAATGTGGGATGCCGTCGCCACAAAAAATACTAAATTACTTAATCAGGGTATTAAAAGCTTGCCAGTGAAACTGGAAAGAGCAACATGGCTGAATTATATCCGCTGCCATGATGATATCGGTTTAGGTTTTGATGATCGTGATATTGAACTGGTTGGTTACCAACCGGCACAACATCGTAAGTTTTTGATTGATTATTACATGGGCCGTTTTGACCATTCACATGCCAGAGGCTTACCGTTTGGTGAAAATGAGAAGACCGGGGATGCACGTATTTCAGGTTCATTAGCCTCACTGGTTGGACTGGAATATGCCTTGGAGCAGGGTGATCCACAAGCCATTGAAGACTCGATCAATATTATCTTGTTATTACATAGTTTGATTATGTCGTTTGGTGGTATACCACTTCTATATTACGGGGATGAAGTGGGTACGACGAACGATATTTCCTACCTTGATGATCCCTACAAAAAAGGCGACTCACGTTGGGTGCATCGTCCTGTTATTAATTGGGATAAAGCCGATCTGCGAAATCAGCCCGGACACCCACAATATGAAATATTTACCGCCTTAAAACGGATGATTGCTGTTCGTAAAGAAATTGATGTGTTTGCTGATTTTAATAATCGGGAATTGATCGATGTGGGTAATGAGCATCTTTTTGTCTTCGAACGCTATTGCATTCAACAGCAGCATCAACGGGTTCTGGTAGTGGCGAATTTCAATGGTAAACCCCAACATCTGAATTTAGATGAACTAGGTAGCTGGGGCAATCCACAGAATGGGCAGCTTTATGATTTGTTTAGTGGCCAGCGTCCGGATTTGTTTAAAAATGCATTGGTCATACCGGCTTTTAGTTTTTATTGGCTACAAGAGAGCTAAGTTTATACATTCATTGATTTTGCTAGCTTCACAAAATATCGACAATAAACCGTCTAGTTTTGCAGTCAGGGTATTGTTGCTTATTAGGAGTAGAAATGTATAAAACCGGCTTATACTGGATTCAACATGATCTCCGTATTCACGATAATGCAGCGCTTCTGGAAGCAAGCCTAAATTGCGAACAGCTCATTTGTTTGTATTGTTTTGATCCTACCTGGTTCAGACAAAGTCGTTTGAATGCAAGATCCATGGGCGTTGTGCGTCGTCAATTTCTCAATAAAACCCTGCATGATTTAGGCAAAGAATTAAAGAGTCGCGGGCAACGATTGATTGTAATGACAGCGGATCCCGTTTCGGCGATTTCTGTTCTGATAAAAAATCATGATATTGATGCAGTTTACCGCAGTCATCATGTAGGGGTTTTTGAAACCCGGCAGTGGCATCACCTTAAAGTCGATTTTCCCCGTACGGTATTTCATTCTGTTTGGACACATACTTTATTTCGTCCCGAACAATTACCCTTTTCGATAAATGATTTACCAGCGACATTTACGGATTTTAAAGAGTTCTGCGAAACTATTGCCATTGATAAACCCTTAGCTATGCCACAATGGTTAGCTCCTCCTGTAAAAGCGTTGACTGGCTTATCGCATCAAACTGAAACAGATTATGGCGAGTTAATAAAGGGCTTTGGTGGTGAAAAAACGGCACTCGATCATCTTGAGCAATACTTTTCATCTGATTTACCAGCAAATTATAAAACGGTAAGAAATGAACTCGATGGCTGGGAAAACTCAACAAAAATGTCGGCATGGTTAGCCTGTGGTGCATTATCGCCACGTAAGCTGGTAGCGCGATTGAAACGCTATGAGACTGAGAAAACGGCGAATGAATCCACGTATTGGATTTATTATGAGTTGCTGTGGCGTGAATATTTTCAGTGGTATGCCCAGCGTTATCAACATAAGTTATTCAAAGCTGAAGGGATAAACAAACAAAAAATATCTTGTTGTTTTTATCCTGAGCGTTATCAGAAATGGTGCAATGGCAATACGCCATACCCAATCGTGAATGCCTGTATGAAACAACTTAATCAAACGGGCTATATGTCTAATCGTGGTCGTCAGATTGTCGCCAGCTGTTTTGTCAATGAACTGCAATTAGACTGGCGCTTTGGTGCTGCCTACTTCGAACAGCAATTAATTGATTACGATGTCGCCTCTAACTGGGGCAACTGGCAGTATATTGCTGGAGTAGGGGCTGATCCCCGTGGTGGCCGTCATTTCAATCTGGACAAGCAAACAGCTACTTATGATGCAGAAGGTCACTTTATTCGACAATGGAAAGGCGAAGCGAATCCATACCCGCTTGATTCAGTTGATGCGGCGGACTGGCCGATCATGCCAAACAAGGATGAATAAATAACCGTATTCAGTCTGACTGCGTATTGAGTTCATTTAAGAAGCATTGCATACTCAAATCACTGCTTGCATACAGTGGAGGCCATTGTGATGACTAAAGCAATTTTGTTTGATATCAGTGGTGTTTTATATATTGATGGTCAGCCTATACCCGGTGCGGTAGAACTGATTATGATGCTGAGGCAGCACTCGGTCCCGATGCGCTTTGTAACCAATACTTCACGTTCAACCTGCCAGTCTGTATTTGATGAACTTATTCGGATGGGTTTTGATATAAAGCCAGAGGAAGTATTCACGGCTCCGGTGGCTATGAAAAGCCTTTGCCAGGCGAAGGGGTATCGCCCGTTTTGTCTTATCCATCCTGATTTAATGCCCGAGTTTAGTGACTTAGATCAAAGCCGACCGAATGCCGTGATTGTCACCGATGCCGCAGATTTATTTAATTATGAACAATTAAATCATGCTTTCTCATTATTGATGGATGGCGCTGTGCTTCTTGGGATTGGACGTAACCGATATTTTAAAAGTGTTGGTCGTTTACAGCTGGATGCAGGGCCGTTTATTCAGGCACTGGAATATGCGGCAGATGTGAAAGCTCAGATCATTGGCAAACCCGATACCCGTTTTTTCCATGAGGCGGTGTCATCGCTTAACGTCAGACCTGATGAAGTTATAATGATTGGCGATGATGTGGCTGCAGATGTTATTGGTGCTATTGATGCAGGTCTGCAAGCTTGTTTAGTTCGGACAGGTAAGTTCTTACCTCAGGATGAAGCCAAGGCAAAAGCATCCAATGCCCTGATTGCCAACTCGGTAGTTGAGGCGGTCAATCAGGCATTTGATTTAGATTTTTAGACGAGTTTTGCCCAGAGATCGTATTCATCAGCTTCTTCGAATTCGACATCAACGATATCACCGACTTTTAAGTGGGTGGCACCATCGATAAATACTTGGCCATCAATTTCTGGTGCATCTGCTTCACTGCGTCCGACAGCACCTTCTTCTACCACTTCATCAATGATAACCCGGCCTCTACGTCCCACTTTTAACTGTAGTCTGGCGGCACTGATTTCAGCCTGATGTGCCATAAAGCGGTCAAGACGTTCCTGTTTTACTTCTTCAGGAATTTGATCCGGTAACTCGTTTGCTGTGGCACCATCAACCGGTGAGTAAGCAAAAGCACCCACCCGATCCAGTTGGGCTTCAGTGAGAAAATCGAGTAATTCCTGGAACTCTTCTTCCGTTTCGCCAGGAAAACCAACGATAAAAGTACTGCGTAAAGTAATGTCAGGACAAACTGCACGCCAGGCACGAATACGTTCCAGGTTATTTTGTGAGGAAGCAGGTCGTTTCATCAATTTCAGAATACGTGGGCTGGCATGCTGAAAAGGGATATCCAGATAAGGCAGGATTTTCCCTTCAGCCATTAATGGCACCACATCATCAACATGAGGGTAGGGATATACGTAATGCATTCTTACCCAAACTCCCAGTTCCCCCAAGGCTTCGGCAAGGTCATAAAAACGCGTTGCACGCTCACGACCATTCCACTCATGAGTCTCATATTTCACATCTACACCATAGGCACTGGTGTCTTGAGAGATCACTAAAAGCTCTTTGACGCCAGCGTCAGCAAGGCGTTTTGCCTCAATCATGACATGATGAATCGGGCGGCTGACCAGATCGCCACGCATAGAAGGGATAATGCAGAAAGTACAGCGATGATTACAACCTTCAGAAATTTTCAGGTAAGCGTAGTGACGCGGAGTTAACTTGATTCCTTCAGGTGGAACCAGACTGACGAAAGGATCATGTTGGGGAGGCAAGTGTTTATGAACTGCGCTGACGACTTCTTCTAAGGCATGGGCGCCGGTAATTTCTAAAACCTGAGGGTGTTTTTCGCGAATGGTGTTGTCACGGCTGCCAAGGCAACCCGTTACAATGACTTTGCCATTTTTAGCGATGGCTTCACCAATACTACCCAGAGATTCTTCAACAGCAGAATCAATAAAGCCACAGGTATTCACGACAACTAAGTCAGCATCATCATATGTTGGCGTAATGCTATACCCCTCTGAACGGAGCTTAGTGATGATTCGTTCGCTATCAACTAGGGCTTTTGGACATCCGAGGCTAACGAATCCAACTTGAGGTGCTTTCATGTGAGTTACCAATTATCAGAAAGAGGGTATTTTAAATAAACTTTATTGATATAGCTTGTATCACTTCAACTAATTTTAAAGAATAAAAATAAAAATACTCAATAACTCAGAATGTTACGCATTAAATTATTGTGAACACTTAAGTTACTTTGATGAGCTGCCGATATAGGTATACGCAATATTTATTTACCACTCATTTTTATCAGGGTGAAGCACAATGAAAAAAAATCTGCCAGTCACAGATAAAGAAATTACCTTCGATAATCCGCTGATTTCGACAACTGACCTCAAAGGCATCATAACGAGCTTTAACAGAGAGTTTGAGTACGTTAGTGGTTTTTCTGCTGATGAATTGATGAACGTGAATCACAATGTCATTCGTCATCCAGATATGCCACCGGCTGCATTTGCTGATCTCTGGTCTACCGTAAAATCGGGTAAACACTGGATGGGGATGGTCAAAAATCGAACAAAGACTGGCGATTTTTACTGGGTAGATGCGTATGTCACGCCAATTTTTGATGGCGATAAAGTAATTGGCTATGAGTCTGTTCGTAGTAAACCCCAAAAACAAGAGATTAAGCGTGCACAACAGCTTTATAAACAAATTAACGAGGGTAAGAAGCCTAAACTCGGTAACGTCTTCACACGACTGTCTCTAAAAAATAAAACCACATTATCAGTGGTGCTCAGTAGTATTGTGGCCAGCGTTGTAAATCAAATCAGTACCATTCAACAATTGCCCTTTTATCTGCCAGTGGTTATTGCGGTATTAGGTGGCCTGGCATCGTTTCTGTTACTCAAAAATTGGGTCTTTGCATCACTGGATAGAGCCATAAAAGAAGCTAATGATGAGGTCAATAATCCCCTGATGGGTATGGTGTATACCGGTGCTGATGATGAAGTTGCTCAACTGGTATTAGTGAATAAACTGCTGCAGGCCAGACTGAATACTATTTTGGTGAGAATGAAAGATTCTGCTGGCAGCATTGATAAGTCGGCCGGCGATACCTATCAGTCTCAACAATCAATTATGGAATCGATTAATTCTCAGGCATCACAAACTGAGCAAGTGGCGACAGCCATGACGGAAATGTCTTCCACAATTCAGGAGCTGGCACGTAACGCCAGTCTGGCCTCTCAGTCAGCGAATCAGGTTGATGACTTAACCCAACAAAGCATGACTAAATCTGAAACCGCCGTGAAAGGCTTAACCAGTTTAGATAGGGCATTTGATACTATCAGTGACTATATTAAAACGCTGGAATCGGACTCCAGTGCGATTAATCCTATCGTAGATGTGATTAGTAACATTGCAGAGCAAACCAATCTATTGGCCTTAAATGCGGCGATTGAGGCTGCAAGAGCAGGTGACCATGGTAGGGGATTTGCTGTTGTCGCTGATGAGGTGCGTTCATTGGCGACACGAACCCAGGAATCAACCCAAGAAATTTCAAACCTTATTTCAAAACTGGATAGCTCTGTCGTCAAAGTGGTGAAAGGTATGGAAACGACAAAAGATACTGCCTCCTCAAGCCGTCAGGATATTCAAGGGTCTATTGACTCTGTGAGCTCTATTAAAGAGAGTGTGGAGAAACTGAATGAGCTTAACACCTTGATTGCGACTGCCGTTGAAGAGCAGAGTGCAGTGAGTGAAGACATTAATAAGAATGTAGTCAGAATTAGCTCTGATGCCGAAATGGTGGTGAGCAATGCTAATAAGGTAAATGTACACGCTGAAAATCTGGCGCAGGAATCACAAAATCTACTGAATATGATTACCCGTTTTTCATCTCGCTAATAGGTCAGGTGAGTCTGTTATGCACCATTACGGTGAGCCTGAGAATAGGGTTGTGCCATTATGGTGCGGCTTGTTAGGTAGATATAAACTTAGCTTGAACTGCTAAGTTTATGATCAAACATTAATTATTCTGATTGTAGTTAAACTGGCACGGTATCTGCGTTACAAGTTCTAAGTGCTGAGGTGGTTTACCAACTACTGTCGACTAAAATAAGGTTTCTAGGGTTCCGATCAACGATGATGTCTGGACCGAGAGTAACCGACCTTCACAGTGAAGGTTACACGGAGGGATAAAAGCCCGGGAGATTGTTTTTTGTAAAACATCTCTTGCACCGTGTTTCTAACTAACTGTGAGGTAACTTCATGAAGTTCTCCATTCTTCGTTTTTTCAGCTTCTTGCTGCTTTCTTTCTCTCTCCTTATCGTTCCCTTCTCAGCGAATGCTGAACAAAAAGATAAATTCAGTATTGCCTGGACTATTTATGCAGGCTGGATGCCGTGGGACTATGCGGCGAATGCGGGCATTGTAAAAAAGTGGGCGGACAAATACGGTATCGAAATTGACGTAGTTCAAATCAATGACTACGTTGAATCCATCAACCAATATACGGCTGGTCAGTTTGATGGTTGCACCATGACGAATATGGATGCGCTCACTATTCCTGCTGCGGGTGGTGTCGACTCTACCGCATTAATTCTTGGTGATTTTTCTAATGGGAACGATGGCATTGTCCTGAAGGGCGAAGGTAAAACCCTGAAAGACATTGAGGGCCAAAACGTTAATCTGGTTGAGCTGTCTGTTTCTCATTATTTATTAGCTCGTGCTCTAGATACCATTGGTTTGAGTGAGCGTGATGTCAGAGTCGTGAATACTTCAGATGCCGATTTGGTAGCCGTGTTTAACGCAGACGACGTGACTTCTACCGTCACTTGGAATCCACTGTTATCTGAAGTGGCTGCCATGCCTAATACCTCAAAAGTATTCGATTCTTCTCAAATTCCTGGCGAAATCATCGATATGTTAGTGGTCAACACTGACACCCTGAAAGATAACCCTGATTTTGGTAAAGCCTTAACCGGTGCCTGGTATGAAATCATGGCGCGTATGGCGGCTAAAGATACCGATGCGCTGACCTTTATGGCTAAAGCCTCAGGCACTGATTTGCCGGGTTATGAAGCACAATTGGCTGCGACCAATATGTTCTATGAAGCAAAAGATGCAGTGGCCTTTGCTCAAAGCAAACAACTGCCTGAAACCATGAAGTATGTGAGTGAGTTTTCATTCGAGCATGGTTTATTAGGTGAAGGTGCGATGGATGCTGGCTTTATTGGTATTGCTTATCCAGATGGCACTGTAGTCGGTAACTCAGCGAACGTTAAGCTGCGTTTTGATTCGTCTTTCATGTCTATGGCGGCTGACGGTTCTCTGTAACCGTCATTTGCCAGAGAATTATTATGAAACGACTTATCAATCAACAGCCGAGTAACGCTGGGAAATGGTTATTAGGTGCTTTACCTTTTATCCTGATTTTACTAGCTTATCTGGTGGCATCGAATGAGCGCTTAGCGGTGAATCCTAATGATAAGCTGATGCCTTCCTTCGAAGCCTTTGGTCATGCCATTCATATGATGGCATTTGAACCCAGTAAACGTACTGGTGAATACCTGTTATGGGCCGATACGCTGGCCAGTTTGCAACGGCTGGGGATCGGCGTTGGTATCAGTGCGCTTATCAGTCTTATCGTTGGAATTCTGATTGGGATTATTCCTCTACTGCGTGCCAGTTTTGCACCAGTGGTCACCGTTATATCTCTAGTACCACCATTAGCGATTTTACCTATCTTGTTTATCATTTTTGGTTTAGGTGAAGTCGCCAAAATTACGCTTATTGTGCTGGGTATCACCCCATTTTTGATTCGTGATGTGCAATTACGTGTCATGGCGTTACCTGAAGAATTGATCATCAAAGCACAAACATTAGGCGCCTCAACCTGGCAATTGATTGTTCGAGTAGTCTTACCTCAGGTATTACCAAAACTGATTGATGCAGTGCGTTTAAGTCTGGGGGCGGCCTGGTTATTTTTAATTGCCGCAGAAGCCATCTCGGCAACAGAAGGGCTTGGTTATCGTATCTTTCTGGTCAGACGTTATCTGGCGATGGATGTGATTTTGCCCTATGTATTGTGGATTACCTTATTGGCCTTTCTGACTGATTATCTATTACGTCGTTTGTCCTTATATGCCTTCCCGTGGCAGCAGACTGAGGGAGGGGCTAAATGAACAATATCGAGCTGAAAAAATTATGGAAAGAGTACGGCGATAATGTCGTTCTTGAGAATATCAATCTGACGGTGAGAGCAGGCGAGTTTATAACGCTGGTGGGTGCATCAGGCTGTGGTAAAACCACATTTCTGAAAATGCTGCTGGGAACCGAGAAACCCTCTCGAGGTGAATTGTTACTGGATGGTGATCCTATCCGTGATGAGCCCGATGCTGACCGGGGTATTGTCTTCCAGCGTTACTCTGTTTTCCCTCATCTCAATGTGATTGAAAATGTCATGTTGGGTGTCGAGTTTGGTCAATCCAGATTATTGGGCAGATGTTTTGGCAGCAAGCGACGACAGGTTCGTGAGCAAGCCCAGGAAATGCTTGAATTGGTTGGGTTGGGGCATGTGGCGAATCAATATCCGACATCACTATCTGGCGGTATGCAGCAACGGCTGGCCATTGCGCAGGCCTTAATTAAACAACCGAAAGTATTATTGCTGGATGAGCCGTTTGGAGCGCTTGATCCTGGCATTCGTTCTGATATGCATGCCTTGATTTTAGATATCTGGCAAAAAACCGGCATCACCATTTTCATGATTACCCATGACTTAACCGAAGGCTTTTATCTGGGCACACGCTTATTAGTGTTTGATAAACACCGCCAAGACCCAGATAACCCAAACCGATATGGGGCCTCTATTACCTTTGATATTCCGGTGGGTGATACACGCAAATCCACTTTAGAAGACATTTCAAACACGATGAAACAAAAGCAGGAAACACCATGAGTGATAAACAAAACGATCTGATATATGAGGATACATTGCCTGGTGGCACGCATTGGTCAATGTTAGTAAGAAAAGGGACGACACTGCGCCTGATTGATAATGAAGGTGGCGCTAATGTCGGTATGTTGTTTTATAACCCGATGAATAAACTGGAGCGTTATAACGCGCCGGATACCTTGAAATGTCAGCATACCTTTAAGCTGACCAAAGGCCATTGTTTGTACTCAGATATGGGGCATGTGTTTTGTTCCATTATCGATGACACCGTTGGCTGGCACGATACCGTTGGCGGCAATCTCACCACGGACAATATGAAAAAACGCTGGGGTGACAGAAGTTATCAAGAAGCCGGTAATGACTGGACCTTAAGCGGCGAGCATGCTTTTTTGGTTGAGCTGGCTAAATACGGCTTAAACCGCCGCGACATGGCAGCGAATCTCAACTTATTCAGCCAGGTCAAAACGGATGCTGAAGGCAATATGCAGTTTGTTGAAAACAACAGCAAAGCGGGTGATTTCATCGATTTACGCTTCGAAATGGATACCTTGGTTTTATTCCACACCTGTCCTCACCCGATGAATACAGCCGATGCCTATCCTAAACATGCTGTCACCTATCAATTAAGAAAATCTGCTCCGGTGACGGAAGATGACGAGTGTTTGAATCACTGCGCTGAAAACCAGCGTGGTTTTGACAATAACCGTCTATACCATCAATGCGGTCATCACCATTAATGAGCAAAGGATAACGTTGTGATTAAAGAAAGTAACCTAAACCCTGAACAGGCCAGCTACCGTGAAGAAGTGTTAGCAGGTGATTACTGGATGCATGAACTGAAAGCGGGTCAAACACTGCGTATTGTCGATTTGTATGGTAATCAGGCCGCCGATACTTTGTTTTACAGTTTAGCGGATCCCAGTGAGCGCTATAGTGCGATTGATACCCTTCGTGAGCAAGGTAATGTCTACCTTACTGCTGGCACAACATTGTTGTCGAATCTTGGCAGACCCATGTTAGAGATAACTGCTGATACTTGTGGACGCCACGATACGCTGGGCGGTGCCTGTGCAACAGAATCCAACACCGTGCGTTATTCGCTGGAGAAAAAAACCATGCACGCATGCCGTGATAGCTGGATGCTAGCGGTAGCCGAAAACGAGCACTTTGGCGTGAGTAAACGCGATATCACTCATAACATTAACTTTTTTATGAATGTGCCTGTGACTGAAGACGGCCATTTGACCTTTGCAGATGGTATTTCTGAAGCGGGTAAATACGTGGAAATGACAGCAAAAATGGATGTGATTGTGTTGATCTCCAACTGTCCGCAATTAAATAACCCATGCAATGCTTATAACCCGACACCGGTTGAAGTGGTGATCTGGGGGTAATACGGATTATGTTTCGGGACGACCTGAAACAGCGCTTTATTAGCTGGGACGACCCAGATAGGAATACCCATCATGTTTAAGAAAGTTTTAATTGCTAACCGGGGCGCCATCGCCACACGGATTACTCGCACCTTGCATGAGATGAATGTTAAGGCAGTGGCTATATATGCCGAAGCCGATCGTGACTCATTGCATGTCAGTGCTGCAGATGAAAGCTACTCACTGGGCGAAGGCCGTGCCAGTGAGACTTATCTTAATCAACAACTTATCATTGATATAGCGAAACAGACAGGGGCTGAAGCGATTCATCCTGGTTATGGTTTTCTGAGTGAAAATCCGGGCTTTGCTCGTTTATGTGAGCAGAATAATATTGTCTTCCTTGGCCCCACAGCAGAGCAGATGGAGTCATTTGGTTTAAAACACAGCGCTCGGGCATTGGCAGAAGAAAACGACGTACCGTTATTACCAGGCACGGGCTTATTAAGCTCACTTGATGATGCCGTTGAGCAAGCCAGCCAAGTTGGCTATCCGGTGATGCTGAAATCCACAGCTGGCGGCGGCGGTATCGGTATGAACCGCTGTGATGATGAAGCTTCACTGCGTCAGGCGTTTAACTCTGTGAAAAACCTGAGTGCCAATAACTTTTCCAATGATGGGGTCTTTCTGGAGAAATTTATCACCCGTGCTCGTCATATCGAAGTACAGGTGATGGGTGATGGTGAAGGTCATGTGTTAGCTCTGGGGGATCGGGACTGTTCCAGCCAGCGTCGTAATCAGAAAGTGATTGAAGAAGCACCAGCACCGAATATTCCTGACGATGTCCGTGCTGATATGCAGGAAGTGGCGGTCAGATTAATGTCAGCGATTCACTATCGCAGTGCCGGCACGGTGGAGTTTGTCTATGACGCCGATAATCAACAGTTTTACTTCCTGGAAGTGAATACCCGTTTGCAGGTTGAGCATGGGGTTACGGAAGAAGTCTATGGTGTGGATCTGGTTCGCTGGATGGTGGAAGTCGGTGCTAAAGAATCGCAGTTACCTGCCACTGCGCCTGAGCCAAAAGGCCATGCGATTCAGGTCAGACTCTATGCTGAAGATCCGCATAAACAGTTCCAACCATCTTCGGGCTTACTGACAGAAGTCATTTGGCCTAAGAGTGACGCGATTCGTGTCGATTACTGGGTGAAAGCCGGTATTGAAGTTTCACCATTTTATGATCCGATGCTGGCGAAAATTATCAGCCATGCTGATAGCCGTGAACTGGCCCATCAGAAATTATTGGCTGCCTTAGATGAACTGCAGGTCTATGGCATTGAGACCAATGCTGATTATGTAGGTCAGATTTTACAAGATGAGGCGTTTTTAAACGCTGCGGTCACTACACGTTATCTGGATAGTTTTGTTTACCAGCCTTCGACTATCAATATCTTGTCTCCAGGCACGATGACAACCATTCAGGATTACCCTGCACGTGTCGGCTACTGGGATATCGGTGTTCCACCATCAGGTCCATTCGACAGTTTGTCTTTCCGTCTTGGCAATCGTTTATTAGCTAATGATGAATCCTGCGCGGGGCTGGAGATCACTTTGTCTGGTCCTGAGCTGAGTTTTAATGTCGCAACCAGCATTGTGGTGACGGGTGCCGAACTGAGCATTGAGTTAAATGGCGAACCACAATCCGCATGGCAAGTTATTTCAGTAAAAGCCGGTGACAAGCTGAAATTAGGACAGGTCAAAGGTGCTGGCGCCAGAGCCTATCTATTAGTGGCTGGTGGTATTCAATGTCCGGAATATTTAGGTTCACGTTCTACGTTCACTTTAGGCCAATTTGGTGGTCATGTAGGGCGGACGCTGAAAACGGGTGATGTATTACATATCCTGCCTGAACAACCGGTTTCTGATACAGCCACACTAGCCCTGGATTCTCAGCCTGAAATTCAACATCACTGGGACATTCATGTGGTGTATGGGCCGCATGGCGCACCGGATTTTTTCACTGATAGTGATATTGAGATGTTCTTTAATACGGACTGGAAAATACACTACAACTCCAGTCGTACTGGTGTGCGTTTGATTGGCCCAAGACCAGAGTGGGCGAGAACCGACGGCGGTGAAGCTGGCTTACATCCGTCTAATATTCACGATAACGCTTACGCGGTCGGTTCAATCGATTTCACTGGGGATATGCCGATTATTCTGGGCCCAGATGGCCCCTCGCTGGGTGGTTTTGTTTGTCCGGCAACCGTTATCACGGCAGATTTATGGAAGGTAGGACAGTTAAAAGCCGGTGATACGGTGCGATTTGTGCCGGTATCGATTGAAACAGCGAATGCCTTAGAACGTGCACAAAACCAGGCGATTGATGGCCTCAGTCAACAAGCTGTGTCAGTAGAGACTGCAGCTATCGATACACCTGTGCATGCTATCAGCAAAGATACTTCAACTGGCATGGATATTACCTATCGACTGGCAGGTGATCACTATCTATTGGTGGAGTTTGGTGAGCAAACTTTAGATATCAATCTTCGGTTTAAAGTGCATGCCTTAATGCTGTGGTTACAGGAACAGGCGGTGACGGGCATTTTAGAACTGACGCCAGGTATCCGTTCGCTACAGGTTCATTATGACAGCATGGTGTTATCACTCGATGAGTTGATGGCCGTGTTAAAGCAGGCAGAAAAAGATATTCAGCATGTGGATGACTTAGATTTGCCCACCCGGATTGTGCATATCCCGATCTCCTGGGATGACGAAGCTTGTCGTCTGGCCAGTGAAAAGTATATGCAATCGGTCAGACAAAATGCCCCTTGGTGTCCTGACAATATTGAGTTTATCCGTCGAATCAATGGGCTTGATTCCGTGGATGACGTCAAAAAAATCGTGTTTGATGCCAGTTATCTGGTGATGGGACTGGGTGATGTGTATCTGGGGGCCCCCGTAGCGACGCCGATGGATCCAAGACACCGTCTGGTGACGACGAAATATAACCCGGCCAGAACCTGGACGGCGGAAAACTCGGTCGGTATCGGTGGCTCTTATTTATGTGTGTATGGCATGGAAGGGCCGGGTGGTTATCAGTTTATCGGACGGACTCTGCAAATGTGGAATCGTTACGAGAAAACCAAAGAGTTCACGCAGCCCTGGTTATTACGCTTTTTTGACCAAATTCGCTTTTATGAAGTCAGTCATGATGAGTTAATGCAGATTCGTCGTGATTTTATTCATGGTAACTATGAATTAAAGATTGAAGAAACCCGTTTCAATTTAAAAGACTACAACACGTTTATAGAAAAACATCAGGCAGAAATTGATGCCTTCACCGCGACACGCCAGCAGGCGTTCAACGAAGAATTAGAACGCTGGAAGCGTGATGGTTTATTACATTTTGATAGCGGTGATCAGCAAGCGGAGGTCGATGAAGCCTTATTGCCATTGGCTGACAATGCTATTTCGGTGGATAGTCCATTAAATTGCAGTATCTGGAAAATTGAAGTGGAAGAGGGACAAGACGTGAAAGAAGGCGACACCTTAATGATTTTAGAAGCGATGAAAATGGAAATCCTGGTGACCGCACCACAAGCCGGCAAAGTCAGTTCTCTCTCCAGAAAACCCGGCTCACAGGTAGGGATGGGCGATCGTTTATTAGTACTGGAGGTTGAATAATGACACAACAAAATATGACGATTGCCGCTCTGCAACAGGCCTATAAAGAAGGCACGCTGACACCCAAACAAGTGATTAAAGATGCTCTGGAGCGTTGTGAGCAATACCTTGATCACAATATCTGGATTGAATTATTCAGTCTCGAACAGCTTCAGCCTTATCTGGATGCCTTAGATGACAGCAATATGGCAGACAAACCGTTATATGGGATTCCTTTTGCCATCAAAGATAATATCGAATTAGCGGGATTTCCTGTGACGGCGGGATGCGAGGCGTATGCGTATACACCGGACAAATCTGCCTTTGTTGTTCAGCAATTAATTGATGCCGGTGCCATTCCACTGGGTAAAACCAATCTGGATCAATTTGCCACTGGCTTAGTCGGCGTGCGTTCACCTGAAAAGTGGGGGCCTTGCCATAACAGTTTTGATAAAGACTATATTTCAGGTGGCTCCAGCTCGGGTTCCGCAGTAGCAGTGGCATTAGGTTTAGTCAGTTTCTCATTAGGTACCGATACCGCTGGTTCAGGTCGGGTACCAGCCGCATTTAATAATTTGATAGGGTTAAAACCGACCCGAGGCTTATTAAGTACCGATGGTGTCGTGCCTGCGTGTCGTAGCCTGGATTGTGTGTCTATTTTCAGTTTGACCACAGATGACGCTAATACCGTATTTAATGTCGCCGCTGAGTTTGATGCCAATGATGCCTTTGCCAGACCGAATGTGGATACCAATAAAGGTAATTACGGCAAAGTAGGCGATATCAGCTTTAATTTTGCGGTCCCACAAGCAGAGCAACTTAACTTTTTTGGTAATACTGAATACGCCGAGCAGTTTGAGAAATCGGTGAAACACCTGGAAAATCTGGGCGGTAAAAAGCATATTATCGATTTCGAACCGTTTTTTACGGCAGCCAGACTGCTTTATGAAGGCCCCTGGGTCGCTGAACGGCGTATGGCAACAGAAGGTGTCGACAGACACGCTATGTTGCAGGTGATTCAGGATATCCTGGCGACGCAGGAAGAGGCACGTGCAGATGACCTGTTTAAAGCAGAATATAAATTACAAGCATGTCGGCAGCAGGTGAGGGAGGTGCTTGCGTGTTATGACTTTATTCTCACGCCTACTGCCGGAACAACCTATACCATTGAACAAGTTCAGGCTGATCCCATAAAACTCAATAGTAATCTGGGTCATTACACCAACTTTATGAACTTGCTTGATTGCAGTGCGATAGCGGTTCCGACCGGGTTCATTACTTCGGGCTTACCCTTTGGTGTGACCTTGTTTTCCCGTGCGTTCAGTGATGCCAGATTATTAACCTATGCCAATTTGATGCAGCAATCACTGCGATTACCTCTGGGTGCAATAGAGCTTGAATGCCCGGATTCTTCTGCACCGATAGCTGGCACTGGTGATCGTATTACACTGGCGGTGTGTGGTGCGCATTTACAAGGCCAGCCGCTGAATTATCAATTAACAGAACGTGGCGGCGTCTTTTTAGAGAAAACGGTGACGGCCAATGCCTATAAGCTTTATGCCCTAGCTGGCGGCCCGCCAATGCGGCCTGGCTTAGTAAGAGATAAACAAGGAACAGCTATTGAGATTGAGCTCTGGTCGATACCAACGGCAACGCTGGGCTCATTTCTGGCAGGTATTGCCGCGCCTTTGGGCTTAGGTAAGTTAGAAGTGACAGACGGCCGTTGGGTTACAGGCTTTATTTGTGAATCTTATGGTTTAGATGATGCGATGGATATTACCGCTTTCGGGTCATGGCGTGAGTATTTGCTAAATAAATAAGGCATATAAAAAAGCCGTCAGAAATGACGGCTTTTTTGAGGGAGCTAACAGTTGCCTTTTTTGGCCTGACCAGGAGGACAGAAATGACCTTTATGATCATCATGATAATGTTTTTCATGATGTTCACCGTGACCTGCTGATTCATCAGTATTGACGGCTACACCCGTGGCTGCACCAATGGCACCACCTATCATTGCTCCTTCACGTCCACCGACTTCATTGCCAACGGCAGCGCCTACAGCACCACCAATACCGCCACCTACCGCTGCATCTAATGTAGAACTATCAGCATGAGCTGCAAATGTTGTCACCAACAATGGGATAATCAGGAATCTTATGTTCATATTATGATTGAGCCTTTTTGCAAATAACTAGCGCACAACATAACTAAATATAAGGAAATTGGCAATTATTCGCTGGATTGGTCATTCAGTGCCATGCCCTTATTTGGTGTTTTTACTCCAGCTTTACCTTGTAATAAAGTCGATGTGGCAGACTCAATATAGGCGTCTAAACGGTGATCCAGTTTTTCCGTATCTGCCGTGTCATATATTTCACTAGCTGATGCTATAGGTAATAGCTGATATTGATACAACGAGGCGGAATTATCGGTTGATTTAACCAGTACTTTATTATCATCAATGATGGCTGTAGTCGGATCTGAACCAGATGGTTTGATCACGGCAAATCCGGCGTCATGAATATTCAGTAAATCACGGCCCCAGCAGCTATAAGTAGTATCTCCACCCAGTAAACCAGCTACAGTCGGTGCGATATCCACTTGAGCACCAACTGTTGAATTACTGTGTCCATAGTTTTTAACAACATTTGGACCAAGCACTAATAGCGGCACATGGAATTTGAGCATATCAATATCGGTGACTTGATTGGGTGTGCTAAAGCCATGATCACCCACTAAAACAAATAATGTGTTGTCAAAATAATCTGATTTGGCCACTTTTTTAAAAAACTGACCTAATGCCCAGTCGGCATAACGCATCGCTGTTAGATGCTCATTCAATTCACCATGTCCAGTGACTTTTGCAACAGGCAGTGGGGTAGGTAAGGCATATGGCGTATGATTGGATAAAGTCTGTAAAAAGGCAAAAAACGGCTTATCGTTAGGCATTTTTTGTAACTCTTCGGCAGCCCGGTCGAACATATCCTGATCCGATACACCCCACGTAGGATCGGAGAAAACAGGATTCACAAAGTCATGTCTGCCAATAAAACGTTGCATACCCTGGGCACCAAAAAAGCCTTTTTGGTTATCCCAGGCAAAATCACCGTTATAAACATACATGCTTTGATAGTCTCGGTCGGCGGTCATTTGTATCAAACCTGAAAAATGGTTACTGCCTTCAGGTTGTTGCATCAAATACTCATAGTGCGGCAGGTTAGGAAAACAGGCTAATGAAGCAAACATGCCCTGGTGAGTATGTGTGCCATTAGAAAAAAAGCGATTAAATAACAGGCCTTGTTTGGCGAGTTTGTCGAACTCTGGAGTAATAGCTTCGTCATGGCCCAAGGCACCAACATATTCACCACTAAAACTTTCCATCAGAATGAACACAACATTTAATGGCTTTTTGCTTTCAACTGTACGGGCATGGTAAGTACGTAAGACAGGCGAGTAGTCTGGGTCTAGTTGTGTATCCGATGGCGTTAAAACCATCTGTTCCACAGTATTGTCGGCTTCAGCTATTGGCATTTTCTTGAGCCATTTGTTGTCACCTTTTTTAGTACCAATGACCGCTTTAGCTAATGTATAAACACCGTTTAAACCTAAATGATTGGCAAAAAGATAATGACTCTGGAAGGCATCACCCCAACGAAGTGGTGGTCCCTGACGTAATGTGCCACGCGCAGCAACAACAGATATCAGCAAGACCACAAAGAATGCTGTCATTCTTAAGCTGTATCGAGTTTTATCTGTAGATTTAGTTTGGTTAATTCGGCTGTTTAGCGTAAAGATAAAAAACAATGCTGTGATAAGTAAACCAATGATGATGAGATAAGTGACAACAGGAAAGCCATACCAAATCATGCTCAACACCGTTGCCGGATCTTCCTTCATATATTCAAATACCAGGCTGTTTAGTCGTGTATGAAATTCATGATAGAAGTCGAGCTCTACAATGGCGAGAAAGATCATCACACTGGACACAAAGGTAAGCCAGAGCGTGTAGGCTTTACGGTTGTTTAACCCTTTTTTAAATAGCAAACCAATGATTAAGGGCAGCAGTATATAAACAGTGACGATTAAGTCAAAGCGGAGCCCGGTGATAAAAGCTTGAATGAGATCATGGTTGGGAATGGCGGCACTGAGATCATTGTTTCGCCACAACAGAATTGCTCTCAATAGCGTCTGTAATAGCATCAAAATAAATGCTGAACTAAAAATAAAATAAAGATCAGAAAAAAGACTGTTGTTATCGTTTTTTTGCATGGGGCGTCCATCAGTTATCAGCAGAATCACTCATCGCTAGTTGATGCAGTGAAATGATCGGTGAACGCCAGTTTGCATCGATTTCGTTAAGAAAAACTTAAGGTGAAGCCTTCAGTATATTGACTGCTATGTTCTTGTTTATCAGCGGTTGGCAATTAAAAATTTTAATTATCAAAAAATTCAGCCGATATACTCTCTGCATAGACTATGAAATATTCATGGTTGACATAATTAACGATTAAATTTGACTGAGGCTGGAGCTGGAATGCAGTTTATTAAGAACCTTCCTATCGGGAAAAAGATTTTCAGTGTGGTTATTATTCTTGGCATAACCCAAGTGATCATCTCTGCTTTTGCTATCTTCAAAATGAATAATATTTCAGAGGAATTTTCTGTTATTCATGAGATGTCACTGCCACTTGAAAAAAATGTGTCTGAAGCGAGTCAGCTTCAATTAAAAAAAGCGGCTGAATTACAGCAGTTGATGATTGATGCCAAATCAGGGGCGAGAAGAAACATCATCAAAGAGCATTTCACCAGCATAGAAAATATCACTGCACAAACCAATCAAGCGATGCAAGACATCGTCACTATTCTGGATAAATCGAAAGGCAAGGTACTTGATGCTGATTTACACGCGGATGTGCTTAGTCTGGACGAAAATACAGCTAAAGTAGTTGAGCAGCAGGCTAATTATCAGAAATACGTTGATAGTGCGATTCAGATTATCAAACGCGGTGGAAGTATGTCGGGCGGTGGTTATCTATCAAAGGATGAGCAGGCACAGCTACAGGATATCGAAGCAAAATTATTTGAAAGCTTACAAGCCATGCAAGCGAGCATTGATAATATTACAAACCGGTCAGTAAAAAATGTTCAGAATGTGCAGCGCTCCAGTTTATTTAGCCTGATTGCAATGGCAGTGGCTTCACTAATAATTGGTATTTTCATCTCAAAAATTATTATTAGTAACATCGTTACACCCATCAAAGGCGTGATGGCTGTTCTTACCTCAATGGCTCAGGATAATGATTTAACAAAACGGATGAATTTTGACAGCGCTGATGAAGTAGGTGCGATGGGGAAAACATTTAATCGTTTTGTCGAAAAACTTCAGAGTTTGGTCATCAGTATTACTCAAGCATCGGAGCAATTATCGACTGCAGCGGAAGAAACCTCAGTGGTGAGTATTTCAACCAATAAGAATATTGCTAAACAAAAAAATGAAACGGTGCACGTCGCATCGGCTATCACCGAGATGACAGCAACCGTACAAGAAGTTGCGATTAGTGCTGAAAAGGCCTCTGAAGCGGCTATTAAAGGCGATAAAGACTCGGAGTCTGGTCGTAAAGTTGTTGAGGAAATTGTTGCCTCAATTAATAACCTTGCAGCAGAAATTAATACTTCAACCTCTGTCATTAAAACTCTGAAATCAGATAGTGAAAACATCGGTACCGTACTTGATGTAATTAAAAGCATTGCTGAACAAACAAACTTACTTGCTTTAAATGCAGCTATTGAGGCCGCTCGTGCAGGCGATCAGGGACGAGGTTTTGCTGTTGTGGCTGATGAAGTGCGTTCCTTAGCACAAAAAACACAAGACTCAACCAAAGAGATTGAAGACCTGATCCTTACTTTGCAGCAAGGATCCGATAATGCTGTTAACTCGATGGCACTGAATCAGAAGAGTATTGAAGGGCTTGTGTCAAAAGCGGTAGATGCCACCAATTCATTAAAAGAAATTACCAATTCGGTTAGCTCAATCACTGAGATGAATACCTTGATTGCGACCGCAGCCGAGCAGCAAAGTCATGTGGTCAACGAAATTAATAGCAATGTGCATAATATTCAACAGGTGTCAGAAAACACAGCCGAAGGATCTGAGCAGGTATCACAGGCGAGCCAGGAAATTGCGCAATTAAGTGAAAAGCTCACCAGTATGGTCAGGCAGTTTAAAGTATCGTAAAAGAGCATTTTTGATAGCGACTTTGTATACACATGCATTTAATTGCTGTCGCGGCTTGGAATAAGACGTTAATATCCGGATATGGATATTAACGTCATCAGTTAATTATTCTTATTTAAAACAAATGGTTATTAAATAATTATAGAATAATGTCTTTATTCATTGCTGAGCGATGAGCATCTATTCTAAGATCAGCTTTTCAGCTGGAATATTAAGATGTCATTTGTTTTTATTGGATTGTTTATTGTCATATTAGTGGCTGTTCTGCTTCTCGCCTTGATGAAGGATGACAAGGATAAAACAGAAAAGACAACAGAATATCCCTACAGTAAACAACCATCATTACTCACTCCGGCAGAACTCTCATTCCAACATAGCCTGAAACTTGCCGTCGATGGACAGTATGATATTTCTTCTAAAGTGCGACTGGCTGATATCGTGACCGTAAAGCAAACGAAGTCTAAATCTGAGTGGCAAAAAGCCTTTAACAAAATTCAGTCCAAGCACGTTGATTTTGTTCTGACTGACACGAAAACAGCCGATATTTTATGTGCGATAGAACTTGACGATAGTTCACATGAAAAGCCTGCGAGACGACTGCGTGATGATTTTCTAGACAATGTCTTGCGAGTTGCCAGAGTGCCTTTAATACGTTTTACAGTAGAACAGAGTTATCAGTCGCAATCGATAGCCGAGAAAATAAAGAATGCGATTCATCCTGAATTTGCTATTCAATTTTCATCTGATGTCGTGATGGATGATATAAAAATCCTGATCAATCCGGATAGATAATTCTTTTCTTGCAGGTTGCGTCAAGATAGCTCGATAGCTTCATCTGATCGGCTCACCATTCGATAGTCAAATAATAGAGGTGCCTAGGCTATAGTTAGCAGAAGTACCTTTATTTTTATTGGTTGATTATTTCTGTGAGTTAAAAAAATGATATTTCTAACTCACGCTTATTAATAGAGTGAATCTCATCAGAAGATAGTTTTTCAGAACAGATGACTGAAACAAGCCATCATAAATGATTATGATTGATGATTGTGGGGAAGGGGTAGTGGAGAGACAGATGGCGCGCCCGGCACGATTCGAACGTGCGACCGCCTGGTTCGTAGTTGGCTTTTAGATTGGTTAAGTGTTTAATTAAAACAGTTGCCTGCAGTTCTAGCCAAACTTTTATATTTAGCCTCACCTTTACTAGAAATAGTTTCATTTAGTCATGAATATAATCATTTTTGGGTTCACTAATAATTAAAAATAGGCTGAAAAAACAGATATTTTGGCAATCTACCCTATCTCGCGCTTTTTATACAATATTTGATCCCAAATCAGTGGGCACCTCATCTTTGCCTGGTACCCACCAATTATCTTTCGTGGGGTCAAAATGGATTCCTTTAATTCCATGCAAAAGCCATGAACCAAAAACGTCGGATGATTCTCTCATATCAACAAATATTTCTTCATTAGTCGTACCTATTGATTTCCCTTCATTATCAGTTCTAAAGGGTGGTATCCACTCATTTCGTAGCTCTCCATCATTCTTATGCCAGTTTTTTTTTCTGATTAGAACAATGATTGCAGCCTGTATGATTCTTTCAACTACATGCATGACTTCGCTTTCGTAGACTAAATCACTTTTACTTCTATCTCCATGAATTGCACCACCTCTTAATTTGTACCAGTTACGAATTTCATTCTGTGTGTATCCTAGCCCGCTAGATTCTATAGTCTTAAATATTTTTTTTATGCAGCTAATGAATGTAGCTCCAAAAGCTATTTCAAAGAACCTAATTAATTCTTTAAATTGTGAAATAGCTGTGTTCGAACTGAGTACTTCTGAGAAAGATATGACGCCATCAATTCTGTCCAGGTAAATTGGACTGGTTTGTTCATTTAATGGCAGGTAGGCGGATTTGAGGAATATTTTTTCTGAGAATAAGTTTGAGGTGTCATTATCGTCAAGTCCATCTAAGAATTCTCTATCCTGACTATTTTCTGCTTTGAGTGCAAAACAAGGAAACGATGAACGAAGTTTTTTGGATGCATTGAGAGATACTGAAATTAATGCTGCTGCAATTTCAATTCGTTTTTCGACCTTACTATTAACGGAGCTGAAATAGTTTATTGAGGGATATACATTTTCTTCAATGGGAAGAATAATATCGGAGTGGAGTATTAATGTAAGAGACTCATCATCCTGTGAATGAACTAATCTGAATACGCTTTCATGTTGAGAAACCTTTATTTCTGAAGCAATTTTTGAGAGGTTTATTTTTCCATTTAATTCTAGAATAGCGAATCTTCTAAAAATCATTTCTATATCACCTAACCGATGAGAGAACTAAAAGTATTTAGGTTACATGAAAATGTCTAGTCCAAATCATTCAAGTGTAAAAAAGTTCTATGCTCGTTTCCTTAATACTGAAATAGATGAGATTGCTGATATTGCGCGTGAAAAGAAGAAAAGTCGAAGAGCTTCTTCAATACTCTTTTCTTTGGTCATATTTGTAACAATTGCAATCTTAATAATATCAGGTCTAGACACAGTAATTAATGACGCTTCAAAAGCGGAGGATCCTAATAAAATGATATTCGAATATTTGAATGATAAAGCTGACCCGCTGAATGAAGATGAACTTACCACGGAAGAGAAATCTTTATTTCTCTCTCTTTATGAATGTACTTCATCAAATGCGTTCTATTTCGATTTTAGTGAATCTATGAGTGACTTAGTTGAGAAGGCTAAAAGTGATGATGAGGCACTTTTGGATGCTGTTGTTGATGGAAGTGTTTTTGCAGGAGTTGGAAGGCTGATTAGATATTAAGATGGAGTGAAATGTAGATTTTTCGTCTGAACACTTAACATTCTATGCAGATAGTTTGTGTCGATTGATATGGTATATTTTCGACTACACAAGACAGATGGCGCGCCCGGCACGATTCGAACGTGCGACCGCCTGGTTCGTAGCCAGGTACTCTATCCAGCTGAGCTACGGGCGCTATCTATCTGAAATCTATTATTGAAATAAAAAAGCAGTCCCGATTTCTCGGTGACTGCTTGATTATGTACTTTAAATGGCGCGCCCGGCACGATTCGAACGTGCGACCGCCTGGTTCGTAGCCAGGTACTCTATCCAGCTGAGCTACGGGCGCTAAAGCCGCTTATTATACAAGCATCCAAGGATGCCATCAATAAAATTTATGGCGGAGAGCGAGGGATTCGAACCCTCGATAGGGGTAAACCTATACGCCCTTAGCAGGGGCGCGCCTTCAGCCTCTCGGCCAGCTCTCCATCAAAGCCGCCTAGTATATCAGAAGATAACGATTTGGCTAGTGATAATTGTAAATTTAACCCACATTTGGCTGATCTTTTTCAGCCTGAATGCGATCATAAATTTCTTCACGGTGCACTGTGACGTCTTTAGGAGCGTCGACACCAATTCTTACCTGATTACCTTTAACACCAAGTACGTTTACAACAACATCGTCACCGATGATGAGTGATTCGCCAACACGGCGTGTGAGTATTAACATGTTTTTCCCCTTTACTCTCAAAGTTGGCCGAGGTTACTAGGAGAATTATCATGACTCCTTTCAATTGAGTAGGCCTCGTGCCTTTTTGTCCTATTCAGCTTGAGGGGTCTTTTTTGCCCCTTTATTCATGGACTATAAAAAAACGAGATTTATCCCCCGTCCAATGAATATTTTATCAGGAACATGAGGTGATCGCGATAAAATGATGTCAAAAAAATGAAATGACTCAAGCATTTAGAAATTAAGAGGGTGTTTGCTCCAGATTAAACGCTTTATGTAAGGTCCTGACACCAAGCTCCAGGTATTTTTCATCAATAACGACTGAAATTTTAATTTCAGAAGTAGAAATCATACTGATGTTGATGTTTTCTTTCGCCAGGGAGCCAAACATTGTGCTTGCAATCCCCGCGTGAGAGCGCATACCTACACCGACTACCGAGATTTTTGCAATTTTTTCGTCACCGTTAACTTCTCTTGCACCGAGCTCTTCTGCTGTTCTCTTGAGAATCGCCAAGGCTGCTTGATAGTCGTTGCGATGAACGGTAAATGTAAAGTCTGTCGTTGAATCATGACCGGTGTTTTGGATGATCATGTCAACTTCGATATTCTCTGCCGCGATTGGTCCGAGAATTTGTGAAGCAATGCCAGGGTGATCAGGTACACCGAGAATAGTCAGTTTGGCTTCATCACGATTAAACGCAATACCTGAAATTAAAGCTTGTTCCATTGATGGGTCCTCAGCCGCTATTAATGTGCCACCACCTTCTGTAAACGAGGAGAGGACACGTAATGGGACGTTATATTTACTCGCAAACTCAACAGAGCGAATTTGCAATACTTTTGCACCTAAGCTGGCCATTTCCAGCATTTCTTCGAAGGTAATAGAATCTAAGCGACGTGCTTCAGGTACAACACGGGGATCGGTTGTATAAACGCCGTCGACATCGGTATAGATTTGGCATTCATCGGCTTTTAGTGCCGCAGCCAGAGCTACTGCCGTTGTATCACTGCCACCACGACCTAGTGTGGTAATGTTGCCATTCTCATCACAGCCTTGAAAACCAGCTACGACTACAACTTTGCCTTGGCTAAGATCATGCCGAATTTTGTTGTCATCAATCTCCATAATCCTGGCTTTGTTATGTGCATTGTCCGTCAATATACGAACCTGACTTCCAGTGTAGGAAACGGCAGACATACCCATTTGAGCAATCGTCATACTGAGCAGGGCAATCGTGACTTGTTCACCCGTTGACAGTAAAACATCTAACTCACGACCACGCGGATTGTCGGTTAATTGTTTAGCCAAATCGATTAAGCGATTAGTCTCGCCACTCATTGCTGAGACGACGACCACTAAATCATGGCCTTGATTACGATAATCAATGATCTTTTTCGCTACTTCGCGAATGCGATCAGCAGAGCCGACGGATGTTCCACCATATTTTTGAACGATTAAAGACATGCTTAGTTTTCCAGCTTCGAAGTGACCCAGTCTGGAACAGATGCTAACGCTGCTGCCAAATTCTGGGGTTCATTACCGCCGCCTTGAGCCATATCAGGACGGCCGCCACCTTTACCTCCAACCTGACTAGCTATATGGCCAACCAGATCTCCGGCGCGGATTTTATCGGTAATATCCTTGGTTACGCCAGCAATAATTGTAATTTTTTCATCATTGACAGCTGTTAGAGCAATTACCGCTGTGCCCAGCTTATTTTTTAACTGATCAACAGCATCTCTGAGCGATTTTCCATCCGCTCCCTCAAGGGTTGAAGCGAGTACTTTAATGCCATTGATTTCTGTTGCAGAGTCAGCCAGATCATTACCTGCGCTGCTGGCTAATTTCGCTTTCAATGCTTCCAGTTCTTTTTCTAACTCGCGTTGACGCTGAACCAGCTGAGATGCTTTATCCTGCACATTGGCGGGTTTGGCTTTCAGTAAGTCTGATACGTCTGCCAGCGTGGTTTCCATTTGTTCGATGTAATCAATCGCTTTTTCACCGGTGACCGCTTCGATACGACGGACACCTGATGCAATACCAGCTTCTGAGGTGATTTTTAACATACCGATATCACCGGTTTGCTTAACATGCGTGCCACCGCATAACTCGATAGAGAAATCACTCATGCTTAACACACGAACTTCATCATCATATTTCTCACCGAACAATGCCATTGCGCCGCTTTTCTTGGCTTCTTCAATGGCCATTAAACGTGTTTCAACAGGGTGGTTGAGACGAATTTGTTGATTAACTAAACGTTCGATTTCACGAAGTTGGGCTGGAGTGACTGGCTCAAAATGTGAAAAGTCAAAACGTAAACGTTGAGGATTCACCAGTGAGCCTTTTTGCATAACATGCTCACCCAGAACTTTACGTAATGCTGCGTGTAATAGATGCGTAGCAGAATGATTCAATGCCGTTGCCAGACGATTATTTTCATCGATCTGTGCTGTGACACGTTGACCAACTTGAAAACGGCCATGCTCGCAACGACCAATATGGGTAAACGCTTGAGATTGTTTACGTGTATCGGAAACAGTGAAGCTGGCATTATCCGCATTAATTTCACCGTGATCACCTACCTGACCACCTGACTCGGCGTAGAACGGTGTTTTATCTAATACGATTAAACCTTCCTGACCTTCAGAAATGCTATCAACATGCTCACCATTGACGATGATGGCTAAGATAGTACTGTCATGCTGAGTGAGGTCATAGCCACAAAATTCTGTGCTACTGTCAATGGTAATCTGGTCAGATAAACCACCAGAGAACTGACTCGCGCTGCGGGCACGATTACGTTGTGCTTCCATCGCACGCTCAAATCCGGCGATATCAATAGTCAGACCGCGCTCACGTGCAATATCAGCGGTCAGATCGATAGGGAAGCCATAAGTGTCGTAAAGTAAGAAAACGGTCTCACCAGGGATCTCTTTATCGCCCATATCTTCAATGGCTTGATCCAGAATTTTTAAGCCATTATCCAACGTATCGGCAAAACGTGTTTCTTCTTGTTGCAGGGCTTTTTCAACCAGTTCCTGAGATTGAGCAAGTTCAGGGAAAGCTTCACCCATCTCATCAACTAGTGGTTGTACAAGCTTATAAAAGAAGTTGTCTTTTAAACCCAATTTATGACCATGACGAATGGCGCGGCGAATGATACGACGTAAAACATAACCACGACCTTCATTAGAAGGGTAGACACCATCAGTAATCATGAATGAACATGAGCGAATATGATCCGCAATGACACGTAATGAGAAGTTGGTGTGATCTTCGGTACCAGAGAGTTTCTGAATCGCTTGGATCAGATGTTGGAACAGGTCGATTTCGTAGTTGTTATGTACGTGTTGCAATACTGCAGCCAGACGTTCGAGCCCCATGCCTGTGTCAACAGAAGGCTTAGGCAGTGGTGTTAAGGTACCATCTGCTGAACGGTTGAATTGCATGAAGACCAGATTCCAGATTTCAATATATCGGTCGCCATCTTCTTCAGGTGTACCTGGTGGACCACCAGCGACATCTCCACCATGATCATAGAAAATTTCAGAGCAGGGGCCGCATGGTCCGGTATCGCCCATTGACCAGAAATTATCTTTTGCGCCGATTCGCGAAAAACGTTCAGCAGACACACCAATTTCATTTAACCAGATATCAGCCGCTTCATCATCTTCTTCAAAAACCGTGATCCATAGTTTTTCAGCAGGAAGAGCTAATGTTTCTGTCAAAAATTCCCAGGCGTATTGAATGGCTTCACGTTTGAAGTAATCACCAAAACTGAAGTTACCCAGCATTTCAAAGAATGTATGGTGGCGAGCGGTATAACCGACATTTTCTAAGTCATTGTGTTTACCACCTGCACGTACGCAACGTTGTGTCGTCACGGCGCGAGTGTACTTACGGGTTTCTTGACCTAAGAATGTCTCCTTAAATTGCACCATACCAGCATTGGTGAAAAGAAGGGTGGGGTCATTAGCAGGAACAAGGGGACTGCTTGCTACGACTTCATGACCTTTACTTGCGAAAAAGTCGAGAAACAACTTGCGAATATCTGCGCTACTTTTCATCGTCGGTTAAATTAAAACTTTCCGTTATTTGTTCATGAGTAAAACCGCGATATTGTAAAAAGCGCTGTTGTTTTGCTTTGCTTTTATAATCATCGGGCATTTCCTCGCCAAAACGCTTGCAACGCACTTCTGCGGCAAGCGTAAACCAATCTATTTCTGCCTGGTTCATACATTCTTTGATGATGTCGGCAGCAACACCACGTTCTTTCAATTCCATACTGATGCGGACAGCACCATAACCCCGATTGGCTCGGGATCGGATAAAACTCTCAGCAAACCGGACATCACTTTGCAGGCCAGCTTCTTTTAACTGTTGAATAACGTCGTCAATTTCTTCTACGTCAAAACCTGCTTTGTCTAGCTTGTGTGCCAATTCATGAGCACTATGTTCGCGGTTGGCTAAATAGCTTATGGCTCGTGCACTGGCTGATTGCTTCACGCCTCGACATCGTCCTCAACAGCACTGTCATCTTTTTTGGCTGTTTTTTTAGGCAGCATGGTTTCACGTATTTTACTTTCAATTTCAGCAGACATTTCAGGGTTTTCTTTTAAGTAACCACGAACATTGTCTTTACCCTGACCAATACGTGTGCCGTTGTAGCTATACCAAGCACCTGATTTTTCAACAATATTTTGTTGAACACCCAAATCAATCAATTCACCTTCACGTGAGATGCCTTCACCGTACATGATGTCGAATTCAACTTGTTTAAATGGTGGAGCCACTTTATTTTTGACGACTTTGACACGGGTTTCATTGCCCAGAATTTCGTCACCTTTTTTGATTGCGCCAATGCGTCTGATATCTAAACGCACAGAGGCATAGAATTTAAGTGCATTACCACCTGTGGTGGTCTCAGGGTTACCGAACATCACACCAATTTTCATACGAATTTGGTTGATGAATATGACCAGAGTGTTTGAACGTTTAATGTTGGCGGTCAACTTACGTAAGGCTTGTGACATTAAGCGAGCCTGAAGCCCCATGTGGCTGTCACCCATATCGCCTTCAATTTCGGCTTTCGGTGTGAGTGCGGCAACGGAGTCAACAACAACGATATCCACAGCGCCTGAACGGACTAACATATCGGTGATTTCCAACGCTTGTTCGCCTGTATCGGGTTGAGATACCAGCAAGTCATCAATATTGACACCTAGCTTCTCAGCATAAACAGGATCCAGAGCATGTTCAGCGTCGACAAAAGCAGCTGTTCCACCTAGCTTTTGCATTTCAGCGATAGCATGCAGTGTTAAAGTGGTTTTACCTGAAGATTCAGGACCGTAAATTTCAACAATCCTCCCACGAGGCAATCCGCCTATTCCTAATGCAATGTCTAATCCGATAGAACCAGAAGATACGGCTGATACGTCACGAGCTGCGGCATTATCACCAAGGCGCATTACTGAGCCTTTACCAAATTGCTTCTCAATTTGACCAAGCGCGGCGCCTAGCGCTTTTTTCTTATCGTCATCCATTGCACTACCTCTGAAGCTGTTTTTAATAAATCCTTCGATTATCCCATAGAAAGCAGTCAGTCTCTAGCGTTTTTAATGATTCCGGATAAGGCGTTCAATACAGCTTGTCGTCTGATGCTTTCTCTATCACCTTCAAACTGAAAAAGCTGGCTGACAACCTTGTCAGACTTTCGGGCCCAGCCTATCCAGACAGTACCAACAGGTTTGGTTTCTGTGCCGCCATCGGGACCTGCGATACCTGTTAATGCCACACTGATATCAGCACATGAATTGTTAAGTGCACCCAGTGCCATTTCTTCGGCAACGGTCTGACTCACCGCGCCAAATTGTTGCAGTGAGGTTAATTGAACGCCTAGTTGATCTTGTTTTGCCTGATTGCTGTAGGTGACAAAACCACGTTCAAACCAGCTTGAACTGCCAGCGAGATCAGTACAACATTTCGCTACCCAGCCACCGGTGCAGGATTCCGCTGTTGTTAGCATGAAATGGTTTTTATTTAAGGTTTCAGCGACTTGAATGATTTTTGCTTGCAGTGATGCGTCAGAAATATTTTGCATGATATAAACTATTAAAATGACTCAAAGACAAAATCATACTCCAATGATGCAGCAGTATCTGCGCATCAAAGCAGAACATCCGGACTTTTTGCTGTTCTATCGCATGGGCGACTTTTACGAGTTATTTTTTGATGATGCTCATAAAGCCGCTGAATTGCTTGATATCACACTAACCGCGCGTGGTAGCAGTAATGGTGCGCCGATTCCTATGGCTGGAGTGCCATATCATGCTGCGGATAACTATTTATCCCGGCTTATCAAATTAGGTGAATCGGTTGCTATTTGTGAACAAATAGGGGACCCGGCGACAAGTAAGGGCCCGGTTGAGCGTCAGGTGGTTCGGGTTCTCACCCCAGGAACACTGACAGAAGAAGCGCTGTTAGATAGTCGTAATGAGAATTTGCTGTTAGCCGTCTGTGAAGAAAAAGGCTGTTATGGACTGGCTTATGCAGAAATCAGCAGTGGTCGATTTATGATCAGTGAATTAGATAATGCTGATTTGCTAAAAGCTGAACTGGCCAGATTACAACCGGCAGAAATCTTATTGAGTGAAACATTAACCGCCGGTTTTGATGCGTTTGAAAAACAACTCCGTAAGCTACCTGACTGGCATTTTGAGTTGAAGGCAGCTAAAACAAGATTATGTAAACAGTTCAATACAACTGATCTAAAAGGATTTGGTTGTGATGGACTGGATATCGCAATCCGTGCTGCTGGCTGTCTGGTGAACTATGCGCAGGAAACACATCGAACAGCTTTGCCTCATTTGCGTCAGCTAACGGTCGAGTATTCAAAAGACAGTATCCGACTCGATCCTCAATCACGTAAAAACCTTGAGCTTGAGCGTAATCTGTCGGGTGGACTTGAGAATAGTCTTATCTCGGTACTGGATAAAACAGCAACCCCAATGGGCGCACGTTTATTGAGACGCTGGTTGATGCGTCCCATTCGTGATCAGAAGGTATTAGTTGATAGACAGCAAGTGATTCAGGAATTTTTGGATCATCACAGTTTCAGTGACTGTCACGCTCTAATGAGGTCATTGGGGGATATTGAGCGTATTTTGTCACGTATGGCTTTACGCACGGCCAGACCAAGAGACTTTATGCATATCAGGCGTCTTTTAGAAACCTTGCCTGATTTACGTCGCTTATTAAAATCCAAGCAAAGTACCCATCTCAGACAATTGGATCGTCAACTCGGCACTTTTAGTGAATTATTTGCGTTATTGCAGCAGGCAATGATTGATGAACCACCTGTTTTAATTCGTGATGGTGGCGTTATAAAAGCCGGTTACCACGCTGAATTGGATCGCCTGCGTGATTTACATAAAAACGCCAGTGGTTTTTTAGATGAACTTGAGCGACAAGAACGTCTGCGAACGGGCGTAAATACGCTTAAAGTCGGTTATAACAAAGTGCATGGTTATTTTATCGAGTTGAGCAGAGCTCATGATATTGAATTACCCAATGAATATGTCCGTCGCCAGACATTAAAAAATGCTGAGCGTTATATCACGCCAGAGCTAAAGCAATTTGAAGAGCAAGTACTGAGTGCTAACGAAAAAGCACTGGCATTAGAAAAAGCACTGTATGAGGAGTTATTTGATAAGGTTGAGCCTGAGTTATCCGCTTTATCACAATGTTCCATGTCTTTGGCAGAGCTGGATGTTTTAGCTAATTTGGCTGAGCGGGCTGAAACGCTAGATTATGTTGCGCCACAATTTGTGAATGAAAGCGGCCTTTATATCGAGGCA
Organism: Methylophaga thalassica MP; assembly: GCF_000214595.1. GTDB lineage: Bacteria > Pseudomonadota > Gammaproteobacteria > Nitrosococcales > Methylophagaceae > Methylophaga > Methylophaga thalassica. The sequence continues at coordinate 1,573,648 of NZ_AFIG01000001.1, read as the reverse complement.
GGCCGACATCCGGTGGTTGAAGTCTGTCACGATCATCCTTTTTGCGCCAATGATCTGAAATTAACGGCTGAGCAGTCCACATTAATTATTACCGGGCCGAATATGGGCGGGAAGTCGACCTATATGCGACAGACAGCGTTGATTGTCTTAATGGCGCATATGGGAAGTTACGTCCCAGCAACTAAGGCGATTATCGGACCTGTGGACCAGGTTTTTACCCGCATCGGTGCGTCTGATGATCTGGCTTCCGGGCGTTCAACGTTTATGGTTGAGATGAATGAAGCGGCGAATATTCTGAACAATGCCACAAAGCATAGTTTGGTGTTGATGGATGAAATCGGGCGCGGGACTAGTACTTTTGATGGGTTGGCGCTGGCTTGGTCATGTGCAGAAAAACTGATTCGTGATATCGGTGCCTATACCTTATTCGCAACCCATTATTTTGAAATGACACAGCTACCCGAGTTATTTGAACAGGCTAGAAATGTGCATCTTGATGCCATTGAACATGGCGATAAAATTGTTTTTCTTCATCAACTGAAAGAGGGCGCTGCCAGTCAGAGTTATGGATTGCAAGTTGCTCAGCTTGCTGGTGTGCCAGCCGATGTGATTGATGCCGCCAAAGCAAAATTAAAGCAGCTTGAGCAGACACATTATTCAGTTGAAACCTTAGCCGAACAGCCTCAGCAGGATTTATTTACTCAGCATACTGAGCCTTCAGAACTTGAGAAAAAACTGCGGGCAATCAGCCCGGATGAACTAAGCCTAAAACAGGCATTAGATATGCTGTATGAGCTTAGCCAATTAGCCAGAAATTAGTGAAGGTGCTGCTTTTTCTGGTTAACAAAATCCCCTAGTTTTTCTGGACGAGGTGGCATTTGAACATGGAAGCCCTGTGTTTCCAGATTTTTGATAACGGTAACGACATTTTCACGAGCAAGCGGTTTTTCCGGAGATAATTCGAGCTCCATGACAAACTGAGGCTCTCTGCCCATTGAGTTATAGAGTTCTTGAGGTACCTCTGAAAAATCATCTTTTTTGGTGATATACAGATATAACTCTTCTTTTTTAAGGCTTTTGTATATATAGGTTTTCATTTTTATGAGATGGGTGGGTGGTAAATAATTTGCACGACAGTACCGCTCGGATCATAACAATAAAAGCTTCTGGCACCGTCTCTGTGCGTACGTGGCGGGTTACGAATTTCGACATTATTTGCACTGAGAAAATCGAACCAGGCATCAACTTCGTCCATGCTAGGAATAATAAAGCCGATATGATCCAGCTTTTGCTGGTGTGATGGTGCGGGTGGCTCTGCTGCCTGATGTAATGCGAGATTGTCATTACCTGAACTCAGATACACATTTTGCTCATCTGGCCTCCATTCGACATGCATGCCAAGTAATTCGGTATAAAAAAATTCACAAGCGGCAAGGTCATCGACAAACAGAGCAATATGACGCATGCCACCGGTTTTACCTGGTCGTACAAGTTTGTTTTCAGACATGAGTGACTCTTAATTTTTGATTATTCAACTTCAATGATTTCGTAATCATGTGTCACCGTCGCTGTTTTTGCCAACATAATGGTGGCTGAGCAATATTTCTCAGTCGACATTTTGATAGCACGCTCAACAAAGTTGGCTTTTACATTTTTACCAGTGATTTTGTAATGAATATGGATATGGGTGTAAACCTTAGGCGCTTCTTCGCTTCTTTCGCCATTCGCCTCAATCACACAGTCACGAATATCTTGTTGAGACTTTTTCAAAATTTCGATGACATCAAAGGCTGTACATCCAGCCATACCCATCAGTAATAATTCCATCGGACGCATGCCGGTACCATGTCCGCCTGCTTCTTCAGGTCCATCCATTACTACCGTATGGCCTGTTCCAGATTCGCCGAGAAACAAAACATCTTCGACCCATTTCACTCGTGCTTTCATTAAAATGTTTCCTAAAGTTGATAAGTCACTTTAAATTTGACATATTTATCAAATCGCTGAGGGATTATACCCGTTTATGCTGTATTATTGCCCGCAGACTCATTTTTGGATGAATAAATGGACTATCACAGACACAAGGCCATTGAACAGGGATTAGCAGAGTTTTTCCGCTGCTGTCACACAAAAACTTATCCGGCGAAGAATATCATTGTTCGTCCAGGTGATCCGACACATACGCTCTATTATATTCGTGAAGGTTCGGTGAGTGTGTGCATGGAAAATGAGGAAGGCGAGGAGCTTATCGTTGCTTACCTGAATCAGGGCGACTTTATTGGTGAGATAGGCATGTTCTCAGATGTCGGTGAACGTATGGTGACGGTGCGCGCCAGAACCGATGTGCGCACTGAAGAGATTTCCTACCAGCAGATCATGAATCTCTCAAAAACACAGTTGAAAGAATGCTATCCAACACTGTTGTTTACCATTGCAGAACAATTGGCAAAACGTCTGTTATCGACAACTCGTAAAGCCACTGATATGGCATTTCTTGACGTAGCAGGAAGGGTTGAGGCTGCTTTGCACGAGTTAGCCGCTCAGCCAGATGCTATGCGTCATCCTGATGGTATGCAGATTAAAGTCACACGTCAGGAAATCAGCCGCATGGTGGGATGTTCACGTGAAATGGTTGGTCGTGTCCTCAAAGAGTTACAAGACAATGGCTTGTTATGGGCCAAGGGTAAGACGATGATCGTCTATGATGAAGAACATCGTCATAAAAAACCTTTAGTAAAAAAGCTTGGCTAATTCAGCACCTGGATCATCAGCACGCATAAAGGCTTCACCTACCAGGAAACCATTTACGTCATTGTCACGCATTAATTTCACGTCATCACGGGTATGAATGCCACTCTCGGTGATGACGATATGGCCTTGTGGAATACGTTGCAGTAGAGATAGGGTCGTATCCAGCGATGTATCAAATGTTCGAAGATCACGGTTGTTGATACCGATTAAAGGTAGATTCAACACTAACGCACGTTCCAGTTCTTCAAGATCATGCACTTCTACCAGTACATCCATACCTAACTGGATGGCCAACTGGCTGAGCGTTTCTAATTGATTGTCATTCAGTGCGGCGACAATTAATAAAATACAGTCAGCACTGATCGCTCTGGCTTCAAATACCTGATAAGGATCAATAATGAAGTCCTTACGAATCACTGGCAGTGAGCAAGCATTACGCGCTTCTTGTAAAAAAACTTCATGTCCCTGAAAAAAATCACGATCCGTCAACACGGATAAGCAGGCTGCACCGCCTTTTTCATAGCTGACAGCGATATCTTCAGGAATAAAATTCTCTCTGAGCAGCCCTTTACTTGGCGAAGCTTTTTTTACTTCAGCAATGACTGCAGGCTCGTCATTAAGAATTTTTTTGCTGATAGATTCCACAAAGCCACGAACCGGGTTAGCCTGTTCGGCTAATTGTTGCATGATAGCTAATGGAATTTTTGCAGAACGTTCAGCGATTTCCTGCTGTTTTCGTTGCAGGATTTTTAGCAAAATATCGGGTGTATTTTCAGACATAATTTAAGTTCGGCTTGTAACAATTAGGGCATTTAATTTTTGCGTGGCGGCACCCGAGTCAATAACTCGTGCCGCTAGATGGATACCTTCTTCAAGGGAAGGGGAGATGTCCGCCACATAAATGGCGGCACCGGCATTCAAGACCACAATATCACGTGCTGGGCCGGGTTTGCCTTCGAAGACTTCTTTAATCAGAGCCAAACTATCCTGTGCATTGCTGACCGTTAGCGATTCAATAGAATGCTGTTGCATACCAAAATCTTCAGGCTTAATGGTGTAGGTGGTCACCGTACCATTCTTTAGCTCAGCAATATGGGTTTCAGCACCAATACTGATTTCATCAAGACCATCTTCAGCATGCACCACTAACACATGTTGGCTGCCAAGTTTTTGTAACACTTCAGCCATCGGTTTAACCCACTTTTTATCAAACACACCTAACACCTGATGGGCAGCCTGAGCGGGGTTTGTGAGTGGACCTAGCAGGTTGAAAATGGTTCTGACGCCCATCTCACGACGCGGTCCAATCGCATGTTTCATGGCGCCATGGTGTTTTTGTGCAAACATGAAACCAACACCCACTGTTTCTATACAGTGTTTTACCTGTTCCGGACTAAGCTCTAAGTTAACCCCCGCAGCTTCAAGAACATCTGCACTACCCGAACTGCTACTGATGGAACGATTTCCATGTTTGGCAACCTGACAGCCCGCTGCAGCAGCAACAAAAGCACTCGCTGTTGAAACGTTAAATGTACTGGCACCATCACCCCCTGTGCCACAGGTATCGACAACATGTTCGCCGGTGATATGAACGGGTGTTGCCAGGCTTCGCATGACCTCAGCCGCCGCCGCAATTTCGGTGACGGTTTCACCTTTCATTTGCAGGCCAATCAAAAAGCCACCAATCTGTGCTGGTGTCGCATTACCTGTCATGATTTGATTCATCACATCCGACATTTCATCATGACTGAAATCATGGCGCTGGATGAGCTGTTTAATGGCTGCCTGTATATCCATCAAAAGGCCTTATCTTTGCAGGAAATTATTCAATAATTCATGACCTTGCTCGGTCAGGATAGATTCAGGGTGAAACTGCACGCCTTCAATAGGAAGCGTTTTATGCTCAATTCCCATGATCTCATCCAGCTCACCGTCGTCAGTCTGAGTCCAGGCGGTAATATTGAAACAATCCGGCAAATTATATTTACTCACAACTAATGAATGATAACGTGTTGCTTCCAGTGGGTTATTAAGCCCTTTAAACACGCTGGTGTTGTTGTGATAGACCTTAGACGTTTTTCCATGCATTATCTGGCTGGCATGAATGACTTCGCCACCGAACACTTGACCAATTGCCTGATGACCCAGACATACGCCCAGCATGGGTTTTTTCCCCGCAAAGTGTTTGATCACCTCCATGGAAATCCCCGCTTCATTTGGGGTGCAAGGTCCTGGTGACAACACAATTTTGTCTGGATTCATTGCTTCAATTTCAGCAATAGTGATTTTATCGTTACGATGAACAGCCACTTCTTCACCCAGCTCAGCAAAATATTGCACGAGGTTATAGGTAAAAGAGTCATAATTATCAATCATTAACAGCATGTATCTATTCCTAGGTTAGCTTTCTGCATGAGGATTGGCTTCCAATCCTGCTTCCGCCATGGCTACAGCACGAAAGATCGCACGAGCTTTATTCATCGTTTCTTTCCATTCCATTTCAGGTACTGAGTCATACACAATACCTGCACCAGCTTGGATATGAAGCAGATCATTTTTTATGACGGCTGTGCGTATGGCAATCGCGGTATCCATATTGCCTGACCAGGATAAATAACCAACCGCACCGGCATAAACGCCACGTTTTACTGGTTCTAATTCATCAATAATTTCCATTGCCCGCACTTTAGGTGCACCACTGACAGTCCCCGCAGGGAAGGTGGCTCTTAGCGCATCTATGGCTGACATATCATCTAATACCTGGCCGGTGACGTTTGAGACGATATGCATAACGTGAGAATAACGTTCAATCACCATCTTATCAGTCAGTTCAACTGTACCTGTTTTGCTAACTCGGCCAACATCGTTTCGGCCTAAATCAATCAGCATCAGATGTTCAGCCAGCTCCTTGGGATCAGATAACAAATCCTGCTCTAGCGCAATATCTTCTTCTTCATTTTTGCCACGAGGACGAGTGCCGGCAATCGGACGGACAGTGACTTCCTGATCTTCCATGCGCACTAAAATTTCTGGTGATGAACCGACTACATAAAAGTCATCAAGATGCATGTAGAACATGTATGGGGAAGGGTTTAATGTCCGTAACGCCCGGTATAGATCAATCGGTGGTGCACTATAAGGAATGGTCAGGCGCTGAGATAAAACTACTTGCATGATGTCGCCATCGTTAATGTATTGCTTCGCCTTTTCAACAGCATCAGTAAACCCTTGCTGGGTAAAGCCTGATTGAAAGTCTTCTTCGTTGACCTGTTTGTGAACTTTATTCTGTTGGAAGTTCATCGCCGTTTGGCGCAGCGTCTGAGTTAATTCATCCAGTCGCTGTTGCGCGATACGATAAGCATTTTCTGTGTTTGGATCCGCATGAACGATTAAATACAGACGACCACTGAGGTTATCAAAAACGACTAACTCATCCGATACCATCAACAAAATATCAGGGCATTCGAGTGGGTCAGACTCAGGGGCTTTATTCAGTCGGGATTCAACGTAACGTACAGTGTCGTAGCCGAAATAGCCAACCAGACCACCATTAAATTTTGGTAGTGAATCGGTTTCAGCCACTCGATAACGCGTTTGGAATTGTTCTATCCACGCCAGAGGGTCGTTTGCTTGTGCTGTTTCAATAACTTGCCCATCCTGTTCTACCACAATGTCCTTATCACGAACACGGACAATGGTGCGGCAAGGCAGACCAATCATCGAATAACGACCCCATTTTTCACCACCTTGAACAGATTCAAACAGGTAGGAGTAGGGCGCATCAGCCAATTTGAGATAAGCACTTAATGGTGTATCTAAGTCTGCTAAAACTTCCCGTGAGAGAGGGATGCGGTTGTAGCCTTCTGTGGCAAGTTGATCAAATTCTGACTGTTTCATTGCTTCTTTCTAAAAATAAGCTTTCCAGCTCTGCAAAAGTATCTATTACGGTATCGGGTGCAGCTGCAGAAATTGGCTGACCATGATTGTAACCGTAGCTCACGCATATAATGGCAAATCCTGCAGCATTGGCTGCTTTTACATCATTGACGGAATCACCGATCATTAATGCCTTTTCGGGGGTAATCCGAAAGTAATCAACACCATACAGCAATGGTGCTGGATGTGGTTTTTTATGTGGTGTTGTGTCACCACATACCACAAGGTCAAAATAATCTTTCAGACCAAGCTTTTCAAGCAATGGCAGAGTAAATGTTTCGTCCTTGTTAGTGACACATGCTAATTTAATCTGCTTATCTTTAAGCCAATTCAGCCCTTTAAATACATCAGGGTAGACTTGGCTTTTTTCACATGGGAACTGTTGATAATAATCTAAAAACAGCGGTAATGCTTTTTCAAATAGCCCGACATCTGCTTTTTGTTCCATGTCACCTGTTAATGCTCGCTCAACAAGCCGGGGAATACCATTACCTACCCAACTTCTGACATCATTTTCGCTGGCTTTGGCTAATCCTAAACTGCTGAGCATGTGATTGGTTGCATGAGTTAGATCCGGCACGCTGTCAACCAGCGTGCCATCAAGGTCAATAAAGACAACCTCAGGTAAATCTAACTTCATTAAATTAGACGTTAGCTTTAGCTAATTCCTCACGCAGTGCTGCAATCACTGTTTCATAACGGTTAGGGTCGCTGTCTTTTGCCGCACCAAATACTGCAGAACCTGCAACAAAAGTACGCGCACCTGCTTCAGCAATTTCACGGATATTGTTGACGTTAACGCCACCGTCGATTTCTAAGTCAATATCGTAACCGCTTTCATCGATCATTTTGCGTGCTTGGCGTAGTTTTTCCAGTGTGTGTGGAATGAATTTCTGACCACCAAAGCCGGGGTTAACTGACATCAGCAGAATACGGTCAACTTTGTCTAAAACATGTTCAGCCAGTGAAAGAGGCGTCGCCGGGTTGAATACCAAACCGGTTTTACAGCCTTCGCTTTTCACTAATTGCAGACTACGATCAATATGTTCTGAGGCTTCCGGGTGGAATGTGATGAAGGTGGCGCCAGCTTGAGCAAAGTCAGGGATGATGCGGTCGACGGGTTTCACCATCAAATGTACGTCGATTTCATGGGTGACACCATGTTTCCGTAATGCATCACACACTAATGGACCAATAGTCAGGTTCGGTACATAGTGGTTATCCATTACGTCAAAGTGCACAATATCAGCACCTGAAGCAAGAACGTTATCTACTTCTTCACCCAGACGAGCAAAGTCAGCAGACAGGATTGAAGGGGCAATTTTGAATTCAGCCATGATTGTCTCTCTTAAATCGAATAATAAAAACGTGCATGTAAACCTGATACTTTACCGTATCGGCTTTCTTTTTTCAGCTTTTGAAATCAATAGGCTGAGATTATACTGGAGCGAGAAATCATGAGATGGAGTTGGACTTGCGAAAACTGCTGAAATTTATCGCTTTGCTGACGATGGGAAGTTATCTGCTACTGGCCTATGCTGCGGATGATGCAGAAGAGCCTAGCCAAGGTGATGAAAAGGAAACGGTCACCGAAGAAAATTCTCCGATTATGCTGCGTGAGCAGGGGAATGTTGAGGGGTATGTATCACTAACTGTCAGTGAGCAACCAATAGCGGCGACATATATGCCGGATAGTCTGGGTAAAGTCGCTGGTAAAGTCTTGATTCTGCCTGGCCGCGGTCAGGATATTGATAGTGACGGTGTTATTCATACACTCAGAATCGGATTGACTAAAGCCGGCTGGTCTACGATGACAGTGGCGATGCATTATGAGCTGACACCGAATATTTATCTTGTACCTTCAGATGCGGATAAAAAGCCAGAGACGGATTCTGCAGAAACAACAGCGACGGAGCCGACTACTGAAGACACGACACAGCAACAGCCTGCTGATGAAAACGCAGCAGCACCATCCGAATCCGGCACTGAGACTCCGGCAGCGGAAGGGGATGAGAAAAAAGAGGACGCAGAGCAAGCTCCTTATGTCGTGACAAATGAAGCTCGCATTGCAGCTGCGATAAGTTATCTAGCTGAAAAGCAGGAGACTGGCCCCACTATTCTTATAGGCTTTGGTGAGGCGGTTGAGTGGGTCAATGACAGCTTTTCTATGGCCAATGGCGAGGTGGGCATTATTTGGATTGATGCCAGTATGAATCAAGTCGAACCCATTAAAGTGAAAGCCATTCTTGATTTGATTTCAGACTTTCCTGCTCGACAAAATACTAATGCTATTCAACGTCGGGCTGAAATGATAAAAGCTCAGGCGATGAACTATGAACAACGAAGAATTGTGACGACCAGTCCAAACTTTTATGGCGTAGAGACCAATGTGCTTGGTATTGTCCGTGGCTGGTTGCACAAACATTTTATCGCCAAGGACGATACGTGATGCGAATTTACGGTGATGGAAACCTTATCCATCAAGCAGTTTCTGATGATGGTTTAATTGAAGTGGTTGATAGTGGTAATACACGATCATTACATTTCGGTACTTTTCCCAGACAGAGTTCCATGCGACTTAATCAACCGCATTATCTGGAGCTTAGTTACACTCAGGCCATGATGGGGTGTTTATTACTCAATCCTAATCCACAAAGGGTGTTGGTGATTGGTCTGGGTGGAGGCTCGTTGGTGAAGTTCCTGTTGCATCATTTTCCGGATTGCTATGTTGATGTAGTTGAGTATCGTCAGGATGTGGTGGAAGTGGCACAGTCATTTTTTCAGGTCCCGGTCGATAACCCCAACTTAAATATCAACCTTGGTGATGGTTATCTTTATGTCAATCAATGTTTTTATCAAACGGATTTTAGCTATGATCTGATTCTGGTTGATGCCTATGATCAAAATGGCATGGCAGCCAGTGTTGGCGTTCAGGCTTTTTTTGATGCCTGTTCAGGCATTCTGACAGACAATGGTGTGTTAAGTATTAATCTGTGGGGAAGTGAACGTGCCTTGTTTAACTCAACCATGGAAAGAATTAATGAGAGCTTTCAACAGCGTGCTATGATTCTGCCGGTTGAGAATAAGGGCAATGTCATTGCTTTAGCCACCAAGTTTAATGTGGAAAATGCGTATCTGAAAAAATTGCGCCAGCAAGTCAATAGTTTAGAAATGGTGTATCAAATTAACTTACCACGATCATTACAAAATCTCATCAGACAAAACCGAAACTTTATTCATCGTTTATTCGCGATTTAATATTGGCTTTGTGTGAGAGGGGTTATCAGTCAGTCATTAGCGTATAGAGGTTTCATGAACAAGTGGGTTTTGCCGGTATTGTTGACTCTGTTTTTATATCAACAAGTGAGCTGGGCTGATGATGCATACAAGATTGTGATTAAACGATCTGAAAACAAATTACTGATTGAAAAAAACGATAAAGTCATTCGTTCATATCATGCCGCAATAGGTAGTGGTGGCAGAAAAGCAAAACAGATGGAAGGCGATCGGCGCACGCCAATGGGTATTTATCATATCGTTGATATTAAAGACAGTGACCGATTCCATTTGTTTTTACAACTTGACTATCCCAGTGTCAGGGATGCGATCAATGGTTTGAAAGCCGGACATATTAAAAAATCGCAATATCGCAGAATTCTTGATGCGCATATTTTTGGTGGTATTCCGCCACAAAATACTGCGCTCGGTGGTGTGATCGGTATTCATGGCATTGGTGTTGAAACCAAAGACAAACTTGAGATTCATCAGATGGCGAACTGGACTCAAGGCTGTATTGCGCTCAGAAATAAAGAAATTGATGAGATATTGAAGTTTGTCGGCGTGGGCACAGAAGTCAAAATCATGGAATAAAACCTGATTAAAATTGTCGGATATGCATCTGAATTTGCTAGAATATCAACGTTTATCGCTTTTATTCTTCTGGGGTCCACATGCAATCCGCGCCTGATCTGTTTTCCTACCGTAAATTCTGGGCACACCGTTTTGGTATCGCGCCCGAATTACCTATGACCCGAGAGGAAATGGATGCGCTGGGCTGGGACTCTTGTGACATTATCATTGTGACGGGTGACGCCTATGTAGACCATCCGAGTTTTGGTATGGCGCTGATAGGGCGTTTATTAGAATCACATGGTTTTCGCGTTGGTATTATTTCTCAGCCCGATTGGACCGGCACCGACGATTTCACCAAACTAGGTAAACCGAATCTGTTCTTTGGCGTCACTGGCGGTAATATGGATTCTATGGTCAACCGTTATACTTCTGACCGTAAGATACGCAGTAATGATGCATACACCGCAGGTGGTTCAGGCGGAAAACGACCTGATAGAAGCGTCGTGGTTTACAGCCAACGTTGTCAGGAAGCCTACAAAGGCGTGCCCGTGATTATCGGTGGTATTGAAGCCAGCTTGCGCCGTATTGCCCATTATGACTACTGGTCTGAGAAAGTCCGCCGCAGTGTCATTATGGATTCTAAAGCTGATCTTTTGGTTTACGGCAATGGCGAAAGACAAGTGGTGGAAATTGCTCATCGTCTCGCTGCAGGTGAACCTGTCAGTGATTTGACCGACATTCGTGGCACCGCCTATACCAAAAAGCATGAACAGCGTCCGGGCTGGTGGGAGAAAGATTCTACTTTGGTGGATACTCCGGGGAAACTCAATCCGCCTATTGATCCTTATCAGATGCAAACTGAAGAAAGTTGTGCAGATGAAAAAGCCAAAACAGAACAAAATAAACCGGCTGAAAATACCAATGTTATTAAAATTCATCGGGTTTCACCGCGAAATGCTGAACGTACTGTAATACGGTTGCCTGCCTACAATGCAGTGAAAGATGATCCGGTTACCTATGCCCATACTTCACGTATTTTGCATCTGGAAACCAACCCCGGTAACGCGCTGGCTCTAGTACAGCAACATGGCAATCAGGATGTCTGGTTAAACCCACCGCCGATACCGTTAACCACAGCCGAAATGGATGCTGTGTTTGATTTACCTTATAGCCGTGTACCGCATAGTGGTTATGGCAAGATGACCATTCCCGCCTACGATATGATCCGTTTTTCCGTCAACATCATGCGCGGCTGTTTTGGTGGCTGTACATTCTGTTCTATTACCGAACATGAAGGACGTATTATTCAGAGTCGTTCTGAAGACTCCATCATCAGAGAAGTAGAAGCGATCCGTGATACAACACCCGGTTTTACCGGTGTGATTTCTGATTTGGGTGGTCCAACGGCCAATATGTATCGTCTAGCCTGTAATGATCCTCAAATTGAGGCTAGTTGTCGTCGTTTGTCGTGTGTATTCCCGGGCGTGTGTAAAAATCTGAATACTGATCACACGCCTTTGATTAGTCTATACAAGCGCGCCAGATCATTACCCGGCATTAAAAAGATTTTGATTGCTTCAGGTTTGCGATATGACCTGGCGGTTTTATCACCAGAGTATGTCAAAGAGTTGGTGACGCATCATGTGGGCGGCTATCTCAAAATTGCACCGGAGCATACTGAAGAAGGTCCGCTGCAACAAATGATGAAACCCGGCATCGGCACTTACGATAAATTCAAACAGATGTTTGATAAATATTCGAAAGAAGCAGGTAAAGAGCAGTATTTGATTCCATATTTTATCGCTGCACATCCAGGCACAACGGATAAGGATATGATGAATCTGGCACTTTGGTTGAAACGCAATGGTTTTAGAGCCGATCAGGTTCAGGCCTATTTACCTTCGCCAATGTCAGCCGCTGCGGCCATGTATCACTCGGGCAAGAACACCTTGCATAAAGTAAGACGTAACGGTGGTGATATTGAAGTCCCGAAAGGGTTGAAAGTGCGTCGATTGCACAAAGCTTTTCTTCGTTATCACGATCCTGAAAACTGGCCAATGTTACGTGAAGCATTAAAAAACATGGGGCGTGCAGATTTGATCGGTAATGGCAAAAAACATTTGATCCCCAGTTGGCAGCCTGCTGGCACCGGAGAAAATGGTGAAGGCCGCCGTGTTACGCGTAAGGCAAAAAATGTACAAAGTTTTCGCACTCAGCATACAAGACCGGGAAAAACCAAAGTCAAAGCCAAAAGACGTCAGCGCTAATAAAAAATATTATTATTTGAGAAACATTTTTAATTGACCGTGGTCAATGTGCCTATCACCAATTTTTAATAGGGACATTAATGAAATCGAAGCAGAGTTCTCGTTATGACTTTTTATCGATTTTTCTTCATTGGCTAGTCGCAGTTTTTATTATTGGCCTGTTTGCATCTGGCCTGTGGATGGTCGATCTTGGTTACTACGATGATTGGTATTATCAGGCTCCCTGGTGGCATAAAGGTATTGGCGTTGTAACGGCCATACTGATTGTTTCGCGCTGGGCTTGGAGCCTGTTTCGTCAGCCTCCTGCTGCCATTTCCTCTATTCCTTATTGGCAACATCTCGTTGCAAAAATTACACATCAAGCCATGAATATCGTGGCGTTGATTATTGTTATCAGTGGCTATGTCATGGTCACAGCTAAAGGTGATGGCCTCTCTGTTTTTGATTGGTTCACGATTCCCGCAATCATTTCAAACAAACCCGCTTGGGTAGATCCGGCGGGGGCAATTCATTTATGGGCTGCGTATTTTCTGATTGCGATGGCAACAGTCCATGCTCTGGCTGCAATTAAACATCACTTTATCGATAGAGACTCAACGCTCAAGCAGATGCTTGGCATCAAATAAAACCAGGAGAAAAAAATGAGACAGACGCTTTTAGCAACATCACTATTAGGATTGTCAGCGATAATGCCTGCTTATGCGGCAGATTATGTGATTGATACTGAAAAAGCCCACGCTTTTATTGATTTCCGTATTCAGCATTTAGGCTACAGCTGGATGAGTGGACGTTTTAATGATTTTTCTGGCACGTTTTCTTATGATGCAGAAAAACCGGAAGCATCAAAAGTGGATGTAGATATTGATGTGACCAGTGTTGATACTAACTTTGCCGAGCGTGATAAACATCTACGTGAACGCTTTCTGGAAACGGATAAATTTCCTAAGGCCAGCTTCAAATCTACTTCATTTAAACAGCAGGATGATGGCAGTTTAATGGTCACGGGTGACTTTACCTTACACGGCGTGACCCATGAATTGAGCTTCCCTGTCCAAAAAGTAGGAGAAGGCGCCGATCCATGGGGTGGTTACCGTGCCGGTTTTGTTGGTGAAACTGAATTTACTATTTCTGACTACGGCATTAATGTTGATATGTTAGGTCCATCATCACAGGTAGTGTATTTAACTTTGTCGATTGAAGGCATTAAACAATAAGTCAGATTTGTTTGGCGAGGTTATAAAGCCTGTCAAATTCTTCAGATAAGCTGCTTGCTGGTACAGAACGTCCCGCGCGTTGGTACCAGTAAGCAGCATTTCCTTTGTCGCCTTCAACATAATGAAGATAACCATGAATCATGCAGGCAAAACTATCTTCATAGTTTTGAATGAGTCTGTGAGCACCGTTCCAATCGCCTTGTGCGGCCAATTCCAATGCTTGTAAATGTTGTATAGCCATTGCCAACCTCCAGAAAAGTTTGACAATAGCTATGCTATAACAGATTGAATTGAATGAAAATTCTAGTTGCTTCCGATAAGCGTCAACAAGCCAGCAACAAAGGCAAACGGGGAGGTGACGATGACAAATATCAGTTTGCCAATTTCGCGTAATACATAAATCGCATCAATGAATAAAGCCATGATTTACTCCGTTGAATCTGATTGTATGCATTATAATGCGCGATTGTGACACTCAAATGACCGGCTAATTAAGCACCTATGAATATTCTCGCACTCGATACCTGCACAGAAATGTGTTCTGTCGCCATCTTAAAAAATGGTGAACTGTTTGAACAATCGCTTCTAACTCAACGAGGTCATTCAGAAAAAATACTAGGTATGCTGGATGAGATTTTGTCCCAGGCGGATTGTGGCCTTGCTGATATGGATTGTATTGCTTTTGGCCGCGGGCCTGGTTCATTTACCGGCGTTCGCGTTGGTGTCAGTGTCGCTCAGGGAATTGCTTTTGCGTCTAAATTGCCAGTCGTACCCGTTTCAACCTTAGCCGCCGTCGCGCAGCGTGCAATTGATGAACATGGTGCTAATTATATTGCCGTGGCAATGGATGCACGTATGCAGGAAGTCTACAGCGCTACATATCAATCTGTTGATGGTCTGGCTGAGTTAACAGGAGAGGAAAGAGTATGTTTGCCTGAGCTGATTTGCTTGGACAATGATTCATCTTTTTTTGCTGCCGGTAGCGGTTGGAAAGAGTATGAAACGTCTATGACAACAAAGTTCTCCGGTCAAATTCATGGCATGGATAATCAGCTGTTACCGACAGCTGCTGCCATTGCAAAACTGGCTGTAAAGCAGATTGAAAATGGTCATACTTTAGCTGCGGAACAGGCTATGCCCGTTTACCTTCGCGATAATGTCGCCAAGAAAAAAGGTGAACAGTGATGGTGAAAAAGCAAGACACTATCTACGCTGCACCATTAGAACAAATGGTGGATTTCCGTTTTGATGAAAAAGTGGTCGATGTCTTCCCTGATATGATTCAGCGTTCGGTACCTGGCTATGCAACACTGATATCTAACATCGGCATTCTTGCGGCAAAGTATGCTGTAGATAATAGCCATTGTTATGATTTGGGCTGTTCACTTGGTGCCGTGACTTTATCGATGCGGCAGCGGATAAAAAAACAGAATTGCCAGATTATTGCCGTTGATAACTCGCCTGCCATGATTGAAAAAGCACATCACATATTGCTGGCCGACAAGGCCTCTGATATTGGTGTTCAACTGGTTTGTGAAGATATCGCTGATACGGTCATTGAAAATGCTTCCGTAGTGGTAATGAATTTCACCTTACAGTTTATTCCATTGGCGCAACGCCAGACATTAATCAATCAAATTTATAAGGGTTTAAAACCCGGTGGCATATTAATTCTGTCAGAGAAATTGGCATTTGCTGATACCAACATTAACCAGTTTCATATTGATGCCCATCATGATTTCAAGCGGGCGAATGGGTATAGCGATATGGAAATTAGTCAGAAAAGAACAGCCCTTGAAAATGTGTTAATACCTGAGTCACTAGAACAACATCAGCAGCGTTTACGTGCTGCCGGATTTGGTTTTACTGAAAAATGGTATCAATGTTTTAACTTTGTCTCGATGGTTGCCATAAAGTGATATACCAGCCTTTATATGAATATCTCGATGCCGCTGGATTACAGGGTTGGCGTCAGACATTAGAACAACAAATCAATCAGAAATTAGCTGAAGAAACGCACGGCAAAATGCCTTTATGGCAAGACGCACTTGCAGCATTACCGATGATCACGCCCAGTCAGGTCGAGTTACAGTCAGAAGTCAGAATCGGTCAGCAAAAAGATTTGAATGGCGTTGATGTTGACGAGCTGAAAACTTGTTTGAAAGCGTTTCATCCCTGGCGTAAAGGTCCTTATCAGTTTTTTGATATTCACATTAATACGGAGTGGCGATCTGACTGGAAATGGGACAGGGTATTACCGCATATCAGTCCATTAGCTGGCCGACGCGTATTAGATGTGGGTGGTGGCAATGGTTATCACGGCTGGAGAATGTTAGGCGAGGGGGCTGAGTTTGTCATGGGCATTGATCCAACGCTGGTTTTCACCATGCAATATCATGTCATGCAACGTTATATCGCCAATAATAAACACTTCGTTGTTCCTATCGGTATAGAGCATATGCCGGAAAAACTGGCCTGGTTTGATACCGTATTTTCCATGGGGGTGTTATATCACCGGCGCTCCCCGTTAACTCATCTTATGGAGTTACGTGATTGCCTGAAGCCGGGTGGTGAGTTGGTGTTGGAAACGCTGATTATTGATGGCCCTGAGGGCATGAGTCTGATTCCAGAGTCACGTTATGCCAAGATGCGAAATGTCTGGTTCATCCCCAGTAGCGAGACCATGATGGTGTGGTTAAAAAAATGCGGTTTTAAAGAGGTGCGTTGCGTCGATGAAAATGTCACGTCACTCGATGAGCAACGAAGCACTGAATGGATGACATTTGAGTCACTGAAAGACTTTCTTGACCCGAATGATCTTACAAAAACAATAGAAGGGTATCAGGCTCCCAAACGTGGTGTATTTATCGCTAAAGCACCTTAGAGGGCTGTAGCACCTGAGGTGATGGATATCCATTGGCCATTGCTGTTTTTGCAGGCATCCAATGATTTTGTCTCAGTTTGATCGTCTTTTTTGATGACAAGATCATAGGCCAGACATGGGTAGTGACCATACGAGTAATGATGATCAATGATGATTTCATAAGCTGTGCCAGTCACTTCATTTTTCCAAAAGTGGCTTTTACCAATGGTTTCTGTCGACAGAATTTTCTGTGTTTGTTGCAGGTCATGTGTTGTCATCGCCGTGTCGGTATCAATACCGGCCTCGACACCTGCTAACAAATCTAACGACGCTTCTGTGCTGGTAACTATGCTCACCAGGCTGATACTGACTATGCCTAATAAATAGAGCCGTTTGTTAGAAAACATAGACATCCGTAACTGGAGTAGAAAAACGTTATTTAAACATGAGCGATTAACTCGTTGGTATGGAGTTAATACAATTTATAAATAACAGGGTTAATTTCTTAAAAAGCCGAGTATATCCCTATCAAATTGTTTATAACAACTGTCATCTCATTATCAGCGACTGCAAACGCCACTTAATAAACGAATGGCCATATCCACATCATAGGTCATTATGTGATGAGAACGTAAAAAACGTTGCTGAACCTGGTAGGCTTCACGTTCGAGTAGCATTCGTTGTTTGCAGTCTGGCTCTTCAATAACGGCATCATGCTGATATTGAAGGAAATGCACCATTTCATGAACGATATATCCTTGAGCAATCATGCTATCTTTAGTCAGCTTATCATCATAAAAAATCGTATTTTTTTTATCGTCATAATAAGCCAGAGCATTACATTCTTTACCCTCACATAAAGTATCTATTAACTGCTGATGATTAACGGCTTCAATTAAGGGGTGTTGTTCTGGCATATCATACTGACTAAAGTTAACGGCCATTAACAGTAGTGTTCCAATAATTTCTTGCATAACATCGTCCTTGTCAGCATGTTAAATATACGACTAGCGCTTTTAGAAACAGTTTCTGTTATTCATTCATTAGCTGATGCATGCTGTCTATTATGAAATTCTTCTAAATCGGGTGGTGATTGTCGGTAATAAGCCTCTAACTGCTTAAATAAAAGGGCATTATGTTGTTTCAACGCTTCTGGCATAGTAAAAAAGTATTCACTTAATACCGCAAAAAATTCAGCCGGATTAGTCGCAGCATAAGGATCCAGATAGGTGTGTTTATGTGCCGCCAAGTCACGTAATAAACCCTGCCAGGCAGCAGTTAATGTCTCAGTCCATTCCGGTAACGACATATCCGGGTGTAATGGCGGCATACCATTAGCCCGACCAGACAACATATCTAATTTATGAGCGAATTCATGAATAACAACATGATGACCTCGGTAGGGTTGCTGACTGTCATGTTTGATGTCTTGCCAGGAAAAAATGACGGGACCCCGTGACCATGACTCGCCACTTAAGCCCTGTGTTTGTCTATGAACGACGCCATTTTCATCTGTCACATCGCGTTTAATCTGAAATGCGCCCGGGTAGAGAATGACTTCTATCCAACCATCGTAAGTATTGAGTCCTAAATGCAAGATAGCTACACAGGCCTGGGCAGCAACAGTGACGGCCATTTCTGGTGTGACCGTTAACCCTGCAGCCCCGGTAAATGTCTTTTTATGAATAAACAGTGTGGCCAACAAACGTATGCGGGCACGTTCGGATACGGATCTTGCCTGTATAAGGGGTAAATGCTTAGTGACTGCAAGCCACAAATCAAAGGGTATCGGATAGTGTTTTAGTACTCTGAGTGTGCGCCATTTACGAATAATATTCATGCAGTGAGTTTTGTTTTAGTTGGGGAGTGATTAAATAGCGAGTGTTGAATACCGATTTTGATGGCATTATCGATAACAAACCAGACTAAGGCATATAACCACATAAATCCGGCATATTGCCAACTTACAGCGGTAATAAAGATGCCGTTGACTGCCATCAAGGTACCGATAATTTCAGTGCCTAATGTCGCGGCTAATAATAGGGGAGATGGCCACGGCTTTTGCCAGAACCAACCATTATTGCGTGTGACAAAAATCGTACTGTGACCAGCAATAAGCAGTTTCAGAAAGATAAGGGTTTGTATTGTATCGTTATCTAAATTCTGTTCGCGCAGGAATAAATACAGTAAAAAAGACGCACAAACACCAGCAAGACCAAGCACAGATGAAATAATAAATAATTGATGCATATTCCACCTCACCGGTGTGGGCGACTGATAGGTATTATCGTAAGCGATGGTCAGAATAGGCAGATCATTGAGCAGTGCCAATAAAATAATCATTAAGGCAGTGATAGGGTAAAACTCGAATATCAGAATGCTCAAGGTCATGAACAAAATGATACGAATCGTTTCTGCGATACGGAATGTCGCGTAGCTTTTCATGCGTTCAAAGGTAAAGCGTG
This sequence comes from Methylophaga thalassica MP, assembly GCF_000214595.1. GTDB lineage: Bacteria > Pseudomonadota > Gammaproteobacteria > Nitrosococcales > Methylophagaceae > Methylophaga > Methylophaga thalassica. Next base: position 1,554,300 of record NZ_AFIG01000001.1, on the reverse strand, counting down.
CCTGTTCTATGGCCTGATTAATGACGGATAGGCCCGGTGCGGTGAGAATAATATCTGCTGCTGCTCTTGCTGCATCTGTGGCATTGGATACGGCAAAACCGCAATCTGCTTTTCTCAGTGCCGGCGCATCATTCACGCCATCACCCGTCATGCCAACAATATGATCTGATTTTTGTAAAGCTTCGACGATCATGTATTTATCTTCTGGCAAGACCTCGGCAAAAATTTCGATGGATTCCAGCATGTCGAGCAGAGCAGACTCGTGTGTGTGAATAAACTCTGTTTCTAATAAGCTGGTATCGTAAATACTTTCCAGATCGGTCATTACCTCATCAGCAAACTGTTTTGCCTGTTTGAATGACACGTCCGGATTGAGTCGTTTATATATCGCCTGAGCCAGACCGGATGCGAGCTCTTTAATTTCCTGTCCAGACTTGCCGGTGATTTGTTTGGACTGAACCGCACGTTTGTTTAACCCAAGCATATGACCAATTTCACGAGCGATAGCGATATTATCGCCAGTGATCATTTTTACTTCGACACCTCGCTCTCGCATTTCATCAATCACTTGCTTTGAGTCATCCCGGGGCGGATCGATGAGCGGAATGAGGCCAAGGAACTCATGTGGTTGATTCTCACGCTGTTGAGCCACAGCTAATGTGCGATAACCTTTACTGGCAAGAAGATTAATTTGTTGATTGAGTGACGTGATATCGTTATCGGTAAGGTTAGTGACCATGGCCATAATCACTTGTGGTGCACCTTTAAACACCTCCATTTTTTCGTCAGCTTTATTGACCGATGCTGAGGTAAATTTTCGGCTTGGGTCAAATGAAGTGAAGTGGGTTTGTTGCCATTGTGACCAGTCACTGTCGGCAAAATTATCTTTGATGTAGCGAAATAATGGAATTTCGATGGGGTCGGTATTTTCTGAGCGTGATGCTAAAACGGCCGCTCGCATAAGTGCTGCCTCACGGGTGCCATTGAATGGCAGAATGTCCATTACCTGCATTTCATTTTTGGTCAGCGTGCCTGTTTTATCGGAACAAAAAATATCGACGCCAGCCAGCTCTTCAATAGCGGTTAATTTGGTGACAATGGCTTTGTGTTTTGCCAATTTATAAGCACCCACAGCCATGGTGACAGACAAAACGGCCGGTAAAGCAACCGGAATTGCAGCGACTAATAACACCAAGGCAAAGCGGGCCAATTCAAGCATATCTTCATGGCGCGATAAGCCTGTGATAACAATCAATGTCACCATTGCCAGAGATAACAGAATCAAGAAGTGACCAATTTGTAACACCATCTTTTGAAAGTGGCTGTGTTCATTCTCGGAGGCCGAAGCAACTAAACTGACAACATTATTAAATCGTGTTTGCTGGCCGGTATTGACCACAATGGCATCCATTTCACCTTGTCGAATGATGGTGTTGGCATAGGCAACATCGGTACTTCTTTTGCTGACAGGTAAGGATTCGCCAGTCAGTGATGATTCATCTATAGATAAATAGTCACCCGTGACTAATTGCACATCAGCAGGGACTAAATCTCCCATTCGCAGACGAATAATATCGCCGGGTACGAGTTCTTGTGAGCGAACTGATTGAAACTTGCCATCACGTAATACGCGCACTTGTGTATCTAGCTGGCTTTTTAAGGCATTGAGGGCATTAAGGGCACGATGTTCCTGGAAAAAGTCGAGCCCGGCATTGATAAGAAGTAGGACGCTGATAATGATGAAGTCTTCCCACTTACCAACGACTGCAGATAATATGGCGGCAATTTCAATCATCCAGGGAATAGGGCCCCAGAAGCGTTTCAAAATCCGCTGCAGTGTGGATTCTTCCTGATTGATGATTTGATTCAGACCGTAATCTATCTGTCGTTGCCGCACATCGGTTTCAGACAGGCCATTTTTACTATCAACATTTAATAAACGGAAAGTGTCATCAACAGGCTGAAGGGAAAAATCGTCCGTGGCTTTTTGGAATAACGATGTCAATTTCTAACCCTCCATTTATGTGGTGTGTTGAAGCTAGTGGCGCAAGACGTCCTGTAAAGCGTTGGCGAGCAAATTGGCTAAGCTCACTGTATTGGTCGGATGTGGAATACTGTCACAACTATAGATATGTTGGATGCCTGCCGCATTCAGTTGTTCTATTGCATCATCCATAAACAAGGCATGACTGACCAGAATACTGACTGAGGCCGGTTGATATGGCATCAGCTGTTTAGCTGCTTCCAACAGTGTTTTCCCGGTACTGGCCACATCATCAACAATAATAATATCGCGTCCGGAATAGGCGCGTTCAGGCAAAGTGACAAGCACTTTATGATCACCCAAACGTTGTTTCTGTGCTACGGCATAATCAAAGCCAAAATGTGTCGCTATGTCTTTTACCCATTGCTCTGATTCGCCATCAGGCCCTAATAACAGTGGATTGTTAAAACGGGTCTCGATAAAGTTTGCCATCGGCTGAGTAGCATTGATATTAACAGCATTTTCTATAGGAATGGCTTCGCGTAGTTCAGAGATGCGATGCAAATGCGTGTCTACTGTAATCACAGCATCAAATAAACCGGCCAGGAATCGACCAATAATGGTTTGACTGACGACTTCTCCCGGATGAAAGGCTTTATCTTGTCGCATATAGCAAAGATAAGGTGCCACCAGAATAATGCGTTCTACACCATTCTGGCGTAATGATTGTGCCGTTAGCATCAATTCAATCAATTTACTGTTGGGGTCGTTGAGGCTTCTGCAAACAATCACTGTTTCAGGTAAGTCGACCGGTAAGATTAACTGGCTTTCACCATCCGGAAAGTGATGAAGTTGAATGGTTTCGTATGGTATTCCACATACCATAGCCAGGACTTTAGCCTGTTGCTGATAGTCTGAAAAGCTAATTAGCAGGGGAAGTTTTGTGCTCATAGTTTATCAATCTGGTAGCTGTTGTCGAGGAGTGCGGCATTTTTGGCAAAGGTAAAATCAGCATTAAACTCGGCATAAATGGTAAATAATACCTCACCTTTTTTGACTTTATCTCCGACTTTTTTATGTAAATAAATCCCTGCGCCTTTATCCATCGGTGCACCGGCCAAGCGTGCAATGGAAGCAATTTTCAGATTATCAATCGCTTTTACGATGCCTGTGTCTTGTGCACAAATATCACACTGGAGCTTGCCAACCTGTATGGGGGTGTTGTTGCGTCCCTGAGCATTGATAATGGCATTCATTTTTGTGAGTGCTCGGCCTGATTCAAGAATATCTCTGGCAACAGCGTAACCTTGACCGCCTCTGACATCGGGATCAAATTCGATAATTCTGCCGGCCAACTGTAAGGCTTTCTCTTTTAAATCGATGGGGGCGTTAGGTTCATTCCCAAGAATTTTCATCACATCCTGCGTTTCTAAAACAGGACCGATGCCTCTACCTATTGGTTGGCTGCCATCGGTGATGACCACTTCTAAATGCAATCCCATATTGTCACCGACATACTCAAACAGTTTGCGTAACTTAAGCGCTTCCATATGGGTATGTACTTTTGCTGAAGGCCCAATCGGTATATCAATCAGTAAATGTGTGGCGCCTGCAGCAATTTTCTTAGAAAGTATCGAGGCGATCATTTGCCCGGTTGAGTCCATAGATAGCGGGCGTTCAACGGAAATCAACACATCATCAGCCGGCGCAAGTTTTGCCGTACCGCCCCATGCCAGGAAGGCACGTTGTTGACTAACGATTTCATGCAAACGTCGCAGAGACAGATCGACGTTGGCTAAGACTTCCATGGTATCTGCGGTACCAGCAGGTGAAGTGATCGCCCGGCTGGATGTTTTAGGCATCAACATGCCGTGAGCAGCAATAATGGGAACGAGTAACATGGTGGTACGATTGCCAGGGATACCACCAATACAGTGTTTATCACAGACCAGATCTTCGCCCCAGTCGATGCGTTCACCGGTATCCACCATGGCATGAGTCAGATGTAATATTTCATCTCGCTCCATGCCAGTTTCAGCACAACCTACGATAAACGCCGCTGTTTCGATTTTCGAATAACGGTTATTCACGATGTCCTGAATAATATGTAAATACTGCTGATAATCGAGTTTTTCACCGGCTATTTTTTTATGAACAGATTTCAGTGACTCAGGCGGGGTAGCATGATTAATAAAGACTTCTGAGCCTTCCGGGATGCCTAATTGTTCATAGACTTGCTCACTTAGACCTAATTCATCGATATTAGTAATAGAAGCATCATCAACGACGTTGAGAACAGCGATAACAGGCTGAGTGCTATTAGCCGTGTGGATTTCTATTTTACTCAACGCCTGAAAGCCTTCGCTACGATAAAGTCCACAGTTCCGATGTAAATAAGCGACGTTTTCTTTGTAGGTATCGATAGCGACACACTTTAATTTCAGGGAGGGGATGGAAGTGGGTAGTTCCGATGTATCAATCATACTGGACTCGAGCTAGTAACTTAGTTCAAGCTTAATTGTTCGTAACAGAGTCGGTCAATCTGATTTGTTTGTATAACTGATCTATATCAGGTTTAGCATAATAAGTAGGAGATAAGCTTTAATTTTGAAGATTTAAAGGCAGTTTCTATTGCTGGACAGCTAAAAGTTAAGGCCGGAGGCTCTATCCCGGGAAAACCATCCATACTAAATTAGAGTGGATTCCTGAAAGCATTGAGCTGAAACAAAAAAGCCCCTTCGAAAAGGGGCTTTTAATGTATGGCGGAGAGTCAGGGATTCGAACCCTGGGTGGTCGTTAAACCACGCCGGTTTTCAAGACCGGTACATTCAACCGCTCTGTCAACTCTCCAGAGAGGCGAAATAATACAGATAATGGTTCGGTAACACAACCGTAAAAATAAAATTATTTGTAGATAGATAATATCTATTGCCATTTAGAACTTATCGAGTAGGATAGGTGTCATTATTATAAGCTTTTCATCAACTGGAAAAAACACGGAGAAAACTGATGAATTATAACGCTGAATCAACTGTTGTTCGTTCGCAGCAGTCTGCGGTTCAAACCAATAAACTTTTACGTAATACGTATAGTTTATTAGCCATGACACTATTATTTAGTGCTATGACTGCTGGAGTATCAATGGCACTCAACCTGCCACATCCTGGCATCATTATTACACTGGTTGGGTATTTTGGGTTACTTTTCTTAACAACTAAACTTCGTAACAGTGCTTGGGGCATTGTGTCTGTTTTTGCTCTGACAGGTTTTATGGGCTTAACGCTAGGTCCGATTGTCAATGCCTATTTAGGTTTACCTAATGGCCCACAAATTGTGATGCAAGCTCTTGGTGGTACAGGCATTATCTTTATCGCTTTATCGGCTTATGCTGTAAAAAGTGAAAAAGACTTTAGCTTTATGGGCGGCTTCTTATTCGTTGGTATTCTGGTTGCTTTTCTAGCCAGCTTAGCCGCGTTCTTTTTTGAAATGCCAGGTCTGTCCCTAGCTGTGTCAGCGATGTTTGTATTATTGATGGCGGGTCTGATTCTTTTCGAAACAAGCCAAATCGTTAATGGTGGTGAAACCAACTACATCATGGCGACCATCACACTGTATGTCAGTATCTACAACTTGTTTGTCAGCTTGCTGCAATTAATTGGTGCCTTCTCTGGCGATGACTAATTGAACTATCTGGTTCATTTACTTTCTAATAAACCCCGCACTGCGGGGTTTATTTTTATGGTGGAATGGTGAAGAAAAATCTGGCTAATTGGGATCGTTGGTGTCGAATTATTATCGGCACAGTTATAATAGCCTACGCCATCTATGACAGTAATTGGTGGTGGCTGTTGGGAGTTGGTTTATTAATAAACGCATTCACTGGTCGTTGTCTTGCTTACGGGGTGTTTGGATTATCTACATGTCAAACATCATGTCAGGTCGATAAAGAGAGCAAAAAGAGTAAATAAACAGCATGGCTAAATTACCCACACAATTGATTGATCGCTTTGGACGTAAGGTGACGTATGTGCGTATGTCTATTACGGATAGATGTGACTTTCGTTGTGTGTATTGCATGGATGAAGAAATGACTTTCATGCCTCGGCAACAATTACTTAGCCTGGAAGAAATCGTTTTTCTGTTGCGTGCTTTCTGTGAACTCGGTGTGGAAAAAGTACGTATTACCGGTGGTGAACCGCTGGTAAGACGTGATGTGGATTGGCTCTTTAATGAACTAGGTCAGCTTAAAGCTTCGACCTCGCTTAAAGAGCTGACATTAACCACCAATGGCTCCAAGCTGGAAAAGTATGCCCAGACCTTAGCCGATTCGGGCTTAGATCGTATCAATATCAGTCTGGACTCTTTAAATGCTGAAAAATTTAAGGCATTAACAAGAACTGGTGATCTGGACACGGTTCTGACGGGCATCGCCGCAGCAAAAAAAGCCAACTTCAAACGTATTAAATTAAACGCGGTCATCATGAAAGGGCGCAATGAAGATGAAATCATTGATTTAGCCCAGTTTGCTATTGATAACGATCTGGATATTTCCTACATTGAAGAAATGCCTTTAGGCCATGTCTCGCATGCTCGTGAAGAAAGTTATTGTTCCAGCGATGAGGTATTAGCCACGTTAAAAACCGTATTCGATTTACAAGCCAGTATCGCTTCTACTGGCGGTCCATCACGTTATTATCAGGTAGCTGGCACGACAAGCAAAATTGGTTTTATCTCACCACACAGTCATAACTTCTGTGATAGCTGTAATCGTGTCAGGGTGACGACAGAAGGTCGTTTGCTACTGTGTTTGGGGCAGGAGCACTCGATGGATTTACGTGACGTCATACGGCGGTATCCTGGCGATATGCAGGCATTGAAACAGGCGATTGTTGATTCCATGGACATTAAACCGAAAGGTCATGATTTTGATATCAAGGCTCAGCCAATTATTTTTCGGCACATGAGCGTTACGGGCGGCTAGTGTTAATCTTCAGATCGCTCTAATTGTTTAGCTGAGTTCCATAGACTATCTAACTCTTCCAGCGAAAAATCTTCAAATTGTTTACCCTGAGCTGTAACCGCTGTTTCCACATAATTAAAGCGTCGGTAAAACTTGGTGTTGCTACTGTTGAGTGCTTCTGCAGGATCAATATCCAAATGTCTTGCCAGGTTACAGCAGGCAAATAAGATGTCACCTAGTTCAGCTAAAAGCACTGATTTGTCAGAATGATGTTTGATTTCCTGACCTAGCTCATCAATTTCTTCATGGATTTTGTCTAATACGCCATCAGGACTGGGCCAGTCAAACCCGACTTCAGCGGCTCTTTTTTGCATTTCTATCGCTAATTTAAAGACATCTTTCTGTGTTTTTTTAATCGAGCTAAGGATGAAGTCTTGGTCTGACATAACTATCAAGACTCACGGGTAAATTTGATGATATTACGACGATCACGTTTACTGGGCCGACCTTTCTGTTGTCGGAAACCCAGCGGTTCGTTTTTTATTTGTTCACGCAATAATTCGCGTTTATCACGGCTTTGAGGTGTTTCTTCATAAAGCTGTTCCGCTTCGGAAGCGGGGCGACGTTGCAGATTTAACCCCTGAATAATCACTTCAAATTCGTAGGGTGGTTTGGAAATGGTCAGCGTGTCTTCAATGCGAACTGTTCGACTGGGTTTAACACGTTGTCCATTGACGTGGACTTTGCCACCTGAGATGGCTTCAACGGCGAGACCACGCGTTTTATAAAAACGCGCGGCCCACAACCATTTATCTAATCGCTGAGATTCAGAACGAGAGTCCTGTTGTGCCATCAAGCCTTACCTTGCAGTTGTAACAGGATAGACTCATTTTCCAGAGTGGAGGTGTCTTGCGTGATTTCTTCACCTTTGGCAATAGTACGAAGTAAACGACGCATGATTTTACCTGAGCGGGTCTTAGGTAAATTATCTGAATAACGAATATCATCTGGTTTAGCGATAGGGCCAATTTGTTCACCAACCCAATTACGCAGTTCTTTAGTTAACTCTTCGTCTTCACCACCTTCGGGACGATCACCTTTTAACACAACATAAGCAAAAACGGCTTCACCTTTTACATCATGTGGACGACCGACTACGGCAGCTTCCGCCACACGTGGATGAGCGACAAGGGCAGATTCAATTTCCATGGTACCCAGGCGGTGACCAGATACATTCAGTACGTCATCAATACGGCCCATGATCCAGAAAAAGCCATTATCATCTCGTCTGGCACTATCACCGGCTAAGTAATACTTACCACCAAAATAAGGCCAGTAGGTATCTTTATAACGTTGATCATCGCCCCAGATGGTTTGAATCATCGATGGCCATGGTTTACGAATGACGAGATAACCACCCTGATTGGCAGTAGTGATTTCTTCACCATCGTCATTAACGATCGCAGCATCAATACCTGGAAGAGGACGAGTACAAGAGCCTGGTTTTGCATGAGTAACGCCTGGAACGGGTGCAATCATATGTGCGCCGGTTTCCGTTTGCCACCAAGTATCAACAATCGGACAGCGCCCCTGACCAATAACGTTGTAATACCACATCCAGGCTTCAGGATTGATAGGTTCTCCCACGGTACCTAATAGTCGCAGTTTAGATAGATCGTAACTATTTGGTATGTCATCACCGACTTTCATTAATGCACGAATAGCGGTGGGGGCTGTGTAGAAAATAGTGACGCCATGACGTTGACAGATATCCCAGAAACGGCCGGAATCAGGTACTGTCGGTACGCCTTCATAGATAACCTGTGTGGCGCCGGTGGCAAGCGGGCCATAGGCGACATAGGTGTGGCCGGTAATCCAGCCTACATCTGCCGTACACCAGAAAACATCAGAGTCTTGGATATCAAAGACCCAGCGCATCGTGGTGATCGCATTTAATAGGTAACCACCACAGCTATGTTGAATGCCTTTAGGTTTACCCGTAGAACCTGACGTGTAGAGAAGAAATAAAGGATCTGCCGCATCCATCCATTCCGGTTCACATTCATCAGACTGATCTGCCGTGGCATCAGACCACCAGATATCTCTGCCTGCTTGCATGGAAACGTCATGTTTTGTTCTTTGGTAGACAATGACTTTTTCAACAGTGTCACAGCCTGATGCTAAGGCTTGATCGGCTGTTTTTTTCAGTTCAACTGTTTTACCACCACGGAAACCACCATCCGCTGTGATGACCAATTTCGCTTGGGTATCTTCGATACGGTCTTTTAATGATGACGCAGAAAAGCCACCGAACACCACGGAGTGAATGGCGCCAATACGTGCGCAAGCCTGCATAGCGATAACAGATTCGGTGATCATTGGCATGTAGATAATGACGCGGTCACCTTTACCGATACCTTGTGCTTTCAATGCATTGGCAAAGATGCTCACGCGACGGTGAAGTTCGCGATAACTGATATGTTCTACATCACCTTTTTCTCCCTCAAAAATAACCGCGGTTTTTTCGGCATTTTTTTCAAGCTGACGATCAAGGCAGTTATAGGAGACATTAAGTTTGCCATCGGCAAACCAGCGGTAATGAGGTGCATTACTGTCGTCCAGTGTTTGAGTAAAAGCTTGTTTCCAATCAATTTCCTGTCGTGCTATGTCAGCCCAGAAGGTTTCATGATCCTGTTCCGCTTTTTTGTATAACGCATCAAGTTGTTCTGAAAGTAATGATGCCGTTTTTAGAAAGGCTTCACTGGGTGGAAACTGACGGTCTTCATGTAAGGTTGATTCGATATTATCTTGAGCCATATGCGACACCTTTATAAGTATTCTTTAGCTAAATTAACACAATACAATGATTATCAATGTGTGTTAAGCAGACATAAAAAACTCTCCCTCAATATTTATCGAGGGAGAGTTTTTGGGAGTGGTAAGGCTTCTAGAAGAAACCGAGCGGGCTGGTGCTGTAGCTAACCAACAAGTTTTTCGTTTGTTGATAATGCTCAAGCACCATTTTGTGGGTTTCACGACCAACGCCAGATTTTTTATAACCACCGAATGCCGCGTGAGCAGGGTACATGTGGTAGCAGTTTGTCCATACACGACCCGCCTGGATGCCACGTCCCATGCGGTAAGCCAGATTCATATCTCGGGTCCATAAACCTGCACCAAGACCAAACTCTGTATCGTTAGCGATTTCTAGTGCTTCTGCTTCATCTTTGAATGTGGTCACAGAGACGACCGGGCCAAAGATTTCTTCCTGGAAGATGCGCATCTTGTTGTGGCCTTTCATCAAGGTAGGCTGAATGTAGTAGCCATTCTCAAATTCGGCACCCAGTTGCTCTACAGCGCCACCCATTAATACTTCAGCGCCTTCCTGACGACCAATATCGACATAGCTCAGAATCTTATCAAATTGCATTTGTGAAGCCTGAGCACCGACCTGAACTTCAGTATCTAATGGATTACCACGCTTAATTTTCTTAGCACGATCCATAACAATCTTGATGAAATCGTCATAGATGCTTTCTTGAATAACAGCACGAGATGGGCATGTGCAGACTTCACCCTGGTTAAAGAAGGCCAGTACTAAACCTTCAGCACACTTATTAATGTAGTCTTCTTCTTGCTGCATAATATCTTCAAAGAAGATGTTCGGTGATTTACCACCTAATTCAGTTGTTGATGGGATAATGTTTTCCGCTGCACGTTTCATGATATGCGAGCCAACTGGTGTTGAACCTGTGAAGGCAATTTTGGCAATACGTGTGCTTGAGGCTAATGCTTCACCAGCCACGCGGCCCATACCGTTAACGATATTCAGTACGCCTGGCGGTAATAAATCACCAATGACTTCCATCAATTTAAGAATGGAAACAGGGGTTGATTCTGCTGGTTTCATGACGATGCAGTTGCCAGCAGCTAAAGCTGGCGCCAGTTTCCATGCAGCCATTAACAATGGGAAGTTCCAGGGAATAATTTGACCAACTACACCCAGTGGTTCATGGAAGTGATAGGCCACGGTAGTTTCGTCGATTTCCCCCATGGTGCCTTCTTGAGCACGAATACAGCCGGCAAAATAACGGAAGTGATCAGCGGCGAGTGGAATATCGGCATTTAATGTTTCACGGACTGCTTTGCCGTTGTCCCAAGTTTCAGCCACGGCCAGCATTTCAAGGTTTTCTTCGATGCGATCGGCGATTTTTAACAGAATGTTGGAACGTTGTTGAACAGATGTTTTTCCCCAGGCATCTTTCGCTGCATGCGCAGCATCTAATGCCAAATCAATATCTTCTGCAGTCGATTCTGGAATCTCACAGATGACTTCACCTGTTACAGGTGTGGTATTCGTAAAATATTGACCTTTTACGGGCGCAACCCATTTGCCCCCAATAAAGTTTTCATAACGCGATTCAAAACTGACGACAGCGCCTTCAGTACCGGGTTTTGCATAGATCATAGTCTTTCTCTCTTTGCTTATGGTTATAGTATGAACATAAAGATACAGGATAATTCCATGACTGGCAAGTGTGTTTGACTGAAAATCTCAATCACTTGACTGAGAGTCCAGAACCATTCCAAAAATATTTTGTAATTTGGTATAAGATATCCTAATGAAAATTGAGAAACTCTCGCTGGTAAAACGGCGTGAAAAACGACAATTATTGACGGAAAATAAAGTTCAGTTCGCTGGCCCGGAGTCAGAACTGAGCATTTATGACACGTATCGCGCAGCCAGCAGAGTGGGCCTTGAAGCACAACAATTACTCTACTGTGGCATGGTGAGTGGACGCAAAGTCATGCATAGTCCGCACAATAACGATGGCGAACTTTTTCTTCCGCATGAATCTTATGTTGTCCCGCCCGGTGAACACGTAGAAATTGATTTTCCTGATGCCAATGAGACTGCACCAACCACCTGTCTGACCATTGAAATATCCAAAGACAGAATTGAACGGTTGTCCGAACGAATGCGTGATCTTATTGTGCTGGATGCACCGAATCACGAATGGGAATATCAACCTAAAATTATCCATAAGCATCACACAGGTGATACCCAGTATTTGCTGGAAAAAATGGTTTCCTTATATACACGTAACGATCCAGACAAAGAAATTATGTTGGATCTGAGTGTGACAGAGTTAGTGATCAGACTGCTCAGGGAACAAGGACGTGATGTTTTATTAAGTTATTGTCAACAATCTCCAGATGCTACAGGTGTCACCGCAGCGATTCACTATCTTGAGCAAAATATCGCCAATCCACTGGATGTTGACCAGCTATGCCGTAAAGCGTGTATGAGTCGCAGCCGTTTATACGTTGAGTTTAAAAAGCAGTTGGGTTGTACGCCGGGTGAGTTTCAACAACAAATTCGTTTAAAAGCCGCTGCTGAGGCAATTCAGTCCGGCAAAAGTGTGACCGATGCCTGTTATAGTTTTGGTTTTAGTGACCTGAGCCACTTTAGTCGTCGATTCACTGGTTTCTTCGGTTGCGCACCAAGTGTTTACCGTCAAAAATTTATCCAAAATAAATAAAACACCTCTTTGTTAGTGAATGGCAAGCAATTATTGCTGTCATAATAGTTGTCCATCATTTTTACTTCCAGCACGAGATTACTTTGCCTGCAATAGCCTTTATTCACAGACTATTCTTTATTTTCTTACTGTTCTTCAGTTCAGTACTTCTTGCTGATCCCATTAAATTAACTGTAAAAATCAATGGTGTGGATGCTTCAATGGGAAAGACCCTGCTCAACGGGCTCTCTATCGAAAAACAAAAAGAAAGTGAACGCCTGAATAAACGTTATCTGGAAAAATTACATAAATCGGCACCTGAAGAATTACGCACGATGTTAACTGTCTTTGGTTATTACCAGCCAGAAATCAGCAGTGAACTCTCGCTCGATAAAGACAATTGGCAAGCTACTTACACCATCGATTTAGGTGAACCGGTTAAGCTGGCATTGGTTGACATCGCGTTTAATGGCGAAGCTGCAGAGGATGCAGAGTTTATAAAACTAAAGAAAGCGTTCCCACTTCAAAAAGATCAGCAACTCAATCACCAACAGTACGAAGCCGCGAAAAAATCAATATTAACCTTGGCTATGAGCCGGGGCTATTTTGATGGAAAGTTGACCCAAGCATCAGTTGAAGTCGATGTACCAAATCATATCGCCAATGTTTATCTGCATTATGACTCTGGTGTGCGTTATCGCTTTGGTAAGACCTTATTCCCGGATACCGTTGTTGGCGACCCATTATTAGACAGGTTATTACCTTATAAGGAAGGTGAACCCTATTTGGATAACAAAGCATTAACACTGAGAAAAAATCTCAGTAATAGTGGTTACTTTGATTCTGTGTCAGTTCGTACCCAGCGCGCTGAAAGACAAGATGGGCAAGTACCCATCGATATCTCATTGGAAGAAAAACCAAAACAATTGTATACGGCTGGTCTTGGTTATGGCACTGATACTGGAGCAAGATTAAGTCTTGGCTGGGAAAATCGTTATGTGAATAAACGTGGACACCGATTACAAGCCGATGCACGTTTATCCCAAGTCACCAATACACTAAGTGCCGATTATGTGATGCCATTCTGGAGTGAAACGATTAATACCGTTGGCTTCAATACAGAATATAAACAGCAAGATACCGACACCAGTGAAAGTGAATCCTTTGCGGTAGGTAGCTACTATAAACGTGAAAGATGGGGCTGGGATGAAACCGGCTCAATTAAATTCTTACAAGAAGATTTTGATATTTCCGATGAAAGTGAGTCAACTTTTTTACTTATTCCCGGCATATCCTGGAGCCGTACCTGGGCTGACAATACCATTTATACAAAACATGGTGCGCGTTTATCCCTGACACTCTCTGGTGCATCTGAATCATTATTATCTGATATTACCTTTGGTCAGATTGTGGTCAGAGGCAAACTGATTCAGGCTTTTGGTGAGAACAGTCGCTTTATCACCCGGGGCTCAATTGGGGCAACCGAAGTGAGTGACTTTGAACGATTACCCAGCTCTCTACGTTTCTTTACTGGCGGTGACAACAGTATCAGAGGGTTCGATTACCAGTCACTGGGGCCTGAGAATTCAGAAGGTGATGTGGTTGGTGGACGCTATCTGGCTGTGGGTAGTGTCGAACTTGAGCATATGTTTCTAAAGGATTGGGGGGCGGCTGTTTTTTCTGATTTTGGGAATGCGTTTAATAGTTTTAGTGATCCCATTGAATATAGTGTGGGTGTCGGTATTCGCTGGCGCTCCCCAGTAGGATTGATTCGGGTTGATTTGGCGAAAGGCCTGTCAGAGAAAGATGAACCGATTGCTCTGCATATTGTGATTGGGCCGGATTTATAATCATGCGCAAGAAAATTGTTTTCGCCATCATGTTTGTCTTTGTGGCTTTCCTTGCCGGGATGGTCTGGTTGCTCACCACCCAATCGGGTCTGAATACTACACTCAATATCGTTAACAAAATGGTTCCGGCTTTAAAAGTGGGTGAAGCCAAAGGCGAATTATTTGGCGAGCTTGTTTTGTCAGATATTGAGTATCAGCCAGAACAGGCAACAGCTATTGCTATTGAACAACTGCAATTTAGTTGGAGGCCTGCTGAATTAGTTAAGCGCCATTTACATATCCAACGATTAGCTGTCCAGGGGATAACGATAAGCCCGGTTGAGCAGGTTGACAAAGCCAGTGATGTAAATGCTGAGATTAACTTACCGGATATTGCCTTACCAGTTCGAATCACGCTGGACCAACTTATCATCCGAGATGTGACGTTAGATAATGCCTCAGCAAAAACGACCTTAGTTGAAGAGGCTCAACTCAAGGCGGAAACGATATCTGATGAACTGGTGATACAGACCTTATCTCTATCGCAGCAAGATGTGCAGTTCCAGCTTGATGGTCGTATTGGCTTAACAGAGCAGCATGCTGTTAGTTTGAATTACCATGTCGATTTGTTGAAGGTTTTTCCTGAAAAATTGACGATAAACGGTCAAATAACGGGTAACCAACAGCAACTTGTACTGACTCAAGAGATTCAGCAACCACTCAAATCAGAACAAACACTGGTCGTTAATGATCTCACCTCTTCTCTGAGCTGGACTTTGACAACATCAGCACAAGCCATTGATGTCAGTAAGTTGGTGCCTGAACAGGAATTGCAGCTTGATAATGTCAAGCTACACGCTGAAGGTACGCTGACAAGGCTGAAAAGTTCGCTGCAAGCGACGGTGAAACGAACGGATATACCGGCTATCGATATTGATGTGAATGCTGACAGTGAAGATATGGCTGAATGGCATATTCAAGCAAAAGCACAGCCAGATAACGAAAAAATAATCACGCTATCAGGTAAGGTCAACACGGACACCCCTGAAATAGCCTTTGATCTCAAGGCCGTATGGCAGCAATTACAGTGGCCATTACAAGGGGATAAGGTTGTAGTCAAAAGCGAGCATGGAGAAGTCAATCTTACAGGGTCAATAAAGGATTATCAGGCCAGTATTAACACTGTAGTGACCTATGAAAATGAACCTTTAACACTGACGGCTCAGTTGCAGGGTGATGACACATCCGCCTCGCTCAAGCAACTGAATATTAACGGCTTTGACGGTAAGATCACTACTCACGGCCAAGTTGACTGGTCATCAAGCCCGATAAATTATGAGCTCGCTGCAAATTGGCAGCATTTAAGACTGCCAGCATCATTATCTGAAGTGGCCGTTTATATAAAACAAGGCCAGTTAAACTTGTTAGGCAATACCAACACAATGACGTTACGCTCAGAAACCGATCTAACGGTGAATGATGTCGCGATGACAATCAATGCCAACGGTGATGGCAAAACAGATATTGGTTTTGAGCAAAGTCAGTTACATATTCAATTAGGTAAAGGCGAAATTGATTATCAGGGCAGACTCGCCTGGGCTGGTGAATCACTAGTGGATGGTCATTTGACGGTAAATCAATTTAATCCGGGCATTATTTTGCCAGAATGGCCTGGATCGTTATCTGGTCAGGCACCACTTACCGTCAGTCAAACAGATAATCAGCTGAATGTGGTACTGGATACTTTAAAATTATCAGGTTCTTTAAGACAGAAACCTTTGGCTATTGAGGTAAAACTCAGCTCTAAGGCCAACGATGTGTTGATTGATCATTTTTCTGCGAGATCGGCAGAATCCACACTTTCAGTGAAAGGAAAGCTTCAGCAAGATCAGATGAACGTTAACTGGACACTGAACTCACCTGACTTACAAGATTTTTACCCGACCCTTAAAGGACGTCTTAATGGCTCAGGCAGTTTGACAGGCAGTCTTGAGCAACCACGTATTCTTGCCAATGTTGACGGAAAGTCGTTAGCTTTTGATACGACAAAAGTCGAAGCTATTAATGGGGATATTGACTTCACTTTGCAAGCGAATGCCAATATTGATAGCCGCGTTACGCTCACAGGACTGACCTTATCAGAGCTGTTGATTGATCGGGTTGATCTTGATGTCACGGGGAAACAGCAATCACATCAGATACAACTGAACCTGGCATCGAAAGCGATAAATATTGATGTCGCTGCTGATGGGCAGCTAAATCAATCCACTTGGACAGGACAATTCCGCCAGTTTGACTTTGGTAATGACCAGGCAGGTGTTTGGCATCTGACTCAACAAGGCAAGTTAATGCTGAATGCGAAACAGCAAGATATTCCTCGTCATTGCTGGCAGTCTGAGAAAGGCAATTTATGTATTACAGCCAGTCACTCTCAGGATCAATGGCAAACCTCAGGTGACTTTGCAGAATTACCATTGAGTCTATTTGAACAATTTTCTGCTGAGTTAGAGCAAATAAAAGGCCAGCTTAAAGGGCAGTTTGCACTCGCAGGAGATAACCATAATGTAATAACCGGGAAAGGCAAAATTCAGCTGGAAAATGCCTCTGTTCAACTGAATCAGTCTGAGCTCAATCAGAAGCAAGCTATTGTATTGAAGAATACTTTTATTGAGTACCAATTAGATAAAACACATACCACAGCAACACTTAATCTGGAGCCGCAAATCGATGGTGTGTCCGCTATCAACGCCCATGTTGAAACGGCAAGTATCGATGTCTTAATGGCTGATGCCAGCCAAGCAGCTTTAACAGGTGAAGTAAGAACCAATATTGAAAGCCTGGCTGCTCTGCAATTAACGCATCCGGCGATAGAAGGGCTTAAGGGAAAGTTTAAGCTTAATATCGATATCGGCGGCACCATTGCTCAACCTGAAATTTTAGGTAAGGCACAGTTAGAACAGGGTGAGGTCAGTATTATTGATGCCGGCATTTTATTAAAGAATATTCAGGCTGAGATTAACGGTAATCTGAATAAGGTTGACCTGACATTAACGGCTGATTCAGGTGAAGGCAAGCTCAATGCTACCGGTAGCTATGCCTTAAATGAAACCGGTTGGGAACTCACTGCAAACGTCAGTGGTAAGCAACTGGAAGTGATGAATACACCCGAAGCATTAGTCATTGCTGAACCTGATATGAGGATTCTGGTTACCCCCGAGCTGACCAAGGTTACCGGTAAAGTGGCTATTCCAAGAGCATTAATTGAACCCACCCGGTTTAATTCATCAGTGAGCCCGAGTGCGGATGTCCGTGTTATTTCAAATAACACCACAGAAGAGCAGCCCGAATCACAAACGCAAGTCGATTTAACCGTCAGCCTTGGCGATAAAGTACAGATAAAAGCATTGGGCTTCCAGGGACGATTGACAGGGGATTTACATGTATCTGGTAACCCTAATGATGTATTGCTAGGGAATGGTCAGATCACGATTAAAGACGGCAGTTATGTTGCTTATGGTCAGTTATTAAAAGTAGATAATGGCAAAATTCGCTTTTCTGGTCCCATTGATAACCCTGAACTTGATATTAAAGCCGTCAGGCACGGAAAAGAGGTCACCGCTGGTTTATACATCGAAGGTAATGTCAGCTCACCTCAGGCGACGTTGTTCTCTGACCCAGATATGAGTCAGGACAATATTTTATCGTATTTAATTTTGGGGAAACCCATAGAACAAGCAAGTGCAACCGATGCCGCCTTACTCGCTTCAGCGGCCACAGGAATTGGCCTGCAAAACGGGGCGATGATAGGAGATGATATTGCCAATACCTTTGGTCTGGATGAGTTTTCTATTACTGGCGACAGCAAGGAAAATGCAGCACTGACCATTGGTAAGTATTTATCACCAAAACTTTATCTGAGTTACGGTATTGGTGTGTTCGATTCCGTCAGTAGTGTCGAGCTGCGTTATCAACTTAGTAAAATATGGTCGTTAAAAGCCGAGTCAGGCACAGAAAGTGGGGTAGATTTACTTTATACCTATGAACCTAAAAAAGACTAGAGACAAAAAAGCCCCGGTTAACGGGGCTTTTTTTTGCGTATGAGGTCTTGGAGCATCAATCCTGATGCCTAGAACAACGCCTTAATATCAGACGAATCAGATACGGTTTTTCTCTCTGATTTCGTCCAGAGTTTTACAGTCAATGCATAGCGTTGCTGTAGGACGGGCTTCTAAACGACGAATGCCAATTTCAGTACCGCAAGATTCGCAATAACCGTAATCACCTTTGTCCAAATCAACCAGCGACTCATCAATCTTCTTGATTAATTTACGTTCACGGTCACGCGTGCGAAGTTCAAGCGTGAACTCTTCTTCCTGAGTAGCACGATCATTCGGGTCAGGGAAGTTGGCTGCTTCATCCTGCATATGATGAACCGTACGGTCGACCTCAGCACGAAGCTGTGCTCTCCAGTTTTCTAAAATATGGCGAAAATGCTCAATCTGAGCGTCGTTCATGTACTCTTCGCCTGCTTTCTCCTGATAAGGAGCAATCTTAGTGTCGACTTGAGTGTTTTCCATCTTGAAACCTCATACTTTCTAAAACCAAGGGCGAATCTATACCAGATGCGCCCAGCTTGTGCAAAATTAAAATCAACGTCGATTTACAGGTGTGCTGATAATTGATTATTAAACAATAAAAAATTATTACTTTTTCTGTTCGTTTCGACATCAGTCTGATTAAAAACCAGAGAGCATGGCACTGAAACGCGCACCTGTCTATCTTTTTCAACAGTTGATTAGTACGCCTATGTATGTGCATTGGCAAGCCTTTTCAATAGCTGCTGTTAAAGCATCTGGATTTGTTAAACTAGCCGCCTGTTATTTCACCTTAAAACTCAAACGGATACGGCATGACCAAAAAAGTCGCCAGTCGCGCAAACGCTATTTCTCCTTTCCATGTTATGGATATTTTGGCTCAGGCTAAACAGCTGGAAGCGGCGGGGCAGAATATCATTCATATGGAAGTCGGTGAGCCTGATTTTGAAACACCTCAACCGATTATCGAAGCTGGAATGAATGCCTTAAAGCAAGGCAAAACACATTACACACCCGCATGTGGTTTACCTGAATTAAGAGAAGCGATTGCTGGCTGGTATGAACAGCAGTATCAGGTAAAGGTAAACGCTGAGCGTATTATTGTTACGCCAGGCGCGTCTGGTGCATTACTTCTAGTGATGGGGGCGTTACTCGAGAAACAGAAGCAGGTCTTGTTGGCGGATCCCGGTTATCCCTGCAATAAACACTTTGCCAGATTTGTTGAAGGACGCGTCAACAGTATTCCTGTTGATGCAAATCACCAATATCAACTTACGGCTCAGCATATTGAACAATATTGGGATGATAACACGGCGATGGCTTTAGTCGCTTCGCCATCTAACCCAACCGGTACGGTATTAACTCAACAAGAACTTAGTGGATTAGCAGCAGCGGTAGCCAAAAAATCCGGGCATCTGGTGGTGGATGAAATCTATCATGGTCTCACTTACGATGGTTTTCATGCCCCGACTGCATTATCAGTGAGTGATCAAGTCTTCGTGGTGAACAGCTTTTCCAAATTCTTTGGCATGACTGGATGGCGCCTGGGTTGGTTAGTGGTGCCGGAAGGGTACACAGAGGTGATGGATAAGTTAGCCCAGAACTTGTTTCTTGCACCCGCTACCATGTCGCAATATGCTGCACTGGCGGCTTTCCAGACTGATACTTTATCGATACTGGAACAGCGTCGCCAGGCTTTCGAGCGACGCCGCAATACATTGCTGCCATTATTAAAAGATATTGGCTTCTCCATACCCGTCACACCGCAGGGGGCTTTTTATCTTTACGCAGATTGTTCAGCACTACTGAGTGAGCAGATACCCGATAGTATGGCCTTATCTCAGTTCCTGCTTAAACAAGCTGGTGTGGCTATCACACCAGGCTTAGATTTTGGTCATTATCAAGCAGAGTCACATTGCCGTTTTGCATATACACGAGACGAGTCTTTGCTGGTAGCAGCGGCTGAACGCATTAAACGCGTCATGATTGGATAAATCAAATAAGGCTTGTTTAGCAAACACTAATATGGAATAGTCAAAAGAGGGTCAAACATCGATGACTCCATATTTATTTCCAATTTGGATGGGCAGGCATGGCCGCGGTGATTCACCAACAATTACGCTTTGTTATTGATGAGATTGATAAAGCGATAGAAAGTCATCAGAAATGGTACCAAGATCTTTTACGAGTCTTAGTGTCTCGCGTGCCACCTGATGAAAAAGATCTAAGAAACGATGCTTATAAATTGTGTGAGTTTGGTGAGTGGTTCTACACATCTCATGTCGAGCTGATTCAGGACCATCCCACCTTTGTGTCGTTAGGGCATGCCCATGAGAATATGCATAAAAGCGCTAAACAACTTATCGAACTTGTTGTGTCTGAACAAGCGATACCAGTCACTATGTTTGATGAATTTAACCATGACCTGGAAAAAATGCGCACACAATTCCAAGCATTACGTCATGAATTCGCCAACTTGGTACAAAACTTAGATCCTTTAACGGGGGCTCAGACCCGAGCCGGTATGCAGGCTGAGTTAAATAAAGAACATGCTATGGCAAAGCGAAGCCTGCAACCCAGTGCATTGGCTATGCTTGATCTGGACCATTTTAAGCAGGTGAATGATAACTATGGTCACTCCGTGGGCGATGACGTATTAATTAAAACAGTAGCGTGTTTACAGCAGGTATTGCGACCTTACGATCAGCTTTATCGCTATGGTGGCGAAGAATTTCTGATTTGCATGCCTAATACTACATTAGAACAAGCTGAACGGGTTGCCGAGCGCATTCGCAGCATGATTGCACAACAGCAAATTATTTACGATAAAGAAGGTAACACATTACAGGTTACGGCCTCGATTGGTGTGACATCCCTTGATCCTGCCTATAGTGTTGACGATGCGATAAACAAAGTTGATGAGGCCATGTACCAGGCGAAAACCGCTGGCCGCAACCTGGTGAAGGTTCGTTAGCTACAGTTGGCCGTTTACTGAAACGTCCATGCCAGGATGCGTGTGATTTTGTTACCTTGATGCATGTCTATTTGCTTTATGTCTGAGGCGCCCAGTTTTTTGATTAACTTGATTGATGGGGTCAGGTTTTCAATTTTTGACACTAGGCTGGTAAACCAGCGACATTGTTCAGCAAACACCTGACTCTCACGAATCATCTTTTTGAGAAACAATTTCTCACCGCCATTGCACCATAATTCTGCAGCTGAACCACCAAAATTCAGTGAGTTTGTATTGGTTTTCAGCTTCAAATTATGTTGTTTCTGTTGATACGCTTTTGATGCTTCCTCAGCAGAGGCATGGAAAGGTGGGTTACATACGCTGACATCGAACATCTCACCTTGATTGATAATGCCTTCAAATATCTGATGTGGGTTTGGCTGATGACGAAGTGTTACAAGCCTCTCTAAGGTTTTGTTTTTATTGAGTATGGTAGCGACATTATTCAGTGAGGTCTGATTGATATCACTTCCCACACATTGCCAACCATAACAGTGACTGGCTAGCAGTGAATAAATGCCACTGGCGCCAATACCGATATCCAGCATGCGGATATTGTTATTTTGGTCTGAAACGCCTAATAAATCGGCAATGTGATGGATGTAGTCAACACGCCCTGGAATCGGTGGGCAGAGAGCTCCTTCGGGGATATCCCAGCCTTGGATTTGATAATGGTATGTCAATAAAGCTGCATTTAAGTGCTTGACGGCTTCAGCATGGCTATAGTCGATAGACAGATTGCCAAAAGCATTGTTAAAAACAAATGGTGCTAATGTTGGGTGGCTCGCTATCAAGCTCGGAAAGTCATACCCCTGATTATGATGATTTCTTGGGTGTAAACGTTTCTGAGGTGAACGTTCAGCCGTTTTTTGATGGGAATTGGGTGATGACACGGAGAACGTACTCAGTTTGAAGAGGTGCCATTATAAGTCTTGGGAGGTGGTAGAGGAAATGAATCTTCTCAACCTGACCGTGAGATCAGGTTGAGATAGATCAATCAAGACTGTGTTTATGCTTTTTCCAGTGCTTGAGCAATGTCGGCAATAATGTCGTCAATATGCTCAATACCCACCGAAATCCGCACTAAGTCTTCTGATACGCCTGCGGTTGCCAGCTCTTCCGGACTTAATTGTCGATGTGTAGTGGTTGCGGGGTGGCAGGCCAGTGATTTTGCATCACCAATATTGACCAAGCGTAAAATCATCTGCAAGGCATCAATAAAGCGTGCACCCGCTTCTTTGCCACCAGTGATACCGAAGCTGAGAATGCCTGAGGCCTGACCTTTGGTGATTTTCTGACAGACTTCGTGATAGGGGCTATTCTCCAAGGCGGCGTAGTTCACCCATTCCACTTTAGGGTGCTGTTGTAAATAGTTAGCCACTTTCAATGCATTCTCACAGTGACGTTCCATACGCAAGCCTAAGGTTTCCAGACCTTGCATTAATAAAAATGCACTGTGAGGAGACAAGGCTGAACCCGTATTACGCAGAGGAATAACACGACAACGACCAATATAGGCGGCAGGTCCTAACGCCTCCGTGTAGATCACGCCATGGTAGGAAGGATCCGGTTCGTTTAGCATCGGGAAACGTTCTTTATTGGCTACCCAGTCAAAGCGGCCTGAATCGACAATCATGCCGCCAACCGTTGTGCCATGACCGCCGATATATTTAGTTAATGAATGCACCACGATATCCGCACCATGGTCAAAGACACGACATAGGTAAGGTGTGGCGACCGTATTATCAACAATTAATGGCACACCATGTCGGTGAGCAATCTCTGCCCAACGTTGTATATCAACAATATTACCGGCAGGGTTACCGATAGATTCACAGAATAAGGCTTTGGTTTTATCGTCAATCAGGCTTTCGATTTTGTCATAGTCATCAAACGATGCCATGCGCACTGTAATACCTTGTCGTGGGCAGGTATGAGCGAACAAATTGTAGCTGCCGCCGTAAAGCTGGGTGCTGCTAACAATGTTGTCACCTGCTTCAGCGATAGCCTGAATGGCATAAGTAATAGCTGACATACCGGATGCTACCGCCAGACCAGCAATACCACCTTCCATTTCAGCCAGACGTTTTTCCAGCACGTCATTGGTTGGGTTCATGATACGTGTGTAAATATTACCGGGGACTTTCAGATCAAATAGATCTGCACCATGCTGAGTATTATCAAAAGTGTAAGAAGTTGTCTGGTAAATCGGAACGCAGCCGACTTAGTGGTGGGTTCAGATTCATAGCCGTGATGTAAGGCGAGTGATTCTAATCGCATAGTTCTCTCCATAGGTGCTGAGTTGTATTGTTTTATTGTTATTAAGCTTATCTACACTGGAGAGATTAACATGAGAGAGCACGGTAAGAGAGAATTGGTCGTGCATGAGATAAAAAAGCAGAGTCAACAGACGAATGCTGTTTTGACTCTGCTTGGAGTGAGTTCGAATTTAACTATTTGATCAGCTTATAACTTCAGCCTACGTAGGCGTAAGGCGTTACCAATGACTGACACTGAACTGAGGCTCATTGCGGCGGCTGCCACCATTGGCGAGAGCAATAATCCAAAGAAAGGATATAAAATCCCAGCGGCCACAGGCACACCCAGCGAGTTATAGATAAAAGCAAAGAACAGATTTTGTCGGATATTTTTCATGGTCGCCCGACTGAGGACTAAGGCCTGATGAATACCGGTTAAGTCACCTTTCATTAATGTCATACCTGCGCTTTCGACGGCGACATCGGTGCCTGTTCCCATCGCGATCCCGATGTTTGCCTGAGCAAGTGCTGGCGCATCGTTAATGCCATCTCCCGCCATGGCGACAATACGCCCCTGATGTTGCAAGTCTTTAATATGCTGATTTTTCTGTTCTGGTTGTACATCGGCATGGACTTCATCAATGTTCAATTGTTTTGCCACGGCATTGGCTGTGACATGATTGTCACCGGTGAGCATCACAATACGGATACCTTCTTTGTGTAGAGCATCAATCGCTGCCTTGCTTGTTTCCTTGATAGGATCAGCCACTGCCACTAAGCCGGCAACGGTATTATCGACAGCTAATAACATGACGCTATCGCCTTGCTGGCGTAATTTGTCACCTCGATCTTCGATAGCGCTGACATCAATTTTATTCGCTTGCATTAAGGCTTTATTGCCAAACAAAATCGATTTACCATCAACGCTGCCGCTGATTCCCTGACCTGTATGTGACTGGAATTGTTTAGCTTCGGCAAGTGAGAGATTTTGTTTTTTTGCTGCTGCAATTAATGCGGTTGCCAGCGGGTGTTCGCTATGTTGCTCCAGGCTGGCAGCCCACTGCAATAAAGCATTTTTTTCAAAGCCCTGAGTGGCTTCAATGGTAGAAAGCTCCGGTTTACCTTGAGTTAAGGTGCCGGTTTTATCGACCACAAGCGTGTCGATTTTTTCCATGCTTTCTAATGCTTCTGCATTTTTGATTAACACACCATGAGCTGCACCACGGCCAGTACCCACCATAATTGACATGGGTGTAGCTAAGCCTAGGGCACAAGGGCAGGCAATAATTAATACCGCCACGGCATTGATTAACGCATGTGCCAGTTTTGGATCGGGGCCGGCTACAAACCAGATAATAAAGGTCATAATGGCCACCGCGATAACGATAGGGACAAAATAAGCCGCAACTTTATCAACCAGTTTTTGTATCGGGGCACGAGAACGTTGTGCTTCAGCCACCATTTTCACGATTTGTGAGAGTAGGGTGTCACTACCCACTTTTTCAGCCTGCATTAACAGACTGCCAGTGCCATTGACCGTACCACCGACTAATTTGTCATCGACTTTTTTATTCACAGGCATGGGTTCGCCTGTGACCATAGATTCATCAATGTGACTTTCACCTTCGATGACCAAGCCATCAACAGGAATTTTCTCACCGGGACGGATACGTAATGTGTCACCGACTTTGACCTGATCCAGCGGAATATCTTTTTCATGGCCACAATCTGTGACTTTACGTGCAGTTTTCGGGGCCAAGCCCATTAATAGTTTGATGGCAGTATTGGTTTGGCTGCGAGCCCGTAATTCTAATACTTGCCCCAGTAATACCAACACCGTGATGACTGCTGCGGCTTCAAAGTAAACGGCTACCACACCGTCGTGTTGCATACTGGCTGGAAATACGCCGGGAAAGAGTAATGCAATGACACTATATGTCCAGGCGACACTGACGCCGAGTCCGATAAGGGTGAACATATTTAAGTGACCCGTTTTCACCGATTGCACGGCACGAACTAGAAATGGCCAGCCAGCCCAGAAAACAACAGGTGTGGCGAGTATGAATTCTGCCCAATGCCATTGTTGGATACTGGTATCTACTGGAAACAGTGATGGTGCCATCTCTAGTAACATGGCAATAAAAAACACAGGTAACGCTAATAAACCACCAACGATGAAGCGTTTCAGCATGTCTTTGTATTCGCTGTTATCCGGTTCGACTTCAACTGTTGTTGCTTCCAGTGCCATACCACAGATTGGACAATCCCCCGGCTCATCTTGTTGGATTTCTGGATGCATAGGGCAGGTGTATTGGGTTTTTTGACTAGAAGAAACGGGATTTTCAGGTTCTAAAGCCATGCCACATTTCGGGCAGCTGCCGGGACCATCATTACGTACACCTTCACACATAGGGCAAATATAGTCGCCTTTAGCGCCGGATTGAGCATGCGGGTGATTATCAGGATTAGGCTGATGATCATGTTTGCCACTGCAACAGCTTTTAGCTGAATCTGTTTCAGGTTTATTAAGATAAAACTGTGGGTCAGCCTTAAAATTATTTAAGCAGTGTTGAGAACAAAAGACGTAATTTTTATGCTTATGGCTGGTTTGGTATTTCGCTGTTTTTTCATCAACCTGCATACCGCATACGGGATCAGTCGTCATTGTCTTCTCCTGAAATAGTTTGCTTTATCAATATGATAACGCTGTTATTCACCCAATGGTTTATCACTGTAGTGATTATGATGATTGAGTTGTTTAGACTATAGAGTACGTACCATAGTACAGAGTCAAGAGCCTTATGAAAAAAGACAGTTGGACCATTGGACAATTCGCTAAACAAGTCGATGTGACGGTGGAAACCGTCCGTTATTATCAACGTAAAGGTCTGCTTGATATACCTGTAGCTAATGGAGGTATTCGACGATATGGCATGCAGGATCTTCGCCGCCTTAAATTCATTCGCAAAGCCCAGGAAGCCGGGTTTACTTTGCGTGAAATTAAAGAGCTGATCGGGCTCGACTCGACACAAGACCATCATCGTGCCTTCCAGCTCGCCATGCGACGATTACATGAGTTGGATGCCAAAATAGCCGAAATGCAGCAAGCCCGTGACAGTCTTAAACGCCTGGCGGGTAACTGTGCCGCAGGCGGCGAAAGCAAACCTTGTGCAATACTGGCGGCGTTTAATGTCTGATGCGGTGGGCTATGACACATCTACTTTCTGCTCTCAATAAACTGTAATACCAGACCATAAATTAGCGGTAAAACAAACAGCGCTAATAGCGTAACGGAAATCATTCCACCGACCATCGGCGCGGCAATACGCTGCATTACATCACTGCCAGTGCCATTGCTCCATAAAATCGGCAGCAGACCAGCAGTAATGGCGATGGCGGTCATGGCAACCGGACGGACTCTTTCTGCGCTTCCTGAAAAAACGGCTTGCCAGATAGCCTCTTTGCTTAGTTTTTGTTGTGAGTTCTGTTGTCTCACTGCATCAATTTTCTGATCGATAAAGGTCAGAATTAACACGCCGATCTCCGCGGCAACCCCGGCCAGTGCAATAAAGCCGACGGCAACAGCAACAGAGAAGTTAAACCCCAACCAATACAGCAGCCATAGACCGCCAATACTGGCAAACGGAATCGACAGCATGACGACGAGCGGGGAGCGAATATTACGGAAGTTGAGATATAACAATAAAAAGATGAGTAAAAGCGTCAAAGGAATCACCAGTTTGAGACGCTCTGCGGCACGTTGCATATACTCAAACTGTCCCGACCAGCTAAGGGTATAACCCGGTGGCAGCGATACCTTCTCATCAATCAATTGACGTGCTTTTTCGACATAACCGCCGATATCATCAGATTTGATATCAATATATACCCAGGCATTGGGCCGGGAGTTTTCTGTCTTGATGACCGGCGCACCTCGTTTAAGACTTAAATCGGCCAGTTGTGATAATGGAATCTGAGCACCTGTTGGTGCTGATATCAGGGTGCGTTTAAGCTCATTCAAGTTGTCACGCATATCCCGTGGATAACGCAAATTGACAGGGTAACGCTCCAGGCCTTCAACCGTAGATGTCACATTCATGCCGCCGATGGCAGTCTGGATAACATCTTGTACATCGGCAATATGCAATCCATAACGCGCAATTTCATCTCTGTTGATGTTGATATCAACAAAATATCCCCCCGTGGCTTTATCTCCAAATGCAGATAAGGTCTCCGGTAAGGTCTTAACCAGCTGTTCAACTTGGGCAGTCAGTGTATTGAGCTCGGTTAAACTGGGGCCACTGATTTTAATACCGACGGGGGTTTTAATGCCGGTAGATAACATATCCAGCCGTGTTTTAATGGGCATTGTCCAGCTGTTGGTCAGTCCTGGAAACTGGATGGCGTCATCCATCTCATTCATCAGCTCACGCGTGGTTTTCGCCGGATCAGGCCATTGTTCACGGGGTTTTAAACGAATAGTCGTTTCGAACATGGATAACGGGGCAGGATCTGTGGCGGTTTCAGCGCGACCTGCTTTGCCAAATACCGACGCCACTTCGGGAAAGGTAGTGAGAATCTTATCCGTTTGCTGAACTAACTCCCGCGCTTTAGAGATGGACAGGCCGGGGTAGGTCGTCGGCATATACAAAATATCACCTTCATCGAGTGGTGGCATAAACTCGCTACCTGTTCGTTGTATCGGAATGATACTGACAGCTAACAGCAGTGCTGTGATGAGCAGTACGGCAAAGCGGTAACGAATGCAAAACTTCAGCACCGGCCGATGCAGTCCATGTAATAAGCGATTTAAAGGGTTTTTTCTTCGGCAAGAATATTACCGCGAATGAGTAAGCCCATTAGAACGGGTACTAAACTAATGGCCAATAGAGCTGCTGCTGCCATCGCATAGGTTTTGGTGAAAGCCAATGGGCTGAATAAACGACCTTCCTGGGCCTGAAGTGTGAATACCGGCAGAAAGGACACCGTGATAATCAGAAGCGAGAAAAATAAAGCCGGTCCTACTTCTTTAGAAGCATCCGCTATTGCTTGCCAGCGTTCAGAAGAAGAGAGTTTTCTGCCTAAGTCAGTTGCGGCTTTTTCCAGATGTTTGTGTGCATTTTCAATCATCACGATGGCACCATCAATCATCGCACCTATCGCAATCGCAATGCCGCCAAGTGACATGATATTGGCATTAATGCCTTG
Source organism: Methylophaga thalassica MP (assembly GCF_000214595.1). Classification (GTDB taxonomy): domain Bacteria; phylum Pseudomonadota; class Gammaproteobacteria; order Nitrosococcales; family Methylophagaceae; genus Methylophaga; species Methylophaga thalassica. The sequence goes on along the minus strand of NZ_AFIG01000001.1, from coordinate 1,525,432 downwards.
CCAGTGCATCACAATAAATGCCATCAATATGCCAATAGGTAAGGTAACAATCGCGACCAGTGCTGAGCGGGCATGGAACAGAAAAACAATACAAATCAAGCTGACAATCAGCGATTCTTCCAGCAGCTTATGTTTCAGATTATTCACACCACGATGAATCAAATCACTGCGGTCATAAACCGCCTGTATTTCAACACCTTCTGGCAGACTTTTTTCCAGTTCCTTAAGCTTCTTCTTCACGTTATTAATGGTGCTGAGTGCATTTTCGCCATAACGCATGACCACAATACCGCCGGCGACTTCACCTTCACCATTCAGCTCGGCAAGTCCACGACGTAAGTCAGGCCCGTAGTGAATATTAGCAATATCGGCCAGACGAATTGGGGTGCCATCTTCAGTCACACTGACGGCAATTGAGCGAATATCATCAAGTGACTGGATGTAACCCAATCCACGCACCATATATTCGGTTTCTGCCATTTCAATTAATTTACCGCCAACATCACTATTCGAACGCTGGATGGCTGTTTTCACTTTGGATAATGGAATGTGGTAATTCAGCAGGGCATTGGGATCCACTTCGATTTGATATTGTTTGACATAACCGCCAATCGAAGCCACTTCTGCCACGCCATCTACGGTTTGCAGTGGATAACGTAAATACCAGTCCTGTATGGAACGCAGTTGTGCTAAGTCATGACGACCACTTGTATCGACTAACGCATATTCATACACCCAGCCAACTCCGGTTGCATCGGGTCCAAGACTTGGCGATACACCTTCTGGCAGGCGGTTACTGACATAATTCAGATATTCCAGTACCCGTGACCTAGCCCAATACATATCAGTATTGTCTTCAAAAATAATGTAAACAAACGACAGACCAAAAAAGGAATAGCCGCGTACAGACTTTGCTTTAGGCACGGCTAACATGGCTGTCGTTAAAGGATATGTCACTTGATCCTCAACGACTTGTGGTGCTTGTCCCGGATATTGTGTAAAGACAATCACCTGAACATCAGACAGGTCCGGAATGGCATCCAGAGAAACATTTTTCAGACTCCAGATACCGGCGGCGACCAGAAAGCTTGCTGCCAGTAAAACCAGTAGCTTTTCACGTAATGCCAGATCGATGATGGACTTAATCATGGTGATGATGCTCCATCTCTGGCATGTTCATTGACGAAGATGATGCGGGTGCTAGCATGTCCTGTCCGAGCATGTTTTGTTGATGATCTTGCATTTCTTCAGAAGCGGGGGCGTCAATTGCCCGCATTTTCTCAGTCGTTTCATTAAGTTTAGACTCAGAATCAATCAAGAACTGACTAGACGTTACCACCTCGTCACCCACTTTCACTCCGTTCAGGATTTGCGTCCTGCCATCGGCACTTAATCCGGTAGTGACCTTACGCGGTTCAAACTGACCCGCTGCTCTCATAATAAATACCTGCTCTTTATCACCTGAGCGAATAATGGCTTCAGTCGGTACCGTAATGGCTTCAGGCTGATTTTTGGTATGAATGGTGACATTGGCAAACATGTCCGGTTTTAATAGCAAATCCGGATTATCAAATGCCATACGCACTTTAATGGTTCTGGTTGCAGCTTCAGCATAGGGATATATATAAGAAAGTGTGCCTTTAAAGGTTTTTCCTGGAATGGCAGTTAATTGCATGTCAACCGTATCATTCTCATTGACCCAAGGCAGATCTGACTCATAGACCTGTGCTATCACCCAGACTTTACTGAGATCAGCCAGCATATATAACTCGGTTTGTGGTGTGACATATTGACCCTCACGTGCGCCGATATTAATCACTGTACCTGTGAATGGGGAATGGATATGAAGCGCCTTGGGGATATTGCCGGTTTTCACCATATCGCGAATCTGATGCTCTGGCACATCCAGCAATGCCAGGCGTTCGCGTGCTGAAGCGACCATTTGCTCCGCACTGCGACGGATATCATCGAAAGGACTGTTTTCCAGCGTTTTTGCACTGCTGATCGCCAGCAGATATTCCTGTGAGCTAGTGACCAGTTGTGGCGAATAGACACTCAATAACATCGTGTTTTTATTGACCTGAGTACCGGTCTTATCAACAAAAAGCTTTTCAACCCATCCCTCAGTTTTGGGATGAAGTTTAGATATGCGCTCTTCATCATAGGTCACCTTACCGACTGTACGAATAAGGTGAGATAAGCTGGAAAGTTTGGCCGTTGCGGTACGAACACCAATATTCTGTTCGGTGACCGGATCAATTTTAACCGTACCAGCTTTTTCTGGTGCAGAGGCCTCGTCCTCATAAACCGGTATATAGTCCATTCCCATGTGGTCTCTAGCAGGAACAGGCGAGGTGACTTCCGGGTTCATTGGATTACGGTAATACAATGGTTTGGCCGGTTTCTGTGTGGTTTCTGCTGTCACGGCTGATGGGCTGGTCAAGTGCTGATATGCCATTAAACCGCCAGTGCCAATGAGTAAGCCGCTGATTAAACTGATAAATATAGACGTTGTTTTATTCATAAAAAGTGTCCTTACCTACACTGGCCTCGAGATTCGCTAATGCCGTTTTTGCGGTTTTTACGCTAAGCCATAATTGTGTTTCGTAGTCATAAAGTGTGATTTGTGCTCGAACTAGGTTAAGAAAATCGACTTTATTCACTTGATACCCCGATAACATGGACGCTATGGTTTGTCTGGCCTGAGGCAGGATGCCTGTATCCAATAAGCTGTATTGCTGACGCGCCTGTTGATACTGGGTAATGTAGTTAGCAATCTCAGATTGAACCTGGTTCCAGCTATCCTGATAAGCGAATTGTTGTTGTTTTAATTCACTGTTTTTTTGTGAAATGGCCATTTTTTGTTTTCGATCGGCAAATAACGGCACGTTAATCCCGACTTGCAGTGACAACATGTCACTCCGATCTGAGCCATCCAGATTATGACCTTGTCTTACACCATAAGCCGCTGAGATTTTGAAATCAGGTAATAGGTCTTTTTCAGCTAAAGCTTTATCTTCTGAGGCGGCGGCAATAAGGTGTTTTTGTTGCAGCAGAAAAGGTCTGCTCTGTTCGGCAATATCGAGAACTTCATCAACAGGTTTAATCTCTGGTAGCGTGGTATCAATATGCTGAAATGCCGGAAGCTGAATCGCCGTGTTCGTTGGGCGACTAAGTAAGGTGTTAAGCCTGATGACCACCTGTTCGCGTTCACTGTTTAATTCAATCTCACGGTTCAGGAGTTTGGATAACTCCAGTTGAGCAAGTAAGACATCCTGTTGCAGACCATGCCCGACACGGTATTTTGTTTCAGCAATATCGATAAACTGCTTAAGTAGCGTTTTATTGGTGGAAATAATGGCCAGCGTTTTTTCCAGATAAAACAGTTGCCACCAGTAGCTTGTTACATATTGGATTAGCTGCTGTTTATACTCTGTCGTCATCAAGGCACTGGCATTAGCGCGTTCAGTGGCCGCTTGTTGTTTCAGTGCTAACTTGCCGGGAAATGGAATCTCCTGACTAATGCCTAACTGCCATTGCGTCATAGATTCTTGTGATGTGTTCAGGCTATCCGTAGGCAGGTTAACCAGGCCCATACTGATCATGGGATCCGGCAGGCTGCCAAGCTGTGAGGGCAGCGCAGACATTGCTTCAGCCTGAGCCTGACGCTGGGCAAGACCTGGGTTGGACTGCTCAGCCAAGGCTATGGCTGTATCCAGCGTTAAAACAGCGTGTACCTGCTCAACGCGCTCTTTGGTATCTTCAGCCGCATAAGCGGATGGTATGAGGAAAATCAGTGGTAAAAAAATTAACCACGCGGTAATGGTTGTATTCCATTGCTTCATAAGCTTCACCAATCATTAATAATGATATAAGCACAGATGTGCTGTGGCCTCACGGAAATGAGGAGATAGGTGTTATAAGCTTATGGGGGGCCTGAACAGGGAGCTGTGTTGCTCTGTTGGTTTTGCTTCAATCTGACTCATGGTCAGCAGAATAAAAAGAGGCTGATTAATGGAAAGATAAGACTTCGTTGGCAGTGTGACAGTGTTGAAACAGCTGTGATGACTGGATTGACAATGATCCATATTCATACAATGCGGACACTCTTTTGATGACGTTTCTGCACAGTGTTTCTGAGTATCAGAAGATTGAACATGATGCGACGAAGAGTGAGACATATCTGAACGCATTTCTGCTTTGTCTGCGTGCGCTGACCATGATGACAATGTCATCATCAGTGTCATGCAAAGCAGTAGCAAATGTGTCGTTAATGTTTTCACTAGTTTATTCAGTCGCGTTTTGTTTTTCTTTAAATTCTGCTTTTATGGTTTCCAGTGCAGGTGGGACGGCGTCACAAGCTTCAATGTTACCAGTACACTGACTACATTCATATGCTTTCCAGCCAGCAGCAATATATTCTTCTTTATGCGGACTGGGTAAGCGGTTGGCAATGCCTATTGTGGACTTGGCCCGTGTAGAAATATAGCCATACTCACCTTTACAAAAACGGAGTTGATCCGGATTTTTTTTGAGATCATATTTTTGATGAATTTCGATACCTACTTCACGTAAATAATGAAGCTCAGCATATAATTTTTGTAAACTGTCTCCGCTATATTGAGAGCTGATGTTGCCAGCAAATACAGCAGGGCATAAAAATAATAACGACAAGAGGCGAAAGGTTCTCAATGGTTTACTCCTCAGTATTCAATTAACTTTTGGCAGTTTTGAATACGATTAAGTTCAATCGTTTATATGGTATATGAAAAATGCATTCAGTAGGGAGGACAAGTTCATGGTGTTTTATGAATTAGGGATTTCCAGCCTAGGTTGTCTACTGGTGGCTAGAAATAACAGAGCTATATGCTTTGTTGCATTGGCTGATGACCCCGACCTTTTGGTTGAGCATCTCCAAGAAAAATATCCACATGCAAAACAACAGCAAAATGATACTTTACTAACCAGCTATTTAATCCGGATATTAAACTATATCGAGTCACCAAAAGGTGAGTTAGATTTACCGATTGAAATGGAAGGAACGACGTTTCAAAAATCAGTATGGATGACCTTACAGCAAGTTCCTGTTGGGCAAACCAGAACCTATACCGAGCTGGCAAACATGCTGGGAAAACCCTCGGCTGTGAGAGCTGTCGCCAATGCTTGTGCCGCAAATTCATTGGCTTTGCTGGTACCTTGTCATCGGATTGTTAATAAAAACGGCACGCTGTCAGGCTATCGATGGGGTGTAGAACGTAAACAAATTTTATTGGGTCGTGAAAAGGCCTTGTTGACAGTTTGATCTTGTCTTTTTTTGTCTGCTTTACAGGGTTTGTCAAGCTTTTATTCGATAGCAGTGGTTAAATATTGACCACCATTTAAAGCTCGTCAGAAAAGAGTCACTTACAGATTTACCAGAAACTTATCCACATGCTTATCCACTGAAATTGTGGGTAATGTGTATAAATTATTCGAGATAATTATCTTCGTATCATTCATAAAGCTTTTGTCTTTTCTCTCATCATCCGAAAACTGGCTCTTGGTTAAAATTTAACCATGTCATAAAGCTTGTCATAAAAGAGTCACTTACAGCTTTACCAGAAACTTATCCACATGCTTATCCACCGTTTTTGTGAGTAAAGTGAATAAAACTTTAGATTGACGATGAGATTTATGAATTTTATAGATGTAGGTATATCAACAATCTTCACGCTTTTTTTGCAATGGTTAAAAATTAACCATCATGTAAAGTTTGTCGTAAAAGAATCACTTACAGATTTACCAGAAAGTTATCCACATTGTTTTCCACAGAAACTGTGAGTAAGTGCGAAACGCCTGAATAAAGGGGGATAATTCATTTAAGAACAACAAAATGCAGGAAAATATCTATATAATCCATGTGGATTTTGTCATGAGCGTGGGTGTTGGCTTGCTAAATGTTAAACACAGTTTTTTATTAATCGGATTGTTATTGACGTTACCATTTCGATGTGAGGCCTTAGATACGGGTATTGAGGGCTTGTCTGTGAATGGTTACGGCACATTAGGCCTCATCTACAATGACAGCGATAATATTCTCTATCGCAACTCCATCGAACAAGAGGGCAGTGGGCATGGATTTGATTCAGCAACCGAGTCTAACCTTGGCCTGCAAATTGATTACATTTTCAACCAGCAGTTAAATTTCACCACACAATTTGTTTTTATAGACAGACCTGAGCAGTCATTTAACAACACCCTTAAATCAGCCTTTTTTACCTATCATTTTGATAATCGTTTTGAAATTGGGTTGGGTCGTTTACCGAATGATGTCTTTATGTCATCAGAATATAAAAATGTTGGTTTTGCTCGTTTATGGACACATTTACCCGTCGCGTTTTATGGCCAGCTAGCGGGTGAATCCTACGATGGCGCAAAATTAAGCCATCACCTCAGATTAGGAGATGGTGTGTTGACCTCGTCTGTATGGGCGGGTCGAAGCAACTTTCCTTATGACAGTAATGGTGAGGCAAAAAAGATAAAGTTTGAGCCGAACTTTGGGGCAGGGCTGCGCTGGGAAAATCAGACCTGGTTATTAAGACTTCTTTACTCACAAGCCAGAATTAATGACAAAGACGATCCTGCCGCTGCATTTGACGATGCGTTAATACAAGCATCCAAGTTTGGCTGGCCTGAAGCGGCTTCTATCGCGGGTTTTTCGATTAATGATACCTGGCTGAGATACGTTACCGCGGGACTCAGCTATGATAAAGACGACTGGCTTGTTCAAAGTGAATTGAGCGTCGTTAAGGCAGAAACAAGTACGCATGATAAATATGCTTCAGCTTATTTGAGTGTGGGGCATCGGTTTGGTGCTGTGACACCCTATTTTATTGTCAGTAAATTTACCACGCTGGGTAGTCGAGAAACCATACCACCTGCACCTGCATTCATTACATCATATCAACGATTACAATCAATCGCTCAGGCTGCGTCAAATGGCATTTATGCTGACCAAAGTACGCTTGGTATCGGCGCTCGTTGGGATGTTTCGCAAACGGTTTCATTAAAAGCGCAATGGGATCGTACTTGGGTTGAGAAGTATGGCGACTTTATCTTTGAACAAAAAAACCAAATAGATAAACAGCATATTTTTAACGTATTCAGTCTGACCGTGGATTTTATATTCTGATGAAGACGATATTAGTATTAGCAATATTGTGTTTATCGCTGGTGCCATCCTTAGCGGCCTCAGGAGAGATTGCTGTGGTCGCAAATAAAAATAATCCACTAGCCGCGCTGAGTAAGCAGCAGATTGTTGATATTTTTATGGGGCGGACAAAATTTTATTCGACCGGACAGAGAATAGTGTTACTAGATCAGGAGATTGCGTCTCCAGCGAGAAGAGATTTTTATCAAAATCTGGTTAATAAAACACTCAATGAAATCAATTCCTACCGCGCCCGACTCTTATTTTCTGGTCGATTTGCTTTACCTAAAGAAGTCAGTGATGATGAGATGATAAAGTGGTTAGAAAAAGATTCTAATGCAATCGGCTATATTGAGGCTGATAAGGTGAATGACTCATTAAAAGTCCTGGGTTATGTTGACTAAGCTTCGCACAAGTATTGCCACTCGATTAGCATTCATATTGATCCTGGCTGGTGTTGTGTCTGCGTTATCAACAGGATATTTGTTTTACAGTTATACCTATTCAAAAGAGTTTGCTCAAAGTCAGAAAAATATCCGACAACTCGCTCATGCTGTATCCCATACAGCTGCAATCGCTGCTTATTTAGATGATCTGACACTGGCTAAAGAAGTCGTTGAGGGGATTGCAGGCAGTGATTTAGTCAAAGCTGTGGAGTTAAAGTCAACTCAGGAATCGCTAGCTTTACGTGGTACCGTACCTGATGACGCTGAGACAATGAAGTTTGATTTGGAATCTCCTTTTTCAAGCGGTGAAATGGTTGGTAAATTAAACCTTGTGCCGAATGTCGCTTTGATTAAGTCGGATGCGAGAAAGGCCGCTATCAATCACGTTATATTAATTTCTGTTCAGACGTTTGTTTTGATCACACTTATTATTTTCTTATTGAATACACAGTTGATAACTGAAATAAAACGGCTTGCCAGTCGTTTGCATGGTATTCGGATTGGTAGTGAAGAGCGAATTATTCCAACTCAGTCTCACCAATACGATGAAATTGGTTTATTAACTCACGATATAAATGAGTTATTAAATTCGGTCGAGGAGAATATTAATCTTGAAAGAACGCTTCGACTTGAAGTGGAAGAGTTAGAAAACCGATTCAGAGATATTTTCGAACAGTCCAGTCACGGTATCGCCATTGTCGATATTGATGGCAAAATGAGGCTACATAACCCGTCTTTCAAACAGATTATTGGTGATGAATGTTTTCAGAAGATTTCAAAGCAAGACTCCCTTTCCTTTTTTGCACTATTTGATGAAGAAAAAAGTCGCTTGGAATCAGCTGCCGCTGAAGTTTTATCGAGTGGTGAGTCACGAGCAGTTGATATAAAAGTTGAGGAGGGGTCACAAACGAGGTGGTTATACTGCCTTATTTCGGTCATGACAGACGATGATAAGACGTCGTCTTTTGAAATTGTCTTGCAAGATATTTCAGAGCGTCGCAATCGGGAAGAAAAGTTAAAGGGGCAGGCTGAAGTCGATGCCTTAACCAATTTGTATAATCGCGGTGCAGGTGAGAATAAAATTGAACAACTTATCTCATCTTCGGACTCTAAGCGGTTTTCATATGGCCTGTTTATGATTGATTTGGATGGGTTTAAACCTGTTAATGATCAATTTGGCCATGAAGCAGGAGACAGAGTGCTTATAGCGGTTGCAAATCGATTATTAGGTTCAATTCGTGCTGAAGATATTGCGATACGTTGGGGAGGCGATGAATTTGTTGTTTTTGCCAGATTAACCACGGATTTATCAGAAGCGAGCAGTATTGCAGAAAAACTGTTAAATATATTACAGCAACCAATAGAATGTCAGTCTGATATGAGTGTGACTATCAGTGCTAGCATTGGTATCGCGCTCTATCCATTCAATGCTGATAATATTGAGACATTACTCAAGTACGCTGATCTTGCGATGTATGAAGTCAAATCACACAACAAAAACAGTTATAACTTTTTCAAACAACCCACATTCAAGACGTCAGAGACACAAAGTGTGATCACCGGATTTTAGAATGCCCGGTGAATAACACCGGGCATTTTCTATTGTATTACTGTATTGGTAAATAGACTAACTTACTGCCTTTCATATCCGGCACCATCAGGTACTGACCATCTGCTGAGAGACTAATGTCAGCAGCAGAGACAAAGTCATCACTGAGTAATTGTGGTGTTGCTTTAGGTTCAACTAATTGCCACACCTTACCATTTTGCCAATCACTCACATACAGATAGCCTTTGCTGTCTCTGACCAGACCATCAGCACCACCAAAGCCTTTGTTCAGTGCTTCAGTTTTACCCGAGCTGATATTCGCACGATACAAGTCACCTGTGCCAAAGTCAGCAACTAACAGCGTGTCATTACCGTCCATCAGCAACCCATTAGGACGTTTAATAGCCGATTTATCATCCAAAATTTCGCTCACTTTACCTGCTTGAGTAATTTGATAAATGCCGGCATTTTCTCCATCATCAGTGCCGCTATCAGAGACATATAAGGTACCGTTACCATCAATTTCCATATCATTCAGAAAGACAGGTTTTCCGGGAAAATCCTTGGCTTTGGCGATAACTGTGATATCACCTTTCATATCTACTTTAACGACATGATCGACATCAGCGATATACAGTTCGTTATTCCATAAATCGATGCCTTTGGGATCATTTAAGCCTGTAGCCAGCGTTGTTTTTTGTCCGGACTTATCGATAACCGTGACTTTACCGTCACCGGCTTTACCAAACTCACCAATTTCAGTGACAAATACACGACCATCTGGTGCTGCAATGGCTGATTCAGGCATCTGCAGATCAGTGATTGTTTTGCTATTTGATTGAGACGTGGCATCAGTTGAAGATGCGTTGTCATCGCCATAACTAACACGGTAAATCACATCGTTATAATCATCAGAAATCAGTAAGGAACCATCGGCAAGTTGTAATACATCGGTCGGACGTCCCCAGGCCTCACCATTCTGCAACCAACCATCGATAAAGACTTCATGACCTGTCACCTGATGATTATCATCAAATGTGACACGCATTAACTGGTAACCCACAGGACTCGTTCTATTCCATGAACCATGCTGAGCAATAATGGCATCGCCTTTGTAGTCAGCTGGAAACATATCACCTGTATAGAATTTGAGACCCAGACTTGCGGTATGTGCCTGGAATTCCTGGACAGGGAACGTGACGTCTTGTGGTGCTTGTTTGTCTTTCCAGTCAGGATGTTGCGCTTTGCCACCCGCATAATAAGGGAAACCAAAGTGCATACCGGCTTTAGGTGCGGCATTGAGTTCACCCGGTGGATTATCATCACCCATCATATCGACGTTATTATCAGTGAAATACAGGGTGCCAGTGTCGGGCTGGAAGTCCATACCCACTGAGTTTCTGATACCTTTGGCATATATTTCAGCATCACTGCCATCGGCATTCATGCGAATAATGCTGGCTTCAATACCCTGAGGATTACAGATATTACAGGGGGCACCTACGGTGACATAAAGCTTGTTATCAGGGCCAAAAGCAATATAGCGCCAGCCATGGTGTGCTTTATCCGGTAGCTTATCGTAAATAACCTCACGCATTTGTTTAAATGGTAAGTTGAGATCGAAACCCGGAGCGGGGTAAATGGCAATACGGTTTTGCTCAGCAACATAAAGGTTGCCTTGATGCACCGCTACACCATTACCGACTTTTAAATCATCAAGAATCTTCACCACTTTATCGGCTTTACGATCTTTGTTTTTATCGACTACCGCAAAGACATTATTACCGCGTGTGCCAACAAATACTGTGCCTGTTGACTGGCCTAAGGCCATTTGACGCGCACCTTCGACTTCGGCATAAACATTAATATGAAAGCCTTCTGGCAGCTTGAGCTTGTGTAGATTTTCTTCCGCATCGGCTCGGTCAGCAAATGCAGCCTGTCCCATCAGTCCTAACGAACCGGCTAGCATAAGCTGTGTTATTGTCTTAAGTGTCATACATCCTCCTTTAGTATGTATTTTCCTGCTGTGCAGCGTATCGATTATTGAATCACAGAGAATCGATACGCTGCTTGAGTGGTATCAGGACACGATACGTCACTGATACTCATGGTGCTTGCCTAATAAAACGGGGTTTGTGCTGGTTTCTACATATCGTTATTTTTCAGTGAGAAAGGGATAATCGATATAACCATGTTCATCACCACCATAAAAGCTATCGCTGTCAGGTGTATTCAATGGGGCGCGAGTAGAGAAACGTTCAACTAAATCCGGGTTGGCAATGAATAACTTACCGAAGGATATACAGTCAGCATCGCCACTTTGAATCGCTACATTGGCGGTATCGAAATTATATTCACTGTTTGTCATATACGTTCCCTGATACCACTCACGACATAGGCCTAAGTCAAACTCGGGGCCCGCAGCGCCTGGATTTTCAGCGCCCATTTCAGTGATATGTAAATACGCCAGGTTAAACTTGTTTAGCGCCTTGATAAGGTACTCAAAGGTTTTTTCGGGCTGACTGTCTTTCATATCATTAAAAGGTTGCAACGGAGACAAACGAATACCAACACGGTCTGAACCCCAGATTTTGCAAACTTCATCAACGACTTCTAGGGTCAGACGGGCGCGGTTTTCAATACTGCCACCATATTCATCCGTTCGCTGATTACTGCCATCACGTAAAAATTGGTCAAGCAGATAGCCATTGGCAGAATGCACTTCGACACCATCAAAGCCTGCCGTTAAGGCGTTATAAGCGGCGGTTCTGAAATCATCGATTGTCTGCTTGATTTCATCCTTTGTCATTTCCTGTGGTGTTTCATAAGGTTTTATACCCTCGTAGGTATACACTTCACCAGCAGGTTTAATGGCTGATGGGGCTTGTGGTTTCATACCACCGGGCAACATAGATGAATGTGAGACTCGACCACAGTGCCATATTTGCAAGACAATCTTGCCACCTTCTGCATGGACTGCCTTGGTGACTTTTTTCCAGCCTTCAATCTGGGCTTTGCTGTATATGCCTGGTGTATTCGGATAACCAATACCTTGAGCCGAGATTAATGTGGCTTCAGTGATAATTAGCCCCGCCGAAGCTCGCTGACGGTAATACTCAACATTCATATCTGTGGGGGCTAAACCTTCACCTGCACGGTTACGCGTAAGCGGTGCCATTATCACGCGGTTTTTCAAGCTGATGGAACCCAGTTCAATAGGTGATAAAAGCGACTGAGTTTGTTGATTCATTGCTGTCATAGTGCATCCCTAAGTTCAAAGTGTAATAACAATTTTGCCTAACTGATTATTGGCTTCCAGATAGCTATGGGCCGCGACAATATCGTCAAATTCAAATGTTTTAGCGATAACCGGGCTTAGCTGCGAATGCTTCAACCAGTCAAAGATTTTTTCTTTAGCTTTGTTTAAACGTTCTGGGGCGCTGGTGAATTCAAATAGCGTGTACCCCCGAATTGTGAGCCCTTTCTGTAATGCGGGGAACAGCGGATAAGGGGTGGGGTCAGCACTTAATGCGCCATATTGAAAGATCATCGCTAATGGTGCGCAGGCTTCAGCTAAGGTGTTTAACATCGGGCCGGCAACAGGATCGAAAACGATATTGACACCACGGCCTTCAGTGATCGCCATCACCGCATCTACCACATCATCTTGTTCACTGATAATCACGTGTTTAGCCCCTAACTGATGGAGTTGTTCTACCTTTTCAGCTGTTCGGGTCATCGCAATAGGTGTGGCACCAATCAGGTTACATAATTGTATGGCAGCAATGCCGACACTACTGGACGCGGCTGGGATTAATACATAATCACTGGCTTGCATTTTGGCAATATCAATCAAGGCACCATACGCTGTTAAATATTGCATCCACACTGATGTCGCTTGCTGCCAGCTTAAATTCTCCGGGTGATGAGTGACAGCGGTAACTGGCATATTGGTGACTTCTGCATAAGCACCATATTGGTTCATTGAAAAGTTGGGAATGGTACTGACGGCATCACCAACTTTGATATGTTTGACGTTGTCACCGACGGCAGTAACGGTTCCTGAACATTCATAGCCTATACGGGCAGGGAGTTCAGGTGTTTCAAGATATTGGCCACGGCGGAACATTGCCTCAGCACGGTTAAGACCAATAGCATGGACTTGGATCTGTACTTCATCAGCAGAAGGGGCTGGGACGGTTTCATCAATAATTGATAAAACGGATGGTTCACCTACCTGAGAAAATTGAACTGTTTTTGTCATAAAGCGCTCCTTTATTTATAGGCTTGCTTGCAGAATTTGTTGGCTTTTTTTGAGGTCGATATCATTATGTTCGCCAAGCTGGGTCAGACCATGTTCAGCCAGTTGTTTGATCATCACTGGAATAGCATCAGCATTAATCTGGTAATCACTCAGATGTGTTTTCACACCCATTCGTTCAAAAAAATCGCGAGTTTTTGTGATCGCCATGTTTATTTTAGTGTCGTCAGTGCCTTCGTTGAGTCCCCAGACACGCTCGGCATACTGTAGTAATTTGGCGGATTTTTTCTCGCGTTGTTCCTGCAGTACTGTGGGCAATAAAATCGCCAATGTTTGTGCGTGATCCAGCCCATGTAGTGCGGTGATTTCATGACCGATCATGTGAGTTGCCCAATCCTGAGGAACTCCGGCACCAATCAAGCCGTTTAACGCTAATGTCGCTGTCCACATGAAATTGGCCTGCAGATCGTAATCATTAGGCGACTCAAGCAGCTTAGGACCAATCTCAATGAGTGTCTGCAATAATCCCTCTGCGAATCGATCCTGCACCATGGCATTAACCGGATAAGTCAGATATTGCTCCATGATGTGCGTGAAGGCATCCACTACACCATTCGCCAGTTGTCGTGGTGGCAAAGTATAGGCTTTGGTCGGATCTAAAATAGAAAATACTGGATAGACGAGCTTACTGCTGAATGCCAGTTTTTCTTGTGTTTCGTAACGTGTGATCACGGAGTTGGCATTCATTTCTGAGCCAGTAGCGGGGAGGGTAAGCACTGAACCAAACGGTAATGCCTGGCGAATATTTGTGGCGTGATTCACTAAGATTTCCTGCCATGGGTCACCATCACACTGCACAGCTGCAGCAACAAACTTGGTGCCATCTATGACAGAACCACCCCCAACAGCTAACAGATAATCCAACTTATTTTGACGAATCTGCTCAACCGCACGCATCAAGGTACTGTAACCAGGATTAGCTTCGATACCGCCAAACTCTTCTATATGACGATTACCAAGGGCAGTAATGACTTCGTCTAGGGTGCCGTTTTTTCGTGCACTTTGTCCACCAAACAACACTAAAACACGCGCATCTTTCGGCACAAGCTCATCGAGTTGTGCAACCTGACCTTCACCAAAAACAATACGTGTCGGATTATAAAAATTAAAATTATTCATTGCCGTACCACCTTAAAAATAGTTTATTAGACCAGTCGTCTTTATTTTGGATAAATAGAGCAGGTCACTCGTTATTGTCAGTCAAACCCAGTCTGTTTTGTGTCGCTTTCATAGCGATTTCAAGCGCAGCGGGTGTGTGATTGACTTTAGTCATCAGCGTCGCGCCTACCCATAGATAATAGATCTCTTGTGTGACTGTTTTAGCATCATAATTAGCATTGATTTCGCGTTTATCTATCGCTTCCTGAACACAAACGGAGAGTCGTTCAATGACCTGTTGCGTGCCTTGTTTAAGTGTTAACCGCATCGCTTCTGATAGATCTGTTACTTCACCACTTAACTTCACCACAAGGCATCGGTCCATGCTGGTGTCATCACATTGATTGGCTTTCCACTGCTCAAAGTAGGCGAGCAGACGTTCAACAGCAGGACGCTTATCCGTTTTTAACTGTTTATCCACGGTCGTTATATATTGAGCAAAATAATGCTCTAGCAGCGCGTTACCAAACTGTTCCTTGGATTCGAAATAGTGATAAAACGATCCCTTTGGCACATTAGCGGCTTTTAATATTTCATTCAGACCCACGGCAGAAAAGCCTTTCCCAAGGATAATCTGCTGTGCTGTCGTTAAGATCTGTTGTCTTGTGTCTGTAGTTCGTGTTTTATTTGTCTGTGTCATGGCTATTATCATTTCATATATTAGACCAGTCGTCTAGTTTGTGTTGAATTCAGATAAAAAGCGTTATTGGAAATATTGGAACAACGCTTGCTTTATCTTTGTCAGAGTTTGAAAGTATTGTAATTGACAGCATAAATTACCTATTCAGGTGCTTAGATACTTTCGTTTCATCAGAACATGCACTGTTTTGAGTCAATAAAAAACGCAAAGGAGCAAGATGGCTACCATCTGGCAACAAGCGATCAGTCATGCGCAGCAACTGCGTCGACACTTGCACAGTCAACCGGAGCTGGGTTGGCAAGAAGTGCAAACAGCTGAATTGATCCGCAAACAATTAGATTTACTGGGTATTCCCTGGGAGTCTTGTGCTGAGCTGGGCACTTTAGCAAGACTGAACCCTCACGGTGATAGCAAACCGCATATCGCACTGCGCGCTGACATGGATGCGCTGCCTATTACAGAAAAAACACAGCATAGTTGGGTATCTCAGAATACAGGTTGCATGCATGCCTGTGGTCATGATGGTCACACAGCAACATTACTGGCAACAGCCGCCTGGTTAAAGTCGGTAGAAGATAAATTACCAGGTCCAGTGACCTTACTGTTTCAGCCAGCAGAAGAGGGCGGCCATGGCGCCAAAAAGATGATCGATGACGGCGCTTTGCAGGGCATTGATGAAATTTATGGCTGGCATAACTGGCCTGCGATGTCTTTTGGCAAGCTTATTTGCCCAGATGACATCGTCATGTGTGGGAATGGTACGTTTAGTATTACTTTAACTGGTAAAGGTGGACATGCCAGTCAGCCTGAACTTTGTCGTGATCCTGTGTTGGCAGCCAGTGCCGTCACTATGGCACTTCAGCAGATTATTAGTCGTCATCTTTCACCGCAACAGGCAGCGGTGGTCAATGTCTCATCTATCGAAGCTCCGAGTGCGGCCACCGTGATCCCTGATAAGGCGGTATTAGGTGGAAGTATTCGCGTTCCTGACCAAAAAACGCGTGATCTGATCAATCGTTTAATTACCGAGATAAGCCAACAGACAGCTGCAAGTTATGGGGTGGACTGTGAGGTCAATATCTATCCCCGATATGAAGCCACTATCAATCATGCTCATCAGGCTTCGAATCTGCGTGCCCAGTGGCAGGCGGAGCATGGGCTGGCTGGAATGGATACAGACACCTTAGTGCCGATTATGGCATCTGAGGACTTCAGCTATTACCTGAATGAAATTCCTGGCGCATTTGCCTTGATTGGTGCGGATGATGGTCCTGATCATCAATCGGTATGTCACAGTCCTTTATATGACTTTAATGATCAACTAATTCCTTTAGTTACCCGTCTTTATGCGCGTTTGGTCGGTGCGCCTTTGCCTGAATAACTGACTACATCATTCGCTGTTATAGCAGTGGATATCACTAACCAGGAGGTAATGAATGAGTATATTTGAACAACGTGAGTCCGGTATCCGTGCGTATTGTCGTGTTTATCCTGTGGTTTTTGATAAAGCCAGTAATGCTAGGCAAACCGACGAAGAGGGGAATGAATATATCGATTTCTTTGCCGGTGCCGGTGTCTTGAATTTTGGTCACAATAATGAGCGGATGACTTCGGCTGTGGTGGACTATATTCAATCGGGCGGCGTGACTCACGCGCTGGATATGCAAACAACAGCAAAACGTGAGTTTATGGAGAAGTTCGAAAAGACGATTCTTAAACCACGGGGTATGACTCACAAAATGCAGTTTGTTGGGCCTACCGGCACCAATGCGGTGGAAGCAGCCATGAAGCTGGCAAGACGCGTAACTTCACGGCAGGAAATAGTCGCTTTTACTCGTGGCTTTCATGGCATGACATTGGGCTCTCTGGCCGCAACGGCAAATCGTTATTTTCGTGGTGCTGCCGGTGTTCCGTTAAATCACGTCTCACATTATCCCTTTGGCTGTGAAAAGACATGTCAAGGCTGTGAATCAGGCTGTGGCATGTCGGTGTTAGAACACTTGCGTTCGCTGTATCTGGATACATCGAGTGGTGTGACACCGCCTGCGGCATTTTTACTTGAAACGATTCAGGCGGAAGGTGGTGTCAATGTTGCCTCCAAAGAATGGCTTCAGGAGTTAGCAAAACTAGCTAGGGAAGTAGGTTCTCTGCTGATTATTGATGATATACAGGTTGGCATGGGCCGAACCGGGTCTTTCTTTAGTTTTGATGATATGGATATCGATCCTGACATCATTTGTATGGCGAAAGGACTTGGCGGCATGGGAACGCCGATGGCGATGAATCTCATAAAGCCAGAAGCGGATGAATATTGGGCACCGGGTGAGCATACTGGCACCTTCCGTGGTCAGAGCCTGTCTTTTGTTGCCGGTAAGGAAGCGCTGACCTATTTTGAAAATGACGATTTGATGGCTGAGGTCAAACAAAAAGCTGAGAAAATGAATCAGGCTCTGGCTCCGCTGGAAGAAAAATTCGAGCAGGTGCAGATACGTGGTAAAGGCATGATTATCGGTCTGGATGTGACGACGGGTGAACGTGCCAAAGCAATTGTTGATGAATGCTTCAAAGCCGGATTACTGATTGCCAGTTGTGGCACTGGCGGACGTGTAGTCAAGCTTATTCCTCCTTTAACCATACCTGAAGAGGACTTGCAGGCTGGTTTAGATGTTCTGGTACAGACCACATACAAAGTGATGGAGGAAACAGCATGAGACAACGTGATGATATGACCTTTCCCTTTGATGAATATGAACGTCGCCTGAGTGATTTACGCGTCAGAATTGCTCAACGCCACTTAGATGCCGTGGTGATTACTGATCCGGAAAATATTATGTATATGACGGATTATCAGACCACTGGGTATTCTTTCTTTCAAGCCTTAGTCGTGCCGTTAGAGCAGGAACCTTTTATGATTACCCGGGCGATGGAAGAGTCCAATATTATTGCCCGCACGTGGGTAGAACGGACCCGGCCTTATCCTGACACCGGAGATGCCATTCAAATGCTGGTAGATGCCCTGCGAGAGTTTGGTTTGTCAGACAAACGCATTGGCTATGAGCGTAACAGTTACTTCTTTCCTGCTTACCAACAGGACTTTATTCATACCACATTAACCGATGGCAAATTACTGGATTGTTTTGGCATTGTGGAGCAGGGGCGCATCAGAAAATCTGCAGCAGAGATTGAGTTAATGCATCGTGCCGCTAAAGCCACTGAGGCTGGCATGAAAGCTGGTTTGGAGGCGGCTAAAGCGGGTGTCACCGAAAATGATATTGGTGCGGCTATCAGTTCAGCCATGTTTAAAGCGGGAGGCGAACCACCGGCAGTCATGCCTTATGTCACATCGGGACCACGTACGATGATTGGTCATGCCACATGGGAAGGCCGCACAGTGAAGCCTGGAGAACATGTCTTTCTTGAAGTTGGTGGCTGTTATCGACGCTACCATACGGCGATGATGCGAACCGTGGTGCTGGGCGAATTATCGGACTCGATGTACAAAGCGCAGGAAATCATGAAAAAAGCGTTAAGTGCTGTACATGAAACTGTGCAGCCAGGCATGACCGTGTCTGATGTCGACAATATGGTACGTAATATTATTTCAGACAATGATATTGGTGCCCGTCTCATCACGCGTTCAGGTTATTCCATTGGCATTGCTTTTCCTCCAAGCTGGGATGAAGGTTATATCTGCAGTCTGAAGCAAGGGGAATCTGCCATTCTGGAAGAGGGAATGACCTTTCATATCATTCCATGGATGTGGGGTGTGGATGGCGATAAAACCTGTGGCATATCTGACACGATCTATGTGACCGAAGATGGCTGTAAATCCTTTTTTACCATGGATCGCGATTTCACCGTTAACCCTGAACAAGCTGATAAAACTTTAGTGGATATCAGTGAGGCACGTCAGGCTGAGACAAGCGATAAAGCAAAACCCAAAGCTAAACAATCGAAATGAGGTGGAGATGTTAACTGCAACGAATCCATATACTGGACAAGAGATTCTTAAGTACGAAGCGTTAAATGAACAAGGCGTTAATATCACGATAGCCAAAGCGGTCAATGCCTTTGACTCCTGGCACACTATGCCTATTCAGCAACGGGCAGAGATTTTAAAATCAGTCGCTGCTTCACTGCGTAAAAATAAGCCATTACTCAGTAAACTGATGGCAGAAGAAATGGGCAAGCCGGTAAAAGAAGGTGGGCCGGAAGTGGAAAAAGCAGCCTGGTGTGCAGAATATTACGCTGAACATGCTGAGGCGTATTTAAGTGATGAAAAACTGCCATCTGATGCATCTGAGAGCTATGTTTGTTATCAGCCACTTGGCACCTTGTTGGGCATCTTACCGTGGAATGCCCCTCTTTGGTTAGCTTTCCGCTATCTCGCTCCTGCCTTGATGGCCGGCAATACTTGTGTGATGAAACATGATCCGAATGTACCGGGCTGTGCACAGGCAATCGAGCAGGTATTTGAGGAAGCCGGTGCTCCAGTAGGGGTGATGGTGAATTTGCCGGTTGAGACACCCTTAGTAGAAAAAGCCATTCGTCATCCTGATATTGTGGCTATTTCGTTTACGGGATCGGCAGGAGCAGGGGCTAAAGTCGCTTCAATGGCAGCTTCTGAAATTAAACCCTCCGTGCTTGAACTTGGGGGAAGTGATCCTTTGATTGTGCTGGCGGATGCTGACTTGGATACCGCCGCAGACGTGGCGACTCTGTCGCGTATTATTAATGCTGGACAGTCCTGTATCGCTGCTAAGCGCATTATTATTGAAGCCCCTGTTTATGACGAGTTTATTGATAAATTAAAAACACGTTTGCAAAAATTAACCATGGGGGACCCTTTAGAAGAATCAACGGACATAGGGCCGATAGCACGTGCTGATTTAAGGGATAATTTGCATCGTCAAGTCACTGAAACCATTAATGCCGGTGCTAGTTGCCTATTAGGTGGTGAGATACCAGATGGGAATGGTTTTGCCTATCCGGTCACTTTTCTGGCGGATGTCACAGCGGATATGACGGCCTTCAGAGAAGAAACATTTGGTCCGGTCATGTGTGCCATTAAGGCGGAGTCCGCTGAACATGCCCTAGTGCTTGCGAATGACACGGAGTTCGGTCTTGGTGCGGGTATCTGGACTGATAACATTGAACTGGCGAAAGATCTTGCCATGAAGATTAATGCAGGACAGGTAGCCATAAATGGTATTGTGAAGACGGATCCTCGTTTACCGAGTGGTGGCATTAAGAAGTCTGGTTATGGGCGTGAGCTTGGGCCACATGGTATTAAAGAGTTTGTGAATACTAAACAAGTCTGGATTAAATAAAGCGTTTTTGGTGCTGGCGTTTAAATTTACGTCGGTACCATAAGCCGCCGCCAGCAACACTTAACACGGCGGTGAAGATACCGGTGATGAAGACAATAATACGACCCGTCAAATCAAAGGCCTCACCGCTGTGTAAAGGGAATAACCAGAAGGCGGTTTTTTGTCTGAGACTCATCGTGTCATAGCTTTGCTCGGCGAGTATCTGATTGGTTTGTGGGTTCAGCCACAAGACGAAACTTCCTGAGGTTTTTCGTGGGTCATTATCTGCATTTAAGCGGATTTCAACACTCGGGCTCTGACTGCTTGGTGGAATAATTCGTTGCCATTGTTTCTCTGGCCAATACTGTTTGGCACTGATGAGCCAATTATCAGGCTGAATAGGATGATTACTCAGCCAGTCTACGTCAGGCGAGGCTTTTGCTGGACGGTTGAGCAACCACTTTGTCTGATCCGGGAAGATCAAACTGATGCCAGTGATAATCAAGATAATAAACACGGGCAGTGAAATCAGCCCTAAAGCAATGTGGGTACGACGCAAACGTGCAATTGTTGAGCTTGATTTTTGTGTGCGAGCCAGTAACCAGTTCCAAGCTTTTTTACTACGGGGCCAGCCATAATAAACACCCACAATAACATTGACTAGCATCAGCATAGCCAGTAAACCTAATACTAACTCCATGTTGTCGCCTAGCAAAAACGTAAAGTGAAACAGGTAGATCATTGAGGTAAAGTAGCTTCCCCATTCCCGTACACTGACCACATCAGCCGTGTACGGATTAATCATGACTTCGATGGTTTTTCCATGAAGAGGGGATTGTGAATTCATCTCCACAAAAGCGGTGTACATGGCCTTATCATTGCGTGGGGTCCGTAGTGAATTGATATGGGCTACATCTGGCAAGGCATGTAAAGCTGCATACATCACTTCAGCAATGGAGGCGGGAGGGCCTGATATGCCGTCGTCTAGCACCAGCTGTGGATTTAACCATTCATCAATGGCGTGATCAAACACAATAATGGCGCCACTAACGCTTTGTAAAAATAGCGGAATAAATAAAATCAGACCACTGATTCGGTGAAACTCAATCCAGAATTTTCGCATGAAGAAGCTATGGTCTTTGTTTGATTGCAGTTAAGGATAAGTGAAACGACATCTGACTTGCCTTGGAGGCTAAGTCAGCATGTTAGTTCAGGTAAGAATGAATATCAAATAAGGTTTGTTATTATTTAGCTTGAGTGCTAACAGTGATTATTCATTCTCATGTGCGGTCTGCACATAAATACCTGTTTGATCCACTTCCACATTAAATGTAATGGGACGACAGCATACTTCACAGTCCTCGATATACTCTTGCGACTCGACAGAGCCATCAATAACCACCGAAATAATTTCACCACAGTAAGGGCATGACACAGTATGTTCTTGTAGCGCGTAGACCATTTTCTTCCTCCATCATCGTTTAGTTGAATGACTGAGATTCAGTGTAGGAGTTCCAGTTTAGGTCGTTGCGTTTGCTGAGTAGGTAAACAAATGACGTTTATCACCTAAGCCCACACCTGTGGCAATGATCTGAAACCCCAGATTTTTATAGAACTTGAGTAAGGCAGGATAATGATCGACCGCATCTAATTGCACTGTTTTATCCTGAACTTGCTCAAGGCAAAACTTTAGCAGCTGTTTGCCATAGCCTGTTCTCTGCATGTCAGGTGAAACGGCTAGTTGAGTAATATAGATCTCTGCGTCCGGAGCTTCTGGCCAACAGTCATCATAATAGCTGGCTTTTTCTGTGCCCATAGCAATACAGCCCAGAATCTGTTCATCTTTTTCCAGCACATAGACCTGCTTTGTTAACAGGTTCTGTTTAACTGCCTCATTGTCATAAACGCCAAGCCAGTGTGACATCCCTTGTTGCTGCATATCGATAGCACAGCGGATGAGTAAATCAGTGATATTGCTGATGTCTTTTTGCTCAGCTTTTCTGATGTGAGGTGAATTCATAATAAACTCGTGATAATACTGCCAGCCAGGCACCATAAAACAATCACAACGGGCGATAAACGAAAAACATTTAATAAAATAAAGCCCGTTAAAGCGATAATGATATCGGCATAGGAATTAATAACATGTTGCCATATTGGTTGATAGAGTGCAGCTGCCAATAAACCAACCATAGCTGCATTGATACCTAACAGCGACTTTTGTATGACGGCGTTATTTTGTAGAGACTGCCAGAAAGGCAGCACTGCCAGAATTAATAAAAACCCTGGCAGAAATAATGTGCACAAGGAAACAATAGCGCCAGTGACACCACCACTTTCTCCCGGCAACAATGCTCCGAGATATGCCGAAATAGTAAACAATGGACCGGGTACAGCTTGTGCAGCACCGTAGCCTGCTAGAAATTGTTCTGATGAAATCAAACCGGTAAAAACAATTTTGTTTTCTAATAATGGCAGTACCACATGGCCGCCGCCGAAAACAGTGGCACCTGCCTGATAAAAAATAGTAATAAAATGAAATAACGGCTGGTCAATATTCAAGAAGGGTATAAAAAACAGCATAAGAAACAAGGTGAAAAAGAGACTAGCCGTTTTTTTTCCGTAGGGTAGGTTTAGTGAAAACGTTTGACTTGTTGTATTGGGTTGAAGCAGATATAAACCGGCGATAGCACCGAATCCCATGACAATGAACTGGCTAAAACTGAAAGGCATCAGCAATAAAAATAGCAGGCTGAGACCGGCTATGATTCTTCTATTTAAATCTGGACAAAGTTGACGTGACATTTTCCAGACGGCGTCGGCCACAACTGGAAGCGCCACAAGTTGCAAACCATGTAATACGGTATCTTTTAGTGGCGATGCTATTGCAACGACATACGTTGCAAACAGAATCAACGCTAATGCTGAGGGTAAAGTAAATGCGATAAAGGCATTGATAGCGCCTAATATGCCACCACGATACAGACCAATGGCAAACCCCAACTGACTACTCGCTGGCCCAGGTAACGTTTGACTGACAGCAAGCAGTTGGGTGAAGTCTTCATCAGACAGCCAGCGCCTATTTTCAACAAAAGCCTGTCGAAAATAAGCGATATGCGCTACCGGGCCACCAAATGCCGTCAATCCAAGTGTGAAAAACGCTTTAAAAATATCCGTATGAAGTTGAAGCTTCACATATAGGCCTTTAAGTATGTTGACGATATAGTCGTCTTTCTCTGACTATTGAATGACTGGGTTTCTCTCTGCACTATCTTGCTTAATGGCTGTCCATACTTTTTCATGCATATAGAAAGCAACAGTATTGATTGCGGGTTCAATTAACGCCATTGTGCCGCCAACTAATACGCTACCCGTCATTACATAACCAACGGTAAATGCAACGCTGAAATGGACAACCGCAAAGCTTAACGTTTTAGTCATGATCATTCTCCTGTTTAGTTGCGAATGATTATCATTAACCTATGCAGCTTTGTACAACAACTTAGTTAAATGACATTGATTGGAAAAGTCGATAATTTAACCATCGTTTTTCTCTATCATTTTCATGGAAATAAACTGTTTCACATTTCTTATACAATCATTATGATGTAATTATATTTAATCGATATGAACGAATCAGCGTTCATAGTGACTATATATGTCCACTAAATAATAAGGAGGCTCATTAATGAGTACCATTGATATCGGTATCAATAAGCAGGATAGACAAGATATTGCTGAAGGTTTAAAAAACCTGTTGGCAGATTCATACACTCTTTATTTACAAACACATAACTTCCACTGGAATGTCACTGGACCACAATTTCGTGAATTACATCTGATGTTCGAAGAACAATACACAGAACTTGCTGTAGCCGTGGATGACATTGCTGAGCGGATCCGTACGTTGGATGTTGCCGCGCCAGGCACCTATAAATCGTTCGCTGAACTGAGTTCAATTAAAGAAGTGGAAGGCGTGCCAGAAGCAAAAGAAATGGTCGGTCTTTTGACTCATGGTCATGAGCAGGTTGTTAAAACTTGCCGTAAAGTATTAAAGCTTGCCCAAGAAGCAGATGATGAATCTTCTGCATCGCTGGTGTCTGACCGCATGCGTGTTCATGAAAAAACAGCATGGATGTTACGTGCACTTAAAGCCTAGTTGTATTCAAGATTATAAAAAGGGAGCGAAAGCTCCCTTTTTTATTTCTGCTTAGTGATAAGTTGCTTTAACTCTTCTATTTGATCAGATAAGTCTTGAATAGTCGTTTCACCGGCATGCTCTCTTTGCCACTGTTCGGCGTTCTCTTTTTCCATCACGTTGACCACGATGCCGATAAGCATATTCAGAAAAGCAAAGGCGTTTAGGAAGATAAAACTGATATAGAAAATCCAACTTAATGGATAGACTGTCATCGTTTCGTACATCACATCTGTCCAGTCCTCAAATGTCATGATACGGAACAGCGTCAGCATCGAAATAGCAATATCTCCCCATAAGGTTTTATTGACGCTGGCGAAAAAAGTGGTTCCTACAGCCGCATAAATATAAACAATGATAAACATCAGAAGGGCGACATACCCTAATTGTGGCAGAGCACGTAGCAAGGAGTTCAGTAGCGTCCGTAATTCGGGTATCACAGATACCATCCGTAACACGCGAAATATTCGGATTAAGCGACCAACCAGAGCCAGCTCACTGTCCTCTATCGGGATAAGGCTGACAACGACGATAATGGTGTCAAAAATATTCCAACCACTTTTAAAAAACGCGATTTTCCTGGTTTCGGCAAAAAAGCGAATACTAATCTCAATAAGAAAAAACACGGTGATAGCGTAATCCAACCAGACAATCATAGTCAGAAGGTTGGACGGGATATTATAGGTTTTTGCCCCGATCATTAGCGCTGAAAAAAGGATGACAGCGACAACAATCGATTCAAATAATTTATTTTGTTTTATGTTAAGAAAAACAGCCGCAAAACGATTTGTCTTTTGGGTAAGAGATGAGGCCATTTTTTCTCCTGTTTAATGATATATCTTGGCTTGCTGCGGAATAATAGCGACTGCAAAAATTTATGCAAGTCAGAACATTATCTGAGTAAGGGATATATGGTATTGTCAATTTTTGCCATTAAAGGAGAGCGGTTATGACGACATTACGTGATATCGTTGGAATAGGGCATCAGGCTTCAGCACTAAGTGAATCTGCGTTAATCCTTATTGATTGCCAGAATACCTACAGGGAAGGTGTGATGAAGTTAGATAACGTTGAAGCGGCTCTGCAAAACGTTAAAAAATTACTTGAATTGGCCCGTGAGCATGGTATCCCCGTTTTCCATATACAACATGATGGGGGCAAAGGCTCGCCATATGACTTAAATAGTCGGCTCGGCGCCATTGCAGATGAAGTCGCTCCCATCGATGGTGAATATGTCATCGTAAAAAGTTTTCCTAATTCCTTTATCCAGACATCTTTAGACGAAGCGCTCAGGAAACGTGGTATTGAGAATATTATCCTTGCCGGTTTTATGACACATATGTGTGTCAACTCAACCGCGCATGGTGGGTTTAATCGTGGATATCATGTGACGATTGTTGCAGAAGCAACAGCGACTAGGGCCTTATGCATGAATAATGGCAAGAAACTATCTGCTGAACAAGTTCAAGAGGTCACTTTGGCAGCTACTGAGGATTTATATGCCGTTGTTGTTGATCGCGTAGATGACATACCGATAGATGCGATTCGCTAGTGTATATGTTGAATAGCAATTATCTTGCTTTTGGTGGTTGTCCAGACCAGTCCTGGGGAACACGCTGAATTTCACTGATATCGTAGCCAACTTGTTTAATCAGACTGAGCATGTGCTGGTAGTCAGATTCAGGAATGGTTGGTGTGCGGGCCATGATCCATACATAATCACGCTTATTACGAGCGATAATTGTTTGTGAATAATCTTCAGTCAGATACATGATTCGGTAATCGGCTTTTATTGGCCAGATGAACTGCATCCCCCATATAGCATTGGTTCTCTTGTCGGTGATAAATCCTGTTGGATGATACGTTTTTAACTCACCATCATAACTATCTTCATGAAACGTAAACGTCGTTTGAATACTGCCATCTGGCTTTAGCTCATAGGACTCGATGGCATTGTGCGCACCTTTTTCAATATAAGTGGGAATGTTAGCGATAACATACCAATCTCCCATAAACCGATCTATATCGACATAAGAAACAGGTTGTATAGGCGAATGATTAGTCTGACACCCGCTTAAAAATATCGCCATGACAATTATTCCTGGAAGACCAAAACGTTGCATATCACTCACCTTGACTTTTACAGTCTATGATTAATTGTGTATCGTGAATTTGCTGTGAAGCACGTATTTGAATCACGTGCACTGTTTAAGTGCGATTTGTCGCCAAGAACGGACCTCAAAAAGAGGTAGTGTATTTGTTGTACTGCCAGTATTTCTGACATGGAATAGTCGTTATAGAGCCGTTACGATGCGTATATCTGCTGATAGCATTTCCTTTGCTAGCGCGATACATTGATGGCTGAGAAATTGCTTCTCGATGATGTTTAATGAACACTTTGATCAAGGAAACTGGGATGAATGTAAGAATGTTTTTGGGGACGGTGTAATGCAGCTGACTTCACATTCAGATTATGCCTTAAGGCTACTAATATATCTGGCGATTCATGCGCCTGATAAGCCTGCGACGGTTAAAGATGCTTCTGAGCGTTATGGCATTTCTACCAACCATTTGGCGAAGGTAGCTCAGCGTCTTGTTCAGGAAAAAATCATCAATAGTCAGCGTGGTCGTGGCGGTGGTTTATCATTAGCAATGCCAGCCGAACAAATTAACATTGGTTATCTGATTCGAAAAATAGAAAATCCAGAATTGTTGGAGTGTTTTGGTAAGAATTGTTCCTGTCCGATTGAATCTGTATGCATGTTGTTTAGTGCTTTAAGGAAAGCTCAGCAAGCTTTTTTTAATGTTCTGGATGAATACACACTCGCTGATGTGGTTAAAAACAAACATAAATTACAGCAAAGCTTATCCCTGGCTAAGGCTGTATAAGATTAGACATCGCTTTATTCGGTCGGATAGGTGTATTGTCAACGGGTTGGTTAATACCATTCGACTAAACCTGAATTATGGTTGAGTAGGCTATGTCACACGTTAATACTATTGGGATGATTCTATATCTCTGCCTGGCCGTTTTCGGTGGGTTTTTATCCGGGCTGTTCAGTCATTATGTTTATCTTGCTGCCCGACGGGAATTACCCGTTTGGGCTTCATTGTTATCCAGTGTTGTTTTTTATGTTCCGCCAGTATGGGCTGTTTTGAGCCTGTTTAAAGATGATGACCTGGATGTTTTCTATATATTACTTATTGTTTGTTTTGCTCTAGGGGTCAAGCATCACAAGAAGATAGCCGGACAGAAACAAGAGGATGAACGTGAATATCCTTTTGATCTAGACTAAAAAATGGAAATTCTGTTACTGCTTCAATATCATTAACGGTTTATTTGTGGTGTATTTTCTTTGAAAAATCGTAAGCGTCTCTATACAGTCATCATCAGCATTATCGTTTTAATAGGGTTTTTAGCGACAAGTCTCATCGGGTATTTTGTTGCCAGAACGTCTATTTCACAGCGTCTTCAACAGGAGATGCTGCCGCTGACCAGCGATAATATTTACTCTGAAATTCAGCGAGACTTACTCCATCCACTTGTCATCTCATCACTGATGGCAAATGATGTTTTTGTGTTTGATTGGGTAAATGATGGTGAAAAAGAGCCAGAAAAAATGGAAAGCTACCTTAGTCAAATTCAGAAAAAATACAATACAATTACAGCGTTTTTTGTCTCTAATAAAACAAAAAATTATTACCATCCATCGGGGGTGCTGAAACAGGTCTCTGAAGATAACAAAGCTGATGCCTGGTACTTTCAAGCAAAGAATTCTAATCAACCCTATCAAATCAATATTGATCGTGATACAGCAGAACCCAGCCGTCTGAGTATTTTTGTTAACTATCGTGTAATTGATAAAAAGGGTAATTTTATTGGTGTGATTGGCGTTGGTTTATCGCTACTTGTCGTGGAAGAGTTGATTGAAAATTATCAGCAGCGCTATGGTCGCGAAATTTATTTTATTGACCGGCAGGGACAAGTCATGTTGCAAAGCAGTAAGTACAGCAAAGAACTGCACATACAAAATAAAGAAGGGCTCGATAAAGTATTTTTACGTATTTTGACTACGCCCAGCTCATCTTTTTCATTTGACACGATCAATGGCAGTACCATTTACCTGAACAGTCGTTTAGTTCCTGAGTTTGATTGGTATTTGATTGTTGAGCAGGTAAATGATCCGGCTACTGAAAAAGTGGAAAACGCTCTGATTATCAACATTCTGGTGTCGTCTGCGATCAGTCTTGTAGTGTTGTTCATACTGCATCTTGCTTCTCGTGGTTACCAGGGACGTCTGGAAACGATGGCAACAAAAGATAAACTGACAGGCGCGACGAATCGACAAATGTTTGATTCTTTCTTTACACAGGCTGTGGCGAGATCTAAGCGACGTAATGAATCATTATCGGTTGTTTTGATTGATATCGATCACTTTAAACAGGTTAACGACAATTATGGTCATCAATATGGTGATTATGTATTAACGACAGTGGCTGGCATTATGAATCAGCATATCCGTGAAGAAGATGTTTTATGTCGATGGGGAGGCGAAGAGTTTTTATTGATGCTACAGGACTGCAGTAAAAATGAGGCCATCAGGGTAGTGAATAATCTTCGTGAAGCGATAGCAATTCATCATTTTGATTATACTGGTAAAAAGCTTCAAATTACGGTTAGTGCAGGTGTGGCCGAGTACCAGCAATCAGAAGCAATGAACCAGCTGATTGCTCGGGCTGACATATCCCTCTATCAGGCCAAAAATGATGGACGCAACTGTGTTCGTTAATAAGTGAGATTGCTGATGCTAAACAAATATCGCTATACATTTCTGATGCTGTTTATTT
The DNA here is from genome assembly GCF_000214595.1 of Methylophaga thalassica MP. Lineage (GTDB taxonomy): Bacteria > Pseudomonadota > Gammaproteobacteria > Nitrosococcales > Methylophagaceae > Methylophaga > Methylophaga thalassica. Next base: position 1,495,774 of record NZ_AFIG01000001.1, on the reverse strand, counting down.
GTTTAGGATTGGCTTGCTTTCCCGTTACACTGTCTACTGACCATCAAATCAAACAGATGATGGCAGTGACACTTAGTGTATATGCCATCGCTCGTGGTTTAAATGGGGTGATATCGGTAGCTCAGGGTACAGAAGTTTCTATTGAACCTATGGGGGTGGGATTGACTCTTGCACCAGGACAAATTCTGGACCCATTGAATGATCTAATAGAGCAGTTTTCCACTATTTTATTAACCGCCTCAGCCTCATTAGGTATTCAGCAGATAATTTTGTTTCTATCTGATCAATGGGGTTTCCGGGTCGGAATCATCGTGTTGGTGTTGATTGCAGCAATAGCAACATTGTCATCGATGGTGGGGGTTAAACAAAAACGCATTTTATTAAAAACGGTGTTGTTTTTATCTGTTCTACGCTTATTGATTCCAGTGTCTGTTATGTTCAGCGGTACACTTCAGGGATTAATGCAGTCACAAAGAGATGAGGCTGTCATGGTATTGCAGACTACTCAGAATGAGGTAGAGACTTTAACGAATCGTGAGCAAGAACAACCTAAAGGCTGGTTTGATAGCTTAAAAGGTAAATTGGATATTGAATCAAAGCTTCAGCAAATAAGACAGCAAGCAGATCGTGCTGTCCATGCAGCCGTGTATCTACTTGCTGAATTTGTTTTATTGATGTTATTGATGCCGTTGTTAACGCTTTGGCTATTATCTAAACTGACAAAAGCGTTAATTAAATAAGAGTTTAAAGCACTTTCTCTGCTGCTTCTTCACGCTTATTAAGACTGTTAGTTAATTCGTTAAGCGTGCTCAGCAGCTCAAAAAACTCAGACGATGAAAGATCTGTTTTACAAGCGACTTTAGTTTGAACCTCTGCAATGAGTGGCTCTAGCTGCTTAGCTTTATCTGTTAGAAATAAACGAACAACTCGTTCATCTTCATCGGTGCGAACTTTTTCCACCAACTCTGCTGATTGAAGACGTTTAATTATGGGTGATAATGTGCCAGAGTCTAATTTGAGTTGTCGCATAACATCCTTGATAGCGATACCATCTTTTTCCCATAATACGACCAGAACAAGGTATTGGGGATAAGTCAGGTCATAGTCGTTCAACAAGCTGCGATAAAAACGTGTGATGCTATTGGTAGCAGTGTACAAAGCAAAACACAGCTGATTATCGAGTCTCAAGTTATCAAAATTTGACATTCGTTGATTCCTTAATTTTTTTGCTTATTACCTTTGCTACGATGCAATAGAGGTACATTCGCAGTACGGTTAAAGTGTTGTTTATTGTTTTATCAATTGCGTCAATTATAGAGTGTAACTCGAGTAACGCAAATCGGATTTATTCTCAGTTCTGTTGTCTCTAATGACGCTCGAAAAAGTGAATAAATGATAATAAACGATATATAGTATCTTAGACTAATTATATTAATCTGAGTTTCGGAAGATTGATACGAATTTGCGACTTGATCTCATCAACATTGGGGCGAAAAACCAGTGGGAATACTTCGTGTTGAGCATCAGCTGAGATAAATGGCTTTATCTCATAGCCTTCGAAAAAAAGTTCGGCTCTGGCCTGACAGACTTTTTTTATGCCGTCATTGAAGGATTTATTATTGCTTGCTAACACTTCAGAATTTGTCAGCGTCCAGTTTAACGTTAGCCAGTGCTGGTAACAACTTTCAGCTAATTTTTCTGCAGGCTTGGTAAAATTCGCTTCGCTATGTAGTTGCCCATCTTCAGCAAAGGTTTGATTCAATAGGATAACCGTAATGACGATCAAGGGAGCAATGATAGCTGTATATTTCATAAATACCTCCCAAAAAAAGCGATTCAGTGATTAGATAATCCATAGCAAAATAGTAACACTAAAATGCTTGCGCGCAAGCATTTTGGTGTTGGAAATGTTATTGATGTTTAGTTATTGATAATTTTAATTTCACGTTGTGGGAACGGAATTTCTATATTGTTCTGTCTGAGAGTATCCCAGATCATCAATAGTAAATCTGCACCGACCCGGTTAGGTCCATCATCAATCCCTTCCATCCAGAACTCAACCAGAATATCGATACCTGAGTCAGCAAAGCCTTTTATTTCGGCATCTGGTCTTTCTTCCAGTGGGATATCATCACCGCTGATAACTTGAGGATGGCTGGCGACTATGCCACGAACGAGATCAAACAACAGGTGGAGATCCGTCTTATAGGCAACTTGGAATTCTAAAGAGTAGCGTTGCTTGATGTTTTTATGTGTCCAGTTAGTAAAGCTAGTAGTGATGAATTGCTCATTTGGCACCATAATATCTTTACCATCATAGGTTTCCAGTGTAGTTGATCGCATATTAAGTTCACGGATAGTGCCACGACGACCATCTTCCATTTCAACAAAATCACCTACACTAAGTGAGCGATCCAAAAGAAGGATGATTCCGGAAATAAAATTTGATGCTATGGCCTGTAATCCAAAGCCAAGTCCGACACCAAGCGCACCACCAAACACAGCAAGCGCCGTCAGATTAATTCCCATTATTTGAAGTAGTAACAGGAAAACCACAAAGAATAGAGCCACCTGAAACAGTTTGGCGAAGACCTCTCTTGTGCCTATATCCAGATCATGCTGGTTTCGAATGATCTGTTGACCAGCATTATTGGAAAGGCGTCCTAACCAGAATAGGACTGAACCAAAAATCAGTACCCTGGCAACACCATAGGCTGAGATTTCAAAGTTACCAATTTGTAATGAGATGGTTTCGAGATAAGCCACTACCTCATCTAACCAGCCGAATATGTGTAACACGGCAATGGGTAAAATAAACCAGAGCGCTAGCTTTCTAAAAAGTTGTTTTTCTACAAATCGCGTAATGATGGTATAGAGCATAAAGATGACCGCTAAACTCAAGCTAAGCTTAACTAACCAAGCCTGACCAACAACAGCCATGCTGATATCGTTGGCTACTGATAGTGAGAGCACCAGCATAAGCGGCAAGATCAATTCTCTCAGCCTATAAATTCCTTGCCTCAATTGGAGAATAGGACCTTCGGTAGGCATTTGTCTGAGTAGTGGTGACAGATTGCGTAAAAATCGATTAATCGATAACCCGATGAGTATTGCCAATACAATCAAGCCGATTTGTGAATAGAATTTTGGACTGCTTAACCAGTGCATTAGCTGGGTTAAGAATTGCTCTATGACTGTTTGATAATGCTCGATATCCATGTGATGCCTTTGTTAATTATCTCGGACACAATGTATTTGACTGCTTTTAATAAGGCAAATTTAGATGCTGAACTTTACTCGTTTATATCAGTCAGCAAAGTGAATAATTCACTCTAGGAATACCACATGAATAGCCCATTTACACTGAAACATCGAGTCGTCTTTATCACCGGAGCAAACAGAGGTATTGGCAAAGCTATTGCTGAAACATTACTCAATTATGGTGTAGAGAAAGTCTATCTTGCTGTTAGAGACCTCAGCACAGTAGCTGATTTAGAAACACGGTTTATTGACCGAGTAACGCCTATATTTCTCGATCTCAACGAACCTAATTCTATTTTTGCTGCTGCCGCCAATGCACAAGACGTAGACTTAGTTATTAATAATGCTGGGATTTTGAATGGCTCAAATCCTCTGGCCATGTCAGCTATTGATTCACTGCAACACGAGTTTGATATTAATGTGTTTGGATTAGTCAGAATGGCTCAGGCGTTCGCCCCATTGCTTAAGCAAAATGGTGGCGGTGCATTCGTGCAACTAAATTCAATTGCGTCTTTGAGAAGTGTTCCCGAGTTTGCGACTTATGCCGCTTCAAAAGCGGCGGCCTATTCATTAACTCAAGCCATAAGACATGAATTGAGTAAGCAAAAAACGGTTGTATTAAGTGTACATCCTGGTCCTGTGGCTACTGATATGGCAAAGTCAATAGGACTAGTAGATGCTGAACCTGCAACTGTTGTTGCTGAGGCTATTATCAATGCTTTAGAGGTGGGTGAACCTCATGTGTTTCCAGATAGTAAAGCACAACAACTTTGGGCTGAGTACGAGAGTTTTGCCAGAAATGTGATTGAGACTATCTAAAGAGCAGGCAAAAAAAAAGCCTCGTAAAAACGAGGCTTTTCTTCTTTTCTGTAAACAAATGTCTTACAGAGCAGTAATGTTTTCTGCTTGAGGGCCTTTAGCACCTTGAGTTACAGTGAACTCAACACGTTGACCTTCATTCAGGGTTCTGAAACCGTCACCTTTGATTTGGCTGAAATGAGCAAAAACGTCTGGGCCAGACTCTTGTTCAATAAAACCAAAACCTTTAGCTTCGTTAAACCATTTAACAGTACCAGTAGTTGTAGACATAAATAATCCTAATTTCTTAATAAATAATTGAAGTCCCAAATTGAGACTTTTTGGTATAGCTGGAAGTGTGCAGAGTACTTATTAACAAACAGGACGAGCTACTGATGGTAATGCTTCGAAATGAAAAATAAATATTCAGATCAACTTTCAAGCTATGTTCAATGTATAGACAATATAGGGCCGTGTCAAAAATATTTTCATCTGTCAAGATAATAAGCGGATACTGATCATTCTAACGGCAAAGCAAAAGACACGGTCATAACTGTCACTTGTAGTTTATGCTCCGGTGTATGACAGAATGATGAAAATGTTGAGCTTAATTCAGGGAATATCCTTCAACACTGGCTCGTGTGCTATTATCAATTGACGTAGAAGCTGTAAGTTGATGTATTAACTTGATTTTTATAGGGACGAAGCTTGACTTTACATGTTTCGCTTTAAGGAGTTGACTCCCAGTAATGGAAAACCTTTTTTCCAAATACACAAAAAAGCACCCATCATCAGCATGGGTCGCATTATTTTTGTGGTTTATTCTTAGTGTCTCTGCCTGCTATCTTTCTTTCTCTTTCTTCCATAATCAAGCAATACAACGTTTTACTTATGAATCACGCGATCTTGCCAATGCGATTTCAGAACGGATGCATGATTATGCCTTAGCACTTCAAAGTGCCAAGGCATTGTTTGATGCAAGTGATGAAGTGACAAGGAATGATTGGAGACATTTTGCTGATACGATTCAGCTACAAATATATTTTCCTGGGATTCAAGCGCTTGGCTATTGTGAGATAGTGCCTTCAGAGTCCTTTTCGGAACATATTCAAATGATACGTTCACAAGGTATTCCAAACTACAGTATCAAAACTCAGGGGCAGCATAAACAATATAGTCCTATCGTATATATAGAACCTTTTGACTGGCGCAATAAACTTGCCTTAGGTTTTGATCTGTTATCCGAGCCTGCGCATCGAAGAGCCATGGAGTTAGCAGTAGATATTAATCAGGCCGTAACTACCGGAAGAGTGACTGTGGCGCATCAGACAAATCAAGCTGCTCAGTTTGGTTTTCAAATGTATATACCTATTTATCAGCAGAATAAAACGCTGAGTACTCTAGCGGATCGTAAACAAGCATTGAAAGGGTTCGTATTCGGCAGTTTTAGAGTCGATGATCTGATGCAGGGTATTTTAGGCCTGGGACAGAAGCAACTTGGTTTTGAAATCTATGATGTGGGTGAGAATGATGGTGGATTACTTTATAGCAATTCAGCAAGTCAACAGTCATTTCTTTCGGTGGATGCTAACTACAGAGGATTCAAGCATACGTACGATTTAAATGTGGCTGGTAGGCCATGGCAGCTTGTTGTGTATAGCCACGTTGGCTTTCAGACTTTATCAGAACGTTTTCTTCCTATTTTTATTGCTATCATCCTCACCCTTTTCGGTGGATTTCTTTTCTATTTCATCTCTTTTTTATCAAGAGAGCGTGGTTATGCTCAACGAGAAGCTGTTAAAGCAAATCAGCAAAAGAAAACACTAATGCAACACTTAGAGCTAGCTGCTAATGCTGCTAATCTGGGACTGATGGAGTGGGATCTAAATACTGATAAAGTCTATCTGGATAAAAGAATGCTTTCTATTTATGGATTAGAGCCGGATAAATTTCATGGAACATATTCAGAATGGCAGCAGATCCTACATGAAGATGATCGTGAGCGTGTATTGCTGGCATTAGCCAAGGCTGCTCAATTTGAAGAAAGGTTTGAGCTCGTATTTAAAATCGTTGTAAATAATCATATTCGTCATATTCACTCCAGCTTTTCAGTGGAACGGGATGCATTGGATAATCCACTAAGTATGATTGGATTCTCGGCTGATGTGACAGAGCGGCATGATGTTGATCTGCAATTACGTGAAAAAATCTGGCGTTTAGAAAATCTGTTAGAAGGTGCTAGGTTGGGTAGTTGGGAGTGGAATATTCAAACAGGTGATGCCATATACAACGAGCGCTGGTCAGAGATGATTGGTTATAAATTATCCGAGTTAATGCCTACCACGATTGATACCTGGAGAAATTTCTGCCATCCAGATGATAGTCTTGCTGTAGAAGAAGAGTTACAACGGCACTTTAAAGGTGAGACAGATTATTTTGAAATGACAACACGCATGCGTCATCGAAATGGTTCGTGGAGATATATCTTCAGCAGAGGAAAGTTATTTTCCAGAACGGATGAAGGTTTGCCTCTTCTGATGTTTGGTACGCATCAGGATATCACTGAGTAATTTACGCTATTAATTGACTTTCTTAGCATCATTACTCCCCATACAAGGGTATTGAATGATTGCATTACGGTTTCCTATGTTGAGCATAAAGTGTGTATTTGTCTTGGCGCTGGTTTTTTTACTGACTTCGTGTGATCCATTCAGTCAACCAGAATCAATGATGGATGAATATCTGGTTCGGCTCGCCAGAGTATTAGAGCAAGATCTGCCTGCTCCAGCAGCACCAGTGTTAACAAAGTTACCTGACAAAAAAGAAAGAACACTGAGCATTCCAGAGATAGATGTAAACATGCTGGAATTTTTATCTTTTTATGGATGTGAGTTACAGGTTGTAGTGGCTGAACGCAACTCAATTTTAGGTCGTGTGATGCTACCTATAAACCGTCTCCGTTATGAGGTGCGGTTTATAGAGTCTGCCAAACAATGCCTGGCGACTACTGATGATAAAAAAACAACTCATATTCTTCAGCAAGCCATAGCAAAGAAAAGTGCTGTATTACCGGCCGTTTTCTGGAATGCAATATGGTCGACAGAAGAAATAGAGCAGTTGATGACGTATTCAAAAGGTTATTTACCCGTTGATGCGAACTCGATTAATACAATAAGAACGGGACTGCAGGCTCTGGTGGATATAAAAAAACAGATAGATAATAAAAAATTCGACATCAATCTGGATCATTTAGGAACGATACAACAGCAATGGCTATATTCACATGTTGCAGGGAAGCTGTTAAAAAGTGCCCAGTTGTTGACGCTTAGGTTAAATGAGGCAACACGCATTATCGATAAAAGGCTGATACAAAAACCTCTTTGTTATAAGCAGCGAGTTACTCCTCAAGCCGAGATCCTACGTTCATTCTTCTTCAATATTTATATCGCAAAAGTCCAACCATATCTGGCGAGCGTGAGTCAGCAGGGGGAATCTATTTTCCCTCTACTGGATAAGTTGGCTGTTCTACAGGGTGAGAGTAAGGCATCTGATGAATTCCAACACTATCAACGGACGTATCTTGATACTCAGTCAAGCTCCGGCATCTGGCAAAAGTTACAGACAGCAATTCAGTTGCACACTAAATCCTGGCAGCACTTGCTGAAACAGTGTGGCATGCAGCCAGGCGTTAATTCATAATGCCTCTGCCATAACGGTATTTTTCCCCGCGTGTTTGGCAGCGTAAAGTAATTTATCTGCTTTATTTAGTGCGACTAAGATATTGGTCTCATCATCTTTGAGTTCATAAGCACCAATGCTGACCGTAATACTGATGTCGTTCCCTCCAGTGTAGTAAAAAATGGCGGCCACTTTTTTACGTAAACGTTCAGCTAACAACATGGCTTGTTTCAGTGTCGTTTCAGGAAGTAAAACAGCAAACTCTTCACCACCAATACGTCCAAAAACGTCGTAAGGTCTTTTTGCCGCCTGAATCGAATGACTAAATAATTTAAGGACTTCATCACCCACTTCATGTCCAAAGGCATCGTTGATAACTTTGAAGTCATCAATATCCATCATCAACAGACAAGTATTATGGTTACTTCTCATTGTACGTTGTAACTCTTTATTACTTTCGTGTATGAAGGCTCTTCTGTTCCAGATCCCGGTCAAGTCATCGGTATTAGCGAGGTATTGCAAATTATTTGAAAGGACTTCTAATTGCTGATTTTTCTCAAGCAATTCTAAATTAGACTCCACAATGTTTTTGATTTGAAGCATGAGTTGCTGTTGCTTCTCAGAATAAGAAACAGCCTCTGTGTTCAGAATGCAAATGGTGCCAAAAGCATCTCCGTTAGGCCATCGAAGCGGGAAGCCGAGATAATTAATCAGTCCCATCTCAATTTCAGGTGCGTTTACCCACTTTTCATCTAACAATGCATTTGGAATAAGTATCGGATTATCGTCGTTTATGACAGATTCACAATAGCTTCCAGTGCCGTTTTCAACAATCTCGCCTATGTCAAATGGATTACCTTGATCGTCATTTTTGACATATACGCTAAAGTGAGCTGTTTGATACCTCATAATTAAAGCGATGGGTACATCCATGATCACGGATAGAATATCCATAATAGTTTGCCATTGATTTAATAAATCAGAGGAGATGTGTGGATGTTTAGAGAGTTTACTTGTCACATTCAATCCTTGTGTCAATAGCTAAAGACTACATCAACTTATCACTCAAAGCATAGTCAATTTTATGATTTTTATTGATAAAATTCACTTACAAACATAAATCATTCTCATTTACATTGAAATTTATTCAATGTAAGATTCAGTAAAATTTAACAGGATTAATAAATGAGAATGAAATCAACTTGTGTGATGATGGCACTGATAATGGGTGGTATGCAGGTGTCGTTAGCAGATGAAGAAACGTCAAATACCAGCACTCTAGAATTAGATACCTTATCGGTTACAGCAAGTGCTGATGCCAGTGCTGAAGGACTCTCTCCAGCCTTTGCTGGTGGACAAGTCGCTGAAGGTGGGAGAGCAGGGATATTAGGCACGAAAGATAATTTAGATACACCATTCAGTATAACCAGTTATACCAATGAATTTATTCAGGATAGACAAGCACAAAGTGTTGGGGATGTTTTACGATATGACCCGACTGTGCAAGTGACACGTGGTTTCGGAAATTTTCAGGAAGCCTATATGATTCGTGGTTTCACGACTTCATCTGATGCGGTTGCTTATAACGGACTCTATAATCTCCTGCCTAGACAATATATCGCGACAGAATTATTTGAGCGAGTAGAAGTACTTCGTGGCGCATCGGCATTTCTAACAGGTGCCAATCCTTTAGGTGGTGCTATTGGCGGTTCAATCAATCTTTTACCTAAACGTGCTCCTAACTATGATCTGAACCGCGTTACACTTGGTGCGTCTATGAATGATAAACGCAATATCTCAGCAGACATAGCACGGCGCTTTGGTGACAATGATGAATTTGGTGTCAGGGTCAATGCCGCACATCATAACGGTGGAACGTCAATCGATGATGAGCAAGCCGAATTAAACTTATTCAATATTGGGTTGGATTATCAAGGTGAACGTTTAAGACTCTCTGCTGATATCGGATATCAAAATAATCAATTAGATCAGACAAGGACTAATGTAAGACTTTCAGGTGTAAACAGTGTGCCTTCAGAACCTGATGCGAGCAAAAATTGGGCTCAACCATGGTCTTACTCAAACGAGGAAGATAAGTTTGGGACATTTAGAGCCGAATATGACCTAACTGATGAAGTCACTGCATGGGCTGCCTATGGTATGCGACGCTCTGAAGAAGAAAACTCACTGGCAAACTTTACTTTGACTAATGCTAATACAGGTGCTGGTACATTTTATCGATTCGACAACGCCCGTGAAGACCGGGTTGATACAGGTGAAATGGGATTGAGAGGGGATTTTGATACAGGTCTTGTTGGCCATGACTGGGTCGTAGCCTATTCATACTTTCAGTTAGAAACCAAAAATGGGTTCACATATGATGTTTCAGGAACCCGAACAAATACCAATATTTATCAACCTCAGTATGTTTCCAAACCAGCATTTACTTCCACTGCCGTTTCAGGAAACAATTTTGACTCTCCATCCTTAAATACGCGTACCAAATTTAACAGTTTTGCCATTGGTGATACATTATCTTTTATGGATGACAAACTACAAGTAACTATTGGGGCTCGTCATCAGGCAATAAAAGTGGATAATTACGCCGTGAACACAGGTGTTAGAACTTCATATGAAGATAGCAAAATAACACCCGCTCTAGGAGCCGTATACAAGTTAACTGACCAAGTCTCAGTATATACAAACTATATTGAGAGTTTGGTAGCTGGTGATAGTGCACCTTCCACAGCACTGAATTTTGGTGAAGCATTATCACCTTATGTGTCAGAACAAAGAGAAGTCGGGTTGAAATATGAAACGGAGAAATTCGGAACGGGATTAGCCTATTTCACCACCGATGAACCAAGAACGCTTACAGGCGATGACAACATTTTTCGCGAATCAGGGGAAAATGAACACCAAGGTGTTGAGCTTACTTTATACGGTAAGGCTACAGATAATTTGAAATTACTGGGTGGCCTTACATGGCTTGATGCTAAACAAAAAGGCACGGGTAATGCTACTACAGAAGGTAAGCGCGCGATTGGTGTAGCGGAGTGGATGGCTGTTATGGGAGCCGAATGGGAAGTGCCAGAAATAAAAGGGTTGGCTCTGGATGGACAAATTCACTACGTCAGCTCACGCTATGCCAATGCAACTAACACCCTAAAACTAGATGATTGGACAACGGTTGGTATTGGTGCTCGTTACCTAATTAATATGGGTAATCAAGACCTGACTCTGAGAGCGCGAGTTGATAATCTATTTGATCGTGATTACTGGAGCTCAGCAAATGATAGCGGACAAATCACACTCGGTGCCCCAAGAACTGTTTCTATCAGTGCAACGGTAGATTTCTATTAATGTAACTATGTATGAGCCCCTGCTGAGCAGCAGGGGCTCAACTTTGTCATGCTTTCTTGATCCCCATCAATTTTAATCGCTATTCCCCTTTATGACGCCTCGCAATAAGAGTAGGCTGATAGACACTATCATTTTTATCAAATGTCAGCTTGAGTAAGTCAAACCATTGTCATCTTACTTAGCTAGTCTGCACTGATATATAAAGCAAGGAGTACTCTATGAATAGCACATTGTCTGCTACACCTCTTGATGCAAACGACCTGACTAACATTGATGCTTACTGGCGAGCCTGCAACTACCTTGCTGCTGGCATGATTTATCTGCAAGACAACCCTCTACTGCGTGAACCACTTAAACCCGAACATATTAAAAATCGATTATTGGGGCATTGGGGGGCCAGTCCCGCATTAAGTTTTACTTATGTTCACCTGAATAGATTGATTAATAAATACGATCTGGATGCGATTTTTCTGGCTGGTCCTGGTCATGGTGCACCAGGTGTATTGGCCCCAGTCTATCTCGAAGGAACTTATGCAGAGGTTTATCCTAATAAAAGTGAAGACATTGACGGCCTCAAACACTTTTTTAAATCATTTTCTTTTCCAGGTGGCATCGGCAGTCACTGCACCCCTGAAACGCCAGGCTCGATTCATGAAGGGGGAGAGCTCGGCTATAGTGTTTCTCATGCGTTTGGGGCGGCTTATGACAACCCGAATTTAGTTGTAGCGGTGATGGTCGGTGATGGTGAATCAGAAACCGGCCCATTAGCAACCTCTTGGCATTCAAATAAATTTCTCAATCCCAAAACAGATGGCGCTGTTTTACCCATTCTCAATTTAAATGGTTACAAAATAAATAATCCGACAATTTTGTCTCGTATTTCACATGAAGAAATAGAGCAGTTATTCCGTGGTTATGGTTGGACACCACATTTTGTCGAAGGCGATGATCCTGAAGTGATGCATCAAACCATGGCAAAAGTGATGGAAGAGTGCATTGTAGACATTCGTGAAACACAACAACGTATCAGAGCATCTGGTAGTGATGAGAGACCACGCTGGCCGATGATCATTTTACGTACACCCAAAGGCTGGACTGGGCCAAAAGAGGTCGATGGTCACAAAGTGGAAGGTTTCTGGCGTGCTCACCAAGTGCCTCTGGGCGGTGTGAAAGACAACCCTGAACATCTTGCTCAGTTGGAAAGCTGGCTCAGAAGTTATGAGCCTGAAAAACTATTTACGGAAGCTGGACAACTGCAACCAGAATTAAAAGCACTGGCACCAAAAGGTAATAAACGGATGAGTGCCAGCCTGCATGCCAACGGTGGCTTACTCAGAAAATCACTTAAGATGCCTGATTTTCGTGATTATGCTGTTTCCATCGAAAAACCAGGTCAGTGTCTGGTGGAAAATACCCGGCCTTTAGGTCAGTTCCTTCGCGATATCATGAAGAAAAATATGTCTAATTTTCGGGTTTTCGGTCCAGATGAGAACAGCTCGAATAAGCTGGATAATATCTATGAAGTGAGTAAAAAAACATGGATGGCCGACTTGTTACCAGAAGATCAGGATGGTGGAGAATTGGCTCGCGATGGTCGCGTCATGGAAATGTTATCCGAACATACGCTGGAAGGTTGGCTGGAAGGCTATTTGTTAACCGGGCGACACGGCTTTTTTGCCAGTTATGAAGCCTTTATTCATGTGATTGATTCCATGTTTAATCAGCATGCAAAATGGCTGGATATCTGTAACAACGTGTCGTGGCGAGCACCAATATCCTCTCTCAATTTATTGATTACCTCTACAGTATGGCGCCAGGATCATAATGGCTTTACTCACCAGGATCCCGGTTTTTTAGACTTAGTCCTAAACAAGAGCCCAAAAGTCTGTCGTATATATCTGCCACCTGATGTGAATACCTTATTATCTGTTGCTGACCATTGTCTGAAAGCCAAAAATTACGTGAATGTGATTGTGGCCGACAAACAAAAACATTTCCAGTACCTTGATGTCGATGAGGCTGTGAAACACTGCACGAAAGGCGTCGGCATTTGGGAGTGGGCAAGTTCAGATGACGGTTTTGAACCCGATGCTGTTGTCGTGGGGTGTGGTGATATTCCAACCCAAGAGGCTTTGGCTGCTATCGATCTGATTCATCAGTACTTTGATGATCTGAAGATTCGGTTCATTAACGTCGTCGATTTATTCAAACTCATCTCGGATAGTGAGCATCCGCACGGTCTGAGTGATAAAGACTTTGATAGCTTATTCACTAAAGATAAACCGGTAATATTTAACTTCCATGGCTATCCATGGTTGATTCATCGCTTGATTTATCGTCGGACTAACCATACTAATTTCCACGTTCATGGCTATAACGAAAAAGGCAATATCAATACACCACTGGAGTTAGCCATTCGTAATCAGATTGATCGGTTTACGATCGCCATGGACATCATTGATAGAGTAGACCGTTTGCAAGGCATAGGTGCCCATGCCAAACAGCAATTACGCGATCATCAGATAAGCTGTAGTTTATATGCCTATGAGTATGGCGTTGATAAGCCTGAATTCGGTGATTGGAAGTGGGGTGATATGTCTGCGATAAAAGAATAAGGTTATGACAACACAACCTGTCATTCTGGTGCTTAACAGTGGTAGCTCATCTGTTAAATATAAATTAATACAGCTCAAGGATGACGCTGTTTTATTAGAAGGCAGCATCCAAGGCATTGGTGAGTCATTAGCTAAACATTCTATTAGTGTGGATGAGCGATTTGCTGATAATTTCACTCAGCCTCAAGCTAGGATTGAAATAAACGATCATCAAGCCGCTTTTCAAATCATTGCAGATGATATGCAGCGCTTTTTTGAGCAGTCATCAGGCATACAGTTAAATCTCATCGGCCATCGGGTTGTGCATGGTGGTGCTATTTTTTTCGCACCTGTTGAGTTGAACCAAGAGGTTTTGACGACTATTGAATCCTACCAACATCTGGCACCACAGCATTTACCCGGTAATATTGCCGGCATAAAAACCTGTCAGGAACTCTTTTCTGATGTCAGGCAATTTGCCGTGTTTGATACTGACTTCCATCAGAGCATTCCTGAGCATATTTATCGTTATGCAGTACCAAATAACTGGTACGAAAATCATGGTGTACGCCGCTATGGATTTCATGGCCTATCTCATCAATATGTCGCTCAGCAGGCAGCGTGTTATCTTGACAAACCACTGAGTGAACTTAATTTAATTACCCTACATCTGGGCAATGGGGCTAGTGCCTGTGCTATCAAAAATGGTCAGAGTTTTGATACCTCTATGGGGTTTACTCCACTGCAGGGCCTTATGATGGGAAACCGCAGTGGCGATCTGGATGCTGCGGTACCTTTGTATATACAAGAGCAGACCGGCATTTCTGCAGAACAGCTAGAGCAACAGCTTAATTTTGAATCCGGTTTAGTGGCTATCACTGGCACACATGATATGGCCGAGATTCAGCATCGAGCTGAGCAGGGCGATAAACAAGCGAGTTTAGCGATTCAAATGTATGTCTACCAACTCCGACGTTATATCGGGGCTTACATGATTAGTCTAGGACGAGTCGATGCCCTTGTATTTACGGGGGGGATAGGTGAAAACGCCTCAATGATTCGAGAACTAGCCTGTGATGAACTAGGGCGGTACGGCTTGGTAATCAACTCTACAGAAAATAAACAGATTAAAAAGGCTACTTCAGCGATTCATCATGTCAGGAGTCAAATTCCGATTCTGGTGATACAAACCAATGAAGAAAAACAGATCGCTCATAATATCGCTGAATATTTAAAGCATTAAAAAGAAAAGGCATCCATGGATGCCTTTATCAGAAAAACTAATCGTAACTGTAGTGTTTACGTAATGTTTTTGTGACTTTCCAGAAGCTTTTTAAACCAGCTGGAAATTCAACGTAGTCACCAGCAACAACAGTAACAGGTGCTTCACCATCTGGAGTGACAACGATTTCGCCTTCTAAAATGTAGGCTTTTTCAGTTTCGTCGAAGTCCAATCTGAATTCAGTAACAGGACAATCCCAGATTTCCCAACCAGCAACGCCTAACTCTTGCAAACGCGCTTCACTTGGGTTTTTTTCAATTATAATTTCAGGCATAGTGATCTCTAAAATATCAATGTTGATAGCTCAATCTCACAATTGAGTAAGCCGTATTGCCACAAAGGCATGCGAATAATAACAGAAAGCAACTAACAAGACGGATTCTTGTCGCACTCATTAATTGATTGATAACACTGTTCTTAATGGAAAGTGCAGTGTTGAGGAGGCGTAAAATGGATGCAAAAGTAATATCGCTTCTGGCCAATAAACCAGATACGCTCAATGGTCGCTTGCAAGTCCTTCATGAATGTTTGCGACAGAGTTTGCCTCAAATAACGCATTCATCTTGCCTGCTCTATGATGAGAAAACAGATTCACTGAAAAAATTTCTGAGTAGTCATCACTTCACTAATGATGGATATGAAGACAGTCTTCGTTTAAAGCCGAATCAGGCTTTGTTTACACTATGTCAACAAGAAGAAGGTAAGCTCGTATTTTTCGATGCTGACGAACCGGTTTGGCAACATTTTAAACAAGATCCACAAAGTCACGCGGCGTTCATTATCCCCATAAAACAAGGACAAAGATTCATTGGTTTTGTTTGTTTTGAGATGGTGTCTTCGCCTGATAACCTGACCGATCCTGCGAAGATTACCTTGAGTTTGTACGGTCAGTTTATATCCATGATGATCAATGAAGAATTATCACTGGTTAATACGCTCTTGGCGACAGTCAGGGCAGCCAGAGATTTCACTGACTTCAGAGATTTTGAAACGGGCTTACATCTTGATCGTATGGCCTGTTATGCCAGGATTATTGCCACGCACTTGGCTAAGAAGCATCGCTTAAGTGATGAGTTTATTGAACATGTGTATCTGTTTGCCCGCTTGCACGATATTGGCAAAATCGGTATCTCTGACACTATTCTTAATAAACCAGGGCGATTAGATGATGATGAACGTAGCATTATGAAAACGCATGTTATCAAGGGGATAGATATGCTTGAGCAAGTACTTAATGACTACAATCTGGTAGATATGCGTGATACCGATATGATGCGTAATATCGTTGCCTGTCATCATGAATATATCGATGGTTCAGGCTATCCAAAAGGTCTGAAAGGGGATGAGATTCCTCTGGAAGCCAGAATTGCAACCGTGGCAGACATCTTTGATGCGCTGACTTGTCAGCGTCCCTACAAAAAACCGTGGCCTTTAGACGATGCCATAGCTGAACTGGAAAAAATGCAACAGGCGAATAAACTAGATGCAGAGTGTGTTGCTGCTGTTAGAGAAAATAAAGCAGAGTTTGAAAAGGTAATGAAGGAACTGTCTGACGACAAAAAGTAGTTATCACTAGAGCAAAAGCCTCAAGTGATAACTACTCAATAGCTTCTAAAATGTCAGCGTGGCGGCCATTTCGTCATTGATTTTAACTAAACACGTCAAATCTTTTTTCAACTTCCATTTGCAGTCTGAAGTCACGGTCATGCCTTCATATTCACCACTAAAATGACCATCATCGTAGTTGTATGATAGCTGGCCATCAATCACCACATTGCCGTTAATTAAGACTTGATGTTCAAAGCTTATTTGATCAAAGCGGCCATAGACTTCCACTTGTTGTTCAGCACCCGCCGGACGATAGTACTGCTTTGGGGATGCCGAAGTACAGCCGAGTAATGTTGCCAGCAGTGCTGCGATGATGATCTTTTTCATATGTGATTCCAGTAAAAAGTAAATAAGCCTGTTTATACTACAAAAAACCGCTTTGAACGCCTAATGTGATTTCACAGCATATTTAACAATACCGTCAGTGTCAGTAATGAAATAACGGTCGAAAACATGATAGTTTGTGCTGTGATAAAGGCATTCCGTTGGTAAAACTCGGCAAGCATAAAAGGGCCAGTGCCTGTCGGTAATGCGGCCAGTAAGACAGCCATCATGGCTAATGTCCTATCCATATCAAACACCCAGAACGCCAATGCGGCGACCAGAAGCGGTTGTATGGCGAGTTTTGTAAAGGTTAATACCCAAGCGACACGTGTCTCGTTGTCACTATTATTTGGCTTTTCACTGCGACTACTTGCCAGAAACAAACCTAAGCTCACCAATGCACATGGGCTAGCAGAGTCAGACAGCAGATGGAGAAATGTTTCAACACTGTCGGGAATGGTCAAACCTGAGGCGGCTACTATTACACCGGCGATGGGGGAAACAACTAATGGATTACGAAATACGGCAGATAACACACTTTTTATCCGTAAGTGTAGCGCTTTCTCAGCCTGTAAACCGGTTTCGATTAACATGATGGCAATAGAAAATAAGATACAAACCACAATAATGGACGCAATCGTTGTGGGTATCTGACTGGATGCACCGAACACCAAAAATAATAAAGGAAAACCAACATAGCCGGTATTGGAATAGGCCGCCGCTACGCCATCAACACTGGCATCCGCTAAATGCTTGCCCTGCGAAAGTCGCCAGACAAGAATCAGTAAAAAGATTATGCCCGTACCCAATAAATAAACGTTTATAAAAGCAGGTAGAAATAAAGCCTGCCAGTGGCTATGTGCCATAATGTCGAACAACAAGGCAGGTAAGGCAAGCCAGACGACATAACGATTTAATTCACTGGCGGCAGTTGGGCCAAGTACACCGGTTCTTCTACTGATAAAACCCGCCGCAATCAGCCCAAAAATGGGCAACAAAATAGAAAGAGTATTTAGCATGGAGTATAGCTTTGTATCGCAATGCTAAATAATATCAGGATGATCATAAGGTGCCTAATTAACCAGGCCTGAGGAAAAGCAAAGGCAATTATGCTGAATAAAATAAGACGTTTTTTTATAAAGTTAATACTCTACAGCATGCTGGGTTGGCTAGTGTTCAGCCTGCTTATCGTTTTACCGTTTCGTTGGTTAAACCCACCAGTCAGTATGGTGATGGTGGAACGCTGGCTGACCCATGATGATTATACGATTCATCAACGCTGGCTGAGCTGGGAGCAAATTCCCAAAAAAGTGGCGCTTGCGGTGATAACCTCTGAAGATCAGCGTTTTCCTCTGCATCAGGGCTTTGACGTTGATGCCATTATGAAGGCACTTAACGAAGCTGAGGATGGCGGACGGTTACGTGGTGCCAGCACCATTAGTCAGCAGGTCGCTAAAAATATGTTCCTGTGGACAGGTAGAAGCTGGATAAGGAAAGGTTTGGAAGTCTGGTTTACTTCTTTAATCGAACTGACCTGGGGCAAGCAACGTATTCTGGAAGTGTATTTGAATATTGCCGAGTGGGGGAAAGGTGTTTTTGGTATTGAAGCCGCCAGTGAATATCACTTTGCCAAACAGGCTTCACAACTGACGGATATGCAAGCCGCACTGTTGGCATCAACCCTGCCAAGTCCGTTGAAATATGATCCTGCAAGACCCGCCCAACATCTTATTGACCGGGCGCACTGGAACTTGGCACAGCAACGTAAATTAGGTGGTACTAACTGGTTAGCCCCAATATCAGAATAAAAAAACCGCCAGTACTAGAAGGTGTACTGGCGGTACCGAGGACGAGAGAGTTATTTAAGCCAGACTTTCCAGCCTTTCTCTGCCATACACTCAATAAAGCCAACGGTAACCTGGCTAAAATTACCGTTGATTGGGTGCTCTTTACTTAAACCATCTTTGCAGACTTGACCTTCTGCGAGTAATTGATCAGGACCTGCACCCGCTTTCCACCACGAGCTGACACCGACCGGTTGGAGTGGATCAGCAGGCAGAGGTGCAGGCTCAATTTCAGTATCTGTTGTTTTTTCAGCTATAAATTGGTCGGGTGAACTTTTGGTATAGCTACCATGAATCACAGCTTTATTGGCCGGGCTCCCGGTTTTAGCGGCCTCTTCATTAGCCTTGTTATCTAAATCTAAAACGATCCAGCCATTCTCTTTTAAGCATTTTTTTGTTTGTACCTCTGTATTTGTACTGGCAGCACACACATTTTTTTCTTGCTGAAAATCACGGACGGATGCGCCGCGTTTATAACTAAACTCTCCACATGCGGAGAGCGATAGACTCAAAATGCCCATCGTGGTGATGGCAAGCGTCTTATTGAATTTTCGTTTTTGAAACATCCGCCTTTCCTTGATGACTCTTTAACATGGCTACAGATTACCTGAACAAGTCAGATCTGTTTCTACGCAATTTCACGTATTCAAGCTTCTGACCCAGCTCACTAGTATTGCTCCTGACGCGAACAGCACGTTTGCGACTTTTTCTTTTCTTGGATGGCTAACAGGGGCAATTAGAATGAAAATGAAACTCAACTCTCTCACCTATGCAGTGGCGCTCGCCAGTTCTGCAATGATGGCACCTACAGTGTCACAAGCAGCTGGCACGATCACGTTTGGTGAAGATCAATATGTCAGCGTTGGTTTTGGCATGCGTGGCAGCTACACCAGTGCTGAAGATGGTGCAGCTGACGGTGGACGTTCGAATGATTTTAATTTGGACAGTGCCAGACTTTACGTTTCGGGTTCGTTAAATAAATACATCAAAGGTATGTTTAACACTGAAATGAACAGCGATGAGTCAATGAAAATTATTGATGCTGCGGGTATTTTTCAATTTACACCTGATGTAGCTATCTGGGCAGGTCGTTTCTTATCACCAAGCAGTCGCGCCAATATGGCTGGTCCTTATTACACTTCAGGTGATGGTTATTGGCAAAACATTGCAGCACGTTATGGCTGGAATGGCGGCACGATTGGTCGTGATGAAGGTGTTGCTATTGTTGGTACTACTTTAGACCAACGTCTTGCTTATTCATTTGGTGCATTCGAAGCAGACAAAATCTTTTACTACAGCTTAGGTGAAGGTGCATCGACTCAAACAGCATTTAATGAGGGTGATGCCGGGGCAGCTGCTGGTGCTAGTGATGATTTGATGTATGCCGGTCGTCTGCAATATAGCTTCTGGGATAAAGAGCCTGGTTACTACGGAACAGGTAACTACCTGGGACAAAAAGATATTTTCACCATTGGGGTATTCGGCCGTTCTAAAGGTGACGGTGCTATCTCTGCGACTGATATTGGTGACTATAGCCAATATGGCGCTGATCTATTGATTGAGAAGAAGCTGTCTGCAGGTGCAGTGTCTTTTGAAGCCGCTTATTACGACTATGACACTGATGATGTTTTCTTATCTGAACAAGGTGAAGCTTACGCCGTAGGCGCTGGTTATATCTTCAACCAAAAAGTGGGTTGGGGTCAGTTCATGCCGTTTGTTCATTACCAAAACTTTGATGCAGACAACGACATTGAAACAGAACGCACCGATTTTGGTGTGAACTACATCATTGATGGCTACAACGCTCAAATCACAGCCGTTTACAGAAATCTTGAAGTCACCAACGAATCTGATGATGACGCTTTTGTCATCAGCACCCAACTTCAGTTCTAGTAGAAGGAGGAACCTAATGAAAACGATAGTAAAACTCGATTTAGATAAAAAGCCATGGGAGCAGGATGGTCAAATCCATAACCGTTGGCACCCAGATATACCCATGATCGCGATGGTCAAGCCCGGTGATGAATTCCGTGTTGAATGTATGGATTGGACCGGCGGCCAAATTGGCAATAACGACAGTGCCGATGATATCCGCGATGTTGATTTAACCCAGGTTCACTACTTAAGTGGTCCGATTGGTGTTGAAGGTGCTGAACCTGGCGATTTAATGGTGGTAGATATTCTGGATGTCGGCACGTTTGAAGATCAGCAATGGGGTTTTAACGGTTTATTTGCTAAAGAAAACGGCGGTGGTTTCTTAACTGATCACTTCCCTGATGCAAGTAAGTCTATATGGGATTTCCACGGTATTTACACGACATCACGTCATA
This sequence comes from Methylophaga thalassica MP, assembly GCF_000214595.1. Classification (GTDB taxonomy): domain Bacteria; phylum Pseudomonadota; class Gammaproteobacteria; order Nitrosococcales; family Methylophagaceae; genus Methylophaga; species Methylophaga thalassica. Next base: position 1,474,692 of record NZ_AFIG01000001.1, on the reverse strand, counting down.
TTCCAAACGTGCAGTTTGCCGGCATTATGCATCCTGGTTTGATTGGTTGTTTGCCATCAAAAGAAATGCTTGAGGAATGGAATCAACGTGAAGCTGATTTGATTGCCACAGATCCTGACCGTGTACCGATGTTAGCTTGCCCACCTGAAGAAAAATCTGCGGTGATGGGCAGAATGAAAGGTGATGAAGCAGTTGCTGCAGCTAAAACCGGTGCTCGGACTGTGCCACCACGTGAACACGGTGGTAACTGTGACATTAAAAACCTGACCAAAGGGTCTCGTATTTATTTCCCTGTGTATGTGAAAGACGGTGGTCTTTCTATGGGAGACCTTCACTTCTCTCAAGGTGATGGCGAGATCACATTCTGTGGTGCGATTGAGATGGCGGGTTACTTAGATATCCGCGTCAACTTAATCAAAGGCGGCGTTAAGAAATACGGTATCAAAAACCCACTGTTCAAACCAAGTGTGGTTGAACCTAAATACCGTGATTACCTGATTTTTGAAGGTATCTCAGTTGATGAACAAGGTAAACAACATTACCTCGACGTTAACGTGGCATACAAACAAGCGTGTTTGAACGCCATTGAGTACATGAAGAAATTTGGTTACAGCGGTCAGCAGGCCGTATCCATTCTCGGTACCGCACCGGTTGAAGGTCATATCAGCGGCATCGTTGATGTACCAAATGCTTGTGCGACCTTGTGGTTACCCACTGAGATCTTTGATTTCGACATCATGCCTAATCCAGACGGTCCTTTAGAACTGGTTACCCCAGGTATTGATACAGCGAAAACATCTTAATTGATTAGAGGAAGAGTGCGATGCCTATTTACGACTACCGATGTGAGCAATGTGGCGAATTTTCGGCCTTACGCAAAATGAGTGAATCCAGCTTGCCCTGCACGTGTGAAAACTGTGGAGAGCCTGCAGCACGCATTATTTCAGCGCCCAATCTGGCTCTGATGGACAGTGGCAGAAAAAAAGCGTTTGAGCGTAATGAAAAATCGGCACATGCCCCGAGACAAGCACGCCGTTCCAGCTGTGGTTGTTCAGGCTCGCACACTTGCTCGACATCGCAAAAAGACACTTCATCTTCTAACGAAAATAAACAAGGAAACGGCCTATTGATGCAAACAAAGAAAACCGCACGACCTTGGATGCTCGGTCACTGAGTAACCAAACATTGTTTTAAAACTGGAGATTAATCAATGAAACATTTTAGTCGAAGAAAATTCTTAGGTAAAACAGGCGCTTTACTCGGCGCAATGATAGCGGCAGGCTTCATTAGCACATCAGCGATGGCTGAAGATTACCCGACAGCGGCGGTGAACACGACCGGTCTGGCTGTGACTGATGACACCGTTAAAGTGGGCATTTTGCACTCATTGACAGGCACGATGGCTATCAGTGAAACCGGTGCTCAAGAAGCTGAAAAACTGGCGATTAAACAAATCAATGAATCAGGCGGTATTTTAGGTCGTCAAATTGAAATCATCCAGGAAGATGGTGCGAGTGACTGGCCTACATTTGCTGAGAAATCACGTAAATTATTAGTGAACGATCACGTTGCTGCCGTATTTGGTTGCTGGACTTCTGCTTCACGTAAAGCGGCATTACCTGTATTCGAACAGCAAAATGGTCTGCTTTACTACCCAACGTTCTACGAAGGTCTGGAACAATCACATAATGTCATTTACACCGGTCAGGAAGCGACTCAACAAATCTTAGCTGGTTTGGATTGGGTAGCGAAAGAAAAAGGTGCAAAAACGTATTATCTGATTGGCTCTGATTACATCTGGCCACGTACATCAATGAAAATTGCCCGTAAACATATCGAAAATGTCTTAGGTGGCAAAGTCGTTGGTGAAGAGTACAAACCATTAGGTGACACACAGTTCGGTTCGGTTATTAACAAAATCCGTCTGAAAAAACCTGACGTTATTTTCGCGGCTGTTGTAGGTGGTTCTAACGTTGCTTGGTTCAAACAGTTAAATGCTGCCGGTATCACTGGTGATAAACAAACACTGTTAACTATCTCTGTTACTGAAGACGAAGTCTTAGGTATCGGTGGTGAAAACCTGGTCGGTTTCTATTCAGTTATGAAATATTTCCAAAGTCTGGATAACGACAATAACAAAGCTTTCGTTAAAGCCTTTAAAGAAATGCATGGCGATGACAGCGTTATTGGTGACGTGACTCAAGCGGCTTACCTTGGTCCTTGGTTATGGAAAGCGGCTGTTGAAAAAGCAGGTAGCTTTGATGTCGATAAAGTAGTTGCTGCTTCAGAAGAAGGCGATATTGAGTTAACAACGGCACCTGAAGGTTATGTGAAGCTTCATCCTAACCATCATCTGTGGAGCTACACTCGCGTAGCTGAATGGCAAAAAGATGGTCAAGCGAAAGTGATTTACCAATCACCTGAGCTGATTGAACCAAACCCATTCCCAGAAGGTTACCAATAGACCGCAGTATCAAGATGGGCAGGCTGCATACGCAGCTTGCCCTCTCTTAAACACGTTTCAATCACTCTTTTCAGATCACCTTCGGAGTAGCGTTATGGGCGATTATTCAATACAAGAATTGACATCAATTCTGGCCATGCAAGGGTTTGCTGGTTTGAGTTTATTCAGTGTTCTACTTTTAATGGCACTGGGCCTTGCAATTATTTTCGGGCAGATGGGCGTCATTAACATGGCCCATGGCGAGTTTATGGCAGTAGGGGCATATACGACCTACATATTGTCAGTCATGACAGAAAAATACTTTCCTGATTTTCTGAGTTATTACTTTATTTTTGCCATCGTCGCTTCGTTTTTTGTGGCAGGCATTATTGGCTACTTTGTTGAGTGGCTGCTTATCAGGCATCTATACAAACGTCCTCTTGACACCCTGCTGGCGACATGGGGCTTAAGTCTGATCATGCAACAGATTTTCCGGTCTCTGTTTGGCGCACGTGAAGTCAGCCCAACGCTGCCAGATTGGCTAATGGGCTCATATATGCCAACAGATACTATCTTCATACCAATTAACGGTATGTTTGTACTGGGTTTAACCGCGTTAGTGACCTTTGGCGTCTTTATCCTGATGTATCGCTCAACTTGGGGACTCAATGTACGTGCCACCACCCAAAACCGTGTAATGAGTGGTGCAGTGGGTATTAATACCAAAAAAGTGGATCGTATGACCTTTGCGCTTGGTTGTGGCATTGCCGGTGTAGCTGGTGCGGCATTTACCACTATTGCATCAACAGGTCCAACGACCGGTTCTCTCTATATTGTTGACACCTTTATGGTGGTGGTTTTCGGTGGTGCTGCAAGTTTATTCGGCACGATAGCTTCAGCCTTCAGTATTGCCCAGGCGCAATCGATTCTGGAGTTCTTTATCAGTGGTTCTATGGCAAAAGTGCTGACATTACTGACGATCGTTATCATTCTGATGATTCGTCCAGAAGGTCTGTTTGCCAATAAAGTTCGTAAATAAGCAGTAGGAGATAACCATATGAATTTTGTCTATGACAGATTATTGGGTGGCAGAAACGGCGCCATCGGTATTGGCATCCTTGCGCTGCTTATTCTGATTGTATTGCCGCTGGCACTGGATATTTTCCGCCTTAACCTGGTGGGGAAATACCTGACTTACGCCTTTGCCGCGGTCAGTCTGGTTTTACTTTGGGGATACGGCGGCATTCTGAGTTTAGGGCAAGGAGTATTTTTTGGCCTCGGTGGCTACGCGATGGCGATGTTTTTGAAACTGGAAGCATCGGATCCGGAAAGTACCGCTATTCAATCTACACCGGGCATTCCTGACTTTATGGATTGGAATCAATTAACAGAATTACCCTGGTTCTGGGTGCCGTTTGAACACTTATGGGTGGCGATTCTGGCGATTTTTGTGGTGCCAGCAGCGTTTGCCTACCTTATCGGGGTGTCGATGTTTAAACGTCGGGTAAGTGGGGTTTACTTTGCCATCATTACCCAGGTTGTCGCTTTGATTTTGACTATTTTGATTGTCGGTCAACAAGGTTACACCGGTGGTATCAATGGTATTACTGACCTGAAAACCTTAAATGGCTGGAGTATTCGTCCAGATTCAGCGAAGTACGTCTTGTATTTCGTCAATGCCGTCTTATTACTGGCAGTAATCTGTGTCAGCCGCTTTGTACTGACCAGTAAATTTGGTCGACTGCTACTGGCGATGAAAGATAAAGAAGATCGTGTTCGCTTCTCTGGTTATGACGTAGCCAGCTTTAAAATCTTTATCTTCTGTCTGGCCGCGGTGATTTCAGCTATTGGTGGCGCTATGTTTACTTTGCAGGTTGGCTTTATGTCACCGTCATTTGTCGGCATCGTACCTTCAATTGAAATGGTTATCTTTGCTGCGGTGGGTGGACGTATGTCACTTATCGGTGTGGTGTATGGCACCTTATTAGTGAATGCTGGGAAAACAGCTTTTTCAGAATCGTTTCCTGAAGTCTGGTTATTCTTGATGGGTGGTTTATTTATCGCTGTGGTGATGTTCTTCCCGAATGGATTAGCCGGTATTTATGACAAATACGTCAGAACGCTGCCTTTCATGCAACGTCTGTTGGGCGAGAAAAAAGCAGAGTCTGATAGTAAAACTGAAGCGAAAGCTGAATTAGAAGGAGCCAAATAATGGGTACTGAAACTGATTTCCTGTTGGCAATTGAAGATTTGACCGTCTCATTTGATGGCTTCAAGGCAGTAGATTCATTGAATCTGTATATCGATAAAAATGAACTGCGTGTGGTTATCGGCCCAAACGGGGCCGGCAAAACGACCTTACTGGATTTGATTTGCGGTAAAACCAAAGCCAGCTCAGGCTCGATCAAGTTTAAAAATACAGAGCTTACTAAACTGTCAGAGCACGCAATTGTTCGTACCGGTGTAGGACGTAAGTTTCAGACACCATCGATTTACGAAACATTAACGGTTTACGAAAATCTGGAGGTGTCTTATCCAGAAGGACGTGGCGTGTTTGGTAGCTTGTTCTTCAAAGCTGACGAAAAGGTGAAAGAAACCGTATTAAGAATAGCGGAAGAGATTCAGTTATTAGATGAACTGGATACGGAAGCAGCTGTGTTGAGTCATGGTCAGAAACAATGGTTAGAAATAGGTATGTTACTGATGCAAGACCCTGAGCTATTAATGCTCGATGAGCCTGTAGCCGGTATGAGTGCGAAGGAACGCGACGAAACAGCAGAATTGTTGAATCGTATCTGCAAAAACCGTTCGGTGATTGTGATTGAGCATGATATGGAGTTTGTGAAAAAGATTGCTCACAAAGTCACCGTATTACATCAAGGCAAGATTCTGGCTGAAGGCGCTATGGATAAAGTGCAGTCAGACGAGAAAGTCGTTGAAGTTTACTTAGGCCATTAAGCGAATAGCGAGGAAATTGATATGTTTGAAGTAGAAAACTTAAAAGTCAGCTATGGCCAGAGTGAAGTGATTCATGAAATCAGCTTTTCAGCGAATAAAAATGAAACACTGGCCATTATGGGCCGTAACGGGATGGGTAAAACCACACTGTTCAAATCCTTAATGGGTATCTTGCCAAGTTCGGCGACTAAGGTTGAATTAGAAGGCACTGATTTAGATGGTATGGATAGCTATAAACGTGTTGCCAGTGGCTTAGCTTATGTACCGCAGGGACGGATGATTTTTCCCAATCTGACCGTGCAGGAAAATATTGAAACCGGATTACAGGTCAGTAAACAGAAAAAAATTCCGGAAGATATTTTTTCCTTATTCCCTGTGTTACATGAGATGCGTCATCGTAAAGGCGGTAACTTGTCTGGTGGTCAACAGCAACAGCTGGCAATTGCCCGTGCCCTGGTGACCAATCCCAAAGTCTTGCTTTTGGATGAACCAACCGAAGGTATTCAGCCTTCTATTATTAAAGATATTGCAAAAGTACTGAATGAAATCCGTGAAATGCGTGAGATAACGATTGTGGTATCAGAACAGGTACTAAGCTTCACGATGGATATTGCTGATCGGATTATGGTGATCGAAAAAGGCAATTTGATTCATGAAGATCTGCGTGAAAATGTGGATGCAGCCAAAATCAAACAATATCTGACAGTGTAAAAACAACAACATCCTCTTTGATTTTATGCAAAGAGGATGTTTTAGTCATGCTATCTTTACGGCATGAAAACAGGACAGAATGCGTGACCCAATTGATAGACAGAACGCAACTTAATACCGTAATGACGGGCTGGGATGCCCGTCTTCAGTTAGGTTTTATCGAACGTGACGGTAAAACGATCCTGGCAAAAAAGGCTCATTCAGGGCCATTAACGATTCAAAAATGTTTATATCCGGAAGGCCCGACTCCCGCACATGTTCTGGTGATTCATCCACCGGGTGGTGTGGCAGGTGGAGACCGTTTAGCACTGGACTTTAGTTTGGCGAAAGCGGCCAAAAGCTTTATCACCACACCGGGTGCCACCAAATGGTATAAGTCGGCAGGTCGCGAGGCCAGTCAAACACTGCATATAGAACAGGCGGATCACAGTCTTCTTGAATGGTTTCCACAAGAAAATATTGTGTTTGATGGGGCTGATGTCACCTTAAAGACACAGGTAAAATTAAGCCAATACGCTCATTTCGCCGGCTGGGATATCAGTTGCCTCGGTCGACAAGCCAGTGGCGAACAGTGGCAGCAGGGCCGCTATAAACAAGTGTTAGAAATATCGCGTGAACAACGGTTGTTGTGGCAGGAAACCGCGGTGTTTAAACCGGATAGCCATGTTGTCACTGCGCTGGCCGGGCTGAGAGGGTTTCCAGTATTTGGTAGCTTTGTGGTTACCGCGGGTGAAGTACCCGATGCTGTCATTGAACAATGTCGACAAATTACAGTGAATTCTGATGCCCAATACGGCGTTTCTGCCTTACCAGAAGTGTTTACGGCACGTTATATCGGTAGCTGTGCACAAGAAGCACGTCAGTATTTTGAACAACTATGGGCTTGTCTGCGCCCATGGTATGCAAATTCACAAGCAATACGCCCACGCATCTGGGCAACCTGAACATTTTATAGGACCTGTGACATGGATTTAACGCCAAGAGAAAAAGATAAATTACTGATTTTTACCGCGGCATTATTAGCTGAACGCCGTAAAGAACGTGGTGTGAAATTAAACTACCCGGAAGCCGTGGCCTATATCACCGCTGCCATTATGGAAGGTGCCAGAGACGGTCGCAGTGTGAGTGACTTGATGAGTTATGGCACGAACTTACTGACCCGTGAAGATGTGATGGATGGCATTGCCGAAATGGTCACTGAAATTCAGGTGGAAGCCACGTTTCCAGATGGCACCAAGTTAATTACTGTTCACGACCCGATAGTGTGAGGTGACAAAATGATTCCAGGTGAAATGCGTTTTGCAAAAGGTGATATCGAGCTGAATGTTCAGCGGGAGACCAAATTAATTGACGTCTCCAATTCGGGTGACCGTCCTGTTCAGGTGGGCTCGCATTACCACTTTTATGAGGTAAACGAGGCTTTACTGTTTGATCGTGAGCAGGCCTATGGTTTTCGTTTAAATATTGCTGCGGGCACCGCTGTCCGGTTTGAACCGGGGCAAATGCGTAGCGTCGAGCTGGTGAAACTGGCGGGGGCACAAACGGTGTATGGTTTTGCTGGCAAAGTGATGGGGGCCTTGTCATGAGTCTTAAAATTTCACGTCAGGCCTATGCAGAAATGTTTGGTCCCACTGTCGGTGACAGAGTTCGTCTGGCAGACACCGAACTGTGGATCGAAGTCGAAAAAGATCTCACCACTTACGGGGAAGAAGTCAAATTCGGTGGTGGCAAAGTGATTCGCGATGGCATGGGCCAATCACAACTGCCTGCAGCAGAGGTCGCGGATACCGTCATCACTAACGCACTGATTATTGATGCAGTCACCGGCATTATCAAAGCCGATGTAGGACTTAAAGATGGCCATATCTGGCAAATAGGCAAAGCCGGTAATCCAGATATTCAACCTAACGTGACTATTCCTATTGGTGCCGGTACCGAGATTATTGCTGGTGAAGGCATGATTCTCACTGCCGGTGGCATTGATAGTCATATTCATTGGATTTGCCCACAGCAAATCGAGGAGGCGCTAACCTCAGGTGTGACCACCATGCTGGGCGGTGGAACCGGGCCCGCTACCGGCACCTTTGCCACTACCTGTACGCCAGGTCCCTGGCATATTCATCGTATGCTGGAAGCGGCTGAAGCGTTTCCTATGAACATGGGCTTTTTTGGCAAAGGCAATGTGTCTTTGCCTGAACCTGCTCGTGAACAAGTTGAAGCAGGTGTCATTGGTCTGAAATTACATGAGGACTGGGGTACGACGCCGGCAGCGATTGATAACTGTTTAAGTGTGGCAGAGGAAATGGATATTCAGGTGGCGATTCATACCGATACCTTAAATGAATCGGGCTTTGTTGAAACGACCTTAGCTGCATTTAAAAACCGGACCATTCATACTTTCCATACAGAAGGGGCCGGTGGTGGTCATGCGCCTGATATTATCAAAGCCATCAGTTCACAAAATGTCTTGCCGTCATCAACTAATCCGACCCGACCGTTTACTGTGAATACGCTGGATGAACATCTGGATATGCTGATGGTGTGTCATCACCTTGATCCAGCTATTGCTGAGGATGTGGCTTTTGCGGAATCACGGATTCGCCGTGAAACCATTGCCGCTGAGGATATCCTGCATGACACTGGTGCCTTTGCGATGATGTCATCCGATTCACAGGCGATGGGACGCGTGGGTGAAGTGATTATGCGCACCTGGCAAACGGCTCACAAAATGAAAGTGCAACGTGGGACTTTGCCGGAAGATACCAAAGATGGCGCGGACAATACCGATAACTTTCGGGTGAAACGGTATATTGCTAAATACACTATTAACCCAGCGATAACTCATGGCATTTCACATATTGTGGGTTCAATCGAGCCAGGGAAATTTGCTGATTTGGTGTTATGGCGACCGGCGTTTTTTGGCGTTAAACCGTCATTAATCTTAAAAGGGGGCAGCATTGCTTCAGCAGCGATGGGAGATCCTAATGCCTCAATCCCAACACCGCAGCCCGTGCATTATCGTCCGATGTTTGCCAGCTTTGGTAAGGGGCTTAAAAGCTCATTAACCTTTGTATCGCAAGCGGCTATGGATAATCCGGAAGTTAAAAATCTGAACTTATCCAAGCCACTTGTCGCCGTGAAAAACTGCCGGCAGGTAACGAAAAAAGATATGGTATTAAACGATGCAACACCGGATATCAGCGTCGATCCTGAAACTTATCAGGTGCTGGCAGATGGCGAATTATTGATTTGCGATCCGGCCACAGAGTTGCCGATGGCACAACGCTATTTTCTTTTTTAGAGTAAGAGCATGCTTGAAATACATACAAAATTAACAGACAACAACATCAGCGACTTTGATGACAAGGTGTCGATGAGTTTTGATTTACGTCAAAAAAGTCGAATCCGGGTCAAGCTGGCATCAGGTCGGGAAGCGGCTATTTTTATGGCCAGAGGCGAAATCTTACGTGGTGGTGATGTGCTGCAAGCACAGGATGGTTCTATCATTCAGGTGCAAGCTGCTGATCAGCAAGTGATGATTGTCACAACCCATTCTGCTCATGCCCTGATGCGGGCGGCTTATCATTTGGGTAATCGTCACGTACCGCTGGAAATTGGCGACGGCTGGTTAAAGCTGGAAGCCGATTATGTATTAAAAGATATGTTGTTGGGATTGCATGTGAATGTGGAAGAAACCCAAGCGCCGTTTGAACCTGAAGCCGGTGCCTATGGTGGTGGACATCACCATCATCATGATGATCACGACCACGACCACGACCACGAACAATCACATCACCACCATCATTAATCATGACCACCACGGCAGCATTTTCACGATTATTACAACTGGCCAGTCCAGCATTACCTATCGGTGCCTACAGCTATTCTCAAGGGTTTGAATGGGCGATTGAGTCGGGTGATGTCACAGATAAAACATCGGCACAGCGTTGGATCAGCGATGTGTTGCTGACCTATTACGCCCAGTTTGAATTGCCAGTGATTAAACGTTTGTTTATGGCCTGGCAGAGCATGGATGAAACGGCCATAAACCATTGGGATGGTTATTATAAAGCGGGTAGGGATAGTGCTGAAACCTGGCTTGAATCGAGACAGATGGGCTATTCCTTATTACGTCTGCAACAGGATTTAGATGCCTGGCCACAAGCGATGTTAGATGTTGTCGCTTCAATTGATGAGCCAAGTTTCCCTACGGTGTATGCGGCTACGGCAGTGAACTGGCAGATAAGCTTGCATGAAATGCTGCATGTTTATGCCTGGTCATGGATAGAAAATCAGGTCAGTGCAGCGATGAAAGCGATTCCTTTAGGCCAGGTGGCAGGGCAGCAAATTCTGGTTGCTGTCAGCGAACAAATAACGATAGTCATAGAGCAGGCCATGCAATGTGCTGATGATGATATCAGTAACTTCTGTCCGGCTCTGAGTATCGCCAGTTGCCGACATGAAACACAATATTCAAGATTATTCCGTTCTTAAAGTGAGGTATGAATGAAAGAACCATTACGGGTAGGTATTGGCGGGCCGGTTGGCTCAGGCAAAACGGCATTAACCCTGGCCTTATGTAAGCGTTTGCGTGATACCTATAATATTGCCGTTGTTACCAACGATATTTATACCAAAGAAGATGCCCAGTTTCTGACCCGAAATGAAGCCCTGTCTGCCGACCGAATTATTGGTGTGGAAACCGGTGGTTGTCCACATACCGCGATTCGTGAAGATGCATCGATGAATCTGGAAGCGGTGGCACAGCTCAGTAAACGTTTCGAGCCATTGGATATCGTGTTTATAGAGAGTGGTGGCGATAATCTGGCAGCGACTTTCAGCCCGGAGCTTTCAGATTTGACCTTATACGTGATTGACGTATCGGCCGGTGAAAAAATACCGCGTAAGGGGGGGCCGGGCATCACCAAATCTGATTTGCTCATTATTAACAAAACAGATCTGGCACCTTTAGTCGGTGCATCATTAGAAGTGATGGATGAGGACGCGAAACGTATGCGTGGTGAGCGACCTTTCTTTTTTACCAATCTAAAAGATGAACAAGGTCTGGATGAGATTATCTTGTTTATTGAAAAACAAGGCTTAATGCTGCACTAACTAAATGACGAGGAATTGATTATGAAAAAAAGCCTTTTGATATTCATGACATTGATGGGATTGCCACTGTCTGCGATGGCACATCCAGGACATGATGCAGTGGGATTTATGAGTGGTGTTTTACATCCGCTGACCGGGCTTGATCACTTATTAGTAATGTTGGCTATTGGTTTCTGGGCAGCGCGGGCACCGACACAGAATCGCTTTCAGATACCAGCGTTATTTATTAGTTTTCTGCTTGTAGGCCTGACAATGGGCGCCTTTATGGGACAGTCCAATATAGTTGAGATGGGCATTGCCGTTAGTGTCATCGCTATGGGCGTTGTGTTGCTATTGAGTGCCAAAATCAATGTTGTCTGGCAGATTGCCTTAACCAGCGTATTTGGATTGATGCATGGTTTTGTTCATGGTCAAGAACTCATTCTGGCGAATAATGGTTTGCAGGCGATCATCGGATTAGTACTGACAACGTCAGTCTTATTGCTTATTGGCTTTGTTCTGGGTAACCAGAAAGATAGCGTGGGACGTTATCTGCAAAGCCTGTTAGTATCCGTGCTAACGGTAGCAGGAGCATTTTTCCTTATCGCATAAAGTCCTTGCTGGTCAGTATATAAAAAATGTCCTGAGTCTGATCAGGGCATTTTTTTATACGTAGAATTACGTAGATAAAATCACTAAGAGCATCAGTTAAGATGTTGAATCGTTTGTTGTACCAAGTTGCTGTTTGTTTAACGGACAGGCAAAAGCATCTTCCCAACGTCAGGATAAGAATTTGACACCGAATGATGCCATAACTCCTTCTTCTGAAAGTGAAGCACCACAACGTATTGTCAAAATACGTCGGGATTACAATACCTGGGTTGCCAATGAAACACTGGAAGACTACGCCTTAAGATTTACGCCAAATTCATTTAGAAAATGGCCGATTTTTCGTGTCTCCAATACCGCTTTGGGCGCAATATCGTTTCTGGTTTTAGAAGCTATAGGCGGCACTATCGCCGTCAACTACGGATTTACCAATGCCTTTTGGGCGATCTTAACCGTTAGCTTAATTATTTTTTTAACCAGCCTGCCGATTAGCCACTATGCCGCTAAATACGGTCTTGATATGGATTTGCTAACGCGTGGTGCAGGCTTTGGTTATATTGGATCGACGATTTCTTCGTTTGTCTATGCCACGTTCACCTTTATATTGTTTGCGCTCGAAGCGGTGATCATGGCGTATGCGCTGAGTTTATATTTCACCATACCGCTCTATGTCAGTTATCTCATTTGTGCTGTGGTGGTGATCCCATTAGTCACACATGGGGTGACCTTAATCAGTCGTATTCAGATGCTGACCCAGCCCTTGTGGCTGTTTATGATGATATTGCCATTGGTGTTTATCTTTATTAAACAACCCGATGCGTTTAGCGGTCTGATTAATTTTGCCGGTGAATCCGGCTATGACAGTGACTTTAATATCTATATGTTTGGCACGGCTGTGGCGATTGCTATGGCATTAATCCCACAAGTTGGTGAGCAAGTCGACTTCTTACGTTTTATGCCAGAACGTACCAGTAAAAATAATCTGAAATGGCATTTGGGCGTACTAATGGCCGGTCCTGGCTGGATTTCCATGGGCATGGCAAAAATGTTCATCGGCGCATTATTGGCTTATCTGGCATTAATGGCGGGGATGAGCATCGAGCAAGCCATCAATCCAACCCATATGTATTACGTGGGCTTTAGTTATGTTTTCTCTAATCCGGATGTGCTGCTGGCCGTTACCGTGTTTTTTGTGGTGCTGTCACAAATTAAAATCAATATCACTAATGCCTATGCTGGCTCATTAGCCTGGTCCAATTTTTTTGCACGGTTAACCCATAGTCATCCCGGTCGTGTGGTGTGGTTATTATTTAATGTATTGATTGCCACCATGCTGATGTTGCTGGATGTATTCCAGGCGCTGGAACAGATTTTGGGCTTGTATTCGAATATTGCCATTTCATGGATTACCGCCGTGGTGGCTGATCTGGTCATTAATAAACCGCTTGGATTAAGCCCGAAAGGTGTCGAGTTCCGTCGTGCTTATTTATATGACATCAATCCAGTAGGCGTTGGGGCGATGGGCATTGCCTCACTGCTTTCGGTAACCGCTTTTCTGGGTGTGTTTGGGCTGGAAGCGCAGGCGTTTTCTTCATTTATCGCCATGTTTACTGCCTTGGTTGCTTCACCATTGATTGCCTGGTTTACCAAGGGAAAATATTATCTCGCCCGACAACCTTTTAAATTTCACCCAAGCAAAACCAAAGAAACCTGCAGCATTTGTGGCCGTGATTATGAAATTCAGGACGTTGCTTATTGTCCTGCCTATCAAGGGCCGATTTGCTCCCTATGCTGCTGTCTGGATGCTCGCTGTAATGATGCTTGTAAACCGCATGGACGTTTGACGTCACAATGGGAAGCCATTATCAGTAAAGTGTTGCCAAAAGCCTTGTCAGGTAATATTCATAGTGGTGTCGGGCACTATTTATTATTGATGTCACTGACGGTACTGATCCTGGCCTCAATCTTCGGCTTGATCTACGTACATATCTCACTGACGGTCACTGAATATTCAGCGCATATCATGCCAGCAATACAGCTTGGTTTTATCAAAGCGTTTTCCGCCTTGGTATTAGTCAGTGGCATTATTGTGTGGTGGCTGGTGCTGACATCACAAAGCCGGAACGTGGCCCAGCAGGAATCGAATAATCAGAATAACTTATTACAGCGTGAGATTATTCTGCATAAACAAACGGACGCCGAGCTACAACAGGCACGCGTAGTGGCTGAGCAAGCCAACCAGGCAAAAAGTCGTTATATCACGGGTATCAGTCATGAGTTACGGACACCGCTGAACAGCATTTTGGGCTATGCCCAGTTACTTGATAATAATGCCGATATTGTCGACAGTAATAAACACGCTACAAAAGTGATTTTACGCAGTGGTGAGCATTTATTGTCATTGATTGAAGGCACACTTGATATTGCCCGTATTGAAAGTGGCAAGTTGCAGTTTGATATTAAATCCTTACGGTTTCCTGAATATATTCAACAGATTGTCAGCATGTTTGAAATTCAGGCGAAGAATAAAGGATTGTATTTTAACTACCATATCCCAGCGGATTTACCACCAGTGGTTCGTGCCGATCACAAACGTTTAAGCCAGATATTAATCAATATTATCGGTAATGCGGTGAAATATACCCGTGAGGGTGGTATTGATATCCGGTTTCGTTATGCCCGTGAATTCTTGTCGATTGAAGTGGCGGATACCGGGCCCGGTATTGACGAAAAAGATATTGAAAATATCTTCCAGCCCTTCGTCAGAGGGAATACAGCGACCGGTGTTGGCGGAACTGGCTTGGGACTGACGATTTGTAAACTACTTACCCAACTGATGGGCGGCGTGTTAGATCTGGAAAGTAAAGTGGGTGAGGGCACCACATTTTACATTCGTTTGTTTTTACCTTCTGTGCGTCTTGATGAAGCCTTGCCATCGCTGGCAATGCGTATGCCTGTAGGCTACAAGGGACGTCGACGTAAACTGCTCGTGGTCGATAATGAACCCATCGACAGAGAATTATTAATCAATGTGCTGGAACCTCTAGGCTTTGAAGTCAGAGAGGCAGCGTCAGGCCCAGAATGTTTACGTATTTATCCTGACTTCAAACCTGATATTATTTTCATGGATCTGGCGATGCCGGAAATGGATGGTTGGGAAACCTGTCATCTGATTCGAAACGTACATCAGTCTGATGTCCACATATGTATCATTTCTGCTAATGCCTTTGACCGAAATCTGGAAAACTCCTCCGGTATTTTACCGAGTGACTTTGTCCTCAAACCGGTTAATTTAATGGAGCTCATCAACTGGATTGGTGAACGATTGAACTTAGAGTGGATACAAGCAGAGGATGAACGGTCTGAGATAAAACAGGTCACAGACAGCCAACAACCACTGCCTGAAAAACAGGTGCTTGAATCCCTGCTTGAAATGCTGGATCTCGGCTATATCATGGGGCTAAAAGAAATCATTGATGAGCTTGATTCGCAAGGGACGGTGAGTAAATCGTTTATTAGTGAAATGCGTCGAATGGCAGAATCATTCCAACTGGAGAATATGAAACAATTTATCAAAGAGAAACTGCAAAATGACTGAGGCAAATCAACATGCTGTGGTGCTGGTCGTGGATGATGCGCCTGAAACATTAGCACTTTTACATGCTTCTCTTGTGGAGTCCGGTTATACCGTCCTGGTCGCCAATAACGGAAAAGATGCTATTCGAATCTGTAATGAGGCTTATCCGGATATTGTGTTACTTGATGCTGTGATGCCTGAACTTGGCGGATTCGATGTGTGTCGCCGATTAAAGCAGGACATCAACACACGCCATATTCCGGTGATTTTTATGACTGGTCTCACCGAGTCTGAAGATGTCGTCGCTGGGTTTTCTGCTGGTGGCATTGATTATGTCACCAAACCCTTAAGTCCCATTGAAGTCATTGCCCGGTTAAATACCCATCTGAAAAATTCAAGAATGATGAGTCATACCCAAGGGGCGCTTGATGCCTTTGGTCAGGCCGCTATTGCTGTGCTTCCCGGTACCGATAAAATTATCTGGCAAACGCCATTGGCCCGTGATCTGGTAGAAAAATATCTTAATGATAAAGAGGATGGGGGAACCCATGCTGAGCAATTACAGCAATGGATTCAACAATTAAGTGAAGGCGGTAAAAAACGTTTACGACCATTGATGATTAACCATCCAACAGGGCGGTTAATTTTTACCCCAGCCGATATTCGTAATGATGAGCAATGGCTTATCTTGTTACGCGAAGAATCAGAAGCCGCTCAGGTCGAAGCCTTAAAAGCCGTATTTAATCTGACCAAGCGTGAAGCTGAGGTATTACACTGGGTCATTTTAGGGAAAACCGATAAAAGTATTGGTGAGATTCTTGGTACCAGTCCCAGAACAGTGAATAAACATATGGAACATGTGTTTGTGAAGCTGGGCGTTGAGACCCGAACGGCTGCCGCCTCATTAGCTGTTACCAAGCTGCACACCTTAAGTGGTCATGCTAACGATACTTAAAAGCAAAACACGCAATACCGTCAGCTGGGATGTAACAGTGACCGGCGCCTTATAGACGTTTTCATTTTCCATGATCATACTTCCATCATACCGAGCAACAAAACAGGTATTTTTCTCTGCTTCAAATTAACTAAAGCTGACTTGATCCAGGTCATAACGCAATGTATTTCAAAATGTTACTGTATTAATGACTCAATAATCATAATGCAGCGAATGCAAGGAGCGTTGATATGACGGGAATGATGAAAGCAGCCGCCTTTATTGAAAAAGGCCGTATTGAAATTGTTGAGAAACCGATTCCTGATATTGGTGATAACGACGCCTTGATTCGCATCACCACGACCACGATCTGCGGTACTGATGTTCACATTCTGAAAGGGGAGTATCCCGTCGAGCAGGGGTTAACTATCGGCCATGAACCAGTGGGTATTATCGAAAAACTGGGCAAAAATGTACAAGGCTATAAAGAAGGTCAGCGTGTTATTGCCGGGGCAATATGCCCGAGTTTCCATTCTTACGCCTGTCAGGACGGATTGCCAGCTCAGGATGGCGGTTGCCATAGTCATGGTTATAAACCCATGGGTGGCTGGCGTTTTGGTAATACTATTGATGGCGCACAAGCTGAGTTTTTAGTGGTGCCGGATGCACAGGCCAATTTAGCACCCGTGCCCTATGGCTTAACTGATGAACAAGTTTTGATGTGCCCTGACATCATGTCGACAGGTTTTGCAGGGGCTGAATCTGCAAACATAAAAATTGGTGATATTGTGGCGGTGTTTGCCCAAGGACCGATTGGTTTGTGTGCGACAGCAGGCGCGAGATTAAAAGGGGCCAGTTTGATAATCGCGATTGATGGCATTGATGAACGATTATCTTATGCCAGGCAGTTAGGAGCGGACATCTCGCTGGACTACCGTAAAGTCGATATCATTTCAGAAATCATGAAAATTACGGGTGGGCGTGGTGTGGATGCGGTGATTGAAGCCCTGGGAACACAACAAACCTTTGAGTCAGCCTTACGCGTATTAAAACCGGGCGGGACATTGTCCAGTTTAGGGGTGTATTCAACCGATTTAACGATTCCACTTGATGCCTTTAGTGCGGGCTTGGGTGACCATAAAATCATCACCAGTTTATGTCCTGGGGGTAAAGAGCGTATGCGACGCCTGATGAGTGTGATTGAATCAAATCGGGTTAACCTAGAGGATATGGTGACGCACCGTTACAAACTGGATGATATCGTTGATGCTTATGACCTGTTTTCTCATCAGCGGGATGGGGTATTAAAAGTGGCGATAACAATGTGATTTTTCGTTAATTAATACACAGTTTTTACTATCCAAAACAAGCGTTTCAGCGTAGAGTACGCCTAACTTTTTTAGGGGTAGAGTGATGACGCAGTTTGCTACAACATTGATCGAGTCTTTAGCGATTGGTCGGTCATTTGTCTTACCGGATTTAGAGCAGTTTGTTAATGACAATTACCGCTGTATTCGTCTGCATGATGCAATGCAACTTGAGCTTGACTCCGGCGAAGCCTTTCTATTTGATTATGGTGTGGTGGTGTTTTGGGGCGTTACTGAAAACACCAAGCAATCCTTACTGACAAAAATTCAGACATTTGTTCTTGATTCAAAAATCATCCCCGACTTTGAGCAATATGCTTTTGATAGTCATACTGACACGATCAAAATGCATGCTGATAAAATCAGTTTTGCAAACGAAGACAGTATGGAACGCCTGGCCGTGTCACATGCACTCGCTCAGTCTGTCAAATTGGCTGAATTTGAACGACTGGCACAGGAAGTGATTCAAGCTCATGCTCATATTCCGGTCTCATTAGCCAAAACCGGTAAAGTGGCGATGAGCAGAAAAGCCATTGCCAAATCACGCGGGGTATTGTTTGGTGCACGTGGCGATATTCTATTGAACTATAGTTTATTGGATACGCCGGAATTTTTCTGGGATTATCCTGAGCTTGAACCCTTATATACTATGGTTTCACGCTATCTGGACGTGGTTGCCCGAATTAATGTGTTAAATAAAAAGCTGGAAAGCATTCATGAATTACTGGATATGCTGGCCAATGAGCAGAATCATAAACATTCATCGACCTTAGAGTGGATAATTATTATCCTGATCGCACTGGAAATCGTGCTGTTTTTACATTAAAAAAAAGAGCCAGATCGATAGCGATCTGACTCTTTAGAACGGGCCTATACTTTAAAACGTCCCATAAGATTCATCATATTTTCAGAGAAGTTGGTGATTTTTTTCGATATCTCATCACCAGTTTTTGAGACTTGTTGGGCTGATTCAGTTTGTTGATTCAAGCCATGCAGGTTTTTACTGATATCTTCAGCAACAGCAGTTTGTTCTTCTGTTGCTGCAGCCGTTTGAATTGCCATATCGTTAACTCGGCGAGATGATGCCCTGATCTCATCAAACACAGTAGACGCTTCCTGGAAGGTATTAGCTGTTTTATCAACATCCGTTTTACCCTGCGTAATAGCCGAAGAGGATTGGCTGACCGAGTTTTGCAGCTGCGTAATAATCTGGCTGATATCGTCTGTGCTTTGCTGGGTTCTCGTTGCCAAAGAACGTACTTCATCAGCAACAACGGCAAAACCACGACCATGATCACCCGCGCGTGCAGCTTCAATGGCTGCATTCAATGCTAATAGATTCGTTTGCTCAGCAACTGAGCTAATGACTTCTAATACCGATAAAATACTGGTGGAGTTTTGTTCGAGTTGTTGAGAGCAGTTGAGGACAATATCCATGTCTTTGATAAGCTCTGAAATACATTTATTCGATTCTTCAACAACATGTATGCCTTTTACAGCCAGTTGTGATGTTTGATCGGCTTCTGAGGCTGAGTTGGTCGCCACATTCGACATTTCTTTATTAGCCAGCGTCATTTCATGCACAGCACTGACAATCGACTCAGTAGATAAATTCAAGGTTTCATTAATACTTTTTGTTTTGTTAGACGAATCGGCCAATTGCACTGTGAGAGAGCTGAGTCCTTTGACGTTATCCAATGTGGTTTTGATTAAATCCTGTAACTTTTCAACAAAGCGGTTGAAGGATTGCGCCAACTCGCCAAACTCATCTTTTGAATTGACATCCAGCCGCGCAGTTAAATCGCCATCACCTGAGGCGATCATATCAATACGTTTGATGAGATCATTAATGTCAGAAGTGAGTTTTTTAGGGACGGTGTAACTGAAGTAAAGTGCCACAACAATGATAGCCAGCACCACGATGATGGTAACAGTCATACTTCGCTTCAAGTCACTCTTTAGCTCTTTATCCAGAGTATGAAATTTGTTGAGTAACACTTCACCTTTTTTATCAAGGATTGAACGCAGGTTCTGGAATGCTTCTTCTTCCTGCTGAGCTAATTCTTGTTGATTGGATGCTGTTGATTCGTTCACCATTTTTTCAGTGGCGATGTTCCAGTTTTTAAAGGCTTCTTCGAAGGCTTCCTTACCATTAGAAACATCAGGATAGATTTTTGTGTAATCTAAAAACTGTTCGTATCGTTGACGAGCTTGTTGAATATTATCCTGCCAGACTTTAGTTTCTACTGCTTTATCACCCCGATCAGTAAGAATATTAATTGAGGCGATTTTTGCTTGGTGTAAGTCCCTGTCTGCATTAAGAATCTTCTCATTTGCAGGCATAAATAATTCAGTCTGTAATTCTATTGCGTGATTTTGTTTACTCATCATCCATAAAAACATGGCAATGACGACAACGATCGTTAACCCCATCACGACTACGGGTATGGAGCTTTTTGTTCTAATGCTTTGCAGGTTTATATTCATTTTTTTCTACCTAGTAACGACAGAGCCATACAGGATATCGGCGCGATTTAGTTGAGGTTTAATCAAAGTTAAAGAAATCTTATAGCCCACAAAATATTGCCATTATGGGATAAGTATTGCCCAATAAACTTTTAGACTATAGCGATGTTGTATTACATTTCTGATAAAAGGACCGATTGATGATCAATGCATACGCCGCTATGAGCGCGGGTGAAGCGCTCAAACCTTATACATTTGACCCCGGCAAATTGGGAGAAAATGAAGTAGAAATTACTGTGAAGTACTGTGGTATTTGTCATAGTGATATCAGCATGATTGATAATGAGTGGGGAATGTCTTCATACCCATTAGTTGCCGGCCATGAAGTGGTAGGCGTGATTAATGCTGTTGGCAGCGAAGTCACACAATTCAGCGTTGGACAATCGGTCGGCTTAGGTTGGTATGCCGATTATTGTGAATCCTGTGAACAGTGTCATAACGGGGATGAAAACCTCTGTTCTAACTTGACCGGTACGATTGTCAGTCATCACGGTGGTTTTGCCGATAAAGTGAGAGCTAATGCTAACAGTGTGATTGCCTTACCAGAGAGTATGGATCTGGAGTCTGTTGGGCCTTTACTGTGCGGTGGTGTTACTGTCTTCAACCCACTGGTTCAATTTGGCATTAAACCGACGGATAAAGTGGCGGTTATCGGTATCGGCGGTCTTGGTCACATTGCTTTACAGTTCCTTAATGCCTGGGGCTGCGAAGTCACTGCTTTCACTAGTGAAACTAAATTACAGGAAGCCTTGGATATGGGGGCACATTTCAGCGTCGATTCACGGGACGAGACAGCGATGTCTTTATTGCCGAGAAAGTTCGATATGATTTTATCGACGGTGAATGTGAAATTAGATTGGAATCTATATCTCAGTAAATTAAAACCCAAAGGCCGACTTCACTTTGTTGGTGCCACGCTTGAGCCATTAGATTTGAAGGTGTTTAATCTTACAGAAGCGCAGCGCAGTGTCTCTGGTTCAGATACTGGCAGCATGCAAACCAGCAGTATGATGCTCGAGTTCGCTCAGCGTCATGGTGTAAAACCGGTTATTGAACGCTATCCGTTTGAAAAAATTAATGAGGCGATCGAAAAGCTTCGTGAGGGTGATGTGCGTTATCGGATTGTGTTGGAATATTGAGTGAGTCCCACTCATTCACGGTTGTTGAAATAAGCCTGTTCAGATGTTTTTTGAGCAGGCTTATCTTTATTATGTTACCCAGGGCATAAAAAACGCTTGTGGCTTGTTCTGGCATCAGCCTAAAATGGCGCACAAATTATCATCAATGGAGTTAATAACATGTCAGAACCCGTTTGGTTTAAAACCGCCGAAGCCACTGTTTTTGCCAGTGAAGATCAAGGCACAGATGCGATGCCTGAAATTTTGATTGGTAGCGTCAAAGGTCCTGCAGGTCATGCCTTTGCTAATTTAATGGGGCAAACAGAAGGCCACACGCGAATGTTTGCGATTCGTGCGACCAATCAACAAGTAAAACCAGCAACAATGATCGTGCCGAAAGTCACTATCAAATCTAGCTCATATGTTGAGTTGTTCGGTGGTCCGGTGCAATCTGCAGTGGCTGATGCCGTATTGGATAGCGTAATTGAAGGCGTGATTCCAAAAGAGCATGCAGAAGAATTATGTATCGTTGCCATGATCTGGATTTCACCCGATGCGGCTGCAAATCCAGAAGTGGATCGTAAAGATTTATACCGTACTAACTATGAAGCAATGAAGTTAGCGATTAAACGCGCAATGTCAGGCTCCCCAACCATTGATGAATTGATTGCTAACCGCAACAGTATCCATCATGAAATGTATGATCCTGAAACGGGCGAGTCTCAGTGGTAAGTGACCAGCGGTCATAATAAAAAGCCAGACAAACGTCTGGCTTTTTTGTTTGTAGTCATTCAACCGGTAACAAGCCGGACTGGTTCCTATCCGGCAAGGTTATATGATGTTCATCACAGTGTTTAATGAGCTTTTGTTCATACAACGGTGACCATCCCACCTGATTACAGTCATAGCAACGTTGGCAAACAGATAAATGGTAGCGGGGAATATAGTTTCCCTCATTACCTTGCCTGCCCACCCGAAATTCAGCATCACACATCTGGCAGTGTGTGATTTCTTCAAATTCTTCGGCCATCAGCTTATCCTTTGTTTTTAGAATGTATTTGCTTATTGGCCAGAAAGCCGACGGCCATAACTAATAGCGTAGGCTGAAGGACGGGCAAGTAAAATAGGGTCTTTACTGGCTTCTATCCCATCCGTTAATGCTAATGGGTTAAACATTGTTTGTTTGGCAAACTGTTCACCGTTGGGATCGATTGACTCAATGGTGAGTGTGCCCAATTTGACAAGTTGACGTGTCTCTGGCCAAACCATGGTTGGATCATTCACCTCATCGCCTTTTTCAGCGAGTTGTAACGCGAGAATGAATTCCGCTTTATTTTGTTTCAGACGTTTAGGTAATTCCTCAAATAGGTAATTATTACCGGCTGCAGCACGTTGTTCATCGGTTAAATATTCAGGGCCATTGACGGGAATAATCTGATAACGCCCATAGTTAACCTCACCTTCTTTATTAATGAACTTAAACGCATTGACCCCATAAAAGGGTTGGGTCGCAAAGCTAACGGGGGCTGGTTTTTCTATTTCTACAAAGGTTTTAGCTGCAGGATGACTGGCAAGAAACTGTGTAATCGGTTTGGGGGCAGGCGTATCTGGACCTGATGCAGCAACGGCATTGAGTAAGCCTAAAAAATCTTCAGGCGTGGCTACAGGGAAGCGATTAACAGAGATACTGACAATATCTGTATAGCTATTATCAGCAAGCTGAAAACGTATGGCGATACCTTTTGGAAATGAGCTCGGATTGGTATCGGCAATATCAGGAATACCGGTGGTGTTAGAAAACCGGATAGTCACTGGTGTGGATGCGGATTGCAAATGTTCAGCGCTGGAGACTGATGAAGCTTCAGCGCTGGGTGTAAACTCGCCTAAAACGACAATTCCTTTAGCATGGTTCTTTCTGATGCCTGGATGTGGACCGGCAATTGTACTTAA
Organism: Methylophaga thalassica MP; assembly: GCF_000214595.1. Classification (GTDB taxonomy): domain Bacteria; phylum Pseudomonadota; class Gammaproteobacteria; order Nitrosococcales; family Methylophagaceae; genus Methylophaga; species Methylophaga thalassica. The sequence continues at coordinate 1,451,405 of NZ_AFIG01000001.1, read as the reverse complement.
TGTATCAACCAGTTGTTCAACGACTGGTTTATCAGTGTCATCATCTGCAAGGCTTGGGGATAGAGGAAAAAAGGTGAGGGAAGATATTAAGAAAGTATGTATAAAAAAATTGGATGAGGTAGCCATGGGTGTATTCCTGTCATAAGAAAAGTGTGAAGACGCCAATAAAATTCACATTGTAAGACTACAAAAACAGAATAATAATTCTGATAAGCATAGATATCACATACTAATAAGTCATAGAATAGGGCAAAGATAACATTGGATGTATACCCGTGAACCAAAAACGTCAAGATCACAGTATCAGCTTGTTCAAGGAAAATATTTATCAGTCCATCATTGATTCAAGTTTTGATGCCATTATCTGTAAAACATTAGATGGCATTGTATTGAGCTGGAATCCAGCGGCTGAGAGGATTTTTGGTTATACCGCTGATGAAATGATCGGCGAAAGTATGCTCAAAATTTTTCCTGAAAATAAACTTCGTGAAGAGGCTGAGATACTAGAAAAGTTAAGACGTGGTGAAGTGGTTGAACATTTTCAGACGGTTAGAAAACATAAAACGGGTCGGTTGATTGATATTTCAGTCACCATTTCGCCAGTGTTTGATGCCCTGGGTACTATCGTAGCAGCATCAAAAATTGCTCGTGATATCACCGAGCAAGTTGAAGCTATTCGATTAAGCCATGAATACCGAGCTATCGTTGAATCATCTGAAGATGCCATTTACAGTGTCTCGCTCGACGGCACAATTACCAGCTGGAACAACGGTGCTGAACATATCTTTGGTTTTAGTGCAAGTGATATTCTCGGTAAGTCAATATCTTTACTTTTTGATGATGACGATCAACAGGCAGATCATATTCTCAGAAAAATTAAGCATCACGAAAGTCTTGAGCACTACAAAACTACCAGGAAAAACAGAGATGGTTTAGTGATTAATGTGTCTGAGACAGTTTCACCCTTGCAAGATCAAACTGGCACAGTTATCGGTGGTTCTATCATTGCCAGAAATATTACCCACGATATGCAAGCACAGCAGCTTATCTGGAAACAGGCTAACTACGATAATCTAACAGGCTTAGCTAATAGAGATTTATTTTTGAAATCACTCTGCCATGAAATGGAGATGGTCAAAGAGTCTATTTCCCGTGATAATTTAGTCCTGTTATTTCTCGATTTGGATAATTTTAAAGACTTTAATGATAACTATGGTCATGATTTTGGCGATGAGGTATTGCGCCATGCTGCAGATGTTTTAACCAAAACATGTCGTAATGCTGACTTGATCGCTCGCTATGCCGGTGATGAATTTATTATATTGCTGTCCGGTGAGTTTCCACAAAAAGATCTCAAACGTTTTATGGACAGATTAATCAGTAAACTCAATGTGCCATATCCAATTAATGGCATCGATTGTCGTTTATCGGTAAGTATCGGTATCGTGCAGTATCCAAATGATGCTGATGAGATTTCAGATTTATTGAAAAAAGCCGATCAGGCCATGTATGCAGCAAAAGCGGCAGGTCGTAACCAATATCAATTTTATGTTGATGATCGTTCCACTACTATGTCGTTGGATTAATTACTAAACCGCGCATCGTGTTCTGCTTTACCCTTACTGCAGCAAATCGATTCAGAGATTTCACACCGATATTTCTATTGTTGTGCTATCAAGCGCTACAGTGAAATATCTAGTGTCATAAGCCACAAATTAAACCTCACACAAGGATTTTAATGAAACAAAAACAACTTATTATTGGCGGCCTGGTTGGACTGGCCGTTGTCTCCGGCTATTTTTACGCCGATCATGCCAAACATGAGTTTGTGAAAGAACGTATTGATACCGAGCTAACCATGATGGATGGCACCAGTCCGGTGAAGTATGGCGCACTTCAAACCTCTTTGTTTTCAAATGCAGTGACATTAAAAAATGTCACGATAGACATGTCTGGTCTGCAAAATTTAGCGGGCAATAATGCCGCTAATGTGGTGAGTATTGAATCAGTGACAGTCGATAGTGAGGTGGGATTATCCTCACTGGAATCATCCAAATTACCCAGTCAGCTCGAAGTAACCTTGAGCGGTATAGCAACAGAAGTCGATTTCAAACTCTTAGCTGAGAATAGTGTTAAACCAGCTGAGAAGGTGGTCTATCAGACCATAAACACCTTAACAGATGGCAAGCCGACGACGGATTTTTATCTGGAATATGACTATTCACCAGCAAAAGGTAATTCACTGCCATTTGTCGACATAAAGTTAAAATCCGAATTGAACAAGGTGGCAGGGATGGAAGTGAAGGCGGAAATAGAAAATATGCCGCTCGATCCTGTTGTGTTGATGTTCGGTGGCATGCAACGAGCCCTCATTCATCACTTTGAACTGGTGGTAAAAGATAAAGGTAAAACAACGGATCTGCTAATAGAAAATATGGCAAAGCAGATGAATATGAGCGAAAAACAGTTTGAAGAGCAGCTGACTGATGAGCTGAAGAAGGACATCGAATATAGCCATCAAGCCATTGAGAAAATGTTTTACAGTGCGGTTGAAGACTTTGTTGATGATCGCCATGAATTCAAGATAGCACTGACTCCAAAAACACCGATGACGATTGAAGATATTCAGAAAGTCGCTTTATTTGCAGCAGATGAAGACGAGATTGAGCGTGAATTAAATCTCAAAATCAAAGGTAAATAGATATACGTCCAATGGTAAACATCGTGGTCAAAGCTGACGGCGATGTTTACTATTTTTTATCATTAGGTCGGCTTAGATGATCAGCCACAACAGGATCCAACCCAGACATAAATTTCTCGATGCTCTTGGTATATGCATTGTCCCTGCCGATTTCTTCTAAGGTTTCATTGTGGGTCATATCCATCTTAAGCAATTCCGCTTTACTGCCAGCATCATTCACTTTATCAACAAAGCGTGCTGAATTATCACAGGCATAGGGACGCTGCAGTGAACACACAACAAGCATGGGCAGGTCATTAGCATCCACATAATTTATCGGTGACGCCTTTTGCCAGTAGCCTGCCTGTCCTCCAAACGCTTTATCGTAAAACTCAACATGCTTATGTTGCATTAGCCAGACCAAATCCAGCACCTGACTATCAATAATCAAACTACCTAACCAGCGACGAAGTGAATTTTGTTGACTAAAGGCTTGGTTGGTTGTCAGTAAGGCGAGCAAATGCGCGCCAGCGGAATGGCCCAGTAAGATACATTTATCCGCATCGCCACCCCATGCGCCGGCCTGCTTTTGTATGGTTTTTAATGCCAAAGCCAGATCGTTGGTCTGTGTGACTGGGTCTACCTCAGGGACTAAACGATAATTAGCCGAAACAATAATAAATCCTTGTTTGAGCCAGCGATCTATCTTATTTTTGATTAAACCAGTGGCTCGTTTATCGCCAAACTGCCAGGCACCACCATGAATTAAAAATAAAATGGGTGCATTGTCAGCATCTGCAGGTAAATAGATATCCATGGTTTGCAGTGGTGAGTCACCATAAGACAGATCTCGAATCATCTTGATGGAATTGTCTGCGGATAACGCAGCACAGTTCACAAGCAAAACAACAAATCCAAGCAGAATGTTCAATTTCATTATCTTATCCTTCATCACATTGTTCAGCGTTTAATTCATTAAACTTGTTTCATCTGAACCCGGCTTTCCGTTATCCTATCAATCATGATGAACATCAAAATGTTTTTATACAGTTTAATTATGATGATGGTGCTGCAATCCAGCATTGTCGCTGCTGATGTGCATCATATTATTTTCGACGAGCAAGATAATCATAGTCTTATCGATCCCATCGCCGATGATAGTCCGGATTCTGTGCATATCGATGCCGACCATCATCAATGTGGTCATAGCCACTGTGTACACTTTGTTGCTGTGCCACATATGGTGAACTTAGCCGTGTCTTCATTCAAAGACGCTTTTTTCAGTCGTTACCAATACACACCCATATCGGGCTCTATCAGCTCGATGTACCGCCCTCCAAAAGCCTGATTCTGATTTAGCACTTTCGCTCATCACCTATTCGTGATGAAAAAGTATTTATTTCAGGATCCATATCATGAAACGTATTGATACATATGGGAAAACGCCTCTACTGCGGGTGTGCCTCTATTGTGCTTTCAGTCTGTTTATTGTGTCGTTTCAGGCCCATGCTGCAACAAACACTACATTGACACTAGCTGAAGCAATTAAAAAAACCTTAAATCAAAATCCGTCACTTAACGTCTTTCCACTTCGTGAACAAGGCTTGCAGGCGGAACGTGAAACAGCGCAGCTATCACCAGCTTATCGTGTAGGGGCTGAACTGGAAAACGTCGCTGGTACAGGTCAGCTAAGTGGCACTCAATCAGCAGAACTGACGGTGTCTTTATCTTCTGTACTGGAGCTTGGTGGAAAAAAACAAGCCAGAGTCAGCGTCGTTGATCAAAAGCTGGCATTGAGTCGTATTAAACAGCAGATTGCTTCGCTTGACTTACTGAGTACAGTCACCAAAAACTATATTCAGTTGCTGATTGATAAACAGCGGATACAGCTGGCTGAAGAAGAAGTCTCACTTGCTCAAGCCACGGCTGACGAAGTGAATAAACGTGTCAGGACAGCGATTGCGCCTAAGGCCGATTATGCCCGAGCGGTGGCAGCGGTTGAGCAGGCGAGGTTAAATGTCAGACGCGTCGAGCAACGCATGCATGCCCACAAAATGGCTTTAGCCAATTTATGGGGGCAGATGCAGCCAGACTTTAATCAAGTTTCCGGCTCTCTGTTTGATTACGGTAGCAGCAGGTCATTTGAGTCTCTGTTTGAGCTGGTCAAAAATAATCCCTCGCTGGAATTTTTTGCTGCTGAAACTCGCTTAAAAGAGTCTGAAATCCGGCTGGCAAAAACGCAACAGCAGGCTGATATCGATTGGTCCGTTGGGCTTCGGCGCAGTGCTGATATGGATGAATCTGCCTTGGTAGCCGGATTTTCTATGCCGTTATTTGCAGAAAAACGTGCTGAGTCAGCAGTGAAATCAGCTCTGGCAGCAAGAAATGAAATAACTTATCACCAACAAGACTTTCTGCTGCGCATACATTCACAACTGTATCAGGCATATACGGCCCGGGAGCAGGCGATTAATGCGGCAACGACCTTGCAGCAATCCATCATTCCACAACTGACCGATGCCTTAACTCAGACCAAAACAGCTTACCAGCGAGGCCTATACAGCTATCTCGATTTCCTCACCGCAAGACAAGAGCTACTCAATGCCAAGCGTGCGCTTATAGAGACGTCAGCCGATGCTTTATTGCTCACGGCAGAAATTGAACAACTGACTGCAGAGCCGTTGTTAATTGGACAAAATTTTGAGGGAAGAAATCATGAATAAGCGAGATATGAGTCTTCCTTATTTTTTAATGTTAATCGTATTTTTTATAGTGAACATGCTATCTGTTAAGGCCGTTGTTGCCGATGATGAGCATGAACATCCGAATCATCATGAGGAAGAAGTTGCACATATTGACGAGGACATGGCGTCATTAAATTCCATCTCCACCGCGGTTGCCAGTGGCGGTGATATCAGTAAAACAATGACCCTATACGGTATCGTGACCCTGTCTCCTGAACACACCAGCCATGTGACGGCGCGATTTGCCGGTCGTATCACCCGTGTGTATGTTGAGTATGGGGATACGGTGAAAAAAGGTCAGGTATTAGCCAGTGTAGAATCCAATAGCAGCTTGCAAACCTATAATGTCACCGCACCATTGTCTGGCAGCGTAATAGCAAAACATGCCAATGCCGGTGAAGTCGTTTCTGAGCAGACGCTGTTTACCATTACTGATACGTCTACTTTATGGGCTGAGCTCAAAGTGTTTCCTTCTCAGGCGAGTCTGATTAACTCAAAGCAGACGGTTGTTTTACAGAGTGATGATATGCAAACCCGTTCTGTCATTTCCCAGCTTTTGCCCAATACCAGTGGCGAGCCATTCAGAATTGCCAGGGTGAAATTCAAAAATCCTGATGACAACTGGTTTCCGGGCTTGCTGGTCGGTGCTCAAGTCCTCATTGATAAACGTGAAGTGAATCTAAGGGTACCGCTATCCGCTTTGCAGCAATATGAAAATAAAACCGTTGTTTTCATCAAAGAAGGGGACGTTTATAAACCACTACCAGTAGCGCTGGGGATTCAGGACGATCAGTATGCCGAAGTGCTGGAAGGTTTGAATGCGGGTCAAGAAATAGTGACTGAAAACAGTTATCTGATAAAAGCCGATCTTGAAAAAGACGGCGCTGAGCACAGTCACTAAACTCAAGGAGACGTTATGATTGCTTCAATTTTACGTTTCTCTATTGAGCGACGTGGTCTTATATTGTCATTAATTATCTTACTAATGGCAGCTGGTGCTTGGAGTTACCAGCATTTACCTATTGATGCGGTACCGGATATCACCAATGTGCAGGTACAGATTAATACCAAAGCTGAGGGGTATTCGCCGTTAGAAACCGAGCAGCGTATTACCTACCCCGTTGAGCGGGCGCTGGCGGGTATTCCTCAGTTGTCGTATACACGATCGATTTCTCGTTATGGTCTATCGCAGGTCACCGTCGTATTTAAAGAGGGGACGGATTTATATTTCGCCCGAAATCTGCTGAATAACCGTCTGGCTAGTATCAAAAGTGAACTGCCTGATGGCTTGGAGCCCGAAATGGGGCCGATTGCCTCCGGATTGGGTGAGATTTTTGTTTATACCGTTTCTGCTCAACCAACAGCCCGACAAGCCAATGGTCAACCCTATGATATGACGGCGTTACGTGAAATACAGGACTGGATTATTCAGCCCCGGTTAACGCGTGTACCAGGGATTACCGAGGTCAATACGATAGGCGGCTATGCTAAGCAATACCATATCCAACCTGATCCACAAAAAATGCTGGAGTTTGGTATCAGCTTTGGCGACATCCATCAGGCATTAAAAGCAAACAATAGTAATCGTGGTGCCGGTTATATCGAGCGTTATGGTCAGCAATTACTGGTGCGTTCTCCAGGACAGTTACAAACCATCGATGATATCGAGCAGGTCGTGGTGAAGCAGATGTCAGGCACGCCAATCAAGATTATGGATATTGCTGATGTCGCTATCGGTAAAACGCTAAGAACCGGCGCTGCTACCCAGAATGGTCAGGAAACGGTGATGGGCACGGCGATGATGCTGATAGGGGAGAACTCACGTGAGGTCGCCAAACGGGTTGCTGCTGAGTTAAACCAGATTCAGTTGACGCTACCTGACGGCGTTATTGCCGAAGCGGTATATGACAGAACTACACTAGTCGATAAAGCGATTACCACCGTTCAGAAAAATTTACTGGAAGGCGCATTATTGGTCATTGTGGTGTTGTTTTTATTACTGGGTAATATTCGCGCCGCATTTATCACTGCCGCCGTGATTCCACTTGCCATGTTGGCAACCATAACTGGCATGGTTCAGGCTGGTATTTCTGCCAACCTGATGAGTCTGGGCGCACTGGATTTTGGCCTGATTGTCGATGGTGCAGTGATTATTGTGGAAAACAGTGTGCGGCGTTTATCACTGGCTCAGTCTGGTCGTGATGCAGTTTTACCATTAAATGAACGGCTGGCGGTTGTGTTTGATGCGAGCAATGAAGTAATTCGACCCAGCTTATTTGGCATGTTGATTATCACACTGGTTTACATCCCTTTATTCACCTTGACTGGGGTGGAAGGCAAGATGTTTGAACCCATGGCAGCGACAGTCGTACTGGCTTTGCTGGCAGCAATGATGATGTCTCTGACCATTGTGCCTGCCGCTGTGGCTGTGTTTATGAAAGGCAAAGTCAAAGAAAGTGAAAGTCTGATTATTTCTGCCAGCAAATCGATTTACCGGCCGCTGTTGATATGGAGTCTGAAGTTACGTTGGTTGGTGATAGTTGCTGCGTTTGTGTTGGTGGCCTGTTCACTCATGTTGGCATCAAAAATGGGTACAGAGTTTATTCCTCAGCTCAATGAAGGCGATATTGCCTTACATGCCTTACGCACCACCGGTACCAGTCTGCAGCAATCGATAGACATGCAGGAAGTACTGGAACAACGGCTGAAACAGTTTCCACAGGTGGATAAGGTCTACGCCAAAATCGGTACGCCTGAAGTAGCGACCGACCCTATGCCACCGAATGTGGCTGATACCTTTCTAATATTAAAGCCAAGAAAAGACTGGCCTAATCCGGCATTGCCAAAGTCAGCGCTTATCAAGCAAATCGAGACAGCTGCGAAGGACTTGCCTGGCAATAACTATGAATTCACCCAACCCATTGAGATGCGTTTTAACGAGTTGATCTCAGGTGTCAGGGCCGATGTGGCCATAAAAGTGTTTGGTGATGATCTGGAACAGCTTAAACAATCAGCACAATCGATTTTAACTATTATCAAAGAGATACCAGGCCAAGCGGATGCCAGACTGGAACAAGTCAGTGGTTTACCAATGGTCTCAGTAGAACCCAAACGCCTGGCGCTATCGCGTTATGGCCTCAGTGTGGATGACTTGCAGACTATGCTGTCCACCGCGATTGGTGGTCAGGATGCGGGGTTAATCTATGAAGGTGATCGACGCTTTAAACTGGTTATTCGATTAGCTGATGAACGACGACAGGATATGGCGGCACTCTCTGAGTTACCCGTGTCTTTGCCTTCTGGTCGTTATGTGCCGTTATCGGAGATAGCAACCATTAAACTTGTTGATGTGCCAAGCCAAATCTCGCGTGAAAATGCGAAACGTCGTGTTGTGGTCACAGCCAATGTCAGAGATCGTGATCTGGGATCTTTTGTGCAGGAAGCTCAGCAAAAACTTGGTCAGCAACTGACATTACCTGATGGTTACTGGCTGGAGTTTGGTGGTACCTTTGAACAGCTAGCCTCAGCCAGTCAACGGCTGGTTATCGTAGTACCTGTCACCTTATTTGGTATTTTATTGTTATTGGTGACCATGCTGAGGTCTGTTAAGGATGCCGCTATTATCTTCACCGGAATACCGTTGGCCTTAACTGGTGGCATTGTGGCTTTATTGTTAAGGGATATGCCTCTATCGATTTCAGCGGCTGTCGGTTTTATTGCCCTGTCCGGTATTGCTGTATTAAATGGTCTGGTGATGTTGTCATTTATACGAGATGACTGGCATCAAAACGGTGATCTCTATAAAGCGATTGTGGATGGTGCCATGTTACGTTTGCGTCCGGTAATGATGACAGCGCTGGTAGCCAGTCTCGGTTTTGTGCCGATGGCGCTTAATACCGGCACGGGGGCTGAAATACAGAGGCCATTAGCAACAGTGGTCATCGGTGGCATTATTTCATCAACCTTACTTACTTTGGTTGTTTTGCCGACCTTATATTGGCTGGTTCACCGTCGTAAAGCTTAGCTGAAAATGGCATCAGGGCTGCAGCAGCAGCCCTGATGCCATCATGGGTAAAAATCCCAGTCTTACGCAGGCAAATATCGCTGGCACCATCTGTGTTCTCGTCGCTAAAGTAGTTATATGTCACTGACACATAATTAAAAAGGAGAGAGACATGCAGACACATCAATTTAATGATCAACACATCAACTGGCAACGACTTGAGGTTTTCGATAACTTTCAATATTCCATTCTAGATATTGACCGTGATAATAAAGTCGTAGAAGTGATATTCAAATTCGCAGCCAACGATCCGATTGTGTTACACCGCCATTGTGCGGTTAACCATACTTTTGTCATTCAGGGGGAGCATTGTTTATATCACGCTGATGGGACATTAAAAGAAAAACGTCCAACGGGCAGCTATACCATCAGCCAACCCGATCCTGAGCCGCATAGAGAGTGTGGTGGTGAGGAGGATACGGTAGTTTTATTCAGTATACGTGGGACAGAAGGGCCAATGTATGAAATTCTCGATGATGAGCAGAATATCCTGGCTGTCTTCACTATGAATGAATTTGAAGGTTTGTATCAGGCACAGCAATCAGTTCCATCAGCGTAACGTTTTATGCCTCTAACAGGATTATGATACAAGGGATATTGTGTTTAACAATAAATTGCTTTATATCGTCAGCCCAGTCTTTTACATCCGTTAGAGGAATATAAAATGAAAATGCTCATCCCGTATTTAGCTGCTGCTTTATTCAGTTGTTCTGCTTTTGCTGATGAAGTGGATATGGCAGGCTTGCAGCTTGGCATGACCCTCGATGATGCAAAAAGTGCTCTGCTCAATTACGGTGTCAATGCCAGTGAGATTGAAGAAGAAAAGCAGTATTACACCTATAATGATGGAGCGAAGACTTATAAAACGCCGAGTTTTATTCATAGCTTATCTGCCAATATTGAGGAAACCGAGCAGGGTCAGCGTCGTGCGGATAGCTTTAAGTTGATATTTACGCCCTTACCAAAAGCAGGTCGTTTAGTTGCCATTTATCGTGTCTCTGAAAACCATGTTGATCCCGTCACGGTCGCTGATTATCGTCAATCACTTATTGAGCAATATGGTCAGCCCTTTGATAATGCCGGACCACTGGACTGGATTTTTCCGCAGGGCAAACTCAATTGTTTGGGCGCATCCAGTTCACAAATCACCCCACCACGAACATTGAATGCAGACACCATTATGGGGCTGGTATTCAACAAAGAGGGTAGCCGTTATCAAGTGAATGATTTCAGAAACCCTGAAGTAAAAAGTCTGGATGAGTGTGCAAGCTGGATGAGCTTTCAATTTGGCACAATGGACGAACAACCCGCTACCAATATCACAGCAACGATGGTTGATGTGCCAGGCTGGGTTGAGGCGTATGAAGCTGCTATGGAGTGGGTAGGCGAGTTAAAGCAGGAAGCGCTTGATAAACGTAATGCGGGAAAAACAAGTCCACAATTATAGGCCTTGTGAAGCATTCACCTTGCCAGTGTGACATTGTCAGTTGAATTATTAAATAATAATGAATATTATTTGCATATGTTAATTAAATGCAAATAGGTGAGTAATGATTGCAGTTATTTATGGTTCAACCACAGGTAATACCTCAGACGCAGCAGTAAAAATAGCCAAAATCCTGGGTGAAGATCAGGTTGAGCTATTTGATGTAAAAGATGTCGGACTGGCGGCGCTGGAGTTTTTTGACAATATCATCTTTGCTATCCCTACCTGGGATTATGGTGAGGTGCAGGCAGACTGGCAGGATGTCTGGGACGAGATTGATGAAGTCGACTTCTCCAGTAAAACCGTGGCCTTTCTCGGAATGGGTGATCAATTTGCCTACGCCGAGTGGTTTCAGGACGCAATGGGTATGTTGCACGATAAAGTGCTGGCTAGAGGGGCTAAAGTTATTGGTCACTGGCCTGTGGAGGGGTATGAGTTTGATGCCTCAAAAGCCTTGACGGCTGATAAGCAGTTTTTTGTTGGCTTAGCTTTGGATGAAGACTGTCAGCCAGAACTGACGGAAAGTCGACTCAATCAGTGGTGTCAGCAACTGAAATCGAGCTTATTGAAAGCAGCATAAATTTGACTGAGGACGGTTTCAAACTGGAGCCGTCTTTTCATTCTGTCAGACGTTCAGAATCCCTCGCGAGCTCATCGGGCAAGTGAAGACTTAAAAAATCGACCCAACTACTGGTTTTTGCATCCAGATAAGCCCGCGATGGGTAGAGAGCATAGACATTAAATAACGTGCCTCGATAGTCAGGTAATACCCGTATCAATGAACCTGATGCTAACTCATCAACGACACTGAATATAGGAATCATCCCTATTCCCATACCATGCATAATTGCTTGTTTCACGGTGCTGCCTACATTGACTTGAAAGGGCGAATTTTTAATATCAACGCTGGCGTCGCCAATGGCTGAGGTTAGTTCCCAGTAATCTAATGGCAGCACGCTAGAAGCCATTTTTATACCCTGATGTTGCTCTAAGTCAGCCGGGTTTGTAGGCATGCCGTGCTCGGCTAAATACGCTGGGGAGGCACATAAGATGCTGTAGGTCTGACCAATCACTTTTGCTATCAGGCTGGAGTCAGGCAGTTGTGGCGCCATGATGATCGAGACATCAATACCTTCCTCAATCAACTCAGGAATACGGTTTGCCAGTGTGATATCAAAGGAAACAGCCGGATAAAGTTCTCTATAGGCGCTAACGGCTTTGACAAGATATTTGTTTGCCAAGGCCGGCATTGCATGAAGTCTAAGTCGTCCAACCGGATTCATCTGAGCATCCCGTGCTTCCGCTTCAGCTTCTTCCACATTCGCTAATATCTGTTCACATCGCAGCAGGTAGCGTTGGCCGGCTTCAGTTAATGCGATTCGACGCGTAGTTCTGTGTAATAAACGAGTGCTAAGGTGCTGTTCTAAGGCCGATATAGCACGTGACACATTAGCTGAGCTGGTTTCCAATCTTTCTGCTGCCTTAGTAAAACTGCCGCTTTCATTTACCTGTAAAAAGGTTTTCATTGATTCAATGGTATCCATTTATCACCTATTGTTACGAATTTTGTAACAATTATTAACATTAAATACTGTTTATTGGTAGTTTGATAAGAAATAAAATAGCCAACCATTTGTCATTTAAAGCGTATTTTGAGTCGATTGTGAAAACGTTATTTCATCTTTTCCCTTACACGATGTTGCTACTTTTGTCTGCTTGCATCAGCTCTGAGGGTATTATGCCGCAGAGTGACGTGCCGGTAGATAACACCTTCCAATTAAGCGAATATGTGCAAGAAATACAAGAAGATGCGGCGTGGCCGATAGAACAGTGGTGGCAATGTTTTCAGGATGAACAACTTAATCAGTTAATGCAGCTTGCCGTCAGCCAGAGCCCATCGGTGCAGGAAGCACAAGCAAGGATTCGACTGGCGACGTCATTAGCAGCACAGACCGATGCTACTTTATCGCCAACAATGGATGCTGAAGTTCAAATTAACCGTAAACGTTGGCCGACGGATTATTTCTATGGCCCGGGCGAGTTGGGCGGTACCACCAGTTGGAATAATACAGGCTTACTCAGCCTCCACTATGATCCTGATATTTGGAATAAAAACTCACTGCAAAGTGAAGTGGCATTAAGTGAGATTAAAAAGCAAACAGCAAAAAGCCAGATAGCGAAGCTGAATATCGAATCCGCATTAATGTCTTCATATATTGAACTGTCACTGAATCACGATGAGCTGGAACTGGCTCAGCAGGCTGTGAACACCTATCAAGAGAAGCTTGATGTGATAAAAGCACAGCTGAAAATGGGCTTGAATACCGAAGTTGCGGTACATCAGGCTGAAACGCAGCTTGCTGACGCCGAGGCAAAACTTGAAGCAGTTAAGGATCATATTGTGATAGCCAAACATGCAATTGCGGCCTTATTAGGTGAAGGCCCAGCTTTTGCTGACAGTCTAAAACCACCACACTTAACGATAACAGAAGAGGTGTCTTTACCCAGTCATATACCAGCTGAATTACTTGGGCATCGTCCGGATGTGGTGGCAAGCCGCTGGTTAGTGTTCAGTGCGAATAAACATATTGATATTGCTCATACTGCTTTTTATCCGAATATTAATCTTTCCGCTGCTATCGGTTTCATGGCTGTTAACGGAAGCGTATTAAGTGTTTTTAGTCATGACAAACTGACCTACGACGCAGGACCAGCCATCTCTCTGCCGATTTTTGATGCAGGCAGAATTAGAGGTGAGTTATCTGAAGCAACGGCCAGTTATGATATGACAGTGGCTCTGTATAAAAAAACCTTAACTGAGGCGATGCAGCAAATTGCAGATAGCGCCGTCTCACTGAAAAGTTCGCTGACACAATCAGCAACACTGGCCTCTGCTATTAAGGCGTCACATCAAGCATATCTACATGCAAATGACGCCTATGAAGTGGGGCTGACGGATTATTTACCCGTACTGGAGGCCAAACTGGTCTGGTTACAGCAACAGCTTTTTTCTCAACAAATAAATGCGCAGGTGCTGCAATATCGGGCTGACCTCATTATTGCATTAGGCGGAGGGCTGACCACAGAGGATGATGGTCCAAAACAAGCTGCACTTCGGTATCAGGAAAAACCTTAATGGCTTCCAGCAGCGTGTTGACGCTAAAACAGGCAGCAAAACAGTGGTTAAATGAAGATGGACTGACCTGGAATTTTATTATTCAGGGTTTGGTCGCTTTATTTCTGACTTTATGGCTTGCCATGCGACTGGAGTTACCACAACCTGCCGTGGCCTGTATCACGGTGGTTATTGTCATGCAGCCACAGAGCGGGCAGGTGCTGGTCAAGGGATTATTTCGCTTTCTAGGCACCTTGATTGGTTGTGTTGTGATGCTCATTCTGGTTGCACTAGTCGCTCAGGAGCGTGTGTTGTTTCTGTTAGCTGTAGCTGTGTGGATTGGTCTTTGTGCTGCTGGGGCAATGGCATTTCGGGATTATCGTTCCTATGCTTTTGTGCTGGCGGGCTATACAGCCACATTGATTGGCATTCCGGCCATACAAAGCCCAGATATGGCCTTTATGTTAGCGGTGTGGCGAGTACTGGAAATTAGCCTTGGTATATTCATTGCCACGGTGATCAGTGCCACCCTATTTCCACAAACATCGGGTCAGGCAATTCAAAAAGCGGTCAGCCAGCGTTTTGGTGACTTTGCTGATTTTATTGTTACCAGTCTGGAAAACCCCGAGCAGCAGGCAGTGTATGAAAACAAAATGATGCTGTTTGCAACGCAGTCTGTAGGTTTGGAAAATCTTAGGTATGTCAGTAGTATAGAAGATTATTCTACCAAGTTACGTAAACAACGGTTGGCGCGTTTAAACCAGGAGTTTATGCAGTTAACGACCCATTATGCGGGCTTGCATATGCTTTTGAATCGTATCAGACAGGATGCACCAACGTCGGTAATAGTGGCTATTGAACGCTGTTTAAAGACGATCAAACAGACATTGCTGCCTGTTCGTCATGCCACGTTGACCTCGCAACAGGCTGCTGATCTGGCAAATGAAATTTTTTCCCGTCAAGCACAACTGAGACAGAAAATTCGTGAAGAGCGACAGTTTCTTCCTGGTCATATCAGTGAAGCAGATCAGCGGGATTTTGACACGGCCTGTGAGTTAATTTTTCGTTTGTTTGATGAAATGCGATTGTATTGTGAAACACAGTCCACGCTGGCGGCTGATCAACATCATTACGAACGACAGCGTGTGACATTCAGTACCAAAATGAACCCTGTTGGTGCACTGATAACTGGATTAAGAACCAGTCTTATCGTTTTGTTATTTGGCACATTTTGGATTGAAACTGCCTGGCCAAGTGGTAGTACATTCGCGATGGTCGCTATTGCGATTTCTGCCATTGTGACCACAACACCAAACCCGGCCAGATCAGCCAAACAGATCACCCTGGGAACCATATTGGCAGCGCTGAGTGGCACACTTATTAATTTGCTTCTGCTACCGCATTTGGATGGTTTTGCTTTGTTGTGTTTTGCTCTTGCTGTTCCCTTGATAGTGGGACTTTATCTTTCCACTAAACCAAAATATACCGGTTATGGCATGGGCCTACTTATCTTCTTTTGTTTAGGTGCTATTCCGCTCAACCAAGCGGTTTACGATACAGCGGCGACCTTAAATAACTATATTGCCTTGATACTGGCTCAGAGTATGGTGGCTGTGATTTTGACCGTTATTATTCCTGCTGATAATCGTTTCGTCTGGCAACGACTGAATAAGGAAATGCGTCATCAAATAATGGCTTTATTCAACCGTCAGCGTTCTCAACGTCGCCATCAATTTGAGAGCCAGACACGGGACTTATTAAGTCAGTCCTATGGCTTTGCCGGTGACTCACCACAACAATATAAAAAATTATTAAAAACCTGCTTCTCAGTGCAGATAGTCGGCCATGCATTGATGGAGATCGATGATGTTGAACAACGACTTTCATCATCAGGTGGGCTGAATGACGATTGGAAATGGTATAAACAGGGATTAAATAAAGCGTTGATAACGGTGTTTGAAAAACCTGCTGCCAATCACAGGATAAGTGCTTTAGGGCATCTGGATAAAATGATGGCCTGGTTGCAGCCATATACCTCAGACATTGTGCATTTTGATGAATCTATTCCTAAACAGATATTGAGCTATCTGCACTTTATTAGAAACGTCTTGCTTGATAACTACCTGTTTGCTGAGCCTTTACCTGCTGGAGTGAAGTCATGATGGATGTGATGCGTGAGTGGAGTATCTCTGGTGTGATCTTTCCTGCCATCACTGGCCTGTTTGTTTTGAGTTTAATGCTGATGTGGTTATTGGATATGCTGTTTGCCCGTTTAGGTGTCTACCGTTATGTCTGGCATCCGGCACTGTTTAAACTGAGTGTGTTTGTCTGTTTATTTTGTTTCACTGCTTTTATGGTCTATCAATAGCATGAAGAAGTTTATAAGTTATCTTGTCACCTTATGTTTTTTTCTGGCCGCCAGTTTTCTGGCCTACAGCTTATGGCAGAAGTATATGCATTCACCCTGGACACGTGACGGGCGTGTGCGTGCCGAGATTATTAATGTCGCACCAGACGTGTCAGGTATCGTTACTGAAGTGGCTGTCAAAGATAATCAGGAAGTGAAAAAAGGGGATTTGCTGATGGCAGTAGATGCGGAGCGTTATGCCTTAGCTGTCAAAAATGCAGAAGCAGTGGTTGCAAACAAAAAAACACTTCTGGAAATGTATCAGGCCCAGGCCAAACGCCGTCAGGCCATGGATAAACGCACGGTTTCCCGTGAAAGTAAGATTGATGCGGATCACCAATCCTCGGCAGCACTAGCCGATTACCATTCGGCAGTGGCGAAGTTGAATGCGGCTAAACTGGATTTGGAAAGAACGAAAGTTTATGCAAAAACAGATGGTTATATAACAAACTTAAATGTCTACGTAGGTGATTATGCCCACACAGGACAGGCGATGATGGCATTAATCGACAAACATTCTTTTTGGGTATACGGCTATTTTGAAGAGACAAAACTGGCTTTACTCAAAGTGAATGATCCTGTCGATGTTGAACTGATGAATGGGGTAATACTCAATGGTCATGTTGAGAGTATTGCCAGAGGCATTTATGACAGTGACAATCCGGAGAGTCGTGATCTGGTAGCGGATGTGAATCCCACTTTCAACTGGGTTCGTCTGGAGCAACGTATACCGGTGCGTATCGCTTTAGATGATGTTCCCGAACAGACGCTGCTGGCTGCGGGTATGACTTGTACGGTGATTGTGAAAAATAATAAAGCTGACATTGAGCCTGCCGCCACAGGTTCAATGTCAGCGAAGTAACCTAGAGTCCGATTGAGAACATCGAGTCGAGATCATGTTTGCTATAAACGCGAAAAGCCAACATGGTCTCAGTTTTCGTAATCGCTTCGATATCGACAATTTTGTTGGTGACTAAGGTGGCCAGTTCATCATTATCTTTGACACGGGCAATGGCCACCAGGTCGTAATTGCCGCTGACAGAATACACTTCACTGATACCATCCACATCCGCCAGTGTTTCAGCAACTTGGGTAATTTTCGTACGTTCAGTTTGAATTAAAATAAATGAGGTAATCATTGGGTTCTCCAGACGGTTGCACTAGGTTATCGTTTACAAATAAGGGGATAACAAGCTCATAAATGAGTCGCGTAGTCTAACAGGCACGCTACGGTTTGCCAGATCTTGATCACTGACCGCTTCACTTTTCGCAATGATGTTATCAAAGTGTTGGCTTAATTCTTTATTTAAGGTGTGCGAGAAAATCTCAATGCCTAATTCGTAGTTTAGCCGCAGACTGCGAGGATCCAGATTAGCCGAGCCCACCAGAGAATAGTGGTCATCGACACATAGCAGTTTGCTATGACAGAACGGCGCCGGTTGATAAAAGACCTCTACATTCCACAACAATAGCTCAGTCAGCATATTTCGGTTAGCCCAATGAATATAGATGAGATTATTTTTTGCTGGCAATACGATGCGAACCCGAACACCACGCATCGATGCCGATTGTAATGATGCGATGATTTCGCGGCTGGGGATAAAGTAGGGCGTCATAATATCCACGGTGTTTTTTGCCGCTGAAATGACGCTCTGAATCGTTAACGATAAGGCATCCATCGCTTCATCAGGATCTTCCGGAATCACGCGACAGTGGTAGCTGTTTGGCTGAGGAGCCGGTGTCGGGAACAGGCAATCCATTTTTGTTTCACTGGCAATTAACCAGTCATCATAAAAAATACGAATTAAATCTTTTACAACGGGACCTTTAAAACTAAAGTGAATATCGGTGATACGTCTGGGTTGCAGCGCCAGTTGACGATGATCATCACTAATATTCATGCCACCGGCAAACGCGATAGTGTTGTCAATAATCATCAGTTTGCGGTGATTACGCATATTGATATAGATATTGGGGGGCAGAAGACGAGGGGGTGTGAATTTCGCGACTTCTATGCCCAACGCTTTTAAACGCTTTGACGGTTTTTGCCAGGAATACCACTCTCCAATGCCATCAATGATCACTTTGACTTCAACACCACGTTTGACGGCAGCAGAAAGCGCGTCAATGAATTCGGTACCTGTTTTATCGGTTTTGAGAATATAGGTGGTTAACAGAATACGTTGTTGAGCTGAGTTGATGGCTTCAATCATAGCGGGGTAGGCTTTATCACCATTATGAAAAATGCTGACATCATTACCGGCACTGAGCTTTGTACCGGTGATTCTTTCGCCAATGCTATCCAGTCCGTAGCCGTTAATATGTCGTATTGAACGTTTGGCATAACCTGACTCAAACGGAATTTTGAATAAACGACGCTTGATACTGGTGGCACGGCTGCGAACCCGGTTCACACCAAAGAAAAAATAAGCGATGGGACCACCATAGGGAATAAACAAGCAAGACATTATCCAGCCAAGTGCGGCTCGGCTGTCACGTTTGTAAAGCAAAATATGAAAAACACTATAAGCCGCTGGACCTGCATGCAATAGAACTAACAATAAAATGTAAACGATATCCATGTTGACAACCCAATGATGACAAACGTCATAGTAACGGAGTCTCACTAAGAAAACGATTCACTTCACTGAAAAACGGCCTATGCTGATGACAGAATGTGAATCAGCACATCAGCCGGTTTTTTTGCCTAAAGATTCTGCTATGATGGCTCTATATCAGTTTTTCTACCCGATTGATTTTACTATAGTAATTTAGTGTCAAAGCGGGAGGTAACTAGGCGGGGGCGCAGACAATGGAAGCACCGAAAATACCTGGCGATGAACGAGAACGTTTAGACGCTTTATTTTCTCTTGAGCTTCTGGATTCAGAACCTGAAGCAGTTTTTGATAATCTCACTCGATTGGTCGCCGATGTTTTTGACATCCCAATCGTGGCGATTTCTCTAATTGATGAATCTCGCCAGTGGTTTAAATCGATACAAGGTCTGGATGTTTGCGAAACGGGACGTGACATCTCTTTTTGTGGCCATGCCATTTATCATAAAACCCCATTGGTCGTTGAAAATACAGATGCAGATGAACGGTTCAGGGACAATCCTCTGGTCACAGGTCCACCACACATTGTTTTCTATGCTGGGGTTCCACTGCGATACAGATTTAATAATCACCAATATCTGCTGGGCACCCTATGTATCATTGATCACAAAGTCAGGACATTAAGTGAACAAGAATTAAAGCGCCTGCAGATGTTTGCCTATCAGGTGGAGTCGCTTATTGAACTTCGTTTGTCCAGTCAGCGACTAGAGCAGGCCAGCAAAGCCAAATCAGCTTTTATGGCGAATATGACACATGAGTTACGCAGTCCCATAGCCGGTGTGATTGGTATGCTGGATATATTAACCCACAGTGAGCTTACGGCAACTCAGCAACGGCACATTGAATTAGCCAGTAAAAGTGCCGACTTGTTGCTCAATATCATCAATGACATTCTTGATTTTTCCAAACTTGAAGCTAAAAAAGTCCACATTCGTGATGACATATTTAATCTGACAAAGCTATTTGAAGATGTGTTTGAAACCTTTAGTTTACGCAGCACAAAAACGGATAAAAACTATCATCTGTCGCTGGACTGGAACAAGGATTTAGTGGTCGAAGGTGATGCTACCCGCCTAGAACAGATCCTACGCAATCTATTAAGCAATGCAGATAAATTTACCCAGCATGGTCATATTCAGGTCATGGCCAGTCTTGTTGAGCAATCTGATAATGATATGACGCTATCCTGCCAGGTGATTGATAGTGGTATTGGTATTAATGCCAATCAGATAAATCGTCTGTTTGAACCCTTTGAACAAATTGACAATAGTTCATCAAAAAGCTTTGGCGGTACTGGGCTGGGCTTGGTGATCTCTAAAAAACTGTGTGAATTAATGGGTGGCAATATCACTGTTAAAAGTGAGCCGGGTAAAGGCTCTTGTTTTTGTTTCACTATCAAACTAAAACGGCTGAAAGAGACAGCGTCGACATTAACAAAAACAGAAGTTCACCAACAAGCATCATTCACTGAATCTGAGCTAGATGGTGCCCATGTTTTGATTGTAGATGACGACATTACTAACCGATCTGTACTGGAATTTTTCCTGACTCGGTTAAATGTGCAATTCACTTCAGCTGAAAATGGTGTTCAAGCAAGTCAATTACTCACTCAACTTGACGCTTATAATCCAGTACAGTTGATTTTGATGGACTGTCAAATGCCTGTGATGGACGGCTATACCACTAGTAAACAAATCCGAGAAGGTAAGTTGGGTAAGCACTGTCAGGATATACCAATCATTGCTTTAACGGCTAATGCCATGAAAGGGGACGATGAAAAATGTTTGCGAGCAGGTATGACTGATTACATGACAAAGCCTATTAAGCTCGATCAATTATTAGAAAAAATGGTGTATTGGTCTACACGCAAACATCCCCATTAGTTAAATTAATGGTTCAGTGCCTTGCTGACGTTTTACACAGGCCTGAAACAGCTCCTCATGCACTTTATCGACAGAGGTTTCAACAGGGTAAATATAGACGCGTCTTCCTATCGCTAAAAGATCATCACGTCCTTGCGTATCTTTATAAATCGACTTGATTATATTCTCAAATGTGGTCCAGTCATCGCCCTCAGTTTGTCTGATTTTTTGTATTTCATAGGCTGTTCCAGCCTGGTAGGCACAACTGGTGATTGTGTTTCGTTCAAGGTCATCCGCTGTGGCTAGTGATGAGGTCAGGCATAGCATTATCAGGCAATAAACGTATTTCATCTGAGTTATCCCCTAAATGATTATTATCATAGTGAGTTATTGATTCTAATAGAAAATGAGAGAAACCGGCTGTTTTTCGTGACTGAAAAAATACGATCAAGGTTTGTCAGAGACAGCTTTTATGTGATAACAAGGAAGTGTGTTTTGACTCGGAGCAATTAGCATGAGTAGAGAAACAGAAAAAAGCATGATTGTTCTCGCCCGGCATCGCCTGAAATGGTTAAAAGTCGCGTTAGCCGGAAGGAATGCCGATTTAAATCTTGTTCAAAATACATTTCACCAATTAACAGGGTTAACCAGCCTGCGATTTGTTCAGGATAACGGGCTCAGTGATGAAACGATAAGAGAGTTGGCCATCATTGATAACCTGGCGACGCTGAATGTGCAACAGCAACATCCTGAAGTACTGGACAAGCTCTCCAAAGAAGCCCAGGAATTATCGAAATACTTAGATATGCCTGCACGCGACTTACTGGATTTATTGTTTAAACAAGGTGCTCGTTTTCATAATCAGGATGCTATTTCGGTTGCATTACATCGCGGTTTGATTAGTGATATCCATCATGAAGCGGAAGCCTATGCACGCCTCCAAGCCAGAGAGTGCCGAAGCGAAAAGTAAATCGCTACGATCAATGATTGACAAGCAAAGACGACCGGTCGCATTATGCGGTTATGAGCACACAAAAACAGATTAAAAAAGAACAAATCCTCAATCAGGGGATTGAGTTACTGATGCGAAATGGTTATCACGGCACCGGTATCAAATTGATATTAGATACCGTTCAGGTGCCCAAAGGCTCGTTCTATAGCTACTTTGAAAGTAAAGAAAACTTCACAGCAGAAGCCATTCGTCACTACATCGCCCCCTTTATCGCACGGCTACAATCTTTCCTGAACAAAACAGACTTAAATGGTCACGAGGCTATCAAAGCCTACTTTGAATCACTTATCGAGGATCTGGAGCAGTCAGATTACAGTGGTGGCTGCCTATTAGGCGATATGATGGGGGAAATCAGCTGTGCCAGTGAGTTATGCCGACAAACATTGTTAGCTGCGGTGAGTGACTATTGCCAATTACTCGAACAGGGCCTGGGCGAAGCACAGCAGAGCGGTATTCTTCGTCAGGATATTACACCAGAGGTAATGGCAAAACTGTTATTTGATCAATGGCAAGGCGCATTACTACAGATGAAAATCGAAAAGTCGACGCAAGCATTAAAACGCTGCTTGACGCTATTACTTGATGATTATTTTATTCAACACTAAACGTTGAATTTTTTTGAACCTAAATAAAGACGACCGGTCATGTTTAATGAGGTGAAATCATGAATAAGTATATTATCGAACGCGAGATTCCAGGGGCAGGTGAGCTAACAGTCAATGAACTTGACCAGATAAGCGATAAATCCTGTTCTGTTTTGCGAGAAATGGGGCCTGAGATAGAGTGGGTGGAAAGTTATGTCACCGATAACAAAATCTATTGTGTTTACAAGGCAGAAAATAAAGACTTAATCTTGCGTCATGCTGAACAAGGTGGTTTCCCAGCAAATGTCATCTCAGAAGTTAAAAATACAATAAAACCCAAATCTTGAGATAACGAAGACACCCTAATTGAAGGGGAGAGAAATGAAAAACAAAACAAAAGCTTATATAAGCGGCATCAGTATCGTACTTAGCAGCATGCTGGCAGTGAACGTTTATGCGGATGACTATCGGTTAAAACAAGTCTCAGATGGTATTTTTTACCATCAGGGAGCACAAGAGGATGCCAATCAACATAATAAAGGCGAAATCGCGAATACCGGTTTCATTGTCGGAGACAAGTGTATTGCCGTAGTGGATAGCGGTGGCAGTTATCTTGAGGGTAAAGCGTTATTTGAAGCCATTCGTGTAAAAAGTGATTTGCCAATCTGTTATGTCATTAATACCCATGCCCATCCCGATCATTTTCTAGGCAATGCGGCATTTAAAGACACCGGAGCCACTTTTATTGGTAATGACAAAATGCCAGCCGCTATCGAATCCCGAAAAGCATTCTATGAAACACGCTTCAGCGACATTCTGGGGGAATATTACAAAGGCACAGAGTTTATTGAACCAACACGACTGGTCAGTGTGGATAAACCTCTCACCATCGATTTAGGTGGGCGAGAACTGGTACTAAACAGTTATCCCACCTCACATACAGATAATGACCTGACCGTGCTGGATAAAAACACCAAGACCTTGTGGACCGGCGATCTATTATTCGTCAAACGTATTCCTGCCCTTGATGGCAGTATTAATGGTTGGCTGGCCACGATCGAAAAGCTGAAAGCCATGCAATTAAACGCCGTTATTCCCGGGCACGGTCCTGCTCAATATCAGGACTGGCAACACGCTTTTGATGTTGAAGAACATTATTTCTCAACGATTCGTCAGCAAATCAGAGCCATCATTAATGATATGGGAACCATCAACGAAGCAACCGAATCTGTCGGCCTGAGTGAGAAGGGTAAGTGGCTGTTATTCGACGACTATCATAAACGCAATATCACAGCCGCTTTTACTGAACTGGAATGGGAATAACCGAATGAACACATTATTTAAAAATATCGGGCTTGCTGCTTTATTGAGCTTATTTTTGTTGCCAGCTTTGTGCATGGCCGCTGATGAGCCTCAGGAGCAATGGCAAACCCTTAAAGAAATCTATTTTGAAAATAAAACGATTTTAGAAGATGCCGATGACTGGTTAGTGATCGAAGCACCAAAAAGAGCTGAAGACGCGGCGATAGTGCCAATCCATCTCTATTCAAAGAAACCGCAAACCGCCAGTTCTTATATCAAAAATCTGCATGTATTTATTGATAATAATCCAATGCCATATTCAGCTAACTTCCATTTGTCGCCTGCATTAGAAACGGTGGATATTTCTACTCGTATGCGCGTGGATCAATACACCTATATCCGAGCCATAGCAGAGATGAACGATGGCAGCCTGCACATGGTGAAGCGTTTTGTAAAAGCTTCGGGTGGTTGTAGTGCGCCAGCAGCAAAAGATCAGGTCGCAGCCATGGCGAGACTGGGCAAAATGCAGATTCGTTATCGTGATGGAGACCCTGATGAAGCGAAACCAGTTCAGGTGGTCATCAGTCATCCTAACAATAGCGGTCTGCAGATGGACTTAAAAACCCGTGGTTATATTCCGGCACATTATGTCGAAAAAATGCAGATTACGCTGGATGGTAAGGTGTTGATGACCATTGATACTGGCATATCGATTAGTGAAGATCCCAGCATGCGTTTTATGCTGCCAGCCGGGAAAGCAGGGCATGGTTTGTTGAAAGCAGAAGTAACCGATAATAAAAAGCAGATCTATACGATAGAAAAGCAGATTTAATAGTGTTCTGACTGACAGGGATGTCAGTCAGTGAATGGATATTTCCAGTTGATTTGTTCAGCTGGCATCATTTGATCGACACTCAAACGAATCATGCCGGTTGGATCGCTGGCCGGTCCGATAACCACATAACGTCGGCCAGATTCGGTATAACCTATGCCTCGTGCCGGATTAAATTCAGTAATCGGACTGCTGTTACGTAAAGTAAATGGAAGCAGCTCATCTTCTTCATCAGCAGGCTTGAATGGAGGCACGGTTTCAGGACGTTGACGCAGCCCAACAAAAATTTCCTCACCACTTGGCAGAATCAGAATATTCCAGTGATAAAGCGTCATCACCGTATCAGCAGCATTTGTCATTTATTCAGCAACTTCATGGCGATGAGATAAAAAATACCTAGGGCAATCTTCAGGTTTGAGTGGTGGACTATGATAATAGCCTTGAAAGATATCACAGCCCATCTCAAGCAAGGCTTCACGTTGTTCTTTTGTTTCCACGTATTCTGCGACCACAGAGACTTTTTGAGCTTTACCTAAAGCACTGATGGTGCGAATGATATCGGCGTTAGTTGAATTGGTTAGAACATCACGTGTAATCGATCCATCAATCTTAATCGCATTTACTTTAAAGCGACGCATATGTAACAGTGAGGAATACCCCATGCCAAAATCATCCATAGCCAGGTGAATACCTATATCACTGATTTCTTGTAATATTTTCTCAACTTGCTGTGAATCAGAAATTTCTGATGACTCGGTAATTTCCAGCTCAATTTCTTCAGGATGAAGTCCGTATTTAGTCACACAGCCCGATAAAAAAGTCGGTAAAGCATTATCACTCAGTTGCAGTGGAGAGATATTGATGGCCATTGTCAGATTCTGGTGGCCTAAAGCATTCCATTTCGCCTTAGCGATACAGCAGTGTTCGAATACCCAACGACCTAATTTATTAATATCACCACTATCTTCAGCCAACATGACTAGCATCGCCGGAGACACAAAACCATATCTTGGATGCGTCCAGCGAACCAGTGCTTCAACCCCAACAATATGACCTGCACGATGATGTTTGGGTTGGTAAACAACCGTTAATTCATCATGGTAAATTGCTTGACGCAAGTCATAGACCAGATCTCTGGCAATCATTCCAACCTTGTCTTGCCTGCTGATAATTTGTTGTTTGGTTTGGCCATTATGAATAATGGTGTTAGTGGCCTCTTCAAAAGCCAATTGCTCTTGCTGATGTCTGTATATTTCGGCTTTGCGAACAAAAGGTAAATAGAGCAGTGTACTGATACTGATTGTCAACAATTGTAGCGCGACCCCATACCATGACTCAGTCAGTAACCACGCAGACAAAATGGGCGGTGTCGTCCAGGTCACACTGCCTGGATTCACTACATGCACCAAGCCTGATTGAAAAGCCAGTAATGAGATAGTCATTAAAGACAAAGGCACCATAAAAAAGGGAATTAAATAGCGTGGGTTGAGAACAATGGGTAAACCGTAAATGAGAATATCATTGATATTAAACAAACTAGGGATGATCGAAATTTTGGCGACTTTATTTTGCATGCCACGGCGTGTCGTGATCAAAATAGCAATCACTAAACCTAGCGTGGCGCCAGAGCCACCTATCAAAACAAAACTGTCATAAACAGGCCGTGTCACCCAATCAGCACTGATAGCAGCAACATCATGAATAAAAAACGCCCCGTCATGGTAAGACTGAATAGCGATACCACCATGAACGCCAATAAACCATAAACCCTGGTTAACCAATACCGTTAGCGTGCTTAATATCCATGCGCCATAACCCTCAGCTTGAGCCCAATGCGTGAGGCCATCGTACACATCAGGAAAGTCAGGTAATAAGTTTATAAATGCTGCCACTACAAAAAAGAAAACCCCGACAATAACAATGGTCGGGGTCAGGCGCATCGCATTATAAAATGCGGTGTCAGATTCAACAGATAAGTGTAATAAATCCAGCAGCCGTTTATGGGTTAACCAACAGATCATTTCAGCCGTTGCAATCCCTAAAATGACAGCCAGTACCATCGATTCTATGCTGAACTCGATAGCAGAATATCCAAGCAAGCTAGTCACGATAATGTAATTAATAGCCGCACTGATAGCGACCATTAATGGTGTCGGCATATCACTTTCATTGTTATTGTTACTATTGAGTCTGTAGACCAATTGCACTGAAATAATGGCTGTCAAAGCCAAGGCAAAAAAGCTAAAGGTCAGCTCACTGATACTGAGTAGTGGGGTTTTCCATGAAGCACCAAACAGCGAGCTCATCAATTGTTGGTAGGCAGGCCATGGCAGATAAATAAGTAAATCCAATGTCACCCGTAGAAATGTCAACGGCAGTAATGAAACAAAACTATTACGTGTAGCTACTATCCATAACAGCATTCGTTGTTTCAATATGCTTCTCCCTAAAGACATTTATAAAATTTTTCCAATTGAAACATATACACTAATAAAAGGCAGTGAATCGCTTCATAAATTTATATAAATCATAACCTAAGCGTGATGATCTAATCTTGTTTTTATCTGTTGATAAATGTATCACATGCTTCAACATTACCCGTGTCATAACCGGTTTTAAACCATTTAACCCGTTGTGCCGAGCTACCATGGGTAAAGGCATCGGGTCTAACAACTCCAGTCGCTTGTTTTTGTAAAGTATCATCCCCGATAGCACTCGCTGCTGTTAGGCCTTCCTCCAGATCACCGGCTTCCAGCAATTGTCTTGATTCATTAGCATAATGTGCCCAGATACCGGCAAAGCAATCGGCCTGTAACTCTTGTTTGACAGAGAGTTTATTCCATTCCACCTGACTCATTTTGCTACGAGCGGCGTTTACTTGTTGTGAAATGCCTAATAAGGTCTGGATGTGATGTCCTACCTCATGGGCAATGACATACGCCTGGGCGAAATCGCCAGGGGCTTTGAACTGATTCTTTAGTTGGTCATAAAAACTCAAGTCAATGTAAACCTGTTGATCAGCTGGACAATAAAACGGGCCCATCGCTGATTGTGCAGAACCACAAGCCGAGTTCACCACACCACGAAACAAAACCAGTTTGGGAGGGGTGTAATGTTGACCATTTTCTTTAAATATCGCTGACCAGGTATCTTCGGTATCCGCAAGAACCACAGAAACAAACTCGACACGTTCTTTTTCTTCAACTGTTTCCTGTAGAGGTTCGGATGAGGAGACAGTAGGTGCCGAAGAGGGCATACCGAGAAGGGATAACAGTACAGGTAAATTACCTGTCAATGCTGCTAATACAACAATGCCAACCAGTAATAATGCGGTGCCTTTGAAGCCGAGTAATCTAAACACGGCGGGTAATAATCGAATAATGCCACCAGAGCCTCCACGAACCCCTGAAACACGTTGACTTCGACGGTCATCAATATTGCTACTTCTTCGGTTACCGCGCCATTTCATTTTCGTGTCCTTGATAGAAGGGTATAGGGTTACACAGTGTTGATATTACGACATTTCGGATATTGACTACAGCCCCAGAAAAACTGGCCAGCACGGTCACCTTTTTTGCTTTGACGTTTCACCATCTTATGACCACAGCGTGAACATATCGGAGCATCTGTCAGCTTACGTTCAACTAATTTCTTAACATGGGCCACGTGTTCTCTGTTTGTTTTCAGGCTAGGTGAAAGCCGACCAGACTCAATCTGTGATATGAGGTTTTCTTTCTCTGCCAAGTTGATAACTGGATTGGTTTTAGACTTGATATAGCGGACATAACCCAGACCATAAGTGACATTGTCTGGCATGGGCGTTTTAAACTCACTGCCACCAATGAAAACGATCACAGAAAAGACTTGTTGGTCTGTTAAGTCGAGTAAAGTCTGAAGTGTTTTGATGTGTTTGTGATTTTGATGCAGTGGATTCTGAAAAGTATATTTTTGCTTATAGATTTGCTGAGTCCAGTTTTTTTGAGAGGCATTACCGAATATCCAGCCGTGAGTATTTTTTGTTTCCAACACAAAAACGCCATAAACCGAGACGATAATGTGATCAATCTGAGTGGTGCCATCTTCGGTGGGCAGGGTCACGTTTTTGATTAAATGATAATGCTGTTTATCGAGTTGCCATCGGGCGATGACATTGACCAGGAACTCACCCATGAGACCTTTGAACCAGGCTGAACGCAGGATAGCCAGACAGAAAAATAAAGGAATGAAATACCAGAAAGACAGTAATGACGTGTAGAGCGGAGTGAAGTCCATTTCAGCACCTTGGATTGAGTCGCCAAGCGCTAACAATGCACAATATTTTATTGGGAAACAAGTACTGATTCTGCAAAGAGGAATTTTTCTTGGTGGGTGCTGAGGGGTTCGAACCCCCGACCCTCGCCTTGTAAGGGCGATGCTCTCCCAGCTGAGCTAAGCACCCCAAGAAAGCGTGGCATTCTACAACATCTTTTTCAGATTTGCTCGAAAAAAATAAAGAAATTGTTATATTTATTTGGTGGCTTCAACAGCAATGCAGATAAGTGATTGATTCACCGTTTAAAGCACACCTAAAACCATTTTTTCCAACGAAACAAAAATAATAACAATACGGCCACCACACAGAGAATCACGATCACATCAGTAAAAGCATGACTGTCATTGGCACCAGGGATACCACCCACATTAATACCTAATAATCCCGTCACAAAGCCTAAGGGAAGAAACACGGCTGCAATCACCGATAAAACATACATACGGGAATTAAGTTGTTCAGACGTTTTACTGTGCAGCTCTTCCTGAACTAGTACGGCACGTTCACGCACCGCATCCAGGTTTTCAATATAACGAATCAGGGTGTCACTGATTTCATGGATTTGAAGACGATCATAATCTGATAACCAGGATATCTTTTCCAGTGTCAGACGAGCCAGGGCATCTCTTTCCGGGGCTAAATACCGGTGCATTTTAATTACCTGACGACGTAAATTGGCAATATCGTTGTGCAAGTTTTCCGTATCATCCACTAAGACAGCATCTTCATAATCGGCAATCGTATCTTCGAAACCGGCAATGGTTTCTGACATACCATCAACGGTCAGATCCACTAACTTGATGAGAAACTCTGCACTGTTCTTAGGGCCAATGCCTCTGCTCAGTAATTTATCCAGTTCGGCAGCCGAAGAGGACATTTCACGACGAGTGGTGACGATAATACGGGGAGCAATCCACACCCGAATCGAAATCATATCGTCCGAGCGGGCATCCTGATAATGATTAATCCCTCGTAACGACATCAACAAACCATCATTAATGGAGGTAGTACGTGGTCGTGTTTCTTCTTCTAATAGGGCATTAGCGATCACACCATCCAATCCGGACTGTTCAAGTAGCCAACGTTCAGCATCAGGATGCGTGTAGTCAAAATGCAGCCAGAGAAGGCCATCTTCAGCCTGCCATTGCGGCAGATCAGTCACATTGAGACGGGTACTTCCACCCTCACCGTTGAGTAAATGGGCAAAGGCTAAACCTGAAGGGTTGGACATGACAAAGGCGTTCCCATGCAATTAAAAAAATTGAGCTTAGCATAACAAGAGTGGGGCATTGCCAGTATTTCAGCCAGATGATTTTCTCAATATTCGGACAATAAAAAAGGGAGTCAATGATGTCATTGACTCCCTTTCAGGCTAAATAGCAAAGCTGATTAGCGAAGAGTTCTGCTGAACAGATTTAACGCCAGTTGATAGCCGATTTGTGCGGTTTGTGCATCATAACGACCACCATCACCCTCATCACGCATAAAGGCATGTTCAGCATTAAATTCATGCCAGGTGAAGGTAATATCGGTTGCTTTTAATTCCTGATAGATTTTTAACAAACCATCAGCAGGTACATGATTATCCTGTTTACCCCAAATCATTAATAACTCGCCTTTAATGTCATCAAGGCGCTCCATACTGTGTTGGCCGGGTTTGTTTGGAATTTTTTGGATATGTAAATCCGTCGCGTAGAAACACGCTGTGCCTTTAACTTCAGGTTGTAAAGCTGCACGGAAAGCCAGGTGACCACCAATGCAATAACCCATGGCACCAATATGCCCATTGCACCAAGGTTGGGTTTTTACAAACTCAATCATGGCAACATTATCAGAGTCATAACCCTGAACATCTTTCGCTTCTTTATCCGCATTACCTTTATCACGACCAGCGTCGTCATAGCCTAATACGGTGCCGATAGGGTTCAGCTCATGGAAAACTTCGGGCACTAATACAGCATAACCATGGCTTGCCATCAGTCTTGCTGCACGTTCAATCGGGCCAGTCTGTTGGAAAATTTCAGAGTAGAACAAAATCACCGGGTAGCTACCTTCACCGACCGGACGGTGAATATAAGTACGCATAACGCCAGTAGGTGTATCAAGATCGACAAAGTGGCTTTGAATTTTCATAGTAGGCTCGCTAGATTGCTTGAATGTCTGAAGAATGAAAGGAGGCTATTGTACAAGAAGTCGTTTGCTTCATCATCGCTGTATTTATCCGCAAATTGAAAAGCATCATTCAGCACCTCCATACTTAAGTTTTGTATTCATATTAAAAAAATGAAAAATAGTTAATATTTAAAAAGTCAGGGTAAAAACCTCCCGATGCGGCTAAGCAAGCTGTCATTTTTTATAAATGGATTAATCTTTGTAAATTTAGGATTTTTTCCTATATTTACTCAAGGTAATGCGTAGTAAATTTACGTTACCTTATGTGAAATTTTGTGAACATGCACGCAGAGTTTACCCAGAACTTGTGGTTAGCCATGTTACTGCAAACCTCGACAAAACATAAGGCAGGCACAATCCGGCAGCTTAATGTAAAAGGGGAGCAGGCAATTGAGTGACATAGCCCTACACTACGAATCAGACGTCAGTATTCTGGGTAATCTTAATGCAACGCGTGACTCCATCGTCACTGAACTTTACCGTGCACACAATAGCTGGTTATTAGGCTGGCTGAGAAAAAAACTCGGTTGCAGCTTTGATGCAGCTGACTTGATGCAAGATACCTTTTCCAAAATTTTGCAAAAAGACGATCTGACCAGTATCAAAGAGCCTCGTGCCTATCTCACCACGGTGGCCCACGGCCTGATGGTCAATCATGTTCGTCGCCGGGATATTGAAAGGGCCTACCTTGACGCTTTAGAAAATATGCCAGAAGTCGAAGTCCCTTCACCTGAGTCACTCAATATTATGGTGGAGACTTTAGCTAAGATAGATGAAATGCTCGATGGCTTACCTACTCAGGTTCGTAGTGCCTTTTTATGGTGTCAGCTCG
Source organism: Methylophaga thalassica MP (assembly GCF_000214595.1). GTDB lineage: Bacteria > Pseudomonadota > Gammaproteobacteria > Nitrosococcales > Methylophagaceae > Methylophaga > Methylophaga thalassica. The sequence continues at coordinate 1,419,390 of NZ_AFIG01000001.1, read as the reverse complement.
AAGGTCTTTCACACGCAGAAATTGCATCGAGATTATCGGTTTCAGTCAGCTCGGTTAGACAGTACATTGCCAAGGCATTGCTGCATTGTTTAAACATGAATAGTTAAAAAATTTTTTCATGGCCCGTTCTAATAAAGATGCTATCTATGAGGCGACCAACTGGTTTGTTGAGCTGACTTCTGGTGAAGCCACAGATGCAGACCAGAAACAATGGCAAAGATGGCTAAATGCCTCTCCAGAAAACAGACACGCATGGGAACAAGTTGAAGCTATTACCAACTGTTTTATGGGGCTGGATTCAAAAACCAGTATCACCGTATTAAATCGTCCGATTGATACCAAAGACATCAAATCACAGGAACGTCGCCAAGTCATTAAAACCCTCAGTCTTATGCTGGCTGCTGGATCGGCAGGGTGGTATGGCTATAAACAAAAGCCTTGGTATCTATTAATGTCAGATTATTCAACGGCAGTAGGTGAAATTAAACGCCTCACCTTAGAAGATGGCAGTCTACTTGTTTTAAATACTGATACCAAGGTAGCTATTGATTTTAATGACCGAGCTAGAACAATCAGGTTACTGCAGGGTGAAATCTACATTGAAACGGCACAGGAGCAAGACCGGAATTATCGTCCTTTTAGTGTAGTGACTGATCACGGTACGGTAACAGCATTAGGCACTAAATTTAGCACTCGACTTAAGTCTAAACACAGCTCTGTCAGTGTGTATCAGGATGCGGTAGAAGTCAGACCTTGTGATGATTTAGACAATAACGTTGTGGTCAATGCGGGTGAATTGGTCACATTCAATACGGCTTTTTCTCAGCAGAAGAAGCTCATAGATAGGGCATCGATGGCATGGATAAATGGGTTTATTATCGCCGATAAAATGTCATTGGCTGACTTTGTTGATCATCTATCACGTTACCACTCAGGCATCATACGTTGTGATCCTGCTGTTGCTGATTTAACTATCTCAGGCGCGTTCCCAGTCAATGATATAAATGCCGCCTTAACCAGCACCAGTGAAGTCTTATCAATACGAATAGAACGCTATACCCGCTATTTTGTGATGATTAAACCGGCCTGACACATCAAAATAAGTTGGAGAGAGACTTGAATACAACAAATAAAAATAGTGTTAATAAACAAGTGAATACACTCACAACCGCACACATCTTAAGTGTTGCTTTGATATGGAGTGATGCAAGTTAATTATGGCTACCTCAACTATTCAATCGTTTAGTCAAACCTATGAAAATCACCATAGTTGGATCTATAGCTGGCTATGTAAAAAATTGGCCTCGCATCATGATGCCGCTGATTTGACGCAAGATACGTTCGTCAAAGTATTACAGAAAGACATGCCGGAAGATATTATCGAACCGCGTGCTTATTTAACTAAGATTGCCCATGATTTGATGGTTAATTTTTACCGTCGAAAGTCATTAGAACAGGCCTATATAGAAGCCATCAGCCAACTGCCTGAGGCTATTACGCCAAGTAGCGAAGAAAGATTACTTTTATTAGAAACCTTGCAAGAAATTGACGAAATGCTCACTACATTGCCAGATCATGTCAGAGAGACCTTTCTACTGTCACAACTTGACGGCATGCGATATAAAGAGATTGCTGCCAAGTTAAACGTTACCGAGCGTACCGTTAAACGCTACATGGCACTTGCCTTTACCCACTGCCTCACTTTCGCTGCTTAACGATGTCTTTAAATCCAGCCGATATTCCAGAAAATGTCATTAAAGAAGTCGTCATGTGGCTAGTCAAAGTCCAAGACGACGATTTAACAACACAAGAACAACAAACATTACTCGCGTGGCGAAATGAAAATCATCTGCACGAACTTGCATGGCAGCGTGCTGAAAATCTCGGCATGACTTTACAGAAAATACCACCAGATATAGGCAAACAGGTATTAGGCCGACCAGCAACAATGGATAGGCGTGAATTTGCCAAACATCTTGGTCTGTTGCTCACGCTTGTTCCAATTGGTGGCATAACTTATAAATATGCCCCATGGCAAGCCGTCTTAGCTGACATTAAAACCGCGACCGGTGAGCAAAGAACAATTCAATTAGCCGACGGCAGCCAACTCATGCTTAACACCGATAGTGCTGTCGATTTAGCATTTAATGATACTCAGCGTTTGGTGAAATTATACCGAGGCGAAATCTATATTAAGACGGCTAAAGATTCAGCTCAAAGGCCTTTCTTGGTACAAACTGCACAGGGTCGACTCCATGCTTTGGGCACTGAGTTTGTAGTTCGTCAGCACGCTGACTATAGCTATTTAGGTGTTATCGAGAGCGCAGTTGATGTCATACCCAAAGATGACCCAGAGCAAAATCAGATCATTGAAAAAGGTCAACAAACGCGGTTTGATTCGACAGGTATAGAGGCTCCATCCCCATTAGATGATAATGCCAATGCGTGGATAAACGGGGTTATCTACGCCGACAATATGCCACTCAGCGAGTTTATTAATTATTTAAAACGTTATCGAACAGGTGTAATCACCTGTGATGAATCATGTCATGACATTTATGTCTCAGGCTCATTTCAAATTAATGACCCTGACCACATCCTGCACGTATTAGAAAAAACAAGACCAATAGAAATTGAATGGCGAACTCGTTTCTGGGCAAAAATCAGAAAAAAACAACGTTAATTTAAAAAATCGTGTCCCCTTTTTAATCCTTAACTGACCTAGTAATTGAGAATCACTTAATTACCCAAGGTTAACCATGTTGAAACGTAAAATCTCCAGAGACAACAGCTTTATTAAATTCACCATCATCATTGCGATATTGGCTTTTTTCTATCTGCCGACGCTTTCTGCCGAAACAATGCAACTGGCTGACAATGAAAAAGGCAATGAAACAGAAAAAGCTAACCGTCATTATAATATTCCTGCTGGCCCACTCTCCAAAGCGTTATCGTATTATACCGGTATCAACGGCTTTACATTCTCGTTTGACCCAAGCCTCACCGATGGCAAAACCACACAAGGGTTACAAGGTAGCTACAGTCTAGAAGAAGGCTTTGAACAATTATTAAAAGGCTCGGGCCTGATTGTTATACCTGATACGGATGGCGGCTATCTTCTGGCACCGGGTCAAGAAGAATTACCTGCACTCGGTGATGACCGCTTAATTCTGGATACCGTTAAAGTCAGAGCACAACGTTTTTATGAAGTCGGACCACTGCCTGGCCTTGGACTCACCAAAGACGAAATCCCCGGCAATGTGCAAAGTATCTCTGCCAAAGAGATCAAAGAAGCACACTCAGTAAGTATGAGCGACCTTTTTAATAAAAAATTGCAGGGCGTTACGGTGAATGATTATCAGGGCAACCCATTTCAAATGGATGTTCAATATCGTGGTTTTACGGCTGGTCCGCAGATCGGGACTCCGCAAGGGTTGAGTGTCTTCTTTGATGGCATTCGGGTTAACGAACCCTTTGGTGATGTGGTTAACTGGGACATGATTCCAATGAATGCCATAGCCAGTGTTGATGTTTTTCCTGGTTCAAACCCAATATTTGGTTTAAATACTCTGGGAGGGGCGTTTACGGTCAAAACCAAAGACGGGTTTACACATACCGGGTTAGATGCTGATGTGCTTGCAGGTTCATACGGTAGAAAGCAGTTACAAATTGAAAACGGCTGGAATAATGGCACCATTGCTTTTTTCGGAGCAGGTAGTTTTTTTATGGAAGATGGATGGAGGGAAAACTCTCCGACAGAAGTAAACCAGGCTTTCCTTAAGGCAAGTTATCGTGGTGATAAGTTAGACCTAAATTTCAACACATTGTTAGTCAGTAATGACATGGTAGGTAATGGTGTTTTACCAAGTGAAATGTATGACCAAGACCGAGATGCATCATTCACCTCTGAAGATACAACTAAGAATAGACTCAAGCAGTTTCAGTTATCAGGTGCTTTTCAAGTTAAAGAAGACTTTTCCATTACAGCACAGGTGTATCGGCGAGATAGTAAAAGAAAACAAAAGGGAGCAGACGTATATACAGACTATGAGAACAATAGAGGAGCTAAATCTTATCCAGCAGAGGATGATGATTACACGTGTTTATTGAGAAGTACAAATCAGTATGGAATTCCTGACTATTATGTAATTCCTGTAAATCGGACACAAGGTGAAGAGATTTTCTTTACTGATTTCTTCAATGAGTTATTAGGTGGAACGATTAATCCAGCAGATTATGCCGATCAAAAGAACATTAAACTGGAAGACACTTTTGTGACTGGGTTTAAGAATAATTTTTATCAGAGTCAGAATTCTGCGAGACAATTTTTCTTTGATAGGCAAAGGGTGAATACCCCTCCACAAATTCCTGCAGTTGATTTTTCTGGTAACGGCTTTCCTGAGGCAGCTGAAACATATGGATACGCAATATTTGCACCTGATGGTTCTTCTGTCTACTTAGGTGCTCTTTCAGGTAACCCCTCTACGCCGATATTAGAAGATTTTGATACCTACTTTACAACCTATGCTGATAACGGTGACATTATACAAAACTTCGTATTTTTTGAGGCACCCGTAAACAATACAACTTGTAGATCTGACACAAACACAGCAACTGATTATCCAGGATCTTACAACATAATTAATCCTGAAACTGGGTTTCCCTACCTGATTGATGGTGCTGATTTGGGTGAGCCAGGCTGGGTAGAAGGAACACCAACGGCGATTGAAACTGATAATCAAATAGATCAAATAGTTGATGGTGCCTCTATCCAATTCAATTGGAATCTAGAGCGTCATAAATTCATGATTGGTGCATCTATTGATGATGCGAGTGCAACATATACCAACACTCAGCAGTTAGGTTTTATGGATGCCGACAGAAATGTATATCTAGATCCAGAACAAGCTAATCCACAATTTGGCGCTGCTTATTATCCAATATCTAATAATAATTTTTCTGGCACAAATACAACAATGAGTGTCTATTTTAGTGAAACATGGAATCCTGTAGATGCATGGAATTTCAATTTTTCTGGACGCTATAACCAGACTAAAACTAAAAATAAAATCGCTACACGCTGGGGATTTGGGGCTTTCGAAGCTGGCGATGTTCGTGTTGCACCTGATGAATTTGATGTGTGTACTTCTGATGAGGACTGTTCAACACCAAGAAATTATACAACGCTTGATGTAGATAGAGTTACTACAGATCCTGCTGAGACGGAAGAGTTTAGTTTTTATTCTTTTAATCCATCTATTGGGGCCACATGGCAAGCTAGAAATGACTTGAACGTTTATGCAAATTGGTCACAGGGTACTCGTGTTCCTAGTGTTATAGAGCTTGGTTGTGCTTTCGATGATACACCTGTTTATGTAGGTGGTTCTATGGGAGATCGAAATGATCCTGATAACTATAGACCCAAAAGTACTCAAGAAAATAGACAATGTTATTTACCTACAACCTTGTCGGGTGACCCATATTTACCACAGATAAAATCAACTTCGTATGACATTGGTCTACGAGGGATGTTGGGTGAAAATCTGCAGTGGAATTTAGGCTTTTATCAAACAGATCTTAAAGATGACATTTATTTTGTCGCCGTTCCTGGAGGTGGTGGAAGCTCTGGATTCTTTGACTCTATTGGAGATACTCGTAGAAGAGGTCTTGAAGCAGGTTTATCAGGTCAAAAAGATAAATGGGGATTTAGTATCAATTACTCTATGACCGAAGCAACATTTGAAAATAATTTCTATATGTACAGCGAAGATAACAGCAGTGCTACATATTTAGATGGATATGGGCCCAATACAATTGAGGTAGAAAAAGGCGACAAAATGCCTGGTGTTCCACTGCATAACTTAAACGCCACAGTCAGCTATCAAGTGACGCCAAAATGGCAAGTCAGTCTAACTGGTATTGCTCATTCAGAAATATATGTACGTGGTAATGAAAATAATGAGCATGAAGTCGGGAAATCTCAACTTCGACAAGTAACTTTTCCTGACGGCACAACAAGAATGGTTGCGCGGCAGACGCCGTATAACCCAGGTAAATTACCGGGTTATGCCACATTCAACTTTCAATCTAGTTATAAGGTTACGCCAAACTTTACGGTTAATTTATTAGTGAATAATATTTTTGATAAAGAATATTTCACAGCTGGTCGTTTAGGACGAAACCCTTTTTCTCCAAGTATAAACGGCGCTATTGGACCTGATGGCTATAACCATAATTCAAATGATTGGCTAAGTACTAACTTTGTTGCACCCGGGGCTCCTCGTGGTGCTTGGCTAAGCATGAACTGGGTATTTTAGGAGGATTTCAGAATTAAAAAAACAAACACATATGGCCGCCTTACAGGGAATTCACTCATGACCTTGAAATATTAAGGTACGAACTAAAAATTGTAGTGAATGGTTGCTGCGGGCAGCCACAAATACCCATCTATCTCATTTTAGCGACTAGTCCATTATGACCTGGACTAGTCCAGCTATTTACTCAAGTCATCTAAGGGAAGATGGCTAAGTAGCCCAATGTCATTGGCTAATATGGTTAAGGATGCCTATTAACATAGCTAATGAATGTGACTGATAAAAAAAGATAAGGACATTGAAAGTAGTGAATGGCATCAAAAACAAGCAGAGGCATAGGCAAGTCGGGAGTTCGATATATCAACTCCTCGTTATCTTCGTCGTGCTTAGCATCATTTTTATAGCCTTCATCAATAATTACGAAACCACGGATAGCAAACTCACGGCACAAGAGAATGTGCTCCGTCATGAACTCATCGTGATGCGAAGGCCTATCAACCAATACCATACTGCGTGAATACCTATCCTCACTCACTAAAGCAGCTTGTTGATACTGGCTATTTACGACACATTCCTGTCGATCCCATCACCCATAGTCATAAAACCTGGGAGTTAATAAGGCCGGTAGAAACTGACGAAGTTATTTCTGATATCCGAAGTGGTTATCGACTTATGACATCAAAAGGCACCCCGTATTCAGACTGGTAAATTAATGTTTTGCAAACCAATTTAAAAAAATTTTAAAAAATAATTGTCACTTTCCAATTCTCGATTGGCATACCTAATAAGAACAACAAAAAAATAATAATTATTAGTCGGAGAGAAATATTGGAACTGCAAGCAAAGGGCCCAGTGTGCCTTAAGAAAAAACTCTGTCGTTGTTTATCCATCGCCACGATGAGCATGGTCGGTGCCATGTCAATTAATCATCTTGCCCTGGCTGAAGATAACACTGCTGAACAGGTCAAACGTTTTGACATTCCTGCTGGCCCTTTGGGCAAAGCCATCTCAAATTACGCAGCTGAAAATGGCGTGAGATTAACCTTTGACCCAGCACTGGCAGAAGGAAAAGAAACCCAAGGCCTTCACGGTGAATATTCGGTCGAAGAAGGCTTCCAGCAATTATTAAACGACAGTGGCCTCGAAGCCATTGATGACACTGATGGTGGTTATTTTCTGGTGCCAGGCCAAGCTGAGTTACCTGCTCTCGGTGATGACCGCTTAATTCTGGATACGGTTAAAGTCAGAGCACAACGCTTTTATGAAGTAGGGCCACTGCCTGGTCTTGGACTCACCAAAGAAGAAATCCCCGCCAACGTGCAAAGTATTTCAGCCAAAGAGATCAAAGATGCACATTCATTAAGCATGACGGATTTGTTTAATACAAAACTACAGGGCGTCACGGTTAATGATTACCAAGGTAATCCGTTTCAGATGGATATCCAATACCGTGGCTTTACGGCAGGGCCACAAATTGGTACGCCACAAGGGCTGAGTGTGTTTATTGATGGTATTCGGGTGAATGAACCGTTTGGTGATGTGGTCAACTGGGACATGATCCCCATGAATGCCATAGCCGGTGTGGACTTATTTCCGGGGTCCAATCCTATCTTTGGTTTGAATACCTTAGGCGGTTCATTTGCCTTAAAAACCAAAGATGGCTTTAACAATACCGCTGCAGATGCTGAGGTGCTTGCTGGCTCATTTGGTCGTAAACAATTACAAATGGAAAATGGCTGGAACAACGGCACCATCGCCTTTTTCGGTGCCGCCAGTTTATTCGATGAAAATGGCTGGCGTGATAATTCACCGAGTGAAGTCAATCAGCTTTTCGGTAAGGCCAGCTACCGTGGTGACAAACTTGATTTACATTTCAGCACCTTAATCGTTGATACCAACTTGGTCGGTAATGGTCTCATTCCAAGTGAAGAATATCGACAAGACCGGGAAGGGGTCTTTACAGCACCAGATACTACGGAAAATAGATTACAGCAGTTTCAATTAGCTGGTGCTTATCAGGTTAACGATACGTTTAGTATTACGGGTCAGGTTTACCGTCGTTCAAGCCGTCGAGATTCACAAGGGGCGGATGTTTATACCGATTTTGATAATCAATATGTTAGACGAAACTTAAATGCGGGCGAGGAGTATACATGTCTTTTTGAGACAAGTGAGAATAATCGTTACAACATCCCCGATTATTATGTCATCGATTTACCAAATGGAGATCCTTTCCAGTCAACCGACTACATTAATTTCGTTTTAAGTGCTGATATCGACGCTGCGTTTGCAACACTAGACTCTAAACAGTTCAATGCAGAGCTTCCAGATGAAGTGGTGGCATTAGCGCAGCGCTCAATTGAGGTCACGAAAAATTTCCAAGCAGCTGAAATTTTTAAAGCCGCTAATGGCGGTGAAACAATTCCGCTTTCTGCAGGAGAACCAACACCATATTCCAATAATCAACCTTCATATCAGTATCAACCTAAAACGGAATTATCAAATTTAAAAAATACTGACGATCTTTTCAGTTATTTAGCAGGAGTGGAAGGGGCTTTTTATTATTATACGACCGATGGCGTTAAGCATCTGATTGTACCTAAACCTCCAACCAATGCCGATAAGTGCGAAGGTGATTCTCGAGGTGATACTTTGGAAGTATTGGGACCTGAAGGTGGCTCTCAGACCGTTGATGGTGGGGCTTATAGCCAGACGAATCCAGGTGTAGTGGATGGAACACCTACGGCTGTATTAACTGATAATACCATCGACCAAATTACAGACGGGGCTTCAATTCAGTTTAATTGGAATACTGAAAAACATAAATTCATGATCGGTGCCTCTGTTGATAGGCCGACGGCTGAATATACCAGTACACAGCAGTTAGGGCTGCTAACAGCAAATAGAGAATTCTATTATGCCCCCGATGAAATACGTGATCAGTATGTGGCGGCGGATGTGCCGATTAGCAATAACAATTTTGAAGGTGAGCAGCTAACCAAAAGCCTTTATTTTAGTGAAACGTGGAGTCCTGTTGATACTTGGCACTTTAATGTTTCTGCTCGTTATAACGATACTCAAGGTGAAAACAGAATGAAGTCTAGGGAGTATGGTATCGCGTTTGTCCCAAGCCTCGCTCAATTAGAAGCCTTTCCTGATTATTTTGATGTGTGCCCTACCGGTGAGAACTGCCCAACAGGGTATGAAATCCCTGATACAAGTAGTCTATTAAATGAAGAAGAAAAAGAATCATTTAGCTATTATTCGTTAAATCCTTCATTTGGTGTCGCTTGGCAGGCAAGAGATGATTTAAATCTCTACGCTAATTTCTCACAAGGTGTGCGTGTTCCTTCCGTTATTGAGCTAGGGTGTGCATTGGATAAAACACCCGTTGGCTCAAAAGGAACTTATAAAAGTCTGATAGAAAATAGAACGTGTTCATTACCCTCCACGCTTTCAGGCGACCCATACTTACCTCAAATAAAAGCACAAACGGTTGAAGTGGGCATTAGGGGGGTGATCGACGATTACCTGCAGTGGAACCTGTCTGCTTACCAAACCAATATTAAGGATGACCTGTATCTGGTTTCTTATCCAGATAATCGTAACTTCTTCGACAATATTGGTTCAACACGTCGCCAAGGTCTTGAAGCTGGCTTATCAGGTCAAAAGGGTAAGTGGGGCTTTAGTGTCAATTACTCTCTAACGGACGCTACCTTCGAAGATAACTTTACTATTGCAGGGAACGACAATAGTAGTTCTTATGAGGACTTCTCAGGTAATTATAACTATAGCCGTTTAATTGATGTTGAAGCTGGTGCTCGCATGCCAGGCGTATCACTTCATAACCTTAATGCAACAGTCAACTACCAAGTTACCCCAAAATGGACAGTTGGACTCACGGCTGTAGCTCATTCATCAAGTTATGTACGTGGTAATGAAAATAATAAACATCGAGCAGGGCAGGTGATATACGAGACTGCTGAAATTTCTGGCAAACAAACAATTGTTGCTAGAAAAGCGACGAATAATCCAGGCAAGGTGCCGGGTTATATGGTGTTTAACTTCCAAAGTAACTATCAGCTCACCAAAAACTTCAGTGTCAATTTACTCGTAAACAATATCTTTGATAAAGAATACTTTTCAGCTGGCACTCTTGGGCGTAATCCGTTTACACCAGGGACCTATGGTGCTGATGATGGTCCTGCGGGCTATAACCACAACTCACTTGAATGGAATAGTACAAATTTTGTGGCGCCTGGTGCACCGAGAGCGGCGTGGGTCAGTGTGAGGTGGTTATTTGATTAACAAATATGGAAATAAGTTGAGGCAAGTGTGACCGCCTCACAAGGAATTCATTTTCAATCTACGGAAGTTTAAGGCACTCACCAAGGATTGAAGTGAATAGGTGATTCGGGCAGCCACAAATGCTCGTCTATTGTACACGGACGGAGAAAAATGATGAAAAACTTCAAATTAAAACTCGTAGTGTTAAGTACATTAAGTTGTTTAGCTTCAGGGCAAGCAATGGCTGATTGGGAAAATTTACCTGCTACAGGGGTAAGTGTGAGTGGTGGGACAAGCCCATATATTTTGTGTAACCCTACAGGTGACTTTGGTTCTGGGTCTGGGGTAGATAGACCAGTTCAACCATCTTCAACTTCAGATACCTGTGCCGTCATACCTGCAACGGATCCAACTGTTCCAGATACAAGCTATACCGGCCTGAGTCGAATTCCAGTAGTCAACCGCACAAAAACAATCACTATGAATAATAGTTACACCAATAATACCAATGTGGATATTGGTACCTTGCGTGAATACGTATGGAGAAAAGCTGATGGTGCTGGGTATCAGTGTATTTATGCAATGAAAGTGACACTGTATCAGGCTGATTACAACTTAACTGAGCCTGGTATTCAAAATTTTGAAATTAACGATATGGCGAGAAAAGGCTGGAGTGGTAAAACGGTTGATGTGGCATATTCAACTGTACCAAACGATGCATCACCAACCTATCGTGTTGGAAGGACGTTTACTGCAGTCCAGCATAGACCTGGCGATGTTGATCAACCTTTAACCGGTTTAGGTTCTAGCCCTGCAATCAATGGCCTGAATTCTTGGCCAGGTTCTGCTTCAGCTACACAGCAAAAAGCGGATCTTGATACAGATTGGGTCGATTTTACGACAGATGTTAATTACAAAGATGATGACGGCAGTACTAATGCAGCCTCAGGTATGCAGTATGTGAGAACCTCTTGTTCAAGTGGTTCATTCACTACATCGTCAGACGCTATTCGTTTACGTCAGACTTTCCAAGAACTTAATGGGGATGGTTCAAGTGACAATCCTTTCATTGAAATAGAAGTTGAAGGTACTTTGCCAAATTAATCTGGTGAAGTAGGGCACAGGTGACAACTTGAAGTTGTCACCTGCTGCATCAAAAAGACTTTTATATTAAGGAATTATATATGGCTACTAAAATTTTTAACTCTACGGAAACGAGTTATACAGGTACTTCCAGTGATGACGTAATTACAGGTAATGATCTTGGTAATACCATCGATGGTGCTGCTGGTGACGACATTATTTATGGCGGAGCCGGTGATGACTTTATTATCGGCGGCGGCGGTAATGATGTGCTTATTGGTGCTGAGGGTAATGACATCATTATTACTGGTGCAAGTGATGGAAGCAATAACAATGGTAATAATATTGTTAGCGGTGGTAGTGGTGATGACACTATTTTCACTGGAACAGGTAATGACATCATTTCCGGCGGAAGTGGTAATGATCTGATTTCTGTCGATGGTGGTAATAATATTATTCATGGTGGTAGTGGAGACGATAATATTTCAGCTGCCGATGGTAATGACATCATTCTTGGTGGCTTAGGTAATGATGATATCTATGCTGGCGATGGTGATGACATATTGTCGGGTGGTGCAGGCGCTGATTATATAGAAGGCCAAGGAAGCACCGCTGGTGATGAAACCGTTACAGGTAACTTGTTCTTCGTGACATCTCAAGATGTATTGAATGGCGGTAAAGGTAATGACACTTTTGTCGTCGGTGATGAGTTTGAAGAAGAAACAATCATTCAAGGTGGTGTATCAGCTCAAGATAGCGCGGGCGATGCTGCTAGATATGTTGATTTGAACGAATCTGAAGGTGAAGAAGGCGAAGAAGAGGAAGAGGAAGGCGAGGAAGAAGAAGGGCCTCTATTCGGTTTTGATACCGTCAACAATGAAATTGTTGAAATTGAAGATCAGGAAATGTCAGAACAAGCTGAAACGGATGTTCGCTTGAATCTAGTCACTCGTCCTGGCTCGACTGAAATCAACACCGCAGCCTCTACCTTTGCGGGTTATAACGCAGTTGATACCTTGCAATTTACTAAAAGTGGTGACTTTGACGAGTCTCTATCATTCACCGGAATTGAGCGTATCGAGCTGGATAGTGGCGTTAATATCACTTTATCTTCTGAGCAACTTGAAAATAATGGTGAATCATTAAGCACGGGCTTCTTAAATCCAGGTCTGCAAATTCATGGTACGGCCGGTGGACCGAGCGAGTCAGTCACGGTTGAAATGGAGTTTGAAGAAGCGGAATTTGAACCTGAAGAAGATATCGTCGGTGCTGAGGAAGTGGAATATGACTACGCCGAATTCTCTGTTGAGGAATTTGCAGTAGCGAATTTATTCCACAACGTTGACATGATCTACGATGCCAGTGAAGGTGAAGAAGGTAGCTTTACTCATGTTTACGGTGGCAATGAATCGGCTGGAGCGACTGAAACCGTTTATGGCAGTGCTGGTGTCGACTACGGTGTCATGAACGGTGGTAATGATACTTACTACGGAGGTGATGGCAACGATGTTCTGGTTGGTGGAAGCGGTGCCGATAGCCTGTATGGTGAAGACGGTGACGATATCTTCCTTGTCGGTGGTTTCGGTTCAGGTAATTCTGGTACAACCTCTGCGGCTGATGATGGTAATCAGGAATGGATCGCAACAGGTGCTGAGCACGATCTGATTGTGGGTGGTGATGGTGTTGATACATTACGTATTACCACTGGAGTCGGTGCAGATACAAAAACTAACGGCACTATCGTTTTAAATGACGCTAATTTCCAAGGAATGGAAGTTGTTCAAGTGGGTGGCACAGTAGACCAATTGAATGTGGAAAATGATGCATTGCAAATGTTGAATGACCACTACTATTTCGCTGCCAATGGTACTGTCGATGACTTAGACAATAGCCTGGGTAACAATGGCGGTACTATTGATAATGTCGTTGTTGATGCTTCTGGTGTAACTGCAAATGGTCTGCGTTTTGAAGGTAATGGTAATGACAATACCTTTATCGGTACAACGCAGGATGATGTTTTCGTCGGTAACGGCGGTAACGATACGCTGACTGGTGGTGATGGCGCGGATACGTTCGTGTTTGGTCAGGTCCATGAGCAAGTCGTGACTGGCGATGACGATGAAGTTCAAACCTATGTAGATACTGCATTTAATTTGACTGGCATCGATACCATTACTGATTTTTTGAGTGGGGTAGATAAGATTGCACTCAATATCGATCAGTTTACGTCTCTAACAGCAGGTAGTTTTAGTGCTGATAATCTGGTTTGTAGCGTAGGTGCAGCTGCTGGTGATGCGAATGACTTCTTGTTATTCGACACAGCAACGGGTGCATTGAGCTATGACGCGGATGGCAGTGGCTCTGGTGCTGCTGTGCAATTTGCTACTTTGACAGGTGTGACTTCATTAAGCGCATCTGACATTGAAGTGTTTGCATAAAGTGAATGGAGAGGGTGTACCCATTGGGTACATCCTCTTTTTTTCTAACTGGTCACCCGTTGAGATTATTGTTATGCCAGACGTTGTTATTTATTTAAAACAGAAACACCATCAATCCGGATTTACCTTGTTAGAACTCTTGGTGGTGATGGTCATTATCGGTTTGTTAGCCGGTTATGTTGGACCGAAGTATTTTGCTCAAATTGGTAAGTCCGAAGTGAAAACGGCCCGTGCTCAGATTGAAGCACTCGGTAAAGCTCTGGATCAATATCGTTTGGATGTTGGCCATTATCCAACAACAGAGCAGGGACTGGCTGCACTCAATACACCCCCGAATAATGAACGTAAATGGCAAGGGCCATACCTTAAAAAAGACGTACCAAACGATCCTTGGGATAACCCGTATTTTTATCAGATGCCGGGTACACATAGTCAGTATGCAGACTATGACTTGTGGTCATTAGGCAGCGATGGTGCCAGCGGTGGTAAAGATACGGCGGCCGATATTGTGAGCTGGCGTTAGGTATCTGACTTTATGATTTTTACGATGAAAGTCATTCATGATGGTGCTGTCAGGTTGATAGAGATTGAAGCCGGTAATGCTAATCAGGCACGTTATCTGGCAGAAAGACAAGGCCATCACGTACTTTCTATCAATCAACAAAAAAGTGGGGCATTGTCTCTTGGTTTGCCTCAATTAAAAAAAACCAAATTCAATGTGATGCTATTTAGCCAGGAATTACTGGCATTGCTTGAGTCTGGACTCAGTCTGGTTGAGGCCATTGAAGCCTTAGCTGAGAAAGAAACTCATGCGGAATCAAAAGCGGTATTGAACCAAATCAAAGCCGCTTTATTTGATGGACAACCGTTATCTGTAGCTCTGGAAAAAGTGCCAGAGGTATTTACTCCTTTATATATAGCCCTGATTCGTTCCAGTGAACGTACGGGGGATATGACAACGGCATTAAGTCGACATGTGGCGTATCAGTCCCAAGTCGATGCAATGAAAAAGAAAATCGTCTCTGCTGCTATTTATCCGGTGTTATTACTGGTGGTCGGCGGCTTGGTGGTGTTGTTTTTACTGGGGTATGTCGTACCCAAATTCAGTGTGATTTATGAAAGCACCAATGCGGATCTGCCTTGGTTATCACAGTTATTACTGAGCTGGGGCCAGTTATTACACAGCCATGGACGTGAAGCGTTTATGGTGTTTATCGCCAGTATTGCTGTAATGAGTTATGTGCTGACGCGGTCGTTTGTACGTCGTTTTATTATGGCGAAAGTCTGGCAAATTCCTAAACTGGGCGAAACGCTGCGAATCTACCAGCTTGCCCGTTTTTACCGAACATTAAGTATGTTACTGCGTGGTGGTATCCCATTGATTACGGCTATGCAGATGGTGTCCTCGTTATTACAGCCTTTATTACGCAGCAAATTAGCCTTGGTGGCTAATGATGTGAAAGAAGGTAAACCCTTATCCAATGCTATGGAATTACATGGCATGACCACCTCGATTTCTGTTCGTATGTTACGGGTGGGTGAACGTACCGGACAGATGGGTGACATGATGGAACGCATTGGCGTGTTCTACGATGATGAAATTGCCCGTGCTGTGGAATGGTTTACTAAATTACTTGAACCGGCTTTGATGATCATCATTGGTCTGGTGGTGGGCTTAGTCGTGGTGCTGATGTATATGCCGATTTTTGAATTGGCAGGGAGTATTCAATGAATACGGCCTATCATGACATCACGCCTGGGAAAACTGAGCTTGTTGTGGAAGCACTGACCGTTGAACAGCTGAATCAGGCGAAACAACTGGCACAACAAAGCAAGCAGCCTTTACTCAAAGTGTTGGAAGAGATCAGTGAGTTAACACCTGATGTGTTTGTGCAAGCGCTGGGGTTATTGGTGCGTTATCCGGTGTTGACGATTTCTCAGCTCTATCAGTTGCAACCTGATTTTGATGTGGTGCCGTTTACGCAGGCGGAGAAAATCGGCTGCTTGGCGGTGCGTGATAAACATGACGCCTTATATCTGGTTCATGCCAATCCATTCGAAGCCAATTTGTATTCCAAGCTGGATCTGCTGGTGAATGAGCCTGCCACCTGGGCCTTGGCGCATACCGAAGATTTAAACGTCTATCTTTCTCATCATGAAGCCAATATGCGTGCTTTAGGTGATGAGGTATCAGAGCACCATGCTGAGCGTAATGAGGATGAGCAGGCTATAGAAGATATTTCCTTACGCTCAATCAGCGAAGATACTAGCCCGATTGTGAAGTTTGTACGCTCGACTTTATATGATGCGTTAAAAGCCGGTGCCAGTGATGTACATCTGGAAACGGATCAAAACGGGCTTAAAGTGAAATACCGTATTGATGGAGTATTGAGTCATGTCGGTGGCATTCAGGGGCTGGCTCAGGCAGAGCAAGTGATTTCCCGTGTCAAAGTCATGTCTGATCTGGATATCGCTGAGCGACGCATCCCCCAAGATGGCCGCTTTAAAGTGATGGCATTGGGGCGAGAAATTGATTTACGTGTGTCGATTATGCCCAGTGTGTTGGGTGAAGATGCGGTTTTACGGGTTTTAGACAGACAAGCATTAAGTGAAGAAGCTCAGGGACTGAGTTTAGAAATATTGGGTTTTGCTCCCGATATTATGGCGCGGTTTCGATTATTAGCCGAAGAACCTTACGGCATGTTGTTGGTAACAGGGCCAACAGGTAGCGGTAAAACTACCACGCTGTACGGCATTATTTCTGAGATTAATCACGGCACTGACAAAATCATCACCATTGAAGATCCCGTCGAATATCAGTTACCCGGTGTATTGCAAATCCCCGTCAATGAGAAAAAAGGACTGACCTTCGCCAAAGGCTTACGTTCTATTTTGCGTCATGATCCAGACAAAATCATGGTCGGTGAGATTCGTGATAATGAAACTGCACAAATCGCCGTGCAATCAGCGCTGACCGGTCACTTGGTGTTAACCACTGTGCACGCTAACAATGTATTTGATGTGATTGGCCGTTTCACCAATATGGGGGTGGATCCGTATAACTTTGTTTCGGCCATGAATGGCATCCTGGCACAGCGATTGGTAAGGGTGAACTGTCCACATTGCCTGACAGAGGATAAGCCAGATGCAGCATTGGTAGAAAAGTCAGGCTTAAACGCCGAGCAGATAAGCGACTTTCGTTTTAAAAAAGGACAAGGTTGTGGTCAGTGCCACGGATTAGGATTCAAAGGCCGGAAAGCGATTGCCGAATTATTGTGCTTTAACGATGAAATTCGCGAACTGATTGTTACGCGTCAACCGGTGAGAAAAATCAAAGAGGCAGCCTATGCCAATGGCACCAGAACGATGCGTGAAGCGGCATTGTTACTGGTGAAAAATGGTGAGACGACA
Organism: Methylophaga thalassica MP; assembly: GCF_000214595.1. Taxonomy (GTDB): domain Bacteria; phylum Pseudomonadota; class Gammaproteobacteria; order Nitrosococcales; family Methylophagaceae; genus Methylophaga; species Methylophaga thalassica. The sequence goes on along the minus strand of NZ_AFIG01000001.1, from coordinate 1,401,857 downwards.
CTAGAGGAGATTAATCGTGTTACCACATTGGCTTAATGTTATGACCGATGAGCTGAATGTGTGTATTCGGCCGAATAGTCTTGTTATCAGACGCTTTAAAGGTGTCGCCGGTAAAACACGTTGTATCGATCAACAGAAAATTATGATGAAAAAGGCTGTCGACCACAGGGATGTGGAGGTGGCTTATCTTGCCAAGGTGCTTCATACCACACTCAGTCAAGCGCGTTGGCATGCAAAAACGGCTCGCGTTGTTTTAGCCAACAGTTTTGTACGTTATGCCGTTCTGCCCTGGAATCCGGTCATTAAGACTGATGAAGAAAAGCAGGGGTATCTGCAACATCTGTTTGTCAGTCTCTATGGCGATGTGGTGAAAAGCTGGAATAAAACCATCAGTCCGTCAGGCTTCGGTCAGCCTGCTGTCGCCAGTGCGATACCGACACCGCTCATTCAGAAGATTGATGAAATATTTGCCTCATTAGCCATCCAACTCCTTAGCATCCAGCCGTATCTGATGTCGGTAATGAATGACGCGATTGCGGTGATCAAATCACAGCAGTTACAAAGTTTGTGTTGGTTGACAGTGATTAGTGATGGACGTTTATGTCTGGGGTTGATGTCAGAAGGTCAGTGGTTATGGCTTAAAAACGTACAGCAAGAAAGTGATGTGATCGGTCAGATTGAGCTGTTGATTCAACGTGAACGTCTGATCAATAGCATCTTTGATAAAGCCGTGCAGCAACGTTATGAACAAGTCATGTTATTGCACTGGCCAGATATCTCTGTATCCAGTGCCATAAAAATCGGCAACTACCGCATTATTCGCCTGCCATCGTCAAAGTTATTTGCCAAGGAACAGCCTGATACTCAGGTAGCGAGGTTAATTGCCTCATGAAAACGATTCATCTTAATCACCGTTTGCACACCTCTGCACCCAAGCCGCTGGCATCATTTTTATTATCTGTGGCGGTATTAGCGGTGTTGTTAAGTCTGTTCTTTTTACAACAGAGCAATGCCCGACTGGCGGAATTAAAACAGGAAAAAGCCCGCTATAGCCGAACCACAGAATCGAAATCGACAGCACAGCCTTTATCGGAACGTGAACAGGCGGAACTGGATGCAGTGAATGTGGCTATTAATGAGATTGTGCGCCCGTGGTCACAACTGTTTTTTGCATTAGAAGAATCTCGGTTTGACAGTATCAATCTGGTTGCCATTGAGCCTAATGCGAAGACAAACACTGTGCAGATCATCGCGATTACCTCTCCAGTGGATGAGATCCTGGCGTATATCGACGAATTAAAAAAGCAAGCCATGGTGAGCTCAGTAAGCTTGTTATCGACTGAATCAGTTCGTCTCGATGGCAAAGAGGCCACACAGTTTGAGTTATTAGTGACGTGGGTAGAGCACTGATGCAAAAAGTCATGATGGAACATTACGGACAATGGCTGCTTTACCAGCTTAGGCAGTGGGGTTGGCAAGGCAATCTGGCAGTAGGGTTATTGCTGGTCAGTATCGTGATTTCAATGATGATTCAGGCCAATAATGAGCAGGCAGAAAAACTGCGATTAACGATTGATGATTTGGCTCAACACACACCCGTCGATATTCAACATGAACCACGATCCACTCAGATCACACAACGTTTTTATCAGGCCTTGCCTGAGCAAACACAGGCCAATAAAAACATTGCTGATGTATTAACGGTGATTGAACAGCATGGCTTAAAACTGAACCGTTCTGATTACTCAACACGCGAAGTCCCGCAATCGAGCATGGTGCTTTATCACATCAAATTTCCTCTGGAAGGTGCCTATCCAGCGATTAGAAATGTGGTGACGGAAATCATGAACCGTCAGCAAAGCATGGCGCTAAGCCATATTAATTTTAAACGTGACAATATGCGTAGCGAGCAGGTGAAAGCCAATATCGAGTTTGTGCTCTACACCAAAGCGGATGGTAAACACTGATGCAGAAGCTGAAAGACAATTTGGTGTGGGTGGGTTTAGCACTGACATTGCTTTTGGTGGTGTTTGTTGAACTGCAGGATGAGCCAGATAACGATATGACCGAAGTCGTTGTGGTAGCCCCTGATCATGTACAAACACACAGCGAACAGACACAACAGATTCAGAAACAAGCCGTTCAGACGCAAGAGACATTCGTTGTTGCCCAGGCGGATAACAACAGCCGTTTTACCTTACGAAAAAGAATCATTGATGTACCGGTTGATTTATTTGCATTGCCTCAGGCAAAGCAGGAAAGCCAGCCCATTGCCGTGGCACCGAGACCACCGGCCCCCCCTGTAAACCCATACACCTATGTAGGCAAGCTGATTGAAGATGGAGAAATGCGCGTATTCCTGACCAATGGACGTGAAAACTACGTTGTGCGGGCAGGCGATACGCTGGAAAAGGTGTGGCAGGTGAAAGCGATTCATTCAACAGAAATGATTTTACTCAACTTACCAACACAGACACAGATTCGTGTTGAAATTGGAGCAGTACTTTGAGAATAGCTAGGGATCAAAAAAGGTTACGGATAATAAGACGTTCGGCATTGCTGGTGCTTTTAGCGTGTTTGCAAAGCTGTAGCAGTATGCAGGAGACGCAACAGCAGCAATACACCGATGCCGAGTTTATCGCTGCAAAACGATTGATTGCTTATGGGCAGGTGGATGAAGGCATTGCCAAATTAAAACAGTTAACCACGCAATACCCGCTTAACCCGGAATATCGCAATACCTTAAAACTGCAGCAGGAGATGAAAATCGCCGGGCTGTTACAGTCTGCTCACACGGCACTGGATAATCATCAACCATTAGTGGCTGAGAAAACTTTTAATCAGGTGTTGGCACTGGCACCCGAAAATCAACGCGCCCTGAATGGATTGAAAAAAGTGGCGAGTGCGCAAAAGCACGAAACCATCATACAAAGTGCTGAACAGGCATTTGCCAAACAGGACTTTGATACCGCTCGTAGCTTAGTGCGTGTGGTGCTGGCGGAAGACTCAACCAATGAAGCGGCCAGACAGTTATTTGAAAAGCTCGATGAACAGGCCATTGAGAAAGTCACTGCGGTGCCACACATCAAATCGGCGTTTAAAAAGTCAGTCAGTCTGGAATTTAACAATGCCCCTATCAAATCGGTTTTTGAGTATATCGGCAAAGCAGGGGATTTAAATTTCACCTTTGACCGTGAACTCAGCGATGCCATGCAAACCAGCATTATGCTGCGTGATACGCCTATCAAAGAAGCGATTGACACCATTCTGACGACAAATCAACTGGGTAAAAAAATCCTGAATGAAAACACCATTCTGATTTATCCATTAAGCCGTAGTCAGGAATACGAAGAGTTATATGTACGCAGCTTTTACCTGAACAATATGGATGCCAAACAAGCCCTGGCTTTGTTGCAAACAGTATTAAAAGTGGAAGATGTCTACGTCGATGAGAAGCTGAATACGCTGGTGATGCGAGACAGTCTGGAGTCGATAAAAACCGCTGAAAAACTGATTGCTTCTCAGGATCTGGTTGAACCTGAAGTGATGCTGGAAGTGGAGGTAATGGAGGTCAATCGCCGTAATCTGGAAGAGATTGGCATTCGTTATCCTACGTCGGCCGCGCTGGGTGTGCGTGGTGAAGATGATGTCGATGGGCGACTGACCTTAGCCGAGCTGAAAGAGTTCAATTCCGGTATGGGGGTGTTCACGGTGACCGATCCGGTGCTGGCATTAAACCTGATGCAAAAAGACACCGATACCAATCTATTAGCCAACCCGAAAATACGAGTGAAAAACCGCGATAAAGCCAAGATCCATGTTGGCGATAAAGTGCCGGTATTAACCAGTGTGTCGAACTCAACGGGTTTTGTTTCCCAGTCGGTCAGTTACATTGAAGTGGGCATCAAACTGGAAGTGGAGCCGACTATCCTGATTCAGAACCAGGTATCGATTAAGGTCAAACTGGAAGTCAGTAATATCATTGACCAAATCACCTCCAGTAGTGGCGTGGTGGCCTATTCGATTGGTAGCCGTAATGCTGATACCACCTTGTCTTTAAAAGATGGTGAAACGCAGATTCTGGCAGGGTTATTCAAAGATGATGAGACCAATACCGACTACAAAGTACCAGGTTTATCGGGTTTACCCTTTATTGGTCGTTTCTTCACCGATAAGAATAAAGACAGACAGAAAAACGAGATTGTCTTATTAATTACCCCACGCATTCTGCATAACATTGTGCCAGCAAACTCGGTGTATACCGCTTTCCCATCTGGGATTAACCATTCTGCGAAAAATGGGCAAGGTCAATACGGCGGCATGCCACAGCCTCAGCCTGCGTATCAACCTGCTTACTCTTCAGCGCCACCGCCTGTGGTGCCCACAGATGACGAAAGGCAACGCGATAACGCCAAAACAGCTCAGGAGTTTGCTGATCAAATCCTGCAAAAAGATAGCTATGGAGGCATGTAATCAAGATGCCTGGAAACAGAAAACAGCAGGGTTTTACATTAATTGAGTTGTTAGTAGCGCTAACGTTATTGGCGCTGATTGTCAGCTCCGCAGCGCCGTTAGTGCAACTCAGTGCTCAACGTAATAAAGAGCAGGAACTAAAGCGGGTGCTCTGGCAAATACGCGATGCGATTGACGCCTATAAACAAGCGGTGGATGACGGTCGGATTGAACTCTCTGATGACGCCTCTGGCTATCCGGAAAGCCTGCAAATGCTGGTGGATGGTGTTGAAGATGCACAAGATCCGGAACACAAAAAGATCTATTTCCTTAGACGTATTCCACGTGATCCGTTTGCCAGTGACCCCAGCTTAAGTAATGCCGAAACCTGGGGATTACGTAGCTACGAAAGTTCTTTTGAGGATAAATCTGCCGGTGATGATGTGTACGACGTGTATTCACTATCCAATGGAATGGGTATTAATCAACAGCCATACAAGGAATGGTAATGAAGACGAATAAAGGCTTTACCTTAGTGGAAATATTAGTGGTATTAACCATTATCGCCATTTTATTGAGTCTAGTGGCGCCACGTTATTTCGCCTCTATAGATCGTTCAAAAGAAAAAGTGCTACGTCATGATTTGATCGTCATGCGTAGTGCGATTGACCAATATTTTGCCGACAGAAATGCCTATCCGGACACCCTTGAGCAGTTAGTTGACGGGCGTTATTTACGTGAAGTGCCGGTAGACCCGATTACCGATCGACGTGACACCTGGGTATTTACTCCGCCCAAAGACAGTTATTACGAAGGCGATATTGCTAATGTTTATAGCGACTCGGAGTTGATCTCCTCGGAAGGAACCCCGTATGCCGAGTGGTAAGCAACAAGGTTTTATCTTGCTTGGCATGCTGTGTTTGCTGGTGATTGCCGGTTACGTGTTAACCCAGGCAACTGCCCGTTGGAGTGATGTGGTTCAGCGTCAGCGGGAACAGGAGTTATTAAAAGTGGGTGACACCATCCGTAAAGCCATTGGTCGCTATTACAACGCCACACCGGGCGTAGTGAAACAGTACCCCCCCAATTTGGAAGCCTTGTTATATGACGACAGGTTTCCTACACCACAACGTTATCTGAGAAAGCTTTATATCGATCCTATGACACAACGCGAAGGCTGGGGCATTGTTGTCGCCCCCAGTGGCGGGGTGATGGGCATTAATAGTCTGTCCGGTGATAAACCGTTCAAACAGAAAAATTTTCGGCCTATCTACCAGGAGTTTGAGGATAAGGATTATTACGCTGAATGGTTTTTTGTCTACGTAGAAGACTATCGCTCATAAGAGGCAAACCCTCTGACAACACGCAACAAAAATGAAGGTGACCATGGTGAAGAAGCCGCTTAAAACTACAAAGAATGAAATCGCCGAGTCGTTGCTCGCCTTTAAATCCGTGTTTATTACGGTGGGGATTTTCAGTGCTATTTTGAATATTCTGATGCTGACGCCGTCGCTGTATATGTTGCAGGTCTATGATCGAGTGCTGACCAGTCGTAATGAGTCGACTTTATTAATGCTGACCGTGATGGTGGTGGGTGCTTATCTAGTGCTGGGCGGTCTGGAGTTTGTACGTAGTTTTGTGTTGATCCGGGTCTCTGCCAAGCTCGATATGATGCTGAATAAACGGGTGTACACCGCGGCATTTGAACAGAGTTTGAAAAGAGCCGGTGTTAATGCTGGCCAGTTTCTGCAAGACCTGACCAGTATCCGCCAGTTTATGAGCGGCAATGCCTTATTCGCCTTTTTTGATGCACCGTGGTTTCCCATTTATCTGTTTATCATCTTTTTGTTTGATACCTCGCTGGGCTTCTTTGCCTTGTTTGGTTCATTGACATTGATTGCCTTGGCTATTGCCAATGAACGTGTATCTAAAAAGCCTTTATCAGAAGCGAATGAAGCGTCCATCGCAGCGAATAATCTGGCGACCAATAATTTACGTAATGCAGAAGTGATCGAAGCGATGGGCATGCTGCCCAACCTGATGTCGCGTTGGTACAAACTGCAATGTCGGTTTTTATTATTACAGGGCGATGCCAGTGAAAAGTCAGGCGTCATTTCTGCCATCAGCCGTTTTGTCAGATTGTCATTGCAGTCATTGATTCTCGGGCTCGGTGGTTTATTGGTGCTGGAAGATAAAATCACCCCGGGCATGATGATTGTGGCCTCGATTTTAATGGGCCGTGCACTGACTCCTGTCGAGCAACTGATGAGTGTCTGGAAAACCTGGAGCGGGGCGAAAAGTGCCTATGGTCGGATTAATGAACTGTTGACGGCAAACCCTGCCCGTGAGGTGAATATGCCTTTGCCCAAACCCAAAGGTCTGGTGACGGTAGAAGCCATTACGGTAATTCCGGCGGGTGGAACAGTGCCAACACTGAGAAATGTCAGCTTTTCTATCGCCCCCGGGGATGTGCTTGGCATTATTGGTCCCAGTGGTGCAGGTAAGTCGACATTGGCGCGAGCATTGGTTGGCATTGCATCCACGGCAGCGGGACATGTGCGTCTCGATTCGGCTGATATTTTTCAGTGGAATAAACATGAGCTTGGCCCATATATCGGTTATTTACCACAAAACATCGAACTATTTGCTGGCACTGTCAGTGAAAATATCGCCCGTTTTGGTGAAGTGAATCCCAGTAAGGTGATTTCAGCAGCCCAGCAGGCGGGTGTTCACGACATGATTTTACGATTGCCAGAGGGCTATGACACCCGACTCGGCGACGATGGCGCCGGACTTTCAGGTGGTCAAAAGCAGCGTCTGGGGCTGGCACGTGCAATTTATGACGATCCTTCCTTATTGGTGCTGGATGAACCGAATTCTAATCTGGATGAAACCGGTGAACAGGCACTGATTAATACCATAAAACGCCTCCAACAACGTGGCAAAACCATAGTGATGATTACCCATCGTTCTAATGCTTTAGCGGCAACCAGCAAGTTACTGCTGTTAGTCGATGGCACTGCACAACTGTTTGGTCCGACCAAAGAGGTGATGGCGACACTGGCTAATAAACAGAAAAATAAAAGCACCCCGGCAAAAGCAACATCGGCAGCATAACTATGAGCGAATCTATGAGTACAACACAGTCTGAATCTCGTCATCAACAGCCCGAGGCCGTGAGTCAAACCATCAGTACCGATATCCAAAAATACACCCGGATGGGCTGGTTAATCGTACTGGCAGGATTTGGTGGTTTTTTAGTCTGGGCTTTACTGGCACCTTTAGACAAGGGCGTCCCGTTAAATGGCAAAGTCTCTGTCGCTACTAATAAAAAGGCCGTGCAGTATCAGGATGGCGGCACGGTCGATGCGATTCTGATCAAAGAGGGCTCGGTGGTGAAAGCAGGCGATGTCTTGGTCAGAATGAACAATGTTCAGGCGAAGGCCAATGCTGAAACCAACCGGGTGCAATATTACATCGCCAAAGCCACTGAGGCCCGTTTGATTGCTGAGCGAGATGATAAAGACAAGATTGAGTTTCCAGCGATGCTAGCCGAAATATCAGATAACCCACGGGTGACGAGCTATCTGGAAACGCAAAAAGAAGTGTTTTTCTCACGCCGCAATACCCTAAAAAGTGAGTTATCCGCCATTAGTGAAAACATTAATGGCTTAATCTCACAAACCAAAGGCCTACAAGCTTCACGTAAAAATAAAGAAGAGCAACTGACCTATATTAACGAACAGCTCGAAGGCATCCGCGAGTTGGAAAAAGAAGGTTATGTGGCCCGTAATCGTCTATTGGAACTGGAGCAAACCGCGGCACAAATCAATGCCACTATTTCAGAAGATATTGGCAATATTGCCCGTGCTCAGAGTCAGGTCAGTGAACTCAAACTAAGCCGCTTACGTCGCGAGCAGGAATATAAAGAGCAAGTCAGAGAGCAGCTGTCAGAGGTACAAAGACAAGTCGATGCGTTAGGCAGTCAGTTAACCGGTCTGGACTATGATTTGGAAAAGGTACTGGTGAGAGCGCCAGCCTCTGGCATTGTGGTTGGACTCAAGGTATTCACTGAAGGGGCGGTGGTCGCTCCCGGATTTAAAATGATGGACATCGTGCCCAGCGAAGATTCCTTGGTTGTCGAAGGGCAATTGCCCGTGCATTTAATTGATAAAGTCCGTGCCGGTTTGCCTGTAGAGTTAATGTTTACCGCATTTAATCGAAACCTGACGCCGCATGTACCGGGTGAAGTCACCCAGATATCGGCTGATCGTTTGATTGATGAAATAACCGGTGAGCCCTATTACCAGTTAATTGCCAAGGTCTCGCCTGAAGGCATAGAGATGATGCCGGATCTCACTGTGAAACCGGGTATGCCGGTAGAAATGTTTGTTAAAACCGGTGAGCGAACCATGATGAATTATCTGCTCAAGCCGTTTATTGACCGCCTGAAACTGTCCATGACCGAAGAGTAGTGAATATGACGTTATGGAGACAAGCTGTTTACCTTGCTGTGATGGGGGCGTTATCTATCCATCAGGCACAGGCATTAGATCTACTTGAAGCATATACGCTGGCACGGGCTAATGATCCGACCTTTAAGGCCGCTTATCAGGCGTATCAGGCAGGTAAGGAATACAAAACGTTAGGTCGGGCCAATTTATTACCGATGATTACAGCCAGTTATTCGCGGTTTCGTAATCATGCGGATATTGAGTATCAGAACAGCTTATTCAGCCGGACTGAAAAACGTGAATATACCAGTGAATCCGCTTCGGTTCAGCTGCGGCAGCCATTGATAAACTTTGATGCTTATGCCCGTTATAAACAAGGGCTGGCACAAACATCAATGAGTGAACAGGAGTTTGCCATTCGTGATCAAGAACTGATTTTACGTGTGTTTAACCGCTACGCTGCTGTCTTATATGCCAAAGATATGTTGTCACTGTCAGAACGTAAAAAAGCCGCCTATGAAGAACAGATGCAGGCCAATCTGTATATGTATAAACACGGTGAAGGCACCAAGACCGATATTCTGGAATCACAAGCCCGATACGATCTGGCTGAAGCCGATATCGTTGAAGCCAGAGATAACGTTAGTGATGCTCAGGCTGCCTTGGATCAAATCCTGGGCAGAACAACAGAAAGCATTGATCCCTTATTGGATAACTTTACGCTGCTGCCACTGCAAACTGATGATTTAGCCGAGTGGGAAGCGATAGCGTTACAAAATAATATCGAATTAAGCATTCAACGTTATGCCGTTGAGGTGGCACAGCAGGAGCTAAAACGCAGTCAGGCCGGACATTTGCCAAAGCTGGATGCAGTTGCCAGCTGGAATAACAATACCTCTGATACCACCAATACGTATAACCAGGAATCCACCATCCGTTCTGTTGGTTTGCAAGTGACAGTACCGATTTTTTCAGGTGGTGCGACATCGGCGCGCGTGCGTCAGTCACAAGCTAATTTATATAAAGCCAAAGAACAGTTTGATGAGACGGCGAACAAGGTAACACTGGAATTACAGCAGCAGTTTAATCTGGTGTCCAATGCCAAACGCAAACTAAAAGCCTACAGAACGGCGGTCAACTCGGCTGAGATGTTGGTTCACGCGACCAAAAAAAGCATCAAAGGCGGCACCCGTACCAATGTTGATGTGCTTAATGCGGAAAGTCAGTTATTTGAAGCCAAAGCAGATTTATTGCTGGCCCGTTATAACTATCTTCAGAGTTACCTCAATTTTAAAAAAGCGGCAGGCACGCTGGTATTTGATGATCTTGAACATGTGGCATCTCGTTTCCGATCACAGTAAATAACAAGATAGCTGGTCACCAAGGGCGTGTTAAAAACGTGTTTTTGCAAAAAAAGTGTAAATAAATTGTCACTTTTTCATTTTCGATTGGCATAGAGAGTAAGAGCACAACAAAAGGATGCTCGTTCGCGAATGATCTGCTGAAGTTTTTTGTACGTCATTGCTTGTAATATTGAATTCTAAGGAAAGTGGTTTTTATGGATGCAGTTCCAGATATTGTTGATGCGGTACTTATCTTTCTTGTTATTTTGTCTGTGATTATCTGGTCAGTAGGTATTAGCAAATACTTGGCGTTTTATCGTAATAGCCGGTTTGACCGAGAGTTTTTGGCTGTTTTTTCAAAAGCGCGTGATATTCAGGATCTACTGGCGGTGATGTCTTCAACAAAAGGGCGTCTTGCCAGAGTCTGCCAGGCCGGATTGGATGAACTGGTTTCATGGCAATATCTAGCGAATTCTGTCGCGCCTGATGATAAACGTGAAATGTTGATGCATTCCTTGAAACAACAGGCGCATGCTGAACAAACCCGTATGGAAAATGGCTTATCTATTCTGGCTAGTGTTGGCTCCACAGCCCCATTTATCGGTTTATTCGGCACGGTCTGGGGCATTATGAATGCGTTAAAGAGTATCACCGCGATGGGTTCGGCCAGTTTGGATGTCGTGGCAGGTCCTATAGGTGAGGCTCTGATCGCCACGGCGATTGGTATTGCCACGGCTGTGCCTGCGGTTCTCGCCTACAACTACTTTTTACGAAAAGTCAGATTATCTGCTGCCACCATGGAAAACTTTGCGTCTGCATTTCATCTGTTGGTGCTTAAATCCCGTATCAAACACGATTAACAGTCGTGTTTCTGTTGCGCCTGTTTTGTCAGGTACGAAAACGATACCCATGAGTAATAGAGGAAGTCTGCTATGGCGATGAATACTGGCGGTGATGACAATATGATGAGTGAAATCAATGTGACGCCCTTAGTGGACGTGATGTTGGTGTTGCTCACTGTTTTTATTGTGACAGCCCCTTTATTGATGAACTCGGTGCCGGTCAATTTACCCAAGGCGAGCTCTGACTTAACCCTGACTCAGCCTGAGTCAATCAATATCAGCATAACAGCCGACGGCACTATGTATTTTAGCGATGATCCGGTCAGCCCGGAACAATTGGATATCGCCCTGAATGAAGCCGCACAAAACGTGGATACCAGCGTTGAGATTTTTGCTGATGAAAAAGCAGAATACGGCACAGTAGCTAAAGTCATGGCAGCGATCCAGCGTGCCGGCATCAGTAAGTTTACCTTTGTGATGCAGCCGGAGTCTGATAGTTAATGTCAGTCAAAACTAGCCGTGTGAAGCCGTAATATGACGACCTGGGTTACCGATTTTTCATCAAACCAGTCTGTCGGTTCAGAGCGATGGCTGCCTGGTTTTTTATGGGCAGTATTGATTCATCTCGTTTTGATTTTGTTATTTATGCCGACCATTGAACATTCGCCGCCGGCAGCGCCTGTGCGTATTACCGTGCAAGTCAGTCAACTGGAACCGATGGTTGAAGAGGAGGTGGTTGAACCGGAACCACCGCCTGAGCCTGTAGTCCCGATAAACCCACCGGAAACTAAAAAAAAGATTCTTATCGCCAAGCATGACACGCCACCTGAACCGGATGATATGGTGGTGATTGAACAGCCTCCTGAAGTTGAGCCGGTCGAAGAAAAAACATCTGAGCCCAAAAAAGTGGAGCCTAAACCCGAACCTAAGAAAGTCGAAAAGCCCAAACCAAAACCGGAACCAAAAAAGGTTGAAAAGCCTAAGCCCAAACCAGAGAAACCTAAAAAGGTAGAGAAGCCGAAGCAAGAGAAACCCGTGGTGAAACCCAAGGTTACTGAAAAGGTGGAACCGATTGAGACACCGACGGAGGTCGTAGAGGCACCCAGCACAGATACGTCAGCACAACCCTCGACAAGTTCTGTGGCAAGTAGTGAGAATAGCTCGAATACCAATGCCACGGGTACCGGCAGCAATCCTGATGAGAAAAATCAGGGGGACACGGCTGATGTCGATAGAAATACGGCGTGGAAAGGCTATGGGCAGCTGCTATATGCCATGGTGTCCAAAAATAAAAACTATCCGCAATTAGCGATTCGTCGTCATGTTGAAGGCACGGTGATGGTCAGTGTGCGTTTTGAAAAAGGTCGGATGGTTGGCATTTCCGTTGTCGGACAGGGCAGCGGGCATACGGTACTCGACAAGGCGGCACATGAGATGGTGGAAAAAGCCGTCAAGGCTTTGCCTGTGCGTGGTAACTTATCAGGCAAATCATTCAGCGTCGTGGTGCCGGTTAACTTTCGTTTAACAGATTAAACCCATTTGACACTTTTTATCATGGCTAAGTGATGTATAGCGCCAATGAAGATATGATAAAGTGTGTCAGCCAAAATTATGGAAACCCTGCGTTACAGAATCTCTGAATCAACATCGTGCCATTGATGGTCGTTGATTAACGCATAGTCGAAATGCCATTCATATTTCAACATACATACTGTTGCTATGCCGACGCGGGTTGTGTGAGCACATCGGTTTGTGAGCTTGCAATTCAAAATCACATATTTTTAAGGGTTTAGAATGTCGAAAATTATTTATACCAAAGTAGATGAATCACCTGCATCAGCAACCTATTCATTGTTGCCGATTATTCGTGCTTTTACTGCCGATGCGAATATTGATATCGAAAGCCGAGATATTTCACTTGCAGGACGTATCATTGCTAACTTTCCCGATAATCTAACCGACCAACAACGCATTCCAGACCACTTGTCACAATTAGGGGCCTTAACTCAGGACCCGGCCACTAACATTATCAAGTTGCCTAATATTTCTGCTTCTGTACCCCAATTAAAAAATGCGATTGCAGAATTAAAATCTAAGGGTTACAAGCTACCTGATTACCCTGAAGCGCCTAAAAACCCAGAAGAACAAGCCATTAAAGATCGTTATGCCAAAGTATTAGGTTCAGCAGTAAATCCGGTATTGCGTGAAGGTAACTCTGATCGTCGTGCGCCTGCGGCAGTCAAAAACTATGCGCGTAAAAATCCGCATAGCATGGGGGAGTGGAAGTCGGATTCAGCCACAGACATTGCACATATGGATGCGGATGATTTTTATGGCAGTGAATTATCAGTCACTTCTGCACAGGCCGACGACTTCAAAGTGAGCTTTATTGATAAAGCAGGTAATGAAACAGTTCTCAAAAAATCGATTCCAGTGTTGGCAGGTGAAGTCGTAGACGCCACGCGGATGCGTGCAAAAAGTCTACAAGCGTTCTATGCCGATGCCATTGCAAAAGCAAAACAAGAAAACGTCCTGCTGTCTCTGCATTTAAAAGCCACCATGATGAAGGTCTCTGATCCGTTGATGTTTGGTTTTGCCGTCAAAGTGTTTTTTAAAGACCTCATTGAAAAACACAGCGATCTGTTTGATGAGCTGGGTGTGGACTTCAATAATGGTTTAGGTGATTTATACAGCCGCCTGGCCAATGTTGATGACGAAACCAGAAAAGCGGTGGAAGCGGATATTGAAGCGGTCTATGCCAGCCAGCCTGATGTGGCGATGGTGGACTCGAATAAAGGCATTACTAATTTCCATGTGCCATCTGATGTGATTGTAGATGCGTCTATTCCAGCAATGATCCGTGCCGGTGGCAAAATGTGGAATAAACAAGGCCAGCAGCAGGATACCTTAGCGATGATTCCGGATCGTTGTTATGCCGGTGTCTACAAAACAGTCGTTGATGACTGCAAACAAAAAGGGGCTTTGGATCCGGTGACCATGGGCACCGTGCCTAATGTGGGCCTGATGGCACAAAAAGCCGAAGAATATGGTTCGCATGATAAAACCTTCCAGGCGAAAGCTGATGGCAAAATTATTGTTACCAACCAACAGGCTGAGACCGTGTTTGAGTTTGATGTGGAAGCAGGCGACATCTTCCGTATGTGTCAGACCAAAGATGAGCCAATTCGTGACTGGGTGAAATTAGCCGTGAGTCGTGCCCGTTTATCGGATACACCGGCTATCTTCTGGTTGGATGAAAACCGGGCACATGATGCTGAATTGATTAAAAAGGTGAATGATTATTTACCTGAGCATGATACAGCTGGATTAGATATTCGTATCCTGAGTCCGGTGGTGGCCACACAACTCTCTTTAGATAGAATTCGTGCCGGTAAAGATACCATTTCTGTCACCGGTAACGTGCTACGTGATTACAACACCGATTTATTCCCGATTCTGGAATTAGGGACATCGGCGAAGATGTTATCGGTCGTGCCACTCATGCAAGGTGGTGGTTTATTTGAAACCGGTGCCGGTGGTACTGCACCAAAGCTATTAGATCAGTTGATTGATGAAAACCATCTGAGCTGGGATTCCTTAGGCGAATTAATGGCACTGGCCGCCTCACTGGAACATCTTGCCAATACCCAAGATAATGCCAAAGCTAAAGTCCTAGCCGATACGCTGGATGCTGCCACAGGCAAATTGCTGCAGGAAAATAAATCACCTAAAGAGAAAACCGGTGAATTAGATAATCGTGGCAGTCATTTCTATTTAGCGATGTACTGGGCTGAAGCACTTGCTGAGCAAACAGCTAATGCCGAGTTAAAAACGGTATTTACACCTATTGCTCAGGCACTGATAGAAAACGAAGCTAAGATTGTGGACGAATTGAATACTCAACAAGGTAAAGCCGTCGATATGGGCGGTTACTATATGCCTGATGATGATAGGATGAATAGCATTATGCGTCCAAGTAACACCTTTAATACGATTCTGGCTCGACTTAATTAATCTGGTTAGATGTTAATAAAAAAGCCCCGATTAACGGGGCTTTTTTGTTTCTTTCTATAGAGTAATTAATAACGACCGTGATAATAGTCATGGTGATGTTGGTATTTTCTATGTTGAAGCTCTACAGCTTTGCGATATTTCCGATATTCACGTGCTTTATCTTTGTGATATTTGGCATCTAAATGTGCCATTTTTTGTTTGTATTTCCAGTATTTTTTATCGTAGTGATCGTTATGATGGTGGTGATGGTCATCAACACGGTAATGGTTTGATGAGACCTGAGTAGTGACGGCTGAACCAACAGCGCCACCAATTGCCGCGCCTAAAATAGCGCCGTTTTGACCACCCATTTCATGGCCTACCGCCGCACCTACCGCACCTCCGATACCACCGCCAATCGCGGCATTAAGGGTATTATTGTCAGCTAGTGCGACACCCGACATCATTGATGATGCCAAAATAATAGGTATTAATCGCTTCATATCTACCTCCTGATTATTGGTATCCACTTTTGTGAAAGTGAAAAAGAAGCTAGACAGCAAGGTTATCTATTAACAGCTTAGGTAACCGTGCTGTCATGATGAGTTATAACAATCAGGAAGTTAAGTCATGGTTAAGATAGGTAAAGACTGTTAATCGACAATATTCTTTTGAAGCAGGTCGGTCACAATTTCAGGCACAAAAGTCCGTTTAATGGTGATGGCATAAAAGTGTTCATAGACATTGGGTAACACTTGGTACTCTGATAAGTTGCCACTGGATATTTCATCTTTGACGACCACGGCGGGCAGGGCGGTGATGGCGCCGGTATCACGCACCAAAAGTCGTAACATCGCCATATCATCAGCCTCGGCAATAATATCGGGCTCATAACCCAGTGTTGCACAGTAGGCATCAAAAGCTGAGCGTATTTCTGTAATCTTGGTGGGCAGAACCCATTTCAGATTTTCATAACCTTGTGGAAAGGTGTTATTGGGATTTTGTTGTGCTGGTCCAATAATCGATACTGATTGCCTCGATACTAACTGACTTTGCCATATCGCATCATCATTCTGTTGGCTGACGGAACGATTGGTCAGCACAAGATCCAGTTCATGACTGGTCAGGCCATTCAGTAAATTAGTCATACCCCGAGTGGTGAGTGTGAAGCTGACATTGGGCTGTTTGAGCAGCGGGCTGATAAAGCTTTCGGTAAAGTTTCGCGATAAGGTGGTGAGCACACCAATATTGATGTGTTTTTGTGTGGCTGTTCCTCCTTTATTAATAAAGGATTGTAATTCTTCACCGGTGGTAAATATCTCATCTGCATAGCTTAGAACTTTTCTGCCCACATCGGTTAATAACAGTTGTCTGCCAGCGCGTTCAAATAATCTGACATCCATCGATGTTTCGAGTTGTTTGATTTGTTGTGATAAAGCTGACTGTGAAACGTGGCATTCATCAGCTGTTTTTGTGATACTCCCAGACAGAGCAACACGCCAGAAATAATAGAGATGATGATAGTTGATTTTAGCCATAGTTAAGTAAAACTTATCTTTTCGTTAATAAATATCTATTTTATTTATGTTAAAGCATTTGCCATACTCTCTTCAACTTAAGGAGGTGTGTTTGTGAATCTTGATCTGACAGCTGTTTTGCCCGTTCTTATTCCGCTGACATTGTCATTAGCCGGCTTTATCACAGGCTTAAGTCGTATTAGTGACAAAACGCGTCAGATGATGCTCAAATGGATTTCGGCAGCCATTATGATCTCCGCTATCGTCATTACAGCGGGACACATTGAAAAAACAGACAAGCCACAAGCATTACTGGCAATGAATAATGTGAATCTGCTGGTGCTATTGCTGGTGTGTTTTATGGCGATAGTGTTAATCAAATTCTCACAGCGTTATCTGTTTGCTGAGAAAAACACTCATCGTTACTGGCGTTGGTTATTCCTCAGTTTAACGTCCGTCTCCGTCGTCATTGTCAGCAATCATTTATTACTGTTCTGGTTGGGCTGGGTGTCTATTAGTTTATGTTTCCATCGCTTGTTATTGTTTTATCCCGACAGACCACGCGCCGTTCTGGCCGCACATAAAAAATTTATTTTAGCGAGAGTAGCCGAGATTTTTTTACTCAGCGCGATTGTGTTGTTGTACTCACAGCTGGGGACGTTTTATCTGGCTGAAATGACCAATCATTACATGAGTGCAGGTATTCCGGTTGAACTGAGTCTGGCAGAAAAATGTGCGGCCATTATGCTTGCCTTAACTGCCTTGATTAAGTGTGCACAGTTACCCGTACATGGCTGGTTGATTCAGGTTGTAGAAGCGCCGACGCCAATCAGTGCTTTATTGCATGCTGGCATTATCAATCTGGGTGGCTTTTTGTTACTGAGTTTTGCCCCATTAATCGCCTTCAGCTCAGATGCACAATGGTTGATATTGATTATTGCAGGGCTGAGCACCTTGGTTAGTGCCTTGGTGATGATGACGCGTATCAGCGTTAAGGTAAAACTGGCCTGGTCAACCTGTGCTCAGATGGGCTTGATGCTGATTGAATGTGCTTTAGGTTTACATGAACTGGCATTACTTCATTTAATTTCTCACTCACTCTATAAGGCTTATATGTTCCTCAGTGCCGGTGATGTGCTGCAGGAATATAGCTTGAAGCAATTAGCGCCGCAGAAAAATGTGACGTTTATTTCTGCCATGTCGAGTTTATTATTGGTCGTCATCAGCACCTATGGGATTGTGTATTTCACTTCTTATTCAGGGCCACTGAGTGTTTGGTTATTAGTAAATACAGCGTTGGCGCTATATCTGGTCTCTGCTGTCAGAAATGGCACCATACTTCAATTTTTAACTTCTTGTCTGACAGTGGCGTTACTGGTTGGATTTTACATGGGCGGGAAAACCATTTTGACTTGGGTAATGCCACCTTTGCCGGCGAGTACGATGTTTGACGCCATGGACATCTGGTTGTCTGCACTCTTTGTTGCCTTATTTTTACTTGCCGTACAGGTGCGAGTATTTCCTCAGGCTAAAGCGACCAGAACCTTATATCGCTGGTTGTTTTCTGGTTTGTATTTAGATGAACTCATGACCCGTCTGACCTTGTTTCTCTGGCCGATCACGTTAAGACCAGAGACAGCTATCAAACAGAACGATCCGTCGCTTACCAAGGAGCCCACTTCATGAACAGTGTTAATAAGTCATTAACTGAACTCAGTGTTGAGCATGCGACTGCCATCAATCAAGCGAGTTCATTGATTGCCCCAAGCTGGCCTCTGGATCGATTTATTGCGGTGAATGCCCTGTGGGAGTTTCGTGAGCAAACCATCGAGTCTGCTTCAGCCAGAGTAGGGGCATTACAAGGTTTGAAAACCACAATGTCAGCTGACTATTACCTTGATTTATTCGAACAAGGCGATATTAGTGAGTCGGCATTAATTGAATCTGCTAAGGCTTATGATGCCAGCACTGTGACAGTTGATGAACTCAAGGCAACACTTGAACAGGCCCAGCCGAATGCGGCTTTGAGCATTGCTGAAATTGCCGATTTAAGCCGTGATCATCACAAAATGCGTTGGCAGGATGAAATCGTTCACCAGGTAAGTCAGTTTTGTGGTGAGTTTGTGAATCAGGAGCCTGAGACTTTCGATCATCTTTACGCTGCCTGGCTGGATTTCACGCGGCATGATTACGGCATGTCATTGCTGATGGGTGAGAAAAAACTGCGCCATGCTTTCACTCAGCTACCCGATAATCCAGACAGCTTGTTTGCTCAGGCTGTTGCTGAGTTGGAATTATCTCCACAACAACTAGAGTTGTATGCCCATAAGTTATTGATGTGTATTAATGGCTGGGCCAGCTATTTTGCATGGCAACGTTGGGAAAACCGTCTCAACAATCAACAAACAGCCTGTGTCGAAGCGCTACTAGCGATTCGGATCGCCTGGGATTTGATTATCTGGCGTCAGTTGAAAAGCAAGCCTGGGCAGGTTGAATTCAGCGCATTAAAACAACAGTGGCAGCATCAAAAAGCGTCTTTGATGTCGCGCATAGCCGCCCATCATGATTATGCCTGTCATTATTGGATATGGGCTTATGCAGCTGAACTGAGTTACCAACGACAATTACAGAAAACCTTAAGCCAAACAGCCAAGCCACTTGATTCAACACCGGTCTTACAAGCCGCATTTTGTATTGATGTACGTTCTGAACGTATCAGACGCAATCTGGAATTACAGAGTGAGGCTATTCAAACTATTGGTTTTGCCGGTTTCTTTGGCTTACCTATTACATATCAACCGGCACAGACTCAGGCAAATCGTCCTCAGCTACCGGGCTTGATTGCGCCTTCAGTGATGGTGAGTGAGCAAACGCCGAATCATAAGAAACTGAATAAGGTGAGTAACTCAAGTACTTGGAAAAACTGGGCGAGTTCACCGGTATCGTCATTCACCATGGTAGAAACCATGGGCTGGACCTACGCTTATAAACTGATTAAAGATAATTTCTTTAGTAAAAAGAAAGAAAAATTAATAGATGAGTTCACCCACCATCAAGACTGGCAATTAACTCAAAACCACACTGAGTTAAGCTTGCTCGAAAAAGTTAATTTGGTTACCGGCGTACTTAAAGGCATGGGACTGACGAAGACGTTTGCATCCACCATATTATTGCTGGGCCATGGTAGTGAAACTCGCAATAATTTGCATGCCTCAGGTCTGGACTGTGGTGCTTGTTGTGGTCAGAGTGGCGAGGTGAATGTCCGAGTTTTAACCAGCCTGTTAAACGATCCTGCTATCAGAACGGAGTTGCAAAAAGCGGACATCCATATTCCAGAACAAACACGTTTCATAGCAGGATTACATAACACCACAACTGATGAAATTGTGTGTTTTGACACATTGAATAATGATGATATTGAAGCTTGGTTAAAACAGGCTTCCATAGAAACTCGTCGTGAACGCGTTCAGATAATGGATGCAGCATTAAAAGACCTGGATGATGCTTCATTAGAAAAATCACTTAAAGACAGAGGCAAAGACTGGTCTGAAGTGCGTCCTGAATGGGGCTTGGCCAATAATGCGTCATTTATTGTGGCGCCGCGTCAACGTACGCGTGGACTGGATTTACAAGGACGCTCCTTTTTGCATGATTATGACTGGCAGTCAGACGCTGAATTTGCATTACTAGAGCAAATCATGACGGCGCCGATGATCGTCACGCAGTGGATTAATATGCAGTACAACCTATCGGTGACGGATAATACGTTTTTCGGTAGTGGTAATAAGTTGTTACACAATGCCGTTGGTCAGCATGTCGGCGTGTTTGAGGGGAATGGTGGCGATTTACGAATTGGTCTCGCAATGCAATCTATTCATGATGGAGAGCAGTGGCGTCACCAACCACTTAGACTCAGTGTTTATATTGCTGCTCCGAAACAAGCGATTGAAAATGTGATTGCCAAGCATAAAACTGTACGTGATCTTGTTGAAAACGGTTGGTTGTTTATCCTGCACTGGTCTGATGATAACACTTTTGAGCGACTGTAAATTAATTCAGAGTATGACATTTTTCTACAACGTTATACTCTGAGTTTGCGCCTATTTTTATTAGTTTTAAAATGTTACAAAATTTTGCGTAATCAGTATTTTACACCTTAAATTGATTGGCTTCTTTTGATAGCTTATCGGCAAGGGATTGATTTTCACGTGTAATATCGAGAGATCCTCTTGTGCTCGAAATGATGGCATCATTTGTGGTGAATACTTCTTGCAATGTACGACTGATTTTTTCTGCAACATTACTTTGTTCTGCGAGCATTTGTGAAATTTGTACATTGAGATCACTAATTCTAATTGCACCTGTAGAAGCGTCCTTCATAGCACTGTCAGCTTTGTTAACCGTATTGATTGTTGTTTGCCCACGACTTTGACATTCGCTAATGTTTTTTGTCATGACTTCTACAGAACTATTGATTTGTTTGGCCATCAACATGATGGATTCTGTCGCCCCTTTACTCTTGAGAGCAAGGCTTCTAACTTCTTCGGCAACAACAGAAAAGCCTCGGCCATGTTCTCCGGCTCGAGCTGCCTCTATAGAAGCATTGAGGGATAAGAGATTTGTTTGTTCAGAAACTTCACTAATCAATTGAATTGATGAGTTAATGCCTTCGATACTATTATTTAAACCCGTGAATGTAGATTCAACCTCTTTCAGATTATTGATGAGACTAACCACTTCTTCTAATGCCTCATGACTAATTGACTCAGTTTGTTTCAGACTCTCGGTTGCTTGTAACGATAGTGCACTAGCTTCTTCCGTTGTTTTTGACACACTAGAAATACTTTGTGACATCTCTTCTGATGCTGCAGCAACGGATTCAACTCGAGCGTTTTGATGGTTCAGTTCTAACACATCCTCTTCTAGTGATTTGACTGAGGATTGTGCGAGTTCATCTAAGCGAGCTCCAGCATGTTTGAATTCAGCGAATGCATGACGGATAGTGCCATAGAATGATTTCAGGCTCTTAACAAACTCGTCATCACTCACTGTGGTGGCTTTAATATCATTGAAGCTAATTGTAAAGTCACGATCTTTAGCAGAGTTTTGGATGGTTACCATCAATTTGTTTGACAAATCAAACTGTGCTTGCATCCTCAAGCAAAAAAAGACAAGAACGGCTGTTTCGATGATCACAAACGCTGCATGAATGAAGAATATCTCCCAATCACACTGTATCCCATACACCACATAATCAATATTCCATAACTGGGTGTCAGCTAATTGTAGGGGTACAGAAACGGCATGGTGAACAGCAATAACGCCAGCCGCTAGCAGCAGCATTTTGTAGTCACGCCAGATTATGATGAATGCTAGCGTTGCAAAGATATGAAAGTGCATTTCGAGTCGACCAAACTGTTGCATGATCACAATCATAGACATAAGCATCAGGCTGACAGTCATGATAGAACGAGACGCTAATGTGCCAGGCATAGTCTTGTAGACAAAAAATGAGGATAAACATGCCAAAGTTGCGGGTATGGCACCATGAATATGTGTACCAAACCCCATTGGTACAAGAAAATAGATAAACGGCAAGTGACTTAGCAGAATGATCAAAACGAACTTGTCGCTCGCCTGCATGTCCTGTTGTCTTCTTGCGTAAAGCTGGCTGTAATCTCTGTCATTACTCATTGTGTTTTTCCGCTTTGATATTGAGGTCTTGAAGTATTTTTTTTGTCGTGGGGTTGGTATAGGTTAGTAAGCTATTATCTTGTGGAAAATAGCTATACAAATAACCCGCATGGTTAATCACCCCATTTGCAAGTTGTTGAATATTCTCATGTACTAGATCAAAACCAGATAGTTCTTGGACATTTAGCCCTGTGTATTCTGCTAACCACGTTAGGTATGTTTCTTTATCTACTTCATCGCCGATGTTCACGACATAGAGATTTAGTTCGGAGGGATAAGCCTCGTTCAACTCTTTGATAAGTTGATAGTTTGATGGGCAGATATCTTCGCAGCCTGAAAAGGAAGCCAGTATCAGTGCGGGTGCCAGGGGGGGAGAGTTCATAAATTGAGGAAAATGAATATCAGGATGACTTTCGTATCCGTGTAATTCGGATCCTGTAATGATTTTTGCAATTGAGGGGGATAAAAAAAAGCTAAAAAAAGCGAGCACAAGCAGTATTAGTGGAATGAGCAGCTGCTTTATGTGATGAGACGTAGTCGATTTAGAAGAAGTGGAGCTATTTGACATAGTGCCTCACACAAGAGAGCTAGAATCAATCAGTAACTATATGTCTTCATGTACTCGGAGCTATACTCACCAATGGATTGTCGCCCATCTCGCAACCATGTTGACCTAAATTATTTATCGGCAGTTTTATTCAAAAGTGAAATAAAAAAATGTTCTACGATAAAAATTTTTATTTTTATGTTGGCGAGATTGCATTCCAGCTCCAGCTCTAGCTCTTGCGTTGAATGGCTAGCTTTAATAGTGCAGCCACTGACATGGCATCAATAATCTCGCCGTTCATGGCCATTTCAATGGCTGTATCTAGCGGGACTTTTATTAATTCAATGTCTTCAGTCTCTTCAAGTTCTTGCTCGCCAGGTGTCAGCTCTGTTGCCAGAAAAATATAAGCTTTTTCGTCTGTCACTGAGTTGGAGGTTCGTAATTCCATGAGTGGCTGCCAGTTTTTAGCGGTTAATCCCGTTTCTTCTTTGAGTTCTCTTTTCGCCGCTTCCAGGGGAGGCTCATCAAGTGGGCCGCCACCTTCAGGAATTTCAATGGTGGTTTCATTATTTGGATAGCGACTTTGTTGTACCAACCAAGTATGATCGTCATCATCAATGGCGATGACGCCAATGGCGCGGGATTTGAAATGAACCACACCATAGATGCCCTCGCTGCCATTGGGTCTAATGACTTCTTCATGACGGATTTGAATCCACGGATTGTCATAGACTATCTGCAGTGATTTCTGTATCCAGCCACCTATTTTTGTTTTTGACATATTAATTTGTGATCAAAAAATGAAAATAAAATAAAAAATAGTACTTTAGTACAATAGATATTTACTTGCAGCACTAATAAGCTTTAAGTAATCACATATAAGGAAGATTCAAAATGCGTTTTTCTAAACTTGCCATGGTCGGATTAGTTACTCTAAGTGTCAATCAATTCGCTTACGCTGATGCTGTTGAGATTGACGCCATGTCTCTTCTTAATCAATACAATCTCATTACTAGTGGTAATGTGATCAGTACTTCTGAAATTGATGGTAACGCATTAATCGGTGGCAATGTTACTGGTGGCATGTACAACATGCATTCAACTTCCAATGCAGTCGTTCCTTCTCTGACTGTTGGCGGTGACCTTAACGGCACTGTGCAAACAAAAGGTAAGGGCGTTAACATCGGTGGTAATGTGTCGGGCTCACTGAACATTAATGACGGTGGCGATGCATATATGAACTCAGTCTCAGGCTGGGTGCAAAATAATGCCAACGGTAATGGTTCGACCTCAGTCATCGGCGATATTTCTGGTAGTGTCAATACTAACGGCGGTAATACCATCTATGGCGGCACTAATACAGGTTTTGCTGGCGCTAACGGTAGTGGTACGGTTATCAATCAACCTGTATCAGCACCATTTGACCCGGCTGCTGCAGCGGCAAATGCGGTGAATACATTAGGCCAGTTTTCGAACCAGTTAGCAGGCACTGATTTCAATAGTAACTACACCATTACCGGTGGCAAAGTGACTTTTAATGCCACACCAAATACCGATGGACTGGCTGTGTTTAATATTAACGACGGTCAGAGCTTCTTCGAGAGCGTCAATGAGTTTGCATTTAACCTCGGTAGTGCTACCAGTATTTTATTCAATGTCTTTGATGACGCACTTTCTGAATACGATATCAGCGTGAATTTCCTGGCTAACTCAGCTGTTGATTTAGCGGATATGCTGTTATGGAATTTTGTTGATGCAGATAGTCTTCATATCACAGCACAATTTGGCGGTAGCATTTTAGCGCTGGGTACGGATGTGACTACTTATGGCAATATTGAAGGCACATTAGTGGCTAGAAGCTTGAATCAAAATGCTGAAATTCACTCACAGCCATCTGGTTTTATTCCTCCATCAGCAGTGCCTGTTCCTGCAGCAGCCTTTTTGTTTGCTCCAGCATTACTTGGCTTCTTAGGTCTGCGTCGTAGAGCAAACCTACAAACAGCGGCTTAGTAATTTGTTCCAGGTAAAAATAAAAAGCCACCTTAAACGGTGGCTTTTTTGTTTCTAATACTTTTATGAATGACTATTTTTGTCGCTCTAATGTGGCACAACCTGCAGTCGCATGCTCCCAGGTTTCCACATAACAGGTGCCTATCGTATTGTCGTTAAGAATACGACCATGGACATAACCATGGCTTGGTGTTGATACCCAGGTGAAAGACTTATTATCAGGATAAATTACACCGAAAAAGTGTTTAGTGCCATCAGCATAAGTAAAAGTGCCGCGAAAACGACGATCTTGCTGTTCTGTAATAGTGACGGTTTTATCATCCCAGGTTTTATAACCTTTTTCATCGGATACCGTGAGATTAACACCACTCCAGGTGCCAACCAGATTAGGAATCTGTTTCGCTTTTATCTCAGTTTGGTAATAGTAATAAGCAATTCCTGCGGTATTCACTAACACGAGTAGCCACAATAAGAATTGTGAAGCGGCATTACCGGATTGTTTTTTTATCATTTTATTTCTCTCTCTGGGTGAAAAGTCATCACTACGATGATCATAAAAAAGTAAAGCAACGTCCTACTTTATCAATTTAAATTGATGATTAGGCGTCAAAAATGAGCAGTTTATTTTTAGCTTCTTGTCGAAAACGACGGGGCGATACACCAAATTGTGTTTTAAACGCCCGACTAAAGTGAGCTATATTGTTAAATCCGGATTCCAGTGCAATCTCGGTAATGGTGCGATGCATAAACTGCCGGCTGTTTAATTTTCGATAGACGCTGTTGAGTCGTTGTTGTGTGACGTAACGCATTAATGATGTCTGCTCAGCTTGAAGAAGGTTATTGATGTAACGCACGGACAGACCCACCGCATCAGATATCATTTTGGGTGTTAAATCATGGTAGTGGCAGTGTTGATTAATATACCGTTTCACATGAAATAGTGTTGAGCTTTGTGTGTTAGATAGTTGAACTGACTTAGGTTCCAGTTGATTGAGTGATAAGGTCAGTAAATCAACAAGAGGATCTTGCAAGGAGTGAAAGGCATTGCTATCCAGTATATCCAGTTGTTGCGTCAGAGACTGGATACAGGATGCTGCGATGGCTGCAGTGCCGGATTGAGTTGTTATTTTCTTTGCTGTCAGATTACCTACATGACTGATCCGTTGTCTCAGATAGTCTCTGGGGAGCGAGATAATTACTTTTGATACAGCCTGTGGCATGGTAATGCGGTGCCATTGTGTTGCATCGTATAAGGTCATATCACCTTTTTCTAAAAAGACTTCACGACCATCTTGTTCGAGTTTGTATTTTCCCTCAGTAATTAAAACAGCAAAATAACAATCCTGGCTGATATCCGTCGGTTCTCTTGATAAACGCTCTATTTGCAGTGAATGAGATTTAATGGGCGATAAACGCACACCATTTTGCCATGGATATATCGCCATTTCGTTAAATACCGGTTCATCATTAAACGGATTAACATCGACATTCGCGTACTCACGTCCAATCACTTCTTTTAACCAATCCAGTCGGTGTGAATGTGGCTGATCATCAGTACATAAGCGCTGCCCATGTAATTGGGAAAGGCTAGTATTCATGTTTCTCTCTCTCATATTGACCATCGCTTTATCGGTCATGTTATTGCGCCTTTTGAGTCAAGACGTCGGTTTTTATAAGTGGATAATAACACAGAAAAAAATGAGAAATTTGAGGAGAGAAATATGCAGAATAGAACAGATAATAACGTTAATATTGTGATGCTTAGAGGCGCCTGTTTATGGATTCTTATGGCATTAATCTTGGCCTGGTGTTTGGTGGGCTTATATAACCAGCTTGAATTTCTTCAAGCGCTTATACCAGGTTCACCTAAACGTGTGTTACAGGCGCATTTGGACTTTCTGATTATGACGGCGTTGATATTAGGCTATTATGCTGTCAAAGTCGCTTTACCCTGGCATGTCCGTTGGGCAATGGTTATAGGGGCTTTTACTAACTCAAGCTTATTTTTGATGTATGCGCTTTTCCCGGTTTTAGATCCTTTGCATGATGCATTTAACCCTGAGGTAACCGGAGCAGGCTTATTTAATGTCTATTTGTATGCCAGTTTATTGATGACCAGTTACGGCTTTGGTAAAGGTGCTGTCATTATTCTGAAATCTACCTTCACAGTAAAAACAGAATCACAGTGACCGCTGATTAATGATGGCCACCTTAATAAATACACAGAAAGAGCAGGGATACCTTGTGAGTGAAAGTCACTGACTGGTTTGATTATTAGTGACTTTTCTCACCTCCATTTCGACTAGCGCTGTGGTTGTCTTTTTTACCGCGTCCTGAGCCTGATTTATTGCCACCGCCGGACTCTTTATTGACTGTAGCCCAGGCAATTCTTTCAGCTTCTTCTTCAGAAACGCCTTGTTCTTTATAGCTTTCTTCTATATGTTCTGCTTTACGTTTTTGTTTGTCGGTATATTTTTCTTTACTGCCTTGCGCCATGACTTACCTCCATTAAAAACTGAAACAAAGTTATAGGAGGTGACATTTAAGCTAATCGATAGTTTCTGTTGTATTAGCCATCAACTTAGTGATGCTCATGTCGTGTTACCAAAAACTCTAGGCCGGCTCCGATATCTTCCTCACCACACGCAGCCATATCGTCAGGACTTCCTGCCAATGCTTCCTGGTGGGTTAATATCAAATCCCTGCGATCTTCAATCACCTCAGTGTTCTGAGGTTTATCAGCATGAGGTATCGAAATTTTTATCTGCATGGCGATATCCTGTTTTCAGTAAATGCCTTATCTATCATCACTCGGTAGTGACTGATTATGGCTGACTTAAATCGGCTGGCTGATAGAGATAGATTTTTGCGAACAGAAACATCAGCACTGATCTTATTAATGAGTCTGAAAATAAGTCAGTAAGTTGCAATCTGACGAGTAAAGTAAGTCGAAGAGCTGTGGATGATCCTACGTATATCAATTTTTATAACCGAACAGACGTTGTTTCTTTATTTTTTCAGCCACTACCTCAGGCACCAGAGATTCCCAACCGTGTTGATTCTCGGTAATCATTTTCAATACATCCGGTGAAAATATCGGTAAATAGGCTTCATTAAACTCTCTGAGCTGCTGAACGTGTTCACCTTGTTTCAAATACTCATAGAGATTAGCTTGTTTAGGATCAATTCTAAGGTTATCTACTTTGTATAAAGTTCCGGTTTGAGTATCTTTATATGGATAAATGTATAACTTAACGTTGTGCTTGAATAAGCGACCAAAGGCTTCCAGAATCCCACCTTGCAAGCGGCTGTAATAGTCTTCTTTAAACAATTCCACCAAGCTATGGGCCCCCATAGTTAAACCAATATGACGATCGGTATAGCGGGAGAGGTAGGAAACAAGACGATAATATTCTGGATAATCAGAAATCATTACAGTGTGTCCTGCAGCCTCCAGCACGTCAGCACGGCTGATGAAGTCCTCCAGATCAATACTGTCACTTTCACTACGGAGGTTGTGCATTGTGATCTCCATAATTGAGATCGTATCTGCTGGTGACGCTGCATTATCTGCATCAAACTGTTTACGTGCTGAATTGAGCATATCAATGTTGACGTGGGTCACTGGGCGAAAACGTCCACGTTCGACAAGCACATTTTTCTTTCGCAGATGTTCAGATGGCTGCAGAACCTTGCCATCGGCAGAGAACATGGCCACATCGCTCAAGCCAAGTTGCACCAGGCGTAGACTAATCACGCGGTTATCAACATGTAAAAAGGCATCGCCATGCATGTCCACCATATCTACTTCTATACGATCAGTTGTGAGGTTATCCAGTAATGATTTCACTAAGAGATCGGGGCTTTGATAATAGTGGAATGCACCATAAACAAGGTTGACACCAATAATACCGAGCGCTTCTTGTTGTAGAGAGTTTTCATTATCCAGCATACGCACATGAATAATGATTTCACTTGGCGCGCTGTGGGGTTCAGTTTGAAAACGAATACCCAACCAGCCATGACACTCATTTGTTCCGTGATAGTTGCGAGCAGAGACCGTATCAGCAAAGGCAAAAAAAGCGGTAGTGTCGCCGCGTTGTTCACTCAAGCGCTCTATATTGAGGTTATATTCCAACTCCAGCATATCTTCGAGGCGCTCACGACAGACATATCTTGGTGCCTCGCCATAGATATCATCACTTACTTTCATATCATAAGCAGAAATACTTTTTGCGATAGTACCGGCGGCACCACCCACTCTAAAGAACCAACGCACTACCTCCTGACCTGCGCCAATTTCAGCAAAAGAGCCGTAACGGACGTTATCAAGGTTCACTTCAAGTGCTTTTGCTCCGGGAGAGAGTATTTTGTTTTCCATATCTTACCTATTAGACGCGTGTGAAAGAGAGCGTGTTGAGCTTCAGCGAATTTGTTGCTGGTGCAAGTCGGTCATTAGTGTTTTTCTAAGTCACAAAAATGGCTAACCGAATTTAACTACTTAACTTATTTTTCACATATTTAGTGAAAGTATTCAACACCGTAATTTTTTGAAGAAGTCATCATTTAATGAATCTGGTTTGGTTTAAGCGTGACTTACGAATACATGATCATGCCCCCCTGACACTTGCAGCAGCGCAGGGGCCGATTCTACCTGTATATATTTTTGAGCCGGCTCTATGGTCACAGCCAGACATGAGTTACAGACAATTCGCGTTTCTTAAAGAGTGCCTATACCAGCTAAATGAAGCACTCAGCGTGTTGGGGTGTCCATTAATCGTTAAAGTCGGTGATGCTGTCAGCATTCTGGAATCATTGAGGCAAAAATATAATGTCACATCACTATGGTCGTACCAGGAGACCTGGAATGGTTGGACATATCAGCGGGATATTGCTGTTCAGCATTGGGCTGATAAACATCAGCTCAACTGGCATCAACCTCGTCAGCATGGTGTTATCAGACGGCTTAAAGACAGAGATGGGTGGGCCAAGCGCTGGTATCAACATATGAGTGAGGCTTGTTATATCTGTCCTGAAAATCTGACCGGCCCAAGCGAAAAAAATGATTATCTGCCAAAGGCCGACAAACTCGGCTTAGTTGACGATGGTTGTGTTCAACGGCAAGTAGGGGGACGGGAACGAGGACTTCGCCTGTTAGATACGTTTTTGTACGAACGAGGACAGGGATACACTAAGGAAATGTCTTCACCGCTGACAGCGGTTGATAGTTGTTCCCGGCTTTCACCTTATCTTGCATTTGGCACTTTATCGATTCGCGAAGTCTACCAGGCCACTGAGCAACGTATTACCAGTATCAAACAAAGCGATACACAAGTGAGATCACAATGGCGACAAGCAATGCGTTCATTCTCAGCCCGTCTTCGCTGGCATTGTCATTTCATGCAAAAACTGGAGGATGAACCGCGTATTGAGTTTGAGAATATGCATACGATATACGATAGCTTGCGAATGTCCGATATCAATCAGACATATTTTGATGTCTGGCGAAGTGGATTGACCGGGTTTCCTATGATTGATGCCTGCATGCGAGCATTAATTGCTACAGGCTGGATAAACTTTCGTATGCGAGCCATGTTGATGAGTTTTGCCAGTTATCATCTCTGGTTGGATTGGCGGCAACCAGCACTATATCTTGCCAGGTTATTTACGGATTACGAACCAGGTATACATTACCCACAGGTACAGATGCAGTCGGGGACCACCGGCATTAATAGTATTCGAATCTATAACCCTATCAAGCAGGGTATGGAGCAAGATCCCCAAGGCGACTTTATCCGACAATGGATACCTGAATTAGCTGATATGCCAGCACCTTTTATTCATCAACCATGGACTCGTCCTTCATTGATGAACGGGTATCCTGCACCCATTGTTGATGAAAAGTCGGCTCGAAAATTAGCTGCACAACGTCTGTATGAATTAAGGAAGCAATCACAACATAAACAAGAAGCTGCAATTATCGTTAAAAAACATGCGAGTCGAAAAAAAACGCAACGAACAAGAAACAAAAAACATCATCGTGGCAACAAGGTGAGTTGCCTCTTTAAATAAATCCACAGCAAATTTGCTGCAATTGCCTAATGTTAGCCATGTGCACTTCAACGAATTTATCATTTATTTCTACTCACGACTTCATGAGCTGATGACAGGCATAAATGTCGCTTTATCTTAATGTTGGTTTAACACGGTTTGTGTTACATTGCGCGCCTTCCCAATAAGCCGTTTGATCACATGACTTCGCAAGACACAGCATCACATTCTTATTCATTACCCTGGGTTATTTTTGCCCTGGCTATCGGTGGTTTCTGCATTGGCACCACAGAATTTGTGGCAATGGGATTGATTCAGGAAATCGCTGCTGATCTGAAGGTATCCATTCCTTCTGCGGGACATTTCATTACTGCTTATGCCTTAGGTGTGACGGTCGGTGCGCCAGCCCTAGCCATTCTTGGGGCTAAGTTGCCGCGTAAAACCTTGTTATTGGGTTTGATGTTGTTTTATGGCTTGGCTAATGCGATGACCGCGTTTGCAGATAGCTCAACAACCATGTTGCTTAGTCGATTTATCGCTGGGCTACCTCATGGTGCTTATTTTGGTATTGCTTCACTGGTTGCAGCTGATCTGGCCGGACAACATCGTCGGGCTACAGCCATTGCTCAAGTGATGATGGGACTCACCATTGCCAATGTCATAGGCGTGCCTTTTGCTACCTGGTTAGGCCAATCTTTTGGGTGGAGAACGGGCTTTGAGTTTTCTGCGATGATTGCATTGGCGACCATTTTTGCGATTAGCTTTTGTGTGCCACGCATTGCGCCACATGCTTCAGCCAGTTATCGATCGGAACTGGCGGGTTTTAAAAACATCAATATGTGGCTGACCCTGGCCATAGGTGCGATTGGCTTTGGTGGCATGTTTTCTGTTTACAGTTATGCCTCACCAATTTTGACGGAATATACTGGTGCCAGCATTAAAGTGGTTCCCATGGCCTTAGCTGTATTCGGTACTGGTATGGTGATTGGTGGCCTCGTTGCTGGCTGGTTAGCAGATAAACATTTGAACAAAACCATCGTTGCTGTGCTGGTCAGTTCTGCTATTGCTTTTGTGATAGCGGCATTCAGTATGACGCAACTTTATTCAGCGGTTGCGGCCTTGTTTTTGATTGGTTTTACTGTCACAGGTTTAGCGGGTGTGTTGCAGATTCGCTTAATTGATGTAGCAGGGGAGGCACAAGCTCTGGCCGCCTCGCTTAACCATTCGGCATTTAATGCAGCGAACGCCCTTGGTGCCTTTTTAGGTGGTTTTGTGATTAGTCAGCAAATGGGCTGGGTAGCACCGGTCTGGGTGGGCTTATTTTTAAGTTTGTCAGGTCTTGCGGTATTTAAACTCGCACTTACTGTTGAAGCTCGTACAAATTAACAAAAGCAGCTGTTATTCAACATGATCTATTAACTATCGTTAGTGAAGTTGTGCTCCATTTTCCGACAATAATAATTCGAAGTTATCACTCGTGACTGGTTTGGAAAACCAGTAGCCTTGAGCATAATCACAGCCAACGGATTTTAGAAAGTTTAACTGTGCTTCGTTCTCAACCCCTTCGGCAATGACTTTAATATTAAGCTTGTGTGCCATGACGACAATGGCTTCACACATCGCCTGATCATCGTGGTTGATATGAATATTCTGAATAAAAGTACGATCAATTTTTAGGTAATCAGCATTCAGCTTTTTTAAATAAGCCAATGAAGAATATCCAGTACCAAAATCATCAAGTGAGATTTCAATGCCCGCCTGTTTTAACATGCCTAATCGTTGTTCAGTCATTGGGCCTTCATTCATCATCACACCTTCAGTAATTTCCAGGGAAACTGCCTTATTGCTAAGGGCTTTTTGTGATAAAAAATCGGTCCATTCCTGGAGATCGCAAGATTCGTTTTGAAATTGTTTAGGCGATATATTGATGCTGAGCTGAAAGTTTTCTTTAAATTTTTCCTGCCAGGATTTCACTTGAGAGGCACTCTGGCGGAATACCCAATCGCCTAATTCACATATCAACCCAATATCTTCGGCTATTGGGATAAATTCATCTGGGCTAATGTAGCCGAGTTCTGGATGTGTCCACCTCAGTAGAGACTCTGCTTTATCAATCATGCCAGTTTCAAGGTTAACTATGGGCTGATAATGTATTGAAAACTGGTCTGAACCCATCGAGTTTCGAAGATGTTTTACGATCTCCGTTTTGTTAAGGGCATGCTGCGCCATGGAAACATCAAAAAAAGAAAATTTGTTACGACCAGAGAATTTTGCATGATACATCGCCTGATCAGCATGCTTGAGTAGTTCTTGAGTTGATTCACCATGCTCAGGAAATAGAGCAATACCAATACTAAATGAAAAATAGAGTCTTTCGTCGTCTAAAATAAATGGGGATGACATGGCATCCAGCAGTTTCTGAGCAACCGTACTTGCATCTTCTGCTGAGCACATGTCTGTCAGACACACGGTAAATTCATCACCGCCTAATCTGGCTATCAGATCATCTTCACGGATACACATTTTCAAACGTGATGCCGTTTCTCTAATAACGGCATCTCCGATATCATGACCCAAGGTGTCATTGATATCTTTAAAGTTATCAAGATCAAGAAACAAAATGGCGCAGAGTTGATTATTTTTTCTGGAAATAACAAGCGAGTCTTCCAGGCGCTCCATAAACGCACGTCGATTAGGTAAGTCTGTTAGAGGATCGTTATATGTCAGCCTGCAGATGGCTTCCTCTGCTGCCCTACGTTCGGTGATATCAGCAAAGATTGAACAATAATGTGTGATTTCACCAGTACTGTTCGTGATGGCATTAATGGTTATCCATTCGAGAAATAATTCACCATTTTTGCGTTTATTCCAAATTTCACCGCTCCATTTCTTTTCTCGAGAAAGGGCTGTCCACATTTCTCCATAAAACTGTTTATCGTGCTTACCCGAACTCAGTATTCTCGGATTTTTACCAAGAATTTCATGTTGCTTAAAGCCTGTAATTTGAGTGAATGCAGTGTTAACGGCGATGATTTTATTGTCATGACTAGTTATTGTCATTGCCACAGAACTGTGAAAAAAAGCTGATGAAGTGATGTGAATCAGATCATTTTTATCAGATTCTTTACGGCTATCTGATATGGCGTTGAATAGATTATCCAGACTGGTAGGTTTTAAAGGACATTGTTCCTTTGCCAGGCAAGGCAAATCGAAAGGTGAAGATATCACTTCATAATTTTCATTAATTAAAATGATATTGATATTGTTATTAATGTGACGAAGTTTATGAATAGTGCAGTCTGGCATGTTCCTAAGAAAAAAAGTCTCAGCAACGATGGTGTCAATGGCATATTGTTTAAATAAAGCTAATGCATTATCGCAATTATCAGCAGTCAGATAATTACTTATGTGAGAGCCAAGTAAAGTGCTAATTTTATTTTCTGAGTATTTATCTTTGCCCAGATAAAGAACACTCAGTTTTGCCTCTGACGAGGTTCTTGATATCGTCGATGTCATTGACTAATACTCTTTCTGGCTGTTAGTTAATGACCTCATTACAAACAATAATAAATGTAAACATTTGTCATTGTTTGGAGTGAGATAGGTTGGGCCGGTTTTTAATAAACCATGCTTTAAAACAACAAAAGAATGTTTATTCTGTATGGTTTGGTTGTTCGTTGGCACTGTCTCTATATCCCAATCAGCTATGTAGAAAAATGTTATTTTTTTGATTAAATTCACACGTTAGTTATAAGGTTAAATAACCATATAATTAACAAGGTTGTCAATGAACATTTTTACAGTGCTCGGAGAGAGTTGAACATTGATATGTATAAGCGAATAATCCAGTGGAATCATGTAATTCAGATTATGTGCTGTTTGTCTGAATACTTGATCATTACTCAGACTAAAACCGATACATTAGCGCATTATAAAAGACTAATATAGCTCACCAAATATCTCTAAGTGGGTAAGGTAAAGCCGTACATCAAACTCAAGCTGATGGTAGTCAGGTTGCATGTGGGTGCAGAGTTTATAAAAGGCTTTGTTATGGTCTTTCTCTTTTAAATGCGCCAGTTCGTGAACTACAATCATATTCAAAAATTCTATCGGTGCAGTTTTAAATACTGAACCAATACGCATTTCATTTTTGGCTTTTAATTTACTGCCCTGAACGCGTGAGACATAACTGTGTAAACCTAAAGCATTATGCAACACATCCAGCTTGTCATCATAAATCACTTTGCTGAGTGGGCTGGATTGGCGCAGATTCTGGTTCTTCATATCCATCACATAGGCATACAACGTTTTATTAGTTTTAATGTCATGTGTGTCTGGATATTTTTTTAACAGAAACTGGCCGAGTGTTTTTGCTGAAATAGCGGCGCTGACTTGATCGAGAACAGGGGCAGGGTAGCCTGATAAATATTTTAGTGCCGACATAGAGATTGCCTTGTTTTCTGCTTTTTGTTTTTTTAATAACCAACTCTGCGTTTTCATCAGCTACTTGCTTGACTATTTAAGCGTGAAAAGCCATAAATGGAAATCGTTTTTTTACTTTTAAGTGGCTTTTCAGGAATAGTATTTCTGTTGAAGAAAAGGAAGCAAAATGCAGAAGGTGTTAGCGAAAGAATCAATGAAGTTTCTCAAGCTCGTGGCTGTAGGATTATTGCTCATTATTGTACTTATTCTGGCCGGTGAAAAGCTAAGTGGTATAGAAGCACTGATACTGGCTTTGCTGCCTTATCTGCTTTACCAGATATACTCAGCCATGCAGTCGGCAAAGAAACGCAAGAGGAAATAAACAGATATCGTCTCGTCCTGCAGTAATCAATAGGTCAAATACACTGACTTATTGAATCAGAATAAAACGAGCTCAACCACGCACAGCCAGACAATAATTGTTCTTACCCTGACGTTTAACATCATACATTGCTCTATCTGCGACTTTGACCAGTTCATCAAGGGTAGTGCCATGTTCAGGAAAAAAGGCGATACCGATACTGACACCAATGCTGACTTGCCTTGTTTCTTTGTCTGAATAAGTGAATTCTATGGGTGTTTTCAGTTCATTGATAAGCTTTTGGGCAATGATTTCCACGTCATCGCTATCCGTTAGATCATCAATCATCATCACGAACTCATCGCCACCAATTCTTGCCAACTGATCCGCTTGACGTAGGATACCAGTAAACCGCCTAGCCACTTGCCGCAACACCTGATCGCCCGCATCGTGACCCCACGTGTCATTGACCGATTTAAAGCCATCCAGGTCTAAAAACATCACAGCGATTTGTTGATTTTGTCGCTTAGCTTTAGCTAAATAATTATCAGCATGTTGTTGCAAATAATGCAGAGATGGCAGGCCGGTAATAGCATCAAAATGCGCCTGCTTCTCTAATTCGATTTGCGCATGATGGGCTGCTTCTAACGCTTGATGAAGTTCAGTGACATCATATTCAGTGACCAACATTAAAAATTCTGCCGTTAATGGGTGGCGTGTGATGCGAATATCCAGCGTATGTTGGCGAAGGCCTGCACTGGTTTTCATCATATGCGTCCAACGTCCAACCCGTTTTTCCGTGGCATCCTTTAAACGCTCAATCCCTTCTTCGAGCTTATCAAAGCGGGCAGTGAAGGCATTTTTATCACTATCAAGTTGTTGTGGAATGATGTGTTTATAGGCTTCTGTGGCTGCTGGGTTTTCGATGACGATATCACCGGAGAAGGTAAAGGTACTCACTAATACAGTGGTATAGCGCATGGCTTCAACAAGCAGTAAATTTTCAGGCGTTTCCCCGAGTTCAACTTGTTCGTTGATATAAGCAATGATGGCGCGATGACGTTCAGGACCAACTAAAACCGCCCGATGTAACATATACAGTGTTTTGGCTTTACCGTTTGGGTAGGTGGTCCATGGGTCAATGCTGAGACCATTTTTAGCGGCTAATTCAAAGGTTTGGTGCATTCTATCTTTTGCACCTTGGGTATCACCCGATAGATCTTTATTTATCAGTTCATCAACTGAGTTGAGTCCCCAAAACGTTAGCGCTGCTGCATTACCCCACCACCAACCATGTCTATCAAGATCAAAAATCCAGACGATGTTAGGAATCAATTCGTAAAGACCAAGCTCATCTAAACTTTTGATATGGGTAAGGTGACGGTAATCAGTGGTCATGAATCGAGTCAATTTATCGTTTGTGTGTTGTGCTACTGAGTCTTAACCCAGATTATCGCATAAGCAGACATTTTTGCAGAAGGTATAAGCTGGAGCACATATTTGTGCAAAAAAGTACTGATGGCTTAGACCGGCTTCTAAATATAAGCAGGTCTAAGCCAAAATTTTTATTTTAGTGACGTAACGATATCAGCCAGATTAACGTCGAACCGGAGACCCAAAATAAAAATATTATCTAAGTCTTTTTTACGTCCAGGCTCAGAGAATTGATCGGGATTGATGATGTACTGAATATTTGGCTGAACGCGAATTTGTGGTGTTAATTGATAACCATAACTCAGTTCCATCATGACTTGATTATTTGCTGGCGTGCCTGAGCCACCATTGAGTTTCCTTGCTAGTGTTAAGTCTTTCATCGCATCTCGGCTATAGTGTTGCTGGGACACGACAAAAGCGACTGTATCGTCGTTTCGGCTATCGAAAGTGCCACGCTTAACGAAGCCACCTTGTAATTGATAATCTACGGCTAACTCTCCGGAGCCTTTTGTTAATGCGGCGCCGAAGATGGTGAAGCTGCGTTTTGAGTCAGGATCCGGGCGATAAACGACTTGTTCAAAGCGAGCAAATATACCGGAACGCCCGTTTAATTCTTCGTATGGATTGCCTGTCTCGACCGCATTATTACCTGCACTATCTTTTAGAGGATCTGAGTAATCTG
Organism: Methylophaga thalassica MP; assembly: GCF_000214595.1. Lineage (GTDB taxonomy): Bacteria > Pseudomonadota > Gammaproteobacteria > Nitrosococcales > Methylophagaceae > Methylophaga > Methylophaga thalassica. The sequence continues at coordinate 1,364,055 of NZ_AFIG01000001.1, read as the reverse complement.
TTTTGTCATACCAGCCACCAAATTCATAGGTACGAGGGTAACGATCAGTGTCCCAGCTGGTTTTGTATCCCAAGGTGAAGGGCACGATAAAGCCGTTTGATTCATGAGTATTCCATACCACGCCATGATCACCGTCATCTTGATGCCCGCTATTGTCTTCATACACACCAATATGGGCGTAAACGTTTGGTGTGATCCAATACTTGGAGCGAGCTGCCCAACTGGATACTGGCCACCAAGTAAAGCTGCTGGTACGAAAAACAAATGTTGGATTGCCACAAGCAGCATTATTTTGAAAGTACTGACAAAGCTCAGATCCTAAGAAGTTAATATTGGCCACCATCCGGCCAGCTTCAAGTTCAAGTTTGCCATCGAAGAAATGTTTTTCCAGAGAGAATAAAACCAGACGAGATCCCTGACCTCCATAAATTTCCTGAACAGAGGTACTGTTACCAAGGGCTTTTTCGGCAAGATTATTACCATGTCGGTTAGTTGCTGCTAAATGCAGCGTGGTGTCTGTCCAACCAAATGCCTTATCAAGGTTAATATCAGCACCCAGATAAAGTTGGCCAGCGTAAGCGCTTTTTTCTTTTTTACCGCCATCGATATTGCTGGCAGCTTCGCCAGTATAGGATGAGCTCCATTTTACTAAATTAGTATCGAATGATTCTGCCATTACTGGACTAACAAGACAGAAATAGATGAGTGAAATAAGGGCTGTATAAATACGCATGAGATGAGCCTTCCTATGGTTTACGTCATTCAGATATTTTTTTCGTAAGAAATAGGCAAAGCGTCGTAATAACGCTCCCGACAGCTATTGCTAATGCATACATCCCTACATGGGTGACTGCATTCGGAATACCTAATACAAAAATGCCACCATGAGGCACTTTAAGCTCTACGCCTACAGCCATAGATATTGCCCCTGCAGTTGCAGAACCGAGGATCAAAGCAGGAATAACACGGAAAGGATCGCGAGCAGCATAGGGAATCGCCCCTTCAGTGACGAACGCTACACCGAGCACAGCTGCTGCGTTGCCAGCCTCATATTCCTCTTTATTGAATTTCTTAGGAAATAACTTTGTTGCTAATGCCAAACCAAGAGGTGGTGTCATTCCTCCTGCCATCACGGCAGCCATAGGTGCAAATACATCGCTGGTGACAAGGCCTGTGGCGAAGGCATAAGCAGCTTTGTTGACAGGACCGCCCATATCAAATGCCATCATGCCACCCAATAGCAATCCTAAAAATACGGCACTACCAGCTTGCATTCCCTGAAGCCAATCTTTCAAACCAGACATGATTTCAGCTACCGGCGCGGCAATAACGAAATACATCAAAAGCCCTGTGATCATGGTTGTAAGCACCGGAAGTATCAGTACCGGCTTGAGGCCATCAAGGCTTTTAGGAAGTTGGATTCCTCTATTAAGGGCGACAGTGATATAGCCAGCCATATAACCGGCGACAATACCACCGAGAAAACCGGCACCAAGGTTAGCGGCTAGTAAACCACCCACCATACCGGGAGTGAGTCCTGGTCGGTCTGCAATTGAAAATGATATGTAACCAGCAATCGCGGGCACCATAAGTACAAAAGCGCCTTTTGCGCCAATTTGGTATAGCGCATAGGAGAGGGTCCCGGCATTATCCTCTTGATAGGCATAGATACCGCCTAAGGCAAACGAGATAGCGATGAGTATTCCGCCTGCCACGACAAAAGGAAGCATGAAAGACACCCCTGTCATCAAGTGCTTGTATGCACCTGCAAACCCTTTTTTATTATCTTGCTTTGCCGTCGTTTCATTTTTACTGACTTCTGCTGTGCTACTGGCAGAAGCTTCGTTAAAGGCTTTTTCTATCAGCTTGGCACCATCAGCGATAGCAGGTTTGGTACCGGATTTGAAGAGGGGTTTGCCTTGAAATCTCGATGTGTCTACTGTCGTATCTGCAGCGATAATAACTAAGTCAGCCGAGGCGATTTCTTCAGCAGTCAATTCATTTCTGGCACCTACAGAACCTTGTGTTTCGACCTTTATCTCATAACCCAGATTCTTCGCGCCCAGCTGTAAGCCCTCAGCAGCCATAAATGTATGAGCGATACCCGTTGGACAAGAGGTGATGGCAACGATTTTTTTCCCTGTTTGGGGCGAGCTATCAGTGCTTTTTGATAAGCGCTCCAGTACCTTAGATGGGGTATCCAGTACCTCATTAATACTCGCTGTGATTGTTGGTAGATTAGTAAGAGCTGGGTCATCTATTTCAACATCACCCACCAGAAGCAGAGATTCCGCATCATTGAGCATGGCTGGCGTTATGTCGGTGATTACGCCTTGAGGGGTTCGCACTTCAATACAAAATGAATGCTTGAGTTCTGAAGCCGCTTTTCTTAATACTTCAGCGGCAAGAAGCGCGTGTGTTTCTTTATGTTTATCATCGACGATGATGAGTAGTTTTGACATCTTAATCTCTCCTGTAACCTTTTTTGGTGTAAGGCTCTGATTTAATTATTTATATGGCTTGTTGTAATGGATTTTGCCAAAGCGTTAATGCGCTCTTTCGACGGTAGGTTGGGGCCGTGCAGCTCTAATTTGCCTACAGCGAAAGCCGTTGCTAGTTTTGCCATTTCTTCTACATTAAGATCATCCAGAGCGGCAGCAACCAGGCCTGCGACCATTGCATCACCAGCGCCTACAGAACTTGCACTGCTTATTTTGGGAGGGAGAGCATGAAGCGCTTCTTTATTAGAGAAAAATAATGATCCCTCAGAACCCAAGGAGACAATGACCTTTTCTATACCACGATTAGTGAGTTCTTGAGCGGCATGAATGATGTCACTTGTTTCTTTTAAGTCCCTACCTACATAGGTTTCAAGTTCGTGTAAGTTAGGTTTAATCATAAAAGGAGCAGGGGCGTGACTTGTCAGGATCGAAGACAGAGCCGGGCCACTGGTATCAACAATAATACGTAAATTTTTCGGGGCCAGTTCCTGCATTAAATGAGTGTAAAAATCCTCGGGACAGCCCGGAGGCAGGCTTCCTGATAACACCAGGGTAGAGCCATTTTCGACAGCACTCAGTCTTTGCAAAAGCCTGTCCAGATACACTTGGGATATGTTCTGACCAGACATATTCAGATCTGTCGTTCCACCGCTCGTTTTATTGACGATCTTGATGTTTGTTCTGGTTTCTCCGTCAAAACGAACAAAGTTATCGCGAATTTTTTTCTGTTTAAAAAGCCTGGTAAAAAGTTCTGAATTATCATTACCAAGCAGGCCGGAGGCACAAACGTAAATACCCCAATCCGCCAGGCATGAGGCAACATTGATACCTTTACCACCTGCATTCGAACAAGCGCTATCTACACGGTTAACCTGATCAACTGTCAAGTGATCGACTTCCAGGGTTTGATCGATAGCAGGATTAAGAGTCACAGTCGTTACCGGATGTATCATTATTCAACCCCCTTAAGCTGACGAACCGCTTCTGAGGTTTCGGCTTCGAGAGCTTTTTGTGCTAATGCTTTAAGTTCATCCATTGAACTTTGGCGAAGGCGGGCTTTGACAGCGGGAATGTCAAGTGGTGACATGGATAACTCGGTCACACCCAGTCCGGACAGAATGGCTGCACCGTGCGGATCCCCTGCAATACCACCACAGGCACCAACCCAGCAATTGTGATCCTTAGCGCCATCAACTGTTAGCTTGATAAGTTTGAGAACGGCAGGGTGCAGGCTATCCGCTTCAGCAGCCAATGTCGGATTTTGTCGATCCATTGCGAGACAATATTGAGTTAAATCATTGGTACCGATAGAGAAGAAGTCGGCATGTTTGGCCAATGTCTCAGCTTCAAGTGCTGCTGCCGGTACTTCAATCATGACGCCTATCGGGCAGCTTGGCGCAGCCATTGATTCCCGTACATCTTCACAGATCGCCCGTAGCTTTAAAAACTCAGTCACTGAGGTGACCATTGGGAACATGATTGATAATTTGGCTCCGTCTTTCAGTGCACGGTAAAGCGCACGGAGTTGTGGCTGGAGCAAATCAGCACGTCGAAGCAGTAGTCGAGAACCTCGCACACCTAAAAACGGATTATCTTCTTGAGGTAAGGCGAGTTGTGGTGCTTGTTTATCGCCACCAATATCAAGTGTACGAACAATCAGCTCCCGGCCTTCTAAATTCTTGCTCATGGCAAGGTAAGTTTCGTACTGCTCGTCTTCAGAGGGCTCATCATTTCGTTCAAGATATAAAAACTCAGTACGCATCAAGCCAACACCTTCAGCTCCTTCAGATATGGCTTCTGCCACTTGATCGGGTAGATTGATATTGGCACCGATGAGAATGTGAGTTCCATCTGTGGTTTTCGCAGGCAGTTGACGGGTTTCAGCTTCTTTTGCCTGTTGAGCTTGAAGTTTTGTTATCCACTCCTGTGCTGAATTTATATCATCATCATTCGGATCGATATAAATACGTCCGGCTGTACCGTCAAGAATAACCTGTGAGCAATTAGCAATATCCAGTAAGCCCTGACCACCACCAACTAGAGCGGGTAAGCCTAATGTTCTTGCTAAGATAGCGGTATGAGAGGTGGGGCCACCGTCTGCTGTCGCTAAACCAATCACTTTAGTGATGTCCAGAGCGGCTGTATCTGAGGGGGTGAGGTCGTCACTAATCAGTATGTATGGATGATCGGGACAAGCTGTCTCAGTGGTATTTGATAGTTCAGGGGCGATATGAAATAAGACTCTGTTCCCAACATCTCTGAGATCAGTCGCTCTTGCAGCTAAAACAGGGTTACCGAGCGCAGACAGACGGTTTGCCATACGCTCAACACCGGTATTCCACGCCCAGGCAACACCATGACCATCAGCCATAATCTGACAGACAAGCGTAATGAGATCGGTATCGTTTAATAACTCGATATGTGCCAAGAATATTTTAGCTTCTTGTTTTCCGAGTTGTTGCTCAGTCTCTTGCGAGAGAATTTGTAGCTGTGCTTTTGTTTCTTTCAGAGCTCTATGAAGTCTTGATGCATTATCAGAGAGTGATCCTGTTTCATCAGGGACCTCGAGAGTGTGTGTTATTTTTCGGTAAACTTGCCCAACCACCATGCCAGGGGCTGCCGAGGCACCAATGATGGCCGCTAAATCTTCTCTTGCTTGCCAGGAGGGACTTGATTTTTGTCGTTTTAATGCCAGTTCTGCATCCGCTTTTTCTTGAGCGGAGAGGCTTTTCATCAGCGTATGCATTACTGACAATGCTTTATCAGCATCAGCTCCCTCAGCAGAAACAATAAGCGAGGCACCTTGCCGTACTCCCAAGCGAAGTAGTGCAATTAAATTCTTTGCATCAGCCGTTTTATCAGCATGACGAATGCGAATTGATGAATGGAATTGGCGCGCAGTTTCAATCCATTTTGTGGCTGGGCGAGCGTGTAATCCATTGGGATAATCCAGCGTCCATTCGATTTTTTTTGCGAAGTCCGGCAAGACTTCGTTCTCTTCAGTTTCTTCACTTGAGTTATTGAGTGAAGTGACGATTAGCTGCTCATCATCCGTTTTAAACAATTGTTGAAGTTGTTCGTCGTTTTGTAGCAGGCCGGTTAAGGTTTGCAGTAATGTAATATGCCCATCAGTTTGAGCGGCGATAGCCACCACCATATAGGCTATCTGACCTGGGTTCCATTCCACACCCTGAGGAATTTGAAGTATCGCGACGGCATCTTTTTTTATCAGATGCCGATCTTCAGCGATACCATGTGGAATGGAGATACCTCTGCCAAGAAAGGTATTGGCGCGTGTTTCACGCTGTTTCATGCTTTGTGCGAAAGCGGGATCAACACAGTTATTCTCCACCAGTAGCTGTGTTGCTTGTTCGATAACGGTTTCTTTGTCGGTAGCGCTGACGTTGAGCTGGACTATTTGAACAAGATCTAGCTCGCCATTCGTTTGCTTCGTTACAAGCATCGTTTTTCTCCTCTCTATTTACGCCACGCTTTTTATGTTTACGTGAACATATATTTCTGTTTTGTTGCATTGAAAACGTTTTCATAATAAATGTCAAATTATTTGATGGAATAGCTTTTTAATATATGGTAATGTCTTAATCAATCATTGATATGTATTGATTTTTATTGTTTCAACTAAATTGGAAACGTTTTCTTATATGGCTGTCGGAATTAAAGATGTAGCGAAAATAGCTGGTGTGTCACCAGCTTCAGTTTCTAGGGTATTAGGAGGAGGTTCGGTTAGCGATAAAGTACGGGAAAAAGTACTAAACGCTGTCAAGGCCACAGGATATCGTCCTAATATGGCAGCAAGACGCTTACGTTCAAACCGTACTGAGACTATTGGCTTGATCGTAGCCGATCTGGTCAATCCTTTTTTTACAGCCATCACTCAAGCCGTAGAATCTGCTGCCTATAAGGCTGGCATGCGAGTCATGTTTTGTAACACCGGTGAAGATCCTGAACGTGAAGAAATGTATCTCAGATTTATGCAAGAAGAACGCGTTTCCGGATTGATTGTCGCCCCCACAGCTCTAGGATTGAAGTCGCTGAGCAAATGGAGTTTTGACTTCCCTTTAGTGCTGATTGATCGTGCTAGAGATAAAGAAAAATTCGATGTGATTGTCATGGATAACCAAACCGCGGCTAAAGAGCTTGTTACTCATCTGCACAGCCAGGGATATCAGCGTATTGGCGGTTTATTTGGCGCTACAAGTATTACCGGTGAGCAACGAAAAGAGGGATATATAGACGCTATCCATTCTCTCGGCCTTAAGCCTGAAATCAAAAGTCTGCCATCCACCGCTATTGTTGCTCAAAAAGAGCTTGAAGCATGGTTTGCATCCCCTGACAGGCCAGATGCCATTATCCTCAGTAACAGTCTTTTTACCCGTTCAGCCTTGATGGCTGCGAGAGCGACAGGATTACAAATTCCAGATGATATCGCCATTGCCGGTTTTGATGATGAGCCATGGTCATCATTAGTGGATCCGGGGATTACCGTTATTCGTCAACCCGTTGAAATGATGGGAAAAGAAGCTGTTTCAGCGGTTATTCAACGTATTGAATCACCGAATGCGCCTCTACGTCGCCTTATGCTATCAGGTGAGTGTGTGATTAGAGGTTCAAGTCGGAAGCGGTAGCGTCATCAATATAAGCCGAATTGACAGGAGACATTTATGTCATCTATTGGAAAATCGATAAATCAATTTATTAATGAGCAGCAGAATAAGACTGATTCAAACAGCGACGACTTATCAGGTCTTATTGCTGATATAGCCAGTGCCTGTAAAAAGATTGCTCATCTGGTAAATCGCAGTGCGATCACTGGAATAGGTGGTGCGAGCGCGTCTGAAAATGTACAAGGCGAAGTCCAGAAAAAACTCGACATCATCACCAATGATGTGATGGTTGAACAGCTTAATCATCATGGACACCTGGCAGCGATGATATCTGAGGAAATCGAAGATATTATTCAGATTCCCGAACATCTTCCCAAGGGGAAATATCTTATTGCTTTTGATCCACTGGATGGTTCATCCAATATTGATATTAATATCTCTGTAGGGACTATCTTTTCAATATTACGCTGTTCGGATGCCAGCCGCGAGGTAAGGTCAGATGACTTTTTGCAAGCTGGTACAGAACAAATCTGTGCAGGTTTTTGTGTGTATGGACCCACAACCATGATGATTCTCACTACGGGTAATGGTGTAAACGGTTTTACGCTGGATAGTGAGATTGATGAGTTTGTTTTGACTCATCCTGATATGACTATTCCAGAGGATGCCGCTGAATTTGCGGTGAATATTTCTAATCAACGGTTCTGGGAAAGCTCTGTTCAACGCTATATTAATGAATGTATTCAGGGTGTTGATGGTGAGCGAGAAAAGAACTTCAATATGCGTTGGGTTGCGTCCATGGTGTCAGATGTTTATCGAATTTTAATTCGTGGTGGAATTTTTCTATATCCACTCGATACTAAATCAGCGAACTCAAGTGGCAAACTACGCCTGATGTATGAAGCCAACCCGATGAGTTTTATTGTTGAGCAAGCCGGTGGGCTGAGCACTACAGGCTATCAGCGAATTATGGACATCAAACCAACAGATCTACATCAACGTGTGCCTGTTATTTTGGGATCTAAAAATGAGGTGGAGCGAATAATACGCTATCACCAAGAAGACAAATTGAGCTAAGTCATTCAAAAAGACATGCCTCAATAACACTGAAATATAGATTGCTTAGAGTGGTTAGCAAAATTCAACTCGAGTCGTATGGAATAAAACACTATTTCTCTCAACTAATAGCTTCATGCTATCGCTTATCAATTGATAAAACGCTTTAGGGGAAACCTTTATATATGAACGACACTATCGCATTACTGAAAAATCATCGTTCAGTTCGAGAATTCACACCAGAACCTGTGAGTGATGAATTGGTGCGTCAGATTATTGATGCAGCAGGCTGGTCTGCCACATCTAACTTCGTCCAGGCATACACCGTTATAAGAGTCAGAAATCCACAAACACGTCAGCAGATTGCAGAGCTCGCCGGTTCGCAAACATGGGTGGAAACCAGTCCGGTATTTTTAGTTTTTTGTGCCGATCTCAAACGTAGTCAGGCGGCTTGTGATTATGAAAGTCAGGAAATGGTGTCTGGATATACTGAACAATTCATTATCGCCACCGTCGATGTCAGTCTGGCCGCACAAAATGCGATGATTGCAGCAGAATCGCTCGGCCTTGGAGGTGTTTTTATCGGTGGTATTCGTAATAATCCGGAACAAGTATCTGAGCTACTTAAACTTCCTGAGCAAGTTTATCCTGTGTTTGGGATGTGTCTTGGTTATCCGTCAGCATCGCCCGAGCAAAAGCCAAGGTTACCTGTCGATGTCATTTTGAAAGAAGAAACATACCAGCAAGATAAGTCAGAACTGGAACAGTACAACGAGACGTGCAAAGCCTACTATCAAAATCGTTCCAGCGGTGCCCGTGATGAGACTTGGACACACCAGATAGCCACGATGATGAATAAACCAATGCGTCCCCACATGAAAGCGTTTCTTGAGAAAAAGGGCTTTAAGTTTAAATAAACTTTGGGCAACAGCCTGAGCTAGACGCCTTTACATCCATTGGAACTATTAACTCACAAAATAACCAAACTAATTATCCGATGATGGAAGCACGATTTTCTGGAGTCTGATGATTAGGCTTTCTGCACTCGAAATCGGTTTCCTGCTTGCTCAATATTATTCTGATGGCGAAACAGCTTAGGAGAAAGCATGACAAACTCGAGCACTAAAAACGCTCATTCCCCTACAGAACAGGACCCCAATACAAGCTATAACAAAGGCCCAGCAGGTGGGTGGGGATCGCTGCGCGGTGTATCTCGAATCTTCGGTGAGGTCCATGGTTCTACTGTCGCAGCGAAAATTCTTTCCAGGCTTAATAAGCCCGGTGGGGTGATGTGCAGTTCATGTGCCTGGGCCAAGCCTGCCAATCCCTCACGGTTCGAGTTTTGTGAAAATGGTGCCAAAGCAACCTTATGGGAGTTGGATGAGAAAAAGGCGGATGCTAACTTCTTTGAGCAATATAGCGTTACTGAATTAAAAAACTGGCACGACCATGATCTGGAAAAAGCGGGCAGGTTATCTGAACCGCTTCGCTATGATACGAAACGCGACCGCTATGTGCCGGTCAGTTGGGATGAGGCAATACAGGATATTGGTAAAAAGCTTGCTGCGATGAACCCGAAGCAAGCCGTTTTTTATGCTAGTGGCCATGCCGGCTTGGAAGCGTCCTATCTTTATGCACTTTTTGCGCGGGCAATGGGGCATCAGAATCTGCCACAGTCATCCAATATGTGTCACGAAACGACCAGTGTGAACCTCAAGACCTTTGTCGGTACACCCGTTGGCACCTGTACACTGGAAGACTTCGAACATTGCGATGCCATTTTCTTTTTCGGTCAGAATACCGGCACCAACTCTCCACGCTTTATGCATATCCTCAAAGATGCTGTTGAACGTGGCTGCAAAATTGTGACTTTCAACCCTGTACGTGAACGGGGCCTGATTGAATTCATTGAGCCACAGAATATCATGCAGATGCTCACCAATAACCCCACCGAGATCTCCAACAAATATTATCAGCTCAAACCTGGCGGTGATATTGCCGTCATTGCCGGCATGATGAAGTATTTGCTGGCACGTGAAGAAGCTGCCCCTGGCACCATCCTGGATCAGGATTTTATTGCTGCTGAGACAACAGGTTTTGACGAAACCGTAGAAAAGGTCAACGCATTTGATTGGTCAGATATCGAAGCACAATCTGGCCTAACCCGAACCATGATTGAAGAGGCAGCCGAGATATATTGTCAGGCAGAAAAGGTTATCGGTATCTATGGTATGGGGCTGACGCAGCATGTTGATGGCTGGCTCAATCTGGGGATGTTCTGCAACTTACTGCTGATGCGTGGCAATATAGGTCGCATCGGTGCCGGTATCTCGCCTGTGCGTGGCCACTCAAATGTGCAAGGACAGCGGACCGTCGGTATAGGCGAAAAATCTGCACATATGCCAGCTGATAAATTACATCAGTTATTTGGTATAAATGCCCCGACGGAAGACGGTCAGAATATTGTTCAAGCGAGTGAAGGTGTATTAAATGGCGACATCAAGGCCATGCTTTCACTGGGTGGAAACCTGTTACGGGCTCTGCCTGATCGTGAGCGTTTGGAAAAGGGCTGGTCAAATCTGGATCTGACGGTACATATCGCCACCAAGCCCAATCGATCACACCTTATACCGGGTAAAGTCAGTTATATTCTGCCTTGTCTGGGTCGTACCGATATTGACCAGCAGCAAAGTGGGCCACAAGCTGTTTCTATGGAAGACACGTTCAGTCATATTTATGCCTCGATTGGCGCGGCAGAGCCACCCAGCGATCAAGTCCGTTCCGAGACAGCGATTGTCGCAGGTATCGCGAAGGCAACATTACCTCCCAACCCTAAACTCCGCTGGGATGACTGGGTTGCCAACTACGATCTGATTCGTGATCTGATTGCTGAGACCTTCCCTGATGATTTTAGTGACTTCAACAACAGAATGATGCAGCCCGGTGGCTTCTATCGTGGCAACCCAGCCCGTGAAAGAAAATGGAAAACCGAAATTGGCAAAGCACAATTTACCCCACCAACAACACTTACCTCACTGGGGCAGCATCCCAGCGGTGAGAATGGCTTTACCCTAATTACATTGCGTTCCAACGATCAGTTCAACACCACCATTTACGGCTTTTCTGATCGGCTGCGTGGTTTGGAAGGTAGTCGCGAAATCGTATTGATCAATCGCGAAGAAATGGCACGCCTTGGCTTGCAGGAAGGGCAAATAGTCAGCCTGTATACTCAGATAGAAGATGGCAATCTGCGTCAGGTCGATGGACTGAAAGTGACGGCCTATGATCTACCTGATGGCACAGTAGCCGGCTATTATCCTGAACTGAACCCCCTGGTTCCATTGTCCTATCACGAAAAAAATTCTCTGACGCCAGCATACAAAGGTGTGCCTGTGGAAATCAGGCAATGATGGAGTTTCTGTAGGTTGGGTAGAGTGATAGCGAAACCCAACATTTTGATATTTTATGAGGTGTGTTGTTATTTGATGTGACGTTTTGTTGGGTTTCATGCTTCAACCCAACCTACAGACCGTAAATTGTGGATTGATAGATATGCAAAAAGCGTTGTGTTTATTATTCTTAGCTTTTTCTATGTTGATGAATACATAAAAGCGAGTTGAGCTAAACAGGGACGTGTTGTATGGAAAAATTTGAGCGGTTATTAAAATTAGCAGCATCGGCTGTGGCACTCGTTGTGCCATGTATCTTGTTATCGGGCTTTAGTTACCATATCGGTTATATTTTTACGTTTGGTTTGAGTCATGAGCTCATCAATAAAGACATGTCTGATGTATTGGTCGAAAGTTGGTACATTGGTGTTTTAGGTGCGGAATGGTTACTCACTAAGTGGCCTTTTTTTCTTGGTTTCTTTGTGTTTCTAGTGGTTAGTGGTTTAGCTGCTTTTTTGTTTGCACGACATGCAAAAGAAAATAGTAAAGATTGGCTTTTTAAAGCGTTGAGCAAAGAAAACCAAGGTAAAAAAATATTTGGAATCACGCAGTGGCATTGGTGTCAGTTAGGTGGGATGGCTAATGAGCTTTTTTCGTGGTTAGCTTATCCCATACTCATTGTTTCAATCGCATTAGTGTTGGTGGGATTTTCTTATCAACGTGGTCAATATGATGCCGAAAAACAAATGCAAATATATACAAAATCTGGTTGTCAGAATGAAGAAAAAGTTGGCAGCTGCACGTATTTGCTCGATACCAGTAAAAATAATCAAGTGATTGCAAAAGGTATTCTTATCTCAGCCAATGATAAGAAAGTTGCTCTATACAATAGTAAGGTTGAGGTCTGGATTTTATTAGATAGCTATTTAATTAGGAAAGATAAATAACGTATTTCGGATAAACCAAGTTGGCTGACCCCCTTGATTCTTTTAAGGCGGTCTTTTCAGGCCGCCTTAAATCCTTTGGGAGTTGGAAACTGAAAGTTGTTTGATTATGAATAAATTATTTTTTTGACCTTTTATTCTGATCTAAATAGGGGGATATGCGTTTTTTTAGTACGAAAGATAGATTTAAAAATTTGATTTTTTCGGACGTTTCACCAATGTTGATGTCCCAACGTGACTCCATGAAGTTTAATAGTTTGATCCCTCTTTCTAGGATATCGTTAGCTGTCCATGAGTCTTTACATGCAACTTCATTTTCAGCATAAGAACCGTACCTAAACCCTACTCTAACGGCTTCACTTCCCAACTTGTCTTTAAAGCATTTATTTTGGAAACTTGAATTTTTAGCGCGTGATAAAGGCAGTAAATTACCCAATGAGTGTCTCAATACACTTTTTTCTTTTGAGGAATAAATATTGTAGAGTTTGGTCCAACATTCTTTACGCGGGCGTTGCGGATAGATGTGTTCTACAGTGTAGTGATCACTATCATCTTCAATAATAAAATTATCCCAGTTTATTTTATCTCTATTTGTTTTAGATTCATTTTTTAAGTTTAGATCATATTCATATAGGAAATACTTTATACCTCTCCAATTGTAAAAACCGCTACGTTTAAATGAGTCTTTTATTATGTTAATTAAGTTTTTGTCTTTTTTTAATTTTTCATTTCTTTCGCTTAATGATTCTAAAGCTTTTTCTGGGGTTAGTTTTCCTGTTGTTAGTTCTGCTGATATTTCAAGAAACTGATAAGCACCCACGTCTAAAAAATGTTGATACCTAACTAGATATATAAAAAACATGAATTTTTCTAAAGATTTAAGTAATTTTATACGCAGTTGGGTATTTTTTTCTTGTTGGAAAAATACCATTATTAGAGGAGCAACTGGTTCAATCCCAATTCGGCACAATTTTTCTAGCCATACTTTTTCATCTGTCGAATAAGAGCTATCATTCGGATTGAGAATTTGATACCAAGTTTCTACAGACTCTTTAAGGCTTTCAGCGTATTTTTTTACCTCTATTAGTGTGAGGTTTTTATTTTTATCATCAGTTGATGCGTTAATGCTTTTCGCTGTAAATTTTTCTTCGAGCAAATAGTCTTTGAAGTAGTATTTATATTGGCGCTGTATGTACCTTATTCCCCGACTACCATCCATTTCATCTTTAAGAATATTACCAAAATAAAGTATAAAATGATTTTCTAAAAATAAATCATCATTCAATGGTTTGAGTTTGTTTTTACCTAGATAATGATAAATAGATTTCCAACTATCATTAATTAATCTTCGTAGAATTTGTTTTTCGTAATCAGCAACATTAAATTTCGTAGATAAATAAATTAATCTATTTTTTAGAAGCTCTAAGTGAGATAGTTCCTTGCCTCTATTATTCATTGTTTCAAAAGCAACGAATACATCAATGTCTCTTGAAATTGCGTAGATGTTAAATAAGAAGTTTTGAGTTACTTTTGTGTAGACTCTTTCGATCTCATCAAACTCAAGATTTCTTAATTTAGCAATAAAAAAGCTTTTAGCTAACTCTAGGTTGTGCGTGTATATGGTCTCTTCATTCTTGTATGAAGAACTTGAGTTCTCCAAAAATATTTTTGTTTTTAAGTATTCGTAGCTTGGATTATCTTTTTCATATCCGAAAATATATGAACGTGAGACACCGTCATCCTTGGAGTCAAAAAGGTATTTCTTTTTTATTTCAGCTATTGAGGTAAAGTTTAATTTTTTATCGGCTATTTGCAATCTGAGGTTGGAATTCAACCCTAGATAACAATTATTACATAGCTCAAACTAATCATCGTTTGGTTGGAATCCCTGGGAATTAGCACTAATAAACAACCTGTATATTGGTTGGAAATGTGACGATTGTAATTAGATTCGATTCTTTTCAACCAACCTTCTATAGTGTTCACCAAGAGCGGTTAGCCTGCACGATTTACTTTCCATCGCAGCATTCCACATATGATCCGCTCCGTCAGGCACAAGGAGGTTTAATCGGTTATATTTCTGAAGTACAGAAAATATTCTTGTGTTTTCTTCAACTGGGTTTGGCATTCCTTCATCCCTACCTTTCATTTCAGGTTCAAACGTAGGATCAAGAGGAAATGAATATCCAGGAGTGGGGAACAATGTTGTAATCTTTCTTAAATCCTCAATGGATATAGAAGGGGAGGATTTTCTTAACGACACAAATTGCTTCACGTTTGTTTTGAAAACAGGGCGTTGTTCCCATGCCCCAAGAGATTGATCAATATGAGCATAAATACTCCCTGGGGTAATGTCGCCTGTTAAGTTGGCTGCACTACCGCTTAGTGCATCAACCAACAACGTGGTAAAAACTCCACGTCCATTTTGCTCTGTAGCGTACTGGTCTTTAGTTGAAGCTGTTAAAACTGTCACACCTTCGGCAAGCGACGCTAGTTGTCCAGCTTCAGGAGGTGTCCCAGCAATTCCTGAGTGACAACTATCAAGTATAATTAGTTTGTTTTTGGCTGGGGAGTTGTTTGCAATTGTCAGTATTTCCGTAAGTGAAACACCTTCATCGCCTCTTGCAGCATCCGATGTTAATAAATAACCTCCCGTAGCCTCAATATGACCGTGCCCAGCAAAATAGAACAAAGCAATATCTGCATCTGCTTTAAATAATTCAGTAATTTGGTCTTTTAAATCACCACGTTTAACTGTCTCGCTAGGTCCTGTTCCTGTCAGCAATCGGCAATCAAAATTCACAGAACCGCCATCGTGTCTTTCCAAAATTGCTTTTACGGAATGCGCGTCATTCACACATCCATATAGGTGACCCCCATGCTCGTAATGGTTAACACCTACTATCAAAGCGATCCTCATAATTTCGTCCTTTATAAACTGTCTATGAAATTTTTAATGGCATCCCAGGTCCAAACAACAGTTTTGACACCTTCTACATTTGTCCTGTCATCCGTGTATGCCCAAACTCCCAAAACTTTTTTGCCTTCTTCTTTTGCACAAGCTATTTCCCACTTCTGACCACTTGACTTCAATGAGTTATTGCTAATAAGTGCAATGACACCGTCAGACCTTTTAATGCGAGTTCTTACTTTGGCCTTCCAATCAGCGTCGTAAGCTTCTTTTACAGACATATCGATATATTCAAAAGGGGAGTTGGTATTTAACGATTGACCCTTTAAAAAATCCCGCTGTCTCTCGTCTTCAATCGCAAAAGCTATAAATATCGTTTTTTTAGTAGCCATATATCAGTTCTCCATTTTATTGATAATTTAGTGTGTTCTTAATCTAATTCACCACTTTCAACCTGCTTAACAAGCGTAGGTATATGTGGCCCATACTCAACCTTTCCACGACCAGAACGGATACCGCTACCAACCTTGCGGGCTTCTGACGAATATAGTGTCTTTGCGCGAATGATCTCATAGCTATAGCCACGCCCAAGTCGATTAGACATCTTGATCAATCCGTTCAAGCCTTCTGTGTAGGCATTAGTTATTGGGAACGGTGCATCCCAATAAGCAAAAATATCTTCATAGTGGTTGTGAACGGTTTTGACAAGCTTTTTGAAAGGCTCCATGCCATCGTCAGGTAAACTATTTTTCCATGCCTCAAATGCGTTCTGAGCTTTTTGCTTGTCTGGTTCATCATAGATAGCAAAGAAGCTTTCTTTGAAATCATAAGCAATGGACAATTCTGGTATTTGCTCACGCACGATAGCAAGAGCCTTATGTTCAGCAGGAGTCAGGTTAGCGGGTCGCTTAAGCGTCAGCCATCGGATTGATTTTTTGACATTAATTCTATCTTCCTTACTAAGCTGTACCTGATATTTTTTACGCTCTTCTTCTAATGCTTCAGATGCCATTTTAACAACATGAAACTTATCAATTACCAACTTTGCGTTTGGCAAAAATTCAGCAAAAGACCGTTTAAATGGACGCCACATATCGGTGCATACCCATTCGACTTTTTCACGGTTAGGCAATTCCTTAAAAAATGGTTTCAGGTGGTCTTGCGTACGCTGTTCCAGCATTTCAAATACGTTGTTAGTCGCAAGGTTTGTGATAACGCATCGATAACCTCCGGCCAAGTTAACCTCATCAATGCCCATGATAACCGGCGTTTCGTAACAAACCGTTTGTTCTAATTCATCAATCAAGTCATGCGCAATATTTTTTACTGTATTAACAGCGACGCCAGTTTGGTCTGCTAATGCCCTAAATGTGGTGCCGAGGCACTGTTGACGAATAACATCGACCAACCGTTTAGTTGCTCGACGCTTATCATCCAGAAAACTCAGTTCAGGCATAGCCATTTTTCCGCAGCTTTCACAACGAAAACGCGGTCTTTGCACTTCAAGCCGGACTGGTTCCATATATAGTGGGGTGTCAGAGAACTTGTTCTTGCGAGTTCCATGCTTGTGCATTGGAATTTTGCAATCTGGGCACATTGGCGCACAGACCTCGTCGGCCACGGCTACAATGATTAGCGCCTTGCTCTCTTTATACATATCCACCGGTTTAATACCCGGTAGATTTAGTAAATCAAGCATCAGGCTAGTCCAAATCCAAATCTATATTTTTACCATCTCTAAGCATTTCATAAATCACATCGACCAGAGCTGACATCCCTTGGCGATCTGATTTAAGTACCTGTGTGGCAAGTTTCTGATGGCTAGTAAGCGCACGAACAACAGCTTGTTGTACTGCGCCAGGTAAATTACCTTTTAGCGCCTGTTCTCGCGTGTTGCTCTCAACCTGAGCCATAACCACGTCACTTTCACCGGCAATTGACTTAATTTGGTTAACAAATGCAACCTGATCTCGAATAGGCGTAGCCTCCCCAAACAAACTATTGAGCTTTTCAATGATTTCTTGCACAAATTTGGGCTTGTCTCCTGCACCTCCACCACCACCGGGGCCGACAGGTTCTAAAACCGGCTTGTCTTCATCCTCAATAGGTTCAACAACACGCCCTTTAATATCAAAACCTGTAAGAACCAGTCCTTTCAAATCTACAGTTTCAGGGGCTTCATTGTGCAATCGCTTTTGCAATAACTTAGAAAAAGCAGCAAAATTCTCAAGCTCTGGATCTCCAAAATCAATAAGTTGTGCCACATAAGAATAGGTTCGGCAGAAGCGCCCTAGATCCGACTTAAAACCCAATAAGGATTTAATCTGCTCTGCATATTCATCTTGATGATGATCTGCTGATTTCATCCCTGCTTCATCACCTTGCGCACGAGCCTTTTCAAAAGCCCCCTCCCACGTTGCCATCGCATCGCGAAGCATTTTCATTTTTTCATTATAAAGACGAGTAGCAGCTTCTGTTGCCGCATAAAGCGCCTTGTGTTGCGGAGTTTGAGAGTGAGTAATATCGCGAATGGTTTTGAAGCGGGCTTCTTTGAAAGCGATCAAGTCTTTCTCGCTGTAAAGGCCATGTTCGTCCAACCGCTCTTTTATTTCATAAACCACATTCAGTTCTTGAACATCATCGATATGCGCACCGTCGTCATAGAGTGAGAAGGCATACCGTACATTGGCCGGATCATTCACAAAGTCGATTATGAATACTTCATCTTTTCCTGGAGCCATGCGGTTCAAACGTGAAAACGTCTGCACAATTTCGACGTGGTTAGCAATTTTTTTATCGACATACATTGCCACTAACTTCGGTTGATCAAATCCCGTTTGGAATTTGTCAGCAACTAGCATCACTCTATATTCAGGGCGATCAAACGCAAAGCGTAAGTCTTGACCTTGTACATCAGGATTCATGCTTTGTTCGGTAAATTCCTCGTTTTCGTCAATAACGAATACCTCTTCAAAAGCCTCATCATCATTGTGCATCACCTGTTTTCCAGTCATTTTGCCAGAAAAGGCTACCAACGAATGGATGAAACTGTATTCGCTATGTAATTCAATATAACGGTCAAACGCTTTCTTGTAGCGAATAGCGGCAGCTCGTGAACTCGTTACAACCATTGCCTTCGCCTTCCCATCTAAACGGTGCGCCACGTTTTTAGAGAAATGCTCAATAATGAATTGGACTTTCTGAGTAACATTGGTCGGATGTAGTGCCATCCATTGAGCTAATGCACGTTTTGCTGCCTTACCACTCACACGCTTACTGTCTTCAAGCTGTTTCGACAGATTAAAGGCGGTTTGATACGGTACGTATCCTTTTAAAACATCAAGGATAAAGCCTTCTTCAATTGCTTGTCGCATGGTGTACTTGTGAAAAGCTTTGGGTGGATTTTCTTTTGATGTCGGATTTGACGTGTCTTCAGGTCGACCAAAGAGCATTAAGGTCGCGTGTTTAGGTGTACCTGTAAACGCGAAGTAGCTAATGTTGTCGGGCCGAGCACGTGATTTTTGCAGTTGCTCTAACAGTTCATCCACAGTCATGCTGGACATTTTTCCGTGCCCACTCATCCCAAGAGCGGTCTGTAATTTGGCGGCGGTAGAACCTGTTTGAGAATTATGGGCTTCATCGATAATCACAGCAAAGCGCTTACCCTTAAGTGCCTTGTCGGTAATAACTGCTTCCATGGCGTAAGGGAAGGTCTGAATAGTGACCACAACTATAGGTGTACCATTGATCAAGGCCTCTGAAAGTTGCTTGCTTTTTGATTGCGATGACTTCTGTCGATCTATCGCAGCAATCACACCAAACTGATGGTCAATTTGCTTTACAGCATCTTGTAGTTGCCCATCTAATACATTACGGTCGGTTACAATAATGACACTGTTAAATACCGCATCGCCATTGTCTTCCCGTAATTTCACTAAATCATGAGCCGTCCATGAAATAGTACTGGTCTTGCCTGATCCGGCGCTATGGTCAGCCAGATAGGTCATGCCTGCACCGTTCTTGCGGGCATCTGCAATCATGTTATTCACTGCCGTCCATTGATGAAAACGCGGAAAAATGAGCGTTTCTTTTTTGGACCAATTGCCATGAATATCAACCACATCTTTTTTCTCTACATACACAAAGCTATGGAATATGCGTAACCATGCATCGGGTTGGCACACATCCTCCCAAAAGTAAGCGACAGGGTATTCAATGCTACCATCCGGTTTCTTTTCACCAGGTGGGTTGCCAGCTCGCCCCTCATGCCCTTTATTGAAGGGCAGGAAGAAGGTATTTACGCCATCCAGTTTGGTCGCCATCATGATTTCAGAATCCGACATGGCAAAATGCACCACGGCACCGCGCTTAAAGGTCAATAAAGGTTCTTTACGCTTGGTTTTGGGGTCAAATGGCAGTCGGTCTTGTTGGTATTGCTCCATAGCCGCTTCCGCTGACTGGGTGAAGTCCGTTTTTAGCTCAACAGTTGCTACAGGCAGGCCATTGATGAAGAATACTAAGTCAATCGCAAACTCACGCGCAGGATGGTATTTCAGTTCCGGTACAACACGCAGAATATTGGCCTTGTAGCGCTCTATCACCGCTTCGTTGCGCATATCTTCAGGGGCAGTTTCAGTCATTTCAATCAGACCACAGCCTGCAATTGAGAAGCCTTGACGTAGCACCTGAACTGCACCCTGTTGCTCCAATGCCTTGGTCAGTCGCTCCACCACCACGTCGAGGGTTTTTGTACCATTTAACCGCTCCAGCTTCTCCCATTTATCCTTTTGGCCGCTAGTTTTTATCCAGGCTTCGAGGTCTTCCGGGTAAAGCGCTCGTTCGGTATCGTAGTGTTTGGTATCTCCCAGCTTCCAGCCTTGCTCGACCAGCCTCTCAACAATGTAACGTTGAAAATGCTTTTCCTGATGCGCTGATGCGTTCATGCGGGTTCTCCTCGTAAATCTATCTTCCCAGTTACCGCCGCAGTGATAAATGCTGAACGACGCTCTTTGAGCAAGGCAATGCTTTTTTTAACTTTTACATCAGCTTGCGCTTTCAAGTACATCAGTCTTTTTACCTCACGTTGAACTTCCGGCGATGGAATACGTATTTTTTCGTTAAGCAGAAGGTTAATGTTCAACGGTCTATTTCTTCCCGCAGCACCTCTTGAAGACTCGTTTAATAAAAAATCACCGAAATTCGTCATAAATAAAGCAAACAAATATTCGGTAGCAATCGATTTTCCACGGATGACTGGGTACCTATGAGAGACTACGCACCCCGTTTCCTTCTCGGTTGCCATTGTTACAGCGCCTTCCCATGCGAATTGCCCACTAAGAATAAGATCTCCTTCTTCTACATAGAAAAAGCTTGAATCTCCCATATCCTTGCCAAGAGTTACTGGCTTATGGAAAAGACCTCTACCTCGGTTATAAAGCCCCAATGCTACATACTCATCACTGTCAACAATTGTTGCTGGCCTGGAGACTACGTTTGTCATCCGTTTTAAACGATCAAATTTACCATTACCATTAATCTGTTCGTTCATTACCAATGCTAAAATTTTCTCTTTTATAAGTTCGAGAAATCTAGACTTTTTTCTGATTAGTGCGTCTATGCGGGTTGTTTCGCAATCGAGGACGCGAGTAATTTCCGTTTGTTCATTGTAATCAGGAAAAGCCACGACATGCGAACCTAAGTCTGTTTGAGTCATGCTTGGTAGCGCGGTATTTGTAGAATAGAGGCCAAAAGGAATTGTTGTAGCAATGTAGTAGCAAAATTTTCCATTTGCAGTGGGCAATATTTTTGACCAATACATTGTATCAACTGTCCAAAACTTCCCTTTAACGTATAGCGGTTTGTCTATCGTGCCCTTACGTCCTAATAAAACAGATTCACCGTCATGGATATAATCTTTTGCATAAGCAAATACGCCACCAGAACCGTAAACAGGGTATCCGTCATCGGCCTCAATTTGTTTATGATCTGAGCCATTATTGATGGATATAAGTCTTTTAAATTGTGCGATTTTCCAATGGCTAGGTACTGACTTTAGCCATGCTAAGTCTGTCCCTTTATACTCTAGATAAGGTTTATAGTGACTCATTCTGTTGCCACCTCTGCCAAGAGTGCTGCAATCTCGCTTTCAACCTCTTTCAATTCGGCATCGATATCATGCAGTTTACGCGGTGGTTGATATTGATAAAAGAAACGGTTGAAGTTGATTTCATAACCCACGCGACCAAGCTGCTTATCTCTGTCGTCGATAAAGCTTTCGTCGATATAAGCATCTGGCGCATGCGGCAGCACTTCGCGGGCAAAGTAGTCCTGGATCGAATCCAGATAAGGTACGTTTTCGTAATCGGTTAAATCTGTGTCAGGAACGATATTACCTTGTGCATCGATCACCGGTTCTGCATCTGGATCGTTTTTACCAAACGCAGCAATCAAGGCAGTAATAAAGGTCTTGTTGCCTTTTACCTTAAGCAGCTTGGCATCAGGTGTTTTTGCTGTTTCTTTGGTAAAGGTTTCTGCCCAGATGTATTCCTTTGTCTCACCCAACTGAGGCTTAATGGCCTCGCGCCAGAATGCTTTATGCTCAACAGGTAGTTTCTGCCAGGTATCCGTTGCTTCTAACGTGGATAAACCTTGCTCATCAAGCTTAAGCGTCATCCGCAGCGGGCGAAGCACTTTAATACGGCGGTAGCCAAATACTTGGTAATCTACCATTTTAGAGAGCGCGTCATTTTCGGCAGCGGCATAAATATCCAAAATCTGACGGCGCTGATCATCACCCACAATGCGGCGTTTGTTACCTTCATTCTTGATAGGTGTCCAAAGGTCAGTGGCATTGATAAGTTGCACCTTACCTTTGCGATTATCGGTTTTCTTGTTTGATAATATCCAAAGGTAGGTAGCGATATTGGTTCTAAAGAAAATATCTGTGGGCAGAGCAACAATGGCTTCAACAAGGTCATTTTCGAGTAACCAACGACGAATTTCAGACTCGCCAGAGCCTGCGCCGCCATTGAATAACGGCGAGCCGGATAAGACGATTGCAGCACGTCCACCACCATTTTTTGGCAATTCAAGCTTGCTTGCAAGGTGCATCAAAAACAACATGGAACCGTCATTGATACGCGGCAAACCAGGGCCAAAGCGACCTAATTCACCTTGTTTATGTTCGCGTTCCACAGCAGTTTTATCTTTCTCCCACTTTTTACCAAATGGCGGATTAGATAAGCAGTAGTGGAAACGATCACCTGCAAACTGATCATTAGAAAGTGTGCTTCCCTGAAGGATATTTTTAGAAAGATCTCGACCTGGATCTGACTCAAGGCGACGGATGAGCATACCCGCTACACAAACCGCATGAGTTTCCGGTTCAAGTTCTTGGCCGTGAGGAACCAGTACCGGTGGAATTTTATAATGGTTGCCATAGTCGGCAACATGGTTCATTGCGTCAGTTAAAAATCCGCCTGTCCCGCAAGTAGGATCGTACAGGGTACGAATAAGGCCAGGGCTTGCCTCAAACAGTGCATCATCAGGATCAAGCAAGAGTGCTGTGGCTAAATGCACGACATCCCTTGGGGTCATGAAATCTTCAGCGCCTTCATTGACTTCAGCACCAAAACGGCGGATCAAATGCTCATAGATATTACTCATCACTCTGTCTGGCACGGTGTCAGGGTGTAAATCAATACCAGCAAAGTTTTTGCAGATGGTGAAAAGTAACCCAGCTTTCTCAAGCCGGATTATCGTGTTACCGAATTCAAACTCTTCAAATATTGCTCTGGCATTATCAGAAAAAAGAGAAATGTAGTCTTCGAGATTACGACGAGTTTTTGTACTGCCAAGCGTTGAAAGCGAATACTCAGAGGTGTTGTAGAAGGGATAGCCAGCGGTTTGGCGTAGAATTGGGTCAAGCTCAACTTCGGCATCCTTGAAATTGTCGTAAGCCTCCCTTACCGCTTCTCTTGTAGATTCAAGAGCGCACTCCAATCGACGTAACAAGGTAAAGGGTAAAATAATCTTACCGAAATCGGTATGTTTAAAATCACCCCAAAGGTCTTCTGCGTTTTTCCAAATAAAATCTGCCTGCGAGGCAGCTGAACCTGAGAATTCTGTCATTTCGGTCTCCAACCATCTTTTGCACAAAACAATACATTATGCAATAGAGTGTAGTCAACCAAGTTTTGCACAAAAGAAGGGTTATGCTATTTTATAAAAAATTTCATGATCCAACCTCAGATTGCAAATAGCCTTTTTATCTTTTCCGATAACCTCCGTAATTGCTTGAATAAAAATAATTGTAGTAGTCAATCTTTGCTGGCCGTCAACAACATAAAATGGAGCAAAGTTTTTATTTTTAATTATCCAATGATCTTCAGCCCAGCTCTCAATCACACTTTCTGGAACATCCTCTAGTGTTAATACTCCAATATAGTGATTTTTTCCCATTTCTAATTGGCATAGATCATTCCAATAATCCTTTAGTTGTTTTTCAGTCCAAGCATAGCCTCGTTGATAATCTGGAATTCGTAAAAGTCGCTCAGTGAAAATTTTTGAGATCGAAAAGAGGTCCGTTTGCATATTAGCTCCGTCTGCATTTCTTTTTATTATGTAGTTTGTCCGTTTAGATTATAAAAAAGCCGACATAAAGTCGGCTTTTCCATTAAATCATCAGTCCCACTTCAAACCGCCACCAGTTTGATACTCGGTGACTTTGGTTTCGAAGAAGTTCTTCTCCTTCCGCATATTGGCTTGTTCATCAAGCCAGGGCAGGGTGGCTTCGGCACCTGGGAACGGTTCTTCAAAGCCTAGTTGTTTCGCACGACGGTTGGCTGTGTAACGGAACTGGCCGTGATGCACTTCTTTTGAGTAACCTAAAATTGGGTCACGCAGAATGTAGCCTGCATAGGTTTCTTCTGCAGCATCGGCTTCTTCAAACATCTGTTGGACTTTTTTCGGGTCCAGCGTGACGTTTTCTTCTTTCATGATTTGCTTACAGACGCGAATACCGAAAGAGGCGTGCATAACTTCATCACGCATGATGTATTGCAGCTGTTCGGCGGTGCCTTTCATCAGACCACGACGTTGTAGAGCAAAGATCGGGCTGAAGCCGTTGTAGAACCATGAACCTTCGAAGATGCCAGCGAAGAACGCATACGACATGACAAAGTTTTCGAGTTCATCACGGTCATGCAGATCAATATCACTACGCATGACGGTGTTTAAACGGTCATTGGCCAGTTTAATTTTTTGGTAAATCTCTGGCACAACACGGTAGCGGTTGTAGATTTCTGACTGATCTAGACCAATGGTTTCGATACAGTGCTGGTATGTCCATGTGTGCAATGCTTCTTCATACACTTGGCGAGCCTGATAGATTTGCAGTTCAGGCGCGGTCATTTTTTCCATTACGGCCAGACCGATATTACGCATCGCTAAGATGTCTGATGTGGTCAGGTATGACAGCACGTTTTCATAGACATGGCGTTCTTCCAGCGTCAGTTTATGACGGTAGTCATGAACGTCTTGCGCCATGTTGATATCCAGCGGTGTCCAGTGATTCTTGTTGGCATTGAGGAAGTAGTTCCATGCCCAAGGGTATTTGAACGGTGCTAACTGGTTAATATCGGCTTCACCATTGATAACGCGTTTGTCGTCAGCATTGACGGGTTTGGCGTTCATTAATGGCATTTTCTTGATCTCAGCAGAAGCCGGGGCTTCGCTGAGATCGTTAGCGGCTGGAGCAGCAGGCTGTGCTGCTGCTTTTTCTTCGCTTTGTTTTTTTGCTTCCGCAGTACCGGCTATCGGTGCTGAGAATGGATCATCCCAATTCAACATTACTGACATGCCTCACAATCTGGTTCTAAAATTGAACACGCTTTTGGCGCTTCCATACCTTCACCTAGAACTAAATCGTCTATGCTTGATGACGAGCTGGCAACCGGCGCTGGCGTGCTCGCGGCAGCAACAGGTTTAGGCTTGCTTGGTGCAGGCGCTTCTGTTGCTGTAGTCGGTGCTGTGCTGGTTTTCTCTGCACCTGTTGCCCCCATAGAGCGGAGGTAATAGGTAGTTTTCAAGCCACGTACCCAAGCCAGTTTATAGAGGTTGTCCATCTTCTTACCTGATGGTTCAGCCATATATAAGTTAAGGCTTTGAGCTTGATCCAGCCATTTTTGGCGGCGTGATGCGGCTTCAATTAACCAGCGTGCATCCATTTCAAATGCCGTGGTGTAGAGTGATTTCAACTCGGCTGGAATACGGTCGATACCTTGCAGGCTACCGTCGAAGTATTTCAGATCGTTAATCATCACATCATCCCACAGGTTACGTGCTTTCAGATCTTCAACCATGTATGGGTTGATAACCGTGAACTCACCTGACAGGTTCGATTTCACGAACAGGTTCTGATAGGTCGGCTCAATCGATTGGCTGACACCACAGATGTTTGAAATCGTCGCTGTTGGGGCAATCGCCATGGTGTTTGAGTTACGCATGCCTTGACGTTTGATCTTGTCACGCAGCATGTCCCAGTCCATGGTTTTGCTTTCGTCTTGTTGCAGATATTCGCCACGTGCTTCTTTCAATAATTTGATTGAATCGATGGGCAGAATACCTTTGCTCCATAAGCTACCTTCATAGGTTTGGTACTTACCACGTTCTGCAGCCAAATCAGAAGAAGCTTCAATCGCGTAGTAGCTGATCGCTTCCATTGATTCATCAGCAAATTGAACGGCTTCATCAGAGCTATAAGGAATACGCAGTTTGTACAGTGCATCCTGGAAGCCCATCAGACCTAAACCAACAGGGCGGTGTTGTAAGTTTGAGTGACGTGCTTGCGGCACGCTGTAGTAGTTGTACTCGATAACGTTATCTAACATACGCATCGCGGTACGAACGGTTTTTTGCAGTTTTTCTTTGTCCAGCTTACCGTTTTCATCAATATGTTTCACCATATTGACACTACCTAAGTTACATACAGCGATTTCTTTATCTGATGTGTTCAGGGTGATTTCTGTACACAGGTTTGAGCTGTGAACTACACCAACATGCTGTTGTGGGCTACGCAGGTTACATGGATCTTTAAAAGTAATCCAAGGGTGACCTGTTTCGAACAGCATACCTAACATTTTGCGCCATAAGTCTGTGGCAGGCAGTTGTTTGAAGTTACGAATATCACCACGAGCCGCTTTTTCTTCGTAGGCTTCATAGGCTCTTTCAAAATCAAGACCGGTTAAGTCATGTAAGTCTTCGACTTCTTCTGGTGAGAACAGGGTCCATTGACCTTCTTCAGCCACACGTTTCATGAATAAGTCTGGAATCCAGTTAGCGGTATTCATGTCGTGTGTACGACGACGGTCGTCACCGGTGTTTTTACGTAAGTCTAAGAATTCTTCAACGTCGATGTGCCATGTTTCTAAGTAAGCACAAACAGCGCCTTTACGTTTACCACCTTGGTTAACGGCAACGGCAGTATCGTTAGCGACTTTCAGGAAAGGCACAACACCTTGTGATTTACCATTGGTGCCTTTGATATGAGCGCCCAAACCACGAACACGGGTCCAGTCATTACCCAGACCACCGGCATATTTTGATAACAGGGCATTATCACGCATCGCGTTATAAATACCGCTCAGATCATCAGGTACGGTTGTCAGGTAGCAAGAAGATAATTGTGGGCGCAGTGTGCCTGAATTGAACAGGGTAGGCGTCGAGCTCATGAAATCGAAGCTTGATAATAAGTTATAGAACTCGATAGCACGTTCTTCACGGTTTAATTCGTTGATAGCCAAGCCCATTGCCACGCGCATATAGAAGGCTTGTGGTAATTCGAAGCGTGTACCATCAAAGTGAATGAAGTAACGGTCATACAGCGTTTGCAGACCCAGATAAGTGAACTCGAAGTCCAGTTCTGGTTTTAATGCATTACCCAGACGGTCTAAATCAAATAAGCCCAGTTCTGAGTCAATCAGTTCTTTTTCAATGGCTGTTGAGATATAAGTTTTGAAGTAGTCAGCGTACAAATCGCCCATTTCATTCTGAGAGGCTTGTTTAGGTGTTTTGTAGACAAAACTTAATGCTTCACGACGAATACCATCCATCAGCAGGCGAGCGGCCAGAGTGCTGTAGGCAGGATCTTTTTCGATAAAGGTACGCGCTGACATCACCAGTGCTTTTTCGACGTCGGCCTCTTTAACGCCGTCAAACAGGTTACGTTGGGTGTCACGTAAAATGGCATCACGGTTAACTTCTGCCAGACCTTCACATGCTTCGGTAATAAGGTTGTGTAAACGATCGATGTCTAGCGGGTGACGACTGCCATCAGCTGCTATGACATGCAGGGGAGATTCATTGGCAGGCTGTGGATGTTTCTTTTCTTCTTCAGCACGTTTTTCTGCTTGTTTTTCACGGTAAACAACGTAAGAGCGAGCAACTTTATATTCACCTTCACGCATTAAAGCTAATTCAACTTGATCTTGAATATCTTCAATGTGAACGGTGCCACCATCATCAATACGACGTAAAAGATTGTCAGTGACTTGTCTGGTCAGTTTCGCCACCGTGTCGTGAATACGACGACTATCTTTAGCGGAATCACCTTCAACCGCTAAAAAAGCTTTGGTGATAGCGACAGCAATTTTGCTGCTATCAAATTCGGTGACTTTACCGTTTCGACGGATAACGCTGTATCCGCTTTCGGATTGTGATGAGGTATAAATGGGTTGTGCTGTTTCGCTCGCCATAATGAAAATCCCTGCAATAATGTTGAAATAATCAAAAAACACAAAACCACTAGAGGTTGTGGTTTCGAAATGATTGAACCACAAGATAGTGTGTTTTTGAAGGCTTGGCAAGTGGAGATTTTGCACATAATTTGTGCACTTTTTGTGGATAACTTACTGTGTGCTTAGAGCTAAGTCAGCCCCTATGCGGGATCACAGCTTTTGTAACTTTTTGGTGCCTGAAAAAACTTTTTTTATTACTGAAAAAAAGGCAGATTTTGTTGTGTCTGGTCCCAGGGGGACGGGCATCATACTGGTGCTGATTGTTTTGTTCAACCAGCACCAGAAGACTTTTCGCTAAGCACTTAAGAACTAGAATGTTTCTGTGACAGAGACGGCCGTCGGGTTCATGAGTTGATGTGCTTTCTTCAGATTTTTGCGACCATCGGTCTGCACAATGAGTGTCCATAAATTATGACGGCTTGCGGTCACGGTATCGTTGATTAGCGGATCATGATCCGGACGTAGCGACAGTAATCCGGCAAACAACAGTCCAACAAATGTACCCACTACGGCTAATGCTATATAGGTATAGAGTGGACTCGACTGAGTCATCATTGGACCGGATACTACCATCGCACTGGCAATGACTAGCCCGACTAGCAAGCCAACACCACCAAAAATAAAATGAGAACGTGTAATAAAGCGTGCGATAGCTTTGGGTTCGGATTCAATTTTTTTACTGGTGTTACGGTCTTTTGGTTGTATTACTTCGATATCTTGCTGTTTGAAGTGACCGACATTGACGAGGGTTTGCTTGGCATCGATGGCTTTCTGTTCATCATCAAATACAGCGGCAAGCTTACTTGGTTTAGTTTCTTGGTTGATGTGCATGTCCATAAAGCAATCTCCTTTTCTGGCTAAACACAAAATAGGAGACAAGAGAAATGAAGCAGATATCCCTATCTGCTTATATTTTCTGAAAATTTACTGAGTACTGACACTGAAAACGCCAACCAGTTGGCTGAGCTTTTGGGCAGTGTTTTTTACCATAACAGAGCGATGCTGCAAGGCATCAATGGCTTGTGTCATCAAGCTTGCCGAGTGTCCAACGTCCCGTGCAGTGGCACCGTGCAACTGACTATTCTGATCAAGTTGTTTAATGGTGGAGAACATTTGTTCAACTAACTGATGTAATTGTGTATTTTCAGAAGAGGCTTCTTCCGTTTTCTTCAGGCTGCGGTCCACATTTTCCACACCTGACTCCATAAATTTATACGCTTCCAGCGTTTCAGACTGAATGGTTTCAATCATTTTCTGAATTTCATCAGCCGATGTAGCTGTTCTTTGTGCTAGGTTACGGACTTCATCTGCCACCACTGAGAAACCTCTACCATGATCACCGGCTCTGGCAGCTTCAATAGCCGCATTTAGTGCGAGCAAATTGGTTTGATTAGTGATTTCAGTGATGACGCCAATAATATTGCCGATTTCTGCGGTACGATTATGTAGGGATTGAACCGCTTTAGCTGATGTTTCCACCACATCACGAATTTCCTGTGTACCACTTCGTACCGACTCATATTGCAGTCTGGCCTCTTGAACAACTTCGTCCATCGCTTGCTTCATTGCTTCTGCTGTGTTTGATGCATTGCCAATGTCACGGATTTGATCTTCCAGCAGCTGCAACATTCTTTCTATCGCACTAGCTACTTCATTAGAAACATGAAACGCTTCCCGGTTTGTTTCGAGCATAGCTTCATTCGTGCGTCGGACATTCGTACTGGTTTTGATGACTTGACCAACAATGCCATCCAGATTATCAATAAAGCTATTTATCCAACGTCCCATATCACCCGTTTCGTCGTTAACAAATTTCGTGTTATCAAGTCGCTGTGCCAGGTTACCTTCACCCTCGGCAATCGTCTGAATAACGTGGGTCATTTGGTCAAGGCGGTTGGCCAGTGGATTGGTCGTCAATTTCTTATACATCATGGCTATCACAGCAATCATGACAATCGATAAAGCATTGACAGCTACTACAGGCAATTGGGTGAAAGCATGTAATGCCATATTGGTACCCAGCAGTAGTGACATTGACCAGACAAAGCCTTTCATTAAACTGACATTGACTGAACGTCGTCGGTAAACTTCCTCAAGATCACCTTCACACATCATGCCCCAACGATCTGGCGAACCTTTTAATTGGAAGGTGACACCTTTACCAATAACAGGGATGTGCCGGTAATCTGAGTAACCAGGATAGGTGACAAATAGGTTTTCGCCGTTGCGAATGGTCTCACGTACACCTGGATGAAGCTCGTTGGTTGCCGGATCAGTAAAGCGTATTTCAAACTCGGTATGGTGTTGAATTTTTACGACACCAAAAGCTGTATGAATACCGCTTTTCAGGTTTTCGCCATGTGAAAACGTATTATCTTCAAAACGTGAGCGGGAGAGGGCTATGCCCTGTTGCAAAGTAGGATCGAACCGCGATTCGACCATAAAAATATAGTTGTCACCTGATTCGGTATAGATATGACCTGCTTCACGCTGGATAAGATCACCTAACACATCATTTGGTACACGACCACATATGGCTCCGACGCTCTCACCATCTACAATCAATGGTTGGTAGAACATCAGTGTAACTTCATCATGGAACTTAGAGCTTGAAGGACCAATTTCTAGGGTTAATTTGTCGACATAAGGGCCGTGAAGAAACGGTGCGGATAGTCCATGCTGCACCGCTTTACTCGATAGGTCTGCTTTATTGACGTGCGAGCTGTACGTTGAGTGAGTGACCTTGCCAGAGGTATCAATGATAAATAATTCAGAGAAATCTGGCGCAGCCTTGAGCCGATCGTCCAACAGCGATGCTTGTAGCTCTGGATAAGAACCCGCTAGCTGTTCAGCTAAAAACGACATTTGATTCCATTGATTTTCTACCCATTGCTGAAGAATTTTTACTCGGGTAGCGGCGATTCCCTCAAATGTTTTTTCGACAGCGGCATAGTTGTGTCGATTAAGGCGACACGACCAGGACATGGCCAGTTTCCCTGTTGGTCCAAACCACGGTAGCCACGTTTTTTCTTTGTGGCTAAGATTCATGGAAGTACTTCGTAATTGACTCATTGTTACCCCTAACAGTGTTGTTTAACACTGCGAGAGGCAAAAAGCAGACCAATCGCCAAGACTATCTATTTTGGTATACCTACAAAGTGGTATTGACAAAAAGTGCACAAATTTAGTGCGGATGATAAAGATAGATGTTCCATTATGGGCACGGTCGTGGTTGTAACATGGCCAAGTCTGTATCCGGTATCTATAGGTCAAGTATTGCTTGTTTTACTTCATCTAAATGATCTTTGACCTTCACATTTCGCCACTCTTGTTGAAGTACACCATTTTCATCGATTAAAAACGTACTGCGGACAATGCCCAGATGTTCTTTCCCGTAGAGTTTTTTAAGTTTGATCACATCAAATAACTGGCAGGCTTCTTCATCAGCGTCAGACAGTAAGTCAAAAGGAAATGCCTGCTTAGTTTTGAAATTTTCATGCATACGAAGGCTGTCACGTGAAATACCAAAAATGACGGTATTATGCTCATTGAAAAAGTCGATATTATCGCGGAAGTTTTGACCTTCAAGTGTACAACCGGGCGTATTATCCTTTGGATAAAAATAGATCAAAACACGTTTACCTTTGAGCGCTGAAAGTTGGAATGTTTTATCGCCTGTGCTTGGCAGCGTAAAGTCTGGGACAGCTTCACCTAATCGTACTTGTGTCATCTTAGTCGTCCTGTTTGAAAAGATTTAGAAAGCAAAGTACCTTACACAATTCAGTCTGATCTTGTCATCAACAGGCAGGCAAAGTACCATGCCTGTTATTTTTTCGGAGTCATTTAAATATGTTTAGCGGCAGTATGGTAGCTCTTGTCACACCCATGCAGGCAGATGGTGCCTTGGATGTTGACAGCCTGCGAAAGCTGGTCGAGTTTCATATCAGCCAGGGCACAGATGCCATTGTCGCTGTCGGTACGACCGGTGAATCTGCAACCTTGAGCGTAGAAGAACACTGCGACGTGATTCGTCTGGTGGTAGAACAAGTTAATGGTCGTATTCCTGTTATTGCGGGTACAGGTGCTAACTCCACGTCAGAAGCTATCGAACTGACTCAATCTGCAAAAGATCTGGGTGTTGACGCTGTATTGCTGGTCGCACCTTATTACAATAAACCGACTCAGCAGGGGATGTATCTCCATTTCAAAGCTATTGCTGAAGCCGTCAACATTCCACAAATTCTCTATAACGTTCCAGGTCGCACAGCGTCTGATCTGTTACCAGAAACGGTCGGAAGGCTTTCTGAACTGTCCAATATCATCGGTATCAAAGAAGCCACTGGTGATGTATCTCGTGTTCAACAAATTAAACAATTATCACGAGAAGGATTTGAACTTTATACCGGTGAAGATGCCAATACTGTCGATTTTATTCTCGCAGGAGGTCAGGGTGTCATTTCTGTTACCGCAAATGTCGCACCGAAACTGATGCATGAAATGTGTCAGGCTGCTCTTGCTGGTGATGAGACGCTGGCACGCGAAATCAATTTAAAGTTAGTCGCACTACACCAGTTCTTATTTGTAGAATCAAACCCTATACCTGTTAAGTGGGCTTTGAACGAAATGAGACTTATTTCTAGTGGCATTCGTCTGCCAATGACGGTATTGTCTGAGAATTATCATCAATCTGTGCGTGATGCATTGAACACTGCCGGTGTTCTAAACTAAATTCAAGTGAGTGAACTGTATTAAATGAACGTAAAATTATTTAAACAAACATCGCTGGTTGTCATGATGACGACTGCTCTAACTGCTTGTGGCGCTTTTTCATCATTGGATGAGGTGGTTCCTGACAATACTCAGAAATACCGTAAAGCTGAAACCATGCCACCGCTTGATGTGCCGCCGGATTTAAGCACAAGCCGTATTAAAGATGATATTTCCGGTAATCAAACAAATACTGCAACTTACTCTGAATTTGAAGAAGCAGCGACAAATCCGCTGGCAGCTAAATACAACATTACACCGGATACAAAACCCGCACTGTCAGGTGAAGGTAAAGACCGACATCTCGTTGTGCCAGGTGAACGTGAAGTGACTTGGCAGCGCATCATTGATTTCTGGGCTACCAAAAACTTGGGCATTGCTCGCGCAGATGACCGCATTGGTTTGATGGATACAACGCCTGATGCAGATGGTTATGTGTATCGAATCCGAGTGGAACGAGGCGATACCTCTAAGATGGCGAAAGTCTATTTAGGTAACCCTGATGATGAGCAAGCGAATACTCAGAAAGATGAAGCCATGCTTCGTCAACTGGCTGATTATTTAGGTACGCTTTATCAACAGGATATGGAACAGTTTAAATTAGCTACGCCAGCACCACCACCAGAAGAAACAGCGCGTGTCTTACTGATGGATGATAGCAATGGTCAGCAAAGCTTACTGATTGAGCAGGATTTCCAAACTGTTTGGGGCCGAGTCGGACGTGTACTTGATAGCAAAGGTTTCTCTGTAGAAGATCGTGATCGTACTAAAGGACAATACTTTGTTCGTTATATTGATCCATTCAAGAAAGCCGAAGAAGATGATGAAGGCATGCTGAGTAAGCTGGCTTTCTGGCGTGATGATGTTGAGAAAAAACCAAACGAATACTACTACATTAAGTTGCTGTCTGATGCTGATCAAACACGTGTGATGGTATTAGATTCAAATGAAGTGCGAACTTCTGATGAATCTGCTAAACGTTTGTTAGATCTGATTCAGGAACAACTTGCACCGTAATGCGTTTTGCTTCCCTTGGAAGTGGTAGTCGAGGAAACGCTACGCTGGTAACATCGGGAGAAACCACAGTCATGATTGACTGTGGTTTTTCTGCTCGTGAGGCTGAAAAACGTTTGCAAATGCTGGGCGTCGATCCTCATCAACTGTCAGCTTTATTAGTGACGCATGAACATGCGGATCATATGGCAGGCATCCGGGTCATGGCACGTAAATATCGCCTACCAGTCTATACAACACCTGGCACTGCAGGCTGTTTACCTGAAGATGTTGCACCTCACATTAAAACATTTAATTGTCACGAAACCTTCAGCATCAAGGATTTGGAAGTTGAACCTTTCCCAGTTCCGCATGATGCAAGAGAGCCCAGCCAGTTTGTATTTGGTGATGGACAACACCGTTTAGGATTATTGACAGATGTGGGCTCAATTACACCTTTGATTGAGCAAATATTGTCGGGTTGTCATGGATTATTGTTAGAAGCTAATCACGATATGATGATGCTCGAGCAGGGGGAATACCCCGAACATCTTAAACGTCGAGTTGGTGGCAGGCTGGGTCATTTAAATAACGTGCAATCCGCCTCATTACTTGAGAAAATTGACACCACGAACTTGCAGCATATTATGGCAATGCATATTTCTGAAAAAAATAATTGTCCGTCACTTGTTGTGCCATTGCTCGCTGATGCACTGGCATGTGAACATGACTGGATTGGCATTGCAGACCAAGAGGCCGGTTTTGACTGGCGTGAAATAACTAACCGCTAAGAGATAGCTGATGCAAAAGAAACAAGAATTGTATTCTGGTAAAGCCAAAAGTGTTTTTGCTACGGATAATGAAGATTATGTCGTTCTGAGCTTTCGTGATGACACCTCGGCATTTGATGGTGAAAAAGTTGAACAGTTAAACCGCAAAGGCATGGTTAATAACAAATTCAATGCTTTCATCATGCAATATCTGGCAGATAAAGGTATTCCGACGCATTTTGAAGCGTTGCTGAACGACACCGAATCATTGGTTAAAAACATGAAAATGGTGCCTGTGGAATGTGTCGTACGTAATGTGGCTTCAGGTAGTCTGGTTCGTCGCCTTGGCGTTGAAGATGGACTTGAACTCAATCCACCCGTATTTGAATTTTTCCTGAAAAATGATGCATTACATGATCCGATGATTAATGAATATCACATCGAAACATTCGGATGGGCAAAAGCTGAAGATATAAGCAAAATGAAAGAGTTGACGTTTAAAGTTAATGAACATTTGCAGAAATTATTTGCTGATGCTGGGATGATCTTGGTCGACTATAAGCTGGAGTTCGGTTTGTTCAAAGGCGAGATTTATTTAGGTGATGAGTTTAGTCCAGATGGTTGCCGTCTGTGGGATGCAGAAACACGTAAAAAACTGGATAAAGATCGTTTCAGACAAGGTTTGGGTGGTGTAATCGAAGCCTATGAAGAAGTAGCACAGCGTATAGGCGTTAAATTATAGGTTCAAGTTATTAAGGCTCATTTCGTTAATTGCGAAATGAGCCTTTTTTTCACATACATACCTTGCTCTAACGGGTGAATAAAAGATTGCTCATATACACAATATGTATTGTGATTTATGATGTTTTTGCATTTCTAAAACTGGAGTTTTAAATGAAAACACCAGATTTACCTGAGAACGAACAGGAAAGATTAGCGACACTGAATTCGCTGACGATTCTTGATTCTGCACCAGATGAACGTTTTGATCGACTAACAAGAATCGCTGTTAAATTGTTTGATGTTCCCGTCGCACTTGTCAGCATTGTTGATAAAAATCGTCAATGGTTTAAGTCCTGTCAGGGCTTGGATATCACCGAAACTCCCCGAGATCTGTCTTTCTGCGGTCATGCCATTTTAGGAGAGGGGGCCTTTGTTGTTGAGGATACGCATCAAGATGAACGTTTTGTCGACAACCCTTTATTGATAGGTCAAAAGCACATACGTTTTTATGCTGGTTACCCCATTCGTTACTTGGATGGCAGTAAGTTAGGTACCTTGTGTATCAAAGATGTTAAGCCAAGAGCTTTCACAGAGGAAGACCGACAGTTATTGAGAGACTTGGCCACCATTGTTGAGCACGAAATTCAAGCGGTTGAATTGGCTACGATGGATGAACTTACAGGCATATTAAACCGACGAGGATTTAATATGTCGGCAGAAAAATCCTTGAATATCTGCAAACGGGGTGCGCTGCCCGTAGCTTTAGTTTTTCTTGACCTTAATGAATTTAAACCCATCAATGATAAATTTGGTCATGCCGAGGGTGATAGAGCGCTTCAGCAGTTCGCAAGCGTTTTAGATGACGTCGGCAGAGATTCAGACATAGTGGCCAGAATGGGCGGAGATGAGTTTGTCATTCTATTAGTTGATGCCGACAAAAAAGCTGTCGATCAAGTGATGAAACGATTTTCTCAGCAAATTGAACGCTGTAATGAGCAGCAAGCGTTGGGGTATGACATTACTTTTTCATACGGGATTGTACTCTTTGATCCTGCAAAACACGTGACAATAAATGATCTACTTTCTGAAGGCGATGCGCTGATGTATAAGCGCAAGAAAAGTCGTTAGTTTAACTAACGACTTTCCAGTGTATTTGCTTGCCTGCTCGCATTGGTACCAATGAGCTGTCAGCAAAACTTAACGTTTCTGGTACATCCCAACTTTCTTTGACTAAGCTTATCTTATCTTCGTTTCTTGGCAGACGATAAAAATCGGCTCCATTAAAACTGGCAAAAGCTTCTAATTTATCCAGTGCCTGTGCGGCTTCAAACGCTTCTGCATACAATTCGATAGCGGCATGTGCGCTATAAATACCTGCGCAGCCACAGCTCGTTTCTTTGCCTGACCGTGGATGCGGTGCACTATCAGTGCCTAAAAAGAATTTTTTACTGCCACAGGTGGCAGCTTGTATCAAAGCCTGTTGATGGGTATTTCTCTTCAATACCGGTAAACAATAATGATGAGGATGAATGCCGCCGACTAAAA
The DNA here is from genome assembly GCF_000214595.1 of Methylophaga thalassica MP. Classification (GTDB taxonomy): domain Bacteria; phylum Pseudomonadota; class Gammaproteobacteria; order Nitrosococcales; family Methylophagaceae; genus Methylophaga; species Methylophaga thalassica. Next base: position 1,327,037 of record NZ_AFIG01000001.1, on the reverse strand, counting down.
GGTCATTTCTATTTAACAAAAGATGATGTGGCGTTATGGTGGCAGCTATATTCTCGCTAGCCGTCGCTACAAATTCCGCAGCATTTGATGTTGTGATGTGTTCAAACACAATTCTTAACTCAGGAAAGTCATTAATCAGCGGAATTAATACTTGATCGATAAATACTTTTTCACGGTCAAATACATCAATATCAGCTGACGTCACTTCACCATGAACAAGTAATGGCATGCCTATTTTCTGCATCGCGTCTAAGGCGTTATAACAATGTTTTAGATCGGTGACACCAGCGTCTGAATTGGTTGTTGCACCAGCCGGATAGAGTTTCACGGCATGAACAACGCCACTTTCTTTAGCGCGATAAATTTCATCGGCAGAGGTGTTATCGGTGAGATACAATGTCATTAACGGTTGAAACTGACTATCTGCAGGTATGTTTTTAACTATCCTGCTTTTATAGTCGAGTGCCAGGGCGGTACTGATGACTGGTGGTCGCAGATTTGGCATGACGATGGCTCGTCCGAATATTCTGGCGGTATCAACAACTGTGCGCTGAAGAGCCAGATCGTCGCGCAAGTGTAAGTGCCAGTCGTCTGGTCGGGTTAACGTTATTTGGTTTTGATTTAATTGTGTCATAGCGGCGAATTATGCCACAGCAAATGCATTAAGGATAAATAGATCTTTTCTTCGCTGAGAGGCGACAGACCTTATTCTTGACCTTATCAAGCATTACAAGTAACTTTACACGTTTACAATTTTTTAGCTCACTAAAAAGAACGGCATACATATAAGGGGAACACGTGGAATTAAGTGGTGCCGAGATATTAGTTCAATGTCTCAAAGACGAAGGTGTTGAATACCTTTTCGGGTATCCTGGTGGTGCAGTGCTGCATATCTATGACGCGCTATATAATCAGGAAGATGTCAAACACATTCTGGTTCGACATGAGCAAGCTGCAACACATGCTGCAGATGGCTACGCTCGGGCTACAGGTAAACCTGGTGTGGTCTTAGTCACATCTGGTCCTGGTGCTACAAATGCTGTCACTGGTATTGCAACGGCATATATGGATTCCATTCCAATGGTGGTCATCACCGGTCAAGTTAGCACTGCTGTTATTGGTAGTGATGCTTTTCAGGAAGTTGATGCAGTTGGGATTACACGCCCGTGCGTTAAGCACAACTTTTTAGTTAAAGATATCAATGATCTCGCTGAGACAGTTAAAAAAGCATTTTATGTTGCTTCGACTGGTCGGCCAGGTCCTGTTGTTGTCGATGTTCCTAAAGACATTACTGATCCGTCTATAAAAGTGCCTTATCACTACCCAGAAAAAGTAGTGATGCGTTCTTATCAGCCAACAGTGAAAGGCCATACCGGTCAAATCAAACGCGCTGTTGATCTGATGTTATCTGCCAAAAAACCCATGATTTACACGGGGGGTGGTGTTGTATTAGGTAACGGCTCAGAGGAGTTGCGAAAATTCGTTCGTCATCTTGGATTCCCAATTACCAGTACCTTAATGGGGCTAGGTGCTTATCCTTCAACGGATAAACAGTTCCTTGGTATGCTTGGGATGCATGGCACTTATGAAGCGAATATGGCGATGCATGATTGTGATGTGCTAATTGCTATTGGTGCTCGCTTTGATGACAGGGTAACCGGAAAAATTGCAGAGTTTTGCCCCCACGCACAGATCGTGCATATTGATATCGATCCTTCGTCCATTTCTAAGACGATCACGGTAGATATTCCTATTGTGGGTAGTGTTCCTGACGTGCTTCAGGAAATGAACCACTTGTTGACAAATAGCAGTAAAAAGCCACAGAAAAAAGCCATTGAAGAGTGGTGGAAAATCATTAATGGCTGGCGTGCTAAACAATGTATGAGCTATGACCGTAATAGCGATAAAATCAAGCCGCAATCGGTAATAGAGATGGTTCATGACATTACCAGTGGTGATGCTTATGTGACTTCAGATGTTGGTCAGCATCAGATGTGGGCAGCGCAATATTATGGTTTTGATAAACCCAATCGCTGGATTAATTCCGGTGGTCTGGGAACCATGGGATTTGGTTTACCTGCTGCCATGGGTGTTCAGTTAGCTTATCCTGATGACACGGTTGTTTGTGTTACCGGTGAAGGCAGTATCCAAATGTGTATTCAGGAATTATCGACCTGTCTGCAGTATGGGCTGCCAATCAAAATTGTTGCTCTGAATAATCGTTACTTAGGTATGGTTCGTCAGTGGCAGGAATTTTTCTATGAAAATCGTTATTCGCACTCTTATATGGAATCATTACCAGACTTTGTGAAGTTAACGGAAAGTTATGGTCATGTCGGTATTCGCATTGAAAAACCCGAAGATCTCAGGGCAGAACTCGAACGCGGTTTTGCTATGAAAGATCGTTTGGTTTTCTTTGATATCGTTACCGATCAAACAGAAAACGTATATCCGATGATTGCTCAAGGTAAGGCACACAATGACATGCATATGTCACCATACAGTGCGCCTGCTCAAGAGTCTGAAAGGGAGCTGTCATAACCATGCGCCATATTATTTCTATCCTGATCGAAAACGAAGCAGGGGCTTTGTCGCGTGTGGCGGGTCTTTTTTCTGCACGGGCATACAATATTGAGTCACTCACTGTTGCACCAACAGAAGATCCATCTTTGTCACGTATGACGATTGTGACTAACGGCACAGACCGTATCATCGAGCAGATTGTGAAACAACTAAACAAACTGATCGATGTTGTAAAACTAATGGACTTAACTGAAGGGCCTCACATTGAGCGTGAAATGATGCTGATTAAAGTCAAAGCAGCAACCATGGCTCAAAGAGAAGACGTTAAACGTCTTTGTGATATTTTTCGGGGACATATTATTGATGTGACCTCATCAACGTATACCATTGAATTGACAGGGGCTGTCAGCAAGCTGGATTCATTTATCGAAGCACTTGCTGAACATAAAATTATTGAAACTGTCCGTTCAGGTGTCACAGGTATTGCTCGCGGCGAGAAAAGCTTGCACCTGTAAACTGAATTTATATTCGTTCAAGAAAATCTAAGGAATTCAATCATGAGTTTGAACATTTATTACGATAAAGATTGTGACTTATCAATCATCCAGGGGATGAAAGTCACCATCGTTGGTTATGGTTCACAAGGCCATGCCCACGCATGTAACCTGAAAGATTCAGGTGTTGATGTCACAGTTGCTTTACGTGCCGGTTCTTCATCTATTGCTAAAGCACAAGCTGCTGGTCTGACAGTTTCTGATAACGTCGGTGAAGCAGTGAAAGGTGCTGATCTGGTGATGATTCTGACACCTGATGAGTTCCAATCTCAGCTATACAAACAAGAAATCGAACCTAACCTGAAAAAAGGTGCTGTTTTAGCCTTTGCTCATGGTTTTGCGATTTTATATAACCAAATTCTACCGCGTGAAGATCTTGACGTTATCATGATTGCACCAAAAGCGCCTGGTCATACAGTGCGTAGTGAATTTGTGAAAGGCGGTGGTATTCCTGACTTAATCGCTATCGAACAAGACGCTTCAGGCCGTGCAAAAGATATCGCACTGTCATATGCATCTGGTGTTGGTGGTGGCCGCACAGGTATTATCGAAACCACTTTCCGTGATGAAACAGAAACCGATTTATTTGGTGAACAAGCTGTTTTATGCGGTGGTGCCGTTGAATTAGTTAAAGCCGGTTTCGAAACATTAACCGAAGCAGGTTATGCACCTGAAATGGCCTACTTCGAATGTCTGCATGAGTTAAAACTGATTGTCGATCTGATGTATGAAGGTGGTATCGCCAATATGAATTATTCAATCTCGAATAATGCTGAATATGGTGAATACGTAACCGGTCCTCGTGTTATCAACGAAGAAAGTCGTTGGGCAATGCGTGAAGCACTGAAGAATATTCAGGAAGGCAAATACGCTAAACAATTCATTCAGGAAGGTCAGACGGGTTATCCTGAAATGACAGCAATGCGTCGTATTAATGCTGAGCATCCAATTGAACAAACCGGTGCAAAACTGCGTTCTATGATGCCTTGGATTCAAAAAATTGTTGATAAGTCTAAAAACTAATCAATTAATAGTTTGAAAATCAACGGGGGCGGTTGTGAAAACAATCGCCCCCGTTTTGTTTGTGCGTCTGAACTGTCATAATGTAACGACTAATCAACAGGAGCCTGTATTTATGATTAATAGCGAAAAGCCTCAAAATCGCGGTATCTATTTACTACCGAATTTATTTACAACAGCTGGGCTGTTTGCAGGGTTTTACGCCATTGTCGCAGGCATTCGTGGTGACTTTGAAACAGCGGCTATCGCTATCTTTATCGCGATGATCATGGATGGGCTTGATGGCCGTATTGCACGTATGACTAATACCCAAAGTGCTTTTGGCGCGGAGTACGATAGTTTAGCGGATATGGTGTCGTTCGGTATGGCACCGGCATTAGTCATCTTTCAATGGTCGTTGAATGGGATGGGCAAGTTTGGCTGGATGGTAGCGTTTATCTATGCTGCCTGTGGTGCATTAAGACTGGCTAGATTTAATACTCAGATAGGAACGCAAGATAAACGTTATTTTCAGGGCCTGCCAAGCCCCGCTGCTGCGGCAATTATCGCAGGTTGGGTGTGGGCCGGTACAAGTAATGATTTCAGTGAGAATATGATTGCTATTTTCACCATTCCTATCACCTTTGGTGCAGCTATTCTGATGGTCAGTTCGATGCGTTACCATAGCTTCAAAGAGCTTGATTTAAGAAATAGGGTACCTTTTGTAGTGATGCTGGTACTCGTACTAATTTTTGCACTGGTTGCTATAGACCCACCGACAATCTTATTTAGCGTATTCTTAATTTATGGCTTATCTGGCCCTGTTTTTACTTTGTTGAAGCTGCGCCAGCATCGTTCAGAACGCGCTCAAGCAAAAGAAGAATAAAATAAACAATACTATTGATAATCTGGTTCACACATTTATGACTGATAAGCTAATAATTTTTGATACAACTTTACGCGACGGTGAGCAGAGCCCGGGCGCATCGATGACAAAGGATGAAAAAGTCCGTATTGCTAAAGCGCTTGAGCGCATGCGGGTTGATGTTATCGAGGCTGGATTTCCCATTGCCAGCACCGGTGACTTTGAAGCGGTTCAAGCCGTTGCCAAGGCCGTTAAGGATAGTCGTATTTGTGGACTATCCAGAGCATTAGATGCCGATATCGACAGAGCAGGTGAAGCACTTAAACTAGCTAATGCGTCGCGCATCCATACCTTTATTGCGACATCACCTATCCATATGAAAATGAAACTGCGGATGGAGCCTGATCAGGTAATTGAAAACGCAGTTCGTGCAGTTAAACGTGCCAGACAATATACAGACGATGTCGAGTTTTCTCCAGAAGATGCTGGTCGGAGTGAAACTGATTTTCTGTGTCGAATTCTTGAGGCAGTCATCGATGCGGGTGCATCGACTTTGAACATTCCTGACACGGTCGGTTATAACTTGCCCCACCAGTTTGGTTCATTAATTTCAACCTTACGTGAACGTATTCCCAACGCGGATAAAGCCATATTTTCTGTTCATTGCCATAATGATCTGGGTCTGGCTGTTGCCAACTCCCTATCGGCGGTCATGAATGGAGCAAGACAGGTTGAATGTACTATCAATGGTTTAGGTGAACGCGCTGGTAATGCCGCTTTAGAAGAAATTGTGATGGCGGTAAGAACACGCCAGGATATGTTCCCGTGCGATACCGATATTGATACCCAACATATCTTGTCTGCCTCACGGTTAGTGTCTGGTATTACCGGTTTTGTTGTTCAGCCAAATAAGGCGATTGTGGGTGCCAATGCCTTTGCTCATGAGTCAGGTATACATCAGGACGGTGTACTGAAAAACCGTGAAACCTACGAAATTATGCGTGCTGAAGATGTTGGCTGGAATACTAACAGAATGGTGCTTGGTAAACATTCAGGCCGAAATGCCTTCCGAAGTCGCCTTCAGGAGTTAGGCATTGAATTATCATCTGAAACTGACTTGAATGCCGCATTTACACGCTTTAAAGAGTTGGCAGATAAAAAACATGAAGTTTTTGATGAAGATATCCAAGCCTTAGTGAGTGACACAGTGGCCACTGCGGATGAACGTGTGAGTTTAATCTCAATGAAGGTGTGTAGTGAAACTGGCGAAACGCCTTTTGCTACAGTGACATTGTCAGTCGATGGTAGAGAAGTACAGACTCAAATGAGTGGCGGGGGACCTGTTGATGCGGCATATAAAGCCATAGAGTCTATTGTACAGAGTCAAACAGAGCTTCAACTGTATTCGGTTAATAGCATTACAACGGGAACCGATGCGCAAGGTGAGGTCAGTGTTCGTCTTGAGAAAGGCGGACGAATTGTAAGTGGTCAGGGTGCAGATACCGATATTGTGATTGCTTCAGCAAAAGCTTATCTCAATGCATTGAATAAAATATTAAGCCCTGTTGACCGAGCTCATCCTCAAGTCTAATGGCATTAACGCAATATCAATACTCAGTATTGTCTGAAATGGGCATACCTGTCTGGACACTACGTCAGAGCAATAATACTGAAATAATAAAGGCTAATGAGTCACTATCATCAGATAATTTGCAGAGTCAGTCTCTGCAAATTCCTGATGATGTCGAACTGCTTATTGTTGTTGAAACTACACAATTAGACACAGTTGAACGTCGATTATTATCCAGTATTCTTAAAGCCGTCAGCTTAGATACTAGGCAACAACTAATGATTGAGTCGTCAGACTTGGGGCTCATGCACCAAGATAATTTTCATAGTAAAACAATTATTACTATGACTCAGACTGAACACAGCTTACCTGATGATATTGAATGCGTTCAGTTACCATCTTTAGCAGCCATGCAAAGTCAACCCTCTTTAAAAGCCGTTGCCTGGCAACGATTAAAACATTATCGCACCGCTTTTAATTAACGGATAAAAAATATGGTCTCCCCAAGAGTTATGACGGATCAGGACTTGCAGGTTGTTCATAATATCGAATGCTCAGCAAATCAGTTTCCGTGGACGCTCAAGAACTTTTCCGATAGTCTTGATGCCGGACATTATGCATGGGTCTATTCTGATGCTTATGATGTGATTTTGGGTTATGCCATTGTGCAGTTAGTCCTGGACGAAGCTCATCTGCTTAACCTTTGTGTCAGACCAGATATGCAACGACAAGGATATGGTCGATTTATACTTGAGCATATCATTGATTTTTCCAAAGCCCGATCGGCTTCGATTGTGGTTTTAGAAGTTAGAGAGTCAAACAAGAAAGCACAAAATCTCTATGAACAGCTAGGTTTTAATGAAATGTCAGTCCGCAGAGCTTATTACCCGGCAGAAAATGGTAGAGAGAATGCAATATTGATGGGTTTGGATTTATCTATGTTATCGATTTTCGGTGATATATAAGTAAACTGAAGGCCACGGCACTTGATATCATCTGAGTGCTCTTTTAGAATAATTGACTCAATTACTCGGTTATTTTTCACATATTAGGAGATAAAAACATGGCTTATGAATTGCCACCACTTCCCTATGCTAAGGATGCATTAGAACCAACAATTTCAGCAGAAACGCTTGAATATCATTATGGTAAACATCACCAAACTTATGTGACTAACTTGAATAACTTGGTACCGGGTACTGAATTTGAAGGTAAGTCATTAGAAGAAATCATCACTAAAGCTTCTGGTGGTATCTTTAATAATGCCGCGCAAGTTTGGAACCATACTTTCTACTGGAACTGCATGACACCAAATGCAAAAGGTGCTCCAGAAGGCGATTTAGCTGCTGCTATCGACAGCACATTTGGTTCTTTTGATGAATTTAAAGAAGCATTCAGCAAATCAGCGGCGACAAACTTTGGTTCAGGCTGGACTTGGTTAGTCAAAAATGCTGATGGCAGTATTGCTATCGTTAACACAAGTAATGCTGGCTGCCCGCTGACAGATGGTCAAAAACCTTTATTGACTGTTGACGTTTGGGAACATGCTTATTACATTGACTTCCGTAATGCACGCCCTAAATATCTGGAAGCTTTCTGGGGCTTGGTTAACTGGGACTTCGTATCAGCAAACTTTGCTGGCTAGTTAATCGTGTTGTAGAGTAAATTTGTTTATTACTTTATAACATTATAAAATACACGATTTTTGATAAATGGCAGTTTCATTTGAAACTGCCATTTTTCGTTTATTGGCTTTAAAAAGCCGTTTTTTTAATGCCGTCAGGGCAAGGAGTACAAGCCATGACAGAATCGGTCATGCCCACATACGGACGTCTAGACGTCACTTTTAGTGAAGGTAAAGGCGCTTGGTTAACTGATACAGATGGAAAACGCTATCTTGATGCGTTAAGCGGTATTGCTGTATGTAATTTGGGGCATTGCCATCCTGCCGTGACGCGAGCTATTCAGCACCAGGCGGAAACATTAGTACATACTTCCAATATGTACCATATTGCTTTGCAAGAAAAACTGGCTGATAAGCTAACGGCCTTGTCTGGAATGGATCAGGTGTTTTTTTGTAATTCAGGTGCAGAAGCCAATGAAGCTGCAATTAAGATTGCTCGCAAATATGGCCACAGTAAAGGCATAGATAAGCCTGTAGTGATTGTAATGGATGGCAGTTTCCATGGTCGTACAATGGCGACGTTGACTGCCACAGGTAATGCTAAGGTGCAGGTAGGATTTGATCCTTTAGTGCCTGGCTTTGTCCGTGTTCCATACAATGATCTTGATGCTTTACGCATGGCGATTGGTCACTGGCCTGAAGCCGTGGCAGTGTTACTTGAACCTGTACAAGGTGAAGGCGGAATTAAAATACCTGACAGTGAATATTTAGCGGGTGTTCGTGCCATCTGTACACAACGCAAATTACTGATGATGCTGGATGAAGTGCAGACAGGTATTGCCAGAACGGGTAAATGGTTTGCTTATCAACATAATGCAGAGCTCGTACCTGATGTGATGACCTTGGCGAAAGGGCTGGGTAATGGTATGCCAATTGGCGCTTGTCTTGTTGCTGGTAATGCTGTTGGTATTTTACAAGCAGGTAATCATGGTTCGACATTTGGTGGCAATCCGTTAGCCTGTAGTGCAGCATTAAGCGTATTAAACACGATCGAAGAAGATGGCATATTGGGACACGTCAACGTGCTTGGAAAACAAATGCTGGAAGGTTTTCAGCAAAGACTGCTTGGCAAAGCTGGCGTGAAAGATGTGCGTGCACATGGGATGATGTTTGGTATCGAGTTATCAATGCCTTGTGCTGAGTTGGTTAAAAAAGCACTAGCAGAAGGTCTGTTGATTAATGTCACAGCAGAATCTGTTATTCGCTTATTACCACCGTTAATCCTCAATGTTGAGGAGTCCCAAATGATCGTAGATAAGGTGAGTAAACTCGTACTCGAGTTTTTGTCTTCGCAACAGGTTGAGAGTGTAGCCTAAACATGAGACATTTTTTAACTTTAAAAGACTTGAGTGCTAATGAGTTAGAAGCATTAATTAATCGTGCATCTGAGCTCAAAAAAATGCAGCATAAAGGTGAAATTTACCAGCCTTTGAAGAATAAAGTCCTGGCGATGATTTTTGAAAAGTCATCTACACGTACCCGGGTTTCCTTTGAATCAGCCATGATACAGTTTGGTGGTGGCTCAATATTTTTATCACCTGATGATACTCAACTTGGTCGTGGTGAACCTGTAGAGGATTCTGCACGTGTAATTTCATCTATGGTGGATGCGGTAATGATCCGTACCTTTGAACATGCCAAGATTGAAACATTTGCAAAATACTCTTCTGTCCCGGTAATCAATGCTCTGACCGACGATTTTCATCCATGTCAGTTATTAGCCGATATGCAGACTTATCAAGAGCATCGTGGTTCAATTAAAGGTAAGAAAGTGGTCTGGATTGGGGATGGCAATAATATGTGCCATTCATATATCAATGCTGCGCAACAATTTGGCTTTGAGCTGCATATAGCCACGCCGGTAGGTTATGAACCGAAAGCGGATATTGTGTCGTCGGTAGATGCCACAATTGCGTTATTCAATAATCCAGCAGAGGCGGCAAAAGATGCGGATCTTGTTGTAACTGATGTCTGGGCCAGCATGGGACAGGAAGAAGAACAACGTAAACGTGAAGAAGCTTTTGCTGAGTTTCAGGTCAATAGTGACATCATGAAACTGGCAGCAAAAGATGCTTTGTTTATGCACTGTTTACCCGCACATCGTGGTGAAGAAGTCACTGCCGATGTCATTGATGGTGAACAAAGTGTTGTATGGGATGAAGCTGAAAATCGATTACATGCACAAAAGGCTTTATTAGAATTTTTATGTGCATAAGCAATTACAGCAAGAGCTTAGTTAATTTAGCTCTTGCTTTAATGCTTCCAGACGCTCTAGCGTACCTATATCAGACCAGCGGCCATCGTATAACTCTGCGGTCATCCGTTTATTTTTTATCGCTTTTTCAAACAATGGCCTAAGCGCTTTGCGTTCGACTTTCAGATGTTGGAAAAGTCGAGGATGGTAGAGGCCAATACCACTAAAAGTAAATTTACTCTTGCCATCAAGGCTGACTAAATTATCCGCTTGGATTGCAAAGTCGCCATCAGCATTATGATCAGGATTGTTTACCATAATTAGATGACAGTCAGTATCAGCTGCTAGCGCATGTCTTATTAGCGCAGAAAAGTCAAAGTCCGTCCAGATATCGCCATTGACCACAATGAATGGTTCGTCTCCCAGCAGACTTAATGCTTGAGTTATACCGCCAGCTGTTTCCAAGCTGCCAGCGGTTTCGGGTGAATAAACGATGCGACAACCGTAATTCTCACCATTGCCAAGAACAGCAGGAAACTGTTCACCCAGGTGAGCATAATTAATCACGATTTCCTGAATACCTGCAGATACTAAATTATCAATGAGGTATTCAATCAGACGCTTATTTCCAGCATATACAAGCGGTTTGGGAGTGTGATCTGTTAAAGGTCGCAAGCGTTCACCTCGGCCTGCAGCTAAAATCATTGCTTTCATTTTATTGCCATAATTTCGGGGGTAAAGGTAAGAAACTCATATAAAGCCTCAAGTTCTTTGTATCGCTCGCAGACTTCCAGTACATAGTGAAGCGTAAGAGGTAAGTCATTAAGGTAATTAGCTTTACCATCACGATAGTTGAGGCGGCAAAAGATGCCAAGCACTTTAAGGTGTCTCTGCAATCCGGTCAAATCAAACCAACGCTGTAGATCCTTACCTTGGGATTGTGTAATCAGTTTGTTATTTATTGCTTGTTCTTTGTAGTAGTTTAGCCAGTTCTGCTGCTGTTCAGCTGGCCACTGAATGTAACAATCTTTCAATAATGACACCAAATCATAGGTAATTGGGCCGACCACCGCATCCTGAAAATCGATAATACCGAGGGTATTGTCGGCACAGACCATTAGGTTTCGGCTGTGGTAATCACGATGAACAAAGCAGCTAGGTTGCTGTTGTATTTCATCAATAAGAAAATCATAGACAGCGGTGAGTATTTTCGGGACTTTTAAGTCTAAATGTCGACTCAGAAACCAATCAGGGAATAGTGACATTTCATCCCGTAGTTTTGTCTCATCATAATCAGCTAATGATGTGTTTGCCGGATGAGTTTTTTGCATAGAAATTAACTCATCAATGGCTTTCCGATAGAGATTATCGGCATTGGCAGATGTTAATGACTTTAAAAAGGAAGTATCGCCAAAATCACTGAGCAGTAAATAGCCATTATCTTCATCTTTGGCATAGATATGTGGCACTGCGACATCATATTGTGCAAGAAACTCATCAATTTTGATAAAGCTGCTTATATCTTCATGCTCAGGCGGTGCATCCATCACGATGTAGGAGCTCTCATTTTGTTTCAAGCGGAAATATCTTCTGAAACTAGCATCACTGGATGCTACCGTGATATTTAAATGATCATCAGGAAATAGTTTTTCTACCCAGGTAGTCAGTTGATTGAGTCTGGCATCGTTGATCGCGTTTTTCATGTAATTTTTACTCAAAATCTAAGTCTTTGTTCTTTATTTATAAATTTAGTTTGTGATGAAATCATTGTGACTCTATGAAAAGAGTGGTGTGAATATTATTTATATCTGGCGTATTATCGGGAATTATTTCCTAACTCATCAGTCAATCTGATGGGTGTTAAATAATGCTTTAGCTACAATGGAGTCGCAATGAAAAAATTTTTAATATCGGCACTTTTATTAAGTGCATCTTCAGCTGTTATCGCTCAAGAGTATGTCACACCTGCTGATATGCCAGAAGCAGCACAAACGAAAATGTACTCTATCCTCACAGACTACAATAAATGCATGATGCAAGGACACTTGCATTCGAATCATACAGCTGAAAACCCACAAAAAGCCGCTGAAGCAGTTATGCAAAGTTGTGAAAACCACCTTGATGAACTGAAAACGCATTTAACGTCCAACGGCGTTGAAAGCAGTTTAGTTGAAGGTATGGCTAAGTCAATGCGTTCAAAAGCCGCTCGTCAGCTTATGACAAAAACAATGAACAATTACGCAGCACAAGCTGCTGCTATGGCTAATGCCGAAAAACTGAAAGAGCAATCAGCAAACGAATAAATGTTTTACTCATTGAGTTGAAGAACATCAACGCCTTCCTTGTTCAACAACTCAATGAGTTTTATCAGAGGCAAACCAATCAGACTATTTGGGTCATCACCCTCTAATTTAGTAAATAAAGCAATGCCTAAGCCTTCGGATTTAAAACTGCCAGCACACTGATAGGGCTTTTCTTGTTCCAGATAAAAGTGAATCTGCTTTTCAGACAGTGATCTGAAATGAACAGTAAAAGGTTCTACTAAGTGATGCATCGTTAGGCTTTGAGCGTTATACAAGGCTAAGCCTGTATAGAAGGTGACAGCCTTACCTGAAGCAGATAAAAGCTGTTTTACAGCCGTTTCATGATTGCCGGGTTTACCTAAGATTTTGCCATCTATCACTGCAACCTGGTCAGAACCAATAATGAGTGCTTCAGGGTAGTCTTTAGCAATGGCTAAGGCTTTTTCCTTTGCTAAGCGTTCAACCAGTGATGGGGCTGTTTCCCCTTCAAGTACAGATTCATCTATATCGGGTGCGTGTTGTATAAAGTCTATCCCCAGCTTTTTTAAAACTTCAGCTCTGAACGGTGAGCTGGAGCCCAGTATTAATGTCTGCATGATATTTTTCAATGTTATTAAGTTTAGGTAATAACTGTGGGCACTGTTCTACCTGTTAGCACAGCTATATTGGCTAACTGGTTTGCCAGCTCGATAAGCTCAGATAAGGCTGTCTGTGTATCTTGATTTAGTCTATCAGGCCTGTCTTCATAAGATTCGATATATACGCGTAATGTGGCGCCTTCTGTTCCGGTACCTGACAATCTGTAAATAATTCTGTCACCACCTTCAAAGCCAATACGAATGCCTTGTTTTTCAGCGATACTGTTGTCGATAGGGTCATGATAACTAAAGTTATCCGCATAGCTGACAACTCGATCTCCGAACTGTTTCTTTGGCAAGCTTGGGAGCTGAGTTTGCAGATGTTGAATTAACGCTTCTGCTTGTTCAGTAGGAACACCTTCGTAATCATGTCGAGTGTAATAATTCCGCCCAAATTGTTGCCAATGTTGATTAACCAGCTCAGCGACGGACTGATGTTTAACCGCTAAAATATTTAGCCAGAAAAGGACTGCCCACAAGCCATCTTTTTCACGAATATGATTCGAGCCTGTGCCAAAGCTTTCCTCGCCGCAGAGAGTGACGCGATTTGCGTCTAATAAGTTACCAAAGAACTTCCAGCCGGTCGGCGTTTCATGTGATTCGATACCCAGTTTTTCAGCAACGCGATCGGCGGCCTGGCTGGTTGGCATTGAGCGAGCTATACCCGCAATACCAGATTTATAAGCAGGGATGTACTGTGCATTCGCAGCGAGAATCGCCAAGCTATCAGACGGGGTGACAAAAAACTGTTTACCGAGGATCATATTACGATCACCATCGCCATCCGAAGCGGCGCCAAAATCAGGCGCATCATCAGAAAATAATTCTGTAACGAGTTGTTCGGCATATGTCAGATTCGGATCAGGGTGACCACCACCAAAGTCAGGTAATGGAATACCATTTATCACTGTGCCGGCAGGGGCGCCTAGACGTTTTTCTAAAATCTCAATTGCATAAGGACCGGTGACCGCATGCATGGCATCGAAGCGCATAGAAAAGTTGCTGGAAGTTAGTAGTGCTTGTATGGCACGGAAATCAAAAATAGTTGCCATCAATTCTGTGTAATCGACTACTGAATCAATTACTTCAACACTCATCTCTCCTAAACTCTGCGTGCCTAATTTATGAAGAGCGATATCTGCTGCATTGGATATTTTGTATTGGCTGATTTCAGCTGTTTGCTGATAGATTTGATTGGTAATTGATTCCGGCGCTGGACCGCCGTTACTCGTGTTAAATTTTATGCCGAAATCACCATCAATACCCGCGGGGTTATGACTGGCAGATAAAATCAAGCCACCAAAAGCCTGATATTTTCTGATAACGCATGATGCAGCAGGTGTCGACAGAATACCATTTTGACCAACCCAGACATGAGCAAAACCATTGGCTGCTGCCATTTTCAGAATTATCTGTATGGCTGTTTGGTTATAATAACGGCCATCGCCACCGACAACGAGGGTTTTACCTTCACAATCACCCAGCGCGTTAAAAGTCGATTGAATAAAGTTTTCCAGATAGTGGGGTTGTTTAAATACACTTACTTTCTTGCGTAAACCAGAAGTGCCTGGTTTTTGGCCTTCAAAAGGTGTGGTATTTATCGTCGAAATTGGCATAAAAACTTTCCTGAATGAAACAATTGAGCAGCATTATTGCTAGACTCACGCTATTTGAATGTAATCCACTATACTAACTCCATGAATAAGCCTCAACACATTGATAAAGCGCATTTGATGCGGATGGCAACATACGCTTCTGTAGTGACTGCTATCACTTTGATAATAGCCAAGTTATTTGCCTGGTTCCTGACTGATTCGGTCAGTGTATTGGCCACATTAGTCGATTCTAGTTTGGATGTTTTGGCATCTATTTTAAATATGATTGCTGTACATCACGCATTACAACCAGCAGATAGAGAACATCGTTTCGGTCACGGCAAGGCAGAATCACTCGCTGGTCTCGGTCAATCAATGTTTATTGCGGGGTCTGCGGGCATCCTGCTACTCCAGGCTATAAATCGTCTGTTCAAACCCGAGGCAATGGAGCAGGGGATGACGGTGAGCCTAGCTGTAATGCTGTTTTCTATTGTAGCTACATTAGCATTAATGACATTCCAGAATTATGTCATCAGAAAGACGGACTCAACCGCAATTAAAGCGGATGCCCTTCATTACAAAACAGATTTGTTGGTGAATGGTGGTGTCATCCTGGCATTAGTGCTTAGCATCAATGGCTGGTATTTATCTGACCCTATCATTGCTATCGCAATAGCATTGTTTATTTTGCACAGTGCGTGGGGCATTGTGAAAGAGTCGATTGATTTACTCATGGATCATGAATTACCAGATGAAGAGCGGGAAAAAATTAGTGCATTGATATTGAATCATCCTCAAGCAAGGGGATTACACGATTTACGGACCCGGCGTTCAGGCACAACGGTCTTTGTACAACTTCATTTGGAGCTGGATGAAAGACTGACCTTAAGAGAAGCACATGAGATTGCCGATAAACTTGAGCATCAGATAGCTGACTTATTCGATGATGCAGAAGTGATTATCCATGAAGATCCGATTACTCATTTACCGCTAAAGTCATAACATAAAGTGAATACAATACGGTGACGATTTCGTATAATTAGCACACAACAATATTGAGGCCAGTACAATTATTACCTTTGATTTATCCACTCAAATAGCCATCGCTGTCGCGGTGTGTGTTCTACTATGTTTAGTGTTTGTGATTAAACATAAAAGAAAACGTTCACGTTATTCAAGAAAGCTGGAACGTTCATTACAATCAATAAAAAAGCAAGAAGCAAAATCTATTATTATTCCTGATGGTTTAGGTGGGGCGATAGAAATAGAACGCTTACTGCTGATTGAGCAAGGGTTATTGATTATTGAAACATATCCGATGTCAGGACATTTATTCGGTGCCGATCACATAGATCAATGGACACAAATTATCGACGGTAGAAGCTTCAAGTTCACCAATCCACTACATCGGATCTACAACACTAAACACGCGTTACAGTTATTAGCACCGAAAGTCCCAATCTTTTGCCGTATAGTCTTTTCTGAGAATAGTAACTTTCCTAAAGGTAAACCCAGCGAAGTCTCTGTTATCAGAACCTTAGATGAAGATTTGCAGGGGCTTGCTAAGGAACCAAGTGTAAATCAACTTGGAGAGATTGCATGGGAGCGTATCATTAGAATTGCTCGTACTGACGGCCAATCATTGTTGAGGGATGTCAAAATATAATGGAAACCAAACCACTTGTTCTTGCTATTTCATCTCGGGCTTTATTCGATTTGGATGAAAGTCATAGAATCTATGAAGAACAAGGCACAGAGGCTTATTGTAACTATCAAATCGAAAATGAAGATGTGCCTCTGTCACCTGGCGGTGCCTTTAGTTTAGTGCGTAAATTATTGGCATTGAATGATAACAATCCCAATACGCCTAAAGTTGAAATTATTCTGTTATCACGTAATTCTGCCGATACTGGACTACGCGTTTTTAATTCCATACAGCATCATAAATTAGCTATTACTCGTGCGGTATTTACATCAGGTAGCAGTCCGTACAGATATGTAGCGCCTTTTAACGCACATCTATTTTTATCAACCAGTCCTGAAGACGTGGGTATGGCGTTGGAAGCCGGTATTGCTGCCGCCACTATTCTGCCATCACATATCAGAAGTAATAATGACAGTGATCAGCTTAGAATCGCATTTGATGGTGACGCTGTTCTTTTTTCTGATGATTCGGAACGTATTTTCAAAGAAAAAGGCTTGAAAGCTTTCACTGAAAATGAGCAGCAGACCGCGCGTGAACCCTTACCCGGTGGACCATTTAAAGATTTCTTGATGGCACTGAATCAGATTCAGACTGAATACGGTGAGAATGCATCACCTATCAGAACAGCATTAGTCACAGCGCGTTCTGCGCCTGCACATGAACGTGTTATTCGTACTCTAAGAGCATGGGATATACGAATTGACGAAGCTATATTCCTGGGAGGAATGGATAAAGGCCCGTTTTTGAAATCATTCGGTGCGGATATCTTTTTTGATGACCAGGAAAAGCATTGTCAATCCGCTGTGGAACATGTTGCTACCGGACATGTTCCT
The DNA here is from genome assembly GCF_000214595.1 of Methylophaga thalassica MP. Classification (GTDB taxonomy): domain Bacteria; phylum Pseudomonadota; class Gammaproteobacteria; order Nitrosococcales; family Methylophagaceae; genus Methylophaga; species Methylophaga thalassica. The sequence goes on along the minus strand of NZ_AFIG01000001.1, from coordinate 1,309,574 downwards.
CATGGTGTTGCAAATCAAAAAAAAGCGCAGGATTAACCTCTAGTGGTCAATGCATCGATATCTGATTGGATAAAACAACTCAGTGAAGAGGATATGCCAATCTTTGCTGGCACTGTGGCAAATGTCACCAAGGCTTTACATAGTGGTAAAAGTTCAGCATCAGATGTGGCTAATATTATTCTTCAGGATGCCTCTTTAACCAGTCGAGTTTTGAAAGCAGCCAATACCGTTCATTTCAATCCAACCAGACACAGCATCAGCACTGTTTCTCGTGCAGTAATGGTCATGGGGTTTGATCAAATAAAAGTCATTACACTGTCAATGGCGCTCATTGATAATCTGAGAGTAGGTGAACAACGCGCCCAGTTGATTCAAGAAATGGCTTTTGCATTTCATGCAGCTACTCAAGCACAAGAGTTTGCAAAACAGTTGAAGTTAGACGACGCCGAAGATATTTTTGTTGCGACCTTACTTTCACGTCTTGGCTATATGGCATTTTGGGCATTTGCTGGTGAAGAAAGCCTGACACTGTTGAATGAAATGCATGAAGGAATAGAGTCAACCAAGGCAGAGCTGAAAGTGTTGGGCTTCAGACTGACTGACTTAACAAAAACCCTCTGTCATGATTGGTCATTAGGCGAGTTACTTAATGACTATTTGAATAATCGCTTGTCGGCAAAAAATACCAAGGTTATTTCTCTGGCTGTTGATATTGCAACAACAGCACAGCAGGGATGGAAGCAGGTAGAGTTAGAAACAGTATCTAAGCGTGTGGCTCAAATTTGTGATGTGTCAGTTGAAAAAGCAAAAAAATTAGTTCTATCTAATGTGAACAAATCGAAAGAGCTGACAGTGCTATACGGAAGCGAACAAATCAGCAGGGCAATTCTGTTACCCGACCATATCGATGAAGCTGAAGCCTTACCAAAGCTTGATATTCCTGATGTTCTGAATGATTTTTCTGCTCCCGATTTTGACTATCTAATGAGAGTGTCACAAGAGATGACACAGGTACTACAAGAGCTGCCGCTACCATCAATCAGTATTGTCCTGGAAATGACGCTTGAAGGACTCACGCGCGGTTTGGGTATGGATCGGGCTGTGTTCATGTTGCTGAATGAAACACGAACAAAGTTAACCTGCAAAACAGGGCTAGGAAAACAGGTCGATGAGCTTAAACAGCAGTTAATTATTGATCTGGCTTCCAATCAGGTATTTAAAAGAGTAGTAGAGCAGCGTCAGTCTTTATTTCTAGAGAAAAGTAACGAAGACAATATTTCCAAACAAATCAGAGCCATGCTAGAAGGGTCATCGTATTTGCTCATGCCTGTAGTGGTAAAAAATAAAGTTATTGGCTTGTTTATGGCCGATCGAAGTTCGAGCAAGCGAGATATTTCTCAGCAAGAATTCATTGCATTTCAGCAGTTTTGCCAGCAAACGAACATGGGAATTAGTTTTTTAGCGATTCAAGGCTAGTTTTATCGAAATGTTATCGCTATAATAGCCGACTTCTTTCAGGCATCAGGCATGTCTGATAAATGATTATGCGAGAGTGGCGGAATTGGTAGACGCGCTGGATTTAGGTTCCAGTAGGGTAACCTGTGAGAGTTCGAGTCTCTCCTCTCGTACCATTACTACAATAGGCGGATGGCGAAACCGCCATGCCTAAATCCCCATGTTTGAGGTTAGAGAATGCAAGTTACTGTAGAAAACGTGAGCGAACTTGGTCGCCGTATGACCGTCACAGTCGAAGATGCCAATATCGAGCAAGCAGTACAGGAACGCCTTAAGTCAATAAGACCTAATGTGAAAATGGCGGGTTTCCGTCCCGGCAAAGTACCGATGAACATGGTCGCTAAAACACACGGACCATCTGCACGTCGTGAAGTTATTGACTCTCTTGTTCAGGAAAGCATGCGTGAAGCCTTCACCCAAGAAGGTGTTAATCCAGCTAGTCCTCCACATATCGATAGTATGGATGAAAAAGGCAGTAACTTTATCTATACCCTTAACTACGAAGTTTTCCCAGAAGTAGAAAGTGTCAAACTTGATGACATTACACTGGAAAAAACAGTTGCTGAAGTGACTGATGAAGATGTTGACCGTATGTTGGAAACGTTACGTGAACAACGTATGTCGTGGGAACCACTAAAACGTGGTGCGAAAGAAGGCGATGGCATTACCATTGATTTCGTTGGTACCATCGACGGTGAAGAATTCCAGGGCGGCAAAGGTCAGGATGTGTTACTCGAATTAGGCGAAGGACGTATGTTGCCTGAGTTCGAAGAACAATTAATTGGTAAAAAAGCCGATCAGGAAGTTGAAGTTACATTAACTTTCCCTGAAGATTATCGTGCAGAGCACTTACAAGGTAAAGAAGCTAAATTTGCTGTCACCGTCAAACAAGTTGCTAAGAAAAAATTACCTAAACTGGATAAAGAATTTGCTGAACTGTGTGGTGTCGAAGATGGCATCGCTGCACTGAAAAAAGAAGTCCGTGCCAATATGGAACGTGAACTGAAATCAGCATTAAAAACACTGAACAAACGTAAAGCTATGGATTCATTGGCCAAAAACAATGAAATTGCTTTACCGTCAGCCCCTGTTGAACGTGAAGCACAATATCTTGTTGAGCAAGCAAAAAACAATCTCCGCAATCAGGGCGTAAATGTTGAAGGTTTGCCTTTCAATCCTGACAATTTTAAAGAAAATGCAGAAAAGCGCGTTAAGTTAAGCCTTTTGATTGGTAAGATTATTTCTGATAACGAAATTCGTCCTGAGGAAGATCGCGTAAAAGAAGCTATTGACGCCATTGCGGCTAGCTACGAAGATCCAGAAGAAGTTGTTACCTTCTACATGAACAATCAAGAAAGACTGTCAGAAATTCAAATGACAGTTGTAGAGGACATGGTAGTTGAATGGATTTATGACCATGTTAAAGTAGAAGAGAGTACATCGACATTCTCAGACGTCGTTAATGCAGTATCTAACTAATTAACAACGCTGATATTGAATGCAGCCCGTACTCATGTGAAATGGGTATGGGCTGTTTTTTTATTGGGACCTTGAAATTAGGATGGTTATGACAAATAAATTTTCTGGTGAAGAAACCAGTATGATTCAAAACGCACTGGTGCCTATCGTCGTTGAGCAAACATCTCGTGGTGAACGCTCGTATGATATTTTTTCTCGTTTATTAAAAGAACGTGTCATATTTTTAGTCGGCCCTGTTGAAGATCAAATGGCTAACCTGGTAGTTGCCCAGTTGTTATTCCTTGAATCAGAAAATCCTGATAAAGACATCCATCTATATATCAATTCACCTGGTGGTGCAGTAACGGCTGGTTTAGCTATTTACGATACCATGCAGTTTATTAAACCTAATGTCAGCACATTGTGTATTGGTCAGGCCGCCAGTATGGGCGCGGTTCTTTTAGCCGGTGGTGCAGAAGGAAAGCGTTATTGTCTGCCTAATTCACGTATCATGGTGCACCAGCCATTAGGTGGTTTCCAGGGACAAGCTTCTGATTTTGATATTCACGCAAAAGAAATTTTGAGCATTCGTGATCGTTTAAACGGAATTCTTGCCAAGCATACTGGTCAAGATATAGAAGCAATTCGTAAAGATACTGACCGTGATAACTTCATGAACGGTGAACAAGCTGTCGAATATGGTTTAATCGACTCAGTATTAACAAGCCGACCTACAGAATAAGCAATCTCGGCCGATAAAATTTATAGATGACGGGTAAGGTAGTAAAAATATGAGCGACGACAAAAATAACGATGATAAATTACTTTATTGCTCTTTTTGTGGAAAAAGTCAGCATGAAGTAAAAAAATTAATCGCTGGTCCATCTGTATTTGTTTGTGACGAATGCGTCGATCTATGCAACGACATTATTCGTGAAGAAATGCAGGAAATGGCGACTGAAGAAGCCGAAAGTAAATTACCTACACCTCGCGAAATTAATGATGCACTAGATAATTACGTGATCGGACAAGAACGCGCTAAGCGTTACCTTTCTGTTGCGGTTTATAACCATTACAAACGTCTTCGTACGGCTAATAAAGATAACGACGTAGAACTGTCTAAAAGCAATATTCTTTTAATCGGGCCTACCGGTAGCGGTAAAACGTTATTAGCTGAGACATTAGCCAGACAGTTAAATGTGCCTTTTACTATGGCTGATGCTACCACGCTTACAGAGGCCGGTTATGTAGGGGAAGATGTTGAAAATATCATCCAGAAGCTACTGCAAAAATGTGATTATGACGTTGATAAAGCAGAGACAGGCATCGTCTATATTGATGAGATAGATAAAATTTCTCGCAAATCAGACAACCCATCAATTACTCGCGATGTGAGTGGTGAAGGTGTTCAACAGGCATTGCTGAAATTGATTGAGGGAACGATTGCCTCTGTACCACCACAAGGCGGACGCAAACATCCTCAACAAGAGTTCTTACAGGTAGATACAAGTAAAATTTTATTTATCTGTGGTGGTGCTTTTGCTGGTTTGGATAAAGTTATCAGAAATCGTACCCAAAAAGGTGGTATTGGCTTCTCTGCTGAACTAAAAAGTGTGGATGACAATAAGCCATTGAGTGAGTCATTACGGACAGTCGAGCCTGAAGATCTTATTCAATATGGTCTTATTCCAGAGTTTGTTGGTCGCCTACCGGTAGTTGCTACATTGGATGAGCTAGACGAAAAAGCATTGGTTCAGATTCTAACTGAACCTAAAAATGCACTAACTAAGCAGTATCAACAATTATTCAATATGGAAAATGCTGAACTTGAGTTCAGAGATGATGCATTAAGAGCTATCGCCAGAAAAGCTATGGAGAGAAAAACAGGCGCTCGTGGTTTACGATCTATCATTGAAAATGTGTTGCTTGATACTATGTTTGAGTTACCGTCAGCAGATAACGTTTCCAAAGTAGTGATTGATGAAAGTGTGATTGCTGGTGAGAACTCACCTATTTTGATTTACGAAGATCAAAGCACTGATATGGCCTCTGGCGATAAATAATCAGTTAACTATACCGTTGTATCTGCACATTAAATCAAGCATACGATTTCTGTATGCTTGATTTTTTATTGTCTGACCCCATATTGAATTCATGTCCTAAATTGGGTGTCTACAGACACATGTAAGAGGTTTGCCTTAATGGAAAATGAACTAACTACCACTTCAAACGATAACAACATAAAGGTTGTTCCTGTTTTACCTTTACGTGACGTTGTCGTGTATCCCTATATGGTGATACCACTTTTTGTTGGTAGAGATAAATCTATCAAAGCCCTTGAGTCGGCAACGGACGAAAGTAAACAAATCCTGTTGGTTGCACAGAAAGACTCATCCGAAGATACGCCTGATACAGATGGTTTGTATGAAACGGGGACGCTGGCAAATATCTTACAATTACTGAAGCTGCCTGACGGTACAGTTAAAGTACTGGTAGAAGGTGTACAACGTGCAAATGTGGTTTATTTCCATAATCACGACACGCATACAGAAGCCGAAGTGGCACCATTTATTGATGATATCGAAGATGACCGTGAAGCCGATGTTCTCATGCGAACGTTATTGGGTCAATTTGAACAATACGTCAAATTAAATAAAAAGATTCCACCTGAGGTGATTTCATCGCTTTCGAGTATCGAAGACGTGTCGCGCATGTCTGATACCGTTGCTGCACATATGACACTGAAGCTTGAAGATAAGCAAATGTTACTTGAGATGAGTGATGTAAAAGCACGCGTTGAGAAGTTAATGGCTTTCCTTGAAGGCGAGATTGATATTCAGCAGATTGAAAAACGTATTCGCAACCGTGTTAAAAAACAAATGGAAAAAAGCCAGCGCGAATACTATTTAAACGAACAGCTCAAAGCCGTTCAGAAAGAGTTAGGCGAAATAGACGAATCAGCAAACGAGACGGATGAGCTTGCTGCGAATATCGAAAAAGCCGGCATGCCGGCCGAAGCACGTGCAAAAGCGGAATCAGAATTGAAAAAGCTTCGCATGATGTCGCCAATGTCTGCAGAAGCGACTGTAGTTAGAAACTATATTGAATCGTTATTGGAAGTTCCTTGGAAAAAACGCTCAAGAGTGACTTTGGATTTGCACAAGGCTGAAGAGGTCTTGGATGAAGACCATTACGGTCTTGAAAAAGTCAAAGAGCGTATCGTTGAATACCTTGCAGTCCAGAAACGTGTAAAAAAATCAAAAGGTCCCATTCTTTGCTTGGTCGGTCCTCCTGGTGTGGGTAAAACATCGATTGCACAATCTATCGCGCGGGCGACTAATCGTAAGTTCACCCGAATGGCCTTAGGTGGTGTAAGAGATGAGGCTGAGATTCGTGGTCATCGCCGTACATATATAGGTTCTATGCCTGGTAAAGTCATACAGAATATTTGTAAAACAGAAGTAAAAAATCCTTTATTTCTGCTTGATGAAATAGACAAAATGGCTCAAGACTTTCGCGGTGACCCTGCATCAGCATTACTTGAAGTGCTTGATCCTGAGCAAAATTCAACGTTCGCCGATCATTATTTAGAAGTTGAATATGATTTATCCGACGTTATGTTTGTCTGTACTGCAAATACATTGAATATCCCCGATGCATTACGTGATCGTATGGAGATTATTCGTCTTGCGGGCTACACAGAAGATGAAAAACTCAATATCGCCATGAAATATCTTTTGCCTAAAGCGATTAAAGACAATGGTCTTAAAGCTGAGGAAATTCATATTCAGGAAGATGCCGTCATGGAAATTATTCGACGTTATACCCGGGAGGCTGGCGTACGTAATTTACAACGTGAAATTTCGAAAATCTGCCGTAAATTAGTGAAACAAATTATTACTGAGCAGCCAAAAGAAAAAGTTATCGTGACGGCCGATAATATCGAAACATACTTAGGTGTATATCACTATCAGTACGGTGTGGCTGAAGAAAGTGATCGTGTCGGTCAGGTAACCGGATTAGCCTGGACTGAAGTCGGTGGTGAGCTATTAACGATTGAATCAGCTATTATGCCAGGCAAAGGTAAGTCTGCTTATACCGGTAAATTAGGTGATGTTATGCAGGAATCTATCCAGGCGGCTACAACGGTTGTTCGGTCTCGTTCAACAGAGTGGGGCATTAGTGAAGATTTTCTTCAAACACATGATCTTCATATCCACGTACCTGAAGGTGCTACACCGAAAGATGGTCCAAGTGCTGGTATTGGTATGTGTACCGCATTAGTCTCGGCTATCACTGGCATTCCTGTCAAAGCGAATGTAGCTATGACGGGTGAAATTACGCTGCGTGGTGAAGTATTAGCCATTGGTGGACTAAAAGAAAAACTGTTAGCTGCTCATCGAGGTGGAATAGATACAGTATTAATTCCTCACGATAACGTTAAGGATTTGAAGGAAATTCCTGAAAATGTTAAACAAGGTTTAACCATCATTCCTGTTAAATGGATCTATGAAGTGCTCGATGTTGCCTTACAGCATATGCCTTCAGCCAATAACGAAACGGGAGTTATTGCCTCTGATAAAAATAAGTATCATGAGGTAAACTCACCCAATCATCATTAATCACTGGAGCAAGCAATGACACTGGTACAAAAGCAACGCTTGATAGGGGCTGCCTTATTACTCTTTGTTATCGGTGTTATTGCTTGGTTATTATTAGCTTCTGTTGCAAAGAATGATATCGACGATATCGTGGATAAGCCAATTCCTTTTGATTCCATCATTGAGCCTTTAGATGATGAACCGGAACGTGTTGAACCGCCCGTGACACCTCAGGAGGTTGCACCGACTACGCAGTCAGATGACACATCAGTAAATAAAGACAATGAAAAGCTGACTGAAAAGGAACATACTGCTCCTGCTCCTGCTCCTGCTCCTGCTCCTGCTCCTGCTCCTGCTCCTGCTCCTGCTCCTGCTCCTGCTCCTGCTCCTGCTCCTGCTCCTGCTCCTGCTCCTGCTCCTGCTCCAGCTCCTGCTCCAGCTCCAGCTCCAGCTCCAGCTCCAGAAAAGGCTGCAGAACAAAAAAATGAGATTTTATGGGTTTTACAATTAGCCAGCTTTGGCGTACGTGATAATGCAGATGCATTATCAAAAGAACTGGAGTCCATGGGATACAATCCATTAATTGAAATTGTGAAAACGGATAAAAACCCGATTTACCGTGTTCGTCTACAGCCTGTGGCTGATCGCGATAAATTAGAAAAAACAGCAAAAATGCTCAGCGAGAAACTCAAGTTATCTACGCAAATTTTGCAATATCAACCTTAATCTTTGTGTCTAAAACAGACAATGAAATATAACTGTAAAAATACTGGGTTGTTGTTGGTTAATCTGTTAAAATTCACGGTTTAGATCGCAGCTCGTTGCGGGGTAACTATGGTTTGGGTTGACTATCTGATAATAGGTCTGATTTTTTTGTCGGCCGCTATCAGTATCGTCCGGGGCTTTATGAAAGAAGTGCTTTCATTAGCTAGTTGGATTTTAGCTTTCTGGGTAGCCATACTTTTTTACTCGAATCTGTCTACCTTATTAGCTGACTATATATCGACACCATCCATACGATTATTTCTGGCTTTTTTTGTCTTATTTGCAGTGACATTGATTCTTGGCGCTATGGTCAATCACCTAATATCTCAAGTTGTTGAAAAAACCGGGCTTACCGGTACTGACCGTGCTTTGGGTATTATCTTTGGTTTGATACGAGGTGTCGCCATTGTCACTATCTTGGTTCTAGCTGCTGGTGCGACACCAATGCCAGCAGACAGTTGGTGGCAAAACTCTATCTTGCTAGAGCATTTCATCAAACTAGCGGTTTGGGTGCGTGATCTGTTACCAGCAGATATCGCTCAACATATCAACTACAATTAACTTCCTGACAGGGCAAACTATGTGCGGAATTATTGGTATTGTGGGTCATTCTGAGGTTAACCAGGCCTTATATGATGGATTGACCGTACTGCAACATCGAGGACAGGATGCTGCTGGAATTATGACTTGCGACGATGATGGCAAGTTTTTCCTACGTAAGGATAATGGACTCGTTAAAGATGTTTTCCACACCCGTCATATGATTCGTCTTAAAGGCAAGATGGGGATTGGTCATATTCGCTATCCCACTGCAGGTTGTTCAACCTCAGCTGAGTCACAACCATTTTATGTGAACTCACCCTTTGGTATTGCTCTGGCACATAATGGCAATCTAACCAATACAAAAGTATTGAAAGACGAATTGTTCCAGACGGACCGTCGTCATCTCAACACTGATTCTGATTCTGAAGTGCTACTCAATGTGCTGGCTCATGAATTACAAAATAGTTCTAAGCTGACACCACTGCCTGAAGACATTTTCAAAGCCGTTGCTCAAGTGCATCGTCGTTGTAAAGGCGCTTATGCCGCTGTTGCGATGATTTCTGGTGTTGGTGTGATGGCATTTCGTGATCCATACGGTATTCGCCCAGCTGTCATTGGTAAACGTGAAACAGCGCAGGGGACTGAATATGTTGTGGCTTCTGAGAGTGTCGCTGTTGATATCCTGGACTATGAATTAGTTCGTGATATTGAGCCAGGTGAATGTGTTTTTATTGATAGAAAAGGCAACTTTTATTCTCAACAGTGTGCTGATAATCCCATCAAGTCGCCATGTATTTTTGAATATGTTTATTTTGCCAGACCTGATTCTATGATGGACGGCATCTCTGTTCACAAAAGTCGGATGCGTATGGGGACAAAACTGGCCCATAAAATTAAACGTGAGTTTCCGGATCATGATATTGATGTGGTTATCCCGATTCCAGATACAAGCCGTAGCGCTGCATTGCAGTTATCATACGATCTAGGCGTGGTGTATAGAGAAGGTTTTATCAAAAATCGCTATATAGGCAGAACGTTTATTATGCCTGGACAAACCATGCGTAAAAAATCTGTCCGTCAAAAATTAAATGCGATTGATTTGGAGTTTAGAGGGAAAAATGTACTGTTAGTCGATGACTCTATTGTTCGTGGCACAACATCACAGCAAATTGTTCAGATGGCAAGAGATGCGGGCGCTAATAAAGTCTATCTGGCTTCAGCAGCCCCACCGGTTCGTTTCCCGAATGTCTATGGTATCGATATGCCATCTGCAAATGAGTTTGTGGCACATGACAGAAGTGTCGAAGAAATTTCCAAGGAACTTGGCGTAGATTGGCTTGTTTATCAGGATCTGCCAGATCTGGTCTCAGCTATTAATAAAAAGAGCGATGTTGAACGCTTTGATACCTCTTGTTTTGATGGGGAGTACATCACGGGAGATATTGATGCCAATTATCTATATTACATCGATGCGATGCGAAATGACCTCAGTAAACAGACATCTGATAAAAGTAATGCTGTAATTGAGCTACATAACAACTAAGATTATGAAGCCATATACGTATCCACTTTGCTGTTTTTCGATATTTCTTATATAATCCCGTCGATTATGCACCAGCAATTGCCAAAAGAAATAGATCCGTTTCGTTTTGCTCATAATGGGCGAGAGCTTGAAGGGGAAATTGAACTGACATCTTTGTCACGATTGAAACCCTCTCTCTTCAATGATGCGGGTACGGTTAAGGTCAAGATGCGATTTGATATTGATCAAATCGGGACTCCCTATATGCAGGGTCAGTTTGTCACCGAGTTGTCGATGACATGTGAGCGTTGTATGGGAGAGCTGCTTTACCCAATAACAATAGAAACATTGTTGGGTTTGGTAAAACATGAACGCTTAGTCAGTAAATTATCTGAGCAATACGAGCCTTGGATAATTGATGAATCGGAGTTTGTGAACCCTGCTGATGTTGTGGAAGATGAGTTAATTTTGGCACTTCCCCTAGTGCCTAAACATGATTTTGATTGTTTGCCGAAAGAGGTATGGCAATCTGGGGACGAAGAGGTAGGGGAGAAACCTGAAAAACAGGCATCTCCGTTCGCAGTATTATCTGCATTGAAATCAAAAAAATAATTTTGAATTTTTAAAAGGCTTAGGAGTTTTTAGTCATGGCTGTTCAACAAAACAAAAAAAGTGCATCACGTCGTGGAATGCGTCGTTCACATGATGCCTTAACCGAAACAACATTATCTGTTGATTCAACTTCAGGTGAATTACACCGTCGTCATCATGTGTCAGCTGATGGCTATTACCGTGGTCGTAAAGTTGTTGCGGATAAAAGCGAATAAGGCATAAAAACAATTGAGCCTGACGATATCAATTGATGCAATGGGCGGGGATCACGGACCTCAAGTCGTGATCCCCGCTGCCATATCAGCATTAAAAAAACATCCGGATGTCACATTAATTCTTGTCGGTGATGAACAAACAATTCATTCTCACCTGCAAAAAAATAATGTAGATAACGAACCCCGCTTAATTGTTCATCATGCTTCACAGCAAGTAGAGATGGATGAGTCACCATCGCAAGCATTACGCGGGAAGAAAGATTCTTCTATGCGTGTAGCGATTAACTTAGTTAAAGAGGGGCGAGCAGCCGCTTGCGTAAGTGCAGGTAATACTGGTGCATTGATGGCAACAGCCAGATTTGTACTAAAAACATTACCAGGTATCGAAAGACCGGCTATCGTTTCAGCTTTACCAACAATGAAAGGACATACCTATGTGCTGGACTTGGGGGCAAATGTTGATTCGAGTGCTGCACATTTAGTCCAGTTTGCCTTAATGGGCTCTGTTCTCGCTGAACTTGTGGATGGTAAAGACAAACCTAAAGTCGGTTTGCTCAATATCGGTTCTGAAGAGATAAAAGGTAATGAACGGGTAAAAGAAGCATCACGCTTGTTAGAGCAGACTGATCTTAATTACATTGGTTATGTCGAAGGTGATGGTTTATACCATGGTGAAGCCGATGTGCTTGTTTGTGACGGTTTTGTCGGTAACGTTGCTCTAAAAACCAGCGAAGGCGTCGTTCATATGATTCGTCATTATTTACGGCAATCATTTTCGCGTAATTGGCTCACTAAATTAGCAGGTTTAATTGCTTCACCTGTCTTAAAACATTTCCGTAATGAGTTAGATCCCCGTGCCTATAACGGTGCAAACCTGATTGGTTTGCAAGGTATCGTGATTAAAAGTCACGGTGGTGCCGATGAGTTTGCTTTCGCGAATGCTATCAATATTGCGATTATCGAAGCCGCTAAGGATGTACCAAAAAATATAACCAAACACCTGGAAGTGTTGCTGGAAGGACAAGTATTGTGATGTATTCTCGTATCGCGGGTACTGGCAGTTATTTGCCAGAAAAAGTACTCAGCAATCATGATCTTGAGTCTATGGTCGAAACCAGTGACCAATGGATTACTGATCGGACGGGAATAAAAGAACGTCATATTGCTGCCGAGAACGAAACCACAACAGATCTTGCATATCAAGCCTCTGTTAAAGCCATTGAAGCTGCCGGAATCACGAATAATGAGATTGATCTCATTATCGTTGCGACCACCACACCTACCCAAATATTTCCAAGTACAGCCTCATTATTACAAGCGAAACTTGATATCGCTGGTTGTCCGGCATTTGATGTACAAGCTGTTTGTACTGGATTTGTATATGCACTAACCATTGCTGATAAATTCATTAAAGCAGGCGGTGTGAAAAATGTTCTAGTGGTCGGTGCAGAAACCATCTCGCGTATTATTGACTGGTCAGATAGAAATACCTGTGTATTATTCGGGGATGGTGCCGGAGCAGTGGTTCTTCAGGCATCACAACAACCTGGCATTATTTCTACGCATATTCACTCCGATGGCAGTTTCAGCAGTTTATTACAGGTGCCAGCAGGCCCCGGTTCGGATGCTACTGATGATTCTGCTTATATCGATATGCAAGGTAATGAAGTCTTTAAGGTTGCAGTAAAAACCCTTAGCAGCATTGTTGATGAAACATTGGAAGCCAATCAGCTGGATAAAACCGCTATTGACTGGCTTATTCCTCATCAGGCTAACATTCGTATTATTGCTGCTACAGCAAGAAAGTTACAGATGTCGATGGATAGAGTGGTTGTCACTGTTGATAAACATGGCAATACCTCAGCGGCATCTATTCCTTTAGCCCTCGACGTTGCTGTTCGTGACGGTCGTATAAAACGTGGTGAAACTTTATTGTTTGAAGCCTTTGGTGGCGGATTTACATGGGGTTCAGCGCTTATTCAGTACTGATATATTCAGGGGTAATGAATGAAATCAGCTTTTGTCTTTCCCGGTCAGGGATCTCAATCTGTAGGTATGCTCGCTGAGATCGCAGCAGAATACAGCATCGTAAAACAAACATTCCAAGAAGCTTCAGATGCCTTAGCTTATGACGTCTGGAACTTGGTATCTAATGGTCCTGAAGAACTCTTAAATCAAACTGATCGTACTCAGCCAATAATGTTGACTGCTGGTATTGCTATGTGGCGTGTCTGGCAATCAGTTTCAGATATAAAACCGGCGTATTTCGCTGGTCATAGTCTCGGTGAATATACGGCGCTTGTGGCCGCAGATGCAATCGATTTTACTGATGCAGTCAAGCTGGTTGAATTACGTGGCCAATATATGCAACAAGCTGTGCCTGCTGGCGAAGGCGCTATGGCCGCTATACTGGGTTTGGAAGATGATGTGGTACGCGAGGTGTGTAATGAAGCATCAGCCGCCGGCGTTGTAGAGGCAGTAAATTTTAATTCGCCTGGACAGGTCGTTATCGCAGGTTCTGCCGAAGCGGTTAAAAAGGCGACTGAAATAGCATCTGATAAAGGTGCTAAACGTGCTCTGATATTGCCAGTAAGCGTGCCATCACATTGTGCACTTATGCAGCCAGCCGCAGAGCAATTAGCTAATAAACTCAATGAAATAGACATCCGGATGCCAACAACACCCGTTATTCATAATGCGAGTGTGACATCTGCTGTCGATGTAGATGCTATTAAATCATTGCTGGCGCAACAATTATATAGCCCGGTTCGCTGGGTCGAAACTATTCAGTGGCTTGCCGCGCAAAATGTAGATCACATTGTGGAATGTGGACCAGGTAAAGTTTTAGCTGGTTTGACTAAACGTATTGATAAGTCTCTTACCGCATTACCTTTATTTGATATAGCGACGCTTGAAAAAACTCAGCAAGCATTAGGAGAATAGAATGAGCTTAGATGGAAAAATTGCTCTGGTGACTGGAGCGACACGTGGTATTGGTAAAGCTATTGCACTTAGTTTAGGTGAGCAAGGCGCTACAGTGATTGGTACAGCAACCTCTGAAAGCGGAGCTGCAACAATCACTGATTTTCTTAAAGAGGCGAACATTAATGGGCGTGGTATCGTTCTTAATGTTACTGATGCCGATGCCATTGATAATGTGGTCACTACTATAGAAAATGAATTTGGCGCACCAGAAATTCTGGTGAATAATGCGGGTATTACGCGTGATAATTTATTAATGCGTATGAAAGATGAAGAGTGGGATGACATTATCAACACCAATCTGACACCAATATTTAAGCTGAGTAAACGTTGCCTTAGAGCGATGACTAAAGCTCGTTGGGGACGAATCATTACAATTACCTCGGTCGTTGGTGCAATGGGTAATGCTGGACAAACTAACTACGCTGCAGCAAAAGCTGGGGTCATTGGTTTTAGTAAGTCTTTGGCTCGTGAAGTGGGTGCTCGAGGTATCACTGTCAATACAGTCGCACCAGGCTTTATTGATACGGATATGACCAGTTCTTTACCAGAAGCACATAAAACGGCACTGCTTGAACAAGTGCCTGTAAAACGTTTGGGTGCACCAGAAGAGATTGCTGCTGCAGTGAGCTATCTGGCGAGTATGAATGCCAGTTATGTTACGGGAGAAACATTACATGTCAACGGTGGCATGTATATGAGTTAATGATCACTAAGTGATTATTAATTAAGAATTTTATTTTTGAGTCAAGCAAGGTAATCGCCATTTAGCTTGTCTCAATGGTGCAGGCACTATAAAATGCCTGCACATTGTTTGATGTATTAACCACCAAAGGAAATATTAGTTATGAGTGATATCGAAGCTCGCGTAAAAGAAATTGTTGTTGAACAATTAGGTGTCAACGCTGATGAAGTAACTGCGGATGCTTCATTTATCGACGACCTGGGCGCAGACTCTCTGGATACAGTAGAGTTGGTTATGGCTTTGGAAGAAGCTTTCGAATGTGAAATCCCAGACGAAGAAGCTGAGAAAATCACTACAGTTAAAGAAGCTGTTTCTTATATTAACGCACATCAGTCTTAATATAATCAAAAGCGCTTATGATAGCCGTCTAGTGTGTGAAAGCATGCTAGGCGGCTATGTCATGTATACCTGTAGGTTTGAGGGGAAAACCTGATGTCTAAAAGACGCGTTGTCGTTACTGGCCTTGGTGCTGTTACTCCAGTTGGACTAACGGTAAAAGAAAGCTGGGAAAATATTGTTGCAGGTAAAAGTGGTGTTGCACCGCTGACCTTGTTTGATGTCTCAGAATTTAGTGTTCGCTTCGGTGCAAGTGTCAAAAACTTTGATGTCACAACCGTAATTCCAAAAAAAGATGCTAAAAAAATGGATACCTTTATCCATTATGGTATTGCCGCAGCTAAAGAAGCGATTGAAGATTCTGGTTTAGTGGTGACTGATGAGAATGCTGAACGAATTGGTGTAGCCATTGGTTCAGGTATCGGCGGTTTACCCGGCATTGAGTCTGGTTATGACAGTTATTTAAGTGGTGGACCTCGCAAGATTTCCCCATTTTTCGTACCGAGTAACATTATCAATATGATTTCAGGTAATTTATCGATCATGTACGGTATGAAAGGTCCTAATACAGCCATCGTGACAGCGTGTTCAACAGGAACACACTGCATTTCAGCGGCTGGTCGTATGATTCAATACGGTGATGCGGATGTCATGATTGCCGGTGGTGCTGAAATGGCTACATCTAAAACAGGGCTAGGTGGATTTGCTGCTGCACGCGCTTTATCTACACGCAATGATGACCCTGCTGCTGCTAGTCGTCCTTGGGATAAAGACCGTGACGGTTTTGTTCTTGGTGATGGTGCTGGCGTGATTGTGCTGGAAGAATATGAACATGCTGTAAAACGTGGTGCCACAATTTATGCAGAGTTAGTTGGCTCAGGCATGAGTAGTGATGCTTATCACATGACATCGCCTTCTGAAGGTGGTGAAGGTGCGGCTCGTTGTATGGTAAACGCGATGAAAGATGCCGGCATTAATGCGGATGAAGTCGACTATATTAATGCGCACGGAACATCAACACCAGCAGGCGATGCTGCTGAAACCCAAGCCATCAAAAAAGCGATGGGTGATGCTGCTAATAATGTTGCGATCAGCTCGACCAAATCAATGATTGGTCATTTGCTGGGTGCGGCAGGTGGTGTAGAAGCTGTGTTCAGTCTCTTATCTATCCGTGATCAGGTTGCACCGCCCACCATCAATCTCGATAATCAGGATGAAACATGTGATCTTGATTATGTACCCAATACGGCAAGAGAAATGAAAATTGACGTGGCAATGTCAAATTCATTTGGATTTGGCGGCACCAACGGTACTGTCATATTTAAAAAGTTAAGTTAAGCTGAGTAAGCCGGTGATTCTGATAAATGGTCAACCGGAAACAATGCTATCAGTAGCAGACCGTGGCCTTCAGTATGGCGACGGTCTGTTCGAAACGATACCATTTCGACATGGTAGGCTTGAATACCTCAAAGAGCATACAGAGCGTTTGTTACGAGGTTGTAAACGCCTGCAGATAGACTTTAATGATATAGCAGCATTAGAGCGAGAGTTGCTTATTGTTTGCAATCAAATATCCGGTGATGGTGTGATTAAAATTATCATCACTCGAGGCTCTGGCGGACGAGGGTATAAACCACCTATAGACTCAACACCTCAACGCATCATCACTTTTCACCCTTTGCCAGATTATCCGCTCAATCATCAATCAGGTATCACTGTCCAATTGTGTTCGACGCGTTTGGCAAAAAATCCATTATTATCGGGAATCAAACATTTAAACCGTTTGGAGCAGGTGATTGCTAGAAATGAATGGGATTCAGCAGATATTGCTGAAGGATTAATGCTGAACTATGACGATGAACTTATTGAAGGAACAATGAGCAATGTATTCCTGGTCAGTGATGGCTGTTTATTCACTCCAAATCTGAATAGCTGTGGTATCGAAGGAGTCATGCGTGAGCGCATATTGGCACTAGCCTGTACTTTAGATATACCTCATGAGATAGTCACATTAACATTGGATGATCTCTATCAAGCAGATGAAGTGTTTGTCACGAATAGTCTTATCAGGGTATGGCCAGTGACTGCTCTGCATGGCACGAATAAACAATGGCCCCATGGGGATATAACAAAAAGAATTCAAAAGGCATTGGATACTGCTGAAAGCTGACATGAAAAATAATTTGTTACTCAAAACACTACTTCCAGCTCTGATTGCCGCTGGCATATGTACCTATATTGTTATTCAATATAATCGCTTCATGACGACACCGTTGAATATCTCGGAACCCGTTCAGTTTATTGTTACACCAGGCAGTAATCTGAAACGAATCAGTGAGGAGTTGTATGAGCGTAATATCACCTCAATCTCTCCCATCTATCTGCAGTTATATGGACGGGCTAACGAGTCAGCAAGCAGAATCAAGGCAGGCGAATATCAACTTTTACCTGACGATACCTTACCGGATGTACTTAACAGGTTAGTGTCAGGCAAGGTCATTATGAACTCAATGACCATTGTAGAAGGTATGACAGCACAATCCCTGGTGGATATGGTCTCAGCTAACGTTAAAATAAAACATACCTTAGAAAATCCGGATGTGGCCGCTGTGATGGCAGCATTAGGACAAGCTGATCAAAACGGTGAAGGTTGGTTTCTACCTGAAACGTATCATTTTCCAACAGATACAACAGATATTGAATTTTTAGCACGCGCTAACAAACAAATGCATGAGGTATTGGATAATGCATGGGAATATCGTGCAAAAGACTTACCCTATACATCACCATACGAAGCCTTAATCATGGCATCTATTATTGAAAAAGAAACGGCTGTAGCAGATGAGCGACCTGAAATTGCCGGAGTGTTTGTCCGTCGTTTACAAAAAGGGATGCGTTTGCAAACTGACCCAACGGTGATTTACGGTATCAGAAAAAATTTCGACGGTAATCTACGTAAAAAAGATCTGACAACGGATACACCTTATAACACATATACACGCAGTGGTTTACCGCCCACGCCTATTTGTTTACCGAGTAGGGAATCCATAAATGCCGCCCTCCATCCCGCAAGTGGAGATAGTTTGTATTTCGTGGCGACAGGGACAGATGGCAGACATATTTTTTCATCTAATCTGGCCGATCACAATAAAGCCGTAAGAAAGTATCAATTAAAAAAATGAAAGGTAAATTTATTAGCGTTGAAGGTATCGAAGGTGCAGGGAAATCTACACAAATCCAGTTCATCAAAAGCTACCTTGAGAATTTCAATAAATCAGTTATCGTTACACGTGAGCCTGGTGGGACACCCTTAGGCGAAGAAATTCGTGAATTATTGTTGCGACCAAGAAAAGACGGCATGAGTGACAATACAGAATTATTACTCATGTTTGCTGCACGTGCTGAACATATCAAGCAGGTAATTTTACCTGCTCTGGCGGCTGGAAAGTGGGTTGTTTGTGACCGTTTTGTTGATGCGACTTTTGCTTATCAGGGAGGCGGGCGAGGTATTCATGAACAACGTATATCGTCTTTGTCTGATTGGACCTTGGATGGGCTAAAAACAGATTTAACCTTATTATTTGATTTACCTGTTCAGATTGGTCAGCAGCGGGTTAACCAACGTCTTTTAGAAAAAGACCGTTTTGAACAAGAAAAGACAGACTTTTTTGAGAAAATTCGTCAATGCTACTTGGATAGAGCGGTGAATGAACCAGAGCGAATTCAAATTATTGATGCCAGCCAGTCTATTGATAATATTCAGCAGCAAGTGTCTATATCATTAAACAAGCTACTTCAATCAGTATGACCATGTCACTCTATCCCTGGCATCAAACACCCTGGCAGCATATTGTTTCACTTTATCAGGCGAAACGTATTCCACATGCTATTCTTATTCATGGCATACACGGACTAGATAACGATTTACTTGCTAGTGAACTGACAAAAAGTCTTTTGTGTTTAAGCGTTACTGAAGACTTTGATAGCTGTGGTATCTGTCATAGCTGTCAGCTATATGCAGCAGAAAGTCATCCGGATCATAGCGTTGTTGCACCTGAAGAAGCAGGTAAACAAATTAAAGTAGATCAAATCCGTCAGTTGAAAGATGTTCAATCGTTGATGCCAAAAATTTCGTCGGCGAAAACTGTCATTATCAAAAATGCTGACCAGATGAATACAAATGCTTTTAACAGTCTGTTAAAGCTGCTTGAAGAGCCCCAAGAAAACACCACACTCATTCTGGTTGCTGCATCGATGCGAAAGTTACCCATCACGATTAAAAGTCGATGCCAGACAATTTCTGTGTCAACGCCTGATCGTAGTATTGCTATAGACTGGCTCAAACAACACAGTGACTTATCTGAACAAGATTTAACTACATTGCTTAATCTGGCACATGGAGCCCCTTTGGCCGCGCTTACAATTGGTGAAGAAGGGATTGAACAGAGCAAGAGTGTATTTAGTGGCATGGCAGCATTAATGCGATGCAAGGCTAATCCAGTGCAACTCTCTGCTCAGTGGCAGTCTTTTGATCTGATGTCTGTATTACATCAGCTACAGGCAATGATACAAACCAAGCTAGTATCACTATTGGATAAACAAGAAATGCCTGAGCCTGCATTAATCAAGCATTACTGGGGGATTTCAGATTGCATCATCCATACAATGAAGTTACTATCTTCACAGAATAATCTAAATAAAACCTTACTGATGGAAGATTTGATGGTGTCGATTATGCAGCATGCTAGTCAGATTCAACAACATCAGCAATAAGCAGGTAATACGATGGCTTCTAATCCAAGAAAAGGCATTTTGTCACTGAAAATTACCGATCAAAATATGCTTTACCATTCTTACATGCCCTATGTGAAAAATGGTGGGCTATTTATCCCGACAACAAAGAGTTATCAGTTGGGAGAAGAGGTGTTTATCCTGTTATCACTGATGGATGAAGGAGAAAAATTACCTGTTGCCGGCACGATTGTCTGGATTACTCCGCGAGGAGCCCAAGGAAACCAGGCTGCAGGTATTGGTGTGCATTTCAGTGATATTGATGGAAGTGCTTCTGTTGTCAGAGGCAAAATTGAGAATTATTTAGTAGATAAACTTAAGTCTGATAAAGCCACTTACACTATGTAATTGGCTGTTACCCGATTCCTTTCCTTATTTAAGTTGTTATTGTTTTATGTATATTGATTCACATTGTCACCTTAACTTATTGGCAGATGAAGAGGGTGGCATTGATGCCATAGTCAGTGAAGCAGAGAGTCAAGGTATTGATCATATTCTGTGCATTGCCATAGACAAAAAAAGCTCCCTTGATGTTAAACATATTGCTGAAAATTTCCCTAATGTCAGTGCTAGTGTAGGCATTCACCCAAATGTTGAGGCTGATGAGCAATATAGCGTCGATGCTTTAATTGCTGAAGCGAATCACCCCAAAGTGATTGCCATTGGCGAGACGGGTTTAGATTACTTCAGAAGTGAAGGTGATCTGGAATGGCAACGCGATCGATTCAGAGTTCATATCGAAGCGGCGAAACAAACCCAAAAACCGTTAATCATTCATACACGTGAAGCGCGTGAAGATACAATGACGATTCTCGAAAACGAGAATGCCCGTGATGCCGGTGGCATCATCCATTGTTTCACTGAAAACTGGGAAACGGCTCAACGCGCTTTAGATATTGGTTTCTATATCTCTTTGTCGGGCATTGTAACGTTTAAAAGTGCAAAGGACCTGCAAGAAGTCGCCAAAAAATTACCTTTAGACAGAATTTTAATTGAAACAGATGCACCATATCTGGCACCTGTTCCTCATCGTGGCAAAACTAATAAACCTGTTTTTGTAAAACATGTCGCTGAGTTTCTCGCCGAACTGAGAGGTGATAGTGTTGAGAACATTGCGCAAGTAACAAGTCGTAATTTTAAGCAGCTTTTCCCTTCAGCAATAGCCTCTGTTTAGGTGGGGGATGATGGAGTCGTCTTTAGGTAACTGTCGATAACCGCCAGTATTCCATTTATATCG
Organism: Methylophaga thalassica MP; assembly: GCF_000214595.1. GTDB lineage: Bacteria > Pseudomonadota > Gammaproteobacteria > Nitrosococcales > Methylophagaceae > Methylophaga > Methylophaga thalassica. The sequence continues at coordinate 1,288,252 of NZ_AFIG01000001.1, read as the reverse complement.
TGCTGCAACTGTGTGAAAGTCTGTCTGATAGTCTCGTTATTCTCATGCTCAGCTGCACTTTCAATGATCACGCAATCTTCGACAACTCTGGGAGCGCCAATAGCGGATGCACTTCCCTTCAATTTATGAGCAAGGCCTTTAACAGCTTGATAGTCATCTTTTTCTATAGCGAGCGAAATATCGCTTAGAGTTTGCGTGTTACTTTGCTGGAACATGACTAACATTTTTTGCAGAAGTGCTTCATCCCCTAGTAGTCGTTTCAGACTTCCATCACGATCCCATACTGTATTAAACCGCTCTCTCTCCATTGTCATCCCTTTTATTTTGAGCTTGTTTAGATGATTTATTATGGTTAAAACAGATATCCTTTGATGATATTAATATACCATCTTAGGTTATTCAGCGTAGCCCGCATTACGATGCATTATTAACGGCGCTGCAAGTGTACTATATTGGATGAACTTGGCTGACATCTTAATTTATCACGGTATCTGATGCTGTCTGCAAGATTAAGTCGAGCATGACAGGTGAAGCACCTAGATGCCGAGTCAGTGTAATGTTGATGTCCGGATAAAGTGACTTCTGAGCAGAGATTATTTCAGGAATGTCTTTAGTCACATGAGTACCAGAATTCAGAAAATAGGGCACTACGATAATTTCTTTTGCACCGGATTTTATACAGCGCTCTATACCAGTTGGAATTAAGGTCTCCGCTAACTCAAGAAAGGCAGATTCTACGATATCAAAATCATGCTCTTCACATGTTCTGATTTGCTTAGCAATATTTGTCACTTCATCATTTGATTGATGCCTGCGGCTGCCGTGAGCAATGATTAGTAATGCTTTCATTTTATTTCCTGATATTTAATTCGAACATATTATCAATAAGCGGGTTAAAAATTTCTGTGAAGAAATTAATTCGTTACTTAGAAGTCCTAGTACTCATGTTGTTCGTACAGAGAGGGTGTGATGAAACACTATATCAAGACATTATTATTGCTAGTTTTATATTCTGCAGCTGTTGTAGCTGAAGACGAGCCTGATAAACAATGCTTGCAGATTTCGAGTCTAACGGGGGATTATTTTGCACAACGTTTAGAGGGCAAAACTATGGGGGAGATGCAACAAGCAACACCACCAGAATTTATGCATACAGAGTTTTTCAGAATGATTGATTTGGCGATAAACCTCGCATTTACGTTTCCTGAGTCACAAACAGAAGAGCAGGTAGAACAAGCGGTTTATGATAATTGCTTACAGCATAAAGATCATTAATAGTGCATTTCACTTGAACGATGCTTATGGCAGCGGGTGACAAGATTTCTGCCTAAGCGGAACTGACTACCTTCGTCACCACAGGTCATGCAGGATTTTGCAGAGCGCATTTGTGCCTGTTTAATAATCTCACTAATATCTTTGGTGCCATTAATCACGTCACAAATGATTCTTCCCTGATGTTCTTCAATAAAAACGATTCTCGGTAAGAACATACGTTGACGATGTTTTTTGTTGATAGCTTGTGCTTCATCTTCAATAGCTGCACACATGGTGAAGACAAGATCAAACCAGCCTGACGGTATATTGATTTCATGCTGGCGACCCAGCGTGATTGGACACCGCAATTTTAAGCGGGCTATTTGGGCTTTTTTCATAGCGTGGGTATCACAGTTATGTTACTTATCATCTCATCACTTAGACATACGCATCATGAAAAAAGATTCTGTCATTTTATAATTCAATAGCCAGAATACTGCCCGTGTATTACACCGACACGGGCAGTTTATTTTTTAACCTATCCGACGGTACTTGATACGCTCTGGTTGATGATCTTTACCAAAACGTTTTGCGTAATCTTCCGCGTATTCACTGTAGTTACCTTCAAAGAAGACGACAGATGAATCACCTTCATAGGCAATGATATGTGTGCAGATGCGATCCAGGAACCAGCGATCATGCGATATCACCACCGCAGAGCCTGGAAAGGCCAGAATGGCTTCTTCAAGTGCCCGTAAGGTTTCCACATCAAGATCGTTGGTCGGTTCGTCGAGTAATAACACATTGCCACCAGACTTGAGCAGTTTTGCCATATGCAATCGGTTACGTTCACCGCCCGATAAGTCTTTGACGAACTTCTGCTGATCCGAGCCTTTAAAGTTGAAACGGCCACAATAAGCACGTGATGGAGTTTGATAATTGCCGACAGTGATAATGTCAGCACCATCAGAAATTTCTTCAAATACTGTTTTTTTACCATCCAGCTCACGTGACTGATTCACATAAGCCAATTCAACAGTGCTGCCGATTTCTATCTCTCCAGAATCAGGCTGTTCTTCACCTGAAATCATACGGAATAAGGTCGACTTACCCGCACCATTAGGGCCGATAATACCGACGATAGCACCTGCAGGAATGGATAAGCTCAGGTCTTCAAATAACAATTTCTCGCCATACGACTTCGTGACATTTTTCAGTTCGATAACTTTATCGCCGAGACGTGGACCAGGTGGAATATAGATTTCCTGTGTTTCATTACGTTTTTGGAATTCACGCGAATTCATTTCTTCAAATGATTTCAAACGGGCTTTAGATTTAGTCTGACGACCTTTAGCACCTTGTTTGACCCACTCCAGCTCCGCTTTAATCGCTTTTTGATGGGAAGCTTCTTCTTTTGCTTCTTGCTGCAAACGCTGATCTTTCTGTTCAAGCCAGGAAGAATAGTTACCCTCGTAAGGAATGCCACGACCGCGATCCAGTTCCAGAATCCAGCCAGCCGCATTATCAAGGAAGTAGCGATCATGGGTGATAGCAACAACAGTACCTGGATATTCTTGTAAGAAGCGTTCAATCCAGGCAATAGATTCTGCATCTAAATGGTTGGTAGGCTCATCAAGCAGGAGCATATCAGGATGATCGAGCAATAAACGACATAATGCCACTCGGCGACGTTCACCACCAGATAAGACCGACACAGGCGTCTCCCATGCTGGAAGACGTAAGGCATCAGCGGCACGTTCTAAGGCATTATCGAGATTATGCCCATCTTTGGCTTGGATGAGATTTTCCAATTCAGCTTGTTTTTTTGCCAAGGCGTCAAAATCAGCATCAGGATCCGCATAGGCGGCATAAATAGCATCAAGTTCATCCAGTGCGCCTTTGACGTCAGAGACAGCTTCTTCAACGACTTCACGAACCGTTTTGCTATCATCAAGCTCTGGTTCTTGAGGTAAGTAGCCAATATTTAGATCCGGCATTGGGCGTGCTTCACCAATGTAGTCTTGATCGATGCCGGCCATAATACGGAGTAAACTTGATTTACCGGAGCCATTAAGACCAAGTACCCCAATTTTTGCACCAGGGAAAAAGGATAAAGAAATATCTTTCAGTATTTCTCGTTTTGGCGGAACAATTTTGCCCACCCGATTCATACTATATACGTACTGAGCCATGGTTAACTTTCCAAGAATTTGACGTGATAAGAAGCCGAAAATTCTACCTATTCCGGCCTTAAATTGCGAGAGGGCACTCTGTTAGAAACGTTGATAAATCGACTCATATAACGATTTTTCAAATTTCATTACTGGCCAACGAGACTGTTTTTCATCGGCAGGATGAAAATTGGTCACAATCTGTACAAATAATAAGTCATGATTATTTTTTGTACGAATCTTTCCTGCCAGATTATACGTGCCATACAGTGTGCCTGTTTTTGCTTGTATCTGACCTTTTAATGGTGGTTTATTAACACTGCTGCGAAATGCTAGCGTACCACTTTCACCCGATACCGGAAGGTCGTTTATTAAGCCTAACTCGGGATGTTTGAAAATATACGACACGACTTGTATCAATTGTTCTACGGACAGTCTGTTATTTCTCGATAAACCTGAACCATCGACTAACATCGCATGACTTAAATCGATATTCGCTTGTTGTTTGAGGATATGTTGTAACGCTGCGATGCCGTTTTCATAGCTGCCTGCCTGTTTATAAAACACATGACCCATGGTTTTTAAGAGATTGTCAGCAATAAGATTATCTGAGTGTTTAAGCATCTCCCTGACCAGAGTGTCTAAAGACGCTGATTGATGTTCAGTAATCACGGTTCCGGTTTTATTGTCATCCCTGACTATCTTCCCCTTAAGTTGAATACCGGCTTTTTTTAATGCATCTTCAATATTGGCTTTTGCATAAGCGGTGGTATTTTGCAGGGCGAATTTTAATTTAACCGGCAGGGACGATTCATGAATACAACCACCAATTTGGTAGTGGTTTGTATTGTCAGCTAACAACTTCATCTGACAATAGTCATCGTTGGTCGGTTTGGTTTTGATGATTTGTAATGTGGAGGTATCAATATGAATCGGTTTTTTTGCTGGCAATAAAACGGAGGGTTTGCTAGCACCTGGTTTGATATATAAATTGCCAGTAGCGCAGTTTTTATCCATAGAAATACTGCTTGAAGGGGCACTGTAACAAACACCCAGATTGTCCCAGGGCAATCCGATAGCACGCTCATAATCATCAAATGTCGAGCCATTAATATAAATATTACCTTTGATAACAGATTGGCTGGAGCGAAGTGACTGAAATAAGGCATCTAAATCATCAGAGCTGAAGTCAGGATCGCCACTAAACCGAACAATCAAATCATCCTTATGACGTTCAAGACGTGTAACAAAACGAAAGTCATCTTTAAGGTACAGTTTTGCTGCTAATGCGGTCACTAATTTCTGCAAACTGGCGGGAGGCTGTAATTGATCAGCGCGTTGAGCTACCAGTGTTTTCCCTGTCTTCATATCAATTAGCTGAAATGCAACATCGGTCGCTTTAGGTGTGTTTTTATTGGCTAAGCCATCAACCGTTAGCGTTGCTGCAGACAGGTTAAAGCTACTGAACAACACAAGCAAGGCAGGTAATGTGACTAGACGTTTGAGCATGCAGATATCCTGATAGAGTGAATGACGCATTGTGAGCGCTGTCGGTGCAGATATTCAAGTGGGGAAGGGAATAAATAGTTTAGTATTTGAAACGATAACCAATCCCTTGCACGGTAATAATAAAACGGGGCTGCATAGGATCATCATTCAGTTTTTGGCGAAGATGACCTACCAGAATTCGTAGATAATGCGTTTCACTGACAAAATGCTCTCCCCAAATAATTTTAAGTAATTGCTGATGCGTAAGAATCCGTCCCGGCGTTACTGCGAGCTGATACAACAGTTCAAACTCCTTACGTGACAGATGGATAGCTTCATTATCTAACCAGACTTCATGGCTTTGTGTATCAATTGTTAAATTATCGAACTGTATTCTGGCTTGAGTGCTAGGTTGATTGTCATTAATCCGAATCAGTGCGCGAACTCTTGCCATTAATTCACTGATGCCAAAAGGTTTGGTAACGTAGTCATTGGCGCCCGTATCAAGTGCCCTGACTTTTTCATCTTCGCTGGCTCTGACTGATAAAACGATGATAGGGATTTGAGAACGCTTTCTTAGTTCTTTGATGACTTGTTGACCATCTCTGTCTGGCAAACCTAAATCAAGAATGATGAGGTCAATAGGCTGCTTGCCTGCTAACTCAAGTCCTTCTGCGGCATTTGTTGCAATAATAACCGTATATGACTGCGCTTCAAGACTGATTCTGAGGAACTGTCTGATCTGTGCTTCATCTTCAATGATAAGAATGGTTTTTGCAGTGATATTCATTTTTCAGGGCCATAAACAACAGGATGTTTGGGCAGGGTGATATGCATGATTGTGCCACCTGACGGATTGTCTAACACGGTAATATTACCGCCATGTGCGGCAATCATCCCTTTCGATATGGCCAACCCCAATCCTGTGCCTGTTTTGGTTTGGGAATCACCATGGGCTACGCTGTAAAACATATCAAAGATTTTTTCTTTTTCTTGATCAGCAATACCCGGACCGTTGTCAGAAATATCGATTTCAATGCAGCTTGTTGTCAGTCTGGCTGCTAAATGGATTTGTCCCCCGATCGGAGTCACTCTCGCTGCATTATCGAGCATATTGACTAGGGCTTGTTCAATGAGCAGACCATGGACCCAGATGATAGGCATATTGTCCTGAATATCGATTTCAATATGCCGCTTATCCAATTCATCACGAAGCCGATACAAAGCACCTGCAGTGATATCTTTGATATCGACCCAGTCTCGTTTTAATGTGACTTTGCCCTGACCGAATCGTGTCATATCCAATAAGTTTTGAATATGCCGATCCAGTCGTTGCGATTCATCCAAAATAGTGGTCAGCAGTTGCCGTTGATCCTGCTGAGACAGTTTTTCATGATATTCGAGTAAGCTCGAAGCTGAACCAATGATTGAAGATAGTGGTGTTCGAAGATCATGTGAAACGGAAGATAATAGGGCGGAACGTAACTGTTCTGTTTCAGATATCAGCCGGGTTTTTTCCAGATCTTCAGCGAGTAATGTCCGCTGTAAGGCTAATGCTGCAAGGTTCGAAAAAGTATGTAAGGCTGATGATTGCGATTCAGACTGCAGTTTGGATAGATAAATCAGTGCCAGTGTTTTGTTGGCCGATCTTAAACTGAAAAACTGACCTTTTATACTTAAGTCATTCTCTTTCTCATGCTGCCAGACGTTATTCACTATTTCATCATCAGGTACTGACAGTGTGGAGGGTGTGTACACGAACTGTTGTTGATGTTTTTCAATAAAACAAAATGGGGTGGATGTTGTGTGTTCAACAGCCTGCTTTAAAAGACTCATAACTTCCTGACTTGTGGCAGCGGATGTCATTTTCTGGCTGAAAGAAAAAAAACGATGTTGACGATCAAGCGCCTGCTTTGAATCTGTAATAGCCAGGCGCATTTTTGATGCCAAATTCCCAGTGATCAGACTCACAGAAATAAATAAAAGTAAGGTCGCAAAATCATGTTTGTGAGTGATATCAAGGGTATAAAAAGGTTCAGTAAAAAAGAAGTTGAAGACAACAAAACTTAATGCACTGGCGAAGATGGCCGGACCAAGCGCTGTTTTGGCTGAAATAAACACCGTACCAGCCATAAAAAGCAGTAGAAAACTAGTATGAGGCAGCCACGGAGTAAGTAGCTCCGTAATCAGGCTGATACCAATAACGGTCAACGTAGCTAGCAAATAACTTGTTCGAGGTGAATTGGTTTTATTAATGTTGAACACGTTAAACATCCGTTGCTGGGGTATTTTTTATATTATTTTTACAATGTCGTTATATCTGCAAGGCATAATGCCGTTAACTAAATCATCATGCTGGATAGAAACACTTGTTAATTGATTTTCGTTTGTCGTTGCTATTGGTTTCTTGTCACAGTCAGTCACAAAAAAGGGTAGTTAATCTATGCATTGGCGAGCCATTCTAAGACTATTTGGTATCTTATTGATGTTCTATAGTCTGAACTTCGTGCCATCCATCATAGTATCGCTCTATTACCATGATGGCGAGCTGAATGTCTTCTTGCTATCCATGTTATCTGTCATCGCTATCGGACTAGTATTGTGGCTGTTGAACCGAAATCAGCGGCAAGAGCTTTCAGTTCGGGATGGTTTTCTCGTGGTGACGCTGTTTTGGATTCTATTAGGACTGGTCGGTGCCTTACCGTTTCTTTTTGGTTTACATCTGGATTTGACCGATGCCGTATTTGAATCAATATCCGGTTTTACCACAACCGGGGCAACGGTTATTACTGGCCTGGATCAATTACCTCAGTCAATTTTGTATCACAGACAGCAAATACAATGGCTTGGTGGTATGGGGATTATTGTACTTGCAGTAGCGATCATGCCTTTACTCGGTGTCGGTGGTATGCAGCTTTATCGAGCTGAAACATCAGGGGTTGCAAAGGATGAAAAGCTCACCCCCAGAATTGCTGAAACAGCACGTTCTTTATGGATTATTTACCTGATTCTTACAAGCCTGTGTGGTGTTGCTTACTACTTAGCTGGCATGACTATTTTTGATGCAGTTGGCCATGCTTTTACTACTGTAGCAACCGGTGGTTTCTCAACCCATGATGACAGTCTTGGTTTTTATAACAGCCCGCTTATTGAACTGATCGCGATTGTATTTATGCTGGCAGGTGGCGTTAACTTTGCTGTGCATTTTATTGTTTTCAGAAAAAAATTACTTTCTCCTTATGCTAAAGATCCTGAAGTCAGAACCTATGGTTTAGTGTTTTTATTTGCCAGCTTGTTTGTTGCGGCGAGTCTTTACCTGTCAAATGCTTATGGCTCCGTTTCTGAGTCCCTGCGTTATGCAGCTTTTCAGGTTGCCTCAGTACTGACCAGTACCGGATTTGGTACCGCTACCTTTGCCAGTTGGCCTCTGCATATTCCTCTGATTATGGTGATTTTGTCATTTACCGGTGGCTGTGCCGGTTCGACAGCGGGTGGTGTAAAAGTGATGCGTGTGATGTTGTTGGCCAAGTTGGGTTTAAGACAGTTATTCCATCTAGCGCATCCCCGAGCGGTGGTTGTTGTCAAACAAGGTGAAAGAGCCGTCTCAGAAGAAGTGTTGTATTCAGTCTGGGGCTTTTATGTGTTGTATATCGTCACATCGCTATTCCTGACCGTTGCGATGATGGCGGCAGGATTAGACCTGGAAAGTGCATTTGGAGCCGTGGTCGCCACGATAAATCTATTGGGACCGGGGCTGGGCGAGGTGGCCGTTAACTTTGTCAGTGTTAATGACATGGTGAAGTGGCTTGGGGTCTTCGGAATGTTAGCAGGTCGATTGGAAATCTTTACCTTGCTTATCTTATTTATTCCCGCTTATTGGCGCCACTGATAGCAGAGGAAAAACGATGAAAATTATTATTTTGGGTGCAGGCCAGGTTGGTAGCTCGACGGCTGAGAGTCTGGTGAATGAGGGTAATGATGTCACTGTCGTTGATACTGACAGTTACTTACTCGAGCGTATTCAGGATCGTCTGGACATTCGTGCGGTTAATGGACATGCCTCATCACCGGAAACATTAGTAACAGCAGGAATTGAAGATGCTGACATGTTAATCGCCGTCACGCAGAATGACGAAATTAATATGGTAGCTTGTCAGGTGGCCAGTGCTTTGTTTAAAACCCCCAAAAAACTGGCGCGAATTCGTGCTTCTGATTATGTTGAATATCCTGCCTTATTTTCACCTGAAGCCTTCGCTATTGACGTCATTATCAGTCCGGAACAATTGGTTACAGCTTATCTTCAACGTTTAATTGAGCAACCTGAAGTATTACAGGTTGTGGAATTTTTTGATGGCAAGGCACAACTTGTTGCAGTAGAAGTCAGTGAGCAAAGTCCGATGGCGGGCCAGCCCATCAGTAAGTTACTGGATATTTTGCCTGATATAAAAATGCGTGTTGCTGCTATTTTTAGAAATAACGAAGTTATTCAGGCTACAGGCAAAGTGGCGTTACAGCCAGGTGATGAGATTTTCTTTTTAGCACTGACTCATCATATTTCTAAACTGGTTAAAGTATTTCGTCATGCATACAAAACCTATGAACGTATTCTGATCGCCGGTGGCGGTAATATCGGTCGTCAACTTGCCAAACGAATTGAATCTAATCATAAAATTAAAATCGTTGAGTCTAATCCCAAGCGAGCACGCTTTATTGCTGAGGATTTGAAAAAGACGGTTGTTTTACATGGTGATGCGGGCGATGCCAATTTATTAAAAGAAGAGAATATCAGCAAGATAGATGTCTTCTGTGCTGTAACCAATGATGATGAAGTCAATATTCTGTCAGCCATGCTTGCCAAACGAATGGGCGCGCGAAAAGTCATTTCGATCATTGGTAAAGCGAGTCATGTCGAGCTGGTCAGAGGTACCAGTATCGACTTGGCTATTTCACCAGCGCAAATCACTATTGGTAGTCTGCTGACTCATATACGTAAAGGTGATGTGGTGACAGTGCACTCACTTAGACAAGGGGCCGCTGAAGCTATAGAGGTTATCGCTCATGGCGATTTCAATACATCAAAAGTGGTTGGCCGGCATATCGAGCAAATCAAACTACCACCCAGTGCTTCTGTGGCAGCAATCTTACGTGAAGGTGAAGTATTGTTTTCAGATAAGTCATTAGTTATCGCGCCAGATGATCACTTGATTATCTTTATTTCTAACCAGCGCGATATCATGTCCGTTGAGAGGTTATTCCAGGTCGATTTTAACTATTTAATGTAGTCAGCAATAATTTGTGCCAACTGCTTCACATATTCTACGATCAAAGGAAAAATTCCTAAGTCTGTTATTCGCTTTTTAACGGTAGAGTTTTAATGTTTTTGGGAAATATTTGATAGTTGGTTCAGCGGTTGGCAGAGGCAATGTAAGGTTTATATTAAATGATGATTTACCATCTTCATTAAACGCAGTCGTTTTATAACAGCAGAATTAAATCACCGACTATACAATTACTTTCAATGGTTTAAATCAAAATTTAAAATTTTCAAATTGAAATGCGTATGCATTATGCATATTTTTGCTTTTACGATTATTTGCAATTAATAAATAAATCTGTTTTTAATAGGTCGAGTTCCAATACTGGATAAATAAGTTTCATCAATTATTAACCCTTATTAAGAAGAGGAAAAGGATGTCATTAAGCTCAGAGTCAGGTTCCTATATTTCAGCTAGAATCAGTGAATATAAAATGCCTCCCCTGAAAGATATGCTTGTTATGGGTAAAGATGCACCAATAGGTTGTATTGCAATGAAACGTGCTTTGGATCTGCTCGTTAAAACACCATACGAACATATCGAAGTAGAGGATGATGTCATCGGTGATATCTTGATTCGCCAGTCCTTATTAAGGAGAATCAGCAAAGAGCAATTAATGGATTTTGTTCTGACTCATACAAAATCACTACTAGGTTCAGACGAAGTACTTCATATCGAACTTAATATTGATGTGCATTTATCAAGAATAAAATGAATACGCTATTTGCAAAGGATTGTTTACAAACGGATTCGATTCAGTACGTACTGGATGAAGATCGACCAAGAAAGATTGATAAGAATACTATTTTCGCCGTTTTTAGTGAATCTCCTCATAGTGGCAAGTTTTGTGGTTTGGTCACACTTCAGGAAGTATCAAAACATCCTGACTGGATATTCGCTGATTTGTGTAACAGATCATCTAACATTTTTGTCACGCCTGAAACACCAATAGAGCAAAGTCTGGCCATGCTTGATATCAATGGTCAGGATTTATTACCGGTTATTGAACATGAACGTTTTACTGGTGTTATCACACGTTCAGGAATATTTGAACAAATCGTCAATAGAAAACAGCATCTCCTTAAAGAATCTCATACTTCACTCGAAGAGATTGAAGAAGAGCATAAACAGTTGCTTTCATGGTCAAACCGACTGGAAGAACTTCATGACCGTTCTCGTGACTTATTAGCTTGTCTAGCGACAATTTCTGCTGAGCCAGAAGTGAAATTCCAAGGTATTAAAGCGCTAGCCAAAATTGTTCAATGCCATTCTGCATCGGTTCAGCTTATTGATAACAATTATTCAATTACTGATACAACAGGCATTGGCTTTACTGCTGAACAGTTATCCATTTTTCATCAATGCTTGTCATTACACAAGAATATCCTGCCAAATAAACCACAATTACTGAATGAATTATGTGCCGAATGCCAAGAAGGGCAGCATAATCTCTCTTCAGTTTTACTTGTGCCCATTAGACGTGACGCTCATACCTTTGGTTATATTCTGCTAAGCGAAAAGTTATCAGGTCAGCAATTTGATAAAAATGATGAATTATTTGCCTTAAGTTTTGCTCATACTTTGTCTCTAGCACTGGACAACGCACAAAAGCTGGAGCAAGTCGAAAAGGCAAGACATGATTTAGATTATTTAGCTTATTTTGATGCGTTAACTGGCCTACCCAATCGGTCACTATTAACAGATAGACTTCAGCAAGCAGTTAAACTCGCTGCACAGAAAAAACTCTCTCAAGCACTGTTATTTATTGATTTAGATGACTTTAAAAGGGTCAACGACTCATTAGGTCACTTGGTAGGTGATGAGCTTTTATCAGCAGTGGCTAAACGATTACCTGAAAGTTTGAGTAAAAATGACACTTTAACGCGCTTTGCCGGTGATGAGTTTGTCGTGCTGATGACCTACATTAACGAGCCCGTTGATGCAGCGAATATTGCAGAAAATATTATCAGTAGTTTTCACGCGCCTTTCATTATTGGTGAGCACGAAGTATATGTATCTATCAGTATCGGTATCGCCTTTTTTAATGATGGTATAGAGAGTGTCGATCAGGCCTTATCAGATGCGGATAACGCACTTCGTCATGCTAAAGCACTCGGTAAAAACCAATATCATTTCTTTAGCGATGATATGAATAGCTCAGTACAAAATCATTTTGAGTTAGAAAACCGTCTTCGTCGTGCCATTGTTGATAATGAACTAGAACTCTATTATCAACCCAAAATAGACATTGTCACCGGTGATACGGTGGGATTCGAAGCATTACTTCGCTGGCATAGTGTTGAACATGGAGATATTTCTCCGTCAATATTTATTCCTATTGCTGAAAAAAGCGGCTTGATTGTTTCTATAGGAGAGTGGGTGATTGATAAAGCCTGCGAACAAGCCAAACAGTGGTTGGATTCAGGCTTTCCTGCACACATCTCAGTGAACTTATCTGCTAGACAATTTTTACATACAGGAAAACCGAATAAGCTTTTTGAACTTATCGAAGCCTCTCTAAACCGTTATCAGTTACCCGCCGAATACCTTGAAGTCGAAATTACAGAAAACCTAATGATGCACCATCTAAATGAGAGTTTCTCCATATTAGAAAAACTCAAAAATATTGGTGTAAAAATATTCATTGATGATTTCGGTACCGGTTACTCATCACTCAGTTACATCAAAAAATTTCCTATCCATGCTTTAAAAATTGATAAATCGTTTATTGATGATCTCGTGAACGATGAGAATGATGCTGCTATTGTCACCGCTATCATTGCGATGGCAAAACAACTCAAATTAGAAGTCGTTGTAGAAGGCGTCGAAACCGAAGAACAGCTCGCCTTCTTTAAAGATAATGACTATGAAGTGGTGCTGCAAGGTTATTATTTCTGTGCACCTTTGCCTGCCAATGAAATTCGTTATATTTATGAATAAAGTGACTACGTCACTGACCCTGCCTTATATTCTTTAATACATTAATACATTTCTTATAAATTCAACGTAATATATTTTGTATTATCCAACAGATGACGGGAGATCCTCATGATTGTCACATTTAAAACCAAGCCATATGCAGATATCACGATGTTTGGCGATGTTGCCATTCATTTACTGAAACTGATGGGACATAGTGGTACGGTTCCCAGTGCTATTGTGGCAGATGATATTCCCGCTTATTTAAAGCGTTTAGAGCAAGCCGTTAATGATGCGAAAGCAAGAGAAGCTCAAGGAGATGATGGTGAAGATGAAGAAAATTCACATATTTCTATTGCAAAGCGTGCTCTTCCTCTCATCGAGCTACTCCAGGCTGCGACTAATGCCCATGCTGATGTGATGTGGGAATAAGCAAACACCTAAAAGACAAACTTTTTTTGCGCAACAACAAAATCCAGATCATCTTAAATATGCTTAATTGTATGTAATTAAAAAAATAACAATCCATACAATGACTTATTTTGTATGTTTTTATTGCATACAAATATAGCTAGGCATAGCATCTACTCCAAATTGTACGGCAAAGGGCGGAGGGGTAGATAATGTCAATGTGGTCACCAAGAATTGATACAAATGCTCGGGTTAAATACATCGGTATTGTGGAGGCCATAGAAGCGGATATAAAAAACCGCTTATTAAAACCCGGTGATCGTTTACCTGCACAGAGACAAATAGCTGATTCACTCTCTGTCGATCTAACGACCGTCACCAGAGCGATTAATGAAGCCGCCAGAAGAGGTCTGGTTGAGACCCAAAGGGGAAATGGCTGCTTTATCGCACAAACTACTTTCTCTCATTACAACTCGTCTCAGCTTATTGAAGGCAAACCGCTGGATTTAAGCATGAACAACCCGCCCATTCCGAGCGGGCTGAATCTAGAGAAAAAAGTGGCTGAGGCCATCAGCGAACTGAGTCTATCCGGTATTTCTGTATCACATCACCTCTGCTATCAGGAAACAGCCGGTCACCCGGATGATCGTGAAGCAGGTCAGCAATGGCTATCATCGAAACTTACAGATTTAAATAGCGATCAACTTTTGATTTCCAGTGGTGCTCACAGCGCTTTGTTTTGTTTGTTAAGTTATCTGAAACGTAGAGGTGCAAAAACTGTAGCTGCTCCAGAGTTTTCCTATCCTGGATTGAGAGCGATGGCCGAGCAGTTACAACTGGATGTTGTCGGTATCAGTATGGATGAGCAGGGAATCATTCCAGAACAATTGCAACTGCAATGTGCAAAACAAACAATCGATATTTTGTATGTCATTCCCAATATTGATAATCCCACTACAGCGACGTTGTCTGCACAGCGTAGAGAGTCATTAATTGTCCTAGCAAATCAATATGATCTCACCATTATTGAAGATGATCCCTACTACCAGTTTGTAGATGAAAAACTGCCGTCACTCTTCAACATGGCAAGAGATCGCACCTGGCATATTGCCACAATCTCAAAATGTCTCAGCCCATCTTTACGTGTTGCTTATATCGCCTCACCCAATATTAATGATGCGTTAGGGCTGACAGAAGAAATGCGAATCAGTCATTTAATGGCACCACCATTGATGACAGCTGTTGTTTCGCACTGGATCAGGCACCACAAAATTGATGAGATCACTCAGGCGATTAAGACCGAAAACATCAGAAGACAGTCGTTAGCTCAGTCAATTTTTCAGCAGAGCGATATTTCCTCTCATCCAGCCTCACCGCACCTTTGGCTGAGAATGCCACATGGATACAAAGCATTAGATTTTGCCGAACAAGCGAGCAGGATAGGGGTTTCTATCGTACCTTCAACGGCATTTGTCATGTTCCGAAGTCGTAGTCAGGCCGTTCGAATATCACTCGGGGCCAGCAGTGATTATGAGTCATTAAAACAAGGGTTAACGTTGTTGTCGGATTTATACCGACCAGGCTTAATTCGTTCAAAAACCATCGTATAACTACAAAAACATACTCGTTTTCAGCATATAAGCACAGAGGAGTTCCTGTGATGAGCAAACTATCAGAAATACCCATTAAGGTTGAAGTTTATGATGCCTTATCCGACTGGGAAGTGCATACCGGTGAGGGGGAGAATGTCATTGCCAAGCGAATGAAAGGCCGATTCAGGACCTTAAAAAACTTTGGCATGTCTGTCTGGTTAATCTACTTTCTCGGTCCTTACTTGCGTTGGGATGGGCATCAAGCTGTTTTACTTGATATTCCTAAACAACAATTTCATTTATTTGGATTGACGTTATACCCGCAGGATATCTGGGTACTGTCTTTGACGCTATTGTTTTTCGCCATCTTATTAGCTGCTGCAACCAGTATCGCCGGTCGTGTCTTTTGTGGTTATTTCTGTTTCCAGACCGTATGGACCGATGTATTTACCTTTATCGAAAGCCAGTTTGAAGGCAATACGCCACAGAAACAGCGTAAATTTAATGCAGCTCCTTTAACTGCAAATAAAGCTATTCGAAAGCTCGGCAAACATACCGTGTGGTTAGCGATTGCCATCCTCACTGGCATCTCATTTTCAGCCTGGTTTACCGATGCCTATCAGTTATGGGGCGACATTTTCTCTCTTCAGGCAGCCACCCCAGTCTGGGTAGCCATGGGCATATTTACCTTTTTCACATACTGGTTTGCTGGCTTTATGCGTGAACAAGTGTGTTTCTGGTTATGTCCTTATGCACGTCTGCAGGGTGTGATGTATGACCAGGAAACGGTTTTACCTGCTTATGATGCTGTTCGCGGTGAACCGAGAGGTAAATTATCTCGCTCTGGTGTACAAGAGGCTAATAAAGGCTCATGTATTGATTGTAAATTGTGTGTTGCCGTATGTCCGACCGGGATTGATATAAGGAAAGGTCAGCAAGAAGGTTGTATCACTTGTGGGTTATGTATTGATGCCTGTGACAGCATCATGGATAAAATCAATGAGCCAAGAGGCCTTATTCGTTACGCATCTCATAAAGAGCTTCATCAAGGTCAAACTAAAGTCAGCCTTTGGAAACGTCCACGAGTCGTTGTTTACAGTTTGATTATGGCGTTTTCTATTATTGGTGTCGGTTATGGCTTTACTCATTTTGAACCTACGGAATTTAATGTGGTTCACGAAAGAAGACCTTTGTATATACAAATGAGTAACGGTGACATTCAAAATAAATACACTTTAAAACTGCTGAATAAAACAGACCAGCCTCTTGTTGTGAACTATGAAATTGAGGGCCTGCCATCAGCGACGGTTGATGGTTTAGAGCAGGGTGTAACCATACAACCAGGTAAAGTCGTACCTGTAACAGCCTTAGTCAGATTACCTTCTGATACGACCTCATCTGGCTTGCATGAATTTCACTTTGTCGCCACTAGTGAGGGGAGCTCAGCCATCAGTAACCGTTATAAAGCGGTGTTTATTTCCCCGTGAGCTAAAACACCTTTTGTATGACTAATACGGTGCGAAGCTTTCTTTATTTTGCACCGTATTCTTTTCATCAAGTGGTAAAATCACTTACCTCTAATCCTGCAGAATTTTACTCATGACTTATCCTCAGAATGCCGCGTATTCTCAACGAATAAAAGTGATCACAGCGGGCATCTGTGCCGTCATTTTAACAGTAGGAATTGCTCGTTTCTCTTACACTCCGTTTTTACCAATGATGTTAAACCAAACAGACTTAACGGTGGTGAACGGTGGTTGGCTGGCCACTTTCAATTATATTGGTTATCTACTCGGTGTGGTCCTGGTGTCATTTACCAATAATCTTGCCTTTAAGTTTCGGTTTTATCAGTCTTGTCTAGTAGTTGCAGTGTTATCAATCATAGCAATGGGCATGACGACACAGCTCGAACTCTGGGTATTATTGCGTTTCATAGCCGGCATTTCAGGTACAGCCGGCGTTATTCTCTCGTCAGGCTTTGTATTAAGCTGGCTGAAACATCATCAATTTAAGCCTGAACTTGGCTTACACTTTATGGGCCTTGGCCTCGGTATCGCGATACCGGGAACGGCTGTGGTGTTAATGAACCACTATTATGCCTGGGATAGTCAATGGATCCTGATGGGGTTATTTGGCATCGTATTTTTTATACCAGCTTGGTTCTGGATACCGCCACCACTCTCAACACAGCATAAATCCACGCAAGTCATAGTTGAACCACCGCGTAGTTGGATGATAAAACTGATTTTAGCTTACGCCTGTGCCGGTGTGGGTTATGTAGTGAGTGCAACGTTTATTGTGGCAATTTTAGAGGATATGCCACTATTAGCCGGAAAAGGCGACTGGATTTGGGTCATACTTGGGCTTGCCGCAGCACCAGCTTGTTTTTTATGGGATAAAGTAGCGAACAAAATAGGCGAGTTGAATACTTTACTGGTGACCTATGCCTTACAATTTGTTGCGATTCTCATTCCCGTAGTTTCAAGTTCATTGATTGCAAATATCATTGCCGCTGCAATTTTTGGTTGTACATTCACTGGCATTGTCAGTTTGATGCTGACCTATATCGGTCACAAGTTTCCTAAAAACCCAGCAAAAGCCATGGCACGTCTGACGATTTGTTATGGTGTGGCTCAAATTATTGCACCCGCTGCGGCAGGATATATGGCAAGTCATAATGGTAATTACCAACTTGCTTTGATTTTTACTTCAATGATCATGGTGGCAGGGATGGCTTTTCTACTTGCCGTTAAACGCGATAAATTTATCGCTCCAAAGTCAGATTAGTTAAACAAAACGTCGTGAAATGCTCTTGATGCAGGTCCTAAAGGTCTGCCATGACAGACAATCCAATATAAAGGACGGGTCAACATATCATGATGACCTCGTGATATTTCTTTGAGTTGCTTAGTCTCACAAAAACTGTGAATGACTGAGCGAGGCAAAATTCCTAGACCAAAGTTTTTAGATACCATCTGTGCAATAAGCTCATTACTTCCTACTTCAATAATTTTTTTAGGTGTTATTTTTGCCTTAACTAGAAGTTGTTCCATGAGATCGCGGGTCATTGAGCCACGCTCTCTGAGTAGCCAAGGATGTTTATGCCATTCTTTATCGTCGATATCAGGGTGAGCAATAATGCTCATTACTTCCTGCTTCCATATCTTGATGTCATATTGCTCTGATTCAATTTTTCCTCCCTCAACCAAGGCAATATCGATATCTGCATCCGTTAATGCTTCTTTAATTGAATGAGTTGACTCCACCATGACTTTAAGATCGATATTAGGATACTTTTGCTGGAAATCGACTAAATAAGGTGTGAGCCAATAATTGGCTATAGTTGGACTTACCCCGATGGTAATGGCTCCACGGTTAAGTTTCTGCCTGGCGATGACTTCATCTGTTGCTGCCTTCTCCAAGGCAAAAATACTTCTGGCGTAGTCATAGAGCATTTTTCCATCTTTCGTCAGACTTAATGGTCGACCTTTAACACCGCGCTCAATCAGCGGAAGTTTAAGATAGCTCTCTAATTCATTCACTGACTTGGATACGGCTGGTTGGCTAATATAAAGCCGGTCAGCTGCATCTGAAAAACTACCTGTTTCAATCACCGTAAAAAAATGTCTGAGATGGTTTAAATTCATAATATAACTACTGGTTATGGATAAATAATAATAATCTATTATTTTTATAATAAAGCTAAGCGTAGTCTGTGTAAAAAGCAATGAATGGATAAACACATGTTACGGGCAAATGTTTTAAATAAACTCACACCGCTGTCACCATACGGTCTGGGTATCTTGCTATCTCTAGCACTTGGCTTAATGGCTATTACTGTGGCAAAAACGTCTTTTTTTAGTTCGTTGGGTATCAGTGCACTCACCATCGCGATTATTGCTGGCATGTTGATTGGTAATACGGTCTTTCCACGTTTTGCCGACACCCTCAGTAAGGGCATTGATTTCTCTCGCTCACGACTTTTGCGCTTTGGCATCGTGCTTTTCGGATTTAATGTGACTATCCAACAAGTCATGTCTATTGGCATGAATGGATTTATGATTGATTGTTTGATAGTGACCTTAATATTTGGCACGGCCTATTTTATCGGTACACATTGGCTGAAATTGGATCGTGACACCACCATATTAATTGGGGCCGGTAGTGCTATTTGTGGCGCGGCAGCTATTTTAGCCACTGAACCTGTCATCAAAGCTCAAGCCCATAAAATCTCAGTAGCGGTGGCTACTGTTGTTATTTTCGGCACCTTATCCATGTTCATTTATCCTCTCATTTATCCCTACCTGAATATGAGTGAGTTTGACTATGGTATTTTCGTGGGATCAACGGTTCATGAGGTGGCTCAAGTGGTTGCTGCCGGTGATGCGATCAGTCCTGATGCAGCCAATGCCGCTGTTATTGAGAAAATGATGCGAGTGATGTTACTTGTGCCATTTTTACTGTTTATTTCTAATTTTTACCGTCGTCAATCATTAGCGGTCATAAATGAAAAGTCAGGCATAAGTGTTCCCTGGTTTGCTGTTATGTTTGTGATAGTCATTGGCATTAACTCATTGAATGTCATCCCACACAGTTTGGTGGTGGCGATTAAATCGACCGATGTGATCCTATTATCCATGGCAATGGCAGCTTTAGGTGTCAGAACCCATATTGGTGCTATCAAACAAGCTGGTGTGAAACCACTCGTGCTTGCATCGATATTATTTTGTCTGTTACTGGTGATCGGGTATTCAGTCAATATTCTTATAGAGTAAATATTTTATTGAAGATAAATTCAGCGAAAGGTAGATATTCAGCGCTAGTTCTTATCTCGCATCCATAGTGATGGGAGTCCAGAACATCTGCTTATTAGACACATTTTTTACTTTTTAACCTTATAAAATCTGATTTAGCATTTTTGCTCATAAACAATCCCATTTAAATTAGTTCTGTTTAATCCACCGTCTGACTAGCATCTCCCTGAACTTACACAAAACACGGGAGATACACCATGACGATTAAATTAAAACCACTTAGTCAAACACTGCTATTGACTGGATTACTCAGCCATTCATTTGTTGTATTGGCTGAGGATGTAAAACAGTCCCCATCCCTCGAACAGCTGCAACAACAGATAGATTCATTGCAAGAGCAGTTGCAACAACAGCAACAAGCATATGAAAAAGATCGCCAAGATGATCGCGCGAATATTATTGCTAAAACGAATGGACGAAGTTTGAAGTTTGAGTCCAATGATGGCGAGTTTTCTGCACAAATAGGTGGGCGCTTTCAAGCTGATGCTGCGTTCTATGGCAGTGACATACCAAGTGGTGATGCCACAGACATTCGTCGCTTATTTTTGGACCTATCCGGACAGTTTTATCAGGACTGGGGCTATCGTTTTCAGTATGACTTTGCTCGTCCCGGTGAGAGTAGTTCGAGCCGTGGTATTCGTGATGCTTATCTGAAATATAACGGTTTGGAACAAGGCTCAATCACAGTTGGGCAGTTTAAGACCCCATTTGGCTTAGAGCATCTTACTAGTAGCTTAAATAGCACTTTTCTTGAGCGTGGATTAAATCATCTGTTTTCTCCTGATCGGCGATTAGGGGTGGGGTTTGACACATACTCGGAAAATTGGACTGCATCAATTGGGGCATTTGGTGGCCCAGTTGAAAGTGAAACAAGCTCAGGTCAGGACCAGGATGAAGGCTGGAACCTGATAGGACGGATTACAACTACCCCCATTAAAACAGATAAGTCATTGATTCATCTTGGTGTCGCCGTTAGACAAAACTGGGCACAAGATAGTGATAAGTCACAACGTTATCGTGCTAGTCCGGAAGTTGAAGCGGATGGAAACCGACTGATTGATACAGGCTTAATCAATCAGGTGGATGAGCAGCAAGCCTATGGACTGGAGTTTGCCAGTGTGGTTGGACCATTCTCTGTGCAAGCTGAATATACCCAAACCCAGTTGCAGCGTTCCTGCTCCCCAGACCTGAAATTTGATGGATGGTACGTCTTTACCAGTTATTTTCTGACGGGTGAATCACGACCTTACAAAAAGGGAGTATTTGATCGTATCAAACCTCTTCATGCTGTCGGTAACGGTGGAATTGGGGCATGGGAGCTTGCTGCACGCTACAGCACGGCGGATCTCAATGATGCAGATATTTATGGTGGTGAATTAGACAACGCCACATTAGGACTTAATTGGTACACCACCGATAACGTCCGCTTCTCAGCCAATTACATCAGGGTGTTAGATGTGAACCGTCCAGGTAGTGATGTAGACGGGATTGATGGCGACATTTTAGCGTTACGCGCTCAATTCGATTTTTAAACTCATCTTAATAAAAAGGAAATTAACCATGACATTACAACGATTAATTAAAACAGTGCCGCTACTCATTACGAGTGCCTTAGCCAGCCAAAGTGTTTTAGCGAAAGATATTGAGTTACTTAATGTTTCCTATGACCCGACGCGGGAAATATATCAAGCTTTTAATCCATTATTTGTGGATTATTGGAAAGCCCAAACTGGTGACACTGTAACCATTAAACAATCACATGGTGGTGCTGGCAAACAAGCCCGAGCCGTCATTGATGGTTTGCAGGCCGATGTGGTGACTTTAGCCTTAGCATATGACATTGATGCTATTGCCGAAAAAACAGGCAATATCGATCCTGACTGGCAATCCAAGTTACCTAACAATAGTGCGCCGTATACATCGACGATTGTGTTTCTGGTGCGTAAAGATAATCCCAAACAGATCAAAGATTGGGATGATTTGATAAAACCTGGCATTCAGGTAATCACACCCAACCCAAAATCATCTGGAGGAGCACGGTGGAATTACCTTGCGGCCTGGGGTTACGCCGAACAAAAGTATGGTAGCGAAGAAAAGGCTCGTGAGTTTGTGAAAACGCTATACAAGAATGTCCCCGTATTAGACAGTGGTGCCCGAGGAGCCACGAATACATTCGTTCAACGAGGGATAGGAGATGTTTTACTGGCATGGGAAAACGAAGCCTTCCTTGCTATCAATGAACTTGGGCCCGACAAATTTGAAATAGTTGTTCCATCGATTTCGATTGTGGCGGAACCGCCTGTGGCCGTGGTCGATAAGATAGCTGAAAAACATGGCACAGAAGCTGTAGCACAGGCCTATTTAGCTTATTTGTACTCTCCACAAGCACAACGACTGATTGCTAAAAGTTATTACCGTCCAGTATTACCTGCTTTGGCTGATCTCAAAGATATCGCGAGGTTTCCTGAAATAGATACATTTACGGTCAAACAAAAATTCGGTAGTTGGCAGCAAGCACAAAAAACGCATTTCAATGATGGTGGTGTGTTTGATCAGATTTACATTAATCAATAGAGGGTAGAAACATGACCATAAGAGCTATTAATACGCGTAACCAGTTTAAAGGCGTAGTTAAACGTATAAAAAAAGGTGACGTTGTTAGCGAAGTCGAAATTGATACTGGTATTGGGGTGATTACATCCGTTGTGACCACATCCTCTGTGGAGGACTTGGACTTAAAACCGGGAGAAGACATTATCGCTTTGTTTAAATCCACTGAAGTGGCTTTAGCGAAGTTTAGTCGGGTCTAAAATGGCAATAAATAAGGCATATAGATAATTCATAATGATTTTATTTTTGTGCGTTAATTCATAATACCGACAATCCAATATTGTGACTTGGGTTAACTTTATCTAAACTCAACCGTTCGCGATGGAAAGCACTCACAAAAGTACATTCAATTTTTTACTTCAAATTTATGTCGTCCACTTGTGAGTGCTTTCCGCCATTTCTCAGTTTAGTCTCATTAACTTTGTCCACGTTTCATGGGACGTGCTAATATTCACCGCGTTTCTGAGGACGACCTTGAAAACCATTTAACTAGCGGGGACGACCCCATTATAAGGCGTCGTTATGAACTGGTTAATTCTTATTACTGCAGGGTTACTTGAAGTAGGTTGGGCGATAGGGCTCAAATATACGGATGGTTTTACTAAACCCGCAGCCTCTATTACTACATTCTTATTGATGATTGTCAGTCTCTATATGCTAAGCATCGCTCTACGTTCATTACCGATGGGCACTGCTTATGCTATCTGGGTTGGCGTTGGTATGGTAGGGACCGTGATTGTTGGTGCACTGTTTTTCAATGAAGCCTTTTCGCTTATCAAGCTTGTCAGTTTAGTTCTTATTATCACGGGTATCGCAGGACTAAAATGGTCAACAAGTTAACCATGTTTTGAGGTAGTGCTCAAAAATATCATTTCGCTGGCTATATTTTCGTCGTAGCCAGCGTTTTTTTGCCAACACACTCATCGTTAAAATGCTCAAACAGAAATCAATTTAACTTATCCAAGAACACATATCACTTTTCTTCATAAGCTTCGCATTTTTTCTTGGTTCTGTTTGTTACGCCTAATCCCTAAACTACGTCCATCAATGATTTAGGGGACAAAGATGAAGCCGTTACGATCGTTTTCGGTATTACCGGGCTTTGGTTTATCACTGGGCTATACCATTATTTATCTATCACTGATCGTGCTATTGCCTATCAGTGCTGTTTTTATATTTTCCAGTCAACTGAGTATCACTGAGTACTGGCAAGCGGTCACATCACCACGTGTATTAGCATCGTATCAATTATCGTTTGCTGCTTCTTTAGTTGCTGCATTAATTAATGTCGTTTTTGGCGTGTTACTCGCCTGGTGCCTGGTGCGTTATTCCTTTACAGGTAAACGTATTGTTGATGCGCTTGTGGATTTACCTTTTGCTTTACCAACAGCGGTAGCAGGCATTGCTTTAACAGCCTTGTATGCACCCAATGGCTGGTTGGGGCAAATTATTGAAGGGCAGTTTGGAATAAAAGTCGCTTTTACACCACTAGGTATTTTAGTGGCATTGGTTTTTATTGGTTTGCCTTTTGTGGTTCGTACATTACAGCCAGTGCTTGAAGAGCTGGATCTTGAACTGGAAGAAGCTGCAGCCAGTTTAGGGGCAAATCGTTGGAAGACATTTCGCTATGTGGTCTTACCTGTCTTATTCCCGGCGATTTTGACGGGGTTTGCACTGGCTTTTGCTCGAGCGGTAGGTGAGTACGGTTCGGTTATTTTTATTGCCGGAAATATCCCGATGGTGTCAGAAATTGCCCCCTTAATGATTATCAGCAAACTCGAGCAATACGATTATCAAGGAGCAACAGCCATTGCATCCGTGATGTTAGTGATTTCGTTCATCTTATTGCTGGTGATTAACTTATTGCAATCATGGACGGCAAAACGAACTGGAAGGAATGCGTAAATGACCACATATACAGCAACACGTTTTGAATTAACTGTCACAACCAGTGAACCTAAATGGTTGAAATACCTTTTATTAAGTATTGCACTGAGCTTCTTTAGCTTGTTTTTGCTTTTACCTCTTATTGCCGTATTTACCGAAGCCTTGCGTAAAGGCATAGATGTGTATTGGTTGGCTTTGACTGATACCGATGCATTATCAGCCATTTTATTAACGTTGACAGCAGCATTGATCGCTGTGCCATTAAATTTAGTGTTTGGAGTGGCAGCGGCATGGGCTATTACCAAATTTGAGTTTAGAGGTAAGCAATTACTGATTACGTTTATTGATCTGCCATTTTCTATTTCACCGGTCATTATTGGCCTGAGTTTAGTGTTGGTATTTGGCATTCATGGTTGGTTTGGTGAATGGCTGACGGAGCATAATCTAAAAGTCATTTTTGCATTACCCGGCATCGTGTTAGCCACGGTATTTGTCACATTTCCATTTGTGGCAAGAGAGCTGATTCCATTCATGCAGGCACAGGGAAAAGAGGAAGAAGAAGCATCTATCGTCCTAGGAGCAAAGGGCTGGCAAACATTTTGGTATGTGACTTTACCTAATATTAAATGGGCTTTGTTGTACGGAGTGATATTAAGTAATGCCAGAGCAATGGGAGAGTTTGGTGCGGTATCCGTTGTTTCAGGACATATTCGTGGAGAGACTAACACACTGCCACTCCATGTTGAGATTCTCTATAACGAATATAACTTTGCTGCCGCCTTCGCTGTTGCATCCTTGCTGGCTTTGTTGGCATTAGTAACCTTGTTTATTAAGACTTACATAGAAAATAAAAACAATAATACAAACAGGTGATTAGATATGAGTATTAATGTAAAAAATATACATAAAAAATTTGGCGATTTTATCGCCCTGAACGATATCTCTCTGGATTTTAATAGTGGCGAATTGGTGGCCCTATTAGGCCCATCAGGCTGTGGTAAAACAACTTTATTACGGATTATCGCTGGTCTTGAACAAGCCGATCGTGGCGACGTTATTCTTGATGGCGAAAATGCATCAACAGCACATGTCAGAGAACGTCAGGTCGGTTTCGTGTTCCAACATTACGCTTTGTTTAAACACATGACGATTTTTGACAATGTGGCGTTTGGTTTACGTATGAAACCAAAACAACAGCGTCCTTCAGAAGAACAGATTAAGGACAAAGTTCACCACTTATTACAATTAGTGCAGTTAGATTGGTTAGCTGATCGTTTTCCCGCTCAACTTTCTGGTGGGCAACGCCAGCGTATTGCGTTGGCCAGAGCATTAGCCGTAGAACCCAGAGTGTTATTGTTAGATGAGCCATTTGGTGCATTGGATGCGAAAGTCAGAAAAGAGCTTCGACGCTGGTTAAGACGATTACATGATGAACTACATATCACCTCTATTTTTGTGACACATGATCAGGAAGAAGCACTAGAGGTCGCTGACCGGATTGTATTGATGGATCATGGCAAAGTAGAGCAGGTGGGTTCGCCATCATCAGTTTATAATCGACCGCAAACACCCTTTGTGTATGGGTTCCTTGGTTCTGTAAATTTATTTCATGGTCGTGCTGAAAAACAGCATATCTATGTCGGCTCAGAGAAACTGACTCATCATGATAATGAATATCTACAGCCTAGAGAGGTATTTGCGTTTGCCCGGCCACATGAGGTGAGCATTAAATCTGAACATCATGCCGATGGCATCAGCGCTAGAGTTAGCCGTGTTTTGTCTTTTGGTCTGGAAACGCGGGTCGAGCTAAAAGGCGTAAATAGCCAGGCAGATCAGCATTATGAGGTTCAGATAGCACAAGATGAGTTAGATACACAGCTTTTACAGGTGGGACAGCAGGTGAAACTAGTGCCGTCAGCATTAAAGTTATTTCCACGTGAACAACAATAGGAACAAAGATAAGTGAATTTTCAACAACTACGTATTTTGCGTGAAACAGTGAAGCATGATTTTAATCTCACGGAAGCGGCAAACCACCTTTTTACGTCACAATCAGGTGTATCAAAACATATTAAAGATTTGGAAGATGAATTAGGGGTAGAGCTATTTGTTCGCAAAGGCAAGCGCCTGCTGGGATTAACTGAGCCAGGTAAAGAGCTGATAAAAATTGCAGAGCGGATTCTACTGGACGCAGGCAATATTAAAAACCTGGCTGATCACTATCGTGACAACGATAGTGGCGAATTAACGATTGCGACCACTCACACCCAGGCACGTTATATTTTGCCTCCCGTCATTACACTGTTTAAACAACGTTATCCTAAAGTGCATTTAAAGCTGCATCAGGGTAGTCCGGAAGAAATCGCCAAGCTGCTGCTTAATGGGGAGGCTGATATTGGTATTGCTACTGAGACGCTAGGTGATATTGCTGAGTTAGCCAGCTTTCCATACTACCAATGGACACATACCGTGATTGTGCCAAAAGGACATGTACTCGCAGAACAGACCGAGCCGCTATCGTTAAAATCAATTAATGCCTATCCAATTGTGACTTACCATGACGGTTTTACCGGACGGGCCATCATCGATAAAGCCTTCAGGCATGTGGGTGAAATACCCAATATTGATATGTCAGCATTGGATGCTGACGTTATAAAATCGTATGTGGAACTGGGTATGGGCATCGGTATTATTGCGTCTGTCGCTTATGACAAGCAGCGTGATGCAGGGCTAATCGCCTTATCAGCAGATCATTTATTTGAGCCCAGCTGGAGTAAAATTGGTTTGCGACGTGGACATTATTTGCGGCAATACGCCTATGACTTTATTGAGCTTTGTTCTGAAAATATCACCGCAGAGGTCATTAATGCGGAGATTAGCCCTGAACCATGAGATTAGACAGCCACTGACTGAAGTTGAATATCTTTGCTGGGAGGTTGACCAAAAAAGCGGCTATATTCCCGACTGAATTGCGACACGCTGGAATAACCTACGTGCATACAAGCGGTGCTGACATCCATCATTTTTGACAGCATCAGATGTTTCGCCTCATACAGACGTAACTCTTTCTGAAACTGTAACGGGCTCTTCGACGTTATTGCTTTAAAGTGATGATGGAATGACGATATGCTCATATTGACCCGTTCAGCCAGTTCATCGACTTTCATCGGTTCAGTAAAGTTTTCCTGCAACCAGGAAATGGCAGCCGAGACTTTTTGCAGATGGGAATCTCTAGTCGCAATCTGCACGACCAGTTTGCCGATATGACTTTGTAACAGGCGGATATAAATTTCTTCCATCACTAACGGAACCAGCAAGGTTGATACTTCTGTTTGAGCTGATAAACCAATTAAACGGGTAGCGGCTTCGATAATATGCGGATTAGCCTGACCAATAAAAATCGGTTTGGTGTGTGCGGTTTTAGGCAAACCGTAGGGAAACACCTTTAGTGCCGTTTCGGCCAGCTTTTGCTGATCCATATCGATAATCAAACACAAGTAGGGTTCATCTTCACTGGCCTGAATAATCTTGGCTGAGACCGGCACCTCCGTTGAATAAACAGCCATTTTGGAATCGTCATACTCGTAAACATCACTTCCGATAATGGCGCGTTTAGCGCCTTGAGCAATAATGCAGATACCGGGCTGGCTATTACCACGAACAGCGACTTCGTCAATTTTAGATACACGAAAAACGCGGACACCTGCGATAGGTAAATCAAACAAGCCATCGTGTGGAGCATAACGGCTAAGTAATTCAGCCAAAGGTTTTGTATTCATCAGGTCTATCTAAACAAGGAAAAGGGCAGCCAGAAACTGACTGCCCGTATAGGATTAGGCCGTTAATGATGCCATATCGATGACAAAACGGTAACGCACATCAGAACGTTCCATTCGCTCAAAGGCGGTATTAATTTCATCCATTTTGATCATTTCACATTCAGGCAGAATGTTCATTCGACCACAGAAATCCAGCATTTCCTGAGTTTCTTTGATACCACCAATTAATGAGCCCGCAATGCGGCGGCGACCGAAAACCATCGGCGCTGTGTTTGGCCCTTCAATAGGACCAATCTGACCGACCATAACCAGAGTGGCATCATTATCTAATAGTGGGATGTAAGGATTAAGATCATGATTTACTGGCACGGTATCGATAATCAGATCAAAACTGGAAGCGGCAGCCGCCATTGCGTCTTCATCTTTAGATACCAAGAAGTTATGAGCGCCCAGTTCTTGCGCATCGGCTTCTTTTTTCGGTGATGTACTGATGACTGTCACATCAGCACCTAAACCAACAGCGAGTTTAATGGCCATATGACCTAAACCGCCCATGCCAACGACACCTACACGGCTACCAGGTCCGACATTCCATTCTCTCAAAGGTGAATAAGTAGTGATACCTGCACATAATAATGGCGCGGCTTTAGCCAGATCCAGATTTTCTGGCAGGCGTAATACAAATTCTTCACGAACAACGATGTGTTTGGAGTAACCACCTTGTGTCATATCATTAGTAATACGGTCTGGTGAACCATATGTCAGTGTAAAAGTATTACGACAGTATTGTTCATGGTCGTTATGGCATTCATCACATTCCTGACAGCTATCGACCATACAGCCAACAGCGACATGATCACCGACGTTATATTTGCTGACATTGCTGCCAACGGCAGTCACACGGCCGACTATTTCATGACCTGGCACAACAGGGTATGAAGACCCACCCCAATCATTTCTGGCAACGTGTAAATCGGAGTGACACACACCGCAATAGAGGATTTCCATTGCTACATCATTATCGCGTAATTCTCTACGTTCAAAGTGATATGGGGCGAGCGGGGTATCGGAGGAATGAGCTGCGTAACCAACAGTTTTCATAGATGTAACTCCCTTAGATAAAAGAATTAGAGGTGAAAATACTATAGACGGAACGATGAGAAACCACTTGCCTAATACTACAGCCTTTATGTGTGTTTCTACGTAAATTAAATGCTATCGTTTTAGTCATCCCAGTAATAAACACGGGGTAACTTACCTGTGTATCTATAGTGACTCAGTCACATCCACAACGTTCCAGAAATGGACGTTTAGCTGCCGATAACACCACCATCATTTTTAGTAATCAGCACCGTTGTTGAGCGTGGGCGTGTTTTACCATCAGAAGCCGGGTAGCTTAATCCTGGATGCTGGATATTAACCCACATCGCTTTGTAATCAGGACTCCAGGTAATCCCGGTCAGTTCACAGCCTCTCGGTCCAACTAAAAAGCGTTTGATTTCCTGCGTTTGCGGGTTGGCACATAACACCTGATTACAGCCCATGTTTGCCATGAACGGATCGTCGTCATCATAGTCAGTCATAATCCACAAACGGCCATCCTGATCAAAGCCTAAACCATCAGGTGAGGAGAAAATATCTCCTTGAATATTACCGACTAAATGATCGGCTACTTTGTGACCTTCAGCATCAGTGGCGTCTGGCTTCTCACCTGCAATAACGAATAATGACCAGTTGAATGAGGTAGCTGCCGGATTGGCTTGCTCCTCCATGATTTTGATTATCTGACCATGACGATTATCAGGACGTGGGTTGGCGGCATTAACAGCAAATTCTTTGCCGCGTTTATTGTTGTTGGTCAGTGACACATAAACATCCAAATTGTGCGGATTCACTGTGGCCCATTCCGGACGGTCCATGGGTGTTGCACCTAATAGATCAGCCGCAGCCCGAGCATTAACTAAAACTTCAGCCTGGCTGGGGAAACCATTTTCTGCTGTTAGCCCTTCATTACCATGTACCAATGGTAACCAACGACCCGTGCCATCATCGTTAAAACGCCCCACATACAATGTGCCTTCATCCAATATGTCTTTATTATTGTGCATCTGGGTTTTATCAAAGCGTTGAGACGGTACGAATTTATAGACATATTCACCACGAGTATCGTCACCAGAGTAAAACGCCAACTGACCATTATCTGCCAGTGAAGGTGCTACACACTCGCGGCAGAAACGACCAAAGGCTGTGCGTTTAATGGGTTTGCTTTGCGGATCAAAAGGATCAATTTCGACGACCCAACCAAAACGATTAGGCTCGTTGACGTAACCCTGATGGGGCAGTGAAGCATCCGGTGTTGCATCAAAACGCGCATCAATCGTGCTCCAGCCATAATAATTGTCGTTTTTGTCATTAGAAATGCCATAACGGTGATGAGAGACACGAGACTGGTAATCTGTTTTGTCGTGATTGACGAAATAGTTATGCCAATTTTCTTCACAGGCCAGATAGGTACCCCACGGAGTGAAACCATTCGAGCAATTATTCAAGGTGCCGATAATTTCATTGCCATCAGGATCAGCGACTGTTTTGAATAGGTCATGACCGGCTAAGGGACCGCTGGCCTGCATCGGTGTTAATGTTGAGATACGGCGGTTATAGAGTGAGGGGTAAACGCGTTGCCATTCACCGTGACTGTCTTTTTTCACTTCAATGACACTGACACCGTGAGCCGCTTGTTCTTTTTTGACATCGTCGGGCAAACGTTTGCCATTGCCATCATAAATCAATCCATCGGTATGGATGGTGGGATTAATGTATTCATGATTGATCACCATCAAGCCACGATTATTGTTGTCGGGAAAGGCAAAAAAGTGCATGCCATCATGGTTATCACCAGCCTGTTTCAGCTGTTCCTGCCAGGTATTACTGGCATCGGCTTTCCATTTTGTTGCTCCTGTTTCCACCGGATCACCCCAGGAGAAGAAGGCTTTTGCCTGATAGCCATCCGCGACCACGACTTCATCAAATAAGGGATCGGTACGTGGCTGAATAGGCTGAAAACCAATATATGGGGCTGGGGGGATGGCATTTTCACCGGCAAAGGCAAAACGACTACCCATGCTCAGTCCTAGAAAGCCTATAACGGCGGCATTTAAACTGCCTTTTAAAACATCACGGCGTGATAACGCCATTTTATCCAGGCTTTTTTGCTCGGTGCTGTTAATAATCTCATCATCATAAGATGCCAGGCGTTGATGAAAATCTGAGTGTGTTGGCTGTGTCATGGCGAGTTATCTTCTTTTAATGAATACGGTATTCAAAGGTGTTACGAACATTCGGTACAGGTACCGCTTTTCCATTAACCATACGAGGCGCGTAACGAAAGGTTTTGGCAGCAGCTAATGATGGCCGTTCAAACATCGGATGGCAGTCAGCCAATACCTCGGGAGACTCAACACGGCCTTGTTTGTTTACGGTATATCGAACAGTGCAATCACCTTCCAGACCTTTACGCAAAGCAGTTCTGGGATAATCCGGTACCTGTTTTTCAATCGGTTTATAGTGTTCCACAGAAAATGTTTCAGTTGCTAGCTCGGATAGATTACTTTGTGTTTTTTGTGGCACATTTTGCTCATTACTACTTGCCAGTACTGGGCTTTCAGGCAACTTTTCTGCAGGTTTTTCTTGCTTTGTCGGTTGGCTGACAGGCGGAACCGGCTTGTCTTTGAGTGGTTTTATTTGCTTTTCTATTTTCTTTTTTACAGGTGTTTTTGGTGCGGTTTTTTCTATCGGTTTGGCTATGGGGTTTTCAACGCGTTTAAAGGCCAGTTCATTTTCAACAATACTTTGTTTAGGTTTAACTTTTGGCTCGATAACAGGTTCAAGTATAACCACCGGCTTTACCTCTTCGATCACGGCTTTTTTTACCGGCTGAGGAAGTTCGACCATGCGGATACTCACTGTTTTAACGACCGGTTCATGCTGAGTCACCGGTGTCCATGAGTGAAATAATAATGCGGCAATGGCAATATGAAACAAACCTACTTCAATTAATGCAGATTTGTTTATCTCAGAGGCAGTAAACGGTTTACTTAGATAAAGTGGATCACGCATAGCTAACTCAGGCATCGGGCGACTCCGTAATCAGGCCCACATCATCGATACCCACTTGCTGTAATGCGGCAATCGCTTTTACAACCGAAGCGTAATCCGTGGCTTTATCACCACGGATAAAAAATAGCAGCTTGTCATTCTGCTGTTTAATCTGCTGTATTTTTTCGACCATGTCATCCAAGCTGACTGCTTGATCTGAGCGGGATTGAATATCGACTTCTGAACCCACATTCCAGTAATAACTGCCATCAGCAACCACCGATAAAGTCAGAATCGTTTTCTGACTATCAGTGGGTAACGCTTCCGCTGCAACCTTAGGTAATTCAAGTTTAACGCCTTGTACCAGTAGCGGAGCTGTGACCATAAAAATCACTAACAACACCAGCATCACATCGATATAAGGCACCACGTTCATTTCTGCCTTCAAGGCATGTTTAGCAACCGGTTTTCTTAGCATGACGACCTCACGCAGCCTTTGCCAATGGTGCTCGGTGCATCACTCGCTGTAATCGGGTGATGAACTCATTACCAAAATGATAATAAAGCGTACTGATAGCCCCAGCGCGTTTACTCAGCTGGTTATAGGCAACCACTGCCGGGATCGCTGCAAATAAGCCGATAGCGGTGGCAATCAGGGCTTCAGCAATACCTGGCGCAACGGTGTTTAATGTCGCTTGTTCAACCTGGGACAGGCCAATAAACGAGTTCATAATGCCCCAGACCGTACCGAACAAGCCAATGTAGGGGCTGACTGAACCAATGGTAGCCAGGTAAGAAAGACCTTTTTCAAGTTCGGCTTCCTGCTCGCCAATATTCACCAGCATGGCACGTTCTACATTTTCTACCTTCTCATCCTGTGGCATAGTGGCGATATGCTGATATTTCTCATACTCCTGCCAGCCAGCCTGAAATATGGCTGGAATCGCTTTGTGTAATGTCGCTTTTGTTGTTGCTTCAGGTAATGACGTCATATCCGCCGTTTGTCTGAATTGCTGCTGAAACAGCTTATTTTGTTTCTCCAGACGACTTAATACATTTGAACGCCACAGAATCAGGTACCAGCTTACCATCGATGCCAGTACTAAAATCAGCATCACAATTTTCACTAAAACGCTGGCATCACTGACCAGACCCCAAATAGTCATTTCATGCATTGCAGTTTCCATGATTGACTCCTTATTTGCTCAGTTTAGACAGGCCGAGTTGATCAGCAATCTCTGACCACGGCACATATTTGAAGTTTTGATTTTCCAATGGCATGCGATTGCGTCCATCCTGAACAACTAACATGCCTTGCTGCCATGGTTGGCCAAAATTGACGCTACTGACATCCAGACCATCTGTTTCTGAAACACCATCAATGCCGGCTGCTGTATTAAAGCCAATACGAAATACACCGCGATAAGTGAAGGGTGGCAGAGCATCAAGCACAACATAGCTATCATTGCCCTGACTGGATATCACTAGATAATCCTGTTTGTCGTTCTGGTACAAACTGATCCCTTCGATATCGTCTTTCAGATGTTCACCGACAGGCATGACCTGAGTCATCACCGTAGATTGATCGGCACGGGCATCAAGTGTCCAGACTGCTCTGTTTTCTTCACCAATAAATAAACGATCATGTTTATCATCGGCCACACAGCCTTCAGGTTGCGTGGCAACTTTAAATTCACGGACCAGTTCACCAGCAATCTTGCCTTGTTTGTCCTGCATCTGATATTGGAAAAAGCGGCCGTCTTTATCATTCACAATGGTGTAGATATCACCTTGTTTATTTTTATACATACACAGGCCATAAATATCCTGTGCCGTGGTGCTAACTTCACCCATTTCAGTGACAAAACGATTTTCTGGATCGATGGCAAACACATGCAGTGAGTTATGATCACGATTGCTGGCAACCGCTAAATCAATCTGTTTACCATTGAAATGAAAACCATGACGGACATCGACATTATTCAGTCGTCCAACAGGCAAAAATTGCTGGGTTTTGCCTTTTAAATCATAAACAACTAAACCGCCTTGTTTATCCGTACCTAATATCAGGCTTTGTTCAGGGTTGGCTTTGTTGACCCAGATAGCTGGATCATCAGCCGCATCGCCTAAGCTTGGTACAGCATCGGTTTGTATTGCTGGTTTAACCAGCGGGATAGGCGGGGGCGATGTTAGCGATGTATGCGTCCATGGTAAGGTATAAAAAGCAATTCCAGCATCGTGTTTGATAGCAACCTCTAACTGCTCACCTTCCACTCTTGCACTGATACCCTCAGGCTCTAGCACATTGTGCAGAGCAAATTCGGACTGATGTTGCCAGCTTCCTTTGTTATCGATATAAGTGTGTAACACGTTGGCTTTTGCATCGAGAACTAACAAGCCACCGGGCACAATTGCCATCCCAGCAGCGCTTTCTTTCAACTGACCAAAGGGCTGGGTCATTGCGATCGGATAACGACTCAAATCCGCTTCAGGATGAGCATCATACGCCCAGATACCGACATTTTCTTCATTGATATACAGGCGTGACTGAGCGTCATCTACCTGGCAGTATTCACTATCAGGTGGCGTGCTCAAATGGCGAATTAATTGAGGGAGAGCAATGGGGGAGGTAGCATCAGCTACCAACCATTGCTCTCCTTGTCCCTGCTCACCAACCAGAAACAAGAACCCATTTTGTGCTTCATCCTGATACAGGCAAACACCTTCAATTTTAAATGCAGGTTTAGGCAAATATGTGGCTGCTGTCCAGTTATCAGAGCCGTCATTCAGAACAGTCAGCATAGCCTGTTGACGATCCAGATCGACTGTCGCCAATAGCAGACCGTGCTTCAACTGACGCTGGTCAATGCTGCCAAAATTACCTTTTAATAGACTAAGTGTTTTGCCTTGATTGTTTTCAAGCGCAATACCTTTGTGTTTGTAAGACACCAGACGGTCAGCCTTGGGAATATCGGTTTTACTAATTAGCTGTACTGACTCAATATGTGAATTACCTTCTGCATTGATGGCTTTCAGCGTGTCATTGGCAAGCACAGAAAGGGGTAAAGACATCATCATCAACGATGCCAATAATTTCAGTTTTAATGTTAATTTTTTCATTTTATATTCTATATTTATCAATATGTTTTAGAAGTTAGTTAAAGTAAATCCAATTTTTATACTTGGACCGTATTCTTCATATTGATTGTTGTATGCTTTATTACCGGTATAAACATAGTAGTGTTCATCGGTCAGGTTTTTGGCTTCCAGACTGATTTGAGCATTTTTGCTGATAAAGTAGCTGCTGCTAAAATCAAGGAACACCTGATCATCTACATACGCGTCATGGTGTTTATCACTGACAGCGGCGACTTCTTTCAGATAAGACGATTTGTAGTTAGCAGATAAACGCATGCTGACTTTTTCGTTTTCCCAACCGAGCATGAAATTACCGACCCGTTTTGATTGACCGGGTAAATCAATGCTGCGTTTGGTATTCTGACCTTCGATATCCGCTTCAGAATGACTGAGTGTGAAATTAGCGCCCACTAATAAGCCATCCCATGGTGAGGGTAGCCAGCTTAACTTTTGGCTATAAGCCAGTTCTAAACCATAGACTTTCGCGGTATCACCATTTTTGAATGTCTTAGCTTCTTTGAAATTCTGGAATGCACCTGAGCCTGCTATATCCGTTTCATAAACAAAATCAGAAATATCTTTATAGAAACCATAGGCAGAGATAGCTCCAGCACGCCCCATATAATGTTCGATGCCTAAATCGAAGTTTTTAGCCGTCATTGGATCTAGCGTTGGATCGCCAAAACTGGCTTTGTCACCACTTTCAATAGAAAAACCGGGGGCGAGCGCTTCAAATGTGGGTCTGACAACACTATTGGTCCACGCAGCCCTTACTTGGGTTTTATCATCAATGTAATAACGCGCGTGGAGGCCAGGTAACCAATGGTGATAATTGTTTTTACTGGAGATTTCCTGAAATACATCGTCACGAATACCCGTCCCCTTGGCTTCAAAGTCAGTCTGCTCGTAACGCATACCGGCGATGAGGGTCCAGTTATCCAGATCCAAGGTATTCATCACATAGGCCGCATTAATATCTTCGTTCATAACGTAGTCATTAATACGTGTTTCTTCTGTATTAATGTTGCTGTCAAAATTCAGCTTTGACAGCAAATTCTTGATAGCGGAGCTACTGATGCCCGGCCCGTAATTATTTAATGAATAATCAACATTACTGCCGGCAAACGCACCTAAACCAGTATCGTTAGAGCCAAAGTTTTTAAACTCCCAGGCATTGGTGTCATTATCTTTCTCGCGACGTGATAGCTTGCCACCGAATTTCACTTGTGAGGCATAGTTGTGAATAGTGAAATCACGGGCAAGATCAAACTTTAGATTTTTTTCGGTATCGGTGGTTTTTTGTTCTTCCCATTCGATTTTATCCAGTGAAAAACTACTGGGGTCGTAGTAATCAGAACCTGCAAATAAGCGTGGTTTTGAGGTGTCCGTAAATCCGACGTTATCAAAGCCACCCTCAAACTTAGCACCAGCAATATGACCCGGCGTATCCTCACTGGCGCGGCTGTAACCTATCTGACCATCAATCGTCCACAAGCCAATGATCTTTTCTCCACCCAATACATAGGATTGGATCTCTTGTGTTTCTTTACGGTCTTTTAATTCACGATAGCCTGTCGCGCCGGTACCTGATTCACTCGGTAGCTGTGGACTGTCAAACTCCATACCCGCTGCGTTACGAGTTTCGGTATCAGTGAAACGGCTAAATAAGGTACGTAAGTAATAATTTGTGTAAATGTCAGCTTTGTAATCGAAGTTAACGCCTAAACCTAAGCGCTCACGTTCAATTTCATAATCACGTTGTTCAAGTTCTTCTAAACGAGCTTGGTCAGTGAATTCCCATTTGCCACCGGTTTCCACATTATCAGAACCAAACTTTCGTTTTTGCCAGCTCAATGCGGCGGCGACACCAAAGTTATCAACACCATCACCGATACTGAAAATATTACTCACCGCCCCGGACCCTTTAGGGCTGGTTTTATCAATATTGTCATCGTAACTGCCTTCAGTAGACAGGGTGTAGAACAAACCATCATGATCAAAAGCCGATAAACTCTCTACATTGATGGTGCCACCCAATGAGTTGGCGTCCATATCGGGGGTCAGTGTTTTAACGACCGATAATGACTGCACTAACTCACTTGGTAATACATCCAATGCCACCGCACGTGTGCCACTTTCTGGCGAAGGGACATTGGTGCCATTAATATTGACAGCATTAAGTTCAGGTGCCAGTCCGCGTACCGTGACAAACCGACCTTCGCCCTGATCATTCTCTACCGATACGCCAGGCAGACGCTCTAATGCTTCTGCTGCATTGTCATCGGGTAACTGGCCGATACCGTCAGCATGTACAACACTCTCAATGCTGTTTGAGTTACGTTGCTCTTTGAGCGCTTCGTCAATCTGTACTGCTTGCCCTACGACACGGACTGTTTCCAGATTAATATCCTCTTCTGCATGAGCACTGCTGATAAAGCTGGCAATTCCGAGTGCAATCAGGCTGAGTTTAAAGCTCGGTCGTTCAATGGTTTTGTCTATTGTTTTCATAACTACCCTTGTCGTCATAGTGGTTTGATGGCGGCAAGTGTATGAAGGCTAAATGACAGTTAGATGACAGTGAAAATTTAAAATATTTAAAATCAATAACTTATGGTTTGCGTTTGCTTGATATTGAGCTGATATGACTTATGATTTGCAAAATAAACTGATGCTCAATACTGCAAGCTTGTAAACAAATAAGTTAAATAAAAACAATGATGTAAATAGTATTTTGTGCAACGGGTAATGTAAAAAAATGAAAAAATAAGACAATTTTTGTGAGCTGATTTGACTGCTAACTTTGTCATAAGTCTGTCATTTTTTTCGCGTAGTGTCGCCGACATTCAGTTAATTACTGCAGTCAGAGTTCGGTTAAACCAATGAAAAAAAGACCTTTTTTACACACATCCTATTTTTACGGACTGGCGCTGGCCTTCATTACTGGTTTCGTTATCATGCGAACATGGGGGGAAGTTAAGACCATATCAGAGATAAATTGGCTTGATATCATGTCTGAAGGTGGAATGGTGATTCTGGCCTTATTTTGGCTGGCGTTATTGCTTCGTAGCCGACCGGCGGGAAGGGTGACACAACTATTAGCTCTGGGTTTATGTGCTATCGCCTTTTCGTGGAGCATGGATTTCATGGATGAATTTATCCATATGCCTTCGACATTAATCTGGCATAACTGGTTGGAGAGTATGCCGATTCCACTTGCTTTAGTGCTGTTAAGCTTTGGCATTTATCACTGGCATCAGGAAGAAATTGCCATCAGTGCCCAAATGGTAAAACGTGAACGTTATTTCCGTGAGCATCGTTTATTTGACAAGCTTATCCCTATTGGTGGTGCGGCATATCTCAAAAAGCAGCTCAAACTCTCTCTCAATGAAAGTAAAAAACAGCAGCAACCTTTAGCCCTGATAGCGATTGATTTGGATGACTTTAATGTGATTAATCGTTTGTACGGGGTGGAAGAGGGTGACCATATATTGCAGCTGGTCTGCCAATTGTTATTACTGAACCTTCGTGATGAAGATTTAATCTGCCGCCTGGCGGGAGATCGTTTTATTGTCTTGCTTCACAATACCAATGAAGCAGATGCAAAGCAGCTCAGTCTGGATCTTCAAAATGCAGTAGCCAGTTTTGCTTATCGAACTAAAGCGCATCATCAACGTGTTTACCTAAGCGCCACTTGTGCTATCACCATGGCAAAAACAGATGACTCTGACTCGCTGATTAAACGCTTAAATTTACAACTAAGCCAAGATAAGCAACGTGTGGTCGCGGCTAGTTAACTCATGACAAAACTGGTTAAAACAACAGGGTATGAAATTGATACGCCCTGCATCGCTAGCCAGTATCAACCTGCATTATTAGCAGAGTTGGCATTATCGCGTGATATTTCGGCATATCAATTATTAAAGGGCGCGCGATTGCAGTTAGACGACTTTGCACTGGCAGAAAAGCGTATCAGTCCAGATCAATACCTGACATTAATAAAAAATTGTCAAAAATTAATTGATGCTGACGATATCAGTTTTTTATTGGGTCAGCGCTTATTGCCTGGTTTTTATGGCGCGGTAAGCCAGGCTTTGCAACAAGTGACTAACTTGCGTCAAGCCATTGAAATTCTTTGTGACTACCATTCAATTTTGTCGCCCTTATATACCCCTCGTCATTATGAAAATGATGAAGAGATATTTTTATTCTGGCTGGACAGTACAGGAAGTCATGAACAAGAGACCTTTATTATCGAATCCCATATCACTGCGTTTGTCTCTATGGTGGCTTGGTTAGCTGGAGAAAAAATGCCCTGGCAGTATGAGTTCACTTATGCTGAGCCAAATTATATTGAGCAATACTGGGTGAATTTTGGACAAAACCTCAGCTTTAATCAGCAGATGAATCGCTTACGG
Source organism: Methylophaga thalassica MP (assembly GCF_000214595.1). Taxonomy (GTDB): domain Bacteria; phylum Pseudomonadota; class Gammaproteobacteria; order Nitrosococcales; family Methylophagaceae; genus Methylophaga; species Methylophaga thalassica. The sequence continues at coordinate 1,248,364 of NZ_AFIG01000001.1, read as the reverse complement.
TTACCGAAACAGTTCTTGGATAAGCCGTGGCCTAACGCCTTTAAACTCGGCATACACGGTGCGCTAAAAGAGAGTAACAGGCAGTTAGCAGAGGAATATAGTCAGTACAGTTTTCTTGACCAGCTCTATGACTATATTCAATTACATATCAATGAACCGCTCAATCTGGATAAGGTGTCATTTGCCTTTGGAATCAGTCCGGCTTCAATGAAGCGTAAATTAAAAAAACACCACACCAGCTTTCAGCAACAAATTGATCTAGTCAGAAAACATACAGCGATTTATCTGTATGAAGTCAAAAAAATGAATAGTCAGCAAATTGCAGAATATCTCTGCTTTAATGATATGAATAATTTTCGCCGGGCTTTCAAACGTTGGACCGGTATTTCACCGTATCTGTTATTTGCACAATAATTTGAAGTGGTTAACACAATTTTGTTTTATGGCTTAATTACTTAAGCCTGCCTTAATCTCGTTCAGCAAGAATTCAGTTTCGTAGGTTTATAACAGAACTGTAGCTAAGCGTTAGCTCAGTCAATTTAAGGAGTCATCCTATGAACAGATTAAATACCTTTCTCTCTATCAGTGCCCTAAGTATAGCCAGCTCAGCCTCAGTTGCCGTTGCCGATAACAAAGGCTTTGAGTCAAAAAAACTAGATAGTGTCACCAGTACGAGTCTTATTGATAGCCAAGAGCAAACAAGGAATCACACAGATATCAATAAGCACCAAGAAATAACAAAAAAATAAATTGCTAATGATGAATGTTCTAACTGTTACCGATTTCACTCCTCATCGGTAACAGTTTTTTTTTGTGCGATAACAAACGATTCATTTTCTACTGTAATATCTATCTAAACCAAGCAGACAACGACGTCTTTAATTACTGAATCAGGTAATCGGAGAAATACAAAATGCGTCGTTCTGAACAAACTACCATCAAGACCTCCTGCCCACGAGACTGTTATGACAGCTGCGGTATTTCAGCCATTGTTATTGACGGCAAAATTAACCGAGTTTTAGGCGATAGCGATCATGAAATGACGCACGGGGCACTTTGTGCTAAATGTGCCTTTGTCTATAACGGTGTCTGGATTGACCCTAAAAAACGTTTAAGCCATCCATTACGACGCACGGGAGCTAAAGGCACTCACTCATACCAAGAGGTGAGTTGGGATGAGGCCTTAACTGACATTTCGCAGCGGCTTCACTCTATTATCGAAGAGTACGGTGGCCAATCAATTTTACATACTCATTACACTGGAATTTGCTCTCTTATTGCCGGTAATTTTCCTTTACGATTTTTTAACCGTATCGGTGCAACAGAAGTTGATCCGGACACGGTCTGTAATAAGGCCGGACATGAGACGTTAAGCTTAATGTTTGGTCAGTCAATGAATGGTTTTGACCCGCGCACAGCAAAGGATACGGATTGTCTTATCATCTGGGGAGCCAATCCTTCTGCCAGTGCGCCGCATGTGCATAAACGCTGGCTACCTGATGTCAAGCAGCATGCCAAAGTCATCGTCATAGATCCTATTCGCCATGAGACGGCTGATTTCGCCGATTTACATCTGCAACTCAGGCCAGGAACAGATGCCGTGCTCGCTTTTGCCTTACTGCATGTTCTTGCACGCAACGACGATTTGGACCAGACATTTATTACCAATTCGGTGCTAGGTTGGGATCAAATCATCGATGAAATTGACAAAACCACGCCTGAAGTCGCTGCAGCTATTACCGGTTTGGCAGTAACTGATATCGAAACAGCTGCAGAGTGGTTTGGCTTGGGACGATCAATGTTGTGGTTGGGACAAGCATTACAGCGGCAGACACACGCAGGTAATATCATGCGTTCTGCCAGTTTATTGATTGCCGGTACCGGTAATATTGGCAAACCCGGTAGCGGATTTTTGTATATTAACGGGGCTGAGGCTCGTCAAATTAACCTTGATTGGCTCAGTGATGCGGCATTGAACTCTTCGGCTACACAAGCGATTAGCCATATGGATCTCGCAGAGAGATTAGCTAATTCAGACAAGAGCAAGGCTTTGTTTTCCTGGAATAATAATATTGCTGCCTCTAATCCTCAGCAAAAGGCGTTACATCAGGCACTAAGCCGTGATGATTTATTTCATGTTGCCATTGATCTGTTCCATACCGACACGACTGCCTTTGCTGACTATATCTTGCCAGCATCCTCATTTCTTGAGTTTGATGATGTCTTATTACCTTACTTTCACTATGACGTATCGGCCGTAAACAAAGTTATCGAACCTATAGCTGAGAGTCTGCCTAATCAGGAAATATTTCGTCGATTAGCTGCGGCGATGGGATTTACCGATGAGGAGCTATTTGAGTCAGACCAAAGTTTGATTGAGCAAATCTTTAAACAACTTAACATGCCTATCAGTTTCGATGAGCTAAGAAAGGAAGGCAGTATGCCTTGGTCTGAACAGCCACTTATTCATTATTCTGATGGTGTTTTTCCAACAGCCAGTGGCAAAATTGACGTCGCATCAGATAACTGGCTGGCAGCTGGTTTAAACAAAAGCCCTGTAGCCATCGCTGATCAACCACCAAAAACGCATTATTTACGCCTTTTATCGCCGGCTGATCCTTTTCTGATGAATTTCAGTTATGGCAATGACGACAAAATTGCAATGAAAATAGGTAAAGCCAGTGTCAGCATTCACCCGCAAGAACTCGCAGATAGACAACTCGTTTCAGGGCAAAAAATCACACTGAAGAATCACTATGGTGAGCTTGAGGTTATCGTTGTTGCGAGTGACCGGATACCGCGAGGAGTAGCGTTATTACCAAAAGGACGCTGGCCGTCGTTAGAAAAAACAGGTGCCAATATTAATATCCTCAACGACGGGGCAAAGACCGACATTGGCCAAAGCAGTGCTGTACATAGTATTGAAGTGAAGCTAGTTTCCTAAAAAATATAAAACAACAATAGTTGACTAATCAGTCAACTATTGTTTTAATGCAAACGTAATTTAACAACGGTGTTGTATGGGACGTCCAGCTACAGATACAAAGCAAAAATTAATCAGCACAGCATCAGAACTCATATGGAAAAATAGTTATGGTTCGGTCAGTGTGGATGATATCTGCAAAGCAGCAGAGGTAAAAAAAGGCAGCTTTTATCACTATTTTAAGTCGAAAGCTGACTTAGCTTTGGCGTCAATGGAAGATCATTTCGAGAACTCGAAACAAGACTACGAAAGAATTTTCTCGCAGTCAGTACCACCGATAAAACGTTTTGAAGAACTCGTTGAACACATTATTGAAAAACAGTCCGACATCTCAATAACCTATCAACAGGTTTGCGGTTGCCCTTACGCCACCTTGGGTAGTGAAATGGCAGGGCAGGATCAAGATATACGCGAAAAAGTAGATAGTATCTTGAAGCGCTATGAAGATTACTACGCATCAGCTATTCGCGATATGGTAGCGCAAGGTCAGTTGCCAAAATCTACTGATATAGAATGCTTAGCTGCTGAGCTTTATTGTTATATAACGGGACAAGTTATCCTGGCGAGAATACATAACTCGCTTGAACCATTAAAACGTGATCTAAAAAACGGTGTATTTCGTATTTTGAATGTTAAAGACATGCACTAATTCACTGGCGAACTGTTACAAATAGCCATATCCATTGACCGCTTAATTGCGGTTTTATTTAGTTATTTAAACAAACCAACCGGTCAACTCAAATTAATTTACAAACCAACCAGTCAATTACTTTGTAGAACAGATGACCATTACATATACAGATTCAATTATTAAAGAGTAGGGATGAGGATGAAACGAAATACTATTTCTATCGGCATAGCGGTAGCTTTGATTGGCCTTGGTTCATTCAGTGCCTATCACTTTGCCTATGCCGATAAACAACAAGAAGTCACACAAAATCAGCAGTTTCCAGCCGTAATCGTCAGCCATCCTGCCATTGAAAATATTACTGAATGGCAACAGTATGCAGGGCGATTTGTCGCTGTAAACAATGTGGATATTCGTTCACGTGTTTCTGCTATTTAGAAAAAATCCACTTCAAAGATGGTGATATCGTCAACAAGGGGGATTTGTTATTTTCTATTGATCCTCGTCCATTTAAAGCCGAAGTATCCATTGCAAAAGCCACCGTTGAAGAACGGGAAGCTACACTAGCCTTGGCTAAAACGGATTCCACGCGCTCTATTGAACTTTACAAAACACATGCAGTTTCTAAACAACGTGTGGACGAAGATAAAGCCAGGGTAAAACAGGCAGAAGCACAATTATCTGCTGCCAAATCACGCCTAGCCAGAGCTGAGCTGGATTTAGATTTCACGCAAATTACCGCCCCAATCACTGGCAAAATTGACCAACATAATGTCGATGTTGGTAACTTGATTCGAGGTGATGATGAAAATGCCAGCCCTTTGACCAATATCGTGTCACTTGATCCAATCTATGTGATCTTTGATGTTGACCAGAATACCTACCTAAACCTGAAAAATAACGAAACAAAGAGCTTGAATGACGTTCATTCATCGTCAGTCAGGTTATCCATTCAAGGCGATACGGACACAAAATATGATGCCAAAATCAATTTTGTTTCCAATAGTATCGACCAACAAACAGGCTCAATTCGATTACGTGCCGTCGTTGATAATAATCAAGGCAAGTTCACACCTGGCTTGTTTGCGCGAGTTGAACTGGCTAAGCAGCAAAATCCACAAACAATCCTTATTCCTGAAAAAGCCCTGGTGTTAGAGCAAACAGATTATGTCGTCTATGTCGTCAATGATGAAGATATTGTCGAAAGTAGACACGTAGAAGTTGGCCCAATCGCGAATGGATTACGTGTTATCCGGAAAGGGCTAAATGGCGATGAGCGAGTCATTAGTGGTGGTCTTCATCACGTCGCAGTAGGCAGCAAAGTTGCTATTCAATCTGAGCTTGCTCTGAACCCTTAATAAACGACTTTTCAAGAGAATCCCTCTATGTCAGAACAAAATAACGACAATAAAAGCTTTGGCGCCTTTTTTGTTGATAGGCCCATCTTTGCGGTGTCTTTGTCCGTCGCCATTTTAATTATGGGTATCGTAGCGATGCTGCGTTTACCGATCTCGCTATTTCCGGAAGTGGTGCCACCCACAGTTACTGTTACCGCTACTTATCCGGGAGCTAGTGCTGAAACGATTGCTAAAACCGTCTCCACACCTATTGAACAAGAGGTCAATGGCGTAGACGGTATGCTCTACATGTATTCACAAGCAACAAATGATGGACGGATGAATCTGACCGTCACTTTCGAAATTGGTACCGACATTGATATGGCGCAAGTATTGGTGCAAAACCGGGTTGCCTTAGCAGAGCCGCGTTTACCTGAAGAAGTACGCAGAACAGGGATATCTGTACGTAAGAATTCGCCTGATTTTCTTATGGCCGTCCACATGCGTTCACCCGATCAGAGCCGTGACCAATTATTTTTGTCTAATTACACACTTCAAAATATTCGTGACCGACTGATCCGTTTGCCTGGCGTAGGCTCAATTAATATGTTGGGTCAACGCGACTACACCATGCGTATCTGGCTCGATCCAGACCGCATGTCAAATCTGAACCTGACAGCAGGTGAGGTTGTTGATGCAATTCGTGAGCAAAACATTCAAGTAGCAGGTGGTCAGCTTGCTCAACCGCCCGTTGATACTGATCGTGCTTTTCAGCCGATTATTACATTACAAGGACGTTTAGAAGAAATTTCTCAGTTTGAAAATATCATCATTAAACGCGGCGATGATGCTCGAATCGTCAAGCTGAACGATGTTGCCAGAATTGAAATTGGCGCTCAGGAATACACCACAAATGCCTTCCTAAATGGCGATCCGATTGTGGTGATGTTGCTGACACAACAACCGGGTACCAACGCTATTGAAACCTCAGAGAAAGTCAAAGCCATGATGGCGGATCTTTCAAAAGATTTCCCCAGTGGCATGGAATATATCATCACCTATAACCCAACGGATTTCTTTGTGGTTAAAGCAATTGATAACTTAGTCCATACCATTTACGAAGCCTTAATCTTGGTTGTGTTGGTGGTGTTAGTGTTTTTACAAAAACCACGGGCGACCATTATTCCCGTTGTTGCTATTCCAGTCTCTTTAGTGGGCACCTTTTTGGCGCTGACGGTATTAGGTTACTCAATTAATCTATTAACGTTGTTTGGTATCGTTCTGGCTGTGGGGATCGTGGTCGACGATGCCATCATTGTGGTGGAAAACGTCGAAAGACGTATCCATGAGGGTATGTCGGCTAAACAGGCTTCAAGAGTCACCATGAAAGAGGTGTCTCTAGCCTTGATTGCCACTTCACTGGTACTGGTATCCGTCTTTATACCTACCATGCTTATTGAAGGTTTCTCCGGTCAATTTTATCGACAGTTCGGTGTTGCTGTAGCGGTGGCAACGCTTATTTCATTATTTAATTCACTGACATTAACACCCGCTTTATCGGGCATCTTATTAGCGACTAACCCAGATAAAAAACCAACAAAATCAGGTTTATTATCTAGAGCGATACATGGCTTTAATTCTGGCTTTGATCGGATGTCGGAAAGCTATGCCACATTGGCCAATAAGCTGATTTCTCTTCGTCCGTGGGTGATGCTGGTTTATGCCGGATTAATTGTGGCGGCTTTTTATGTGGCGGCCATCATTCCCAAAGGTTTTGTACCTGCTTCCGATCAAGGGTATTTAATCGTACCAGTGCAGTTGCCACCGGGTTCATCCCTGTCGCGTACTACTGAAGTCACACTGCGGGTAGCTGAAGAAGCTGTTAAGGTGCCGGGCATACAATATGCTCATACCTTCGCCGGTTTTGATGGGCCTACGGGCACCAATAAAAGCTCATCATCAACCGTCTTTGCACAGTTTTATCCTTATGAGGAGCGGCTTAAATCAGGTCGTGATCTGAATAGCATTATGACGGATCTTCAGGCTCGTCTTAACAAAATTGTTGATGCTCAAATTACGGTGATTCCACCTCCGACCGTAAGAGGTATTGGTTCAAGTGGTGGTTTCTCATTGCGTCTACAAGATTATGAAGACCAAGGCAGCGAAGCGCTGAATAATGCGAATAAAGCCCTGTTAAAAGCGATTAATTCCAGCCCTGATATGTTATTCGGTTTTTCACCATACAGTGCTGGTGCACCTGAATTTTTCTTTGACCTAGATAGAGATCAGGCGGAGATGCTGAATGTGCCTATATCTAATGTCTTTGAAACATTGGAAGTTTATCTTGGCAGTGTTTATGTCAATGATTTCAACCTGATGGGGAGAACATTTCAAGTTAGGGCACAAGCGGACAGTCGCTATCGATTAGATCCTGAACAAATTGCTAATCTTAAAACACGTTCAGCGGATGGTCAGATGGTATCGCTTGGCACATTGGGGACTGTTCGCCCACAAACAGCCCCCGACCGTGTACCGCGTTATAACTTGTTTAACACCGCGGAAATTATAGGTGCGGCAAAACCGGGTATCAGTTCAGCTGACAGCTTAAAACTGGTGCAGAAAATTGCGGATGATACCTTGCCTTCAGGCTTTGGCATTGAATGGACAGATCTATCATATCAACAGCAAATTGCTAAGGGCGGCGTCATGTTGTTTGTGTTGGGTGCCATCTTTGCCTTTTTGGTCCTGGCTTCACAGTATGAAAGCTGGTCTTTACCCATTGCCGTCATGTTGATTGTGCCAATGACACTTCTATCGGCTCTAGGCGGGCTGATGCTGGTTGGCATGGATGCCAATATCTTCTCGCAGATTGGCTTAGTGGTGTTGATAGGTTTGGCAGCCAAAAATGCCATCCTGATTGTTGAGTTTTCACGACAACACGAACTAGAGGGCAATACGGCGATAGAAGCGGCGGTGATGGCGGCGAAACAACGATTACGTCCTATTTTGATGACCTCATTTGCATTTATTTTAGGCGTTGTTCCACTAATGACGGCTACCGGTGCCGGTGCTGAACTGAGAAATGCACTAGGAACATCGGTCTTTTTTGGCATGCTCGGTGTCACTATTTTCAGTCTGATCTTTACCCCCGTGTTTTATGTGGTAATGCGTCAATTAGCCGATAAATTGAGCAAAAAGACACAGGCCGAAACTGCGTCTGTGGCTCAGGAATAGGGGGGAAATAAAATGCTAAAAAATATAAGCACCATGCTGTTAATTATCAGCATGACAGCATGCTCAGCAAGTTTCCGGGAAAATGATAAACCGCAAGTATCAGCAGATTTAGCCGCCAATGATCTGCTATCGATTACTGACGGAAATGATCGTCTGTCGAATGCAAAACCTATCGTCAGGTGGTGGCAACATTTCGATGATCCACTTTTAAGTGAGTTGGTTGAGCAAGCGCTACAAAATAATTTAGATATCAAGATTGGCTACGCTAATTTAATGGCAGCACGAGCGATAGCCACAGAAGTGGGCTATGACAGGTTGCCTTCTGCTGATCTGAATGCCGATTACACTCGTGAAAGGCGTAGTCAAGAGACGGCTACGCCGTCTTCTGGAAAACGTAGTAACAATAGTTATAGTCTTGGCTTTGATGCCAGTTGGGAACTGGATCTATTTGACCGTGTGAGTAACAGGATTAAAGCCAGTGATGCCGAAAGTGATGCGTTGCAAGAGGAGCTAAAAAGTCTGCAAGTGTCGATAGCGGCCGAAGTGGCAAAAACCTATATTGAATTACGTGGAGCACAATACAGAGTCAACATCGCTGAACGAAATGCTGATGTGCAACAAGATACGCTTGAGCTGACAAAAAATCTGACACGGGGTGGTATAGCAAGTCGCCTGGACATTGCACAAGCTGAAACACAGCTATCGTTGACACTGGCAGAAATTCCATTGCGTGAAGCAACAGCAACAGCAGCCATTAATCGTTTATCGGTATTAACAGGACAGAATCCTGAGCGCCTAAGCGAGCAACTCGCTAAGAGCAAGCCGATCCCCAGTTTGCCGATGGCTGTTAATATAGGAAATGCCGCTGAATTGCTTCGAGAACGCCCCGATATTATAGCTGCTGAGAAGCGACTGACAGCCGCCACAGCAAACTATAATTTGGCGGTAGCGGATCAGTTTCCAGCGGTAAATATTGTCGGTTCACTGGGGTTTATCGCGACGAATTTATCTACCTTCGGTAGCAGTTCCGCCATTGCCAGTGCCATTGGTCCCAGTTTAAGTTGGGGTGTTTTTGATACTGGTCGAATTCAAGCACGCATCAAACAAAATGATGCCAAGAGTCAGGCAGCATTGGCTAATTACCAGTTGATAGTGCTGAAGGCACTTGAAGAAACAAAAACCGCCATCAGTGATTTTGCCCGTGAAGAACAGCGTCGCGAACGCCTTCAAGATGCCGCACGGACCTCAACGCAGGCCGAGTCAATTGCCACACAGCGTTTTGAGCTAGGGGATACTGACTTCTTACCGGTATTGGACAGTCAACGAACACGACTCAATTCGGAAGATTCGCTTGCCGTCAGCGAAACACAGTCTGCAGTAAAGTTAATCAGTATTTATAAATCGCTTGGTAAAGGCTGGAGAATTGATAAATAGTCGTCATTAAATATGATGAATAACTATTTTGTCAGCTCTAAATCTATATAGGTGTTATGACTGAGTATATGGAATGATTCCAGAACATTTTTAACATTCAGTATTTATATTCGGGATTTAACACCTATAATTAATCACATTCTTATTCTGATAATGTACTAGGCAGCATAAATAGCATGCTTATGTTCTAGTCATAACTTACCTCAAACAGTAAGTTTGATCTTGTTTGGAGCAGTCAATGCAAATCGGTAGTTCAATTTACCTAGACTATCAGGCGACCACGCCGATAGAACCTCGCGTTGTTAGCGCGATGGCACCGTACAATAATGAGATTTTTGCTAATCCACATTCCACGGCCCATGTGCTTGGTCAGCAATCTGCGGCAGCGGTTGAGACTGCGCGTAGCACCATTGAAAAGTGCATTAATGCCTCAAGTGAAGAGGTTATTTTTACTTCGGGTGCGACGGAGTCGAACAATCAGGCGATTGCCAGTGTGATATTTGGCAATACTACTGAACGTCGTGACATTCTTATCAGTGAAATTGAACACAAATGTATTAAAAATGCCGCCTATTTTTATGCCGCAAAACTAGGTTACAAAGTCAAAGAAATTCCAGTCGATAATACCGGGCTGATTAATGTAGACGCTTATCAATCATTATTGTCTGATCAGACATTGCTGGTCTGCATTATGGCGGTCAATAATGAAATTGGCACCATTCAGGATGTCAAAACCTTTGCTGAAATGGCACACGCGGCAGGTGCGCTGTTTCATTGTGATGCGGCTCAAGCCCCGGAAGCGATGGATATTGACGTGAAAGACTGGAATGTCGATATGCTGAGTTTGTCTGCACATAAAGTGTATGGCCCAAAAGGTATTGGCGCGATATTTATCAAAAATGATCTGCAGGCAGAATTACCGCCATTTATTCAGGGAGGAGGGCAACAGTTTGGTATGCGTTCAGGCACCCTGGCCACGCCTCTCTGTGTTGGTTTTGCTGAAGCGATGCGTATCACAAAACAAGAAGCAAAAACTCACCGTGAACAATTAACGCATTTGAAACGTTTGTTTCTACAGCAACTGCAAGCGACGCATATTCCATTTAAATTGAATGGCACACAAACTCAGTGTCATCCCGGCAATATTAATGTGCAATTCATTGGTTGCGATGCGAATAAACTATTAGAAAAACTCCAGCCGAATGTCTGTGCCTCTACAGGCTCTGCCTGTAACAGTGAAATGGTCTTGCTTTCACATGTATTAAAAGCGATTGGTCTCACGGATGAAGAAGCAGGATCATCCTTACGCATCAGTCTGGGACGTTTTTCAGATGAACAACAAATAACAAAGGCCATCGACTATATAAAAGCGGCTATCGAAAAATAATTCCGATTTTTTATTGTGATAACCATTTGTTAACTTTGACCGGCGTAATCTAAAAATCCCAACCAATACAAGAGGGATTAATGATGAAAACAGCACTTTTTTCAGTATTAGCCGCGATGGCAATGAGCACAGTGACATTCGCTGAACCAGCATCAACTGACGATATGGCTAAACATGATAAAAAAGGATATTTCGCTCATATCGACACCAACGGTGATGGTGTTATTACAAAAGAGGAAGCCACAGCGGCAGCATTAAAACGCTTCGAAAAAATGGATACTAATGCTGATGGCAAGGTGACCAAGGAAGAAGCTGCAGCGGCCCATAAAAAACATAAGGGTGATAAACGCCCATCCTGCAAAGATAAGAAAGAAAGTTAATTTCTCTTATCACACCATATTTAGAAGGGAGTCAGTGACTCCCTTTTTTTATTGCTTATTTATTTTTCTCACAAAATCATACTTTTGGCTGATAGTCGCTACAACCCCATTTCATTATGATCGGCGTGTTATTTAATCGGCCAAACTTGGTGTGAATCAGGGACGGAAAGCCACAGGCCTTGTTGTTTAACAAGGTGGCTGGGTTGCACAAACGCAAGGAATCCGAGTGATGATAAATAAACAACGACAGTTTCTGTCGCTCTCTACTACGTTGCTGTGCAGCTCATTTTTACTGGCGCCGTCAGTTGTGCATGCTGTCACAGGACTCTATGGTACAAACACATCCCCAATCACCGTCAGCGATGGTTATATCGGATTAGATGGATATAAAAACGCGAGTAAAATAACTATTACAGCAGGTGGCCAGCTATTTAAATCGGGTGGTGGTAACGAATTTGCCAATATGACTTCTGGCATTGTAGTTAATAATGGCCTAATCGATAACCGGGGTGCGATAACCAATGAGCACTTAATCGAGAATAATGCCACCTTTGATAGTTATAGAGGCAATATTTGGAATAAAGCGTCTATCCAAAATGGCAGTAACTCCGTCTTTAAGTCTCATTCCCTTGAAAATTTTAGAGACGGTTATATCTCTACCAATGGTAGATGGGAAATGACCGGTGAGCATCGTAACAGAGGCAATATCTCCATTGGCCAAGATGGGGTGGTAACAAACAACGGTATATCGCTGCCTACGATGAATAATACCGGAAAGATTACAAACTCGGGTCTATACGAAAATACGGGATTGTTTTTTAATAACAATTATGGCCGAGTTGAAAACAGAGCCTCAGGCATATTTCAGAATAATAGATTTCTTCATAATAGATTGGGTTCATCTTTTAATAATGAAGGTATTTTTCAAAATGACTCTAGTGTAGAAAATGAGAGTCAATTCCTTAACAAAGGTCAACTAAACAATACCGCCAGTCATTCATTTACCACATTTTATAAATTCACGAATACTGGTTTGATTACAAATGATGGTAGTTTCGTAAATAGATCTGGCAATACTTACATTGGTAATGAGTATAAAAAGGGAAAGCTAGAGAATACTGGCACAATAAACAACAATGCCACGATGTCTAATGAGAAGGATGCCACGTTCAATAACAACGGTGTACTCAACAATAATAGTGGTGCACAATTTACCAACGCTTTCACCTTTAATAATCAAGGTGATGGCATCGTTAATAATCATGGTACGTTCAACAATCAGCAAACTGGCAGATTCGACAACGCTAATATGGCCAGTTTTGTTAACCATACAACAGCAAGTTTGAATAACAATGGCATACTCAGCAATCAGACCGGTGGCACTTTAACCAATCACGGCATTATCAGAAATAACGAAACCGGCACACTCAATAATGCGGGTAGCTTGATTAACTCAGATAGTGGTCAATTTGCTAATGCTGGCACTCTAAATAACAACAAAAACGGGCAAATCCTCAACAGCGGTGTGTTTGCCAATGGTGGTGTGCTGAACAATAAGAGCACATTTACCTCCACTTTATATTCCACTATGGCAAATTATGGCGATATCAATAATCACAGCCAATTTATTGATCAGGGTAAATTTGTTAATGGCGGCACAGTAAATAATTACAGTCAGTTTTTGATTGATGACTATGCAGACTTTACTAACGTTAATACCCTCATCAATACATCTGATGGCACCCTTAACCTGAAGGGCAAATTGCTCAATCAAAAATATTCACCCTCGAACATCACCAATGAAGGTGAGTTTAATATGAGCTATTACAGTCAGCTTGATAATGAAACCTTATTCACCAACAGTGCTTCGGGCACTTTAACGAACGATGGCACGCTGAATAACTCAGGTACCTTAGCGAATAATGGCACCTTGATTAATAACCGACAAATAAATAATACGGGTGCATTTTCAAGCAGTGGCCAGTTAACTAACTACAATTACATCAGTAATACTGGTTCGGCTGAGATGACACTGTCTAGCACTGGCACGATGATAAATCGGGGAATGCTGTCAAATGACGCTCGGCTGATAAATTATGGTGTCATCAATAATGCGATTAACGGCACAATCAATAACACGAAAGAGTTTTTTAACAATGGCACCTTGAATAGTGAAGGGGCAATTAACTCTTTCGGCCTTCAAAATACGGGGACTATTGCCAATGCCGGCACGCTGACAAGTTATTGGCTGCTGGATAATGAAAACACCATTACCAATACTGGCGTGATAAATAATAATGACACCAGTACGTTCAATAACTTCGCTAATGTGAAAAACCTGGCTGGAGGCAATATTGTCAATACTGGCGTGTTTGTAAATAGTGGCACCGTTGAGAATGCGGGCACACTGACTAATGCCTCTGTATTAAAAAATAAAGTAGGTGCAACGCTCAATAATACCGGCGTGCTCAATAATAACGATGAGTTCATCGTTGAGGGGGTATTGAGCAATAGCGGTCAGCTGACTAACTCAGCCTCAGGTGATCTCAATGTGGCTTCATCCGGCCAAATCAATAATAGCGGTCGATTCATTAGCGATAATAGACTCACCAATGCAGGTCGCATAACGAATAACGCGGGTGCGCTTTTTAATAATACCGGGGAGTTTTATAACAACAACACATTTGCTAATGCCGGTGAGTTCAATACTCTGGCCATGGAGAATAACGGTGTCATCACTAACACCGGTGAGTTTAATAATCACTGGCTTTTGTATAATAAAAATAGCCTCTCCAATGAAGGAAAACTGACCAATGCCTCCACTGGTTCGCTATCGAATACCTCAAAGATAAGCAATAAAAGTAGCGGTAACTTCACTAACTTTGGTGAGATCAACAACCAAGCAACGATTGAGAATGCCGGTGTCTTATCCAACCAAGGGACATTGAAAAATAACGGCATCATCACCAACTCTGGTCAATTTATTACGACGGATGGCCACATTGTGTCTGGCAGTGGTGAGTTTATTCAAACCGCTGGCAGCACCACAGTAAATGGCAGCATGACCCAAAAGAACGTCAACATTAATGGCGGTAACTTGAACGGTCACGGCGTGATTAATAGCAATGTGTTAGTGAACGGCACCAGCTATAGCGATTATGCCAGCCTGACCCCAGGTAACTCTATCGGTAAACTGACGGTGAATGGCAATTACACCCAAGGTACATTTGGTGTAATGAATATCGAGTTTGACGGTAATAGCGCGGATGTATTTGCTGTAAATGGTGTGGCGACATTGGCCGGTGTGTTGAGTTTTGACTTTATCGGTTCAGAACTTAAAGCCGGGATCTTTAATTTCATGACCTTCAGCAGCTTAGTCGGCAGTTTTGATAACATCATTCTGCCGCTGATGAGTGGCTTTGATTTTGATGTGATCTTCGGTGATACCTTTGCCAATCTGGTGATTACTGAAAGTGTCAGTGCGGTACCCGTACCGGCAGCCATTTTCTTGTTTGTACCAGCACTGATGGGATTCATTGGTATACGTCGTCGTATGAGCCAACGTTAAAGTCAATGTGAAACGCGAGGAAAAAGCCGTCGTTAATGACGGCTTTTTTTCATTTAAACTAGGCTGATTTTTCAATTTTATGAATAATGACCTATAAAAATAATAAAAGGCAGGCTCAGACGTGAAACTATTACTAGTTGATGACCATCAGTTATTTTTAGATGGCTTATCAGCCTTACTCAGCAAGGCTGATAACATCGATATCATTGATACTGTCAATAACGGCAAAGCGGCTTTTGATAAATTAAGTTCGGGACAATATGACGTGGCCTTAATTGATCTACGTTTGCCGATCATGGATGGCTTTCACTTGTTACAGTCTTTATCGGATTCATCATCTCTGGTGCCAATTATTATTGTTTCAGCTTCATCTGATCCGATAGATATTGATACTGCCTTTAACCTCGGTGCTATGAGTTTTATTCCTAAGTCGTCATCAGGAGAGACCATTCTTCAGACCATCGAGCAAGTGATGTTGGGTCAGAAAGTGTTTCCAGACAGTGACATGGACAAGCTAAAACCAAAAGCAGAACAGTGGGCGAGTCAGCACAATCTTACCCAGCGTCAGCTTGAAGTGTTAAGGCTGATGAGGCAGGGATTCTCAAATCAGGCGATTGCTGAACAGCTCTCGATAAGCATGCCAACCGTGAAATCACACGTTAGTGCCATTTTTCAAGCACTGGGTACACAAAGCCGTAGCGAAGCCGGTAAAAAAGCTCACCAACTTGGTTTGGATTAATGTTTCGATTTACTAACCAACAATCATCTACTGATCTGGGGCGATATCAACAAAAGATAGATATTGAAAAAATTCTGATTGCCCATCGTAATTGTCCCGCCACCCTTATCGGTAATGCACTTGGCGCGATACCCATGACGTTGGTGATGCAAAATACAGCCTATTCGCTCAGCGCTATTAGCTGGTTTAGTGTGCTGTATTTATTGATTATGGTGAGGTGGTGGCATTATAAAAGTTTAGATACGACCCACGCAGATACGGAAACGATATTTCATTACGGTAAGGTCCAAGTGCTATTGGCATGTCTGTCTGGTTGCGTATGGGGGAGTGCGGGTATCTTATTCTTTGATGCAGCACAAATTTCTAATATCGCCTTTGTCATTTTGACATTAGTTTGCATGCTGGCAGGCAGCTTGGCTTCGCTCTCGGCCAGACCCATAGCCTATGCCGCGTTTGCATTACCCGTCATGTTACCCCTCAGTTTGATTATGCTGTTTCAGGATGAGCGTTTTTATAACTGGATGGGATTTGGTGCTATTGTTTATTTGGCCGCCACATTTGCTTTTTGTCTGAACCTTTACAAAGTCATTATCCAGTCATTGAAATTACAATATGAGAATCTGGATCTTATTAAAGATTTACAAGAACAAAAAGAAGTCGCTGATAAAGCCAATCGTGATAAATCCCGTTTTTTAGCTTCCGCCAGTCATGATCTTCGTCAGCCTTTACACGCGGTTAATTTATTTACAGAGCTTCTCAGCCAGAAACTGACATCACCATCTCAACAACAAGATATAGGGAATATTCAACAGGGCCTTCAATCGCTAAATGAGCTATTGGACGTATTATTGGACATGTCTCGTTTAGATGCCGATATCGTTCATGCCAATAGAGTCAGCTTCGATATCAGTAGCTTGTTAGAAAAAATAGAGCCGCCGTTTCAGCATGATGCAAGCAGATACCAGCTCAGTCTTAATATTGAGAAAACGCCTTACACGGTATTTAGTGACCCACTGCTGCTGGAACGGGTCATCACCAATCTTCTGGTGAATGCCATACGTTATACAAAGCAGGGAGGAGTGGAAGTATTCATTTCTGAAAAAGATAAAACGCATATCCAGTTACATATTGCTGACACGGGCATTGGCATTCCTAAATCATCGCTTAATGATATTTTTGATGAGTTTGTTCAATTGCATAATCCAGAAAGAAATCGGCAAAAGGGCTTAGGTCTGGGCCTGGCGATAGTACGGAGAATTATGAACCTGCTTGAACACCCAATCCAGATACATTCGCAGGTTAACAAAGGTACGGAAGTTATTTTATGTCTGCCTTTGAGTAATGAACAAAATAATGCTGAAGGTTCAACAACACCTAAATTATCATCACGTCAAAACAAACTAGAAAATCTTAACGTCATGATTGTGGATAATGAGGTCAGTATTGTTGAGGCGATGACCGCGTTACTCAATAGCTGGGGATGTGATTGTCGTGCTTTTACATCGACGGCAACGGCGATTGAAGCCATTAAAGATGGTGAAAAACCCGATTTTCTGCTGGTCGATTACCGAATGCCTGGTGATTACAACGGTTGCGCCTTTGTTTCCTATATTGAATCTATTATAGGAAAAACATCCGCCATTATTATCACCGGCGATACCAGTGAGGCGGTGATTAATGAGATTAAACACCATGGCTTTTTACGACTACAGAAACCTATCAAACCGGTTCAGTTACGCTTATTAATGGAAAAGATACTCCAGCGTTAAAGCCATTTTTTGAGTATATCTAACAGGGTATCAGGCATAATCGGTTTCGTTATATAGTCAGACATGCCGGCGGCAAGACACTTTTCTCTCACACCTTCCATCACATCAGCGGTTAGAGCGATCACCGGAATAGATAGATTTAAATTACCGGCATGACCATCACGTAAGTGTTGTGTAGCAGTAAAACCATCCATAATCGGCATCATGCAATCCATAAATATCATGTCATATTGTTTGTCTCTGAGTCTCATCAGAGCTGCTTCGCCATTTTCTGCAATATCGACATTAATGCCATATTTTGCCAGCATACCACTTGCTACCATCTGATTAATGTCATCATCTTCAACCAATAGCACCTCAGCAGAAAATTGCGATTGGCTGTCACCAATTTGCTGAACAGTCGCATCTTGTTCAGTTTGCTGATTAAGTTGTTCGGTTAATAATCGGGTTGCATTAAACAGTTCAGAAGCCGATACCGGTTTGATGACTGTCTCATCTGACAATTCGGCTAATATTGAGCGACTAAAATCATCTGCTAATGATGACAGCAAGACAATTCGGATATTTTTTGCTTTTAGCTGCTTGAATTTTCTCTCATTGATTTGATTAAGCATCACGCTATCAACTAATAAAACCAAATCAGCGTCTTCTTCTCGCACTTTTGTTTCAATCACCAGTAAGTTTGATGTGACTTGTAATTCACTTCCCCATTTAGAAAATAAGCTTTGTAGATACAAACCCATCTTGTCATTATTGGTATAAGCAAAAAACAGTGTGTCTGGGGTGGAAAGTTTTCGAGCTGTAGGCCGCTGTTCCATTTTTACGTCAATGGTGAAATAGAAGGTTGTACCTTTACCAACGGTAGAGTCAACCTCAAGCTGCCCCCCCATCATTTTGACGAGTTCAGAACTAATGGCGAGACCAAGTCCAGTGCCGCCCGCTTTTCTGGTTAATGCTGAATCGACCTGACTAAAGCGTTCAAATAAGCTTGTTAATTCAGATTCAGAAATACCTATGCCCGTATCTGTCACCGCGAAATAAATACTGAGTTCATCCTCATTTATCGCTTTTATGGTGACAGTGAGCTCTACCGAGCCACTTTCAGTAAACTTGATTGCGTTAGACAGCAGGTTGAGTAATACCTGACGCAGACGAATTGAATCAGCAATGATCTGGACGTTTTCAATGGCATTAGCAGGGCATAATAATTGAAGCCCTTTGGTATGAGCATTCGGTTCAACCACTTTACCAACATCGGAAATCAGTTTTTCTAATCGAAAAGGGGTTTGTTCAATCGATAACTTGCCAGATTCGATTTTAGAATAATCAAGAATGTCATTGATAATTCTCATCAAAGACTCTGCGCTAGATTTTATATTTTGAGCAAATTGTTGTTGATTTTCGCTTAACTTTGTATCGTTGAGCAGATTAATCATGCCCAAAATACCATTCATTGGGGTTCTGATTTCATGACTCATATTGGCCAGAAAGGCACTTTTTGCATCAGCTGCTAAATTAGCCTGTTTAGCTGATAACTCTAGTTCAACCTCTCGCAAGCTCAATGTTTCTGCTAATTCCTTTGTTTCTTTCAGTAAGCGTTTAGTCTCGTCAGCACTTTGTTTAAACAAGTTAGCTGAGCGAGCGAGTGTCCCTATCTCATCCTGGCGATCTATTCCGGGAATAGCGGGTGTTTGGCGGCCATGGCTTATATCATCAAATGTAGAACTGATAGCAGAGATAGGAGCGGTAATAGCACGACTGACTCTGCCCGAAATCAGCAGAGCGATAACCATTAATAAAAAAGATCCAATAAAAGCGATGAGTTCATAAAGTCTAAGGTTCTGGTTAGTATTCTCATACAGTGCCATTTGTTTATTAATGGAATAGTCTTTTAACTGGACTGATAAGTTTTTTAATTCTGAGGCTTCTCCGGCAATGACAACATTGACCAGAAAAATAAAATTACGATCCGCCTGAATGGTTCGAAAGAAAGTGTTTTTAATTGTGTCGAGTTGTATAAGAAGGTTGCTAATTAACTTTTTCTCTTTTTCCACCGTCGTTTTAAGGTCAGCGTAAAGCGCCATATCGGTTCGTACGAGATTGAATTTCTCAATAAAGTTCAAACGGCGGCTGTTAGCGCGATTCTGAAAATACTGCATCATCTGATTTTGAGACATAGCGATAGATGAGTGTATTTCATACAGCGGAACAACTTCCGGTGTGTTTTTATGTCGTTTTATCATGGTGTCTAACATTTCATACACTTTATTAAAGCTCTGATCTAACTGTGTATGTAATTGTTTCAACACCATTCGTTCATCATTCAATTTAGCAGTTTGTTCAGATAGTTTTTGCAGGGATGCTAGAAATTTAGGGTAAATTTTTGCAGCTTCCTGACTGGATTCGGGTGACTTTGACAGTGCAAGAATGCTTGTTTTTAAACTTGTAAGAAGTAGTTGAATATCTTTTATCGAAGATTGACTATCAGTGATGCGAAACACCAGGATTTTTCGATTAAGTTCAATGATATCTGCTTCCACTTCAGACATCAGACGAGTTTGAGCTATTGACTTTGTGTAATCACTAAATAATTTTTCGACGTTGGTGAGTGAAAATAAATTCACAATAACAATAAACAACGAAATCAGTGTAAGACTGGCAAACCCGATAAAGACACGTTTACGTATCGATAGCTGACTCATCAGAGTGACTTTATGCCATTTATTCATGCCAGCAAAAACTCGTACCATTTTTGTAAAGAATAATCATAGTTTGGCATAACCGTATTCCAAATGGCGATATGACTAAGTCGTTTGGTGTAAGAACCACCGGTGCGCATATCACCTGCTTGCACTGAAATACGACCATCAGTGCCTTTAAGTGGTGCGGTAGTTTCTTTACCATCGTACCAGTAGCCCCATTCATTTTCACTTAACAACGGTCTGGAGCGTTCTGGGGTCGATATGTAATATCCCTGGCGGGCAATAAAAGCGCCAGCCCAACCACTCAGCCACCAATTCATATAGTCATAAGCGGCATCTTTTACATGCCCCTGACATTCGCTGGATAAACACATTACCCCATGCCAGGCACGATAACCTTCTCTGGGGGCAGCGTAGGTGACGGGAATACCTTGACCATTTAAAGCTGAAACCGCTGGGGAAAACATACTTTCCAGAGATACTCTTCCCTGACTCATATAATCAATAGACTGGGGAACAGAGTTCCAGAAACCCGCAAAATGATGGCGCTTTTTATAATCGATCAGTATAGAAAATAAGGTATTGAGCTCATCTTGACTCATGTCACTCATATCGTTGAATTGAATCAATCCTTTGCTCTGAGCGGCAAGCGCTAAATCAAAGATACCAATGGTCGGCGAGTTAACAACAGCAACCTTTCCCTGATATTGTTCATCCAGTAACCAGGACCAGCTTTCCGTTTCATAAGGAATACCTTTTTTTACTTTATTGGTGTTATAGCCAAATGAATCCACGTTATGTACATAGGGTAAAAAACTAATTTTGCCTGTAAAATCTGTTCCTAAACTGTCGTCGTCTTGCACATTCAAAATTTTATGTGGCGCATCACCAAGACCAATTTGTGCCTCTGGTGAAACCTTTCCTGTTTTAGCAAGTGCATTGATTTCATTCCAGTAATTCAATCTTTCAGTGTCGATGGGTTGAATAGCTGAGGCCTGCCAGAGTTGGCGTATGCTGTCTGTCCATTGTTCGTAGATGTCAAAGGAGCCGGGCTGCGTGGTTGCTTTTTGGATGAGCTCAGCTTCACCGCCCGGTTGAAACACAATATTGATACCTAAATCGGCCATTGCTTTCTGGCGAATTTCTTCTTGCAGTGTGACGTGTGTTCCCATTACTCGAAGGGTAGGAGTCGTTTTGGCAAAAACAAAAGGGGCCTTAGTGGATAGGGCTGACAAACCAGTGAGTAATGCAGATTTTTTTATAAAGGAGCGTCTGTCATCTGAGATGGTTTCATTTATCTGAGAAGACGGTGCAGTTCTGTTACTCATTTTGATATCCCTTATATATCGCTTATTAATAGCTGCCATATTTTTTATGGTATCGACATCAGTCTTGCTTAATTGAGCAATTAAACATTTTTTATCAACAATCGTATACCAAATAACAAAAAATTAAGCCAAAGACTTGATCAGGATGTAATAGCAGTAGAAACTGAGCGCTACAGCCATATTTATGGATAAAAAAATGCAAGTATTAGTCGTGGATGATAATGAAATTGACTGTCTTACCACGGGCAGTTTTGTAGAAAAAGCGAATATGAATCTACTTGTAGCGAATGATCCATATAGTGCACTAGAGATAATTGCTAACCAAGAAATAACGCCAGAAATTATTGTCGTTGACTGGATTATGCCCAAAATGAATGGGCTCGAACTCTGTCAAAAAATCAGAGAGCTTAAATTCACTATTACACCTTATATCATCATGGTCACCTCAAATTCACTGGGAGAGAACGAGCAAAATGCACTTGATGTAGGTGCGGATGACTTTATCGAAAAACCCATTCATGGTGCCATTTTTATCTCTCGTCTACGCGTCGGCGCTCGCATTATTAATCTGCAAAAAAAGTTGTTATCACTGGCGCATACTGATGAACTGACCGGATTGTTGAATAGACGTGCTGCTATTGATGCCTGTAAAACCCATCTATCCCGACTGGCACGCACTGAAGTACCGCTTAGCCATTGTCTTATTATTTCTGATATTGATTTTTTTAAAAAAATTAATGATACATACGGTCATGAGATGGGAGATCGGGTCTTAGTCGATGTGTCTAAACGTTTGCGAAACAGTCTCCGACCTTTTGAAACGGTCGCTCGATTTGGAGGGGAAGAATTTTTACTCTACTGTGAAGCAAATGAAAAAGAAATAAAACTGATTCTGGAAAGAATGCGAAAGGCCATCTGTACAGATCCCTATACTCTTAACGATGTATCACTGAATCTAACTATGAGTTTCGGTTGCGTTGTAATTAAGCAGAATGATACTCATCACGATATCAATGAATTTATTAAGACAGCTGATAGTTTGTTATACGAAGTAAAAAATGCGGGTAGAGATAATTTTAAAGTTGCTACTTTTGCATCAATGAAAAATGACTAAATATGAGTGAGTAAAGCCTGACTAAATCTGTTGATAAGAGCTCGTTATATAACGAGAAAAAGGTACAACATGGACACCGATAGAAAAATTTTAATCGTTGATGATGATCCGATCATAATTGTGGAATTATCCTCGACTCTTAAGGATTTAGGAGATATTTATGTTGCCACCTCAGGCGAGAGTGCAATAGCCACAGCAAAAGATATTGTCCCGGATATTATTCTCCTAGATATTGGCTTGCCTGATATAGACGGTTTCAATGTTTTAACGGAGATTAGTAACAATGAACGCTTGAGACATATTAATGTGATTATCGTCACGGCCCATGGTGAGTTTGATAATCATCTCAAATCATTGTCCATTGGTGCCGTGGACTTCATCAGTAAACCAGTCAATAGACAGCTGCTGGAGAAGAAGATTTGTTCTATCCTCATCAATCGAACCCATATCACCAATACCGTTAAAATCAAGTCACAGACACAATTAGAACAACTCAATAATCAATTTATGAACCTGTTAAGTATGCTGACTGAGGCCGTCATCATTACAGATACACAGGGACAGATAAAGCTGGCAAATGACTACAGCAAATCCTTATTCGGTTATAAAGAATTAAGTGATAAAAACATCAATCTTATTATTCCCGCAGAGCAGCTTACACATCAGAATAGGGTGGATGAATTAACGGATCAAAAAGACTTCACACCCATTTTCAGACATATGGACTTGATAAAACACAATGGTCAAGTGATCGATGTTGAAGTAGGTATTTCATTACATAAAAATGAGATGGGCTATCTTTTTCTTTATGTGATACGCGATAGATTTGAAAAGAAATTAACACAAGCACGTTTATTGAAAGCGGCCCTTTATGATCCGTTAACCGGGGCCTACTCGAGAGAGGCACTCGAAGTAGACTTAGACAAAACTTATGGCAAAAAAAGCAATAAGGCGTGTTATGTAGGTTGTTTGCTTGATGTGGACAGGTTCAACGAACTCAATGCTGTCTATGGTCATAGTCACTGTAATAAGCTGCTGAGGGATATTACCAATGAGCTTAGGAAATTATTAGAAAAATTGCCATTGAGACTATACCGGGTCGGTGGTGACTTGTTTATTATAAAATCCATCCAGCCTATAGAAAAAGTCAATTATGCAGCGACGAAAGAGGCTATCCAGCATGCCTTTTCAATGTTGTTAAAGAATGTCAGTCAACAACTTGAGCATAAACTTTCAATCAGCGGCGTGATGTCTTTCTTCAGCACTGATATTTTAAAAAGTGGTGCAATGCTGCCTATGCTTGAAGATGCAATTAAAAGCTGTAAATTGAAAGGCAACTCAGGTGAGTTAATATTTGTAGAAAACACCAATTATAGTCGTACGATAAAAGTGGCAGAACTGGCTCAGTCCATGTTGTCCGGACTAAATTACGATACATTGAGTGTTGTATTTCAGCCTAAAGTTAACGCCGCAAACGAAGTAGATTCAGCCGAAGCATTACTACGCTGGCATAGCACCAATCCATCGCCGTTGAATCTCTTAGACTTTATCGGTGTCGCTGAAAGTACCGGTGTTATTATAAATATCGGTTACTTTGTGCTTGATCAGGTCTGTGACATGCTCAATGCCATTCGACAAAGCCAACCCAACTTTGATAAAAAAATATCCGTCAATTTAAGTATTCGCCAACTTGCGGATCCAACTCTGGTCGATACGTTTAACGCAATATGTCAGCGCCATGCTGTTCCATGCAAACAAATTATTTTTGAAATTACCGAATCCGTAATGGCTGAAAACATCAAAGTCTTAACTACCGTGATTCATGACTTAAAAACAGCAGGCTTTGGCATTGCTATTGATGACTTTGGTACCGGACAATCCAATCTTAGCTATATCAGTCAATTACATCTTGATGAGTTAAAAATTGATAAATCCTTTATTGATCAAATCACTAGTGAAGACGGTCAATACCCCATTGTTGATACCGTGATTAATATGGCGAAGGCAATGAAATTAACGGTAGTCGCTGAGGGAGTTGAAAGTCTGTCTCAAGCTAACTATTTACGAGCCAAGTCCTGTGATTTGATACAGGGATATTATTTCTACAAACCCATGCCACGTGATGAGTGGTTGAAATTAGTGACAGATGGCAGCTGAAGCCTCTGATTCTCTTTTATGCCCGTTATGTGGTGGCCCTAATGCATGTGGCAATATATCAGCGGCTGACAATCCGGCTGATTGTTGGTGCCATCAGCCGGACAGGGTATTTAGCCAGAATCTGTTAGATAGTGTGCCCGCTAAGTACAGAGGTAAAGCCTGCATTTGTCAGCAGTGTGTTGCAAAGCAAGCAGTAGAACCATACAGCGCCTGAAACTATCCATTCAGATTACTTAAATAAAATAAAAAGAAGAGGGCGGAGTTTCCGACGTTCTACATATACTAGGGCTGCTGAGCTTTTACCTGCCAGCCACCACCTAACGCTTTGTAAATAGCCACTAAATTAAGACCTGATGTAATTTCGCTGTTTGCCAGCGTATCTTCAGCTTCGAGCAGTGTACGCTCAGCATCCAATACATCAAGAAAATTATCATAGCCACTATCAAAACGATTTCTGGCCATGGTGGCAGATTGCTTCGCCGAAGCAGCCGCTTGTTGCAGTTCGGCACGTCGTTGTTCTTCATTTGAGAAGTCACTCATGGCGGATTGAATTTCTTCAAGCGCGGATAACACTGTTTTTTCATATCGTGCCAAGGCCGCATCAGTTTGGGCATCAGCCTGGTCGACGTATGCTTTGAGACGATCGCGATCAAAGACTTGCCAACTGATTGATGGACCAATTGAACCCGCGAGGGCTGATGTACCAAAGCTACTTAGGTTTGTCGAAATGAAACCGAGTGAGCCGAGAATACTTACCTTGGGAAATAAGTCCGCCACCCTCAGATTGTAATCAGCCACGCTGGCAGCCAGTGAACGCTCTGCTGAACGAATATCCGGGCGTCTGTTTAGCAGTTGTTGAGCATCACCGACTGCCACGCTGAGTGGTAAAGATGGCAAGGCTTTGCTCTGAGACAAGTTGCTACGCAGAGCATCTGGCACTTGCCCTGTGAGAACCGACAGGCTGTTGATAGTTGAGTCTATCTGCGCTCTCAGCGGTGGAATAGTTGAACGAGTCAGACTTAACTGTGTTCTGGCCCGACTTACATCCAGGGCGCTGGCGCCACCAGCATTGAGTATTTTTTCTGTTAATTCAAAGGTTTCTTTTTGGTTCTCAGCATTGCGCTGAGCAATATCCAGCCGATATTGAGCACCACGCAATACAAAGTACTGCCTGGCGACTTCTGCAGCGACACTGACATACATTTGTTGTAAATCAGCAGCGATAGCTTGTTCCTGAGCAAGCTGAGATTGAATGCCGTAACTGACACGACCGAAAATATCTAATTCCCAATTGGCATCAAATCCGGTCTCATAAATATCCGCTGCTCGCGTTGTTGAGTTTTGTGCTTCTTCAGAATACAAATTCCGGCTGTAGCCAGCGTTTGCGTTAACAGTCGGGTATCTATCTGAGCCAACCGCTCTTGATAAAGCCCGAGCCGCTTGCAAGTTTGCCAGTGCGATACGTACATCAAGGTTATGTGATAAAGCCTCTTCAACCAATTGACTGAGTTGGGGATCCTGAAAGGAAGTCCACCAGTCAGCAATCGGTTGCTGTGCCGTAGAAAATTGGTAGCTGTCATCGCTCAGTTGGGTGCTTTCAACTGAACTATCCGCGGTGGGGGACTGATAATCACGAAATTGAGCACAGCCGCTAATGGACAGGCTAATTAATGTACAAAGCATCAATTTTTTCATGATGTTTCTCCTGTCGTTTTCTCAGGCTTAAAGTGAAGTGCAACCCGACGACAAATCACATAAAACACCGGCGTAAATATCAGGCCGAAGAAGGTGACCCCTAACATGCCCGAAAACACAGCGACACCTAATGCTTGTCGCATTTCAGCACCTGCACCTTGAGCAATGGCCATGGGCACAACCCCAAGAATGAAAGCAAATGAAGTCATCAGGATTGGACGCAGACGTAATCTGGCGGCTTCAACAGCTGCATCCCAGACAGACCGGCCTTGACGTTCCAATTCTCTGGCAAACTCGACAATCAAAATAGCATTCTTTGAGGCTAAACCAACCAGAACAACCAAGCCTATTTGCGTCAGAATATTGTTATCCATTTTTGCCAGATAAACACCGGTAATAGCGGATAACAAACACATCGGCACAATCAGGATGATAGAAAACGGCAATGCCCAACTTTCATACTGTGCTGCCAGTAATAAGAAGACAAATACCACGGCCAGCAGGAAAGCAAGGGCGGCTGTGTCACCGGTCGCTTTCTCCTGATAAGCTATTTCAGTCCACTCATAACCAATGCCATCAGGCAGAATTTTGGCGGCTAAATCTTCCATCGCATCAAGTGTTTGACCACTACTAAAGCCATCAGCACTACTGCCCATGACACCCGCTGCTGGATATAAGTTATAGCGTGGCACACGCGAAGGGCCAGACGTATCCCGTACTGTGGCAAAAGAGCCTAACGGCACCATATCACCATTGGTGCTTCTGACCCGGATTCTCAGCGCATCATCTACCGTTAAACGATCTTCTGCTTCAGCCTGAGCTGTTACTCTAAATGTTCTTCCTAAATAATTGAAATCATTAACATAGACAGAGCCAATAAACACTTCTAAAGCCTCAAATACGTCAGCGACGGGCACGTTAAGACGTTCGGCTTTATTACGATCAATATCCAGGTAGATTTGAGGATTATTGGTATTAAAGAACGAATACACCGCTGTGGTGGCAGGACTATCAGGACTATTCGCGGCGGCTGCCATATCGGTAGCGGCCTGCTCTAAAACTTTTAAGCCACGACCACCACGGTCCTGCAGCATCATTTTGAAGCCACCCGCACTACCAATACCGGGTACAGGAGGACGCTCAAATACCGCTACTTTGGCTTCTTTGAAGCCAGCAGCAACAGCCCGCATATCACTGAGGATGGTTTGATATTTAATCCCTTTAGCAATGCGATCTTCAAACGGCTCTAAAGGTGTAAATATGACGGCTGCATTCGATTGTATGGTTCTGGTCGCACCAGAAAAACCCGTAAAGCCAACCGCGTTTTTGACACCTGGCACTGACAACATTTGATCAGTAACAGCCTGAACCACTTTATCCGTGGCATTAAAGGAAGCGCCATCAGGCAGTGTAATGGCCACAATCAAAGAGCCTTGATCCTGCGTTGGAATAAAGCCAGTAGGTACGCGGTTAAACTGAAATGCGGTTAAGGTCATCAAGCCCGCATAAATCACTAACATAATGAGTCCCATACGGATGGTTTTACCAACAAACCAACCATAGCGAGCAGATAAACCTTCCATCCCCCGGTTGAAACCATTAAAGAACGCTTTAACCGGTGAGCGATACCATTTAACCGGTTTTTCTGGCTTATTCTTGTCATGAGACTTCATCAAAATCGCGGCTAAAGCCGGTGATAAGGTTAACGATACCGCCACAGAAATCATTGTCGCCACAGCGATGGTGATACCAAAGGCTTGATAAAATTCGCCTGAAATCCCTTCGAGGAACAGGGTAGGCAGGAACACCGCAACTAATACCAGCCCCATGGCAATTAATGCCGAGCCTACCTCATCCATGGTTTTACGTGCTGACTCACGGGGAGAAAGACCATTTCGCAGGTTTCGTTCCATATTCTCGACGATAACAATGGCATCATCCACCACGATACCGATGGCTAAGACCAGGCCGAATAACGTCAGGTTGTTTAACGAGAAACCAATGGCTGACATCACTGCAAAGGTACCAATAAGCGATACCGGGATAGCCACAATAGGGATAATCGCTGCACGCCAGGTTTGCAAGAAAACCAGAATGACAATCACCACCAGAAATACGGCTTCATACACCGTCATTTTCACCGCATCTACCGATTGTTCGATAAAGTCAGTCGGGTTATAAGCAAACTCATAGGTCATACCTGGCGGGAAATCGGCCGCGATATCTTCCATTTCAGCTTTGATCTGATTGGCTGTTTCAATCGCATTGGTGCCCGGGCGTTGGAATATAGGCAAGGCTACGGCTTGTTTACCACCTAAATAACCTTTTGTGATGTATTCCTGTGCCGCTAATTCGATGCGAGCTACATCACGCAGCCGAACGATACGGCCATCATCACTGGCTTTGACAATAACTTCACCAAACTCTTCTGGGGTGGTTAATCGTCCTTGTGTCTGAATAATATATTCATAATAGTTTTGATCGGGTTGTGGAGCACGGTTTAAGGTACCGCTGGCAACCTGAACGTTTTGGCTGCGGATAGCCGATATCACATCACCTGCTGCAATATCATACGACTGAAGTAAGTCAGGTTTTAACCAGATACGCATCGCGTAATCTGAGGCGCCATAAACCGGTACTTCACCCACACCATCAATACGACGAATACGGTCACGAATATTCAATACACCATAATTAGCGAGGTAGTTTTGATCGTAGGTTCCATCGGGAGAGGACAGGTTGATAACGATCATCAGATCTGGCGAGTTCTTCTTGGTGGTGACACCTAGAGCACGGACACTCTGTGGTAATTTTGCTTCAGCAATCGCCACCCGGTTTTGTACTAAGACTTGCGCGGTATCCAGATCGGTTCCCAGCTCAAAGGTAACTGTCAGGGTCATCGAGCCATCGGCAGATGATTGAGAGTACATATAAAGCATGCCCTCAACACCATTCACTTCTTGCTCAATCGGTGTGGCTACCGTTTCCGCCACGGTTTCGGCTGTTGCGCCAGGGTAAGTGGCGGAGACTTGTATGGTTGGTGGTGCTACTTGTGGGTATTGCTCAATCGGTAAACTCAGGTAAGCCATGTAGCCAATAATGACAACGATGATGGAGAGTACCGAAGCAAAAATAGGCCTATCAATAAAGAATTTTGGGAAATTCACAGTCGCTTATTCCTTATTAGTGTTTGTCGTGTTCGTTGTTTCATCAGAAGCTTGCTTGCCTAAAACATTGATAGGTTTCCACTCAAGCTCGACCACATTCGGTGTCACTTCCTGCCCACTGGCTTGTATACGTTGAATGCCATTCACCACCACTTTTTCATTACCGGTTAAACCTGTGCTGACCACAATCAGATCATTTTCAAGTAAATTACCGACAGTGACATACTGACGTTTGATGGCATTATTCTCATCAATGAGATAAACAAACTTTTTATCCTGATCCGTATTGATAGCATTTTCAGGTACCAATACGGCGTCGTAATTGGCACGGCCCAGCAAGCGAGCACGGCCAAACAGTCCGGGATAAATAATCCCTTCATCATTATTTACCGTCGCAGTCGCCTGGATAGTGCCTGTGGCACTATCGACCACATTGTCGACGAAGTGCATAGTGCCTTCGTGGTAGAACTTATCTTCGTCCATCAATTTGATATAGATAGGATTAGGGCTGGAATCACTACTTGGGCGTTGGCCTGCACGATCAAGACGGATGTATTTCAATAAATCGCCTTGTGAACCTTCGAAACGGAAGTGGATAGGATTGGTGCTAACGATACGGGTCAAAATGGTCTGGTTTTCTTCGACCATATTGCCAACATCAACATAGCTATCACTAATTTTACCGTCGATAGGAGAGGTCACTTCAGTAAAGCCTAACTGGAGCTTGGCATTGTTTAATGAGGCTTCGGTAATCTGAAGCTCCTGGAAACGTCTATCGACTTCTTCTTGCGAAATTGCATTGGACTCACGTAATAGATGGGCACGATCCAATTCCTTTTTAGCGAGCTCATATTGAGCCTGAATTTGCCTTAACTCATAACGAAAAGGACGCGGGTCAATCACGTACAACACATCACCTTTTTTAACTTGCTGACCATCTTTAAACTTTTTCTCGATAAGGTAGCCAGTGACACGGGCCCGTAAATTGACGTTGCTAATGGCTTCAAAGCGACCTGTAAACTCATCCCAATCGGTCAGTTTGTGTTGAAGCGGAATGGCAACATCGACTTCAGCAGGCTTGGCTTGCTGTTGTGGTGCCTGACTCTCTGGCTCAGAGCAGGCAACCAGCATCAGGGAAAAAGCAGAAAGCAGTGTTAAAGGAATGGCTCGCATGATAAACATCTCTATATAAATAAATTCAATCAGGTTGTTTGCTTCAGCAACAAAAGGCGAATATATACACCTTGATGTGTAATTTTCATCAAGTCTAAGTGGCTATTGTTAGCCCTACATTAGGCTGATCTTAATGTTCACTTAATGTTATTAACCATAATAAGTGTGTAATTCTTGGGAATCATCTATGTATATTTTGTTGGTTGAAGACAATGACATTGTCGGTGATGGCATTAAACAAGGTCTGGAAACGCTCGGTCACAGCACAGATTGGGTGACAGACGCTAATACCGCCAATCAGGCCATTCAACATGTCGATTACGATGTGGTGATTCTTGATCTATCATTGCCAGATTACGATGGCATGACACTACTTACTAATTGGCGGCAGAATAAGATATTAATTCCAGTCCTTATCCTCACGGCACGTGACGCCATACCAGACAGGGTGACTGGATTATCAGCCGGGGCCGATGACTACCTCACTAAACCTTTTGACTTTGATGAGTTGGTAGCTCGGCTGCAATCCATCACCCGTCGCATCGCTGGTCGGGCAGACAACGTTATCACCTTTGCCCATATCAGCTATAACCCCACTAAGGGCGAAGTTAAAGCTAACGGTCTGCCGGTGAAATTATCCAAAAGTGAATTGATTGTACTGGAAGCCTTAATGCACCAACCTGGTAAAGTTGTTAATACAGACCAACTTCAGGACAGACTTTATGGCTGGGCTGAAGGTGTGGCAAGTAATGCCGTCGCCGTGCATATACACAATCTGCGTAAGAAACTCGGTACCGATCTGATATGTACTGAACGTCGCTTAGGCTACTTTTTGGCCGTTGATAAATAATGAAAGGCAGCTTAAGAAATAAGTTATTAATCTCAGTACTGCTGGTCACGGGTATTTTATGTCTGGCTATCGGTCCGTTTATGTATCACACCATCAAAAGTGATGTGAAAGAGATTTTGGATGACCGCCTGGCTGCATCAGCAAAAATGCTGTCTCACATAGTGCACCAATACGATGTGAAAAATGAAAAACCATCATCGTCACTGACTAATGAACTCATACAACAGATTGAACAAAATAAAGATAATACTGAGGTTATTGTATGTAATGTCACACGCATCGATGGTGAATTAATTATTAGCACAGAAGACGGTAATCAAGACGTGCTGACTTCTGTGAAAGATGGTTACAGCTTTATTCGTGACAATGGCACCATCTGGCGTGTATTCAAACTGACCGAACATGGTATTTCAGTCACTACTGCTGAGAAGCTGGATAAACGTCGTCAGCTCTTCAATATTGTGTTAATTGGGGTACTTATTCCCTGGATTCTGGCTGTTCTGACCTTAATTATCTCCCTGTATTTTATTATCCAGCGTGTCTTTAAACCGATGACACAGCTACAGGACCACTTTGATAAACACACGGGTAACAGTTTAACGCCAATAGAAATTGAGGATGTGCCGAGTGAAGTTAAAGGTGTGATTGCCGGCTTTAACGCCTTACTCGCCAGAGTCAAAGCGGTGCTGGAGAGTGAGCGTCGTTTTACTACAGATGCAGCTCATGAGCTGAGAACACCACTGGCGGGTATTACTACACAGCTTCAAGTAGCCATGCTCAAACAAGGTGAAACCGTTGATAACAATCTCAAGCAAGCTAACCTGGCCGTCAAACAGCTAACGGAATTGCTGGATCAGTTATTAATGCTGGCAAGACTGGATGCCGAGCAAATGGCGTCCATTACTGTCAGCAGTTCGGCGAGTGAGATTACCGCAAAAGCGCTAATGCCATTGCAGGGTATGATTCAAGAAAGTCAGATCCAGATTCATAAAATTATCCATAGTGAACAGGACTTGTTGCTACCACAGGAGTTGGTAGCAGTGGCGATTAGAAATGTGATCAAAAATGCCATTCAATTTTCTTCAGCGGAACAATCGGTGTCTATTCTGGTGACTGAGCAACCAGACTTTGTCACCTGGCAGATCACCGATGAAGCAGGGGGCATCAATCCCGACTTATTACCCAATGTGACCAACCGCTTTGTACATGACAAGAAAAAAGGTAATTTCGGTTTGGGATTAAGTATTACCAAAGCCGTCATTGATATCCTGAATGGTAAATTGACTATCAACAATACAAAAGCAGGATTACGTGTCGATATTTCATTGCCATATTCCAGCCATGAGCTCAACTCAGAGCAAACACTCAACTAGCTATTTATGATGAATAACAGCTTAAAAGCAATGTGTATTTTGTTGGTTTCGGTGTTTTCACTAAGCGCCTGTACAACAAAAGATTGGCGAATAGCCAGCCGTGAATCAGCCGGTATTGCAGCCGATCCGGCGACACAGAAACAAGCCATTATTGAAGTCTATGCCGCGGATGCCTTTAGCTGGCGCGGCTGGTTTGCCGTGCATACCTGGATTGCCATAAAACCAGAAAATGCAGCAAGTTATACGGTCTATGAAGTGGTTGGCTGGCGTGTAAAGCGAGGTTTACCAGCATTACGGGAATATCAAACCACCACACCTGACACCTATTGGTATGGCGCCAGACCGGAAAAAATCTTATCTCTGCATGGGCAGAAAGCCGCCAAGCTGATCCCCAAAATCAAAACGGCGGTATCGCATTATCCTTGGGCTAATGACTACACCTTATTTCCCGGCCCTAACAGCAATACCTTCCCAGCCTGGGTGGGGTTACAAGTCAAAGAGCTGGGCTTAAAAATGCCATTTCGGGCTATCGGTAGTGGTTACGCAGATTAATCAGCCGTCTTTTTAGGTAATAAGGCTAAAAAGTTATCATGAGCAATGGCTTTAGCCACATCGGCGGGTAAGGCATCCAATATCGGATCAAAGCCATGCATAATTTTACCCAGGTTATCAAAGCTACCGACCACATCACTACCAATCACAAAGCGGCTTGGGTATTGTTCCAACAACGCCAGCCATTTAGCACGAGGCTGACCTTTTTCATTTAATAAATAGGGTTCAATCATCGTCCATGACAAATCAATGGTCAGATTATCGTATTTGTCTAATAGCTCTTGCAGAAGGGGGCGGATAAAGTCCAGCTCCTCCTGATGACGATGTAACTCTTTACTGGTGCCAGCATGGGCCCAAATAAACTTCACGTCAGGATTCTTGTTTAAAGCATCCTCTAACTCTTCTAAATACAAAGGGTTACGCTCACGTTTTGAGGTGATATTACTGTGCAATAACACCGGTAAATCATACTCAGCAGCCAACTTATAGACTTTCATCATTGCTTCACTATTGGCACGGGGTGCACTGCCGTGAATCAATGCAGTTAGATCATCATGGCGGGTAAAAACTTCACCAATGCCTTGCCAAAAGCCGGGATTTAATTCTAAAGCGCGACGTATATGATTCACCGAGTTTTTATCATCGGGATTAAAACCAGACAAAAAGGGAATAAAGCGTTTTTGTTGTTCGGGGTTGAGTGATTGTATGGCAGCGTGTAATTCAAAGTCGGTAGCGCTATACCAGTAAATAGCCGCATCATCACCGGCATAATAACGGGGTTTTTTGGGTTCATTTTCATGCCATGTTTTCGCAACCGGAATCCCCATAATCACCGCTTGCGTAATATCACTTTCATCCATGGCCTTCAGTAAGGCCGGCATGCCATCTGTTTCCTGGAAAAAGTCGACGTAGTGTAAATGTGCGTCGATGTAATCACGAGCTGACACAAGCTGACTGGTCAGCAGTAAAGAAAAAGCGAGTCCTGTTTTTAACGTCATTGTTAAGTGTGTTTTTATTATTAAAGGTATTCAGAGTGTCATTTCAGCCGAGAGTTCACATGGCTATTCAGGCAGGCATAATGCCATAGATATACTGATAAGTGTTTCCTGATAATAAGCCATGATAGGCTTACCCTGACGATAAAACATGGAGTATGACTGCTGTGCAGACCAATATTAAAAACTACTTAGCGGTAACAACGACTATTGCCAGTTCAGGCCAGCCTGCAGTCAATGAGTTTGAGCAAATTGCAGAGCAAGGTTATCAAGTCATTATCAATCTGGCGATGCCCGATTCCAGTTCAGCTATTGCAGATGAAGGCCATATTGTCACCAGCTTAGGCATGACCTATGTTCATATCCCCGTACCCTTTGATGCCCCTAAACAGAGCCATTTAATCCAATTCTTTAATGTCATGGCCGGACTTTCGGATAGAAAAATCTGGGTTCACTGTGCGTTGAACTACCGGGCATCCGCATTTTTGTATCTTTATCTGCGTGTCATTGAACAACTGCCTGAGCATGAAGCCAAGCAAGCAATGCTGCCATCATGGCAACCCAATGAAACCTGGTCTGCGTTTATCACGCAATCTGAAGCGATGCTGTTAGAAGCGGTAAAATAGCTCCAGGCTGATACACTAACCCGGAGCCCTGTCATGGTTTACAGGTTTAAATCACTCAAACTAGGGTGGTCATCCGGTCTTCTGCCTAATGCCCAGTGAAATAAACGGTCGGATTCTTTAATAGGCAAATCATTAATGCAGGCAAAACGACGCTGCATTAAGCCTTGCTCATTAAATTCCCAGTTTTCATTACCATATGAGCGAAACCAGTTACCGCTGTCATCATGCCATTCATAAGCAAAGCGCACAGCAATACGGTTTTGTTCAAAGGCCCACAGTTCTTTTATTAAGCGATAGTCGAGTTCTCTTGCCCATTTTTTCTGCAAAAAATCTCTCACTTGGTCACGACCTCGTGGAAATTCAGCACGGTTACGCCAAATCGTATCTTCGGTGTAAACCTGTGCAACACGATCTGGGTCGCGACTATTCCAGGCATCTTCAGCCATGCGGACTTTTTGTGTCGCCGAGGCTTCATCAAATGGCGGAAGAGGGGGCTTAATGTCAGTTGTCATAGTGTTTGTTCTCCAATATTAGATTTGTAGGTTGATGCCTGGCATGGACACATAGTCTGGTAAAGACTCAAACCGTGCCAGCCAAGCACTGATATTCTGATAGTGACTAAGATTGACCTGGCCTTCATGAGCCAAGGCCAGATAAGGGTAAATAGCAATATCAGCAATGCTTAACTTGTCAGCGACTAGCCACTGTCTATTGGCTAAATGACGGTCAATGATGTTCAACAACTTCGTTGTAGTATCAGTGGCGTGTTTAACGTCGATAGGTCGGCCCATTTTATGGTGCAGACGTAATCTGGCCGGACCATTTTGTAGCTCATTCGCGGCCGTAGATAACCAGCTTGTGATCTCGGCTAATAGAATAGGATCCTCACTCCACCATTGTTCACCGCCATATTTTTTAGCCAGATAAACTAAAATCGCGTGACTATCACGAACCACCACACCTTGATCATTAATCGCAGGTGCCTGCCCAAATGGATTTAATTTCAAAAAATCTTCACTTAACTGTTCAGTCGTCCCCAAATCTAAATCGTATATTTGATAATCCAATCCTAAAAAGCGAAGCATTAGCCTGACTTTATGGCAGTTACCAGATAATGGAATGTTATATAAAATCATAATCAAGACACTCTTTTAAAGGCTAAATAAAATAGCCTTATCAATTAATTACACGCTAATCATCAACTAAAAACTGCGCTATTTCATCCTGCGTATAACGTGGCGTAATATACTTTGGGCAGTTCCAGTCCATCGCTTCCAGCGTGATAACAATACCTCGCTCAACTGGAGCACGAAACTCAGCCACCTCAAGTTGCTGAACCAGACTGAAATTATCTTGTTCATGGACCAGTTCAGCACGGCCCCATAGTTTCAGTCGCCGTTTTTCGGCATAGTTCATCAAAAATAAACACACCTTATTATTACCAACAATATTACCTACCGTGAGATATTGCCGGTTGCCAGCAAAGTCAGCAAAGCCAATTTGTGTCTCATTCAACACTTTCAGAAAACCTTTTGGCCCACCGCGGTGCTGAATATACGGCCAACCATCCTCATTGGTGGTTGCTATATAGAAGCTATCCTGTTGTTCGATAAACTTTTTTACTCGGGCATCAATAAATACTTCATCCGTTACACCATGTTCCAGTGTCTGATAAAGCGCGCGACTGCCCATATCAGACTGCACCTGTTTCACATGATCGGTGAACGCGATTTTGGTAAACGCTCTGGCCATATTACGCTCCTCAGAATAACTGCCCGGCCAGAAGGCCGGGCACACTCTGCTCTACGCCGCCTGATTCAAATCGACTTTAGGAAAGTCAATTTCGACACGACTGGATTTACTCAGAATATTCGTTAATAAGTTAATGCCTGTATGGGTAATCACTTCGACAATATCGGCATCAGTAAACCCTGCATCACGCATTTCCTGTAGTTCAGCGGTCGTCACATCACCTGTGTGCTCAGCCAGTTTGCGTGCAAACTTCACAGCCACAGCGGCTTTCGCATCATGGCTGTCACCCTGACGGTTGGCGGTTATCTCATCACTGTTGAGTCCGGTTTTACGTCCGATAGCCGTATGCGCTGATAAGCAATAGCTACATTCATTTTTCTGGGCCAGCGTTAATGCAATTCGCTCACGTGTGGCGGCATCCAAAGAGCCATTGCCAGCAATATGGTGAAAACCCAGAAAGGCTTTCAGTGCATCCGGTGAATTGGCAAACACCCGAAGGAAATTGGGCACGATGCCTAATTTTGCTTTAATGGCTGCAAATAATTCGGCTTGTTCGTTATTAGCAATATCGTCTGTGACGGTAGTGATTCTGCTCATGTTTGTTCTCCTGTTGTCAGTAATTAATGCTGTTGTGTTTCCAGCGAGAACATTATTGGCTATTATCAGAAATATAATAATCAGCCAAATGATTAATTAACTATTGCATAAAGTGGAATAATAAATGGACCGATTACACTTAATGACGGTGTTCGTGGCCGTGGTGGAAAACGAAGGTTTTGCCAGTGCCGCCCGTAAACTCAGACTAAGTCCTCCCGCCGTCAGCCGGGCCGTATCAGAACTGGAAACCCGGCTGGGTGTAAAACTGTTACACCGAACCACCCGACACTTGCAAATCACCGATGCCGGGCAACGTTATTACAAAGATGCCAAACAAATAGTCGCCTTATCCGAAGAGGCCGATGATGCCGTCAGAGGCAGAAATGCCATCCCCAAAGGGCTGGTCAGAATTACTGCCTCCGTATTATTCGGGCGGCTTTATGTGATGGATGGGCTTATCAGTTATTTAAAAAACTACCCTGAAATGCAGGTGGATGCACTATTTGTCGACCGTGTCGTTAATATGCTGGAAGAAGGAATTGATGTCGCGATACGAATTGGTGAACTACAGGACTCATCGTATAAAGCTATTAAAGTCGGGGCTATTCGTCGGGTTTTATGTGCATCGACGCCATATCTGAAGGAACATGGCTACCCGAAAAAACCAGAAGACTTAGCCGACCACAGAATTATTCTAGCCAGAGGTTTGAGCCCAAGTAATGAACTGAAATTCACCGATAATGGCAAAACCACCAGTGTCAGAGTCAATCCATTTTTAACCGTCAGTGATAATTTCTCGGCAGAAAAAGCCGTGTTAGCCGATATGGGCATTTCTCGATTTCTGTCTTATCAAGTCGCCGATAGCCTGGAGAGCGGGGCATTAAAAATCATTCTAAGCGAATACGAACATCCCCCCGTCCCCGTGCATGTGGTGCACAGAGAAGGCCGTTATTCTTCTGCCAGAACACGGAGCCTGATTGACTGGATGGTAGAGCACCTACGTTCACAAACGTCGTTGAATTAAACGCAAAACAACTAGCTATCCAGAGTCGATATGCTCTGGATAGCCGATATGATCAGTGTGTATCTCTACTATTAAATACGAACTTATCCAACGCTATTTTGCCTGGTCCCCAAAGCAATAGAGAAAATAGCAATCCACCCCAGATAACGTGTAATAAAAAAGTCGCCGCAGGCATTTCTGCCAAACTGATAACGGCCACAAAATTAAATATAAACAAACCGATAGCGGCTACCGGGGTTAATAACCCAATTAGCAGCAACACCGGTAAAGCAATCTCGGCTGCTGTGCCAAGATAAGCTGCAATATCATGTCTTAAAAACGGCACGCTATATTCGTATTCAAATAAAAACAGGGTGGACTCCCATTCTTTTAATTTATTAAATCCAGCAAAGAAAAAGACAGAGAACAGGTAAAACCTGACACTGAGTAAAGTCAGTGATTCAAGTACCGATCGCGCCTTTATAAGTTGCCCGCTATACGGGACGCGTAAATTAAGATAAGTCATCGTGTTTTCTCCTGATAAAAGCCAGTGATAAGCCCCTCACTGGTGGATTGTTGTAACCACGTTTCAAAATTAAATTGAGGATTAACCTGGTCCAGTGCATCAGAAATACCGCAGCCGGAAACAGTGAGTCTGAGCCAATCGATCTCAGCCTCATCCACCTCACGGACATTGGCCTTCCACTGAGGTCGCCAAACCAGAGCGTGTTGACCGCTGCCATCTGAGAGTTTGTTTTTTGCCTGTTGAAAAAAAGATTGGCGTTGATGTTTATCTGAGGCCTGATGTGCCTGCCAGATATCAACCACGGGATAATTCGATTCAAGCAGCGCCACGCCAGCACAATATTGAAGTTTCAGGCTTGCTAAGTTAGCTTCTGGTGCAAGATCAAACCCGGTTATATTAACCACATCACACGCACGCTCAGCTTCATGGCAAAGCCAGTCGAGCCTGGCACAGTCTTTAATGAATGGATAATCGTCCAGATCCTGATGTTGTTCTAACCAGTCTGGTAGGGTTTCCCCCCACATGCCCCAGTCACCTTCGGTCAATAGTTCATGCTGGATAAAGTCCCTTATCAACAAGCTAAACACGTCCTCACCCAGCAGTTGAACGACGGTTGGATAAGTGATGGCTAAGGCTCTATTGGCATTCATCAACAGATTATTTCTGTAGATAGAAACTGCCTCTGTGCTGTACGGGGAAGTTGTCTGCAGCCAAAGTGCCTGAAATAAATCTGACTGATAATTAGCCATGGCCAGACACCTTATTTGCATAGTCCTTAGCGCGCATAGCTTCGTCGATAAGTTCGGACCATTCGGGTAATCTGCTATCCCATTCAACTAAGGTAGGTACATGACCAAAACGTTGAATGGCCGCTGAATAAGCCATCCAGCAGTCATCACTGACTGGGCCACTATGATCATCAATCCACATTTCAGCTGAAGGCTCGGCAATGCCGGCTAAATGAATTTCACCGACAAAGTTCGTATCCAATTCTGAAATGAACTGTAAAACATCATCTAAAGGTGATTGTGACTGTTGATTGACCGCATTGGCGTGAAGATTGTGAACATCCAGCAACACAGCACAGCCTGTCGACTGACAAAGTGAATTAAAAAATTCTGCTTCAGGTATGACAGAGGCCGTTATGGGTAAATACGACGAAATATTTTCAACAAGTAGTTGCTGACCAAAAACATCCTGCACGCGTCGGATATTACGACACATCGCCCTCAGTGTTTCCTTATCAAAGCGAAGTGGCAATAAGTCACCAGCATGCATGATATTGTCACCGTCACTCGACCAACTAAAGCAGGCATGATCCGATACTAATAGGGGTGAATAGCGTTCAATCAACCGTCGCATTTTCTGGATATGGGCCAAGGGCGGGGGAGTGAATGAACCCAACCCCAGTGAA
The DNA here is from genome assembly GCF_000214595.1 of Methylophaga thalassica MP. GTDB lineage: Bacteria > Pseudomonadota > Gammaproteobacteria > Nitrosococcales > Methylophagaceae > Methylophaga > Methylophaga thalassica. The sequence goes on along the minus strand of NZ_AFIG01000001.1, from coordinate 1,207,881 downwards.
GTACCATGAAAACTCAGCTTATACCGCTCAGAAATACGCTCCAATATGGCATGAGATACACCACCATCGGCAAAAAAATTCTCTGCATGCACTTCAACGAAGTCTATGGAGGCCGGTTCTAAGGCGGCTTCATAATGTTTGGATCGTAATCCTACACCGACTTGTATCATCTCAGCCTCCATAGGTTCGTCACGGGTCATTAGTTTGTAAGAAGCTTCTTCGCTTCATCTTTGGATAAGCCACCCAGATCGGTACAGGTACCGGCTGGCACCAGTTTCCATTCACCTGGATCGTTGTCCGTTTTAGATTGAGCGGCACATGAGTGCGTACCCGCCAAGTTGGCACAGTCGTTTTGACCTGCTTTCGCCACGCCGTAGCATTTTTCTTTACTCGCCGCATAGGCATTGATTGGGGCTGTTACGCCCAGTGATACAGTCGCTGCAATTGCAGCAGCAATAATTGCGTTGTTTTTCATCACTTCATTCCTTATATAAGTATTAAGCTTGGATAGTGTGGTCAATCCAGGCATGTACGTTTTCAACTGCCTGTGAGCCAATCAGCGAATCAACTGCACTGCCATTTTTAAACATGATGAGTGTCGGTACAGAGCGAACATGAAAGGTCTCACGAATGGCGGGCATATCATCGACATCCACTTCAGCCACACTAATATCGCTACGAGTCTTTGAAACTGACTCAATAATCGGGCTATAAATTTGGCAAGGGTTGCACCAGGAAGCTGAGATTTTCAGTAATAAATAGGCATGACGCTGTGCCTCAGCTTCTAGCTCGTCATGAGTAGTAATTCTTCGCATTGTTAAACTCCTTAATGAAAGCCCTGACTTACTCGAGCAAGTAAAGCCAGGGCTAAAGCACCTAAAATGTTTCAAGTGTTTTATCACTGAAAGTTTTGATGGTTGGCCAGGTGTCATTGGCATTGGTGATATAGCCAGGAATATCTTCAACCCAGAGTTTTTGCACATCTTTATTCAGGTTCAGATAGAGCTTGCCATCCACCACACGCCAAGCAGTTGGGTCTGTATCAAACTTTCTGCCTTTGGTGACGCCATAAGCACAAAAGCCACCGAACTGTGGGGCATATTTGGCTGGCTCAGCACGGAATAAATCGCGATTTTTTTCACTGCTAAAGTGATAAATCGCATTTTTATAGGTCGCGGTATATTCACTCGAACCTTTAGTGGGTGCCGCTTTGGTGAAATACGCCACTGGGTCATAACCCTGAATAGCCAGGTCATTGGCATTGGCATTCATATCAATATCTGCTGCCAATGTTGCTGCTGAAAGCGTGATCGCAACCGCTGCTGTAGTCGTCATTAAAAATTGCTTTATCATGGTTTACATCTCCGTTATAGGTATTTGTATTAATTACAGTTTAGATTCGTTACACATTAAGTGACTGATGATTTTCGAATCAGCGGAGACATTATTTCTCATTCAGATTTATAAAATAATAGGACGAATGATTAAAAAACTATTACGCAAACTGAAATAATTAAGCTGCAATGTTTTTCATAAAAATCAGTAGTCAGCCAGCTTGAAAGGGGAGAGACGAGATAACGTGGTTTATCACTATCGATAAATAGTGCTACTTTATGAGATTGATTATTACTTAGATCATCCAATATGCCATTCAGAAAAAAACCGCAACACAGAACTTTATTCGGTACGAAACAGCAGAGAAGGAATAAGGGAAAATGGCGTTGGATATTCTTTTTACTTTTGCTAACAACGGTTTGTGTCGCGATTTATCACGTTAACAAGCCTTTGCCCGCAGGTGTTAATTTCACCAGCCCCCAACGCACAGCCACGGATGTACAGTTTCTGGCAGACAGGACCTTCACCGTTGATGGTGAGCGCCAAACGCAGCAACAGATTTTCGATACCGTATTTGAGATGATTGCCAACGCGCGCCATATCGTACTGGTTGATATGTTTTTATTTAATGACTATCTGGGCAAGGGTTCGGAACAGCATATACCACTTTCAGATGAACTCAGCAACGCGTTGATTGCTCAGAAAAAGCGTTATCCGGATCTGCAAATACATGTTATTTCCGATCCCATTAATAGCCTGTATGGCGGGCTTCCTTCCAAACATTTTGTTGAGCTTAAAGCGGCTGGCATACCTGTCACACAAACTGACTTGACTCAATTACGTGATAGCAACCCAGCTTATTCCGGTTTTTGGCGTTTATTGATTCAGCCGTTTGGTAATAGTGAAGGCGGATGGTTACCCAATCCGTTTGGTGAAGGACAAGTCTCTGTAAGAAGCTATCTCAACTTACTGAATTTCAAAGCGAATCACCGCAAACTGCTTATCGCTGATAATGGCTCAGAATTAACCGCATTAGTGACCTCGGCCAATCCACATGATGGCAGCAGCGCCCATGGCAATGTGGCCTTACGTTTTAATGGGCCGGCGGCATGGGATTTACTGGAGAGTGAAAAAGCTATGCTGGCATTGTCAGGTAAAGCCTTAGCCGAAGTGGCACTTCCACAAAAGGCTGAAAACACAGACAGTAATCTCAGTGTGCAAGTCGTCACCGAGAATGCCGTAGAACAAGCCTCATTAGCCATGATTAACCAAGCTAAATCGGGTGATAAGCTGGATATGGCGATGTTCTACTTATCTGATCGGGATATTGTGGAAGCGCTGAAATCAGCACAAACACGAGGTGTCGTGTTAAGAGTGTTGCTGGATCCCAATAAAGATGCCTTCGGGCGACAAAAAAATGGTATTCCGAATCGTCCAGTGGCCCATGAATTAACGCAAGCCGGTATCATCGTTCGCTGGTGTGATACCCATGGCGAACAATGTCATGCTAAATGGCTGATGCACCGTGGCGCTGGTGAAACAACCATGTTACTTGGCTCAACCAATTTCACCAGACGTAATCTGCACAATCTTAATCTTGAAACCAGTGTGATTGTAAAAGGACCAGCCAACGCAGCACCTTTTCGGCGTGGTCGTAGCTGGTTTGATGAACGCTGGCATAATCTGTATGGCCGTCATTACAGCGTGGACTATGAAAACTATGCGGATGAAAGACGTTGGCCCCAACTGTTATATCGCAGCATGGAAGCCACAGGACTCAGTACGTTTTAGTTACAGCTAAAAATGGGATAACCCAAAAAGGGTGTCACGCCCAGATGGGCGTGACGATTCTGACAGGCAAAGATTTACTGAGCTTGTGGCTCTTCCAGATAACGGAAGAAGTCCGAGTCAGCATTGAGCATAAGCGTACTATTCGCACCCAAGGCCCGGTAGCTTTCCAGCGTACGGAAGAAAGAATAGAACTCGGCATCAGCGCCGAAAGCTTCACCATAAATACGCGTCGCTTCAGCATCTGCCTCACCGCGTATTTTCTCAGCATCACGTGCTGCTTCAGAACGAATACGACGCAGATCGCGTTCCATATTACCCAGGATTTCCTGGCTACGGCCCCGACCTTCAGAACGGAAACGTTCAGCAATAGACTGACGTTCAGCAATCATCCGGCTTTCTACCTGACGACGAACTGATTGAATGTAATTGACGCGTTTAATACGCACATCATCAAGCTCAATCCCCAGTGCTGGCATAGAATCCCGAGCCCGTTTCAGAATACCGGCTTCCAATAATTCACGACCCAGTTTTGGTTGTTTCTCCAAATTAACGTCACTGCGTTCAGCCAAAGCGGGATCATCTAACTCCGCGACATTCACTTGCCAGTCTTTCGAGCGAACGATCTCTTCCAGTTCGGTGGACGACACCATATCTCTTACCACCGAATCAATAATGTCATCGAGTCGAGTACGTGCACCAGCTTCATCGCGAACACTGGTTAAAAAGAGTAGGGGATCAGTGATTCTCCAGCGTGCCGTGGTATCCACAAGAATAAACTCACGCCCCAGTGTCGGAATCTGTGTCACATCACCATCCCAGACCAACAGACGTTTATCGAAATAACGGACATTCTGCCAGGGGAGTTTGAACTTCAGCCCCGACTCATTAATGACATCGCCAATTGGTTCACCGAACTGGACCACAATGGCTTGTTCAGCTTCATCTACAGTATAGAGAGTAAGGTTACCGAGGATAACGGCTAACACAACGATGAAGGCAAGTAGTGAGGTTTTCATTTGTCACCTCCAATGGTTTTACGATTCACATCAAGCAATGGCAGCGGCCCGACTTGGCCATCCTGCACCACCAAGATTTGTCCGATATTCGGCAGGATCTCATTCAACGTTTCCAGATAGAGACGTGAACGCGTCACCGTAGGGGCTTGTTGGTATTCACGCAGAACGGCACTAAAACGTGTACTTTCACCATCGGCCCGGTTCACCCGTTCCGTGGCATAACCTTCAGCCTCAGCGACGGTACGTAGGGCAGCACCCTCAGCGTTTGGAATCTCCTGATTCACTCGTTTTTGTGCCTCATTAATCATGCGTTCGCGCTCCTGACGGGCTTCATTCACTTCATTGAAAGCAGGTTGAACAGCAGGGGGCGGCACCACATCCTGCATTTCAACGGTGCTAATACGAATCCCGGCATCGTATTGGTTGAGTATCACCTGAATCTCATCACCGGCTTTCTGCTGAATCTCCACCCGGCCGATAGTCAACACCTCAGAGCCCAGCATATTACCGACGATGCGACGCATCACAGACTCGGAAATATCACGCAGGGTGCGGGTAGGTTCACGCATCTGATAGAGAAACTTGATGGGGTCTTCAATACGGTATTGCACCACCCATTCAACATCGATCATATTCAAATCGCCGGTGAGCATTAATGACTCATCTTCAAATTCGGCCGCACTGTAGGTGGAGCTTTCTCCCTGACGGGTTCCCCGAGTGCGAAAGCCAAACTCCTGTTTCAGCACACGTTCAGTCGCGACCAGTTGTATTTGATCAATACCAAACGGAATTTTGAAATGCAGACCCGGATCAGTAATCCCTTTGACGGAACCGAAGCGTTTCACCACAGCGCGCTGTTCTGGTTGCACCGTATAGAAAGAAGTCATTGCACCCCACACCAGCAGAATAAGTAGTAGGACGCCAATAAAACCGCCACCTAACTTGCCACGCGAAGGGCCGCGGCCACCACCAGTCAACTTTTTTATTAATTCAAACAGGTCGGGTGGGCCAGAAGGCCCTCGACCATCGTCTTTTACAGATTGAATCATCTTCTCTCTCCTTTATTTGAAAGGCCAGTCTACTCTTTAGGGGCGGCTGTGTACGGTATTGGGGCAAAATGGTTAAGAAGTAGTCTATGTTCGGGAGGTCGTGATTAGAGTGTTATAGAGATAAAAATCAAGTCACAAAGTGCTAGATAAATCCATATCACATGGTATCCTCCGTTGATACTCTTAACTCTGTATAGGCAATCAAGATAGTGTTTGAGCTGTATTGGCAGTCTGCATAAATGAATGTAGCAATAAATTAGGGAATGATATGAAGTTCAATGAAGATGCCCGAGTAAAAATTCCAACGATTCTACATTTGATGAAATTGGGCTATGAGTATCTATCCCTTAAAGATCAAACTTGGGATATCGACACCAATATATTCCCCGATTTATTCGGTGAGACTATTCTTAAGATCAACCCTGGCACTGAGCCAACCGATGTAAAAAGATTGCTTGCTGATATTAAATTAGAACTTGATAACGAAGACTTAGGCCGTGCTTTTTTTGAACGCATCTCAGAGCGTTCCAACACCAAGCTCATCGACTTTGAGAACTTCGATAATAACAGTTTTCATGTAGTCACCGAATTGACTTGCCAAAATGGTGACGAAGAGTTTCGCCCCGATATCACTCTGTTAATAAACGGAATGCCTCTGGTGTTTATTGAGGTGAAAAAACCAAATAACCGTGAGGGAATTCTGGCTGAACGTGACCGTATTAATAAACGTTTTCAGAATCCTAAGTTCAAGCGTTTCGCTAATATCACCCAGTTTATGATTTTCTCTAATAATATGGAGTATGACGATGGTGATCCAGAGCCAGTACAAGGCGCATTTTATGCGAGCAGCTCCTATCAAAAGCCCACATTCAACTACTTTCGTGAAGAAGAAATTTTAAACCTAACAGCAATATTAAAACCGCTATCAGATTCAGATGAACTTAAGGTTTTAAAAGATAATAACTTGGAAGTAATCCGCAGTAATCCAGAGTTTCAAACTAATAAGCAACCTGAACGGCCGACAAATCGTATCTGCACATCATTGTTGAGCCGTGAGCGCTTGGCATTTGTTCTGCAATATGCGTTGGCTTATGTATCTGAGCCAGATGGGCTACAAAAACACATTATGCGTTACCCACAATTGTTCGCCACGAAGTCGATTGAAAGTAAGCTTAATGATGGATTGAAAAAGGGGATTATTTGGCACACTCAGGGCAGTGGTAAAACCGCTCTTACTTTTTATAACGTACGTTTTTTAACTGATTATTTCCAACAGCAACAAATAGTCCCTAAGTTTTACTTTATTGTTGACCGCTTAGACCTGCTGCAACAGGCAAAAACAGAGTTCACTACTCGAGGTCTGACAGTACACACGATTAATTCGCGTGATGCATTTACGCGTGATATCAAAGCAACACAAGTGATCCACAACCATTCCGGTAAGCCAGAAATTACTGTGGTTAATATCCAGAAATTTGAAGATGATCCAGATGTGGTAACTACCAAAGACTATAACGTTGCTATTCAACGTATCTATTTTCTGGATGAAGTCCACAGAAGCTATAACCCAAAGGGTAGTTTTTTAGCTAACTTAAGTCAGTCAGATACCAACGCGATTAAAATTGGTTTAACTGGTACACCGTTATTGGGTGATGACTATAACTCACGTATGTTATTCGGCGATTACATACATAAGTATTACTACAACGCATCCATTGCTGATGGTTACACTTTAAGATTAATTCGTGAAGAAATCTCCACCCAATACAAAATCAAACTACAAAAAGCATTAGAAGAAGCTGAAGTGAAAATGGGGGATGTTGATCGTAAGCTCATATACTCTCATCGAAGTTTTGTTGAGCCGATGCTTGATTATATTATCACCGACTTTGAAAAAAGCCGTGGTGCGTTAAACGATAACAGTATTGGCGGTATGGTTATATGCGATAGCTCAGATCAAGCTAAGCAGATGTTTGAGATTTTCAATGAGATTTATGCTGAAAAAACTCTTATTAAAGAGCACATATCACATGAAATGTATGATTCGGTATTAGAAGTTGCTGAGCCATCCCCATCCTATGTGAAGTCAATCAAACAATCACAAAAGGTAAAAAAAGGTGCCTTGATCTTGCATGATGTTGGCACTAAAGATGATCGTAAAGACTGGGTAGAGGATTTTAAAGCAGGCAAGATCGATTTCTTATTTGTCTACAACATGCTACTGACTGGTTTTGATGCTAAGCGACTCAAAAAACTCTATCTTGGCCGGGTAATCAGGAAGCATAATTTGCTACAAGCACTCACACGTGTAAATCGCCCATATGAAGACTTCCGCTATGGTTATGTGGTTGACTTTGCCGATATTCGCAAAGAGTTTGATGCCACTAATCAAGCTTACTTTGATGAGTTGCAAGCTGAGCTAGGCGATGAACTTGAGCATTACTCAGACTTATTTAAATCTCCAGAAGAGATCAAACAAGAAATCGAGCACATCAAAGACGTACTGTTCCGTTTTGATACCGACAACATGGAAGAGTTCTGCAATCAGATCAGCCAAATACAAGACCGCGATACCATACTAGCGCTAAAGAAAGCCTTAGGTGATGCTCGTAGTTTGTATAACTTGATCCGCTTGCAAGGTGAGTATGACTTTCTCGATGAACTGGATTTTGCCAAGCTCAATGTGCTGTATCGCGAAACCAGCAACCATCTAGATTTACTCAACCTTAAAAACGATTTAGAAAGCGGCGAAGACACCAGTAACCTGCTCAACCGCGCCTTAGAAGACGTGATTTTCAAGTTTGTAAAAATCGGCGAAGAAGAGCTAGTTTTGGCCGACAAGCTCAAAAACACCCTACGCCAAACCCGCGAGGCGCTGGCCAGCAACTTTGACCAGCAAGACCCACAGTTTATTAGCTTAAAAGAAGAGCTAGAGCGCCTATTTAAGAAGAAAAACCTCAGCGAAGTGACTCAAGATGAAATGGTTGCCAATATTGACGCGCTGAATAAAATTCACGACCGCGTCAAAGAGCTCAACCGCCAAAACAACCAACTGCGGCAAAAGTACTTAGGCGATGCCAAATACACCCGTATTCATAAGCGCTTGCAAGAGCGCCAGCAAAGCCAAAGCGACATTAGCGAATCAGAACGTAAAATTTTTGAAGCATTGGCAGGCGTGAAACAAGATGCCGACGAGCAAGTACTCAACAATAGCCAAGTATTGGATAACGAAAGCTACTTCGAACGGCAAATGATGCCATTGGTGATTAGCCGTTTTATGAAAGAGCAAAACATCAAACTCAACGCCGACGCCTCGCGTTACATTAATCACCTCGTCGTCGCGGAATATTTAAAAGAATTTAATACCGGCAGCCAAGCGTGGTAATGCGGGTAAAACTGATTAGGAAGTAAATAGAAAATGGTTGAATTAGAGTTTCAGCAAAAAACCAAAACCCTGATTGACAGCTTAAAAAGCATCTGTGCCAACTATGGTTTAGGGAACGACGGTAACGAATTTAAAATCATTACCCAAACCTTTTTGTATAAGTTTTTAAACGACAAGTTCGCCTTTGAAGCCAAAAAGCTCGACGACACTATAGCTAAAGCCGATAAGTGGGAAGAAGTGCTAGTAGCCATGAGCGAAGACGACCTCGACATGCTACAACTGCAAATGGGCGGCGATACGGCACGGCTAAAACCGCAGCACTTTATAAGCTACCTGTTTAGCCAACAAAACGCGCCTGACTTTGCCAAGCTATTTGACGATACTCTTATCGACATTGCCATTACCAATAACGATGTATTCGCGGTTAAAACCGATGGCGGCGCGAAAGTGGTACTGTTCGACCGCATCAGCCAATATATTGCCGACGACTCAAAACGCGATGCCTTCTGTCGCGCCATTATCAACAAACTGGTGGAATTCAGTTTTGAGCGTATTTTTACCCAAAAATTCGACTTCTACGCCACCATCTTTGAATACCTGATCAAAGACTACAACAGCAACTCTGGCGGCAAATACGCCGAGTATTTTACCCCTCATGCGGTGGCGCGTATTATGGCCGAAATCCTCGTACCACAAGCTGAGCGAGGCACAGTACGAAATGTTGCCTGTTACGACCCATCCGCAGGTTCGGGCACGCTATTGATGAATGTCGCCCACGCCATTGGTGAAAACCGCTGTAGCATTTACACCCAGGATATTTCACAAAAATCCTCTAACCTGCTGCGTTTAAACCTGATCTTAAACAATTTGGTGCACTCTATCCCGAATGTGATTCAAGGTAATACTGTTCAGCACCCCTATCATAAGGACGGAAAAGAGTTAAAGCGCTTCGATTATATCGTCTCTAACCCACCGTTTAAGCTCGATTTCAGCGATTTTAGGGATGAGCTCGACAGCAAAGAAAACAAAGAACGCTTCTTTGCCGGTATTCCTAAAGCACCGGCGAAAGCAAAAGACAAAATGGCGATTTATTCGCTGTTTTTACAGCACATCATTGCTTCGCTTAAACCGGGCGGCAAAGCGGCGGTGGTAGTGCCAACCGGTTTTATTACCGCGCAATCGGGTATCGACAAGAAAATCCGTGAACATTTGGTGAAAAACAAAATGCTGGCGGGTGTGGTTTCTATGCCATCCAATATCTTCGCCACTACCGGCACCAACGTCTCTATTCTGTTTATCGATGCCAGTAACGATGGCGATGTAGTACTGGTGGACGCCTCAAACTTGGGCGAAAAAGTCAAAGACGGTAAAAACCAAAAAACCGTATTAACGCCAGATGAAGAAAAACAAATTATTGATGTCTTTAACGCTAAACAAGCTGTAGAAGATTTTTCCGTCGCGGTCAGTTATGCCGACATCGTAGCTAAAAATTACTCGTTAAGTGCTGGCCAGTACTTTGATGTCAAAATCGAATATGTGGATATTACCCCAGAGCAATTCGCACAAAAGATGCAGGGTTTTACCAGTAACCTAGATAACCTGTTTAGTCAGTCTCATGAATTGGAAACGGAGATTAAAAAGCAGTTGGTGGGGTTGAAGTTTAATGGATAAAACAATAGGTCTTGCTTGTAACATATCAACCGGAAAACTAGATGCCAATCAAGCGGTTTCAGGCGGAGAATATCCATTTTTTACTTGTGCTGAATTCCCTGATCAGATAGATCACTTTGCATATGATGATGATGTTGTGCTTGTAGCTGGTAACAATGCCCGGGGGAATTTTCATGTAAGTCGGTACAAGGGGAAATTCAATGCTTACCAGCGCACTTATATTCTAACCGCCAAAGAAGGCTTCAATATTGATTATGTTTATTACGCACTAAAACTCGAATTAAAGAGATTACGGGAAAAGTCACAAGGCTCTCAGACTAAATTTTTGACTATGCCAATTCTCACAGGCATCCACTTTCGCGATATTACAGGTGATGAACAAACAGAAATCGCCAATGTGTTGAGTGTCATCGACCAAAAAATCGAACTCAATAACCGCATCAACGCCGAGCTGGAAGCCATGGCTAAAACCCTGTACGACTATTGGTTTGTACAGTTCGATTTCCCCGACGCCAACGGCAAACCCTACAAAACCTCCGGCGGTAAAATGGTCTACAACCCAACCCTAAAGCGCGAAATACCGGAGGGGTGGAGCGACAAAACGCTATCTGAAATAGCGAACATCACGATAGGTCAATCCCCAGAGGGGAGTTCGTATAATGATGAAGGCGTTGGAACCATTTTTTATCAAGGTTCTACAGACTTTGGTTGGTTGTTCCCTACCACACGCCAGTACACGACAGCGCCTAGCCGCATGGCAAAGAAAGGCGACATATTATTAAGCGTTCGTGCACCAGTAGGTGATATGAATATTGCTAATACCGACTGCTGTATTGGTCGAGGCTTAGCTGCATTAAACAGTAAAACCGGCTCAGATGGTTTTCTGTTTTACGTGATGAAGTATTTTAAACAGATTTTTGACCGTCGAAACTCCGAAGGTACAACCTTTGGCTCTATCACAAAAAACGATTTGCATTCGCTGACACTTGCTTATCCAACTTCGAATTTGCTCAAAAAGTATGATGAGATCGTTACGAATTACAACAAAATGATATTTGAGCGAAGCCTCGAAAATAGAGAGCTAATAGCTCTCCGCGACTGGCTTCTCCCGATGCTAATGAACGGTCAGGTAACTGTAAAATGATCACTGACATTCATTTTCACAGTGCTTCTCGTAATAGTTTTTGTTCATGATCGTGCGAAAAAGGGGACAGGTGTAGTTATGCCTTAAACAAGCAGAATCCTTATCTGAAGCATGGACTGCATAAATAATAAAAACAAAGACATATAATGAGAATAATTGATAAATATTTAGAAGCATTAAAAACATTTGATGATTGGGTCATTGTTTCTGACTGGGCGAAGAAGTTCGGTGAAATGTACCCAGACCTCTTAGAAAAAGCCGAGTTAGAAGCCGCTAATCAACTTAATGACACCACAGGCATCAGAGAGATAGCAGCAAGGATCAGTTCTGCATTAAGCCGTGGTGCCTATGATGAGTTAGTCGAAATAGATACCAGCGATAAACCTAAACGTGTTCGTTATGTACCTGAACCGCTTCGACAAATCCATCAAGCACAAGAAATCGAAGAAGATATCGCGCCACTAAAACGTGATGACATTATTAAACAATCACTTAGTACAATGTCGACACATGAACGGTATCGATTGACTGAATTTGAAAATATAGCCAAACAACTCAAAGCGTTTTTTGGTTTGGACTTTGAAGTGGATCATGCCAAGTCATTATTAAATGCATCAGAGTCTGGTCAGCATCATCCAGATAATTTGCAGTTGTTACTCCGAGCACACAATGCTCGTAAAAGTAATGAAAACTGGGCAAGATTTTCTATTGATGAACAAATCAGTTACATAACCACAGCGATCAAATTACAAGAACTCGTCGCGGATAAACTCGAAATACATATGGAACATCGTGTACTGGATTCGTTAATAGACAGACTAAAAAGCATTTATTAGACGATTTTGAATTTTAAATTCTGCAGGGTGATGATAACCCACAATGAATGTCAGTTTTTAAATTTTGAACCGCTCTAAAATCGACACAAAAACATTCTGAATAACACGATGTGATGCTTACTGTTCGTGTCTATTAATAATTAAACAGACTTGAATAAAAACGTGATACGATTTCGCCATCCAGTTAACGGTATATCCCTGTACCTCTAATCCAGTCATGTATAAATCCGAACAATCTCTCTCTCAACGCTATGTCTTATCCCTTTTGGGGATATGCTTTTTGTCGTTGTTGTTGCTGGCTCTGCCAATAGCTTCCTATGCTAAGAGTGACTCAAGCAATGAGATTAATCACGGGCTTATTAGTCATCTTGATTCATTTAATACGCAGGGATACTTTCTTCGAATAGCTGAAATTAAAAATCAGTCTGCTGAAGCATTTTTTCCTGATATTGACTTACCTTTGTGGGCTATTTGTCACTCACAAAATCAACATCCGAAAAACTGGGGTTCAGTCTGTTTTGTATTTAAAGACATTACAGAAGCAACGCCTTTTTCTCGTTATTACCTCTATCCGCCTTTGAGGGCGCCACCTCTAGCTTAGTTTCGTCCATACAAATCGGCCCTTTGGCCAGGGCTTTTTTATTTCGAAAACGTTAGAGGTTTTTCATGAAATCATTGTCTTCACGGACCATTGTTTATGGTTTGTTGATTGTGTTCGGGCTGCTGTGCAGTTTACCTAACATTCTTCCTTATTCTTTGTCTCAAAAACTGCCTGCCTGGTATACCGACACGACCATTTCTATGGGGTTGGATTTACAGGGAGGTTCTCACCTGCTTTTGGAAGCGGACACAAAAGAGTTATTAAACAAACAATATGATTTGCTGCAGTCTGAACTGACCAGCGAGTTGCAAAAGCAGGGGATTTACTACACGAGTCCTGTCATTTCTGAGTCAGGTTTATATATACCCATTCGTAAAAGCGCGGACATCGATAAATCCGTTGAACTTGCTAGTCAGTTAGCCCGTAATTCAACAGATGGCAAAAAACGTTTTGACATCAAAAAAGAAACGGACGGGATTCAAATAAGCTTAGATCAACGATGGGTTTAATCACTTGTCACGGATGTTGTTAATCAAAGTCTTGAGGTGGTCAGAAAACGCCTTGATGAAACGGGACTGGTTGATCCGAGTATTACCCGTCAAGGCAAGCAGGATATTCTGGTTCAAATGCCGGGTGTGGCAGATCCTACTAAGATTCGTGAACTGCTTGGCACCACGGCAAAAATGACGTTTCATTGGGCAGCCACTGATACAACAAAAAATACGGTGACTTACCCAGATATCAATACGGATAGCCGCTACCGTCTCGAAACCCATGTGGCCATGGAAGGTAAACATATACGTGATGCTCAGGTAGGCTTTAATCAGAAAACCGGCGAACCCGTAGTTAATTTCAAGCTTGATAGTGAAGGCGCCAAATTATTTGGCAATATGACCCATAACAATATAGGTCGGGCACTCGCTATCGTGCTTGATGGGAAAGTCATTACAGCCCCTGTTATACGTAGTGAAATACCGGGTGGAAGCGGTGAGATTAGTGGCAATTTCACTACCGCTGAAGCGAATAATTTAGCGTTATTATTGAGAGCAGGGGCTTTGCCTGTTCCATTACATGTGATTGAAGAGCGAACCGTTGGTCCTGATCTTGGCAGTGATGCCATACAAATGGGGCTAACAACCGGCCTCTTAGGCGCAGCTATGGTGGTGATTTTCATGTTGGGAATCTATGGCAGATGGGGACTTATCGCGTGTACAGGTCTTGCTATCAACGTAGGCCTAATTTTTGGTGCACTGGGTTTACTTGGTGCAACACTAACGCTGCCTGGTATTGCCGGTATTATCCTGACCATTGGCATGGCGGTGGATGCCAATATTCTTATTAATGAACGCATCAGGGAAGAATCAAAACGAGGTAAAGCGTCTTGGAAAGCGCTTCGTGAGGGCTTTGACAAAGCGTATACCACCATTCTGGATTCAAATTTAACGACGCTTATCGCTGTAAGTTTGTTATTTATGTTTGGTACAGGACCTGTTCAGGGCTTTGCTGTGACGATAGGAATCGGCTTGGTGACTTCAATGTTTACTGCCGTTGCCGTGACACGATTACTGATGGAATGGTCTATTCGGGGTAAAGAAAAACAGCCTTTAAAGATCAACGGTTTCAATTTCTTAGATAAATTAAGTGGCAAGGGGATTAATTTTCTGCGTGGGCGTTATGCTGGCCTGACAACGTCAGCCATTTTGTCTATTGCTGCTGTGGTGTTGTTCTTTCAGCCTGGTCTGAAATATGGCGTTGATTTTACTGGGGGAACATTAGTTGAGGTTCACGCCACAGATTTATCTGTTGAACAAATCAGAAATACGCTGGGAACTCACCATTTATCAGATGCACTTATTCAGGAAACAGGGAAGGCGGGGGACTTTCTGGTCAGGCTGCCTGTGACATCAACTGCCCCTGGTGCCACATCACAGCAAGTTAATGATTTAAAAGAAGCCGTACTGACTATTCAGCCTGATGCTGACTTTCCTAAAGTCGATATGGTAGGCCCTAAAGTCAGTGGTAATTTCTCCGATAACACGATCCTGGCTATCTTGTTAGCTGGGGTAGGGATGTTAATCTACCTGACAGTGAGGTTTGAATCTCATTTTGCTATCGCTGCAACATTAACGATTGCTTTAGATTTAACTAAAACCATTGGTTTCTTTGCGTTAACAGGTGTTGAATTTAATCTGACGGCAGTGGCGGCATTGTTAGCCCTTATCGGTTATTCCATCAATGATAAAGTGGTGGTGTTTGATCGTATTCGAGAAAGCATACGGGCCACGCCGGATAAACCGATTATTCAGATGATGAATGAGAGTATTTCGTCGACATTAACCAGGACGGTATTTACGTCTGTTACCACATTTTTGGCACTTTTACCGATGGGAATAGCAGGCGGGTCAGCCGTTTCAAGTTTTGCCTTACCTATGCTTTTTGGCATAGTGATTGGTACAAGTTCATCAGTATTTATTGCGGCACCTATTTTGTATTTCTTGAGTCAACGCAGAAGCCAAAAAGGTCTGGCACTGCTGAGACCAACGACAGAAGAAATGCGTGAGAAGTTGGCTCAGATTCCTTAGAGAGGATAAGTATGGTTTGGCTATTGCTGTTAAGTGGTTTAGTACTGCTCATTGTTGGAGCAGATATGCTGGTAAAAGGGGCTGCCAAGCTAGCCGGTAGTTTTGGTGTGCCGCCATTAGTCATTGGCTTAACCGTCGTCGCCTTTGGAACGAGTGCTCCTGAACTCGCTGTCAGCGTTAAATCTGCCTGGTCCGGCCAGGCAGAGCTGGCTATTGCGAATGTGATTGGAAGTAATATTTTTAACATTCTATTCATTCTTGGTCTGGCTGCACTCATATCCCCATTACTCGTTTCCAAGCAGCTTATCAGACAGGATGTGCCTATTATGATTGCGGTATCTGCCATAGCGACGGTCATGGTATGGAATGGATTACTTGAGAGATGGGAATCAGCCATTTTGTTTTTAGCTTTACTTGCTTACACCGGTTTTCTGTTTATACAAGGTAAAAAGCAAAACGATGAAGAGGGAATAGCTGAAATAGATGAATTGCTCTCCGTGAATACACCGACATGGAAAAGCGTATTGTATTTTCTTATCGGCCTCATATTACTGGTGTTAGGTGCTCGCTGGTTAGTACAAAGTGCGATTAGCATTGCTACAGGATTAGGTGTTAGTGAAGCTGTTATCGGACTAACTATTGTTGCCGTGGGCACATCATTACCCGAAGTTATGACCTCAGTTATGGCAACAATACGAGGGGAGCGAGACATTGCAATTGGTAATGTTGTCGGTAGTAATATTTTCAATATCCTCTGTGTGCTTGGTCTGGCAGGACTCATCTCACCAGAACCATTAATTGCTGGCCCACAATTGGCAACATTAGATATACCTGTCATGTTGGCTGTTTCAGTTTTATGTTTACCCTTATTTTTTGTGGGTGCCGCATTAACCCGGTTTGAGGGATTTTTATTCCTGCTTTTATATACATCTTATGTTTCGTACATGATTTTAGTGGTTACTCAGGCTAACTTCGCAACCACATTAGAACAGGCTTTAATCTATGGCATAATTCCAGCTGTATTTATTTATGTCAGTTTTAGTTTAGTAAGAAATTTGATGCAGCGGGAGAAAAAATAATCAACGCTAGTAAGTCCGGTTTGAGACAACTATTGCAGAATACAAAATCGTCCATCTGGACTCACTAACATTTATTTATTAAAGATTGGTTTGGATCTCTGATTAACCAGAATTTGAGATCTAATAAATAAAACACGCATCCAAAAAAATGCTGAATAAGCACTTTTGAATTTAAAAATCTGCAGGGTGATTACCCAAAATAAAAGTCAGATTTTAAATTTTGAATACCTGCAAAACGCCACAAGAAACATCCTCAATGACAACGATCGATTTGTCATAACGCATATTATAAGAATAGACCAGAAGCGGATTTGAACAACTTAAAAATCGAGTCATTCGGCTCTCGTTTTCGCGTCTATTTAAGTTCGTATAATATATATTATGTTAAATCGAATAGATAATAATGCTTTCTCTAGTAGATGTGAGTATTTACATGGTTTTCTTAAGACCAACCTCTTTTGGTAGTTAAAAGCACAGATATTTGTGTTGAAGATGACGTTCAGACAGGCTCGATATGCAGCCAGAATGACAAAGAAACAAGTGGCTGAGTACCTGGAAATATCACCAGGCACAGTCGCTCGTTATGAGAAAACAAACCATGCCCCCAAAGTAATTATTGAGTGTCTTTTATTGCTTGGTGGCAAGATGCCAAGTATCGGCCGTCGGAATTGTTTTGAGGGTTGGTCTTTTGGCAATGGTTATCTGTGGTCACCCTCTGGAGAGAAATTTACCAGTGGAGAAATTCTCGCATCGCGTATGACTAGAAAATTGGCGGATGAACTTTATGAAGAGAATGTGAGGCTAAGAAAAAAAAATCATAGTCGCCAAAAAAAGAGCGATTAATTTGCATAATCGCCCCCTCTTCTTTGTATGTTCAAAATTTAAAATCTGACGTTGATTTCGGGTAATTACCCTGCAGATTTTAAAATCTGAATATGTCGATTTTAACGGTGTGCTACTTTGACGGTCGTGTTTTGCCAGACTTTGTGAACTTGTCTTTTGATTTGTTCAAAGTGTGCTGATTGTTCTGGCTGTTTATGAAGTTCAAGCATTATGCTAATGCCGTCTATCAGATAATCAGCCGCGTTCATTAATAAACTGGCTAAACGATTGGTGTCTTCGGCTCGGGTGGCAATACCGACAATAATCTGATGATCATCCATTTCAAGATCTTGTTCGACAGAGTGAATTCGAGAATGAACGGTTTCGCTTAAAAAGGCATATTCTGTGCGATATTCACTCATCAAACCGGCCATTTCAGCTTTGATAGCAGTACTGACATCGCCACGGTTAATTTCATCCGCGCTGTTTATCATGCGTTCCAAATCATTCATCTCAAGTTCGGTTAAAGCATGAATCTCGAGCTGTTTCAGATAAAAGCGTGTCAGCACTTCCCTTCTTTGATCGGTATCACCATCGGTCATGGCTTCGAGAAAGTCTTCATGACGATAAAATGCCGCGAGATTGAATAAGGCCTCTAGTAAACAACGTGACATGATTTCTGTTTCATGAATCATGCCCCGTTCGGCCATCAGCAGAATAGATTGAAAGTGAGAGAGCATGCGTTGGAAATAAAGGCTTAGATAGACTTCATTTTTATCATCAGGGTGAATGTGACAGTGATTTAAAATCGATTGCCCCAACTGGCTTAAATCTTCACAAACAAGGTATTGTGGAGTCTGGTGCATTTCAACACTGAGCGTTCCTGTTCGTGATTGCTCTGATAGAAAGCCTGTATCCTTAAAACTTGTTTGCTCTGACATAAAAACCTCTTTTATTACTTAGTGATTATCTATCTTACGCTTACCTGCCAGGCTTACAAAGCCTGATCTGTTTTTGACTCATGATTTCATTTCTGTATAACTGGTGTGAACAGATACATAGATAAGGAGAATAATATGGGATGGCGTGAAGATGGTACAGAAAAAACCTATACAGATGAAGAAGTTGAAGCACGTTTAAAACAAGAGCTTCCACATTGGTATTTAGAGAACGGCTGGATACGTCGCAAATATAAAACCAGTGGCTGGAAAAGTACCTTGATGGTGGTCAATACCATTGGTCATTTAGCAGAGGCGGCATTTCATCATCCGGATTTAACGGTGTCTTACGCATTTGTTATCGTCAAACTCACCAACCATGCAGCCAAAGGGATTACGGATAAAGATTTTGAGCTGGCCAAGAAATTTGAAGAAGTGGTGATGTGGCAACCGGGCCTGGATGATGGTGCATTAGTTGGCACCCCGGATGATGCTCGCTTTAAATATATTAAATACGATTAATGGATAGCGAGATGGATATTGATGAGTCACTAAATGTCTTTGGTGAGAAGTTAGAAAGTTGTAGTGAAGAACCTCTCACGGGGTTTTACCGTGATGGTTGTTGTAATACCAGTGATGCTGACTACGGTCAGCACACGGTTTGTGTGCAAGTTAGTCAGGCATTTCTGGAATATTCGCGTTTCCGTGGTAATGATTTAACTACGCCAGTGAAAGAGTTTGGTTTTCCTGGTTTGAAACCAGGCGATCGCTGGTGCTTATGTGCTCAACGCTGGTTGGAAGCCTATGAGCACGACATGGCACCAAAAATCTATCTGGCAGCCACACATCAGCGTGCGACTGAAGTGATTCCGCTTGAAGTTTTAAAAGAATATGCGGCAGATCTGAATTAGACCTTGTTACGTGTGACTGGTAAAAAACCTTTCTACATCTTCAATATTCTGGCTTATTGGCATGGGCGGTAAACTACGCATAAACACTTTACCGTAAGGTTTACTTAAAAAGCGGGGATCGCAGAGTACCAATACTCCTGAATCATGGGTATCACGAATGAGGCGGCCAATCCCTTGTTTCAATTGAATAACGGCAGCCGGGATTTGGATCGTTCGAAAAGGGTTACCGCCCCGCTCTTTTAAGTCATTAATACGGGCTTCCAACACGGGATCACCGGGTGAAGCAAAGGGAATTTTATCAATTAACACACAGGACAGCGCTTCACCCCGCACATCCACGCCTTCCCAGAAGCTATTGGTGCCAAGCAAAATAGCATTGCCATGACTGCGAAATTCTTCTAGTAACTGGGTTTTGGCGCCTGAGCCTTGTACCAGCACCGGATAATCAGATTCTTTCAAGGCCTCAGCAACTTCATGCATGGCTTTATAGCTGGTGAATAATAAAAAAATGCGTCCCTGGCTGTGTTCAATCACCGATTTCGCTACTTCAGCCACATGACTATTGTAGTTCGGGTGTGAGGGTTCAACCGGAATGGTGGGCATATAAAGTAAGCTTTGTTTGCCATAATCAAAGGGACTTTGCCAACTGGCTGTTACCGGATCTTCCAAACCTAACTGATGTGTGAAGTTATTAAACTTGCCTGCCACAGTGAGCGTGGCTGAAGTGAATATCCAGGCCTGCGGTTTATCTTTTATCCAGCTTTGAAAATACTGACTAACTTCTTGTGGAGTGGCATGCAAAATAAAACTCGAGCTACGGTTATCAAGCCACAACACCAGTTCTGTTTGTTCGTTTTGCTGAAATAAAGACAAACGTTCGATCAAATCCTGACTACGTTGGTGACACTGTTCCAGGCCTCTGCCCCGCTCGGCTGCAGCATCAAGTTGAATTTCCAGTTTTTCCAATGATTCCAATAAGATATTAAGCTTTTCTATAATATCTTGAGACTTCTCTAACACAGTCTGCCAGGGAACACGTTGCTCATGCTCGCCCAGGGACAGATTAAATTGGTGTAAGCGATTATCCAGTTGTTCTGCCGCACTGCGAATATCGTTCATATCGGTAGCTTCAGCTTCCATTTCACGAATGCTGTCGCGACTTAATTCCTGAATTTGATGACTGCTGACTCGATGTCCGAGGAATTGACTGGCAATTGCCGGAAGTTGATGGGCTTCATCAATAATATATGCATCGGCATCAGGTAAGACCTCACCCTGCCCCGACGATTTCAGTGCCATATCCGACATCAGTAAGTGGTGGTTAACGACTACTATATCGGCTTCCTGAGCTTTGCGTCTGGCTTCAACAATAAAACATTCGTCGTATTGTGGGCATTGCTGACCAAGACAGTTATCAACGGTTGAGGTGACTTTTGGCCATAGCGGGGAGTTTTCGTCTAATAAATCGGTTTCACTTAAATCCCCAGTAGTCGTTTTACCGCTCCATTCTCGTAAGGTTTGCAGGGTATGTTGATGGTATTGCTGACCGGGTTCAGACTCAGCCAGACCAAGACGGTGATGGCATAAATAATTACTGCGACCTTTTAATAAAGCGGTTTTTAATGGCACAGAAAGTACTTCACGAAGTTTCGGTAAATCTTTGTTAAATAATTGGTCTTGTAAGTTTTTTGTACCCGTTGAGATAAAGACTTTTTGGCCAGAAAGCATTGCTGGTGCAAGGTAGGCAAAGGTCTTACCTGTGCCCGTGCCGGCTTCAGCGATGAGAATATCGCCATGCGTTAGCGCTTCACCGACTTGCCGTGCCATCTCCAACTGTTGGATTCTGCTGGTGTAACCTGAAATGTGTTTTGATAACAAACCATTATCTGCAAATAGTTCATCAATGCGTTCGATCATGCTATCCCTATTCGTTGATTTATCATCCACACCAGACAGATACCCACGACAAAAAAACTAAGTCCACAGGCATAAGCGACTCTTTTATGCTGGTTTATCAAGTTTGCTTCAGGCTCAGTGGATAAAATATATGGCTGGTCTTTATGTGTGGAAGCTTTAAGTATGCTCAGTGGTTTTTCATGTGCCATTGCACCAACTTTTGCTTTGGCCTGCTGATAGGCATCTTTTCTGGCTTGCTCCCATTCTTGCTGGCTAAGTTGGCCATCTCGATTTGTATCATATCGATGCAAAAGATCATTGGGATCTTTTTTCCAGTCTTTTAAGGTGGAAGTCATCATATTTTTTAAACTCGAATCTTCAATGCTGGCTACGGTTTGAAACTCGCCCAGCGCATAAAGATATTCCCCTTCCAGAATGCTCCACTCGGTATAACGACGAGCAGGAAAGCTATCTCGTTTATACCAGCGTTTTTTTCGCTTGGTGATGACGTTGGCATCATCCGGATCAATCACGCACTGATCCGAGCTGTCATCTAACAGGAAAATATCATCACTCGTGTGTGTTTTGATAACTTTCCAGCGTGACTTGATACGCCCTTTTCCTTCATATTCAGTGACTTGTTCTTCGATGGTATAGCGAAACCAGACACATCTTGTCCCAGATATCGGCGAAATAATCGGTGGCCCTTCCATCAAACCAGTCGTACCAATTAATTCAACATAACCTTGCGGTGCTGAGCGGATTTTAGCCGTTGGCACGTTTTCGATCAGTCTGGCATATTGATAGTGTTTTACCATCTGATAAAACAATACGATCACTATCGCTGATAAGACCGCCGCCGCAATATAAAACTCAGTAACAGTGAGCTTGTTTATCTCAATAGAAAGTGAGGCCAGCCAGTCCTGCATCTAACGTTCAAACAAGCTCTTGATGTCCAGGTCGACAAGTTCTTCAGATGTAAATTCGAGCAAAGTAAACGATTTAAAACCAAAAAAGCGCGCCAGGATAACATCAGGAAACTGCTCGATACGGACATTATTGATATTGACGCTTTCATTATAAAATTCACGGCGATCAGCAATGCTGTTTTCCAAGCCGGTAATCCGTGCCTGTAAATGCTGGAATGATTGATCTGCCTTCAGTTCGGGATAGGCTTCTGCCACAGCAAATAAACTACCCAGTCCCATTCTTAATGCGCCTTCGGCAGAACCTAACGCTGAAATATCGCCATTTTGTTGGGCAGAGGCGACCGAAGCACGTGCCTGCATGACTTTTTCCAAAGTGTCCTGCTCATACTGCATATATTGACGGCAGGTTTCAACCAGTTTGGGGAGTTCATCGTGACGTTGTTTTAGTAATACATCAATGTTTGACCAGGCTTTACTGACATTGTGTTTCAACGTGACCAGATTGTTGTAAATGATAATGAGATAGACGATTAGAACAACAACAACTGCCCAAAATATAAATCCGGTAATAGTCATCCATTTTCCCTCAAATAATTAGTCGTCCTGGTTGTCCCATACTTCGGTTTCCGACCCATTTTCACGTGTCCATACCCGTTCACCGATAATTTTGAACTGTGCAATCGACATGGCACCGCGTTTTTTTCGGTTACTGTCTTTTTTATTATCTAAGGCTTCTGCGATAGCTTCGCGGCTTGCTTCATAGATTTCATCGACTTCATAGTGCTCATCAAACAGCACTAATACAGCGAGGTCCCAATCCTGCTCTGGATTTAATTGTCCAATTCTTGGGCTGGCTTTACTGCTATCAAAAATCGCACGCCCTTTGATAATAATGCGTTTATCCTGACGACTACCCTCTTTACCCGTCGCATCAATCGGACTGTTAGGATCATTAATCAGAGAAAGGTTGAGTGCTCGAGCAGCATCAAAACGGGCAATCTCGCCCGTAATAGGTAAGGTACTTCCGGTCGCCTCACGGTATTTGGCCGCGAGCTGTCGGGTTTCATGCATTAATTTATCAATGGAATAGAGGTCCATATCTACCTTGAATGTTTTTTCATTTGCCACCGATTATACATGGCAAAAAAAACGGTCTGTCCAGTTAAATAGACAGACCGTTTAAAACTTGAGGCTGTGAATATCTCCTCTTATAAAGAGACCACAGCTAACTCATTGAGTTTCCAGTTTTTATTTTTTTGCATCAAGTTCTTTTTGGTAATATTTGTGAACCAATTTATCTTGATTTTCCAATAAATAATCGATGCTTGGTTCGTTATTCATGGCTTTTTCGATAGCACGGCGAGTCGCTTCGCGGTGAATATTGAATAAAGCTTCGTGATCTAAATCTTCAACAGTCACGATGCTTGGGTTCAACCAAACAGAAACGATGATACCTAAATCATTCGCTTTTTCTTTTGGAATAGTGCCGTTACGAACCGCATCTAATACACCATTAGCGATGGCGCCTTGAACTGTACCCATCAAAATATTGGTATACGCCGTTTTCTTAACAGTCACTTTACTGACCATTAATGTCGCAGGTTTAACTTGCATGTCAGTGTTCATCAGCGCTAATACGCGTGAGTGACCTTGAACCTGGTCGCCCATCAGGTTAGCAAATGCGGTACCAAATGGACCGTCTAATTCACCGATGACCACTTCTGGCTCAGCTGCTGTAAAAGCAGGACCACCGGCAACTAGTGCTTCACCTGTACGCATGATAATTCTATCGCTCATAGGATAATTCTCCTGTTGGATTGCTAAAAGATGAAGTAATTATCCCGGTCTAGGCACGAGCTCGCAACCTTGATTGGCTTTATCGTCTTGTTCAACAAGGTTAAACTACTCTTTTTTTGTTGAATTCGATCATGGCTGAAATAGCAACTCCCTACGAACGTATCGGTGGCGAAGCCGGTGTTAGACAATTATGCAAAACCTTTTATGAGGTTATGTGTGAGACACCCCAAACACAACATATTCGCGACTATCACCCAAAAGACATCAGCATCAGTGAAGAAAAATTATATTTATTTCTGACTGGCTGGTTGGGTGGCCCTTCCTTATATACGGATAAATACGGTCATCCCAGACTCAGAGCTCGGCATCTCCCCTTCTCTATTGGTATAGAAGAGCGTGATCAATGGTTGTATTGCATGGCGCAGGCATTGAAATCGATGGATTTAGATCCGTTATTTTCAGAGCAACTCATGGCGTCGTTTGTGCAAACCGCTGATTTTATGCGTAATCGTCCAGAGACAACTGAACAATGAAAATCGGCGCGCTAATCATTGGTGATGAAATTCTGAGTGGCAAGCGTCAGGATAAACATTTCGCTCATTTGCAATTGGTTCTGGCCAAACGTGAATTAGAGCTTAGCTGGACCTTAATTGTCGGTGACGATCCACAACAACTGGAACGGGCCTTACGCTTTTCAATGAGCAGTCCTGATCTGGTGTTCAGTTTTGGTGGTATTGGTGCTACACCGGATGATAGAACCCGCCAGACGGCTGCTTTGGTGAAAGGTGTTGAGATTAAACCTCATCCTGATGCAGTCAAAGCAATTGAAGGTCAGTTTGGTGAAGATGCCTATCCTAATCGTATTTTGATGGGCCACTTACCCGAAGGCAGCCGAATTATTCCCAATACTATCAATCGCGTGCCTGGCTTTAGCTTGGATAACCATCACTTTATGCCAGGGTTTCCAGAAATGTCATGGCCTATGTTGGAATGGATTTTAGATACACATTACCCACACTTGCAGGGTTTACGTCCGAAATCTGAAAGAATTATTACCATTACCAAAGGTCGTGAGTCAGATTTACTGCCAACAATGAATGAAATTGTCGCCCAGTATCCACAGTTAAAATTGTCGAGCTTACCTAAACTCGGCGCTGAACCTCAGATTGAGTTCAGCTTGCGTGGTGACGCTGAACAGATTGAAAAAGCCATGCAACATGTGATTTCAGCGGTTGAAGCAGCCGGTTTTATCTGGTCTGACTATACGCCGGGTAAATAATGAAACCATAAAGGCAGCGTGACCACACTTAATAAAGTCGTCAATGTGACTGCCGCAGCATACAGTGGACTATCCAGTTGGTAACGTTCACAGATCACTACACCAAACACCATGGTCGGCATTGCGGCCAAAAGCACCACGGCCAGCGCGATATCAGCAGGTAGATCAAACCAACCGCCCGTAAAAAAAACGGCAATCGGCACTAGTAATAAGGTAATTACAGCAACGGGGAGTAACAGTGGTAAATATCGCAGTCTCAGGCTGTCCCAGCGAATGCTCATGCCCAAGGCAATCAACATCAGTGGCACCACACCGCCTGATAATGTGCTTAATGTGTGATGAATCAATTCAGGACGCGGCACATGTAGCACGTTTAATAAAAGCGCAATCACCACCGCCCACAAAGGTGGCACTCTGGTCAGTTCTTTTAATGGATGGACTTTATGCTGGCCGGCCCCCCCATAATAATGAGCCATTAAAATGCCAAAGGTCATCAAGGCTGGCGTGCAGGCAAACAAGTCATATTGCAGCACAATGGCATTACTCCATGACCCCAGTACCTGATTAGTGACAGGTAAACCTAGATAAGTCACGTTCGGAAAGATGGCAGCTAGCATTAGCGCACCTTTCTGTTCGGGTGTGGTTTTGATAAACCGCAGTAAACACCACATGATGATGCCTGCTGTCAGCAATCCAGAAAATGCTGTGAGAGAAATTTTCAGTGAGGTCCCGTCAATCGGCGCGCCCCAAATGACATCAAGCACCAGAGCTGGCAGCAAAATAAAGAAAACCAGATCGGTTAAGGCACGGCGATGCGCCAGGGCTGGGATGTGTCTTGGTGCCCACTGTTTCCAGGCAAAACCACAGGCAATAAGCAGGCCCATCTGCACTAACACTAATAACATCTGTATCGCCTATAAATGAAACGTAGATCGTAGCAATCTACCTGCTGAAACAAAAGTGTTATCGCCCGTGATGACGGCGCTTGCTGTGATGCCTTGGTCAGGGTATTGTTAGCGTTTTGGTGATAATTCATCAGATTCCATCAAGTTAGCCGATATATATCAGGCACTACTTAAATGGCCTGAACATCGTAATAAGGAAATCAATATGTCACTTTCTAAGCAGTTGTTAATTCTAATCAGCTTACTTTTTCTGATTGTTTTTTCAGCAAGCTTTGTGATCAGCATGGGCAGCATCCGTGACTATCTCGAAGTTGAATCTGAAATACATATGCAGGATACCGCGACATCGCTGGGTCTTTCACTTAGCCCACATATGGAAGATGAAAATGATCCGATATTACAAACGATGATGAACGCGATTTTTGATATGGGTTACTACCGAGAAATGCGTCTGGAAGACATTGATGGAAAAACGCTGGTCAGCTTAAAAAATCCGGTCAAAATGGAAGGTGTACCGCAATGGCTGATCAATTGGTTGCCGATGAAATCCGCCACGGCCTCATCTGAAATCAGCTCAGGCTGGTCAATCTCCGGCACATTGTATGTCAGCAGCAACCCGGCTTATGCTTATTTGAAACTCTATAAACAAGCGAAAGAAACCCTACTTTACTCAGCCATTATTTTTGTCGGTGCCTTTGCTTTGTTAATGTTGGTGTTACGGTTTACGCTACAACCACTTAAAGCGATACAAAAACAGGCTAACGAAATTTCTTCCGGTCAATTTACCACCATTGATCGTTTACCCTGGACGCGAGAAGTCCGCCAGGTCGCTCAATCCATGAACAGCATGTCAGTCAAGATTGGCGATACCATTACTCGCCTCAATCAACGGCTGGACTCACTCAATGACAACCTTAAACGTGACACTCTGACACGATTGCTAAATCAGGCCACGTTTACCGCCGATGTTAAACGACGCCTATCCAGCGGACATACAGGTTATGTCAGCTATATCAAATTTCTTGATCTGGCCGCTATCAGCAAACAGAAAGGTAATCAGCTGGCAGATACGCTACTGAAAGATATGGCTCGTATTCTGAATAATGCGGTGGCAGGTAATGGTCATGCCTACCGGCTCTATGGTGCTGAATTTGCGATTATTTACGATGAATCTGATATCAATCTCATTCAGTCATTTGCTAAAAACCTGCAACAAGCACTGACAGAGTTGGCTGAGCATTATGAAGTGGAAGATCTGGTTCACTTTGGTTTAGTGAAATTTGACCGCACCAGCGAGTTTGAACGCTTAATGCCGGCATTGATCGAAGCTTATGAACAAGCCCGTATTATTGGACATAATGCCTTTTTCATTAAAGATGATTCGATCAGTTCCTTATCTGAACAAGAATGGAAAGCGGTTATCACCCATGCTATTAATCGTGATACACCCGAAATCTATTTCACCGCCGAAGCCTATAATTACGATGGTCCCAAGCCTGTCAAAGTGATGCAGGAAGCCTTTAGTTTTGTTAAAGATAAAGCCGGTAAGACCTTGTCTGTTGGTACTTTTTTCTCTATGGCACAAGAGTTTGGTCTGGCAGAATCTGTTGACCGCTGCATTGTGAACAAAGTCTTGCTCAAAATGGAGCAAGATCATATTACCTGCCCTGTCAGCATCAATCTGACCATGGATTCTATCGATTCAGCCAGTTTCCATAAGTGGTTGGAATCTCGCATCGAGCAGTCAGTTATTTCTGCTGAGTTACTGACTTTTTCTGTTTCGGCCTATGCCGCTACCAAAAATCTAAAAGCCTTCACTAATTTCAGTCGTTTTGTGAAGTCATTGGGCGCTAAGAGTCTGATAAAGCGTTACTCTGCAGATATTATTGCGGTCGATGAGTTGCGTCATTTGCATCTTGACTACATCAGACTGGCACGTGATCTGACGCAAAATATTCGTGGCAACGCCAGTAAACCCGACTTTCTGGAAATTATGCATGAAGTCTCACGTTTGCTGGATATCAAAGTACTGGCTGAGGCAGTGACAGCGGATGAAGATTTTAATACGGTTAAACAAGCTGGCATTTACGGTATCAGTCGTTAAAGTCTGAGCTATCCATGCTGTTAAAACGCCCCTTGTCATTATTGGTGATACTGACATTTTTGTTATTGTCGTTGCCGCTTGTCGCTGACCTCAATATCAGTTCACGCGTATTGGACAAGATTGAGGCGCAATATAATAAATTTGCCCGCAAGCGTGTTGAAGACTGGCAAAAACTGGTGGCAGAAAATAAGGACTTACCTGAAGCGGAAAAACTTGAGCTGGTGAATCAGTTTTTTAATACCAATGTGTTGTTTATCGACGATATCGACCTCTGGAACAAAAAAGACTATTGGGCAACGCCACTGGAAATGCTGTCAATTGGGGGTGGTGACTGTGAAGACTATTCGATCGCGAAATATTTCACGCTAAAAGAATTAGGCGTGGATGAAGATAAATTACGTATCACTTATGTTAAAGCGAAAGAACTCAATCAAGCCCATATGGTGCTGACCTATTTCAAGACAAAACGCTCTGTACCGTTAGTACTGGATAATTTAATCACCGACATCAAACCAGCCACTCAGCGTAATGACTTAACCCCGGTTTATAGCTTCAATGGTACCGGTTTATGGCTGGCAAAATCACGTGGGGAAGGCCAGCGTGTCGGAGGATCTTCCCGTTTGTCTTTGTGGCAGGACTTAGAAAAACGTATGCAAAAACAAGCAGAAGAAGCTACTAGCGAATAATGCCACTGGCGCTGAGAGGTAACTGCCAATAATGTATCTCGGCGCCAGCAAAACTCGACGATAAACCATCAAGAACCGTTTTTACTCGTTCATCATCAAGTTCTACCCAGTAAATCATTTGTTTGCGTTGCCCCTCTACCTGTTCGCTAATACTCATCGCATGACCAGCACCATGACCGGAGGCCAGTTGCGAGGTAAAGCCATCAATCTGCGGATGAAGTAATAACCAGTCGCTTAATGCTGCTTCTAACGAGGGTTTTACGATAAGAGCTAATAGACATTTCATTTTGCGACTCCAAATCGTCTGAACAAGAGTGGCAGTAACACCAGGGTTAATAAGGTGGCGCTAACTAAACCGCCTATCACCACAATAGCTAGCGGCCGCTGAATTTCTGAGCCCGGCCCGCTTGCGAACAGTAAAGGCACAAGACCAAAGGCAGCAATCGTCGCTGTCATCATCACTGGTCTTAAGCGGCGCATCGCACCCTCTCTGACCACGTCATCTACTGCCATACCTGTTTCTAACAGCTCATTAAAGTAACTCACCATTACCACGCCATTTAATACAGCAATGCCGAGTAAAGCGATAAACCCCACAGAAGCTGGCACAGATAAATATTCACCCGTCAGCCAAAGTGCAGTGATTCCGCCCACCATGGCAAATGGCACATTACTCATCACCAATGTAGCTTGGCGTAAAGATCGGAAAGTGGAAAACAATAATAAGAAAATTAAAGATAAAGCCACAGGAATGACGACCATTAAGCGTTTTGCGGCTCGCTGCTGGTTTTCAAACTGACCACCCCAGGAAAACTGATAGCCGCTCGGTAAATCGATATCTTTTGCCACAGCGGCCTGAGCTTCTTCTACAAAACTGACTAAATCACGATCGGCCACATTCGCGACCACCACCGACATTCGCTGTCCTTGCTCTCTGCGAATAGATACTGGTCCTTCGACCCGTTTTAAAGTGGCCAGATCCGAGATCTGTACTTGTCTGTTGCCCGCCACGTTCAATCTCGCATGGGCAAATAAGCTCACCACTTTCTGTAAACTGCGTTCGCCTTGAATCATCAGTGGATAGCGTCTGGCACCCTGATAAATCGTGCCTACCTGACTTCCCTGAATTAACATTCGTAGTTGCGGCAGAACGTCTTCAACACTTAAGCCGAGACGGCCGAGCGTTAATGCATTCAGATCAATTTGATAATACTGAGCACCATCATTCTGACTGGTGATGACATCTTCCGCACCGCGAATACTGGACACAACTTGCACAACACGTTTAGCTAACTCATTGAGTGTGTCACCATCTTCACCAAATATTTTGATGGCCAGATCGCCTCTGACGCCGGTAAGCATTTCAGACACACGCATTTCAATTGGCTGTGTAAAGCCATAATTCAACCCCGGAAACTGCTCCAGAACCTGCCTTATTTTTAGCTTTAGATCTTCTTTTGTTGTTACCTGCCATTGCTCACGAGGCTTGAGGATTAAAAACATATCCGTTTCATTTAGGCCCATCGGATCCAGGCCGAGTTCATCTGCACCGGTTCTGGCAACTACGCCGGTGATTTCAGGCACATTTTTTAATAATGCCTGTTGCACGCGCTTGTCTAAAGCAACGGATTGTTCCAGGGTAATTGAAGGCAGTTTTTCTAATTGCACAATCAAATCGCCCTCATCCATAACTGGCATAAAGGCCTTACCCACTTGGGTGTATAAAACAGCGGCAAAGGCGAGTAATAACAACGCAATCATCACCACACTTTTTGTATGATCCAGTGACCAGGCTAATACCGGCGCATAGAGCCTTTTTAATACTCTGGGTAAAAATGGCTCATCATGAGACACGTGTTTCAATAAAAAAGAGGCCAGCACCGGAATCACCGTCAGTGATAAAACTAAGGAACCAGCCAGTGCAAACACAATGGTCAACGCCACAGGAATAAACAGTTTGCCTTCCAGGCCCTGTAAGGTCAGTAATGGCAGAAAAACAATGACGATAATAATGATGCCTGAGGTAACTGGCACCGAGACATTTTTTACTGCACGATAAATCAAATGCAGTCTTGGCAGCACCGCTGCACGTGATTTATCCGCTAACTGTGACACGATGTTTTCAACCACGACTACCGCAGCATCAACCAGCATACCAATGGCAATCGTTAGTCCACCTAAACTCATCAAGTTGGCTGATAAACCAAACTGTCGCATCATGATAAAAGTGATCATGGCTGAAAGCGGTAATACCAGTGCAACCACAATCGCCGCCCTGAGATCACCCAGAAATAGCAGCAGAAAGACCAGAACCAGCACCACCGCTTCAATCAATGCTTTGTTCACACCATGAATTGCATCTGCGACTAGCTCACCACGGTTATAAAAAACATTGATGCTTACATCATCTGGCAAGGAGGATTGTAATTCGGCGAGCCGTTTTTCAATACCGGCTACGACTTTTTTGGCATTCGCACCTCGTAAACCCAACACCAAGCCTTGTACCGCTTCGCCCTGTCCATTGGCACTGACTGCACCATAACGCGTCAGTGAACCAATTCTGCATTCCGCGACCTGTGAGAGTAAAACAGGTTCATCGGCATCGGACTTCACCACCAGGCGTTTTATATCGTCCAGATTTTGCAGACTACCCTGAGCACGAACCAGTAACACTTCTTCGCCTTCATCAATGCGTCCCGCACCATCGTTACGGTTATTGTTTTCCAATGCCTGTTGGATATCAGCAAGGCTGATATTTAATGCGGCAAGTTTGGCTAAATCCGGGATAATTTCAAAGGTTTTGACATAACCGCCTAATGAATTGACATCAGCCACCCCCTCAACACTGCGTAAGGCTGGCCTGATGACCCAATCCAATAATTCACGCCGTTGCATCAAATCCAGCGTGGGACTGTTCACGGTAAACATGAACATTTCACCCAACGGAGTCGTTAACGGTGCCAATCCTCCCTGAATATCGGTGGGCAAGGTATCTTTGATAGCTGATAAACGTTCAGCCACTTGCTGACGTGCCCAATAGATATCCGTGCCCTCTTCAAAATCCACAGTAATATCGGTCAGACCATATTTCACTACAGACCGTAACATGCGTTGTTTGGGTATCCCCAGCATCTCAACCTCGACCAGGGCGGTAATGCGGCTTTCGACTTCTTCCGGTGTCATACCCGGTGCTTTGAGGATAATTTTTACTTGTGTTGTCGAGACATCAGGAAAAGCATCGATCGGCGTATCGTTAAAGGCCTTCCAGCCAAAACCAATCAGAACAACCACCAGAATCAGCATCATCAGACGCTGCGTCAATGAAAAACGAATCAGACCATCCATGTCTATTTCCCCTCAGCTTGCCAGGCAGACTTCAGCGATGACACGCCTTCATCAATCACATATCCGTTACTTAAAAAAGCATCTGATACCGTGACACTATTCTCTGATTGAGAAACGATATGTACTGGTCGCAGGCTGATAGATTGACCATCAAAATAAAAGATATGGGTTATGCCTTCGACACGTAATATGGCTTTGTAAGGAATCTCATAAAGCATCGACTGCGTATTTTGCACAAAACAAACCTGTACAAATTCGCCGGGCGTCAATAACCCCGTATTCTCAGAAGTTTCAGCACGTACCAGCACACCCTGATCAATATTATGAACTTGCCTGCCAACCGTCATTACTGACGCTGAGACATCCCTGTCGCACACCATCACTTTTGAGCCAATATTGATGTTACTTGCGACCAGCAGTGGCACATGGATTTCAAGCCATAATGTTGATAAATCAGCCACCTCATACAACACATCAGATGCCATCACGCGTTGGCCAATCACGGCATTTTGTGCCATGACCACACCCTCACTGACCGCACGAACATGTAAATGGCTGCCCATGGTTTGTTGTTGCTTTAATGTTTTAATGGCATCTAAGGGCATTCCTGCTAACTGCAAGGTTTTTATTTGGCTATCAACCAAGGTTTTTTGCTGTTGATAACGCGTTTTAGCATCAAGATAACGGCGCTCGGCAATAATGCCCTCATTAAATAATTGCTTATCCCGTTGCATTTCAGTGAGTAATTGATTGAGCAGCCCCTCAGCCTGTAAATACTGGGTCTGCAACGATAACAAGGCCGGACTATTAACGGTGGCCAACACTTGACCTGCCTTAACAATATCGCCTTCAGCCACTAACATTTGCGTGACTACGCCTTCCTGACTGGTATGAACAATATGCCGATTCGCATTAGGAACAGACACTTTGGCGGGATAATGATGACTTTTTGTTTCGGAAACAGATACCGCCGCTTGATAGCTCACTCCAAGGTTGTCCATTTGGGTTTTATCCAATTGCAAACTTTGCGAATAAGTGGGGATGGATAAGCCGAGTGTAATAGTGATCAATAAGGGGCGTAACAGATTAGTCAACATCATGTTTTCCTAAACAAAAGAGTGGAGAAAAAAGCATAAAGACCAAAGAAAATACATCGAGAGCCAGTACTTGTAAGACGAGTATCAGATGGCAAATCAGCTTGCCAGTTTTAGGAAAAAACGCAGGTGATGTCGACAGATACGAAGTTTGCTCTGTCTTTTTCAGATGTCGCTGTTGAGGCGAATAAATTGGCTTTGCCAGCTCATTGTCTATCGTGACTGGCTTTTTTATTATCGTCCCTGTTTGCATCACTTGGTTCTACCGTCATAAAGATAGCACCATATTAGTGATGGCTTATTAACAGAGTCTTAAAGTGTTAACAAAACTTTACACAGACTAAAACTCAAACTCGGTCAGAAAACGTAAGGTGGCGTCAGGAGATTGTTTACCAACACCAAATAATATTCCGGTTTCCCAATGGAGTTTTTTACCAGCAGAAAAGCGCACATCTCCCAATGCAACCGGGCCAATGGCGCGGGTTTCATCACCGGCATAATATTCAATGGCTGGCTCAAACATAGGTGACAGTCGATAACGCGCCTGCATGCTTAGTGCTGTTTCGAGCTCTTCCTCAATATCATTACCCCATTCGTATTCAAGCCAAAGATTGGCTGCTCCGACCCAATCACCCCACTCCTTTTCCATAAGTAATGCTGTTGCTGCTTCCCACTGATCACGGATATTGGATTTTTCCAGTTCGGTGACCAGTCCCCAGTCAATGGCATACTCTCCCTGCTCAGTCAGTTGCCACTTGGCTTCGAGTTCATAACTATACAAACGAAAATTATCATTTTCTTCACTGGCGGTAAGATAACCTTCAACATAAAGGCGATCAGATAAAGACTGGCCATAACTCAGTTTTTGCAGACTATCGCCTTCAGCAGTAATCATCCGCCACTCTACTTCCTTTTCCAGCGGCTGCACATACGGATGGTAGACTTTATCGACTGCTGATCCATCCGCTTGGGCCAGGATAGGCGCAATTAATAAAGCGCCAGTAACGGTCATTACACGGTATTTCATTAATTTCGGTCTCGTTTTATAAAGCTGAACATCGCCACACAAAGCAAAGCGGCCATGCTACAAATATAGGCGATGACCTGACTTGTTTGGGGTGTTGCTTCATAACCTAATAAAGCAAACAGAAGTTGCCCGGCAACAGAGTGTTCATCAATGATATTAGAGCTATTCCAAATAGGTTCTGATGAGGTTAACAGATCCGCCTGAATCAGAAACTCAACCGCCTGCGACATTAAACTTCCTGCCACCAGTAACAATAATAAATAGCCAACCCATACACCGTGCCGGGGGATAAGGTTTACGATGAAATAATAAATAAACACACCAACACTTACACCGAGTCCAGCCCCCACAGCTCCTCCCATTAATACGGGCCCCAATAAATCCGGCACGCCAATAAAGCCAGTGATAAATAACAGGACTTCTGAACCTTCGCGCATAATCGCTAAAATAACAGTGCTCATAATAGCTATCACGGTTAGGCGACGACAGCGCTGCACATTCTGATGCGGTACAGCAGTGACAAAAATAACTAAAGCCATGAAGATAAGGATATTAATCGTTGCATTGACGATTTCCTGTCCAATCCCACCAAAGGCCATTGAGACAGTACTGATAGTGCCAGCGTAGATAAAACCACTGATTAGCCCTGAAACTAATGCGAGCAACATCCACTT
The DNA here is from genome assembly GCF_000214595.1 of Methylophaga thalassica MP. Taxonomy (GTDB): domain Bacteria; phylum Pseudomonadota; class Gammaproteobacteria; order Nitrosococcales; family Methylophagaceae; genus Methylophaga; species Methylophaga thalassica. The sequence continues at coordinate 1,172,985 of NZ_AFIG01000001.1, read as the reverse complement.
TAAACTTCGGTTCAAAATCTGACTAAGTGCCAAAAACACGCTGATAATCAACGAGGCTTCCAGCACCTCACGTAAAACAATCACTACCGCATTAAGTAACACTATTTCTACTCCGCTATGACTTTGCCTTGTGCCGTTTTAGGGAAAAACTCACCAAAAAACGGATACACCCCGGCTGGCAGTGGACCAATAAAGATAAACGCCTGACTGTTTCCGGCTATTACCTTTTCACGGTTTAGTTCATAACTTTCAAATTCTTCCGCTGTCGGATCCATATTTTTCACCAACAGTTTGACTTTGGTATTGGCAGGGATTTTAACTTCATCGGGAAAGAAAAGATGATCACGAATTTCGATTTCAATCACCGGAGGGCCAGCGAACACCGGCATCACCAAAAACGATAAGAATAAAAATAACCCAACTCTACGCATAATTGACTGCTCTCAGAGGAAATATGACATCGACCTTTAATCCATGGCCCCAAGCGGATGTCCCCAATTGAATGTGGGCACGATGCAAATCAGCGATATGCTTAACAATAGTCAGTCCTAATCCACAGCCAATGACACCACTATTATGCTGATCACCATGCAGGCGATAAAAACGTTCAAACACACGCTGATATTGTTCTTCAGGTATGCCTGGGCCAGAATCTTCGACTCTCAGTAACACCCCTTCTTCATGACGCCTTACCACAACATGAATACGACCTTTCTCCGGTGTGTATTTATTCGCATTATTTAATAAATTGCTTATCAGGGTTTCCAGTGCAAACACATTACCTTCGATGATGTGTGACTCACCATCCATTTCTATTTCTTGCTGTTTAGACTCAAAAGCATGATAACTTCGTGCAATAAGTGATTGAACTAATTTAAATAAATCTACACTTTCAAACTTGACTGCCGCCTGATCAGGCGAGGTACGGTACAGCGCCAGAATCTGTTCGATAAGGTGCCCCATACGTTCGACACCATCGCGTAATAAGATAATGTCTTCATCGTCATTACCCAGTCTTGCACGTAAATTATGTAAATGTACTTTGAGCACGCTGACAGGGGTACGTAACTCATGCGCCGCATCAGCTGAGAAACGTTGCTCACGATCAAAGGCTTCAGCCAAACGTAATAACAGACTATTCGTATTATTGACTACTGTTGTGAGTTCTTTCGGCACACGGTCAAGCTCAATCGGACGGAGATCATCCGCTTTTCTCTCGCTCAACTGGCTGGCAAACGCGTTAAGTGGTTTGAGACCAATCCCGACGGCAAACCAGATAATTAACGCGGCTACAGGTATTGCCATCACAATCGGCAGTAACGATTCCATCACCACATCTTCGGCAAGCATATAGCGAATATCGATACGCTCGGCCACTACGACCCATCGCTGCAAAACCGTGTCGCGGTAAACATAATTTCGCCAGCGATAACTGCCAAAGTTAATGATATGAAAGCCCTCATCCAGTACACCCAGCACTTTATCTGGGGCATTCTCAGAACGCGTTAATAACTGACCGTTATCATCAATAATCTGAAAAAAGGTATAGGGTGTTTGCTGATTGGTTACCGTTTCCTGGCCGACCTGACGAGAGTTAGCTGAGGCGATCAATATCGCGGTGCTTTCTAAACGAGAATCAAATAAATTTTGTGCCTTTTGCATACTCGACTGATAACCATGCAATAACGACACAAAGTTCACCAGCGTTATTGTGGCTAATAACGCCAGTAATAAATAAAGGCGAATAGACTTCATTGCGCTTTAATTGTGTAACCCACACCACGCACCGTTGTGATGAAGTTCTCCGGTAGTTTCTTTCTTAAATGATGAATGTGGACTTCAATCGCATTACTGGCAATTTCTTCTCCCCAGCTGTAAAGCTTACTTTCCAGACTATCGCGGGTCTGCACGCGGCCAACATTCTCCATCAACATTTTTAATAGCATGTATTCACGACGGAAGAAATCGACATTCTCACCATTAACTTTCACCTGTTGAGCGCGCGTATCGATGGACACGTTGCCTACGGTCAGATCAGCATGTTTCAGGCTACTGAGCCGGCGTTCCAACACGCGCAGGCGCGCGAGTAACTCATCCATTTCAAACGGTTTTGCCAGATAATCATCCGCGCCACTATCAAGCCCGGCGACTTTATCCTGAATAGAGTTACGAGCTGTAAGAATCAGCACAGGCAACTCGGCATTACGCCGTCGAATTTGTTTCAGGACTTCATTACCGTCCATATCTGGCAGGCCCAGATCCAACACCACAATATCCGGCTCAGAAGAAGCAATGCTGTTAATGGCCTGCTTGCCTTCACTCAAATGATTAACGATAAAACCTTCCCTTTTCAGGCTGGTTTGTAAGCCTTTTGCGAGTGAAACATCATCTTCAATGAGTAATACCTGCATGTTGTTCATTCCCTAGTTTGTATCTGACCTGCTGTAAGGCTTTTTCGATTTCTTGCTGTCTTCCTTTATCTGCAAGGGGTCTACTTGGTCTGGCAGGTGCTTGTTGTGCTTTTAACAGATAAGTTTCTGCTTCTTTATACTGGTTATTATCTATTAAATACTGTGCATAGAAGTAATTACTATCTATGCCAGTTGGATTGATGGTCAAGGCTTTTTTCAACATCATTTCGGCTTTGTCATCATCACCAAACCCAATAGGCCAGCCGGGTACTTTGGCATATAAGGTACCTAAGCTGGTATAAGCCGAACCGTCCAGCGCGGTATCATTTATTTTCATCGCTTCTTCCAAATCGGCTTTTGCGGCTTTCGCCAGAGATAAAGCGCCAAGTCCGCCCTTGGCACCGGCATAACTTGATTCAATAATGCCACGCCAGATATGTGATTCCGCCGCCTCTGGATATTGCTTCACCACACTATTCGCTTTTTCAATCAGGCTTTCAAAGGCTTTTTCCTGTGCATCACCTGTTAGAGTGTAATTCACTTTAGCCCAGTCATGCTGCAAATCAGCGACGCTTTGCATCACATCGGCACTGACAGGTAGACTCACCAGCCCCAGAATCATCGAGAATATATACGCTTTCATCATTTTCTCCATTAAAAATAACGTTTTATGATAGGTAGTTGTTTAATAATTGATTTATCAACTATGCTTGGCAGAATACTGTTGATTCTGACAAACAGTTTTTCAGGCCAGCCAAAATAATGTCTTCGTTTATCCGTCAGCAAAAAGTCGACAATGGCATTGGCTACTTGCTCAGGGCTGTCCATCGCACTGCCTAATGCTTTATTCATATCATTGACATTGTCATTGTTGAGAGGCGTTTTGGTGGCGCGAGGTGCAAAGTAACGCACATCCACCCCACTGCCAGCCAGTTCACGATGCAGGGCTTCACTAAAACCCCGTAAGCCAAACTTGGTAGCACAATAAACGCTATAACCGGGCATGCCGATACTTCCCAGAATAGAGCCAACATTGACGATGGTTGATGGCGCATTTTTTTCCAGTAAAGGAATAAAATCGCGTGTCAGTGCAATCTGTGAACTCAGATTAATCGTTAACATCCGCTCAATATCATTATCTGAATGATCGGTGATGGCAGCAAAACGGTTAATACCCGCCAAATTAATGATCATTTGCACCGGATAAGGCAGATTTTCACAATAATCCAGCAGTGACTGGCGCTGCGTTGTCTTGCTAACGTCAGCTACAAAGTCGTAATGCTTTTCGCCTAAGCTGACGTTCAGTTCAGTTAACTTGTCTGCATTGACATCGGTCAATATCAACTTAGCGCCCTGATCGTGTAATGCCTTAGCTAACTTTTGCCCGATACCACCGGCGGCACCGGTAATCAGAATGGTGACATCTCTCAGACTTTGCATGGCATCTTCTCTTCAGTCAGGCTACGGAAGATGTTGCCGTAGAGATAATAAAAGCGTTTGGCACTATGAATAATGAGATCTTGTTCGGCGGGATCGTTGATTTGATTCATCAGACCTTCGAAGAATTTGACATGATCCTGATCCAGCGCTCCATGTGATCGCAGATAACTAAAGGCTTTAGTCGGTAAACCTAGTGCATTTTGAATACTTTCTGCGGCTTTGTCTGCAGTGGTGATACTGGTACCTTCCAGCACATGTACCATGCCAAAAAAACCTAAGGGATTGATGCGATGTACCATGTCATAAGCATAGGCGACCATCATTTCTGTCTGCAGATTTGGCTGACTGTGTCTTACCGCTTCTTTATCAGTACCACAGGCTGCGATATCGTTCAGTATCCACTCCTGATGGCCTAATTCTTCTTCGATATATTCTGCCACGGCATTACGTAGCCATTCTTTCTGTTCCGGCAAAGCGCCACCGACACTCATCAGCAATGGTACGGTATGTTTAACGTGATGATAGGCCTGCGTCAGAAAGTTAATATAAAGCTCGGTAGTGATATCGCCTGTCATCGCTTTAGCAATAATCGGTGCACTAAATAACTGCTCGCGAGCAGCGGCTGTTTCTGTTTGTAATCTGTCAAAAAAAAGCATTTATGCTTGTTCCTTGTATAAATCGTTAATCTGATGATCGTATATTTCCAGGATACGTTGTCTGACCGGACGGCCATTTGCTGTTAAGGTGCCTGCTTCAACGTTTAACGGCCATTCAAAGCGCTGCCAGTCAGCAAGCTGCGCGTAATCTGGCAGGCGTTTGTTGACCAGGGCTATCCATTGGCCGATCATCTCGTCGCTGATGTTGTCAAAACGAGGCTGAACCAAGACACTGCAATGTGATTTTGCATCTCCAATCACCGTGCAATAGGCCAGAATAGGATTAGCCAATAACTCGCTTTCCACCCACTCCGGATTGATATTTCTGCCAAAGCTGCTGATTAACAGGTTTTTACGGCGGCCGTTGATATGCAAATAATGGTTATCATCAATAAAACCTAAATCGCCGGTAGGTATCTGCGTTGGATACCAGCTATCAGGGTGGTTGATATAACCTAAAAAGCAGTTACCCCGGACGATGATTTCGCCGGACTCAATACTGACTTCCAGATGTTCAAGCGTCTGACCGACACTGCCTATTTGACGGTGTTTTGGACTATTCAGGCTGACAACCGAGCTACATTCCGATAAGCCATAACCTTCGTAAACCGGTAAGCCTAACTCATCAGCTTTACGTAATAAGTCTGCTGATACGCGACTGCCACCCACCGCAATAAACTTCAAACTGCCAGGTACTGGCCAGCCTGTTTCAGCAGCTGACACCAGGGTTAATAATAATTCGGGTAATAACACCACACTTTCTGGCTGTTGTTTGCTCAGCGTTTGTAGAAATTGCTGAACATCAAAACCTCGTCCACCATTAAAGCCGAGCTCGGCTGCTGGTAATAAGGTGACCGATCCTCTGCTAAGCAATGGTGCGTAAATGCCGGCTAGATTTTCCAGTAAGGTGGTCAGCGGTAATACACAAAGGTGTTTGATAGCTTGTAATTCTGTACGTTGAATAATGGCATCAGCCACAGCTAATTGATTATCTGTGCTCAAACACACCCCTTTAGGCTGACCAGTAGATCCCGATGTAAAGGTAATTTTTTGGGTTTTCTCTGGAATTTGACTCTGACCATTCTTGTCTAATGGAAACAAAATAAGATTGTCCGTTAACGACAGATGCAGCTGGTCAAACAGCTTGAGTGATTGAAATAATGTCGTGCCTTTCGATTCGATTAACGCTAATGCGCCACTTTCACTGATGGCATGATGTTGTTGTTCTGCCGAAAAAAAGGCAGGAATAGGCAAACTGATGACTCCGGCTTGATAACAGGCCAGATCAATACACGCCCAGTCGACACTGTTGTCGGCATATAAGGCAACGACATTCTGTGCATAAGGTAAAAGCAGTTCAGTTAGTCTATCCACTTCGTCTATCATCTGACGCCAGGTCAGCTGACGATATGGGTCCTGCAAGGCCAGTGCGTTTGGCTGTTGTGCCGCAATCCGACGTAAACGTTCGACTAACTCAGCCATGACGGAAACTCGCGACAAATTCATCTAATTGATGCTGATAGCTTTGACGCAAATACAGCATAAGCGGATTGTCAGTCAGTTTTGCCATGGTTTGTCGGATATTTCCGGCCACTACCACTGGCTTATCATCGTAATAACTACCCCAGCTTTCCCCTTTATCTGGCAACCTGGTCGGGTCTGCAACACGAATGGCAATAGTCTCAATATCTAATTTCGCCAACCACTGTGAAACGGCTGAATTAGCCGTAAACACAACCCATTCATAACCGGCTTGATAGAACAACTCAGCAAGAAGTAAAAATAGTGTTTGAGTCGCACGTTGTCGGCCGGAGGCCAGATTGCCTATTTCCACAATCGCATCACGTTGAACGACTGTTTGGGTAAGAATACTGAGCGTCGTTTGAATATCATTCTCAAGATAATACTCAAGAAAAAGGTGTGATGAATAACTGGCTGGCTGAAAACCAAGTGCTGCTGAAACTAAACCGCCTGTCCTGGCAGACAAGATAAACGGCAGAAAATGGCTGATCTCTGCACCATGTTGTTTTTCAAAGCGCTGATAAATAAATTGTTCAGCGTCCATTCGTCCTGGCTCATTCGCTTTTGCCAGCGTGAGTGGAAAAACAGGCTGAATAATTTGTCGCTCAACGACGCGTTGAGAGCGACTTTTAGTGACAGACTGTGCAAACGATCTAGCTTCCATAAAATTCCCCTTGGGAGGTGGTATGGAAGCTAGATTAAAAAAGAAAGCTTAACGAAAAATTAAGCTTAGAGGGCTTTATTAACTATTAGACAAAATCATCCCATATGATTGATTTAATTCAGAAATCTGTTGCTTTATTTGAACTTCCAACAGACGCTTTCTGCTCTCATTATCATTCGCCAGCGCCTGACTGCGCAATAAATCAATCAAATTAATTTCACCTAAATCAAAGGCACGTTTTTGTAATTGGTAATACTGCTGGGTGGTTTTATTTTGTTCCGTGATCAAGTCCAGCTGCTGTCGACTACTGTTTAATTCTTCCTGAAGGGCAACTTGTCGTGTTTTTAGCTGACGCCATAATGATTGACGTGCAACCTGAGCATCAGCTAATTCGGCTGAGGCCTGAGCGATGGCAGGTTGTCTGTATGCCTTATCATCCAGCGCCATGCTGAATCCGATGCCCATACTGTTGGTATAGTCTTCCGCCCTATCTCCCCGTTCTCGTCTTACGCCTACAGACAGGCTGGGATTTACTGCGCCGTCATATTGTGCCAGCCCCATTTGTGCCTGTAGTCTGGCTATCAACTGATCCTGTAACTGCAACTGCGGATGTTGCTGTAAGTCCTGAGTGGTGTTGCTAACGGCTTCTTCCACCTGCTGCGGCAAGGCGTTCTCACCGGTAATCAGTTGATATATTTTCAGCCGCTGTTGAAGCTGCGACTCTGCATTCACCATTTTGCTGTGCGCTTCAAGCGTGTTACTGCTCGCCAGTAAACGTTCAGTTGAGGCTAAATCCCCGGCTTTTACCCGCGACTCAACATCATTTTGTAATTTTTTTGCGTTTTCCCAGGTCAGTTTGGCTTGTTCAAGTTGGGCTTCGGCCAGTTTCACCTGCCAGATTTGTTGTCTCACTTCACCTGAAGCTTCCAGTTTCAATGCTTGCTGATAAGCAGGCAGTTCGGCTGCTATTTTGTCTGACAAGGCCTGTTGCTGTTGTTTTTGTCCTGGCAACCATAACGGTAAATCAACACCGCCTTCCCATTCTTGAAAACCGTGTCCGGTCCCCACTTCATCACTGAACAGGCTCAGATTCCCGGTCACCGGCTCGGCAAACAAGGCCTGACTGTATGTATCATTCGCCTGCAGCAATTGGCGGTATTTATCTTCAGCTAATAACCCCGGTAATCGCTGATATACCTTATCCGTTAGTGAAGCTAAATCCAGGTTAGCTGCATAAGGGACGCTGCTACTGACCGTCTCACTATCTTCTGCAAAACTCACCACAGGACTCAATGTGCCTATCAAGGCAGCTATAACATATGAGGTATAACGTCGCATGAAAAATCCTTAAATAAATGCTGATCTATCCAAACTACAACAGCATGCACAGTGATTGTTAAATCAGACTTAACACAGTATCAAATTGTCACTGACTCTGTTCGTTTCGGCAGAAATTTATCAGCAACTCGTTCGTAAACGGCCAGCATGGCGGGTATCACCAATAAGACTAAAACCGTTGAAAACATCAGTCCAAATGACATGGAAACCGCCATGGGGATTAAAAACTGTGCCTGTAATGATGTTTCAAATAATAAAGGCGTGAGTCCGGCGATAGTCGTGAGTGAGGTCAACAACACCGCGCGAAGACGTTGTGTTGAGGCTTCAATAATGGCTTGCTGTGTCGGCATTCCGGACTCGGTGAGTTGTTTGAAAAACGTCACCAGAATGATGGAATCATTCACAACAATACCTGATAAACCAAAAATACCAAACAAAGACAAAATGGTCAGATCAATACCGAGTAACCAATGTCCAATTAAGGCACCAATCAAGCCAAATGGAATCGCTGCCATGACCACCAGTGGCCAGCCATAGGATGAAAACACCCAGGCCAGCACCAAATAAATCATAATAAAGGCCAGCAATGTACCTTGTGCCATATCTGACATGGTATCAGCCTGCTCTTCTGCTCGGCCTTCATAACCAACTTTCACGCCGTATTTAGATGATATTTCAGGTAAAAAAGCCTTTTTCATATCATCTAAAATGACATTATTATTATTCACCACCGAATCAACCGTCGCGGTAATATGTATCGCTAACTGACTGTCGGTATGCCTGAGCACATCAAAACCCCGACGCGACTCAAACTCGACCACGCTGGATAAGGGCGCACTGCCTCCATTGGGCAGACGCAACATAAAGTTCTCTAATGTTGCCAAGGTGTTGCGCTCGGCGTCAGGTAACATGACACGTACTTCAACCTCATCATCGCCATCCTGAAAAATCTGAACTAATTGCCCATCAAACGCGGCCCGTAACTGACGCCCTACGTTTTCAACGGTTAACCCCAGTACTTCACCCTGGCCTTTGATCCGATAAATCAGCTGTTCCTGACCATAAGGCATATCATCTTCAATGGCACTAACACCGGTGTAATTTTTTAATTGTTCAGCCACCTCATGTGCGGCTTTTTTTAATTGCTGCGCTGAAGCGCCGCTGAGACGAATATCAATATCACTGCCAGGCGGCCCACCCCGTGCTTCACTGATGGTAAATGTTTCAATACCTGGCGGTAAGCTGATATGTTCACGCCAGTTGTTAATAAAATCTTTGTTTCTGATATCGCGTTGGTCTGGCGATATCATTTCCAGCTGAACAGAACCGAAACGCTCATCCGCTTGACCGCTACTAATATTTGAATTTGCTGATGAAGCACTGCCAAGCCGTGTAACCGCCATTTTGACAATGTTTTGCTCATAATCCGCTTCAGCTTCATCCAGTGCCAGATTGATATGTTGCAAAAACTGCTCAACATCCTGCTTCGGTGTGCCAGCGACAAATCGGGCATTCGCGGTAATTGTGGTGCCTTCCGGTGATGGGAAGAAGTTAAACAGGATTCGGCCACTGGCCAGCAAGCTGATTGAAATGATCAATAAAGCCAGTGTGAGACTGATGGTTACCGCACTGTTTTTCACAGCCATGGTCACTAAGGGTCTGAAAAACTGCTCACGAAAATGCTCAAACTTTTCATCCAACCAGCGTCTTAACCGACCTGGATCAAGATGATGCATTGTATGAAAAGTATGGCGTAAGTGGCCGGGAAGTATAAGAAAACTTTCTACAAGTGAAGCAATGATTACACAAATCACCACAAAGGGGATATCGAATAAGATATTGCCGATCACACCACTGATAAGCATCAGCGGTAAAAAGGCTGCAATGGTGGTTAAAGAAGAAGAAATCACTGGCGCCAGCATGCGCCTTGCCCCGCCCTCAGCGGCTAATAATGAGCGTTCTCCACTCTGATAGTGTGATAACGCATCTTCGCCCACTACAATCGCATCATCAACAATTATCCCCAGCGCCATGATTAAGGCAAACAGGCTGATCATATTAATGCTACCGCCCAATATATACAGCACGGTCAATGCAGCCATAAAAGAAACGGGAATACCCACGGCTACCCAAAAAGCCACTCTGCCGTGTAAGAATAAGAAAAGGATAGCCAACACCAGTAATAAGCCACTGAGACCATTACTGAGCAGCAAATTGATGCGTTCCTGTATCAGTGACCAACTGGCATCATAAACGCGGATATCTACACCTTTGGGTAAGCTGGGTTTAGCCTGTTCCAGCCAGTTTTCCATAATCCTCGCTGATTCAAGGGCATCAGCATTTTCTGTTCGTTGCAATGCAATTTCAACGGCGGGTTGTCCGTGATAAAAGACTTTCACCTGATCACGCATGGCGCGGCGTTCCACATCAGCCACATCGTCAAGCAATAAACGACGTCCCTGATAATCACTTTTTAAGGAGATATTGCCGAAGGCATCGGCATCCCTGCGTTGGTCAAGACTACGAATTTGCCGGGTCGTTTCACCATTACCAATCTCGCCTGCCGGTAAATCCTGACTCTGGTCAGCGACGCGTTGACTGACATCACCAAAACTTAAACCCAAAGACTCCAGTGTCGAGGTGCTGACTTTAATCGCCATCTCTTCATCTGGTAATCCGGTGATAGTGACTCGTGAAATACCGGCATCCAGCAGTTCGTGTTCAATTTGATGTACTAAGCCACGGAGTTCGTCTAAATGACCGTCGGTAGTGACCAATAATCGGGCAACATTGTCATAGTGTGTGGCAATGCTGATTTCGGGTGTTTCAGCATCTTTAGGCAGGTTGCGGAGCCGGGCAACATGATCTTTCACCTGATCAAGTGCCGGGCCCATCTCAGTGCCTTCATCAAACTCTAATGTCACTAAAGACGAACCATAAGATGAGGTCGAGGTCATTTTGTCGACATAATCGATGGTGCGAAGCTCTTGCTCAATACGGCTGGTTAACGAGTCTTCCACATCTTCTGCACTGGCACCGCGCCAGACCACATTGACAGTAATCACATCCAAGGCGAAGTTTGGAAAAAACTGGGTATTGAGTTTGCTCAATGACACAAAACCACCAATCAACATCATCAGCATCAACAGGTTTGCTGCAACCTTATGTTGAGCAAAAATGCCAATGATATCTGCGCGATGGGAGGTGAAACTCACAACTTGGTCTCAACCGCTAAACCGGTGATGGCATTGGGAAGCTGAGTAGTGACAATTAAATCACCGCTAGCAATCTCGTCACTTCGGATTAATAAACGATGTTGATTATCTTTGCCAACAACTTCCCCTACGCGTTCAATGGTGACGGCTTTTAAGTGGCCGTCTTCAATCAGATAGACACGGTCCAAACCATATAAAGCACTGAATGGCAGCTCGATCACGTTGTGCTGTTCTGATAGCTGTAACTGCAGCTCAACAAAGGTACCAAGCGGTAAGTTATTTGGGTGATTCACTAAGCGAAACAAGCCGTCGATACCACCACTATCAAGCCTGACTTCACCTGAAAGCCGTTTTAATTCAAGTTTAACGCGTTCATCATCAATCATCGCCGTCGCCTGAATAAGCTGATGGCGCTGCATCATTTGTCGGATTTGTTGGCTATATCGTCCAGGGATCTGCGCCCGCACTTCCAGATTATTAAGATCGTAGACATTAATCAGACTATCACCGGGTCTGACCCGATCACCCACGGCAACATTTAACTTCGCCACCCGGCTCGGGAACGGTGCTCTGATATCTGTTCGTTCTAGATTGACTTCACTTTGCTTCAGCAAGGCTTCTGCCCGTTTTTTTGATGCTTCTAGCTGGGCGATTCGTGAAGGGTGCTCAGCAATATCATTTTGTAACTGCTTTAGCGCCAGCTCTTGTTGCTGATAAGCGGCCGAAGATTCATCCAAAGCCGCTTGTGAGGTTAATTTATTTTGTTCGAGTTTTTTTGCGCGTTGCACCGCTTTATCGGCGAGGTTAACAAGTTGTTTTTGATTCTCTAATAATGCGAGGTCACGTCGATAACGGACATTTTCATTGGCAATTGAAGCGATAATTTCATCTACATCGGCCTGACGCTGCTGTTTTACTAGTTCAACATCTGTTTTATCCAATTGCAGCAGTAACTCTCCCTGAGTCACGGTTTCACCTTCTAACACCAGAACTTGCTCGACATCGGCTTCAACAGCCGCTTTTAGCGTGGCATCACGAGGCGTTTCAATACGTCCATATACGGTGACTTGTGGACTCACCGTGGTCATCTGCGCTGCAACTGCATTCACCAGCCAGGCTTTTTGCTGTGCATCCTTTGGCGTGGCTTTGGGTTTCGTCGCAACAAGCACCACAACAATCAGAATGGTCAGGCCAAAGATTAATACCGGTAATAAAAATTTTTTCAGCTTGACCATCCTGGCTTCAGTCTCTTTAGTTATTCGGTTCTGTCACTATAGCAACCCTGATGGCATCCAGTGATAATGAAGCCGATTGGATACCGCTATTCAACTTATCTTGACGTTGTTTCAGGTAATCCAGTTCTTGTGGTCGGATATTTGGATTGACCTTCGCTAGTGCGCTGAGCCGTTGATACTCTTGCTCCAATTCATTGTTCATATTGTCCAGCGCTTCTTGTTTAAGCGTTTTTTCCATATCAACAACCGCTTTTTTGGCTTGCTCCAGCAAGTTTTCCACGGGACTTCGGGCATGACGAATCAGTTCTTGTGCGGTGGCGCGCGGAATACGCCCAGCCATTTTATTAAAATCCTGCTCTTCAAACAGGGTTTGATATTGTCTGCCACGCTCATCAACCACCAGTCTGATATGGCTTTCAGAAATAAAACGCTGAATCTGTAAATCACGTTCAGACACGGTTCGCATAACAAATATCGCTTCAAGTAACAGGCTGCCAGCTTTCATCTCATCTGTTGCCAGTGTGCAGAAAGCGCTATTACCAAGCTCACTATTTAACACCATATCAATGGCGCCCAGCACCATAGGATGTTCCCAGGTCAGGAATGTCATATCTTCACGCCCTAAGGCTTTATGACGCTGATAAGTAGCCGTTAAGCCTTCATCTGGCAGCTCTGGAAACTGGGTCTGCATGTGAGTGCCAGGCTCGATAATAATGCTGTCGGTACTATGCGGCTGCTGATCCACACCAAAGGCATCAAACACATCATCCATAAATCCCGCCAGTTCAAGTGAACGTGACAGCGACTCGACTTCGCCGACCACATATTCGGCATGGGATTCATTATAAGAATGGCGTTCCAATAAACGGTGACGACCCGACTGTAATTCAGCCAGGGTTTGCTCAGTCACTTTTTGTGTTTGTTTTATTAAACTGTCTAATGCTTTGTTGTTTCCAGGTTCTGCCATTGCGGCTTGCAACTGTTGTTTGGTTTCTCCGGCAATACGTTGCCCCGCCGCCAAAACCTGTTCAAACGCATTCATACCGTCGTGATACCAATGCAATAACACAGACTGAGCTGTACCCGCATAATAAGGCACATGAATATGCACATCATGATGCTGACCGATACGGTCTAAACGGCCGATCCGCTGCTCCAGCAAGTCCGGATTTACCGGTAAATCAAATAACACCAGATGATGCGAGAACTGGAAGTTGCGCCCTTCACTGCCAATTTCAGAACAAACAAGGCATTGTGCCCCTTCTTCGTCATCAGCAAAATAGGCCGCCGCCCGGTCACGGTTCACCAGGCTTAAACCTTCGTGGAATACCGCTGAACGGATGCCTTGATTAATATTCAGGTAGTTTTCAAGCTGCTGAGCTGTGTCGGCTTGAGCACAGATAATCAAAATTTTGTCATCACGGTGCGCTTTTAAGAAATCGACCAGCCAGCTCACACGGCTATCATTTTTTAACCAGTCAGCCTCAGTAAAATGCTGCTCTGGCAGAATAATATGGCTGACATCTTCACCGACCAACGCTTGCGGAAGTGACAATTCATACTGATGAAGAATACGATTGGGGAAACCTTTCACTACATCACGCGTATTGCGATACAACACCCGACCAGTACCGTGTCTGTCGAGCAATTGTTGAATCACATCCACTTTAGCGACTGTAAACTGGTCTTCTGAGCTTAATTGTTCAAATAACAGCTCATCAATGTAGTCCTTAAGCTGCGACTGTTGTGCTGCTGATAATTGTGCCCAGGTTTCAGCCGCATCAAGCTGTTCAATTAATTCGCTGACAGGTTGATAAGCGGCTTCTTGCTTCACGAAGTCATCAAAATCAAAGAACTTGTCTGAGTCTAATAAACGCAGACGCGCAAAATGGCTTTCGATGCCTAATTGCTCCGGCGTCGCAGTTAATAACAATAAAGCAGGAATTTGTGCAGCCAGCGTTTCTATCAGTTGATAACCTTCGCTTGACTGGTCAGGTGACCACTCCAGATGATGGGCTTCATCAACAATTAGCATATCCCACTGGGCTGCCAGCATATCCACTTGCATTTGCGGATTGGCTAATAAATCGTTCAAACCACACAGAACAAATTGTGCACTGTCAAAAGGATTACCTTCATCCAGCTCTTGCAGTGCTTCATGGCGCTCATGGTCAATCAATGTGAATGTGAGATTAAAGCGGCGTAGCATTTCAACCAGCCATTGATGTAATAAGGCATCAGGCACCACAATAAGCGCGCGTCTGACCTGACCCGATAACACTTGTTTATGCAGAATCAAACCCGCTTCGATGGTTTTACCTAAGCCCACTTCATCGGCTAATAGCACCCTCGGCGCGAAACGCTGTGCCACTTGTTGAGCAATATAGAGTTGATGAGGTAAAAGCTGAACTCGTCCACCTAATAATCCATATACAGGTGACTTCACCAGTTCATGTTGATAATTGAGTGTTTTGGCACGTAATTCAAACTGACTGTTTTTATCGACCTGGCCAGCAAAAAAGCGGTCCTGCGGTTGATTAAAGTGCACACGGCTATCCAGATCCATTTCGTGGATACTGATCGGCTCACCGGCATCTGTATCACCTTGATAGATATAACAGCCATTAAAGGGCTGCACGGCACTAATCACAAAACTCACGTCTTCACGGGTGCTGACCTTGTCACCTTCAGAATAGATAACCCGACTCAATGGCGCATTATCGGCAGCATAAAAACGACTTTCTGCTGCGGCAGGAAAAAATACTTCAATACGACGTCCGCTGCTTTCCTGAATAATACCCAGACCCAGCTCTGCTTCACTGTTACTGACCCAGCGCTGGCCTACGATAAATGCACTATCTGACAATGTGGTTTGCTCCGTAATTTCATAATTTTTTATTCAACACCTTGCCGGTAAGCTGTTATGCGACGATAGAATCAAATCATCCTATCCAATCAGACTGACGCTGAGCCATACACTAAGCTCAGCAAGTCGCCTTATAGCCGCGACAAAAATGTTGTTAGGCACAGTATGGTAAATTGTTGGCTTATTTTTTCCTATAGCCGAGTGTTCATGGCCACAGAATTTTACACTGTAGAAACCACGACTGAAGTGGAATATGAAATAAAAAAATCACGATTTATTGGCGTTATCATGCCCTGCCAGAGTGAAGATGACGCTCTTCGTAAATTAGGTCAGCTAGCCCGACAACATCCTCAAGCAAATCATCTCGCTTTTGCCTGGCGTATTCGCCAACCAGAAGGTTTTTTGACCGAACGGTTCCATGATGCGGGGGAACCGTCCGGCACCGCAGGCCGTCCGATACTGGCGCCGTTAGAAGGACAGGATCTGATTAATACCGTGATTGGTGTGATCCGTTATTTTGGTGGTATCAAACTCGGTACCGGCGGTCTTACCCGAGCTTATGGTGCAGCCGCAAAACAAGCGATTGCCGAAGCAAATATTGTTAAATGGGTAGAAATGGCACAAATGACATTAGAGATTGATTACGCACAGCTTCAGTTGCTGGAATATCAACTCAAACAGCTACGCGGGGAAATCATTGAGCAGAATTTTACTGATAAAGTCGTCGTCACCCTGGTGTTACCCGCCAAACATCAGCAGGCTATCCGCCAACAATTTATAGCGAGCTATTAGCCTGGAATTGAATTAAACGACCTTCAATACCTGCTTGTTTAAAACCATATTTATCAGCAATATAGCTGATAGTGTTACGGTGATACATGAAGACATGTGTCGGATCGTTTTTATAATTCCAGCGATGAAAATCGATACCTTCATGGTAGATTTCTGTCATACAAAACAGTCGACCACCAGGCTTCAACAGATTTCTTAACTGAGAAAAGCTTTGTGCAGGATGATGAAAATGTTCAATGACTTCACAACTGCAAATATAGTCATATCGCTGCTCTAAAAGTGCATTATCATTAAAAAATAAAGGGTCATACGCGGCAATAGCAAAACCCGATTGCTGCAGTACATGAGTAATGACCGGGGCATGACCGGCACCGAAATCCAACCCCAGTTGGTGAGGTTGAAACAATTGCTGAACAAGCTCGGTAATCGGGGCAACAAATCGCTGAAAGCGGCTATCTTCCACATCATTCAAATGTTCCAGATAACGCCGTTGTTCTGCTTCACGATCCGGCCATAAAGCCGGATCCATGAAAATGCCATAACAAAACTGACATTGATGATATAAACGTTTTTTGAACTGATAAAACACACTGGCCTGATGCTGGCACAGCGGACAAATAACACTCATCTATAGTGGTAAGAAGCTGGTAATAAAACCAATCAAACCACCAAAGACCCCACCCCAGACAACTAACCAGCCTAAATGGGTACGAATCATGTCCTGAACTATGTTTTTCACCATTTGTGGTGTCAGTTCTTCCAGTCGTGATTCCACAATATGTTCAATTTGCAGATGAATATCATCAAAGACGTTGTGGCTGTTTAACTTAGACCGGACGCTTTGCTGAAATGAATCGCTATGGGCAATATCATCCAGCGAGCGTGTCATCTTTTTAATAAAAGGCTCACGCAGCGGCTCTAAAGCAGACTTGCCACCAAACATCGATAACATACTGCCAAAAGACGACTCCATAATTGTAGCGACAAGGCTATCGTAGACGGGCGCTAAGTCAGTATTTTCAATCACATCGGAGAAATCCAGCGGATGTTGAGCATTATCTGCCACTAATTCAGCCAGAAACCGATCGACATTGTCTTTACTGAAAAATTGCTGCATCACCAGCTTATGGATGCCCGCTTTAAACTCTTCAAAGCGTTCAACAATCACGCCAGAACCATATAGTCCTGGGACTTTCTCAAACAGCATATGAATGGCAATCCAGTTAGTCAGACTGCCAGCCAAAGCAAACAAACCTGTGGCCAGAATGGCCTTTGAGGCTTGAGAATCAACAAATAAACCGGTGGCAACAAAGGTGGCAGCCACCAGATGGGTAATTAAACTCTTATTCATCGGTCCATTTAGTTAATGCGTTGATAATCTGCGATGCTTGATCACGGCTGGAAATATTAAATTTCGAGCGTTGGCTGTACTCACCATTACGCTTCTGGTATCGACGAATGGTGTATTTATCTGGGCCAAATTCGCCTGTTTTGCGATCTAAATCCTGATAACGGAACATTACCGTTGCCCACGCACCTTTGGTTAAGATGACTTTATCTAACTCTTTAACCGTCATGGTCTCGCCTTCATGATATTCAACGGTTAATTCGTCTACTGTTTCAGCCATAGAATAAAAACTCCTAGATTATTTTTGATTAAAGTAGGCGGTCAGCACTTTACAGAGCATCACCGCATCCTGACTACCTGCTAGTTCGCGTATCGAATGCATGGCAAATGTGGGCAAGCCAATATCGATTGTTTTAACGCCGATATGTGAAGAAGTAATGGGGCCAATCGTGCTGCCACAGGCCATATCTGTTCTGACCACAAAATCCTGCACTGGCACATTATGCTGCTGGCATAATTGCCTGAATATGGCGCTGGTTTGACTGCTGGTGGCATAACGCTGATTAGCATTGGTCTTAATGACCGGTCCTTTGTTTAATAAGGGACCATGTTCAGCATCATGTCTGTCAGCGTAATTCGGATGTATCGCATGGGCATTGTCAGCCGATATCATCATTGATTGTTCCACCATGCGCTGATAGGCTTCATTGTTGATGGCCAGACGTTGCAGTACTGACTGCAAAAATGTGCCTTGCGCACCGGAAACAGATTGACTGCCCACTTCTTCATGGTCATTGCACACCAGTAAGGCAGGTCGTGTTTTATCGGCAGCCAGTAAGGCCTGCAAACCGATATAACAGCTCAGCAAATTATCCAATCTGGCACTACTAATAAAATCAGCAGATAAACCAATCACTGCGGCTTTTTGGGTGTCATAAAAACACATTTCATAGTCCAGCACCCGGCCAATATTGATATCTGGATACTGTTGCCGACATTGTTGTTCCAATAAAGCGCGGAAATCCAGGCTATCGCCATCATCGACTTGAGCCAGAATCGGTGGTAAATGCAATTGCGGATTAATATTACGGTTCTGATTCACTTCACGATCCAGGTGAATCGCTAAGCTTGGGATCGTTGCAATAGCCTCTTTAAAATCAATAATGACCTGTTCAATCTGCCCTTGAGCATTCTCATAACTCACTCTGCCAGCCAGTGATAAATCACGATCAAACCACGGATTTAATAAAGCACCACCGTAGACTTCAACACCAAGTTGCAATAAGGTCTGTTTCACCTTTTCCGGTTTGGGTTTCACTTTCAGGCAAGGGCTATCAGTATGTGCACCGACCATGCGTATGCCACTACTTACTAATTCTTGTCCGTTTAGCGTAAACGCAATGATAGATGCCTGACGAATAACAAAATACTGACCAGCGTCTAACTGTCCCCAGCTGTCAGCTTCATGAAGCTGAATAAAACCATTGTCTTCCAGTAATGTCTGCATGGATGCAACCGCATGATACGGTGTTGGTGAGGCATCAAGAAAATCACACAAACCGGGATTAAAATCACTTGGAGTATATTTCATAGTCAGCGTCATATTATTTGGAAGAGGTTAAAGTCGGCTTATGATACCGATTTTCAAGTTGGCTTGTTACTGATGTTAATCTTCTAAAATTTGGCCACGGTAGATTCGTAATGGCTTTTTCACTTTTTCACGTGGCTTATTTGACTCAGTTGAGGTTTCAGTCTCCTCAATTTCAACACCACGGTAAATGCGTTTTTTACTTGCTGATAGGGGTTTAGCAGCCTCGCTGCTGCGCTCTTCAAATGACACATTTAAAAACTGAAATATGTCGGTGTCATCATCAAGAAAGCTGCGTCCGGCTAATGGCATTTTGAGATTAGTTTTAAAAGAATACCGCTCAATATCCAAATTAAACCAGTGTTTTAATACTTGTTCGCCACGCAGAGATCCGTGTGATAAAGCGACGACCCGGCCATTTTCCAGCAGAATATGACAGGCTCGGTTTTCTGTTGTTGTGATAAAGACCGTTCCTGTCTTGCCAGCTTGAGACAGTGTGTAAATTTCTTTAAGAACGTCCGTATTATCTATCATCAATTATCAGGCAATGGCTCAGGCTTGTTTATTAAAGGTTAGATTACAACAGCTCGTCATCATCTTTCACTTTTTTTCTTGGTCGTTTCGATAAGCCACCATGTAAACGACAACGATCAGCCAATGCACCGATGCCCCAGCCTTCGGGTGGCCTGATAGCGACTGAGCGTTTACAACGCTTACCCCCAGTAAGACGAGCGCCGCATTCAGGGCGGTAGCGTTTCACTTTTTCCCAACCTTCCAGTGTTTGTGAGGCTTTGCGTATCACTTTCACTTCGCGGGGTGACAGTTGACTCTGGTCAACCGGATGGGTTTTTTGATCCGTTTGCCGCCACCAATAACGTACAACCGGTACAGGAAGGCCAAATCGACGAGCCAAATCATCAGGTTTACGGTAAATTTCCATCTCAAGCAGCAATATAGCGGCTTGTTCTAATCGGGCAGTAAACTCTCGGCTCTCTTGTGGTGTCATTTAACTAATTGGCCTCATAGCTCAGCGAAATAATGGCTTCAGTCAGCTCTTCTATTTCATCTTCCGGTTGAGCAATACCACGCACAGAAATACCCGCTTGATGAACACTATCCGGATCACCGCTAATCAGCGGATGCCACTCAGGCAAATCTTCACCTTCGGCTAGTAAACGATAAGCACAGGTTGCAGGCAACCAGTCAAAATAGTGCGCATTTTCGATGCTTAATTGAATACAGTCCGGAATGACGGTTTGACGATTCTCATAATCCTTGCAGCGACAGCTATGGATATCTAATAAAGAGCATGCGGCTTTTGTGTAATACATGCGTCCATCATCTTCATCTTCCAGTTTGTGAAGACAGCAACGCCCGCAGCCATCACACAGGCTTTCCCATTCATCGTGTGTCATCTGACTGAGTCGTTTGTGTTTCCAGAATTCAGTAGATGTTTTATGCTGCTTAGTCATGACAGATTCTATCGCCCTATCCAGCTTGCTTACCCCTCTCATCAGGCAGTTCAATCCTAAAACGATTTTAACGGCCGGAGAGACAGCAGCTAGTTGTCTGCAAACCGATAATGATACTAGATTGCAGCATCTGACGACACCGTTTAAACAGCAGCAACTGCATGATATTGAACCAGTAGACCTGGCCGTTATCAGTCACTTAACGGAGTCACTCGAAAAACCAGCAGCCCAAGCCTGGCTTGGTATGATCAAGAATCAATATGCGCCTCATGTTATTCTCATCAGCCATACTGAACTGGCGGCTAAAAACGACTGGCAATTCACCGACTATCTGGCAATGGGCTTTAAACATATTGCGGGTACAGAGGAAGGCTTGCGCATTTTTAGTTATGCGATAGAAAACTATCAGCCTAAACGTGATTGGCTGAATAGCCGGTTCTGGGCAAACCCCGAAATGTACGACAAATACCGATGGTAATTCATCGCATTGTCATAAAACTGCATTATTATAAAAAAATCTGTGTAAAACGATCTGAAAGGCAATATGACTGAAGAAAACGCTTTAGATTTAAATAACCCGGCTCTGTACATCAACCGTGAATTAAGTTTACTTGAATTCAACTGGCGCGTTTTGCAGCAAGCGCTTGATCCTAATGTGCCTTTGCTGGAACGTCTCAACTATTTATGTATCTCTAGTACCAATCTGGATGAGTTTTTTGAAGTGCGTGTTGCCGGCCTGATTCAGCAGATCGAAATTGGTGATCCTTACATTGAATCCGATCAGATCACTGCACAGGAATGTTTGAAATTAATTAACCAGCGCGCGCATGAACTGGTCGAAGAACAATACCGTGTTTTGAATGACGTGTTATTACCTGAGTTAGATCAGGAATCTATCCAGGTTTTACCACGTGCACAATGGACAGATGAGCACAATGCCTGGCTGAAAGACTATTTTCAGGAAGAAATTTTACCTATCCTCAGTCCAATGGGGCTGGACTCGGCACATCCCTTCCCACGTTTACTCAATAAAAGTTTGAACTTTATTGTGTCACTGGTCGGCAAAGATGCCTTTGGTCGTGACCGTGGTTACGCCATATTACAAGCGCCTCGTGCGCTTCCACGTGTTATTCAGCTTCCACCTGAAATGGTAGCCGAAGGCGAATACAAATTTGTGTTCCTGTCATCCATTATCCATGCCTTTGCTGAAGATCTATTCTTTGGCATGAAAATAAAAGGTTGTTTCCAGTTCCGGGTGACACGCAACAGCGATTTGGCCATTGATACTGAAGAAACCAGTGATTTACTTGCCACCATTGCAGACGAACTAACACAACGTAACTACGGTGATGAAGTGCGTTTGGAAATTGCACATAACTGTCCTGAAGATATGGTTGAGTTTCTGCGTAATGAATGTGCGATGGAACGTGACAACGTTTATCTGGTAAATGGTCCAGTTAACCTGAGCCGTATTCAAACGGTTTGTTCACTGGTGGATAGACCGGATTTAAAATTCAGACCATTCACTCAAGGTCGCCCGAGCGGTTTAAGTCTGGATGTCGATATTTTTGATGCTCTGCGTAAGCAAGATATGCTGTTGCACCACCCTTATCAGTCATTCACACCAATTATTGACATGATTCGTCAGGCAGCGGCTGACAGTAGTGTCCTAGCTATAAAACAAACCTTATATCGTACCGGCGCTAAATCACCGATTGTTGATGCCTTAGTTACGGCTGCTCAGGCAGGTAAAGAAGTGACCGTTGTGGTGGAGCTGCGTGCACGCTTTGATGAAGAAGCTAACGTCGCATTAGCATCACGTCTGCAGGAAGCGGGTGCCCATGTGGTATATGGTATCGTGGGTTACAAAACCCATGCGAAAATGCTGCTTATCCTCCGCCGTGAAAATGGCAAGCTACGTCGTTACGTTCACCTGGGTACAGGTAACTATCACCGCAGTACATCTCGTATTTATACCGACTACGGTCTACTGACTTCTGATAAACAGATAGGCGAAGACGTTAACAATCTGTTCATTCAGCTGACCAGCCTCGGTAAAATTCCTCAGATGCATAAATTGCTGCATGCACCATTCACTTTGCATGAAGGCTTGCTGGCAAAAATCGAAAAAGAAATTGATTCAGCAAAAGCAGGCAAACCAGCCCGAATCATCGTTAAAGTGAATGCTGTTGTTGAACAGGAAATGATTCAGGCGTTTTATCGCGCCTCAATGGCTGGCGTTAAAGTCGATCTGATTGTCCGTGGCATTTGTTGTCTGAAACCAGGAGTTGAAGGCCTGTCTGAGAATATTCAGGTCAGAAGTATTATCGGTCGTTTTCTCGAACACACTCGTGTTTTCTACTTTGAAAACCAGGGTTCACCTGAAATCTGGGCTGGTAGTGCAGACTTAATGAAACGGAATTTATTACGTCGTGTTGAAACCTGTTTCCCGATTGAATCGAAAAAATTACGCACCCGTATTATGGAAGATTTAGAACTTTATCTCACTGATAACACACAGGCATGGATTCTAAATGCTGATGGTCGTTATCACCGTGTTGACAGAGAAGAGTCAGCGCCACAAATTTCGGCACAAACTGCCTTGCTGGAACAAATGGCGAAATCGTTTTAGATTTACTATGGAAACCATTGCTTTTTTTAATTTAAAAGGCGGCGTCGGTAAAACGACGTCCGCCGTTAATATTGCCTGGCATGCCGCCAATGAGGGAATTCCGACTCTGATATGGGACTTGGATCCTCAAGGCGCGTCCAGCTGGTTATTTAATACCACTGCAAAATCAGAAACAAAACCGAAAAAATTATTAACTGGCAAAACGCCTATCGGGGATTTAGTCAGAAGCACAGAATTTGAGAATCTGGATATTATTCCAGCTGATTTTTCCTTCCGTCATTTGGATCACCAACTTAGTGAACAAAGTGATCAAGGTAAACAGAATCTGATTGCTAAGCTGGTTGAGCCATTCAGTGAAAATTATGCGTTGATGATTTTGGATTGCCCACCGAGTTTTTCCTTACTCACAGAACAAATATTCGCCACTGCCGACTCGTTATTTCTGCCATTGATTCCAACGCATCTGTCTCTGCGAACATTTGAGCAGACTCGTGACTTTTTTAAAGAACATAAATTAAAGCCAAAACGTCTGCATGCCTTTTTTAATATGGTCGACAGACGCAGAAGCATGCATCGTGTCATGCTTGCTCATCCACCAAAGATGCTGAAAAATGGTTTAAAAACAGCGATTCCTTACGCAGCAATCGTCGAAAGAATGGGTGATTATCGCCAACCTCTCCCCGCTTTTGATAAACAATCGACCGTTAGTCAGGCTTATGCCGAATTATGGCGTGAAATTAAACAGACACTGTCAGATTTTTAATATCACGATCTCGGCTTAATTCGCCAACAACGGTGAATTTTTTTATTTCTCTCAAAATCTCGCGGTATGGTGGCCGTACTGATATCTTCAATTACAAATTGATTTAAAGCGTCGCTATCTAATTCAAAATCACGACGATTTGTGGAGAAAATCAATTCTCCGTCTGATGTCAGTAACGCACCTGCTTGCTTGATCAGCGTGCTGTGATCTCGCTGAATATCAAAGACCCCTTCCATCCGGCTTGAATTAGAAAACGTTGGTGGATCAAGGAAAATTAGGCCGTAACGTTTTTCATCTTCCTGTGCCTGTTCCAGCCACTCAATACAATTAGCCCGAATATACTGGTGCAGTTCACCGACAAAACCATTTAGTTTCATATTGTCTTCAGCCCACGCCAAATAGGTATTGGACATATCGACGCTGGTTGTTGATCTTGCCTGACCTGCCGCCGCATAAACACTGGCCGATCCGGTGTATGAGAATAAATTGAGAAAGTCCTTACCTTTGGCTAATTCTCTGACAAGTTGTCTGGTATCACGGTGATCAAGAAATAAACCTGTATCTAAATAATCGGTCAGGTTTACCCAAAAGCGCAGCCCATTTTCACGCACTTCAAAGCGTTGGTTTTTGGCAGCCTGTGCTTCGTATTGTTCTTTACCACGTTGTTTCTTCCTGACTTTTAATGCTACATGGGTGACAGGTACTTCGAAGACCTCAGGAATAATCTGCATCGCTTCCTGCAGTCGTTCTACGGCTTTTTCAGGATCAATCTGCTTGGGTGGTGCATATTCCTGAACGTGGATATGGTCATCATAAAGATCAATGGCTAACGCATAATCAGGTAAATCAGCATCATAAACCCGATAACAACTCAATCCCGACTTACGCGCCCACTTCGCCAAGTGTTTTTTATTTTTCTTTAAGCGATTGGCAAACATCGCACCTTGTTCGGTCATTTCAACAGGCGCTTGTTCACGGCTTTCTTCTTCGTCATCGACAAACTGGGTTGGCGATGCTGTAAGTTCGTTTGTACGTACCGGGCGTGGTGCACGATAGAAAAGCACGTCACAGGCGATGGGGCCATTATCAAAAGGCACGGTATCAAATAGCGTCAGGCCAGTAAATTTACCTAATTGCGCATTATCTGTTATCAAAGCCGTGCGCCAGCCTGCGAATGACTCATTAATAATATTGCCGAGGCTTTCGTACAGATAATGTAATTCATCCGTACGGCCAATACGTTCACCGTAAGGGGGGTTACAGACAAATAAACCTGTTTTCGGTAGTTCTGTTGCCAGTCTTGGCCATTCAAGCAAATCACGTTGGCTAACGTGTATGCGGTCACTGAGACCTGCTTCTGCAATATTATTTTTAGCGGCTTCAACCGCGGATGCGTCAGCATCTCCCCCAACAATCACAGGGCATCGCGCTAGACCGGCTTGTCTTCTTCGCTCTGCATCTGCTTTGAGCTGTTTCCATATGTCTTTATCGTGCTGTTTCCAAAAACTAAAGCCGTAATAGTCACGTAAAATGCCAGGGGCGATATCAGCAGCAATCATCGCGGCTTCGATAAGAAATGTCCCAGATCCGCACATGGGATCGATTAATGCCCAGCCTTGTCGTGCCAGTTTAGGCCACTCTGCACTCAGTAAGATGGCTGCAGCCAGATGTTCTTTCAGCGGCGCCGCGGTATTACTGACTCGGTAACCACGCTTGTGCAAACTTTCGCCCGATAAATCAATGCTAACCGTGGCTTGATTGTGTTTCAGATAAACATTAATACGCACATCAGGCTGGTAGAGATCAACGGAGGGTCGTTGACCAAAAAGCGTACGAAAACGATCAACAATCGCGTCTTTTACGCGCTGAGCACCGTATTGAGTATGTTTTATCTTTGAACGAAAACTATTGAAGTCAACAGCAATAGTGCTATCAAGCTCATTAATATGGTCTTCCCATGGAAGTGCATTAATCCCTTCGTAAAGCTGTTCCGGCGTTTCTGCTGTTAAATGGGCAATAGGTAACAAGACTCGGATAGCGACGCGAGACCACAAACATACTGTATATGCCTCGGCCAAAGTGCCTGTAAAACGGATATTTCCCTGATCTTGCTTGGTATTTTTAATACCTAGCTGTTTTAGTTCTTCCGCAAGCAGTGGCAACATACCTCTCGCTGCTGTCACCGTAAACTTGTGTTGTTTAGCCATATTGCCTTCCTGATATAATCAAAACATTTTAATACAGGTGAGCACACTAATGGCAGTTACTGACAAACAAAGACGTTATCTCAAAGGGCTTGCCCATACCTTAAAACCGGTTGTTATGATTGGTAACAGTGGTTTAACTGATTCGGTGCTTGCCGAAATTGATAATGCACTGGAACATCACGAGCTAATCAAGGTCCGAGTAAGTGGTCAAGAACGCGCAGATAGAAAGGCCATGTTAGATAAAATTGCTGAAGAAAGTGGCGCAGATTTGGTTCAAGTGATCGGTCATATCGGTGGATTTTATCGGCCATCAAAAAAAGCTTTAATCCAACTACCAAGGTGATTATATGATTCAAAAACCAGCAGACACAGCTCAACCCATAGAAAAAGTAATGGCAGAACGTTGGAGTGGTCGTGCTTATGATCCCACCGTTATGGTGACATTGGAAGAAATCACTGCGCTTTGCGAAGCTGCCCGCTGGTCTCCCTCTTGTTTTGGTGATGAGCCATGGCGCTATCTGGTTTGTGATAAAAATACTGACGAATCTGCTTGGAAAAAAGTGCTTTCTGCACTTGTGCCTGGCAATCAGGAATGGGCAAAAAATGCACCTGTTTTAATAGTTACTGCCTCTGTCCCCAACTTTAGTCAAAATGATAAACCCAATCGTTGGTCTGGTTATGACACGGGTGCAGCCAGTATCAGTCTATGTTTACAAGCTACAGCGATGGGACTGATGAGTCACCAGATGGGGGGATTTGATGACAAAGTGCTACGTGAGTCTTTCAATATTCCTGCTGATATCCATATTTGGTCTGTTATTGCTATCGGACACCAGGCTGCATTAGATAACCTCACTGAAGAACAACTAGAGAGGGAATTGTCCCCTCGTAAACGTCGCCCAGTTGAGCAAGCATTTTTCATGAATAAATGGTCATAAAATAAAAATTACCAGGAGAGAGAAAATGATGAAAAAAATGCTTCTTTTAGTCGGCTTATCAATAATAGCGACAAATGCTTCTGCTTACGACAAAGTGTATCTCGACAGATTACTTAAAACCTTACAGTGTAACTTCTGTAACTTGAGTGAAGCTGATCTGACAGGTCATGATTTGAAAGGCGCTGATATGAGTGAAGCCAACCTCAAAGGCATTAACCTCACTGATGCTAAATTACATGGTGTTTGGTTTACCCATTCCAGAATGCAGGGAGCCATTCTAGAGGGTGCTGATGTAAGTAATGCACTGATGGATTACACAGAATTGGCTGGTGCGAACCTCAGAAAAACAAATTTATCAGGCACTCAGCTTATCTTTGCTGATTTAAGTGATGCAGATTTAACAGGTGCTAGCCTCGAAGGCGCTGAACTTCGTGGAGTCACCTTCTGTAACACCATCATGCCGGACGGTGAAATAAACAACAGTGGATGTCAATAAAATAGGATCTAAGCCATTACTTTCAAGCAGCCTGATTCAGGCTGCTTTTTTATGCAGTTATGCGGAGGAATTCGCTAGTGATATATATCAGATATCTACTCTTAGCTATTTTGTTAACACCACTAGTATCTCAAGCAACCCCCAGTAAGATTGAACTTGTTAACGGTGATACGCTGACGGCTGACATCGTCTCCGAAACCGATGACACCTTAAAGCTAAACCACCCGCTACTCGGTGTCATGATTATTCCGCGATCGCGCATTAAAAGTCTGGTCTCATCGACCAATACAGAGCCAACCACTCCGCCGCCACAAGCAAAACCAGAAGTACAGCATGTCGATGCTGATGATGGCTTATTTGGTACAGGTCTTTACACAAACTGGAAACGAAGACTGGATCTGGGACTAGGTGGTACTGCCGGAAAATCCAGTACAAATCAGCTCAATATTGGTTTTAACGCTGATTATGAGTCAAAACAAATGCGTACATCTCACAAGACGGCATTCTTCCGCGCTGAATCTGATCACGAATTGTCAGCACAAAGTTTTTTTACCTCAATGAACCGAGACTGGCTACGCCCTGATTCACCCTGGTTCCAGTTTGCCGGTGGCCGTTTTGACCTGGATAAGTTCAAAGACTGGGATTACCGTACTAACGCCAATGCCGGTTTTGGTTATGAGTTTGTCAATACCGACACATGGTTTTTTGTTGGCAGAAGTGGTTTAGGTTTTAATCGAACCTTTGGTGGCGAACAACAAGATTTCACGCCTGAGGGAATGTTAGGTATTGAAACCAAATGGGATATGAATCAATACCAACACGTAGAGTTCTCTAATACGTATTACCCCAGCCTCAATGATAGAGACTATAGGAATCTCACTTCTCTGGACTGGATTCTTGACTTAAACAGTTTCGTCGGTGTTGCATTGAAACTGGGAGTTACCAATGAATATGACTCTACTGTGCATGACGATACCGATCCCAATGACTTTAAATATACTGTCTCATTAGCCTGGAAGCTGTAGAATACCTCCCTTTTTGCAATAAAATTCTTGTGACTAATTCTGAGCAAAACTTAACGCAACTCATTCAATCCGCAATGCTGACAGACAGATACCGTCTTCAACGTCAGTGGCAGCAATTACAAAAGAATAAGGCAAATGCTGAGGCTATTGGTCAGTTTACTCAGCGAGTGCTGAAATCAGTTGAGCGAGCCCAAACCCGTCTCAAGAACATCCCGAAACCAGACTTCAGTGCTGATTTACCCGTTATTGAACGTCGTCATGAAGTGGCGAAAGCCATTCAGGATAATCAGGTGATTATTCTTTGCGGTGAAACCGGTTCAGGAAAAACAACACAACTCCCTAAAATCTGTCTGGAACTGGGCCGTGGTGTCACAGGTTTGATTGGGCATACACAACCACGTCGTATTGCTGCCAGAACTGTTGCGACACGTATTGCTGAGGAACTGGGCTCCGAGATCGGTCAAACGGTGGGTTATAAAGTCCGCTTTCATGATCAGGTCAATACAGAAAGCAGCTACATCAAATTAATGACCGATGGTATTTTGCTGGCAGAAACACAAAATGACCGCTTTCTGAATCAATACGACACCCTGATTATTGACGAAGCACATGAACGAAGCCTCAATATCGATTTTTTACTAGGTTATATCAAACAGTTGTTACCCAAGCGTCCTGACCTCAAAGTCATTATCACTTCTGCGACCATCGACACAGAGCGTTTCTCCAAACATTTTGATAATGCGCCGGTCATCGAAGTCAGTGGTCGCACCTATCCGGTAGAAGTGCGTTATCGTCCTCTTCTCACCACCGATGAAGACTCACCCGATTACGATATGGTGTCAGGCATCGTTGCTGGCGTGGACGAACTTTGTCGTGAAGGCCCTGGCGATATTCTGATTTTCCTTGCCGGTGAACGCGATATACGTGATGTGTCCGAAGCATTACGCAAGCACCATCCACCGCAAACGGAAATTCTGCCTCTGTTTGCCAGACAGTCAGCCGCTGAGCAAAATCGTGTGTTTAAAACGGGTGGTCAACGACGCATTATTTTGTCTACCAATGTCGCGGAAACATCATTGACCGTGCCCGGCATACGCTATGTGGTTGATCCGGGCAATGCCCGCATCAGTCGCTATAGTGTGCGTAACAAAGTGCAGCGACTGCCAATAGAAAAAATTTCTCAGTCCAGCGCTAATCAGCGTTCAGGTCGCTGTGGTCGAGTTGCGGCGGGTATTTGTATTCGTTTATATGACGAAGATGATTTTAATAATCGTCCGGCCTTTACCGATCCTGAAGTGTTGAGGACCAACCTCGCCTCCGTCATTTTACAGATGTCGGCCCTGAAATTAGGTAATCCGGCGAAATTCCCCTTCATTAATCCACCGCCACAAAAAATGATTAATGATGGTTACCGCCTGTTAGATGAACTCGGTGCTGTTGATAAACAACGCAATATTACTGAGGTGGGTAGACAGCTATCCAAACTTCCGATTGATCCTAAAATTGCCAGAATGTTACTGGCTGGTGCAGAGCAAAACAGTCTCACCGAAGTACTGATTATTGCCAGTGCTTTAAGTATTCAGGATCCACGTGAAAGACCGATGGATAAACAGCAGGCGGCTGATGAGGCGCATTCTAAATATAAAGATGAACGTTCTGATTTTATTGCCTTTATTAAGCTATGGAATCATTATCACGATAAGAAAAAACATCTCAGCCAGAATAAGCTGAGAAAGTACTGCAAAGAGCAGTTTCTATCATTTTTGAGGTTACGTGAATGGCATGACATTCATCAGCAGTTACATGTTCAACTCGCTGAGCTTGGTCTCAAGTTTAACCAGCAAGAAGCGAGTTACGACAGTATCCATCGCGCTCTACTTGCTGGTTTGCTCAGTCATGTGGCAACAAAAACCGATAAGTTTGAATATACCGGTGGTCGCAATTTAAAGTTACAAATATTCCCAGGTTCAGCCTTACATAAAAAAGGACCAAAATGGATTATGGCGGCTGAGTTGGTTGAAACCGGTAAGCTCTACGCCAGGATTGTGGCCAAAATAGAACCGGAATGGATTGAACCTATTGCTGGGGACTTAGTTAGACGACAATATTCAGATCCGCACTGGGAGAAAAAGCCTGCCCAAGTTGTTGCTTTCGAATCAGTCTCTCTCAATGGCCTGCCAATTGTCAGCCGTCGCCGTATTCATTACGGCCCTATCGATCCGCCTGTAGCCAATGAGATTTTTATTCGCTCGGCGCTTGTAGAGAGTGACTGGCATTGTCAGGCGAAGTTTTTCCAGCATAACCGTCGTCTGATTGAAGAAATTGAGCTGCTTGAACAAAAATCGCGACGCCGTGACGTACTGGTCGATGACGATACGTTGTTTGATTTTTATCGAAAAAAAGTACCCGATAACATTGTTAACGGTGCCAGTTTCGAGAAATGGCGGAAACAGGCAGAAAAGAAAGATCCCAATTTATTGATGCTCAGCAAAGAAGTGCTTATGCAGCATCAGGCCGAGCAAGTTACTGCGGACCAGTTCCCGGATCAAATATTAATCAACAGAGTCCCGCTGCCGCTTGAGTATCATTTTGAGCCGGGAAAAGCAGAAGACGGCATAACACAAACCATTCCATTATCACTACTGAATCAAACCAGCAGTGAACGTTATGAATGGTTAGTGCCGGGATTATTACGCGAAAAAGTCATTTTCCTGATTAAAGCTTTACCGAAATCGTTACGTCGTCATTTTATTCCAGTGCCCCAGTATGCTGATCAATGCATAAAAGCCATGTCGAGTACATCTGGGGCTTTATTACCTGCCCTGAGTGAACAATTACGAAAACTCACTGGCGTTGAAATTGATATGTCAGACTGGCGGACAGAAGAACTACCGCTTTATCTACAAATGAATTTTAAGCTGGTGGATGATCAGGGAGAGTTGCTCGATGAAAGTCGTGATCTGGATAAGCTGAAGGAAAACTGGGCTCGTGAAGCCGCAGCCAGTTTCAGACAAATTCCAGATAGTGACTATGAAAAGAGAGGACTCACGTCATGGTCATTTGATACGTTACCAGAGCAAATCACACTGGAACAGAATGGTTTAGAAGTTACAGCCTATCCCGCACTGGTCGACAAAGGGGATTGTGTTGATTTAACCTTGATGGATACGAAAGCGCAGGCTGCAGAACTAACACGTTATGGACTGCGTCGTCTGTTTATGCTGAACCAGGCTGATGCCGTTAAGTATTTACATAAAAACCTGCCCGACATCAAACAGATGTGCCTGCATTATGCCAATGTGCCGCCTTCACCCTACGCTGATAATAAGCAGACAGATATTAGCCCTTGCGAGCAGCTGAAAAGCGATCTGATTCATGTGGCGTTTGACCGCTGTTTTATTCTTGATCAGCCCACCATCACTGATAAAACAGCATTTGAAAAGCGCATCACAGAAAGAAAAAGTGATCTGATTAACCTGGCTGCCAAACTGGCTCAGAATATTGCCAAACCGCTTGCCGAATATCATGCCATTGCCAAACGTTTAACAGGCAATATTCCACTGGCAGCTATCAATTCTGTAAACGATATAAAACAACAACTGGGCTTTCTGATTTATCAAGGCTTTGTTCACGATACGCCAGATGAGGCGTTAAAACGTTTGCCAGTGTATTGCCAGGCAGCAGGTATCAGACTTGATCGTTTATTAACAGATCCTAATAAAGACAAACAACGTATGGCAGAAGTCATGCCACACTGGCAAAAGTTTATTAATAAGGTCAATAAAATCGAAACGGCTGATTTTAAAGAGTACCGCTGGATGCTTGAGGAATTTCGTATTTCCGTCTTTGCTCAGGAACTCAAAACGGCCTACCCCATTTCAGCTAAGCGTTTGGAAAAACAATGGCAACAATGCTGATGTGTGCCTAAACCACCCAGGCTTCAGGGCGACCAATGTTATATCCTTGCACAAAATCAACGCCTATATGTTGTAAGCTGATTAGTGTCACATCATCTTCAACAAACTCAGCCACGGTTTTGAGTCCCAACACCTGACCGATGCCATTGATAGAGTTAACAATTTCAAGGTTCACTGAATTTTCCACACAGTCTTTGACAAACATTCCGTCAATCTTGAGAAAGTCAATCGGCAGTTGTTTCAAATAAGCAAATGAAGACAGACCACTACCAAAATCATCCAATGCAAATAAGCAGCCGACTTTTCTCAGCTCATTAATAAAGTAAAGCGCGCTATGCATATTCGAGATGGCTGCTGTTTCAGTAATTTCGAAACAAATAACGGCACCTGAATCAACTAAATCAGCGGAAATAATTAGCTTGATGATTTTGTCGTAAAATCGGGTATCCCCAAGCGATTGACCGGATAAATTGATCCCATATACACCACTGATATCACGCCCGGCTTTTCTCGCCTCTTCCAGACGTGACAACACATGGCTAACTGTCCACATATCAATAGAAGCAGCAAGGTTATACCGCTCTGCTGCGGGCAGAAAATGACCTGGAGGAATAATTGTGCCATCTTCATCCAACATTCTTATCAGTAGTTCACAATGCGGTTTCGTACTGTTTTTCTTATGTGTAGCCACAATAGGCTGGCTGAACAAAACCAGTTTGTTATTACTCAGTGCTTGCTGAATTCTAGATACCCAACGCATTTCGCCACTGCGCTGTACAAGTTCTTCATCGCTGTCACTAAACACATGCAGTCGATCCCTGCCTGATTCTTTTGCTGCGTAACAGGCATTGTCCGCCTGTTTAAAAATCTCAGTCATCGTACTTTCTGGTCTGATATTGACCATGCCAACACTGATAGACGAGGTAAACAGTAAATCATTATCAATAAACTCGAAACGTCTGATCTTCTCCATCACACGGTTGAGTTTTTCTTTAGCCTGCTCAGAAGTAGTATCAATTAATACAGCAGCAAACTCGTCACCACTTAATCTGGCCAGAATATCCGATGGTTGTAGCTCACACTTGATAATGTTTGCTATCTGAGTAAGTAGTTTATCCCCTGCTTTATGGCCGCAGGTATCATTGATGACCTTAAACTGATCCACATCGATATAACAAAAGACATGGTTTGGCGCAGCGGTTTCCTGAAGTAATAACTGCAAGTGTTTTTCTATAGCAAAACGGTTAGGGAGCCCGGTCAGCGTATCATGTAAAGTGAGATGTTGAAGATCTTCCGAAAGTGACTTTTGCTCTGTAATATCTTGTGCGTGAATGACAAAATAATCGACTTTGTTATTCGTATTTCTAACCGCAGAAACTGTCCCTGTTAACCACAGAGGTCGTTTATCGCGACTCAAGCATTTTCTTGTAATCTGATATTGCTGCAAATCACCATCAATAAGTCTATAAAAGTCGCGACTCGCTTCACCGCATTCATCTTCATGCAATAGCAATAACATATTCATGCCTTTGAATTCTGTCTTACTGTAACCGAATAGCTTACATCCGGCTTTGTTTGCATCTAATATGACCATGTCTGCCGTCATTAAAAAGATGGGAAAACCAGCATTTTCGAAGGTTTGTGTCAGAAAAATCTCTTTCTTTTGTAATGTTTCAACTAACTTTGTTTGTGACGCATTGACACTCGTTAAATGACGCACCAAGTGCCGGTTTTCCTGACGTAATCGCAAACTTTCGGTGACTCTCTCATGCAGGTTTCTGAATAGCATCGTGCAGGCAATCATATATGTGACAAGTGTCAGTGCTTCAACCTTAAGATCGACATAGAACATCGCCAGGATAACGGAAATAAGCATTGGATAAACATAAGAAATAAAGCTTATAAAGCTGCTCAACATCGAATAAATGGCACCTGAGCATAGCCCAGCAACCACGAGTGGAATAATCAGCTGATGATTGAATTGCGTCTCAGCATCAAACGCAAAACCCAGACTGCCCCAAGCCAGACCAGATAGAAATACACCAGCGGCATAGATTTTTTCACAACGTGAAACAACGCTGGGATCATCAGGATGTTGAGAAAAATACACGTTGAGATATTTGACTATCAAAAATCGAAGCACAATAGTCAGAAAGATAGTTGCGCCCCATAGATGCAATAACTTTAAGTCATTGTAAGAATACAGTGCGATAAGGGTTAATAGCAGAATAACAATATTTGTTATGCAAGCGATAACACCTTGCTGTAACAAAATGCCTATACGCATTTTGTTTATCTCAAATTGCTGAACGCCAGGTTCTACATCACTTTGACTAACCGTTTTCAACACGATTCCTGAGTTTTAAAAGTTATTTAAATATTTGAACTACATCACACGACGGCACAGTAAAACACACTTTATGAGATATGCCTGTGAGATAGTTCACGAGAATACGAAAAATTGATATCTGAGATTAGACAATTCATTCAGGAGTAGTTCAGTTTCACTTTGCTATGGTTTATCTATTAAATAGATAGGAAGAATCAGCGCTTAGTAAAACGGCTACTTCATTAATATTAATCTCAGTAAATGAATTAAATTTTGACTATTAATGACATTAATTCTGTTTCAAAGCATTGCCGTTAGGGCATTATAAAACATCAATATAATTAAAAATGACCTAAATCATGGCATGCAAGTAAAGCTTAGTGGATCATATTGGTGCTGATGCTTAGCATATAATGAATTGAGAGAGAAATATGCAAAGAAAAATAATCAACCTTCAGGTTAGACGAACCTCTCTAGCAGTGCTGACAATGAAGTTTAGCCTAAGATATATCATGGCATCGGTCGCTGTTATATGCTCATTTACTTCTGCACTTTTTATCCCGTTGCCAGTGCTTGCCGATGGAAGACCTTATACAGTCAAACAAAATAATAAAGTAGATTCAGATACGTTTATCGGTTACAAGGTATACAGAACATGGTGCGCTCGTTGTCATGGCACTTTTGGTCAAGGGCTCGCAGCCAGTGACCTTACCAATACATTAAAAAACACGGATCGTGATGATTTCTTTAAGATCGTTGCCAGAGGGAAAAAAGGCCGTATGGGCGAAATGCCAGCCTGGCAGTCAAATGATAATGTAATGAAAAACAGAGACAGAATTTATAGCTACCTGCGAGCCAGAGCAGATGGTGCTCTAGGAGCCGTTACACCCGAGTTAATCGACTAATGCAAGTATTTAAAAAAGGACATTTCAGCCCGCTGAACCCGCTATATTCAAATATCATAGAGATAGTAAGGCACAGCCATGTATAAAGTCATGTTACTGCTATTCGTTGCCAGTTTATGCCTACCTGCCTGGGCAGATGACCACCTCCCCTACGAACAAGAACCAGGTAATAATATAAATGAAATAACGTTACCACTATCGGACCACACTGCAGCAGAACTGGCTAAAGTGGAGACTGGCGGAAAAGTACTTTCTGTAGACGAAGAACACTACGGCAATAAAATTATTTTTCGTGTTAAAGTGCTGCATAACGACGGTAAAGTGAAAATACATCGCTTTGATCGTGACTCTGGCCACTCCGTTCCATGAGGTTGCATGCGCGTACTATTAGTGGAAGATGAAAAGCATCTTCGCGAACAAATTACCCAACAATTAAAGCAGCATAATCTTACTGTCGATGCAGTAGCTGATGGTGATGAAGGTCTGTTTATGGGCTCTGAATATCCTTATGATGTCGCCATTATCGATTTAGGATTGCCTAAACTTTCAGGTATTGAACTTATTCAATCCTTGCGTAAACAAGGTTTTGATTACCCTATCCTGATATTAACCGCCCGTAGTCGTTGGCAGGACAAAGTGGAAGGGCTTGAATCTGGCGCAGATGACTACCTTGTGAAACCCTTTCATTTTGAAGAGTTGATTGCACGAATCAATGCGCTTAGTCGTCGAGCTTCCGGCTGGTCAAACCCAACACTAAGTTGTGGCCCGATTACACTGAATCCGGCCACACAAGAAGTCACTAAACATGACGAACTTGTTGAATTAACGGCTTATGAATACCGCCTGCTTCATTATTTATTACTGCACGCCGGTGAAGTGATTTCAAAAACAGAACTGACCGACCACATCTATGAACAGGATCAGGATCGTGACAGTAATGTCATTGAGGTATTTGTAAAACGCTTACGTAGTAAACTGGATCCAGACAAACAGCTAAATCCGATAGAGACACTACGTGGTCGTGGTTACAGGCTTAACCTGCCCCGTGAAAGTCATTAATTTTTCTTTATCCAACCGGGTTCTTGTTGCTGTCAGTCTTGTTTTAACTGCGTTTCTTGGACTATCTGCGATCAGTCTTAATAATGCATTTAAAAGCAGCGCGGAGCTGGAACAGAAGAAACGTTTAAAGAACTACGTTTACACGCTACTTACCGCAGCAGAAATTAATGATAAAGGTGAGTTAAAAATGACTCACGATCTGGCAGAACCTAAATTTTCTATTCCTAATTCCGGCTTGTATGCACAAATAACCAGTAATGGGAAAATTGTCTGGCAATCCCCGTCCGCCATTGGCCATTTCTTGTCTTTACCCTTTCAACCCGGACCATCCAATGAACATTACACGGTGGTAGATGTTGACGGAGGCATGAAATTGCAAAATCTGGCCTTTGGTATTGTCTGGGAAACCGAGACAGGTAAAGAACTGGACTACACGATTAATGTGGCTGAAGACATGTCGACGATAAAGGAGACAACAGCCAGTTTCCAACGTAGTTTATGGTACTGGTTAGGCGGTACAGGTCTCATGCTATTACTTGCACAATGGTTGATATTGAAGTGGAGCTTACGGCCATTACACGATGTTGCTAAGGATCTACATGCAATTGAAACCGGTGAACATCATCGTTTAAATGATGAATATCCACGTGAGCTGAAACAACTCACCAACAATATCAACGCGCTTTTAGATCACGAACAATCACGTCGTCAACGCTACAAAAATTCTCTTGCTGATTTGGCACACAGTCTTAAAACGCCTCTTTCCGTTTTTCGTGGTGAACTGGCCAATAATCATGATTTGCAGAGTCTTAAAAGCACGGGGTATGAACAACTGGACAGGATAAGTACCCTTGTCGATTACCAACTTCAACGTGCCTCTACCGAAGGTAAAAGTAGTTTACTCGCCCCTGTATCACTCGGTGAGATTATCCATAAAATTATCGGAAGTTTAGACAAAGTCTATAAAAACAAGGCTATACGTCATCAATGTGAGATTGAGCGTGATGCCTATATTCATGCTGATGAAGGTGATATGTATGAGCTTTTGGGCAATTTGCTGGAAAATGCATACAAATATTGCAAACATCAGGTGCATGTTATTGCCACAAGCTCAGGAAATATGGTCAAAATCCGTGTAGAAGATGATGGTGCTGGTATTCCGACACGTGCTGAAAGCTACATTATCAAACGCGGACACCGCATTGATACCCAAGCAGAGGGGCAAGGTATCGGCCTTGCCATCGTCAGCGATATTATTATGGCTTACGAAGGTAATATCCACCTTGAACGGGGCCGTTTAGGTGGCGCAAGTTTTATTGTGGAATTACCCCGAATTTAAGCTTGTTGCTGTGATTGTAAGTACTGGAATAATTGTCGTGCTGACTTCGGTGGTTTTTCTTGTTTCGCTTCACGTTGTGCATTTCTGACCAGCTGTCTGACATGCTGAACATCAAAGTCATCAAACTCAGCGATTAATTCAGCATAGACCTCATTTTCACCTGCCAGCAATCTATCTCGCCATTGCTCGATTTGATGAAACTGTTTTACCTGGCCCTGATGCGGCTGTTTTAACTGCTGTAACTTCTGGCTTATCGCTTCATGGTCGCTATCAGCTATCAGACCACCGATATACCCAACCTGACGTTTCAAAGCACCTTTACTCATTGATTGTGCGCTGATAATTGCATCATAAAGATCTTCAGATAAGTCTAATTTTTGCAAATCTTTAGCTGACAGCTCTATTAATGAACGACCAAGATCTTTTAACGCATTAAGCTCTTGTTTTACCTGTGTTTTACTTTTTTCAAATTCCCAATCAGCTGGCCACTCTGCATCCTGATCATATTCAAACTCTGACATAAATGTTATTCACCTATTATCGTCACAATAATGCGACGGCGTTGTTGATGGGTACGATGTTCCCACAAATAAATTCCTTGCCAAATGCCTAAATCACACTGTGCCCCACTTATCGGAACAGTTAGATCTGGATTGGTTAAAACCGTACGAATATGGGCACTCATATCATCCGGTCCCTCATCCTGATGCCTGAACATCGGATCGCCATCTGGCACCAAATGCTGCATAAAGGTTTCAAGATCGTGACGCACATCTGGATCAGCGTTTTCACAGAGCATTAATGAAGCACTGGTGTGTTGAACAAAGACATGACAAGTACCTGTAGACACACCAGACTCTGCAACAAGTTCTTGTATATCAGGGGTGATATTAGTGGTACCTCGTCCGGGACTTTTAAATGTTAATGTGCGCTGAAAAACCATTAGCCGAGACCTGCTTCAAAGTGCATTTTCGCTTTACCATTATCAATAATGCTCCTGACATAATCTGCGGCTTCACGCTGAGACACCATGACGCCACAATGCCAAAGTATGATGGCAGCGCCATAGACAAGACTATCGTATGCAGGGCCTTTTACGCCTGATAAAGCTTGCTGACCTTCATCCAGTGTGCGTTGGGCAGTGACATCATCATCCGTTTTAACACCTCGGGTATCTTGTTCAATACCAAACTCTTCAGGATCCAGTGTGCAAGCCTGTAATTTACCGTTTAACAAACGATGATTATTTGACGGCTCACGTAATGTCGGTACTAAACCACCCTCAAGGCCTCTGGCGATAAAAGCGGAATTATAACCAAATGCCTCAGCTAACCAGCCCAGAATGTTCGGATATTCTTTATGCACAAAACCAATACCCAAATGTGTCTGTTTTTTTGCTTTTAAGGGCATAATCATTTTTTCTAATGTCGCCAGACTCGGACGTTTAATCATTTGCGTGCGTAGTGTTTGTAATGCAAATAAGGCAGGACTTGCCTGAGCCTGATCTAAATAGGACCAGCCAATCTGATTATTCATCACGGCGTCAGCCGCCTCGGCCGTCGATTTTTCAATATTGTAGCTAGCCAGTGATAAGACCTGAGCATGTGTAACACCAAATTTAGGACCCATCTCAAACACACCCTGAGACATTGACGGTAACCCACAGGCAGCCAAAACAGCAGGCAAAAATGCAGTCATTGGGCAATGACGATTAAAGCCATTAAACGGGTCAGAAAAAATAAATAATTGGTCGACATCCACCGACTGGCACATAGTTATTGACTGGCATGCTCTGAGAATACCTAAGTTTTCTTCATTGGTCTCACGCTTCATTCGCATGGCAATGAAGAATATCGCGGCTCTAACAGGATCTGCATTGCCTGACAAAATCTCCATCATTACATCAAACGCTTCTTGCTCAGTCAGGTCTTTACTGAGATGAGGTCCGGTGGCGATTTTTTTAATAGCGTCTGCAAGTGCTGTCATCATTATTCCTGTATTAACCACTGTTGTAATGTTGCTTCATCAACCACTTCAATACCAAGTGATTCTGCTTTTGTCAGCTTCGAACCAGCGTCAGCGCCAGCAACCACATAATCTGTTTTTTTCGACACACTGCCAGCGACTTTTGCGCCAAGTGCCAACAACTTTTCTTTCGCTTCACTGCGGGATAAGGTCTGTAGCGTTCCGGTTAAAACAATTGTCTTACCACTTAGCGCAGTATTGGTTTGTTTTTTCTCTTCCGTTGGCCAGTGAATACCCACGCTCAACAGACGCTCAATCACCTCACGATTATGTGATTGCTGAAAAAATGTCTCAATATGATGGGCAACTACTGGCCCTACATCTTCAATCTCCATCAAACTTTCTGAAGACGCCTGCATCAGTTCTTCCAGCGAGGAGTAATGTAATGCTAGAGCGCGTGCTGTGGCTTCACCGACTTCCCGAATGCCTAATGCATAAAGAAAGCGCTGGAATCGTGTTGCTTTAGCCGCATTCAGCGCATTAACCAGGTTTTCAGCAGATTTTTGTCCCATGCGTTCCAGACTGGCGATAGTATCGACATCCAGTAAAAACAAATCTGCCACATCTTTGATATGGCCTGCATCCACAAGTTGCTCAACCAACTTATCACCCAGACCATCAATATCTAATGCTTTTCTTGAGGCAAAATGTTTAATCGCTTCTTTACGCTGTGCCGCACAAAACAAACCACCGCTACAACGAGATACCGCTTCACCCTCTTCCCGCTCCACATCCGAGCCACAAATAGGACAAGCCGTTGGCATAACAAACTCACGTGCATCATCAGGACGCTTACTGATAATTGCTTTCACGACTTCAGGAATCACATCGCCGGCTCGTCGCACAATAACGGTATCACCGATGCGGACATCTTTACGGCGTATTTCATCTTCATTGTGAAGTGTCGCATTGGACACCGTAACACCACCGACAAACACCGGTTTCAATCGGGCTACAGGCGTTAATGCACCTGTGCGACCGACCTGAATTTCAATATCTTCAACCGTGGTCATCTCTTCCTGTGCAGGAAATTTATAGGCAATAGCCCACCGTGGCGCCCGCGACACAAAACCAAGTCGTTCCTGCAATGCGGTGTCATCAACTTTAAACACCACACCATCGATATCATATTCAAGGTTATCCCGACGCAAGGCCAGGTCATCAATATATCGCTGGCAGGCTTCTAAGCCTTCTAGCACTTTTAGTTCAGGAGAAATCCGACATCCCCAACCAGCAATCAATGTCATCGCTTCAGAATGACTGTTGGGGCGAGGCATACCTTCAATCACGCCGATACCATAGAAGTAAATTTCCAGCGGTCTGGATGCGGTAATCTTGGAATCCAGTTGTCTTAATGATCCGGCAGCTGCATTGCGAGGGTTCACGAACGGTTTTTTATTATTTGCCAACTGAGACTGGTTCAACTTTTCAAAGCCGGCCTTGGGCATAAAAATCTCGCCACGAATCTCAACAACCGCTGGAATATGCTCGCCTTGCAGCTTTAATGGCACCGAATTGATGGTGCGAACATTGGCCGTCACATCCTCTCCAGTTGTGCCATCACCGCGGGTTGCCGCCTGAACTAAAATACCGTTCTCATAACGAATACTGATAGCCAGGCCATCGAGTTTAGGCTCTGCTGCGTAAGTTTGGGCTTTATCAGTATTTAACCAGTCACGAACACGTTTATCAAAAGCACTTAGCTCTTGCTGGTCAAAGACATTATCTAAAGACAACAT
Organism: Methylophaga thalassica MP; assembly: GCF_000214595.1. Classification (GTDB taxonomy): domain Bacteria; phylum Pseudomonadota; class Gammaproteobacteria; order Nitrosococcales; family Methylophagaceae; genus Methylophaga; species Methylophaga thalassica. The sequence continues at coordinate 1,131,065 of NZ_AFIG01000001.1, read as the reverse complement.
CGGAATCGCATGCTGAACTTCATCAAACTTATCCAGTGCCTGACCACCCACGCGCTGTGTGGGCGAATCAGCAGATAATAGCTGCGGATATTCGCTCTCTATCGCTTGTAGTTCACGAAATAAACGATCATATTCAGCATCCGGTACTTCGGGATTATCTAAAACGTAATACTGATAGCTGTAATGATTAAGAAGCTCACGTAACTCAGCAGCTCGCTGGGTAATATCAATTGAAGTAGTCATTCGACAGGTGATCACTTTCGGCTTGGACGGACATTTGGTATTCAAATATTTTGGTTCGCATCGCTTCTACGGCATCTTCACTCACCGGCTGACGGGTTTCGTCACAGAGAATGCCGCCCAGTGACTGGGTCATATTTCTTGCTGTGTCCAGGAGATCATCAAATAAAGCTAAACCATTTACTGGTGCCGGTAACCGTGCAAAGATCAATAAGCCTGGTGTCGACATAGAAACAAATTTATCAGGCAAAAGTGTGCCAGGATCGATGATATTGGCGACACTGAATAAAGACTGCTTTCGTGAACCTTGAGTGAAACGGTGATAGATCTGCATATCACCAAAATGTAAGTCCTGTGCTTCCAGAGCCGCTTTTACGGCTTTGCCAGAAAACATCGTGCTTGACTCAGCCATAACCGTGAATGCAATAACCATATCCCAGTCTTGTGCTGGCGCAGGTTCTGGTTTAGCTTTCTTGGCTGGTTTTTCTTGTTGTTCAGTCTGGCTTAGTGGCTCTGATACCACATTATCTTCTTCTGTCAGCGCTAATGGCTCATCAAATAAATCAATGTCTATTTCGCTTGATTCTGTTTCACTAAACGATGACGTGGAAGATGGTGACTGCTCATGCAACTCTTGCTCAAAAAGCGCGTCAAAGCGTTCTTTGAACTCTTCATCTTCGTCGTTATGAAGATCCAGTTCACGCTCGAATTCACTGGCACGTTGCTGACTTTTATGATGGGCATACCAACTAGCAGCGGCAAACGCGATAAGGATAACAATGATCAGGATAATTATTTCAGACACTTAATATAATCTTTCAGTTAAGAGATAATAGTCGTTTTATTTTATTACTTCAGAGAGCAACCATGTCTACACAGCCAAGCAAACAATTAGAAACTTTCGATAATGCAACACCGGACCGCGATTATACCATTCACATCGAAACATCTGAATTTACCTGTCTGTGTCCTAAGACAGGACAACCTGATTTTGCCACAATCAAACTCGACTATGTTCCAGATGAAAAATGTGTTGAATTAAAGGCTTTCAAACTTTATATGTGGTCATACCGCGATCAGGGCGCATTCCACGAGAAAGTGACCAACACTATTCTGGATGATCTGGTGGCAGTATGTCAGCCCAGATTTATGCGTATAACAGGTATATTCAACGTGCGTGGTGGTGTCTATACCACAGTGGTCGCGGAGTATCGTAAAGAAGGCTGGGTAGCACCAGAGCCTGTCACCCTCCCTTAAATTATTATCCAGCGGCATCGGTATTGACTGATGCCGCTTTCTTAATCATCAAGCTATTTATGGTTAAGCCACTACTGCAACACTGAATGAGGCACTTATGCTAAAAATGATCCAAGGCGCACGTTACTTAATTCAGGGGTTCAGTTTAATTAATCAGCCCGGTATCAGACGCTTTGCTTATTTACCAATGCTGATAAATATCTTGTTATTCAGTGGCGCTATCTGGTTTGGTTTATCTCATTTCGAAGGCTGGCTTGAGGCACTGATGCCAAACTGGTTACCGGCATGGTTAGAAAGTGCGCTGACCTGGATTATCTGGCCACTTTTTGTGATCTTATTGGCCTTAATTGTGTTTTTTACGTTTTCTATTATCGCCAATATACTCGCGGCACCGTTCAACGGTATTCTGGCAGAGATGGTTGAAAAGCAGGTTTCAGGGGCAAGCCCGCCAGATATGCCATGGACACAGGTCATTAAAGACACGCCTAAAATGGTGATGAATGAACTGCGTAAAACGGCTTATTTATTGCGTTGGATGTTGCCTTTATTATTACTCTCGTGGATTCCAGGCTTGAACCTTATCGCGCCGGTTTTATGGTTTTTCTTATCAAGCTGGACATTGGCGCTTGACTATCATGATTATCCGATGGGAAATCATTTATTGGGTTTTAAAGAACAGCGTGAAAAACTTCGTCAGCATCGGAGTCTGGCACTGGGATTTGGTTTTGCCACGCTAATCGCTACTATGATTCCTATTGTTAACTTTTTAGTCATTCCCGCAGCAGTCGCTGGCGCTACAATGTTGTATATAGAAAACCTGAAAACCTGAAAACCTGATCAGGAAAGTCGCTGTACCAGTTCATCCAGCAAGGCTTCAATATCCCACTCACATGAGCCACAGCCTGAGACAGCGCCTGTTTTTCGTGAGATTGTATCGATATCGATAATACCCTGCTCAAACAAACTTTCTATCTTCGCCCTCGTGGTGCCACTGCAATCACAAATGATGTCATCCGGACGAGTTTGGCTATCATCCCCCATGTTTTACCCTTAAATTTATATAAATTTCACTATCAGATTAATCATTAACCACAACGCTGTCAGCAGCAGCATGACGGACATGATTTGATGACCTTTTTGTAATGGCAAAAAATGCTGCTGCACAAGATTGGCAAGATAAACATAAGTTAATTTTACCGAAGCTACTGCTACAGCAGTAGTAATTAACAATATCAGTGATGAAGATAATGTGATTTCATTGTCATTGATAAAAACCGGTAGAATGCCAAGATAAAAAACAATAGCCTTATAATCGACCGCGGTTAACGTAAATCCTGCAACAAAACTCGCCCATCCGCTGTGTTTATTATGTGCTGACGAGACAGTATCAAGTTTGCCTGCTCGCCAAAGCTGATAGCTGAATATCAGTAATATCAGCGCTGCCATTATTTGTACTAACGGCCAATATTGTTCTAAGCACATTGCCACCACGGCCAGTCCAAAAATAGCTAATAACAAATACAGCAAATCTGCCAGAACGATGCCAAAACTCACCATTACACCGTGTTTCGCGCCACACGATAATGTTCTGGATACAACCAACATAACACTGGCACTCGGCAAGGCTGCCATGGCAGCGAGCATTAAAAATAAGACGATAACATTAGATAAGGTCATTAGCTGATTACACTTCTATAAAAAAGCCCCGACTATTTTGTCGAGGCTTATTCATCATTCACGTTTAATTATGCTGGTTCATGGTGTGAGATTGATATGCGTACCAAACAAACCAACTAAGCCAATAATAATCAGGTAAATGGCAACAATATAATTCAGCAGACGTGGTACCAGTAGAATTAAAATGCCGGCAATCAGTGAAATCAGTGGGGTTAAAGCTAATGTCATTTGTCTCTCCTTGTCATTGGAACAATGGAGTATGCCTGTAGAGTCTATTTACTGGCAACTTCAGACTTATCATCCGCTAATAACCAGCCCTGCTCTGTTGCAAATGCAATCTTCTCACTAATCCATTGATGCAGTTCAGGAAATGTCTCTGCAATAAAGGCATGAGCAGTGTGTACTTGCGAGGCCTTTATTTGATGTAATTTCCAGGTTTTACCTTCAGCAGCAATATTCAATAAAAAAGGCAAAAGCCGATCCACCGCCTTCATCAATTTTGCTTCAGTGCTATCACCAAACTCCTGCTCATCCCAGACGGTAAGCAGGTCTTGGATACCATTACCTTGATGCTTGGCAAAGCGTTCCACACACTGTCGTTCCGCCTGATTCGCCGTATCTCTTTGCGGCGAATACAGAAACGTATCGCCGGCATCAACTTCACCTAGATCATGAACCAGCGCATATTGCAGTAATTTCGCCATATCTATATCTAACTGAAAATGCGCAGCCAAGCTCCAGCACGCCATCGCCAGATGCCAGGAATGCTCTGCAGAGTTTTCAAGACGTTCACCACCGGTAATATAACTACGACGATTAATATGCTTTAGCGCATCCAGCTCCATTAAAAAATCGGTCATCTGCTGCATATCTGTCATATCTCTCTTCCAAGCCAACACGGTTTCATTGTTCTAGACTCACTCAACAGCATGTGCAGCCAATTTTTTTGCTGCATTTAAATCAGTTTTGCCTGTACCCAGTTTGGGGATCTCCTCTACATAGAACAGTTTGCTGGGCTGCATTAACGGTGATAATTGTTCACTGATCGCCTGTTTTATCTCAGACTCCGCTTGTTCCTGGGTGTATAGCAACACGACTTTTTCACCTTTTTTATCATCGGCGACCGTGGTGGCTAGTATTTCCACCTCTTCGTTGATATATGGCTTTAGTGCTGATTCGATGGCACCAAGGCTAATCATTTCTCCACCGACCTTAGCGAAACGAGAATAACGATCCACAATCACCAGGAAACCATCTTCATCAAGATGCCCTTTATCACCAGTGTGATACCAACGTACGCCATCCTGCTCAGTAATCACTGCTTCAGTCTTTTCAGGATCATTAAGATAAGCCATCATCACTTGATTACCGCCAATCAGAATTAAACCATCTTCACCCGCTGCTAAATCTTCAAATGTATCAGGATTAACAATTCTGAATTGTGTACCAAGCAGAGGCATGCCGACGGTACCCAACTTACTGCCCACCTGTGTTGTTAGAGTATCAGGCGCCAGCTTATCTGGAATATTCACACTTGCCACGGGTGTAGTTTCCGTTGCACCGTAACCTTCGTAGATGGTTTTATTAAATTTAATTTTAAAGCTGTCACGCACATCTGGATTCAGTTTTTCAGCACCGGAGACAACAATACGTAAAGACTCCAACATTAACGGTTCCACTATACGGTTACGCACATACATACGAAGAAATGTTGATGTACCACACAGAATCGTGCCACGGAAAGTCGCGATGCCTTTGGCAATATTTCTGACATCGGTTGGGTCCGGGTGACAAATCACTGGTAGTGACTCGACCAGTGGTAATAAGGTGGTCACGGTTAAGCCAAAAGCATGAAACAGCGGCAAAACAGACATAACCACATCATCACGTTCTGTATTAAGAACATCCGCTACCTGTTTGATATTACTGATAACATTTCGGTGCGACAGTAAGACACCTTTCGGCGACCCTTCACTGCCGGATGAAAATAGAATCACCGCAGGATCTTCTGCTTTTACCGCGGTCATATAACGCGCTTTGATAACTTCCAGCGGCATTAAACGGACAAAAATCATCATGCTGATGAAGTCACGCTTTTTAATATTCTGACGTAAATCTTCCATATAGAGCAGATTTTTCGCCTTATCTATAAGGCTCGCATCAAACCCTTTATTGCTGAGTTTTTCCACAAATTTTCTGGAAGTAATAATCGTGTTGATATCAGCTTTTTGGATGGCTGCAGCCACCGCCTCAGCTGAGGCGGTAAAGTTGAGATTGACCAGCGTTTTTCCCTTCAACAAACTGGCAATATTGGCAATAATCCCTGCACTGGAGCTTGGCATTAAAATGCCGATATTTTGATGGCAGTCAGTAGGAATCTGTTTAGAAAATAAAATCGATGCGCTCAACATCCTGTGACCACTCATCGCAGAGCCTATGATGTCAGCGGCGGCCATTTCACTACCCTGACGTTTTAAACCTTTGATAATGGCTTCAGGTAATGGCTCCAAGGTTTCGGTATAACTCGTCCAGGCATCTACTGAGAGCTGCAAAACAGCTTGTTTCACCGCAACCCGATCTGAATTAATGGCGAGTGGTTCGCCAAAAGCCACAATTAAATCTGAAAAAGACTGTTTACTGCGCAGTGTTTTTAAACGATCACTTGAGCGGGAAAAACGACTTCCCCATAAACCACGCAGATAAAAAGGCACAATCACCGCATTGGCGTCTGCTGCAGCGACTTCAAAGCCACGCTGAAACTCGCCCAAATGCCCATTACGACTGATCGCGCCTTCCGGGAATAAACACACGACTTCACCGTTATTTAAGCTTTCCCGTACCGCATCAAGTGCTTGTTTACTGCCCCCTGTACCAACAGGAATAATATTAAAGAACTCAAAGATAAAACGCAGATACCAACGTTCATATATTGATTTTGCCATGACAAAGCGAAGCGGACGTGGGCTTGCCATTTGTACAATCGCCCAGTCGATCCAGCTGATATGATTCCCCAGCATCAATACACCGCCACTGGCAGGAATGCGTTCCATATTGAGTACTGTCAGTCGGTAACGTAATGAAAACACCAATGAGACAACAAGACGAGCCAGTGACTGAGGTAACTGCGTGATAGTGTAGACAGCACCAATTAGAGCCACCGCCAACAAAATGGCAAAAATGCCCAGACTGTTCATACCCGCATAAGCGGCCAGCATCGTCAGGATCAGAAATGACAACATGGCAATGTTTTGAACAAAGTTATTCCCTGCAAGGATACGGCCCATCTGACCCGCTTTGGCATGATATTGAATCAAAGCATTCAGTGGCACCAGATAAAGTCCACCAAATACCCCGAGTAAAAAGAAGTTAATAGCCTGTAAAAATGGCGTGATAGCAAAGCTGACAAAAGCGACTGTTAATGCAACGCCCATTGCGCCCACTGGAATAAGCCCGGTTTCAATATAATTTGATGAGACTTTGCCAGCCATAAATGCACCGATCACAATCCCGATACCGGCAAAAGCCATCGTGCCTTGAATAATAATGGTGTTGTCGATGCCAGCAATATCTTTAGCAAAAGCCGGAAAGGTAGCCAGCATAACCTGACATAAAGACCAGAACACAGCCAGACCAATCACTGATCGAAAGATCACCTGGTTACTGGACAACTCTTTCATAATAGTAATGGCGGAGCGACCACTAAGATAAGCTTTAGTATCGAATTCATGCTCTTTTCTGATGCTAGATTTTTGCTCGAGCTTTAATGTCGCGAACCACTCGATTGTGGATAAAAGCACTAAAATCCAACCCAGCGATGCAATCAACGGCAAAATATCCTCAGGCTGACGATAATAATGATTGCTCAATAAAGACTCGAAGCCAAAACTAAATGCCAGTGTCCCCAGCAAAATTGCTGTTGTCGTCACCGCCTGAATCACACCATTGCCTGAGGCAAGCTGTTTTACACCGACCAGTTCTTTTATATAGCCATACTTGGCTGGAGAATAAATCGCACTTTGAATCGACAATGCCAGTGTCATTAAAAAGGCAGCCCAGAACCAACCTAAATAATAAAAAATCGTAATCAAAATGGTGGCAACGACGGCGGATAAGGCGCTGTATTGCATCACTTTATTTTTAGCATATTTATCAGAAAGAAACGATGATGGTGTCATCATCAGTATAAACGGTAACAGAATTAAGGCATTGACCAGTGCAGACAGCATAATTTGCACATCACCGTCATAGGTTTTAAAAATAGTGTTTTGTATCAGTATTTTATGCCCAAGATCGACAAAGGCATTCAAAAAAGCAATCAAACTGAATAACAAGAATCCCTTGATAGCAAATAGCGCTCGCATGCATAGTCCTTTTGGTGAATCATCAATGACAGGCAACACGATACAACAGCCATTTACTATTAGGGAAGTGCAGCAGTTAGATCCTGCCACTAGATAAACGATAGTTAGCTGAGAGAGTATCGTTTATCACTTTGTTGAAAAACTGATTGAAAAAACGTAAAGCGGCAGAGAAAAAATGACCGAACTCAAGACCTTTGTTTATCGTGATAAACGCCATATCTTTTTGTTATTAATTAGCTGTTTTGCTGTCTGGGGCGTGGCTGCCCGCTGGTTAAAGTGTTCAGCAAAGTCTATGTCATGAGTCAGGAGAACCGGCTTTGGTGTTGTTTGCGTATCATGGCACCTACTTTTGTCTCGCCTTCCCCACTGGCTGTATTTTAATTGTCGCCACCTATGGTTATTTTGATCTTAAAAGTCCGCGTAAATAAAACAAACCAACTGCGTTGCTAATACTAAATTAACCATTTTCATAGCGACCGTTAAAACTGACAAAATTAGTTTTTACAGGCCGATGGAATAGCATTAAACTTGTCGCGCTTGTCTGAACGATGGCTGAAATGTTCAAAGCAGAAGTAGTAAGGTCCCACATCTCGATTTGTCTATTAGCAAATTCCAATTTTGGCATCACTTCTGTGATAACAATGCTGTCTCACAGCGATCATATTTTGTGGCTATGTGATCGGGAACAAATTGCTCGACTTTAGCTCTACACACCATTGATTCAGTCAATATTTAAGTACTGTTCTCACAGTAGCGCTAATGCGTTTGCTCTGAAAACAGATCTTAAAATTTAAAAATTTGGAGCAACCCATGAACGCTTGGTATTTCCTCTGCTTTTTATCGGCGGTGTCGGTATTTATTGCTTTTGCTAATCAATATCTACTGAGGTTGCAAACGACTATTGCTATCACCACTGGCTCAGTAGCCATGTCACTTCTGTTGATGGCATTAATTAAATTTGGTGGTAATGATCTGGCCGCTTCCATCAGCGAAGCGTTTCAGGGATTAAACTTTAATCTTTTGTTATTAAAAGGGATGTTAGGCTTTCTTCTGTTTGCTGGCGCCCTGGAAATTGACTTACATCTGCTTCGTCAGCAACGCTGGGAAATCACCATCATGGCGTTGTTCTCCACCCTACTTTCTACCGTATTGATTGGCTATGCCAGTTTCTGGGTATTAGGTCTTTTGGGCTGGAACCTGCCATTAATTTATTGCATGTTATTCGGCGCATTAATCAGCCCGACGGATCCGATAGCCGTACTCGCGATTATCAAAAAGATGAACGCACCTGAAAAAATATCTGTGCAGGTAGAAGGTGAATCGCTGTTTAACGACGGTGTCGGTCTGGTCGTTTTTACCACTATCTTTGCTTTAGCGTTCTCAGGTGCTGAACCTACCTTTTCTGGGGTAGCAGAGCTGTTTTTGGTGGATGCGGTTGGCGGTATCGTATTTGGCGCTGTGCTGGCCTTTGTAGCTCACTGGTGTATCTGTCGTAGTAATGATTCCAGTATTGAACTGCTAATTACTTTATGTATTCCAAGTGCAGGTTATGCATTAGCCAATGTGATTGATGTCTCAGGACCTCTAGCCATGGTGGTGAGTGGTATTGTTATCGGCAATATCACCCGTACCGTCGGTTTCTCGGAACATAGTCAGTTTACCTTGTCACACTTCTGGCACACGGTAGATGCATTCCTAAATGCGCTTCTTTTTCTGTTAATCGGCCTGATGTTAGTAATTCTGCCAGTTAGCTGGACAGAAATCGGCCTGGGACTGGTGATGATTCCTTTGGTTCTTCTGGCCCGTTTTGCTAGCGTCGCTGTTCCTTATATTGGTTTTAAACGCTTCAGAACCTACGACGCACACGCTATTAAAATCCTGACTTGGGGAGGCTTGCGTGGCGGTCTGGCACTGGCCATGGCAGCCTCTATTCCAAAAGAAGTTTTATTTGTAAATGGTGTCGATTACCACACCCTATTATTGATGATGACCTATGTTGTGGTGATTTTCTCAATCGTTGTTCAGGGTTCAACCATTGCACCACTGATTAAACGTAGTATTGAAGCTCAGAAATCAGCATAGAGAAATAAACGGCATGGCTAACATGTCATGTCGTTTTTTCTGACTGCAGCCATCTCATTTTTTCTGACACCATGCTTTCATATAATCAATAAATGCCCGGGCTTTGCTCGATAAATACATAGTGGGCAAATACATCGCATAGATATTTGCCCCCGGCGTTTCATACTCTTCCAGCACCGCTTCTAACTGTCCTGATGCGATAGCTTTATCGACGGTATAGGACGTCAACATAATGACCCCCATGCCACCAATAGCGGCTTCCAACATCGCATCGGTGTTATTGACATTAAACCGCCCTTTGACCTCAACCGTTTCTATTTCCGTGTTTTTTTCAAAAATCCAATGGTTATAAGTCGGATTGGGGGTATAAACAATGGCTTGATGCGCTGCCAAATCTGCCGGTACCTTTGGTTTGCCAAACTTCTGCCAATACGCGGGTGATGCACAAACAACGCGATGTGTTGTGCTAAGGAGTTTAGCCACATACAGTGGTGGCGGCTCTCGAGTTAAACGAATAGCAATATCGTAACCTTCATCGGCCAAATCAACCGTTCTGTCACTAACATCCATTTCAACAGACACTTCAGGATATTCATCAAGAAAACCTGGAATCGCTTCAGCCACCTGATGTGATCCAAAGGTAACCGGTGCTGTAATGCGTAATAAACCACGGGGTGTATCGTTTAAATACGTCACTGCCGCCTCAGCTTCATGAGCTACCGATATTACTTTACGGCAATGGTGATAAAAAATACGGCCTTCTTCAGTCAAACTTAACCGGCGTGTTGATCGGAATAACAGTCTTGCTCCGAGTTCTTTTTCCAATGCTGTAATTCTTTTGCTTACTACAGGTGTTGAAATACCTAGTTGTTTTGCTGCAGCAGTAAATCCACCTGCATCAATTACAGCGCCAAAGATCACCATATCATCCAGCGATTGCATAACCATTCCTAAATATTCAGAAACAATAATTTTCTAAAAACATCAATTATAGATTTATAGGAAAAAGTTACAATAACACCACGGTAAAAAAAGGATCGAGTGATGGATACAAAAAATATGAGCTGGGGGATTGTGATGCTGCTTGCTGCCACACTTTCATGGGGTGGAATGTTTCCTATAGCTAAGCCTGCTTTAGAGATTATTGATCCCTACTACATCACGCTGATTCGTTATGGAATTGCTGCTGTGCTTTTTGTCGTCATCTTATGGTGTGTTGAAGGCAAACAAGCATTTCGGCTTCATAACAGATTATTACCATTACTTTTTCTCGGTACATTAGGGTTTGCAGGATTCAATCTGCTGGCGTTTAGCGGACTCACACACTCTAAACCAGAACATGGCGCCGTCATTATTGCCATGATGCCGATGATAACGGTTTTACTTAGCTGGTTTCTAAAAGGCCATAAACCCCATACCTTTACCTTAGTGACAATTATGGCTGCATTTCTTGGTGTGTTTTTAGTGATAACCAGTGATCACCCACAACAAGCCTTTGCTGGGGGTAAGTTGGAATGGGATTTGTTATTCCTGAGCGGTGCTATCTGCTGGGTCGCTTATACGATGGGAGCAGAACGCTTCCCAGACTGGTCTCCACTTCGTTACACCACCATTACCTGTGTATTGGGTGCCATTGCCATCGGTATCATCACGTTTGTACTAACCATGAATCATGATATTCATACACCCACCCTGGCAACACTTGGTGAGCTTCATTGGACCATCGCTTATTTGGTCATTATGGGGGCATTAATTGCCGTCTTAAGCTGGAATGCGGGCATTAAATTACTCGGTCCCGTAAATGGTGTTTTATTTATTAATTTTGTCCCTATTACCGCATTTACCATTGGGGTAATCAATGGTCGCTCATTTAGTCATGCAGAAATACTTGGAGCAGCCATCGTGATAACGGCATTAATTTCAAACAATCTGTTTTTACGCTACAGGCAACAAATGACACTCGTTAAGAGTTAGCCATATCGAGTTAGCATCTCCTGTTGAGAAGACTGTTTGAGCAGATCCATGAAGTGTTTAAAAATGGTTGAAAATCAGAAAATATGGCTTTGTTTTTGTTTTCAGCCATCGCATCACTGAGTAACTTCAAGCCCAGTGCAAATGACGCCGCAGACTCTGTAGTAAAGTCTCCCCGCTTTTGCAGGCATTCAGCCATCATCAATAACTCATCCTGACTATCGATATGAAATGACAGCGGTGAGGCAACATAGATATTTGTTTCTTGATTCGTCACAGATTGTAATGTGACCCTCATCGGCTTTTTCATTAGCAATGACTCCTCTTGGCAAAAATGGATAACGATGAGCCAGTTACAGTCAGCATGGAAGGCGTCTCATCGTTGCCAAAGAGTATTACTGATATAAAGTTAAAGCTGAGTTAATGAGCGTGTAAAACTATGCAAAGATATGACAATGAAATTCAACCCAATAGCATACGCAGCTACCGGGTTGAATTATTAAACTTATTTTGCTTCTTTTTTAAGGCGTTCCGCTTCAGCTTTAATCATCGCCTCTAACTCACCGATATGAGCTTGTACTCGTTTAGCACCGATTTCACCGCCTTGGCGCATCAGCTGAGGCATCAATTTAATCGCTTTTTGCCCTGTTTTACTGCCATAAAAATCACGGATATCTTTTAACTCTTGTGCGGTAAACGCGTCGGCATAAATTCGAATAATGTCAGGCTTTAAGCTTTCATAACTCATATACTTTTTGAAAAACGTCAACATCACCGAACGAAATGGCGCCAATGATGGGTTATTGTTAATTTGCACATCCAGCATCTGTTCCATTGACTGCTCTAATGCTGACTTCATGCCGACCGCTTCCATCAGTTCAGCCGCTTCTTTTTCTGATGCCGTATCAGCGAGGGTTATCTGACTGGCAGCTAACAGTAATGCCAGAGCAAAAAATTGAATAAATTTCATTTCATCTCCATAGGGTATTAAAAATAAATGTTGGTCTAATCAAATAAGGTAGGTCGAGCAGGATTACACACAAACTCCCAAGCATGATGAATATCAGTGGCAATCACTCTCCCTTTGGACAAGGGTGGCAAATCATCAATCGAAAAATAGCCCACATCATCCGTTTCCATCCCAGCTTTTATTTCTTGCTCCGGCAGCGCTTCACATAAGAAAAAAAGCTTGTAAAAATCACGGATATCCGGTGTATATTCACCTTTAGCTTTATGTCTGACTGCATATAAATGTGACGCTTTGACAATAATTCCGGCCTCTTCAAACACTTCTTTTTCGGTATTCTCAGCTGCCGATAGACCTAAATCAGCATAACCACCGGGTAAACTCCACAAACCGTCAATCTTTTCTTTCACCAGTAATACACGTTTATCTTTGAATACGACGCCTCTAACATCAATTTTTGGTGTAATGTAACCGCCATCATCGACATCAGGGCGAAATAAATTTTCAATCGCGGTTAAGGGTGTATTAGCTAATGAAGCCAACAGTTGCTGAGCTAGTGTTGAAATATCCTGATAGCGTTCAAGATCATATTCGTTATGACTAAATTCACGTCCTGTCTCTGCAATAGCATGTATGCGCTTTACCGCTTGCAGCCAAATGTTTTCCATTTTTTCTTCCTCGCATCATAAGAGTTTAACGTCGATACGACTCATTTCTTTTTAGCCACCAGAAGGTATACCAAAAACAAATACGCTAAAACACATTATCGAAATCAACGCAAAAAAACGACTTTGCCAGGTCTGTTTTTGCTGATGCGCAACAATAGAAGCCACCAGACTTTGCAGAAAATAAAATAATGCAAACGCACGAGAAGCATAAGCAATGATTTCATTCACATTGGTTGCCCAGGTAAGCATGATGGTGACAACCATAATAATCAGATAAACATATCGAATAGATAGCTTGTGCTGCACAATATCCTGCACCAAACCACCGGCACCTGAGGTATCGGCAACCGCGGCGCTGAACTGACTACCCACAGCAGCAATAGAAATTAATATTGGCAAAACCACAGCAACAGGTAGCATGATGTTAGTGATAGCTGTCACATCGGCATCCAGTCCGGAGTGGAATAGCACGGTCGACAGACTGATAAACATCACATAAATCACGGCAGAGATAATTTGAGCCCTACGCATGGTTTGAATTCTTTCATCTGCTGAATGCTCATCTTGCAAATAACGTGAAGTTTCAAAGCCCTGAACCACGATCAATAAGCCCAGTAATACCCGAAAATCATGCAGATTTATCTCTGAGGACATATCAGGTAACCGCCACTCGCCGCCCAGAAGTAAATGTATGTTGTATGCACATAATGCAAACAGAAGCCCGACAATCATTCCCAGATTTAGACTCACAGCATAGGTTTCGATTTTCTCCAACTCGTCTAACCCACGCCACATGCCAATACCGCCAATCGCTACTAACAGAGCCGTGGTAATGATATTGGCATAAACATCACCACTTACACCAACAGCATTTAATACAAAAGCAGCAAGCAACTGTAAATAATAAGTCACGGAAATAAAGTAGGCGGCAGCCAGTACAATTCTCGACAAAAAAGCGACGTTTTGTGCGGTTCCCTGCTGATGTTCTATCGGTTCAAAGTGACGAATATTAAAACGAATAGCATGTCCAACGGCATAGGCTATAAGCAATAATGCCACCATACATAAGACAGCATAGTTGCCTACCGTATTTGCCAGTAGTGGTGCGCTAATAAGGAAACCACTCCCCATGATGGATGCCAGCGGCGTGACTGTTGCTTTCCATGATGAGGACTGTTTTAAGCGTTTAGAAAAAGCCAGATAAGCTGCTACAGCTGAGGCAATAACAATAATGACAGTATTCAAAACTACTGAAGACTGCATTTATGGGCGTTCAGCAAACTGAGGGACGTCATCACAAATTTGATGCCAAGATGCTTTTGAACTCACAAAGATATGGGCTTGTGGTTTGATATCGACCGCCGTATCGAGTGTGCCTAAACGTAACCGTATAATTTCAGGCATGGTGCTACGTTTACTATAAAGCTGTGAACCACAGTGCTGACAAAACACCCGGAAAACACCCGGTGAAGATTCATATTCGGCTATCGCCTTCTCGCCAGTATTAAGGTGAAACTTATTGCTCTCTACAGCCGCATTAATCGCATAAGCAGAGCCACTGGCTTTTCGACAATTTTGGCAATGACAGATCATCGTGGGTCCGAGTTCACTATCAATCTCATACTGAACAGACTGACACAAACAACTGCCTTTCAACATACCTACCTCATAACAAATGTGAATAATGGCAACTCTAATTTAGTGTTAACCATGAATGAATGTGGTCATTCTTAAGAAAGCTTACACGATCATCCCCTTTTTCTGAATGTGCGATTTTCAATAATTCTTAATTGGTATGGATATATTTCGTATTTCATCACTCCAACACACAATCCTTCTTACTTTTTGGTTTCAAAAGGAGATATGTATGATGAGATTGATTGTCACCTTATGTGTGACTGTTTTGTTTATGCCTCTGGTACAAGCCGATGTCGCAGAAACAAAGTTAGAGAACGAGGCATTACAGATAGATCATCAAACCTTCAGGCATGAAGTGGTTCGTTATGTGCGTAGCATAGCCATGGAAAATGAAGATAATTCAACCAAAACAGCACTCACTCAATTAGAAAAAGAATGGAATAACCATTATCAGCAAACGCATTGGCGTGTTCACATTGTCAGTTATCACGAAGGTAACGTGTTTGGTGAAGGAGATGCATCGGGAGCCTCACTGACAGAAACACTGCAGCAAGCCACACAAGCATCGTTAGCCGATACGGTTATCACGTCTAAAACCGATCTGAATGACTATTATTTCAAAGTGAGTTTCGACTATCACCCAGATCACGTTTATGCCATGGTAAATAATGAAGACAACGCTTATGAGGTTCAGGGTGATCGCGTCATCGTTCGTCATGTTGATAGAGAAGGTATTGAGAATCAAATAAAGCAAAGTAAAGCGTATTTATTACGTGCCATTAATAATGACTATTCCGGTATTTTCAAGTTTTATGACGCCGAGCATGATACATCTGAGAAACTGCTGCGAACGACTTACTCAGCGACAACATTAAATACACTAATACGTCTAAATCAACACCAGAAAGATATCGAGTTGCAATCCTACTTTGAAGGCATGGCACAGTTTCTACTCGACAGACAGTTAACATCAGGCCCCAATGCAGGTGGATTCGATTATGGTGTCGATCCTGAAACTAATGAAGAAACCTGTCGTATTGTTGTTGGTACCACATCTAAAACGATTTTTACCCTGTTGTTGCTCCACAATATGACACCTGATGAAGAGAAATACCTGCAATCCGCGCAATCGGCTGGCAACTGGCTACTCAAGATGATCCATGATGATGGCACTGTGACACCGGTTGCTCAATGCGAAGATGATAAGTGGAACTACAACAACAAACAGTCCATTCTTTATTCCGGTCAGGTGGTATCTGCCCTCTCTCGTCTCTATGCCATAACAAAAGATCAACGCTATTTAGAGGGTGCCAAACAAGTGGCCAGCCAGTTAATTCGTGAGGTCGGCCTGCATGGCGCACTGGTCGGTGATGAATATCGTCCGGCTAATTCCATATCATCCAGTTGGATAATGATGGCTTTAATCGATCTGGCTAAAGTTGATCCCACACCCGTTTACATAAAAACTATTTTACAAATTGGCAACGTACTATTAGAGCGACAGATCAACCAGCCTGACGATGCCTATAATCATGGTCGCTACCTCGATGCCATGACAACCAGCGGTAATGGCTGGATCAATGAAGTCATGGGAGAAATGGTACCTTTCTGTGAACAACAGAAATTAGGTGACTGTGATCAGTATCGTGATGCTATGCGTAAAACCAGTCGCTGGTTATTACAAAACACCTATAACGAAAACAATACCTACAATATTACTAATCCCAAACAGGCTATAGGTGGTTTTATCAATAACTTCAGTAGCCAGAAAGTAAGAACGGATGCCGTTTGCCATGGCTTAAACGGCTTATTAAGTATGTTGGACAATGAGCCTGATGATAAAGATGTTTTTATCGATTTACCTGAACGTCCACTAACAGAACTGTTACCGTTATTACGCGCTGGTGAATATAATTAATAGGCCAATAGCTGAGCAGGTCAATCAAATACTGGCCGCCTTTATATAACTATCCCACTATGTCACACATAAAAAAAGCAGATGTTAAACATCTGCTTTTTTATTGTTAAGGATTATGTAAATCCCGCTCATTTTGCGGTGGCGGAGTCCATTGATAAATCCAGGTTTCCGTTAGAGGTTGCCCCCCAGCTTCAAGGTAAACTCGCAGATTGATCGGATCTGTACTGTTATCGGGTGGCACCACATCAAACATGGCCCGGTATCCATCAATTGCATGCTGAGGCCGAGCTGAGGTAATTTCCACTTTACCCGCAGAAGTCGTAATGACAGGTTTCACTTGGGCATCATCAGCTAGCATTGGCAAACTGCCACCGGCAAAATCGATGACAAATCGTTTACTGTAATACTGACGGTGTTGACCTATTACGCCACCAATGCCGGTAAACGTATCTACCACTTTGGCACGTTCAGGCTCAACTGGTGGCACACCACCCCAATACATTTTATAACTATAAAGTAATTCTTCACCTGGTTTCACAGGTTTGTCTGGGTTCCAGAAAGCCACAATATTATCGAAGGTTTCATCCAGGGTCGGGATCTCAACTAACTGTACTGAACCTTTCCCCCAATTGCCTTCCGGTTCAATCCAGAGACTGGGTCTGCGGTCATAAAACACCCCATCATCCTGATAGTGATCAAATTTGCGATCACGTTGCATCAGGCCAAATCCTTGTGGATTATTGTCGGCATAGGCATTAAATCTCAGATTACGAGGATTTGTCAGCGGACGCCAAATCCACTCGCCATTGCCCATATGAACTGATAAGCCATCGGAGTCATGAATTTCAGGTCGCCAGTCCCAGTCTGTGCGTTTATCGTTCTCACCGATCATGTACATACTGGTTAACGGTGCGATACCTAAACGTTCAATTGCTTTACGCGGATACAGTGCTGCATCCACTTTCACTTTCAGTCGGTCACCTGGTTGAATATCAAAACGATAGGCCCCAGTCACACTTTCAGAATCCAGAAGTGCGTAGACAGTGGTAATATCACTGCCCGGCTTTGGCTGCTCCAACCAGAAATGGGTAAACATCGGAAATTCTTCAGGTCGAGGCATCGCCGTATCCACCGCCAATCCACGTGCAGATAAACCGTACTGCATTTCTTTACCCACGGCACGGAAGTAGCTGGCCCCCAGGAAAGCAATCACGTCCCGTTTCCAGTCAGTATGAAATTGCATTCTAAATCCGGCGTAACCTAAGTCTTCAGGTAATGTCTTACCATCAATCCCTGTTTTGCCATAATCAAACATTTTAGATGAGTACTCAATCGGCGTTGTTTTGCCATCTTTTAGCTCTGAGATATGTACTGGCGTATCAAAATACAGACCTAAATGAAAAAGCTCCGCACGAAACTCACTATCATCATTTCGCCAAAGTGCCTTATCTTTTTTAAACTGTAATTGCTGATAATCATCCCAGCTCATACCTTTAATGCTTTTGGGTAACTCGCCCTTGTGGCTGATATAGGCTTTTTCAGATAATGCTCTGGCATAGCCTTTTAACCAGGCATAGCTGAATTTCTCACCTGCCGGTGGCGACACAGGATCAGTAATGGCATAACTGAGCTGACTGGTGGCCAGGCCGATAGCGAATGCACAAGCAATAGCAATATGCCTTAGCAAGGTAGATGATGCGCTGGCCTGACTCAAACTAGGTTTATCATTTTTCTTAAGGATTAGGTTCAATTCCATAAACTCACTCTGATTAAAATACTTGCTGACAAACATGCAAATTGATTGCTGTTGACTATTTTTACCGAGCCGAAGGCTCTATATAGTTAGATAATTCAATAAGGTTGCCATCTGGATCATAAAGATAAACAGATTCAATAGCGCCCTGAGCACCTGTCCTCATCACTGGACCATCGATAATTTTTACCTGTTTATGGTTAAGTTCAGCAATAACACTGGTTAACGGTGTTTCTACGATGAAACATAAGTCAGCACTTCCAGTCCTGACATATTGTGCTTTGGGTTCGAACTCTTTACCACGCTCATGCAGATTAATTTTTTGACTACCAAATAATAACGCAACACGATTCTCTGCAAAGACGATTTTTTCCATTCCTAAAATATGACAATAGAAATCAACCGTGTCGTTAATCGAGTTAACCGTTAAAACAAGGTGGTCCAGTGACTTAATATGCATAATTGGTATCCATAAAAATGGCCTCACATAATCAAATACTATTTATTATGTGAGGCCAATAGTTCTACTGAACGCTTTTATGCGGCGTTAAGCGTATATTCCAACTCGATATCGGCATTAAATAACTTACTCACAGGGCAACCTAATTTAGTTTCATGAGCTATACGATCAAATTCTTTTTCATCGATACCTTTCACCTTCGCGGTAAGAGATAATTTTGATCGGCTAATACGAAAGCCATCACCGTCTTCATCGAGAAAGATAGATACGTCGGTTTTTAAATCACCGTCTTTGTAGCCTTCTCCTTCCAATGCAAAAGAGAGCGCCATGGTGAAGCAGGCCGCATGGGCCGCTGCAAGGAGTTCTTCGGGATTGGTGCCTTTGCCACCCTCAAATCGACTAGTAAAACCATAAGGATGATCCTTGAGTGCCGGCGTTTCAGTGCTGACGCTGGCTTCTCCTTTTTTGCCGAGGCTTTTATAGATGGCCGAACCAGTCTTCACAATACTCATACTGTCTCCTTTTTGAGTTCAAAAAATAAGGATTAACCTTAACGATATTCAAACGACTTCACATTGTCTTAATTGAATATCTGTATTAGTTGACAGTCATACTGCTGTGAATAGTTCCTGAATTTACTTTCTTTCTATCTGACAATTATTTCGACCCTGCCCTTTGGCTTCATACAAAGCTTTATCGGCACGGGTAAAAACATCCTCAATGGTGTCGCCTTTTTCAAAGGTCGCTAAACCGGCAGATGTTGTTATCGGAACAGAGATACCATTATGTTGGAATTGCGTGTTTTCGATTGTCTGACGAATTTTATTCGCCATCTCCAACCCTTGCTCTAAATTAATTTCAGGAAACAAACCAACAAATTCTTCTCCCCCAAAGCGCGCGATAAAATCCGCCTGGCGTGTGGAGTCTTTAAAAATGCGAGCGATGGTTTTTAACACGACATCCCCTGCACTATGGCCAAACTTGTCATTTACCGCTTTAAAGTAGTCAACATCCCACACCACCATGGTTAGGGGTTTTTGGTAGCGAGCCCAGCGGCTGTATTCCGTCTGTAGCACTTCAGTTAAAGCCTGACGGTTCCATATTCCGGTTAAGGGATCTTTCATTGCCAACGCACGGGCCTTACTGGTAGCCAGTCGGAGTTCGTTTGCTTCAGACTCCATTTCATGCAGACGCTGTGTTAACGCTTCAATCTGCTTTTGAGACTCAGCAAAGCGGGTATTATCGGCTTGCTGATAATTAGTAATCTGCTCATTGAGGTGATCCAGACGTTGACTAAGCACAGACTTTATTTCGACAAAATCCGCCGCACCTTCCATATCTGTCCTTAACTCAACCATGGTCTGCTCAACATCTCCGGCCAATTTGTGCCTTTGTTCAAAAGCAGAGAGGTCTTGCTTAACCACTTCATACAGATATTTATCCAGCGAGGTAATTTTCTTTGTTAAGTCTCGCAGAAATTTTTCATATTCTTTTTTTTCTGCCATGGCAGATGAGCTGAGCTCACTGACCAGATCCGCAATAGAAGATATGGTTTCAGGCACATCTTCCGTTTTGAGGCCATCATGTATTTTTAATCTTAATTGCGATGCTTTTGAACTCAACTCTGTCGGTAGTGATAGCCTCTCCAGTAATACGGTCAGTAATATCTGTGGAGTAAAGTCATCTTTTCGTGATTCATGAATAAAATCTGGCTTATCGTCATCATTGCTTTCCTGCTCTGATAAGTCAGTCTCTACAACAGTGTAAGAGGACTTTGTCTGTTTCAGCGGTAAAAACTGTGAAAAAAAACCATTTCGGTCTTTTGTTTTTTTTGCTGAAAAACTTTCTTCGATTAGATGGGCGATTTCATCAAGAATCTCTGATAATTGTTTATCAGAACTTTTTTCAGCACGTTTGCGGAGTTTATCAAACTGTTTTTTTTGCGTTTTCGGCCAACTGATTTTATCGATCAACGCTATAAGCAGTTGAGCAATATCCGATTTAGATGCTTTTTTGGCATCCATCGCCGTGATTGCAGATTCTATCTCCGCAAGAGTTTTCTCCACCTCCGTTTTATCGGTGACAGAGGCACGAAGATTTTTTCTAAGTGCATCAAGGTGCGGATCAAGACAACCATCGATGCCATTGGCAGCCAATGCTAAACGGGAAAGACCACGTTCCAATAACTGTTCGTATAACTTTTGCTGCTCAAGTTCATGGCTAAGTTCGATGAATTGCTCACGCCACTTTTCCGCTGTCTTGGGACTAGACTTATCACGCATCAAAAAGACCTTTACCTGATTCGTAGGCTATTTGCCCATACTAATCACAGCTTAACTTGTACACAAGCATAATAATGTTACTTTATGTTCTGGCTTTGTTTAGAACAGTGGCTAGATATACGACAACCAAGGTGTTGATCATCAATAACAGTGAGCTTAATAAAGTAACTTTTTGGTAGAGTTCGTAAAGCTCAAAAGGTAAATATACAACACTGCTGACTAAAGCCAGCCACTCCGTCCAGCGATACTGATGCCATAAACCATAAGCTTCAACAAAGCGGATAAAACTATAAAGCAACGCTGCGATTGTCACTATAATCAATTTCGTATTGTTTATATCCGCCAGTGCCTGTAACAGATGACCCGGATAATAACTGGCTGGGTTAAGATGAAGATGATTAATAAGCTTTTCAGCCAATTGCTGAAGATTTTGGCCCATTAACTCATGTAGTCCGAGGCTTATCAATAAGGCTATCGTCCCCTTTGATGCCTCCATTATCGCTATTAAACGTAAGCCAGCTGGTGACCTATTCATTCATTTTCCTTTCATTGATTTAGGCTTTTTACTTGCTTAGACTAACTACTCACCGCAATGAGTAATGTCACTTGTCATCAATATTAAAACTTCTCTTTCTTACAGTTTCAGTTTTTGTGATGGTTCTACCCTGTTCTGCTGACCAGGTAAAACAACTCACAGGGAAAAATGTGCTTGTTTTATTCAAACAACATGATTCTCTGTCGAAAAAGATTGCTGATTATTATCTCCAAAAGCGTGCTGTACCGAAGTCACAACTTGTCGGCATAAAACTAAGCACAGCAAACAATAGCACGATAAGTCCCAGCCAATTCGCCGATATTCAACAACAAATTAAACCGTATTTAACTGACCAGATAAAAGTGTTACTGCTGACCTGGCATGCTCCGTATCGTGTTGGCTGTATGTCTATCACCAGTGCATTTAGCTTAGGCTTTGACGAAAAATATTGCAGTCACAATAAAAGCCACATATCAGGTTGCCATATGACAGCTAACAGTCCTTTTTTTAATGCAAAGTCTCATCAACTGTGGCAAAGCGATACCATTCGATTGACTATGATGTTGACTGGTCCTCGATTTGACGAAGTTAAAGAACTGATCGACAGAGGGGTGAAAGCTGACAATAGCCAGCCACATGGAGATGCCTATTTAGTTCGAACTCAGGATGTTCAACGAAGCACGCGCTGGCGGATGTTCAAGAAACTTGCTGATATCTGGCCAGAACAAAACGGATTACAAATTCATTATGTTGATGATCATCTTCGATCACAGGGCACCAGTATTAAGAATAAAAACAATATTTTGTTTTATCTGACCGGCTACACACAGGTACCTGATATCAAAAGCAATCATTATCTCCCGGGCGCTATTGCTGATCATCTTACTTCTACCGGCGGCGCAGGCATTAGCAGTCAAGGTCAGATGAAAGCCTTTCGCTGGCTTGAGGCAGGAGCGACAGGGAGCTATGGCACCGTTATTGAACCTTGCAACTACCCACAAAAATTTCCTAATGCACAAATTCTCATCCCAAGCTATGTTGGTGGTGATAGCTTAATAGAAGCCTATTGGAAATCCGTACAGCAACCTGGAGAAGGCCTTTTTATCGGTGAACCCCTTGCCTGTCCGTGGTGTCATTAAACTCACAGTCAATAATTAATAAGGACAAGAGGTTTTCAAAATCGATTTGATAGCCTAGAATTCAACTCATGAACTCACAAACAACCTTTGCTTCAAATCAAATTCGGCAATATCTGCCTCTGGTAGATAGCGTTGTTATGTTTTGGTGGTTTGCTTATGGCTATTTTTTTAGCCAGAAGCCGGCTCACCTATAGTACTTAATTAATAGTTCAAGGTAGTCCGGCATTCGCTGACTACCATAAGAACCCCGAATGGTCAGTCAGTCCACCGGGGTTTTTTTATATGTAGAGAGTATTTGCTATGCCTATTCTGACTCAGTCCGGTCTCCACTGTTTAAGGAGCCACATCTCATGACCTCAACCATTCAGCGTCAACAACATCAGTTAGCTTCAGATGAGTTGAAATTGCCTACCCCCAGGCAACTCAGAGACACTTTGCCACTAAACACTCAGTTATCATCACAAATTCAGCAACAACGGATGCAGATCGTTAGGCTATTAAATGGTCATGATAATCGCTTCATGGTTATTGTTGGTCCATGCTCGATTGATGATGAAGCGGCTGCTTTAGATTATGGAAAACGACTGGCAAAACTTGCCAGGCAAGTGGATGATAAGTTGCTGATTGTGATGCGTTCTTACGTGGAAAAGCCACGAACAACCCATGGTTGGAAGGGACTTGCCTACGATTCGTTAAGAGACGGTCGTGGCAACATGGCTTTAGGTTTACACCGTTCAAGACAGGTATTACTGCAATTGTCAGCGTTAGGCTTACCACTGGCTAGCGAAGCACTGCATCCTCTGGTGATGAGTTACCTGGATGACCTTATCAGCTGGGCAGCAATAGGTGCACGTACATCAGAGTCTCAACCTCATCGTGAACTAGTTAGTCATCTGCCCTGCCCGGTAGGTATCAAAAACAGCACCGATGGCCGGATAAGCAGTGCGATCAATGCCATGCATGCTTCATCGCGCGGACACCATACACTTGGTATCGATGATGACGGACAAATCAGTATTATTAATACCCGAGGCAACCCTGACACCCACCTTATCTTGCGTGGAGGACAAGGGCTGACAAATTATGACGCTGACTCAATACATCATGCGCTTAGTCAACTGTCAGCCAATGACTGTCACGAAAAAGTACTGATTGACTGTAGCCATGACAACTCACTAAAACAATATGAACGCCAAATGGAAATAGCCCACCATGTGGTTGATCAACATCTTGCTGGTAACAGCGGCATATTAGGGCTAATGCTGGAAAGCTATATTGAAGCGGGTAAACAAAATGATTCAGATCAACCTATATATGGTCAATCTATCACCGATGCCTGCATGGGCTGGAACGACACCGAAGCCTTGTTAACAGCGCTGTATCAGAAATTACGTAAACGCGATGTCTAGCAAAAATGGTGGTGGTAACTTACTGCTTTAAATCAACGAGAAGCAAGTTACCATCATCCCCTACCCTGAACTCACCAAACTCGGCGTTTTCGTATTCTGATGCTTTGCCTTCCTGGAAAAAAAAGGCATTGGTAGCAAACTTAACCATGCCGTGTCTAACCCGAAAAAATAAACGCAACTCGTTTCCCACTAAGGCGTCACCATGGTCAATTCTGACAAACTCAGCCTGATTTTGCTGGTTGAGTTTTACCACCACATAGCCCTCTTGCGGTTCTAATTTATACGGCGTTTGCGAGTCAGCGTTTTGATGAAGAAGTGCTGAGCGAATCTGATTGGCTATCTCAAATTGCAGCGCCATATAATCCCCTCGCATCAATGAGCGAGGATCCACCGGAGCTAATTTCAATAAAACGGTTTTACCCTGTGCTAAAACCTGCTCCTGTTTATAAATTGACCAGTTCACAGCAAGCAATATCAGCAACAACCCCAGTACAGCGACAAGCTTAGTTAGCTTCATGTTTACCTCCAAACAGTTTAGGTAAACACCAATATAAGCCGATTAAAACGATCCCCAACACCAATAAACTGATGGATTTCATTAATAGCGTCGTATTCAAAACGTAATAATAATGGCTAATACAAAACAGCAAAAAAACAATACCAGAACCTATTAACAGGCGATGCCCACTGGCAAAGCCCAATACCATAATCATCACGGCAATATACAAACCAGCGATATTAAATGCCACCGCAGCAAATATAAGGGCCAACAGAAAAATATAAATAGAAGATGAATGTGTTAAAGACTGATGCTGTTTAATTAACATCACCGTAACGTACAGAATAACAGCGGCTGCTATCACCGAAGTCCAGGAAAAACGGATGTACTGCTCAAGCAGATGCTCATCCATCAACAACGTCATTCCAGAATCAAATATCTGCGTAGTTTGAATTACGAGCAAGGCCAGGATAGAGCCATACCCCATCGCTGTAATATGTCCATGCCAGCGCACAGAAACAAACTCATGTAACCAACACCAGGCGCACGACAGCATAACAACAGGAATAGCAAGCGAATAAAGACCCAACTCTGTCATCACTCCTGCCAGGCAGATACAGACAAAAAAAGCAGAAATAACCCGATGCACAAAGTGCGGCATTAATATCACTAGCCCAATGTTTAAACACAATGCAGCCAGCCAGCTTGTCAGGTATGTCGTGCTTTGCCACTGAATAACGGCAAAAATAAACAGTGCCTGACCTGCCAGACTCATCGCTAAACCTAAATGCTCAACAAAATCAGAATGCTGTTTTAAAAGTAAGTGGTAAGCTAAAAAGATCATCCCACTACCCAGAATAATATCTGCAACGACTGACTCTAATAATTGGTTAAACATTAAGCCAAGAAAAGACAATATAAAGAGCGATGCTAACCAGCCGGCAATCGCCAATAAGGTTTTAATGTACCAAGGTGTGCTGGGAGTCAATCCCTGAGGTTTCTCCCCAGTTACCAGCTCAGCTTGTTTCAGGGTATTCCAAACAATGCTGTGTTGATTCATGATTCAATCTCCTTGTGAACCTGTTTCAACCAGTAGGTCGCGCCGGATCCCATTGCAATAATAAGGACTGACAAAAACAGCAGAGCCCCTTCCTCACCGGTCTCCATAATTTGCATCGCCAACCGGGTTATCACCACAACAATCAACGATAAGCAGCCACCCGCCAACATAAATAAATCAGTACAGCGTCGACGATATACCCACATAAACAGGCATATCCAAACTAACCAGGTAATTGATGGGGAAAACGCATTTTCAGATTCATCCACAATGGCATAAATCACTAGTGTGGTGATTGCCCAGCCACTTATCACCGCAAGTATTCGCTGTGGCCACCGCTCTGTGAGTGCGACCATTTTCTGGCTGAACATCTCCCAAATAATTAATGCCAGTGTATTAAACCAAAACAGACACCAGAACAGACTATTGTTTGAATCAGAGAACAGGCCGAATACTGAATGAAAAATATCAAAATAGAGTACGAGTGACAGATTCAACAGTGACAACCAAACTAACCATAATGTAGAAAACTGAGAAATGACAACCCAAGGTGTGATGAATAAAGCCCAGTAAAAGAATAACTGCCAGGTATCAGCTCCGGTTTGATATGTTTGCCCGAAAAAAGCCATTAATGCGCCGACCAGCAAGCTGGCAACCAGTAAGGCTAAGCGGCCTGCTAAACCTGTTCGTGCCAATCGCCAATACAAAATAACGGAGAAAACAATGCTGCTTTCCAATAAGGTAAATTTGCTAAGACGGCTCATATCCGCCCAGTTATAGGCAATAAAAAAGATGACTGAAAATGCAATGGCACAACTACCAAAGCAAAGTAATAACATTTGAAAAATCTTTAACCAACCGTCTTTGTCTGGTTTTAACCCTAATAATGTCAATACCGCAGGCATTTTCTGGCTAGAAATCGCCCCCGCCTCAAACAAAGCAATAACTGATGATCGTTTTTGGATAGTCAATTTCTCTTCCTTGTTTAATGAACTTAATTTCAGTCGTTATATAAAATTGATGATTTAGCCTCTCGAATAAGAGCTGAATAAGCATTTTTCACCGGAAAAGGTTTAAATAGACAAAGGCACTGATGGCAGTCAATCACCCCTTTTTGTTCAATTTATACAAGACTGTTTAAAAACCATCAATTCTGGTCAATCATCCGCATAACCTAACCAACAACTCACTCTCAGTTCTCATTAATTGTCGTTGTATTAGTATTGTCCCCGTAATTACTGTTGTCGACCGCCTTTATGGCAACATTGTTTGAGAATAAAAATACTGTCAGTCATTATCGATATCAGTTTAATTATTAGTGCCGTTCTTTTCATTATTTTGTGGCAGTTTTACTTATCTAATCATTATTAACCGCTAAGCTAAACTCAGCCTAACTCATATGCAATATCCTTCATCCTTATTTACACTGGATGTCATTGTCACAAGGCAACCTGTTGAAAAAGAGAATATGACTTACCACTTTCATACCTTTATGGCATGATAGCGCTCAGAACAGTTTATGTTCCTCGCCTATTTTTATTTCCCTTTTTATCTATCGCAAGTGTTCGCAGCATAGCTACATCTTGCAATTGAGAGGTTATTAAATGAATGTGTCACAACCGAATATTATTGTTTCAGCACTGGACTTAAGCCGCTTAGAACAGATTCTGGATACTTTACCGTCCAATGAAGTAGAACGAACAAGCTATCTTGAAGCTGAACTTGAACGTGCAGATATCGTTGAACCAACTGCGATTCCACCCAATGTGGTTACGATGAATTCAACGGTCAGATTTTCAGTTTCATCATCAAATCAAACATTTTGTCTGACCTTGGTTTATCCAAAAGATATGACAGCCGATGGCAAAACCATTTCCATTCTGGCACCTGCCGGTAGCGCCATGCTAGGCCTGGTGGAAGGTGATGAAATTGATTGGCCTGGGCGTGATGGCAAAACCATTCAGGTTCGTGTTGATGAAATTCTGTATCAACCGGAACGTGCTGGCGAATACCATCGCTAAAAAGAAGATGGCTCAGGATAGTTTTACCCTGAGCCAGTCTATTAACTCAATAAGCCGAGTTTCTTTATAATCAGATTCGATACTTGCCTGCTGGATGGTAAAAAGCTATGCATCACGGGTAGCTGAATTTGCTCTGTCATCCAGTCAGCACTGACCTCCGACAAAGACACCACCCCATCATTTAACTCACTCTTAAATGGGCTGTTTTTTCCGTTTATGCCTTTAACGCCAACAATAGCCGTTGTTGGGCAATGACTAGCAGGAATCGCTTGCATCCGTTCACTCGTTGCCAATAGTTTACCGCAGTCTTTTGTTAACAAACGAAAAAGCCAATAGCGTTGAAAGAACATAGCTAATCGTGATGTTCGAACTGGCGAACCCAGTAAAAATAAACGTTCTGGCAAACGAACCTTGTCATCCATATTGGCCAATGCCGATCGAATTAACACGCCACCAAGTGAATGACCAATCAGCACATATTCACCTTGATTAGCTATATCCCGGATTCGTTTTGCCAGTCTAAACTGAATCATCTCAGACGATTGTGACGACACGAAATAGCTAAATGTCGATGTTTTAATGCCCTGTTTTCTTAGCTGTCTAAGCAGCGGCCAGGCTGACAAAGGAGATCGGCCCATACCATGTACAAATAATACTTGTATCATGAGTGGAACGACACACAACAACTTATTATTAGATCTTTAATGATAAGGGCTCTCCCCTTCTAATTACTCGCCTGTATCTCGATCAATAATTCTGAAAGCTGATGACAAACACAAAAGATTGATAATCGCCTGCTAAGGTCACACAAGCTGGCAAAAAATCACAGCTAGCATCAAGGTGATATTTTTCATTTTTATCTTCCTTAATTTTTTTCACTTGCCCTCTTCCCTGGGGCATAGACATTAAATCATGTCACTAACATAAATTAAATAAGGATTTAAAACACTGATGTATAAGCAGCATATTGCTAAACTGTACGCTTGGATTCAGGAGCAATTTTAATGTTACGTTGGGTAAACTCATCAATCAGCAGAAAGATCGGTGGACTTTCAATTATCTTATTGTCCTTTTTAATCATTATGATCATCTATTCAATGATAGGACTGCAGCAAATTCGGTCTGAGATGATTGAGCTGGCTGAGGTAGATACCCCATTAACTGAGGTCGTTTCAGAAATTGAACTGCTTCAGCTTCGGCAACATATTCTGATTGAATTATTTCGTCAAACCAATCATAAACCATCCAATAACAACATCAATCCTACTGACATACACCAACAACTGGAGAGTTATAATCAGCATCTCTCTGAGCAAATGTATAAAGCATCAGCCATTATCGAAAGTGGGATTGAAAAAGGTCGCATTCGCTTTAAACAAGAACAACATCAACTGTTGCTGACTTCAATGAACAAACTTCATCAGGTCAGACTGGCATTTGAAAAAAGTTTTATGGCTAGTATTCAAGCCATGCTCACTGGAGAATCAATTAACTGGGAGCATCTCGAACAACAAGATCAACAACTGGATGATGAGCTTGGAAAATTACTCAATCACCTGAACGCATTAACCGTCAGCACCGCTATTTATACTGAAAAGCATGAATCAAACTTCATGATTATGACCAGCATTTTAGGTGTGTGTGCATTCATTATTGGTTTGTATTTAACGCAATATACCATCCAGTATTTTCGTCAACGAATTACCCAAACACGTGACACAATACATTTATTCAGAAATGCTATTGAACATAGGGAGGTTGTCGATTTCGAGGTAGATAACAATATCGCTGACGAACGAGATGAACTTTCTCAATTTGAACATGAATTAAAACTGTTATTAAAACAATTTAGCCATGAAATAATCAGCCGCGATGAAATAGAGAAACAACTGATTGAACTCGCGACTCTGGATAAACTGACAGGCGCTTATAATCGTCACAAATGGGATGAACAGTTAAAAATGCAATTAAATTTGGCATCACGTGGCGCCAAGTTAAGCTTACTTCTGATTGATGCCGATCACTTTAAAAAGGTCAATGATCAATATGGTCATGAGGTGGGCGATGCCGTACTCATTAAGCTTGTTGAACTGTTAAAAAACCGACTTCGGGAAACCGATACTATCTTCCGTATCGGTGGAGAAGAATTTGCTGTACTGATAAAACAAACCGAACACGAGCAATCCCTGGAGATTGCAAAGCTTTTACAGACGAAAATTGATACCTATAGAGACGCATCATTGCCGCACTTCACGGTGAGTATTGGCATAACATCATATCAAGCAGGTGATACGACGACTGACTTTTTTAATCGCGCTGATAATGCCTTATATCTGGCTAAAGCGAATGGGCGTAATCGTGTGGAAGTCGTCTAGTCTTCAGCTAACTTTCTGCCCATTTATCATATCAGCAGACTTAGTACTCACCTTCTGTAGTGATATGAATCACCTCACCACAGTGTTTACAATGCACGGCATCATGGTCATGTCGGTTCAGGCCACATGACGGACATTCATAACGAATTTTCCCTGGTCGAAAAATAGTCTGAATCAAACGTAAAAATAAAGAGATGCCAAAAATCATAATCAGCACCGCCAGGATATGGCCGTCATGTCCCACCAATGTGATATCGCCGAACCCAGTAGTGGTTAAGGTGGCAATCGTGAAATACAACGCATCAATATAGTCATTGATATCATCATTGATATGCACCTGGCTGACATATACGACAGCAGTGATCACAAAGATAAACACGAACAAATTTACCACGCTGAAGATCACATCTTCATGCATTCTCACAAAACGTGACTGCTTTCTAAGATTTCTCAGCATGTGATAAGAGCGCAATAAACGAAGTGTTCTTATCACTCTCAGGAAACTGAAATTCTCTGCAAGAGAGGGTGCAAGCAAAGAAATAATGACGATAATATCAGCCAAACCAACAGGATGGAACAATTCTTGGAATTTTGATTTGCTGATATAGAGCCTGGCCATTAGCTCGAGCAAGTAAATAATCCCAATCGCCTCTTCCAGAATATGGAAATCATCTATGTGGTGATAAAAAGAGGCCAATATAAAATAAACAATGGTAATAGCATCAAATGCTAATAATCCCCAACGAAAGCGTCTGGAACTCGGAGTTGAGCCATTATAAAGATGGTCTATTTTATTATGTAATTTTTGCCAGAAACTTAGGTTTGATGGTGTTGCCTGCCCCATTGT
Source organism: Methylophaga thalassica MP (assembly GCF_000214595.1). Classification (GTDB taxonomy): domain Bacteria; phylum Pseudomonadota; class Gammaproteobacteria; order Nitrosococcales; family Methylophagaceae; genus Methylophaga; species Methylophaga thalassica. Next base: position 1,099,906 of record NZ_AFIG01000001.1, on the reverse strand, counting down.
GGGCTCCTGTTTATATTGCTTATTTGAGTCTAAAAAACCAACATCAAACTCTGCGAGGAGTTTGTTTAAATAATATTTTTGCCTTCCTCTGGATCGCGTGCATTTCTCGCTTGATCAATAATATCTTGTGTATCACTGGTAAGTTGTTGTGTGCTCACCTCAGCACTGTCATTCTGGACGGGAGGCTTATCGACCGCCTTTGCCATCATTGACTGTTGCGGATTGACTTGGACGACAGGTATGCCCTGAGGAAAAATAACCTCACGCGCATCATCGGGCATATTGATACCAGCGGATTCAAGGCGTCGAACAGTTTTATGCATCAAAACCGAAGCCACCTTATTTAGCGCATATTGGTGACCATCCACCCAAAAATTAATCACGATATTGATCGTGGATGAGCCTAATGAGTCAATAAGCACCTGTGGTTCAGGATCTTTTAACACTTCATTTTGTTCATTCAACACAGCCAAAATGGTCTGACGTGATTGTTGAATACTGGCATCATAACCAATCCCAACTATAAAACTGCCTCTTACCCAGGGATTAGCCGAAAAGTTTTTAATGACATTTTTATAAATAGTCGCGTTGGGAATTTGGATATGATTTCCATCAAAATCGACTAAGGTTGTGCCACGGGCTGTGACTTTGTTTACTACCCCTTTTAGTCCCTGCACTTCAATCACATCGCCGATCAAAAACGGACGTTGCACACTCAGCAGCAAACTCGAAATAAAGTTTTCTGCAATATCCTTAAAAGCAAAACCAATAATAATGCCTAACAGACCCGTTCCACTGACAATGGCAAGTGCAGCCTGCGTCAAGCCAACAATACTCAGAAAAATATACAAACCGATTAAAATAATAAACAGGCTAATAGCGCGCCTGACAACATTCTGTACAAGGTTACTGGTACTGATATAGCCGATGGGATGAACAAGTAAAGCAGAGAATGGCTTTGCCAGAAAAAAGAAGATAAGAAAAACCAGCAAACTAATAACAAAAGAGGGCATCACCCTGATCGTCGCTTGCCATAGTTCAAGTAACTGAGCCGACAATATGTTAAGCGTATCCATTAATCCAAGAGAGTCTGATGCCATAGTGATGCAGTTTCTCGTCAATAAAACAATATATATCGGGGCTGAGAATCAAAAGCAATAATTCTCATATTTTGGCTGAATATTATCCGTGCTTGATAAGGCGTCCTGTTCAATGCTTCTTTCTTTGCATTGACGGAATCATCTTATAACTGTTGCGTGTTGCCAGATGAACTTCTCGAAGGAAAAACGCAAGCCCGAATACCAGTGCCAATGTCGAGCCCATGAATAATGCACCTATTAGCCAGCGTAAATTGAAATCAAGCAGTGCTTCCAGAAACATCACCGACACCACAGAACAAATTAAGAGTGCAGACAGAACGCACATGGTGATCGCATTACTTGCCGCTCGACGGCGAAGTCCCAATACAGATATTTCTTGTCGACAAGGCTCAGACAGCTCAGTTACCGAAGACATTTGATCGGTCAAAACACGTGCTCTGTCTATAATCCGAGCAAGTCGGTTTGCCATTACATTAAGGATTCCCGCCATACCAGTAAGCAAGAATGCAGGCGTTAACGCCAATTGTACGGCATGGGTAACGTCACCAAGATTAGCTAACCAGGTAAACATTGTCATCTGACTCTCTTATTTTTCTGAATCTGCCTGTCGTTAACCACCTGGAGAAGTGATATCAACTGTAGATTATAGGTGATATATGCATCAATGTTTTGTTTGAACCGCATTTACCAGCACAGGAAAACAACAGCATATATCAATTATTCTATGCAAATACGCTATCACTAGCCTGCTTGTGTATATTGTCCATGATTTATGTCGGGCAAACTCTCAAACCCGGGTTTTGCAAAATAATAGCCTTGCATGAGTTCGATCCCCACATCACGTAACCAGACATATTCTTCATATGTTTCAATGCCTTCAGCCAATGTCGTGATATTTAGCTCATTAAACATGGTTAAACAATTCTTGACGATAGATTGACGTACCTTATTCGAATCAATGTTTCTGATGAGCGCCATATCCAATTTAATAATGTCTGTCTGAAAGTCGGCAAGCAGATTCAGTCCTGAATAGCCAGAGCCGAAATCATCCACTGCCGTTTTAAACCCCAGCGACTGGTAATAATCGACGATACGTTTAACATGCTCGGTATCGTCCATTTTTTCGACCTCAGTGAACTCAAACATAATTCTCTCAGAGGGGAAGTCATACTGTTTAGCTGCTTCAAAGGTAGTGCGGATACAACGCTCCGGCACATAAATCGCATTAGGTAGGAAGTTAATACTCAGCATCGAAGTAATATTCAACTTCGATGCAAGTGAAATCGCTTTCACCCGACAGAGCTGATCAAATAAATAACGATTATTATCATTAACTCTGGATATTACAGAATAGGCTGACTCGTTATTAATGCCTCGAACCAGCGCCTCGTAACCATAAACAGTCTCATTACTGCAATTAATGATGGGTTGAAAAGCCATAGTAAAGTCGAAATCCAAACTATTCTCTTCTGTACAACTCTGGCAGATTTTCTCTTCTAAATTCATGGTCTATTCCCTCCTTACCTTGGCTATTTTTCTTACTCGTCATCTGTCTGCTATGTGCGAAGCTTTGAAAATGACCAATAATGTTATAACCCTATCATTTTATGACTTAATTTTATGGACTTAATTAAAATTCAATCGGCTATCCTCAGATATACTGAAGTACGACGTAAAACTTGTCCAACAAATGATGACTTAAGCACTGTTCAAACACTTGCCAGACTTTTTCTGAATAATGCCAGAGCAAATAAAAAAAACACGCTACCAATCGCCACATTGGCTAATAAATCGGGCCAAATGATGGAGAAACCAGCACCACGATAAAGCACCGCCTGGCTAGTACTGACAAAATGCGAAGTCGGTGCAAACTGCATAATGTTTTGCACAATTTCTGGCATGCTATCGAAGGGTGTCATCCCACCAGACAACATCTGTAACGGCAATATCAATAACAGTAATAACAGGCCCAGCTGTGGCATGCTTCGGGCCAGTGTGCCCAATAAAATGCCCAATGATGTAGTAGAGAATAAAAAGCAAGCCGTCCCTAACTGAAACAGCAAAATGGAACCAGCAATCGTCATATTCAGCCAGCCCTGAATGACAACATAAAGTGAAAAAGTACTGGTCATTAACACCACCAGCCCCATCGACCAGATTTTCGCCATCATGATTTGAAAGGGTGTGATGGGCATCACCAGTAAATGTTCTAAGGTGCCGTGTTCACGCTCTCGTATCAACGCGGCTCCCGTCAGAATCACTGACAGCAATGTAATCATATTGATCAGCTCCATCACCCCGCTAAACCAGGCGCTATTAAGGTTTGGATTAAACCGCATTCTTACGATCTGTTTTACTGCCTGGCTGGAAGTCGCATTATTTGTTTCCAATAAATGCTGTACTTCTCTATCAATAATCTCACTGATATAGCCGGCACCAATAAAAGCCTGACTCATCATTGTGGCATCAATCGCTAACTGAATTTCAGGCTGGCGCCCTGCTAATAAATCCTTTTGAAAATCATCAGGGATGTCGAGTACAAAAGTATATGAACCAGTATCAAGTGATTTATTCACATCCTGAAGTGATATTTGCTGCGCCGGTTTAAAATGAGGCTCATAAAACGCTTCTGCAATATTAATGGAAATCGCCGAATGGTCTTCATCCACCACAGCTATCGGCGTGTTCTGCAGCTCTGTCGACACACTTTTGCCTGCTGAGTACACCATTAAGGTGAATGCCACCAAAATCACAATCACCATGACGGGATCTTGTACCAAAGTGCGAAGTTCTTTAATACCAAGGTTAATAATATTTTTCAGGCTGCTCATCTTATTTATCCTGCTTTTTGAGTAGCAACCAACTCAGACACATCAAAACAACAATAGCCAGTGCCATGGGCCAATAAAACGCGTTTAATTCATCAAAACCTAAGCCCTTAGTAAAGGCACCGCGACAAATCAACAGATAATAAGAAGCCGGGTAGATATGCCCCACCACATAGCCTGCCCCTTCTAATGAATTAATAGGATTAATCAGTCCGGCGTAATTCACGCAAGGCACAATACTGGTGATCATGGTTAGAAAAATGGCGGCAATCTGTGTTTTAGTAAAAGCAGAGATAAACTGTCCCATGCAGGTAGCGACAACGATATAAAGAAATGTCCCGACCAGTAATGCCCAAAAACTGCCGGTTAATGGCACATCAAAGACCATATAAACCAGCCACATCAGCATCAGAAAATTCATCATGCCAATCACAATATAGGGCAACTGTTTGCCCATCAGAAATTCAAGCCGATTAACGGGAGTGGCATAAAAGTTAGTGATGGACCCCAATTCCTTTTCACGCACAATCGATAATGCCGTCAGCATCGAAGTAATCATCAACAATAATATCGGCAAGACACCTGGCACCATTGAAATCAGACTTTCGACCTGAGGATTGTAGCGATAGCGTGAGACAAGCTGATAGCTGGGTGACACTTTTATGCCAAACTGGCGGAGACTCAATTCGGATAGATAACTGAGGTGAAAGCCCTGAATATAACCTTTTATGGTTTCAGCGCGATAAGGCATCGAACCATCCACCCAAACACTGACACTGGGTTGTTGTCCATGGCGCATATCTTTGCCATAGTCGGGTGGAATTTCTATCGCCATACTGATATCACCGCTTCGCATGCGTTCATCCATCTCAGCATCTGACAAAATAGGCGTTTTTTCGTCAAAGTAACGCGAGCCGGCAAGGCTTTGAATATAGTCCCGACTTTCAGGTGACTGATCACGATCCATCACCGCAAACGCGATATCTTCGACATCAAGACTGATGCCATAGCCGAGCACAAACATCAAAATCACTGTCCCTAAAAAGGCAAACACCAGACGAACCGGATCACGGCCAATTTCTAATGTCTCTCGCAAGCTATAAGCCAGTAGACGAGTCAACGAAAAACGGTTTTGCTTTTTTTTATGTTGTGATTCGGAAAGTGTATTTTCTGCCAGTAGCTGACTATTATCCCCATCGTCTGCTTGTTGTTCCGTGAGATAGGCAATGAAGGTTTCCTCTAAAGTCTCAAACCCTTTTGTTTTGCATAAGGCAGCTGGTGAGTCAGTAGCGAGCACTTCACCTGCATGCATTAATGAAATCCGATCACAACGCTGGGCTTCGTTCATAAAGTGAGTGGAAACAAAAATAGTGACACCTTGCTCACGGGATAAGCCAATCAATAGCTCCCAGAACCCATCACGTGCCACGGGATCAACACCCGATGTCGGTTCATCCAGAATCAGGATTTCTGGTTCATGGATAATCGCCACTGCCAGCGATAAACGCTGCCGAATCCCCAAGGGTAAATCCTTTGCTGACTGCTTCTGATAACGCTCGAGTTCAAATTCTTTTAATAACGTCTCAACACGCTGGTGTTGATAATCCTGGGCTAAATTAAATAAACGGGCGTGCAAAAATAGATTTTGACTGACAGAAAGTTCTTCATACAAAGAAAAGCTTTGTGACATAAACCCTACGCGGCGGCGAGTCGCCATATCATTGGCATCCACCTGTTCGCCAAATAAAAGCGCCTCACCAGAACTTGTCGGTAATAATCCCGTTAACATCTTCATGGTAGTGGTTTTACCGCAGCCGTTAGACCCAAGGAAACCAAAAATTTCACCGCGCTCTATTTCAAAGTTAACGTTATCAACCGCAGTAAAGTTACCAAATGTCTTGGATAAATTTCTCGCTGAAATAGCAATCTTCTCTGACTGTTGTCGTGGTGGAACAGTGACGGCCTTATGTCCCTGGCGTTTATCTTCGGGTAATAGCGCAATAAACGCTTGATCGAGATTGTCTTGTCCCGTCTGTTCAATAAGTGCTTCTGGTGTGCCTGTAGCCATGACCACACCCTCATCCATGGCAATGAGAAAATCAAAGCCAGCCGCTTCATCCATATACGCAGTTGCAATTAACACACTCATCTGTGGACGCTGAGCGCGAATCCGGTCGATGAGCGTCCAGAACTGACGCCGCGATAAGGGATCCACACCGGTGGTCGGCTCATCAAGAATCAACAGGTCGGGGTTATGAATTAAAGCACAACACAATCCGAGTTTCTGTTTCATACCGCCCGATAACTGGCCAGCTGGACGATCACGAAACTCACTCAGACCAGTACTTTTTAATAACAGCTGGATACGTTGTTCGCGCTCATCAGCAGGTAAATTAAACAAGCGAGCAAAAAATAATAGATTTTCATGTACCGACAAGGTCATATACAGGTTCTTACCTAAACCTTGCGGCATGTAAGCAATTCTTGAACACATCTCTGTTCGTTGCTTATTATTCTGGATGTCAGTGCCCATAACCAGACACTGACCACTCTGACCTTTTTTTACCCCAGCAATAAGGCCTAATAAGGTTGACTTGCCGACACCGTCAGGTCCAATAAAACCAACGCGTTGTCCGCAAGGAATCTCCAGTGACACATCATTTAATGCCTGAGTATCACCATACTGATGACTGACGTCTTTTAAGCTGACTACTGTTTCTGCAGACATTGACAGATCAGTATGTGATAAGTGGTGGCACTTTTTCTGGCCACTGCGCATTCTCATCTAACTTGATGTACGCCACACCAGGCACCCCAGTTTTAACTTGTTCTGCGTATTTTTTTAATACACTTTCTTCAATTTTCACTTTTACCCGAAACATGAGCTTTTGGCGCTCTTCTTCGGTTTCGACTGATTTAGGCGTGAACTGAGCCTGAGGCGCCACAAAAGACACATGGGCAGGAATAGAAAAATCAGGATAAGCATCAACGACAATACGAGCTTCTGCACCAACCCGCGTTTGCCCCGCCTGGTCCGTCGGTAAAAACAGATACATATAGACATCACTGACATCTATTAATGTCACCACTTTTCCACCAGCAGCTAATACCTCACCTGGCTCAGCTAAGCGGTATAAAACACGGCCATTGCGCGGCGTCGTTAACTGGCTATCCGCAATCACCACCTGTGCTTTTGTCACCTCAGCTTTGGCTGCTTCAATGGCGGCTTGAGCTTCAGCCACTTGCACTGATGCCGCTTGCATGGCTGCCTGAGCCGTCGCCTTTTGTGTTTCTTTTTGATCCATCACTTCCTGACTAAGGTGGCCTTTTTTTACCAAGGCTTGCGTGCGTTCAAGCTCTTTTTTTGCCAGGGTAACTTCACTGCGCCGCTGTGCCAGAATGGCCTGGGCATATTTTTTGGATTCATTCGCTTTATTCAGATTAGCATTGGCTACCGCCAGACTGGCCTTGGCTTGTTCGGTATCCATAACCGCCAGCACCTGACCTTGGGAGACCCAGTCGCCTTCATTCACCGTAATTTGTTCCACTTTACCTGCCGTTTTTGTCGCCACATCGACTTCAGTGGCTTCAATACGGCTGTTACCTGCAGCAAAACCACTCGGTAATGTCAGCTCTTGTTCAGATTTCCAGTAATAACTCGCCGCGGCCACGGCAATCACTATCAGTAACAAAATTAAATTTCGTAATCGCAGCATGTGTTGTCTTCTGTGTTGAGGCGTTATCGGAATGAATGCTAAACCTAATAATACACAATAGCGAAATAACTGAAATGACGTGGATCATCTATTCGTGAATAACTTCCTGTTTCAATTTTTGAATTGGCCAGAAACGCCATAATAACCAGGATACTGTCCAGCATATAAATGCTGAGGTGAGATCATGACTGATGAAGTGCGCCCCCCGTAACTGCTGAGCTACCCCGAAAATCACGCCTAATACGATGATGCCATACAACACGTTTCTGGCATGCTGAGGGAAAAGTTGCTTGCTGACAAAATACACCCCAAAAAACATATAAGCTGAACTTGCATGACCAGCTGGAAAACAATGATCTGCGCCTTCCAATGGCGACCATAAACTATGCAACCAGAACTGATAAGGCCTGTCTCCACCAAATTCGATCACAGACCAGGGACAGTCGACCTCGGTTAGTCTTTTTACCGCACTCACTGTCAGTGTCGATAGTGGAATACTCATACTTAGATAAGCTAAAACATGACGATATGGTGATAAATATCGCGTCAAAACACTGATGACATAGCTAAGTAATACAAGGATAAACAGGATGACTGCCAGGTCATGACCGCCATCATGTAACCAGGTTTGTGTCAGCCAATAATGCTTCAATTGCCATTGGCCGCCTTCAAGTTGATACCAGATGTTGGCGACTAATTTATCCAGCTCTGTGACAGCAATAAAACTGATCAGAATAAAATACAGGCCCCATAGTCTTACCAGATGATTTTGCATAGTTGATTTAGCTATGCTGACAGCTGGCAAAGATATCTAAAGCAGGGTCATATTTACCTGGCAGTAAGACATTGTTCATGCCTAACAATGAATGGAAAATATTGTCATGGCTGACAGCTTTACCGGTTTCATTTTTCATACACAGCGGATTAATGTGATAGTCACGTTCATAGTTATCTGACAGCCACACCACCATAGGTACATGGGTTTGCTGGCTAGGTGCTGCAAAATAAGGTGTGCCGTGCAGATACAGATTATGTTCACCTAAGGACTCACCATGATCAGACACATAAATCATCGCGGTATCAATCGATTGAGAAGATAAGTTATCCAGATACTGAATCAGCTGAGCGAGCACATGGTCGGTGTATAAAATCGTATTGTCATACGCATTTCTGAGTTCCTCATTAGAGCATTTTTGTAACTCTGAGGTTTGGCACACCGGTTTATACTTTTCAAAGGCTGCTGGTACACGTTTGAAATAGGCCGGACCATGGCTGCCTTTCTGATGTAACACAATCAACTGATCACCGTCAGACTTCGCGACCAGCGCTTTAAGATTAGTGAGTAACACTTCGTCATAACACTCACCATCAGGACATAACTCTGCCAGATTAACCTCTGTCACTTTCTGGTGCTCAACGCGATCACATACACCTTTACAGCCACTGTTATTATCAAGCCAGCTGACCTTCACACCGGCAGCAGAAATAGCGTCCAGAACACTTTCATAACCATGGCCTTTTTCATCATCATAATCATCACGAGAAAACTGTGAGAACATGCATGGCACTGAAGTAGCTGTCGCCGTACCGCAAGACGAAACGTTATTAAAATACAGACTATTGGTTTTCTCTAACTCTGGGGTTGTTTCACGCTCATAACCATTCAGATGAAACGATTCTGCCCTGGCAGTTTCCCCCACCACCATTACTGTTACGGTACGGTGTTTTTTCTCATGCGCGAAGCTGCCGAGCGCGGCATTTTGTGAAATAGGTATCAATGGTTTATCAGCTTCAGCAAACTGTTGTTTGGCAATTTTGGTGACCGCATAGATATAACTGGTGGGATTGATTAAATAACGTAAATCCCGGTGATTGCGGAAGGTAGAAGCGTAGTCCTGATAGAAAAAAGCAGCAACCAAGCCCATGGCTAAAATACTCATGGTGATAGAAAACGAGCTCATCAGTAATTGCTTTGTCCAACGGACATGGGCAATCCGTAGTTTAGCAATTAAAAATGCCGGCAAAATACCCCATAACAGAAAATGAATAATGAAATCTTGACTCAATAATTCTTTTGTTTCTGCGGTATCCGTCTCTAACACATTCTGAATCATCGAACTGTCAATATGCACACCATAGCTATCAATAAAATAGCTGGCGGCGGCGGAACATAACACAATGAAAATCAAAATCGGTTTTATCAAGTATCGGGATGACACCAAATTAAATATTAAATTAAACAGCGCCGTCATGAAGATGGCACATGAACCTAAAAACAACAGATTATGTTGAGTGATTAATTGATTTGCCTGAACGATGCCACCCCACAAACCATTGTTATAAGCAAGCATCAAGAGCACTGAGAACAGTAATACTAGATACTGAGAAGAAATCGCACGACGCATGATAAACCTCAACCAAATTAATTTTGGCCAAGATTAATCCCTGCAACTTAAAAAATACTTAAACAAAAAAGCCACTGACAAATCAGTGGCTTTTTCTCAGCAAAACAAACAAAACTTAAGCGAACCGACCCTGACGATAATCATCGAAGGCTTGTTCAATCTGTTCCCGCGTGTTCATCACAAACGGTCCTCCCCTGGCGACAGGTTCCTTCAAAGGCTGCCCTGATACCAGTACAAACTCAGTATCACGTTCACTGTAGACACGCACTTTTGATCCGGTCTCCAATACGGCAAGTTGACCAGCATTAAGTAGTCGCTGTTTATCGCCGATCTGTATCTGACCTTTCATAAGATACAAAAACGTGTTGTCCGTTTCCTTCACTGTCTGCTCAAACGTGACTCCCGCAGGTAAAAACACATGCAGGTATAGGGGATTAACAAACGGGTTATTAATCACACCACTCACGCCACTATCTGTCTGACCAGCAATGACCTTGATTTCGGTGCCATTATCCAATTTGGCTACCGGAATCTGCTCAGCATCAAACTCCTGATACTTAGGCTCACTCATCTTTTCTTTTGCCGGCAGGTTAACCCACAACTGGAACCCCGCTAAGCGTCCTTCTTTCTGCTCTGGCATTTCCGAATGAATAATCCCTTTGCCTGCCGTCATCCATTGCACACCACCGGTTTCAATTACCCCGGCATTGCCTGCACTGTCTTCATGACGCATACGACCTTCTAACATGTAGGTCACCGTCTCAAAGCCACGATGGGGATGTGGAGGAAAGCCAGCAATATAGTCCTGAGGCTTATCTGAACCAAAGGCATCAAACATCAGAAAAGGGTCAAGCATATTGAGATGTGGTGAGCCGATAATACGCGTCAGCTGAACACCTGCGCCATCTGAGACCCGGTCTCCGTTGATGATTTGTCTTAATTCCCTTGTCTGAGTCATCACATTCTCCCGATAGATATTAGCTGACAATATCAGCAATTTTTTGTGTGAGTGTTTCTGTTTCTTGAATCAGACTGCCTGCATCCACCACAGTGACATCCTGAATTCCAAGAAAATTCATGACCTGCTTCAGGTAAGTAGAAGCGTAATCGACTTCACTACCCAGAGGCACGCCGCCAGAAGCCATCACCAGATACGCTTTTTTCGCCTTCAATAAACCTTCTGGGCCATTTTCAGTGTAACGAAATGTGACTCTTGCTCTCGCCACCTGATCGATCCAGGCTTTTAATACGGCTGGTACGCTAAAGTTGTAGATAGGCGATGCAATGACCAATATCTCGGCCGCTTGTAACTCTTCTACCAGTTGGTCCGAGGTAGCTAAAGCCTGTCTATTTTGCTCAGTACGTTGCTCGGGATCGGTAAAATTGGCATGGATCCAATCTTCGTTAATAAACGGAATACCCTTCGCTAGATCACGAGATTTAATAGCTAGCCCAGACTGCTTTTGTAGTTGCGAGACCAGTTCAGCAGATACCTGGCGTGTCACAGAGTCCTGAATACGTTCACTACTATTGATATGTAAAATCGTGTTATTCATGTTTATTCTCCTGTTTTCGATAACATTATTTAATATTGTCGATAGCTAAATTACCCGCACCATTAGCCACCAGTAACAACAAACCACCGGCAATGGCTAAATCCTTCATAAACAAAATGCTCTGCATTTGATCAGCAAAATTATTGTGGAAGATGGCGGCTGCGATGACGGTAAACCCAGCTAATAAGAAAGCAGCGATACGCGTTTTAAAACCAAATAAAATCGCCAAACCACCTAAAATTTCTGTTGCAATCACCAAAGGCAACAGTGATGTCGGTACTCCCATCATGCTCATATAGCCTTGTGTCGCTTCGTAACCTGCTCCGAGTTTTCCAATGCCGGCTGAAATGAACATCAGACTCAATAAAAAACGACCTGTGACTGTTGATAATCCTGTTACTGCGTTCATGTTTTTTCCTTTTTGTTGTGTTGTCTTGATAGTTCACAGTTTATCGTTTCCATATTTTTATAAAACAGTGTATTAATGAACTTATTGTTACCAAATAGAGAACAATACAAATGAGTCAGTTAGAAGAAATGCAATGTTTTGTGCGGGTAGTTGAAGCTGGCAGTATCACAAAAGCCGCAGAGCAAATGAATACGGTCAAATCTGCTATCAGCAAACGTTTAACAGATTTAGAAAGACGACTGGGTATCAGCTTGCTCAAAAGAACAACGCGTAAACAAACGCTCACCGATGCCGGTCGCAGTTACTACCAGCATTGCGTCCGTATTCTTGATGATATTTATGAGGTTGAACATGCTTTAGGTAATGAGCAAACATCGCTGTCTGGACGTATCAGGCTCTCTGCACCCATTAGTTTTGGTTTAATGCATTTAAGTCCGGCTTTACGTGAATTTAATCTGATCCATCCGGAAATCATTTTTGATATCGACTTTAGCGACAGACACCAAGATTTGGTCGCTGAGGGTTTAGATTTAGCCATTCGTATATCGAACTTAACTGACTCCAGTCTAATCGCACGTAAACTGGCTTCAACACGATTACAAATCTGTGGCAGCCCAGATTACTTTGCTCGAAATGGCTTACCAGAAAAGACAGAAGATCTTCTCTACGGTCATGTGAAGCTGCACTATTCCCATGTCAGTAGCAGTTGGTCATTATTGGATTATCAGGGCCAAGCCATTTCTGTGAATTTACCAACCGTGCTTTCATCAAACAATGGCGAATACCTGCGAGATGTCTGTATAACTGGAAAAGGCTTAATCTTGACGCCGGATTTTATTTCCTACCCGGCAATCAAGTCCGGCAAACTCATTACCATACTGGATGATGCCTTGGTTCAAAAAGAGGTCGGGATTTATGCCATCTATTCTCAAACACGTTTTTTATCTCACCGAGTCAGAATATTAATCGATTTCTTACGTGACTACTTTGCCAAACTGAAAAACTGGGAGTGTCCTGCCAGGTAATCATTTATCGATTGGCAAATAATAACCCAGCTCTGTTTGCTGACGTTTGACACAGGCAATACCCTCTTCTATGGCTTCACCAGCACGATAAAACTCCAGAATCCCTATATGGGAGAGACGTGGGTTTAAAATAATTTCTGGAGGATCACCCGCCATCCGACTTCGGGTGATACGATCCTGCGTAATATTAATCGATGCCGCAATGGCGTCTAATAATGCAGGTGGTTCTTCTTTTTCTTCACGTCGTTTGGGAAATAAGTTATTGGTGTAATCCGCCACCATATGACTGACTTTGCCAGTCCAGCTGGTAGGGAGATCGAGAGTTGCTTCGGGCTCGCTATCATCAATATCCGTTCTAAAATGTTTACCCACGATGCCACTGTTGAGGTTAACAGCTATCACCACATCGGCGCCCAAAGCACGGCATAAAGAGACGGGTACAGGATTGACCAAGCCACCATCTATTAGCCAACGGTTATTGTGTTTAATCGCTGGAAATAATCCAGGTAAGGACATGGATGACCAGACCGCATCCATTATATTGCCCCGTGTGTTCCATATCTCACGACCATTGTATAAATCTGTCGCCACAGTAGCAAAACGCGTTTGTAGATCTTCGATGGCAACATCCTGTTCCACCACGTATTCATTAAGAAAACTGCGTAAACGGTTTTTATTAACGAAGCCTTGCAGTGAGCGATTAATCGCAAAATACTGAGCAGTTTTCAATTTATCCAACCGCAGTACCCAATCATTCAATTTGTCGATATTATTCGCTACGTAAGCTGCACCAACCAATGCACCTATTGAGGTACCTGTAACAATATCGGGAGTAACACCCAGTTTTTCTAACTGTCTGATAATGCCAATGTGTGCCCAGCCACGCGCTGCCCCACTACCTAATGCCAAGCCTACCTTTAATTTTTCGCTCAACTTAAAACCTATAGTTTGTTATATTTATCATGTAGATAAAAAAGATTAATAAAGTAATGACTGAACAAAATACCTATTTATTTGTGTACGGCACATTGATGAAAGACACCAATCATTCAATGGCGCAGTTACTTACCAAACATAGTGAGTTTATTTGTCGTGCCTCAATGCAGGGCCAACTCTACCTTATTGACTACTATCCGGGCGCTATTCTCTCTGAGAGCAAAGACGACATCGTCTATGGCGAACTCTATAAACTATCCAATGCCAGTTGGGTGCTCAGTCAACTGGATGATTATGAAGAATGTTCCTCATCTTTCCCTGAACCACATGAATACCAACGTCAGTTAATCACCATCCAAACACACGCTGCCGATTTCAGTCTAACGCTTGCCTGGGCCTATCTTTATCAGTACCCCTTAAACAATAAGCCCCGCATTAAAAACGGCCAGTTCGAAGTGAGATATACGGACACGAAATAATTTCTAAAGCTTAGAAAAATCAATCCGATAGCTTGTTTATATAACTCATCTTCAGCGAAAAATGAACGAGATACCTAAGCTATATCACAATACGATGATAACTATCAGCCCGCCATCACAGGTTGAACCAGCTCGCCCTGCTGCTCAAGAAGCAAAACCATCCAACAATAGTGATCGTAGACAACGCTATGATCGTAGAAAACGAAATCAAAGACCATTTATCGAACGTCGGGTCTCATCCGATCGCCGCTCACAACGCTTTGAAGCAAAAGCCTGACATGGTTTACTCGTTTAATCTCGGAAAGTCTGCCGCATATTTCTGAATCCATTCTAACGCCGCTTCATCACTGGTTAACTGACGCCCGGTGTTAGCGCTAATACGTTTTCTGTAATCTTCTATATAACAAATCTGCTCAACCATTCTGAGTGCATAAGTCATAGCTTTACTCTGAAAGTTAACCCCTACCAGATACTGATTTCCTTCAGGTTTACACCAACTGATAATACCTTTTGCCGTAAATCCCGGCTTACAGGCCAGGATATTGATCTCAACCAGCGTGCCGACAGCTATGGGCGCAGCTGAACAAAAACACAGGCCACCTTTACTCACATCTTTCAGCGAACGTTGTTGATGCTGCTCACCTAGCTTAACCTGGATAGGCACGCTACTTGGGTGGCGTATAAACCGTCTCAGTTCTTCTATCATTTTGTTAGCTTATCGCTATTTAATAACAATGTGATTAAAACAATTTTTTCAATTTATCCTGGACAAGACCCAATCGTCCTGTTTTTACTGCATCACGTCGGATGCCTTTTACAGGCGCTATGTAATATAAGTCACCATTTTTGCCTTCGAGTTGCTCAGGAATCCCGACTGATTTTGCCAGTCTGGCATTCGCTCTGAGATGTTGAAACTCACCGTGTACAGGAATAGCACAAGCTGGCTTAACCCAACGATACATGGCCTTCAGTTCTTCCATAGCCGGATGACCTGAAGCATGAATTTCCAGTCGACTGTTATCTACGGTAATTACGTTCACATTCATTGCCTTGAGCCGTTCGATTAATGCCTCAATTGGGAGTTCATTTCCAGGAATGACTTTAGAACTGAAAATAACGGTATCACCCGCTTCCAGCTCAATATCACGAAAACTGTTCTGGCTCAGCCGGTTCAGTGCTGTTCGTGGTTCGCCCTGACTGCCTGTAGCGACTAATAAAACCGTATCTCGCGGCAGAAAACCTAAATGATGAGGATCAACAAAGGTATCAATGCCATTCCACAAACCGACTCGTTTTGCCGCCGCATGGGTATTTAATAACGAGCGTCCCAACAGACCTAAATGACGTCCTGTTTCTTTAGCAATATCCGCCACCGTTCGTAATCGGGCAATATTACTGCCAAAACAGGTTATAACAACCCGTCCTTTAGCCTGCTCTACATGGTGTTTTAGGCCTTTGTATAAAGACGCCTCAGAAGTTGACCAGCCAGGCACATTAGCATTGGTCGAATCACATACCATCACATCAATCCCCAGTTCTCCCAACCGGGAATAATCTTCTTCCCTATACGCCTCACCGACCACAGGGCCTGAATCCAGCTTCCAGTCAGCGGTATGAAACACTTTGCCAACAGGGGTTGTAATCAATAAAGCAAAGGGATCGGGAATGGAGTGTGTCAGCTGAATCCACTGCACATTGAATACGCCTATTTGTCTTGATGCATGCGCTTCAACAATATGGACTTTCACTTTTTTTATTAATCCGGCCTCAGCCAGTTTTCGGCGTAAGATTTCAGCCGTATAAGCCGTTGTGTAAATCGGACAACGGAATCGTTCCCATAAATACGGCACAGCCCCGATATGATCTTCGTGGGCATGGGTGATAATAAGGCCGTCTAATTGCTCTCTGCGATCCACAATAAATTGTGGATCAGCCATTTGTACTTCTGCTCGAGCCCCTTCTATCGGTTCACCATCAATATCAGTTTTGGCTTCGAAGGTCACCCCGCAATCAACCATCAGCCATCGACCATCATGGCCATACAGATTGAGATTCATCCCTATTTCTCCGGTTCCTCCCAAAGGTAAAAACCAGAAATCAGACTCATCAGGTGTCATAGATGTCCTTTGTTATTGCTTGCTATCGTGACTATTAGTTTGGCAGGGTTTCAACAGATAGGAAAATATCATACGCACAATGAATAGATTAACGTCACTACAACAAGGGATTTTTTCTCCATTATTCTTTTAAAATTAAGGAGTTTCGGCACGGTGATTCGTTCATAGGGCAACAATGGTATAATTGCCGGCTGCTTTTTTGTAAGTCATTGATTTAATGACCTAAGAAAACCAACGGAGAGAGATTATAATAATGACTACTTCAAACTTAATGACTGAAGGTCTGAACTTGATGCTTATCGGCATGGGGTTCGTATTTATATTTTTGACATTACTGGTGTTTGTCACATCCATCATGTCACGCATTATCACCAGCTACGAAAAAAATGTAGGTGTCTTACCTGAAGAAGGCATTTCTTCACCTACCGCTGTCATCAGCCCGGCCATGAACCAGTCTCAGCATGCTAATGATGATAAAAACTTAATCACTGTGCTTTCTGCAGCAGTGCACAAATTTCGTTCCCGCCATAAATAAATCAGCGCATTAAAGACTTTTTCGAATCAATCAATTAAGGCCATGAATATGACCGAAGTTAAAAAACCACTTGGCATTACGGATGTCGTTTTACGTGATGCTCACCAATCATTATTTGCCACCCGACTCAGATTAGATGACATGTTGCCCATCGCCGATAAGCTTGACCAGATTGGCTTTTGGTCTGTCGAAAGTTGGGGCGGCGCCACTTTTGATGCCTGTATTCGTTATCTGGGCGAAGATCCATGGCATCGTATTCGCTCACTTAAAGCCGCTATGCCGAATACCCGTCAGCAAATGCTGTTACGGGGTCAGAATCTATTAGGCTATCGCCACTATGCTGATGACGTGGTCAGTAAATTTGTTGAAAGAGCGGCGATCAATGGCGTTGATGTGTTCCGTGTATTTGATGCGATGAATGATCCACGCAATCTAGAAACCGCAATCAAAGCCGTGCTGGAAAATGACCGTCACGCACAAGGCACCATCGCCTACACAATAAGTCCGGTTCATGATCTGAATTTGTGGTTAGACATGGCTAAACGTATTGAAGACATGGGTGCCCACTCTTTATGTATTAAAGATATGGCTGGTTTGCTTAAGCCTTATGTAGCTTATGAATTAGTTCAAAGCCTTAAGCAGACCATTGATATCCCGATTCACATGCAATCACACGCCACCACCGGTTTGTCGACAGCCACTATTATGAAATGCGTGGAAGCCGGTATTGATAATGTCGATTCAGCTATTTCATCAATGTCGATGACCTACGGTCACTCAGCAACAGAATCAGTTGTCTCTATCTTTGAAGATACGGATCGCGATACAGGTCTTAATATCGAACTCCTCGAAGAAGTAGCAGCCTACTTCCGCGAGGTGAGAAAAAAATATGCCCAGTTCGAAGGCTCCCTGCGTGGTGTAGATTCACGTATTTTGGTCGCTCAGGTACCGGGCGGCATGTTGACCAATATGGAAAGTCAGCTACGTGAACAAAATGCACTGGACAAGATGGATCAGGTATTAAAAGAGATTCCACGGGTTCGTGAAGACTTGGGCTTTATTCCTCTGGTCACCCCCACATCTCAAATTGTCGGCACCCAGGCCGTCATCAATGTTCTGACCGGTGAACGTTATAAAACCATCGCTGCGGAAACAGCAGGTATTCTCAAAGGAGAATACGGAGCAGCCCCTGCACTTTATAACAAAGAGCTTCAGGACCGGGTACTTGAAGGTGCTGAACCCATCACTTGCCGCCCTGCTGACCTACTTGAAGCAGAAATGGAAAAGCTCACGACCGAACTTCTCGCTATCGCTGATGAGGAAAAAATTGTTCTGGCCGAGGGTGAACAACACGTTGATGATGTTTTAACCTACGCGCTATTCCCACAAATCGGGCTTAAATTCCTCAAAAACCGTCATAATCCAGACGCATTTGAACCTGTTCCTGTTATTGATAACAGCCCATCATCCCCCTCTCGTCCTCAAAGCCAAGAACAAGAAACCTATACCATTAAAGTCAATGGTCAGAGCTATGTTGTTCAAGTGAATGAAGGTGGTGATATCAGCCATGTTGAATCCTCTTCAAGTTCAGCAACGGCCCCAATGGGTGAAGGGGATCCTGTTGAAGCCCCCTTATCCGGCAATATCTGGAAAATCGAGGTCAGCGTTGGTCAGCAAGTCAATGAAGGTGACACTATTTTGATTCTGGAAGCGATGAAAATGGAAACACAAATCGTGGCTTCTAAATCAGGTACCGTGTCGTCCATTTCTGTTAAACAAGGTGATTCCGTCAAAGTCGGTGATCAGCTGGCAACTATCGCTTAATTGGGGGAATTCATGGATAAACTACTTCATCTCTGGCAAGTAACAGGCATAAACCAAATGACACCTGGCCAAGGTGTCATGATTCTGATCGGCATGTTATTGCTGTATCTGGCTATCAAGAAAAACTTCGAACCTTTACTGTTGGTGCCCATTGGTTTTGGTGGTGTATTGGCCAATATTCCCGGTGCTGGTCTCGCCGAAGGTAATGGTATCCTGCACATTTTCTATGCGGTCGGTATTGAAAGCGGCGCCTTTCCTCTCATCATCTTTATGGGTGTAGGCGCAATGACTGACTTTGGTCCTTTGTTAGCCAATCCTAAAACACTGTTTCTGGGGGCTGCTGCCCAGTTCGGTATCTTCGCTACCTTGATGGGTGCCGTTGTGTTAGCTCACTTTGGCATTTTTGACTTTAGTCTGGCTGATGCCGCCGCCATAGGCATTATCGGCGGTGCAGATGGACCAACGTCTATTTATGTTGCCAGTAAACTTGCTCCGGATTTACTCGGCGCCATTGCGGTAGCCTCATACTCCTACATGGCTTTGGTGCCATTAATTCAGCCACCGATTATGCGTGCACTGACTACCGAATCAGAACGTAAAATCAAAATGGTGCAACAACGGCATGTTTCACAACGAGAAAAAATTGTCTTTCCGCTAGTGTTACTTATCCTTGTCGCGTTTTTATTACCTGATGCAGCACCATTACTCGGTATGTTCTGTTTTGGTAATTTAATGAAAGAGTGTGCTGTGGTAGATCGTTTAAGCAACACCACTCAGAATTCGCTGATTAATACGGTAACCATCTTTTTAGGCTTAGCCGTAGGTTCAAAGCTGAGTGCAGATAAATTCCTTGATTTGCAGACGCTAGGTATCTTGGTACTAGGTATGGCGGCATTTGCTATCGGCACGGCATCGGGTGTCATCATGGCTAAAGTGCTGAACAAATTGATCAAGGAACCGATTAACCCACTGATTGGCTCTGCGGGCGTATCTGCTGTGCCTATGGCCGCACGCGTATCCAATAAGCTTGGTTTAGAATCTGATCCACATAACTTCCTGTTAATGCATGCGATGGGACCGAATGTTGCTGGTGTTATCGGCTCAGCTGTCGCCGCAGGTATTCTGATTAATTACGTCGGCGCATAACATGATTAATAGACACTCTATCTAACAGATAGGGTGTCTATTTTTCTTCCATTATGCTGGCATGTGCCACTTTATTCGCTATTCCACCAATCTCACAGCGATAATCTGAAAACGATGATTTCGCTTTAACTTGTGCCAGCCACTTACCTTTGTCGGCCTCGTTCTCATCAAAGCCAATTAAAGTGACATGATACTCTTTAACTAATTCAATCAGTTTCTTATCAGACATTCCTGGTGTAATTTCTCTGCAAAAATTATCAATATGCTGTGTTTCCCATACATAATAAATGGGATAAACGATGACGCCGATAATCAGAATTTGTATGAAATTAACCAGTAGTTTCATCTATAAACACTCCGTGTAATTAGCACAATATAAAAGAAGATAGATTAATAGTGCGCGACCTGATTCACACTCTTGAATAGTTTTGACATGTTTTATTAAGAAATCGTTATCACACTGTCACAGATAGGCTTTATCATGAGTCTTTTTTATGAGAGTTCATCATGTCTCAAACAATCGAAGTCGAACTCACCAGTACACCGGTTGAGCTATATAAAGTACTTAAATTCGAAGGTATCGCAGCCAGCGGTGCTGAAGCCAAACTCTTTATTGAGCAAGGTCTGGTTTCTGTAAATGGCGAACTGGAAACACGGAAGCGCAGAAAAATTGTCGGTGGAGATGAAATTGGCTTTGAAGATATTACCCTGATTATCTCTGAATAAACCCCAGACTTTTAATGGATTTCCAGTTTTCTTCACCAATTAGAATGAATGCAAACCCATCTTATCAACGGCAATCTAAACGCCATACTGATTAAGTAAAAGCCCACAACAGAATGAAATTAGATAACGTCGTACCCTGGGGTCGTAATCTGCTGGAATATCAACGGATGTTTCTGCTCAGTGATGATGACTTTCAACAATCTATTTTAGGCTGTGGTGATGGACCGGCGAGTTTTAATGTCGAAGCCAGACAAAAAGGTGCAAATGTCACATCAGTAGACCCTATCTATCAATTCAATGCTGAACAGATCCGGCAGCGAATCGAACAGCTAGGGCCGGATGTGATCGCTCAGGTCCGTGAGTATCAACATCAGTTTATCTGGCAGGATTTCTCTGATACTGATGATTTATATCAACAGCGCATGAGGGCAATGCAGTTATTTTTAGCAGATTATGCGCTGCCAACCAGCGCGTCGTTTTATATTAATGCGCAACTACCTCAACTGCCCTTTGAGGATAAGCAATTTGATTTAGCTTTATGCTCACACTTTTTGTTTTTGTACAGCGAGCATTATGACCTTGAGTTTCACCTGCATGCCATGCTTGAGTTGTGTCGAGTCGCCAGACAAGTCAGAGTATATCCGTTGATTGGGTTGGACAATACCCCCTCTCCTCATCTAGGCTTGATAAGCAAAGCATTAACGCAAAGGGGTTATAATCTGCAGCAGCAGCCTGTTGATTATCAATTCCAGAAAGGTGCTAGCCATATGTTAGTGGTAGATACCCATTCATGCCCCATCAATACTGACAAAAAAAGGGAGAAACATGCGAATTTTAATGATTTTGACATCTCACGATAGTTTAGGAAATACAGGTAAAAAAACCGGCTTTTGGTTAGAAGAGTTTGCCTCGCCCTATTATGTATTCAAAGACGCTGGCGTTGATATCACTTTGGCTAGTCCTAAAGGTGGTCAACCGCCATTAGATCCAAAAAGTGACGATCCAGATTCACAAACAGAATCAACAAAACGCTTTAAACAAGACAAAGAAGCACAAGCTGAACTGGCTAATACATTGGTTCTCGATACTGTCCGTGCTGATGATTATGATGCGGTGTTTTATCCCGGTGGTCATGGCCCCTTATGGGATCTGAGTGTGTCAGAGAAGTCGATTGAATTGATTCAACAATTTATCTTCCAGGATAAACCCGTGGCAGCAGTCTGCCATGCCCCAGCCGTGTTACTCAATGTAAAAACACTCACCGACGAACCACTTGTTAAGAATCTGTCGGTAACCGGTTTCTCAAACTCAGAAGAAGACGCCGTAGGCCTTACCGATGTCGTCCCGTTTTTACTGGAAGACGAATTAAAAAATGCCGGTGGTTATTATCATAAAGCGGACGACTGGGCCCCATTCTGCTGTGAGGATGGTTTATTAATCACTGGACAAAACCCACAGTCCTCAGAAGTCACTGCTCAGGCCTTACTGAGTCGTCTGCGTAAGTTTGCCTGAAACTGATATACTGTCGCTATTTTATCAAAATAGAGAGTGAACATGGCTAAAGCAACAGCAAGACATATCCTGGTAGATAGTGAAGAAATCTGTTTAGAACTTAAACGTGAAATCGAACAAGGTGCCGATTTTGCTGACATTGCTAAAGAACACTCTTCATGCCCATCTGGCCGTTCAGGCGGTGATTTAGGCGAATTTGGCCCAGGTATGATGGTGCCTGAATTTGATAAGGTGGTTTTTTCTGCTCCCGTTAACACCGTTCAGGGTCCAGTAAAAACACAGTTTGGTTATCACTTATTAGAAGTGACTAGCCGCACTGAATAAGGCATAAAAAAAACCCGGCTTTAGCCGGGTTTTTTATTTCAACCTATTAATAAGGCTTATGACTGACGAGCATGCGTCTGTAAATAAGCATCACTGATTGGATTAAACTGTTGCTTGCGCAGTAATGTTTTTTGGCTATCTAATTGCTCTTTAAAGCTTAAAGTAACCGGTTTTTTCATCGCTTGTACTTGCAGGTAGCGATCAGAAAAGAAGTTAAACGCATGTGGACGCAGTTGTGTTTTTTGTAACTGTAATTGCTCAGAAAACGTTCTGTTTTCAATATCAGCAAATGCAGGTGCAACAACAAGACTCAATGCAGTTAACGCAGCAAACGTTGTTTTTTTCATGGTCAGATTCCTTCCTCAGGTTAAATTAAAAATCAGTAGCTCAGGGACTATTTAGCTTAGGAAATAGAATAGAGTAATGAAGACGGAATAGATGCAGCAGAACCTCCCAATCGCTGCTACATTAAATCCTTTTGATTAAGGAAGCGCTTCCTGCTGAACGAGGATGTTGTGACCTGTGGCGTTGCCGATTATGACTGCTCAAGCTGATAATCAGGTAAATGGGCAAGTAATTGTTTACCATAACCCTTTGTTAATAAACGTTTATCAAGAATAGTAATTCTTCCCGAGTCCGTTTCCTTTCTTAGCAACCTGCCACACGCTTGTATCAGTTTTACGCTAACCGCGGGCAAGGAAAGCGCAGTAAAAGGCTGGCCACCTTTACGAATAATCCACTCTTGCTTTGCCTGTTCAATCGGTCTGGTAAATACTGGAAAAGGTAATTTTGTAATCACCACATGGGTACATAAATGCCCCGGCAGATCCACACCTTCAGCGAAGCGATCCAAACCGAAAATAATACTGCCTTTGCCTGACTCAATCTGTCGAATATGACGATGCACCATATTTTTAGGAGAGAGGTTGTCACCCTGCACCATCGTTATGGCCGTAATCGCGGCGGGACATTGTCGGTATACCGCTTCCATTACCAGCTTTGAGGTAAATAACACTAAAGTGGCTTCAGTGACGTCAATAATATCGATGAGTTTTTTAACAACTTCCTGCTGCCATTGCTGCTGTTGCTCATTGGGTAGGAAACGCATATCCGGAATATGTAGTGTGGCTTGCTTTTGATAGTTAAACGGTGAAGGCACGGCTAAAAAGTGCTGTTCATCAAAGCGATGTAAACCACAATCCAATCTGAAACGATGGAATACCCCCAAACCACGAAGTGTCGCTGATGTGAGAACAACACCATAGGCTCTTGACCATAAACTGCGATCCAGGAAATACGCAGCCGTCATCGGACCGGCATGAACAACCAGTGTTTGCTGCTTTGCAAATGTTTCTACGGATAGCCAACGTACATTAGGCGGTCGATCCTCCTGGTCAGGCTCTAGAAACAAAGCCATAAAGTCGATGAGGTAGCCAAAAATATTCTGAACCGTACCCACTTGCGGTAATAAGGCTTCCCCAACTTTATTCGGAAGCTGTGTTTTTTCCAGCCCTTCCTTAATCCATTTGGCCAGTACAGAATAGTGTTTATAAATCGAATTAGCGCGCTGTAATAACCCCTGGCACGGGATTAATAGAGCATTGACTAACGGGCTATTCCAGAAAATACGTGGCTCACTGATATGCTTTTCCAATAAGTCCTGCACAACACCATCACTGTGTAAAATGGTTTCAATCTGTTGCAAGTGACTCATTACCGCCGGTAAGTCACGTCTTAGTTCCGACAGCATATAGCCAAAATCATGTTGTCTGTATGCCAATGTGGACGGTATCTTTTTCAGTACACTGTCCGCTGTTTCTGTGGTTTGGTAAAGCTGAATAAAATTTAATGCTTTAGCCGCATGATCCAGCGCTTTTCGTGGCAGGTTATGCGCTTCATCAAACACAAAAAGAATTTCTTCCGGGTTCGGTAATACCAAACCACCACCTAAGTCTGCATCACTCAGTATCAGATCATGATTGGCGACCACCACCTGCGCCGCCGTCATTTCCCGCCGTAACTTATAGTATGGACAACGTAAGTAGAAGGAACAGCTTTTCCCGGCACAGCCTTCCGAATCGGTGGAAACCTGATGCCAGAGTTCAGCGTCTATTTTGTCACGGCGACTATCGCGATCACCATCCCAGCGTTCTTCGTCCCAGTCACTCAGTAACTGCTTAGCTTGCGCCGTATGCAGCACCTGTTGATACTTTTCATCCACATCAATATTGAGCGACTGCTGTTCCGGTGTGGTAGCTACCTGATTGAGCTTACTGGGGCAGACATAACGACGACGCCCTTTTACCTGAACAAAACGGATAGGTTCTTCGAGTGTCGCTGAAAACTGAGGTAAATCCTTTTGAATAAGCTGTTGTTGTAAGTTGACCGTGGCAGTACTGATCACCAGTGTTTTCTTTTGTAGCAGGGCTGCTTGAATAGTGCCGGTCAGATAAGCCAGCGTTTTACCCACCCCAGTCGGTGCTTCGACGACAGCCACCCGTTTTTGCGGTGGTTTTGACATGGCTTGAGCAATGAACTCACTCATTTGCACCTGTTGTGGACGCGCCTTAAAATCAGGCATCGCCGCTTCGATGCGCTCAAATAATGTTGTTACTGCCGTCACATGCCCACTCTATTACTTAAACGTTCACCATTAAGATAAGCCAGCACATTTTTTACTGTGGTTTCAGCAATATGTTGAACAGCTTCCTGGGTGAAATAGGCCTGATGCCCGGTCACTAATACATTTGGAAAGGTTAACAGACGTTGAAATAAATCATCCTGAATAATATCAAGTGAATGATCTTCAAAAAACAAACTGCCTTCCTGTTCATAGACATCAATGCCGAGATAGCCGATTTGTTTGGATTTCAGTCCGTCTAATAGCGCTCGGGTATCCATTAACGCTCCGCGACTGGTGTTAATTAACATCACTCCCGGTTTCATGCTGGCAATGCTGTCATGATTAACCAGGTAACGCGTGTCACTATTTAACGGGCAATGCAGACTGATAATATCGGATTTTTGAATAAGTGTTTTTAAATCAACAACTTGGAAGTCTTTCTTTACGCAGTATTGCGAGTTAACAGGCTCATAAACAAGCACCTCACACCCAAACGCCCGCATTCTTTCCGCCACTAATAAACCAATTTTCCCACCACCGACTATCCCTACGTTTTTTTGGTAGAAATCAAAGCCGAGTAAGCCATCCAGAGAGAAATTGCCATCACGGACACGATTATAGGCACGAGGAATTTTACGACTTAATGCCAACATCAAAGCGATGGTGTGCTCAGCTACAGCATAAGGCGAATAGGCGGGAACGTTAACCACGCTGATGCCCAACGCATGCGCGGCGCTCAGATCGACCTGATTATAACCCGCACAGCGTAAGGCAATCAGTCGCGTGCCACCTTCTGCTAGTGTGCCTAATGTTTCCCGACTCAAATCATCATTAACAAAGGCACTGACAATTTCAAACCCCTCTGCCATCACCGCGGTGGATGGATTCAGTGTGACCTCATGACAAATGAATTGAATCGCAGGCACTGACGCTTGCAATAAAAAGCGTTCATCGTATGACTTAGCACTAAACATAGCAATTTGATGAGTGGGCATGACTTATCTACCTGATATAACTAATGATGGTCAGTTATGCGTATCTGTATTGGCTGGCATTAATTCATCCACCAGGAACTGTAAGGTTTTCTGACCGCGAAACTCATTTACAGATAATTTATAACGCACTAATACTAGACTGTTTTCATCTAACCAGCTCGGTTTATCCTGACCGAAAGCCATCGCATTCACCTGCCTGTTACCATTCATCTCAAGCTGTAAACGCAGGTGATTCTGTTCTTGTCCAACTAAACGAAAATGATTTACTTTAAACACCCCATGAAACCTGGGCTCCTCAAAACCCTGGCCCCAAGGCGCTGCCTCAGACAGTATTTCTGCAAATGACAACTGGCAATCGCTTGCTGCTAACTCACCATCTGAAGGTAGTTGTTGTAAGTAGGTTTCGGTTGACACCATCTCATTCAAGGCCGATTCAAATGCCCGATTAAATTCGCTTATATCGGCTTTTTTTATCGTTAAACCAGCCGCCATAGCATGACCACCAAAACGTTCTAACAATTTAGGATGTTTAGCTGCTACTCGGGCTAATACATCTCGAATATGTATGCCTGGAATAGAACGTGCCGATCCTTTGACTTCATCGTCATTACCGGGAGCAAAAGCAATAACCGGACGGTATGTTTTTTCTTTAATACGTGAGGCCAACAGCCCAATCACACCCTGATGCCAATCTTCATTAAATAAGCAATAGCCGGTTCTTAAGGTATTGTCCTCAATATCAATCTGTTCCAGCATCTTCAATGCATCCACTTGCATCGTTTGCTCTACCGCGCGTCGTTCCAAATTAATGCTATCCAGCTGTGTCGCTATACTAAGGGCCTGATCAGCATTATCTGTCAGCAGTAAGTTAATGCCGAGTCCCATATCTTCCATACGCCCAGCTGCATTCAATCTGGGGGCAATACTAAAGCCTAAGTCAGAAGAAACTAGTTTTTCTTTTTCTCTGCCCGCAATTCGAATCAGTGCTTGTATGCCGATACAGCCTTTACCGCGACGAATACGCTGCAATCCGTGATTGACCAATGTTCGATTTAATTTATCCAGTGGCACCACATCCGCTACCGTCCCTAAAGCGACGAGATCGAGCCAATCCCCCACTTTCGGTTCAGGCAAAGAGGCGCTTTCGAACCAGCCGGTTGTTCTTAAATGCTGCCTTAAGCCTAACAACACATAGAAACAGACACCGACACCAGCCAGATTTTTATAGGGAAAAGGATCGTCGGTTTGATTGGGATTCACGATGGCATCCGCTTCCGGCAATTCCTCACCAGCCAGGTGATGATCAGTCACCAACACTTTCATTCCTCGTTGATGTGCCGCTTTTACCCCTGATATTGAGGCAATGCCATTATCCACCGTCACCAGTAAATCTGGCTGTTCATGCGCTGGAATATCCTCTAATAACGAGGGAGTCAGTCCATAGCCATGAATAAAGCGATTAGGAACAATATAATGAACCTGTTTCAAGCCCATCGACTGCAAACCACGTATCGCCAAAGCACAACTGGTAGCACCGTCACTATCAAAATCAGCAACAATCGTGACTTTCCATTGTTCTTTCAAAGCAGTGGCTAATAATTCAACAGCGGCCTGCATGCCAAGGAGCTGATCTGGCCTTGGTAGGTCAGCCAGTTCAAAATACAACTGTTCCACCGCGGTAATACCGCGTGCGGCCATGATTTTTCGCAAACTGTCTGGCCATGACTCAGGGAGCTTATCCCAGCCATGGTGAGGGCGTTCAACAATATCAGGTAATACACTCATAACCAGATTTTCCAGGCCGATGTCGGTGTTAAATGGTAAGTCCCCCACTCAGGAATAACGATATGCACGGAATCCAACTGAAAACGTTTTAATGCTTTATAAATAGGCGTTAACCAGTTTTTATCAAGCACTTCCATTTGCGTTGACCAGTCTTTATCTGGATCAAAATGGGCTAAATGCAAGGCGTGTTTTGCTTGAATATCAGTAAAATGGTCAATATTCTCCAGCCATTCAGAGCCACTGTAGTGACTCAATTGCTTCAATGTTTCATCTTGACCAGAAACATGTGACCAGGTCTGCCATTCATCAGGCATTTTTTCCTTCCCCCAGAACCAGACACTATTAATCGGCACCTTACCCTGTGCTTCTCTTGCCTGATTCACCGGACAGTCGAATAACACCATCTGAATCTCATTCCATAAACGAATCCATAAGCGGGCATCAGCGCCTTTGGGTAAAAATTCAGTCACTGGGTGACGATCGACCTTATCCACACAAGTCAATTCAATATCAGGTTCGATTGGCATGCTCAGCAGCCATTGATTCGCTGTATTAATGCTTAATGAAGCGCCCAAATCATCAAACAGATATTGAATCGAAGCGATAAGTTGTTCAGCTTCGTCCATACTGATATCCAGGCCATGATGAAATAGCAGCAGTTGGTCCCGGTCAGCTTGTAAATAACAGGGCTCTACACACAGACTGAACTCCGTTCCACCTCTTAACCTCGCCATGGGGAAGTCGTCCCAATATCTTGTTTCTTCAGAAAATAATGATAATAGTTGCTGAAAAAAACGATCTTCAGACTCAATAAACGTCCCTCTTTTCATCAGTATTTTTAATGATTGAGGTAAAAAGCTCTGGTTTATTGGATTGGCAACGACGACCGAAAAAGCAGGCAGAATCAGCGTCAGTTGTTGGCTAGCCATTCGCCAAAACTTGCCGGATAAACGGTATGGTTAACTTTCGTTTAGCCTGTAAAGAAGCTTTATCTAACTGCTGTAAAACGGTCATCAGAGCAGGCATATCGCGTCCATAATGACGCAGTAAATATTGTGCCACCTCAGTTGTTATCGTTAAGCCACGCGACTGTGCCTGTAATATCAAGGCTTGCTGTTTCTGTTCATCTGTCATCATCACTAATTGATAAACCAGCCCCGTCGCCAGCCTTGACCGCAAATCCGGTAATCGAATTGAACTATTCGCTGGGGTCTGTTGTGCTGCCACCAACAGGCGCCCCTTTGCATCATGCAAGCGATTAAAACAGTGAAAAACAGCTTCTTCCCACTCGGGTAAGCCAGCAATCGCATCGATATCATCCAGGCAGAGTAAATCGGCTTGTTCAATTGCCTGAAGTGCTGCAGGCGCTGCCGTTTTCACAAGTTCTGATAACGACAAATAAATGACCCTGTAACCCATTTGCTGAACCGTTTCGGCACAAGCTATCAGCAAATGTGTTTTACCTGTGCCACTATCCCCCGCAAGGTATAGGAAATCCAATTCAGCTAACTGACAAAACGCTTGTAGAGCTTGTTTGGTTTCTTGTTTGGCAAACAAGAAATTATCGAGCCTGTATATCTCCTGAGGAGATAGTCTAAGCGTTAGTTGTGTTTCAGCTAATGACATGTGTGCGTGACTAATTTAAGAATACAAATGACTATCGAGATAACGCTGATGCGCATGGCGTAACAACACCATGACAACCGAAGCGGCAGGCAAAGCAAGTAACACACCGGTAAAGCCAAATAATTGCCCACCGGCTAATACAGAAAAAATAACGGCCACTGGATGCAAACCAATACGCTCACCAACAAAACGAGGCGTCAGCACCATCCCTTCTATAGCTTGGGCGACAGCAAATACAATGGCCACTTGCAGCACCGGTAGCCAGTCACCAAATTGAAAGAATGCGGCCAATCCAGCCAGTAAAATGCCTACGATTAAGCCAAGATATGGAACAAAACTGACAAGCCCGGCAATTACGCCCAGTAATAAGGCTAATTCCAGGCCAATCAAACTGAGCCCTAAGGTATATATCACCGCAAGTGCGAACATCACCATCAGCTGACCACGCATAAAGCCAGCTAACATGTCATCACATTCCAATGACATTTCAATGAATTTTTTCGCATATCGTCTTGGCAGTAACTCTCTGAAACGGGCAACTAAACTATCCCAGTCTCTCAATAAATAAAAAGTAAGCACCGGAATTAAAAGCAAATTCCCCAACCACTGTACTAACACCATGCCAGAACGTGTCATATAGCTGAAAACACCTCCGGCAACCTGCCCAAACTCCGACCAGTATTTACTCAACGCCTGTTTTACTGTCTGCAGGTTAAACACATCGGTTGGTAACCCCACTGAGTTCAACCACGGCTCTATCAGTTTCTGTGTCTGTGTTAAATAATCAGGCAAATTACTAAACAATTTGGCTACCTGAGCACTGAGTAAAGGCAGCATGACTAATAACATTAAAGCAACCACAATAAAAATAACGGCAAATACCACACTTACTGACATGGTTCTGGATAAATTCCAGCTTTCCAGTCTATCTACCAGGGGATCCCCCAGGTAGGCAAAAAGCGTCGCAATAAAAAATGGCATCAATACTGGTGACAGCTCAAATAATAACCAACCTGCTATAACAACGATGGCCACAAGCAAAAACTTATTGGTATCCGTCATTATGGTTGTTTTCTCTGCTTCCATGCTTTATTTCCCCAAATAATCACATATTCAAAACCACTGTATAAAACACTGGCCACAACGGCCCATATACCCATGGTCACCACAGAATGCAGAGCAGGCAGCCATTGTTGTTCAATGATCACCAGTAACACTAATAGAATTTGTAATGCTGTATTAAGTTTACTGCTCCACAACGGTAGCAGTTCAAATTCGCCAATGGTGTAATGATAGACCAATCCACCACACACAATGATGACATCCCTGGCAAGCACTAACCAAAGCAACCACATCGGAAGCAGACCAATCCAGGCCAGAGTAGCAAAACTCGCCACTAACAAGAGTTTGTCAGCTATCGGGTCAAGAATTGAGCCGAGACGTGATTGCCAGTGAAAATGTTTGGCGAGAAAACCATCAATCCCGTCTGAAATGCCTGCGATGGCGGATACGATTAGTGCTAATACATAGCGTTCGTGAACCAGTGCCCATACCACTGGAATCACCAGCAAAATACGTAACAATGAAATCAGATTGGGAATATCACGTAAACTCAATGTGTTAACCGATAATATTTTTTATCCGTTATCGTGCCCTCAGGTTCGGTTAATTCTGATAAAAGGCCACCAACAGACAAAAGACGTTGCAGAACTTGCATGTCACCACTATAGCTAATATCTAAATCGAGAATATTCATACCCAAATTATTCACCCGGATATTGTCAATACTGTCGATTTGGTTGAGATAGGCCATGACTCTGGAAAAATCAGCGTAGTCATTAACATCATCAATCTGCACAGAGAGTGTCTTATTCGTATCAGATACCTGGTTATGCTGAGCATACTCGCTAGCCAGACTATCGACTAACACACCTAAGCCTTTATTTATCGAAGCGCTGATAAAGCCTTCTGAGGTCCAGCGTTGACGCGTTTCACCCGTGCCTGACTGCCAGATAATCTGAGTGGTGTCATTATGGATTGTCATTTTGATAACAAGAATGATATCCGCCCCATAACGCTGAGAAGCGGTCTTGATGGCATCATCGTTACCTGACCACACGTCCTCAAAACTCAAAGCAGACTGATCTTGCAGGTCCATCAACGGCATAAGAATGGGCAAGCCTCGTTCATCAGCCGCTTGTTGTAACGGTTTAAAAACGTCTTGGGGAATATTTTCTAAACCTTGCAAACTTTGCTGGCCATCTATATCAGTAGCTAACCAGACCAGCACGTCCGGTCTGACTTTCCCCCATCGAGGCAGACCAAGCTGACGTATAACCGCATTGACGGCATTTTTATCAAAACTCAAACGCAATGAAAGTTGATCAGGCTGTGTTAAATCGGCAGCTTCTATATTGTTACGAATATACTCATAACGTTCGACCAGTTGCGTGGCATTGGCAAGTACCGGAGCAATATCGGCTTGACTAAGCTGATTTTCATTACCGACTAACTTAATAAGAACTTGCTTGAGCAAGTCAGGTGCCAGAGCATCGCGCTCTTTCTGCTGTTGTGTCGTGACAGGAGCTGTCGCCTGATAAAGATTATTGACCTCAGCAGCATAGCTACTAAAACTCAGAAACAGCAAAATAAGGGCATAAAATAATCGGTGCATTGTGGTATTCTAACACGCTGTTTTAAGCATGTGATGCACAACATTTTCAGGAATACATTATGACCGATAGCGTGGACTCTTCTCGCACCTCTCTTAGTTATCGTGATGCCGGCGTTGATATTGAAGCTGGCAACGCCTTAGTCGATCGCATTAAACCTCACGCAGCAAGAACCCGTCGACCAGGTGTTATGGCTGGTTTAGGTGGTTTTGGTAGTCTTTTCGAACTTCCGGTCGATAAATACAAACAGCCTGTTCTAGTCTCCGGCACCGATGGCGTGGGCACTAAATTACGTCTGGCGATCGAATCCGGTATCCACAATACCATCGGCATTGACTTGGTGGCGATGTGTGTCAACGATATCGCTGTATTGGGCGCAGAGCCTTTATTCTTCCTCGATTATTATGCAACGGGAAAACTGGATGTCGATATTGCAGAGTCTGTGGTATCTGGCATAGCTGAAGGTTGTTTGCAGGCTGGAGCCGCGTTAGTCGGTGGTGAAACAGCTGAAATGCCTAGCATGTATGAAGATGGCGATTATGATTTAGCAGGCTTTTGTGTCGGTGTGGTTGAAAAAGAAGCCGTTATCGATGGTTCAAAAGTCGCTGCTGGGGATAAACTCATTGGTCTCGCCGCTTCTGGTCCACATTCAAATGGGTATTCACTCATCCGTAAAATTCTTGAACGTAGCGGTCAATCCTTAAGCTCGGCATTTGATGGCGCCACTTTAGGTGAAAAATTATTAGCGCCAACAAAAATTTACGTGAAATCGCTATTACAGCTGAATGAAAAAGTCAGCATTCATGCGTTATCACACATTACCGGTGGCGGTCTGCTTGAAAATATTCCACGCGTTCTGCCAGAAGGTGTGAAAGCGGTCATTGATGCCAGTAGTTGGCAGCGTCCTGCTGTGTTTGACTGGCTGCAAGAAAATGGCAACGTTACAGATAAAGAAATGTATCGCACATTCAATAATGGGATAGGTATGGTTATCGTGGTTGCAGAGAATGATGTGTCTGAAGCTTTAGCGGTGTTGAACAGTGCTGGTGAACAAGCCAGTTTAATTGGTCAAATTGAAACAGCAAATGCGGCTGACGAACTAGTCGAAATTCAATAATCATGAGTGTGAATGAACCTACAACCCGGCTGGTGATTTTAATCTCCGGCCGCGGTAGCAATATGCGCTCTATTATCGAAGCGATTAATCATCAGCAACTTGATGCTAGGGTAGCTGCAGTTATCAGTAATCGTCCAGATGCAGCGGGATTGGAATACGCCAGTAGCCAATCCATTCCTACCAAGATTATTGATCACAAGGCTTTTGCAGACAGGGAGAGTTTTGACAGAGCCTTAGCTCAGCAAATTGACGAATTTAATCCCGATTACGTGATTTTAGCTGGCTTTATGCGCATTCTTACTGCTGAGTTTGTTGAGCATTATCAAAATAAACTGATTAATATTCACCCCTCTCTATTACCGAAATTCAAAGGCCTTGATACACATCAACGCGCTATTGATGCCGGTGAAAAAGAACATGGAGCCAGTGTACATTTTGTCACTGCAGAACTGGATGATGGTCCGGTCATTATGCAGGCCAAAGTCCAGGTTATGCCTGATGATTCAGCACAAACACTTGCTGCAAGAGTATTAGAACAGGAACATCAGTTGTATCCTGCTGCCATACAAAAACTGGTGAATGTTAAACAGGACTAATAATGCGACTATTGTTCAGTGTTTTTTTGCTGTTTATTTTTATAAAAGTATCTATTGCGGCAGATATACCGGACTTTTCGGCCAATTATTCAGTGAAGTTGAATGGTATTCAGGCAGGTGAGCTGAAACGTACACTTGAGACAGATGAAACAGGGATCAGACACTTCAGTTCTGTTTCACAAGCCAAGGGCGTATTTTCGTTTTTTAAACCGGATGTCATTGAAGAAACCAGTTTATGGAAAATACACGATAATACCGTACAACCCCAGTTCTATCGGTATCTTCGAACTGGCGGAAAAAAAGAAAAACGCCTGGAAATGAAGTTTGACTGGCCAGATATGACGGTACAGATTGATGATCAGGAACATCCCTGGCAGCTTCATCTTGAACCCAACACCTTGGATAAACTCGTTTATCAAATCAGCCTGATGCGGGATTTAGCCAAGCATGAAGGTGATCACATCAACTATCGTATTGCTGATGGCGGCAAATTAAAAACCTATCAGATCCGTATATTAGGCCAGGAACGCATCAAAACACCGCTGGGTGAAATTGATGCGGTTAAATTAACCCGGCACCGTGACAAAGATAATGATCGTGAAACAACACTCTGGTGTGCTCCTTCCCTTTCCTATTTACCAGTAAAACTGGAACACACCGAAGATGGCACCACCTTTACTGCAGTCCTTCGCCGACTCACCGGCATGGATTATCAGCATGCATTCATTAATAATAACGCGACAGACACTGTAAATGCCCATGACTAAAAAGTCTTTTAAAGTGCTTAATCAGAAGACCGTATACAAAGGTTTCTTCAGCGTAAAAAAATATACACTGCAACATACGCTTTATCATGGTGGCTGGAGTCAGGTAGTTGAAAGAGAAGTCTTTCATCGCGGCGACTGCGTTGGCGTTTTGCTTTATGATCCGCACCGTGATGAAGTGGTTATTATTGAACAGTTTCGTGCCGGGGCAGTATTGTCGAAACCACAAGAAGATGCCTGGTTACTTGAGATTGTTGCCGGCGCTGTTGAAGAAAATGAAACACCGGAAGAAGTTGCCATCAGAGAAGCTCAGGAAGAAGCCGGTTGTGTTATCACAGAACTGATGAAGGTCAGCGAGTTTTATACCTCACCCGGCGGCACCTCTGAAT
Organism: Methylophaga thalassica MP; assembly: GCF_000214595.1. Taxonomy (GTDB): domain Bacteria; phylum Pseudomonadota; class Gammaproteobacteria; order Nitrosococcales; family Methylophagaceae; genus Methylophaga; species Methylophaga thalassica. The sequence continues at coordinate 1,064,701 of NZ_AFIG01000001.1, read as the reverse complement.
GCCTCACTTTATTCTGTGGCAAAGTCGACACCAGTGAAGTGGGTGGCGTTCATGGCCTTGCTGAAGAAGATGAGGATATCGCTGTCAGCGTTGTTACCTTTGAGGATGCTTGCAAGCTAGTTGAAACTGGGCGCATTAAATCAGCGATTCCACTTATTGCTATTCAGTGGTTACAATTAAACCGCGATAAACTTCGCCAGCAATGGCAATAAAATCACTCATAATTCAAAGGTTCACTGCCCGCTCGCTGACGTAGCCAGTCAATAGAACGTCGAATATTTTTTTGTTGGATTAACCATTTTTCCAGTCGATATTTTCCTGGAAAATTAAGGCATATAAGACCGATAAATAACGTCAATAATCCCTGTCCGGGTAATACCAGCATGGCCAGGCCCAAAATGACTAAAACAATTCCCAGGCAATTTTTCAGGGTGATAAGCACTGTTCTGATGATGATATGTTGATCAGCCCAAGGCGTTTTATGTCTCTTTTCTGCTGAGAAATAGTCGGCGGGCATCCTGACGATCAGATAGGGAATAAAAACTAAAGAAGCAACAAAACTGAGTATGGAGATGATTCCCAATGACCATAACCACGTTTCATTGCTCCATATTGTTTTGATCAGCTCTTCCATTAGATTACTTGTTCATCTAAGCAATCGAACTCACGTTGTACTTAACCTGCATTTGATGCGATGCTCCTGGCGCAATAATCACGCTGTTCGCTATGGCATTTGCCGTTTCAACACAGATAAATTGCTGGTAGTCACTGGCATCCATGTCATTCAGTAAAGAAGCTCGCGTCCAGGGATTCCATACAACGATATTTTCTGCCCCACTCTGTTCGATATTAATTTGTCGATTCAAAACTTCGTCAATAATCTGAACACGTGCAGGAGATGCCAGATAAACACGATCTGTTTCAGCAAAGGGGGTAATGTCACCGACTTGGGTGTGCTTAGAAAAGTCTAATGTTTTGTCCAGGTAATCCAGACCATCTAACCCCACCACCGTGGTTTGCGAAATATCTCCCACCTGAAAATACGTGTGTAGGGCTTTTGAAATACTAAACGGTATTTCGCCTCTGTTTTCAGTTGTCAGAGAAATATCCAGCTGCTCACCGATAACAATTTTCTTACGCAGGCGGAATTCATTCGGCCACCATTGTTTACTGGTCGCTGTCGATTCCAGACCCAGGGTAATTTCGACAATGTCATCATGTAACTGACAGTCCAGCACATTCCATAATAAATTACGGGCAAAACCATGTGCCTGACGACCTAAATTACCAGGGTCTTCGCCAAACCATGGCCAGCAAACGGGTACACCACCACGTATCGCTTTGCCTTGCTGATAAATGGCTTTTTCACTTAAGTAAAAAAGATCGTGTTCCATTCCATTTGATTTATATGACAATATTTGCCCGCCATAAAGGGCAATCGTCGCAGAAGCTTTTTTCGTGGCTACTTCAATGATGGGCATTCCTGATTGCCCTTCAACAAAGCACACTTCAGCTTCTTTACCAAACAGACGATTAAGTGTTTCTAAATCCTGCATATTCACTATTCCAAACGAAAAAACGGGCTTACGCCCGTCTCTCCATAGACAGTATAGTCATTCACTATAAGGAAAAACCCTTATTAGTGATGATGACCGCCCTCACCATGAACATGGCCGTGCTCAAGTTCTTCTGCACTGGCTTCACGAACTTCACGGACAGTTACATCAAAATTCAGGTGAACGCCTGCTAAAGGATGATTACCATCAACTGTCACTGTGTCATCTTTAATGTCGACAACAGTTACCAGAACCGGTCCCTGCTCTGTTTCAGATTGAAACTGCATGCCAACCTGAACATCATCAACACCGCTGAATAGTTCACGTGGTACGTCTTGCTTTAACTCTTCGTGTCTTTCGCCATACGCTTTGGCTGGTTCAATACTTGCTTTGACCGCATCGCCCGCTTCTTTGCCATTCAGCGCATCTTCCAGACCAGGAATAATATTACCTGCACCATGAAGGTAAGCTAACGGGCCCGCTGCTTCCGAGCTATCGATGACACTGCCATCGTTATCAGTCAGGGTATAGTCGATTACTACAACAGTATTATCTGCAACTTTCATTTAGATTCCTCACTTACATGTTTTGGATTACAGCTGCAGCATAATCACTACAACTTATTGATGTTCTCGCCATACAACTGAATCAATCTGAAGTTCAGTTTGTCTTGGTTTTAAACATCAACAGCTATTATTGTCATCAATACGACTCAAGTACGACGTTACTAATAGCTGTTCGCTAATAATTTCAGATATGAATCCATCCGCTTTTACTAGCCTGCGCTGGTATAGTATCAATACCTTGCTAACTAATAAAAGCCATCATCAGCTTAATTTTTTATCATCAAGAACAGACTTAACAGATGTTAGACAAAACTTGACGTTATGTTGTCATTACATCGCTAAGTGCATTAAACAATACATTCTACGATAAAAAAAGTTGAGTATTTTATCATTAAACTCCTTCACACACTAATTATGACGAAGCTGATCCTATTTAATAAACCCTATGATGTTCTCACCCAATTTACTGATGAGTCAGGTCGAAAGACGTTAAAAGACTATATCGACATTGACGAGGTCTACCCTGCCGGCCGGCTGGATCGGGATAGTGAAGGACTGGTTTTATTGACCAACGATGGTCAACTACAGCATCAAATAGCCAATCCCAAATTCAAATTAGAAAAAACCTATTGGGTCCAGGTGGAGAATATTCCTGATTCAGCGTCACTGCAACAGTTGGTTTCAGGCGTAAAACTGAAAGATGGGATGACGAAACCTGCGAAAGTACGCTTGATTCAACCACCTGATATTTGGGAAAGAATACCGCCTATCCGTGAACGAAAAGCCATTCCTACACAGTGGCTGGAGCTCAAAATCACTGAGGGCCGAAACCGACAGGTAAGGCGGATGACAGCTGCCATCGGCCACCCGACACTTCGGCTTATCCGCGCGGCTATTGGTCCATGGCAATTAAATGATCTAGAACCGGGGCAATGGTGCTCCGTTAATGCCAATGACGTGATAAAATGGCGGGATGATTTGGAAGCCTCGAACAACAGTCGCCGCCGTAGTCGAACAGAACGATCGATTCCTTCTGGTCGAAGAGGAGATCAACGGCAAAATGACCTTAAACCAGCCAGCCGGCCATCTCGAACCAGACGAAAGTCTTATCGACGCAGTGATTCGTGAGACAAAGGAAGAAACCGCCTGGACGTTTCATCCGCAATCACTGGTCGGGATTTATCGCTGGATTCACCCTCGTAAAGGGGAAACGTATATTCGTTACTGCTTTTCAGGAACAGTGACCGATCACGATCCAAACCAGGCGCTGGATGATGATATTTATCAAGCACTCTGGTTACCTTTTGATGAGATACGCCGCAGACAAGCGGATCTGCGTAGTACACTTGTAACCGATTGTTTCCAAGACTATATTGATGGCCACCGCTATCCTCTGGATATTTTACGTAATTAAATATGAGTAATGATAATAAAGTAGTCGTCGGACTCTCCGGCGGCGTCGATTCTTCTGTAGCCGCATTATTGCTAAAACAGCAATTTGATCATGTTGAAGGGCTGTTTATGAAGAATTGGGTTGATTTTGCAGATGAAAGCGAATGTACCGTTGAAGAAGACCGTAAAGACGCCAGCTCTGTGGCTGAGACAGTTGGTATCCCCTTTCATGAAGCCAACTTTGCCATGGAATACTGGGATTATGTTTTTAAACATTTTCTCGATGAGTATCGTGCAGGTCGTACCCCAAACCCGGATATTCTTTGTAATCGTGAAATCAAATTTAAAACCTTTCTCGATCATGCGATTGAATTGGGCGGTGACATTATTGCCACTGGCCACTATGCAAGAGTTGAAGAACGAAATGGCCAGTTCCATCTCCTCAAAGGTCAGGATCATAAAAAGGATCAAAGCTACTTTTTGTATACTTTGGGACAGGAACAGCTATCACGCACACGCTTCCCTTTGGGTGATTTACCTAAAACAGAAGTAAGACGTATCGCTGAACAAGCCGGTTTTATCAATCACGATAAAAAAGACAGTACAGGCATTTGTTTTATTGGTGAACGCCACTTTCGCGAATTTTTGAGCCGCTACATACCGGCACAACCTGGTGAAATGCGCACACCTGAAGGTGAAATAATTGGTGATCACGCAGGGCTAATGTATTACACCCTCGGACAACGCCAAGGTTTGGGCATCGGCGGGCGTAAAGACAGTACAGGTGAGCCGTGGTTTGTCGCCGGTAAAGATATGGATAATCAGATTCTTTACGTTGTTCAGGGGGATCACCCCTGGTTATGGAGTCAAAATCTGGTCGCTGAAGAACTGTCATGGGTGGCGGGTCATCCGCCTGAATTTCCTTGTCGGGCAGCAGCGAAAACTCGCTACCGTCAACCTGATCAGGCATGCACCATTACTCAGGATGATAACGGTAACATCCATGTTGAATTTGACGAAAAACAGCGTGCAGTGACGCCTGGTCAATCTGTTGTGTTCTATCTGGATGATGACTGCCTGGGTGGCGGTATCATCGTCTCCACTGATGCACCCGGTATTCATCCATGAGTCTTAATCCGCGTTTACGTGACCGGACAATTGCCATTTCCGCTGTTGTTCAAGCCGCCTCATTAGTTCAACAAGTTGCTGAAACCGGTCAGGTAAACAGTGCTGATATGAAAGTAATGCTGGAAAGCTTACTGGTAGAAAATGCACCTGATACAGAGTCTGTGTATGGTTCAGTCAGTCAATTACGAACTGGAATTGAAGCACTTAATACCCAGCTATCAAAGAAAAAAGACAAAAAAGATGTGACCTTATTACGTTATGTCATCAGTCTTCTTCACCTAGAGCGACAATTAGCCAAGCAGCCGGAAATGCTGGCGTTGATTGATCGTGAAATTCAGCAAGTGCCTGCACAAATTGATTATTTCGGCGATATTATGTCGCCCCAAGTCATCGCTCGTTTTGCCGATATCTATCAACGTACCTTGAGTGAGTTAAAGCCAAGAATTCAGGTCTATGGTGATCCCGGATTTTTACAACAGCCAGACAATATTAACCGAGTAAGAGCCCTACTTCTTAGTGGTATTCGCGCTGCCGTGTTATGGCAACAGAAAGGTGGACGGCGCTGGCAGTTTCTATTTCAGAGCGGAAAACTACTTAGTGCTACTGAAGCACTATCGCGTGAAGTCTAGCTAAAACGGGCTTTAGCCAGCCATAAGAAAAGAATAATCGATAAACCTGAGCCACCAAAAATCATACACATCACTACGATCTGATAATGGGCAGCAGTAATTGGCGATACGCCCGATAAAATTTGTCCGGTCATCATGCCTGGTAAAGACACCAGTCCCACAGCCAACATCGAATTAATCGTAGGAATGAATGCAGCCTGAAAGGCTTCATTTCTAGCGCTCAGGTAATCGATATTTCTTGCAAGTTCAGCTGATAAACGCTCTGCGGCCAGGCTGATACTATTCATCGCATTAGCGAAGATCATCCCCGCTAATGGAATCATATATCGCGGCTCAAACCATGGCGATAACCCGATCACACTCTGTGTTACTAACATCAGCGTCAGCCCGCCGCCCAACAAAATGCTAAGAAAAGCAAGCGGATACAACTGCCGACGTTGAGCCTGAACGGTGCCTAATGCAATCCAGCTGGCTGCACTCACCATGATAAACATCACCAGCATCACTACCCAGGATTGTTCAGCAGCAAATACCGTTGTTAACACATATCCGACGAGTAGCAACTGAATCAACATGCGAATCAGTGCATAAACGGCAAAACCCGCTTTGAGCGACCAATGCAGCATCATCAGCAAAACAACAACCACTGGAATAAAAGCTAGAGTCAGTTGGAAATTCGAAATAACTTGCACCGATGTATTCATGCTTATATTTTCTCAGATATAAAAAAGGCTGTTTTTATCACAAAAACAGCCTTTTTAGTTTAATACGATACGACTAGTAATTAGCTGGCAGCACGTCGATATTCATCCATCTCATGGAAGTTGAGATAACGATAAATTTCTGCCGCCATCGGTTTAATTCCTGCTACCGCTTCAAGATATTCGGCAACGGTGGGTAAACGTCCTATACTGGCCACCACTGCAGCAAGCTCAGCAGAAGACAGATAGACATCGGCATTATTACCCAAACGATTCGGGAAATTACGTGTTGATGTAGAAACCACGGTCGCTCCATCAGCTACCCGAGCCTGATTGCCCATACATAAAGAACATCCTGGTGTTTCTGTACGGGCACCTACACGTCCAAATGTACTGTAAACCCCTTCTTCAGTCAGCTGGTATTTATCCATTTTAGTAGGCGGCGCAATCCATAATTTCACAGGCAAATTACGCATATTTTCCAACACTTTACTCGCAGCACGATAATGACCAATATTAGTCATGCATGAGCCAATAAACACTTCATCAATTTTATTGCCTTGTAATTCTGACAACGGTTTAATGTCATCAGGATCATTTGGACAAGCGAGTAGAGGTTCTTTGATTTCATTGAGATCAATCTCAATCACCGCAGCATATTCCGCATCAGCATCAGGCTCTAGTAATTGTGGATCATCTAACCAGGCTTTCATGCTATCAATACGACGACGTAATGTACGTTCATCCTGATAACCTTCAGCAATCATCCATTCCATCAGCGCCATATTTGAATTTAAAAACTCAATGATAGGTTCTTTGTTAAGACGAACGGTACAACCATTCGCGCTACGTTCAGCTGAGGCATCAGATAATTCAAACGCCTGTTCCACTTTCAGATCAGGCAAACCTTCAATTTCCAGCACGCGGCCATTGAAAATATTTTTCTTACCTTTTTTCTCAACCGTTAATAAACCTTGTTGAATAGCGGCGTATGGAATCGCATTTACCAGGTCACGCAAGGTGATGCCGGGCTGCATTTCCCCTTTAAATTTAACCAGCACTGACTCCGGCATATCCAGTGGCATGACCCCAAGAGCAGCACCAAATGCCACCAGGCCTGAGCCAGCCGGGAAACTAATACCAATGGGGAAACGAGTATGCGAGTCACCACCCGTACCCACGGTATCAGGCAAAATCATGCGGTTTAACCACGAGTGAATAATACCGTCGCCTGGACGTAATGAAACACCACCACGTGTACTGATAAAGTCAGGTAGTTCATGCTGTAACTTAATATCAACTGGTTTTGGATAAGCAGCGGTATGACAGAAAGACTGCATAACCAGGTCAGCAGAAAAACCTAAACAGGCTAATTCTTTTAACTCATCACGCGTCATGGCACCCGTTGTATCCTGTGAACCAACAGTAGTGACCTTAGGTTCGCAGTAACTGTTAGGACGAACGCCATCCACACCACAAGCACGGCCAACCATTTTCTGCGCCAGTGTGAAACCTTTACCGGTATCAACAGGTTCAACTGGGCGTACAAAAATATCAGAGGGAGGTAAGCCGAGTGTTTCACGGGCTTTATCAGTCAGGCCACGACCAATGATTAGTGGAATACGACCTCCGGCACGCACCTCATCAGCCAGTGTGGTTGGACGCATACTGAATTCACTGATGACGTTGCCCGCTTCGTTTAATATCTTGCCTTCATAAGGCAGAATCGTAATAACATCACCTGTTTCCATGTTCTGGACATCACATTCAATCGGCATCGCGCCAGAATCTTCGGCTGTATTAAAGAAGATAGGAGCAATATTGTTACCGAGAATGACGCCACCCTGACGTTTATTAGGTACATAAGGGATATCGTGGCCCATATGCCACAACACTGAGTTGATCGCTGATTTTCTTGAAGATCCGGTTCCCACCACGTCACCGACAAATGCCAGTGGATGGCCCTTTTCTTTCAATTTCTCGATATCACCAATGGGATCATCCATTTTGCTGACAAGCATGGCTTTTGCATGTAATGGAATATCTGGGCGGCTCCAGGCTTCAGTTGCTGGTGATAAATCATCCGTATTCGTCTCGCCCGGGACTTTAAATACCGTTAGCGTGATCTGTTCTGCTAATTTAGGTCGTGAGGTAAACCACTCAGCGTCAGCCCAAGATTGTAATACGCGCTTTGCATAGTCATTGGTTTCAGCTTTTTCAACCACGTCATGATACGCATCGTAAACCATCAATGTTTTGCATAATGCTTTCTCAGCCGTCGCCGCTGTTTCTTCAATATCAAGTAGCTGAATCAATGATTGCACATTGTAACCACCCATCATCGTACCGAGTAATTCAGTCGCCTTTACGGGTGAAATCAAAGCACATTTAACTTCACCTTTTCCGATATCGGTGAGAAAGCCTGCTTTCACATAGGCCGCTTGGTCGACGCCTGGCGGAACTCTGTGAATCAGGAGTTCGAGTAATGCTTCACTGTCATCACTGCCATTTTTGAGTTGTTCGACTAAGGTAGAAACTTGTTCAGCATCAAGTGGTAACGGTGGTAAGCCAAGTTTGGCACGTTCTTCAACTTGCGATTGATATTCTTTCAGCACGTATGTGTACCCCAAAGTTTGAGAATGAAACGGTGACATTTTACCTGAAAGCGTTTAGTACGAGCGAACTCTGCTATAATTTCGCACAAATTTATTAACTAAATCTTTCATCGGAGTATTCATGGATTTAACCGCTTTGACCGCGATTTCACCGGTTGATGGCCGCTATGCCGGAAAAACTGAAGCGCTGCGCCCATTCTTTAGTGAGTATGGACTACTGCGCGCCCGTGTAGAAGTAGAACTTCGCTGGCTACATTTACTCGGTAATAATGCCAGTATTCAGGAAGTACCGAAACTTAGTCAAGAAGCAGAAGCTTTTTTAGATAACATTATTAATAACTTCTCGGTTGAAGATGCTCAGGAAATAAAAAATATTGAGCGTGAAACGAATCACGATGTTAAAGCCGTTGAATATTTCATCAAAAGAAAATTTAAAGACAATGCAGAACTGAACGCCGTCAGTGAATTCGTTCACTTTGCCTGCACTTCAGAAGATATCAATAATACGGCTTACGGCATCATGCTGAAAAATGCTCGTGAGAAAGTGATTTTGCCAGAAATGGATACCGTTATTGCTGCTATCCGTAAGGTGGCACAACAACATACTGATACACCAATGATGTCGCGTACCCATGGTCAACCTGCTTCACCAACCACATTAGGTAAAGAGTTGGCCAATGTGGTACAGCGTCTGGAGCTGCAACGCACCCATGTAGCAGCTGTTTTACTATACGGTAAAATGAACGGCGCTGTAGGTAATTATAATGCTCATTATGCAGCCTACCCTGATGTTGACTGGCCAATGATGGCAAATGCCTTTGTGACAGGACTCGGACTGCGTTGGAATAAATACACAACACAAATTGAACCCCATGACTATATGGCTGAATTATTTCAGGCCATGATTCGATTCAATACTGTGCTGATTGATTTCTGTCGTGACGTCTGGAGTTATATCTCTATCGGTTACTTCAAACAAAAAACCGTGAAAGGCGAAATTGGTTCTTCGACCATGCCCCATAAAGTGAATCCCATCGACTTTGAAAATGCTGAGGGCAATCTGGGCATAGCCAATGCTGTATTTGATCATTTAGCGCTCAAATTGCCTATTTCCAGATGGCAGCGAGATCTGACTGACTCTACTGTATTACGCAACTTAGGCGTAGGTTTTGCACATTCACTATTGTCATACAGCTCAGCATTAAAAGGCATCAGCAAACTTGACCCTGCACCTGAGGTTATGGCCGCTGATTTGGATGCTAACTGGGAATTATTAGCTGAACCAATCCAAACGGTGATGCGTCGTTACGGTATTGAAAATCCATATGAAAAGCTGAAAGATTTAACGCGTGGCCAACGCGTTAATAAAGACATCATGCAAGCGTTCATTGATGGACTTGATATGCCTCAAGAAGCCAAAGATAAATTAAAGGCGATGACACCCGCTAATTATCTTGGCAACGCAGCAGAACAAGCCAAAAACGGTTAAGCATGAGTGAGAGTATCCCGACTGACGATCAATCTATACCGTTCGACAGTCGGGAATATGCAAGCCGCTACACTATCGAACTCATCGAGTCCGCCAGACAGGAAATTTGTTTTTGTGGACCTGAGTTGGATAGTGTTTTATTCAATAATCAAATTGTCGTCGATAAATTAATCGCCTTTATTAACCAAAGCCAGCGCTGCGGTATTCGCTTTTTAGTGCACAGTACTCAGCAAACAACTGCCCAAAGGCATTTACTTATTCCTTTAGCGCAGAGGTTGTCCAGTAAAATTCAAATTCATATTGCAGATAAGCAAGATCAGAAATCTCGTTATATGTATCTATTGATAGATAATAAGGCATTTTTATATTGTCCCAATTCTGCCCGTTACGAGGGTATAGTTGACTTTGATGCTGTACGTCAGGTCAGTAATAGAAAAAAGGACTTCGAGGACATGTGGTCAAGAAGCCAGTTTGATGTGAATACGAGGCGTTTGCAATTATGAAAAAACTCATTCTGACCGTTGCGATACTAATGTTCTGCAAGAGCTTATTTGCAGATTCCGACATTCATACCATCAGCCTGAAGCATCGCTTGGCAAGTGAGGTTGTCGATCAAGTCCGCCCTTTTCTCCCCGAGTCAGCCACGATAAAAGCGTACGACAATATGCTTATTTTGAAGTCTGATCGCGCTACTGTAGCAAATGTTGAACAGCTGATTAAAAAGCTGGATGTTCCTCTGAAGTCTGTTCTGGTCACTGTCTGGCAGACATCTGAACAGCTCAATCATCAGTCTGGTCATCAGGCCAATATCGAACTGTCCACGGAAGAACCCAATGCATCAGTATCAATAAAACAATGGTCAACAAAAGGCAAAGACGATAAAAATAATCGTTATAGCGCGCAAGGTATTGCTGGACAGCCGATTGCTATCAATATCGGTAATGCTAGACCAGAAAAAGACTATCTATACTTCGTTAACGCCAATGGCAATATCGGTTTCGCCTCGAATACACAATATATATCGACCTCAAGAGGATTTATGGCTGTCCCCTTTTTGCTGTCAGATAATAATGTGAAGGTAGAAATACACCCTTTTTTCTCTGACCGTAGCCACGATGGGCAAATTAACAGTAGTAACCTTATCAGCACCGTACATGGCAAATTAGGCCAATGGATAGAAATAGCCTATGTTTCAGAAGATCAGCATGAACAAAAAGAGGGGCTGAAACAGTATCAAACACATCAAGGCCAGCAACAAATTATCTATCTGAAAGTCGAAACATCTTCAAATTAATCACAAGAGTATTTATGGATATCAAAGAAGCGATTCTTACCCGTCGTTCTGTTAAACATTATGACCCTGACCACACAATGACAAAAGAAGAAGTCAGAACATTAATGGAGCATGCGATATTATCTCCAACAGCATTTAATCTTCAGCACTGGCGTTTTATTAATGTTGAAGATAAACAGCTTCGTCAAGAAATCCGCGAAGCCAGTTACGGTCAAGCTCAAGTCACAGATTCGTCGATGTTATTAGTGCTGTGTGCCGATTTAAATGCCTGGGAGAAAGATCCTCAACGCTACTGGCGTCATGCTCCAAAAGAAGTACAAGACTTCATGCTGCCAGCCATTGAAGGTTATTACACCAACCATCATCAGGGGCAGCGCGATGAATGTTTTCGATCTGTCGGCATTGCTGCCAGCACTATTATGTTAATGGCAAAAGGCATGGGTTATGATTCATGCCCAATGGATGGTTTTGACTTTGATAAAGTGGCAAGAATTATCAATTTGCCTCATGATCACGTCATTGTAATGATGATTACAATCGGTAAAAAACTACAGGAAGCACGTCCACGCTCGGGGCAGTTAGAGCTAGATGAAGTCCTGTTTACAGACAAGTTTCCAGACGAAACTAAATGATTGGAGGTGGCGCTTCTGACACACAGTTGCGCCCTTTCCTCTTAGACATATATAAAGCTCTGTCAGCTCGCTGCATGAAACTCTCACTACCTTCAGAGCTAACATAACGTGCCACACCAAATGACATGGTGATAACACCCAGTGACTCCCTGGTATCTTTGCGCTGTATACGTTTAGAAGCAATTTCCTGACGAATATTTTCAGCAACATTTTTTGCATTCTGCAGACTGGTATTCAGTAGGACAATGGCAAATTCCTCACCACCGTATCTTGCAACAAGATCACGTCCTTTAACACTATCTTTTAATGCATTCGCCACCACACGCAGCACCTGATCACCGACCAAGTGCCCATGTTTATCATTAATATTTTTAAACATATCAAGGTCGGCGAAGATAATGCAGACATCCAGCCCGGAATCATCTGCATCATTGGTGACTTTGCTTACCACATCATCAAAGGCTTTACGGTTAGCTAAGCCTGTCAATGTGTCTGTTTTTGCTTCTTGCTTAGAAACGTCAAACTCTTTCTTGAGTTTTTCTACCTCAGTCATCGCAGTATTTAAACGCTCAGTCAGCAACTCACCACTATTCATCGCCTGCCGTGTTTCAGCGAGAATATCATCGACAATCTGATGAATTTCTGCAGCAGACATATCACGGTTAATCCGACTCATTAGATCGTTTAATCGCTGATTCGTTTTATCCGTATGCATGACACTGCTATAGATAAAATTAATGACTTCTTTCAGCAAGCGCGCCAATTCAAGACGCATTTGATAAACTTCTTCACGCTCTTTTTCTATATTGAAAAATCGCTTGAACAGGGTCTTGCATTGACTCTCACTTAATAGCGGCGTTTCTTTCACCATATCTTGGATAGACAGCGAAAGCTCTTGGTTACCACCAGATACATGCTCATACCAGACCGTATAATTATCTGGTGTCATTGGCACTCCATGTTTGCGCATCAGAGGCAATGCAAGCCGCATATATTCTGCGGCTTTATCAGATAATTCATTGTAGTCCATGCTTAAAGCCTGCGTGAGGTTTGTTAGACCTTACGCTTTGCCTTCCCAGCAATTTTCAGACGCAAGGCGTTCAATTTGATGAAGCCTTCAGCGTCCTTTTGATTATAAGCACCGGCGTCATCTTCAAACGTTGCAATTGACTCATCAAACAAGCTATCCGTATCTGACGCACGACCAACCACAGAAACATTACCCTTATATAATTTGATACGTACTTTACCGTTAACTGTTTGCTGTGATTCATCAATCATTTTCTGAAGCATCACACGCTCTGGTGCCCACCAGTATCCGTTATAGATCAGCGAGGCATAACGTGGCATCAATTCATCTTTAAGATGTGCAACTTCTCGGTCCAGCGTTAAAGATTCAATAGCACGGTGCGCTTTCAACATTACTGTGCCCGCAGGTGTTTCATAACAACCTCGAGACTTCATCCCGACGTAACGATTTTCAACAATATCCAGGCGACCGATACCGTTTTCGCCAGCAACTTTATTCAAATACGTCATCACAGTCGCAGGCGACATTGCTTCACCATTAATTGCAGTGATATCACCTTTTTCGTAGGTTAATTCAAGATAAGTTGCTTTGTCTGGCGCATTTTCTGGTGACACAGACCAACGCCACATAGACTCTTCAGGTTCAGCCCATGGATCTTCCAAAATACCGCCTTCATAGGAGATATGTAACAAGTTCGCATCCATCGAATAAGGCGACTTTTTACCTTGTTTCATTTCTACTGGAATACCGTGCTGTTCAGCGTAATCAAGTAGCTTTTGACGAGACAATAAGTCCCATTCTCTCCAAGGTGCGATAACTTTAATGTTAGGGTTCAAGGCATAGGCACCAAGTTCAAAACGGACTTGGTCGTTACCTTTACCTGTAGCACCATGTGAAACCGCTTCAGCACCGGTTTGATTAGCAATCTCAACCAAACGTTTTGCGATCAATGGACGTGCGATGGAGGTGCCTAATAAGTATTCGCCTTCATAGATGGCATTCGCACGAAACATTGGGAAAACGTAATCACGCGCAAACTCTTCACGTAAATCTTCAATGTAAATTTCTTTGATACCTAGCGATTTTGCTTTTGCTCTGGCTGGTTCAACTTCTTCACCCTGCCCAAGGTCAGCTGTGAAAGTAACTACTTCACACTCATATTTATCCTGCAACCACTTCAAAATAACGGAAGTATCCAGTCCACCTGAATAGGCTAAAACGACTTTGTTGATCTTAGACATGGGTGATATTTATTCCTGTAAAAAATTAGCTGACTTAATCCCTAAATCACCATAGTAATAACATCGGCAAGATAGAAATTAACTTGAATAAAAAAGAACGCGTATTGTATCAAAAACCACGGATTGCAAGCACTTCTTTCACGGCTTTACGACCATTTCCTTTACAACTTATTAATCGTGGAGCATCAAGATATCGAAGTCTAAATCCAAGTTTTCGATATAAATCAATAATTCTATCTGTGGCTTGGTTTGATAATAAAACAGGGCCATCATGCTGACTTAACCAAAGTGCGAGCCGCTCTTGATCTTCCCACTTAAAGCCTTTTTGTGAATATTGATGAAAAGGCGTGTCATATGGCGGATCCGCATACACAAAATCCATAGATTCGAGTGGTATTGTTTCGAAATCCTGACAACTGAATTGCCAACGGGACAAAATCGGCTGATAGTCAATAAAACTCTCTAAATAATTAATGGTTTTATAGCGACCGAAAGGCACATTGTAACCACCACTACTGTTAAAACGACATAAACCGTTATAACCCGTTCGGTTTAAGTAATAGAACAATTGTGCTGCACGTGCCGGATTATTTTGTTTAGCATTCAGTTGATTAAATTCATCACGACAATGATAGTAAGCTGATTCATCATTAATGAATGATATATCAACCTCTAGTCCTTCACTTAAATGCTGGTAAAAATTGATTAATGCAGGATTGACATCATTGAGTAACGCACGCTCAGGTGCCAGGCCGAGCGCGACAGAAAGCCCACCACAGAAGGGTTCCACCAGTCTGGATTGCTGATGTTTACTCCAGTAGCGTTTAAGAACGGGTAATAACCAGCGTTTCCCCCCTGCCCATTTGAGTGGCGGTTTTAACGTGGCATCAAAATGGCCCTTGCTCGTCATTAACTCAAATAAAAATAATAGACAAAAAAACGGGTATACCTGTGTAAAACACAGATATACCCCCATTAATTACTGGCTATAGCCAGTTTACACAGGCTTACTTAGAGTGCAATGTCTTGCGTGGAGGCATCAGATCGGTAATCGAACCTTCCGCCATTTCAGCAGCAAAACCTAGTGTTTCAGATAATGTTGGATGCGGGTGAATAGTCAGACCAATATCTTCTGCATCAGCGCCCATCTCTAAAGCTAAAACTGCTTCAGCAATTAATTCACCGGCATTGGGACCGACAATACCAGCACCAATCAAGCGGCCCGTTTCTTTTTCAAACAAGGCTTTTGTCAGACCTTCATCACGGCCAAGACTCAAGCTTCGACCGCTGGCTGCCCATGGGAAAGCTCCTTTGACGTAGTCGATACCTTGTTTTTTCGCTTCATCTTCACTCATACCCATCCATGCGACTTCCGGATCGGTGTAAGCAACAGAAGGAATCGTCATTGGTTCAAATACCGATTTCTGTCCAGCAATAACTTCAGCAGCAACTTTACCTTCATGGGTGGCTTTGTGTGCCAACATAGGCTGACCAACAATATCCCCTATGGCAAAAATATGAGGGACGTTAGTACGCATCTGACCATCTGTTTCAATAAAGCCATGATCAGTCACTATAACACCCGCTGCTTCAGCATTAATCAGCTTACCGTTCGGTGAGCGTCCGACAGCAACCAGTATTTTGTCAAACATAGCTTGTTCAGGTGCCTCTTTACCTTCAAAGGTCACCAATAAACCGTCATCTTTCGGCTCAATATTACTGACTTTTGTGTTCAGGTAAATATTGTCGTATTTTTCCTGCACACGTTTGAGCAATGGTTTTACGATATCTTTATCTGCACCCGGAATCAGACTATCCTGCAATTCAACGACGGTGATCTTTGATCCTAAGGCATCATAGACAGTCGCCATTTCCAGTCCGATAATGCCACCGCCGATGACCAATAATTTCTCTGGTACATCTTCCAGTTCCAGTGCATCGGTCGAATCCATCATTCTTGGATCATCATTTGGAAACACCGGGATTTTAGTGACACGAGAACCGGCAGCAATAATGCAGTTATCAAACGAAATCATTTTCTCGCCATCAGGACCTTCTACTTTCAAGGTGTTTGGACTGGTAAAGCTCCCCTCACCCTGAATGATCGTGACTTTGCGTGTTTTGGCTAAGGCTTTTAATCCCCCAGTCAGCTGATTAACAACACTGCTTTTCCATGATTCTAATTCACGAATATCAATCTGAGGTTTATTGAATTTAACCCCGTGATGCGACATTTCTTCAGCTTCATTAATAATCTGTGCAGTGTGTAACAGTGCTTTAGATGGAATACAACCGACGTTAAGACAAACACCACCAATACGTTCATGGCGCTCTACCATCACAACCTGTTTACCAAGGTCAGCAGCTCTGAACGCAGCAGTGTAGCCACCAGGACCGGAACCCAGCACTAATACCTCGGCATGTACATCAGCATCACCTTTCGGCGCCGCTGCGGGTGTCGGTGCCGTTTTTTCAGCTGCAGGTGCAGTAGCTTTAGTTTCCGTTGCTGGAGCTTTTGAATCCGTGTTTTCACCAGCTGGCTGTTCAGCTTCAAGCGTCAGAATGACATCACCTTTCGATACTTTGTCACCCACAGCCACTTTTAAGCTGACAATTTTACCTTTGGCCGTGCTTGGAATCTCCATCGCAGCCTTGTCTGACTCTAGCGTGATAATGTCCTGATTTTCTTCAACAACATCACCCTCACTAACCAGCACTTCAATGATTTCAACAGCATCAAAATCACCAATATCCGGGACTTTTACTTCTATTTCACTCATAGCAGCACCTTACGAATATCGGACAACATTTGGCTGAGCATCACGGTAAAGCGTGCACCTGCTGCACCATCAATAACACGATGGTCATACGATACAGATAATGGCAACATCAGTCGTGGAACAAACTCTTTTCCATTCCAAACCGGTTTCATTTGATGACGGCTGACGCCCAAGATAGCAACCTCAGGTGCATTGACAATAGGTGTAAAGAATTGTCCACCAATACCACCAAGACTTGAAATAGAGAATGTGCCGCCCTGTAAATCTTTGGCTGTTAATGAACCTTCACGTGCACGGGCACTGATATCACCGAGCTCACCGGCTAATTCAAGGAAACCTTTTTTATCGACATCCTTGATTACTGGCACCATAAGGCCATTAGGTGTATCGACAGCCACACCCAGGTTGTAATAATTTTTCAGGATCAGACTTTCTTTGTCTTCACTAAGTGACGCGTTGAACTCAGGGAATTGTTTCAGACAGGCAACAACCGCTTTCATGATGAAAACTAAAGGTGTGAGGTTAACGCCTTTTTTCGCAGCCATTTCTTTATTTTCTTTACGGAAAGCATCTAACTCCGTAATGTCGGCTTCATCAAACTGAGTCACATGAGGAATATTCAGCCAGCATGCATGTAAATGTTTGCCAGAAATTCTCTTAATTCGAGATAACTCTTGTGTTTCAACATCACCAAACTGTTCGAAATTCACCACAGGTACTGATGGGATACCGCTACCTGTCTGAGCAGGTGCAGCTGCTGGTGCAGTCATGACCTGTTTCACATAGTTTTGAACATCTTCCTTGGTGATACGACCTTTAGGACCACTACCGGTTACAGAGGTTAAAACGACCCCTAAATCATGAGCAAAACGACGTACTGATGGTGAAGCATGTGCACGGCGAATGCCCGATTTATTGTCAGGTGCATAAGGAATAGCTTCCGCTGGAGGCGTATTGGCTGCAGGACTTGCTTCAACCTTCGCTTCCGGTTTCGGCTGCGGATTTTCAGTAGGTGCAGCAGCTGGCTTTTCTGTTTTTTCTTCGGGTTTAGCTTCTTCTGCAGATGAAGCACCAGCACCTTCGGCCACTTCAAGCATAGCGATAACTGTGCCTTCGCTCACCTTATCACCAACGGCTACTTTCATTTCTTTGATGACGCCTGCTTGCGATGCTGGAATTTCCATCATCGCTTTATCAGACTCAACAGTAATGACTTCTTGGTTTTCATCGATGCTATCGCCAACAGCAACAAGCACTTCAATGATTTCGACTGCCTCAAAGTCACCAATATCAGGAACTTTTAACTCAATTAATTCTGCCATTATTTATGCCTTAACTGGGTTGATTGCATCAGCATTAATCTCATACTTCTTGATTGCATCAGCAACCACATCGTATTTGATCTGACCTTCATCGGCTAATGCATGCAGAGTTGCAACCACTACATGATAGCGGTCAACTTCAAAGAAGCTACGCAATGCTTCACGTGTATCACTACGGCCAAAACCATCTGTACCTAATACGGTATAGCTCGCTTTAACCCATGGACGAATTTGTTCTGCATATAAACGTACATAGTCTGTTGCTGCAACCACAACACCAGCTGCATCATCTAAGCATTCAGAAATATAGCTGCGTTTCTTCGGTGCGGTTGGGTTGAGGCGATTGTGACGTTCAACCTCTTGTCCATCACGAACCAATTCATTCATGCTGGTCGCGCTCCACACATCAGCAGAGACTTTCCAGTCTTTTTCCAGCAACTCCGCAGCCGCTTCCACTTCACGTAGAATCGTACCACTGCCCATAAGCTGTGCTTTAAGTTTGTGTTTACCGCCCGTTTTTAATTTATACAGACCTTTGATAATGCCCTCTTCGACACCTTCAGGCATATCAGGATGTTTGTAATTTTCATTCATCGCAGTGATGTAATAGAAGACATTTTCCTGCTTCTCATACATACGTTTCATACCATCATGAACGATAACCGCCATTTCGTAGGCATAGGTTGGGTCATAACTGATGCAGTTTGGAATGGCATTTGCCATCAACAGGTTGTGACCATCCTGGTGTTGTAAACCTTCACCATTGAGGGTCGTACGACCTGCAGTCCCCCCGATGAGGAAACCTTTAGCTTGAATATCACCCGCTAACCACCATAAATCACCTACACGCTGATAACCAAACATCGAGTAGTAGATATAGAACGGCACCATATTAACGTTGTAGTTACTGTAAGCCGTTGCAGCAGAAACCCATTCAGCCATTGAACCCGCTTCATTGATGCCTTCTTCCAGAATCTGACCTTTGGTATCTTCACGGTACCACATGACTTTACCTGAATCTTCAGGCTCATAACGTTGACCAGAAGAGGAATAAATACCGACACTACGGAACAGACCTTCCATACCGAAGGTACGGGCTTCGTCTGGCACGATTGGCACAATATTCTTACCGATCTGTTTATCACGAATCAGTGCTGTTAAGACGCGAACAAACGCCATTGTGGTAGAAAGTTCACGATCACCGCTTGATTTCAGTACGGCATCAAACAGCTTTAATTCAGGAATTTTCAGTGCAGGTGCACTGTTATTACGTTTTGGTAAGAAACCACCCAACTCTTTACGACGTTCCAGTAAATATTTCTTCTCTGGGCTGTCATCTTTAAGCTTGATGAATGGGACTTTATCCACTTCTTCATCGGTTAAAGGAATATTGAAACGATCACGGAATCGTTTCATTTGTTCGATTTCCAGTTTCTTCTGTTGGTGCGTGGTGTTTTGGCCTTCACCGGCTTCACCCATACCGTAACCTTTTACGGTTTTAGCAAGGATAACTGTCGGTTGTCCTACATGGTCTACAGCTCGTTTATATGCAGCGTAGATCTTTCTTGGATCATGACCACCACGACTCAAATGCCAGATATCCTCATCCGTCATGTCAGAAACCATTTCTAACAATTCAGGATATTTGCCAAAGAAGTGTTTACGAACATAAGCACCATCTTTCGCTTTATAGTTCTGGTATTCACCATCAACCACTTCTTCCATACGTTTCAGTAGCAGGCCATTGGTGTCACGAGCTAGTAACTGATCCCAGCCACTACCCCATAAGACTTTAATGACATTCCAGCCAGCGCCACGGAATAAGGCTTCTAATTCTTGTATGATTTTACCGTTACCGCGAACAGGACCATCCAGACGCTGTAAGTTACAGTTAACTACATAGATAAGGTTATCCAGCTTCTCACGACCCGCAAGAGTGATCGCACCTAGTGATTCCGGCTCATCCATTTCACCATCGCCCAGATAAGCCCAGACATGACGGCCTTCTGTTTTAACGATATCGCGATGCTGCATATATTTCATGAAGCGTGCTTGATAGATGGCGAGGATGGGGCCTAAGCCCATTGACACGGTTGGGAACTGCCAATAATCAGGCATCAACCATGGATGTGGGTATGAGGACAGACCTTTACCGTTTACTTCGAAACGGAAATTTTCTAATTGTTCTTCGGTCAGTCTGCCTTCAAGGAATGAACGAGCATAGATACCAGGTGATGAGTGGCCTTGAACAAAAACCATATCTGCACCGTTGCCATATTCATCACCTTTAAAGAAGTGGTTAAAGCCCACATCGTAAAGGGTGGCTGCTGATGAAAAGCTAGCAATATGACCACCGACAGAGCCGGGTTTCATATTAGCTTTCACTACCATCGCCATAGCATTCCAGCGAATATAAGATCTCAGCTTGTGTTCCATCGCCTGGTCACCAGGGATGCGTTCTTGCTGATCAACAGGGATGGTGTTGACGTATGCAGTGTTAGCGCTATACGGGAGATTGATCCCGGTGCGACGAGCCATATCAATGAGCTTCTCAATGATAAAGTGCGCTTTTTCCTCACCACCGGCCTCAATTACAGACTCAAGGGCATCAAGCCATTCTTGAGTTTCCTGTGGATCGTGATCGACAAAATCAGTCATAAATACCTTCTCAAATCATAACGCGATGAATAACAGCGGAACATTGTAACAGTTTTTGTTTGAATTCATGACTCAAACCACTATATACAATGCCACTTGACACAGAATTTAAACAGAAACTTGTTTACTGACTTATGGTTAGTTCACACCACGACTTCACGGTGTTGCTTAGCAGTTTGCGAAAAAATTCAGCGGCTGACCAGCTTTTTTTTATTCAATGAATGAAATAATCTGATGGAGAAGAGAAATGATAGAAGAATCATATAAATGATCGGTTCACGGATATCCGCTTTCACCAACATAAGAAAATGCACGCAGGATAAAGTCGCTATTACATAGGTCAAGCGATGTAACCGTTTCCAACGCTTGCCACCAAGTCGTTTCATCATTTTGTTGGTTGATGTCATCACCAGAGGCAACAAAAGTATAAAGCTGATAAACCCTACGGTAATGAAAGGCCTTTTAAGGATATCCTTCCAGATATCCTGAATATCAAATAGCTGATCCAAGCCGAGATATAACAGCATATGCACGCTGGCATAAAAAAATGCATACAAGCCCAGCATACGCCGATATTTTACAATCGCAGTTAAGCCGGTATACCAACGAATAGGCGACACCAACAGAGTAATTAATAAAAAACGTAAGGCCCATAAACCAGAACTTCTGGTTAAGGTTTCCACAGGATTTGCTCCGAGGTTATCCGTCAAAAGTCCCCAGACAAGATAAATGAGAGGCAGCAGACAAACAATAAACAACAACGTCTTTACGACATTTGCTTTGGTCTTTGCTGACAATCGTTGTTCAGAAATAACGTTTAAGATCCATGCCTGCATATAAGTCTGCCACCTGTTCACCATAGCCGTTAAACATTAAAGTTTTACGTTTCAGAAACTCCCCTATGCGACGCTCTTTTGCCTGACTCCAGCGAGGGTGATCGACATCAGGATTAACATTCGAATAAAAACCATACTCTCTGGCGTTAGCTTTCATCCATGCGGTCTGAGGCATCTCTTCAACAAAGCGAATACGCACAATTGACTTTATGCCTTTAAAGCCATATTTCCATGGCACAACGAGTCGTATTGGCGCCCCATTTTGACCCAATAACTCTTTGCCATAGAGACCAACGGAAAGTAAAGTCAAAGGATTCATCGCTTCATCAATACGCAAACCTTCAACATAAGGCCAGTCAAGCACAGCACGCCGTTGCCCAGGCATTTGTTTAGGGTCATACAAGGTAGTGAATTCAACAAACTTCGCATTGGAGTTTGGCTGAGCTTTTTTTAATAAGTCTGCCAGTGGGAAACCAATCCATGGAATAACCATTGACCAGCCTTCAACACAACGCATTCGGTAGATACGTTCTTCTAACGTGAACGGTTTTATCAGGTCCTCATAATCGTATGTGCCGGGTTTATCACATTCACCATCAATGACTACTTTCCAGGGTTGAGAGCTATCTGGAAAAGCGGTGGCGTTGATTGCAGGGTCCTGCTTTGATGTACCAAATTCATAAAAATTATTATAGGTGGTGATGGACTCAAAATCGGTTTTTTCTTCATCGGTGGAAAATGGACTTTTACTCACGTCAACGAAGGGCTTCGGTTGTTCAGTCACATCGGCTAATGCCATTGTTGGCAGTGCACCAGCCAAACCCACCGCCAGAGTTGTACCAAGAAACTGTCGACGGTTTTGATAGACCTCATAATCGGTGACTTCAGATTCGGCTATTTCCCAAGATTTTTGTTTTTTATAAAACATTTACTTACCCTCCCCACTTTGCTGACAACGTCTGTTCAGCCAGTAATCGACACTCAAATAGTTTCCTGCACCGATAAAAAATAGAACGAGCAACATGAGAAAATAGGTTGCCGCAAACTCAATGCCATTATTCAGTACAACGAAATTACCATGTTGCGTTAACCAGTCATAATGACCATATTCCTGCAAAATTTCTTTTGCCTTGTGTAAGCGCTCTATAGCTTCATTGACATCAGCAGAAGCAAAAGGACTCATTGTGTCGTGAATTGCTTGCCAGCCATTTTTCCAGTGGACAGTGACCATAGCGACGATCATCGTAATCATTAGCGGAATAGACACTAAGCGGACTCCCAGACCTAGAACCAGAAAAATGGCACCAAAATATTCAGCCCCCCAAGCTAGATACGCCATGACCTCTGGAAAAGGTAAACCCAACCCCCAGTCCGGGTTAGCAAACCAGGCAATCGTATTATTCAGAGAGCTATCAGCATCAAACGGATTCCATTTGTTGTTGGCAGCTACCCAAAAAACAGGCGCTAGATATAGTCGCAACAAAACGGGTGCAATAAAGTCCAAAGCACGGGTTTTATTCAACTGATAAAAGAGTGTTTGATAAAGACGACAAAACATGAGGTTCTCCTAAAGAAAATAAGGGCTCAATGAGCCCTTATTTGACCTTTCAGCGTACTTTATTTATTACCACCACAGCTTGCTTCATGGGCTTTTTTCTCAGCGCCACATTTCGCTTCTTCGGCTTTTTTCTCTGCACCACATTTACCTTCTTCAGCTTTTTTCTCAGCGCCGCATTTAGCTTCTTCAGCTTTTTTCTCAGCACCACATTTCGCTTCACCACATTTACCTTCTTCAGCATGGTGTTCAGCAAGCTGCATATAGCCACTCGACAATTCCGTCGACGCAAATGGGTTATTACCTGCACTGGCCATTGATGGTGCCATCGCTAAACCTGCTGCAAATGATGCAATAGCGATTGATGATTTATTTAATGTTGCCATGATGATTACTTCCTTCTATTGTTGTTAAAATTCCAACGGGCTTTCATCCCGTCTTGCATAGTAGACGAGCCTCACAAAGGATTGTTACAAACAAAATGAAAAAAAAAGTGAAGCTGAGTCCCGCCGATGAGCAAAGCTTAATTAAACAACTTATCAATGGCGATGCGAAAGCGTTTGACTATGTCGTATCTCAATACCACGGGCTGATGTTAACCGTAGCAAGAGCTATTGTTGGAGAAGCATTTGCTGATGAAATTGTTCAGGATGCCTGGTTATCTGCTATCAAAGCATTACCTAACTTTGAGGGTCGCTCAAGCCTGAAAACCTGGTTATTACAAATCACCAGCAACGGCGCTAAGACCCGCTTTAAACGCGAGCAACGTCAAGTTTCGCTTGATGACGGCTGGGAGTCTGTTTCACACGACAAATTTGATGAACGTGGACATCGCTTAGATGACGTCCTACCCTGGGATGAAGACACGCCAGACGCTTTGTTAGAAAATGAACAACTACGAATTATTATCGAAACAAGCTTCCGCCAGTTACCCGCCAATCAGCGCGCTATGTTAACTATGTATGATATGGAAGGACTAGACATGTCAGAAATTTGTAACATTCTTGATATTAGTTCGTCTAATGCTAGAGTGCTTTTACACCGGGCACGGACTACATTGCATCACAAAATTGAAGAGTACCGAGGACTATAAGCAGATGTTTCAATGTAAAGATGTAGCAGAAGAAGCCAGCAACTATCTTGAAGGAGATCTGCCTTTGAGAAAACGTATCGGTTTGTTTTTACATTTGGTTATCTGTAGCTGCTGCCGTAATTATTTACAGCAGATTCGTCAGACGATTAATACCATTGCCACTATTCATCCGACAGAAGAACATCAAACGGATACAAAAGCATTAGCAGAAAAGCTGCGAGCTCTGTCTGATTCAGAATCTAGATGAGCTCACAGGGTTTAAATACTTACTGTTTTGGTCCTGTCTGATACTTGTCCTTCCATTCACTGTAAGGCATTCCATAGACATACTCACGTGCTTGCTCGTAATCCATTTCGATTTGTTTTTCTTCAGCTGCAGCTAAATACCATTTTGATAAACAGTTACGACAGAAGCCTGCCAAATTCATTAAATCAATATTCTGAACATCAGTATTTTCTCGTAAATGTTCAAGTAAACGTCTGAATGCGGCTGCTTCCAGTTCAGTTTGTGTTTGTTGATCCATAATTTTCCTCAAATAAAAAACATTTCACATTATGTGTTGGACTCAGTAATGTCGTGTCAGGGTATTGCTCTAAACACACGGGCATCACATGTGGACAGCGTTGATGAAAGTGGCAGCCTTTTGGTGGATTGGCTGGTGAAGGAAGTTCACCTTCCAGTTTTTGTTTACTCAGATGAGTGTCTGCCGCAATTTTAGGTACTGCGGCAAGCAGTGCTTGGGTGTAGGGATGTTTTGGGCTATTTAACACTTCCTCACGAGTACCCTGCTCAACAATTCGCCCCAAGTACATAACCGCAACACGATGAGCTAAATAGTCGACCACACTAATATTGTGAGTGATAAATAAGAAAGATAGGCCGAACTCATGTTGAATATCACGCAGTAAATTTAAAATCTGCGCCTGTACAGATACATCTAAGGCACTGGTGGGTTCATCACAAATAATTAAATCAGGCTCAGCAGCCAATGCCCGGGCAATACAAATACGCTGGCGTTGTCCACCGGAAAATTCGTGTGGATAGCGATGTTTTATATCTGCGCGTAAACCTACCCGCGTTAATAATTCATCCACTTTTGCCTCTTGGCTGGCTGAGTCTTTCATCTTCGAAGTCAGCATCCCTTCTCTAATGACATGACTAATAGTCATTCGCGGATTCATCGAAGCAAAGGGATCCTGAAAAATAATTTGCATGGATGCACGAACTGAACGTAAAGCGCGATTCGATAAGCGATTCAGTTTTTGTCCCTCAAAAATAACGTTACCTGAAGTCACTGGGACAAGCTGTAAAATCCCTTTACCCACCGTTGTTTTACCGCAGCCTGATTCGCCCACCAGAGCAAGTGTCTCAGCTGAACGCAGCTCCAAAGTAATATCGTCAACAGCCTTAACCGATCCTATCGTGCGTTGAAAAAGCCCTTTTTTGATAGGAAAGTGCACTTTTAATTGACTGACCTGCAAAATAGCATTTTTCGCTGGAACAACTTCAGATAATCGCGAGCTAAATACCTGCTTTTGAGATTGAATATGCTCAGCATCAATATCTGGATCATACAAATGACAACGTACACCGTGATCGTTATTGTTAATCCAGCGAGGTTCAGCGTCTTCACAATGCTGCCAGGCTAAGTCACAACGCTCAGCAAAGCGACAAGCTTTAAACTGTCGATTCAATGCTGGCACACTGCCTTTTATAACTGTCAGCTTTTCTTGACGTTTCTGTTCAGAAGGTAAAGCCTCAAACAGTTTCTGTGTATACGGATGTTGGGTATTATTAAAAAATTGCTCTCGGCTGGCCGACTCAACAATCTGTCCGGCATACATTACCGCGACATGATCCGCCATTTGTGCAACAACCCCCAGGTCATGGGTGATTAATAAAATAGCCATTCCCGTCTTTTGTTGAATCTCTTTTAACAAGTCGAGAATTTGCGCCTGAATGGTGACATCCAAGGCGGTAGTCGGCTCATCAGCAATCAGTAATTCAGGTTCGCCTGCCAAGGCCATGGCAATCATCACGCGTTGTTTCATACCGCCTGATAGTTGATGGGGATAAGCATTTATTCGTTCAGTAGGATCAGGAATACCGACAGCGTGAAGTAATTCGAGTGTTCGCGTGTAGATCGCTTTTTTATCCAGCTTGAAGTGCCATTGAAACACCTCAGCAATCTGTTGTCCCACTGTCAGCACCGGATTTAATGAACTCTGCGGTTCCTGAAATATCATAGCAACCCGACGGCCACGAATTTTTTCCATTTCTGCTTCAGATAAAGACAGAATTTCCTCTCCGGCTAACCTGACTTCGCCTGAAACAATATGACTTGCTGGGTATGGGTTCAGCCTTAAAAGTGATAAGGCTGTCATCGATTTTCCACAACCAGACTCACCTAGCAAGGCAAAGGTCTGGCCTTTTTCAATACAGAAGTCGATCCCATCTACCGCTCGGTAGGGCTCGCTATTATCACCAAACCAGGTTCTTAAACCTCTCACTTCCAATAGCGTGCTCATCTTGCCTCCTGCATTCTGGGATCGAAGGCATCACGAACAACATCAGCGAATAAATTAGCTGCCAGAACCAGCACAAACATAGAAATGAACGCTGCAGTTAAAGACCACCAAACCACGGGTTCCCGAGCCATTTCAAGCCGTGCACTATTGATCATATTGCCCCAGCTAATCATCGAAGGATCCACACCAACACCGACATAGGACAACACCGCTTCGGCCAGAACCAAACCACTAAAGTCGAGTACAACCGCAATAAGTACCAAATGCATCAGATTAGGCAGAATATGTTTATGTAAAATACTAAAACTGCCTGCACCCAACGCACGTGAAGCCATCACATATTCCGCTTCCCGTAACTTCAGGGTTTCAGCCCTCAGAATTCGACATAACCCCGTCCAACTGGTCATCCCCAAAATAATACATAAAAACAAAAGCCTGATATCTGCACGCTCAGCAATCGTTTTAAAATTCTCAGGATGATTATTCATGTAAACCTGCAGAATCAAAACGGCTGCAGCAATCAACAAAACACCGGGGATCGAATTTAAGGTTGTATAGATATACTGAATAACATCGTCTATCCAGCCTCTAAAATAACCTGCCGCAATACCCAACATAATCGCCATCGGCAGCATAACCAGGGTGGTTAAGGTACCAATCACTAAACCTGTACGAACACTTTTCAGGGATTGATATAACACATCCTGCCCCACCTTATCGGTGCCGAATACGTGATAATTTTGACTGAGGAAAGCGAGATTGAGGACAACAAAAAGAAGACAAAAAGCAGTGAAATAGAAAGTATAGAGTGGATAGTGAGATTGATTAAGAAAGATACGTTTAAACTGGCGAGGGAACTGATTCGGCTTAGCTCGCGAGGCAACAGCCACATGACAAATATACATCAGAAACAGTAACAACAAGCTCAGCAGACTGGCTTTTAAAACCGTTTGGTAAATATCTGCTTTTTTATCCCCTGCTTGAGCAAGATGTGCTGCGCCGTATTTCAGTTTTGGGTAATCATATTTAAGCGAGCCGTCATTCATTGTCTGTATTTCTTTAACAAACAGTCGATCTGAAAACGGCGCGGAATAGGTTTTTTCCATTTGCTGTTTAAGTGGTAAAACCAACCAATCAAATACACTCAACACTTCTGAGGAATAGTATGTTTGTTGTGAAGGTTCTGTAGATTCCATGGCGGGGCGATAATGCAAAGAATCCAGTAGTCCGATAACCACGTAGCAGGACAGAATCATCACGGAGATCATACCCCGTTTTCGCATTATTACTGATTTCCAAGGCGCAGACAGATGAGGACGTCTTCTTATATAGATGACTGCTGCCACAATTATTGTGAGGAGCAAGAAGATTAAAATGTCTGTCCAAAGAAATACGGGCAAAAACGACATGGTCAGCCTTGTTTTATTTTTTCAGACTTGATGTATCAATCTTTAGTTCTCTGGGTAATGAGAACTCAATGTTCTCTTTTAAACCGTCATCTTCGTATGACGAATCAACACCTAAGTCACGTAGTTTTTCAACGACTTGATTGACTAATATCTCTGGTGCTGAAGCACCAGCAGTCAGACCAATTCGATTTTTGTTTTCAAGCCATTGTGGATCTATTTGCTCTGCATTGTCTATTAAATATGCTGGCGTCCCCAATTTCTCTGATAATTCACGCAAGCGATTGGAGTTAGAACTATTCACGGAGCCTACTACTAATACCAGGTCACATTCATTCGCCAGTTTTTTTACAGCATCCTGTCTGTTTTGGGTGGCATAACAAATATCATCTTTGCTTGGGCCAATAATGTCGGGAAAATGCTCACGTAATGCATCAATTACCACGGATGTGTCATCAACAGAAAGGGTTGTTTGGGTAACAAAGGCCAATCGCTGTGGATTTTTCACTTTGAGTTTAGCGACATCTTCTGGAGATTCGACTAAATACATTCCACCTTCTGTCGAAGTATATTGCCCCATTGTGCCTTCCACTTCTGGATGTCCGGCATGCCCAATCAGAATACATTCCATATTCTGTTTCTCATAGCGAGAGACTTCCATATGTACTTTAGTCACTAATGGACAAGTGGCATCGAATACTTTTAAGTCTCTTTTGCGGCCTTCGCTCTGAACTTTTTTAGATACACCATGTGCACTGAAAATCAGCGTATTTCCATCAGGTACTTCGTCAACTTCTTCAACGAAAATAGCGCCTTTATCTCGTAGTCCGTCAACAACAAAGCGATTGTGAACTACCTCATGGCGTACATAAACGGGCGCACCAAACAATTCCAGTGCACGTTCAACAATATCGATAGCACGATCAACACCCGCACAAAAACCTCGTGGATTCGCCAAAATGAGTTCTTTACTCATAAAACTGCCTTTGGATAAGAACCTAATATACGAAACATAGAAGACTCGTTTTCTAATAGAGAGAGTGCAGATGCGACAGCCGGTTCGTGAATGTGCCCTTCAATATCGATAAAAAACACATATTCCCAAATCCCCTTTCTGGATGGTCTGGACTCAATTCTGGTCATACTGATACTGTTATCAGCCAGCGGTTTTAACAAGGTTTGTAAAGCACCAGGTTTGTTTTTTGTTGCAACCAATAACGCGGTTTTGTCCACACCAGATGGGCCAACATTTTGTGTGCCAATCACTAAAAAGCGCGTAGTGTTATCCACTTCATCTTCAATATTCCTGGCTAAGATGGATAAGCCATAAATATCAGCTGCCCGATTGGCCGCAATGGCTGCACTGTTTTGAGGTTCTGCTGCGACACGTTTAGCGGCTTCGGAATTACTGTTAAGCGGAACCAATTCCGCTTGCGGAAGCTGTTCCATCAACCATTGTCGGCACTGCGCTATGGCTTGTGGATGTGCATAGACTTTGCTGATATCTTCCAGGTTTTTCTCTTTACTTAACAAATAATGATGAATACGAAGGGTCACCTCACCATTAATTTTCAAAGGCGACGAGATAAACCGATCTAAGGTATGCGAAACCATACCTTCCGTTGAGTTTTCTACAGGAACAACACCGTAACAAGCATGTGATGTCTCAACGGCATGGAAAACATCAGCAATCGTAGTCATCGGATGTAGCTCAACACTACCACCAAACTGCTTTTGTGCTGCCGCTTGAGTAAAAGAGCCTTCCGGACCGAGATACGCAACCTGCAAAGGTTTTTCTGCAGCCAGACAGGCGGACATAATTTCACGAAATAATCGTGCCACTTCTGCAGATGCCAGAGGCCCTTGATTTCGCTCCATCACTGTTCTGAGCACCATCGCTTCACGCTCAGGACGATAAAAGTCAGCCTGCTCACCACTATCCATTTTTATTCGAGCCACTTCTTGCGCCATCGCGGCTCTGTCATTCAACAGTTGTTGAATTTTTAAATCGATATCATCAATTTTTTGACGAATATTGGCTAAGGCTTCTTTTTCATTCATTGGCAGCAGTTACCCGTTTTTACGCTCAAACTCATTCATAAAATTGATAAGTGCATCAACACCATCTTCTGGCATCGCATTATAAATGCTGGCTCGCATGCCACCTAAATCACGATGGCCTTTGAGTGTTAATAAATTCTGTTCAGCAGCTTGCTGAAGGAATTGTTTATCAAGCTTATCATCAGCCAGCGTAAACGGTACATTCATCCAAGAACGATAACGAATATCAACCGGATTACTATAAAAATCACTGCCATCAATGGCGGCATAAAGCTTGGCTGCTTTGCGTTGATTTAACTCTGCCATGGCCTCTAACCCACCTTGTTGTTTTAGCCAGTCAAAGACCAAGCCAGCCAGATACCAACTATAGGTGGCAGGTGTATTAAACATCGATCCATTATCGGCATGGGTTTTATAGTTCAGCATGGTCGGTGTACCCGGCAATACATCACCTAGTAAGTCCTTACGGATAATGACGATACATAAGCCTGCAGGACCGATATTTTTCTGAGCACCGGCGTAAATCATGCCGAATTTAGATACATCAATCGGACGAGACAAAATCGTCGAGGATAAATCGGCTACAAGTGGAATATCACCTACATCCGGGATGTCAGCAAACTCTAGGCCATGAATGGTTTCATTGGGCGTGTAATGCACATAAGCAGCATCGTTTGATAATGACCATTGTTCAGGGTCAGCAATCGTAGTGAAATGGTTTGCCGTAGAGTCTGTAACAATATTCACCTGACAAAATTGTTTAGCTTCCGCTATGGCTTTTGTAGACCAAGCGCCGGTATTGAGATAATCAGCCGTTTTTTTGCCGCGGAGCAAATTCATCGGAATCATAGGGAATTGAAGTGAAGCACCGCCCTGTAAAAACAGCACGGCATAATCATCAGAAATACCCATTAATTCACGCAGATCGGCTTCTGCTTTTTCAGCGATTTTTGTATATTCCGGCCCGCGATGGCTCATTTCCATCACCGACATACCGGTCCCATTCCAATCAAGCATTTCCTGCTGTGCTTTTTGCATGACAGCATCAGGCAACATCGCAGGACCAGCACTAAAGTTATACGCTCTCAAATTTATTCTTCTATCGTTTCGTCAGTATCATCAGCATTGTCGATCGCTAAATCGACATCTTCGTCTTCATCTTCGATAACACGTTCAAGACCAACGAGTTTCTCACCATTACTGAGATTAATTAATCTGACACCCTGTGTGTTACGGCCAACCAAAGAAACATCCTTAACCGGAGTTCTCACTAGCGTGCCACCGTTGGTAATCAGCATAATCTGATTCTCATCACATACTTGCACCGCGCCCACAACGTTACCGTTACGCGCCGACGTTTGAATTGAGATAATGCCTTGTCCACCACGACCCTGAACACGGTATTCAGCAAGATTAGTACGTTTACCGTAACCAAACTCTGTCGCTGTTAAGATAGCGCCCTCTTCTTCAGCAATAATCAGAGAAATAATTTTCTCATCTTCCGCTATGCGCATACCGCGGACACCACGCGAAACACGCCCCATGGAGCGAACATCTGTTTCAGCAAAACGGATAACTTTACCGGTATTGCTGAATAACATGACATCAGAATGACCATCGGTAACCGCCACATCAATTAGCTGGTCGCCTTCTTTCAGGTCAACCGCAATAATACCGTTAGCCCGAGGACGGGAGTAATCAACTAATGGCGTTTTCTTGACCGTACCAGAGGCCGTTGCCATAAAGATGAACTTATCGGCTTCAAATTCACGAATCGGCAATACCGCATTAATTTTTTCACCTTCTTCTAATGGCAATAGATTAATGATAGGTTTGCCTCGCGAGGCACGGCTACCCTGAGGTAGTTCATACACTTTTTTCCAGTAGACCTTACCGGCGCTAGAGAAACATAAAAGTGTATCGTGTGTGTTAGCAATAAACAGATGTTCGATAAAGTCTTCATCTTTCATCGCTGTCGCCGCTTTACCTTTACCACCACGTTTTTGTGCCTGATAGGTATCAAGCTGCTGTGTTTTGGCATAGCCGGCATGTGACAACGTCACCACCATTTCTTCTTCGGTAATCAAATCTTCCAGCGTCAAATCAAGATGATTTGCCAGAATTTCTGTACGACGCTCATCACCGTATTCAGCATTGATCGCCACTAACTCTTCACGAATCACCGCCATCAAATTATCTGGGTCGCTCAAAATCGCTAATAATTCAGCAATCACATCCAGAACTTCACGGTACTCTTGCAGAATTTTGTCTTGTTCCAGACCTGTCAGACGATGCAAACGCATATCAAGAATAGCTTGTGCCTGCACCGGAGACAGATAATAAAGATTATCAACTAAGCCAAATTCATCTGCTAAGTCTTCCGGACGAGATGCCGCTGCGCCTGCCGCACCCAGCATTTCCAGAATCATGCCTGATGCCCACCCCTTAGACACTAAAGCTTCTTTCGCTTCAGCAGGGTTTGGAGAAGCTTTAATCAGTTCGATAACTTCATCAATATTGGCTAAGGCTGTCGCTAAACCTTCTAATACATGAGCACGTTCACGTGCTTTTCTTAGATCATAAATCGAACGACGTGTTACGACCTCTCTACGATGGCGAATAAAGGCATCTAAAATTTCTTTCAGATTTAGCGTACGCGGCTGACCATCAACAATCGCCACCATGTTGATACCAAATACCGTTTGCATCTGCGTTTGCTGATACAAATTATTCAGTACAACTTCAGGTACTTCACCGCGCTTCAGTACAATCACCATACGCATACCGTCTTTATCCGACTCATCACGTAAGGCAGAAATACCTTCTATTTTTTTATCTTTAACAAGCTCGGCAATTTTTTCTAACAAGCGTGCTTTATTGACCTGATACGGCAGTTCTTTAACAACAATACTCTGCTGACCAGTGGCTTCATTCGTTTCGATGTCGGCGCGGGCGCGGATGTGAACACGGCCACGGCCTGTTTGATAGGCTTCAGCGATACCACGAGCACCATTAATAATGCCAGATGTCGGGAAATCAGGTCCTGGCACATATTCCATTAATTCATGTGTAGTGACATCAGGATTATCAATAATTGCGATGCAGGCATTAAGGATTTCAGTGAGGTTATGTGGCGGGATATTGGTCGCCATACCCACCGCAATACCTGATGAGCCATTGACTAATAAAGCAGGGATTTTTGTTGGTAATACCGCAGGTTCAGATTCTGACTCATCATAGTTAGGGACAAAATCTACCGTTTCTTTTTCAAGATCGGCCAACATTTCATGAGCGATTTTAGCCATGCGTACTTCGGTGTAACGCATCGCAGCAGGCGGATCACCATCAACCGAACCAAAGTTACCCTGACCGTCAACCAGCATATAACGCATAGAGAACGGCTGAGCCATACGTACCATCGTGTCATATACGGCAGTATCACCATGAGGGTGATATTTACCAATAACATCACCGACGATACGAGCAGACTTTTTATATGGGCTGTTCCAGCTATTACCCAGTTCTCTCATCGCATACAGAACACGACGATGTACAGGTTTTAAACCATCACGAACATCAGGTAGCGCCCGTCCCACGATAACGCTCATAGCGTAATCGAGGTACGACTGCTTCATCTCGGTTTCGATACCTATCGAATCCAGTTCTAAGGCAATTTCACTCATTTATTGACCGTCCAAATAAAGCATAAGACTACATACCAGCCTGCTCACGAAATTTCAGTAAACAAGGGTGTAGCGTAGTCAGTTCTACATACATGGTTTATCAACCAGTCTCAGAAGACGAAACCAGCCGAAAGAATTCCAGATATAACTTCACAAATTTCAGCAACTTGCACAGGCACTACCGGAAACAGACATTTACCCCAAATGCAGGG
Source organism: Methylophaga thalassica MP (assembly GCF_000214595.1). Classification (GTDB taxonomy): domain Bacteria; phylum Pseudomonadota; class Gammaproteobacteria; order Nitrosococcales; family Methylophagaceae; genus Methylophaga; species Methylophaga thalassica. The sequence goes on along the minus strand of NZ_AFIG01000001.1, from coordinate 1,030,293 downwards.
CCACTGCGTCTAAACCACCAAACCTGTTATCCTACCACTAAAGCCCATATCCTGCACGCTAAACTCAAGATGCTACCTAGCATCTACTTTTGAAAAATATGCGCTTAAATCCTGCTCTAAAGTCGTTAGAAGTTCTTCAGTTCCCTGTTTCCAGCCTGTAACAACATTGCTCGGTGTCGCTTGTTCGATATCCACATCAACACGTAAGCCTGTTTGAAACAATAATTTCTCAGGGTTATCCGCTGCTGTCATGAAAAATTGCATCTCAATAACAGATTGAGGTGAATAAGCCGGCCGTTTTTCACCATAAAAAGCCGTTACTGCAGCGTCCATAGTGAAATCAGCAGGCACAGAGTCATCAGTGACCACTTTGCTGAATTGACCGCTCTTCTGTAACCAGCGTTTAAGAATATTGGTAAACATCACTTCCGGATCCACCAGAAACTGATGGGGATCAACGGCCTTATATTCATTTTCTCCAACACGGAAGATCAGAGTTTTACTTTTAAAATGTGGGACAACACGTACCGGATTAAGTCGCAATACACGATTGTTAGGAAAGTCAGCAGCCACATCAGGCCGTTCAACGTCCAACACATAATAACGTGGTGTCATATCCACTTCTTTGTCACCGCCGCCCCAGCTAAAACAAGAACTAAGCAGCAGAGATGTCGATAAAATAAAAACAGAAAAAAACAGTCGGGAATATAAAGTCAAAATGGTTCCTTTTGTAGTTAATTCGTTTGTCATTAAAAAGCGGACGATTACTGCCGATATAATAGACGCTGATCGCCAATTCGCTCAATGAGATTATTATGCAAAAGCTGAAAGCTAAAATCAGAGACATCCCAGACTTCCCTTCACCAGGCATTGTATTCAAGGATATTACGCCATTGGTACAAGACCCGCTGCTGCTCAAGGAATGTATTGAAGAATTAATCCGTCCGTTTAAGCAAGAATCCATTACCGCGGTGGCGGGAATGGAAGCAAGAGGATTTATTTTTGGTTCTCTGGCGGCCTGGGAGCTAGGTGTTGGCTTTATTCCTCTGCGTAAGCCAGGTAAATTACCTTATGATGTTCAGCGTATCGACTATGCACTTGAGTATGGCACAGCATCATTAGAAGCCCACATCGACGCGATTAGTGCCGGTGACAGAATTTTAGTGATTGACGATGTGCTGGCTACTGGTGGAACGGCTCGGGCAAGCTGCGAATTAATCGAACATCTGGGTGGCGAAGTAGTCGCCTGTGCCTTTGTTATGGAACTTGGTTTTTTACAAGGCCGTAACAATTTAACGTCTTACCCTATACACACGCTAATAAGTTACTAAAATCATGTTGAAATTGATTATTGCCTCGCTGTTGTTTACCAGTTCTGTTTATGCCGAAGAGTTTCAGGCTCCGGTCACAGATACCAATTGGAACGTTATTGAGTCACCACTTGAGTGTTCGCTCATGCAAACCATACCCAGCTTTGGTCAGGCAGGTTTTTATCGTCGTAATGGTCAGGCATTACAATTAAAATTTATCACTGACAGCCTTTCAGCCGAACAAGACACCGTACTGTTAGAAATGTCTGCAGCGCCCTGGCAAAACACAGAGCAATACGACACATTAGCCACCTTGCCGACCATATCCGGTCAACGCGAATTTATTTTTGACGGAGTATTAGCACAACAAGCACTGGCAAAAATGCAGGATGGCCGTTTCCCGATCATCCGTTATCAATCTCAATCTTATAATGGCGATACCACGGTGAAGTTATCCACGGTGAAGTTCAATGATTCCTTACCCGCATTTCAACAGTGTTTAAGCAATCTATATCCAGATAGCTTTGATGAAATCAGAAAACTCACTGTTTATTTTGAATCAGAAAAAGCTAATCTGGACAAAGCGTCTATCAATGCGCTCACACGGGTAGCTGAGTATGTAAAAGTGGATGACAGTGTGAATCAAATCATCATCACCAGTCATACCGACAGCTTTGGTCGTAAACGCTTAAATATGCCGTTATCAGAAGCACGGGCTAAAACCATTCGTGACTTTTTTGTTAGCAAATATGAAGTTCCAGCAGATAAAATCGTACTGCGTTCCTTTGTTGATCATGATCCCGCTGCAACGAATAAAACCCCAAAAGGACGAGCCTATAATCGCCGGGCTGAAATTGAATTAGTCAGGTAAAAGTCTTTTCGACAAAGCTAATTAGTGTCACCATTACATACCGTTTATCACTGCTCCATTGAGCTAAAGGAAGAGAATGAATCAAGAAGCAGTCATGGCACTGTCAGTTATTGGAATTATCGCCATCGTATGTCAGTGGCTGGCCTGGTGGATTAAATTACCCGCCATCGTTCTGCTATTAATCGCAGGTATTATTCTTGGTCCGGTAACCGGCTGGTTAGACCCTGAAGGCTTATTTGGTGACTTACTATTCCCTACAGTGTCTCTGGCCGTTGCTGTCATTCTGTTTGAAGGAAGTTTGACACTTAAATTTGAAGAAATACGCGGTTTACAAAAAGTTGTTCGTAATATTTTAACTCTTGGTGTGCTCATCACCTGGTCCGCCATCGCGGTTGCCACACATATTCTGTTGGATTTCCCCTGGGCTCTGGCCATTTTATTTGGTGCCATCATGGTGGTAACCGGTCCTACCGTTATCGTCCCCATGCTGAGAACCGTTCGGCCAAATGCCAAAATCTCGAATGTGTTGCGTTGGGAAGGTATTGTTATTGATCCACTCGGTGCCATTCTTGCCGTTTTGGTGTTCGAAGTGCTTTTATCCATACAACTTCAAGGACATGCAGAAGTTGGTCATACCCTTTATATGTTCGCTAAAACCATTGCTGTGGGTTTGGTAATTGGTGCGACGGCAGGTTATGGTTTTGGTCTGTTACTGCGCCGACATTTATTACCTGAATACTTGCACAATGTGGCGGCTCTGGCACTAGTCTTTGGCACCTTTGCCGTATCGAACGAAATTTCGGAAGAATCGGGTTTGCTTACCGTTACCGTGCTCGGTATCTGGTTGGCCAATATGAAAAACGTGCAAGTTGAAAACATCCTCGACTTTAAAGAAGATCTGAGTATCTTTCTGATTTCCGGCTTATTTATCTTACTTGCTGCACGTCTTAACCTTGACTCATTTACCCAGCTTGGTCTCGGTGCGGTCATCCTGTTCTTATTTATTCAGTTTGTCGTACGTCCAGTGAAAGTGTTTCTCTGCTCGATTGGTTCAGACTTAACATGGCAAGAAAAAGCGATGATCAGTTGGATTGGGCCACGCGGTATTGTTGCCGCAGCAGTGACTGCATTATTTGCTCTTCGTTTACAGGACATTGGTTACGACAAGGCCGACCTGCTAGTACCGTTATCGTTTGCCATTATTATCGGTACCGTTCTTGTACAAGGTGCTACCGCTAAATTTATTGCAAAACGTCTGGGTGTTGCCGAACCTGATGACAGTGGTTTTCTTATTGTTGGTGCTAATTCAGTTGCCCGTGTGGTGGCTCAGGCATTAAACGATAATGGCTTTAGAACCCGTCTCACCGATGGAAGCTGGAGTAATGTCAAAGAAGCCCGTATGAAAGGCATGGATACTTACTATGGTAATGCGGTGTCTGAACATGCTGACCGTCACCTGGATCTTATTGGACTGGGCCAAATACTGGCACTAACGCCACAGAGCGAACTCAATGCACTGGCGTGTATGCGCTATAAATCGGAATTTGGCAGTAACCGCGTTTACTTTTTATCAACTGATAAAGAAAAAGATAAAGAACGCAGCATCGTCAAATCGCGAAAAGCTATCAGTCATGACTCGCATGTGCTCTTCGGTAATGAAATTACCTATGCCAAAATGGCTAGCCTGATTTCAAAAGGCGCCAAAATAAAACAAACCAAGTTGACTGAAAACTTTAGTTTTGCCGATTATTTGCGCGAACATGGTCGCCGCGTCACGCCATTGTTTGCATTCAATCCCCGCAAACGTCTGCGCTTTTTTACCGCTGCAGAATCATTGCAACCAGAAATGGGCTGGACCATTGTCGCTCTGGTGCAAGATGAAGGCGATCTGACCCCAGCTGAAATGAGTGGACCTGAAGTCGATGGCAGTCTTGATGAAAATCGTTTGCCTTCATAACAAAAGATTTCATGATCAAAGCCGATATATCAACTAGGAATAAATGGTTGAGGTAGATGCAACAGCATGGCTGAAGACAATAACGACATTATCGAAGAAGCGACTGATGAAAGCCCTAGTCCCGAACCGGAGCAAAGGTCAGAGCGCGATAACGAGAGTAAAGACAAAGGCGATAGCAAACAGAAGCCAAAATTACTTGGCCTATCGACATCGCTACTGATAAAAATCGGGATTGGTCTGGCAGCTTTATCGCTTATTGGTGGTTTAGCGGCTTTTTTTCTGATGGGTTCAAATGATACTGCTGAGGAAGCCGATCCTATGCTCATTGAAGACGGTGATGCCGTTTCGGAGTCAGATGTTACAGATCCTGTCTCTGCAGATAACGAGGAAGAAACAGCCTTACCTCCCGTTGATATCGATATGGAAAGTGACGAAGAAGAAAGTGTCACACTTCCCACCGTGGTAAAAAAACAAACCGATGAAAATGGCAATATTATCCCATCGGATAACCTGATCGATCCTCTGCCAGATGTCGATAATTCAATGGCGGCCACAGATACAGCGCCCGAGTCAGCTCCGACAGTCAATGATACATCAACGGGAACCGATGCCTCGCCCACTAACAGCTCAGGAACAAATACAGCAAGTACAGATACAACTTCGCCGGACAAATTGCTAAAAGAAGTCATGGCATTACAGCAGCAATTGAATAAACAACAATCGACAAACCAGGAGCTGATTAAACAAATCCAACAATTGTCGAATGAAAATAAACATCTCAAAAATGAAGATCTGACAGCCAGTGACTATGTTGCTCCTGAGACACCCTCATTTACTGATGATAAGCAAGCCGAGTCCAGCGGCGATAAACTTATTCAGTATCAGGAATACCGCTACAGTCAGCAGCATAAACTGGATATCGGACCACAGTGGGGAGAGGTTAAACCTGATCTGGGTAAGAACTGATCTCTTGCCACAAATCCAATAATTGTCGCGTGACTGTTTTGTAATCATTCGCTTGCGTAATAGCTGTAATCATCGCGACCGAGCCGACGCCAGTGGCCTTGAGTTGCTCTGCTCGTTCAAGGGTAATGCCGCCGATAGCCACAACTGGATAGTGACTTTTTAATAAATCGACCCATTGTTGTAAGCGCTCTATGCCCTGAGGAGAAAACGGCATCTGCTTACTGGTAGTTTCATAAATGGGCCCCAAAGCAATATAGCTTGGATTCACGGCAAGAGCTCGAGCAAGCTCCCAATAAGAGTGCGTAGAAATACCCAATCTCAGTCCTGCCTCAGCCAATGTTTTTAAATTGGCATCATGCAGATCTTCCTGCCCCAGATGCACACCATAGGCGCCTAATTCAATGGCTGTTTGCCAATGGTCATTGACAAAAAACTGTACCGATTTATCGTTTAAATAAGCTAGAGCGGATACGATTTGCTGTTTTGTCGACTCATCATCGGAATCTTTTACCCGCAGTTGGATGGTATGAATACCTTCATCAATAAGCTTTTCCACCCAGTCTGCGTTATCTACCACCGGATAAATACCTAATTCCGGGCAATTGGGGAAATTAAAGGTCTGCCCAATCAGTTCAGGCTGATAACAAAGCTTAGGAAAATCCACTAAGGCAATATCTTGCTGACTATGTCTGATGACCTGATACGGCCCAGCCTTTGCTGAAAGCCGTATGCCACGACTCACATAAGCCTTGGCAAGCACAACGGCATCACGGAGATCTTGTCCACAGGCAAGCTGTGAGGCCAATGCAGAAGCCAATACACAACCTGTGCCACGAACCTGGCTTACCGTTTTATCGTTATAAAGATAAAAATCCGCTAATTCAGATGAAAAATAATCTATTGCTAAGGCACTCTCAGCATGTCCCCCTTTAATCAAACACGCTGACACACCTTTTTGACGTAATGATTTCGCCCCTTCTTCCACACTGAGATTCGTTCGTGTCAACGCCGCCAACTCAGGCAGGTTTGGTGTGACTATGGTCACTAAGGGAATAATCTCATCACGGATGAACGCTTTCACCTCATCAGGTACGGTCACACCACCACTGGTACTCGCAAGCACCGGATCTAAAATGACTGGCCCGCTAAAATCCAACAGCATTTCTTTGATGTATTGTGCTGTGATGATATGTGGAATCAGCCCGATCTTTATCGCTTTGATATCAAAATCGTTAATACAGTTTTCATACTGCGCCATCATCTTTGATGGACTCACCAGACCCAACTCTGTCAGCCCTTGTGAACTCTGCTCCGTTAACGCAGTGATTAATGGCAAAGGGTGACAACCGTGATTCTGCACCGTCATGATATCAGCGCTAATACCAGCACAACCTTGCGGATCCAACCCTCCGATTAAAAGCACGGCAGGCTTTTGAACAGGATTATCCATGTTGTTGCCAGATTGGCTGATCTAAGGTCGGTGTACTGGGTTTGGCGTTATCACGTTTAGGCATCACCCCTGCTTCATAGGCCAAACGCCCCGCATTAATGGCATCCGCAAAAGCATAAGCCATTTTCTCTGGCTCCAGTGCTTCTGCGATTGCGGTATTGAGTAAAATACCGTCATAACCTAACTCCAAGGCCTGAACAGCATCAGAGGGTTTGCCTATCCCCGCATCAACCAATAAGGTAATGTTCGGTAAACGCTCCCTTAGCGTTTTTAATGCATAAGGATTCAGTAATCCCTGCCCACTGCCAATAGGAGCCCCCCAAGGCATCAAGACTTCACAGCCGAGTTCGACAAGCTTCTGACACAGCACTAAATCATCTGTACAGTAAGGGAACACTTTAAAACCGTCAGAAATCAATATTTTAGTGGCTTCAACCAAGGCAAACGGATCGGGTTGCAAGTTGTAACTGTCACCCAATACTTCTAATTTGACCCAGTCGGTATCAAATAGCTCTCTGGCCATATGTGCAGTGTTAACGGCTTCTTTTACACTGTAGCAACCTGCAGTATTCGGTAATAGGTGGCAGTTTAACGACTCTATCATTTGCCAGAACTGGCCACCGCTTTGTTTATCTGCTGATGTTTGTCGTCGTAATGACACGGTAATCACTTCCGCCTTTGACGCTTTGATGGCGTCCACCATCACTTTCGGCGAAGGATAGAGTGCAGTCCCAATAAAGAGCCGACTACTAAGCGTTTGCCCATACACTTGCCAATTGGATGCTTTCATCTCACCCTCCACTAATCGGAGACACGATATCGATGCGATCTCCCCCTTGAATGACCACATCCTGCCAGCGTGATTTCGCTACCATTTCATCATTAATGACAATGACAAAGCGGCCATTGAAATCTTGCTTATCTACAAATTCCGATACGGTCTGCTCGTGATTAATATCCAGCGGTTCCCCATTCAACTGAACCTGTAACATAAGGTTAGATGTCATATAACGCTCCAAACTTTATCTGTTCTTTATTCCCAGCCAGCACCTGACATAAATCATCAACGACAGCAGGTGCAAACAAATAACCATGCCGATAAAAACCATTAATGATGTAGCCCCAGTCAGTACGTTTTATGGTTGGCAGATTATCGGGAAGACCGGGTCGACAATGTGCCGCCATTTCCAGAATACGTGCTTCGGCAAAGCCTTTATGCAGGCTATACAAGGCCGACATTAACTCCAGGCCACTTCGGACAGTAAGCTGAGAACGATCATCACTTTCGATAACGGTCGCACCCAGTACATACTCATTATTTGGTCGTGGCGCCAGATAAAAAGGGTAACGTGGATGCATCAGCCGAATGGCATGCTTAAAGTCGACCTCAGGTGCCTGTACTCTTATCACTTCACCACGCACACTGCGTAATTCAGCTAAGTTCGCTCTCCCGCCATTACCACGGCAATCCAGTACCGCATCAAACTCATCTGCTGAGCGCTTTAAATAAGCTTGTGTCAAACGTTCGATTTCAATGTGATTTAATTCACCAATATCAGCGGTTTTCACCCACTCAGCATGCGTTTCAATAAACGTTGTCAGCTGTTTATATAGCTGACGATTATCAATACAGGACTCTTGCTCAAACAACAGGGCTTGCTCAAAACGCTCAGCAAGCTCTGGCTCACGTTCGGCCAGCGAGGTTTTATCAAGACGCTGAAAATCTCCTGCTTCCAGCACATGATTCGCTCGCTGCTCAAAACGCGCCATTTCAGCTTTATCCCCCTGATGAGCGACCACCAACGTGCCATGATTCTGATAAAAAACCGGTTCGTCTAATTCACTTAACCACTCCGGCCAAAGTGAATACGAACGAAGCCCGATTGTTTTCACCAAAGGCTCTGATGTCACCGCTTCGGTTGCCGGTGCGACCATAGATGCTGCAATGAAACCAGCACTGTCTGTGCCGGTTTTATCGTCTTTAGATAACAGGCTTACTCGATAGCCTGCCTGAATCAGACGCCAAGCTGTCAGGCGTCCGATCAGGCCACTACCGATGATGAGATAATGGCTCATCAAACTTGGCGATAAATTTTGCTGCCACCTTCCTTGAATTCCTGAGATTTCTCAGCAAAGGCGGCTTTCACATCATGCGAAATCTTCATTGAGCAGAACTTAGGTCCACACATTGAACAGAAATGCGCTACTTTCGCTTTTGGTTGCGGCAACGTTTCATCATGGTATTCACGGGCGGTGTCAGGGTCCAAACCAAGATTAAACTGATCTTCCCAGCGGAATTCAAAACGGGCTTTAGAAATCGCATCATCTCGAATTTGTGCACCAGGATGACCTTTACCTAAGTCCGCCGCATGGGCAGCAATTTTGTAAGTAATGATGCCGGTTTTCACATCATCTTTATTCGGCAAACCCAAATGTTCTTTGGGTGTGACATAACAGAGCATTGCGGTGCCAAACCAACCAATCATTGCCGCACCAATACCGGAAGTAATGTGGTCATAACCAGGTGCGATATCCGTCACCAATGGACCTAAGGTGTAGAACGGCGCTTCATGACACCATTCCAACTGCAGATCCATATTTTCTTTGATCTTGTGCATCGGCACATGACCCGGACCTTCGATCATGACTTGCACATCATGTTTCCAGGCAATGGTCGTCAACTCACCTAAGGTTTTTAATTCAGCAAGTTGGGCTTCATCATTGGCATCCGCCTGCGAGCCTGGACGTAAACCATCACCCAGTGAGAATGACACGTCATAAGCTTTCATGATTTCGCAGATATCTTCGAAATGCGTATAAAGGAAGCTTTCTTCATGATGCGCCAAACACCATGCCGCCATAATCGAACCACCACGCGAAACAATACCCGTTGTACGGTTTACCGTCAGTGGAATATGCGCCAGTCGAACACCGGCATGGATAGTGAAATAATCGACGCCCTGCTCAGCTTGTTCAATCAAGGTATCTCTGAACACTTCCCAGCTCAGGTCTTCAGCAACACCATTCACCTTTTCCAGTGCCTGATAAATCGGCACCGTGCCTACTGGTACAGGTGAGTTACGAATGATCCATTCTCGCGTCTGATGAATATGTTTACCGGTAGATAAATCCATAATGGTGTCACCGCCCCAGCGGGTACTCCACACCATTTTTTCGACTTCTTCTTCAATCGACGAAGTGGTCGCAGAGTTACCAATATTGGCATTAATTTTTACCAGAAAATTACGGCCAATGATCATCGGCTCGGTTTCTGGATGATTGATATTGGCAGGAATAATGGCACGACCTTCAGCCACTTCTTTTCGTACAAATTCGGCTGTAATGTAGTGCTCCATATTCTCAGGCAGCTCACCACGCTGCGCTAAGGCTTCGCGTCCCATACTTTCACGAATAGCAATGTATTCCATTTCTGGGGTAATGATGCCCTGACGTGCGTAATGCATTTGGCTGACATTTTTGCCCGCTTTTGCTTTACGAGGTAAACGACGGTGATTAAACAGTGGAATATCAAAATCCTGAGCATCTTGCTCACGGGTATATTCTGAACTGAACTGGGCTAACTGTTCAGTGTCATCCCGCTCATCGATCCAGGTTTGACGTATTAATGGCAGCCCTTTTTCGATATCAATGGTCGCTTTTGGATCGGTGTATAAACCCGAAGTGTCATACACAACAACAGGTTCGTTAGGAATAGCAGGAAAATCAGGATTGGCGTTGGGTGTATCCGTTAAATGAATCTGACGGAATGGCACCAGTAAATCGTCGCGGCTGCCTTTGATGTAAAACTTCTCACTCCCCGCCAATGGCTCAGTCGTAATGCCGCTACGGTCTTTAATGTTAATAACTTTATTGGATTGTGTAGACACGTCTCTTCCCCTAAATGAAAACCACGACGGGGAAGATGAGATCGTTGCGCGAAAGCGAACAAGAAGACAGACACCAATCGAAAATGGATCTCGAGTGTAAAACAGGTGTCCTGCTTGTTTCCTACGGAGGTTCTAGCCTCTTCAGGTTCAACGGGTTTCATCTCAGCCTTTCCGGATTATTCCGGGCGGGCACCCCGACAAGTGTTTCGCATGGTAAATCAAAAAGGATTTTTTGCACAAGCCTCATCTGGCACAATAGTGGCCAACTTTCACTTAAATCCGCAGGCAGCCGCACGCTCATGGCAAATAAAAATGACGATACCGATGAGGACGAATTTGCATTATTTCGCCAAGAAATGCGCGATGCTACCCGTATCCGCCAAAACCGTCTGATTCATAACAAACCCAAACCTGTTGCAAAAGCTATCCGGCAAAAAATTATTGATGATGAATATCAGGGTGAACCATTCTCTGATATGTTTTCTCCAGAAACCGTAGGCAACGAGGAATACCTCGAATACCGTGGCCCCGGTATTCAGCACAAACTATTCGGCAAGCTGCGTAATGGCAAGGTGCATATTGAAGCAGAATTAGACTTACACGGTATGACCATTGCCAAAGCCGAACCAACACTGTCCGAGTTTTTAGAGTTCTGCCAGCAGCAACAAATACGCTGCGTGCGTATCATCCATGGTAAAGGCTGGGGCTCACGCGATAACAAGCCTGTACTAAAGAGCAAACTCAATCACTGGTTAAGACAAAGTCAGATCGTGCTCGCATTTTGCAGTGCAACGGTAGATGATGGCGGCACAGGTGCGTTATATGTGCTCCTTAAAAGATTATTTCAGGAATAATGGCTGTTTTTATCGTTTAGGTTAGAGTTAATGAATCCAATACTGGTCAGTGTGTCCTTGCTGGTTTGTAGCAATATTTTTATGACGTTTGCCTGGTACGCTCACCTAAAAGAACTCAACAATAAACCCTGGATTATTGCCGCATTGATAAGCTGGGGAATCGCATTATTCGAATACTTATTACAAGTACCCGCCAACCGCATTGGCTTTACCGTACTCAATGTGGGCCAGTTAAAAATTCTTCAGGAAGTGATCACCTTAATGGTGTTTATTCCCTTTTCCGTGTTCTACCTGAAAGAACCCCTTAAACTCGACTATCTATGGGCAGGCCTGTGTTTAGTTGGTGCGGTTTATTTTGTGTTTCGAAGTAAACTGACCTAAGTTACCGTGGCAAAAAACGGTTAACACATATCAAGCACTCAATCTAAATCTGCCTGGCAGCTTTAGAGCATCATGCACGTCACGGTTGCTTAGCAACGGTGGTTTTTTGCATATTATTTGCGGTCACCACAAAGCAGGCTTGTTTGTTTTCAGTAAGATGCCGACACAAGGTTGTCGCTTCAGATTTTGCTGCGAAATTACCCAGCTGGAGGCGATAAAAATCCGGTTTTTCTGCATTTTCGACAGGTTCGGTAATCGTTGTCTCATATTTCTGAACGATAGCGGCTGATTTTTTTGTTAGCTGCGTTAATGCGATATCTACCTGCTGTCTTGACCTAAACGCCCCGACTTGTACACGGTAGACAGTAGTCATCACTGACTTTGGTTTTGTCTCTGGTTTTACTTGTGTAAGCTTGGCGGGTTCATCAAGCTTTTCTGATGACGGTTTTTCTCTTGCTTCTAACAACGAAGTGTCAACTGAAGATTGTTCTGCAAGAATCTGATTTTCTTTATTTTTTTCATCCACTTCATTCACTTCATTCACTAAATCCGGCAAACCAGGTGGTTTATCCGTTATCAAATGGTTGTCGCGATTAGTCAGCATTAAGGCATTGGCTTTTTCAATCTGACTGCGGCTTAACTCGGTTTTCAGTTGTGCCTGCTTCACAATCGCCTGAGGCTGATTTTGTTCACTGGCCAGACTAAACCAGGAATAGGCAGCGACTTTATCCTGTTTAACGCCTTCACCATTCAGTAACATTTCACCCAGTTGATATTGAGCCTGAGGATCCCCCTGTTTGGCTGCCTTTTCAAACCAATGAAAAGCCTTTTCTTTATGATGATTAATGGCTGTTTTTGCCATTTGTTTGTCTCTGAATGCCTTAGTTAAGGTATCAGCGTTCATCAATTCTTCTGCACTTAATCTGTCTCTTATGGCCATGCGGTCAATCATGGCTTGTTTGTGCTGTTTTTCGCTAGCTAACGTTAACCATGAATAGGCAGCGACTTTATCTTGTTTTACGCCCTGACCGTTTAATAACAAAATAGCTAACATCCACTGTGCTTCAGCGACATTGTTTTCTGCAGCTTGATGCCATGCCTGATAGGCGGTCTGAAAATCACCTTGTTTATAGGCAGCAATGCCATCCTGAATATCATCGGCAAACACGTCTACAGCGAACAGAGTAAAGAAAAACAGTAAAGCGAGAATCGACAGCCATTGTATATGCAGAGATATTTTCATTATTGTGCGAACCTTTTCAACGCGCTGATGATCATCGATAGCGTAAATACTTTTTCACGTACAGAGAAGACGTTATCATTTTAAAAACACTTTTTGATATAAAAACTTATGACACCTGAACAGCTTCAGCAATATCTTTATCAACACATTCCTTTATCGGCGGCCATGGAGGTCTCTGTTGATCATGTCAGCCATGATAAAGTCGTGCTAAGAGCCCCTCTAACACCGAATATTAATTATCATGAAACCGTGTTTGGCGGCAGCGCATCAACATTGGCGATTCTGTCTGCCTGGTCATTATTAAATACTCGGTTACATCAGGCTGCTATCGAGTCTACGCTCGTCATACAACGTAATACGATGGAGTATGAAAAACCAATTAGCGGTGAATTTACCGCCACAGCGCAACTTGAATCAACACAAGACTGGGCTAAATTTCTACGCCATTTTTCACGTATGGGTAAAGCACGGACAACGGTTATCTCCATTTTGCATTACGAACAGCAACGCGCTGGATTCTTTCGCGGTGAATTTGTTGCCTTGACCAAATAATCCATTTTCAACCATCAGCAGATAGATACAGTACAATCGTCGTCTTTTTATTCACCCAGCGACGTATAAAACAGAAATTATCATGGCTGACGCAAGATCTATTGGCATATTCGACTCTGGTATTGGTGGCTTACCGATCGCTAAACAAGTCCGCTCTTTTATGCCAAATGAGAACCTTATCTACCTTGCGGATACCTTACATGCCCCCTATGGCGAGAAAACAGAAGCATATATTCTGGAGCGTTCGCTCAAAATTACTGACTATCTATTACAACGTAAGGTAAAAGCCATTGTTGTCGCCTGTAATACTGCCACTCTTGTCAGTATCAAAGCCTTACGTGAACGCTACCCTATTCCTTTTATTGGCGTAGAACCAGGCTTAAGACCGGCGGCTTTAAATACAAAAACTGGCGTGATTGGTGTACTGGCCACAGCAAAAACCCTGACCAGTCAATCGTTTCATGATCTTGCTCAACGCGTTGCCATGGGCGCAAAGGTCGAAATTCAGCCTTGCCCAGACTTAGTGTTATTAGTAGAGGCCTTAAAGCTAAGTTATGAAGAAGCTTCCGCTACAGTACATGCGTATGTACAGCCGTTACTGGATAAAGGCGCCGATACCATTATTCTCGGTTGTACACATTTCACTCACCTCAAAACGGTGATCCAAAAAGTGGTTGGAGAAACCGTCAATGTCATCAGTACGGAAGAAGCCGTCGCCCGAGAAGTCAACAGACGACTTCAGCAAGAGAATTTACTCTCTGCTCAGCAGACACCTGGCTCGACCTTATTGTTAACTAACAGTGAGCGAAGCAGATTCAAGCAGCAAGTTGACACTCTTTGGGGCAAAGCCGCTATTGATACTTTCTGAACCTTTGGCCTTAAAGCTCTGGCAACGTTAGATCCGTAAAAACGGTTTCAGCTTTCGTTGTCATAAAGACCTGGGCATCATATTGCTCGACAAAACAAGCGTTTAAGGTGACATCTTCATAAAGCCAATAGATAAACCCACCCTGTTCAACGCGCCGACGCCAGTTATAACGGCATTGCACCCAGCCATCACCTAATTGAGAAATCAGCCTGGGATCGGATTGAGCTGTTTTATATTCCAGTGTTTTGTTAGGCAAGGAAATACGGAAGCGGTCAATAATAAAATCCACTTGTTCATGGACAAGGTACTGAATCCGTTTCCCTTCAATATCATCACCGTGCTGATCAAGCAGAACTTGATTATCTAGCATCCGCTCCGCAGGGGGAATATGGACAAGATATCGGTCCGGTAAGCTCATTCGCTGCTGTTGATATTGCTTACTTTGCTGACTTTTATCCCACTGCTTCACAATGGTTTGAACGATTAACATGGGCATTTTAAGTATTTTTGAACAAATCCATCTCTGTTAGATGCCCTTTCTGACCATGCGGTTCAGAACGCAAATACTGAGCAGGGGCTTCAACCTTACCGTCCAGCTCAGCCGCAGCCTGCCAAGCCCAGTGAGGGTTATATAAAATACCTCTCGCCATAGCGATGGCATCCGCTCGTTCATCAGCCAATATTTGTTCAGCTTGATGTGGTTCAGTAATCAAGCCAACAGCAATCACTGGCATCGATATATACGGCTTAATCGCTTCAGCCAGTGACACCTGATAACCTGCTTCGACGGGTATTTCTTGCTGTGGTGATAAACCTCCACTACTCACATGCAAGTAATGACAATTGAGCTTGTCCAGTTCAATAGCCAGTGTCGTGCTCTGCTCAACATCCCAACCACCAGGAACCCAGTCGGTCGCTGAGATTCTAACACCGACAACTATGTTCTCGGGAACACAGGCGCGTACAGCGCTAAAGACATCCAGAGTCAGACGCATTCTGTTTTCCAGACTGCCACCAAACTCATCCTGCCGTTGATTGCTCAAGGGCGATAAAAACTCATGTAATAAATAACCATGAGCAGCATGAACTTCAATGACCTCAAATCCCAGGTCTGCAGCACGTTTTGCAGCCTCAACAAACTGTTGCACAATAGCGGCAATATCACGCTGACTGGCAGCGAGAGGAACAGGTCCATCTTCATGAAAAGGCAATGCCGACGGAGCAATGACTTGCCAACCGTTCTTATCCTCAGGCGATATCGGTGCCCCGCCATGCCATGGTTTTTGTGTGGAAGCTTTCCTGCCAGCATGGGCCAGTTGGATACCCATAGGAATATTTGAATATTTTCTAATGGCAGTAAGCGTCTTCGCTAAGGCAGACGCTGTAGTGTCATCCCATAAACCTAAATCACCGTAGGTTATTCGACCCTCAGCGCAAACGGCTGCGGCTTCAAGGATAAGCAATCCGGCACCAGATAAAGCCAATTGCCCTAAGTGGATAGTGTGCCAATCCTGGGCTTGTCCATCCTCGGCTGAATACTGACACATCGGTGCGATGATCAATCGATTCTTCAATTTCAATGGTCCGATGTCGATCGGCGAAAATAACAAACTCACTCCACGTTCCTCATAAATCTATTACAACACGCCAAAACTAAGGTTGTTCTTGTACGGATGTATCATGCAAACTTCTTGGCCAGGCGGTTATCAGCGCTTTTAATAAAGTCGCCAGCGGAATGGCAAAGAACACGCCCCATACTCCCCATATTCCGCCAAAAAATAGTACGGCAAGAATGATAGAAACAGGATGCAAATTGACGGCTTCAGAAAACAAAATCGGCACCAACACATTGCCATCAAGCGCCTGGATAATGCCATAAGCAATCAGGATATAGGCAAACTGTTCTGTGAGGCCAAACTGAAAACCTGCTACCGCAGCAACAGGTAGTGTGGCCACAGCGGCGCCAATAAATGGAATTAACACAGAGAAGCCAACTAAAACGGCCAACAGCGCAGTGTATTGCAAGCCAAAGAATGTGAAAGTAGCGTAGCTGACACCACCAACGATGATAATTTCAACCACTTTGCCACGCACATAATTGGCAATCTGATCGTCCATTTCATTCCAGATACGGTTCATCAAACCTCGTTTTTCTGGCATGAAAGACAGCACAAAATTCACTAGTTTTTCCCGATCTTTCAGCATAAAAAAGACAAGAATGGGCACTAACACTAGATAAATAATTAAGCCAATCACATTTCCCAGTGAGGCAATAGACAAAGAAACAGCCCGTTGACCATAGACTGTGAATTGTTTTGCGGTGCTGGAAATCCAGCTTTGTATCTCATCAGGTTTGATTAAGTTCGGGTAATGGGTATGCAGGTTCATCAACCAGTCTTCACCATTTGACAGCATTTTTGGTGTTTCCTGGACCAAATTAACCAGCTGATTCCATAATAATGGCATTAATAAAAAGCCCATGGCTAACATCAAGCTGACAAATCCAAGAAAGACAATGGCCACCGCTACCATATTGGGCACGCGGCGTCGGGTCAGCATATTCACTACACCTTGTAATAAAAACGCGATGACCAGTGCAGTAAAAAACGGCGCCAGCATTCCGCCCAGCCAGATTACAACGGCAAAACCGAGTACTAATACAATCAGCAGTATGACGGCTTCTTCATCAGAGAAATAACGTTCTGTCCATTTGCGTAGAATTGATCGCAGTGTCATTAGCCTGTTTATCCTCAGCTGTAATTGATTGGCAACGCTGATATTCTGTCACATCCCATCTGTCTATGCTGATAAGAAATTACCAATAACAGTGTGAATGCTTTTATCGTAAACGAAGGAGTCGGAATGAAAAGCTTAGGGAACAATATCTGGTATGTTGATGGCGATAGTGTGCCTTTTTATACCCTTCCTTACACCACACGTATGGTGATCGTTCGCTTAAGTGATAATACCTTATGGATTCACAGCCCAATCAAACTCACACCGGAGTTAGCGACGCAAATCGACGCTCTCGGTGAAGTACATTTTTTAATTGCACCCAATAAGTTACACCATCTGTTTCTGAAAGACTGGCAACAACATTACCCTTCAGCAGCCATTTTTGGTACAGAACAAGTCGCTGAAAAACGATCAGATATCAAATTTAACGGTATCCTCAGTTCTGATTTCATACCGCCCTGGCAAGACAATATACAACAGCGCCTATTTACTGGTTCAAAAGCGATGCAGGAATGTGTGTTTTTTCATCGTGAGAGTAGAACACTGATCGTTACTGATTTGGTCGAAAACTTCCCGGCAGATGCCTTCCCACCCTTCAAACGTTTTCTGGCAAAAATAAGTGGCATACTTGCCCCAAACGGCAAAATGCCCATCGACTGGCGCCTCAGTTTTAACAAAAATATTGCCAGAGAACACATACAACACATTATTGGTTGGCAACCTGAAAAAATTGTAATGGCACATGGTTTAATTATTGATGACCATGCCGTGTCCTTTTTAGAAAAGGCATTTAGCTGGGTAAAACTGTCACGAAGTAAAGAGTGAGCAAGATGTTTTTTAGCGGTGATTTAGCTATTTTTTTGCTGACCTCCGTCCTGCTCGCAATGACACCAGGCCCGGACAATCTATACGTACTCACACAATCTGCACTTTATGGCAGCAAAACGGGGGTGATTATTACCTTGGGATTATGTAGCGGTCTGATTGTCCATATCTTGGCAGTGGTCATTGGCATAGCAACATTATTAACGACCAGCCCCGCGGCCTTTTTCTTGCTAAAAGTCATTGGCGCCAGTTATTTACTCTATTTAGCTTGGCGCGCATTTAAAGCCGAACCTATATCAACTTTAAAAGATGGAGCGTCGTTGCATAATTCAATAGCCTTATTAAGAACCGGCTTTTTGATGAATGTCAGCAATCCCAAAGTAGCGATATTTTTTCTGGCTTTCTTACCGCAATTTGTTGAAGCCGATAAAGGCTATGTGTCAGTACAGATTTTATGTTTAGGACTTATTTTTATGGCAAGTGCGCTGTTAGTATTTTTTGTGATAGCAATGAGCGCAGCTAAGTTGGGGAAATGGTTATTACGGTCAGCCTGCGCACAAAATATTCTCCATACCTTCACTGCCGTCATATTTATACTTCTGGCTGGCCGACTATTATTTATTCAACCGTAGCTATCAATATGATTACCCAGCTTGCTGCGAGTATCTTCGTCGGCAATCGATATAGGCTCTGCTGGCACTACATCAGCCACCTGGGCTTTCTGTTCTGCTTTCTCCTGCTGCCGTTTTAACGCTTCCAATTGCTGTATCTGTGCCTGCAGTAATTCGATCTGTTTTTGAATGGCTTCCGCTTGTTTTACCGAATCTTCACTGGGCTCCTGCCCCAGTTCTTTGAGCTTATTAAATAAATCGACCATTTTTTTCTTTAATGCAGCAATACGTGAATCAAGCGATGTGCCACTAGGCGCTTGCTGTTTTGTTGTACCGCTGCTGCGAACTGATGAGAGATCGACATTCATAATAGATATCCAAACATACAAGTAAGAAAGTCCTTTTCTATACACATCGTCATAGAGCCGCTTTTCTTTAATGGTTATTAGCTTCGTTTTTTTCTACTACACTATTTTTATTACAAAATCAGGACTTCATAACTTAATTTTTTTACTCTATATTGATAGCTGTCACACCTTAAATAGTTTAATAAAGACGCATATCGACCACGCAAGAATACCTTTTCCGCTGAATGTCGTGCCTTATCGAATCACCGATGATTTCATATTGATAATCAATATGTTGATATGGTTATTCTCTATTTTAGTGTTACATCAATTAAGACGATTAGATGTGCGTATCGTTATTTAGCATAGTTGCTAACACGACCTGTGTATGCGCAAGCAATCATATTGTTTGCCACACAGACGAATACGTTTATCAAATTAACAATTAATCATCAGCGATTAAGGGATAGAAAAATGAGTGGAAATGAATCACGTCTGCAAGCGATTTCAAACATCATAAACCGCCAGAAAACAGTCGTTCATAAACCTGAAGCTCTAGATAAAATCTGGGCGACGGATGTTTTCAACCTGGCCAAAATGGAAGAAGCATTAAACAAGTCAGCCTTCAAGGCGGTTAAGCAAACTGTTCAAACAGGTGCGCCATTAGATCCCGCCGTTGCAGACGTTGTTGCTGCAGCGATGAAAAACTGGGCCTTATCAAAAGGCGTGAAGTTCTTCTCTCATATTTTTTACCCCATGACCAATATCACCGCGGAAAAACACGACGGTTTTATTGTGACCAATGCTGAAGGCAATGCCATCACAGAATTTTCAGGCAGCCTATTAATCAAAGGCGAACCAGATGGCTCGTCATTCCCTAACGGCAGTTTACGAATGACGAATGCCGCGCGTGGATATACCGCTTGGGACCCGACAAGTCCAGCTTTCATTATGCATACTGAAAATGGCTCAACACTCATGATCCCGAGTGTTTTCATGTCATGGACTGGTGAAGCACTTGATAAGAAAATCCCTTTACTGCGATCAATTTCAGCCATGGATCGTGCAGCTAAGAAAGTCCTGACCTTAATGGGTGAGACAGATATTGCCCCGCTTAATTCGAGCTGTGGTGCTGAGCAAGAATACTTTTTGGTAGACAGTAATTTTGCATTGGCACGTCCTGATTTATTGTTAGCGGGCCGTACATTATTTGGGGCTGCTCCAGCAAAAGGTCAGCAGTTTGATGACCATTATTTCGGTGCTATTCCTGAACGTGTTCAGGTCTTTATGCAGGACTTTGAAGATCAGCTTTATCGTTTAGGTATTCCTGCGAAAACACATCACAATGAAGTAGCTCCGGGCCAATTTGAAATTGCACCTTATTTCGAGTCAGCCAACATCGCTGCTGATCATCAGCAATTAATGATGACCTTGATGAAAGCTACGGCAAAAAAACATGGCTTTATGTGTTTGCTGCATGAAAAACCTTTTGCCGGTGTCAATGGTTCTGGAAAACATGTTAACTGGTCTGTTGGCAATGCCACGCAAGGAAACTTGTTGGACCCAGGTAAAACACCTCATGATAATCTGAATTTCTTATTGTTCTGTGGCGCCGTTATTCGCGGTGTACATCAATATGGACCCTTGCTTCGAGCCGTGATTGCATCTGCATCTAATGATCACCGTCTGGGTGCTAATGAAGCGCCTCCAGCCATTTTATCTGTGTATCTTGGCGACCAATTAGAAAAAGTATTTCAAGATATTAAAGCAGGCAATATTGCGACCTCGAAAAAAGGTGGCGAAATGGATCTGGGTCTGTCACAAATTCTAAAATTTGAACGTGATCCGGGTGATCGTAATCGTACTTCACCATTTGCTTTTACGGGTAATCGCTTCGAATTCCGCGCTGTCGGTTCATCACAATCCGTTTCCGGGCCATTAGTCGCGATGAACACCATGTTGGCTGATTCCCTTGAATGGATTGCAGATAAGCTTAAAACTGAATTAGATAGTGGCAAAGACCAGACTAATGCTGTCCTTGCTGTATTAAAACAGTTAATGGAACAACACGGTAACGTCGTTTTTGGCGGCAATGGTTATTCAGAAGAATGGCATAAAGCCGCTGTGGAAGAACGTGGTTTGAAAAACCTGCCTACTTCTGCTGACGCTCTGCCCTATCTTCGTGATGATGCCATCCGTGAATTATTCGCTCGTACCGGCGTGTTCACACCTGTTGAACTGGAAAGCCGCTTTGAGGTCTATGCCGAGCAATATATTCTTTCTATTGAAGTGGAAGCCAAGCTTGTCATTGAGATGGCAAAAACGTTGATTTACCCATCTGCTTCACAATATCTAGCAGAACTATCTGTCACGCACACCAGCATGGCGGATTTAGGTATTGAAATGAATAATGCCGTTGTCAGCACGATCGCTCAAGAAACCAATGCGATGTTAACCACCGTAGCTGAGCTTCAAGCTGCAGTAGAAGAACATGACTTTGACTCCATTGAAGCGCATATGAAGTTCTGTGCGAACGAGATTCGCAGCCTGATGGATAAGGTACGCAGCCATGTTGATATGCTGGAAGGTGAGGTTGCCGATGATTTATGGCCACTGCCTAAATATCGTGAGATGTTATTTATAAAATAAGCAGTTTTGACGACGATAAAAAGGCCGCCATCAGCGGCCTTTTTTCTTACTGATATTGGGGAGAAATAGCTTTGCCACATTGTATTATTGAACATTCCGCTTCGACTGCCGACATCACAACTGATTCCGCCTTAGCGTCGACGGTGCATCAAGCTGCTATCGACGCTTTACTGTTTGAGCCTGGTCATATTAAAACCCGCAGCATTGCTTACCCAACATTTCAGTTGGGTGATAATCACAGCCACTTTATACATGTCACCGTCAGGCTTCATCGGGGACGAACAGAAGAACAGAAAAAACGTTTAACGAATCTGATTGTAGAACGTCTCTGTACTACCTTGCCTTTGGCCGATATCACCATTACCGCAGAAACTGTTGAGATTGATACTCCAGCCTATGCAAAAGCAACACTGGTATAAATATCAATATCACTGCTTAAGTTACGTTTAAGTAATTCATAGAACAATAACGCTGTCGACCTATTGATAATAGGTCACTCATCGAAATAGAGGCTTCAACTCTAATAGATTTAAAACAGTGAGGCAGCAGTGAAAACAGAACATCATGAGATTGTAAGCAAGGTACCGGAAGTCACCCTGATATTTTGGATAATCAAGATATTTGCGACCACCGTGGGTGAAACAGCTGGCGATTTAGTTTCAATGGCAATGAATATTGGCTATCTCATCAGTAGTATCATTTTTGCTGTTATTTTTCTTACTGTAGTGTCCCTGCAAATCAATGCCCGAACATTTAACGTATTCATCTACTGGGCCACCATTATTGCAACCACTACATTGGGTACAACCATTGCTGACTTTACCGATCGTTCTTTAGGGATTGGTTATGCCGGTGGTTCTACACTGTTGTTAGTATTATTGATGTTATCGTTATTTATCTGGCGCAACAGTGTAGGCTCAGTTTCCATTCAGCAGATACGTTCGCCCAAAGCCGAAATGTTTTACTGGATTACCATTTTATTCTCACAAACATTAGGAACCGCTTTGGGTGATTGGGTTGCAGATACTGAAGGACTGGGTTACGCAACTAGCGCGTTGTTATTTAGCGCAGTGCTTATCAGCATTGCCATTGTCTATTTCACTACCGCTGTTTCACACACTGTTTTGTTCTGGGCGGCATTTATTTTCACCCGACCATTAGGTGCGGTAGTGGGTGATTTTCTTGATAAACCCGTGGCTGAAGGTGGTCTGGCATTGAGTCATTTGGGGATAACCAGCTTATTGCTGACGCTGATGTTAATTCTGATATTCAGTTTTAAACAGCGGGCGGCTAGACTATCGCATTGACTGTTCAGCGATGTATCCCCCTTGTTTGAAAACGGATAGACTTCATTGATAAAGATATTTTGGCTGGATGTCGGACATGGATGTTAATCTTAGGCTATGCAACGACAGTCATGTATCATTGTTTAATAAGCATTGACCCTACTCTTAACAAGATCATTTCAGCTAAACAATAAGCGTGTTATATGAATCAACAACCCAATAACCCATTACATGGCATTACGCTTGAAACGATTGTTACCGAACTGGTCGATCATTTCGGCTGGGATGGCTTTGCTCAGCGTATCAACTTGAACTGTTTCAAGAACGATCCCTCTGTTAAATCCTCTTTGAAATTTCTGCGTAGAACAGACTGGGCCAGAAAAAAAGTCGAGCAACTTTACATCAGTACATTCAGCCGCTAGCACGATGCCACATTGGATATATTTAGCTATCGCTATTGTTGCTGAGGTCATTGCAACCTCAGCCCTGAAAGCAAGCCATGAATTTACCCGACTTATTCCCACGATAATTGTCGTTACCGGCTATCTGACCGCTTTTTACTTTCTGACTCTTTCACTGAGAGTCATTCCTGTTGGTATTGCCTATGCCATCTGGGCTGGGCTTGGAATTGTGCTTATCGCCATCATCTCCTGGATACTTTACGGGCAAAAACTCGATTTGCCTGCCCTGCTTGGCATGGGCTTAATTATCTCAGGCGTGCTGGTGATCAACCTCTTTTCTAAAACCGGTGGGCATTAACCACACGCTTGTTTATTAGAGAAACATGCCACCGGAAGCTTCAATTCGCTGACCGTTAACCCATGCACTATCGTCACTAATCAGCATTGCCATCGCCTTTGCAATATCATCTGGCAAGCCGACTCTGCCTAAAGCAGTCTGATTAGCGATACTGCGATTCAGCTCGGCATTATCTCGTACAATGCCGCCACCAAAATCAGTTTCAATGGCTCCCGGTGCCAGTGTATTGACTCTAATCTGCTTTGTACCGAGTTCCTTTGCCAAATAACGTGTTAATACTTCAACACCACCTTTCATCATAGCGTAAGCGGCATAGCCAGGGAGACTGAAACGCGCTAAACCTGATGAGATATGAATAATCTGACCTTGAGGCGCGATCATCGCTAACAACGATTGGGTAAGAAAAAACGGTGCTTTCAGGTGAATGTTCATCAAGGTATCAAAATCAGACTCGGTGGTATCTTCAAAAGACTTATGTATGCCAATCCCCGCATTATGAATAATGACATCCAGCTGGTTGGATTCAAACGCCGTTCCAAGTTGAGTTTTAACAGCATCGGCAAAGCTTTTAAAAGTAGACGCTTGACTGACATCCAATGCTATCGCTGTTGCAGCCCGCCCTTTTTCCTGAATGGCGTTTACCACTTCCTCAGCTGCAGCCTTATTTTTGTTGTAGGTAATCATCACGTCACAGCCTTTGTCTGCTATATAAAGCGCAGTTTCGCGTCCCAGCCCTCGACTACCACCTGTAACCAATACTAGTTTTTTCATCTTAATTATCTCTTCTGGTGAGTTCACTGAAATCATAAAGACCAATTAATTCATGATAAACAGACAAAAACCGATATCATTGTTTGGATATAACAAACAATAGATTAGGCAAGTATGGATAAACTGGAAAACATGAAACGGTTTGTTACTGTCGTACAAACAGGCAGCTTTACCCGTGCTGCAGATGTGCTTGGTTTGCCTAAATCCAGTGTCTCCGAAGCCGTTAAGTCACTTGAGCAACAGATTAAAACCAGACTTTTACAACGAAGTACCCGCCAGATTCATCTCACCCATGATGGCGAAATTTATCTTGAAAAATGTCTATCCATTCTTGACCAAGTAGACATGCTCGACACGCATTTCTTACATCCCTCACAGCTATCTGGCACATTGCATATCGATATGCCTAGTCGCTTTGCCGCCAATATTATTCTGCCAAACCTACATGACTGGTATGACAGTTATCCAAATATCAATATCAAACTCAGCTGCCATGACCAACGCACAGATTTAATTAAAGACGGTATTGATTGCGTTATTCGTGCCGACCAACTCGAAGATAGCAGCTTAATTGCACGGCCATTACTCATGTTATCAACGATTAATTGTGTCAGTTCGAACTATGCAGATAAATATGGCGTACCCATGTCTCTTAATGATCTACATCACCATGTATTAATTGATTACGCGCAAAATCTGCAAACACAAACACCCGTATTTGAGTATGTAAAAGAGGAAGTTGTCCATCATTTACCAATGACAAGCAAACTCCAGGTTAACAGTACAGATGCCTATTTATTCTCCTGCTTATCTGGTCTGGGACTCGCCCAGATTCCAGACTTAAGTGCCCGAAGCTATATAGAAAGTGGTGAGTTGATCGAAGTATTGCCAGACTTAAAAGCACCTGCTATTCCAATTTCCATCATATATCCATCGCGCAGACAAATCCCTAAACGACTGAGCTTATTTATGGATTGGTTGGAAGCCCAGACCAAAAAGGTTCGGCCAGATTAATCCAAACAAGGTCTCAAAGTAATTAGGCCACAACAAAATAGACAGCATATTTTTTCTGTGCTAAAACCATTTTAAACGTAGGTATTTAGCATAGCTTGCTGAAGCCATTTAACTATACGTTTACTCTGTGGTTTAAGCAGAAAAAGGATACTTCCGTTTGGACGCCAAAGCAGCCGCTGAAAGACCGGTTAAACAAGATGAGAAAACGGCACTACAAGCCGAAATCATCAACATGTTGTTCGGTAGCAACCTCAAATCCTTTATCGTTGCTAGCCTTGTTGCTATCACACTGGCCTATGTGGAATACGATCAAGTCAACAACATCATATTATTTGGTTGGTGCGTCATTTTTTGCTTCGTTTATGGCCTTCGCTTCTGTACCACGCTGTATTTTCAACGACACTCAGCTAATTACCCCACAGATTATTGGTTAAATATATTCCGGTTATCAACTCTAGCGTGTGGAATGGCATGGGGATTTGCTGGGTATTACTTTCTTTCAGAAACCAATGAAGTCGCTCATAAAGCTTTCATTACGCTCGTTATTGTCGGCGTAACAGGGGGTGCGATGGTGGTATATGCAGTAGATGCCATTACATCAAAATTATTCTCTGGCAGTATCTACCTGCTATCTTTGCCCGGCTTTTTTACCAACGAGACAGAACTGTCACTGGCAATGGCCATTCTGTTAGCCGTTTATATTGTCTATATTTCAATAGCATCGACTAATTTAGGTAAAAAGCTTCATGAAAACATCTTGCTACATCATGCTGCTATCAAACAACAGGAAGAAATCGAGAAATTATCTCAACATCAACGTATCCATTTAGACCATACCCCGATGGGCGTGATTGAATGGGATCTCAATCTATGCGTTGTTTCATGGAATGCGGCCGCGCAGGAGATTTTTGGCTATAGTCAAGATGAAGCACGTCATCAACATGCCAGTTTTATTTTGCCATTAGATATTCAACATCAAGTGCTTCAAAAAATGCACAAACTCATTTCAGAAGGCAATTCGACACATTGTCAAAATGAAAACCTGACCAAAGAGCATGAGATTATTTACTGTGAGTGGACCTATACCGCTTTACGTGACAGTGAGAATCAAGTCGTGGGTTTAGCCACGCTAGTGCAGAACAAAACGGAATTCAAAAAAAATCAGGATGAAATCCAATACCTTGCTTATTACGATACATTAACTGACTTGCCTAACCGACGCTTATTAACAGACCGTGTCACACATGCGATACATTCAAGCAGTCGAAACAAATCTTATTGCGCTATTTTCTTTATCGACTTGGATAACTTTAAAAATATTAATGACTTACACGGCCATTCTGCTGGCGACATGTTACTAAAATCGGTATCAACACGACTTAAAACACTGCTAAGAGAAGAAGATACTATTGCCCGCTTTGGTGGAGATGAATTCGTGATATTAGTCGAGAATATTGGTGAAACACTCGGCAAAAGCAAAAAAATAGCAGAATTAATCTCCAATAAAATCATCAATGGAATCAGTGATATATACAGTATTGGCAATGTTCAGTATCGGACTTCGTGCAGCATTGGTATTTGCAACTTTCTCGGCGATACTCTATCCGTTAATGAAATCTTTAAACGCGCTGATAATGCCATGTTTCAGGCTAAGTCAGATGGTCGTAGTTGTTTTCGCTTTTTTGATGAAAAACTGCAACCAAGTATTGAATTCAAAGCCAGCCTGGAAAATGACCTCCGCGATGCTATTTTTGATCGCGATATCATTCCCTACTTTCAGCCACAGGTGAATCATCGTCATGAATTGATCGGAGCAGAAATTTTACTGCGTTGGCAACATCCTAAACATGGCATGATTTCACCGGCAGAGTTTATTCCGATTGCTGAAGACTCTGACATTATTCACCGTATTGGTACTGAAGTATTGCAAAGTGCCTGTAAACAATTAGCGATTTGGCAGAATAATCCCGAAACAGCCCATTTAGTATTATCCGTTAACATCAGTGCACGACAGTTTATGCAAAAGAACTTTGTTGAAACTGTCTTATCAAGCATTCAGATATATCACTGTTCTGGCTCGCGTTTGCGACTGGAAATAACTGAGAGCCTGATGTTAAAAAATATCAATGAACTGGCCACAAAGATTGAAAAATTACGGTCTTATGGCATCACTTTATCACTGGATGACTTTGGCACGGGCTACTCTTCTCTATCCATACTACGTAGCTTTCCACTCGATGAAATCAAGATCGATAAAAGTTTTGTCGATCACATGCTGGAAAATGCAAATGATGCTCATATCATTCGAACAGTCATTAATATGAGCAATCATATGGGCATGACAGTGATTGCTGAAGGTGTAGAAACTGAAGCTCAGGAAGCTTTCCTGGCTGAAAACGGCTGTTTGAATTATCAAGGGTATTTATTTGGCAAACCTATGCCTTTAGACGACTTTAGCGATTACATCAAAAAGCCCCTATCTCTTCATTAAGCCACTGCCTTTATCACATTCGATTAAGTAGTGATTTGAGGCTATAATTCTTTCCTTGCGATCGTAGCCCGTCACACCTCACTCAATTGCTGCTCGCTACTGCTGTAATCACTTTTTAGCTATATAAATCCCTTATCTATGAAATCAATCTTAAAATTATTAACTTTATTATTTATCGTTATCACTATTCAATCTCCTGTCTTTGCCGCTGATAGCGCCTCCGGCTGGCAAGACGAGGTAACACAGCTAGAAACGATTTATGGTGGACGTATTGGTGTATCGGCATGGAATGCAAATGATGGTCAACAACTTCACTACCGTGAAAATGAACGGTTTGCCATGTGCAGTACCTTCAAATTATTACTCGTCGCTAATGTGTTACAGCGTATTGACCAAAAGCAAGAAAAGCTTGAACGATTAATAAGTTATGATAAATCTGAGATTCTTGAATATGCGCCAGTGACATCACAACATCTTGATAAAGGATCAATGACGGTAGCAGACTTGAGTAAAGCCGCATTGCAATTAAGTGATAATACTGCTGCCAATTTATTGCTTAATACCTTGGGAGGTCCACAAGGACTAACTGATTATCTCCGTAGCTTAGGCGATAACACCACTCGCTTAGATAGAATTGAGCCAAATCTGAATACTAACTTAGCTGAAGATCCTAGAGATACCACCACCCCCAAGGCGATGCTGTTAACCTTAAAAACCCTCTTACTTGGTGACACTTTATCTGAAGCATCGAAACAACGTCTCATTCACTGGTTAATTGGCAACCAAACAGGAGATGACAAAATACGTGCTGGTGTTCCCGCAACATGGCTTGTCGGTGATAAAACCGGATCAGGTGCTAATGGTGCCAATAATGATGTTGCTATTATCTGGCCGGAGGCTGGCCACCCCTATCTATTGATCGTGTATTACTCTGGCTCAGAACGCTCAAAAAATGAAAAAAATGCGGTCATCGCAAAAATCAGCCAATCGGTAAGCAAAGTGTTTTACCCTGAGTAAACACGATGCAAAATATATCTATTAATCAGATGATGTATTGATTACCCCCCAAACGTTTTGCTTCATACATAGCATGATCAGCATGCTGCAATAATGTTTTTTCGACATCACCATGAACGGGTAATAAAGCAATACCAATACTGCTAGACAAATGAATCTCACAGCCGCCAACGATAAATACCTTTGCCATCGTCTGCCTTATTTTTTCTGCAATAGATTTTGCATCTTGCTGATGACTTATCGTTTCGAGTAATACGACAAATTCATCACCACCGAAGCGGGCTACCGTATCAGAACTTCGAACACACGACTGTATTCGCTCGGCAGCTTGTTGTAATAAGGCATCCCCGACATCATGGCCAAAAGTATCATTCGCCTGCTTAAAGTTGTCCAAATCAAGATAAAACAAAGCCAATTCAGTTTTTTGTCTTAGCGCCCTTGCGATGGCAAGCTGCATGCGGTCATGGAACAACTCACGATTTGCCAGGCCGGTTAAATGATCATACATCGCCAGAAAGCGTAAACGGTCATGCAGTTGTTTCCGCGTAATTGCAGCAGCAACTTGCGTTGAAATATATTCAAGTAAATGTTGGCTATCTTCGGTATTGATATGCTGAGCCTCAACTCTGGCAATCAGACTACCTATAACACGTTCTGCTGTGCACAGTGGTACCTTGATCCAACCATTATCAGTATCGAAGCATACCTTTCTTGAATCAATCCAGGATGTCAGGTTCTGGCTGAGATGCGCATGCAGCAATTCTCCATCGACATCACTACTAGTATAAGCAAACGTCAGAAGTTGAGTTTGCTGGTCATACAATGCAATAACAAAATCACTGATCGGTAATAGTGTCTCCATGATTTGATGAATACGCTTATACAATGATGACAAACTTTCTTCATGATGTGCCGCTTCAGAGATCGCATACATAGCAGACTGAATCGCTTCAGCGCGTTTATGCCGGGATATATCTCTGGCAACGGCTATACGAAAAGCCTCATTGCTCGCCCACTTAGCTGACCACAGTAAATAAACAATCTGTCCATCTTTACGTATATAGCGGTTCTCAAAGTCTGTTTTTTCCAGGCCATTCATAATGTCGTCAACCGCATTGAGCGTGGCTTCACGATCATCAGGATGAACCATTTCCAGCATTTGTTTACCCAATAACTCCTCCCGTGAATAACCGAATATGCGTTCAGCACCAGCACTGAGGAAAAGGAAATGGCCTTCTTTATCAACGATACAGATCGCATCAAGTAACATATCAATGTAGTGACTTAATGATTCGAGTTTTTTCTGATCTAGTAAATAATTTGGATCTGACGACATAGAGTGTCCAACAACAAAAAGCTATAACCTAATTAAATTGAATATGACATGGCACAAATAGACGAACTAAGACCATGGGCTTAATCTGCTATTTTAGTATCACCTGACGAATTAGACTTTTCTTGTTCATAGTTAATGGCCCGAATAGGATAAGGAATAGTAATACCCTCTTCTTTAAAACGTTGATGCAAAGCTTTAATAAATTCAGATTTAATAAAAAATCGATTGAAGTATTCTTGTGCTCTTAACATCACCGTGAAGTTTATACTCGAACTATCAAAGGTATGAAAAATAACAAACGTCTGATAATCAGGCACGCCCCATTTGTGGGTTCTCAGAATATCACGGGCTACTTCCAGTGTTACCCTTTCAACATGTTCCAAATCGGAATCATAATGTACCCCGACCTCAACAGGGACTGACAGTTGTTTCTCTGGATAGTAATAATTAATAATCTTCGATTGAGATAAAACACTGTTCGGAATGATGATAAAGTTATTTGGCAACATTCTGATCCACGTTGTACGCCAACCGATTTTATCTACAAATCCCTGTTCACCAGACTCGAGTTCAATAAAATCGCCAACACGAATGGGTTTATCTATGACTAACTGCACACCTGAAAAAAAGTTGGTTAATGTTGGCTGTAGCGCTAAAGCCACGGCGAGTGAAGTGATACCCAGTGACGCTATGACAGGTGTAATCGCGATCCCCATGGTGCCCAGAATGATTAAAACGCCCAGCCCGAGGATGAGTGCACGAGTAACGCCCTGCATAATTGAACTGCTGCTTTTCAGCGTAGACGATTTCTCGGCATAGTGTCCGACAGTACCCGTCAGAAAACCATCGATGAACAAAACCAGTGCAGCGACGATCAATAGTCGTGCGGTGGAATTAAACATACTAAAGTCTGCTTCTACATCGAAATAGACGACAACATGTTCAGATAGTTTTATGGTTAATGCCAGCAAACACAGTGTCAGTGGAAAGCTGATGACTTTGACCAACAGCTTATCGTAATAAAAGCTGGTTCTTGCCGTGACTTTTCCAACTCTGAGCAAAATAAACTTTTTCACTACTAACAGAAGAATAAATAAGCTGATGACGACCGCCATGGCTACCGACCATTCAGGCAAGGATGAGAAAAACTGATCAAGTTTGTTCATGCTGATTCCTCAATAAACCTAGCTATTTCATGCAGATGTCATGCCCGAGCCAATGCATCATTTCTAACGAATATAAAAAAACCGGCAATGCCGGTTTTTTTAAAGATAATGCCAATGCAAAATTACATTGATTCAGCTTCTTTAATCGCTTTCTTGACGATACGACCAACACCGCCTGAAACATCTTGTGCTTTAATAGCTTCTAGGTTAACTGGATTACCTACGATTACCGCTCCTCCCATACCAGCACCAATATGAGGTGTGCATTTGTAGATGTAAACACCTTCTTTATCAAAAGTATGAGTCACATCCTGGCTCATCTCTGATTTGAACAGCTCAGCACCCTCAGGAACCAGGCCTTCTATCATTTCCACATTATGGGTACTCATATTAGTCCAGCTGACACTATCACCAGGCGCAATCTTAACGACCAGAGGACTGAATTTTAACCCTTGCGTCGTGACAGTATGCTCTGCAGCAAACACATTCATTGTCATCAACACAGTCGAAGCAGCAACACCTATTACAGCAGTTTTCAACATTTTCATAACTTCTCCTTTTTGTTTACCAGATTATTTCAACAATTCGGGCGTGAAAATCATGCGAATTTTATAGTGACAAAAACAATCATCCGCTATTCGTAAACGAGGCTTATATTTGAACACTTTCCACACGATTTCTTCCTAATTGTTTGGCTTTGTATAACGCTTTATCTGCTTCGCTTAGCAACTGCTCCGAATGGAGGCTGTGAAGAGACAGATTCGCAACACCAATGGAAATCGTAATGTGACCAAGATATTCGCCATTAAACTCAATACTTTTCTTTGCAATGGTATTTCTTAACGCTTCGGCTTTGTCTACCGCATTAGCTAATGTCGCATTTGGCATAATCACCACAAATTCTTCACCGCCATAACGACAAGGAATATCAGTCTCCCGGAAAAACTCATGCATCAAATGAGCAAGTGTTTTGAGCACATAATCTCCCGCTTCATGACCATATTCATCATTAAAGCGTTTGAAATGATCAATATCACAAATTAATAGTGACAAAGTCTGTTGCTGACGGTTGGATAACTGCGTCTCACGATAAAGGGCGTCGTCGAAATAACGACGATTGCGCAAGCCAGTTAATGCATCTTCAAAGGAAAATCGTTGTAGTTCCTCTCTCAGTTTAATACTGCTGAGGGTGACACCCAGCCTTAATTTTACTCGGCTAATCAAGTCATCCAGATTTTCACGAGGTATTAATAATCTTGAGCTGGAATTAGCCAGTAAGATGTGGACGAAAACATTATACGAGCCATCAACTTCCTGTAGCTCGATTTGTGCAAGTACCGAATCAAACGGCTGATTTTCAATCGATGCTGACACTTTTACTTCAACAGGCAAAAAAACTTCCGGTAATTTGCGTATCAGAATTTTTCTTGCTTCATCGAGATCGTGACATGCTTGTAAACGGCTGTTTAATTCTTCTAACTTAGCACCAAGCATATTAAGCCTGTGTAGTTGCTCTGCTCTTTCCTGTTCAGCTTCAGCATAAGCATGAAGAGTGGCAGTCCGTTCAGCCACCTTCATTTCCAGATGCTCGTTGAGTTCTTTTAATGCTTTTTGTACATGAGAATAGTGCCGAAGTGAAATTAGCATTAACACCAAAGCAAAGAGCAAGGCAGCTATTGAAATATCCAGGTTAATCCAAGGCAAAACACTATTGGCAATTCCCATATCCAGTAACAGAAAAATGCCATACACCGTGAATGACAACATCACAAATTGCTGATCTGATCCTGGCAAAGGTCGCATGCTTAGCCCCAAGCCAATAATAAGAATAATTGAAATGGCGAATAAAGCATCAAAAACCGGAAAGGTCGGCGCCAGTTCTATGACACCCAGCATTGATAACATGATAGCAATGACTAGATAACTACCATGAAA
The DNA here is from genome assembly GCF_000214595.1 of Methylophaga thalassica MP. Classification (GTDB taxonomy): domain Bacteria; phylum Pseudomonadota; class Gammaproteobacteria; order Nitrosococcales; family Methylophagaceae; genus Methylophaga; species Methylophaga thalassica. The sequence continues at coordinate 997,011 of NZ_AFIG01000001.1, read as the reverse complement.
GTAAGCAATTTTTTTCAGCCAATTTTTTTGCCAGGCTGATGACCATGAAGATAACAATAAACAGATAAAAACTGGCAGTGCATAATAGGAAATCGCCAGCAGATAGACGCGAAACAAAGGATAATTAAAAACAAACTGCACTGCATGATTTTCGGAAAGCAACATCAGCGCCGAAGTTAAGGAAAATGCAGACAAATAAAGGAAATGACGATCATTTTTCTGCATCATCGAAAAGGCAAAGGTGATGATAGTGACAAACAATGAAAATAACGCCACCAGAACTTCAAAATACGCATTTTTCAAGACATAAAACAGTAAGTTTGATTGTTCAAATAGCTTAACTTCACCCCACAAACCAATATCACGATAGTTAGAATACACCCTGAAATATATGGTTTTACCAGCATAATCTGTTGGCAAACTTATCGAATGCCATGGCCAGCCATAAAATGTTTTTTTATCTTTTTGATCAAAATCACCGAATTGATAGATTTTCTTATTATCCAGAAAAACTTCAGCCATTAAGTCAATACTGGTTATATATAAAACTGGATGCAGGTACTGATGCCCAGAATCTGGCAATTTAGCTTTAAACCAAACTGTATTATGCTCATCCCGATTTGGTGGTTTTACAGGAGAATTGATATCTGTCCAGTCAGTACTAACATTTTGCGGTGCTGAAATCCATTGTGGTATTCCATCAACAATGGGTGAATCCCCCCATCGATATTGCCAGCCTGTCACTTCTTCAGCTCCATGCTCATGCATAGCAAACGCGGGAGACAACAGAGTTAATAGAGAGAACAGTAAGAAATATCGAGCCATAGTCACATTAAGATAATGTGTAATTAAATCCTTTCTCACTCCAATCTCTCACTGTCTAACTAAAGAAACAAATTCAAACAGCTAGACATCCTTTCCAGCTCGATGCAGATAGGGTCACAAAGGACCTGGTACTTAAAGATAGTATTCATTCTTTTACGGCAATAAACTCTGTTACTTAAATGAAACTTTACATCTATAGCAGACGTTATAAGTCTATATACCTTGTTTGTTGTGTAAAAAGTTCTCATAAAAAAATTATAAAAACAATAAAAAACAAAAACTATTAACACAATACAACAAACTTTCTCCAAATCATCATTGCTGAAGCCGCCAGTAAGTCATCAAAATTAAAGAAAAAAAGCGCAATGCCAATAAAAGATATATATCCCCAGTGAGTTCTAAGGAGTCAAAAATGATGAGCGTAGCGATTAAATTAATGAACTCTCTCAGCTACCCCAAAAAAATGACGCTTATCACCAGTGTGTTGCTGATCCCTATACTACTGAGTTTTTTTCTACTGATTTATCATCTCAATAAGGTCGTCAATGAAAGTCATCATGAGCAAAAAGGGCTGGAATATCTAAAAGCATTGAAACCTTTTTATCAGCAACTTCCCCAACATCGGGGAATGACTAATGCATACCTCAATGGTGCTGCAGAATTTAAAGAAAAAATCCTGAGCAAACGTCAGGATATCCAACAAAGCATCGAAAAAATTGATGTTATTGATCAGCAATACGGTTCAGAATTTCAAACCTCATCATTATTGAATGAAATCAAGCAGGACTGGTTACTCCTATCTAATGACGATAGCGGAACAGACTCAAATGCTATTTTTACAGCACACACTCAACTGATCACAAAAATACGACGCTTGATGAATCTTGTTAACCATAACTCCAGGCTGATTGTGGATCCTGAGCTTGAAACCACATTCATCATTGAAACCATTGTCAGTTATATTCCCCTGCTTGCTGAGAATATTGGCCAAACACGAGGATTAGCCTCAGGTATCGTAGCTGATAATGAAATCACCACAGAACAACGTATTAAACTCACAGCAACACTCAGCAAAGTTCAAAATGAAGCTGACAACACTCAGCAAGCGATAACACATATCATTGAGCACAATCCCAAGCTGAAAGAATCGATAGCAAAACTGGAACAGGATCGAGAAAACATTCTTGCACAGTTTATTCATATCATTCAGCAAGATATTCTGGAGAGTAACAGTATTAAAGCTGATGCCGATTCCATTTTTAATCTGGGTAGTCAGGCTATTTCAGCAAACTATGCGATGTATGACTATTTGGCTGATGCTTTAAGCACATTACTTGATGAACGGTTATCGAACCTGCAATTTGAGAAAAACCTAGTCATCACGATTATCGTCATTGCACTTGTAGTTGCGCTTTATCTGTTTATTGGTTTTTATCAGGCAACAGTGAATATGATCAGCCATATTACTCAGGCCTCTCAGCGTATTGCTATGGGTGATCTCACCATACAAATTGATAGCCCTGCTAAAGATGAAACTACGGATATATTTAAAGCACTCAATGAAATGACACATAATTTAAATACTATCGTCAATCAATTAAGACTCAACGCAAATGAGTTAGCTGCCGCTTCCGAAGAGTTATCAGCAAATACCCTTCAGTCAAAATCTAACTCGCAGGAACAACAAAACCAGTCTGAACAAATCGCCACAGCAATGAATGAAATGTCCAGCACGATTAGAGAAATCGCTCAGAATGCTGAATTATTAGCAGAAGAAGTCCGTACAGCGAATAATGAATCACAGTCAGGACAAGCGGTCATCTCTGAAACCGTGAAATCCATTCATTCTCTCACTGAAGATGTCGGTAGAGCTGCCATGACCATTGCTGAACTGAGTCAGAGTAGTGAGCAGATTGGCTCGGTATTAACCGTGATTAAAGGGGTTGCGGAACAAACTAATTTACTGGCTTTGAATGCAGCTATTGAGGCAGCCAGAGCCGGTGATCATGGGCGCGGTTTTGCTGTTGTTGCCGATGAAGTTCGCTCCCTCGCCAACAGAACACAAGAGTCTGCTGAGCAGATTCAAGTCATGGTGGATAACTTGCAGCAAAAAACCAAACAAGCAGTGCTGGTAATGGATAAAGAAAAATCCAACGCCGCTGGCATGGTCCAATACACTGAGTCGGCGACGCAGTCCATTTTGAATATTGTTAATTCCATGACTCAAATTTCTGACATGAGTACCCATGTAGCCAGCGCAGCTGAAGAACAAGGTTTAGTCTCAGAAGAAATTAATCGTAATATCACCCGGGTTTCTGATTTATCTGAAGACAACTTGCACGGTAGTGAACAAATTTCTATCGCCAGCCAAAACCTGGCAAGTCTGGCATCACAACTCAATACCATAGTGCAGCGATTTAAAGTCTGAATCTTGCAGTCATAAAAAAAGGGCCTGAATGCCCTTTTTTTATTAAAAGAGTAGATTTAGTTAACCCAACATCTGGCATTCTGGAACAGTCTTGCCCATGGACCATCCTTACCCCAGTCATCTGGATGCCAGGAGTGCTGAACTGTACGGGTGACGCGCTCAGGATGAGGCATCATAATCGTTACTCGACCATCATCTGTTGTCAGAGCAGTCACACCACCGACCGAACCATTCGGATTCATTGGATAACTTTCTGTTGCCTGACCATAATGATCGACATAACGCATGGCGACGATTGCCTGCTGTTCTGAACCTGTCTCACTGTAATCCACACGGCCTTCACCATGAGCAACGGCGATTGGCATGACTGAACCCGCCATACCTTTCAGCAGTACAGAAGGCGACTCAACAATTTCTACCAGAGAAAAGCGTGCTTCAAACTGTTCAGATGTGTTGCGTGAGAAGCGAGGCCAGTGATCACTACCCGGAATCAGCTCTTTTAACTGCGATAACATCTGACAGCCATTACATACACCCAGTGCAAAGGTATCAGGACGATGGAAGAAATCTGTGAACTGTTGACGTGCACGATCGTTATGCAAAATAGTACTTGCCCAACCACGACCAGCACCAAGCACGTCACCATAAGAGAAACCACCACAGGCCACTAAACCAACAAAGTCCGTCAGTTCAATGCGTCCTTCCAGAACATCGCTCATATGTACATCAATCGCATTAAAACCAGCATGATCAAATGAGGCAGCCATTTCTACCTGACCATTAACCCCCTGCTCACGCAGAATGGCGACTTTTGGACGATGTCCACTAACGATAAGTGAACTGGCGATATTTTCAGCTGGGTTAAATGATGGCTTGGCAAATAAGCCCGGATCATTCTCATCCAATAAAGCATCAAACTCTTGTTTAGCACAGTCTGGGTTATCACGTAATGCCTGCATTTGATAGCTGGTTTCAGCCCAGAAGCGCTGCAATGTCACACGTGATTCATCAATCACCAGTTCTTTTTCAACATGAATACGAATCTGCTGTTGTTCTGTCACTTTACCGATAGCAAATGACATTGAGGTCAAATTGTAATCTTTAAGAATATTCATTACGTGGTTCAAATCAGCATGAGGCACTTGAATCACCGCACCTAATTCTTCATTGAACAAGACTGACAGCGCATCTCCTAAACCATTGAGATGAATGTCCAGACCACAGTGACCAGCAAACGCCATTTCAGCAAGCGTGACAGCAAGACCGCCGTCCCCTCTATCGTGGTACGCCAATAACAACGCTTCATTCTTCAGGCGTTGAATGGCATTAAAGAAGTTTTTCAAATGTACCGCATCATCAATATCAGGCGCTGTAGTGCCGACCTGACTGAATACCTGAGCAAGTGCAGAACCACCTAAACGGTTTTTATTTTGTCCCAAATCGATATAAATAAGATCTGTTTCACCTAGATCTGTTCGCAATTGTGGTGTGCTGGTTAGACTTGCATCAGTAACAGGTGCAAAGGCACTGATAATCAAAGATAAAGGTGATGTTACCGCTTTGGTTTCACCTTTTTCATCCCATACCGTTTTCATTGACAATGAATCTTTGCCAACCGGAATCGCAATACCTAACTCAGGGCACAATTCCATCCCAATCGCTTTAACTGTGTCATACAGCAGAGCATCTTCACCGGGGTGACCACAAGCGGCCATCCAGTTAGCAGACAGTTTAATGTCGCCTAATTTATCAATTTTTGCCGCTGCAATATTGGTAATCGCTTCACCTACCGCGATCCGACCAGATGCAGCCGCATTAATCAGAGCAATTGGCGCGCGCTCGCCCATCGACATGGCTTCACCTAACACATCGTGATGATCAGCCAATGTCACAGCGCAATCAGCGACAGGGACTTGCCACGGGCCGACCATCTGGTCACGTGCAACCAGACCAGTCACACTTCTGTCACCAATGGTAATCAAGAAGTTTTTGCTGGCTACAGTAGGTAGTTTAAGTACACGCTCCAATGCGTCACGGGCAGATACACCGTCAAGATCAAGCTCAGGATAGCTTTGTTTAACATGCTTCACTTCACGCAGCATTTTGGGTGGTTTACCCAATAAAAGTGATAACGGCATATCAATCGGTGATGTTTCATTATCAGCATCACCGAGTAATAAATGTTCTTCTTCTGTCGTTTCACCTACCACGGCCCACGGGCAACGTTCACGCTCACAGATCGCTTTGAATTCATCAATACGATCAGGGTGAACGCCAAGCACATAACGCTCCTGAGATTCATTACACCAGATTTCCATCGGTGACATACTGGGTTCATCATTTGGGATAACACGCAGTTCAAAACGGCCACCACGACCACTGTCATCGACGAGTTCAGGGAAAGCGTTGGACAGACCACCTGCACCGACATCGTGAATCGCAATGATCGGGTTTTGCTCACCCAGCGCAACACAGCGGTCAATGACTTCCTGACAACGACGTTCCATTTCAGGATTGCCACGCTGTACAGAAGCAAAGTCCAGCCCTTCATCACTGGCACCAGAATTGACGGATGAAGCCGCACTACCGCCCAGTCCGATTAACATGGCTGGACCACCCAGTACAATTAATTGTACGCTTGGATCCATAATGCCTTTTTCAACATGCTGTGGACGGATAGAACCCATGCCACCGGCAACCATAATCGGTTTATGGTACCCACGTACTTCAAAACCATTATCCGTCGGCACCTGCACTTCATAAGTACGGAAGTAACCGCACAGATTGGGGCGACCAAATTCATTATTAAATGCGGCCCCGCCCAAAGGACCATCAATCATGATTTCACGGGCAGAGGCCATACGAGCCGGTTTACCGTAAGGTGTTTCCCAGGGTTGTTCAAAGCCAGGAATTTCCAGATTGGAAACAGAAAACCCGGTTAAGCCTGCTTTCGGTTTTGAACCCCGTCCTGTTGCACCTTCGTCACGAATCTCACCACCTGCACCAGTGGATGCACCAGGGAACGGAGAGATGGCCGTAGGATGGTTATGCGTTTCCACTTTCATCAGGATGTGCTGAACTTCACCTTCATAATGATAATGGCCAGTCGCCATATCGACCTGAAAACGGTGACTTCTTGGGCCTTCAATTACAGATGAGTTGTCACTGTAGGCTTTCACAACCCCTTCAGGATGAAGGTCATGGGTGTTGCGGATCATATTGAATAAGGTATGAGGCTGTGTCTCGCCATCAATGATCCAGTCAGCACGGAAAATTTTATGACGACAATGCTCTGAGTTCGCCTGAGCAAACATCATTAATTCAATATCGTTGGGATTACGGTCTAATAAGGTGAAATTTTCAAAAAGATAATCAATTTCGTCTTCGGCTAAAGCCAGGCCCATTTGCTGATTAGCCAGTGCTAATGCCTCGCGACCACCGTTTAGAATATCGACACTGACTAATGACCGTGACTCGCCATGCATAAATAAACGATCGGTTTCATCCACGCTTTCAAATACCGTTTCGATCATACGGTCGTGTAAGAAGCTAGCAACGCGATTTTTCTGGTGTTGACTGAGTGTTTCAGAGGATTCAACAAAAAAAGCAACGCCCCGCTCAACACGTTCAACATTTTTCACACCACTGTTAATGGTGATATCGGTGGCTTTGCTTGACCAGGGAGAAATAGTGCCGGGTCTTGGTGTCACCAGGAAAAAGCTTTCATTGTCTTTTGCTTCGCTTTCGCGCGCTTCTGCTTCAAGCAGTGTTTCAAGAATCTGATGCTCCGCCGAAGGCAAAATACATTCATCATCTATTTCAATAAAATAACGAAACTCAGTTCTAACAGCCGTGACAACAGGCACTTCAGCCTGAATGCTGTTTAGTAATTTCTCCAGACGGAAAGCAGAAAAAGCCGGGCGGCCAATCAATTGCAGCATGCGGATCCCAATTCAAGATAAACTAAAGCGATAATGATACTTTATGTAAGGTTTAACGCCCAAATAAAATCCGCTGGAAATCATAATGAGTGTAGCTGTTCACAATCGACCGGGCCCAATTCGTCAATTAATGGCGATGGTATACGACTTTTTACTTTTACTATCCGCCTTATTATTCGCCGCTATTATTCCGGTTGCGCTAAATGGTGGTGAAGCCATTACACCGGGCAATGTGTTTTTTTTATTATATTTACTGTCAGTGTGTTTTTTATTCTATGGCTGGTTCTGGACTCATGGAGGACAAACCCTCGGTATGCGAGCATGGAAAATAAAACTTATTAGCTTAACTACACCGTCAATCTCTTGGAAACAGGCAGCCATACGTTTTAGTTTAGGCGTTATATCCTGGCTCTGTCTGGGCTTGGGATTCTGGTGGCAATGGCTAAGTAAAGATAAACAAAGCTGGTATAACCAAGTAGCAAAAACCTCTCTTATCTTTGTCAAAGAATAAGCCGAACAACATAAAGTTGTTTTTAGCATGGCTTTTTTTTGTATTCATGCCTAGAATTGGGTTCAACACAGCTTAAGGAACAAGGCTGATGACATGGATAAGCATCAGAATCCTCATCACTTTATTGTTTCTGGTATCGCAAGATCTACCAGCTCAAAATGTTATTGCCAACGTTCAGGTTGAGACCAAGCAATTAAGCAAAACCAATGCTCGTTCGATCTTTGCCATGCGAGTTCATCAATGGTCTGATGGCACACCAATCAAAGTCTTCGTTCTTCAAGATCAGAACCCTACGCATAATGAGTTTTGTAAGTCTATATTGGGCATGTTTCCATACCAGCTCAGACGAATTTGGGACCGGCAGGTTTTTTCTGGAACAGGCGCTGCTCCCGTAGTCGTTAACTCTGAACAGGAAATGCTTAATGCTGTCGCCAGTACGGAAGGGGCAATTGGCTATATCAGTTTGGACAACGCTGATACACACGAAGGTATTCAAATGATTAAGGTGGACTTATGAGGGTAATACTACTATCCATCTTTCTCAGCATTTCGACAGCTGCGGTTGCCGATGATGATACACCTTGGTTTGAACGGATCGTGTTACACGGTTTTGCATCTCAAGGTTACATACATACAACTGACAATCATTTTTTTGGTCCGAGTGATGATGGTAGTTTTGAATTCACTGAAGTTGGTATCAATGGCAGCTTGAGTCTCAATCCCAAACTCAGGCTATCTGCCCAACTATTGTCCAGACAAGCAGGTAGATTTGATAACGGCTCGCCACGACTTGATTATGGCTTAATTGATATTTCCCTGTATTCCTCTACCACCTACTCTTCTGGACTCTACATCGGCAGAATCAAAAACGAAATTGGTTTGTATAACGAAACGCGGGACGTGGCTCATACAAGAAGCGCTATATTCCTACCTCAAGTGATTTATTTCGATAAAGTCAGAAACACCATTATGGCAGCCGATGGTGTGCACTTTTATAACAACCTTGATCTAGATAGCGGTACGGTCTTTATGGAAGTAGGCACCGGCTATACCTTGGCAGATAAAAATGTTGAATATGCCTATATGGGTGATGACTGGGCAGGCTCAATCCAAAACGATAAATTGGGTATCTTCGGAAAACTCCTTTATGAGCATAATGGCGGTCAATGGATATATTCAATCACAGGGACAAGAGTCACGCTCGATTTTGATGCTGGTGCGAGTGACCGCGTACCCTTTCCTTTCGGTCCGGGAATGAATTCAGGCGAAATTGAAATCGATTATACCGTCCTCTCAGGTCAATATAACGGTGAGAAATGGCAATTTACCAGTGAAGTTGCCTTTGAAAATGTTGATTATATTGATATCGGTGGTCCCGTATCACAGATGAATATTAATTCAATTGGTTATTACTTACAGGCAAATTACAATTTTACGCCTGCATGGCAAGCCTTCATCCGTTATGAAGAATTCCAGCTAAATAAACATGACTGGAACGGAAAAAAAGCAGCTAGACAAAACCGCATCAATAGTCAGCAACTGGCTGCAAATGGGATCAATCGAGCGCCCGTTCCAGCACATGAATATTATTCAAAGAGTTGGGTGTTAGGTGGACGCTGGCATATTTCACAAAACTTAATGCTTCGGACCGAGTATCACATTGTGGAGGGCGTAGCGACACTATCACCACGGGAAAACGATGTGACCGATACTAATAAAAGGTGGGATATGTTTGCTGTATCTCTGTCATATCGGTTTTAGTGCTACAGATGAATACTAGCAACCCATTTTTAAGTATTCGGTGGAAAGCTGGTTTATTTTTCAGTTCTATTCTATTGATTTTTCTGTTGATTTTTCATGTCATTATTTACTGGAACGTTCAGCAAAAATTTGTTTTTTTTCGTTCTCAGTTACAGGAGCAATATCATCAACAGCTGCTCGGACAAATCACGACCACACGAGATCAGCTACAACGACTTGCTGAGTTGCTTATTTCGCCTGATACCACGCAACATTCAGCATCAGGAAAACACAAAGATATTTTAGAGCGTATTCAGCGTTACCGCAGTGACCTTGAGCTGAACTGGGATGTCTCCCAAGTACAATTGTTTGATAGTACAGGTCGAAACCTAGGTGGATGGGGTCCGCCCACACCAAAATTCATAAAATCGATTATTACACGCACCGCAGAAACTGAACTAGCTCAGAATCAACTCAACTGCGAAGTCAGTTGCAAACAATACCTCTTATTACCTATTCTGGCGGATAGCCCGACTAATCATGTCTTAGTGCTCGGCTATAATCTGACGCAATCATTGTTGGATTTTCGGGCACAAACGGGTGCCGATATTGCCATTATTTCTGATCAGTCCAACACACAGGAGTTACGTCAAGCTGATACATCGCTCTGGGACCGTCATCTCAATGTACTCACCTCATTCAATAGCAATATCGCTTATTTAAGATATCTAGCAAAACATTATCGTTATCAAGACATTGATCACGATAAATTGATCTTACGCGATTCGAATTTACCGGTTGAATTTCAGTTTGTTAAGCTCAAACAAGTGAGCAATGTAGTACTGGTGATAATTGATAATATCGCTAATCAGCAACATGAGCTTAGTAGCCTTACTTATAGGACCATTGCCTGGTCACTTATTGGCTTAATCGCCATTGGTGGCAGTCTATTCTTACTATTATCAGCGCCACTGAGGCGATTATCAGCAGTCTCCAAAGCCCTGCCTCTTTTGGCCGAGAAAAAATACCTTCAAGTCAGAAATATGCTGAATCATACATTGCCAAGACGTTACATTGATGAGCTGAATATCCTTGAACAGTCTGCCGTAGTACTTTCAGAACAACTGGAAGATCTGGAAAGCTCTGTTAACAAGCAGACAGATTCACTCAATAAGCGGACACAAGAGCTGATACAAGAAAGGGATTTTGTCAGTAATCTGATAGACACAGCCCAGTTAATCATTATTACATTGGATAAAAATCACTGTATCTCTAGCTTCAATGAACTCGCGACCCGCATCACCGGCTATCAAGCAAGTGACGTATTAAATCAGTCATTTGAACAATTTTTTCATCCCTCTGATTGGCAGAGGGTCCATCAATCACTTCAGCAACTGTCCAATCATGGTGAAAAGATAGTTCACATGGAATCCGATATTCTCTCAACTGATGGACAGAGCCATACTATCTCTTGGATACATTCCAATTTTCGCGTGCCCACCAATAATGCTGTGATTCTCTGCATAGGCATCGATATAACAGAAAAAAAACAAAATGAGAATGAGTTACGCTGGCTTGCAACCCATGATCCATTAACTGAACTCTATAATCGAAAAAAACTGAAGAATCAGTTTGAACACCTTCTCAAACAAGCAATTTTCAATGACCAACAGGGTATTTTGCTGGTGCTCGATTTAGATCATTTCAAAGATATCAATGACAGTTGTGGTCATAATATTGGTGACCAATTACTCAAGAATGTAGCAAGAGCCCTCACTGAGGTCAGTCGTGATAATGATGTATTAGCGCGATTAGGCGGTGATGAATTTGCCATCATTTTGCCTGAAACTGATTTAAATACTGCTATTATTCTGTGTGAACAAATCAGTGCAAGATTACATACTCTGCACTTTGAATTTGAACAAGTTCGCTACAGCATTTCTTCCAGTATCGGCATCGTGCCTTTTCCACTCAATGAGTTCAATGTGGATCGCCTCTTAAGCAGTGCAGATTTGGCGATGTATCAAGCGAAGTCACATGGTAAAGATACATGGCGGCTGTTTACCCATGACGACATGCTAGGAAAACAACTCCAGGAACGTATGCGTTGGAAACAGAAAATAGAAGATGCATTGTCAGACGACCGTTTTATACTCTATTTCCAACCTATCATGCAGATTCAAACCCAAGCGGTGAGTCATTATGAAGTGCTGCTACGCATGTTAGATGAGGATGGTGAAATACATAGTCCAGGCATGTTTATTGAAATTGCTGAACAATCAGGCTTAATCCACCGAATCGATCACTATGTATTAGAAAAAGGCATTGCCAAACTAGCGGATCTGGAACAACAAGGCATAAACATCACTTTATCATTGAACTTATCTGCCCACGCAATGCTTGATGCTGATCTTATACCGCTGCTAGAACACCTTTTAGATCAATATAATGCCAGTCCAGATCATTTATTATTTGAATTGACAGAAACGGCAGCCGTCGCTGATATTAATCAAGCACGAGTATTGATGAGTGAAATGCGTGACTTAGGCTGTCGATTCTCTATAGATGACTTCGGCTCTGGCTTTGCCTCGTTCCGTTATTTGCGAGAACTACCTGTTGATATGGTGAAAATTGATGGCATGTTTATCACCCATATCACAGAAAATAATGATGACAAGCTATTTGTGGAAGCCTTGGTTTCTGTAGCTAAAGGCATGGGAAAAAATACGGTGGCAGAGTTTGTTGAGAGTGCTGAGATTCTCGAAGTTTTGGCTGAACTTGGTGTCGATTATGCTCAGGGATATTACATTGGAAAGCCCCAGCCCACGTTACTTGATGGACCAATAACGTTCGTTCAGTGAGTCAGGCGTGTTATACCTATCAGCTTATTATTGTCGTCAAACTCAATGGAAAACAAACCATTCACGCCTCTGCTATCAACGAACTGACGAATATGTTCAGCAGGGAAACTTAATCTTTGTCCCGTTTCAGCAGTAACGATCACCGTTTTGGCCATGCCTTGATAATAACGAAGCGCTTGTTCAGGAGTAAGATGCATTCGAAAGCGTAATCGGGTCATTGCAGTTATCTTCTACACTAAATAGTCACCTAGTGCTTGTATCAACTGTGACAACATCGCGTTTTTCGCCATCTCAGAATAAGGCTCAGCCTGCCCTATACCCCAGACCGGTTTTGGCCAAGTAGCATCCGTTTTAAAGCGAGCAATATGATGAATATGCAGTTGTTCAACCATGTTTCCCAAAGCTGCAATATTCATTTTATCGGCTGAAAATAAAACCGACATAGCCTTGCTCACAAAGCTGGACTCGATCGACAAACGCTGCTGCTCTTGCTCAGTCAGCTGATAAATCTCAGCTTTATTTTCACGTTTCGGCACCAGTATCAACCATGGATAGCGCATATCGTTCATTAACAGTACTTCGCACAGTTCAAACTCGCCAATCCGGATAGTATCTTGTTTTAATTGTGGATGAAGCTCATACATTATTATGCTGCCAGATATTTTGTGACGATTTCATAAACATCGGCGGATAAGTCTTTTTGCGCAGCAATCTCTTCCAATGACGCTTTCATTAATTCTTGACGCTCAACATCATAACGACGCCATGAATTTAACGCGCCGAGCATTCTTGCTGCAACTTGAGGATTGAGCTTATCTAACACTAATATTTGCTCTGCCAGGAATCGATAGCCTGAACCATCTTTCGCGTGAAAATGGACAGGGTTATTACGGCAAAACTGGCCAATTAACGCACGAACATTATTTGGATTTTTAATGTTAAATGCTTCATGTTTCATCAACGCTTTAACACGTAACAAGGTATCAGGGAGTTTCGATGCCGCCTGCACTGATAACCATTTATCAACTACTTGACGATCATGTTTCCATTGCTCATAAAACGCACGTAATGCGTGTTCGCGTTCAGGTCCAGCCTGATCGACCATCAAACGTAAGCCGGCCAATAATTCTGTCATATTGTCAGTCACTTTCATCTGACGCAGACAGCGTTGCATTTGTAGCGGATCATCGGTGGCGGCCAAATAGGATAAACATAGATTTTTAAGACTACGTGCAGCCATATCTTCTGCGTTAAACTGATATTTTTTCTTTTTACTCAGACTTTCATAACGTGCATTGAATAATGGCTTCAGTGATATGGCAATCTGTCGCTTTGCAAACTCTCTAGCCTGATGAATGCCATCTACATCAGCTACAGGCATCTGTGCAGCCAAATAGTTTTCCGTTGGCAGAGTCAACATTTTTGCTACAAGTGCCGGATCTAACTGTTCGTCATTCAAGACGGCTTCAAGCTGTGACAGCAATAATGGTGATAAGGCTAATGTATTCTGTTTTTGAATATCATCAACAATTTCCAACAACACATTAATCATTAATTGCTGACCAGCATCCCAACGATTAAAGCTGTCGGTGTCATGGCCCATTAAGAAGGCTAATTGCTTATTCGTTAAGTCATACTTGAGTTTTACCGGAGCTGAAAACCCGCGTAACACTGATGCCACAGGCTCTTCAGAAACATGGATAAACTCAAACGTCTGCTCTGTTTCTGTTAATGACAAAACACGAGTATCACCGTCATAGGGTGTTGTTTCTTCCGCTAGCTGCATTGGCATATTATTACCGTCACTATCCAGTAAGCCCACAGCAACAGGAATATGGAAATTTAACTTATTCTCTTGCCCTGGTGTAGCTGGACAGGATTGGTGGAGGGTAAGGCTGAAACGTTGTTGCACAGGATCGTAGTGTGTCTTGACAGATAGCTCCGGCGTACCAGCTTGTTCATACCACCGTTTAAACTGACTTAAATCAACGCTATTGGCATCTTCAATCGCTTTGACAAAATCATCGGTGGTGACGGCTTGACCATCATGTCTGTGAAAGTAAAGGTCTGTTCCTTTTCTAAAACCTTCATCGCCAACCAATGTTTTGATCATGCGAACAACTTCAGCGCCTTTCTCATAAATCGTCACCGTATAAAAGTTACTGATTTCAATATAGGAGTCTGGGCGAACTGGATGTGCCATTGGGCCAGCATCTTCAGCAAACTGCATACTACGCAGGCCATTCACATCGTCAATGCGCTGTACAGCAGCTGAGTTCAAATCAGCACTAAAACTCTGATCGCGCATCACAGTAAAGCCTTCTTTCAGACTTAACTGAAACCAATCACGGCAGGTAACCCGATTACCAGACCAGTTGTGAAAATATTCATGGGCAACAATGCTTTGGATGGTGTAAAAATCGTCATCGGTCGCTGTTTCGGGTGTGGCTAATACACAGGCAGCATTGAAGATATTCAAGCCTTTGTTTTCCATAGCCCCCATATTGAAGTCGTTAACAGCCACAATCATGAATACATCTAGATCATATTCACGGCCATAGACCTCTTCATCCCATTTCATTGATTGTTTTAACGACACTAATGCATGGTCACATTTATGTTTATTCTCAGGATCAACGTAGATACGTAATGTGACATCGCGACCATTCATCGTTGTGAAGTGATCTTGCTGACAATATAAGTCACCAGCAACCAGCGCGAATAAATAACTCGGCTTGGGATGAGGATCATGCCAGCGCACCCAATGTCGACCATCATTAAACTGGCCCTGTTCTTCCAGATTACCGTTCGATAACATCACCGGCCACTGTTTTGCATCGGCAACAATCGTCACCGTAAATACCGTCATTACATCAGGACGATCAGGGTAATAGGTAATGCGTCTAAAACCTTCTGCCTCACATTGAGTACACAATAAACGTCCCGAATGATATAAGCCTTCCAGGGCCGTGTTCTGATCGGGATGTATCTCGGTAATAATTTCTAATTCAAACTGTTCAGGCACATCTGCAATAGTCAGTGAGTTGCTGTTCACCTCATACTGACTATCAGAAAGTAATTTTCCATCCAATTTGATACTAATCAAATCCAGTGACTCACCATCGAGCACACACTCACCAGCAGATGATTCCGGGTTAAGCCGCATTTTTAACGTGCTGATAACCCTTGTTTTTGATTTATCCAAATCAAAATGAAGTAATGCCTCATCCACCAGATAACGAGGTACCTGATAGTTGGCTAATAAGGTCATTTTTGGTGACTGTTCCACGTTAGAAAGATCCATCATATTTCTCTATTAAAAGTCGTCTAGTGTTTTTACAGACCAGACTTCGTAGGCTGGGGTTTCATAAGGATGTGCAGAAATTAAGGCTTGCAATATAGGCTTTATCTTTTGGCTGGGACAAACGGTTTCTATCCGGAACTCAGGTACATATTCCACCTGACCTTGTTGGCCAATATAAGGTTGGCTTCCAGCTAGAGGACGAAACTGCCCCATTCCTTGCGATTCCCAGCAACAGGAATCATAACCATCATATTGTCCGGCTCCCGCAGCAAAAATTGCCTGTTTAACCACTTCTTTGTGAGATTCATGGACAAAAAAAACCAGTTTTAATAATGTGTCCGCCATCAATTATCGAATACGCCATTTCTGTGCGAGACCATTGCCAAGCTCACTGTATACTGAGCGGCCATCAGGGCTAAAAGCCAGTGCTTGAATTACCACACCCGGTTTTAACGCATCTTTACGTGGTGTTAACCAACAGCCCAGTGCTTGACCATTTTGTGCTCGCCAGACACAAATCTCACGATTTGGGTGACCCGTAGCAACATATTTACCATCAGGTGAATAAGCTATCGCCGTGGTCGTCGTTTTAAAAACTGGGAAGTCACCCCATATACCATCTACATCCACTGGTGATGTGGTCAACACAGCGACTTGCTTACCACTTTTTACACTCCAGATACGAGCTTGATCATTACCTGCAGAACTAATGACATTGCCACCTCTCGGGTCAAACGAGACAAAACTCACATCATTCTTATGCTGCCAGATGCGTAATTGCTGACCAGTTTCCAGGTTCCACATTCTTGCTGTGTGATCATCACCACCTGTCAGTCCATACTTACCATTGGGTGAGATATCCACTGTATTGATAAGCTGGTCAATCGGTGAGTTCACCGCTTTGCCATCGTGTTTAAAGATTTGCACCACACGATTTCTGATGACATCAAAATAAACGGCGGTTCTGTCTTGTAATGCCAAAAGCAGATGATCACCTCTCGGCGATAAAGCAATGTCTTTAATAGTGACAGGAAACTCAAGCCGAATCATCGGCTCACCGTTTTCCATATTCCATAACACAATGACTTTAGACTCTACGGTGGCAGCGACTTTACTGTCATCAGAAAAAGCCACATCCGTGGTAGTACCGCTATCGTTTGGCGTATTTTGCCAAGTGTATTTCACCTTATTCGTTTCAAGGTCCCAAAGCTTGGCCGGTAAATCAATGTCTCCCACCAGAACATAACGACCATCTGGAGAGAAACTCGACGCATAACTGCCATTTTCACTGTGCTTCCAGGATTCTGTCGGTGTTCTTTCTTCTGTACAGGCTGACACTGAAAGCACTAACAGTGCAGCACTGAGGGTTCGTATTACATTCTGAGTAAAAAAAGACATCGGCATCAGGAACGAGGAAGGGTCACACCAGACTGGCCTTGATATTTACCACCGCGGTCGGCATACGATGTTTCACACACTTCATCAGATTCGAAAAATAACATCTGCGCCACACCTTCATTAGCATAAATCTTGGCAGGCAATGGGGTTGTGTTAGAAAACTCTAATGTTACCTGCCCTTCCCACTCTGGTTCCAGCGGGGTGACATTCACAATGATGCCGCAGCGTGCATAAGTAGATTTACCCAAACATACGGTCAAAACATTACGCGGAATTTTGAAGGTTTCAACGGTTCTGGCCAGGGCAAATGAATTCGGTGGAATGATACAAACATCAGACGTCACATCTACAAAACTGCTTTCATCAAAGTTTTTAGGATCAACAATCGCTGAGTTGATATTGGTGAAAATTTTAAACTCGTTTGAACAACGAACATCATAACCATAGCTGGAGGTGCCATAAGAGATAATACGGTTATCATCACGATATCGAACCTGGCCTGGCTCAAAAGGCGAAATCATTCCCTGCTCCGCCATACGACGGATCCATTTATCTGACTTAATCATAGTTGCTTGGTTATACCTTTATAAATGTCCAATCATAAGCCTATTAAAACATATCTTAAACAGGCTTTATCGTGTCTTAGCTAAACATTAGTCATTTTTAATCACAATGTTTGGAAACGCTGCTGAGTAATCTTTGCCCTGCATGGCCAGTCTGGCACCAACGCGACGAGCAATCTGTCGATACGCCATTGAAATCTCAGCGTCAGGTTCGGTCACCACACTGGGTTTACCCGAGTCAGCATCTTCACGGATTCGAATATCCAAAGGTAAACTGCCAAGTAAATTGAGATGGTACTGTTCGGCCATACGCTGACCGCCACCGTCACCAAAAATGTGTTCTTCATGGCCACACTGACTACAGATATGGGTGCTCATATTTTCAACAATGCCCAGTACCGGTACTTTGACCTTTTCAAACATCTTGTATGCTTTACGAGCATCCAGCAAAGAAATGTCTTGTGGCGTCGTTACAATAACGGCACCACTGACAGGGACTTTTTGCGACAAGGTTAATTGAATATCACCTGTGCCCGGTGGCAGATCGATAATCAGGTAGTCCAGATCTTTCCAGTTTGTCTCGCCCAATAATTGTTGCAGGGCTTGAGTGACCATCGGCCCACGCCAGATCATCGGTTCTTCTTCATCAATGAGGAAACCAATCGACATGGTTTGAATACCGTAACTTTCGACGGGATTCATCGACTTGCCATCGGGTGATTCAGGACGGCGATTTGCACCCAGAATTCGAGGTTGGCTTGGTCCGTAAATATCGGCATCCAGCACACCGACGCTTGCGCCTTCTGCAGCGAGTGCCAGAGCGAGATTGGCTGACGTGGTTGATTTACCAACGCCACCTTTACCAGAGCCAACAGCAATGATGTTTTTAATATTATCCAGTGCCTGGACGCCCTGCTGAACTTTATGTTTGATAATTTCGCTTGAAACGACAACACTGACATTGTCTGCTCCTGCTTGTTGTAAAGCAGATGTTAACGCTGTGTTGAGTTGTTCAATATAGCCTTTGACCGGATAACGCAGAACGACAGAAACAGTTTGTTTACCTGCATTCTCTGCCACCATAATCGCTGGGTTCGTCTCTCCGAGTTTTATTTCGGTCGAGGGGTCCTGAAAGTCGTTAATAATCTGCTTTATCTGAGCATTATCTAACATGGAGCACTCCTGTCTATTTCATGCGTTCGCCTGAAGACACGCATCTATTCTATTTTTATTGGCATGCCAGACGCTAAATCTGAAGGTTTGGCTAAAACGGCTATCTAAAAAAAACGCCATCTTTAAGACGGCGTTTAATATCAATCTAATCTGGGGCCACGTAGTTCATTTTGCAAGGGCCAATCACGATAATTAAATACCTGTCCCTGCTGACGTACACGGGCAATCTCATTCACATCCAAATCGGCATAGACCCACTGTGCAGTATCGGCAGAACCTTCCGCCAGAATACCATTATCTGGGAAGCCATAATCTACGGGTGTGTAGATGCTGGCACGTCCTGTATTCACATCGACGGCTTCTGACCACAATGCTTCACCAAATGTCGGTGATTGTAATACATAACACTGGTTTTCAAGCGCACGTGCCTGGCAACCGATTCTGACACGATAAAAACCCGCTTGAGTGTCAGTACAGCTCGGTACCAGTACCACATCCGCGCCAGCCTGAACTTGCTGATGCGCGATTAACGGAAATTCACTGTCATAACAAATATTGATAGCAAGGCGACCAATATCTGTATCGATAACTTTAATGTCTTGTCCGGCATGAATTAACCATTGTTCATTTTCAAACCGTGTCATGATGAGTTTGTCCTGATAGTCAATAAGACCATCAACACCATACAGATTAGCGCGGTTACGGAAGCTACCATCAGACTGCAGTACAGGGAAAGAACTGGCCAATATCATCACATCAAACTGCTTGGCTAACTGAGCATAAAGCGCCTCATAATCGGCATACACTTCTTGCATCGAATGCAGTTGTTTTCCCAAATCTTTATAAACCGACTCACCAAACAGGGAAGCCAGTTCCATACTGCCATACTCAGGGAAAACCAGTAACTTAGCGCCATTGTTAGCTGCCTGGCTTACCCATTGTGTTAATTTATCTTCAAATTCAAACCATTGCGCGAAAAAGCCAATATCATATTGGGCAACTGCCGCTTTTACTTTGCTCATTCATGTTCCAGAGAATTAGGTATAACGTCGCTTGAGTCTTAAAAGCCAGACGCTAAAGAAATTTAAATTTTTTTCATCCAGAAAGTCATCGGCTTAGGCGATTCAATCGTCTCGCCAACTTCTTTCCAACTGAATGTGGTATTCAGTTCAGGATGTTTTTCATAACCGCGTTTACGCCAGAAATTATCTAATGGCTGATAGTCAGCGGGTCGCTGGGGATGATCCTCAGGACGTTGAACACCACAAAAACAGCTGTATTTAAATCCACCAACTTCATGGGCATGCGCTTCCCGTTCGTCGAAGAACGTGACACCGGCACCTTGTCCACGGTACTGAGACAGTAATACCGACTCACCACAATAAAAGATCTTATCGATATCATAACCAGCAGCGATAAATGGGGCTTTGACTTCGTCTGTTTCGTATTTGAGTGGAATGCCAGTAGACGCACCAACAACATGCTCACCATCAAAGGCCAATACAATGACGCTGTCAGGCGCTTCGATATATGTCTTAAGATATTTTTCTTCGTAAGTCAGATCCCCATCATAAAGATAAGGGAAGTCACGAAAAACACGAATCCGGAGCTCGGCGAGCTCCGGAATGTATTGATTGAGTTTATCGCCGGACAGTCTTTCCAGTCTTAACATCGCACACCTCTTAGCCTGCGACTTGGGCGATCCAGTCTTCTAAGTTGTAGTAGTTAGTAATACGAGCAACTTTACCATCACGAATCACAAAGAATGCACCTGCTGGTAAACGATATGTTTGACCTGCGGCTTCTGGTAAACCTTCATCAGTTGACAAGTATTCACCTAATACAGTGAATTCAACCGCAGCACGGTCACCAGCATCATTGGTTGTGATCGAAATATCAACGATATTTTCTTTATAGTGAGCATTCATACGGTCCATGAATTTTTTGAATGCTTCTTTACCGATTTCACGACCACCTTGGTTTACATCATGAATGACATCGTCTGTCAGCATATTAAGAAATGCATCCATGTCGCCGCGGTTAAATGCATTGTAGTAGTCTTCCAACAGTTTTACTGTAGCTTGATTCATGATGAAAAAATCCCAAAGATTAGAAAAAGGCCGAATTTTATCTGTTTCAAGGAATGAGGAAAAGACTTAATTTGTTAATTGCCTCATATCCTTAGCCTATAAACAGGCTTTCTGATTCATTCGTTTTTTGAGTCGCGCACAAGCCCTATTAATTAATGACGATTTCTTTGCACGATACCCATCAATTTATAGGTCAGCAAAGAAGCAGAAAAATCATAGGCATGGAAACCCTCAATAGGGGCAAATTCCATAATGTCAAAACCAATGATTTCGCGCTGCTTTGCAACCGACTCAAATAAGTTGAGTGTCTGATACCAATCAAGGCCACCAGGCACTGGTGTGCCAGTTGATGGAAAAACGGAAGGGTCCATGCCATCGATATCCAGTGTAAAAAACACTTTTTGTGGAAAATCGTCAGGTAGCTCAATTGATTGAATGCGGTTGGGCACTAACTCGTCGGCATCCTGATATAACACGCCAAATTCTTCGCGGAAGGCCATTTCTTCTTCACAGTAAGCGCGAATACCCAGCTGATAAAGTGGAATACCCATATCCACAGCACGTTTCATCACTGAGGCATGGCTCAGAAAGTCACCTTCGTAGGCCTGACGTAAATCGGCATGTGCATCGATCTGCACAATGCCAAAATCCTCTATACCAGCATCACGCAAGCCTTTTATTACACCATACGTGACTGTATGTTCACCACCTAGTACAACCGGCATTCCACCGCTCTTTACGATATCAGCTGTTGCTTTAGCGATATTGTCGATGACTTGTTGTGGCGCAACACTACAATCAACCGGCTCACAAGTATAAATTCCCTCGTCGCAGGGTTTGCTCTTGCCATCCCATTCTTCTAACTGCCATGACGCTTGTAAAATAGCATTAGGCCCCAAAGCTGTACCGCCACCGTAGGACACAGTTTTTTCATAAGGCACAGGCAAAACATGAAATAGTGCTTGTGCGGGTTCTGGCTGTTCAATTTCTGAACCGAGAAAAATTGGATAATCTTCCATTTGTATCAACTCAAGATAATCTGTGTTTAAAATCGTCGTAGCCGAACTCTTTCACGATGCGTAAGGCATCGGTTTCTGAGTTCCACAACGCAATGGCTGGTAATTTTGTGCCATTAAATGTGGTGGTTTTGACCATCGTGTAATGCGCCATATCTTCGAAAATCAGCCGCTGACCGACTTCAAGCGGTGCTTTGAAGCTGTAATCATCAATCACATCACCCGCCAGACAGGTTAAGCCCCCCAGTCTATACGTATATTCGAACTCATCTGCCTCACCAGCACCACGAATATCAGGGCGATATGGCATTTCCAGCGTATCCGGCATATGACAGGTGGCGGAGGTATCAAGAATGGCTTGATTCAGTTTATTCCAGGTAATATCCAACACTTCACAGCTCAGGATACCGGTGCCGATGGCCATTGCTTCACCCGGCTCAAGATAGACTTGTACCTGATGGCGTGCTTGAAATGCCTGTATTAACTCCACCAACCCATTAATATCATAGCCATCAGCAGTAATATGATGACCGCCACCAAAGTTGACCCATTTCATTTGCGGCAAGATATGACCGAACTTTGATTCAACCGCTGCTACGGTACGTTGAAGTGGTTCAAAACCTTGTTCACACAGGGTATGAAAATGCAGACCACTAATTCCTTCCAATGCGGTTTCATCTAACTGCGATAAGGTTATCCCTAAACGCGATCCAGGCGAACACGGATCATAAATGGGCACGGCCCCTTCAGAATGTTCAGGATTGATTCGTAAACCAAACTCCAGATCAGGTCGTTGCTTTTGGGCCGCTAGACACTGCTCTCTAAATCGCAGCCACTGGCTGCATGAATTAAACACAATATGGTTCGCAAACGTTAACAGCTCATCTATATCTGCCTGACTGAAAGCAGCAGCGAACACATGCACTTCACCACCATATTCTTCATAACCCAGGCGAGCTTCATGCAAACCACTGGCACAGGTGCCATTCAGATATTGGCGGGTTAAATCACCCAGTGACCACATTGAAAAGGCTTTTAAGGCACCCAGCACTTTTGCACCGCTGGCTACCGCTACACCATGCAGAATACGTAAATTACGCTCAACCGCGACTTCATCAACCACAAAACAAGGTGATGGCAAACGGGATAAATCCAGTTTGCCAAAATCAGTAAACTGCATGGAGATTAGTTGTCCAGATTAAAGTTATCAAGCTCAATCACATTCCATGGCAAGCCATATTTATTCATGTCTTCCATGAAGGGATCAGGATCGAACTGTTCAATATTCCAAACACCAGGTTGTTTCCATTTGCCTTCTAACATCATTTTGGCACCAATCATGGCTGGCACACCTGTGGTGTATGAAATCGCCTGAGACTGCACTTCTTTATAACAATCCTGATGATCTTTGATGTTATAGAGGTAAACAATTTTTTCTTTACCGTCTTTAATACCTTTCACCACACAACCGATGCAGGTTTTGCCTTTGGTTCGTGGTCCTAAGGTAGAAGGATCAGGCAACAAGGCTTTCAAAAACTGAATCGGTACGATTTTCTGACCGTTATAGTCAATCGGCTCGATACCTGTCATGCCCACATTTCCAAGCACTTCCAAGTGTTTCAGGTAACTTTCACCAAAACTCATCCAGAACTGAGCGCGTTTCAGTGTCGGGAAATTTTTAGTTAATGATTCCAGCTCTTCATGATACATACGGTAAATATTGTAGGTACCGACTTCTTCTGGGCAGGTAAATGTCGCTTTTTTCGACATTGCTGGCGTTTCAACAAACTCACCATTTTCCCAGTGACGACATTCAGCAGTCACTTCGCGGATATTAATTTCCGGGTTAAAGTTGGTTGCAAACGGATAACCGTGATCACCACCATTGACATCGATAATGTCCAGTTCATGGATTTCATCAAAATAATGTTTAGCAATATAGGCGGTGAAGACATTGGTTGCACCGGGATCAAAACCACTTCCCAGCAATGCTGTTAAACCAGCCTCTTTAAACTTATCTTGATAAGCCCACTGCCATTTATATTCAAACTTGGCAGTATCCAAAGGTTCATAGTTGGCTGTGTCAAGATAATCCACTCCTGCTGCCAGACAGGCATCCATGATCGTCAGATCCTGGTATGGCAAAGCGACATTAATCACTAAGTCCGGTTTTTCCTGTTCAAGCAATGCCGTTAACTCAGCGACATTATCTGCATCCACTTTCGCTGTTTTAATCGGGCGATCCAATTGGGCAGCGATAGCTTTGCATTTTTCTTCTGTTCGGCTTGCCAAAACAATTTCAGAGAATACTTCTGGTAACTGTGCACATTTATGTGTGACTACGCCACCGACACCGCCGGCACCAATAATCAGGACTTTAGACATTGCTGAATTCCTTTAACTCGTCTCAATTAACGTTCAAAAAAAGTATAGCCATGCATACTTTCTTTAAAAGCATGCAACATTTGTTGGCGCATCGGCACCGAAATTCGTCCATCACGCACCGCTTCTTCTGCAATACGACGGAATTGTTCTAACATGTGTTTAGGATCGTACTCAACGTAGCTTAATACGTCGGCGATGCTGTCACCATGGAATTCACGACGGAAATCAAAACCACCTTCCTCGTTGATATGCACGCTGACGACATTGGTATCACCAAACAGATTGTGTAAGTCACCCAAGGTTTCCTGATACGCACCGACCAGGAAAACACTTAAATAATATTCCTCACCATGTTTCAGTTCGTGTAGCGGTAGTGTTTTTTTCACTCCGGTTGGTGAGATGAAGTTATCGATCTTACCGTCACAGTCACAGGTCATATCCGCTAAAACTGCATCTCTGACCGGCGCTTCGTTTAATCGATGGATTGGCATGATCGGGAAAAGCTGATCAATTGCCCAGATATCCGGTAATGACTGGAATAAGCTGAAATTGCCATAGTAAATATCAGACAGCAATTCGGGTAATGCTTCCAGCTCCTGAGACACGCGTCTTGCCTGTGGCAGCAGATTAGAAATCTTTTCCAGAATAGCGAGTGCCAGGTTTTCTGCTAATGCTCGTTCACGAATGGTCGCTTGTCCATGGTGAAATAATTCACGCATCTCATCACGGTAATAGAGAGAGTCGTTGTAACACTCCTGCAAATTTTCCGGACTGACGTAATCAAGCACACTAAATAGATTAATAATGTGGTCATGACTATCTTCTGGGGCTTCGGCAGGGATCGGTTCAGCTTTATGCTCACGTACTTCAAGCACATTGAATAATAACATTGAAGAATAGGCCACCAGCGCACGACCAGACTCAGAAATAATCACTGGATGTGGGATATCCAGTGGGTCCAGACTTTCCTGTAAGGCTTCTACAATGTTGTAACAATATTCGTCCAAACCATAGTTCATACTATGCGTGCTGTTGCTTCTGGCCCCCTCATAGTCAACAGCCAAACCACCGCCCATATCGATATATCCCATTGGAGCGCCTTCTTCGATAAGGCCAGCGTAAAATCGACAGGCTTCCATTACACCAGTACGGATATTACGGATATTAGGAATTTGAGATCCCAGATGGCTGTGAAGTAACTGCAAACAGTGCAGCATGTTGGTTTGTTTAAGCTTATCAACCACGCCTAATAGAGCACTGGTAGATAAACCGAAGATCGAGCGATCGCCACTGTCTTCATTCCAGTGACCTTCCACCATAGAAGCCAGACGAATACGCACGCCAATTAAGGGATCAACACCCAGAGCACGGCTACGCTCAAGAATAATGTCCAGCTCCATGGCGGTTTCCAGCACAAAGAAGCACTTGATTCCCATTTGACGGGCATAAAGACCAAGGTCGATAAACTCTTCGTCTTTGTAGCCATTGCAGACAATCAGACTGTCATGATCACGAAGCTGTGACAGGGCAATAATTAATTCCGCTTTACTCCCCGCTTCCAGACCATGATGGTAACGACTGCCGTAGTCAGCAATCTCTTCGATAACATGACACTGCTGATTAACTTTGATAGGAAATACGCCACGGTAATGATTTTTATAACCTGCCTCATCAATCGCCCGTGAGAATGCTTCATTAAGTTGAGTGATGCGCTGATCTAGCAGATTTTCAATGCGTAACACAGCTGGCATATCCAGTCCACGCTCACGCATGCCATTGACGATGTCAATGATAGGTACCTGTATGGTTTTCTCACCAAACTGGACGGTGACAACAGCATTACCATCTTCTGACACATCAAAGTAGTCGCTTCCCCAGTCCCTGACACCATATAAGCGAGCACTATGTTCAGCACTCCATTCAGTACTTAAATCCAGCTCGTTATCGATAGGAGGAAAAGGCGTTTTCTGCATTGACGATTATTCCCGTCTTGGTTAGTTAAAGGGCGCGATTTTCACTAGTTTGCAGTGAAAAAGCAAAGAATTATTTCAATTATTACATTACCGAGATGACACCACAGTGACATCGGCTCAAATTATGGGTAATTCATCAGGCACTGCAGTGTCTGTCGCTGGATCCAAGTCCGTATGAAAAGCCAGCAGACTATCAGCGACTTCGTCCGGTTTATTAAACCTTGCGATATGAAACAAGGCTTCCCCTTCATTAACCAAAGGGATATTTGTGCGACCAATGACGATACCAGAACTGCTTGCCAGCACCTCAGTTTCCGAATCTCCCTTACCATAGGGTGCGGCCACCATGCCTAGTAGATCGCCTTTATTGACACTGGCCCCCATAGGCACCAGCATTCTGAAAATACCACTTTCAGGTGCTCTGACCCAAACACTACTGCGTGCTACAAAGGGTTCGTGAGGACGCTTTTTTTGTCTTGTGACGGCTAGCATCCCAATGTGACGCATGACGGCTAACACGCCTTTAACACCTGCACGAATAGCCATTTCGTTAAAACGTAAGGCTTCACCAGCCTCATAAACGATAACCGGCACATCATAAGCCGCAGCGGCATAACGTAATGACCCCTGAATCAAACTGGAGTTCACCACCACCGGCGCATCAAAAGCATGGGCCATCATTTCAACATCAGGATTGGATAAATCAGCGCGTATCTGCGGTAAATTATCGCGATGGATGGCAGCCGTGTGCAGATCAATACCATGGGTACACTGACTGACGACTTCCTTCATAAAAGAATCCGCTAATCTGGCAGCAAGTGAACCTTCATCCGAACCAGGAAAACAACGATTAAGATCACGTCTGTCTGGTAAATAACGAGACTGATTTAAAAAGCCATACACATTGACAACGGGGATGGCGATTATTGTGCCTTTCAGACCTTTAAGACTTTTACTTTTCACCAAACGGCGAATAATCTCAACACCATTGATTTCATCACCATGTACCGCGGCTGAAACAAACAGGATAGGCCCTTTACGACGTCCACGGATGACATGTACCGGCATACTCAATGCTGTTTGCATGTAGAGATCAGGCAAAGGCACATCAATAATCTTACTTTGTCCTAATCTGACTTCTTCACCAGCCAACACCAGCACATCGGACATGTTTAGCCCCTACCCCGCGTTTTTGTTTTGCCTGAACGTGCATTTCTCTCGATGAAGTCGATAATCATGCTGGCAATATCTTTACCAGTGGCATTTTCAATGCCTTCCAGGCCTGGTGATGAATTCACCTCCATTACAACCGGACCGTGATTTGAACGCAATAAATCAACACCACAGACATTCAAACCCATCGTTTTTGCGGCACGAACTGCGGTTGCTCGCTCTAGGGGAGAAATACGGATTAAATTAGCGCTACCACCACGATGTAGATTAGAGCGAAACTCGCCTTCTTTTCCCTGACGTTTCATTGAGGCGACCACTTTATCCCCCACCACAAAACAGCGAATATCGGCACCGCCTGCTTCTTTGATAAATTCTTGAACCAGAATATTGGCCTTCATTCCCATAAAGGCCTCAATAACACTCTCTGCCGCTTGTTCTGTTTCTGCTAAAACAACACCGATACCTTGCGTTCCCTCCAGCAGCTTAATAACTAAAGGTGCACCGCCCACCATTTTGATTAAGTCATCAACATCATCCGGTCGGTGTGCAAATCCGGTCACTGGCAGACCAATCCCTTTTCGGGATAGCAATTGCAGCGCACGTAGTTTATCTCGTGAGCGGCTAATAGCCACTGACTCATTGAGCGGATACACATTCATCATTTCAAACTGACGCAGCACAGCAGTACCGTAAAAAGTGACAGAAGCGCCAATCCGCGGAATGACCGCATCATAACCTGTCAGAATTTCGCCTTTGTAGTGAACTTCTGGTTTTAATGAAGTAATATTCATATAGCAGCGAAGCACATCTAATACATGTACTTCATGACCACGAGCCTCTGCGGCCTCAACCAGACGACGGGTTGAATATAACTTGGGGTTACGAGAAAGAACGGCGATTTTCATCAACTTTCTCCATCAAAAAATTCTTTAACAGGCTGTTCATCATGCTCCTGAACACTTTGGCCAGTCATAAATGACATGGCAGGATTGACAATAAGATTGCCGGCAGTCATGGCGGTTCGACCTAACAGCATTCTAAACAGCATATTATCGCGGTTTGTCAGAGTGACTTCTATAGGCCATTGCTTTTGCCCCAGTGATAGCTCAGTCTGAATCACATAACGCTTTTCCGTATGCCCCCCCGAATCCGTCACATTGCGCTGATCAATGACTAAGGCTTCACACCATTTGATAGTGTCATTGTCTCCCTGATTAGGATGCACGCCAAATCGAACCCAGAGTTGCTGATCCTGCTCAAACTCTTCAACTGAAAAGGCATGGATAGCTGAGGTCCTTGCTCCGGTGTCCACTTTTGCTTTGATTCTGGTGAGGCCAAGTTGTGGGAGGCTCAACCACTCGCGCCAGCCCACAGTAATAGATTCTGATAATGCTGCTTTACTTTGCTCTTCTGTCATCCGATGGTAACCATTCGTTTTCTCAGTGAGGGATGATAACACTCCGTAGAATGCATCAACGATTTTGGTAAAGAAGGCGATTCATGGTGGTAATCGCGCTGACTTTGATTTCTTTCGGGCAAACGCGTTCGCACTCACGATAGTTACTGCAACTACCAAAACCTTCATCTTCCATGGCTTTTAGTAATTTAGCTGGTCGCTGTTTATCCATACCTCCTTGTGGGAGGACCGATAGATGGGAGATTTTTGCTGCAACAAATAATGTAGCTGAGGCATTTGGACAAACAGCGACACAGGCACCACAGCCGATACAAGTCGCCGCATCAAATGCATCATCTGCAACCTGTTTATCTATGGGTAAAGTATTTGCTTCACAGGCCGAACCAGTGCGGATGGGGATATATCCGCCAGCCTGGATAATGCGATCAAAGGCACTTCTATCAACGATAAGATCTTTGATAATCGGGAAAGCGGTGGCTCGCCATGGCTCTATCCATAATTCTTTTTCATCTTTGTAGTCACGCATGTACTGCTGACAGGTGGTCGTTGCCCGTTGTTTACCATGCGGTGTGCCATTGATAACCAGATTACATGAGCCACAAATCCCCTCACGACAGTCGAAGTCAAAAGCAATCGGGTCATCCCCTTGTAGAATCAACTTTTCATTCAGAGCATCCATCATCTCCAGAAATGAAGAATCTTCACTCGCCTCAATTTCATATGTCTCGAAATCACCCTTTTTATCGGGTCCAGATTGCCGCCAGATATTCAGTTTAAAAATCATTGGTAATTTCTTATGCTGGGTCGAACGAAATCAAAATGCAGGTATTCACGATAAAGTGTTGGGTGGCTGATATCACCACTATACTGCCAGGCGGCCACATAGGAATAATCCATATCGTTTCGTTTGGCCTCCCCTTCTTCTGTCAGATGTTCTTCACGTGCATGACAGCCACAGGATTCTTCCCTGTCCAGTGCATCAATACACATTAACTCTGTTAATTCAAAAAAGTCGGCAACACGTCCTGCGCGCTCTAAGGTTTGGTTTAAGCCGTCTTCAGAACCAGAAATTTTTACTTTCTGCCAAAACTGCTCGCGCAGCGTTTGTATTTCCTTAATGGCTTTTTCAAGTGATGATTTTGTCCTTGCCATACCACAGGCATGCCAGAGGATCTGTCCCAATTGACGATGAAACTCATCAGGTGTGATAGATGGTTCAGGTGCATTCATCAAGCCATCGATTCGGCTTTTGGCTGACGACATGGCTTCATCAATCTGCGTTGAATAATTTTCTGATTTAACAGGCTTATGCTTGGCTAAAAAATCCGCTACGGTCGTAGGCAAAATAAAATAGCCGTCGGCCAGCCCCTGCATTAATGCACTGGCGCCTAATCTATTGGCGCCGTGATCTGAAAAATTCGCTTCGCCTCCGGCAAACAAGCCATCGATGGTTGTCATCAGATTATAATCAACCCATAAGCCGCCCATGGTGTAATGCACAGCAGGATAAATGCGCATGGGGGTTTCATAGGGATTTTCAGCGGTTATTCGTTGATACATCTCAAACAAATTGCCATATTTTTCTTCAACCGCCGCTAATCCCTGTTTCTTTATTGCCTGAGCAAAATCCAGGTACACACCCAGTTTTTTGCCTTCAATTTCAAAACCTACACCACGGCCCTCATCACAGATGAGCTTGACGGCACGTGACGCAATATCGCGCGGTACCAAATTACCAAATGACGGGTACATGCGTTCCAGAAAATAATCACGATCCTGTTCAGGGATATCTTCAGGCCGTTTATCACAGTCTGCTTTGTTTTTTGGTGCCCATACACGGCCATCATTACGCAGAGATTCACTCATTAATGTCAGTTTTGACTGTAATTCACCATGCTGAGGAATACAGGTGGGATGAATCTGGGTAAAACAGGGATTGGCAAACAAAGCCCCTTTTTTATGAGCACGCCAGATAGCTGAAGTATTGCAGCCTTTTGCATTAGTCGACAGATAAAAGGCATTGCTGTAACCGCCCGTACACAACACCACACAATCAGCAATATGACTTTCTAACTCGCCGGTGACCAGGTCACGAGTGATAATGCCAACGGCTCTGTCACCATCCATGATCAGCTCTTGCATTTCACAACGCGATTGATGGGTAATAGTGCCTTCGGCAATCTGTCTGCTCATGGCCTGATAGGCACCCAGTAACAGTTGCTGCCCGGTTTGTCCTCTGGCATAAAATGTCCGCGACACCTGAGCCCCACCAAACGAACGGTTTGCCAGATATCCCGAATATTCACGGGCAAAAGGTACGCCTTGCGCCACTGCCTGATCGATAATGGCGGTGCTTAATTCAGCCAGACGGAAAACGTTAGATTCTCTAGCTCTGAAATCACCACCTTTAATCGTGTCGTAAAACAAACGCCAGACACTGTCTCCATCATTTTGGTAATTCTTAGCCGCATTAATCCCACCTTGGGCGGCAATGCTGTGAGCGCGGCGCGGACTATCCTGAAAACAAAAGGTTTTTACATTAAAGCCCATTTCGCCTAATGAAGCAGAAGCAGAAGCGCCAGCCAACCCAGTTCCAACAACAATCACTGTATATTTTTTACGATTCGCCGGACTGACAACACGAGAATTATATTTATGCTGTTTCCATCTATCCTGTAATGGCCCTTTTGGCGCGTGGCTATCTAACTCAAACTCACTCATGACATTAACCATACATAAACAGGAATAGAAACAAACCCTACTCCCAAAAGCGCTACGGTCGAATGAATAGCGATATGGTGCATTTTTGCTGAAATTCCTAAGGTTTGAAGAACATTAATCAAGGAGTGCTGTAAGTGCATAACCAATATAAACACACCGGTCAGATAAAACAGCGTGATTATTACAGAACTAAACCAACTCATTACTGAGCTTCTGACATCATCCGGATTCACATATAAAGATTGAATAATATGAATAACAATAAATAAGAATAATAAGATGATACTCAGCGTAACCAGTGCTGCTGGGATATGAAATTTGTCATGTTTTTTATAGCCAACCTGCCTAGCCTGATTGTTTTTTCGGCGTATGTTTACTGCTGCCCGAACATGAATCCACAAACAGAATAGAACGATGGCTAACACAGGCCAACGTATCCAGGCTGAATTGTAAATCTGATAAAACTGATTAAAGCTATCGCCAAAAAAGAAGCTGAGATTGGATAACATATGAAACAGGAGATAAACGCTTAATACCGTTCCTGCGATAGTCATCGTACGCTTTTGTATCTGTAATAACGTCATGCTCAGCTTTCCATATCCAATCTGGCATCCTTACTGTCAGGACGAGGTTTCAGGTTTTCTTTTTCAATGGTACGGATACAGCTGTTCCAGCGAAGTGTGGCTTCGTCGTTATGTTCCGGTCTTATCTTTTCCGCCTTCTGATAAAACTGTAAAGCTTCTATAAAATAGTCATAAGCGAACACTCTCGCCATACTCTGAGTCAGCATAAAGCGTGCACGCCGCTCGTGAAGCAGCCCGGTATAATAAAACTGCTGATAGCGGCTTTGTAATTTTTCAATGGCTTCTTCAATCGACTTCACTTGCGTCTTTTTACCTGCATGATGCAGCTGATCACTCAAAGCCAAAATATACAAAACAATGGCTTTTTGATTATCAGGCTCGATATGCAAAATATCCGAGCAAATGCTTTCGGCAATCTCAGGCTCATTTAAAGAACGATATTGGCGAGCTTTTTCTAATGCCAACTCAACCGAGTCAGCATGAATATTGTGTAAAATCAGCTCCATTGATAACCCCGAGAAAGCGTGAATTAGATATTGCGTGTTGGGTTCAATCTAATGCAAAGCCTGATGCTTTTCAACATACGGATAAATCACATCGACAAAGCTGACTGATACGTGGTGTAAACACCCTAATTCTGGTATCTTTTATCGTTTTTCTCACGGTTAATTTCGGTTCACACATGCAAAGAAAAATTCTGGTCACCAGCGCTCTCCCTTATGCCAATGGTTCAATACATCTGGGCCACATGGTGGAATACATCCAAACTGACGTCTGGGTACGTTTCCAGAAAATGCGTGGCAACCAATGCTTCTATGTTTGCGCAGATGACGCACATGGCACACCGATTATGCTGCGTGCTCAAAATGAAGGCATCACACCTGAACAGCTGATTAGCGATGTCAGCAAAGAGCATCAGGCTGACTTTTCTGAGTTCAACATTGGCTTTGATAACTTTCATAGTACCCACAGCGATGAAAACCGAGCCTTAGCCAGTCAGATTTATCTTGCTAACCGAGATGCGGGTCATATTGAAGCCAGAACCATTAGCCAAGCCTACGATCCGGAAAAAGAAATGTTCTTACCCGATCGGTTTATTCGCGGTGAATGCCCAAAATGTGGTGCCGCCGATCAATATGGTGATAACTGTGAAGTCTGTGGCGCCACTTATGAACCCACCGAACTCAAAAACCCGGTATCTGCTGTCTCTGGCGCTACGCCGATTACCAAAGAATCCGAGCATTATTTTTTCAAACTCGGTAATTTTGAAAAAACATTAAAAGAATGGACCAACAGTGATCATCTTCAGCCAGAAGTGACACGTAAACTCAGCGAATGGTTTGATAGCGGTTTGCAAGACTGGGACATTTCACGTGACGCGCCCTACTTTGGTTTTGAAATTCCAGATACAGAAAATAAATTCTTTTATGTGTGGATGGATGCGCCGATTGGCTATTTAGCCAGTTTCAAAAACTTCTGTGATCGTACCGGCGTTGATTTTGATTCCTTTATGAAACCAGGCAGCGATACCGAAATGGTGCACTTTATTGGTAAAGACATTATTTATTTCCATGCCCTGTTCTGGCCGGCGATGCTAGAAGGTGCAGGTTTCCGTCAACCAGATAATATCTATGCACACGGTTTCCTGACCGTCGATGGCAAGAAAATGTCGAAATCTCGCGGCACCTTTATCAAAGCACGTACCTATTTGAATCATCTTGACCCAGAATATCTACGTTATTACTTTGCTGCCAAACTCGGCAGTGGTATTGATGATATTGACTTAAG
The DNA here is from genome assembly GCF_000214595.1 of Methylophaga thalassica MP. Lineage (GTDB taxonomy): Bacteria > Pseudomonadota > Gammaproteobacteria > Nitrosococcales > Methylophagaceae > Methylophaga > Methylophaga thalassica. The sequence goes on along the minus strand of NZ_AFIG01000001.1, from coordinate 963,120 downwards.
TCTGGAAGACTTCCAAACCCGAATTAATGCTGACTTAGTCGGTAAAGTCGTCAATATCGCCAGCCGGTGCGCCGGTTATCTGAGTAAAAAATGTGATGGCCAGTTAAGTGATTTACTAGCCGATGCGGACTTGTTTGATAGCTTTGTCAATCAAGCCGAAGCATTAGCTGAACGCTACGAAAAACGAGAGTTTGGTCAGGCCATGCGTGAAATTATGGCGCTCGCTGATCGTGCCAACCAATACATTGATGAAATGAAACCTTGGGCGCTAGCCAAAGAAGAAGGTAAAGAGCAAGAAGTTCAAGCCATTTACAGTATGGGCATTAATTTATTCCGTGTATTAATCGCTTATTTAAAACCGGTATTACCGAAAACTGCTGAACAAGCTGAAGCCTTCCTCAATATCAAACCATTGAACTGGGCTGATATCGCATCGCCACTGCTTGGTCATACAATTAATAAATTTACACCTCTGATGACACGTATCGAAAAAGAAAAAATCGATGCCATCATTGAAGAATCAAAAGAAAATATGACAGAAACAAAACCGGCAGAGAAACAAACAGCAAGCAATACAGATATTGACCCCATAGCCGATGAAATCCAGTTTGATGACTTCGCCAAGATTGATTTACGTATTGCCAAAATCGTCAATGCAGAACATGTGGAAGGTGCAGATAAGCTGCTTAAACTCACTTTAGACATAGGCCTGGGTAAACGTCAGGTATTTGCAGGTATTAAATCGGCTTACTCGCCAGAAGACCTTCTCGGTAAATTAACCGTCATGGTCGCCAACCTAGTGCCAAGGAAAATGCGTTTTGGTTTATCAGAAGGTATGGTTTTGGCAGCAGGACCTGGTGGGAAGGATTTGTTTATATTGAATCCAGATGACGGTGCTCAGCCGGGAATGAGAGTGAAATAGATATCACATTATTACAGGCGAAAAAAAGCCCCGCAATGCGGGGCTTTTTTTATAAACTCACTAATACCACGTATTAACATAACCCTTCTGCTAAACATTCAGAAGCATTGTCAACGGACCATGAAACAGCACCTTTCGAGAGCGTTCCATTCAAAATATAGTCAGTATCTACGACAGGAGCATTACCATCACCAATGGCAGTAATCTTAACAGTCGTAGCAGTAGGAGCTGTAACCTCTAGACTTTTAACAAATTGACCACCAGTAGCACCATCAACTGCTTTTTTAACCTGACCAGCGCTAGCACTAACACATGTAGTCGTCGCACCTGTACTTTGAGCACATACTTCTACTGCTGTTTTTGCTGCTGAAGTAGATAATATAACTTCAGAGAATTGGGCTCGAGCCGTATACTGCTGATAAGCAGGTAAAGCAATAGCCGCCAAAATACCGATGATAGCTACAACAATCATCAGTTCGATTAATGTAAAACCTTGTTGGACTTTATTCATATTTATCTCCGTATTTCTTAAATTAAGCACTACGCTTAAACTTCACTAATACAGTTATTGTGCCAACTGTACTTCCATTGATTTTTCATGCACTTATAGCAATGGATTGAACTCTTCTTTTATTACATATGTTAGCCAGTGTCATAAAGTGACACTTTATGTCACTTTCTGGAGCAGGTTGCTATGTATTTCTCTAAGCCTCCATTCCATGGATAAATCTTTAATGCACATTTAGCAACAAAACAGCTTTTTTCTTGATCCTTTATCGCCTCATAACCGTTAATGACATCTTCAAATAATTTTAAGTCAGGATTCATATCTAACTCTTGTTGAAACTGACTAAGCAGTTGCATGATTTTTTGTTTATCACCATTTTCAATCGCATAGTAAAGCACGCTTCTGTTCGCCATATCTCTAGCCTCAGCCTGAAAATAAGGATTTATCAACGCCCGCTGAAGTGGCTGTTCAGTTGTTCGTCCATAGACAAAGTCAATAATGTCTTTCTGGGCTAGGGCAGTTTGTAATAAAAATAAGGATGAAACCAACCCTACTATGAGACTAAGTCCTCTGATAGAGAATCTCGCCATCTGACTAAGCTGATTATTTTTATCAATAACGATATTTCTTAATGTCACAAAAATAAGAAATAACCATACAAACCAATGCAAGGATGAAATATAAAAAGGCAGTTCAAGCATAGTGTGCATTGATATTGGCAGTAACAATGAAAAATAGGCTAGGCTTGTTAGCCCATAAAAGCGGGCTATGAACCATATCGTCGATATCAACGCTATCAAAATACCAACAACAGCTAACATACCTCCCTCAATCGCCCACATTAATAATTCATTATGAGGATGTCCCAATGTATAAGGCATATCAACAGTTGAATAATCTTCATACCAATCAGGTGAGTGAGCTAGCCACTCTTTTTTATAACTACCTATACCATGACCAACAAGTGGTGACGATTGAATTGAGTCAAGAGCAGCGTGATAGATAACCACTCTGGCTTCTGAATTCTCTGCATTAACTAATTTATAGGTTTTATCAGCAGTTCTGTTGAACCCAGCCTGTCCAGCCCATGACGCCAGTAATAAAATTACGATCACAGTACTGAACTTCGCTTTGTGTTCTATTACAGATTTTAATAAACCAAGTAGTAGAAAAATAAGACCAAGTCCCAGTGATAGCAACCCCGTTCTTGAGCCTGATGACACCAAGACATAAGTAGCCAATATGATCGTGCTATAAAGAAGCGACTGAATCAGTTTTTTAGTATTAGCTGATTGAGTAAACAGCAGATAAATAGCAATTAATATTGCTGTAGCTAGATAGCTAGCCGTGACATTTACCTGCTGAAAAATAGTGGTTGGTAAATTGTCATTAGATCTAGGTAACCAATCCCCAATAAAATCTTGCCATTGATGAATCTCAACAACACCATATATGGAAACAAACAGCCCCGATACAACAATAAAAAACAGTACCTGCTCAACAGACAAACTCTTGAACTGAAACAAACCAAACAAAAAAATAACACCGGCAAGGATATATAAAATTCTGAATAACCACGTTACAGGATCAACCACACCGGCTATGACTGCAGACAATAGAATGCCGGCTGGCAGCATCAACAAATAAAGATAATTTTTGGGTAAGGTGATGGTGTCACTACTGGCAACATGCCAGAGCATAAAGCCAATCACTAATGTTGCAGCAAACCAAACCGAAATATTAAACGGTAAATCAAAACCCGTACCACCAATACTCGATTTAATGTAAAACGGCGAAATAACAAATAATAAAAACAGTAGACCTTCAAGTATTCTACTGGGTGATAATCGTTGGTTTTGCATTAAGCAATATCCTTTTGGCTTTTTTAATTCGCTATCACATCGGTTTCAAATCAAACGCAATACAAATACGTTCTTCATCTGAGCTGAATGGAATGGTGCGATGGAAACAGGATGAGGGAAACATCACCAAGTCACCAACTTCCGGAGCAATGGTTTTGGTGGGGAAGTTATCGTGTTTTTTGGGATAGTCATCACCATGGGTGCTTAGCTCGATACTTCCCTCATGTTCATGCTGTTTATTTTTGGGTAATGATAAATACAGCGAGCCACTGACCCAGCCTTCTTCATGAATATGAGAGGTCAGATGACCACCACTTTTCATTTTCACATACCAGGAACTGGCGAACTCGGTGGTTTTCGGGAAAGCTTTAACGAACTGACAGTTTTCTCCGGCAAAAGTCTGACGATATAGTTCTACTGCTTGAGCAACATATTCTGCCAGTTGCCTGAATGATGCTTCGGGGCGTTTAAATAAATTACCGGAAGATTGCACACCATTGTATAGTCGTCCCTGAGACTTTTCATCCACATCGCAGGTATGAATATCTTGTAAAAGCTGGTTTAAAAACTCGCTATTGTTTTTAAGCTCGGGGATTTCGGTATGAAACACAAAATCCAGTGGATTTTTACAGAAATTGTAGTCATTCTCGGTGCCAAAGTTTTCAGCATAATGCCCGGCTAATGTCGCTAAAAATGGCGAGTTGTCTTTACTTCGCTTTAATGCATCAAGGCCGTTCTTAAACTTCTCAAACTGCCCTGTTTTATAAAGACAATATAAGGATCGCTCCTGCCAATCAGCGTATTGAGAGCGTTGGAAATGCTCCAAGGCACCCTGCAAATCACCACTATCATAAAGATACACAGCCAGACTGTAGTTAGCCATCGGTAAATCAGGATTGAGTTCTAATGCACGTTTATAGGCAGCAACCGATTCGTCATATCGGCCTTGATCACGCAAGACTTCCCCAACACTGCGATGCACATCGGCATAATCGGGATTAAGTTCTAATGCCTTGTTATAGGCAGCTATGGCCTCACCTAATTTACCTTGATTTTTGTAGGCTGTGCCGAGGTTGAAATAAATCTGTGCATCGTTATGAATATGTAAAGCCTTATTGTATGTGTTGATGGCTTCAATCAACATGCCCTGTTCTTGCAAAACAACGCCCAGATTTACCATGGCTTCATAAAAGCCCGGCTCAAGCTCAATCGCTTTTTGATAATTTTGGCTTGCCTGCAGGTATTGCTTTAAGGCTTGATGAGCGATGCCCATATTATAATAAGCATCGACGAGATTCGGTTTAAGACTGACGGCTTTTTTATAACTCTGGATAGCTTCTTCATGACGGTTCATATTGGTGAGAAGCGCCGCTAGATTAAAATGCATTTCGGCAATACTGGGATCAATTTTTATCGCCTTACGAAAAGCCTCAACCGCTTCTTTTGTTTTATTTTGTCCCGCTAAGGCATTGCCATAGAGGTTGTGTAAAACAAACGCATTAGGAAACTGTTTAAGCAGTTTTTTCGAGATGGCTTCCGCCATCGCTAACTGACCTGAATTTAACGCATTGAGGATGGGTTGAATTTCTGCTTGAGATATTTGTCTTAGGGGCGCGTTCTTTTTCATATTGAGCTCAGCGTCTTGAATTCAGAGGTTATGGATATCATTTAAGATAGCCGAATGTAGCCCAGGGAATATTTTCCCGCAACCGTTGGCAAAACGTAAAATCTCACATTAATCAACTTACATATTTTAAGGTTATAAAAATCAGATGGATACAGTAACACAAGCATTACTCGGCGGTGCCGTAGGTTATATGGTTGCTGGTAAAAAATCCCCACGAAAAGCGGTGTTATGGGGAGCGGCAATTGCCGTGTTACCCGATTTAGATATCTTTATTCCCCATGAGACTGATCTGGCTTCAATGACAATGCACCGAAGTTGGAGTCATTCCTGGTTTGTCCAGACGGCAGTCGCTCCTCTACTCGCGATCTTATTGCATCGTTTTGATAAAACCTTTAGCTACTTCAGCTGGTTTTTGATGACCTGGTTGGCCTTAATTACCCATTCAGGGCTGGATGCACTCACCGTCTATGGCACGCAATTATTCTGGCCGTTAATGCCGAGTCCGGTTTCTGGTGGCAGTGTGTTCATTATTGATCCGACCTACTCCATCCCGCTTTTAATTGGTTTTTTAGCAGTATTAATCGCACCAGATAAAATCATCAGTGCGAAACTCATGCGTTATACCTTTGCTTTTAGCTGTGTGTATCTAACATGGGGACTACTTGCTCAACAGTGGGTTGAACATCAAGCTGAAAGCGCTTTTGCTGAGCAAGGTATTGAGGTCGATCAGATGCAAGTCTCTGCAACTGCTTTTAATACCCTTTTGTGGCGAGTGATTGCCGTCAATGATGAACACTACTTTGAGGGTTTTCATTCTGTATTCGAGGGTCGTCACCCCATCATGTTAAATACGTACCAACGTGGTGCCGAACTCATCGGTAAAGTGGATCATTACCCAAGCTATAAGCGCATAGACTGGTTCACCAACGGCTTATTCAAACTCGAGCTGCAAGGTGATCATATCGTGGCTTCAGATTTACGCATGGGGATGGAGCCGAGTTATTTTTTCCGCTTTAACATCGCTGAAAAAGGTCAGCACCAATACATACCCAGCATCCCGAACCGATTCGCAACCAGCAATCACCGTGAGGAAGGGGCTCGCTGGGTCTGGCAACGGATATGGAACCCTGCTGTCGAATTTAATCCTCAGTCAAATTAGTATTTTTTCGTTGATTAACAATACGTTTAACAGGTTTTTTGTTTCTCCTAATTTTGGTGTAATGGTGTCATGACACAGACAAATGAAAGCAATACCACAAATGGCCTGCTTAACTGGCAGTTTGATAATCAATTTATTCAGCGTTTACCTGCTGATGCAGAAACAGGCAACTTCCGCCGACAAGTGCTTGGCGCTTGCTTTTCCTATGTCACACCAAGAAAAGCAACATCACCGACGTTGATGGCCTACTCAGCGGAAATGTCCGAAGAACTTGGACTCAATGATGAGGATTGTCACAGCGACTTATTCAAGCAGGTTTTTGTCGGCAACCAACAACTTGAAGGCATGCAACCCCATGCCCAATGTTATGGCGGTCACCAGTTTGGTAATTGGGCTGGCCAGCTAGGCGATGGTCGTGCCATCAATTTGGGTGAAGTTATTGGAGAGTCAGGACAACGCTGGAGCTTGCAACTTAAAGGTTCAGGGGAAACGCCCTACTCACGTACTGCTGATGGTCTGGCCGTGTTACGTTCATCCGTACGTGAGTTTTTATGTAGTGAAGCCATGTACCATCTTGGCGTGCCAACCACCCGAGCATTGAGCCTTATCACCACAGGTGACGATGTGATTCGGGATATGTTTTATGATGGCCGGCCACAGAGCGAACCGGGGGCAGTGGTCTGCCGAGTTGCGCCCTCTTTTCTGCGTCTGGGCAGTTATGAAATATTTAGTGCCCGTGGCGACAGCGAAACCTTAAAAACCTTGGTCGATTACACCATTGATACGTTTTATCCTCACTTAGGTGCGCCAAGTAAACAGAGCTACTTAGATTGGTTCCGAGAAATCTGTGAACGCACAGCCGATATGGTGGTTGATTGGATGCGAGTGGGTTTTGTGCATGGTGTGTTTAATACAGATAACACATCCGTGCTCGGCCTGACTATCGATTACGGCCCTTATGGCTGGATTGATGACTACGATCCCAACTGGACGCCCAACACCACTGACGCAACCGGTAAGCGTTATCGTTTTGGTGCCCAACCACAAATTGCCCAATGGAATCTATTGCAAATGGCTAACGCCATCTATCCACTGATTGATGATGCTGAAGCTTTGAGAAATATTCTGAATGACTATGTCACTGTCTATACAGATAAATGGCAACAAATGCGTGCCGATAAATTAGGTTTGGCTGAATTTAAGCCTGCAGATGAAGCCTTACATCAGGATCTAAATCGCGTTATGCAACTCACCGAAACCGATATGACCTTGTTCTATCGGCACCTCGCTGATGTAAACGTCACTGATAAAAATAAAACCGATGATGAGCTTCTCTCACCCTTAATGGTGGCTTTTTATTCACCTGATGCACTCAGTCAGGCAGATAAAAAAGACATCGCCAACTGGGTCAGAGATTATCTCAAACGTGTTGAGGAAGAAGGCATCAGTGACGAAAAACGTAAAACAAAGATGAACGCTGTTAACCCCAAATATGTTTTGCGTAACTATTTGTCGCAGCTTGCCATCGATAAAGCGGAACAAGGCGACCCAAGCCTAATCAATGAGCTTATGGAGGTAATGCGTCGCCCCTATGATGAACAACCACAATATGAAAGCTATGCAGCAAAACGTCCTGACTGGGCCAGGAACAAACCCGGCTGCTCTATGCTCTCATGTAGTTCATAGTCTGTAATTTATTAAGGAAATGACAGTGAACCTGGTCAAGACGCTCTCCGCTTTCGCTTTTCTCATTAGCAGCTCATTTGTTGCTGCCGATATCAGTCGGGATAAAGATCTTAATATTGAAAAAATACTGTCTGATATTCCTGTCGCATGGGGCATGGATTATCTGAATGATAATGTTTTGCTGATCAGCCAGCGCGATGGACACTTGTATCAATTTCATCAGGATACAAAACGATTACATGAAATTACCGGCTTACCCGTCGATATTCTGGTGCAGGGTCAAGGCGGTTTATTCGATGTCAAACGCTCACCAGACTATGAAAAAACAGGCTGGATTTATCTGAGTTACGCCAAAGATGTGGATGACGAAGGTGCCACTACACTGGCTAGAGCTAAAATTGAAAACAACGCTCTCACCCATTGGCAGGAATTACTGGTGACACAATCGCGTACCGGTAACGATGTACACTATGGTGGACGCATTACGTTTGACGGCAAGGGCCATATTTTCCTGTCAGTCGGCGAACGCGGTGAACGTCCCAATGCGCAGAACTTAATGACTCATGCCGGCACGATTCTACGCCTCAATATGGATGGGACGGCGCCAGCGGATAACCCCTTCGTTGGCAAAAATGAAGCCCTGCCGGAAATCTGGAGTTATGGTCACCGAAATCCTCAGGGTCTGTTTTATAACCAGCAAACCCAGCAGTTATGGGAAATTGAACATGGCCCCCGTGGTGGCGATGAAATCAATTTAATCGAAGTCGGCAAAAATTATGGCTGGCCTGAAATTTCTTATGGAAAAGAATACTGGGCACCGCTTTCTGTGGGACATGGTACTCACGAGGAAGGTATGGAACAGCCCATTAAAACCTATATCCCCTCCATCGCACCGAGCAGTCTTATCCAATATCAGGGCACCTTATTTCCACAATGGCATGGAAAACTCATCATCGGCGCACTCAGCTTACAACACCTGAATATTGTCACGCTGAATGATAAAAACGAAGCAGTTGACGAGCAGCGTTTATTGAACACGTTATCCCGCAGAATACGAAATGTCATTGAAATGCCCGATGGTGCATTGCTGATCAGTACTGACTCTGGTGATATCTACCGGATTTCCCCAAAAACAGAATAAATATAATGACGACGACTTAAAACCTCATAGTTTGACAGTCAGCAAGCCTTAATAAATAATGATAATAATTCACATTAACATTAAGGCCAGTCTTGAACAATCTTACCTATCAAGAGGATAAAGAAGTCACTGCTCTCTATATTGAGCATAAGAGCTGGCTACATCGTTGGCTACGTAACAAGCTTCAATGTGATGAGTTAGCACGTGATCTGGTGCAATCGACATTTGTCAGATTATTGCTTAAACCTGAAACGATTAATGAACTTAAACAGCCACGCGCATATCTGACCACCATCGCACACGGCCTGGTTAATGATCACTGGCGCCGCCAGCATGTTGAGCAAGCCTATCTCGAAGCACTGGCTTTATATCCGGAAGAGCTTTGCCCATCTGAAGAACACCGTGCTATCGCTTTAGACACATTGATGGAGTTAGTCAGCTTATTAGCAAATATGAAAAAGCCTGTTCATGATGCCTTTATTTTATCTCAGATAGAAGGCCTTACCTATCGGCAAATCAGTGACAAACTCGGTGTTTCCGAACGCACAATCAAAACGTATATGGCTGATGCCATGTTGCAATGCTTACGTGTTAAAAACGCCTATTCATAAATATGCATCCCAAACATCAGGCCGTTATTGAAGATCAGGTATTACAGGAAGCTTCAACCTGGTTCGCCATATTACAAAGCGAAAATGTCAGCAGAGAAGATCAACAAAAATGGCGGGAATGGCTATCGCAGTGCCCAGCTAATCAACTGGCCTGGGAACAAATAGAAGGTATTCAGGCAGAATTTAATCAAGCGGCAAACTCATCTACATCACAATACGTTATTAAACAGACACCCTCGCGGTTTTTTGCCTCTAAAACGACCTCTCTTTTCAGTGCTGTACTGGTCATCATCGTTTCCCTTTTAACTTTCTCTTTTTTCACTCCTTTTTATTCAGAAATAGATAAAAGTCATTTCCAGACAGCCGTGGGAGAAACACGTATGATTCGCTTAGCTGATGGCACTCAGCTCTGGCTTAATACAAATAGCAGTGTCGATACTCAATTCAGTGCTGATTTACGTCAAATCATCTTACATAAAGGTGAAATATTCATTAGCAGTGGTAAAGATAAGGAATATCATCATCGTCCATTGGTAGTAGATACAAAGGATGGCCGGCTCACAGCCCTAGGTACGCGTTTCAATGTTCGTTATGAAAATAATAAAACCTCGCTGAGCGTTTTCGAAGGTTCTGTAAAAACAGCGCCAAGCCAACAGCCAACGGCGGTCATCACCCAAGCTGGTGAACAAACCATTTTTAATCAACAAAAGATACTGACAAACTCATTGCCTGTCGATCCGGTCAATGAAGCCTGGACCAACGGCATATTGCTCGCCAATGATATGCCCCTGTGTGACTTTGTTATTGAGCTCAATCGTTACCAGGAATCGATGATTATCTGTCCAGACGAACTCAATACCCTACGACTGATGGGCAGCTACCCGCTCAATAATATTCCCAGAGTGTTAACGGCCGTTGAGCACTCATTGCCCGTGCATATCTGGCAGGTCAACAAAAAAATATGGCGTATCGATAAAACCCGTTAATTTTTTTATGATTTACTTCCCTTTTTCCGCTGCTGTCCGGCATAGCTATCAAAGACACTAAAGCAGATGAGGAAAAAGATGAAAAACCAAAAGATGGCTGCGGCACTGATCAATAAACGACGCAAAGCCCGTCAGCTCCTTTTAAGCTCCATCGTTCTGAGTGGAAGTTTGTTATACCAGCCTCAGAGCGTTTTTGCCGACAACGCTCAGCAACATTATGAAATTCAACAAGGCGATTTAGCATTGGTATTAAACCAATTCGCCAGCCGTGCCGGGATTTTACTCTCAGCAGATGCCGCATTAACCAGCGGTAAATCCAGTCAAGGCCTGTCCGGTGACTATGCAACCGAACAAGGGTTAAACATGATTCTGGCTGGCACCGGACTCACGTTCAGCAAATCTGCTGACAATAGCTATTATTTAGAAAAAAAACGATCGCCAGAGCAACAAATGACTGTTGCTGATAACCGTCCTCAATCGGTTAATCTAGAGGCATTAATGGTGATGGGAACACCCCAATTTCGTTATGACAGTCGTGAAGTTAAAACAGGCACTCGCATTGCTAAAGATGTGACAGAAATGGCGCGCAGTGTCGATATTATCCCTGAACAACTGTTATTAGATTCACAAGCGCGTGAAATGGAAGATGTGTATAAGTTATCACCAAACGTGGTCAACTCTGACGGGTATGGCGGCACCCGTGAAGACTATCTTATCAGGGGCTTCAGACGACCTGCAGACATTTACCGCAACGGTGTTCGCCTCAAAACAGGCCGACGTATCGATCCCGCCACTGTCGACAATATTCAAATTATCAAAGGCCCCGTGGCAGATATAGGACAAATGATGCCGGGGGGGCTTGTTAACATTATCACTAAAAAACCTCAGCTAGAGAATGAAAATCATCTCTCAACCAGCTTTGATGAGTATGGTCAGCAACGTGCTGTCTTTGACTCAACAGGCGCAATCGCTGATAGCCATAATCTGGCATATCGAGTCACTGGTTCATGGGAAGACAGTGAAACCTTCCGCGACAACTCAGATATCGACAGACGCTTTTTATCCAGTTCACTCTCGTGGTTTGGTGATGAAGGCGAATATATCAATGTGAATTATGAATACAGTAAAGAAAAGCGTTCGTTTGATCGTGGTGTTATCACGGTTCCATTAGCAAATGGCAAACGGAAAATTGCTGATGTATCTAGCGATACAAGTTATGACGCCGGTTTCAGCTTTAATGAGGTAGAATCGAATCTGGTAGAAATCGATACGATTTTCCCCATCAAACAAAGCGGTTGGAATATCGAATCCAAACTGTTTTATAACAGTGAAAAAGCCGACGATACTCATGTTGAAGTTGGGGGGGTAGCAACCGATGGAACAATAACACGAGGTGTTCAAGGTAACATAGATCGTGAATTAAATACTTTCTTCGCTCGTTTACAGGCCCGAGGAGAATTTGATTTATTCCTGCCAATGAAGCTTGTAACGGGTGTTGAATATCACGAGCAAGACGAAGAATGGATTAACTTTGCCGGTAGTGCTCAAACGGGTGGGACCGTTGCCAGTCCAAACAGTTATCCCCTAATTAATGACATTGTAGTAACTAGCCTTAATCATCGTGATGTCAATATGAAGTCATACGGCCCATTCGCTCAGCTTGATATGCAAGCTTCTGATGAGATCACCATCACGCTAGGCTTTCGAGAAGAGTTTTATTCGGCAGATTTTGAACGTCGTGTACTCAGTTCAGGTGTCGTCACCTCAGCCGATACACCGCATGATAGTAAATTCACAAAAAGTGCTGGGGTTGTCTGGAACGTTATTCCAGAAGTATCCCTCTATACATCTTATGCCGATACGTTCATGGCGCAAAATGTTTATACGGGTCAACAGCAACAAACTGCCCTGCCACCACAGGAAGGCAGACAATACGAGGCGGGTGTAAAGTGGTCAACCTTTGGTGACAGACTTCTGCTGACTATGGCGTATTTTGATATTAAACAAAACAATGTCTATGAAAGTGTTAATGGCGAAGCTGAGTTAACTGGCGGCATTGATACCAATGGTGTCGAATTCAGTGTTGCCGGAAGCCCAGTTTCTGGCTGGAATATCCGAGCATCACTCGGGTTACTTAATGCCGAAATTGTCAGCGAAGATACTGAAACCAATGGTAACCGTCCCACTAATGTGCCAGAACATACCGCTAATCTATGGACAAGTTACGAGTTCCAAGGCGTCGATAATCCTTTAAGTGGATTTGGTATTGGCGGTGGTATTACCCATGTCGGTAATCGCTATGGTGATAGCGAGCATAGTTTTGATTTAGGTGACTACACACTGGTTGATGCCGGTATTTGGTATTACTTCCCGGCTATTGGCAGTTCAACTCTAAGAGTAGACTTAGGCGTAAAAAATATCACGGATGAAAAATACTACACAGCCTCCGGCGGCGCATATCGCATCTCTGTAGGAGCACCAAGAACGGTCTTTGGTGGGTTGCGTCTGGACTTCTAAAGAAAAATTAAAGGGCATAGTCCCCAGCTATGCCCTTTAATCATTAATCTCAGGCGGAATATTGTCCTGATACCTTAGTCGCCAAATAATCCCTATACTGCTCTTCCATAAAGGCATCGGTGATGCCGTAGTGACTGAGTTTCATCGTGTAAAAGCGATCAAAGTAATCTTGTATCGTATCTTCAATTTCCTGATTAAAGCCCACAGAGGCTGTAACCGTGCTGCCGTTTGTGCGTTGTATTACCCGACCTTCATCAAGCACCAGTTGACCATTCTTAAACACTTTTTCTGCATGGCGGAACATAGCCGATTTATCCTCTCGCTCACGATAAACTGCAATATCGGCTCTGGCCCCTACTTGTAATGTGCCTCTATCTTTTTGCCCCAATAAACGCGCAGGCGCAGCTCGCGTCATGATGGCTATCTCATACAAACTGAATTCTTTTTTCAAATCTTTTAACAAGGTCATCTCGGTAATTTCAGGATGCAGATTTTCCAGGCAAGCCATACGATAGTCATAGCTCATCAATAAATGGAGAAGATCAGGGTAACGGGTAAATGGCGCGCCATTAGGGTGATCAGTGGTAAAGAAGAGTCGCCATGGATCTTCAGATAATAAGAAAATCTCCAGACCTATCGCCCACTGCAAACCATTCACAAAACTGGTTTGTTTATACTGATAAGGCACAATACCGCCACTACCCTCATTCTCAGCATGCCAGACGTGCCATTTATTCGGGCTGGCATCACCACGGCGAGCAAACTGAGCCATGACGTCACCTGATAACGTCACTGTTTGACCAAACAACACTTGCCCGACGTCCATCGTAATATTGGGATAGCGATTAAACGCTGCCATCAATTGCGCCGCCGCTGAAGAAAAGCCAAATTTACCTTCGTTGCCATAACCATAAAACTGCACATGCGCCAAATGCATAGGCAATCCCTGTGCAGCTTCCATCGTATCCACAATCGTCTGAATGTTGCCTGGTGTACCTAAATTATTACAATGAACATGAACAGGATGCGGTAAGCCGGTCTGAACCGCAGCTGTTTGTAGGGTTTGTAATAACTGACGAGACGAAATACTGTAATCAGTCAACACATCATCCAGATTGAATGTCTCGGCACCATCTTTAAATGCCTGTGAACCACCGGCGTTGATCACCTTCAATCCCAAAGCCTTTGTTTTATGTAGCATCCAAGCCACATAATCATTGATTTGTGATTGACTGCCTCCCTGCCTGATTAAATTGACCAATAAATCATCACTACCGAGGATGGCCAGGGCTGCAGTGTCAATAATAGGAATATCAGCAAATTCGGCATGCACTTGTGGCGCATTTACTGGCAACATGGCAGGCTCTACCACCATGCTATAGCCCATCTCAGTGTATTTATAACCAGTTTCAAACGACGACCAGCGTGCATTGGCAAAAGGTGTTGCTGCTTGTCTCATTAAGTGATTCCGGTGCTGTTCAGGCAGGAGTAATCGTGCCGTATTCACATTGCCACCAGCGATATGGCTATGAATATCAATCCCTCCCGCCATCACGATGTCACCATTCACATCATAAATAGTGGCTTTCTGCTGTTGCTCTATAGCGGGTGCGTTACAGATTCTGTCATCTCTGAACCAGATATCACGTATCTCCCCATGCCAGTTTTGAACAGGATCATAGGCACGGGCATTTTTTATACACGAATACATAAAACCTCACTGATGCTTGAGAATAAGACAGTCTGATAATCCGGCTTTTATAGCTTCCGTTGATAACGCAGTGATGCTGATAAATTCGATCAGACTCTCGGTTAACAGGGCATCGCCTTGGTTAAAATTAAGCTCCGTGTTCACCTGGTTGATAAAAAGTGTGCCAAATTGAGTACTTACAACAGCTTTAATACGCGCTACGTTCAGCTGCCCACAAAAATGCAATAACGCCGCCTCATCAAATTGATGTCGACTATCGAAACGAAACCCAAGGCTAGCCCAGCTCTCTTTTTGGTGCTCATAAACCACAATGCCAGCTTCTGAATATTGATTGATAACGTCCTGCTGTTGTTTTGTCTGAGTCACTTGTTGCCAGATGGCGCGTTTAAATAAGGATGGTATATCCAGCCATGAAGGAGATAATTGCCCCCACTCAGTCATCTGTATTGGAGTGGCCTGAGCTTCAGACTGAGCTAAAACAGTCTGCATCTGAAGCAAGTCAGCCGGATTTTGCTTATCGTATTTATTGACGACAATCAGGTCAGCCACCGCTAGTTGCTGCAAAAAGATGTTATGAGTTGTGTAACGTTCATCATTGAAATGACGGGCATCAACTAAGGTAATCGTCGCGCCTAACTCAATCCAATTCTGATATTGCTGACCAGAGAGTATCTCGAGAATTTCTTTCGGATGCCCTAGCCCACTCGGTTCAATCAATAATCTATCGGGTTTTACTTCACGTAAAATCTGGTTTAATGCCACTGTGACAGGCAAGCCAGCACTACAACACATACACCCGCCAGGGACTTCCTTAATGAGTAAACCAGGCGAAGCTGACTCCGCTTCGAGCAGCGTTTTATCCAGTCCTATCTGTCCAAATTCATTCACTAATACAGCCCAGCGTTCAGAGACTGGCTTTTTTGCCAATAAATGATTAATGGACGTGGTTTTACCCACGCCCAAAAAGCCGGTAATGATGTTGGTCGGGACTCTTCTCAGCGGTTTAGTGCTCATGAAACCGGTGTAGCTGTTGCCACATCAAGGCAGCAAATACAGCAGTTATCACAAGTAGTTTCAGCAGGCTTTGCCATAAACCTGATCCGATATTACTGCTGTAATTAAACGCAGGAATTTCATCAAAGTCTGCTTCTTCGAAAGCTTTGTCAGGAAAATAAATTGACCAGAAAAAATGACGTATTTGTTGATGGTACTGTTCAATCTGCTGATTAAAATCGAGCTTGGCCAGCGTGTCAGCATTGGCTAAACGATTAAAACCATATTGCATACTCATCACTGGCGAAAACCAGGAAAAGGCTTGCCCTTGTTGATAGCTCGCTAACTGTGTCTGATGGCGCTGACTAACTAAATCAGCCACAATCACATCACTCATTTGTTGCTGCCCGTAATACCAACGCCAATCAAATTCATCATCACCCAATGGTGCCGTAGGAGTCCATTGGGGAAACAGAGCAAGATACGCAGCAAAATCCGCTTTTTTATCTTTATCCCAGCTATCATTCATATACTGACGCTGTTCAAATACAATAGCCGCATCTTTACCGGCATCCTGTTGTTGAATCTGATAAAGATAAGCTAAACCGGGTACCACAAAGGTAAACACCAGCCAGATAGTAATAAATGACAGATAGTTAAAACTGGCTTCTTTATTCAGAAATACAATCCAGCCACAAATAAACCACCAGCACAGCTGATACAAGATGATCTGAGCTAATACGCCAAACCAATTGCTATCAAGACTGATTGAAGTGATTAGCGTGGCAACAACTAACAAAACTATATTGACGATCAGTACCATCAACGCCGGTATTGTCATTTTTCTAAAGATTAAGCGGGTGCCTTTGGGGACCTGAGCAACTAACATGGGCCAGCGACCGGTATTTTTTTCATCTGCTAAAACATTGATACTCATTGCCGCAATCAGTAATGGCATCAGATATAACCAGAGAAAGGACAAGTCAAACTGCCCAAACCGTTGAGCATCCACATTGCCTGGCGCAGTTGCATTGACCTGACTTTGTAAGCCTAACAACCTTACCCGAAGATGCGTCGCAGTTTCATCAAGTTCACCACGAAATATGGCAGACCAGGCTTGCGGCGTTTGTGACACAGGATGAAATAAGTAATAGCCCATATAGCCCGGAAGAAGCTGGTTTTTATCATACTGATCACGATAATGTTGAATATCATCCTGATAATGGGCTTGAGAAAATTGGTAATGGTCGAGTTCACGTTCAATTTTTGCCTGACTTAACGCAATGGCAATCACACCAGCAACGAGATAAGTCAGTAACAACCATTTGTTCAGCCGATTCGTCCAAAACAGTTTCAATTCAAAAGAAAACAGACTCATACTAAGGTCACCTTCGGCCTAATAACCATAATCGCTGCCAATAAACTCAGCAACCAAAGTACAATCATGGCAGCTGACGATGACATAAATGTCCACTCCTCATCTAATTTAGCTGGCTGATAGTCAAACTCTGCAAGCTCAGCCCAATGAGATTTGGAGATCCGATGGTCACTATTATCATGTGCCATATCCACTTCGTTGATATGTAAATCATTCAATGACTGAATCAACTGATAACGATAGGCTTCAGCGGCTTGTTCGTATTGTCTGATCTGCTGGTAACTGGTCGCACTCATCAGGTTAGATAAACGACTTGTCACTAAAAAAGGCGAGAACAGTGACCAGCGTGACACCCAGGCATTTTGCTTAGCTATCTGGTTTAAAAGCTGTCCATACTGCTCTTCAAAGACTTCGCTGGTAATACGCTCACCTTCCTGCATCAATAAGCCCTTCCAATTCACCGGTAAATCCTCAACACGTTCAACACCATATTTTTTTAATGTTTGCTCACGAAAATCATTGAAATACGGATCATCCGGATCATGAGAGTCCCCGACTTTGGCAACGGCCTGAGCAGTCTGAATATCAAACACCGCATTATCGGGTAATGGATAACGCCACTCAGCAACGGCATAGGCCAGTTTTGGTAAAACCACCACCATCACTAACCACAACAGTAAGGATGTTGAGAGACTTTGATTATTAGCGCGAGACAGCGTTGAAACGAAAAGGATAAGGCTGACCCATATCACGCAATACAGAAAATACAACACAAATAACATAGCAAAACGAACATAGACATCGGCCTCTACTGCAGCCATCACTAAAAAGATAGCAGCGACGGAAAACACCAATGCCAGGAAAAGTAATGAGATAAATAAAAATGCCAGCGCTTTACCGACAATCATCTGCCTGAAACTCACACCCAGTGAGATAATTTGACGCAGTGTGCCCTGCTGACGCTCACCACTAATGCTCTTATAGGCCAGAGCAATCAGTACCAATGGCCACACCACTAATATCAAGGTCGCCCCGGATAAATAACCCAACTGCATATAACTGTGACTACTCAGATACTGTTTGAACTGGCTGCTGTTTTGTCGGTGTGCTTCCAGAAACAACACATTGCCCACAAATGGATTCACACCAGCATCCATAAAACTCAGTGGAGAAATAACGCGAAACACCATCGCCCCATAATGTGCAGCTCGGTGTGGATGACGATCAGGCTGAGCCTCCCACTTTTCATCGTTGGTTTGCTGCCATTGTTGCTGAACCGCTATAAAATCCTGCTGTTGCTGCCAGTGACTGACAGCGACCAGCAAGGTGAGAGAGATCAGCAATGGCAGTAAAATTTTTAACGTTTTATGTCGCCATAACTCGCTAAGCTCATGACGAGCAATATAAAAAACCATTTTACTGACCTACTTACTTAAAGCGATATGAAACAGACAATGATGCATTCACACCATTTCCGGGGGAATGAATCGTATCAGTACCATCAGTGCCCCAGTCGTAAACATATTCATAATATTCATTGAATAAATTATTGACTCGGAAATTAATATCGCCCCAGCCCGCGTCATAGTTCAGACTGGTATTAACGAGGTTGTATTTACCAAACTTTCTGCCTTCATTAGCTGAGTTCACATAACTACCACTTTGCGAATCCAGCGTGGTTTGCCACATTAGCTTTGGTGTGAGCTGATAATTTACACCAACTGAGGCCGTATAATCTGGTACACCAATTAACTGATTACCATCCGTTGCGCCAGGTGTTTGAATTTCTGATTCTATTTTTGAAACATTACCCCAAACCGTTGTTTGCATATTAGCCTGCCAGCTAAAGCCCACATCCACGCCCTGACGCAGGGTTTTACCCACATTGCTAAAAGAGCCATCAACTAGTTGTATATATTCATCACTGGCTCGCTGCTCCCAGTAAGAAAGACTCAACGCTAAAGTTGATAGAGCCTCCCATTTACTGCCCAGCTCCCAGCCATCATTCATCGACACATCACGTGCTGAAGTGTCGCCAGCTGTGTAGGCATTTTTTCCAACCGGATGCTGGAAGCTTTGGCCATAATTAAAAAACACGGTGACATCATCTGTCGGATAAATAAACACATTCAATTTAGGCTGAACAATGGTGCCAAAATCATAGATATTGCGTTCGTTTTTACTGATTGAATTCAGATCCTTATCCCAGTACTCACCACGCAGTCGATCTGCACGCATGGCAGCATTCCAGGATAACCAGTCAACCGGAGAGTTTGAGATCTGTATATAACTACCGTAGCTGACAAAGTCATAATGACGATCACGGTTCACTGCACTACGATCACGTTCGCGTTGGAATCCGACAGTACCGAAGCGTTGTTCTAACACTTCTTGCTTTTGAACATCAGCTCCCCATTGAACTTTCCATTCTGGATTAATTTCCCAGCTCAGTGTAGTGATAAATCCATAATGATCTTCTTCATCATTTCTGTTCTGCAAAGCGGTATCTTGCTTAAATCTAACCCAACGCTCACGTTCATAATGATTGAAATAAGATTTTAATGACCAGTCAAGGCTATCCGAAAAAGCGTGGTCAAAGTGCAAACTAAATGAGTTGGTATGCTTTTCACCACCATCCTGGGCAGCATAACCAGCTGATCGCGTTGGGTGTGTTTTTGCCACGTCACGATCCAAAAAGCCGGCTGCATCGGCATCTATACCTGAAAAACGTGCGATAAAACCGAGTGAGGTATCATCATTAAAATCATAGAACCAGCGGCCTGAAGCACTGTATTTTTCAGTTTTTTCGTTATCTCGATAGCCGTCAGCGTCGCGATAACCAAAGAAATAATTATGTCTTAAATCGCCAGTCTGCTCGCCCGCATAGGCTTGAACTTGTTTTTCATTATAGCTACCTGCAGTTACAGTGACCTCTCGGCCAATATCACTACGTGTTTCGATATTGTAGTTGCCGGCAATATTAAATAATCCATATCGTGGATCACTATTTCCTTTATAAACATCAATATTACTGATATCAGCTGGAAATAATTGATTCATTTCACTGAAACCAGAGTGTGTATTAGATGGAATCCCGTCTATCAGTGTCGCCGCATGAGGTGTCGTTCCCTCAGCAGAAAACCCTCTAATACCGATTTCAGAGTCAACAATGCCTTGATTATAGCGAGCCAAATACACACCAGGCACACGCGTAAATAACTCCATCACATTAGTCACTTGTTGTATCTGAATCTCTTCTTTGCTTATTTCATCCACAGAACCCGCCAGATTATCTTTCACATAATCAGGCGCATCACTTGTAACAACCATCGGAGCAATTTCAGCAGGTATATCGCTATCAGCCATGAGAAGTACTGGGAATAAACTTGTCACAACCAGTGTTGAAGGAAGTGTTTTTTTCACTAAAATAATCCTTAAATTAAGCTGAAAATTGCTCAAAGTATTTTTCTGTCAAACAAGGTAACGTCAAGTCATCATTTTTTATAAGTTGTTTTAATTGCCCATGACTCATAATTCCGATCTGGTCGGCTAATTGATGAGCACATAGCAGGTCATGGGTGACAATCAAAACCGCAGTACCGCGTTGTTTGATCGTCTTCACTACTTCGATAAATTCTTGAGTAGCAACAGGATCCAACCCTGATGTGGGTTCATCCATCAAAACTAATTTGGCATGTTTTAGCAGTGCAAAGGCAATTGCGACCTTTTGTCTCATGCCTTTAGAAAAACTACCGATCTTTCGCTCTAATTGTGCTTCAGTAATCCCTGTTCTAAGCAGCACATCCTTAATATCTGCCCGAATAACTTTTACACCGGCAAGCTCAGCGAGATAGCTGATATTTTCTACGGCAGTAAAACTGGGATAGAGATGAACATTTTCGGGGATATACATCATCTGCTCACGGCACTCTGCCCGCTGATGATACATATCGATACCATCCAGAACAGCATGACCAGAATCTGGTTTAATAAATCCTAATAACATATTGAGTGTAGTGGTTTTTCCAGCACCATTAGCGCCCAATAGGCATAAAATTTCCCCAGATGCTACTGTAAAATTCAACTCATTTACAGCATGGTTCTTTCCATAATATTTGTTCAAATTACTGACTTCTAACATGTAGTTTCGTGTCCATAACGTATTATTATTTGATAATCATTCTCAAAATATTGATATATCATATCAAACTTAATTATAAATAAAACCCAGCGTTTCTGGGTTCTTTATTGTTGCTGACAGTGTTCACATAGCCCATGTAATTCCAACTGGGGGCTGTTTAATTGAAAATGATTTTGTTGAATACTTTTTTCTAGTGCTTCGATAAGCTTGGTATCGATCCCGACTTCACTGACTGACTGGCAATTATCACAAATCAAAAACTGTGGTGTTTCGTGTTTATGTGTGCAAGTAATATGAGAACAAGCTAGAAATTTATTGGTTGAAGCCAATTTATGAACCAGGCCCTGCTCAATAAGAAATTCGAGCATTCGATACACTGACATTGCTGGAATTTTTTCACCCAATTTTTGCTGATAGAGATCAGCGAGTTCATAGGCAGACTGAGGATGAGCATTTTCAAGAAGAAGCTCCAACACCACTTTACGTTTAGGTGTCAGTTTGCCTCCATGCTCCATACAACTTTTTTCAGCTTGATTTATTGCTTTCTCTTTATCCATAACATCACTTGAAAGTGTAGCGGTCATCAGGCGCGAACATTAACGATGACAGGTCAATCATAACGGAATTTTAACAGTTAACCATCCTATCAGGAATTAACTCCGAAATAGACTATGAATTACTCCTACGCGAAATCAATACCGAGAAACAAACGTCGGTTATCTGGACTGGCTAGTGGCGATCGATGAACTAAACCGCCCACTCTGGACTCAGGCCAACCCTGCCCCTTCATTAGCAAAACATCACCTGCCATGGCTTTTTGTATAGCATCTTCATGCCAATAAATGCCTGAGCTTTCATCAGGCTGACCATTCGCTCCTGCACCAAGCCTGTCTCTATCGACATTATCTTCCAGTAACCACTGTGTTGTCCCACCAGTATAGGTTGTGACCAGACGACATAATAATTTATCGACATGAAAGCGTGGGCACATTGTTTTATTTAACAACTCCAGTCTTAAGCCGACATGCGTTAAATCAAATAAATCTGCAAACACTTCCGCCAGAAATGTCATATCATTTTCCAGTGCAGTAAATGCCTGTTGTTTTAGTGACGCTCTTAACCATTCTTTCACTTCACTGGGTTTCAACACTGCCCTGAGTGCAAAACTTGAATGGGTATTCACTAAGCCAGCAATATCATCAAGCAATGCTGTACTTATATTTCTGCGCCATAAAGCCAAGTTAACATTTTCACCATATATACATGACAAATCATATACTTCAGATACATTGTTAATGTTATTTGATAAATTAACCTCTTGCCTTTTTAATGCTGTCATTGCATTTGCCACGCTGGAAATGGGTCAGGTAATGTCTGCCACATTGACTTACCCGCTAATAGTTCTTCATCCGTTAATAAGCAAGCATCTAATTGCTTTTTGACCTGTGTTTCATTGAGATTCTGTCCAATAAAAACCAACTCCTGACGCATATCACCAAAGGGTTCTTGCCAGTTTTCCATAATGATTTCAATTGATTCATCATCTTGTGGCCAACGTTCAGTAGGGACAGCCTTCCAGAACATACCCGCGAAACCATGATGGGCAATACCACCGGCCTGATTCCATTGCCCGGCAAACTGCGGGCGACTGGCTAACCAGAAATATCCCTTAGAACGGATTAACTTTCCACACGGCCACTCCTGATGCAGAAACTCATAAAACTTCTGCGGATGAAAAGGCTTGCGTGCTGTATATGAAAAACTACTAATGCCATATTCTTGCGTTTCAGGAATATGCTCACCACGAGCCTCTTGTAACCAGCCTGGCGCTTGTGACGCTTTATCAAAATCAAACTTATGTGTAGCCAGGACTTTTTCCAGTGGCACCTGGCCATGTTTCAGGGGAATAATTTCGGCAAGCGTATTTAAGCTTCTCAGTATGGATGTCAGCTCATTCAACTCTGCGGTGCTACATAAGTCAGTTTTACTGATTAGAATTACGTCGCAGAATTCGACTTGTTCTATTAACAGATCCGCCACACTACGCATATCGTCTTCACCGAGATGTTCGCCAGTATCTTGTAATAACTGCGCTTCACGAAAATCTTTTAAAAAATTGACGGCATCGACCACCGTTACCATCGTATCTAACCGGGCAATCGTCGATAAACTCTCCCCTTCTTCATCGGCAAAGGTAAACGTCTCGGCGACGGGTAAGGGTTCGGATATACCGGTTGATTCAATCACCAAATAATCAAACCGACCTTCATCTGCCAAACGTTTGACTTCAATCAGCAAATCCTCACGTAAAGTGCAGCAAATACAGCCATTGCTCATTTCAACCAGCTTTTCTTCTGCCCGATTAAAATCCACTTCGTTATTTAATTGCTGAGCATCAATATTAATTTCACTCATATCATTCACAATAACCGCGACTTTCCTACCCTCACGATTATTCAGGATATGGTTGAGTACGGTGGTTTTGCCTGCGCCAAGAAAACCTGACAAAACAGTCACTGGCAGGCGCTTATCGTTTGTCTTCATAACGTCGTTCTCTTTTTTCATTTATATTCTTGATATCGGTACTGTATTCTGCCGTTGGCCTAATCAATAGCCGTGCTATGCCAATCGGTTCACCACTTTCTATGCAATAGCCGTAATCTCCCTGGCGTATCCGCTGCCTGGCTTTGTCAATTTTAGGAATCAGCTGACGCTTACGATCGGCCAGTCTTAATGCAAGCTGAGCCTCTTCTTCCAGAGTCGCTCGATCCGATACATCACTGACTCTTTCATAGTTAATGTCCACCTTTGATGCTTCAATTTCATCCAGTGTCTCTTGCCTCAACTCAAGCAACCTGGCATCAAAAAAAGCTAACTGCTCAGCATTCATATAGTCAGCCTGGTCCATAGCCAACAAGGCTTCTTCATCCATTACTTGGCTCCATCACTAAGGATTTTTTAGTGACTAACTTACGATTCCAGAAATGCCCACTCATAATCGCCAGCGCCGAAGGAATCGTAATCCAGAACTCATAATGCTCGGGCAGAAAAAAGGTCGACACCATGGCACTGATTCCCAGAACCACTAGAATCATGGGTACGTGATTACCATGCTTGATATAGGCAAAAGGTAAGCTCAACAGAGCAAATAAGATAACCGGTACTAACATCACCTGATGTATCCAGGGTGAGTCCAGCCAGGCACTGACAGCACCTAATGCCGCTAACCCCATCAACATCGATGTAATAACACAATGCACTAAGCATAAGCCTGAACAAGCAATTGCAATATTGTCTTTCATAAGCACTTCTTAATTTATGATATATCGTATCATATTGTTAAAAAATAGCAGATGCAATAAAATTCATGATTCAAACTAAAAATGGAATTAGACGTTTAGAAAAAACATCACTGAACTAATAGCGTATTGCCAAGACAAAGTAGACTTTTTTCTGACCAGCAACCTCAATGACTACCTCATCACCTATCGTCTTACCCAGTAACTTTCGCGCTAATGGCGAATCGATACTGATATAGCCTTTTGAGGCATCAATCTCATCCGGGCCGACAATGCGATATTCCTTTTCATCACCCTCTTCTGTCTCAACAGTGACCCAGGCAGCGAAAAAAATATGATCTTTATTATCGGGCGCTTGATCCACCACTTTCAAATCAGGTAATCTTTTTTGCAAATAACGAATTCGACGGTCGATCTCACGTAATTCTTTTTTACGGTAAATATATTCAGCATTCTCAGAACGGTCTCCCTCAGCTGCCGCCGCTGAAAGCGCTTTCACCACATCACGGCGTCGTGCCCAACGCGCAGTGAGTTCTTGGTTCAGCTCTGCGTAGCCTTCGGCAGTAATATACGGTGAAGATGCCATTGTTTACATTCCAAATGAAAAAGGCTGGATCATATCAATATTCAATAAATACGTGAGCTTTGATGCTCAGACATTCACCTTATAATTGAGATCTCTGGCTTCATCTCCTGTCATACCTCGAAATCCCCACTGATAAGGTGACCTGCTCCCCACTTTCTAATCCATAAATAACTTAGTAATGTTCATCACTTAAAAGGAAGATGAGCATGAAAAAACGATTTACAGAAGAACAAATTATTCAGGTTTTGAAAGAGGCAGAAGCGGGTCTCTCCGTGAAGGAATTATGTCGGAAACACGCTATTTCCGATGCGACGTTCTACACCTGGCGTAAAAAATACGCTGGTTTGGAAGTTTCTGAGGCCCGTCGTCTCAAAGTCCTTGAACAAGAAAATGCCCAGCTCAAAAAATTACTTGCCGAATCCATGCTGGACAATGAAGCCCTCAAGGTGGCATTGAACCGAAAGTACTGACCGTCAGGAATAAGCGGGAGGCGGTGCGCTCTATGCTGTCACAAACAGCTATTTCTGAGCGCAGAGCCTGTTCCTTGGTCGGTCTGAACCGCGCCACCATGCGATACCAATGCCAGTCAACACAAGAAACTGACCTGGTACAGCGTATTAAAGCGATTGCCTTTGAACGACGTCGGTTTGGTTACAGGCGAGTACATCAGCTATTACGTCGAGAGGGACGCCATGTGAACCACAAGAAAGTTTATCGGTTGTATCGAGAAGCTGGACTGGCGGTACGTAAACGAAAACGACGCAAAGGTCTCATGGTGGAGCGTCAGCCTTTATTGCTACCAGACAGACCCAACCATACCTGGTCGATGGATTTTGTAATGGACGCACTCGCCAATGGTCGGCGCATCAAATGCCTGACCATCGTTGATGACTTTAGCAAAGAATGTCTGGATATACCGGTTGCACATGGAATCTCTGGTGAGCAGGTCGCACGAACACTGAACACTATTGCTGCCTTTAGAGGCTATCCGGTGGCAGTAAGAACTGATCAGGGGCCAGAATTTACCGGAAAAGCGCTGGATCAGTGGGCATATCAACATGGTGTTGAATTGAAACTGATACAACCGGGAAAGCCCATGCAAAATGGCTATATCGAGAGTTTCAACGGTAAGTTTCGAGATGAATGTTTAAATGAGCACTGGTTTAGTGATCTGGCCCATGCCAGAGAGCTGATCAATCAATGGCGAATTGACTACAATGAAAATCGGCCTCACTCTTCACTTGGCTATCAAACGCCATTGGAGTTTGCTGCTGCCAACCGACAAATTGATTCAAGAACCACGGGCATTACTAATTTAAAGTTGGACTAGATATTGGGGGCAGGTCAAAGGTGCCTGTTCGTGAATAGTGATCTCAATATCACTGGGAGAGATAAAAAGCTGTGTTTCAATTTCTTGGAATAAAGTCTTAATCAATTGTTTTTGTGTATCAACTTGTCGCCCTGACATCATATGAATTTCTATCACCGTATAAGCGTCTGTTCGTCCGCCGGGATAATAGAAATCATCTTTATCCATCGGAATAAAGCGATGAGCCCGTTTATCTTCAGGTAATCCCAACACAGTCTGCATACATCGATGAATAACATCTGATAACTGCGCTTTAATTGGATGAAGCCTCTCTTTAATACCGTAAATAATAATCATTGAATAAAACCTCAATAAGCCTCTATGTTTATCTTATTTATATTCAACAACCCTGCTAATTGTTGCTGATTAATAAGCCTTTCTGAAGGTATTATAACCAACGTCTTTTGTGTAATTTAAGCGGATTTGCTATGTACTTGAGCCACTAAGCTAGCATCTATCCAGCCAAGGTTCATGCATCACTAAAAAGTCATTTGCAATAAATCGTATATGCTATATTTTCAACAGATGTAGTGTCGTCAAGCAGACGACCATATCGTGTGTTTGAGACCACTTCTGCAAAGCGTTCTTCCTTACTTACTACTATTCTGTTTTATGGATATAACTGATGACTGACATCCTGCTTCTGACCTTTGTATTTCTGGCTGCAGGTGTATTAGTTGTCCCTATTGCATCTCATTTTTCACTAGGGTCGGTCCTTGGCTATCTGATTGCTGGTATCCTCATCAGCCCGCTGTTAACACTATTCAATGTCAATGTCTCAGCCATACAGCATATCGCTGAATTTGGTGTGGTGATGATGCTCTTTCTGATTGGCTTGGAATTAGAGCCGAGAAAACTCTGGTCCATGCGTGCTCGTTTACTTGGTTTGGGTGGCGGCCAGATTTTATTAACCACCGGCGCGGTCACAGCGATTGGCATCATGCTGGATCAACCCTGGTCAGTCTCGTTCACTATCGGTCTTATCTTTTCCTTATCTTCCACAGCCATTGTTTTACAAACACTGACGGAAAGAGGACTATTAAAATCAGATGGTGGCCAGGCTTCCTTAGCCGTTCTTTTAATGCAGGACATTGCCGTCATTCCAATGCTGGCACTGGTGCCATTGCTTGCTCTGCCGGAGCTGGTAAACGTGATCAATCAAGCCAGTTCTGAACTCGCTCCTGCAAGCGAGCAAAGCCTGAGCTTGATCGATGGTCTGAATAGCTGGCAAGTGGCTCTGGTTACCATCGCGGCTGTTGGCACCGTAGTGTTAGGAGGGAATTACCTGATTTCACCTATATTCCGCTTTATTTCACTCGCCCACTTGCGTGAGCTATTCACCGCCACCGCGTTGATGTTTGTGATTGGCATTGCTTTGTTAATGTCTTTAGTCGGTTTATCACCCGCTTTGGGTACCTTTTTAGCGGGTGTGGTATTAGCAAACTCTGCCTATAAACACGAACTCGAGAGCAATATCGCGCCATTTAAAGGCTTGCTGTTGGGGCTGTTTTTTATGACGGTCGGTGCTGGAATTAATTTCCATTTGCTCACTGATAATTTCCTGTTGATTGTCTCATTAACGTTGGGGTTGATCGCCGTCAAAGCCATTGTCATGATGCTTTTAGCGCTTATATTCAAACTGCATGGTGCACATAAATGGCTGTTTGCTCTCGGTCTGTCACAAGCGGGTGAATTTGGTTTTGTCTTGCTCTCGTTCACCGTTCACAACGGTGTTATCCCCGCCGATATTTCTGAACTTTTATTATTAGTTGTGGCGTTATCCATGTTACTCACACCATTGCTGTTTATCATTTACGATAAAGTCATTGCAAAGCAATACAATAAAACTCAGGCCAGAGAAGCCGATGAAATCAACAGCGAGGCTAATATCATTATCGCGGGTTCGGGTCGGATGGGCTTAATGATCGACCGACTTCTACGGGCTGCAGGCTTTGATACCACCGTCATCGACTACAGTTCAGAACGTCTGGAAATTCTGAAACGATTCAGACTAAAAACCTATTTTGGTGATGCCACTCGCCCCGACTTATTAACCGCTGCTGGCATTGATGAAGCTAAATTATTAATTGTCGCCATTGATGAAACCGACAAAATTTCAAAACTGGTGAAATATGTCTCTGAAAACTACCCTCATGTGCATATTGTCAGTCGTGCAACCGATAATAATCATGTTTATGTTCTCTACGCGCATGGTTGCCGCGATATTATTCGGGAAACACACGATAGTAGTTTACGTATGGGGCGTTCAGCCTTTGAAGCACTCGGTATCGTTCGGGATAAGGCAGAAAAAATGATCGATGTGTTTAATGATCATGAGAAAAAACTCATGCTCGCCGTCGCTGATGCACATAAGCTGGGTGTGCCAAACTATGAGAATGAGGAATACATTGCCCGAATGTTAACGCTGTTAGAAGAGTGGGAACCTGCCGTCGGAGTGAAGATGCAAGCAATATCCGCCGAGGCTTCAGCAGATAAGTAATCCTCACTCAGCTAATGTGTTCAAAATAAAATGCGTGCGTTCATCAACCGACACACAAGGTACGTCCATTAATGTATAGCCATACTCACTATATACGCTCACCATATGCTCGTATGTGCGGATGGCTTGTTTAAAATCTTGCTTACGTTCGGCATCATTCGTATAAATTTCTTGCCAAGGTGGGAATAAAAACACGGTTTTATGCACCGTCAGCTCATCAAACAATTAACACCATTTTTCGTCTAGTTCGAGCCCTTCAAGCCGACTGTAAGCCAACGAATCCAGTATACCTCTGTCAAAAAAGACAGGGCCTTGATGATGATTATATTGCCGATAACGAATCACCTCTTGTTTGAGCATAGCATCACGAAAAGCGGTTTTATCTCTCCAGGGTAATGCCGTTCCCTTCTGTTTGAGTTGTTGTTGAATCACTTTCCGTCCGACCTCATTTGAACATGAATATCCTTCTTTTCTTAATTGATCCAATACCGTTGTTTTTCCTGCGCCAGGACCACCGGTAAGCACAACAATATTCGCCATTAGCTCCTCCTTTTTGCGTTTATTTTTTGTGAGTATTAATGTGCGGCGCTTGATTCTATCGGCAATATTTCTTGGGTCGTGGAACAACATCAGGATGAGTTTGCTTAGGTGATAACCATTCTAAAATGATTGTACTCACTTCGAACGTCATTACAGTGCGGGTGCCGCCAGCTGTCTTATTCTTCACGCCAGCATCATTAGGCTTTTCAGATTTACGCCATCAAACCAGGAAAAAACTTAAGATCCAGTGCATTACAGTGGTTTATGAACACATACAAACCCCTGTGGCGTTGATTAAGAAAACCATTCATTATCAGCTAAAATAAATTGATTTTTCCCTGCTAATTTTGCCTTGTACATTGCAATATCTGCTTGTTTGACCATTTGTTTTGCATCAAGGTCATCGCCCTGTGAAATGGCAACGCCAATACTTGCTGAAATGGCAATGTTCTTATCATTGATAACAATATCTTTCTTGATGATCATCAGAATATCCTCAGCGACACTGATAGCATCAGATTGACTTTGTAACTGTGTCAGGTTGACGATAAATTCATCCCCCCCGAGCCGAGATACGGTATCAATCCCCTCTCTCACACAAGACAATAAGCGCTGACCAATTTCATATAACAACTCATCACCAATATCATGACCTAAGCTGTCATTGACCTCTTTAAAGCCATCAAGATCAATAAACAATAGTGCGGTAAACGAGCCATAGCGTGATGAAGCCAGAATCGCCTGTTCAAGGCGATCCATGCCTAACAGCCGGTTAGGTAATTTTGTCACCGAATCATAATGAGCCAATTGCTGTAACTCATCACGATGATTTTCAAGCTGTCTGGC
Source organism: Methylophaga thalassica MP (assembly GCF_000214595.1). Lineage (GTDB taxonomy): Bacteria > Pseudomonadota > Gammaproteobacteria > Nitrosococcales > Methylophagaceae > Methylophaga > Methylophaga thalassica. Next base: position 932,738 of record NZ_AFIG01000001.1, on the reverse strand, counting down.
AGCTGACATAGTGTGCCTGATGTATTTATTCACGAAGGTAGAAATTACAATCAGGATAATAACCACACACAAAATGATAACTCCGGTAATCGGTAATATCTCGCTTATGTAGTTCTTTCCTGGTTGATGAGGCTTCCATATAGCCCGAGCTATAACATTTCCATCAATATCTGTAATGTCTTCAGCGATATAGCTTTTTTTCAATAGGGCATTGGTGGTTTGGATAGTGAGATCATGTAAATGAAACTGTCTTTCCCATTTCTTCAGAAGCGGCTTATCTAACTGGCGGGTCATCATCAAGACACCATACAGCTGACCTTTATTCAGTGTGTCAGTTTGTTTATCCGCCACAATAGCGGATGCGGCGATGGCATGAATTTGACCAGACATACTGATATAGGAAGTGACTGGCTCAGGCGAGTCATAATCAGTTTTTATGGCTCGCTCAAATATTCGTTCAAAAGTAGTGGCAGTATAAATTGGACTACTGACCTCTTCTCTTACACCATTTACGAAGCTTTCTTTAAGCGTGCTATCGCGTTCATAAATGATGACTTGGTTAACATTGAAGGTATTGAATAAATAATCATTATCAAAGTTTTCTTCAAAATAGGATGTGTCATCAATGCCAGCAAGCGCCTCAGCTGCATCATTCCAGAAACTGTAGTCGTAAACTACTTTCCCTAGACTCTCACGCTCATTATAAAAAACACTGTCAGCAACAGTTCGGGATGATGAAATTGCATTGTCATTTAAGTGATGAAATGACTGCACCATCAAATAAATAAAGTAACTGCCCAGAAAAAATAACAATATAAATAAGCTATAAAGGCTGACTCTCATGTCTCTCAAGATAGTATTGATTTGATGATGACTCATGAGAACCTCATTAAAGTGTTACTTATCTACTTCTATCAATTACATACACCAATTGCTCACTACTTGATATTAAGCGGCATATCAAAAAATTGCTATGTTTAGAATTCAATGGAGTATCGAAAGAGTGGCCAATCAGCAAAGATATCGATTTGAAAATAAAAGCGTATATGAACAAATAAAAAGAACCCGCTGCATAGCGGGTTCTCTAATAACAGTTTAATGGATAACACCACAGGCCAGTCGAGCACCACCACCGCCAAGCGGCTTGGGATTATCCGAATAGTTATCCCCGTTCAGATGAATCATCAATGAACGATTATGTAATTCTTTCAGTTTAAGTTTTGGCGATAATACCGGTAAGGTGGCATTGCCATTTTCATCAACATACAAGGCAGGTAAATCGCCTTTATGACCTTCAAAACTCCATGGCGCAGCATGCTGTCCTGTATTGGAGGGATCATAATGGCTACCTGCTGCACCACCGAGTACTAATTCACCGTCTTTTTTCTTGGCGTCACAGGAAGCAATTTCATGCACATGGAAACCATGAATACCCGTAGGCAGATTTTTTAAGTGTGGCGTAAATACGGTACCGTATGGATGACTGCTAATAGTGACTGTGCCGACACTTTCACCGGTATTGAGATTGGTCATATCGACCGTAATATCATCTGCAGCAAAAGCCGTTGATGTCAGTAACAATGACGTGAGGAAAGCCGTTTTAAGTTTCATACCATCTCCTTTTGTGGTTATAACAACTCACTATTCTGGACTGTCATTATCAGGAGATGTTCCGATAGGATTGAGTCAACATAACGTTAGAAGGCCATATCCAGTGTGGCTGAGAAGGCGTTATTCTGATGAGACTCAGCAAACTCACCGTAATAACCTAAAACCAAACGTGTGCTTGAAGTTAATTCACCACTAATTCCCAAGCCAAGTTGTAAGCGATCCCTATCCAGGTCCGGACCTTCCACTACAAAGCTTGATGAAGGCAGGCCGTTAAAACGGGCATCAACCTCAGTAACGCTATCCATATGTTCATGCACATAAGCGATACTAGCGACCGGGGTAAGAACACGGTTATTCTTCATTTGGATATTGTGGCTGACACGCAAACCAATCGAAGTCTGTAAACTCTCGTCGTTTTCCTTATCCACCTTCAGATTAGCACTACCAGCCCCCTTCTCAGTAAAACTTTCCCGCGTGTTGTAGAGATAAGAAACGCCAGCAAACGGTGTCAATGTAGTGTCTGCTCCGAGAGCAAAGTCTTTGCCTGTTTCAATCGTGCTGTTGATGTCAAAACTATCGTAATCAGCTTTAGCCGTACTGACCGAAGACCCCATGATGACCGTACGCGAAGCATCGACTTGATGCAGCCCCAGTCCGACACTAGCATTAACGTAAAGCTTATCCTGTTGCCAGCTACCATAGATAGCGGCTTGGTAGGAATCAATAGTGCTGTTACCTGAATAAGGATCCACATCCGTGCGGGCATAACTGCCTGCAACACCTATCACAAAATCATTCCAATCGACATCGAACCCCAAGGCCAAGCCAGTGGTTTGATAATCAGCACCGCGAGCATTGTTGGTATCGTCAATCTTATTAAAACTGCCAAAGCCCTGTGTCCACCAGCCACGAGCTTCAACCAGTTGGGATGCTGAACCTGAGTTATAACCTGTTGCCTTAGGCGACTGGGCATTAAAAGCCATTGAACCAGACGCGCTTTGACTGCCGTGATTGAGCAACAGCTTATTAAATTGTGAACTTACAGAACGGCTGACAAGTTGGTTATTGCTGTGCTGAACACCACTTAAACTATCAAAAGCCTGTCTTGCAGCTAAACTGGATAAGGGCGTGATCTGACTGACTAAACTGCTCAGATCATTAATATTTCTATCCACAGCCTGTGCTACAGCTTGTTGGTTACGCGTGCTGGCCACATCATTGAAGCTGACATCGTTGCGAGTCAACTTAAGAAACACATTATTGGCATCATAACTCAAGGTCGGCGTTAAAAAGGCCAGATCCGCATTCACACTATCAAAGGTTGTCCCCCCCAGTCCGCCGCTGGCGGTGAGAATAGTATAGTCTGTGGCATACGCATAGGTGCCTGGTGCCGCTTTCACATTGACGATACCGCTGTTTAACGTAGCGCTACCTGTCGCAACGATTTTATCGCTATTCCCTGCTGCATCCACTTCTACATCGTAGTTACCTCCACCACTAAAATCCACATTGCCCGACACATTGATAGTGCCGATGGAATTACCGGGAGCAAACGTACCGCCATTGATAAAGACATCACCCACGGTACCTGTACCACCTAACGTTCCGCCGCTATTCACGGTAGTCGTGGAATTACTGATTGAGCCATTGACTGACAGGATACCTGCGTTGACTGTAGTCGCGCCGGTGTAGGTATTAGTGCCGGTGAGGTTAAAGTTGCCTGCGCTTTCTTTAGTTACAGCACCGGTACCGCTGATCACACCTGCGTAGCCTGAATCATCGGATCGGTTAAAGACCAGAGCGCTGTTGTTGGTGACATTTCCAGTACCTAGCGTGCCCGAAGTGCCACCGTCACCGATTTGCAGGATGCCGTCCCGAATATAGGTAATGCCTGAATAGGTGTTATTTCCAGTTAGGGTTGTCGTGCCTGAAAGATAGTTGGAGACACTACCCGTACCACTGATATCCCCGGCAAAGGTGTAGTCGTTCGTGCGCAACAACCTTAGCTCACCGTTGTTAAGGATATCGCCTGTTATTGATCCGGCTGTTCCGCCGATGGATAAAATGCCTTCTGAGATGGTTGTACCGCCGGTATAGGTATTGTTGCCATTTAGGACAACATTGCCGGCTCCAGATTTGATCAGGCTGCCTGTTCCGCTTATCTGATCGTAGTGATATTCACTGGCGTTTAAGCCTATCTGAAATTCAACGATGGCATTGTTGGTGATGTTTCCTGCTTTCGCTATCGCGCCACCATCTAGCGCTATCAGCCTGCCATCAGCAACGACGGTGCCACCTGTGAAAGTGTTGTTTGACCCGCTGAGAACCAGCGTGCCCTCACCTGTTTTGGTGAGGCTGCCGCTGCCGCTGATATTCCCACTTTGGGTCAGCGTGATGCCGGCATCGATATTAAAGCTACCACCACTAGCACCCAGTGTAGTGCCGCGATTGCTTGTAAAGCTCGACGTGGTTTGTAAAGTGCCGCCATCCAAGGTCAGCGCACCACTACCCAGATTAGCCAATGCACCGATGCTGATAGTACCGTCATTAATGGTGGTTCCGCCGCTGTAGGTGTTGGTGCCAGACAAGGTCAGCGTGCCCGCACCGTCTTTGCTGACTGTCCCCGTACCACTAATCACGCCGTTATAGCTAGAGTCATCGGAGCGGTTAAAGACCAGGGCGCTGTTGTTGGTGACATTCCCATTACCCAGCGTGCCTGAGGTACCGCCATTACCAACCTGTAATGTGCCGTCTGAAATAGTGGTGGTGCCGCTGTAGGTGTTATTGCCGGAGAGGGTCAGCTTACCTGCACCGTCTTTGGTAACTGTCCCCGTACCGCTAATGACCCCGGTATAGCTAGAGTCATCGGAGCGATTAAAGACCAGGGCGCTGTTGTTGGTGACATTCCCAGTACCCAGCGTGCCTGAGGTGCCGCCATTACCAATCTGTAATGTGCCGTCGTTAATGGTGGTGCCGCCGGTATAGGTGTTGGTGCCAGACAGGGTCAGCGTGCCTTCACCCGTTTTGCTGAGCCTGCCGCTGCCGCTGATATTCCCACTTTCGCTCAGCGTGATGCCGGTATCGATATTAAAGCTACCGCCACTCGCCCCCAGTGTAGTGCCGCGATTGCTGGTAAAGCTCGCCGTGGTTTGTAAAGTGCCGCCGTCCAAGGTCAGCGCGCCACTACCCAGATTATCTGCTGCGCCAATACGGATAGTGCCGTCGTTAATGGTGGTGCCGCCGGTATAGGTGTTGGTGCCGGATAAGGTTGTTGTGCCCGTGCCTTGTTTAATTAATGCTCCGTTGCCGGATAAAACGCCCGAATAGGTTGTTGAGCTATTGTTGCCACCCGTAGTGAGTGTGTTGGCATTTAACGTGACATTGCCTGCGCCAGCTAATGAGCCGATGCTTAGGTCGGTGGTTAGATCAAGTGAACCACCATTGACTGTTACCGCGCTGTTTTTACCGAGCGCCGAGGCGTTGGCTGCCTGTAGTGTGCCAGCATTGATGGTAGTAGCGCCAGTGTAGGTATTGGCGCCTGATAAAGTGAATGTACCAGCGCCCTCTTTAGTTAAACGGCCGTCGGGACCTGAAATCACTCCAGAAACAGTTGTCGATGTGCCATCACTGCCTGTGGTCAAGGTGTTGTTGTTGAGGTTGATATTACCTGCGCCAGTAATGGAACCGATGGTTTCATCACTGCCTGTCAGTATGAAATTACCCGCATTCGTTATAGCAACTGTGTCACCGATTGCTGCATTGCCGCCACCATCAACATTAAGAGTACCGTTGGCTGTAATTGATATTGCCGAACTTTCATTGATATCGCCGGTTGCTGATACGATGACTGTCCCGTTATCGACAGTGGTTGTCCCTGTGTAACTGTTATTACCTGATAAGGTTCGATTTGCATATGAATACAAGTTGCCCGCGCCGGTAATCACTCCGGAATATTCAATGTTTTGCGTACTAGCTGAGCTATTAACTCCTATGGTTAAGGTCTGACTGGTATTAATGGACGTGGTTCCAGCACCGGTAAAACCGTCGATTGAAACAGATGTGGCGATATCGAAGAACGCACCTGCTGAAACGTTGACGGTGCCGCTTGTATTAAGAATAGCCCCTGTGTTTGCTATGCGTAATGTTCCAGCAGAAATGTTGGTGTCACCCCTATAAGAATTCATTCCAGAGAATATGAGGGTGCCAGCGCCAATTTTTTCGAGATCAAAATCACCACCGATGCTCCCAGATTGCGTTGCTGTGCCTGCCGTGACCTGAAGCTGAGTTGAGTTATCAGTCAAGGCAATAGCATCGGTTTTCTCTTCGCCATTGGTATAGTCAATCACAGCAGCCAAAACTGGATTATGGATGCCGAAAGCCATCAACGGCAACATAGCTGCAACCAGTGGTTTTAGTTTTGAACGAGGTGCTTTTGTGAATATTTGATTCGGTGATTTCATCGTATTTCTTATTTATTTTTAACATTGTTAGTAATTAAAGTTGCCTTCAAGTGCAGGTAGGCTCACTCAACATTTTTCAGGCTCTCAGTTTATTTATTATTTTTATTAATCAATTAGCTATAGGTAAAAATGACTTTCTTTGTGTTAGATGCATGCCACTCTATTTGGCAAAACTGGGCTGATTGATTTTTTATGCTGGGTCGGCAAGAGCTGGTTAACGTCATCGCCTAACGGACTCAGTAAATATGGCTAAAGTAGACCGTAGCTATTTATTTCTCACACCCCATTTACTTGTGTAATCCAGCTCATGTTAGCTTTATTCCTGAAACTTTCCGCCTCGATTCACGTGATGTTTGGCAATCGTTAATTAACAAAGTTATTAGCGGATGGAGCATAAAGAAATGTGGCATTAAAAACTATCAGCCAAAAGTATGATTTTTGAAAAAAGTGAAATTTTGAAATATTGGAGTCAATAACTGACAAAAGTCTCATATAACCGTATGAGTTACGAGGATTCTGCCAGGCAAGCTGATAAAATTTATTGGGCTTTTTGCTTTCTGTGTTTAGCCACTTTATGTCTATTGCCACACAAAGCCATACTGCACCATCGTCTTTTATGTGTTTTGGTGCGATCCAGAAACCAGAGAATGCACTCGTCATGCTCACAGACTCTGACCAGATTAAAATCTACCTCAGCTAATAATGCAGCGGCCGCTTCTGTTATCGGACCGAAAACTTGTTTGACCGTATCCTGCTTATAACAACGGTGTTGATGCCATTGCCCTTCTGCATTTTTTTGCAGACTGATCCAGCTCAGCGATGCATCTAGAAAGGGTTCTATGGGTTTAATACTGTTTAGCGAATCTGCTTTCTTTTTTACCACCAGCTTACGAATGACTTCTCTTAACTCTCTGGCGGTCTCAAGTATCTCGCCTTGCTTAAACGATTGATAAGATCTCAGCTTAATGCCTGCTACCGTCTTTAGCCAATAAACCACATCTTCATCCGTTTGCCAAAAATCAGCCTGCTGTTTATCCACAATAGCCACCGTATTCAACATATCCAATGCTAGGTGGTCAGCAATCACAATAGGTTCTTTCTTTATTCCAGCTAAATCAGTCATTTCACACCCTCTTGTACCTTAGCAACATTGTAACCAGTTAAATAGCACTTGACTAGTTACTTTTTACTATTCATACTGCACCACACAGGTAACCTGTAAAAATACTTTTTATTAGTTACACAAGGAGAAATGATGACTAAAAATACACACCACCCAATTCATTACAAATTTGTCGAGACTGATGGCGTACGTATTTTTTATCGTGAAGCCGGAGATAAAACATTACCCATTTTATTGCTTCTTCATGGCTTTCCAAGCTCATCACATCAGTTCCGTGAACTCATCCCCTTATTAGCCGATAAGTTTCATATTATTGCACCTGACTTGCCTGGGTTTGGCTTTACTGAAGTCCCTGATGCACGCCACTACACTTATAACTTTGATAGCTTGGGCGATACTTTGGTGAAGTTTGTCGATACGTTGAAGCTCGATAAATACGCCATGTATGTGTTTGATTATGGTGCACCAGCTGGCCTGCGTCTGGCATTAGCTTATCCGGAACGTGTAACCGGCTTTATTTCACAAAATGGTAATGCGTATCTGGAAGGTCTGGGCGATGCCTGGGCACCTGTCCAAGCATATTGGGCTGAACCTAATGCTGAAAATCGTCAGGTAGTTCATGATGCTATTCTCAATCTGGAAGGTACACGCTGGCAATATGCTCATGGGGTAGAAAATGAGGAGTTGTTAGCACCGGAAGCTTATTATCTGGATACATTTTTATTTGAACGTGAAGGCAATAAAGGGATTCAGTTAGACCTGTTTCTCGACTACCAAAACAATCTGGAAATTTATCCTCAGTTTCAGGAATTCTTCCGTGAAACTCAGCTGCCTTCATTGATTATATGGGGTAAACACGATCCCTTCTTTATCCCACCCGGTGCAGAAGCCTTCAAGCGAGATAATCCCAATGCTGTGGTCGAGTTACTGGATACCGGTCACTTCGCACTGGAAACACACGTCGGCTATATTACTCAGCGAATCCGTGAAGTGATTGGTGATGAATAAGCTTAATTGAAAAAAAACAAAAGCCGGTTAGCGTAGGCTACCGGCTTTTTTATAACTATGGCTGACAAACTCTCAAGAAAAAACTTTATGAAGTAAAAGTGTGATAAAGAACCCCACAACACCTATCAAAAACACTGGCCCATAAGCAGATGCCTTTGCTATATGCTCTTGTCCGCTCTTTAAAAAATAATCTTTTCTTAAGTCATTAAACGGCAGGTAATCGAAATACCAGGGTCTTTTATAATTTCTATGAAAAAGACTCGCACGAAAATATTGAATAAAAAAGATACAGACACTCACCAGTATCATAATAAAAAAGACAACAAAACAGACGGCTAGAATTTTATTCATCATGGTTTGATATCAAAGTGTCTATATCATTACCTTCCACCGGCAATATCTACAAATGAGCCGGTAGCGTATGAAGCTTCATCGGATAAAAGCCAGGCAATAGCATTGGCGACTTCTTCAGGTTTCCCACCTCGCTGTAACGGGATCTGTGAACTCAACCGTTTTACTCTATCGGGCTCACCTCCATCAGCATGAATATCAGTTTCTATAAAGCCAGGTCGCACGCAGTTAACTCTGATATTTTTAGCCGCCAATTCTATTGAAAGCCCTTTGGTTAGCGAATCCACCGCCCCTTTAGATGAAGCATAATCGACGTATTCAAAAGGTGAGCCTGTTCTCGATGCTGCTGATGAGACATTGACGATTGCACCGTCCTTGTTTTTTTGACGAACAAAGGCTTTGGAACAAAGAAAGGCACTGAGAACATTGATGTTCATGACTTTCATAAATCGTTCTGCAGTAATCTGAGTAAAGTCGGTTTTTTCAAATAAAATCCCAACATTGTTCACCAGATGAGTAACGGTACCGAACTCAGCATTGGCCGCCTCAAACAACGATTCAACATCTGCTTCTATTGATACATCTGCTTTGCAAATCATCGCCCGACCACCGTCCTGCTTTATCTCATCACAAAGTTGAGAAGCAGCAGCTTCGTTGTTAATAAAATTTATGCAAACGTTATAGCCTTGTTTGGCGAGAACACGAGACGTTGCGGCGCCAATACCTCGACTCCCCCCCGTGATGATGACTGTTTTATTCAAACCCCGTCCTTTTTAACTTTCTTCTAGCGAATAACTTCGCCTACTAAGACAATTGATGTAAATGATTATCGTAGCGCGATTTAATTAGGGTGCACTATTAATGCTGAATGCTGTCTTTGACCTGCCTGAGATATTTCTGACCATCTTCCTCTAAGTTTGATGCAAAACTATGGTTAGGATAATGCAAACATGACCAATAAGCTCAGCAATAATGTTTTCTATATGTTTTGACACGGTTATCCCTAAATAATCCAATAACCTCAGTGCGTTTTGAGTGTTTAACTAATGCTCAGGTAGATTGTTGATTTAAATCTATAGGAATGGGCTCACCAACGACTCTTACACTAGGCGCACCGTCTTCATTCCAGCGGAACAATACGATATGCCAAATGGCGGGGTCTTTACGCGAAGGATCTAACAAACCGACTTCATCAGCATTTCTTAACAGATCGGAAACTTGCCAGCTTGGTGGCTCAACGCCTTGTTCAATCGCTTTTTGCCAGTCAGTTTCTAATAATTGTCTGTAACCCTGGAAGAATGGATGGCGTAAATCAGCCAGAGAGCATGTATCGATCTCATACGTGACCAAAAATAACGGTGCCGTTAACTTCTTGGCATATTTCATCATGGCCGTACGCGCACTGCTTTCTGTCGGCGTCAGGTAAAGTGCATCCTGACCACGCCTGTTATAGCGAGCTTCAGGTCGTTCGGGAGAATGTCTTTGCAAAACTGACTCAACTTGATTAGCTGGGCAAATTCTTACAAACGTTCCAGTGACTTCGATATGCGTTTTCTCCAACATTATTTTCCCAAAATCTATAAGTGAACTTTTGATTTCTGTTGCTCAGCGCCGATATTCCTCTAACCAGTCACTTGTTGCTGATGTGTCTAATTCAGTAGCAATCGGCTCCGCATATTCAAGTTTTTTACACCGTCTAACTTGAACGATTTATTGGGTCCAACCTTATAAGGCCTGATGATATCCAACAGCATAGATTTCGATTACAGTCCCGGTTTTTCTCTAGCAATTGATCCTTCAATGGCCGCTTTAGCTTGAGGGCAATTTGCCTAACAACTTGTCCTGTTTTTCGGACTCAGAAAATGCCACAAGCGCTCCTTCAACACGTATAACGTTTTTCATAAGAGCTTCTTGGTAAAAGCCTGTCTTAATCGATTTTTATATTTTTTTTATAAGCAATAACCAGAGATTATCCTACAGTCAGCTCTATAACGATGTCGCCGTGTCCGAATTATCTTGCAGTGTTTTAAGTATTGCACTTAACACACCCGGAAACTTTTGTTCAATCTCATCCATACGTAATGAGTTCATATGCTCAGTACCGTTAACCTCGGTTTCAACGAGTCCAGCGCTACGTAAGATCTTAAAGTGATGAGACATACTGGATTTAGGTCGATTAAGATCAAGTTCACCACAGGTTAGCTGCCTTCCCGCGTTCGCAAGACGCGTAACAATTTCCAACCGTGTCGGATCAGCAAGGGCATACATAATATCGGTCAATTCGACCTGCTCTATGGTGGGTTGTTTAATTTTTCTCATAGCAGAAATTTAGCATATTGCTTGATCTAATTCTATAGTTCGAATATATTGGAACAACAGAAATTACATGCTTCCAAAAAAGGAAAATCACCATGGCAGACTTATTTTCATCATTTAAATTAAAAGATATCAGCTTAAAAAATCGAATTGCGATCCCGCCAATGTGCCAGTACATGGCCGATGATGGCTTAGTTAATGATTGGCATAAAGCGCATTATGCAACGCTAGCCCGAGGTGGAAGTGGTCTGGTCATTGTTGAAGCTACTGCTGTGTCACCTGAAGGTCGAATCACACCTCACTGTTTAGGTCTTTGGAATGATGAACAAGCAGAGCAACTTCGTGAGATAGCCGAACTCATCAAATCAGCAGGCGCCACGCCAGGTATTCAAATTGCTCATGCCGGCCGTAAAGCAAGTGCTAATGTGCCTTGGGAAGGTGATGATCATATCCCTGAACATGATTCACGTGCATGGCAAACAATAGCGCCATCGGCTATTGAATTTGGTGCAGAACTGCCTCGTGTCCCCAAAGAAATGAGCATTGATGAAATCAAACGCGTTCAGCATGATTTTGTTCAAGCTGCGCGTCGTGCCTATGAAGCTGGATTTGAATGGCTTGAACTGCATTTTGCCCATGGCTATCTGGCACAAAGTTTTACTTCTTCACATTCAAATTTACGTACAGATGAATATGGAGGAAGCTATGGAAATCGAGCACGCTTCTCTCGTGAGACACTGTCAGCCGTGAGAGAGGTCTGGCCTGAAATCTTGCCGTTAACCGCGCGTTTTGGTGTGATTGAATTTGATGGTAACGATGAAGAAACACTAAGTGAATCAATTCAATTAGTCAAAGAATGGCGTCAACTCGGACTCGATATGTTAAGTGTCAGTGTGGGGTTTACTATTCCAGACACCAATATACCGTGGGGTCCGGCATTTATGGCACCGATTGCTCAACGAGTCAGGAATGAAGCCGAAATACCTGTTTCATCAGCTTGGGGCTTTGGCACACCTAAACTGGCGGATCAAGCTGTTCGAAACGAGCAATTGGATTTAGCCATGATAGGGAGAGCCCATCTGGAAAATCCAAATTGGCCATATCAGGCAGCCAAAGAGCTAGGTAAAGATCAACCCGCCTGGGTCTTACCAGCCCCTTATGCCCACTGGTTATCAAGATACAAAATCCCGTCAGATAATTAGTTCACTACAGCGAGTTCGGATGGGTGCTCTGGCACTCATCCGAACATAATACTTCTGAGGTAATCAATCTAAATCAAACAAAGTTAGTCTTGTGGTTTGCTTGATATCATTCCTGTCGTGTTTTAATTATTGCCCACCAAAAAATGAACAATAAAAACACGCGTCATCCTGTATTGAGATAGTTAAAATATTTGCTTGGAATGCTTGCTGGTCCGCGTTTTTTTGCAGGCTAATGGCGAGTTAGTTACCAACCACATAGCAGGTAGAAACATCAGGTAATTGACCTGAATTGAAGCTGGTGTAGTAGCTCCAGAATGTATTATCGATGGATTTTAATCTTGCTGGTGTATCATCACGACGGTAACGCGCCAGCTGTCCTGGTCCGCCGTTATATGCAGCATAGCTTGCTTTTATCAAATTATCATCCCCGCCGGGCTGTTCGTGCTCGCCACGTCGGATCGCATAATCAATCATGTAGTGTGTCAGAATATCGATGCCTGCGTTTACATTGTAGTCAACTTCATCAACCAGGCGATCAAGATCGTAGACTTTGCGCCACACCCGACCATTAATCTGCATCATGCCCACGGCCCCCACCGCTGACCGTAACACCTGAGGATCTTTACTTGAACCGGCAAACTGGCGCCAGCAGGACTCTTTCCAAGCAGTGGCGCGAACCAAGGGATCGAGCCGGTCAGTTAATCTATCCGGCATCTTTTTATTCTGAGCTAGCCAAGTACTGGACTGCTCCTGAAGCAAGCTGGCAACCAGATCAAGATAGTCATTAAGGTTATCGCGTTGTGGTACCAGGCCCTTTAGTGCCTCGGCGGGTGACATCGTTGCCGCATAGGCAGCAGGTAACAGCCATCCCCCTAACAGACCAAAACTATCAATAATATGTTGTGATAACTCAGTTGATGGGGATATAGACTTCTTTCCAGTATCAAATCCAAACAAGTCACGAAACTCTTCATCGACTTCCAAAGGCAATGGCGTAAACGTCGGAGGCGCTGTTCCAGCCAGTAGCAAACGGGCAAGTCTACGTAGTCCATCACGAGTGATTTCTAAACCATATTCAGGCCCGAGAGCATCAAGCGCTCGCAACGCATCACCACCGGCAATAAAGGCAGCAAGCCGGTAATCCACTTCCAAACCAGGTGTCTCCAAGCCTTCCAATTCGTTCATCAATGGGCGTAAACGTTCCCATGTCGTCAGGAATAGCTCTCGAACGGGATCAGACTCAGGATTATCAACCGTTAGTGCCTCGGCAATGGCGTATCTCGCATCGAGCAAGATGGCAAGTAATTCCATTCGTAAATCATGAGAATTAGTTGACTCGGCCAGTGTTGAAATAATGGTGGTTAGAAAACCATCAAATTCATCTTCAAGCGTTTGCCATTGTGCCACTTCGTTAACGTCCAGAACGGGCTCGGGCTTTTCAACGCTAGGTTCGGAAGCGCGAACCTGAAAAGCCAACCAGGCTCTAACGCCATCTTCTTCTGTTTGCAGGCGAGCAATATGAGTTCGCTGAACCAAGGATTGTTCAATCCCCTGCGTGCTATTTGGCCCCAGCAATTGTTCAATCAGTCCATCAAGCTCATTTAGAGGCCCGGCAAGATCAATTTTCACTCTTTTCATCCGCGGCAATACCAATGCATCGGCAATCAATTGCACAGGTTTACTTAAAATGCCGGGGCTATTATCTGGACGAGACAATTCAATCGCAGCAGGCACAAACTCGATCGCCAGTCCTGATGCCGTGACCTGTGGGGTCAGTTTCAATGCCAGACGACCCTGCCACGGCGTCAGCCCCCGGCAAGTGCCAAACACACGAACGCCGGTCGTTGCCGCCACTGCCATATCGACCGATAGCTGGGTATCGGCTGTCGCCACTTTCATATCGGATAAATCAATCCGGTTGCATGGATCTTCGCCAAGTGTCGCTTTGCCATTCTCATCAAATTCAAGAACGCGACTTATCGCGGACTGAAGATGCGTTGTTTCAGCCAGTAAAGGGATTTCGACTTCGCCTGCAGAAAATGCGCTCGAACTATATAAGATGCAAAGCAACCATCCAATGCGTTTCATTCGATGTTCCAATGATTAAATGCGAAATGACTTGAAAGTCAGGGCCTGGACCAGATACAAGCCTGCAATATTATGCCGTTCTTTTTCAACAAGTGTTATGAATTTTAGTGTTCAGAATCAAACACTCTGTACCCATTGATTGTTTTGTGATGAAACTATGTATCTAAGGGGTGATGTATACCATCTGATGTGGGCACGATACCCAGTTCAAAAGGATTCACGTCTTCCAGGCAACCTACGTTATAACCATATTCTAAAGGGTTAGAACGAGGATTGTGATGTGTATAAATACCGCAGTTTGAACAGAAATAATGTTTCGCTACCATCGTATTAAATTGATAGAGCTTGAGCATATCTGCCCCTTTAATAATCTCTAGCCCATCCAGTGCCACTGTGGCAACAATGGCGCCCTTTCTTCTGCACAATGAACAATTACATCGTCTTGGATTCACAATTCCATCGGGCAGATGAAGTAATAATTCAAATGCGCCACAATGACATGTCAGTTTATGCCGTTCTCTAATTTTCGTATTACCGACTTGCTTAATCATTGTGAAAACCCCTTTGTTTGTAACGTTAAAATTTAGGATAAGTGAAAACGTCCGAGACATGCTGCCTGGTATGAGCATCCGCCATCAACGCGAACAGCTACACTTTTTAGGTGTTTTCTTTACGTTAAATTAAGTCCGTGATCTGAATTTTGATTGTTCCAATACTCTTTTCAATAATATTTAGAGCTTCTCTATATTGGGATAAATAGTTTAAATCCATTTAATACCTATAGTTGCGAAATACCTTATACATCTGCGCTCCAACTTGTCATTCTCTCGATTTCCTCTGCCGTGGTTGGCGGACTAAAAAAATAGCCTTGTACTTCATTACAGCCTTGCATACGAAGAAATTCAAGCTGTTGCTCATTCTCCACACCCTCAGCAATAGTCATTAATCCAAGATTGTTCGCAAGATCAATAATGGTCGAAATAATGGCTCGATCATCACTATCTTCTTGTACATGACTAACAAAAGAACGATCAATTTTAAGTTTTGATATCGGAAAACGTTTTAAATAACTCAGCGAGGAGTAGCCCGTACCAAAATCATCAATAGATAAGCGAATCCCCTTTTTATTCAACGTTTGCATAATGGCAATCGCTTCTTCAGGTTTATACATTGCCACGCGTTCTGTCAGTTCCAGTTCCAAGTAATGTGGCGGTAAACCTTCTTCATCCAGAATCTTGGTGATTTGGAATAACAGATTCGGATGACGAAATTGTAATGCCGATAAATTAACAGCGATGACAGAAAGTAGCATGCCTTTATCCAGCCATTGCTTCATTTGTTTTGCAGCTGTTCGAAGAACCCACTCACCAATCGCAATAATCTGTCCAGAATCTTCGGCAATAGGAATAAACTCTACAGGCGAAATATGACCCAGCGTGGGATGCTGCCAGCGTAATAATGCTTCAACACCCGTGATATGGTTACTTCTCAACTCAACTTGAGGTTGATAAACCAGTCTGAGTTCATTTTGCTCAATAGCACGACGCAGAGCCGCTTCAATAGCCGTTGTGCGTTCAATATTGGCTTGTAAATGTTGTGAGTAAAACTGAAAATTATTGCGACCTTCATTTTTAGCGCTGTACATGGCGAGATCTGAACATTTGAGCAGCGTGTCATGGTCGTCACCATCATCTGGAAATAAACTAATACCGATAGAAGGCGTCACGATGAGTTCATAGTGTTCTATTGCACACGGTTTTGAGAACAGATCAATCAATGCTTTTGCTCTGATCTTTGCCTGTTCTGTATCGGTATGTGGCAGCACAGCGATAAACTCATCACCGCCCTGTCGAGAAACGATGGCATCTTCTTCAAGTGCTTCTTGCATGCGTTGAGCAAGCATTTGTAATAACGCATCACCGACACTGTGACCAAGCGCATCATTAATGTTTTTAAAGTTATCAAGGTCAATAAACAAAACGGCGAGTTGAACGCCTGTGTCTTTTGCAGCATTCAGTGCGGCTGTTAATTGTTTTTTTAGGGAAATACGATTGGGTAATCCGGTCAAGGCATCATTGTGGGCTAGCCAATTGATCTGCTCTTCAGCCTTGCGTCGTTCATCAATATCCATACGAACACCGACAATACGATTGGGCTTACCTGATTCATCAAACTCAACCGCTTTACCACGAACCCCCACCCAACGATAATGACCATCAGCATGACGTAAACGTGCTTCGTAGTAATAGTTGGTTTCAGATCGGTCAAGAATACTGCCGATTTTGCCTTTGATCATCTCTCGATCATCTGGATGAACTTTTGCAAGTTCTTTTTCTCGATCGCCTACCCCTTGCACTGGCGGATATCCCAAAATGGTGTGGTAAGTTGGGGATGCAAACCAGACATCTTCAGCGACATCCCATTCCCAAATACCAATTTTGGTTGACTCAAGCGTGATTTGAAGACGCATCTCACTTTCTTGCATTTTTTCTAGGTGTTTGTAGTGCTCGCTAATGTCACGAGCAATGCCGATAACACCAACGATGTTTCCGTCGTGATCACGTAATGGCGTTTTTACCGTTTCAAACAATCCCCGATAACCATCCTCAGCAAATGTTAGCCATTCTTGATTGGTAAGTGTTACGCCTGCTTCTATTGCATTCAGATCATGATGACGAAAAGCATCGGCTGTTTCTTGAGAAACATAATCGTAGTCTGTACGACCAATGATGTTACTTTTTTCATCACCATAAAGTTCTTCAAACCGATGATTACAATTGATATACAGACCATTAATATCTTTTAGCCAGAGAGGATCAGGAATGGCATCAAACGTGGCTTCAAGCTGCATTTGCGTCATATCTATTTGAGCGTTGCCTTCGGCCAGTTTGGCTTGCAGACTCACGTCTTGTCGACGCAGAACATGTAATGAGGCCGCCAGATAAGCCAATAGAGAACTCACTAAAATAGCAACCGTTAAATGTAAGGTCGTTAATGACCAATCATGCCAACCATCAACAGGCACCAAGCCGAGCCGCCATTCATCCATTGATAATCTGACTGGATATTCAAGCGCATTATTGAGAGCTGCTGTTGATGAGGCATAAATCAATTGTGCCTCATCTTGTCCATTGCCTTGTCGCCATAGTTCATAGTGATACTTTGATGCCGTAATGGATTCAAGTGGCTGTGCTTCGAGAATGTCGGTAAGCGATATGCCCACTTCAACATAGCCCCAATGTGTTCTTTCTGCATCGGCACTATCGCCGATAAAAACAGGCAAGCGAGCAGCTAATTTGAGCTTATTATTCTTGAATGGAAAAGGTCCGGTAATGGTTAATCTTTTAGAGATATAGCCATAGCCAGGGGGTATGGAACGAATTTTATTTTGCAAATTTGCTTCATCACTTGTTGAATAAAATTGACGAACAATCCCATCAGAGACAATGAGGATATCGGTGATATAAGGATAAGAAGGCAGTATCGTGCCGACAACTTCATCAAAGTGGTTGATAGCTCTATTATCTAAATTAACTAAGGTAGCCAGCGTATAAGCGATGGATGCCTCATGGATAATCGATGACTCGAGTTGATAGGTGTAGTTTGTCGCATCGGTGAGCGCTTGTGTTTCTAAGTCATCAACATAGTCGGTTTCCAGATACCATGCTAATGAGAGTGTGAAGATCAGGGAAATGATAAATGTCAGTATACCTGTGTGCAGGGGCGATAATAACAACGTGTTATTAGACATTGGCATAGTTGAATATTAGGCGGACAATCAAGTTGATGCTGATATTTCGCACTTTCCTATCCTTCTCATAAAGCTTAACTTCACTGGCCCACCCGTTTACTTGAAGCCTCAGTTCAAGAAATTCTCATTATCCAGAACATATCACGGAAGTACAGCAAATCTAAAGCTTTGATTTTCTTTTCCTAATACCGGTTTGTCTATCAATAAAATTATATTGAAAACCGTTTTCTTCTTTTATTCTTCCCAGCCTAAGATAAAAAAAGATATACGTCACCTCATAGTCCACTGTTTACTCTATCTGAGTATTAGCTTCATCATGTAATTTACAAGAAAGCACCACGATGTCTTCTTTATTAGAAGTCTCCAATAGTGACTCTTCTAATTCATTAGCCATAATGGCCTGCTCGAAAGGTGTAACCGAGCAAGCATTTTCTTTTGCAAATTCCATTAGCCTTAAAGCGTCAGCGTTTTTCTTTCCTACATGGATAACCAGCGCAATACCCGGATTAACACAACAGCCAACATAGCTATCAAAATATTCATCATCTAAAGCCAGCAACACTCCACCTAATATCGGCAGCTGTTTGTTTGCCATGTAAATGTGATTGTAATCAGCAACAATATCCGGCTCCGAGTTGATGATGCCGAGCTTTTTAAGTGTCTCTAATGCATTGAGTTTTTCTGAAGATAGTTGAATTCTTTCCGACGGTGGTGTTTTGAGAAGCGACAGTAATACCTCACTCGGTCCGGCAAATGACAGTAACGGCATTATCATTAGAGCTAAAAAAATAATCTGCTTCATTTCATACCCTTACTATCTGTCTTACTGCTGCAACACAAATACCTGATCAACCATGGGCTTGTACGACTTAATTTTTTTGTTTGTCTCCGTATCAACAACATATGCTTTCCAGAAGCTTTCATATGCTTGCGGCGAAGTCCAAGTAGCATAGTTTATTAACACGGTCCCTTCGACATTTCGATGGAGCTTGGCAGAGATGAAGTCTGGTGAAGTTTTAACTATTTCCTCTAGCTCATTGATTAAGTTAACCAATTCAAACAGTTCTTGTTCGCTATCCAGCTGAAACCTGACGATAACATGGTGATGCGATGTCATAACAGTCATTATCCTTATTATTAATAAAGAGCGATCGAGGGGTCAGCCACTGTTAACTATTTGCTATAGAGATTTTTCCAACCACTGTTTCTGAGTGATTTTATATAAACAATGTCGCTCCAGACGATGACCTTTAGCCACCTTAGGATGACTAAAATCTTGATTCGTATTAACCATTCCTAATTTCAGCATTACTCGCTGGGAGGGAAGATTTTGCAACGTGGTAAAGGCATAAACTGAAGGAACATTAAGCTCTTCAAATGCAAATTCTAATGCCTTTTCCGCCGCTTCAGGTGCATAGCCTAACCCCCAAAACTCCGATGACAAGCGCCAACCAATTTCAATAAACGGAGCATTAGGAAAGCCACTATTTTCATCCTGGCTATGTAGCCCGACAAAACCAATAAACTGACCAGTCTCTTTCAACTCAACAGCCCAGAAACCCCAGCCTCTTTCCGAAATCAGGCTTTGGATTTTATTCGCTTGCTCGTCACTCTCTTCACGCGAAAGTGGAGCGAGAAAATATCGCATCACATGAGCATCAGAACATAAGTCAGCATAAGGTTGATAATCTTCACTTTTCCACTGACGCAGAATAAGCCTGTCAGTTTCCATTTTCATACTAAATTCTCAAGGTGCCGAATCAAGGGAGCCGAAAAAAGTAGTTTTACCCAGATCTAAAATATACCTATTTAAATAAACATTCTGACGCTATTGATTTCTACAAAAGTTAACTTTTCGGACTCAATCGGCGCATAGCTGCATTACTATACTCACTCGTGTGCTCCCAGTGCTTTCCAGAGTAATCGGTCGTATATTTACTGCCACTATTCATCCAAAACCCATGTCGGTTAAACATAAAAGTGGGGTGATAGTCAGGATATAACTTAGCAAGGGGATAGGGTTTATTTCGTTCGAGTCTATTTTTTCTAGTTGCTTCTAATAAATATTCTTTACCATTTTTGAATAGTACAACCCATGCATGACCATTGCCGTCCATATCGCCAAGGACAACTCTGGCGTCTTCATTCATTTCGATTAACCAATCAGCAAGTGCAAGAGCATGATCTTCACAATCTCCTCTAGGCAATAAAAAAGCCTCACGACTCGACTGCCACACTTCTTCTCGCCCACTGTATTGTAAGGAATCAAGCATATACGTTTTTCTTTGGGCCAGCACATAGAGTGGCATCATTACGTTTTCAACCGTAAAGGGCTGATATCCTTCTAAAAAGGCATTGACTAAAAACTGGGAACGGTTGACGCCTTGAGCCGACATGGCAATGGTTTTAGTGTCGTTATAGGTGAACGCAAATGCACCGCTCTTGTCGTACAGTGGCTTTAATAATTGCTGAATGTAATCATCTGACCATCGTTCACCTGTCGGTAAAACAAGAAGAGATTGGCCTTTAGGTGAGAATACTTTTAATTCATCGTCAAAGTCATGCAGCGCAATGTCAATTTTTTGCTGTATATCGCTATCTTGTGAATTCTCTTTTAAATTCGTGATAGCAACGACAAAAATAAGAAAGCATGTCCAGAATGCAAACGCTTT
This sequence comes from Methylophaga thalassica MP, assembly GCF_000214595.1. GTDB lineage: Bacteria > Pseudomonadota > Gammaproteobacteria > Nitrosococcales > Methylophagaceae > Methylophaga > Methylophaga thalassica. Next base: position 912,156 of record NZ_AFIG01000001.1, on the reverse strand, counting down.
AAGCTTTGCGAACAATGAGCTCACCCCTTAAAGCCGAAAGCAATAACAATTGCAACAAACAACAATATAGAGGAAGCAAAAATAGCGACAGCAATATTGCCTTTTTTTAGTTCTGTTTCAATGTCTATTTCTTTTAGTAACTTTTTATCTACCCAAAATAAAGCATAAACGCTGACCACAATCGCGATGATTGAATAGCTAAGATTAATAATTAAGTTAATCAACGAAGCTGAAAAGAACTCTAATTCCATTGTGTACCTATAACTGTTTTGATTGTAAGAAAAAGCGGCAAACACTATTCCATACCTAGTTCTATTACACAATCAGTAGTGTCAAAGTGTTTGATTTTACTAATGGCACCTTCGTGTTCAGTAGGAACGAATAAATGAACATGATTCGTGATGATGACATAGGCATGAAGATGACAGTCAGCTTTGGCCAGTGACTCTTTAATATCACTGAGAATACTGGCCATATATGCAGAGGCTGATTGGGTAACACCAAACGGGGAAGTCTAGCCATGTCGTTACATCCTTGTAGTGAGAAGATTATTGTTACGTTATTACATCAGATTAAGAAGCTAGGTTAAATCAAGTTGGCTGACCCCTTGATTTTCCGCTATCTTTTTCATCTAGAACTGCACGTATTTCACCGAACCGATCATTAAACACACCCACCAATGAGTAATACAGATGATAGAAACCGACAGCTATACAAATAAGAAGTGATAGCAATGTGGCCACACTCATTAAAAACAGGTATTTGTTCTCACAGTATGAGATGGACTGACCTTCCGGTAAAAGAGACACAAAGATTGTTAACAAGACTGAAGCCGTAGCCACTATAACCTTAACAAGATCAATGGCTCCCGCACGCCTAGACTCATCTAATCTGTGAAAAATTAAATCGACTTGATGCTTAATTTCTTTCGAAGTCATGATTCACCTAACGCCGCGTTAAAGGGCCGAAAAGGCGCAGCTTTTGAAGGTCCCAGTGAGCAAAGCGAACGATTTTGAACGCTTTGTTATGTGATTGCCTGTTTAAACTAAGGAACATATACAAGCCCAAGCTCGTACTTGAAGCTGTTTTCTAATGGAAATACGCGACATGATAAAGCAAGATCGCTAACCCCTTCCTCTTTTGTGCATAGATCTACGACTACTTCCCAATATTCATCCATCCATTGATAACGAGATCTTTCCCAAACTTCTTCGGATAAAGGCGCTAAAGAGCAGCCATAACCTAATACATTAGACCTATTCAGTTGAGCGATATCATCTGATTGCAATAGAACACTTGAATTAAAATTCGACAACTCGAAATCATCGTTACACATTGCTATGACGACTTGCTCTAACGTCTGTTTCCATACCTCAGGGATCGGATGCTCATTTGATGAATCTTTTAAGGGGAATCTCATGCCCGTCATCCTTGAATCACATAACGCTTCTATTCAGCCGACGCGTTAGCGGTCGGCTGCAGTGTTTTGTTAGATTTTGACTCAATTTTTGAGAGCATAATGTTTACCTGCTGGACTCTGAACTAGCTCTCTAATGAGTTCTTCCATGTGTTCGTATCCTTCCAAGAATAGTTCATCACCCTGAACTGTAATAAGCTCTACCGCATTATTACGCTGAGTGAAATGATTAAAGGTAACCACTCTGTTTAACGGGAATGAAACTTTAGAACCACCTTTTTTTCTCGAATGAATCCACAAGTTATTACCCTCAATCTCCCGGCTATCCTCACTGCTGCTGTAAAGCACGAAAGGAGCGYAATTAATAAGTACTAACAACGTGCCAGCAATCATCCTTCATTATGCGATTGTCAGGCGAGTGCCAGACCACACCACATCAGCACAACATCAGTATGTGAATATCCTGAGTATCTCCAGAACACTGTACAGCCGGTAATAAACATCCAAAAAAGTAATTAACCTAAATAAAAAACATGGTCCTTAAGGCGTTCTTTATATGGCTGCTTGTAAAGCATATTTAAAAATCTAACGCCCAAAGCAGCGGCGCGCGTTAGCGCGTCCAGCCCGCAGGGCGCTGCTGCCTTTGCTTGTTAAGTGCTTACCGCACTGTATTTGTTTGTAGGTTACTAATAACACGCTTAGCTAGTTCTTCGGTTATGGGAAAATTAATGGAAGGATTCGCTAGCCAAAATACCATTTCGCCCATTGTGTCTCGAAACTGCTTATCTAGCTCAATATCCTCTCGGCGCTCTACTGCATTAGCCCAATCCCTAACTTGATTTTTGGTAAGTTCACCAGAGAGAAAACGATTCAAAACATTTTCAATATGAGAAGGCTTCATCACTACAAACTCCTCATCCGAGTCCCAACCATAGACTTTGAGAGGCTCCATGATTTCTTCTATAGAGCGATCATACTCAATTAGATGATTTACTAATTCTTTGCGCGATTCCATATTTGCACTTAACGCCCAAAGCAGCGGCGCGCGATAGCGTGTCCAGCCCGCAGGGCGATGCTGCCTTTTCTTGTTATGTTTTTCTTACTTGAGTACGCCTTCATTCACCGACCACTCTAAGACTTTATGGTTTAATTTTGAATAGGTGCGAAACAAATGACCAAGCCTATTAATTTGTGAAGCCTCAGCTGAAATACAAAACTCAGAGATTTCTCTTTCAGGTAGCTCTTCATTGTTGTTGGTTCGAATCTGTACGGCGCATGATCCTGTGCCGTTTGTAAGAAAAACGCGCATTCTGAAATAGTATGAATGCCGATCTTCTTTTCTTTCGGAGCCAAACTCATAAAGGAATACGTCAGTTGCGTGCCTAGGGAAGACTTCAAGATGCTCGGCGATTTCAACTAAATCTGATGCATTGCAATAATATTCGAGCGTAGTGCTCTGAGTTTGATTTGCAGCCTCAAACACCAAATTCACATGGTATGGTTCCTCATACTCATATCTTGTGATTCTTATATGTGGCACTTACTCAATTTCTCCTTGAAACATAACGCCCGCAACACGGGCTGACAATAGATTGTGACTTTTGCATTAAAATGCCGAAGGCATGCAAAAGGCGCAAGCTGTTGGCAGTCCTACTGTGCTTGCGCTTGTTAACTCTTATTTCCAGAACTGCCACCACTTATTTGATTCTTGAATTTCTGGAAGCTCATTATTACCGATATATGCTTTATCGGCCTGGGGATCAAAGACAATAAGCTCATGCCGCTCAAGCAGGCCCCATACAAAGTTACCAACTTCTGAAGCCCGACTAAAAACCATGCTTACAATAATATGGCCCTCTTCTTTATCAAAACCACATGACCATGGACTTTCGTCGACCTCATCGTCATTGAGAGTGTCGATGCATGGATATTCTTTTTCGAGAGCTGAAATGAATGACGTTAACGCACCAGATGAAGGCCATGAGATATTTTCTCCTTCACAGCTGCTAAGGTATGCGGCCCTAACTTCAGAGGTTGTGGCTCCTTGCTTGGGAGAAAAGAAGCCTAAATCATGACTCATACTCGGATTTCCTTGAGAGAGTTAACGCTTTGCTAAGGGGCTGGCACGTAGCGACAGTCCCGCGTAGGCCACGCTTTTTGTGGCCGGAGTGTACTTGAGCAACTTGTTAGGTATTTTTAAGTACATACTTATTAAATAACCTAATAAAGATAAATACTAAACCGACATAGATAGAAGAAAATATGAATCCTGTTATTGGTGCGAATGTGCGCCCTGTATCTTGGATGTAACGATTCATTGCTTCTTCTGCCTCTGGAGTAAATTCATTACTTGAAAAGCTACCATCTCCGTCTAAATCGAACGAGTCTAGCTCTTGCTTAAGTTGATAATCAGCAAACTCAGCTGAACCAACAATAAAGATATAAAGTACGGCGAAGCTAATACCAGCGAGCTTTCCTAAACCCTTTATAGGTAAAACATTTACTCTGGAAAGGACATAAATAATAAACGGCGATCCAAATAAAAAGAGCAGATACAGTATGGCTTCAATTTGCACAGTCTGAACACCTAACGCCGCCAGCACGGGCGGCTTTGTAGTGGAGGCGAAGCCGCAACGAACAAGCCGTCGCTGTGCCTGGCCTTGTTAATGCTTCAAGCGCCGAAGATACTCGCCATAGCATGCCGGGAAATTGGCTTTACACCACACGGCGAGCTGCTCTTCTGTCATTGGCCGACACACCGACTTGTCCTTCGAATACAGCGATAGCGACTCGCCTTTTTCAAACGCGCGCCACAACATCGCGACACTCGCACTGCCCGCGCCAACTGTGGATGCAGCCCCATAACCCTCGGCATCATCCATAGCGGCGAAACCCGATTCGGTGACGATGCCACTCTCAAACTCTTCTCTATGTGATTGCAATGTGTTCATAGCATTAACAGTGTGTTTTATGAGGCCAGTGGCCTCATAATAAATATTAAACAGGCGGCCTTATAATTCTTTTTTGGCAACCATAACATATTGACTATAATAGAAATTAATTTTTCAACCCGGAATTATGAGGCCAAAAACTTGAACTGGGTTGGAAAAATAGTGCCAAGACTTTGTTATCTTTGAAATGAATTTGTTTCAAGGAAGAGGCAATTAACATGGCAAAATCTCCATTTTTGAGTTCAATCGAATCCTTCATGCTGACTAGACGCTATAGTCGTCGAACAGTTAAAACCTATCTATATTGGATTAAATATTTCATAGTTTTTAATGGCAAGCAACATCCAAAAGAATTAAGTGACCGACACATAGAACAATTCTTAACGCATTTAGCAGTGAATCGGCATGTATCTGCATCAACCCAAGCAATCGCACTAAATGCCATTGTGTTTATGAAAACAAAGTTTTTAGAACAAGAAGTGGGTTATGTGGGAACCTTCAAAAAATCTAGTCGAAAGAAAAAATTACCTGTTGTTTTAACTACTGATGAAATCAGTTGTTTAATTGCACAGCTATCAGGCGTGAAAAAGCTGATGATTTCACTGCTGTATGGCTCGGGTTTAAGACGCATGGAGCTTTTGCGTTTGCGAGTGAAGGATGTCCAATTTGATTTGAGCCAATTGCACGTATGGGATGGTAAAGGCGCCAAAAATCGTATTGTCACTTTAGCGAAAGAGTTACATGCACCACTAAAAGCTGAAATTGAACGTGTCGATAGACTCTTAAAAAATGATCTATCAAACCCACAATATGATGGTGTTTGGATGCCTGAAGCATTGGCTAGAAAATATCCGAAAAGTCGTTTTGATTTGGGTTGGCAGTACCTTTTTCCAGCATCAAAACTATCTATTGCCCCTCAATCAAGAAAGATTCGTCGCCACCATTTTGATGAAAGTGGTTTGAATAAAATAATTAAACATGCTGCTCAAGAAGCAGGAGTTATGAAACAAGTTACAAGCCATACTCTACGACATTCTTTCGCAACTCATCTACTGCAATCGGGTGCCGATATTAGAACAGTGCAACAACAGTTAGGTCATGCAGATGTGAAAACAACCGAGATTTATACACATGTTCTTAAACAAGGTGCTCAGGGTGTCGTAAGCCCTTTAGACCGAATACGTGATTTATAAGTCATTAAACTCCACCAGTATGTTTATTTTTCAATTGTTGTTGAATACTCAATTGCTTTATACAGTAAAAGAAATGTGTGCTAACGGGTCTGACAAGAAATGATAATCTCTATATTTGAAGGATTGCTCCCCTCAAGCTACTATCTGATTTTCTCCAAGAAAAATACTTATGAAACGAAGCAAAGAAGACGCAGCGAAAACCCGGCAGAAAGTGATTGATGCGGCGTTAAAGTTATTTGGTCAGCGTGGTTATAGTGGCACGACATTACGGTTGATTGCTGATGAGGCGGGTTGTTCGCGTGGGCCGATTTACTGGCACTTTGCTAATAAAGAAGAGTTGTTTGAAGAGATTTTGGCCTATTCTCAGGCGCCATTAGAAAAGCTGATTGCTCAGTGTGATGATAGTCAGGCGCCTATCGAAGCGGCGAGTAACTTTGCCCGCCAGTGGCTGAGTTTATTATTTGAAGATACCTATTACCGTCAGTCGTTTGAGATTTTGTTGAATAAAACAGAATACACGGAATCGGTTTCGCCTTCACTGGAACGTGAACGGGCGTTAACGGTGTCACTTATCAGCACTTTTTCAGGCTTTGTTGATCGCTATCGTCAGCAAACAAACAGTCAGACTAGTACCGATAGTCAGGTGGTGGCTATTTCGATGTATAGCTATCTGATGGGTGTAACACAAAGCTGGATGGTTAATCCCAAGCTTAATCAGCTTGAGGTGAATATCGAGTTTTATGTCATCGAGTTTGTACGTTTATTACAAAGCCCTCAGTAGCGACCAAGGGCTTTGAGATTTTATTAAAACGCCGTCAGAAAACTAAGAGCATCCACACCGACTGCTCTGCCCTCTTTTAATGAGGTGGTGACTTCATCATCGCCATATTCTTCGGCATAAATACGTGCCACACGATGTTTATGATAAGAACGGGCTTGTTCCCAGAATGTTAGCGTTTGTGGAGCGAATTTTTCACCCATTTCCTTGTGTAAGGCTGGCAGCTCATACCAATTAAGAATCGGCTTTTGATGATGGGCATTGTGATAACAAAAATTCAGAACCAGCATATTCAGCCAGGGATAGCGGTGTGACAATAAGTTGCTGTAGGTATTAGCCTGCTCGTACTCAAAATCACGGCGATGAGGGAACACGGCATCCGGATCATCCAGGTTGAAAATGACTTCGTAGTTATGCTGATAACAGTCCATAAAGCGTAATACTGTGAACAACACGAGCTGAGCGACGCAATACAACACAAAGGCTTTCACACTGATCAATAACACCGCCAGCAATATCGCGCCTCTTATTAATACCACTGTCAAAACCCGAGCACGTTGATCACGCTTTGATTCAATCGCCCATGGTGCAAACACCAGCATGGTGTGCATCATAATTTCAATGGCTGGAATGTATGCCCACTCAGCCGCTTTGACGACCTTTTCCATCGTTGGGTGCTGTTTTAGATAACTCCGGTAATCCCATACTACTGGATCACAGTTATCAACATGATGACGCATGTGTTTGTAACGAATATCTTCAAAACGGCCGTAACAACTGCCTGTAATCCAGTTGAGTACTTTGCCCAGTTTGGCGTTGTCCTTGTTGTCTTTAAATAAGGCATTATGCCCGCAGTCATGTAAAAGATAAGCGGCGATAATCATGCCGTGGGCACAGGCCAACATGCCCAGGACATTAATCAGCCAGTTATCGGCAAACATCGCAGCCCAGCCACCAAAGTAAGTGACGGTGATATAGACCAACACACCGATACTGTATTTTGCACCGGCGGGATCACGAAGTTGAAATGTTTTAGCCATGTGACACCTCAGCTAACTTGGTGGCTTGTTGCCATTGCTCGAAATGCTGCTGCTCGGTATGACCAATCCAGCGATTGATTTCCCATAGGTCTGCAATGGGGGTATTAGTAAATGGCAGGTGATGCAAATAACCATCTGGTCCAAATTCTGGTGTCATGGTGGTTTCTAAATAACCACGATCTCTTTGAGCAGACCAGATCGCTTCCCAGCAACGCTGATGACTTTCTAACGCAGCTTGATATTCTGGGGCGGCAGGATGTGGTACTTGTGGCCCTTGATCATACCCTACCCGGCTATGAATATGATGAGCATGTTGTGCGGCGAGTTCAATGGCATCCCACTCACTATCCATTAGGCGTTCACTGACCACCACCCAATGACTAAAATCACAGGTAATTTTGATATCTGGCAGGTGTTCTAAAATCGCCATGGTATTCCATGGGCAGAAGAAGCTACGGCCGCGATGCGTTTCAAAGGAACACAACACACCATGTTTGTCAGCAATATCCATGGCAGCTTTGAAGAAGTCGATACTGGTTTGAATAGGCCAGGCGTCACAGCCACCCATCACATTTACAAATTTGGGTTTGAGTGATTTGCCTAAAATGATTTGAGATTCCAGATCCGATAAATGCTCTTCGACACTGGCTCGACGTCTTGGTACATAAGAACCCGCGGTGCAGACTTCCTGAATCCATTCAAAATTGTGTTTTGCGAGAGCCGCTTCAAGCGCAGGAAAATGGCTTGGGTCATCATGTTTGGCAGGGGCTTCCAGCCCTGAAAATCCGGCCTCTTTCGCCATGATAATCGCTTCTTCTATAGTGCCGTTATGACCCCAAACTGTTTTGAAATTCTTTAGCTTCATCGTCATCTGTGACTGGCTCTTAATTAGTTAACATAAAACTAATCGAGCAAACAACATGCCAATATGTATGTATAAATAACAATATGTTTCAAAGCCTTACCATGATTGACCTGAGAGGCTAATAGCTTGATTGTTATATCTGATAAGAGTAGAAAACAGCGTCTCTTTTGCACTTAGATTGTGCTGCCGGTGTTAACTTTTGGGGCATTATCTTCACAGCGCTGCCCTTCAGTCACTAATAAAACTTTACCTAACTAAACTCGCATTAACAGAGGCACTCAATATAATTAGTATCGAACAAAAATCTGTTTATTTTAAAGGACACCTATATGACGAAGCGTTTCATATTAGCTACTGCGCTTTGCCCACTTTTATTCGTATCACTATCGAGTTATGCCATGCCGCCTGGCGGACCGGGACCAGGACCGGATCGTGGACCACATTTCATCGTGCATGATGGTTACCACCACGAACGTCCAGGACGTATACCACCTTATTATTTTGGTTATTCTCTGCCACAAGGCGTAGCACTGGCATTACTGGCAGGTGTGACTTATGCCGTCGTAGATGGCATGTATTACTACCGTAAAGAAGGTGACAGATACGTCTATGTGTCTACCCCACCCGCCGGCACCTACACCGTGGTTGAAAAAGCAGCTTCAACTACTTCATCAAGTGCTTTGGAGCCGGGAACGATTGTTAGCCAGTTACCTAAATCAGCCAAAAAAGTTGAGTATCAAGGACAGGCTTATTACGTGGTTGGTGAAAACTGGTACTTACCTGTTTCTGGAAACAGTATTGGAAATTATGTTGTCGTAACAAATCCACTTCGCTAGTTCATTATTGATAAGGATTTAATATGCATAATCAGCTTAAATCAGGTTTATTTATTGCACTTTTTCTTTGTACGATGGGAGTGAGCTATGCTGCTGAAGACCGAATGGATCCAGCTGCTCTCGAAAATGCAATGAAGTCATGTCGTGATTCAGCCAAGGGCAGTGTTGAACTATTTGATAGCTGTATGCAACAGAAAGGATTTAACCATCAGCCTCCACCCAGCATACCTGCACCACCGAAAGAAGTGGATGAGAAACTAAAGTCCGCGATACAGGACTGCCATGAAACAAGTAAAGCTGACCTGGCAGCTTTTGAGTCATGCATGGAGACCAAAGGGTTTAATAAACCCAGAATAGAGACACCTAACTAAGTTCAATTTTCCAAATATCGACATGGATGTCGACTTTTGCCACTTTGTGATATTGGCGTATTCAGATCTCACTAGTATTGATATCAGAAAAACACTACTACGAGGTTATTATGAATCACGCTCTAGAAACATCTTATAAACCCGAAACCAGCCCAGGCGTTAAAGCCAGCCATCCACTTGATCCATTAACAATGGAAGAAATCGCTACCGCTTCTGATTTACTTAGAAGAGAGAAAGGCTTGGGAGCTGAGTGTCGCTTTCCTTATGTGCAACTAGAAGAGCCAACAAAAGCCGAAGTATTAGCCTTTGAGGAAGGCCAATCATTTTCACGTCGTGCTTTTGCTGTAGTACTGGATAAAGCATCTGGTGCCATTCATGAAGCCATGATTGATCTGAATAGCAACACCATTACCCGCTGGGAACAGATTGACCCTGAAGTTACCGGGCAGCCAGCCATTATGATGGAAGAGTTCTTCACTTGTGTGGATATTGTTCAGGCTGATCCCGGGTTTATTGAAGCCGTTAAACGTCGTGGATTAACCGATAAAGATATTGAGACCATTCAAATTGACCCTTGGTCATTTGGTTACTTTGGCGATGATGAAAAATATCGTGGTCGTCGTTTAATGCGAGGCGTTGCCTTCGTTCGTGATGATATTGTTGATAATGGCTATGCCCGCCCTATTGATGGTCTGGTGGCTATCATAGATTTGAATGAAGGCAAGGTCATCGAGTTATTAGATGACGGTCAGAACATTCCCGTCCCTAAAACCAAACACAATTACGACACCCCATCACTTGCCAAACCGCGTGACGATCTGAAACCACTGCAAATAACCCAACCTGAAGGGGTGAGCTTCACTGTTGATGGCTGGAAAGTGAACTGGCAGAAATGGCAATTCCGTTTAGGTTATAACCCTCGCGAAGGCCTGGTGTTAAACCAATTGAGCTATCAGGATGGTGATCGTTTACGGCCGATTATTTATCGCGCCAGTATCAACGATATGGCGGTGCCCTACTCTGATACCAGTCTTAATCATTACTGGAAATGTGCATTTGATGGTGGTGAGTATGGTCTTGGTCGCTTAGCCAATCAGCTTGAGCTGGGCTGCGACTGTCTGGGCGCGATTCGCTATTTTGATATTCCAACCGTCGATGATAATGGCGTGCCATTCTTGATGAAAAACGCCGTCTGTATGCATGAGGAAGATTACGGCACCTTATGGAAACATTACGAGTTCCGTAGTGAAACCTACGAAATGCGTCGTTCACGTCGTCTGGTGATCAGTTTCTTCTGTACCGTGGGTAACTATGATTACGGGTTTTACTGGTATTTGTATCAGGATGGCACCATTCAACAGGAAACCAAGCTGACCGGCATTATTCAGACAGGCGCACTGGTTCCCGGTGAAAAACCCAAATTCGGTGGCATGGTTACGCCCGAAATCTATGGCCCAACCCATCAGCATTTCTTCAGTGCTCGTCTGCATATGATGCTCGATGGCGAAAACAATTCCGTGGTCGAAACCAACTTCACACCACGGGAAATGGATAAAGAAGAAAATCCTTGGGGTAATGTGTTTAACACCGAAACCACTGTCTTTAAAACCGAACTGGAAGCCGCCCGCGAAGCCAATGGTCAGACCGGACGGTTCTGGAAAATCATCAATCCCAACAGCATTAATGCCGTGGGTAATCCGACCGGATATAAACTCGTTGCTGAGCATAATCCGGTGATGCTGGCTCATGAGAAAAGTTATGTCGCTCAACGTGCCGGTTTTGCTAAAAAGCATTTATGGGTCACGCCGTATGATCCGGCTGAGATGAATGCTTCTGGCTTTTATCCTAACCAGAATAAAGGTGAAGGTTTACCTTATTATGTGCAGAAAGATCGTCCGATAGAAAATACCGATATCGTGGTCTGGCATACATTTGGTCATACCCATGTCTGTAAACCTGAGGACTTCCCCATCATGCCAGTGGAGTATGTTGGCTTCACCCTGAAACCGAATAACTTCTTTATGGGTAATGCCGCGATGGATGTGCCTGCTGAGGGCAATAATCACAGCGTTGATACGGTAACTGGTACCGTGAAATCCGGCTCAAGCTGCTGCTCAAGCTAGACTGATGTGGTTAAGTTTGATTGATCTCTTGTGCAGCGTGGTAGTCATTATCACGCTGCAACAATGGGCTGTTAAGCGAAAGCTACTGGCAAAGCCCGGATTATTCTTCACGGGTAATCTGGTGTTTTTGCTCGGTATGCTGCCGTGGTTTGATGAGCTGGCACGCTACTCTATCAGTTTGCATAGTCTGCAAAGCGTGCTGGTACATCATTTTGCTCCATTGTTATGGATTGGTTCATTACATCATCTTCAAACAGCTGATATGACAATGGATAAAACCTTATCTCACTGGCCTATTACGCTAGTGATGAGTCTGTTTGCTTTACTGACCTGGGTGTGGATGTTGCCTTCATTTCACCCCTTATTAATGCAAAGTGCACTGGTCTACAGTGGCATGAAGTGGTTAATGGCTTTAAGTGGTTTAGCATTATGCTTATCGATGTTAAGTCAGCATCACCAGACACGTTATTGGCAGAAGTTAAACAACATAACAGTCGTGATGCCATTATTGTTATGGGGATTGTTGATGTTTATTTTCCCAACGATGTACAGCGCGACCCATTCTGATCACCACCACCATCATATGATGATGAGTACATTACCAAGCTGGCTTCAAATGTCACCGTTCCAGGATCAATTCATTGGTGGTCTAATCTTTGTTGTATCTGGTTTTCTCTATTGGCAATCAAACACGATCAGCATATCGTTTTCGCGTCATGCTCGGCGTTTCTCCAAATAAACGACGATATTCCTGAGAAAAATACCCCATGTGGAAAAAGCCATAATTGGCGGCGATATCCGTGACCGGGAGATAACTTTTTGTCAGTTCCCGTCTGGCTGCATTCAACTTAACAGCTCGCAGATACTGCATAGGTGAAGTGCCGGTGGCCTTGTGAAAGCTGTAATTTAAGGTGCGGTGTGGGATGTTCAATGCTTTGCAAATATCTACAATACTCGCGCAACTACCTTCGCTTGAAGCGACATAATCGTGACAACGTTGCACAATATAATTGTGCTGGTTTCCGAGCCGTTTTAGCTGATTTTTCCCTGTGTCATCAGCTTCATAAATAGTGAGGGCCAGCTGGATCAGTTTATCTTCCGTCGCTTTTGATATCAGCTCTACGTTATCAGCAGTCTGTGTCACCGTCTTTAGGCTCTCAATTAATTCAGACAGTTGTTGTCGTAAATTCACCAAAAATCCAGGAGCAGTTTTTATACCGTAACTTTTTTTGAAACCTATTAAGCGTGTATAAGTTTCATGACTCAACAGTTCAGCTAAGCGCTCATGGTCAATCGAAATAATGCTGTAATCGAGTTCTTCAGGCCCAACGAAAGAAAAGTCACTTTCATAGGGTAATAAGGTAATACCTGAGGCCATAATCTGCCGTGCTTGCTCAGAAGCATCACTCGGTTCAACATGATGAGGAATCATCATACTAATCTTGCCCATTGGCGTATGCGTATCCTGAACAACGCTCTGTTTCATACGTTCTCGGAACACCCGGACAGCATCCATCTGAATATCTTCAAGAAAGCCTTCAAATTTACCGGAGCTTAACTGATCGTATTCCTGAGGCCAGTCCTGTAACGAATGAGCATGTTGATACACATCATCAAAAACGGCTGATTGACTGAACATAATGCATACACCAATTTATGACTAATAATAGGATGTAAGCAAAAAATGAACCGCTGTCTGACTAAGCAAGAAGGAAGCGTTTCAAACAAGATTTTCTCTAATAAATACAATAACTTTGATATATAAATAAAAATAGAAAAAGCTGTAAGATAACAGCAATCAAGCTATTTCAGTGCCCTGATTTGGGGCATTTTCAGAGCAATGTTTAAATATCGGGCATCAATGAATTGAAAATGATAAAAACATTAAGCAACAGTAATCGGCTCATCGATCAATTTATCGATGTTGAAATACAGGCAATCTGGTGAATTGTCGCGTGTATATATTCCATCAAGCACTTTGCCAATCTGACTTAACTGAGCCAAAGCACCAGCATTACTCGCCTGAAACTCACTGGCATCATATGTCACGACATCGTTTATTTCATCAATTAACAGGGCAAATCTGGGCGTTTTGCCATCATCGGTTACGAATAACAACACTTGTCTCATAGCCGCTTGTAAATGTTCAATAACGCGACTAAATAGTGTCTTCATTCGCTGGATAGTGGCGCCGCGTTCACGATGCAACAACTCGATGGCTTCATCCGTATTGCCACTCTCGCGTAGTGTCAGCAATCGCCCTGCCGTTTCATAAAGTGCCTGCTGATTGACATCAAATAATGCCAGCAGATCCATTAAGGTTTCATCTCTGGCGTGAAATTGTTTTCGCCATTGACTGAATTTGCAGTTTTTTAATTCGGTGGGATATTTAAACTCACCACCACCAGTAATGACAGCTTCAAGCGCATTCATCCAGTCGATATGCTCTTGTTCATAATGTCTTAGCTCATCAATCACTGCTAATTTACTATCGATACCTGAGGTAACACCAACTCGGTGAGCGAAGTCCAGAACGGGCACGACAATACCCTGATATTTAATCACCCCTTTCAGACCACGTTCTTCCACCGGGACCTTTTGAACGGAGTCGACATCCTGCCCCAGCATCAGCACATAATCGACATTGAGACCAAACATCATATCTTCGATAAAGAAGGTGAAAACCTGAGTCTTCTCTGATGCCTTACCGGCATTAGCCTGAGCAGAATGCAGTGTCATATGCTGTCTCCATCGAAAAACTAGTATGCTTATATGAAGCTATATCGGCTGCTTAATCGAAGACTGAAACAAATTTTAGTCTTATCAGTGCAGGTCAGCTCTTAAACGGGTTTCGTCTATCTGTGCTCCAAGTCGCCCACACACAAATCGTAAATCCAGCTCGGCGTTTTCCAGACAACTGGTCGCGCCAGGTGAAGGAGTCATATTAAAGACGATACCTGTACCCGGGTTGATTTTCGCTTCGCCCAGCATCAATTGAGATGATTTTTTATCAATTAACTGAGGACGAACACCGCCAAAACCTTTGGCAAAGGTGACATCTTTTAATTGCAGAGATGGCACGATTTTTCGTGCATCTTTCATAAACAACCAGCGGCGTAGCAGTGGTACTTCAAACAGGAAGTTTTTCAGAATGTAGTTACGAATGTCTTTGACCTTAAACAGATCCCAGAAGACTTTCATCACCCGTGAATCGAGCTTTAATACACGCAAGAACTCAAAAAAGGTTTTGCTGTTGTAGCGTTCCAGCATGGGTAATAACAATGCAGTGGGTCCAAAGCGAGTCTTACCCTCAATCAATACATCTGGATCACCATGCACTGCGGCAAAAGGCAATTTGTCGTTTTGTACGGTGTAAACCTTGCCATTGAGTAAGGGCGGTGTGAAATAGAAACTACCGGCAACGGGTAAACAGGAGAGTTCAAGACCATATCCCATTTGCTGGGCTAATAGCAGGCTGTGTCCACCAGCAGAAACGACGACCGTTTTTGCTTTGATAACCGCGTTCTGAGTAACAATAGAAAATACGCCATCTTTTTCGATGATGTCTTCGACGTGACTGTTCAGAAATAGCTTGAGATCTTTATCTGTTCGCTTTTGTGCCTGATCGACAAAGCTTTCAGCCAAACGCTGGTAATCCACTGCTGAGTATTCATCTAACACAGCCAATGCCACACAAGGTTCTTCACGCATCTTGCCATCGACCATCACCACATTGGGTTCGATCTCAGCGATTTGCTCTTTTTCCAGCAGCTGCATTGAAGTGAAAACGGTGCGGAAACGTTCGAAACGCTCACGTAACATGGCGCACTCTTTTTCACCCACGCCCAATACCATTTTGGGGTATTTAAAAATAATTTCATCACGTTCTGCCAGCTCATCAGCATAGTTGACAATCATCTGAGCTGCGGCTTTGACCTTAGCGGCTTTCTCAAGGGTGTAATTCGTTTCAATATCACCGCAGTGAAGCGTCTGACTATTATTTCTGCCGTTAGAGTTCACTTTGGCAACATGGTCGTATTTTTCAACCAGAGCGATATGTTGTATATCGGTGTATTCAGTGAGCAAATACATCAGTGCTGTACCGCATACGCCACCACCGATAATGGCTACATCATGGACTTGTTCTGTCATTTTTTATCCCAGCAAAAACTGCCGGCGATTTTAACAGAATCAGCGTTTCACCGCAGTCAAAAAATAGCGATGAAACGCGGCGATGAAACCTACTGACTAATCCTCATCTTTTTTCTTATTCATTTGCGAAAAAGACGGTATCGAAGACAATATTGACTGCAATCGATCCTGCTGTTGAGTATCAACATCTTCGTCGTCCTCGCCTTCTTCATTATCAGAAGCATTTTCAAGATCTTTGATTTCTTTAAACATCTGATCCAAGTCATCATCAGAAGGCAATGGTTCTTCAGTCAGATCCTGCCACATATCCGATACAGCAGATTTCGGATCAACCAGATTCACAGGTTCACCGATATCAAGTTCATCCTCACTGAAATACTGCTCTACATCGGAAGTCGCTTGCTCTGCCGCATCAACAAGGGGTGAATCTGCTTGCTCATCTGATGCTGGATACATGGCCGAAATTCGCGTTGAATTATCGTCAAGCTGACGTTCATCAATGATGTTAACGTCATAGTTCAAATCGTTCTCAGTCACAGAACTTGATGTTGTTTGCTCTATCTCTGGCTCGATATCAGTGAGTTCATCCTCAACAGTTTGTGCAACCTCATCCAGATCAAACTCTTCCTCTACAACAGGCTCAGACACGTCGGCATTATCAGATAAAGATAAATTTGGCTCAGAATCATCTTGCGAATCCTTGCTGACAGACAGGGAGTCAGCATCATCTATTGAATCAGTCTCTTCAATGTCTACTGTCTCTGTCTCAGGCGTCTGTTCATAAGCCGGTTCTGAACTGGCCATATCAACTGTGCTTTCTGGTTCAGGTTTTACCTCTGTTTGTTGGCTACGTGCTTTCGCCTCTGCACGAAGTTGTGCCGTTCTGGCGCGTACTTTTTCACGCAGCTCATCCAGCTCTGAACGCATTTCTGCAATTTCTTCAGACGGTACTGAACTCTCTTTCTCACTTGAAAGGCTTTCTTCAGCCACTTCAGGTTCAGCATCAACTTCTTCAGTTTCGTCGTCAGCCGTCATCAGTAAGCGTAAACGTTCTGCTTCTGTCTGGAATGCTGGCTCTGGCTCTGGCTCTGGCTCTGGCTCTGGCTCTGGCTCTGGCTCTGGCTCTGGCTCTGGCTCTGGCTCTGGCTCTGGCTCTGGCTCTGGCTCTGGCTCTGGCTCTGGCTCTGGCTCTGGCTCTGGCTCTGGCTCTGGCTCTGGCTCTGGCTCTGGCTCTGGCTCTGGCTCTGGCTCTGGCTCTGGCTCTGGCTCTGGCTCTGGCTCTGGCTCTGGCTCTGGCTCTGGCTCTGGCTCTGGCTCTGGCTCTGGCTCTGGCTCTGGCTCTGCAATAGCATCCTCTACTGAATCAGCTTGTCTAGCAAAATCTTCTGCTATCGAGTCAATATCAGACGGAGTGAGCTCGTTTTCCGTAAGTTCAGATACCTCAGCAGCATTCTCTGACAAAGGCGCTTCTGTGTCAGCGCTGTCTATCGTTACGCTCGGTTTGAAGTCAAAACTATCGCTTTTTAGGAAATCTTTTAGGCTTCTTGATTGTTTATTTTCTGTCTCAATCGGTTCAGGGCTCAGCTCTTCATCACCAGCAAATTCACTCGTGCTCTCGTCAATCGGTTCTTCAGTTGTAATCGGTGGCGTTAACTCTAATGAGGCTTCATCAGCAATATCTTCACTTTCTGGAAATTCATCTATTGGCTCAACAGCAACTTGCTGTTCATCCAATGCCTGTGCAGGTTCTTCAAGCTCATCGGTCTCAAAAGCTGAAAGTGCTGAACTCTCATCTTCGATAATGTCAGGCTGATCATCTGAAGCGACATCAGGCTCTTCAATCATCTCAAGATCAATATCAGATTCAGGCTGTTCCGACATAATATTGTCAGGCTCAGCATGTAAAGCGTCTTCATCTTCCGACAGCGGGGCTTCTGTTAACTCCGGTTCATCTTCAGAAATAACGGAAGGCTCATCTGCCTCGGTCGTGTTCTCATCTACAAACGCTTCAGCAACATCGTCATCTTCGTCAGTGATAGATGTTGGCTGTTCAAACACATCATCTGTTAACGGTTCGATATCATCACTCTCAGCAACCGCTTCCAAGTCAGCATCGGTTTCAACAGCCGTTACGGATTCAATCTCAGTGATGTCTGACTCATCACTCGCTGAATCAAGTTCCGGAGTAAGTTCGTCTGACGGTGGTTCAATAATATCACTGGCGCTGGATTCTGTTTCCTCAACCGAGGAATCGGAAATCGTGTCTTGTATCTCATTATTATCAACATCTGACACTACATCCAGGTCAGCTTGAGCTGAGTCATCACTAGCAATTGTGGACGAATCTTCAGGCCAGCTTTCGGCTGTTGAACCGGCTAAATCACTATCCAGACTTTCTTCGATTTCATCCTGTTCAGTCTCATTCTGAGCATCATCGGATTCATTAACAGTAGGTGTTTCAAGTTCAAAACTGGCTTCAATTTCATCAGCGGGTTCTTCAATCAGACGTTCACTTGCTGATTCAAACGAATCAGGTTCAAGCTCTGTGTTTTCAAAGACTTCACTAATTGACGCTTCCGTTGTTGCGTTTTCATCACTTTCTATTTGCTCTGGCTCAGAGGAAGTTGCATCTTCAGTCACAAATTGTTCAGCATCTAACTGGCTTTCTGCCTCTTCTGACGCAGCCTCATCAACCGAATTCTCGATATCTGCTTCAGTCGCTAATGATTCAACAGGTGCTGGGACAGGTTCGGGCTCAGCATCTTCAATGGCTTCTGCAGTAGACGCTTCTGGTATTGTACTTTCATCGATGTCTGATGGCTGAGCTTCGGAAAGGACGGCTTCTTCAGTCACAGATTGTTCAGCGTCTAACTGACTCTCTGTTTCTTCCTCAGCAGTATCAGACACTTCAGCTTCTGCAACGGGTTCTTCTGGCAGTGAACTTTCAATATTTTCAGAGAGAAGTTCAGAACTTTCGTCGGTTTCGTCATTAAAAGATGATTGCGGAATATCTAAAACCGTATCAGGTTCAGATGTTTCGACCATTTCACTGACTTCAGAAATCGACTCATCAATTTCAGATTGAAGCTCAATATTTTCAGTTAGCTCATTTTCGCTCTCATCGATTTCTGGAACAGGGCTAACCTCTTCATCCGTCGTCTGCTCAGGCAGCTCGGCCTCAATATCAATATTGATCTCTTCCGATGCTTCAACATCACTCACTTGAACAGCAGATTCAGAGTCAGCGCTGTTATCACCCTCAGTTTCAGCAAGCAGTTCGTCGGCAAGGTCATGGGTATCAGCAGCAACATCATCCTGAGCAGGTTCATCTATGATGTCATTCTGTTCTGCTTCTTCAGCTTGCTGCTGGATATCGACAGGCGCATCTTGTGCATCTACTTCATCTATGTGTTCTGCCGAAGGTTCAGACATTAAATCATCTTCGGAAGCCTCAGCTTGCTCAAAATCAGCCAATAATTCATCGACTGCCAAATTCTCAGTATTTTCTGGCTCTGGCTCTGGCTCTGGCTCTGGCTCTGGCTCTGGCTCTGGCTCTGGCTCTGGCTCTGGCTCTGGCTCTGGCTCTGGCTCTGGCTCTGGCTCTGGCTCTGGCTCTGGCTCTGGCTCTGGCTCTGGCTCTGGCTCTGGCTCTGGCTCTGGCTCTGGCTCTGGCTCTGGCTCTGGCTCTGGCTCTGGCTCTGGCTCTGGCTCTGGCTCTGGCTCTGGCTCTGGCTCTGGCTCTGGCTCTGGCTCTGGCTCTGGCTCTGGCTCTGGCTCTGGCTCTGGCTCTGGCTCTGGCTCTGGCTCTGGCTCTGGCTCTGGCTCTGGCTCTGGCTCTGGCTCTGGCTCTGGCTCTGGCTCTGGCTCTGGCTCTGGCTCTGGCTCTGGCTCTGGCTCTGGCTCTGGCTCTGGCTCTGGCTCTGGCTCTGGCTCTGCAATAGCATCTTCTATTGAATCTGTTTGTCCAGCAAAATCTTCATCAATGACGTCATTTTCAGGCGATGTCATCACATCGTCGTCAGATACAGATAACGCCGTATCTTCGGTAACTTGACTCGACTCCAACAAATCACTTGCTTCTGGCAAAGCGGTTTTCACATTGAAAGTATCGGTTTTTAAGAAGTCTTTTAGGCTTCTGGATTCTTTACTCGGAATATCCGCCGACGCTGACATTGATTCATCAGCTGGTATAGATAAATCATCAACCTGATCACCTTCATCTGTTGTATCAAGCTCACTGACTTCTTCAACCTCTGCGTCAGTGATGTCATCAATTGGTTCGGCAACATGATTTTCATCAGCAGTTATATCGTCGTCTGATGAAAGCGTAGAGCTCTCTAATGGCTCATCATCAATAATATTAAACGGCTCATCCGGAGATGCCTCAGATTCTTCAGGCAAGCTTGTGTCTACCTCTGATTCAAGCTGCTGTTCTGATGATATATCTTCAGGTTGAACGCTTTCCGTATCAACCTCATCTGTATCTAACGATAAATTGGCAGAATGCTCGGGCTCAGTGGACTCTGATTCATCTTCAGTCAGGGCAGAAATTGCCTCATCAGCCTCAGCCAAATGTTCTTCTAACGCTGATTCAGTCAAAGGCTCATCGTTGTCATCGGCTGATGCCACTTGTTCGATAACATCATCTGTGAGCGGTTCAACATCTTCAATACTGAGATCATGAGCAGGTGATATATCATCATCACCCTCTTCAGCTGCCAGCTCTAACTCATCAGCTATTATGTTATCAGCGGGCGTTTCATCTTCTGGAGAATCCACCGCTGCTTGTTCAGGTTCTAGCTCCAGACTTTCTTCAAGTTCTACCTGCTCAGTTATCGCCAGCGTCTCATCAATGTCTGACTCTTCTTGAGTATCATCAGTCGCTTTCTCAGCTACCTCAACGAAATTCTCACTAGCGACGGCGTCCTCATCATGGACATCTTCGACAGGAACAGGTGCTTGTGTATCTGTTTCATTTTCATTGGTAACCAGTTCATCAATTGCTGGTATATCGTCGTTTTCTATAGGCTCAATAGTAAGCTGGTCTTCAGCAATCTCATGTTCTTGCTCAATATCTGAACCCAGCTCTTCTGTTTCAGGCTCTGAGAGTTCAGATACTTCTGGCTCATTATCTTCAGCAAGTTCTGGGGTTTCAGCTTCTGCTTCAGATTGAGGTTCATCTATTACTGGTAGGTCATCACTCTCAACCGGCTCAACATTCAATTCGTTTTCAGTCAGCTCGTTCTCAAGCTCTGAATTCAGTTCTTCTGTTGATGTGGATTCTTCAGCAATGCTTCCAGCTTCTGCTTCAGGCTCTGATAAATCTGATACTTCTGTTTCATTGTCTTCACTGAATTCTGGCAACTCGACTTCAGATACAGGTTCATCGATTGTAGGTATATGGTCTCTATCTATAGACTCAACATTAAGCTGCTCTTCAGTAAACGTTGGCTCAGTATCTGAAATCAGTTCTTCTGTTGAAGTGAGTTCTTCAGCAATCTTGTCAACTTCTGTTTCGGGCTCTGGTAAATCAGATACTTCTGGTTCATTATCTTCAGCGAGCGCTGTGGTTTCAGCTTCAGCTTCAGCTTCAAATTGAGGTTCATCAATTGCTGATAGGTCATCACTCTCAACCGGCTCAACACTCAACTCGTTTTCAGTGAGATCGCTCTCAAGCTCTGAATTCAGTTCTTCTGTTGATGTGGATTCTTCAGCAACATTGTCAACTTCTGTTTCGGTCTCTGTTAAGTCAGATACTTCTGGTTCATTATGTTCAGCGAGCTCTGGGGTTTCAGCTTCTGCTTCAAGTTGAGGTTCATCAATTGCTGGAGCTTCATCATTATCTATGGGCTCAAGACTCAGCTCGTCTTCAGAAAGCTCTGGCTCAGAATTCTGTTCTTCTGTTGTGATGGGTTCTTCAGCAATATTGTCAACTTCTGTATCAGTTGAAGCCTCCGATGATTCTGGCTCTACATCAGGCAAATTACTTTCACCAGTGCCTTTGGACTCATCAGGCGTAAAAGCTGCAGGCTCACTACCATCTTCGTCGATTTCACTACTGATATCATCGACTGATTCAGTCGGTATGACTGCTTCGTTTTCAACGTCAAGAGCTTGAGTCACATCAACTGGTTGCTGCTCATCTTGAGCCTCACTGCTGTCAATTTCATCAGTTATGGTTTCATCTAGTGTCAGCTCAGACTCATTATCATCAAGCGATTGTTCTAATGCAGGACTGTTTTCTTCAGATTGAATTTGCTGCTCACCGGAATCTAGCTGTTCATCTGTAGGATCAGCCTGCTCAATATCAGCCAAAAACTCATCGACTGATAAGTCATCAATAGTTGCCTGCTCTGGCTCTGGCTCTGGCTCTGGCTCTGGCTCTGGCTCTGGCTCTGGCTCTGGCTCTGGCTCTGGCTCTGGCTCTGGCTCTGGCTCTGGCTCTGGCTCTGGCTCTGCAATAGTATCTTGTTGTGCTAATAAGGCATCAATATCTTCGTTATCGATTTCAGTATCTGAATCTGTCTCAACTGATGTTTGCTGCTTCTCTTCGTTGTCTTGCAGTGACGACAAAATATCATCCACAGCCCCCGGAATTTCAATCTCATCTGTGACTTCGGTAAAGCGTTGAAGCTCTTCATCGGTGAGCTCTTCCTGTTGGACTGAATCAGCTTCATCAGCAATACCATTGATTTCAACGACATCAACTGGCTCGTTGCGAATCTCTGTCTCTCTAGTCTCGTTTGTATTGTCTGGGTCAGAAACACTTGCGTTTTCATCTTCCAGTGAAAAATCGCCCCCGTCTAATAACGCATCCAGTTCTTCATTAGATAAGATGGGCTCTTCTTCTGGAGATGAGTCATTGTTAGCAGGTATTTCAGCATCAGGGGTGTCAGTATCAGCTGCGTCTTCAGGCTCGGTTGGCTCACTGACATCTGTCTCAGGTGAGAGTGATGGAACCTCGGCCTTATCATCGAATACCTGATTTATCTCATCGCCATCACCAAAGGTTTGCTCTTCCTGAGGTTCAGGTACCTCGTCAATTTCTGCTGGCGTTTCCTCTTCGGTCACACTCTCATCAATCTCAACATCCTCTTTCTCAGTTGGAAGCACAGCTGCCGCAGCCATTGAAGCCCCTGTCAGTTGTTGATACTGACTCAGTAAACGTTCCATCGTTTGTGCCGCGTGATCAATCTGTTGCTGTAAATCATCTGCGGTTGGTGCCGTTTCTTCAGATTGTTGAGACTTAGCGTGTGAACCAACTGGCTCGATGTTCAATGCCGCATCAACGGCTTGCTCAACCAGGCCAGGAATAGCTAAAAACGCTTTATCATCCTGTTCTATATAGGTTTTGATAAGACTTTTTTGTATGCGACGTTCACGCTCAAGAAAGTCATTTACTTCCGCTTTGAGCGCTTCATCACTCAAGGCGTATTTTTCATGTAAAACCTGACTGAGGTTTTGCTCTCTCGATATCTGGTCCCGCTTAATTTTTTTTACAGCGTTGGTGCCGGCATTATGAACTTTCCGCCTTTTTTTCCGATTACTTATTAATAAAATGCCAGCAATAACAGCAAAAATCAGAGCCAGTTCATACGCCAGAAACTCGAGCATTGGATCGGTTAGATTTATCAAAGCATATCTCCCACCGCTGCGGTTGCTGCATTCTGTCTTCGCCACCAAATAACGCCAGCTATCAGTAGAGCTAAGATAATGGCATTACCTATCAGAAGTTTTGTGTTATCAGATATTGAGATACCTGATTCTTCATTATCCTCACTTAGCATCAAGTCATCATCCAAGGGCATAATATCGACGTCAGCTGCATCTTCACCTGTAATCGGTTCCAGAATGGGAGCAAGTTCTTCATCAAATAATTCAGCAGCTGGTTCAAGCGCTAATTCATCTTTCAACGTGATAGGCTCAGCCTGTAAAAAAACCGGACGTCCTTCAGGCGTTTCACCGCGTAACTGAAGCGATAATTCGTAATCGGCATCTTTCGTGAGTTCAGTTAATGTCAGCTGCCAATTGTTCGTATCCGTTTTCTGCATCTCGTATGGCCACTCGCTACCATTTTCTTCTCTTAATAATGCTTTTATCGACAAAGAATCTTGTTTTATTAGGGTAGGTTCGACCTGAACCTGTATACGATGACTTCGACTATCACCAGGTAGACGTTCCGAATCAACATAGTAAGGCGCTGCTATCACATTGATACTTTGGCGTCTCTGACGTTCAAACGTCGCACTTTTCAAGGTGACAATCACATCCTGACGTCCAGCGGTGAACTCTTCACCCAATTTGGCATTAAACTGACTTTTTTGTGGGTCCAATGTCATCGACAACTGCTTTTCTTCCAGCTCAGAATTTTGCTTGAGTGAGCCGTCAACCAACTCAAGAAAATCGTTTCGTGTAATGGGTTTTCCGTGATCAGTTAATGTCGCGTGAAAATCGAACTTTTCCCCTTTCAGCACATTATTAGGTAAATCACTGGTTTCCAGTTTCATATCCGTGACAACCATTACCCTGTTATCCGGATCAAGCTGAGCATCAATTCGCCACTCGCCCGTCGCCGGGTTTTCAATGGTAATCAGATCAAAACTATCTTCATGTAACCAACGCAATTTATCTGATTGGTCCAACTCGGTGAGGGTTCTACCGTCAGGTGCTTTAAGTTGTGTTTCTGCTGAGCCTGCTTTTCGAAAAGCCAGCACTGTCATTTCATTGACACTGCTATCGATTTTGAACTGATTATCAGCGAGAGGGACAGTGTCTGGCTGGGTGGCTTTCTCAAACATATGTAAGAAAATACGTTGCAAATCATCAGCCGTATTGGCTTGTTGATACCAGCCATCCGTTTCCATTGAGATAGCTTTCAGCAGTTCATGATCGGCATTATCTGACAGGGCAATGGTGTGAACGGCGAGATTCGCCGCTTTTAGTCTAGGCACAATCGCATTGAGGATGCGCTGGCGAGAGGCTTCGCTGGCTTTTTGTCCTGGTTGCAAATCAACAAAACCATCAGACAATAAAATCAAGCTTTGACGTTGTTTAGGATCGTTTTTTATGCCTGTTTTTGTGGCTTTTTCTAAGGCTAGCTCGATATTAGTATAGAGACCAAGGGAGTGAATTTTTGAGGATTTTTCAATCGCTTTTTGTCGCCAGTCATCATCAACTTTTTGCCATGGCACCAGCATATTGACCATCTTAGCAAAGGTCCATACCCCTGAATTTGCGTCATCTGGCATGAGCCCCACTAACATTCTCAGCGCAGGTGCTCGCAGGTTTTTGGGATCATTCTTTTTCATGCTGCCCGAGACATCTATCACAACACGAACATCACTACTGGGTGTTTCAGCCGCTTGTGCAAGCTTTGTTGGTATAGTCACCAACAAAGCTAATGGCAATGCGATCTTTAAGAAATCTAACATAGCAATCTACCTTGTTCATTATGCTGTCAGCTCCTGTCTTTACGCTTTTTAAAGACATTTTTTTGACAGCCACTCCAATCTAGGCAGGGCTATGCAGGTTTTGTGCCGTTATTTAATAGCAGCAAAGCCGCGGGCTAAATCCGCTTTAATATCATCCACACTTTCAAGGCCGATAGAGAGTCGTAACATTCCATCAGTGATGCCAGCTGCAGCGCGTGCTTCTTCAGTGAGACGTCCATGTGTTGTTGTTGCAGGATGCGTGATGGTCGTTTTGCTATCACCTAAGTTCGCGGTGATAGACAGCCACTCCAAAGCGTTAATGAGAGACCATGCATCCTTCTTACCGCCTTTGATTTCAAAAGCAATAATGCCACCAAATGCTGACTGCTGTTTCTTAGCTAATTCGTGCTGTGGATGCGATGGTAAGCCTGAGTAAAACACATGGCTTACTAAAGGTTGCGACTCTAGCCAGCTTGCTACCTCAAGTGCTGACGCAGAATGGGCTTTCATTCTGAGATCCAGGGTTTCCAGACCTTTGAGGAAGGTCCAGGCATTGAATGGACTCATCGTCGGTCCTGCTGTACGCAAGAAACCATATACGTCTTCACCAACACGTTTAGCATCGCCAACCACCGCACCACCAATACAACGGCCCTGGCCATCGATGTATTTTGTAGCTGAATGCACAACGATATCAGCGCCAAACTCCAACGGTCTTTGTAATGCCGGCGTACAGAAACAGTTATCGACAACCAATAAACAATCATTGGCCTTGGCAAGCTCAGAAAGCGCTTCCAAATCTGCAATTTCATTCATTGGATTAGAAGGCGTTTCTAAAAACAGCATTTTTGTTTCTGGCGTAATAGCGGCTTTCCAGTCATCTAAATCAATCAGCTTCACATAGCTGGTGCTGACACCAAACTTGGATAAATATTTATCAAACAACACACGTGTAGTGCCGAAAATACTCATCGACGAAACGATATGATCACCGGCTGATAATAAGGCCATCATTGTCGATAAAATCGCCGACATGCCAGATGAAGTAGCAACACAGGACTCACCACCTTCCAAAGCAGCTAAACGCTGTTCAAATGTGCGAACGGTGGGATTAGTAAAACGAGAATAGATATTACCCGGCTCATCACCACCAAATCGTGCTGCAGCTTGCTCTGCACTTTCGAAGACAAAGCTGGACGTTGGGAATATAGGTTCAGACTGTTCAGATTCGGCTGTTCTTTTGTGACCAACTCGAACGGCTTTGGTGGCAAAGCCTTTATTGTCATATTTATCTGTCATGGGAGTTCAACATAAAAAAGATGTGACAATTCTATATTTTTAGCAGGCTACTGACCAGATGAATCCTGAGTTTCAGTCAAAAAAATACCCGAAACTTGTTCGGGTATTTTTATGAAGCCTAGTCGGTTTTATGGTTGATAGCTCAGTGACAACATTACAGTACGACCCAAGCTGTAATATTCATCAACGGTTCGATAGTCTTTATTTAACATATTTTGGCCTGTTAACCTGACTGTCCAGTCTGGATCCACTTTATAGGCAACACGTAAATCCAGGAGCCCATAACCGCCAAGACGCTTTTTATTATCCGCTTTATCATAGCTATGCCCTCTCAACTTCCAGCTCGCGCCGGTGGACCAGTCCCCCCAATTACGATCCAGATGCATATTGGCTAAACGTTTTGCTCTTCTGGGCAAAACATTCCCTGTTTTGTCATCCTCTGGTTGCAAAAATGAAGCATCCGCTGACACTTGCCAATCTGCAAGTCTTGTTGTGACTTCAAACTCAACACCTTTGATCTTAGCCACGTCGACATTAGATGGCGATGTATCCCAAACTATCAGGTTTCTGATCTTGTTTTTGTAGGTATTGATGGCCCATCTTCCCCAGCTTGGTGTGCCTTCCAACCCAATACCATACGAGGTCGATTTTTCTGGTTTCAGATCAGGATTGCCTTGAAACCCAAAACTATCTAATGGATAGTAGAGATCGTTAAATGTCGGGGTCTTGAAGCCAGTTCCGGCATTAGCGGTCAACTTTAACTCATCACTCAACTGGTAACCATAATCAGCTGTTCCTGTTGTTTCATGGCCGAATGATTCATTATCGTCATGACGAGCACTCAGAAGCCAGCTGTTTTTATCAAGCTCAGCATCCCAGCTAGCAAAAACAGCTTTATTGTCACGAGAATCAGAGACATAAGTATCAGAACTATCAATCTTGTCATTCTCATACTCGAAGCCAATATTGACTCGATGCTGAGCATTTAATCTAAGATGATTTATCCAGCCGGCATAACGATGACGTGTATTGTAATTTGTGGTTATCTCATCATCGACATAATTTTGAGAACGATCACGCGACTCAGAAAGGCCAAAACTCATAGACCATGTATCGTTTACTGAGATATTGTTATTAAGCCCAAGAATTTGTTGAACGGTATCGGTGACGTAATTTTTATTTACACTAGATCCATCATAGTGATTACGTGCATTTGAACGAAGCAGATTAACATCCGTTGACCAGTTTTCTATCCACTGTTGATTGACTTTTAACGATACACTTTGATTACGGTAACCGTCATGATCAGGGTTACGATCTTCTCTAGCGTTGATGCCATTGGTTGTGTCGTAGCTATAGCTAAGATTATATTTGGTCGTTTCGTTTCCACCACTTACGCCAGCTTGGCTTCTGAGAGTATTTTTGGTACCAGCAGACACCGTAAAATTTGGCGTAGGTTTACTAATTGAACCGCTTTTAGTGAAGATTTGGATCACACCACCTATAGCTTCAGAGCCATAAAGACCAGCTCGAGGCCCGCGGACAATTTCAATACGTTCAATTTGGCTAACAGGGAAATCTTGTAATGCTGACGAACCAGATGTGGCTGAATACCATTTAACGCCATCAACTAAAACAAGCACGTGATCAGAATTTGTTCCACGGATTGAAACACCACTTGTCTTACCCAAACCACCATTCTGAGTCATATCAATACCAGGAAAACGTGACAGAAGTGTAGCCAGATCTTGAATCTGAAGTTTTTCAATATCAGCTTCTGTGATCACCGTAGTCGGCGCTAGAGCATTTTCCGTAGGCATGCGATTAGCGGTAACGGTGATAGAGTCAAGCTCATCACTAGCGATAACAGGTAAAGAAAGTAAAGAAGAAATCAGCGTAAAAGCTGAAAGACGCGTGCACGCACGCAAAGGCAACGCCTTTGAAAACAAGTTCATAATTGTCTCCTGAGGATACGCTCACCCGCGATCCAGGGTTAATAGGGTCACAACACATTGTGTTGTTACGAAACCTCAGGCCGGTCTCCGGACTTACGTTGTGGCTATCGCCTGACACATCGCCTTCCCACGACATTCGCAGTGGCTTAATGATGTGCTTTTCAACGTTTACCGTTGCGGGGGCAGTGTTGGATTTGTCACCAACTTCCCGTTTAACTCTGCATAAACAGAGCACCTGAAGAGCCGCGCATAGTAATGGCTGCGCATCCATCCGTCAAACTGACTATGTCAACTATAGCGACAATGACGCCTGATTCCTATACGGCAAATTGACAATATGTGGCATTAATCCTTATTCTATCGCGTGTTTTAGGTGTTGCTAACGCAAGTAAACGGGAAGTCGGTGCATCACTAGATAATGCCGACACTGCCCCCGCAACGGTAAGTGAGATGAGATAAACGTTATGCCACTGTACAGCGCTGTATGGGAAGGTGTTTATCAGGCAAAACTCACAAGTCCGGAGACCGGCCTGAAAATAAAACGTGCCAACTGGCAAATTCAAAACCTATTGTGTGCGGGTGGGCACACTGGAGAATCACATCATGACCTTATCTCGTTCTCAGCAACTGATTATTGCTGGTCTTTTAGCACTTTTAATGTTCATGACCCGAGGTCATCATTTTGCTTCTGTCGACGCGTTACCGAGTGCATCATGGGCTATCTTTTTCCTAGCCGGTCTTTACCTGAGTTCAGCTGCCTGGTTTCCTGTATTTTTAGTAATGGCTGCTGGCCTCGATATCGCCAGTGTGTTGTTGGGTGGTGGTCAATTAAGTAATAGTTTCTGTATGTCTCCTGCTTACGGATTTCTGATTCCTGCTTATGGTAGCTTATGGATGGCTGGACGCTGGTATGCATCAAAATATCAATTTAATGCAGCCACCTTATTGCCGCTTGTTGGCAGTGTATTGGTAGCAGCCACTGCAGCCACCTTATTTAGTGGTGGCGGTTTCTACTTCTTCTCTGGCCGTTATCCTGATCCAACATTCACTGAATACACACAGCGTTTTATTCAGTACTTCCCTAAAAACCTGGCTGTAATGAGTTTCTATCTGGTAGTTGCAATGATTTGCCATGTGTCTCTGCATTTCACAGCAACGACACAACGAGCAGATCAACAGCATTAATAGAGATGCAGTCGCAGTCATGCGCTGCTGTTGTCATTGCTGCACCGGCATCTGGCCAAGGTAAAACCACGGTCACCGCTGTATTAGCAAGACATTACCGGCAGCAAAACAAACAGGTGCGCGTATTCAAAGTGGGTCCAGATTTTCTGGACCCTATGGTTTTAGAATACGCATCAGGTCACCCTGTTTATCAGCTTGACCTGTGGATGGTCGGCAAACAACACAGTCAGCAACTTTTAGCAGAAGCGGCGCAACAAGCCGATATTATTTTGATTGAAGGTGTGATGGGCTTGTTTGATGGTGAACCTTCCACAGCTGATCTGGCTGCTGCTTTTGGTATCCCTATCCTTGCCGTGATCGATGCCAGTTCCATGGCACAAACCTTTGCAGCCATCGCTGTCGGTTTGGACCAATATCGAAAAGATACGCGTGTCGCTGCCGTTATTGCTAATAAAGTCGGCAGTGAACGTCATGCCGATATGCTCAAAAAAGCCTTACCTAACACTCTTCCTTGTCTCGCTACTTTGTTCAGACAAACTGAACATGCCCTGCCCAGTCGTTATTTGGGTTTACAGCAAGCCAATGAAGTCACTGATTTAGAGCAACGCCTGAGCCATACTCTGGACGCTTTTGACTTCGACAATACAGTCTCATTACCTAACATCGATTTTCCGTTTATTGATGTTGAGCCACTGCCTCTCTTACTCGAAGGTGTAAAGATTGGGATTGCCAGAGATGCCGCTTTCTCTTTTCTTTATCAAGCGAATCTGGATTGTCTGGAAGCCTTAGGTGCTGATCTTATTTTTTTCTCGCCACTAACAGACAAACAATTACCAGACATCGATAGCCTTTATCTGCCCGGTGGTTATCCCGAGCTACATCTGGAGACATTGAGTCAAAACACCAATATGATTCAATCTATTCACCAACATTACCATGCCAATAAACCAATCATCGCTGAGTGTGGCGGCATGTTATACCTATGTGAATCCCTGACGGATAAAGCGGATAACACTGCTAGTCTATGTGGAATTTTGCCTGCCAAAGCCAAACTTCAGGCGAGACTGACAGCTCTCGGATTACAGGAAGTGACAATCAATGTTGCGGCCATCAGAGGCCACACCTATCATCATTCTTTACTCAGTACAGAACTGGTCTCGGAGATAAACGGACAGTGTCCTAATGGTAAATCGGTCAGTGAAGTGGTCTATCAACAACAGCGTTTAACCGCCAGCTATATCCACTTTTATTTTTACTCAAACCCTCACCTTATTGCAGCGTGGTTGACGCCATGAGTGATTCACCTCATCAGTTTTCACAAGAAGAACGAGAAGCCGTTTATCGCGCCATAGCAGAACGTCGGGATATGCGTCACTTTCGACCAGCTCCTGTTGATCCAGAACAATTAAAACGTTTACTGATCGCGGCTCATCAAGCCCCCAGTGTCGGCCTGATGCAACCCTGGCGAATAATTCGAATTACTGATTCCATTATTCGCGAAAAAATAAAAGCACTGGTGGAAAAGGAACGTATTGAAACAGCCAAAGCCATGAATGAACGCGAAGATGAGTTTATGCGTTTAAAAGTCGAGGGCATGGATAATTGTGCTGAAATCCTGATTGTCGCTTTATGTGATAAACGTGAAGAACATATTTTTGGCAGACGAACCATGCCGAATATGGATTTGGCCTCAGTATCTTGTGCCATCCAAAATATGTGGCTCGCAGCAAGAGTGGAAGGTTTGGGCATGGGCTGGGTTTCTATTTTTGAACCTGAGGCACTGGCACAATTACTGAAACTCCCTTCGGGTGCCTCCCCCGTCGCTATTCTCTGCCTGGGTCAGGTTAATGAGTTTTATCCAGAGCCGATGTTACAAATGGAAAACTGGCGACAAGGTATTGAGCTGGACGCGGTTTTATATGAAAACCAATGGGATGAACCTGCCAAGCTATGACCTTACTGTTTATCGTGCTTGCCGTATTGCTTGACTGGTTGCTTGGCGAACCAACACGTCGCCATCCGCTGGTTGGTTTTGGGCGTCTGACCAAGCTCGTTGAAACCAGATTATATTCATCAGAACACAATCAAAAAAAACAGTTTATCAATGGCTTACTCGGTTGGCTGATACTCGTCTTACCTTTTGCCTTGATTGCCTATTTTATGAGTCAAATTACCGTGCTCAACAGCTTATTTAGTGTGCTGGTACTTTACCTTTGTATTGGCCATCGGAGTTTGTATGACCATGTCACCCCGATCATCGAAGCATTGAAACAAGGTGATATTGAACAGGCAAAAACTTATACCAGCTATATTGTCAGCCGTGACAGGGAAACTCTGCATATTCCTAAAGCCAGTATCGAATCTGTATTAGAAAATGGCGCCGATGCCATTTTTTCAGCTATCTTTTGGTTTATCGTGGCAGGATTGCCTGGCGTCGTTATCTATCGTCTCAGTAATACTCTGGATGCCATGTGGGGCTATAAAACAGAGCGCTATTTATTCTTTGGCCGTTTTGCTGCGCGTATTGATGATGTGCTGAACTTTATTCCAGCCCGTTTAACAGCACTCAGCTATGCTCTGGTGGGTGATGTCCGTTCAGGTTTACAGTGCTGGAAACAACAGGCTAAACAATGGGATAGCCCTAATGCTGGTCCAGTTATGGCGGCTGGTGCTGGTGCATTAAATATTAAGCTGGGCGGTTTAGCTCGCTATCACGGCGTCTGGCATGATCGTCCTAAGCTTGGTCTCAACCACGAAGCGAGCGAGAGTGATATTCCCCGCGCCTTACATTTAGTGACAGACAGTCTATTGCTGTGGCTGGCCGGTATTACTGTGATCACAGGAATTAGCTATGCTTGAACACGGTGGCAAACTCAACCATTACATCAAAAAGTACGGCATAGCCAGCGAGTATTGGTTGGATTTATCTACCGGTATTAATCCCAATGGCTGGCCTGTTCCCCCCCTGCCAGAACAGGTTTGGACACGTTTACCGGAACAGGATGATGATTTACTCACTGCAGCGGCAAACTATTATGGCAATGAAAGTTTAATTGCCCTGCCCGGAAGCCAGGCTGCCATTCAGTTTTTACCGCAATTACGCGAGCCTTGCAGAGTGAGGGTCATACACCCCTGCTATGCCGAACATGCTTATAGTTGGCAAAAAGCAGGTCATGATGTTGAGGCCATCCATCACGACGAGATTGATTCATTGCTTGCCGAAACAGATGTGCTAATCATCATCAACCCGACTAACCCAAGTGGCAGGCAATACAAAAAAGAACAACTTTTAAGCTGGCATCAACAATTACAACAACATGATGGCTGGCTTGTGGTAGATGAAGCCTTTATTGATACATCACCTGACAAAAGTCTTTGTCGTCTGCCTGCCATGCCTGGACTCCTTATCCTCAGATCGGTTGGTAAATTCTTTGGTTTGGCAGGTTGTCGTGTTGGTTTTTTAATCGCCGAACAATCCGTTCTCGATCAGATGAAAGAACACCTGGGCCCGTGGCCCATTGCTACTGCTTCACGTTATATCACCATACACGCTTTTAAAGATACTGACTGGCAACAACACTGCCGCCAGCAACTTCAGTTTCAATCAGCACGTCTGGCGCAATTACTGACTCGTTATGGTCTCAGTCCTACCGCTGGCACAGACTTATTTCAGTGGGTCAGACTTTCTGTCGCCAAAGACATACATGAGAAACTGGCAAAAAATGCCATTCTGACCCGCTTATTTGAATCCCCTGCCAGTTTGCGTTTTGGTTTACCCGCCAATGAACAGCAATGGCAGCAGTTAGAAAAAGCCCTGCAATCGCTACGAGTTGATCATGAAACATAAAACATTAATGGTTCAGGGCACCACATCTGATGCGGGCAAAAGTACCGTTGTCACCGCCTTATGTCGCTGGTTTAAACAACAAGGTTATCAAGTTGCGCCGTTCAAACCACAAAATATGGCACTCAATAGTGCAGTGACCGCAGAAGGTGGTGAAATCGGTCGCGCTCAGGCGGTACAAGCACAAGCCTGTCATCTGGCACCACATATTGATATGAACCCGGTGCTACTCAAACCTAATAGTGACTCTGGTGCTCAGGTCATTATTCATGGCAAAGCGGTTGCCAATATGGAAGCGCGCTTTTACCACGACTATAAGCCTACGGCGATGCAAGCGGTTCTCGATTCGCATCACCGGCTGGAATCGAATTATGACCTTGTTGTCGTAGAAGGTGCGGGCTCACCAGCAGAAATTAATTTACGCGATCGTGACATCGCCAATATGGGCTTTGCAGAAGCTGTAGATTGTCCGGTTATTCTGATTGCCGATATTGATCGCGGTGGTGTATTTGCTCATCTGGTCGGCACGCTGTCGTGTTTATCTGAGTCAGAACAAGCGCGGATTAAAGGCTTTATTATTAATCGCTTTCGCGGTGATATGAGTCTATTGCAACCCGGTCTGGACTGGCTGAAACAAAAAACCGGTAAACCGGTGTTAGGTGTTTTGCCCTATCTGCACGGTTTACATTTAGAAGCTGAAGATGCGGTGAATACCCAACAAATAACGGGCTCAGATAAACAACTCAATATTATCGTGCCGGTATTACCCCGCATCAGTAACCATACTGATTTAGACCCATTAAGATTGCATCCTCAAGTCAATTTACAGTTTATCGGCCCTGATGACACCATCCCGGCGGCCGATCTGATTATTTTGCCTGGCAGTAAACACGTCCGTGCTGATTTAGAGTGGCTGATTAAACAAGGCTGGCCTGAAGCCATAGCTAAACACTGTCGTTATGGTGGCAAAGTGTTGGGTATCTGTGGTGGTTTTCAAATGCTTGGCAGACTGATTCATGATCCTGATGGCATTGAAAGTCAGCCTGGTAGCAGTGATGGTCTCGGCTTGCTGGATATGGAAACAACGCTAGCCGGCGATAAAACATTACGACAAAATCAGGGACAATTACTTATCAATAGTTCAGCCGTCACTATATCCGGTTATGAAATACATGCAGGTATCAGCACAGGAAAAGCGCTGGCATCGCCCCTGATGACACTATCACATGGTCCGGATGGTGCTATCAGTGATGACCGACAGATTATCGGTACGTATCTACATGGTTTATTTGAACATGACGAAGCTGCTCAAGCCATACTGACTTGGGCAGGTCTTGATGATGTTCAGTCTGTCGATTACTGGCAGCTTCGTGAAAATGACATCAATAAACTGGCAGAGATGATTGCAACACATGTGAACACAGAAAAGTTGATGCAGATTCTTGAGGACCGACGATGACCAAGACATTAATTCTGGGTGGCACAAAATCAGGTAAAAGTCACTTAGCTGAGCAGTGGGCAAACGCCACCAGCCAAATCGTCAGTTATATCGCCACGGCACAAGCGCATGATGATGAAATGGCACAACGGATTAAACAGCATCAGCAACAACGACCAGACAACTGGCCAACCATTGAACAGCCGCTTTATCTAGGGGATGCAATAAACCAAGCAACAACGGATGTTGTACTGATAGATTGTTTAACCCTGTGGCTGACCAATCTCTTATTAGCTGAAGGCGATCTGCTGACAGAACAGATATCAGCGTTGTTAGATACGCTGCAAACCACTGATAAACACATCATTATGGTCAGTAATGAAACCAATATGGGCGTGATGCCTTTGGGTGATTTAACCCGTCGTTATTGTGATGAGGCTGGTGTCTTACATCAGCGTATCGCCAAAATGAGCGATAACGTCATCTTAACCGTGGCAGGTTTACCTCATATATTAAAAGGACAACTGCATGAACAGCTTCGCTGAATGGCTCAAACAACCAGTTAAATCAGTAGATAAGACGCATGAACAACAAGCCTTGGCGCGTCAGCAGCAGTTGACTAAACCGCCCGGCTCTCTAGGGCAGCTGGAAAACTTAGCCGTCAAGATTGCCAGTTTACAGGCTAGTGAAATTCCGGACCTGACGCATGTGCATATCACTGTTTATGCCGCAGACCATGGCGTCATGGCCGAAGGTGTTTCAGCCTTCCCTCAATCCGTTACTGCAGCCATGATCAGAAACTTTGCCAATGGCGGTGCTGCTATTAGCGTATTAGCACAGGAGTTAACCGCAAAACTCGATGTGATCAACGTTGGTACAGTAGACACATTGGAAGACATTCCAGGCGTATTCGATAAACGTATCGACGCTGGCACGGCGAATTTCTGTCAGGGTCCAGCGATGACAGAGCAACAATGCCAACAGGCAATATTAGTTGGTCGTGATAATGTCTTAAGTGATATTGATAACACCCAACTCTATATTGCTGGTGAAATGGGGATTGGTAATACCTCTACCGCCAGTGCTTTAGCCTCTGCTCTGCTGAAATGCGACCCTATCGATGTGGTAGGTCCTGGCACAGGACTGGATAAACAAGGTATTCAACATAAAGTCACTGTCATTCAACATGCACTTGAATTACACCAATCAGAATTGAATGATGGTCCTCTGTCGACACTTACGCTATTGGGTGGCTTTGAAATCGCTGCCATGGTCGGTGCTTATCTGACCTGTGCCAAACAAGGTATTCCAGTGCTGATAGATGGCTTTATCAGTACGGTGGCGGCATTAACGGCTGAGAGAATGCAGCCAGGATGCAAAGACTGGTTTATTTATAGCCATCAAAGTGCTGAGCCCGGTCATAAAGTGGTTTTAAACGCTTTAGACGCGAAACCATTACTTCAACTGGATATGCGTCTGGGAGAAGGCAGTGGTGCAGCAGTGGCTGTTCCTCTTCTTCGCCAAGCCTGTCTGTTACACAATGGTATGGCCACATTCGAACAAGCCAATATCAGTAAAGGAGACACGTAATGTGGTTATCGTTCCAAATAGCCCTTCAATTTCTCACGATTATTCCGGTCAGCTATGCCAGTGCAAGTGATCAACAGCTTGGACGTTCCTTAGTTTTTTATCCTGTTATTGGCTTGATTATCGGCTTAATTTTGTCAGGACTCATATCCGTCCTCCCTGTTTCCTACAGTTTGCTCAGTGCTGCTTTATTACTGACAGCCTGGGTATTGTTAACGGGTGGCTTACATATTGACGGTCTTGCTGATTCGGCTGATGCCTGGCTAGGCGGTATCGGCAATAAACAACGTACGCTGGAGATTATGAAAGACCCGGCAGCGGGCCCCATTGCGGTCGTTGTATTAACGTTAAGCTTATTAATCAAACTGGCCTTAGTAGAAATCGTTATCTCATCAGGCGAAACCTCCGCCTTAATCTGGAGCATCATCCTGGCCAGAACGGCGATGCCATTATTATTTCTGACGACTGACTATGTCAGACCCAACGGCATTGGTGCCGTATTAAAACAGTGCCTTCCCGTCAAGCAAGTGAAATGGATGCTGCTTATCACCACCGTCATCGCATTATTCTGCCTGGGTTTCACACCGCTGTTACTTGGGTTGATCGTATTCTTATTACATCGCTACACGATGGAGCATCGGCTTGATGGCTTTACCGGTGATACAGCCGGGGCGATGGTCGAATTGCTGGAAATCAGCTTTTTATTGTTTTTAATTTTGTTTTAGGAAAATCCAATGTCTGATACTGAAAAAAGTGAACGTCATAAAAAACGTATGCAACGCCATAAAAATGTGGTCGATGAGAAAATTCAAAAAGCAGAAAAAGACAAAGGTTTATTATTAGTTATTACGGGTAATGGCAAAGGCAAGAGTTCTTCTGGATTTGGGATGGTGGCCAGAGCCTTGGGGCATGGTATGAAAGTCGGTGTGGTTCAGTTTATTAAAGGCGCTTTCAGTACAGGCGAAGAATCATTTTTCCGTCGCTTCCCCGAAGAAGTTTCTTATCATGTGGTTGGTGATGGTTTTACCTGGGAAACACAAAACCTTGAACAAGATATTGCTTCCGCAGAAAAAGGCTGGGAAATCTGCAAAGCCATGCTCAACGATCCAGAAATCGATGTCGTGTTATTAGATGAGTTGAATATTGTCTTGAAGATGAAATATCTCAATGCCGAAACAGTATTAAATGACATCGCACAAAGACCAGAGATGCAACATGTCATTATCACCGGTCGAGGAGCCCCTGACAGCGTCATAGAGGCAGCAGATACCGTTAGCCGTATTGAGGATGTTAAACATGCATTTCGTGCCGGTATAAAAGCACAGAAAGGCATCGAATTATAAGCGGCTTTTTACCCTGTCATAAAACTGTAAAGTTACTCACATTTTCTGTGGATAACTCTGTGATTAAGTTTGGAGTTAGTCGCTAAGTGCCTCTCATACAAAGGCTCTTCTCAAAATGGTTAAAAAATAACCATATAATTTTATCATTAAAAATCAATAAGTTATAACGCTGCCATTAAAAATCAGTCGCTTACGGGAACTTTTTAATAAAAGCATTACAGAAAAAATACAAGTGTATAACTCTGTAGAAAAGTGTTGACATAGAGTAATGACCAGCACAAAACAAAAAGCCCGGTAGTGTTCACTACCGGGCTTTTTTTATTTCACTTTTTGAAACTGATAAATCAGGATTTAACCGCTTCCGCTGCACTGTCCATTTCCAGATGAATATCCTCATCTTTTAGCGTGACACGAACATGTCCACCACCCTGACTCAATTTACCAAATAACAGCTCATCAGCCAGTGGTCGTTTGATTTTCTCCTGAACCAGTCTCGCCATAGGACGAGCGCCCATTTGCACATCATAACCATGTTCAGCCAGCCATTGGCGAGCCGCATCATTCACTTCGATAGTGACGTTTTTATCTTCAAGTAACATTTCAAGCTCTAATACCGCTTTATCCGCTACCCGAAGGATGGCATCCTTATCCAAAGGTTTAAATTGAATAATGCCATCAAGACGATTACGGAACTCTGGCGTGAAGGTACGTTTCAGGGCTTCATTACCGTCAGAGGTTAAATTGTCCTGCTTGGTGAAACCAATGGATGGTTTACTCATCTCAGCAGCACCGGCATTACTTGTCATCACTAACACGACATGACGGAAGTCCGCTTTACGTCCGTTGTTATCCGTCAATGTGCCATGATCCATCACTTGTAGTAACAGATTAAACACATCTGGATGCGCTTTCTCAATTTCATCTAACAACAGCACTGCGTGAGGTTGTTTGATGATGGCATCCGTTAGCAGACCGCCTTGATCAAAGCCAACATAACCAGGAGGTGCGCCAATGAGTCTTGATACGGTATGGCTTTCCATATATTCCGACATATCAAAACGAATCAGATCAACCCCCAAATTATGTGCTAACTGACGTGTGACTTCGGTTTTACCTACACCGGTAGGACCTGCAAACAAGAAGGCACCTGTCGGTTTTTCTGGATGACCCAAGCCTGAACGCGCCATCTTAATCGCAGAGCCTAGAGCAGAAATTGCTTCGTCCTGACCAAAAATAACGCGTTTAAGATTATCTTCCAGTTTACGCAGATTATCTTTATCCGCATTGGACACCGTTTTCGCAGGAATACGTGCAATTTTCGCCACGATAGCCTGCACATCATTCACACCAATCAGTTTTTTACGTTTAGACTTCGGTGCAATACGCTGAGCGGCACCGACTTCGTCTAACACATCAATCGCCTTGTCTGGCAGGAAGCGATCATTAATATGACGATGCGCCAACTCAGCAGCCTGTTCAATCGCCGCATTGGAGTAACGCACATTGTGGTGCTCTTCCAGGCCAGGTTTAAGGCCTTTCAAAATTTCAATGGTTTCAGCCACACTGGGTTCTGGCAGATCAATCTTCTGGAACCTGCGTGCTAAAGCGCGATCATGCTCAAAAATACCCCGGTATTCCTGATAGGTAGTTGAACCAATACACTTCAGTTCACCACTGGCTAATAACGGTTTTAATAAGTTAGCCGCATCCATCGTGCTGTTACCTGCACTACCTGCACCAATCATGGTATGGATTTCATCGATAAACAAAATCGCGTGTGGCTGCTTTTTCAATTCACGTAATAAGGCTTTCAGACGTTTTTCAAAATCACCCCGGTATTTTGTACCGGCAACCAGTGCGCCCATATCTAAAGAATAGATGGTGGTTTCTGCTAACACTTCAGGCACGTCACCGTGAACAATGCGTCTTGCCAGACCTTCAGCCAGAGCTGTTTTACCGACCCCTGCTTCACCGACAAATAAAGGATTATTTTTACGACGACGACACAGGATTTGTAACGTACGTTCTAATTCATGGGCACGACCAACAAGCGGATCGATTTTACCTTTGATGGCGGCTGCATTCAGATTTTCGGCATACAATGTCAGAGGACTTTTATCATCATCAGAAACATCTTCGCTTTCTACTTTGGCTTCTGATTCTGATGTAGCAGCACTATCCTCAACATCGCCATGACTAATCGCATTGACGACATCCAAACGTGTGACATCCTGCTTTTGCAATAAGTAAACGGCTTGAGATTGTTGTTCAGAAAAGATCGACACCAGAACATTTGCCCCAGTCACCTCAGAACCACCTGATGACTGAACATGCATCACAGCGCGCTGTAGAATACGTTGGAATGCCAGCGTTGGTTGAGTTTCGCGCTCACTATCCTCAGCGAGTGTCGGTAGATTATCAGCCAGAAAATCGCTTAATTCCTGTCGTAAAACAGTGATATCTACTTCGCACGCCTTCAATACGGCCAATGCCTGACCATTTTCCAGTAGCGCTAATAAGAGATGCTCAACGGTAAGAAACTCATGAGCACGTTGGCGAGCATAATTAAATGCTTGGCTGAGGGTTTGTTCGAGCTCTTTACTTAACATGTTACGTTCCACCTTATTGGTTGGATATCGAACTAGGTCATTCCTCTTCCATCGTACACTGCAATGGATGACCGTGGCTTTGAGAATAGCTGTTGACCTGTTCGACTTTCGCTTCAGCTATCTCATAGGTAAAAATACCACACAAGGCACTACCTTCGGTATGCACTTGAAGCATGGTGCGTGTAGCACGCTCACGCCCCATGCCAAAAAGGTTTTCGAGGACTTCAATCACAAAATCCATTGGCGTGTAGTCATCATTTAGCATAATCACCCGGTACTTGGGTGGTTGCTTCAAGTCTGGCTTTGCTGGAGCAACGGCATATTCATTGTCGTTGTTCCATTCGTGATCATTTTCCTGACTCATGCCCTTTTTTAGCTCGCTTCATCAATCATTTTTTGTAATTCGCCGTTTTCATACAGCTCCATAATAATGTCACAACCACCCACTAATTCACCTTTAATATACAGTTGTGGGAAGGTTGGCCAATCTGCATAACGATGCAGATTTTCACGCACATCTGGCTCTGCCAATACATTCACATAAGCAAATTCTGCACCACACGCAGATATGGCTTGAGAAGCCCGGCTTGAAAAACCACATTGTGGAAACTCAGGCGTCCCTTTCATAAACAAAATGACCGGGTTTGATTGAATCGCCTGTGTAATTTTTTCCATTACTTCCATTCTTTAATCCTCGTAGTTTTGAAATTTATTGTGTCTGATGAGATGGGGATGCTTTTATAGTTTTCAAGCTTAGGCTAGTTATATTCAAGCTGCAATAAGCCAAGAATCGCATCCAGTCCATTATGATTTATTGCTGTCGCCGCCTGCTGCTGCACTTTCGGTTTAGCGTGATAGGCCACACTCAAACCAGCTGGCTCCATCATTAACAAATCATTCGCCCCATCCCCCACCGCTATTGTTTGTTCAGCGACAATGTTCATTTTGTCACAACATGACAACAGAAAATCGGCTTTGGTTTGTGCGCCACAAATATCGCCGTCAACTTCTCCAGTGAGTTTGCCGTCTTTTTCTGCCAGCTTATTGGCCTGAGCAAAATCAAGCCCTAAACGCTGCTTTAATCTATCGGTAAAAAAGGTGAAGCCACCCGATACTAATGCCAGGCTAAAGCCATGCTGTTTAAGTGTCGACACCATCAACTCAGCCCCAGGACTCAATCGCAAACGTTCATCATAAACTCGTTCAAGAACCTCAACATCTAAACCTTTCAATAAAGACACGCGCTTCCGAAGTGAAGTTTCGAAATCTATTTCACCACGCATCGCTGATTCTGTAATCGCTGCAACTTCGGGTTTTAGGTTCATAAAATCAGCGATTTCATCAATACACTCGATGGTAATCAGCGTTGAATCCATATCGGTGACAAGAAGTTTAGCGGCACGATGATCAAATTGTTCTGGTATCAGATTAATATCGAAATCATATTGCTGACGAAGCTGATGCATAGCCTCAGCATCAATGCCAGAGACATGAGTCACCGTCACATAGTGTTTATACCAGTTAAACTGACCAGAATATTGATGGGCGATCTGCTCTGCCAGTTCGTGAGTGAGAGTTTTGCCTTGCAGTACCAGTGTTGTCATGATGTTTCCGCACTAGATAAAAAAACGGCGAGCTGAAAACTCAGCTCGCCGAATCATTGTAAATCAGTCAGATTTAAAATTGGGGTTTAACAGGTGCTGATTTAAAACGTTCAACACTGGCCACAATTTCAGTTTCAGCTTCAGCTTTACCCACCCAGCCTTCAACTTTGACCCATTTGTTCTTTTCTAAATCTTTGTAGTGTTCAAAGAAATGTGAAAGTTGATTCAACAGACGTTCTGGTAAGTCATTAATATCTTTCACATCATCGTACATTTTATCGTGTGGCACGGCGATAATTTTGGCATCTTCACCAGACTCATCAGTCATTTTTAACATACCCACAGGACGGCAACTGACCACTGAACCACTGATTAATGCATACGGGCTGACAACCAATACATCAACCGGATCACCGTCATCAGACAACGTGTGTGGAACATAACCATAGTTGCATGGATAAAACATCGCAGTATTCATGAAACGGTCAACAAAAAGTGCCCCGGTTTCTTTATCAACTTCATATTTCACAGGATCAGAATGTGAAGGGATTTCAATAATGACATTGATGTCTGTTGGCAAATTTTTGCCTGAACCAACACGGTCGAGATTCATAGGGTTATGCTCCAGATAGCAAATAAACAAAGTCGCTGATTATAGAAGAAAAGCCCTTCAGGTTAAACTCTCAGCAAGTGAATAAGCATTATTCTTCATAACATCGCCAATCTGACTTTATGTCACGCGCTAAATCCATTAAGCGATAAACCCAGCAAGTCACTCAATTAGCGAACGAGAAAGAACGCAGCTAACGCAAAAAGAAATAGTGAAAATAAACGACTCAGGATATGGCTTGGTAACGTCTTGGCTAATTTTGCGCCAATCGGTGCAACCCAGACACTGGTGGCAATAATCCCTAAAAAGGCTTGCCAGTGAACAAAGCCGCTCTGCCACTGCCCATCAACATGTTCGAGTTGGGAGCCAATCAATATGTAGCCAGCAGCCCCACTTAAGGCAATTGGCAAACCACACGCCGCCGCAGTTCCCACCGCACGTTGCATAGAAAGTCCACTCATTACCAGGTATGGCACGACCAGTGAACCACCACCAATTCCAACCATAGCGGAGACAATACCAGTAATTAAACCAGCAGAAAAAATACTCGGGGCTGCTAAAAATTTAGTTGAGACAGATTTAGGTGGCGGCAACCACATTTTTACTGCTACCAACAAAGCAAATACCCCAAACCATATCTTTAAAATATGGCTAGGCATGGAACTGGCAATATAGGCCCCGGCAAAGCTACCTAATACAAGGCTTGGTGCCAGCTTTTTCACCAAATGCCATTGCGTTGTTTCATATTTGTGGTGAGCTAACATAGAGGAGATTGAGGTAACACTAATCGTCATTAATGAAGTAGCAATAGCCACATGAATCGCAATGTCAGATGACATACCCTGCCAGCCAAAAACCAGCATAAGGATAGGCACAATGATCAGGCCGCCACCAATACCAAACAAACCGGCCAGCAAACCAGACACCAAACCTGCAATTAGATAGCCAATCCATTCCACCATAAAGGGTACTCTCTATTTCGTTCCAACTGAGCAAATCAATAAGATAAGTCTTTGACTTTACTTGAATATGTCAGGCGCGTATAAAAGGTAGAAAAACCATAATAAACGTGTTTCATGCCCACAGTTTGTAATGAAGAGAGGGAATTCTATGGCATCGCTCAGCTATGTTCCAATCATTCTTGGTATTTTCGGTTTACTTTGTGCTTTATTTCTCTATATCTCAATCCTGAAAAAACCTGCTGGGATAGGTAAAGTCGTCGATATCGGTGATCAGATTCATCTGGGAGCAATGGTCTTTATGAAAGCAGAATATTCGCGGTTAGCGGTTTTTTGCTTATTGTGTATTTTAGCGTTGGGATTCTCTAATTTAGGTTGGCCAAGTGCGTTTGCATTTTTCATTGGTTCTA
Organism: Methylophaga thalassica MP; assembly: GCF_000214595.1. Classification (GTDB taxonomy): domain Bacteria; phylum Pseudomonadota; class Gammaproteobacteria; order Nitrosococcales; family Methylophagaceae; genus Methylophaga; species Methylophaga thalassica. Next base: position 868,156 of record NZ_AFIG01000001.1, on the reverse strand, counting down.
TGTGCTCCGCCTGTGCCGGATTCATCGGCATGTATGCCTCCACCAAAACCAATGTAAGAACAGCGGTTGCCGCACAGAATCAAGGTACCTCCGCCGCTTTATCTGTTGCTTTCTCCGGGGGCTCAATCATGGGACTCACTGTGGCCGCCATGGGCTTACTGGGTTTAGGCTTTCTCTACCTGCTGTATGGTCACGATCCTCAGACCACACATATTATTCATGGCTTTGGCATGGGTGCTTCTTCAGTCGCCTTATTTTCAAGAGTCGGCGGTGGCATCTATACCAAGTCCGCTGATGTCGGTGCTGACTTAGTGGGCAAGGTCGAAGCCGGTATCCCTGAAGATGATCCCCGTAATCCTGGGGTTATTGCTGACAACGTGGGCGACAATGTTGGGGATGTTGCAGGTATGGGCTCCGATATTTTTGAATCCTACTGCGGTGCCATTATTGCCAGTATTACGATTGCCTCCACCATGGGGCTTGTTGCCGTCAATCAACTCGCCAGTGAAAAATCTACACTGATGTTTCTGCCACTGGCGTTGGCCTCTGCAGGACTTATTTGCTCGATATTGGGCATTCTCAGTGTAAAGCTATTTTCACAACAAGCCCCGAGCGTTGCATTAAGAATCGGTACCATTGGCGCATCACTTCTTTTTATAGTCACTGCCTGGTGGTTAATTGGACTGATGGGCGGTGCTGGGGAGTTATGGATTGCCGTGTTATCCGGTGCACTGGGTGGCATCATTATTGGTTTGGTGACCGAGTATTACACAGGTGGTGCCCCCATAAAGAAATTGGCAGCAAGTGGTGAAACCGGCCCTGCCACCATTATGATTTCCGGACTCGCCTTAGGCATGCAATCTGTCGCTATCCCTGTTATCACCATTGCCGCCATTATTTTTTCAGCCAGTTATGTCGCCGGGCTTTATGGAGTGGCTATTGCTGCGGTTGGTATGTTGGCAACAGTAGGAATTACTATGGCGATTGATGCTTATGGTCCTGTTGCCGACAATGCAGGCGGTATTGCTGAAATGGCGGAAATGGGTAAAAAAACCCGGGATATTACTGACTCACTTGATGAGCTGGGTAATACCACAGCTGCCATAGGTAAAGGCTTTGCCATAGGGGCTGCGGCACTGGCTGCATTGGCCATTATCAGTGCTTATATTGAAACGATCAGCCATGGTGACAGCAACTTTGTTTTATTGTTAAACAACCCGCTGGTGCTGATGGGCATGTTCTTGGGCGGTATATTCCCATTTTTGGTCAGCGCGCTGACCATGACCGCTGTCGGTGATGCTGCCTTTGACATGATTCGAGAGATTCGTCGTCAGTTTAAAGAGATTCCAGGCTTATTAGAGGGAACGGCTAAGCCCGATACTGCCCGCTGTGTTGATATCGCTACCAAAGCCGCTTTGAATAAGATGGTATTGCCTGGATTATTAGCCGTATTAGCTCCTGTAGTCGTTGGCTTTGTACTGGGTCCACAAGCTCTGGGTGGCATGTTGGCTGGCGCACTTATCTGTTGTGTCATGATGGCGCTGATGATGGCTAACGCCGGTGGTGCATGGGATAATGCAAAAAAATATATCGAGAAAGGGAATCATGGCGGTAAAGGCTCTGAAATACATAAAGCCGCTGTGGTTGGTGACACAGTGGGAGACCCATTAAAAGATACATCCGGCCCAGCCATGAACATTCTGATTAATGTGATGGCCATCGTCAGCCTGGTTATCGCCCCGCTTCTCTGAACTTACATTTAATAAACTTCACAGAGGCCACATGATGTGGCCTTTTTATTTTCGGGTACAGCATTGAAAAAAGCACTTTCACATCAACACATTTGGGCCATAGCCGGACCGATGATTCTGGCAAATTTGTCCACCCCCATACTTGGCTTAGTTGATACCGCTGTAATGGGCCACCTCAACTCCCCCATCTATCTTGGTGCTGTCGCACTCGGCAGTATGGTGTTTACCTTTCTGTTCTGGGGTTTTGGTTTCCTACGTATGGTCACAACCGGCCTGACTTCTCAGGTCAATGGCCATGGCAGTCAGCAGGAAACGGAGTCCGTGTTAATCCAGTCGGCACTGTTAGCTTCGGGTATCGCGTTGTTGTTACTGTTATTGCAATGGCCGATTGCCAAGATTGCTTTCAGCTTAATTGATGGCAGTGCCGAAGTCTTATTACAGGCCCAGCAGTATTTTTTTGTTCGTATCTGGAGCGCACCAGCCACCTTACTTAATTACGCCATTATGGGTTGGCTGATTGGCATAAGCGCCTCACGATCAGCCTTAGCGATGGCAGTTGTGATTAATATCACCAATATTGTGTTGGATCTGTTGTTTGTGAATGTGCTGGAAATGAAAGCAGATGGTGTGGCTTTAGCCACGGTTATTGCAGAATTAAGCGGCTTAATATTTGCGCTATTTCTATTAACCCGAAAAGGATTTCAGTGGCAAAGCATTGATATTCGACAGGCAATAAAGCGATTTATAAAAGAGCGACATCAGCTAGCCTTACACGGCAATTTTATGCTGAGAACCTTATGTTTAATTTTCAGTTTTGCCTTTTTCACCAATCAGGGTGCTCAACATGGTGATGTCGTTCTGGCCGCGAATATGGTTTTGCTCAATTTTATTACCTTTATGGCCTATGTCCTGGATGGTTTTGCCAATGCTACCGAAGTGATGACAGGTAAGGCTGTTGGCCGTAAAGACAAAGATATGTTGAAAGCCAGTCTTCTTATGAATGGACAATGGGCGCTAGCGGTCGCCGCTTTATTTAGTCTTGTGTATGGCTTATTTCACCAACAGATTGTCAGTATGCTTACCGATATACCGGCTGTTGTAACACTAGCGGAGCAATATAGTACTTGGGTTATTATTGCGCCGTTGCTTGCTGTTTGGTCCTATTTATTTGATGGTTTATTTGTCGGCGCGACACTTGGCAAAGAAATGAGAAATGCCATGCTGTTTTCGGTCTTTGTCTGTTTTTTACCCAGTTGGTATTTCTTTCAAGACTATGGAAATCATGGCTTATGGGCAGCCTTGATGGTACTTTTTATTGCCAGAGCCATCTCTCAAGCTGCCTATCTGCCCGGTATATTCCAGCGCATAGCCCTTAAAAAATGATTTATCCGGCTAGCAAATCAAACTTTCGCGGTTGCCCGGTGAATGGGCAAATAAACGCCAGATAATAAGCACTGAGTTGCAGATTTTCTGTGGTTTTACGCTGACCATAAAGTCGGTCACCAATCACTGGAAACCCTAGGCTTGCTGCATGCCGACGGATCTGATGTTTACGGCCTGTTTCAATCGACACATCTAACAAACTCTGTTGTTTGACTGGATCGTACTGCATAAAAACGAAATGGCTACGAGCGTGTCTGCCGTCAATCGGCAGATCAACGGTAATAGGCTTGTCGCTTGTTGCCGCTGCTGAAAACTCGCCTTCCACCCAGATTCGATAGCGCTTATCAATATCTCGTTGTTGAAATAAAGCCGATAATTTTGCTGCTGCCTGTTTTTCATGAGCAATCACAATTAAACCATTAGCGGCCCGATCCAGGCGATGCACGACGAAAGCATTACGTTGAGGTTTGAGTTCTTGCTCGGCCCAGCGAGTGACGGTGCAGTGATCGCCCCATTTCGATCCTTGGGATAATACACCGTAGGGTTTATTCCAGACGCTGTAATGGCCAAAGTCGGCCATCAACTCAGGAGGTGTCATTTCACGTTCTAACACGGCTTTGTCGTAGTAGAGATGCAAGGTTTCACCCGCTTTTAATAAACGCTTGGCTCGGCGCAAGCGTTGTGTTCTTTTGCCGACACTGACCCACACTGCTCCCTTAAGCATAATACGTTTTAAATGTTGCTTAGAAAGCGCACAGGCATCAGCTAATAGATCAACGGCATTAGCCCCTGATTTTTCAACAGGTAAATGAATTTCAAAACGATCAGTGTGATAAGACATTTTATGATGGCTGGCTTTGGCGTAGAATTAACGTAGTTTAGAGCCTTGGTGTATGTAATGTTAAGAGATAATCTCAAATTCAGTCTGATTATACTGTCTGCGACCGTTACTGGCACCGCCAGCGCTGATGTGTATAAGTGGGTCGATGAACAGGGACAGGTTCACTACAGTCAGCAAGCTCCCGAATCTGCTCCCGCAGAATTGATCAAAACACCACCGCCACCCTCTGTCGATCCAGCTCAAGCCCAGAGAGAAGTCGATGCCTTGATTGCTCAGCAAAAAGCGGCTGAACAGGAAAAGCAACAAGCACAACAACAGGCAGAGCAAAAAGCAGAACAAGAAGCAGCACTTGAAAAACAATGTCAAGATGCCAAAGACGCACTTACCGCCTATCAAAACCATCCGGGCGGACGATTTTATGATGAAAATGGCAACTTACAACGCATCAAAGAAGAAGATCGTCAACAGAAAATACAAGAATTGAGCAACAATATTAAACAACACTGTCAATAAGGAGAAGCAAAATGCCATACCTTAATATTACGACTAATCAAGAAGTTAAAGATAAAACGCAGTTTATTAAAAAGACCAGTGAAACCGTTGCTAAAGCGTCAGGTAAACCTGAAAGCTATGTCATGATTGTGCTGAATGACAACGCCGATATGTCATTTGGTGGCAGTGATGCGCCTGCGGCGATGCTTGATTATCGAGCTCTCGGCTTACCCGGTGATCGTCAGGCCTTCTCGGATACCTTATGTACACTCATCAGTGAGAACCTAAAAGTTGAAGGTGGTCGTATCTATATCAGCATGACTGACTCAGAGCGACAAAACTGGGGTTGGAATCACAGTACATTTTAAGTTTTATCCTTAACTCATAGCCTCAGAGCTAACCAATTATCATTACAGGAAAAATAAAAACACATGCGCGCCTCTAACCTGCTTATTTCCACTTTAAAAGAGACACCAGCAGACGCAGAAATTGTCAGCCATCAATTAATGCTCCGTGCCGGCCTTATCCGTCGTCTGGCATCGGGCTTATATACATGGCTGCCAATGGGACTCAAAGTACTCAGAAAAACAGAAGCGATCGTCCGCGAAGAAATGGATAGAGCTGGCGCGCAGGAAGTATTAATGCCCTCGGTACAACCGGCTGAACTCTGGCAAGAAAGCCAACGTTGGGAGAAATATGGCCCTGAATTATTGCGCATCACTGATCGCCACCAGCGTGAGTTCTGTTATGGACCGACTCATGAAGAAGTCATTACCGATCTCGTTCGTCAGGAAATTCGTAGTTACAAACAGTTACCAGTGAACTTTTATCAAATCCAGACCAAATTCCGTGATGAAATTCGCCCACGCTTTGGTTTGATGCGTGCTCGTGAATTCCTGATGAAAGATGCCTATTCATTCCATCTGGATCAGGCTTCTTTACAAGAAACCTATGACAATATGTATGCGACATATTCTCGTATTTTCAGTCGCATCGGTTTGGAGTTCCGCGCTGTTCAGGCAGACACCGGTAGTATTGGTGGTAATGCCTCACATGAGTTTCATGTGTTAGCCAGTTCAGGTGAAGATGCTATCGCCTTTAGTGATAAAAGTGATTACGCTGCCAATGTTGAGTTAGCAGAAGCCGTAGCACCACAAGGTGAACGTGCAGCAGCCAGTGAAACTATGACCGTGGTTGAAACACCCGCAAAGCACACTATTGACGATGTCAGTCAGTATCTCAACAAACCAGCTTCACAATGTCTGAAAACCTTATTGGTAGAAGGTGTCGAAGAAGGTTCTGTGGTTGCATTGGTTGTTCGCGGTGATCACGAGCTTAATGAGATTAAAGCTGAAAAACACCCTCTGGTAGCCGCGCCACTCACCTTTGTTACAGCAGAAAAAGTACTTGAAATCAGCCATGCTAATATCGGTTCGGTAGGCCCTGTTGGTTTAACTATTCCTGTCATCGTTGATCATGCTGCCGCTTTTGTCAGCGACTTTGTTTGTGGTGCTAATCAGGATGACAAACATTTAACTGGCGTAAACTGGGGGCGTGATTTACCTGAACCAGAAACCGCAGATTTGCGTAAAGTTATGGCAGGCGATCCTAGTCCAGATGGTCAAGGCCATTTAGAAATCGCCCGGGGTATTGAAGTCGGGCATATCTTCCAGCTCGGCGAAAATTACAGCAGCAAATTAAATGCGGTTGTGTTGACAGAATCCGGAAAATCACAAATCGTTACTATGGGTTGTTATGGTATTGGTGTATCCCGTGTTGTCGCCGCAGCCATTGAGCAAAATCATGATGATCGCGGCATTATCTGGCCAGAATCGATTGCGCCTTATCAAGTCGTGTTGGTGCCTGTTAATGCCCATAAATCCGTTCGGGTTAAAGAAAAAGCTGAAGAGGTCTACCAACAACTGCTTGCAGCAGGTGTGGATGTGTTACTTGATGACCGTGGTTTGCGTCCTGGTGTTGCCTTTGCTGATATGGAACTGATTGGTATTCCACACCGCTTAATCCTGGGTGAACGCGGTCTGGATAATGGCATGATTGAATACAAAAACCGTCGTAGCGGTGATGGCGAAGAGTTTGCGATTTATGATGTGGTCAATATCATCAAACAAAAATTGAGCTGAGGTTTAATGCATGACGACAGTCATTAAAGAGACTGACTTTATCGACAGTATTGCAGATGCCCTGCAATTTATTGCCTGTTATCATCCAAAGGATTTTATTCAGGCAATGAGCGCGGCTTATGAGCGTGAGCAATCCGTCGCTGCAAAAGACGCTATTGCACAAATTTTGGTGAACTCCAGAATGTGTGCAGAAAATAACCGTCCTATCTGTCAGGACACTGGCATTGTTAATGTCTTTGTCAAAGTGGGTATGGATGTGCAGTGGGAAACCTCAAAAAGCCTTGATGATATGGTTAATGAGGGTGTACGTCGTGCTTATCTTCACCCTGACAACGTTTTACGAGCCTCCATTGTGTCTGACCCTATTGGTGTACGCAAAAATACCGGAGATAACACCCCGGCGGTTATTCATACCGAAATAGTCATCGGTGATACTGTTGAAGTCTTAATTGCAGCCAAAGGTGGTGGCTCAGAAAACAAAGCCAAATTCACCATTCTGAATCCAAGTGACAATCTGGTTGATTGGGTATTAAAAACGGTGCCGACCATGGGGGCTGGCTGGTGTCCGCCGGGCATGTTAGGTATTGGTATTGGTGGTACAGCAGAAAAAGCGATGCTGATGGCCAAAGAGTCATTAATGCATCCTATCGATATACAAGAATTAATCGATCGCGGTGCCGAAACGGCCACAGAGAAACTTCGTGTTGAACTCTATGAAAAAGTCAATCAGCTGGGTATTGGTGCCCAAGGCTTGGGTGGTTTAACCACTGTTCTGGATGTCAAAATCAATGATTACCCAACACATGCTGCTTCATTACCTGTCGCCATGATTCCAAATTGTGCCGCCAGCCGTCATATTCATTTTAGTTTAGACGGAACAGGGCCGGCAGAATTTGAGCCCCCCTCCATGGATGACTGGCCAGATATTACCTGGGAAGCCGCAGAGAATACCCGCCATGTTAATTTGGATGATATAACCGCTAAAGACATAGCGGAATGGCAACCCGGAGAAACGCTGTTATTGTCAGGGCATTTATTAACAGGACGTGATGCTGCGCACAAAAAAATCGCTGATTTACTGAATAATGGTGAATCTCTGCCAGAAGGACTCGATTTTAATAACCGCTTTATCTACTACGTCGGTCCAGTTGATCCGGTTCAAGGTGAAGTTGTTGGCCCTGCAGGTCCGACAACTGCGACCCGAATGGATAAATTTACCGATATGATGCTTGAAAAGACCGGTTTATTAGGCATGATTGGTAAAGCTGAGCGTGGCGATGAAACTATTGCCTCCATCAAAAAACATCATTCGGTCTATCTGATTGCCATCGGTGGTGCAGCGTATTTAGTTTCAAAAGCGATTAAGTCATCACGGATGGTGGCATTTGAAGAACTGGGAATGGAAGCCATTCGTGAGTTTTACGTAGAAAATATGCCGGTTACTGTGGCAGTAGATAGTGAAGGTCATTCGGTACACAAAACAGGTCCGAGTGAATGGAAAATTAAAATTGCCGATATACCGATAAACAATAATTGATATTACATTCAAAGAGAGCCTAGTTATGATGATTGCATTACCTTTACACCTGTTAGCCGCCGTTATTTGGGTGGGAGGTATGTTTTTCGCTTATACCGCTCTTCGACCTGCAGCAGTTGAATTACTGACGCAAGAACAACGTCTGCCTTTATGGGCTGGTGTATTAAAAACCTTTTTCAACTGGGTATGGCTTTCTATCATCACTTTGCTTGTCACTGGCGCTTGGATGATTCCTTTATTAGGCGGTATGGGCGGCGTTGATGGTGTCGGTATTCATGTACATATTATGTTACTTATCGGCATTTTTATGATGCTCATTTTTATGCATGTGTTTTTTAACCCTTTCAAAAAGCTTAAATGGGCTGTAGCCGAACATGACTGGATTACCGCAGGCACGGCATTAACTCAAATACGCAAACTGGTTCTGCTTAATCTGATCTTAGGCATTATTACTATTCTGATAGCCAGCTCTGGACGTTACTGGTTAAGTTAATCATGGATACGCTGATGAAATGGTGTTTGCTCAGTCTGACATTGATATATAGTCAGCTGGCTCTGACAGATACCATTCAGCGAATTCAAAACCCGGATGGCTCGGTTGAGTTCAGTAATGTCAGACAAGCCACATCGCAAACTGTCATTTATAAATCACAAACCGGTGAAGGCTTTGTTTTTTCAGATCAAAAACCCGCACATGGACACTTTGAGATTCTTAAATACAGCTGTTATGCCTGTAATCCATCCTCAAGCATTAATTGGCACACCATAAAATTAGACACATCGTCCTACGCTTCTGAAATAAAACGTTATGCAAAAAAATATGGTGTTGAAACAGCATTAGTCAGAGCGGTCATACATGCAGAATCAGCATTTAATCAAAAAGCCATTTCCAGAACTGGTGCTCAAGGTCTGATGCAATTAATGCCAGGCACAGCCAAAGACTTAGGTGTCAATAACCCTTTTAATGTCGAACAAAACATAGAAGGCGGTGTTAAATATCTGGCTGAGCTGCTATCTTTGTTCAAGGGCAATACTCGCCTTGCCACAGCTGCTTATAATGCAGGACCTAATGCCGTGAAAAAATATAATGATGTTCCCCCTTACTCCGAGACAAAAGTTTATGTAGAACGTGTGAGCATTTTGCATCAACGTTATCAACATGAAAGTTAGAAAAACAAAAAAATGGCTGGCTGAAAACGACCATTTAATCCACGCTACTATGCAGAAAGTGTCTTCTCATGTTCAACGTGAAGAAGGTGAATGGGTGTTGAATACCGTGACGATCGAAGGTCAGGATGTTCCCTATAAATACAAGCGTCAACGCCGATATAAATCACTAAAAGGGGCGCGGGTAGATATTGTCTATTACCCGGATAAAGAAGTCATTGCCCGTATGACTTTCGAGTACATGAAAGTGGTTAAGATTTCCCTATCCTGACACCGGTACGCGCAGCGTCATCACCCCGTTACGCTGGGTGATATCCAGATGTTTCATAAAACTCATCCCCAATAAAACCACACCATCGGTCATATGCGGGTTGATACTGGCATCGACATGATTCAAGGTAATACCACCAAGACGCACCGTATCGACATCAGTCTGAAAGACAGGCACAACACCATTAGCTGTTGAGACCATGGACGTAGGTCCTTTTTTCAAGCCGGCCGCTTCAGCAATGGCGGCAGGGATACTGACATTGGTAGCACCGGTATCCAGCAGGAAATTCACAGGATGGCCATTAATATAACCTGGTGCTAGATAATGACCGTCACGATTACGTTTTAAAGTCACCTCACCCGTGCCTGAATTTGCTGCCATTAATGCTTGATTAGGGTTATCGCGCTGCTGAATATAGCCATTAAAGAACAAGGTGAGTGACCCCATTAAAAACAACCAGAATAATATCGTCACGATATTTCCAGAAAACAATTTTGATATATCAGGTGCACTCATCCCCTGCTCTTCCTTCTATGTTTTATCACCATAGTATAAACAACCATGACAATCTGACTAATGCTTGATATGGTGGCGCCATCTTAATAATTCAATTAGAGGTGTGTCATTAATACGATCAGTATTCTCGGCAGTGGTTGGTTAGGTTTGAGATTAGCAAGACATTTGCGCTCAGCTGACACTCATATCAAACTCTCAACGCGCCAAACAGAAAAGCAATCAATATTGAGAGATGAAGGGTTTGATGTCTATCAGATCGACATTGAGACAGGTACCGATTTTAGCCAGTTCCTGAACGCTGACACCCTGATTGTTAATATTACTAATAAAAATAAAGACGCTTTTGAAAATTTCATTAATCAGATTGAAAACAGCCCTATCAAACAGGTGTTATTTATCAGCTCCAGTTCGGTTTACCAAAACACCAATGACTGGGTCAAAGAAGAGCATCAGTTTGAAAATGAGGATAGCATTCTGTGGCAAATAGAATCGCGGTTTAGACAATCTTCGCACTTTCTCACCAGCATTATTCGTTTCAGTGGATTAATCGGACCAGATCGTCATCCAGGCCGTTTTTTCAGACATGGAAAACAGGTTCAGCAGGCAGATGCCCCCGTTAACTTAATTCACCTTGATGACTGCATAGGCATTATTGAGCAAGTATTGAAACAACATGTCTGGGGAGAGGTTCTTAATGGTTGTGCAGACACACATCCAAGTAAGAAGCAATTTTACAGGCATGCAGCTGAGCTATTGAAACAGCCTGTACCAGACTTTAATCAGGATAATGCATCATCCTATAAAATCGTCAGTAACGATAAAGCCAAATCATTACTGTCCTATCAATTTCAGTATCCCGATTTAATGGCCATTCCCGCTAACGCTTATGAATAATGATTTATGCCCCTGTCTCAGCCAGCTTTCTTATAGTGAGTGCTGTGAACCTCTCCATAAAAAACAACAAGGCGCGGAAAACGCTGAGCAATTGATGCGCTCCCGATATAGTGCTTTTTATTTAGCTGAGGTGGACTATTTAATCGCCACTCTGCACCCATCAAAACGACGCTTAGATGAGCGAGAACTTCTGCAGAGCACGATCAATAACACGCAGTGGTTAGGGCTGAACGTACTGGATCACCAACAAAAAAATGAATTGGCCGAAGTGGAGTTCGTGGCGTTTTATCAGGATAATCCCGTGGGTCAGTTACACGAACGCTCTCGTTTTACCTGTGAAAGTGGTGAATGGTTCTACCATGATGGGATTCTTCTGCCCGCCATTAAACTGGGGAGAAACGATCCCTGTTTCTGCGGCAGTGGAAAAAAACTAAAACGTTGTCACGGTTAATTATCACCCAGATAACGTTTTCTTTTAGCGGGTGTTAATTTATCTAAATCCACCATCACCAGACCATCAATACAGTGGCCAAAATCAGCGTCGATATTAAAATCGATAAAGCGTACGCCTCCCTCTTCACAGACATCCGCATACTGTTTATATAAGGTAGGGACAGTCACATTCATATGGGTAAGCTGCTCACGCATCGCAGTAAAATCAGCCTCGGCATCGGTACCACAATAGGTTTGCAGTACTTGTTGTTGCAAACTCCGATCAGTGATGTAGGGATTTTTCGCTATTGCTAAATGTTGGTCATCAGGGAAATAGTGCTGATAATAAGCAACAATTAATGCCTTAGCGAAATCAGGATAGCTGTTTGACAGACTCACAGGCCCAAACAGATAGCGAATATCAGGATATCGTTTCAGATAAGCCCCAATGCCGTACCATAAGTAATCAAGACTTCGTCTTCCCCAGTATTTCGGGCTGACAAAACTTCTACCCAGCTCAATGCCCTTTTCAAAAAAAGGCTGCATCGCATCGTGATCGTAGGTAAATAGCTCCTGACTATAAATTCCCCGGCTGCCAGCTTGTGACAGAATGTGGTTAACTTCACCAATTCGGTAAGCGCCAGCGATTTCTAATTCGTTTTCATCCCATAGAATCAGATGCCGGTAATCGCGATCATAACGGTCGATATCGCGTCTTTTACCTGTGCCCTCACCGACCTGTCTAAACGTAAACTCGCGTAAGCGACCAACCTCATGCATCACAGCTGAGTCAGGTTGATAGTCAAACAAATAAATCTTTTTATTATCGGCTGTCTGACCTAATAACTCGGCCGTTTGTAACTCACGTTTGATATTACGTCTGTCCTGGGGGTGAGCGATGGTTTGTTCTGTGACGAATAACGGTTTTTTGCCTTTTGCCATACGATAAAGATGGCGACGTAATAATTTAGCTTTTTCTGCTTTCACCAGCGGGAGTTGGTCAACCTGTTTATAGGGAATAGGTTCTCCGACACGCATGGTGATGTTCTTCGAGTTTTTATTAAACATCTCATGCGCCAGCATCATGCCTGAAAGCGGCTTATAGACCATGGATGCACTGTAGAACAATGAAGAATTTCTGGCACCGACATAAATGGGCAAAATAGGCGCATTGGTTTTCTTGGCGAAGTTCAAGAACCCCGTATTCCATTTACCATCACGCACACCACTTGGACGAATACGCGACACTTCTCCGGCAGGGAAAACGATCACCGCTTCTTCATTATTCAGGCAATCAATAATGCGGGAAATACTGCTTTTTCGAGTCGATTTAGATAGATTATCTACGGGCAAAAATAAAGAATCGACCGCATTAAAATTCATCAGCATATCGTTAGCAACGATTTTTACATCACGGCGGACTTCACCCACTAATTTTAATAATGACAAGCCGTCCAGTGCACCAAGGGGATGGTTTGCGACAATCACTACGCGCCCCGTTGCGGGAATATTATTGCGATCACGGTGACTGATGCTGTAACTGAAGTTGAAATAATCCAGCACCTGTTCGATAAAATCGAAGCCTTTTAAATCCTGATGCAAGTCCAGGAAACGATTTACTTCTTGCTCATGAGTAATCTTACGCAAAAAACTAATCGTCGATTTTTTTATCCATGGACGGGAATGTTCGAATTTAGGAAATTTTTGTTGAACAGCTTGTTCGATATTGAGCATGTTTTCTCTCTATGCTTGCAGATAGCATGCAAGCATAGAGAGAAGATGTGACAGCGTTATAACGTTTTAATGACGTTTTTGTGACGATTAATGATCGTCAGCGTGGGAGAAGTATAAGGCTAAGGAGATGAGACCAATACCGGCAGCTAGAGCCAGCAAATCAAGAGGTCCATGGAAGTCCATACTGATAGCATGTTCGAAAAAGTTAACGATCAGAATCATCAGAACAACACGACCTAAACGCGCTTTTAAATCATCTAAACTATGGATAGCTAATACTTTTGAGTTCTCACTCTCTTCTGCTTCTTCAATTTTGCTGATAAACAGCTCATACAAACCAAGAGAAAAGATAAATAAAACCGTGGCTAGTAGATAACCATCAATCACTTCAACCACATGTGTAACGGTTTCAGCACGAAAGTCTTGCCGTGCTTCACCAATGAGATCAGGCGACATATAAAGCCCCAGATGGGTGACTAAATAATACACATCAACGGTTGCCATATAGAACATTGCTAATGCAGTTATCAGGCTGGCGATAACCGCCGTCAGAACAACAAAGCGGCTATTCCAGAGCGCTTTCTCAAACAATCTTTCCATGGGAATTTAAACTCGTGTGTTTCTATGCAGCCTGAACAGGAATGGCGTGACGCATATGCGTAATATCGTTGTTTTCATCAAGATAAACCAAAGTAGGTTTGAAATTCTCGACTTCTTTGGCATCTAAGGTGACAAAAGCACAAATGATTAAACGATCACCCGGGGAAGCTTTGTGCGCAGCGGCACCATTGACAGAGATAATATTTGAGCCATCCTCAGCGCGAATCGCATAAGTGGTAAAGCGTTCGCCATTAGCGACGTTATAAATCTGGATTTGCTCATATTCGTGAATACCGGCCGCTTCCAGTAACTTTCCATCAATTGCACACGAGCCCTCGTATTCCAGTTCGGAATGAGTGACGCAAGCACGATGTAATTTTGCTTTTAAAAAGGTCAGTTGCATAGCCAGAATGTTCTTATGAAATAGCTCAATATTATCGCTTTTTAAGAAAAATCAGGCAAGGTCACAAGCAATATTATCTATTAGCCTGACACTACCGAGCCGTGCAGCAGCAAGAATGCGAAGCTGTTTGTCGTTAGCATTGGCCAGTTCTAAATCTTCTGCGCGGCGAATATCAACATATTCAGGTTCTAAACCTGCTTCTTGTAATTGCTGTTTTGCTTGTCCGCACAGCAAAGAAAAATCGGTCTCGCCCTGCTCTTCAATCGCGTGTTTAGTGGCGAGCAGTGTTTTATATAAAGACGGCGCCTGCACTAACTGTTTCTGAGTTAATAAGGTGTTTCTGGAACTCATTGCCAGCCCGCTATCCTGCCGTCTTGTGGGCACGCCAATCACATCTACCGTTAAGTTCAAATCAGCGACCAGCTTTTTGATTAACATTAATTGCTGATAATCTTTTTCGCCAAAAATCGCAATATCCGGCTGAACCATATTGAATAATTTTGTCACAACGGTTGCCACGCCATCAAAATGTCCAGGACGACCTTTACCACATAATTTATCATCAAACCCAGGCACAATGACTTTTGTTAGTGACGCCATGCCATTCGGATAGATCATCTCTTCTGTCGGCGTAAAAATAAGCTCACAATCCAGCTCGCTCAGCAATTGAACATCGTCATTCAATGTGCGCGGGTAATTCGTCAAATCCTGTTGATCATTGAACTGTAACGGGTTAACAAAAATACTCACCACAACCCGGTCTGCCAGTTCACGTGCCTTTTGTACTAGCGACAGATGCCCTTCATGCAGATTTCCCATCGTCGGAACAAAAGCAATCACTTCATTTTGCTGTCGCCAGCTTTTAATACGTGTTTTTAATGCACTCAGGTTTTCTGCAATCGCCATTAGAATTGCTGCTCCGCATTTGGAAACGCACCAGATTTCACTGATTTCACGTAGGAGGCAATGGCCGATTGTATTGAGCCTGTATCAGCTAAAAAGTCATGACTGAAGCGTGGACGTTTTCCAGGCGTTAAGCCCAGCATGTCATATACCACCAGCACTTGACCATCACAGTCACTGCCTGCACCAATACCGATAACAGGAATATCCAATTGTTTACTGACTACCGCACCTAAGGTCGCCGGTACACATTCCAACACCAACATATCTGCTCCAGCTTCTTGCAAACTGATAGCATCGGCGATCAATTCTTCAGCCGCCGCTGTCTCACGACCCTGCACAATATAACCACCTAAGCGGTGAACTGATTGAGGTAATAATCCCAGGTGTCCACAAACAGGGATACCCCGCGCAGTGAGTTGTTTCACTGTCTCAATGATGACCGCCCCGCCTTCAAGTTTGACCATCTGCGCTCCACCTTCGGCCATTAGTCGTGCGGCGTTTTTGATAGCTTGGTCTGGATTGGCATAACTCATAAATGGCATATCAGCAATAACGAATAATTTATCGCTGCCACGGATAACATTGGCTGTGTGATAAATAATATCGTCAACACTGACAGGAACAGTACTTTCCTGGCCCTGGATCACCATACCCAGCGAATCACCTACCAGCAGAATATCGACACCGGCTTGCTCAAGCGCATAACTGAAACTGGCATCATATGCTGTCAGAACAGCGATTTTTTCCTGCGCCACTTTCATTTGACGCAGATGTTTAAGGCTAATACGGCTCATGATTATTTCTTCTCTGAGACGGGCAAAGGATTGTAATAATGACGACCACTTTGAATGCTACAGATTTGTTCGAGTAATTGCAGGTAGTCCTGATCACCGTTCACCAAATCGATCTGCTCCGCGTTGACAATTAAAAGGGGTGACGCATCGTAATAATGGAAAAAATCGGCATAAGTATCGGCTAAACGTTTCAGATAGCCTTCTTCTACATGTTGTTCATAACTAATGCCACGCTGAGCAATCCGCGATTTTAGTACAGGTAAAGAGGCTTGTAGATAGATGACTAAATCAGGCGTTCTATGATGCAAAGTCAAATTATCATAGACCATATTGTATAAAGCTAACTCATCGTCATCCAGGGAAATTTGAGCAAATAATTTGTCCTTTTCCACCATAAAATCAGCGATATGCAAATCATTGAATAAATCATCCTGATTTAGTGACTTACCCAATTTGACTCGCTGCATCAGAAAGCTCAACTGCGTAGGTAAAGCAGACTGTTTCGGATACAGATAAAATTTTTCCAGAAAGGGATTTTGTTCAGGCTGCTCAAGTAAAACCGAACCAGAAAAACTCTCGGCCAAACGTTTCACTAAATGGGTTTTACCCACGCCGATGGGGCCTTCAACCACAATATAACGATGTGTTAGCGAGTGATTCATTGTTTATGCATTTCCACTTTTCTCAATCCATCCAAAGGACAATCTTGCTTTATGGTTGCTAAATCACCTTTACCAGGGATAGTGATATCAGCAGCAATTTCAGCTAATGGGTACACCACAAAAGCACGTTCTGTTAAGCCAGGATGCGGGACTTTTAATCGTTCATCATCGATCATCAGATTAGAATAAAGCAAAATATCCAGATCCAGCGTACGTTCACCCCAATGTCGCTTTTTTATTCTTCCGTGCTTTTGTTCAAGTTTTTGCAGGTTATCAAGCAATACATGCGGCGGCAATCCTGTGTCCACCTCGACAACAGCATTCACATAATCAGGCTGATCCTGGGGTCCCATTGGCGGGCTATGATAAAGCGATGATTGTTTGATTAGACGCGTGTTGTCGAGTTTTTTTATATCGTCAATCGCTGTCAAAATTTGCGTTTGCGGGTCGTCTAAATTACTTCCCAATCCGATAAACACCTGCATTAATTCTGTTCCGTTTTTTTTGCTGCTGGTCGTCTTCGACGTCGACGGCGGGGCTTTTTTACACTGCTCTCTTTACCCAGCGAATCAACCATTACCTGCTGCTGAGTGGCTGTTTCAGCCTGAAATTTTGTCCACCAATCGACAGGTTCGTTCAACGGTTCACCAGACTCTGCACGTAATGCTAAAAAGTCATATCCAGCGCGAAACTTTGGATGTAATAAGGTTCTGTATGCCCTTTTCCCCTGACGCTTCAATAATCGGGGCTGTAAAGTCCATATATCACGCGTTACCAGACTATAACGCTTTGGAATAGCAACACGTTGGATCTGCTCACCAATAATTTCTGACGACGCTCGCTGCATCGCTGGAATTTCTGGCATGCCGTTTGTCATCAGCAATAAGGTTCGTTGTCTCACCGGTTCCCATAAAATCGCTGCGAATAAAAATGCTGGTGTAACCGGTTTATCAGCAGCAATACGGATATCTGTGTTCTCTAATGCTTTCATCAGCATTGTTCTTGGATAGCCGTCTTGCTCTTCATGTAATAAAGCAGCTGTTTGAGGGTACAGATGTTCAAACAGGCCGTAATGACAAAGTAAATCATGAGTCATCCCCGCTTGGCCGCTCAGGTATAGTTTGAGTGTTTCATCAAACAATCGTGCCGGAGGGATATCTCTAATCAAATGTGCCCAGTCAAAAATGCCCTGTTCCGTCTGTTTATCCAGTTTTAGACCCAGCTTAGCCAAAAAGCGGCAGGCCCTTAACATGCGTACAGGATCTTCCCGATAACGTGTTTCCACGTCACCAATTAAACGGATAAGGCCAGCATTAAGATCAGCCATCCCACCGGTATAATCAATAATAGAGAAGTCTTTAATATTGTAATAAAGGGCATTAATCGTAAAGTCGCGACGCCAGGCATCCTGCTCTAAAGTGCCGTAAACATTGTCCTGCATGATGCGACCTTGGGTATCAACATGCTGTTTAGCTTCAGGGGGAGCTCTGAATGTGGCAACTTCAATGACCTCGCGTCCAAACCTGACATGCACCAGTTTGAAACGTCTGCCAATCAGTTGGCTACGTTTAAACAATTTATGTACTTGCTCAGGAGAAGCATTCGTGGCGACATCAAAGTCTTTTGGCTCATAGCCAAGTAATAAATCACGAACACAACCACCCACCAGGTAAGCCTCATAACCCGCCTCTTTCAAGGTATACAATACCTTGAGCGCATGTTGGCTAATCTGTTTACGCGAAATTGTGTGTTCGCTACGAGGGATAATTAACGGTTCGCGCCCTTGTTGTGGATCTTGACCGCTTTTGCCTCTCACCAATTTGTTGAAGATTTTATTTAACGACAGCATAAGCTTTGAATAATACCATGCTCATTAGCATTTCTATGATTTATATCATCGAACATCATGATAATAAGGCAGCCTGCACAGGACCAAAAGAACGTCTATGAATATCGGTTACCCCCAAACTGAGAAGGGCTTGTTGATGCTGCTTGGTTGGATAACCTTTATGTTTGGCAAAACCATAACCAGGATACACATTATCCAGTGCCACCATTTCCTGATCCCGTGCGACTTTAGCTAAGATTGAAGCGGCAGCAATGGCAGGCTCAGATTGATCACCTTTGATAATTGTTGTTACCGGGCAATTCAGTTTGGGTGCATGGATACCATCAACAAGCACATGTTCAGGTGAAATTGATAGGGCTTCAACAGCCCTTTTCATTGCCAATAAACTCGCCTGTAAGATATTTAGCTCATCAATTTCTTCTGGTTCAGCTCTGCCCATGGCCCATGCCAGAGCATGCTTTTGAATCAGTGGCACCAAAAATTCTCTTCGTTTTTCAGTGAGCTTTTTTGAGTCTGCCAAGCCTGCTATAGGGTTTTGTGGGTCAAGAATGACTGCAGCCGTCACCACCGGACCCGCCAGAGGACCACGCCCAACCTCATCCACTCCGGCAACGTAAATGGTCTCTATCATGACGATTTAGCATCAATAAACGAGATAACTGCTTTTGCTGCATTCTCAGCGCCACCGGAAGGCCCTAACGCCTTAAACACTTGTTGCTGAACAGATTCAGCGTTTTGTTTAGCATCCGCGGCTGTTAAGAAATACAGCAATCGGGGGGCTAATTCTGAAACGGAAACCTGCTTTTGTAATAATTCGGTGACCACATTTTCTCCAGTCACAATATTACACAAGCCGACATAGGGAATTTTCACCAGTCGTTTAAGTATGTGATAAGTCAGCGGTGCAACTCGATAAGTAATCAAATGCGGAATACCCAACAAGGCAATTTCCAGCGTCACCGTACCCGACGCAGCAACAATCGCATCACAACTTCGAACGACATCATAAAACTCACCGGAAATGACTTTCACTTTTACCGCTGTTTGTGACAAAAAGGGCTCTATCAATGCCCTTTCTAATCCCGGTGCCAAAGGTAAAATAACCTGTATAGAACTGTCACGTTGTTGAATATGTTCAGCTGTCGCTAACATTACTGGTAATAAAGCCTCAACTTCACTACGACGACTGCCGGGAAACAAACCCAATACCGGCGCATTTTCATCAAGTGAAAAGTGAGACTTTGCTTGTGAAGAGGTCAAGTCTGAGTGCACGGCATCGACTAAGGGATGACCAACGCATTTTACCGGCACACTCGCTTTTTCATAGAGTGTCTGTTCAAAGGGAAATAAAACCAGCATCAAATCGACATAACGTTTTATCGCTTTAATCCGGCCGGCACGCCATGCCCATATTTTAGGGCTAATGTAGTAAATAACCGGGATACCCAGTTCATGAGCCTTTTTAGCCAGTTTTAGATTAAAACCCGGGTAATCCACTAAAATTAATGCATCCGGTTTATTTGTGGCTAAATGCTCGACAGTTTTATCAAAAATGGCTTTGATATGAGCATAACGTTTAATGACTTCCACCAGCCCCATAACAGCCAGCTCAGCGAAATCAGTAACAATCTCAACACCGGCATCGCGCATGGTATCGCCACCAATGCCAGAAACAACAATATCAGGCCTTTGTTGTTTTAAGGCCTTTAACATTCGGCCTGCATGAGCATCGCCAGAGGCCTCGCCCGCCACTACAAATAATTCAGGCATGCTTATTCAGTCTCATCGGCTTCCAGATAACCAGCTAGCTCAAGACCAAAGCCTGAGACACCCGTTAATTTTGTCGGCGTACCCATCACTCGCATTTTTTTAACGCCTAATGCAGACAGAATTTGTGCTCCGACACCAAACGTACGTAAGTCCCAACCACTTTTGACGGGCAAAGGACTTTCATCACGGTCTTCCCGTTCATAACGTGCAATTTTGGCTGCTAATTGTTTATTCTGTGCTGGCAAGCGCAACACCACCAAAACGCCTTTTCCAGCTTGTTGTATTTTTTTCAGTACTTGTGGGACTGGCCAATGTGAGGGCTCTCTTACTGAACCTAGAATATCACTGAGTGGATCGGCCATATGTACACGTACGATAGTTTCCTCATCAGGTTGAATATCACCATACGTCAACGCCAGATGCACTTGTGAGTTGACTGAGTCCTGAAAGCTGAAAAGCTGGAAGTCGCCGTATTCTGTAGGAAACTGACATTGAGATAACTTTTCTACGGTCATTTCATTTTCGAGTCGATAACTTATCAGGTCAGCAATCGTACCGATTTTCAGATTATGTGTTTGGGCAAAAGTCTCTAAGTCCGGACGTCTGGCCATACTGCCATCATCATTTAAGATTTCGACAATCACTGCCGCTGGAGACAATCCGGCAAGCTGAGCTAAATCGCAACCTGCTTCCGTATGACCCGCACGAGTTAACACGCCACCCGGTTGCGCTTTTAATGGGAAAATATGGCCTGGTTGAACCAAATCTTCTGGGCGTGAATCAGGATCAACGGCGACTTGCACGGTCAACGCTCGATCGGCCGCTGAAATACCGGTGGTCACCCCTGCTGCGGCTTCAATTGACACCGTAAAATTAGTTGAGTATGGCGTCTGGTTATCACTTACCATCAGAGGCAAACGTAATTCACGACAACGATTTTCCGTTAGTGTCAGACAAATCAGACCACGCCCAAACCGTGCCATAAAATTAATCGCTTCTGGCGTCACTTTTTCTGCGGCCATAATGAGGTCACCCTCATTTTCACGATCTTCATCATCCATGATGATAACCATTTTTCCTTGTCTCAGATCCTCGATAATCTCTTCAGTGCTATTAAGTTGCATATTAGATGTATAACCGTGTTTTACAGTGTTTCATTGACAAAATCTGACGACTGGCCAGGTAATAAACGTTCTAAATAACGGGCAATCAAATCAACTTCTAAATTGACCATAGTGCCAACGTTGTATACTTTAATGATAGTTTCCTGCATCGTATGAGGAATAATATTGATGTCAAACCAGCCTGGCCCGACCTGATTGACAGTAAGACTCACGCCGTCAATGGTAATAGAGCCCTTTTCAGCAACATAACGTTCCAGATTAGCTGGCACTTCAATACGAAACTGAACAGATCGTGCTGATGGTGTCAGTTGTAACACCTTACCTAAACCATCGACATGGCCGCTAACCATATGTCCACCAAGGCGGTCACCAACAGCCAGCGCTTTTTCAAGATTGACAGACGACCCAGCCGTAATTTGGGAAAGTGCGGTACGCTCAAGGCTTTCTTTGGACACATCAAAGCTGACGTGAGCTTCATCCAACTCAACCACTGTCAGACAAACACCATTAGTCGCAATACTATCCCCGAGAGAAACATCAGACAGATCTAACTTCTGGGTCGCCACTTTTAGCCTCATATCACCACCACTTGGAGTAACGGAAGTAACCTGACCAATAGCCGCTATGATACCGGTAAACATGAATTAAGATTCCTCGCTATATATGGGTTTTGCAGTGATACGCCAATCTTTTCCCACTGCACGAATATCATCAATTTCTAAAGAAAGATTCTGAGCCATCGACACCATATCTGGTAAATGAAACAGGCCGCGAGCCATATCACCCATAATTTTAGGTGCCATGTAGATAATTAACTCATCAATTAAACCCGCTTTCAATAAGGCACCATTCAAAACACCACCTGCCTCAACCATTAACTCATTTATTTCTCGCTGGGCCAAAACAGCCATCAATGCATTCAAATCTATATTATTATCAGATGATGGCAGCACCAGACATTCAGCCGTATCAGCTACAGCAATATCTTTTGCGGTAATTACCAGCACTTTACCTTCTTTAAGAATTTGAGCATCAGCCGGCAGTCGTCCCTCACTATCAACCACAATTTTGAGTGGCTGTCTGACTTTCTGTCCAGAAGGATACCAGTTGTCATCTGATGGTGAAAAACGCACATTCAATTGCGGATTATCCGCGAGGATTGTACCGATACCGGTCATGATGGCTGAACTGCGTGCACGTAGTTTTTGTACATCGAGTCTGGCTTTCGGTCCGGTTATCCATTTACTTTCACCAGAAGCCATCGCTGTGCGACCATCCAGACTCATCGCGACTTTACTTCTAATGTATGGACGACCATAGCGCATACGATACAAAAAACCGGGATTGAGCTTCTCAGACTCTGAACTCAACAGCTTGGTATGCACTTCGATGCCAGCCTCTCTTAAACGGTGTATGCCTGAACCTGACACCACCGGATTAGGATCGGTCATCGCTATAAATACACGTTTAACACCAGCATTAACTAGGGCATCAGCACAGGGAGGAGTTCGACCGTAATGACTGCATGGCTCAAGCGTAACGTAACAATCAGCACCTTTGGCTTTTTCACCAGCCTGGTGCAGTGCATTCACTTCCGCATGACCTTCGCCAGCTCGTTGATGCCAGCCTTCACCAACAATCTGATTATCTTTGACAATGACACAGCCAACACGAGGATTAGGGTCAGTGGTATAAAGTCCGTTTTTGGCAAGCTCAATGGCTCTTGCCATATAAAATTCAGCAGAAGCCATGATTTATTCTCTCTATTTGAAACAAATAATGGTTAATGCTCATCATAACGGGACTTAGTGCGCTGAGTATCATTAGGTGAAAGATATCAGTGCTGATGAACATGTTTATTTTTTATCATCCGCTTCAGATTTATTTTCCATTCGTTCAATTTCTTCACGAAAGGCATTTACATCCTGGAAACTTCGATACACAGAGGCAAAACGGACATAGGCGACTTCATCTAACTCACGAAGTGCATCCATTACCCAGTCACCGACTAAACGACTGTCGACTTCCCGTTCCCCTGTCGCCCAAAGTCGACGAGTAATGGTTTTAACTGCGCTATCAACCGCATCAATACTGACAGGTCTTTTTTCCAGTGCTCGCATAAAGCCCGCTCGCAATTTATTTTCATCAAATAACTCACGAGAGCGATCACGTTTGATTAGACGAGGCAGACTTAATTCGGCTGTTTCGTATGTGGTGAAGCGCTCATTACACTCCACACACATACGACGTCGACGGATGGCATCGCCCTCCGCCGACAGTCGAGAATCAACAACTTTAGAATCATCTGCACCACAAAATGGACAGCGCATAGGGTTTCCGAAGCTTAAGCGTAAACAGGCAAGCGGTCACAAACAGCCTTAACTTTGCTCTTAACATCGTTAATAACTTGCTCACTGCCTGCCGCATCAATTACATCACACATCCAGTTTGCCAGATCGCGACATTCTTCTTCTTTAAAACCACGTGTAGTCACTGCTGGTGTACCAACACGAATTCCTGATGTCACAAAAGGTGATTGTGGATCATTTGGAACCGCATTTTTGTTGACAGTAATATGAGCAGCACCTAACCAGGCATCAACATCTTTACCAGTCAGACCCGCTTCAATAAAACTGACTAAGAATAAGTGATCATCAGTACCATTTGAAACAACATCATAACCACGAGTCATAAACACGTCAGCCATCACACGTGCATTTTTAATCACTTGTTCCTGATACGTTTTAAACTCTGGCAACATCGCTTCTTTAAATGCAATGGCTTTTGCAGCGATCACATGCATTAAAGGACCACCCTGGAAGCCTGGGAATACAGCTGAGTTCAGTTTTTTCTCAATCTCAGGATTTGCTTTAGCCAGAATCAAACCACCACGTGGACCACGTAATGTTTTATGCGTTGTTGTTGTGGTGACATCGGCGATTTGCACTGGGTTAGGATATAAACCTGCAGCCACCAGACCAGCGACATGAGCCATATCAACCAACAAATAAGCGCCCACAGAATCAGCTATATCACGGAAACGCTGCCAATCCACTACACGAGAATAAGCAGAAAAACCTGCCACAACCATTTTGGGCTGGTGTTCTTTGGCTAAACGCTCTACTTCGTCATAATCAATTTCGCCAGTTTCAGCATTTAAACCATATGAAACTGAATTATAGATTTTTCCTGAAGCACTGACTTTAGCACCATGTGTCAGGTGACCACCGTGGGCCAGACTCATACCCAAGATCGTGTCACCGGTTTGTAGCAAGGCAAGATAGACTGCCGCATTAGCCTGTGAACCAGAATGCGGTTGCACATTGGCATAATCAGCACCAAATAACTCTTTAGCGCGTTCAATAGCAATGGCTTCTACTGTGTCAACATGTTCACAACCACCGTAATAACGTTTGCCAGGATAACCTTCAGCATATTTATTAGTTAAAGATGAGCCCTGAGCTTCCATTACACGAGGGCTCGTATAATTTTCAGAAGCGATCAGTTCAATATGATCTTCTTGACGTTTATCTTCCGCAGTGATTGCATTGAACACTTCATCGTCAAAGCCAGCGATGGTCATGTTTTTCTTGTACACAGTATTCCCCTGTATCTACTGTAAAATGGGACATTATTCTATCTCACAACGTCGCTGGCATCTATGGCATAGTGACAGTTTTATTCGCATAAGGATTAAATCACAGCTTATGAAAATAGGATTAATTGGAACAGGCCTGATGGGGCAAGCCTTATCACATCACTTATTAGCAGAAAATCAACCCCTGGTGGTCTTTAATCGCAGCCTGGAAAAGTGCGATGAGCTAAAAGCCAGAGGCGCTGCTGTAGCCACATCTGCGCAAGCATTAGTAGAACAGAGTGATATTTGTTTGCTTTTCTTAAGTGATGCAAAAGCCATTAGCTCGGTTCTGGATGATATTGACGATGCAGCCTTTAAAAATTGTCTGCTTATCCAAATGGGCACAATAGCCCCGGAAGAATCACGCAATCTTGCGCAGCGGGTACGAGCTACTGGCGGCCGTTATCTTGAATGTCCGGTACTAGGAAGCCTGCCAGAAGCTGGCAGTGGCAAACTAATTTTAATGGCTGCGGGTAAAAAAACGGATTACAAAGCGGCTTTACCCTTACTGGAGTTAATTGGCCATGAACCACAATATATTGGCGATATTGGCCAGGGTGCCACTGTCAAACTAGCCATGAATCAGTTAATCGCCGGATTGACAGCCAGTTTTGCCTTAAGTCTGGCCTTAGTGGAAAAAGAAGGGATTGCGACAGAACAATTTATGAAAATTGTTCGTGATAGTGCTCTCTATGCACCGACCTTCGACAAAAAATTAAGTCGCATGATTGAGCGAGATTTCTCTGAGCCCAACTTTCCTACCAAACACCTGGCAAAAGATACACGTCTTTTCTTGTCTGTTGCCAATGAGCTAGGTTTAGATACCAGTGCATTGAAAGGTATTGAGTTACTCTTACAAAAAGCTCTGGATATGGGACTGGACAACACCGATTACTCAGCACTGATGGCAGCTGTTTCGCCCAAGGAATCATAAAAAAAGCCCTCGTTTGAGGGCTTTTTTTTTAGGCTTAAACTTCGAACAAATCTCGTCTGATAATCGTTTCTCGGCGGTCAGGTCCAGTTGAAATAATATCAATCGGCACCCCGGCAAGGCTCTCAACTTTTTCAATATACGCACGTGCATTTTCAGGCAAATCATCATATTGAGTGATGCCTAAAGTAGACTCTTTCCAACCCGGCATATCAATGTAAACCGGTTCACAATCTTCAAATTCATCAGCGCTTAAAGGCAAGATATCAACAGGCTGCCCGTCTTTCTGATATGCAACACATAGACGAATCGTTTCAATACCATCAAGCACGTCTAATTTGGTCAAACATAATCCCGTTATGCTGTTGATCCAGCTAGCACGATTTAAAGCAACCATGTCTAACCAACCACAACGGCGATCACGTCCGGTTGTCGCACCTTTTTCCATCCCTTTTTCAGCCAGGTATTTACCTGTTTCATCAAAAAGCTCAGATGGGAATGGGCCCCCACCGACACGAGTTGCATAGGCTTTTGTAATACCCAGGACATAATCGATGTGACAAGGGCCAACACCAGAACCTGTGGCACTGCCACCGGCGGTTGTATTCGAAGAGGTCACATAAGGGTATGTGCCGTGATCAATATCCAGCAGAGCACCTTGTGCACCTTCAAACATGACATTGGCACCTGCTTTGTGATATTCCTGAAGCATCGCTGGGATATCAGCAATAAGCGGGATTAGTACATCACGCATTGCCAATGTTTCTTGTAATACTTTTTCATAACTTACCGGCTCAACCTGATAGTAATTAACCAGCGAGAAATTATGAAACTCCATGACTTCCTTTAACTTCTCAGCAAAGGCTTTTTCATTCATCAAATCACCAACACGCAGACCTCGGCGACCCACTTTGTCTTCGTATGCTGGTCCGATACCTCGACCAGTCGTACCAATAGCTGCTTTACCTAAACGCAGTTCACGTGCTTGATCAAGCGCAATGTGATAAGGCAGAATGAGAGGACAAGCGGCGCTGATTTTCAATCGTTCACGAACAGGAATGCCATTTGACTCAAGCTCGTTCATTTCTTTTAAAAGAGCTTCTGGACAAACGACGACACCATTACCGATCAAACATTGAACGTTCTCACGAAGAATGCCTGACGGAATAAGGTGTAAAACCGTTTTTTTGCCATCTATTACCAAGGTATGACCTGCGTTATGGCCACCTTGAAAACGAACAACAGCGGAAACATTATCCGTCAGTAAATCAACTAATTTACCTTTACCTTCATCGCCCCACTGGGAGCCAATTACAACAATATTTTTAGCCACGAGTATGTGTTCCTGTTTCAGTCACTTGCCAGTGACCATCTAGTTTTACCAATGTGTGTGTAGTTGGAGTTTTAGAACCAGGGAATTGATAGATAACCACCTTACCTGATTCACGTAATGTTTTGACAGCAGCATGAAGACTGGCATCTTCAAGCCATTGGACACCAATTGTTTCTTGATGAAGTTTTTGCGTTGGAAGCTCGGTCACCAACTTTTTCAGATCAAGACTGAAACCCGTCGCTGGTTGCGCCAAACCAAAATCTTCGCCGATATCATCATAGCGGCCACCTGCAGCTATCGCGTGTGATGAATTAGGCTTGTAGGCGGCAAAAACAACACCTGTGTGATAGTGATAGCCGCGTAACTCAGCTAAATCAAAATTAATAGCAATCTCTGGAAGTCTTTGCGTCAGGGCATTTGCTATTTGCTCAAGCGTAGTTAACGCATCCTGAACTGATTGTGGTGCTTTCTTTAATACTTGTTTAGCACGATCTAGTACAGATTGATCACCATTGAGCTCAGATAATTCTTGTAACATCTGTTTTGCATCAGCATTAATGTCATAAGCCTGCAGCAATGAGTCTATTTCTGCCGACGCTTTTCGCTGTAATGCAGAAAACAATTCCTGTTCCTGACTCTCCGTTAACTGAGCAAACTCCGCTAAACCTCTATAAACACCGACGTGTCCGATATCCAGTGCCATTTTTGAAACAGCGCCGGAAACATTTAATAAGGTGACCATCAGTTCGATACTTTCAATATCGCTTTCAGGTCCGGCATGCCCGTATATTTCAGCACCAAGTTGGATAGGATTCCTGGCACCGTCCAATCCTGTTGGTAATGTGTGAAGCACACTTCCGATGTAACATAGCCTGAGAATATCAGCTTCATTACGCAGCTTATGTGCAGCAATTCTGGCAACTTGAGGGGTCATATCAGCACGAATACCCAACATTCTTCCAGACATCTGGTCTGTCAGCTTGAAGGTTTGTATGTCGAGTGTTTTAGCGGTACCAGTAAGTAAAGAATCCAAATACTCTACTAGTGGTGGTACAACTAACTGGTATCCCCAACTTCGCATGAAGTCAACCAGGGTTCGGTGCATTTTCTCAAGTTGTGCCGCTTCTTGAGGCATCAGCTCATCGATACCTTCGGGTAACAGCCAACTCTCTTTGATAGTCATTATGAGTTAATTTATCCAGTACAAAAAAATCAAACCTGCAAACATACTTAACAAGCCAATAAGACGCACTTGTCTATCGCTCATGCTTACAGTTTGTAACAGTGTGCGTTTAAACATAGTTGGATTAAGAAACGGCATTATGCCCTCAATGATGAAGACTAATGCCGTTGCAATCAATAAACTATGAATGAGTTCTTCGTTCACTTCACAGGTAATTCAGCGTCGTTGAATCGCTTGAAAAAATCACCCTTGGGTTCGATGACCAGCATATCATCAGCATTAAAAATGTTTTTATAGGCTGATAATCGACGGTATAAAGAATAAAACTCTTCATTTTTGCCATATGCTTTCGCATAAATTTCAGTGGCTTTTGCATCGCCTTCACCACGTAATTCTTCTGCCTGACGTTTAGCCTCAGCAATGATGACAGCACGTTGACGGTCAGCATCAGAGCGAATCTTCTCAGCTTCCTCTGCACCCTGAGAGCGTAGTTCTTTTGCAACACGTTCACGCTCAGCTTCCATACGGGTATAAACAGACGAACTGACCTCAGCAGGCAAGTCGATACGTTTAATACGGACATTTGAAATCGAGATACCAAATCCCTCAGCAACGCGATTAGCATCTTTCAGAATATCTTGAACCATTGCAACACGATCACCAGAAACGACTTCTTGGATTGTTTTGCGACCAAACTCGGCTCTTAAGCCATCTTTGATAATTTGAGAAAGTCTAGAGGCCGCGCGGTCTTCATCCCCCCCCATGGATCTAAAATATGTTGCAACGTCATTTATCCGCCAAATGATAAAAGAATCAACGATCACATTCTTTTTCTCACCCGTCAGATATCTAGCGGGTTGCGCATCAAGTGCCATTTCACGCCCATCGAATTTGCGGACATCAGTGACAAAAGGCGTTTTAAAGTGAATACCAGGCTTAAAATCAGCCTTCTCGATTTGGCCTAACCTTAATAACAGCACTTTTTGCCGCTCATCAACAACAAAGATTGATGATGAGAGTGTTACGACGACAACAGCAAGCAAAATTAAAATCAATGTTAAACGGGAACTCATTTAGCGACCTCCTCTGCTACGAGCGTCATCGCTTGATGAACTTTTATTAGAAGATGAAGTAGTCGTTGATGTTGAGAAAGGATAGTTAAAACTATCCAAATCCAATTGCGTTGGGTTATTACCACGTCGACTCATTCTATCAAGAGGCAGATACAGTACATTACTGCCACCGTTTTTCACGTCAACCATAACTTTTTGGCTTTTCGAATAAACCGACTCCATTGTATCGAGATACAGTCTTTCCGAAGTAATATCCGGCGCTTTATTATATTCGGTCATAACTTGTGTGAAGCGACTCGCATCACCTTCGGCTTTAGCAATAATTTGACTTTTGTATGCTTCAGCTTCTTGCACAATTCTAAATGCTCTACCACGCGCTTTTGGAAGGACATCGTTTGAGTAGGCTTCCGCTTGGTTTTTCTGACGTACTTCATCTTCACGCGCCTTAACAACATCAGCAAAAGCTGCTTGTACTTGTTCAGGTGGCTGAACGTCCTGCATATTCACACTAGTGACTAATAATCCCATCTCATGCGCATCCAGCATCGTTTGCAATAACTGCTCAGTGCTATTAGCAATCGCACTCCGGCCTTCCGTTAAAACGAAGTCCATGTTAGAACGACCTACTGTTTCACGAACAGCACTCTCCATCATCTGACGAAGAATGACATCTGGATTTCTAACATTAAACAGGTATTTAGGTGCATCCTGAACGCG
Source organism: Methylophaga thalassica MP (assembly GCF_000214595.1). Lineage (GTDB taxonomy): Bacteria > Pseudomonadota > Gammaproteobacteria > Nitrosococcales > Methylophagaceae > Methylophaga > Methylophaga thalassica. The sequence continues at coordinate 838,015 of NZ_AFIG01000001.1, read as the reverse complement.
ATATTGCACCGCAATTTTTAAATCAATAATATTTTCATCTTTCGTCAACATTAAAGACTCAGAATGGATAGTACCGCCACCTCGGTTTCCGCCACTGCGATAACCAATTTCGGCAGTACGAATTTCTTCAACATTCACCACTTCAACTTTCTCAATTGGACTAGGCAAGTGCCAGTGAGGACCAGGCAATGTTGTCGTTGAATATTGCCCAAACCGCAGAACAACACCGCGCTCAGCCGGATCTACAATATAGATACCAGATGCAAGCCAAACTAATACGGCGATGACTGCAATTAATCCAAAACCGAAAAAACCACCTCGGCCTGAAGAATTATTCCCATTGGTATTGTTTCCGTTACCACCAAAAATGCCGCCTAATTTGCGTTGCATATTTCGGATAACTTCGTCTAAATCAGGTGGCCCATCATTGCCACGATTACCCCACGGGTCTTTATCACCGTTTCCGGGTTCATTCCAAGCCATGTAGCTCTCCAAATTGATAAAACAGAGAATTTACTTCAAACAAGCCTATTTTACGGACATGGTAATGATAAGCAACCAAAACCGTATCTAAGCTTCAACATATTCTGAAAATGATTCTTCTGGGAAATATTCTTTTAATGCTTCTCGCAGCAGTTCTAATCCTTCTCCGGTTTTTGCAGATAACCAGATGCGATCAATATTTCCCTCATCATCTCTTTCAATTCGCGGTGAAATATCCTCAACATTGTCTATTTTGTTATAGACAATTAACTGCCGCACTTCATCCGCATCGATTTGTTTTAAGACTTCATTTACGTGGTGAATTAGGTCATCACGATCATTTGCACCACAATCAACTACGTGAAGTAATAACTCAGCATCACGGGTTTCTTCCAGAGTTGAGCGGAAAGACTCGACAAGATCATGGGGCAGATCACGGATAAATCCAACCGTATCAGCCAAGATAAGGAGTTGTGTATCATGTAATTTAACACGACGCAGAGTAGGATCAAGCGTCGCAAATAACCTGTCATCAGCATAGACTTTTGCAGATGTTATTTTGTTAAATAATGTCGATTTTCCAACGTTTGTGTAACCAACAAGGGAGACAACAGGTACACCTCCACGTTGCCGTGAACGCCGTCCTTGCTCACGCTGAGATTGGACTTTTCCTAATCGTTTTTTTAGTGACTTTATTCGCTGTCCCAATAAACGACGATCCGTTTCTAACTGAGTTTCACCAGGTCCACGCAAACCAATCCCGCCTTTTTGTCTTTCAAGGTGAGTCCAGCCTCGCACCAATCTTGTTGACAAGTGTTGAAGCTGAGCGAGTTCAACCTGTAACTTACCTTCATGAGAGCGAGCTCTTCGAGCAAAGATATCAAGAATTAACCCGGTACGGCCTAATACCCGACATTTTAATTGTTGCTCAAGATTACGTTCCTGACTTGGTGATAGTTCGTGATTGAAAATGACTAAGGCAGCATGAGATGCCATGACATTCTCCGCAATCTCATCAACCTTACCACTGCCAGCAAAGAACTTGGGATCAGGACGATGACGCTTACCCTGAATTATTGCAGCAATCTTTGCACCTGTTGACCCAACTAGTTCAATAAACTCTTGTTGAGAGTCTTCATAGTCAGGATCATTGAAATTCAGATGAACCAAGACAACAGCTTCTTTTTCTGATGAATCATCAAAAGCTGTTTGAATATCCGGCCGTTCAAACAATCAAATGCTCCTATTCTTCATGATTAATATTAACATTACGAGCGGGAACAATCGTTGATATAGCATGTTTATATACCATTTGATTGACTGAGTTCTTGAGTAAGATGACAAACTGATCAAACGAATCAATCTGACCTTGTAATTTAATGCCGTTAACTAAATAAATAGAAACAGGTATATTTTCTTTCCGTAAAGCGTTCAAGAAAGGATCTTGAAGAGTCTGTGCTTTTGCCATCATTCACTCCATATATTGTTATTATTTTAAACTGCCTGAATGACTCATTCTAAAAGCCTTAACAGAATCGTCAAGCATTATTCATCAACTGTGGAACCTGCTCAAGAAGATATTGATTGACTTCATTAACAGGCAATCCATCACTACTATCAAACCATACGCCATCATTTTGAGCGCGTAACCATGTCAGTTGTCGTTTAGCCATCTGACGTGTAGCTACAATAGCGCGGTATATAAACTCATCGTAATCGTAATCTCCATCTAAATAAGACCAGGCCTGACGATAACCGACCGCACGGATTGACGGTAAGTTCATATGACAGTCGTCGCGTCGATACAATTTCTTTACTTCGTCAATAAATCCGTTAGCTACCATCTTCTGATAACGATCGGCTATTCGTTTATGAAGTACTGACCTATCAAATGGAGAAATGATGACTTTTGTTACATCGTAAGGCAAGCCATCATGTTTGTTATGTGTTAACTCAGTCAATGTTTTACCCGTTAACTCATAAACTTCAAGTGCTCGTTGTAATCGTTGCGGATCGTTAATATGTATCCGCTCGGCAGAAACAGGGTCGATTTGTTTCAATCTATCGTGCAAAGCTTCACGCCCTAGCTGTCGCATTTCAGAGTCTAGTTTTTCTCTGATCAGACTATCCGCTGGTGGCAGATCGGCAATGCCATACTGAAGCGCTCTGAAATACAGCATTGTGCCACCAACTAGTAATGGCACCTTACCACGTGAAGTAATTTCAGCCATAAGACGAAGTGCATCATCTCTGAACTGGCCTGCAGAATAAGTCTCGGATGGCTCTATAATATCAACCAAAAAATGATGATATTTTTTTAATATCTCTGGACTTGGTTTTGCTGTCCCAATATCCATCTCTTTATAGACAAGAGCTGAGTCTACACTGATAATCTCAACTGGATATTTTCTAGCAAGTTCTATAGCAAGGTCAGTTTTTCCCGCTGCAGTAGGCCCCATAATGAATATGGCAGGTGGAAGCACAGAGCGTAATTACCCCTGTTTCATAGAGTCAAAAAATTCAACATTTGTTTTTGTTGATTTAAGTCTATCCATTAAGAATTCCATTGCTTCTACCGGTTCCATTTGAGCGATGATCTTTCTCAGAATCCAAAGCTTTTGTAGATCTTCTTCGGTTGTGAGTAACTCTTCGCGACGCGTACCTGAACGGGTAACATTAATAGCTGGGTACATACGACGATCTGCCAATTTACGCTCAAGTAATACTTCCATATTACCTGTACCTTTAAACTCTTCGAAAATGACTTCATCCATACGTGAACCAGTTTCTATCAGAGCAGTGGCAATAATTGTCAGACTGCCACCCTCTTCAATATTTCTAGCGGCACCGAAAAAGCGTTTAGGTCTTTGCAGCGCATTGGCATCAACACCACCCGTCAGAACTTTACCTGACGATGGCGCCACAGTATTGTAGGCTCTTGCTAGACGTGTAATTGAATCAAGCAGGATAACGACATCATGTTTATGTTCAACCAGACGTTTGGCTTTTTCAATAACCATTTCAGCAACTTGAACATGACGTGTTGCAGGTTCATCGAAAGTACTTGAAACCACTTCACCACGAACAGAGCGCTGCATTTCAGTCACTTCTTCTGGTCGTTCATCAATCAATAAAACAATTAAGTCACTATCGGGATAATTTGAGGCGATAGATTGTGCAATAGATTGCATAATCATAGTCTTACCCGATTTTGGTGGAGCGACGATAAGACCACGTTGTCCTTTACCCAGCGGTGATGCCAGATCGATCACACGTGCTGTGAGATCTTCAGTACTGCCGTTACCGCGCTCTAATGTGAAACGCTCGTTCGGAAATAATGGTGTTAAATTTTCAAAAGGGACTTTATTGCGGGACTTATCAGGTTTTTCGTAATTGATTTCTTCGACTTTGACGAGAGCGAAATAACGCTCGCTGTCTTTCGGTGGTCGAATCTTGCCTTTAATCGTATCGCCGGTTCTTAAGTGAAAACGTCGAATCTGGCTGGGTGATACATAGACATCATCGGGACCAGCAACATAAGAATCTTCTGGTGATCTTAAAAAACCAAAACCATCAGGTAACAGTTCTAATACACCCGTAGTGATAACATCTTCACCCTGTTTAGAATGAGCTTTAACTATCGCAAATATGAGTTCTTGCTTTCGGTTTCTTGCTAAGCCCTCGAGATTCATGGAGAGAGCGAGTTCCATTAATTCAGCAGCTGACTGCTTTTTCAGTTCTGTCAGATTCATGTATTACCTAAGAATGGGATTTTGATATAGAAATGCCTTGAAACACATCGATTGATGGGTTGAATTGTCTTAATTTTGGAGGGGGTTTTAAAAACTGGAATCAAGAATAACAGTAATAAACATCGACGTCTAGTTTTATATACAAATATCTACAAATATAATGTTCGACATATTAATAGATATTAACTAACTACATTTAAAAACAACAAATACCGGCCATGTAATGTTTTAAGACAGAATATCCAACTCCTTTGAATTAGGTTCTTGTAATGGTTTCGTACCGTTATAAAGTGACCTATTTGACCAAGCCCAGTTATGAGCTCAGCTCTGCAGACACCTTCGATCTCAACTTTTGTTCCAGATAAATATGTCACAGGGTGTGTGTTGCCCAGCACAGGCAGGTTAATATAAAACAGTGAGACATAAAAAAAAGCCCATCCGTTTGGATGGGCTTTTCTTGTAGATAAAGCCTGGCAGTGACCTACTTTCACATGGGAACTCCCACACTATCATCGGCGCTAAGTCGTTTCACTTCTGAGTTCGGGATGGGATCAGGTGGTGCCAACTCGCTATGGCCGCCAGGCATAACTGGCATAGTCAGTTCAATACTGACTCTCGGAAATCGGTAACAAGATATTGCGTAAAGAATTCGCAACTCCCCAAGTTCCCTTGGGGTTATATGGTCAAGCCTCACGGGCAATTAGTACTGGTTAGCTCCATACATTACTGCACTTCCACACCCAGCCTATCAACGTGGTAGTCTTCCACGGCCCTTCAGGGGATTAAATCCCAGTGAGAACTTATCTTGAGGGGGGCTTCCCGCTTAGATGCTTTCAGCGGTTATCCCGTCCGTACATAGCTACCGGGCAATGCTGTTGGCACAACAACCCGAACACCAGGGGTACGTCCACTCCGGTCCTCTCGTACTAGGAGCAGCTCCTCTCAATTCTCAAACGCCCACGGCAGATAGGGACCGAACTGTCTCACGACGTTCTAAACCCAGCTCGCGTACCACTTTAAATGGCGAACAGCCATACCCTTGGGACCGGCTACAGCCCCAGGATGTGATGAGCCGACATCGAGGTGCCAAACACCGCCGTCGATGTGAACTCTTGGGCGGTATCAGCCTGTTATCCCCGGAGTACCTTTTATCCGTTGAGCGATGGCCCTTCCATTCAGAACCACCGGATCACTATGACCTACTTTCGTACCTGCTCGACGTGTCTGTCTCGCAGTCAAGCACACTTTTGCCATTGCACTAACCGCATGATGTCCGACCATGCTTAGTGTACCTTCGTGCTCCTCCGTTACAATTTGGGAGGAGACCGCCCCAGTCAAACTACCCACCATACACTGTCCCTCGCCCAGATAATGGGCGTAGGTTAGAACTCCAAACATACCAGGGTGGTATTTCAAGGACGACTCCACGATAACTAGCGTCATCGCTTCTACGTCTCCCACCTATCCTACACAAGTAGGTTCAAAGTTCAGTGCAAAGCTGTAGTAAAGGTTCACGGGGTCTTTCCGTCTAGCCGCGGGTATACGGCATCTTAACCGCAATTTCAATTTCACTGAGTCTCTGGTGGAGACAGTGTGGCCATCGTTACGCCATTCGTGCAGGTCGGAACTTACCCGACAAGGAATTTCGCTACCTTAGGACCGTTATAGTTACGGCCGCCGTTTACTGGGGCTTCGATCAAATGCTTCGCCTAAACTAACATCATCAATTAACCTTCCAGCACCGGGCAGGCGTCACACCCTATACGTCCTCTTTCGAGTTTGCAGAGTGCTGTGTTTTTAATAAACAGTCGCAGCCACCTGGTCATTGCAACCCCCTTCAGCTCCGTGAGCAAGTCACTTCACCTAACAGGGGCACACCTTCTCCCGAAGTTACGGTGCTATTTTGCCTAGTTCCTTCACCAGAGTTCTCTCAAGCGCCTTAGAATTCTCATCCCATCCACCTGTGTCGGTTTGGGGTACGGTTTGTTATTACCTGAAGCTTAGAGACTTTTCCTGGAAGCAGGGTATCAATCACTTCGCGCCTAATGGCACTCGTCGTCCTGTCTCAGCTTAGCCAAACGGATTTTCCTATTCAGCACGCCTACGCAGTTAAACCAACATATCCAACAGTTGGCTGACCTAACCTTCTCCGTCATCCCATCGCAGTAATAACAAGTACAGGAATATTAACCTGTTTCCCATCGACTACGCATTTCTGCCTCGCCTTAGGGGCCGACTCACCCTGCTCCGATTAACGTTGAGCAGGAAACCTTGGATTTTCGGCGAGGGGGCCTCTCACCCCCTTTATCGTTACTCATGTCAGCATTCGCACTTGTGATATCTCCAGCATGCTTCTCAACACACCTTCACAGACTTACACAACGCTCCTCTACCATGCGTGTAAACACGCATCCATAGCTTCGGTATATGGCTTAAGCCCCGGTACATCTTCCGCGCAGGCCGACTCGACTAGTGAGCTATTACGCTTTCTTTAAAGGGTGGCTGCTTCTAAGCCAACCTCCTAGCTGTCTGGGCCTTCCCACATCGTTTTCCACTGAGCCATAATTTTGGGACCTTAGCTGATGGTCTGGGTTGTTTCCCTTTTGACGACGGACGTTATCACCCGCCGTCTGTCTCCCGTAATTGCACTTCTCGGTATTCGGAGTTTGCATGGGGTTGGTAAGTCGGGATGACCCCCTAGCCCAAACAGTGCTCTACCCCCGAGAGTGAGATACGAGGCGCTACCTAAATAGCTTTCGAGGAGAACCAGCTATCTCCTGGCTTGATTAGCCTTTCACTCCGATCCACAGTTCATCTCCGCATTTTTCAACATACGTGAGTTCGGACCTCCAGTTAGTGTTACCCAACCTTCATCCTGACCATGGATAGATCGCCAGGTTTCGGGTCTAATCCATGCAACTAGTCGCCCTATTAAGACTCGGTTTCCCTGCGCCTCCCCTATTCGGTTAAGCTCGCTACATAAATTAAGTCGCTGACCCATTATACAAAAGGTACGCAGTCACAGAACAAGTCTGCTCCTACTGCTTGTACGCACACGGTTTCAGGTTCTATTTCACTCCCCTCAACGGGGTTCTTTTCGCCTTTCCCTCACGGTACTGGTTCACTATCGGTCGATAAGGAGTATTTAGCCTTGGAGGATGGTCCCCCCATGTTCAGACAAGGTTTCTCGTGCCCCGCCCTACTTGTCGCAAGCCTAGTACCATTAACGCATTTTCATGTACGGGGCTATCACCCTGTATCGCTAGCCTTTCCAGACTATTCCACTAATACGTTAATTATCACTTGCAGGCTGTTTCCCGTTCGCTCGCCGCTACTAGGGAAATCTCGGTTGATTTCTTTTCCTCCGGCTACTTAGATGTTTCAGTTCGCCGGGTTCGCCTCCTTAAGCTATGTATTCACTTAAGGATACTTACTAAAAGTAAGTGGGTTGCCCCATTCGGAGATCGTTGGGTCACAGCTCGTTTATCAACTCGCCAACGCTTATCGCAGATTTCTACGTCCTTCTTCGCCTCTTATCGCCAAGGCATCCACCATGTGCGCTTATTCACTTGACCATATAACCCCAAATTAACTTGAAGTCATATTGTCTATCTTATTGCGACATAAGTTTTTCTTTACTTAGAATGTCACGCTGTATCACTACAGTATTTCATTCTGCCTTGTTACTTCTTTCCGTTTTGTTAAAGAGCAGTGTATAAACACTGAGTAACTTACTTTATAAATAAGCTATCCAGTATGTATCACGTAAAGAGAAATAGT
>NZ_AFIG01000001.1:0-827500 GCF_000214595.1 Methylophaga thalassica MP | reverse complement strand
AATCAGAGGCTCAACGACACCACGTAACTCTTTAGCCTTAGGCAAAGTGGTACGAATGATTTCGTGTTCAAACAAAGATGTAGCCATGTTTTTGAACATAGCCTTTCTGTGGCTGCTGTTACGATTTAATTTACGACCAGAATTACGATGACGCATTGTTGTTACCCTATTCTTTTATGCTGAATTACTTCAGTATTATTTTTGCTCTAAAGAAGCAGGTGGCCAGTTATCTAAGTGCATGCCTAATGACAAACCTTTTGAAGCCAATACTTCTTTAATTTCCGTAAATGACTTTTTACCTAAGTTCGGCGTTTTCAGCAATTCCATTTCTGTACGCTGAATTAAGTCACCTACATAATAAATATTTTCTGCTTTTAAACAGTTAGCAGATCTGACAGTCAAATCAAGATCATCAATTGCTTGCAATAATGCTGGATCAACTGCAGGTTGTTTTGGTTCAGAAACACTTTCTTCAATGACAGTAAAGTCAACGAATGAAGTCAACTGATCGCTTAAGATAGTTGCAGCATATTTAATACTGTCTTCAGCTTCAAGCGTACCATCAGTTTCAACATCAATGATCAGCTTATCTAAGTCCGTGCGGTTTTCAACACGCGCACTTTCTACACTGTAAGTAACAAGACGTACAGGACTGAATGATGCGTCTAGATACAGTTGACCGATAGCACGGTCTTCTTCTTCACCCACATTACGAGTATTTGCTGCAGAGTAGCCACGGCCTTTTGTTACTTTAAAGGTAATAGAAAGGCTACCACCAGTCAGATTTGCAATCACATGTTCAGGATTTACAATCTCGACATTATGCGGTAACTGAATATCAGCTGCCGTAACAGGGCCAACACCCTCTTTATTAAGAGTCAAAACGACTTCATTACCTTCATGAAGCTTGACCGCAATGCCTTTCATGTTAAGAAGAATATCTAAAACATCTTCTTGAACGCCATCAATAGCCGAGTACTCATGTACAACGCCATCAATCTGGGCTTCAACAACTGCGGCGCCTTCCATTGAAGACAATAAAATTCTGCGCAGTGCATTACCTAAAGTATGACCAAAGCCACGCTCTAACGGCTCAAGTACAAGACGTGTACGCGTATCACTAAACTTTTGGATATCAACAATCCTTGGTTTTAGAAATTGACTCGTGTAAGTCGTCATGCAAATTCCTCTAGTAAACTTCTATTGAAGTTTAGTTATGATTATTTCGAGTAAAGCTCTACAACCAAGTTTTCTGATAATTCGGCTGGAAGCTCATCACGTTCTGGTAAACGTTTAAACGTACCAGAAAATGCTTTTGTATTAACTTCAACCCACTCAGGAAAACCTAATTGTTCTGCAACAGACATTGCGTTTGCAATACGCTCTTGCTTTTTAGCTTTTTCACGGATTTCGACGACATCGCCTTCTTTTACTTGATAAGAAGGGATATTGGTCGCTTTTCCGTTAACCAAAATAGCTTTGTGTGAAACAAGCTGTCTTGCCTCTGCACGCGTACCAGAAAATCCCATTCTATATACAACATTATCTAAACGTTGTTCTAGCATGCTTAACAGATTGACACCTGTAGCACCTTTCTTTTGATCTGCTGATTTGTAGTAGTTACGGAATTGTTTTTCTAAAACACCATAAATACGACGAATACGTTGTTTAGCACGAAGCTGTAGTGCGTAGTCTGAATCACGACCTCTACGAGCGCCATGTTGACCTGGTTTTGTTTCAATCTTGCATTTACTTTCGATTGGGTTGCCTCTGCTCTTTAGGAACAGATCCGTACCTTCTCTACGGCTTAATTTACAAGTTGGGCCACGATATTTTCCCATTATGTATTACTCCGAAATCTATTAAACGCGGCGACGCTTAGGTGGACGGCAACCGTTGTGAGGAATAGGTGTAACGTCTGAAATATTAGTAATTTTAAAACCTAAATTATTCAGAGCTCTTACAGCTGACTCACGACCTGGGCCAGGACCTTTGATTTCAACATCAAGGTTCTTCATACCAAATTCTTTAGCAACTTCTCCTGCTTTTTCAGCAGCAACCTGAGCTGCGAAAGGAGTGCTTTTACGTGAACCGCGGAAACCACAACCACCAGATGTTGCCCATGACAAGGCATTACCTTGACGATCCGTTATAGTAACGATTGTGTTGTTAAAAGAAGCGTGCACGTGTGCTACGCCATCAACAACATTCTTTTTTACACGTTTACGTTGTCGTGCTGATGAATTTGCCATCGTTTATCCTTACTTAACCATACGGCGAGGACCTTTACGAGTCCTTGCATTTGTTTTAGTTCTTTGGCCGCGAACCGGAAGACCTCTACGGTGGCGAACACCACGGAAACAACCAAGGTCTTTCAACCGTTTGATATCCATAGATACTTCACGACGTAAATCACCTTCTACAGTGAATTTTGCAACTTCGGTACGAAGCACTTCAACTTCCTGCTCAGACAAATCTCTTACTTTCGTGTCTGGAGCAATTCCAGCAGCTTCACAGATTGATTGAGCACGTGTGCGTCCGATACCGTAAATTGATGTTAAAGCAATTACAGTGTGCTTCTGCACAGGAACATTAATACCAGCTATACGAGCCATTGATTTACCCTAAATTCCTCAGGAGTGAACATTGAATTGTAACATACAATTGTTTTGTTCAACAACTAACTAAAGATATTCGCCAATTAACCTTGGCGCTGTTTATGACGAGCTTCTGAACAAATAACTCGTAAAACACCATTTCTTTTTACAATTTTACAATTGCGACAAATCTTTTTAACTGACGCCTGAACTTTCATGTTTTTTCTCCAGCAAACCTTGTTCGTGGTTCTAGCCTAAAAAGCCAGACATCCCACCATTATTTTTATTTGACTTTCTCATCAAACTTTCATACTGCTGAGACATCATGTGAGACTGGACTTGAGAAACAAAATCCATCACCACGACAACGATAATCAGCAGAGATGTACCACCAAAATAGAAAGGCACACTCCAATATAAAATCAGAAACTCTGGCAGCAAACACACCGCAGTAATATATATGGCACCAGCAAGGGTTAAACGCCCCATCACTGTGTCGATATATCTCGCTGTCTGCTCGCCTGGACGAATACCAGGAATAAAAGCGCCAGACTTCTGTAAGTTCTCTGCCGTTTCTTTAGGATTAAACACTAAGGCAGTGTAGAAGAAACAGAAGAAAACAATCGCTACAGCATAAGCCATAACATACATAGGTTGACCAGGAGACATCAGTGTTGATATATCCTTCAACCAGCCCATACCATCAGTCGAGCCAAACCAGCCGGCTATTGTAGCAGGAAACAGTATGATACTTGAAGCAAAAATTGGGGGTATTACACCTGCCATGTTCAATTTCAATGGGAGATGCGTTACCTGACCAGCAATCATTTTTCTGCCTTGCTGACGTTTTGCGTAATGTACAGGTATACGACGCTGTGCTCTTTCGACAAAAACAACAAACGCAGTAACAGCCAATGCCAAGAAAATCAGAGCAATTACTAAGAAAGCGTGAAGTTGTCCAGTTCTTGCCAATTCTAATGTGCCGCCTACCGCTGCGGGTAAACCAGCTACAATACCTGCAAAGATAATCAGTGAAATACCATTACCAATGCCACGCTCAGTAATCTGCTCGCCAAGCCACATCAGGAACATTGTTCCCGTCACCAGTGTAATCACGGCAGTTATACGAAACACAAAACCAGGGTCGATAACGACATTAACGCCTGAAGCACTTTGTGATTCCAATGCTATTGCGATACCAAGTGCCTGGAAGGTAGCTAAAACAAGTGTGCCGTAACGTGTATATTGAGTAATCTTACGTTTACCAGCCGCACCTTCTTTTTTCAGTTGTTCAAGTTTCGGATGAACAACTGTTAAAAGCTGCATGATAATCGATGCAGAGATGTATGGCATGATACCGAGGGCAAAAACAGACAAACGCTGCAAGGCACCACCTGAAAACATGTTAAACATGTCTAAGATGGTTCCTTTTTGCTGTTCAAACATGATCGCTAATGCCGCCGGATCTATACCTGGAACAGGCATAAATGTTCCCATACGGTAAACGATTAATGCTCCCAAAACGAAAAGCAGGCGACTTTTTAACTCGCCAAACTTACCGCTTCCGAGCATAGCTGCAGCAGCTTGTTGTCTGTTTTTTTCCACTTATATTACTCTTCGACTTTTCCGCCTGCAGCCTCAATCGCACTTTTTGCGCCTGCGGTTGCAACAATGCCTTTCAAACTAACTGCAGATTTAACTTCACCTGAGTTAATGACTTTCACACGCAATGTGTTTTCTGGGACGAGTCCAGCAGATTTCAGTGCTAACAAATCGATTGTATCTGCCGTAACTTTTTTCAGATCGTCTAAACGAATCTGAGCAGTTGTACGACCTACACGCGAACTGAAACCCACTTTAGGCAGTCGACGTTGTAAAGGCATCTGACCGCCTTCAAAACCTCTTTTATGAAATCCACCAGAGCGTGATTTCTGACCTTTGTGACCACGGCCACAGGTTTTGCCTAAACCAGATCCTATACCACGTCCAACACGTTTTGCTGATTTTTTTTCACCTTCAGCAGGAGCAAGTGTATTTAGGTTCATCTTAAACTTCCTCAACCTTTAATAAATACGATACATGATTGATCATGCCTCGATTTTCAGGTGTATCCAGCACGATGGCACTGCTTCCAGTTTTTCTAAGACCTAAACCAGATACACATGCTTTATGTTTTGCTAGACGACCAATGGTACTTTTCACCAAGGTGACTTTCAATTTAGCTTGTGATGACATCTTTATTATTCCGTAATCTCTTCAACTGTCTTACCACGTTTGGCAGCAATTGCTTCAGGATTATTCATATCAGTTAACCCTTTAATTGTTGCACGAACAACATTAAGTGGGTTAGTTGATCCATTTGACTTAGCCAATACGTTATGTACACCTACGGCATCGAATACTGCACGCATCGCACCACCGGCAATAACACCCGTACCTTCAGATGCAGGTTGCATGAATACTTTTGCTGCACCATGACTAGATTTAACTGCGTGCTGCAGTGTATCGCCTTTCAGAGCAACAGTTTTCATGTTTTTGCGAGCTTCATCCATTGCTTTTTGGATTGCGACAGGCACTTCACGAGCTTTACCTTGGCCGAAACCAACGCGGCCGTTTCCATCACCGACAACAGTCAAAGCAGAGAAACCAAATACGCGACCGCCTTTTACAACTTTAGCAACGCGACGAATACCAACTAATTTTTCAATTAAGCCATCAGAGTTATTGGCTTGTCTTTGATCATTCTGAGCCATGTTAATTACCTTTTAAATTAGAACTGAAGGCCGTTTTCACGGGCTGCATCAGCTAATGCTTTTACACGACCATGGTATCTAAAACCTGAACGATCGAAAGCGACTTCAGTAACACCTTGCTTAGCAGCACGCTCTGCAATAGCTTTACCTACAGCTGTTGCTGCATCAATATTGCCTGTAGCTTTAAGGTCTTTTTTCACTTCAGCATCTAAAGTCGATGCAGTAGCGATAACTTTAGAACTGTCATGAGTCAGAACTTGTGCGTAGATATGGCGAGGCGTTCTGTGAACAGTTAGTCTATATACTTCTAACTCTCTCAGCTTTGCACGCGCTCTAGCCGCTCTACGTAAACGTGAAATTTTCTTATCCATTTTTCAGCCTATTTACTTTTTCTTAGCTTCTTTACGAGCAACATGTTCGTCAGAATAACGTACACCTTTACCTTTATAAGGTTCAGGTGAACGGTATGCGCGAATTTCTGCTGCAACCTGACCAACAGCTTGCTTATCAGCACCCGAGACAACGATTTCTGTCTGACTTGGAGTTTCAACACTAATACCTTCTGGTACTTCGTATTGAACAGGGTGAGAAAAGCCTAGGGTTAGATCTAATTTGTTGCCTTGAGCTTTAGCACGGTAACCAACACCGACCAGAGTCAGCTTCTTAACAAAGCCTTCTGTAACGCCAATAACCATGTTATTGAGTAATGCGCGGGTTGTACCAGCTAAAGCAACTGCAGCTTGTGAATTAACATTTGCTGCAAATTTCAAAGCTGAATCTTCTTGGCTGACGCTAACATCAGGGTGAATATTACGTGTTAATGTTCCTTTTGAACCTTTAACCGTAACTTCTGTATCACTCAGTGAAATTTCTACGCCTGCCGGAATTTGTACTGGTGCATTTGCAATACGTGACATTTTACAATCTCCAATAAATAAAGGCTTAGCTAACAGCGCACAAAACTTCGCCGCCTTGACCTAAGGCGCGAGCTTTACGGTCAGCCATTACACCTTTAGATGTAGACACGATAGCAACACCTAAACCACCAACGACACGTGGCAATTCATCAGCTGATTTGTATACACGCAAACCAGGACGACTAACACGGTTAATTTCAGCGATTACAGGTTTACCCTCAAAATATTTAAGAGTGACTGTCAAGATTGATTTACCTTCTACATCACTCACATTGAATGATGAGATGTAACCTTCATCTTCTAGTACTTTTGCAATGCTAATCTTTACCTTAGATGAAGGCATTTTCACATCGACTTTGTTTGCTTGCTGTGCATTACGAATGCGAGTCAGCATATCAGCAATAGGATCTGTCATACTCATTTATATAGCTCCACTAATCAGGTTGGTAATTACCAACTAGCCATTACCAAACCAGGGATATCGCCCTTCATTGCATGCTCGCGCAGCTTATTTCTGGACAAACCAAATTTACGGTAATAACCGTGTGGTCTACCCGTTAATTCACAACGATTTCTCATGCGTACAGGACTTGAATTACGTGGAAGCGCGTGGAACTTTGTTGCCGCTGCTTCACGTTGTTCAGCAGGTAGAGACATATCCAACATTTGTTTCTTTAATTCCGCACGTTTTGCAGCGTATTTTTCAACCAGTTTCGCTCTTTTGATTTCGCGATTAATCATGCAACGTTTAGCCATAATCTTTTACCATCCAACCTTGTTTATTTTCTAAATGGAAACTTGAATGCAGTTAACAAAGCACGTGATTCTTCAGCATTTTTTGCTGTTGTTGTGATGGTCACATCCATACCACGTAATTTATCGATTCTGTCATATTCAATTTCTGGGAAGATAATTTGCTCTTTAATCCCCATACTATAGTTTCCCTGACCATCAAAAGACTTCGGATTTAAACCACGAAAATCTCTGATACGAGGAATTGAAATGGTAATCAGACGGTCAAGAAAGTCATACATGCGGTCAGCACGTAATGTCACTTTACATCCGATCGGCCAGCCTTCACGTACTTTAAAGCCTGCAACTGATTTCTTTGCTTTTGTAACAACTGGCTTTTGACCGGCAATTTTTTCCATGTCAGCCATTGCATTCTCAAGCACTTTCTTATCAGTTAATGCTTCACCAACACCCATATTCAGAGTGATTTTTGTGATGCGCGGCACTTCCATTACTGACTTATAGCTAAACTCGTCTTGTAACTGTTTAACTACTGTTTCACGATAATAATCTTTTAATCTGCTCACTGTGTTTTACCTAATACGAAGCTCAAGCGCTTACAACTTCGCCATTTGATTTGAAGAAGCGGACTTTTTTTCCATCTTCCAGCACTTTAAATCCTACTTTATCGCCCTTGCCAGTAGCAGGGTTTAATAAAGCCAGATTCGACCCATCAATCGGCATTTCTTTTTCTAAAATGCCACCTGTGCGACCTAGAGCCGGATTGGGTTTTTGATGTTTTTTGACTAAGTTAATGCCTTGTACGACAAACTTAACTTTTCCATCTTTCTCAATACGGCTTAAGATTTCGCCTTGTTTACCACGATCTTTGCCTGTTAATACAACAACTTGATCGCCTTTTTTCAATCTTTCCATCTCAGCGCTCCTTTATAGTACTTCTGGTGCCAGAGAAATAATCTTCATGAACTTTTCACCACGTAGTTCACGTGTAACTGGTCCAAAAATACGCGTACCGATTGGCTGCTGAGCCGCGTTCAGAAGTACTGCAGCATTTTCGTCAAAACGAATTACTGAACCATCTGGACGACGAACACCTTTACGTGTTCTTACGATAACTGCGTTATGAACAGTACCTTTCTTAACCTTACCGCGAGGGGCAGCTTCTTTGATTGTCACTTTAATGACATCACCGATACCTGCGTAGCGTTTATGCGAACCGCCCAACACTTTGATACATTCTACTCGTCTGGCACCGCTATTATCAGCGACTTCCAGACTACTTTGCATTTGAATCATGGTCTAAACTCCAAACTGAATAGTTGCTTTATTTCGCACGATCGATGATTTCGACCAACTTCCAGCACTTTGTCTTAGACTGTGGGCGAGTTGAGGCAACACTGACGGTATCACCAATGTTACATTCATTATTTTCATCATGAACATGTAACTTGGTAGAACGTCTTACATATTTTTTATAGATCGGATGGGCAACTCTACGTTCGATCAGAACGGTAATTGTTTTGTCCATCTTGTCACTAATGACACGACCGGTTAACGAACGTGCTGTACTTTGCTGATCACTCATTTCCGTGCCCTATCTCTTTTCGTTCAATACAGTCTTAATGCGAGCAATATCTCTACGTACACGTTGTAATTCACTGTTACGTGTTAATTGCCCAGTTGCATTCTGCATACGCAGATTAAACTGCTCTTTATGCAACTCACCTAGTTCTTTCACTAGATCTTCAGTTGTCTTTTGTCTAATTTCGCTTGCTTTCATTACAGTATCGCCCGCGTTACAAATGTGGTTTTAACGGGAAGTTTTGCTGCTGCCAGACGGAATGCTTCACGTGCAATCTCTTCAGACACACCTTCCATTTCATAGAGCATACGACCTGGTTGCACATTTGCTACCCAGTATTCTACGTTACCCTTACCTTTACCTTGACGAACTTCCAACGGTTTGCTGGAAATTGGTTTGTCAGGAAATACGCGAATCCAGATTTTACCGCCACGTTTAATGTGACGAGTCATTGCTCTACGAGCAGCCTCAATCTGACGCGCTGTAATACGTCCACGCTCAAGAGATTTTAAACCAAACTCACCGAAGCTAACTTTTGCTCCACGGTGGGCAAGACCTCTATTGCGCAGCTTCTGCTGCTTTCTAAATTTCGTTCTTTTTGGCTGTAACATTGGTTATAACCTTATTTTTCAGCTGCAGGTGTGTTTTGAGCATTTGTGTCAAAAACTTCACCTTTAAAAATCCAAACTTTGACACCGATGATACCGTAAGTCGTTTTAGCTTCCGCTGTACCATAGTCGATGTCAGCACGTAATGTATGTAAAGGCACACGACCTTCACGGTACCATTCTGTACGTGCGATTTCTGCTCCGTTCAGACGACCTGCAACATTAATACGAATACCTTCAGCACCTAAGCGCATTGTGTTTGTCACTGCACGTTTCATTGCACGACGGAACATAATACGACGCTCAAGTTGCTGCGCTACACTTTCAGCAACTAATGTTGCATCTAGTTCAGGCTTACGAATTTCTTCAACGCCCACATTGACAGGAACACCCATCAGTTTTGACGCTTCTTGACGCAACTTATCGATATCTTCGCCTTTTTTGCCAATAACAATACCCGGACGTGCTGTATGGATAGTGATTTTGGCAGTTTTGGCTGGTCTATCAATCTGGATCTTACTGACTGAAGCATGTGATAACTTTTGTTTAAGAAAATCACGTACTTTAAGATCATTGCTCAGCATATTTGAAAAATCTGCTGAATCGGCATACCAGATCGAATTCCAATCTTTAATTATACCAAGTCTAAAACCTGTTGGGTGAACCTTTTGTCCCATAAGTCTGCTCTCTTACTTCTCGTCTACAACCACAGTAATGTGGCTGGTGCGTTTAAGAATACGGTTGCCGCGGCCTTTAGCGCGAGCCTGCATACGTTTCATGGTAGGACCTTCGTCAACCATAACTGCTGAAACGACTAATTCGTCGATGTCGGCACCGTCATTATGTTCAGCGTTAGCGATCGCTGAGTCCAGCACGCCTTTCATAAGCTCTGCAGCTTTTTTAGGACTGAACGCGAGTAGATTGATTGCTCTTTCTACTGGCAAACCTCTGATTTGATCTGCAACCAAGCGCACCTTTTGTGCGGAAATGCGTGCGTAGCTGAGTTTAGCTTTTGTAGCCATATCTTAACCTTACCGTTTAGATTTCTTGTCAGCGGCATGACCTTTAAAGGTGCGAGTTGGTGAGAACTCACCCAACTTATGCCCAACCATATCTTCTGTAACAAACACGGGTACGTGTTGACGACCGTTATGAACGGCAATTGTTAAACCGATCATATCTGGAGAAATCATCGAACGACGTGACCAAGTTTTAATCGGACGTTTGTTATCAGTTTCTCTCGCTTCCAAGACCTTCTTTTCAAGGTGCTGGTCTATAAAAGGACCTTTTTTAATTGAACGCGGCATAGGATTCCCTAAATCTTATTTACGATTACGACGGCGTACGATCATATTGTCTGTACGCTTGTTTTTACGTGTCTTGTAGCCTTTAGTAGGCACACCCCAAGGTGTCACAGGATGACGACCACCAGATGTACGACCTTCACCACCACCATGTGGGTGATCAACCGGGTTCATTACAACACCACGTACTGTAGGACGAATACCACGCCAGCGTGTAGCACCCGCTTTACCTAATGAACGAAGAGAATGTTCACCGTTACCTACTTCACCCATTGTTGCTTTACAGTCTAATGGTACTTTGCGCATTTCACCGCTACGTAGGCGGATAGTGGCATAACCATTTTCACGGGCAACAAACTGAGCGCTGCTACCAGCACTACGTGCTAACTGAGCACCTTTGCCTGGTTTAAGCTCAATACAATGCACTGTGCTACCCAGCGGGATTGCAGATAATTTCAATGCATTACCAGCACGGATTGCAGCATCTTCACCTGACTCAAGACGGTCACCTGCTACAACACCTTTTGGTGCGATGATGTAACGCTTTTCACCGTCAACATAGGTCAGTAAAGCAATATGTGCAGTACGATTTGGATCGTATTCAATTCTTTCTACTATTGCTGGGATACCGTCTTTATTACGTTTAAAGTCAATTAAACGGTAACGTTGTTTATGGCCACCACCACGGTGACGCACGGTAATACGACCAGCGTTATTACGACCGCCAGACTTAGATTTCTTTTCAACTAACGGCGCATATGGTTGGCCGTTATGTAAGTCAGGTGTACTGACTTGAACAACGAATCTACGTCCAGCTGATGTAGGTTTAGCCTTTTTTAATGCCATTCCTGATTCCTCACACGTATTCTATTTTCTATTCGCCAAGGAAGTTGAGATCAGCACCATCAGCTAATGTCACATAGGCTTTTTTCCAGTCGCTACGTTTGCCCATTACTCGGCCTGTACGTTTGACTTTGCCTTTAACATTAGTTGTGGTTACTGCTGCAACTTTCACATCAAACAAGGTTTCAACAGCTTGTTTAATTTCGACTTTGTTGGCATTAGGTAATACTTTAAGTACAACCTGATTATTGTTTTCTGCAACACGTGATGCTTTCTCAGCAACCACGGGTCCTAGAATAATTTTTGTTAAGCGTTCTGAGTTCATGCGTATGACTCCTCTAGTTTACGGATAGAGTCTTCGCTCATGACGACTTTTTCAAAGCGCAACAATGCAACTGGGTTGATGTGCGCCGCATCAGTCGCTGCAATGTCGTATAGATTGCGCGATGCTAATGCCAAGTTGCCAGCTGCATTCTCAGTTACGATTAATGCATTAGACACACCCAAGCTTTCAGTTTTGCTTAGCAAATCTTTAGTTTTTGGTGAGTCGACTTCAACTTTGTCGACAACGATCAATGCATCATTACGACGTAACTCAGACAGAATCACTGCTAACGCTGAACGATACATCTTACGGTTAACTTTTTTGCTGTAATCACGATTAGTTGCAGCAAAAGTTTTACCACCTGAGCGCCATAATGGGCTACGGATTGTACCAGCACGAGCTCTACCACTACCTTTTTGTGAAAAAGGTTTACGGCCACCACCACTCACATCTGAGCGTGATTTTTGTGCATGTGTACCACTACGAGCACCAGCCAAGTATGCAGTAACAACTTGGTGAACTAATGACTCATTATACTCACGGTCAAATAAAGCATCAGAAACAGTAATGTTTCCTGCCTTTTTGCCGTCAAATGATTGTAATTGAAGATCCACGTTTATTCCCCTAAGAATCTTACTAGGCTTTTACAGCCGGGCGGATAATCACATCGCTTCCTGTAGCACCGGGCACTGAGCCTTTGACTAACAGTAAATTGCGCTCTGAATCCACCTTAACGATTGACAGGTTTTGAAGGGTACGTTTTTTGTCACCCATGTGTCCGGCCATTCTCTTGCCTTTGAAAACACGACCAGGTGTTTGACATTGACCGATTGAACCAGGTGCTCTGTGTGACAGAGAGTTACCATGAGTAGCATCACCACCACGGAATCCATAGCGTTTTACAACACCAGCGAAACCTTTACCTTTAGTGACACCAGAAACGTCAATCTTCTGTCCGTCTTCAAAAATATCAACTTTCAATTCTGAACCTAGTGCTAAGTCATTTAGTTCATCAACTCTGAACTCCATAACTTTACGACCAGCTGCAGCTTGCGCTTTTGCAAAGTGACCAGCCTGAGGCTTAGTAACACGTGATGCTTTACGCTCACCAACTGTAAGTTGAATAGCGTTATAACCATCTGTGTCGATAGTTTTAAGCTGACTTACACGATTTGGTTCTACTTCAATTACCGTTACTGGCGTAGAAACACCATCTTCAGAGAAGATGCGTGTCATACCACGCTTACGGCCGATGAGTCCGATAGTCATTGACCCAGCCCCTCTTAATTCAACTTAATCTGGACATCAACGCCGGCGGCGAGATCCAGTTTCATTAAAGCATCTACTGTTTTATCAGTAGGCTCAACAATATCCATAAGACGTTTGTGAGTACGAATTTCGTACTGTTCACGAGCATCTTTGTTCACGTGTGGTGAAATCAATACTGTGAAACGCTCTTTTTTGGTAGGCAACGGAATTGGACCGTTAATACGTGCACCAGTGCGTTTTGCAGTTTCAACAATTTCTTTTGCTGATTGATCAATCAAACGATGATCAAATGATTTCAGCCTAATTCTAATAGTTTGCGTTGCTGCCATTTCTATTACTCAACGATTTTACTAACGACACCGGCACCAACAGTGCGGCCGCCTTCACGAATAGCAAAACGTAACCCTTCTTCCATCGCAATCGGTGCAATTAAAGTTACGTCCATCTTAACGTTATCACCAGGCATAACCATTTCTACACCTGATGGTAATTCACATGCGCCTGTCACGTCAGTTGTACGGAAGTAGAACTGTGGACGGTAACCATTGAAGAATGGCGTGTGACGACCACCTTCATCTTTTGACAGCACATATACTTCTGCTTCAAAACGTGTGTGTGGTTTGATTGTGCCTGGGTGTGCCAGTACTTGACCACGGTCGACGTCTTCACGTTTTGTACCACGTAACAGAACACCTACGTTGTCGCCTGCTTGACCTTGATCTAACAGCTTGCGGAACATTTCAACACCAGTACAGGTGGTTTTTTGGGTGTCTTTGATACCAACGATTTCTAATTCGTCACCCACTTTAACAATACCGCGTTCAACACGACCAGTAACAACCGTACCACGACCTGAGATTGAGAATACGTCTTCAATCGGCATCAGGAACGCACCGTCAATTGCACGTTCTGGTTCTGGGAAGTAGGTATCCATTGCTTCAGCTAAACGAATGATTGATGGTGCACCAATTTCACTTGTGTCACCTTCTAACGCTTTCAGCGCTGAACCAACGATGATTGGGGTGTCATCACCTGGGAAGTCATAGCTGTCTAACAACTCACGCACTTCCATTTCTACCAATTCAATCAGTTCTTCGTCGTCAACCATGTCGGCTTTGTTCAGGTAAACGATAATGTAAGGTACACCTACCTGACGTGATAACAGAATGTGTTCACGTGTTTGTGGCATAGGACCGTCAGCTGCGTTTACAACCAGAATCGCGCCGTCCATTTGAGCCGCACCGGTGATCATGTTTTTAACATAGTCAGCATGGCCTGGGCAGTCTACGTGTGCGTAGTGACGGTTGGCTGTTTCGTATTCCACGTGAGCGGTTGAGATTGTGATACCACGTTCTCTTTCTTCTGGTGCGTTATCAATATCCGCGTAATCTTTGAATTCACCACCACTTAATTCACCCAACACTTTGGTGATCGCCGCTGTCAGCGTAGTTTTACCATGGTCAACGTGACCTATGGTGCCCACGTTGACGTGGGGTTTTGTACGTTCAAATTTTGACTTGGACATTCTCGTCTACCTCGTTTAACTTACGTTATTTAGTTTTGTTAATGATCGCTTCTGCAACATTGTTTGGTATCTCACTGTACTTGGCGAACTCCATTGAGTAAGTTGCTCGACCTTGAGTAGCAGAACGCAAATCAGTTGCGTAACCAAACATTTCTGCAAGAGGCACTTCAGCCTTAATAATTTTTCCACTAGGTGCATCGTCCATACCACTGACCATGCCGCGACGGCGATTCAAATCACCCATCACATCACCCATATATTCTTCTGGTGTTACCACCTCGATATTCATTACAGGTTCCAATAAAACGGGTGACGCTTCTAGCGCACCGTTTCTAAATGCCATTGAGCCTGCAACTTTAAAAGCCATTTCGCTGGAATCAACATCATGGTATGAACCATCAAACAAGGTTACCTTGACATCTTCCACAGGGTAGCCGGCTATTACACCATTTTTCATCTGCTCTTGTATACCCTTATCTACAGATGAAATATATTCTTTTGGTACCGTACCGCCGACAACCGCATTTTCAAAGGCATAGCCAGCACCCTGCTCTTGCGGTTCAATTTTGATCCAGACGTGTCCATACTGGCCTTTACCACCACTTTGGCGCACAAATTTACCTTCTGCATCAACAGTTTTACGAATTGTTTCACGGTAAGCAACTTGAGGCGCACCAACATTTGCACTGACACTAAACTCACGTTTTAAGCGGTCAATAATGATGTCGAGGTGCAACTCCCCCATACCGGCGATAATTGTTTGTGCAGATTCTTCATCTGTACTCACTCTAAAAGAAGGATCTTCCTTAGCCAACTTACCTAGGGCAATGCTCATTTTCTCTTGATCTGCTTGAGTTTTTGGTTCAATTGCCACAGAGATAACGGGTTCAGGGAACTCCATTCTTTCTAATGTGATTTTATGATCTAAATCACATAGTGTTTCACCAGTAATGGTGTCCTTCAAACCTATTGCGGCAGCAATATCCCCTGCTCTGACTTCAGAGATTTCTTCACGACTGTTTGCATGCATTTGTACCAAACGACCAATGCGCTCTTTTTTTCCTTTAACAGGATTAAAAACGGCATCGCCTGACTTTAAAACGCCTGAATAAACTCGGAAGAAAGTTAATGTACCAACAAACGAATCAGAAGCTATTTTGAAAGCAAGTGCTGCAAATGGTTGTGAATCATCAGCTTCTCGGGTTTCGTAAACATCGTTATCAACATCAACGAGACCTTTAATAGCCGGCACATCATTAGGCGCAGGCATATACTCGACTACAGCATCCAGAACGGCTTGAACACCTTTATTTTTAAACGCTGAACCACAAAATGCAGGCACGATTTCATTGGCTAGAGTTTGATTACGAATACCTTGTTTGATTTCATCTGGCGTTAATTCACCCACTTCCAGATACTGATTCATCAGTTCTTCGCTTGATTCTGCAGCAGATTCGACTAATGCTTCGTGATATTTCTGACACTCAGCCAGCATCGATTCAGGAATATCACGTAGTTCATAGGTGACACCAAGATCGGCTTCATTCCAATAGATCGCTTTCATGCGAACCAGATCTACCACTCCTTCAAACTCATCTTCCGAGCCGATAGGTAATTGCATAGCTACAGGTTTTGCACCAAGACGATTTTTGATTTGCTCTAGGACGCGTAGAAAATTGGCACCTTGGCGATCCATTTTATTAATGAATGCAAGACGGGGAACATGATATTTATTGGCTTGGCGCCAAACAGTTTCTGATTGAGGTTCGACACCGCCGACTGCACAGAAAACAGCTACTGCACCGTCTAGTACTCGTAAAGACCTTTCTACTTCAATAGTAAAGTCTACGTGACCGGGTGTATCGATGATGTTGATACGATGTTGTTCAAATTGTTGATCCATGCCAGACCAGAAGCATGTTGTAGCAGCTGAGGTAATTGTAATACCGCGTTCCTGCTCTTGCTCCATCCAGTCCATAACAGCAGCGCCATTGTGTACTTCACCAATTTTATGTGAGATGCCCGTATAGAACAAAACACGCTCTGTTGTCGTGGTTTTACCCGCGTCAATATGAGCCATGATGCCTATGTTTCGGTATCTATTAATAGGTGTACTACGTGCCACTATTAGCTACTCTTAAATCAACAATGTTAAAGAACAAACCGTCACCAGAACCATGCTGGTGACGGAGAATAATAATTTTAGAAACGGAAGTGCGAGAATGCCTTGTTCGCTTCTGCCATACGGTGTGTATCTTCTTTTTTCTTAACTGCAGTGCCTTTGTTCTCGTAGGCATCAGCAATTTCACCAGCTAAGCGCATACCCATTGATTTTTCACCACGTTTACGTGATGCTTCAACCAACCAACGCATCGCTAATGCTACACGGCGCTCTGGACGAACTTCTACTGGCACCTGATAAGTAGCACCACCGACACGGCGAGATTTCACTTCAACCATCGGACTGATATTTTCAATGGCTTTTTGAAAGATTTCTAAGCCGTTAGCAGATTTACTTTCAGAAACAGTATCTAATGCACCGTAAGTAATTTTTTCAGCAACAGACTTTTTACCATCTTTCATGATGACGTTGATGAACTTCGCTAAACCGATGTTTTGAAACTTCGGATCAGGCAGTACTTCACGTTTAGCAACAACCCTTCTTCTTGGCATTTGTCTTTCCTAATACTTTATACGTTTAACGCTTAAGTTTTGTAACTTAGCCCTTCGGACGCTTAGCGCCATATTTAGAACGGCCTTGGCGACGAGCTGATACACCAGAGGTGTCTAGAGCGCCACGAACAGTGTGATAACGAACACCAGGTAAGTCTTTAACACGACCGCCACGAATCAGAACAACACTATGTTCTTGCAGGTTATGGCCTTCACCACCGATGTACGAAGTCACTTCAAAACCATTAGTCAAACGAACACGGGCTACTTTACGCATCGCTGAGTTAGGTTTTTTTGGTGTAGTTGTGTAAACACGAGTACATACACCACGGCGTTGCGGACATGCTTGCAATGCCGGTACGTTATTCTTTTTCTTTTGTTTCAATCTTGGCTTACGAACCAACTGATTAATTGTTGCCATTAGTACAACCTTAACAAATATCTATCGATGGTATCCTGCGATACTATTGTTCTCGCATTACCATCCATTAAAAAGCGGGCACTCGATTTCTGAGTGCCCGACAAAGAAGACGAATTTTATAACGTAAGATGCCTTACGTCAACACCTTTATGAAACCTCTTTGATTTCTTCGTCTTTATCTTCAGTTACTGCTGATGATTTAGTCACTGGTGACTCACCTAATGCTTCCTGACGACGACGCTGGCGCTCTTTATGATAAGCAAGACCAGTACCAGCAGGAATCAGACGACCAACAATAACGTTCTCTTTCAAGCCACGTAAGTTATCACTCTTACCTGTCACAGCGGCATCCGTCAGCACGCGTGTAGTTTCCTGGAACGATGCTGCTGAAATGAATGACTCCGTTGCCAATGAGGCTTTTGTAATACCTAACAGCAGCGGTGTAAACGTACATTCAACTTTCTCTTTAGCACGCAGTTCATCATTAGCATCAAGTACGCGATCGTATTCAACTTGCTCGCCTTTCAGGAATTTACTATCACCGACGGCATCAATTTCAACTTTACGCAGCATCTGACGCACAATCACTTCAATATGCTTATCGTTAATTTTGACGCCTTGAAGACGGTAAACTTCCTGTACCTCGCTCACCATATAGTTAGCTAATGCTAAGACACCTTTCAAGCGCAAGATATCATGTGGGTCTTCTGGCCCATCTACTAACATCTCACCTTTCTCAATGTGTTCACCTTCAAACACAGAGATATGACGCCATTTTGGAATTAACTCTTCATACGGTTCGCCTTCTTTAGGCGTGATGATCAGACGTTGTTTACCTTTTGTTTCTTTACCAAAGCTGACTGTACCGCTGATTTCTGCCATCAAAGCAGGATCTTTTGGTTTACGTGCTTCGAACAGGTCAGCAACACGTGGCAGACCACCCGTAATATCACGAGTTTTACTACTTTCCTGAGGAATACGTGCAACGATGTCACCGATTTCAACTTCTTGTCCATCACTAACGCGAACAATCGCACCACCTGGCAGGAAGTACATTGCAGGAATATCTGTCCCTGGAATAAATACATCGCTACCATTTGCATCTGTAAGGCGAACCATAGGACGCATGTCTTTTGCTGAACTGCTACGTTGTTTAGGTTCACGAACAATGAAGCTCGTCAGACCTGTCACTTCGTCGACAGTTTTATCAACTGTCACACCTTCAACCAGATCACTTAGCTGAACAACACCCGCCACCTCAGTTACAACCGGATGCGTATGCGGATCCCAGTTAGCCACGATTTGACCTGCATCTACAGCTTCATTGTCAGCTACTGTCATTTCAGCACCATAAGGGATCTTATAGCGCTCACGCTCACGACCGTTTTCATCAATCAGGTGTAATTCACCTGAACGTGATACGGCAATAAACTTACCGGCAGAGTTTTGAACATATTTAATGTTGTGATAACGGATATTACCTTTGTATTTTAAGGCAACAGAGTTATCAGCAGCTGTTCTTGATGCCGCACCACCGATGTGGAAGGTACGCATCGTTAACTGTGTACCAGGTTCACCGATTGACTGTGCAGCGATAACACCTACCGCTTCACCAACGTTGATTTGATGGCCACGACCTAAGTCACGTCCATAACACGATGCACAGACACCATAGCGAGATTCACAAGTAATCGCACTACGTACCATAACTTCGTCAATACCTTCGCTTTCAAGTTTATTGACCGCTGCTTCATCAATCATTTCACCAGCAGCGAGTACAAGACGCTCACCATCAGATGATTTCAGGTCTTGTGCTACAACACGTCCAAGTACACGTTCACCAAGTGGTTCAACAACATCACCACCCTCAATGATAGGTGACATGTTTAAACCTAATGTTGTGCCGCAATCTTCTTCAACAACAACCAAGTCTTGAGAAACATCCACTAAACGGCGTGTCAAATAACCTGAGTTAGCTGTTTTCAATGCTGTATCGGCCAAACCTTTACGAGCACCGTGAGTCGAAATAAAGTACTGCAAAACGTCCAGACCTTCACGGAAGTTCGCCGTGATAGGTGTCTCGATGATTGAACCATCTGGTTTAGCCATCAGACCACGCATACCAGCAAGCTGACGAATCTGCGCTGCAGAACCACGAGCACCGGAATCAGCCATCATATAAATGGAGTTCATTGAGACTTGTTCAACTGAATTACCTTCGGCATCGGTAACTGTATCTTTACCAATACCGTCCATCATCGCTTTTGCAACTTGGTCATTAGTGCGTGACCAGATATCGATAATCTTGTTGTAACGTTCACCATCAGTTACTAAACCAGAGGCATATTGAGATGCAATTTCTTCAACTTCTGCTTCAGCCTTCGCAAGGATTGATGCTTTTTCGACAGGGATAACCATATCGTCTGCACCAACAGATGCACCAGACTGTGTTGCCTGAGTGAAGCCAAGGTACATCAACTGATCAGCAAAGATAACAGTATCTTTAAGACCTAAACGACGGTAGCAAGTATTAATAAGATCACCAATCGCTTTTTTCGTCATCGCACGATCAACAACTGAGAACGGCAGACCTTTTGGCACGATGCTGAATAGAATCGCACGACCGACTGTTGTTTCTACACGAATGCGACGAGTTTGCTCAGGTTCAGGCAAAGTAATATCAGTTTCTTCCAGACGAACCATTACTTTCGCATGCAGCGAAACGACTCTGTTATCGTAAGCACGACGCAATTCTGAAAGGTCCGCAAAAACACTGCCTTCACCTTTCTCGTTCACACGGTCGCGAGTCATA
Source organism: Methylophaga thalassica MP (assembly GCF_000214595.1). Taxonomy (GTDB): domain Bacteria; phylum Pseudomonadota; class Gammaproteobacteria; order Nitrosococcales; family Methylophagaceae; genus Methylophaga; species Methylophaga thalassica. The sequence continues at coordinate 807,118 of NZ_AFIG01000001.1, read as the reverse complement.
TAATAAAGACCCAATACCACGTCCTGAGATGGAATGATGACTGGCTCACCGTTAGCTGGAGACAGAATATTGTTGGTAGCCATCATCAGTGAACGTGCTTCTAACTGTGCTTCTAACGATAATGGCACGTGAACCGCCATTTGGTCACCGTCAAAGTCAGCATTGAACGCACTACAAACTAATGGGTGAAGCTGAATCGCCTTACCTTCAATAAGTAATGGTTCAAACGCTTGAATACCTAATCTATGCAAGGTCGGTGCACGGTTAAGCATGACTGGATGTTCACGAATTACATCTTCCAGGATATCCCAAACTTCAGGTCCTTCGCGTTCTACCATTTTCTTAGCAGCTTTGATCGTTGTCGCCAGACCTGCACGTTCAAGCTTGCCGTAAATAAATGGTTTGAATAATTCCAATGCCATTTTCTTAGGCAGACCACACTGATGTAATTTCAGATATGGGCCAACCACGATAACTGAACGGCCTGAATAGTCAACACGCTTGCCTAACAAGTTCTGACGGAAACGACCCTGCTTACCTTTAATCATGTCTGCCAGAGATTTCAATGGCATGCGGTTTGTGCCTGTGATAGCACGTCCACGGCGACCGTTATCTAGTAATGCGTCTACTGACTCTTGCAGCATACGTTTTTCATTACGAACGATAATGTCAGGTGCGTTCAAATCTAATAAACGTTTCAGACGATTATTACGGTTGATGACACGACGATATAAATCATTTAGATCCGATGTCGCAAATCGACCACCATCAAGAGGAACTAGAGGACGCAGATCAGGTGGTAGTACTGGAAGCACTTCCATCACCATCCATTCTGGTTTGTTACCCGACTCATGAAATGCTTCCATCAGTTTCAGGCGTTTGCTCAGTTTTTTGATTTTTGTTTCTGAGTTAGTGCCATCAATTTCTTCACGGATAGTTTCAATTTCTTTGGCGACGTTAATGTTGCGCAATAACTGCTGTACAGCTTCCGCACCCATACGCGCATCAAATTCATCACCGTATTCTTCAACTGCCTGCAGGAAGGTCTCATCAGACAGCAATTGACCTTTTTCTAGAGGCGTCATACCAGGATCGACGACGATGAACGCTTCGAAATACAATACACGTTCAATATCACGCAGTGTCATATCCAAAAATAATGAAATACGTGATGGTAATGATTTCAGGAACCAGATATGTGCAACCGGGCTAGCTAACTCAATGTGGCCCATGCGCTCACGACGTACTTTGGCGACAGTCACCTCAACGCCACATTTTTCACAAATAACACCACGGTGTTTTAAACGTTTGTATTTACCGCATAAGCATTCGTAGTCTTTTACTGGACCAAAAATTTTGCAGCAAAACAAACCTTCACGTTCCGGTTTAAAAGTACGGTAGTTGATGGTTTCTGGTTTTTTGACTTCGCCAAATGACCATGACCTCACCATTTTAGGTGAGGCAAGGCCGATGCGAATGGCGTCAAATTCTTCTGGCTGAGTTTGTTGCTTTAACAAATTAAGCAAGTCTTTCATCTTTCATTCTCCGCTGCCGTTAGACGGCTAATATCTTGATTATCTGTAACAACCCGGTATGTCTTATTCATCGACCAAGTCGACATCGATACCAAGTGAGCGAATCTCACGGGTTAATACTTTGAATGACTCAGGCATACCTGCGTCCATTCGATAATCACCATCAACGATGTTTTTATAAATCTTAGTACGACCGTTAACATCATCTGACTTCACAGTTAACATTTCTTGCAAGGTGTAAGCAGCACCATAAGCTTGTAGTGCCCAGACCTCCATCTCACCGAAACGTTGACCACCGAACTGTGCTTTACCACCCAGCGGTTGTTGTGTAACCAAGCTGTATGGGCCAGTAGAACGAGCATGCATTTTGTCATCAACCAAGTGATTCAGTTTCAGCATGTGCATGTAACCAATCGTCACTGGACGGTGGAAGAAATCACCTGTTCTACCGTCAATCAGTCTTGCCTGACCACTACGTGGCAGACCAGCCAGTTCCAGCATGTTTTTGATTTCTTCTTCGTCAGCACCATCAAATACGGGTGTTGCCATCGGCACACCACCTTTGAGGTTTTTCGCTAACTCAATAATTTCATCGTCGGTTAATGAGTCAAGATCTTCTTTGGTCCCGCTTGTGTTGTAGACCTTATCCAAGAAACCTCGCAGCTCAGCAATACCTTTTTGCTGTTCTAACATTTCTTCAATACGGTAGCCCAGTCCACGAGCAGCCCAGCCTAAATGCACCTCAAGAATCTGACCGATATTCATACGTGAAGGTACACCCAGTGGGTTCAACACGATGTCTACTGGACGACCATCTTCTGTGTATGGCATATCTTCAACAGGTACGATGTTAGAGATAACACCTTTGTTACCATGACGACCCGCCATTTTATCACCTGGCTGGATACGACGTTTAACAGCTAAGAAGACTTTAACCATACGTTGAACGCCTGGCGCTAAATCATGACCTGAAGTCAATTTCTCTTTCTTCAGTTCAAAAGCATCTTCCATTTCCTGACGGTACTGTTTCAGATGAGCATTAGCATGTTCAAGTTGCGTATTGAGGTCTTCTGACTCCATACGTAAATCAAACCACTTAGCATGCTCCAAACCGTCTAAATATTCTTTAGTCAGTTTAGTACCCGCTTTCAAGTTTGGACCACCTTCAGCAACTTTGCCAACCAAAGCACGTTCCAGACGCTCAAATACGTCTTCAACCATAATACGGTTCTGATCTTTTAAGTCAGCCCAAACTTTCTCAAGTTCCGCTTTCTCAATTTCACGTGTACGTTCATCTTTTTCTACACCATCACGTGTGAAGACTTGAACGTCAATAACCGTACCGTATGTGCCAGATGGAACACGTAAAGACGAATCTTTAACATCAGCCGCTTTTTCACCAAAGATCGCTCTTAACAGTTTTTCTTCTGGTGTTAATTGCGTTTCACCTTTTGGCGTGACTTTACCAACCAAAATGTCGCCAGGTTTGACTTCGGCACCCACATAGACAATGCCAGACTCATCCAGTTTTGCCAGGGCACTTTCACTGACGTTCGGAATATCACTAGTGATTTCTTCCGTACCCAGTTTGGTATCACGCGCTAAGCAGTTCAGTTCCTGAATATGAATAGTTGTGAAGCGATCTTCTTCAACCACACGCTCAGAAACAAGGATTGAATCCTCGAAGTTATAACCATTCCAAGGCATGAATGCGACCAGGATATTTTGTCCCAGTGCTAACTCACCTTTATCTGTAGATGGACCATCAGCAAGAACATCACCAGCACCTACCACATCACCCGGTTTCACAATAGGGCGTTGGTTAATACAGGTACTTTGGTTAGAACGTGCATATTTAATCAGGTTATAAATATCGACGCCTGATTCTGAACCTTCAGTTTCATCATCATTAACACGGATAACGATACGGCTGGCATCAACTGAATCCACGATACCACCACGTTTTGCTGTGACCATCACGCCTGAGTCTTGTGCTACAACACGTTCGATACCTGTACCAACTAATGGTTTATCTGCACGTAGTGTAGGAACAGCCTGACGTTGCATGTTCGAGCCCATCAAAGCACGGTTCGCGTCATCATGCTCAAGGAATGGAATCAACGAAGCAGCGACAGATACTACCTGACGAGGCGATACGTCCATCAATTGTACTTGTTCAGATGGCGTCAGTGATGACTCATTGCGGTAACGACAGTGAACCATGTTCTCTGCAATTGAATTATCTTCATTCAGTGCAATGGTTGCCTGAGCGATTTTATATTCGCCTTCGTCAATAGCTGATAGGTAAACAATTTCATCGGTCGCTTTACCATCAATCACTTTACGGTATGGCGTTTCGATGAAGCCATATTCGTTAGTACGTGCATAGGTAGCAAGAGAGTTAATCAAACCGATGTTTGGACCCTCAGGTGTCTCGATTGGACATACACGACCATAATGTGTCGGATGTACGTCACGCACCTCAAAGCCAGCGCGTTCACGAGTCAGACCACCTGGGCCTAAAGCAGATACACGGCGTTTGTGAGTCACTTCAGATAATGGATTGTTTTGATCCATAAACTGTGAAAGCTGGCTTGAGCCAAAGAACTCTTTAATTGCTGCAGCAACAGGTTTTGCATTAATCAGCTGTTGTGGCATTAAGCCTTCTGACTCAGCAATACTCAAGCGTTCACGTACAGCACGCTCAACACGAACCAGACCAACACGGAATTGGTTTTCGGCCATCTCACCTACGCTACGTACACGACGGTTGCCTAAGTGATCGATATCATCAACGACACCATTACCGTTACGGATAGCGATTAACTCTTTCAAGACATCCAGGATGTCTTCTTTTGACAGCGTACCTTCACCTTCCATCTCTTCACGACCAAGGCGACGGTTGAACTTCATGCGACCGACGTTAGAAAGATCATAGCGATCCAGTGTGAAGAATAGGCTGGTGAATAAATTCTCAGCAGCGTCTTCTGTAGGTGGTTCACCAGGACGCATCATGCGGTAGATTTCAACTTTCGCTTCTAATGGCGAGCGAGTTTCATCCAGACGCATAGTATCTGACATAAACGGACCATCATCGAGGTCGTTTGCGTAGATAGTTTCGATTTCATTGATATCAAAACGAGCCAAAGCTTCTAACAGATCTTCAGTGATTTCATCATTGGCAGAAGCAAGTAATTCACCCGTTTCAGGATCAATCATATCTTTGGCAATCACTTTACCAACAAGATAAGACGAAGGAACCGTTAGTGAAGAAATATCTGACTTCTCCATACGACGAATATGACGTCCAGTAATTTGACGCTCAGCTTCGACAATAACTTCACCATCAGTATCAACAATTTCGAAAGGCACTGATTGGCCCCTCAAACGTTGTGGTTCGAGTTTCATTTCGAAGTTATCGCCTTTTCTGACGAAACTATCTGTACTGAAGAAAATCTCCAGAATTTCCTGGTTGTTATATCCCAGGGCTCTTAATAGAACGGTCGCGGGTAATTTACGGCGACGGTCAATACGCACGAAAACAGCATCTTTAGGATCAAACTCGAAGTCGAGCCATGAACCACGATAGGGAATAACGCGTGCGTTAAATAAGATTTTACCGGAAGAGTGTGTTTTACCTCGATCGCTGTCGAAGAACACACCAGGTGAACGGTGTAGTTGCGACACGATAACGCGCTCTGTACCGTTAATGACAAAGTTACCTTTTTCTGTCATTAACGGGATCTCTCCCATATAGACTTCCTGCTCTTTAATGTCTTTGACAACTTTTGATTTTGCAGGGGCATCTTTGTCATAAATGACAAGACGCATTTTTACTCTCAAAGGTGCGGCATAGGTTACACCGCGCAATTGACATTCTTTGACGTCAAAAGATGGAGTGCCTAAACGATAGCTGACATATTGTAGCTCTGCCATGCCTGTATGGCTCTTGATAGGGAACACAGATTCAAAAGCGGCATGTAACCCTTTTGCTCCGCGCTCATCTGCAGCGACGCCCATCTGCAGGAAATCCTGATAGGAATTCACCTGGGTAGCTAGAAGGTTTGGAACTTTCAAGACACTTGGACGCTTGCCAAAATCTTTACGAATCCGTTTTTTCTCGGTAAACGTATAGGCCATTTATTACACCTCGAAGAACGTCCTGAGTTCACGCTTGTGGACTTCAGGAAAGATTGTTTTCTTAATGGTCAGTAATATGCACTGACCAGCAACGGAAAAAGGCCGGTGACCAAAGTCACCAGCCATTTTCTTTTTCGCAGTGGTCAGATGACCATTGCGATATATGAGACGCTTACTTAAGTTCAGCAGTCGCACCAGCTTCAGTAAGTTGTTTAACAACGTCTTCAGCTTCAGCTTTTTCAACGCCTTCTTTAACTGTAGCAGGTACGCCTTCAACCATGTCTTTAGCTTCTTTCAAGCCAAGACCTGTAATGCCACGAATAACTTTGATTACAGCAACTTTGTTGTCACCGAAGCTAGTCATTACAACGTTGAATTCGCTTTGCTCTTCAGCAGCCGCAGCAGCTGGAGCAGCAGCAACAGCCGCAACTGGAGCAGCAGCAGTTACACCAAATTTTTCTTCCATTGCTTCGATCAGATCAACGATCTCTACAACTGTCATATTGGAAATCGCTTCCAAAATATCGTCTTTAGATACAGCCATGATAATTTTCCTATTTCAAGCTTACAGAATTTATTAACTTGCCCAATCCAATAGTGGATTAAGCTGCGTCTTTCGCATCGCGAACAGCCGCGAACGTACGAACCATCTTGCTGGTAGGTGCTTGCAAAGTACGAACAAATTTCTCGATAGGGGCTTTGATGGTGCCCATGAACATGCTGATAGCTTGTTCTTTGGTTGGCATCTTCGCCAGTCTTTCAAGTTCGCTGGCAGGGAATAATTTTCCACCCAGAGAAACCATTTTGACTTCGAGTTGTTTTTTATCTTTCGCAAAATCACCCATGACCCGTGCTACTGCACCTGGATCTTCCATAGAGAAGCCAAGAATCAGAGGACCTGTCATTCCTTCCTGCATGCAGGCGAAATCAGTACCTTCTACAGCACGGCGAGCTAATGTGTTACGAACTACACGCAAGTAAACATTTTGTTTACGAGCTGCAACACGTAGCTCGGTCATTTCAGAAACTGTCAATCCACGATATTCTGCAGCAATTGCAGAATAAGCATTGGCAGCAACTTCAGCGACCTCAGCAACGACGGCCTTTTTACCTTCAAGATTTAAAGCCACCTAAGACCTCCTTAGGTTCATTCATTTTCATGAATGAATAGTTGCTAAAAAAGAGAGTGATAACACTCCCACCTTTACGGTATTCAACGTCAGAGATTCTGCAGCTGAACCCGTCTGCGCAGGCTCGCTCATAGTTAATGAGCCAATTAAAATTTCTTACCTGCGGTCTTAGACGACTCAGCCATAAGGCTGAGCGGTCCAAATTTTTAATCTATCCTAAGAAAGATTTGTCTACAGTGACACCAGCACCCATTGTGCTAGAGACACTGATACGTTTGATATAAACACCTTTTGCTGAGCTTGGTTTAAGCTTATTCAGGTCATCAATCAACGCTTGTAAGTTTTGACGTAATGCGTCTGTATCAAAGCTCGCATTACCAATTGGGCAATGGATGATACCAGCTTTATCAGTACGGTAACGAACCTGACCCGCTTTTGCATTTTTTACTGCTTCAGCAACATTCGGTGTCACAGTACCCACTTTAGGGTTAGGCATCAGACCACGTGGACCTAAAACCTGACCAAGTGTACCAACGATACGCATAGCATCAGGTGATGCAATAACGACATCAAAATCCATATTGCCTTTTTTGATGTCTTCAGCCAGATCTTCAAAACCAACGATATCAGCACCGGCTTCTTTTGCTGCATCTGCATTCGCGCCTTGTGCAAACACTGCAACGCGAACCGTTTTACCAGTACCGTTAGGTAAGACTGTTGAACTACGTACAACCTGGTCAGATTTACGTGGGTCAACACCTAAGTTAATTGAAACATCGATTGATTCAACAAATTTTGCTGAAGCGTTTTCTTTGACGAATGTTAAAGCATCATCAATTGAGAATACTTTGCCATTTTTTAATTTTTCGCGGATAGCGCGAGTTCTTTTACCTAAAGCAGCCATTACTCAACACCCTCCGTGTTCAGACCCATGCTACGTGCAGTACCTGCAATTGTTCTTACAGCAGCGTCTAAGTCAGCAGCTGACAAGTCAGGCATTTTAGTATTTGCAATTTCTTCTAATTGAGCGCGAGTCACTGTACCGACTTTGTCAGTATTTGGACGGCTGCTGCCGCTTTTCAAACCAGCTGCTTTTTTCAACAGAACTGAAGCAGGAGGTGTTTTAGTGATAAAAGTAAAACTTTTATCATTATAAACAGTGATCACGACCGGGATTGGCAGGCCGTTTTCCAGATTTTGTGTTTGCGCGTTGAAGGCTTTACAGAACTCCATGATGTTCACGCCTTTCTGACCTAACGCTGGACCAACTGGTGGGCTTGGATTCGCTCCGCCTGCTGGCACTTGTAGCTTGATGTAAGCTTCAATTTTCTTTGCCATGATTTCTCCTTATGGGTACAAACGCTTTTCAGCTCCCCGCTAAATATAGTCAACGCAATTAGGGTTGACCTTTGTCGAACTTAGCCTTTAGCTACCTGGCTAAATTCTAATTCCACTGGTGTTGAACGTCCGAAAATAACCACCTCAACACACAATTTACTTTTCTCGTAATTCACTTCTTCAACAACGCCTGTAAAGTCGTTGAATGGGCCATCAGTAACACGAACCACTTCACCGGGTTCAAACAAGACTTTAGGTCTTGGACTTTCAGCACCATCTTGAACGCGTTGTAAGATTTGATTAGCTTCTGCTTCACTAATTGGCGCCGGCCTGTCGCCTGTGCCACCAATAAAGCGAAGTACACGTGGTAGATCATTCACCACATGCCATGTTTCGTCATCCATTTCCATGTTGACGAGAACATAACCAGGGAAGAATTTACGTTCACTCTTCCGCTTTTGACCTTCTTTCATCTCAACGACTTCTTCAGTCGGAACGAGGATTTCACCGAACTTATCTTGCAGCTCAAGGCGATTAATACGCTCTTCAAGAGATCGTTTTACTTGTGCTTCAAAGCCTGAATAAGCCTGAATTACATACCAACGTTTACTCATTTGAAACCCTGTTTTATAGTGTCAGAGCGCGGACGCCCCAACCTAATAACGAATCAACGCCCCATAGCATCAATGCGACCATCATCACCATTAAGATAACGACCAAAGTCGTTTGGACTGTTTCTTGACGCGTAGGCCATACAACTTTTCTTACTTCAACATTGGTATCTCTAACATAAGATAAAACTGTTGAACCGATAGTTGTTTTTGAAGCGATAAACAATGATACACCTGCAACTACTAACAAGCCTAACACGCGTAACAATGTTGAATACTCTGCGTATGTATAAAACAAAGTAATCGCAGCCGCCATTAAGACAACTGCGATAATTAGTTTAATATTGTCTGCCATTTTATTCGTTATATCCGCTTTGAGGAAAACATATGATGGCAGGCCAGGAGGGAATCGAACCCCCAACCTACGGTTTTGGAGACCGTCGCTCTGCCAATTGAGCTACTGGCCTATCATATGCTCTCAAAAATTGCTGAGTGCCTATGCACTCAGCATCGTGGCATCCTTATACTATTCGACTATTTTACTAACGACACCGGCACCAACAGTGCGGCCGCCTTCACGAATAGCAAAACGTAACCCTTCTTCCATCGCAATCGGTGCAATTAAAGTTACGTCCATCTTAACGTTATCACCAGGCATAACCATTTCTACACCTGATGGTAATTCACATGCGCCTGTCACGTCAGTTGTACGGAAGTAGAACTGTGGACGGTAACCATTGAAGAATGGCGTGTGACGACCACCTTCATCTTTTGACAGCACATATACTTCTGCTTCAAAACGTGTGTGTGGTTTGATTGTGCCTGGGTGTGCCAGTACTTGACCACGGTCGACGTCTTCACGTTTTGTACCACGTAATAGAACACCTACGTTGTCGCCTGCTTGACCTTGATCTAACAGCTTGCGGAACATTTCAACACCAGTACAGGTGGTTTTTTGGGTGTCTTTGATACCAACGATTTCTAATTCGTCACCCACTTTAACAATACCGCGTTCAACACGACCAGTAACAACCGTACCACGACCTGAGATTGAGAATACGTCTTCAATCGGCATCAAAAACGCACCGTCAATTGCACGTTCTGGTTCTGGGAAGTAGGTATCCATTGCTTCAGCTAAACGAATGATTGATGGTGCACCAATTTCACTTGTGTCGCCTTCTAACGCTTTCAGTGCTGAACCAACGATGATTGGGGTGTCATCACCTGGGAAGTCATAGCTGTCTAACAACTCACGCACTTCCATTTCTACCAATTCAATCAGTTCTTCGTCGTCAACCATGTCAGCTTTGTTCAGGTAAACGATGATGTAAGGTACACCAACCTGACGTGATAACAAAATGTGTTCACGTGTTTGTGGCATCGGACCGTCAGCTGCGTTTACAACCAGAATCGCGCCGTCCATTTGTGCCGCACCGGTGATCATGTTTTTAACATAGTCAGCATGGCCTGGGCAGTCTACGTGTGCGTAGTGACGGTTGGCTGTTTCGTATTCCACGTGAGCGGTTGAGATTGTGATACCACGTTCTCTTTCTTCTGGTGCGTTATCAATATCCGCGTAATCTTTGAATTCACCACCACTTAATTCACCCAACACTTTGGTGATCGCCGCTGTCAGCGTAGTTTTACCATGGTCAACGTGACCTATGGTGCCCACGTTGACGTGGGGTTTAGAACGTTCAAATTTTGCTTTAGACATGAGTAGTATCCCCGGCACTAAATTTTATTGAGCCAAAAAATCAAAACAGGCAGGAACCCCCTGCCTAAGACAAATTGTGGAGCCCGCAATCAGAATCGAACTGATGACCTCATCCTTACCATGGATGCGCTCTACCGACTGAGCTATGCGGGCCTAAATTCTTCCAATCAAAAATGGAGCGGGTGATGGGAATCGAACCCACGTGATCAGCTTGGAAGGCTGGAGTTCTACCATTGAACTACACCCGCAATTCAGTCATCTTGTTTATTTAATGGTGGAGGGGGAAGGATTCGAACCTTCGAAGGTAGAACCGTCAGATTTACAGTCTGATCCCTTTGGCCGCTCGGGAACCCCTCCACTAAAGACGTGGCATTTTCCGTAAAACTCACACTAATGTCAACACTTAAATCAGTAATTCTCGATTAGCTGAGGTCTGAGTGATTAGCTTGGCTAAATCTGTAGTGTGATTAACTGAAGTATGAAAGCCGTAATAGTATATTATTAGCCGATATAAATCTGTATTAATTTTTACAAAACAGGAGACATTTATGGAGCAGTACCGCGGTACGACCATCCTTTCGTATCGCCGTGACGGTCAGGTCGTCATTGGTGGTGATGGGCAAGTCAGTCTTGGCAACACAATAATGAAAGGTAATGCGCGCAAAGTCCGACGGTTATATCACGGTAAAGTCATTGCTGGTTTCGCCGGTGGCACAGCGGATGCTTTCACACTATTTGAACGGTTTGAAGCAAAATTAGAAAAGCATCAGGGCAATCTGACGCGCAGTGCGCTTGAACTTGCCAAAGATTGGCGCACAGACAGAATGATGCGTCGACTTGAAGCCTTACTTGCTGTTGCAGATAGAGAAGCTTCCCTAATTATTTCTGGTAATGGTGACGTCATTGAACCAGAGCATGGCCTTATTGCTATTGGCTCTGGTGGCCCTTTTGCTCAGGCCGCAGCAACCGCTTTGTTACAAAATACGGCTCTCAGCGCCAGAGAAATTGTGGAAAAAGGCTTGAATATTGCCGCTGACATCTGCATCTATACCAATCACAACCTTACAATCGAAACTCTGGACTCAAACTGATATCTATCATGCAATCATTAACTCCGAAACAAATTGTTAACGAACTCGATAAACGCATCATTGGACAACAGGCAGCTAAAAAAGCCGTCGCCATTGCACTCCGTAACCGCTGGCGTCGTAAGCAGCTCGATGCTGCACTTCAACATGAAGTGACTCCTAAAAATATTCTTATGATTGGTCCCACTGGCGTCGGTAAAACAGAGATCGCCCGAAGACTCGCCGCTTTAGCTAATGCGCCATTCATTAAGGTAGAAGCCACCAAATTTACTGAAGTGGGTTATGTAGGCCGTGATGTCGAATCAATCATTCGTGATCTTGCTGAAACAGCCATGAAAATGCTGCGTGAAGAGGCGATATCATCGGTAAAGAACAAAGCAGAAGATGCCGCTGAAGAACGTATTCTGAATGCCCTGCTTCGCCCTGCCCGCGATGTTGAAACAGAAGATGAATCCACCACTCGGCAACGTTTCCGCAAAATGCTGCGTGAGGGAAAACTTGACGATCGTGAGATAGAACTGGAACTGAATGCCCCTAACGTCGGCGTTGAAATCATGTCGCCTCCAGGCATGGAAGAAATGACCAGCCAGTTACAAGAAATGTTTCAGAGTATGGGCTCACAACGTAAAAGTATGCGCAAAATTACTGTCGCTCATGCCATGCGACTGCTGTCTGAAGAAGAAGCACTGAAACTTATCAATGAAGAAGAATTGAAAGCCAAAGTGTTAGACAGTGTTGAACAAAATGGCATCGTTTTTCTGGATGAAATCGATAAGATTACCGGTCGAGGTGAAAGCAGTAACAATGCAGATGTATCTCGTGCTGGTGTGCAACGTGACCTTTTACCTCTGGTAGAGGGAAGCACTGTTTCGACCAAATATGGCATGATCAAAACCGACCATATTCTGTTTATCGCATCAGGTGCATTCCACTTAAGCAAACCCTCCGACTTAATACCTGAACTGCAAGGTCGCTTACCTATTCGCGTTGAACTGGATGCGCTTTCCTCTGCCGATTTTGTTCGCATTTTGACTGAGCCTGACGCTTCTCTGACGGAGCAATATATTGCGCTTCTGGCAACAGAAGGGGTTGAGTTGAGCTTCACCGACGACGGTATTGAGCGCATTGCTGAGCTGGCATGGGAAGTCAATGAAAAGACAGAAAACATTGGTGCCCGCCGTTTACATACCATGCTAGAAAAGTTGTTAGAACAGATTTCATATGAAGCTGGCAGCGAAGAAAATCTCTCTGTCACCGTCGATAAAGACTATGTCAATGAGCAACTTTCCGTGGTTGCTGAAGACGAAGATTTATCACGTTATATCCTATAAGGCATTCTTGATGGCAGAAATACCACTACCAACAGAGATTACGTTACACAAACAATCCAAGTGTCTATCTCTGAGCTATGGTGATAAGCAGTATCGTTTGTCAGCAGAATATCTCCGTGTCCACTCACCTTCAGCAGAGGTTCGTGGGCATGGTCCCGGACAGGAAGTTTTGCAGACACATAAAGAAAACGTCGGTCTCGATAAAATAGAGCCTGTTGGTCATTATGCACTCAAATTGTTTTTTGATGACGGACATGACAGTGGTCTTTTCACATGGGACTATTTGTACGAACTTGCCATCCATCAGGATTCTTTATGGCAAGACTACCTTAACCGACTTCAGAAAGCCGGTTATCAGCGCCAACAGTAATAGGTCAAGTTATGGAAGCCAAAGACACCACCCATTTCGGTTATAAAGAAGTACCCACGGCCGAAAAAGCCAAACATGTCGCCGAGGTTTTTCACTCGGTTGCAGGTAAATATGATCTGATGAACGACTTAATGTCGCTCGGTATTCATCGCTTCTGGAAGCACTTTACCATCATGAACAGTGGTGTTCGTCGTGGGGCAACCGTATTGGATATTGCCGGCGGTACAGGCGATCTGACCCGACAGTTTTCAAAACTGGTAGGTGATACAGGCAAAGTTGTATTAGCTGATATCAATGCGTCTATGCTTAATGTTGGTCGTGACCGCCTGACGGATGACGGCATTGTTGGGAATATTGAATACGTTCAGGCCAATGCTGAAGCCCTGCCGTTTCCTGACAACAGTTTCAACTGTATTACCATTGCTTTTGGTTTACGTAATGTCACGGATAAAGATAAAGCACTGGCATCAATGTTTCGTGTACTCAAGCCAGGCGGCCAACTGATGGTCTTAGAGTTTTCCAAGCCAGCTGAGTGGATGGCACCGATTTATGATGCTTATTCATTTAAGATTCTGCCGCAGCTGGGCAAAATTTTTACTGGGGACGAAGACAGCTATCGCTATCTGGCTGAATCCATCCGTATGCATCCGGATCAGGAAACCTTAAAACAGATGATGACGGATGTCGGTTTTGAACGTTGTGAATATCACAATATGACCGCCGGTATCGTCTCACTTCATCGCGGTTATAAATTCTAGACTCATGGCCATTTTATTACGTCCAATCGAATTGGCTGTTAATCAGGCATTGAAACAGGACCCTGAAACGCGCGAACGGCTTAATACTTTTGAAAATCGTGTGATCGTGATTCATATTCAGGACTGGCAGCAATATTTACACGTCTCATTTCATCAGTCAGCAATCAAGCTGACTCATAATGATGAAGAAAATGCGGATTTATTAATCACCGCTAATGCGATAAGTCTGCTGAAGCTGGCCAAACACCCAGAGCACTTGTTCTCCAATGAGATACATATCCATGGGAATGTACAATTTGCCAAACAGTTGCAAGACGTTCTCGACGGGTTTGACTTTGACTGGGAACAGCAAATTGCCAATGTCACAGGGGACGTGATTGCTCAGCCGCTAAATTATGCCATCAAACAAGGTTTTTCATGGCTAAATGCGACCCAACGCTCCTTATCGATGTCACTTTCTGAATACCTGAGAGAAGAAGCTCACATCTTGCCAGACAAGATTCAAATCGACGATTTCATGAGTGATGTAGATAAGATCAAGGCAGATATTGATAGGCTTGAGGCACGTATAAACCGCCTGGAAACACATCATTGACGCACTTGAGCATTGACCTCAGCTATATCCATGTAAGGAGCCATTAATGAAGGCTAATCAGTTATCCAGACTGATTCAAATCAATCATGTCCTGGCAAAACATCGCCTGGACGAAGTGATAAAAGCGATTCATCTGTTACGTCCACTTCGATATTTCAGTTTTTTATCTCCTCATCGCTGGCGCAATAAACAATCGACACTTCCCAGAGGCGAAAGATTAAGACTGGCGCTACAAGACTTAGGCCCTATTTTTGTCAAATTTGGTCAGGTGCTTTCCACTCGCCGGGATCTGCTGCCACCGGATATTGCCAACTCACTGGCCAAATTACAGGATCAGGTTGCCCCCTTTCCTGCGGAACAAGCCAAACAACTCATCGATAAAGCGTATGAAGCAGAATCACTGAATGAATTATTCGCTCATATTGAACCAGAGCCTCTTGCCTCAGCCTCTATTGCACAAGTCCATGCCGCGACCTTGAAAAATGGTGAACAAGTTGTAATAAAGCTGGTACGTCCCGGCATAGAACCTATTATTAAACGTGATATTGCCTTGTTATATACTCTGGCATCCTTCGCCGAACGATATTGGTCTGAAGGCAAACGCCTACGTCCGAGAGAAATCGTTGCTGAGCTGGAAAAGAACCTGTTTGATGAACTCGACATGCTGCGTGAAGCATCCTCGGCATCACAACTACAGCGTAATTTTGAAGGCACCACTTTACTCTACGTGCCGAAGATATATTGGAAACTGACAAAACCCAATATTCTGGTTCAAGAACGTATCTATGGCACCCCTATTAGCGATACTGAAGGTTTGATTGCCAAAGGGGTGGATATGGCTAAGCTCGCAGAAATGGGCGTTGAAATATTTTTCACCCAAGTCTTCAAACATAGTTTTTTCCATGCCGATATGCATCCCGGCAATATCATGGTGGATATTCATGATCCAAAAAAACCGAAATATGTGGCTGTCGATTTCGGCATTATGGGAACCTTGTCACCAGATGATCAGCGTTATCTCGCAGAAAACTTTCTTGCCTTTTTTAATCATGATTATCGTCGTGTGGCAGAGTTACATGTGCAATCTGGTTGGGTGCCAGCTGACACACGCTTGGATGAGTTTGAAGCCGCTATACGCAGTGTTTGTGAGCCTATTTTCGCAAGGCCACTAAAAGAAATTTCTTTCGGACAGTTGTTATTAAGACTGTTTCAAACAGCGCGTCGTTTCAATATGGAAGTCCAGCCACAACTGGTTTTACTACAAAAAACCCTACTCAATATTGAAGGCTTGGGCCGTGACCTCTATCCCGATCTGGATCTCTGGAAAACAGCCAAACCGATTTTAGAAACATGGATGAAAGAAAAAATGGGCTGGCAAGCCGCTTTAAGAACATTACAACAAGAAGCGCCACATTGGGCTGAAACCTTACCTGAAATGCCACGTCTATTATATGACTTGAGCAAACGTGCTCAGGAAGGTCAATTCAACGTAAATTTAGCATCAGCCGATATTCAGCAATTACGTAAAGAAATCAAGCAAGCCAGCTACCGTAGTGCCGCTGTTACAGCCGGCGCTGCTTTCCTGGTTGGTGCCGCAGTGATTACCGGGCTTGATGGTTATGCGACGACGATGTTTGCCGGCCTCCCAATTCTCAGCTGGGTGTTTGGTTTATGGGGGCTTGGCCTCATTTATTTTAGTATTTCAAAGAAAAGTTAATCGTTATGTTTAAGTGGATAGGCCTGATTTTAGGCTTCTTATTATTAAGCACCATGAGTGTTGGTTTACTGATTCTGGGTATTTTTGGTGCCCTGATAGGGCTTATATTTGGTGGTTTTGCTGATCGTGTACGGGCTTATGGACTTGGTGGCGCGAATCCTTTTACCAACCAAACTCGTCAAGCCGTCTTCCTGGAAACAGTCTTTGTATTGATGGGGAAATTAGCAAAAGCTGATGGCCGTATCAGTCAAATTGAAATCGACCATGTTGAAGCCTTTATCAAAAAAATGGGCATGTCTGGTGAGCACAGACAAGAAGCTATTCGTCAGTTCAAACGTGGCGCTGAACCCGACTTTGATATCAACGAAACAGTGACGAAATTTAAACAGCACTGCGGCAACACCTTTAATCTAAAACAAGTCTTACTGGTCTATCTGACAGTGATGGCTTTGGCTGATGGTAAACTCGACCCACAAGAAAGACAGATTCTGGAACAGGTTTCATCACAACTGGGTTATAGCCGAGCAGAGTTTAATCGAATCCTCGATATGGTGTTAAGTCAGGCTAATTTTTCAAGCGGCTATCAACAACAATATTCATCTGGCCAGCATCGCTCGTCAGTGAATGATCTTGCGGAAGCCTATAAGGCACTGGGCGTAACAGAACAGAGTTCCAATCAGGAAATTAAACGCGCTTATCGCAAATTAATGAGCCAATACCATCCTGATAAATTAATGGGTCAAGGTGTACCTGAAGATATGATTGCTGTTGCAACTGAGCAAGCAAAAGAAATTCAGCTGGCTTATGATCTCATCAAGAAATCTCGTGGATTGAACTGATTTTCCCAAGCCAGCTTTAACCTTTAATCTACTATTATTTCTATAGTCACACGCCACAGCGGGAGCGTGTGACTTTAAATCAAGAAACTATTTATTGGGTTCTTCTCTCTTACCCCAACCTAGAACTAAATTAGAATAAGCCAACGATTGAACCGTTCTCATCAATATCAATCCGCTCTGCTGCAGGATGTTTTGGTAATCCAGGCATCGTCATCACATCACCACAAAGCACCACCAGAAAACCTGCACCGTTTGACAGACGAACATCACGAATGGTTAGCGTATGGTTCTCAGCCGTGCCACGTAAGCTCGGATCACTGCTAAAAGAATACGGCGTTTTTGCCATACAAACCGGAATATCTCCGTGCTGCTCATTCAGCATGGCGATCTTATCCATCACTTTTTTATCAGCTACGACCTGACCTGTACCATATAAACGTTTAGCGACTTCGTTGATTTTGTCCCAAAGCGGCAAGCTATCCGGGTATAACAACTGACAAGGTTCGGCATCAGCATCCAGCATTTCAACCACACGCTGTGCTAATGTTTCAGCACCAGCACCACCTTCGGCCCAATGGCGAGCAAGAATAGCCTCTGCGCCCATCTCTTTCACTGCTGTTTTAATCAATTCAATCTCAGCATCGCTATCATTGACAAAATGATTGATGGCGACAACACAACGCAAGCCGAACTCGTTTTGCAGATTGCTTAGGTGACGTTTTAAATTAGCCAGTCCCGTATTCAGTGCATTAAGATTTTCAGCAGTCAGCTCTTTCAGCTCCAGACCACCGTGATATTTCAGGGCTTTTACTGTGGCGACAACCACAGCCATATCCGGTTTAATTCCCGCTTTACGGCACTTAATATTGATGAATTTTTCTGCACCTAAATCAGCACCAAAGCCGGCTTCAGTGACAACATAATCACCCAGTTTTAGTGCCATCTTGGTTGAGATGACAGAATTACAGCCATGCGCGATATTGGCAAAAGGCCCGCCGTGTACAAAAGCCGGGTTATTTTCTAAAGTCTGAACCAGGTTCGGCTTAATCGCTTCTTTCAATAAAGCCGCCATCGCACCATGCGCCATAATGTCACGGGCATAACGAGGCGTCCCATCTACCGAATAAGCGATTAAAATTTCGCCAAGACGTTGCTTCAATTCCTGTAAAGAATTGGACAAACAAAAAATGGCCATCACTTCTGAGGCCACCACAATATCAAAACGCTCTTCACGTAAATAACCGTTAGCAGGGCCCCCCATACCAACGACGATGTCCCGCAGCGCACGATCATTCATGTCCATCACTCGTTGCCAGACAATACGTCTAGCATCTAACTGCAGTGCATTGCCATGATGAATATGGTTATCAATCATTGCTGATAATAAATTATGCGCTGAGGCAATCGCATGTAGATCGCCGGTAAAGTGAAGATTAATATCTTCCATCGGCACGACCTGCGCATAACCGCCACCGGCGGCCCCACCTTTCATACCAAAACACGGTCCCATTGATGGTTCGCGCACACAGACAATCGATTTTTTGCCAATTCGGTTAAGCGCATCACTCAAGCCAATGGTTGTAGTGGTTTTGCCCTCACCTGCCGGCGTCGGGCTAATGGCTGTCACTAAAATCAACTTGCCATCCGCTTTCGATGCCATATCATCCATTACTTCCAAAGAGACTTTGGCTTTGAAACGTCCATACGGGTCAATATGATGTGAGGCAAGACCAAGCTTTTCCTCAGCGAGACTAGTGACTTCCTGCATTGAAGCTTGTTGGGCAATTTCAATATCTGACATGGTTTTCCTGAGTGGCGTTAAATTTGAGCCCTATTATACGTGAGTTACGAGGGAATCCCGA
Organism: Methylophaga thalassica MP; assembly: GCF_000214595.1. Taxonomy (GTDB): domain Bacteria; phylum Pseudomonadota; class Gammaproteobacteria; order Nitrosococcales; family Methylophagaceae; genus Methylophaga; species Methylophaga thalassica. Next base: position 788,087 of record NZ_AFIG01000001.1, on the reverse strand, counting down.
ATAGCACATCAGTCTCCCCAACGAGGCATCAGATTATGTTCTATTTTCGCCTGATCCAGTATCCGAGCGACAACAAAGTCGACCAATTCATTCAAGGATGTAGGATTAAAATAAAAGCCGGGATTGGGGGGTAAAATACACACGCCAAGCTTAGCAAGCTTCAGCATATTTTCCAGATGAATCACTGAAAATGGTGCTTCCCTCGGCACTACGATCAATTTGCGATCTTCTTTGAGCATGACGTCGGCAGCGCGGTTTATCAAATTATCACTCTGCCCGCAGGCGATAGCCGATAAGCTCCCCATGGTACATGGACACACAATCATGGTTGGCACGCGATGAGATCCGCTTGCCAATGGTGATGACCATTGCTGTTCACCATACACCAGTAATTGTTCAGGGTGGCAGTTAAACTCTTGAACTAATTTCGTTTGAACATCACTGGCCCGCGCCGGTAATTTCCAATCAAGCTCATCAGCAAGCACGATTCTGCCTGCAGTGGAAATCATTAAATGCACAGTGAGACCTTGTTGTAACAGCACCTCCAGTAAACGCTTTGCATAAGGTGCACCTGAAGCGCCTGTAATGGCTAATGCGATCTGCTGATGATCTAACATAATTAGGCAATCGCCTCTAAAATCCGCTGATGAATACCACCAAAACCACCATTACTCATCACTAAAATTTCATCACCAGACTGTGCTTCATTGCTAATTGTTTTAACAATAGCGTCGACAGAATCAAATACACTGACATGATCGCCCAGTGTTTCTGTGACTTGTTTTAGTGACCATTTCAAATCAGCATCCTGAAGCAATAACACTCTGTCTGCCTGAATTAAAGACTGAGCCAATGTCTCCTGATGCACGCCCATTTTCATGGTATTCGAGCGAGGCTCAAGCACAGCAATCAGCCGACGGTTTCCTACTTTGGCTCTTAATCCAGCAATAGTGGTGGCAATGGCTGTTGGGTGATGAGCAAAATCATCATACACTCGAATATTATTAATTTCGCCTTTCAGCTCCAGCCGTCGTTTAACACCGGCAAACACTGATAAAGCTTCACAGGCATGTTCAAGCGTGACACCCACATGATGAGCTGCCGCTATTGCCGCAAGGGCATTACTCACATTATGCTGACCGAGCATATCCCATACAACGCGGCCAGTGGCTTCACCATGGCGTACTTCAAACTCGCTACCATCATTCTTCAATAATGTCGCTTGCCAATCCCCATCAGCGCCCAGTGTTTGGCGTGGCGTCCAACAGCCCATATTGAAGACATGCTCAATTGCTTTCTCTTGTGGCGAAAGAATCAAACCTTGCTCAGGCACAGTCCGAACTAAATGATGAAACTGCTTTTGAATAGCGGCCAAATCATCAAAAATATCAGCGTGGTCAAATTCAAGATTATTAATAATCAACGTTCTGGGCATGTAATGGACAAATTTAGAACGCTTATCAAAAAACGCCGTATCGTACTCATCTGCCTCAATTACAAAAAAGGGCGTTTTACCGAGTCTTGCTGTTTCCCCAAAATTATCAGGCACCCCGCCGATAAGGAAACCAGGCGCCATATCGGCATGCTCGAGAATCCAAGCTAATAAACTACTGGTGGTTGTTTTTCCATGTGTACCAGAAACAGCCAACACCCATTTCCCTTGCAGCACATGTTCATTCAGCCACTGTGGACCAGAAACATAGGGGAGACCTTTATTTAACACATACTCTACGGCCGGATTACCTCGTGACATGGCATTGCCCATCACCACTAAGTCAGGGGCAGGCTCTAAATGTTCAGGTTTGTATCCTTCCCTGACATCAATGCCTGCGGCAGCAAGCTGATCACTCATCGGTGGATACACATTGGCATCTGAACCACTCACTGTCATGCCAAGCTCTCTGGCTAAAATGGCCAGTCCGCCCATAAACGTGCCACAAATCCCCAGTATATGAATATGCATTACGCAACTCCTGAAATAGTGAGTCCAACCACAATCAACGAAGCAATGGTATAAACCGTCGTTATAACTGCTGCTAAACCGGGTCGGATATCAAGTGCATACCTGAAGATATGTGCAACAACAAATAAACTCCAGAAAATAACAATAAGTACCAGTAATAAGATAATACTGGTTAGCTGACTATGAGGCTCTACCTGTCGAAATAATACAAAGACTGGCCAGCTAATCATGCCAATTAATGCACCAGTCCCTGCCATAGCTGTTAAGGTTTGCTCGAAGCGAGAAGGCAATCCGCGGATAAATAATAAGCCTTTGGTAACGATAACCAGCATGGCAGTATCAGCCAGTGCTGCCACCAAGCTAATCGTCCAGCTATGATCAATATGGCTAACCAGTACGCCGACGATAAAATACGTGACAACACTAAAGTTCAGTAATATTGAAGATGCCGGAATATCGGCTGGACTTGCCTGAAATAAACAAACCTGGAAAAACCGCAGAATCACTTTAATCATCACGGCATAATAACGTGTCACTTAAACGGAACAAAGTATTTAATGATTTTTTTCGTAGAGATATAAAAAAACCCGGCAAAATAGCCGGGTTTTTTAGTCGAAATATCAATAAAATATTAATCGTCAACAACGACACCCCATGGGAATTTGCCCACTTCGATCGTTTTAATTGTTTTATTTGTAGCTGTGTCCACGACAGAAACGGTACTACTAACACCATCAGCTGTGTATAAACGTGAGCCATCACGCGTCATACCCAAGCCCCATACACGTTTACCAACAGGTACATTTGCTTTCATTTCCAGTGTTTTAGCATCTAAAACAGCGACGGAGTTACCACGCCCCGTTGTTACATAGATGGTTTTATCATCTGGGCTAACAGCAATATCCATAGGCTTGGAGTTAGGTAAGTCGATAGAAGCCTGTTTGATAATTGATAATGATTTTGTATCAATAATCGTCACTTCATTACCTACTTCACTGGTTGAGTAAGCCAACGAGCCGTCACTGTTAAATGCCAGACCACGAGGACGGGCAGCAACTAAAATGTTTTTTACCACTTTATGTTTAGCCGTATCAATCACATGAACCATATTAGTGGATTCACTAGTAACAAGTGCCAAGCTACCATCAGGTGAAACGGCAACACCTTCGGGTTCCAAACCAACAGGAATGACTTCAATGATTTTGCCTGTTTTCGGATCAATAACACTGGCTTGAGCATCATCCTCGTTAGATATATAAATATTGCCATTCGGTGCTACATCAAATGTTTCAGGATCGTCTCCCGCTTCCAACTTTTTCACCACTTTCAGCGTATCTAAATCAACAACGGCTATCGCACCTTCTTCACTAATAGCAACGTAGAGTTGTTTTTGATCCGGTGATAAACCAATCCCTCTTGGCCGCTCCCCAATATTAATGGTGTTTATCACTTCATTGGTTTTTGTATCAATGACGCTGACCGTATTGTCTTTTTCATTAGTGACAAAAACACGGTGTGATGGCTCAGCCCAAACGGTTGTACTGGCCATAATCAATGTGGCTAATAATATATTTTTTAATTTCATCATGTTTCCTTCTTCTCTCTAATTATTTTTTACAGGTAACCATTCCAAGACTATCTAAACCACCTTTTACACCTCTCAATGGTGCTTCGGCGACAATGTTATCGTCCTTGTCAATCAGTAAAACAATCTGACGTAATTGCCCTGTTTCTCTGAATGTCGCGGTATCCCCTTTCTGCCCATCAAATGACAAGTCATTCTTGAGGTAGTTCAACATTCCTGCAGCATCAATTTTTTGCGTTCTGGCAACAGTATCTGACAACATCTTCACCGCTGCCCAACCAGCCCAAGCATCATCATCCATTTGTGTTTTGTGATTTCTGGTGAATCGTTTATTCAATTGTGAAGCAGCAAACTTAACAAAATCATGATGCCATGCATGAGCCGTCACCAATGTATCAGGATGCTTTGCCTGCCATTGAGCAAGTGCATCGGCTTTCATTTGTTTACTCAAAGGGATATTCAATAAATTCGACAAACATGCCTGACGTAATCCATCAGCATCAGAGCTCAGGTTAAACACTGGTACATGGGCTAATTTTTTCATTTTGGCAACGTCGAGAATATGTTTAGCATCTGTTCCCACCAGTACCGCCGTTATTTCAGATTCTGGCAGAGCAGCAAGTTCTTGTTCGGTGACATTTTTGACTTGATAATTTTGTCCTAAAAACTGTCCCTGCAGATTAGCCTCTGTTAGTCCTTGCTGAACCCCAGCCCAAACCTGCCCATCTGTTGGACCAATATAATGAAGAGTGACATTAATTGGGTTGGCAAAGATAATTTGTGGCCAGATAAATAAAACCATAAGGCCCAGCTTTTTTAACTTACTCATAATCTCTCCATCTTTATTTTGCTTCTTATTTTCCACCATACAGAATCAGGAAGCTGATTAAATCAGCAAATTCCTCAATCTTGTAGAGCACTTCTCATTTAGAAAGTTCAACCATCCACACTATTGTGTCAGTAAAACAGGCCGTTACACCTTAGGAGTTTTTCCTGTTTTGTTGATGGCAGCCATTATTGGTTTAAATCAACCATTCTATGAGCAAAGCTTTATATTCAAGAAATCAAAATGAAGGTCGATAGCTTGATTATCACAACAGGTTAGTTTTTTATGAATAAGCAATATCGCCTTCAGGTTCAACAAACACAGGAAAGTCTTGAAGAGTTTGTCACCTTCATGAGTTTCCGTTGTGACTGTAGTGGTGTACGAATATTGTCTATCGAGACAAAAGAGCAAGCCGCCATACGAGATGAAGCAGAACAGTCAGGAAAAGTGGTGTCCATTCAATCACGACGGCGTTCTAAATCATCCACTGTAACGATTAGCAAAGAATTACGTTTTAACGACCAAAATCTTCACTCATAAAAAAAGCCCGATTTCTCGGGCTTTTTTGTTAGACCTGACTACCGTCTTCGCCAATTTCCTGATCGCTGTCTTTCACTGGCGGAAGTAAATCCTCTTTACTCACCCCCATAAACAGTACAGCAGAACTCGCCACATAGATTGAGGAGTAGGTACCAATCATGATGCCCAGCAATAATGCCTCAGCAAATGAATGAATCACCTCACCACCCAGGATAAATAAAGCAAACACCACTAATAACGTTGTGAATGATGTCATTAAGGTTCTGCTCAACGTCTCGTTCAGAGAGGTATCAATCACTTCTTCCGATGTCGCTTTTCGGATTTTAAGGAACCCTTCACGCACCCGGTCAAAAACAACAATCGTATCATTCAATGAATAACCAATAATGGCCAGAACGGCAGCCAACACCGTCAAATCAAATTCGACATGGGTAATTGAGAAGAAACCTAAGGTGATAATGACGTCATGCACCAAGGCAGCGACTGACGCAATCGCAAAGCGATATTCAAAACGGAATGCCACATAAATCAGAATACCAATTAAGGCATATAAAACCGCTAAGCCTCCCTGTTCTGTCAGATCATCTCCGACTTGAGGCCCAACGAACTCGACACGACGAACATCGATCGGACTACCAGAATCAACTTGTAATAAGGAAACGATATTATTACTCATCTCCGCCATGTTCTCGGTTTCAACGATAGGTAAACGAACGAGAACATCATGGATTGAACCAAAATTCTGCACGACTGCTTCTGGATAACCACCATTTTGGAGACTTGAACGAATCTTATCCAAGTTAGCTGGCTCCTGATAACCCAGCTCGATCATGGTGCCGCCAGTAAAATCAATACCAAAGGTCAAACCTTGCGTCACCAATGAGCCTATAGACACAATAAGTAATATGCTTGAAAACGCTATGGCAAACCAGCGTTTGGACATGAATTTGATATGCGTTTGTTTATTAAAAAACTGCATGAACATGATTCCTAAATTGATAGCTTAGGTTTATTTTTACGACCATAGAACAAGTTAACTAAAGCACGTGTTCCCATAATGGCCGTAAACATAGAAGTGATAATGCCGAGTGATAATGTCACAGCAAAACCTTTAATCGCCCCCGTTCCGAAGCCAAATAACACAATGGCTGCAATCAAGGTGGTGATATTCGCATCAGCGATGGTAGAGAACGCTTTATCATAACCGGCGCTGATACTGGCTTGAGGGCTATTACCATTTCGTAGCTCTTCACGAATACGTTCATAAATAAGTACGTTGGCATCAACCGCCATACCCACAGTCAGCACGATACCAGCAATACCGGGCAAGGTCAGTGTTGCCTGTAATAACGAGAGTAATGCCACAATGAAAATAAGGTTCGCGGCTAAAGCGACGTTGGCAAATAAACCAAATACGCGATACCAGACAAGCATAAATACCAGCACCAGTACAAAACCAATAATGACTGACTCAAAGCCTTGTTCGATATTCTGTTGCCCCATGCTTGGTCCAACAGTCCGTTCTTCGACAATTTCAATCGGAGCCGCTAAAGCACCCGCCCGTAACAGCAGCGACAAATCACGCGCTTCTGTTGTGCTGTCTAAACCAGTAATCTGGAATTTTTTACTGAGTTGATCGCGGATGGTGGCGACATTGATAATCTCAGGCACCTGACGTCTGACAGAAACCAATTCACCATCAATCTCTTTTGTTTCCATTTTTGACTCAATGAAAACCACCGCCATTGGATTACCGATATTATCGCGGGTCACATTACTAAATGCTCTCGCACCTTTACCATCCAAGGTGACAGAAACAGCTGGGGTACCAGATTGCGGATCTAAAGTTGATGCCGCATTGATCACATGCTCACCCGTCAGCATGACGCGCTTATCCAGCAAATAAGGGCGTCCATCACGGCTGTAATAAAGTTCTGAGTTCGGTGGAATGCGTCCATTCACCGCATCTTTAACATCATGCTCTGTATCAACCAGTCTGAACTCAAGGGTAGCTGTCGCTCCCAGGATCTTCTTCGCTTGCGCAGTATCCTGCACACCAGGCAGTTGAACGACGATTCGGTCATCACCCTGCTGCTGCACCGTTGGCTCTGCCACACCCAGCTCATTAATACGATTTCTTAATGTAGTGATGTTTTGTTGTAAGGCGAGTTGTTTGGTCTCACGAATACTCTTTTCAGACATATTCATGATGATTTCAGGGCTAGCCTCATTATCAGATACTGTGACCTGAAGATCATTGAAGTTTTTCAGAATCAAAGATTCAGCTTTGTCTCTGTCTTCGGTGTTGCGTAACACCAAAATCAGTTTCTGACCTTCTACTTTGATTTGTTTATAACGAATTTTTTCTTCGCGAAGTGATAAACGAATATCACTGCCATAAGTATCAAGGCTTTGCTTCACAGCGGCGTCCATATCCACTTGCATTAGAAAGTGAACACCACCACGCAAGTCTAGGCCAAGATTCATCGGTTCTGCGCCCAGAGACGCTAACCAATGCGGTGTAGTAGAAGCCAGATTCAAGGCAATAATGTAATCGCCTACTAAGGCTTTGCTTAAAGCGTCTTTAGCTTTTAATTGATTGTCTGCAGAGGTTAATCTGATAAGTAGCTTGTCATCTTCAAGCTGAGCACCTTTATATTCAATGCCAGCCGTTTTAAGTGCTTTTTCCGCTTTATCTGCTAAAGCCAAATCCACCGTGGCAGTTCTACCAGCAGAAATCTGCACTGCCGGGTCATCCCCGTATAAATTAGGGAGTGCATATAGTCCTGCGACTAATAACACAATAAGAACAAGTAAGTTTTTCCACAGTGGATATCGGTTCATAATTCATTCCTGACTTTTACTTCAAGCCATCCTTCAGATGGCAAGACCTTATAGTTTTTTCAATGTACCTTTGGGTAAAACAGCATTGACTGATTCACGACGTACTTTTACTTCAACATTTTCAGCAATTTGAACAGTGATAGCATTATCGGTAATTTCAATAATTTTCCCCATCAAACCACCGTCTGTTACCACTTCGTCGCCTTTTGATAAGGCAGATTGCATTGCTTTATGTTCTTTTGCACGTTTTTGCTGAGGTCTGATCAGCATGAAATAAAACAGCACTAACAGAATAATGGGAAAAGCAAAATCCATCAGGCCTGGAGAACCTGCTGTTGTCGTTGCTGCATCAGCAGCGGCAGCTGGAGAGATAAAAAAGTCCATCGTTAATCCTCAAAATCAACAAGAAAAAAGAAACCGATTATGCCACAGCTGACAGGGTGTTCGATAGCATTGAACCGTTTTAAACAATTTCAGTTTCTCTGAGGGCATAAAACTCCTCACGAAATTGCGTGAGTGTATTGTTTTCTATTGCCTGCCTCAGACCACTCATCAATGTCTGGTAGTAATGAAGGTTGTGAATGGTATTCAGTCTCGGCCCCAACATTTCCCCGGTTTTATCTAAATGATGCAAATAGGCCCGGCTATAGTTCTGACAGGTGTAACAATCACAATAGGGGTCTAATGGTTTAGTGTCCGACTTAAAGCGGCTATTACGAATCTTAATCACGCCCTGATGCACAAATAAATGGCCATTGCGTGCATTACGGGTAGGCATGACACAGTCGAACATATCTACGCCCCGCATCACACCTTCCACTAAATCTTCGGGACGTCCTACGCCCATAAGGTAATGGGGTTTATCCTGCGGCATCACCGGCGCCAGAAAGTCGAGTATCCGCAGCATATCTTCTTTCGGTTCACCCACTGATAAGCCACCAATGGCATAACCATCAAAACCAATCTCCATTAGTCCGTCTAAGGATATATGACGTAATTGCTCATGCATTCCTCCCTGCACAATGCCAAATAATGCTGAAGGATTATCGCCATGCGCTTCTTTACTGCGTTTTGCCCACCGAAGTGATAACTCCATGGATTTTGCTGCGGTATCCACATCAGCAGGATACGGTGTGCATTCATCAAATATCATGACGATATCACTGCCTAAAGCGCGCTGTACCGCCATTGACTCTTCTGGTCCGAGAAAGACCTTACTGCCATTCACTGGTGAACTGAAATGCACACCTTGCTCAGTAATTTTTCGCAGCTCTCCCAGACTAAACACTTGAAAACCGCCGGAGTCAGTCAGGATAGGTCCCTGCCACTGCATAAAGTCATGTAAATCACCATGGGCTGAGATAATCTCTGTCCCAGGGCGCAGCATTAAATGAAATGTATTGCCTAATATTATTTCAGCACCAGTCGCTTTCACCTCTTCGGGTGTCATCGACTTTACTGAACCATAGGTACCAACAGGCATAAACGCAGGGGTTTCTATTGTTCCCCGTTCAAACGTTAATCGTCCCCGACGGGCAAAGCCGTCCTGCGCAAGTAAATCAAATTTCATTCATTTAATCTCAGCAAAAAACGCCGGACAGAATAACATTTTCTTGATATTAACGGCGAAACTGACGCAATTGAGGTAGGATCCCGGTCATTGTCAGTTTGGAGAAATCAATGTCAGACCCGAGAATTATTGTTGCCCTTGACTATGCTACAGCCAATGATGCCCTGCAGATGGCCGATCAAATTGATCCAAAGCGTGCACGCGTAAAAGTAGGGAAAGAGTTATTTACCCGCTCTGGTCCAAGTGTAGTCACTGACCTAGTCTCCCGCGGTTTTGATGTATTTCTCGATCTGAAATATCACGATATTCCTCATACCGTTGCCAAAGCCTGTGCAGCCGCTGCTGATCTGGGTGTCTGGATGCTCAATGTACATACTTTAGGTGGTGCAGCAATGATGGAAGCAGCCAGAGAAGCTGTTGACAGCGCTTCTACTCAACCAATTCTGATTGGTGTTACCTTGCTTACCAGTATGGATCAAACTACGTTTGAGCAAATAGGTCTCAGCGGTAATATGTCTGATACGGTAATTCGTTTGGCAAAAATGGCTAAAAGCAGCGGCTTAGATGGCATCGTATGTTCTGCTCAGGAAGCTAGTGCGCTTCGTGAAAATCTAGGCGACGCTTTCCAATTAATCACGCCGGGTATTCGTCCTGCAGGTAGTGATGTTGGAGATCAACATCGGATTATGACACCAAAACAAGCAATAGAAGCTGGAAGCCATTATCTGGTGATTGGCAGACCAATTACCGCGGCAAGTGATCCAATGCAGGCGTTGGCAGATATTGAAAAAAGTCTTCTCTGAATAAAAAAAGCCCGGTAAACCGGGCTTTTTTTTATCTCTATATTTTAAAGCACATTTATACTTTAAATTTACTTGCCGCTTCTTGTAACTGCGTCGCCAGATTACTCAAGGTTTCTACTGCAATAGAAGACTCTCTCGCCCCCTCAGCGGTATGCTCAGCAACCTGACTGATATTCACAATACCACGGTTGATATCTTCAGCCACTGAAGACTGTTCATTCGCTGCACTAGAAATTTGTGCACTCATTTCATCCATGGTGGAAATCATCGCAGTGATTGAATCCAAAGCAGCACCAGCACTGGATGCTTTTTCAACACTGTGTTTTGCTCGCTCGCGACCTTCGTTCATGACTTTTACCGCAACCTGAGCACCTTGCTGCAGGCGTTCAACCATCTCTTCTATTTCATGAGTAGATGATTGTGTTCTGGCAGCCAGCGTGCGGACTTCATCGGCGACCACCGCAAAGCCTCGACCGTGTTCACCTGCACGGGCAGCTTCAATAGCTGCGTTCAGTGCAAGTAAGTTGGTTTGTTCAGTAATGCCGCGAATGACATCAACGATTGCACCGATATTGCCGATATCTGATTCCAGGCTGCTCAATTGTTCTGCCGCTTTTTCAACTTCGGTAGCTAGGGAGTCAATGGCCTGCATGGTTTCCATTACCACCTGCTTACCTGCTTTAGCTTCTGTATCTGCATTTCGAGCAGCTTCTGCCGCACTGGAAGCTGTTCGAGCCACTTCTTGAACTGAAGCGGTCATTTCATTCATAGCTGTCGCCACCTGTGTCGTTTCTGACTGTTGGCGTAATACGCCATCAACCGTTTCTTTACTGATAGCTTGCATATTCTGACTAGCTGACGTGAGCTGAGTTACACCACCAACTAAAGTGTGAACCAGGTTAGCAACATTTTTTCTGGCACTGTCCAGTTCAAATGCCATCCAGCTAAAATCACTTTTTCCAGAGATAGCTACTTTATGAGTCAAATCACCTTTTTTGATGTTCTGAATTGCACCAACTAAGGTCATCGCGCGCTTGTCACCGAATCGACCGATGTAGTGGGCAATAGCCACCACTAAAATACTTGCTACCACAACATACATTGCTGCAATGTACAGTGCTTCTATTTCCTTGATACCAGAGTGATACATATAGCCTTCAAGCAGCAGTAGTCCCAATAAGGCAACCACACCAAGACCACCAATGATATACATGCGTTTTCTCAAAGAGAAATTTTCAAGTTTGAACACGTCCGTCTCTCCCGGATTGAACTTAATATTATTATTTTATGCCTCAGACGTACAAACTAAGACCACTTTCTTCTCTAGCAGAACCTAGCGTTTCCTCGGCTTCAGTCATTATATCGTCACTTTGACCACGGGCTTGAGTAAAATTCTGAGAATTCTGTGTTTGCTGTGGCTGATCTTCTCGTTGCTGTTGATGCTGTTGCTGCCCCACCTCAGCATGCGTCAGCTGAATACCATTTTCTGCAAAGCTATCTCGTAATTTTGGCAAAGCCTGTTCCAACGCATCTCTTGTTGTGGAGTGTTGTGCGAGAAAAGTTACACTGGCCTGATCATTTTGTACATGGAGTTTTACTTCAACTGGACCTAAATTAGCCGGGTTCATTTTCAACTCAGCCTGCTGAATACCTTCTTTAGCCATCCAGATGACACGGCTATTCATCACTTGTGACCATGCTGAGCTTTGTATATTCGGCTGAACGGGCAGGCTGACCACAGACGTGCTTGGTGTTGAAGTGGATCCTGTCTGTGATGATGTTGCGCTAGTGTTCACAGAGGTCGCAGTAGCCGATGTACTTCCAACTATCCGCTCTTGAATTGTTTTATCAGCACGAATACCAAGCAGATCAACATCTGTTTTATCTTTGTTTTCGGCTTGTGCTGCCATCATATTCCTAACATTAGTAACCTGCTCACCATCACCTCTTTGGCGTTGTCGTTTAATGGCATCCATGATGTCGGCACGAATTTCACTGGTTTTGCCGTCAGCTTCATTCATCGACTGCAGTGCCTTAGCAAAATTGGGCACTTTTTCATCTGTCGAATTTTGAGTTTGTTTAATGACCGCTTTTTCTGTCTCCGTTACCGTAACCAGGCTGGCGTCAGCTTGTTTTTTATTAAGCGCATTGGTTTCTGAGTTAGTCTCAGTAGATGATGTTGATTGTTTTTGAGGTTCTAAAGTTGATGTGACAGACGGCGCAGTCACTGATTTTTTTACGGCAGCGTCACCTTCGGCCGCGACATTAACTTCATTGTTGCTGGTTACGGGTACTTTTGTTTCTGGCGATTGGACAACGACAAAAGTTGTTTGCGAATCTGCTGTGTCAGAATCCTCAGAAGGTGATTCCGCATCATTTTTAGGTTCAGTATCTTTATCACTGACCTTGTCCTCAGACGGCAATTTCTTGCCGTCATCGTTGTCGCTTTTTTCCGTCTTTTTGTCCGCTTCCGTTGTGACAGACTCATCCTTTTCCGTTTTATCGGTCGCCTTATTATCGCGGCTTTCAACTGATTTTGTTTGCGACTTATTTGACTCGGTAGACCTCTGTTCTGCTGTATTGATATGTTTATCAAGCGTTTCAGAGAAAGAGTTATCCTTCGATACTTCTTTGGTATGTGCTAGCTTAGTGCTGACAACACTATCGGTTTGTATAGAAACACTTTGTGGCATAACGCCTCTCCCTACTCTATCGTCGTTATCGACCTGTTCATGGAGTTAAGAGCAAGCAATGTGCCAGTATTTAGAAGAGTTCGATATCTCCGGCATCGACACTTTTTTGTGAGACCGATTTGTGTTTTGTTTCATCTATTTTATTCTGGAGTTCAGCTACTGTTTTTTTGACCTCTAGAAATTTCTGCTGACATGCTGCTAGATCACCATCGCTATCCGATGACAAGGGTATCTCACTAATTACATTGATAAGTGCTGACACTGTATTTAAACGCTTATCCATATGCTCGCTTAACTGATGACACATATCTTCAAACTGAAGTGATGTTACCGCCTGGTTTACCAAGCCAGATATCTGATGACTAATCTCACTCGTACCAGATATCACGGATTGCGTTTTATCATTCAGTGCTGACATGGTAGTGGTCATTTCTGCTACTTTGGCTTTACTGTTCATTACTAAATCTGTATCGGCAGAGACTAACTCAGAAATGACATCACTTGCCTCGTCAATGGTTGACTTAACCTGCATAGTGATTTTATTTATTTCATCACTAAAGTCATCAGATTTTTGTGATAGTTTTCTGACTTCATCAGCAACAACAGCAAATCCACGCCCGGCATCTCCTGCTCTTGCTGCTTCTATCGCCGCATTTAGGGCTAATAAGTTTGTTTGAGATGCGATATCTTTTACGTCGTCCAGCAAAGAAATTACGCCGTCAACTCTCTGATTAATTTCATCCAGTTTATCCATTACCAAACGGCTATCATCTGAGTTTTTTAGCAAGGTTTGCACAAGAAAGCTCATAACCGATTCGGTTTCTTTTATAAACTCAGACAGACCTTGCTGACCATCTCTATGATCAACCAAGCTATGAAGCATATCATCCTCATTTGAAGCTTGTTCATTCAAACCTTGGAAACTATCACCCAAAGATTGCACGGCATTTGTCAACAATGCAGAAATTTGCTCATTCTCTGCACGTTTATTTTCAATCTGAAGCGTGATATCACCGACTACTTCATTTTTTAAATCATCGATATCCGCCGAAGATAACTGTGTCGTAGCAACCGCTGTCTGCATTTGAACTGACACATTCTCACGCAATAAAAAAAATACTGAAACAGAGGCAAATAGAACCAATAACGCCGCCAGCCAGTTCACGAAAAATAAGGCGGCTATAACAAACCCTATGGACGATAGGAAAGCAATAATATGTTTTTTATCAAACGGATTTTTCATCATATCGTCCTTAATTAACTCTCGCGTATGTATCGAACATTATCGACCCTGTTTCATGATCTCTTGAGCAATTTTATCCAGCGGTAGCATCAATTCCGCCGCCCCCAGCTTGTAGGCCGCGCCGGGCATACCCCAGACAACACTGCTTTTTTCATCCTGAACAATGTTACTCGCCCCATTATCCTTCATCTCCATCATGCCCCTAGCGCCATCATCGCCCATTCCGGTCAACATAATACCAATCGCATTTGCTCCAACATTTTGAGCAACCGAACGAAAGAGAACATCAACTGAGGGTTTATGACGTGATACTGCGGGACCATCATTCAATCGACAATAGTAACGAGCTCCACTACGCTCAACTAAAAGATGTTTGTCTCCTGGGGCAATATATACATGTCCAGGCAGTATTTGCTCACCATCTTCTGCCTGACTGACATTCAACACCGACATTTTATTCACACGATCCGCAAAAGGCGCACTGAAGCTCGCAGGTATATGTTGTGTAATCACAATACCTGGCGCATTGGCTGGCAATGCACACAAGACTGTTTTTATTGCTTCTGTTCCGCCAGTGGAAGCCCCGATTGCAACAATTTTTTCAGTGGTTTTTAAAGGAATATTTTTTGAACTCTTAGCAATAATCGCATCGGCTGTTAAACGCTCATCTACTTGCAGCATCGCTTTTTGGTTCAATTGTTCAGGTTGAACGCCCGCCGCTGCTTTCACTTTACTGATAATTTCATCGGAGTAGGTGGCCAGAGTTTGAGATAAATCCAATTTGGGTTTTTCTACAAAATCAAATGCGCCCAAGGCCATAGCTTCAAGGGTGATTTGTGCGCCTTTTTCTGTCAGTGTTGACACCATAACTACAGGCATTGGCCTCAACCGCATCAGATTACGTAAAAATGTCACCCCATCCATTTTTGGCATTTCAACATCCAGCGTTAACACATCTGGATTAAACTGTTTAATCTTTTCTCTAGCCTGATAAGGGTCTCCAGCTGTCGCAACTACTTCCAGTTCAGGGTCGGAATTGAGGATCTCTGATAGTAGCTTTCTGACTAAAGCCGAATCATCAATGACAATAACAGAAATCTTTTTCATTCCTTCCCTACCTGTCGAATAACTCTACGCCACCACTCTGGGGCGCGGCTTTTAATTGTTCATGATACTGAGACTCCCGCTGGTAAACAGTATCATTGTGAAGTTGTTGAATACGTTTGACATACATCTGTCCGGTGCTGGGGTAATACATCAGTTTTCGAGGATGAATGTCTCCAAGATCATAAGCAATCAGAGGGATGCCCTCGGTTTGAGCGAAGCTAAGAATAAAGTCACTATTTTTACGTCCAATATCATTCGATATTCCGTTTATGATGCGAGCCCCACCACAAACCTTCATCTCTAAGTTACAGCGTTCGCCACCAGCCTTTAAAATCTCATTTATCAAAGACTCCATGGCAAAACTGCCATAACGTGTTGCCATGCCTTTCCATGTTTCACTTGGCGCATTTTCTGTCCATGGCAGCATAAAGTGATTTACGCCACCAATACCCTTTATTCGATCACGAATACAAGCCGCAACGCAAGACCCCAAGGTTGTTGAAATCACCTCATCATCACTACAACTCACATAGAGTTGTCCAGGTAGAATTTTTGCAACCCAGGCTTGAGCGTAGCTATCCCAGTAACGATTAACGTCTTCAAACCCCTTTATTGCATCTGGTAGAACAGGAAGTAAAGCCATCATGACTGTCGTCTGTATATTGTGTTTCCAACAGAAACGAACTGTTCACTAATGTTAAATAGCGTTTCTGAGTGCCCTATAAACATATAACCACCGGGCAGTATCTTTTCAGCAAATCGATGGAATAAATCTCTTTGAGTGGCTTTGTCAAAATAAATAATGACATTTCGACAAAATATCACATCAAATGGCCCACGCATTGGGAAGGTGTGTAACAGGTTTAATCTTTTAAAAACAATATATTTCTGTAAGAAACTCTTGACCTTCACTAAGTCAGTATTCACTTTGCCTCGGGTGAACCAAGATTTTTTTTCATTCTCTGAGAACTGGGTGAGACGTTCAATGGCATAGATACCCGACGCAGCTTGCTCTAGAACATTGGCATCTAAGTCGGTTGCCAGAACTTTTACATCCCAGTCTTTTTTGTCATTGAAAAACTCATGTAAGCATATAGCTAAACTGTAAGGCTCTTCTCCAGTCGAACATCCTGCAGACCAGATACGTATTCTTTTAGTCGTTTTATTTTTGAGCATTAGCTCTGGAAAAACATATTGTTTTAAATAATCAAAATGATGCTTTTCCCGAAAAAAAGCTGTCAGATTGGTTGTAATGGCATTGATTAATAGCTCTTTTATTTCATCATCACCATTTTCGATAGCATCGCAAAACGTGTCAAAGCTTCCCTGAAACAATTTCCGAACATGTTTCGATAACCGGCTATACACCATGTCTTTTTTTGCCGGTGGCAATAAAATTCCGGTGTGCGCGGTTACGAAAGCACTTATTTTAGAAAAATGCCTGTCCGAGAACTCAAATTCCCGCGCAGTTCTATCCATGAGAATACAGCTCCAGAACCTGACCCGCTGGCCTTAAAACTCTTCCCACTCATCACTTTCTTGATGATTTGACATGACCTGACGACTTGCTGTTTTTGCTGTCGCCATCGACTCTGGCCTTGCTTTGATGGCTTTTACTTCTTTTCTTGGTGCCGCGGCATCAGCTAATACAGCACGTTGTTTGGGGGATGCCACATCAGAATCTGTTTTGAAAAACATCATCATTTCTTCCAGATGCTTCCCTTGTTCATCTAAGGATTCACTCGCCGCCGCCGCTTGCTCTACTAGCGCTGCATTTTGCTGCGTCATTTCATCCATCTGAGTCACTGCCTGATTAACTTGCTCGATACCTGATGTTTGCTCTATACCGGCAGCGGCGATTTCAGAAATAATGTCCCCAACCTTTTTCGCTCCCTCGACAATTTCTTCTAAGGTTTTGCCAGATTCATTGACTAAAACAGAACCTTCCCTGACTTTTTCACCACTGTCATTAATCAACTCTTTAATTTCTTTTGCCGCAGCGGCTGAACGCTGTGCCAAGTTACGTACTTCTGACGCAACCACGGCAAATCCACGGCCTTGTTCACCTGCTCGAGCCGCTTCTACAGCGGCATTTAATGCGAGCAAGTTAGTTTGAAAGGCGATTTCATCAATAACACCAATAATATCTGCAACGCGCTTACTGGAAGTGCTGATTGCCGCCATCGCTTGAATGGCCTCTTGAATGACGCTTCCCCCTTTTTCAGCCTTACTCCTTGCATCCACGGCAAGCTGGTTAGCCTGACGAGCATTATCGGAGTTTTGTCTGACGGTACTGGTGAGCTCTTCCATACTCGCTGCGGTTTCTTGCAGTGAGGAAGCTTGTTCCTCTGTTCGCTGACTTAAATCAGTATTACCTTGTGAAATTTCACTCGCTGCAGAAGAAATGCTGATCGACGCTTCGATGATGTCCTGCACAATGGATGAAATTTTTGTAATTGAACCATTCACCGCTTGCTGAAGTAGCGCAAACTCGCCCTCAAACTCACCATCCATTAACTTGGTGAGGTCACCTTGCGCCAATGCATTCATCACGGTGGATGTCGCTGATAACGCTTGTTGAACGGCAAACTGCAAGTGTTTTTGATCAGTAATATCTGAAGCGTATTTAACCACTTTATAAGGCTTACCATTTAGATCAAAAATGGGGTTATAGCTGGCTTGTAACCAGATATCTTTTCCATCTTTTCCTACACGTTGATATTCCCCGGCGTCAAACTCTCCACGATTGAGTTTTGCCCAAAACTCTGCATACTCAGGACTTTTCGCTAACTCAGGTGTAGCAAACATACGGTGATGTTTACCCACAACCTCCTCACGCTGATAACCGACAGCATTGAGGAAATTATCATTCACGCTGCGAATGGTGCCGTCCATATCGAAACTGATTACACCCATTGCTTTGTTAATGGCAGAAATTTGACCTTCAAAATTGGCGCGCTGCAATTTTGTTTCTGTAATTTCCGTTGCAAATTTAACGACTTTAAAAGGTTTGCCATTAATATCCAGAATAGGATTGTAACTAGCTTGTAGCCAAATATCCTTGCCACCTCTGGCAACCCGTTTATATTCACCACTATCAAATTCGCCACGGTTTAATTTTGCCCAGAACTCAGCATATTCGACGCTTTGAGCAGATTCAGGCGAAACGAACATTCGATGATGCTTCCCTATGACATCCTCTCGACTATAGCCCACTACTTTGAGAAAATTATCATTGACATCGATGATGGTACCGTCCAATTCAAAACTGATGACGCCCATCACTTTATTCAAGGCATCAAACTGGCCATGAATATCAGCATTTCGCAGCTTCTCTGCAGTGACGTTATGCCATTCGAGCATATTACCAATGTAGTTGCCTTCTTCATCCATCATTGCCGTGACATTCAGTCTAAAAGCCAGTGGTCCCACTTTAATGTCAGCCTGATGTGGCAGATTATCAGGATTACTAAGCATCTGCCTTTGATGAGCTGGATTTTTATGAAAAAGATCAATGTTGCTGCCAACCAGACCTTTGACAGAGAATCCAGGATAGACCGATTTTAGGGTTTCTTCATGCTCACCCAACATGTTTAGTGTTGATTGGTTGGCGTACGTAATAGTGAAATCTCTATCAATCATCATCACAGCCGTTACCGCATTATCAAGCGCATTGGCTCTATTTAGGATTTCTTTATCAGCTTTTTGATTAACAGCCATGTCTCTCTCCTCCACGGACTCTTCGTCCGTCGTCATTTTTTTAATAACGCTATCCAGTGTTTCATTCCAGGCTGAAGCAACAGCTTGTGACCAAGCAGATACAGCATATTTTTCCAGCACAGTGAGCAGGCAATTTTTAACGGCTTGGTAATCCGCCTCTTTCACGCCATATGAAACATGGCGTTTACCTAATTCTGTCAAATAACTGTCCAGTAAAGCTGGATGACGCAGGTTTTGTACCAACAGTACTATCGCTGCTAATAATTTTTTCTGTTGCCCCTGTTGTGACACACCACTAAACAAGCGCTGTAACTGTGGTTGTGATGCAAAAAGTTCACTATAAAAATCAGCAACCAATAGTTCACCTTTAGCGGCGATGAAAGTAAAACTCTCCTCCACTAACTCAATAGGTGTTTTTTCAGGAAGTTCAGTCTCAGTAGATGAATCAACCTCAGCCGCCTGTTCAGTTTCATCAGCATGCACACTTTGAGTCGACGTTTTACTATCAACCGTTAACCAGGCGAGCGGGTCGTTACCCATGACGTTTTTACTCTTGGCCATCAGCCGCTCTCCTGTTTAATACATCGCTGGCCAGAGTGAAGTAATCCTCCGCACCAGCACTTTTTTTCCGATAATCAAAAATTGTTTTACCAAAACTGGGACACTCTGCTAGTGCAACGTTTTCACGAATAGGGGTAAATAACACCCTGCCTGGGAAATATTTAAGCACTCGCTTGCGGACCTCAGCAGTCAAATTCCGACGCAATTGCATACGGGTCGAAACCAGCCAAAGTCGAATGCGATGTCCTGAAATTTCCTCTGACCGTTTTAAAATTTGCATCATACGAGATAAGCCTTGTAGTGACAGGTAATCCCCTGACACTGGAACGATAAGTTCGCTGGAAGCAAACATGGCATTGACACCAAGTAACCCTGAAGAGGGTGGGCAATCTATTAAGACAAAATCATAAGCCGATAACGAGGACTCTTCGATTGCTTTTCGTAGTCGGTGACCACGTTCAACACCACCCTCGTTGATATGTTCAAACTCATTCAAGCGCGGTCCCGCTGGTACTAGATCCAACTTATCTCGTGCCTGGTGCTTGACGACATCAATCGCTTCACCCTCAAGTAAAACAACATCAATTCCTAGTTGCTGATTATCCAGGCCCAGGCTTGTCGCCACTTGTCCCTGAGGATCCATATCGATCAACGCCACTTGTTTGCCTTGCAAAGCAAGTGCGTGCCCAAGATTAACGGTGGTAGTGGTTTTCCCCACCCCGCCTTTTTGGTTCATAATGGCAATTACACGAACATGGCCAGTAGTCATCAGCCTACCTGCTCTACACTGAGTAATTTATCGATATCCAATAACATCAGCATATATTCATCGTTACTGGTGATGCCTTTTATAAAACTGGTGTCGACGACAGTGCCTAAGTCAGGTGCGTTTGAAATCATTTGAGGGTCCACGTTCTGCGCCTCTGATACCGCATCAACCACAATACCGACAACACGATCAGTGATACCTTCTACTTTCAAAACGACAACCACTGTTGTTTTTGTGTATGGATTAAAAGGCATTTGGAATAACAATCTCAGATCAACAATTGGCACAATCACGCCACGAAGATTCAACACTCCGCAAACATGAGCAGGCGTATTTGGAATCGGCGTCACATTATCCCAGCCTTTAATTTCCTGAACCCGCAGAATTTCGACGCCATAGTGTTCATCTGCAAGTTCAAATGTCAGGTATTGCTGCGCACCATCATCGACACTATCGACAACATCAAGAATATCGAGTATTTCGTTTTCTGTAGTGATTTCAGACATCGCTCAAGCCACCTTTCCTGATGAGTTCTTTCTGACCTGAGAAGGTTCTCTATGCATTGCCATTAATCCTGGAATATCCAGAATCAAAGCGACGGCACCATCGCCTAGAATCGTTGCACCAGCGATACCTTTAACTTTGCGGAAATTGGTCTCCAGGCTTTTGATAACCACTTGTTGCTGTGCCAACAACTCGTCGACAAATAACCCCACCTTATAATCTTCACAGTCAACAATCACCAGTAAGCCAGCCTGCAAATCCTCTATGCCACCCTCTACATTGAAAACATTCGTCAGCCTGATTATTGGCACATACTCATCACGTATTTTATAGAGCTCGCCTTTACCCGTTACTCTGTTGACTCTACCCGCTTCGACTTCAACTGACTCAATAATCGAAATCAATGGAATAATGTACCGTTGATCGGCAACTTGGATAATTTGACCATCCATAATGGCTAAGGTTAATGGCAATCGAATAGTAAATGTAGAACCAATACCAGATTCCGATTTGACCTCAACAGCACCACCTAAGCTATTAATATTTTTTCTAACCACATCCATTCCAACCCCACGACCAGATAAGTCGCTGACTTGGTCTGCTGTAGAAAATCCTGGTAAGAAAATGAGTTCGTGTATTTTTTCTGGGGGGAGTGTTTCGTTCGGATCAACTAAACCTTTCTCGATCGCTTTATTTAAAATTTTGTCTTCGTTTAGACCGGCCCCATCATCACTTATTTCAATGACAATATTGCCACCCTGATGATAGGCATTAAGTTTTAGCGTGCCGGTTTCAGATTTATTAGCAGCTCGACGTTTTTCGGGTGTCTCCAAGCCGTGATCTAATGAATTACGCACCAGATGAACCAAAGGATCACCTATTTTCTCCATCACTGTTTTATCAAGTTCAGTTTGCTCTCCGCTCAGAACTAACTCGACTTGTTTTCCCAACTTACTGGTCATATCGTGCACCAGCCGAGGGAAACGGTTAAAAACAAAACTAATGGGCAACATGCGAATTCGCATGATACTTTCTTGTAGCTCACGGGTATTACGTTCTAACTGTTCAAGACCATCAATCAACTGAGGTAGCATGTTGATATCAAAATTCTCACCAATCTGTCCCAGCATTGACTGAGTAATCACTAACTCACCGACAAGATTAACCAGTGAGTCAACTTTATCTGTGCCAACACGAATAGAAGCATCCGGAGTCACGGCTTTCTTTTTAGGCGAAACTTCATTTTTTTTCGGTGTGAGATGATCAATCTCAGCTGATGTTTTGAGTTGGGCTTCAGTTGCACTTGGCGATGGAGCTTCGGGTTCGGCTGTTTCACCCTCCGTCAGTGAACTAGGAGGAATCATGGGCTCATGGATATCGATCTGTTCAGATTCATGTGCCGACAGAGCTGGCTCGATATCAGGCACATTTTGTTCAAGCCGCTCAATACTCAGCTCACAATCGCCATCCACCCACTCAAAAACTTCGTTTATTGCTGCTTCATCAACGTCACCCGATAAAGTCAGTTGCCAACTCAAATAACAGATTTCAGGATCAAGATCGGTAAACGGAGGTAGCTCCTCCTCATTCACCTCAACAGATAACGCCCCTAACTCCGCTAATTCACGGAACATCCGAATAGGTTCATTTCCCGTCTGGAGCATATGAGATAGAGGTTTAAACTTAATCAGCCATGTTTGAGTTAATGGCTCTGATGCGCTCACATCCGCATCAGAAACCTCATCCATTACCTTGTCGACATCATCAGACGTTGAACCTAGTAAAATTTGCTCAAGTGCCTTTGATACTTGTTTGACTTTTTCTGTATCTACCTCTGAACTATCTTGAACAGCTGTTAACATTTCACGTAGTGTATCTACAGCTGAAAGTAATGTTTCAATCACATCATCCGTTGCTTCGCGTTCGCCATTACGAATTTGATCAAGGAGCGTCTCTAATCCATGTGTAAACTCAGAAATATTGCTAAAGCCAAAGGTGCCAGCCCCTCCTTTGATGGAGTGTGCGGCACGAAAGATACCATTGACCGTATCATCATCGATTTCTCCCTGCGACATGCTAAGCAAGCCACTTTCCATAATATCGAGACCTTCGAAGCTTTCTTCGAAGAATATGCTATGAAACTGGGAGACGTCGATGCTCATATGATTAACCCAAGACTTTTTTCACCGTCGCTAACAGCTGTTCAGGATTAAACGGTTTAATCAGCCAGCCTGTTGCACCAGCAGCACGACCCTCTTGTTTCTTTTCTGGTCCGGCTTCAGTTGTTAGTACGAGTATAGGAATAAACTTAAACGTGGATAATTGGCGTAATTGACGGGTTAAAGTCAAGCCATCCATTACCGGCATATTGACGTCAGTAATGACCAAATCAAAAGACTGTTTTTGAGCTATATCCAGGGCCTGTTTACCATCATCTGCTACGGTGACTTTATGTCCGGCACCTTGCAAAGTGAAGGTGACCATTTGCCGCATTGAGGCAGAATCATCGACTGCGAGAATATTAGCCATAACAAAAAAGCTCCTTCTTTAATATTAGTTTTTATATTTTATTGTGCGTAAAATGCTTTGATACCCAATCTATCGACAGCATCACAAAAAAGTTGACTGGGATTTGACCAAATGACAACCAGCCCCTGAAGTTGAGCATCACGATAGAACGCATAGAAAAGTTGAATGACCGCTGTATCGATACGTTCAATTTGACCTAAATTAATTTGAATAGCCTGGCCTTCAGCCATCGCCATTAACAGCTGCGCATAAATATCTGCAACCTGTGCGATCGTGACCGATTCAGCACAGTTTATTTCGGAAATCGAGTCAGCCATTTTTCTATTCCTTCTATTTCCCTCGGCTATAGCGTCTCAGCTTTATCTTGGCTGATTCATCTTTACTATGCCTTTTACATGTTTTACTGGTATCGGCCTCTTTTCAAAAAAAATTATCTTAATTTTGCAACTATTCAAAATTAGGTATTCATTTTATTTATTTCGGTTTCTCAGCCATACACCGTTTGTATGCTCATCCGTTTCAACTTGTTCTCTTTTTAATTGTTTTTTGAGCTCTGTGGCTTCATACCGTGCCATTAAGGCATCAATAGCCTGCTCCTTATTTCTGGCCTGCAACCACATTTTTTGCTGACGCTGGACTTTTTCATTGGCTGATTTGACTTGTGATTCCTGACTAAGAATTGCTTGGTCTAATTTAGCTAAAAAGCTTCTCAGATCGAGTGCTTTTTTTGCGGTCATCACCATGGGATCTGCTTGTCGAAAGCGCGAGAGATACTCGGCCCGATATTGAAGGAGATCAGCCAACTGGAATTGCTCCTGTTGAAGTAAGGCATTTTGTTGACCAAGTTTTTGTAACTCGGACTCTGTTGCTTTCCGAGCCATTTCGATAACAGGATCAAGTTTTCGACTACGACTCATTTATCAACTCCACGCTGAGCAATAATATTAAAAACGGCGAGTATTACCATCCATTAGCATCGGTGTCTGTGCCACATTCTGCTGTTGGTTTTGTAATTGATTTCTTAACTCAAGTACTTGCTTCAATCGCTGATCACTTTGTTGCCAGTTAACCGCTTCATTCATGCCTTGTCTCAACAATTGCCTTAACGCTGGAAACATGGCAATGGATTCATCAATGGCAGGATCACTACCCTTACTATAGGCGCCTACACTAATAAGATCTTGGTTTTGTCTATAAGTTGAGTAAATCTGCTTGAATTGCTGTGCTTGTTTTAAGTGTTCTTCACTTACAATATGAGGCATGACACGACTTATTGATGCTTCTACGTCAATCGCTGGGTAGTGCCCAGACTCGGCTAGCTGCCTAGATAAAACAATATGCCCATCTAATATGGCCCGAGCCGCGTCTGCCACAGGATCCTGCTGATCGTCACCTTCCGTTAATACCGTATAGATAGCCGTAATAGCTCCACCGTCAACAGCTCCATTGCCAGCGCGTTCAACCAATTGTGGTAATAATGAGAATACTGATGGTGGATAGCCTTTCGTTGCGGGTGGCTCACCAATCGCCAAGGCAATTTCACGCTGCGCCTGAGCAAAACGAGTCAAGGAATCCATTAATAATAAAACCTGTTTACCTTGATCCCGGAAGTATTCAGCAATGCTGGTTGCCAGCATGGCACCATGCAGTCGCATTAAGGGGGAATGGTCAGCGGGTGAAGCGACAACAACGGATCTTGCCATGCCTTGTTCACCGAGAATATCTTCAATAAACTCTTTTACTTCTCGGCCACGTTCACCAATCAAGCCAACTACGATAACATCGGCCTCAGTAAATCGTGTCATCATACCTAACAACACACTTTTACCAACACCACTCCCTGCAAACAGCCCCATACGTTGACCTCGGCCAATACTAAGCAAGGCATTAATACTCTGTACCCCAACATCGAGGTGTTGACGAATAGGCGATCGCGCCAACGGATTAACCGGTTCACCGTGTAAAGGCACCTTGTCATGAACTCTTAAAGGACCTTTACCATCGAGTGGTTTACCTGCACCATCCACTACCCGGCCCAGCATGGCTTCACCTACAGGTACTTGTGAATCACTTCGTACAGGTCTGACTTTAGCGTTAGGCACTAATCCACGCATATCGCCTGTGGGCATCAAAAAGGTCGTTTCACCTGAAAATCCGACCACTTCTGCTTCGATGGGCTTTTGTCCTTTGCCAATAATCTCACAGCGGCTGCCAATGGGCACCTGAAAGCCAACGGCTTCGAGCGTTAATCCAACCATCCTGGTCAAACGTCCTTCAATTAAAACACTCTGCTCATCATCCGAATCCAATCGTTGTTGATATTGCATCAACTTATTTTGTAATCGGGACTGACGCTCAATATTACTCATTGTCAGCATCTCTTTCATCACCAAGCACTTTATTGATGATGCTGTTCAGCCTGGACTCAACCGTGGCGTCGACGCTGGTATCAGGGGTTTCTAAGCGCAGACCACCGCGAGTGAGTAAAGGATCTTCTATCCATTGGTATTTGTCTGAATCGTGTTCTAAAGATAACCCTTTCTGGATGATATGCAGATCGTCAGGATGAACATAAATTTTGAGTTGACGATCACTGATCGGTAAGGCTTCAAGCGCCGCTCGCATTGCGCCAATAACGTGTTCTGGTTGATGCTTTAACTCCCGACGAACTAGCTGCCGCGTCATGGTAATAGCCAGGTTAACTAAATCTTTTTCCAGAATCTCATCCAATTCTGTCAGTGGCTGTTGTAAGGTATTAAGCATCTGCTGAAGCTTTTCGACTTGCAACTGAATATCTTTCAGTCCTGCTTGCTGACCATCGGCAAAACCAGCCTGGTGGCCTTCTTCATAGCCAACTTTGTAGCCTTCTTCCTGTGCTTGTTGTTGTAATGCCTCAATGGCTTTCACATCAAGCACTTGCGGAGCATCCTTATCATCCACATCCGTGACCGCCACCATTCTTGGCGCTTCCCAGCGTTTTATAGCATCAGCAATTTCATCCGCAGATAAGACATCAGCTTGTTTGGTAACAAGCGTGTCATCAGACGAAGTCATCACCTGCACCTCCGCCTAGCATAATTTCGCCTTTATCAGACAAGCTTCGTGCTGTAGCAAGAATGGCTTTTTGCGCTGCTTCTACATCGCTTAAACGAACAGGCCCCATCGCTTCTAAATCATCACGCATCATTTCACCTGCACGTTGTGACATATTGCGTAGGAATTTCTCTTTCAATGCGTCATCAGCACCTTTTAGTGCCAGCTGCAATTGATCAGTCTGAATTTCACGCATCAATGTTTGCATGCCACGATCATCGACATCGATAAGATTTTCAAAGACAAACATAAGATCTTCGATGTTTTGTCCAAGATCGGGCTCGCTCTCTTTGATTTTTTCCATGATGGCCGCTTCAGAAGTACCATCAACAAAGTTAAGGATATCTGCCGCTGTTTTCAGACCTCCCACCATCGTTGATTGTGCGCCTGCTGCACCACTGAATTGTTTTTCCAGAATCTCATTGAGCTCTGTCAACGCAGAAGGCTGAACACCATCAAGCGTGGCAATACGCAATATCACATTCGCCTGATCCCTTGCAGGAAATAAAGACAAGACACCCGCTGCCTGATCCGCATCCAGAAAAGAACATACAATGGCAATGATCTGCGGATGCTCAAGACGAATGATTTCATAAATCCCTCTGGCATCCATCCATTTGAGCTGTTCCAGACCATTGGTGTTACTGCCAGATAAAATACGATCTAATAAACTGCCAGCACGGTCTTCACCTAATGCACCCACCAGCATTTTACGAACATAATCATGAGAACCAATACCAAGGCCAGTTTCTTGTTCGACAGTGGTCACAAAACTGTTTAAGACTGATTGGACTTCTTCGCGCGTCACGTTTTGTAACGTCGCCATGGCCTGACCGACTTTCTGTACCTCTTTCGGCCCCATATGCTTGAGTATTGCTGCCGCTTCCTCTTCACCTATAGAGCGAAGAAAAACAGCTGCTTTTTCCGTGCCTGTTAGTTTTCTGACTTCTTCTGCCATTAGGCATCACCCGCCGTCCAGTTTTTGACTACTTGCGCTACGAGCGCAGGGTCTTGTTGCACTAAACTTCGGACATTAGATAGTTGTTCTTCCATCTTCTCCGAACCAGTGGTCAGTTTAGCAATCTCTTCACCACTCTTGCTACTTCTGGCTAAAACTTCTTCCGGCGATAAGTTTTCGTCATCATTTTCAGAGACAGGCACTTTGGTCATATCTCTGAATGCAGGACGGATCACACCAAAGATAAGGAACAGAACCACCAGTGCACCACCGACTTGTTTTGCTAAATTCCAAACCCAAGGTTCTTCCCAGATAGGTTTTTCTGGCAAGGCTTCAACCGCTTCAGGAGCCATGAATGGGGCATTCACTACATTTAAACTGTCGCCACGTGCTTTACTAAACCCAATGGCATCCATCACCAGCGCGTTAATGCGTGTCATTTCTGACTCTGACAGCGGCTGAGAGGTCACATTGCCTTCCGCATCAACGCTGCGTTTTTCATCAACGAGTACAGCCACGCTTAACTTTCTAACATTGCCCGGCGCCATGCGGGTATGGCTGATCGTTCTGTCTAGTTCAAAATTACGTGTTGTACTTTTTCTGCTTGAACCAGGTGTTGTGGTTGTCGTTGTTGCCTCTTCACCATTTGCCGCATTATCTGGGGCCGTTTGTTCCGGTGCAACACCACCACCAGGTGGTTGATTACTGAGCGCTCCTGGCACACCAAACGGGCCACCATTGCCAACACGTTCTTCTTCCTGAAGCTGTTCACTTCTGACGGCTGTCATATCTGGATTATAACTTTCATGCGTTTGTTCAGACATTGTAAAGTCAATATCTGCAACGACTTGAGCACGAACACCGCTCATCCCGACAATGGGAGACAGAATATTCTCGATACGGTCAATATAGATCTGCTCAACTTTACGGGTATATTCAAGCTGAGTATCACTCATCGCAACACCGGCAGCCCGTTCTGGTTGCGTTAACAAATTACCGCGCTGGTCAACAATCGTCACATCGGCATTTTTCATATCTGGCACACTGGATGCGACCATATGTGTGATGGCAGCGACCTGAGATTGATCCAGTGTTCTGCCTGCATATAGATGTACTACAACGGAGGCGGTGGGATCTTTACGATCACGCACAAAAACAGACTGTTTGGGAATCGCTAAATGCACACGCGCACTTCTGACATTATTCAGTTCAGCGATAGAGCGGGATAACTCTTCTTCCATGGCACGTTGATAACGAGCCCGCTCAATAAACTGGCTGGTACCAAAACCCTGATCCTGATTAAGCATTTCCATGCCTAATGCCGCACTTCTGGGCAACCCTTCTGCAGCCAACTTCATACGCAACGTCTGCAGGTCAGCCGCCGGTACTAACACCGCCCCGGTGGTTGGATCTAATTTGTAATCCACATTCATTTGCTGCAAAACATCGACAACTTCAGAAGACTCCGCCGGCGCCATATTGCCAAACAGCACTTGATAAGACGGCGTTTGTGACCACATCAGCACATAACCACCGACAGCAATACTGGCAGCAATAGCTAATAAAAATAGAACCTGCTTAACTACAGGTTGTCGTGAAATATTAGCTTGCATGGCGCCCAAAGCCGTCGTTGGTCGGGCTGCCGGCATATTAGCTTGAGGGCCGGTAGTAGCAGGTGCGTTTTCCATATATTGTCTCTACTCAGAAATGTTCGCCGACTAAATCGACATACGCATAACTTCTTGATAAGCCTCAATCAGCTTGTTTCTGACTTGTAAGGTAGCTTCAAAAGCCACACTGGCTTTTTCTGATGCAATCATGACGTCAGCCAGGTTGACATTCGGATCGCCAAGTTCAAACGACGTTTTTAAGTCGCCTGATGTTTTTTGTAAATTATTGACTTCACCTATCGCTTGTTTCATCACATTGCCAAAATCAACCCGACCATTGCTTTCAGCATTATCGGCAGAAAGTGGTTGAGTTGCAGGTGATGCCTGGGCTTGCAAAGCTCGCATTTGGGTAAGTAATTGATTCGGATCGATAGCTTTGATCATGATTCTCTGAACTCCGCTTAAAAAATGACGCTGTTAGTTGCTCTATGCAGACTTCTTGCCAAGTTTTTCCGGGATTTCCACCCCCTGCTCACGGAATTTGGCAATCTTATAGCGTAAAGTCCGTTCACTGATTCCCAGCTCTTTAGCTGTAAGTCTTCGGCTACCTTGATATTTTTCCAGCATGTCGAGAATATGACGCTGCTCCTGTGAACGAAGATCATAACCTTCTAGCACGGGCTTATTATCTCCCTGAACAGGCAAAACGTCTGATTCCACCGTAGTATGATCCAACTCCTGACCAGAGACTGCCTCGAAGATAATATCTTTCGCCGTAATTGACTGGCCTGATTGCAGTATTAAGGCACGCTGAAGCACATTATCCAATTCACGGACATTGCCTGGCCATGAGTGAGACAACAATCGGGATTGTGCTGCCTCGTCCAACAAGGGCGCTACGCGTCGACTGTGACTGGCATGGCGAGCCAGTAATCGATTAGATAGTGGCAAAATGTCATCTATACGTTTTCTAAGTGGTGAAATTTCAAGTGGGAACACATTAAGACGATAAAATAAGTCTTCTCGAAAACGACCCGCTTTTACCTCATCGCGTAATGTTCTGTTGGTAGTGGCGAGTACCCGGACATCAAGTGGGATAACTTTTCTACCACCAATCCGTTCAACTTCACGTTCCTGTAATACACGCAATAACTTCGCTTGCAGAGATAAATCCATTTCTGAAATTTCATCTAACAAAATCGTGCCATGGTTTGCTTGCTCAAATTTACCAGCATAGGCTTGACTGGCACCGGTAAAGGCCCCTTTTTCATAACCAAACAAGGTGGCTTCCAGCATATTTTCAGGGATAGCGGCGCAGTTGATGGCAACAAAGGGGGCAGAAGCTCTTGCTGAATGTATATGAAGATAACGGGCTAGTACTTCTTTACCTGTGCCACTTTCCCCGTTAATTAAGACCGTAGCATCACTGTCCGCCACCCGTTTGGCGATAGCTTGCAGCTCTTTAGATGCCTGAGCGTGAGCCACCATATCATCTTCTTCTGTTCCAAGATCACTAATATAGCGTTGCACCCGCTGCAATAACTCATCTGCTTCGAATGGCTTTAATAGATAGTCAGAAGCGCCTTGATGCATAGCATCTACTGCACTTTGTACGGTGCCATAAGCTGTCATCATGACCACGGGTAAATCCGGCATCATGGCTTTTGCCCGCTTTAATAAGGTATGCCCATCCATAGGTGACATTTGCAAGTCGCTTAACAATAAACCGACAGGTTCACTGGCGATTTTATCTAATGCTGATTGCCCATGCTCCATTCCGGTCACACGGTATCCTGCTAACTCAAGTGTGTCACATAATGCTCTACGAAGATTCGCATCGTCCTCAACCACTAAAATATTAGATGGATTCATAACGCAACCTCCTGCGTGACTTCATCTGATGATGAACTTGATGATGTATAAAGAGGGAAAAACATGGTCACCGAACTGCCTTTTTTAGGCTCGCTTTCAATTGTTAAGTGACCTCTATGGGCCTTCACTATTGACTGAACGACAGCCAAACCGAGGCCTGTGCCATTCGAACGAGTGGTATAAAAGGGAGTCAGTACCTGGTTCAGCACTGAAGCAGACATGCCCTCACCATTATCATTAACGCTAATGCTGATACATTGCTCATCGTCTTCGTTGATGGCGTAATCTGCTTTTACTTCAATATGTCCATGCGGCTCACATGCCTGACGTGCATTGTTAAGAAGATTAGTAATTGCACTAATTAATGCAGATTGGCTGCCATAGATATAGCCATCATTAACATGATTCGAAATGGTCAGTCTGACATCACTGCTTTCCACATCATTTTGAGCGGAGAACTGCTGCTCAAGTTGGCTCAATAACTCTTGCAGAGCTACTGGTGAGGGGGCAGCCATATTTCCACGTGAAAAAGATAAGAGATCACGAATCAATTGCTCCATATGAGAGAGGCTCTCTTTCACCCGTGATGCAAACCGCTGTTTTACTTGTTCGTCAGCCCCTTCTTTGAGTAATGGAGACAGATAAAGCATCGCAGAAGATAATGGCGTTCTGATTTGATGAGCAAGTCTTGCAGTGACTTCGCCAATGGTGGATAGTCGCTGTAAATGTGACACTTTGCTTTGTAAAGTTCGAGTATCAGTCACATCCTGCAATAAAATGATTTGTCCCGGTTCATGACCCAGCGGGTTGGTTGAGATATGAACTAAACGGCCATCTTTCAGTGAAACATCGTGACCATCGCTGGGCTTGGGATCAAAAGTGCGTTCAATCACATTGACCCAGCGTTCACCTGAGAGCGGTTCGCCTAGTAAGGATACAGCCGCTTCGTTCGCTTCCTGAATAAAGCCAGAGCCATCCAATACAACGACACCAGCAGGAAGAACCGCGAGTAAACGACTATGGCGATTTGCTAATTGGTCAGCCTGAGATGAGACTTTTTTAGTCTGTTCAGCCGATATATGGCTGACATTAGAAATAGTGCTGAGATCAATGTCTCTTGAAAAGGGTTGTTTTTGGTAATGCGATTTTTGTAAATCATCACCCACCGATAATTTCAGATTCATGTTTCTTGCTCCTACATGCACTATTGCATCGTATTAGAGCTTGAGCAATTACCATGCCCAAATTAAATCTAATTAATTATCAATAAGTTAAACAAATAAACGTCAAAAGTCCGACATTCAGCAATAACACTATTCCGTATCTCTCTGGATACCGTATTTACGCATTTTTTCTACCAAGGTAGTTCTTCGCATTTTTAATTTATTAGCCGCGTGGGCAACCACACCTTCAGCATCATCTATCGCTTGTTTAATCAATAAATACTCGAGGTTTGCCAGGTGCTCTTTCAGGTCAATCCCATCCTCTGGCAGCACCATGTCATCTGAGAGGCTATGCAGGCTATCTGTTTGAGAAGATAGCTTAGACGGCTGTTTATCCTCAATACTGACCTCAGGCATATTTCTTGGTATATCTTGTTTCGGACTAGCGGTGATGATCGCTGTGATTTCTTCTGGGAGGTCATCCCCTTCCAACCGGTATTTATCAGGTAGATCATCAAAATCCACCGTCCCATAAGGATAGAGAATAACTAAACGTTCAACGACATTGGCTAATTCACGTACATTGCCAGGCCAGGGATAGCGACACAAGGAGGTAATGGCAGCAGGAGTAAGATGGATTGTACCTCTGTTCTCATGCTCAATACGTTTAATCAATTCATTGATAAGTAAAGGTATATCCTCGGGCCTATCGCGTAATGCCGGCATTTCAATCGGGAAAACATTGAGACGATAAAATAAATCTTCACGGAAACGCCCATCAGCAATATGCTCTTCAAGATTACGATGTGTTGCAGCGATCACACGCACGTTGGCTGTTTGTGTTTTATTGCTTCCCACTTTTTCATAGGTTCGCTCTTGTAACACACGAAGCAGCTTTACCTGCATAGGTAATGGCATATCACCTATTTCATCCAGAAATAAGGTGCCGCCCTCAGCCATTTCAAAGCGCCCTTTTCTTGATGTTATTGCCCCGGTAAAGGCGCCTTTCTCATGACCGAATAACTCACTCTCTAATAATTCTCCAGGAATCGCACCACAATTTACTGGCACAAATGGTTTATCTCTTCTAGATGAAAAGTGATGTAGGTTACGGGCAACGACTTCTTTTCCTGTACCAGATTCGCCCAGAATGAGTACATTCGCTTCAGAATCAGATACTTGGTCAATCATCCGCTGAACATTTTTTATTAAACGACTATTGCCAACAAGTGATCTGAATAAATTAGTATCGGCAGAGACTTCCGTTGTCATACCACGATAAATGGTGGCCTGTTGCAGGGCATTACTCAACTGTGGATATTTTAGCGGATAACGAATCGCGCCAATGGTGCCAGGAAAGCTTATTGATTCGCCTGCAATAGACTCGAGAGTGAATACGGGCACACGCGCTTCATGATTGACAAGTTCCCTAAGCAACTGTTTGGTTTGATTGTGACCACCACAGTCTCCGACGATAGCCATAACCACATCATCTAAAGCATCCACATGCTCAAACCAAAGATCAGGTTCACGTATTACTATCGGTTGGCAGTTTATAAACTCAATGAGTGTGCTCAACATCTCGCATCGGTCATTATCACTTTCTACGACCAATACATTATTTGCACTCATACGCACTCCATCATATCGCTTGATTCTGAACAGGCCATAAGCCATAGGTAATTGGAGTTAAGCATTTTCTAGCAGGTATTGTCAAAATTATGACGGTATAAAATAAATACGAATTCTGTTGCTAACTTGATTGATAGGCTGCCGCCACTTTTTTATTTTTATTAAACTGACCTAATTCTGCTTGAATTGATTGCCTTGCATCACGACAACGTTTTTCAATATTTTGATTTAATAAGATGATTTTTTCGATCAAAGCCTCTGCTTCTGGCTGTTCATCTGAATTATCAAAAGGAAAGATTTGCTCTAATAATTCTGCACGTTGCTGGGTCAGTGTAGACAACTCAGACCATTTTTCAGCTTCTACTGCTGAGCTCATCGCCTCAGTCAATGTTAAGAGCTGTTTGACTTGTGTTATCTCAGCCATGACTAATGAAATTCAGGTGGGATACCATCCCAGCCTGCTTTGATCTCTTCAAGTAACTTGGTGACTTCATCCAAAATAGCTACGTCATTACTCACATTGGCTTCAAGTAAACGCCTTGTAATATAGTCGTACAAAGAGTCTAAATTGACAGCAATCTCCCCACCCTTTTCAGCATCCAAGCTGGTTTTCAATCCTTCAACAATCCGAATACACCATGAAATCTGATGTCCTTTTTCAGCAATTTCATTGCGGGCAATACAGCCTTTTGCAGTCGCGACGCGAGCTAGTGCTCCTTCCATCAGCATCTGAATAATTCGATAGGGTGAAGCGTAATTTACTTCAGACTCTATGGCACCACGACCATACCCTTCCATCGCTTTTTTATTCACCATTACCTGCATACTCCAATCCTTAATACCTAGGGATCATACTACTTTATTTTGAATTCAAGGCGGATAGCTGTGAAATCAAATAATTACCTTGCGATTGTAAACTACTCACTAATGTGTCCATGGCTGCATATTGAGCTCGTAAGCGTGTTTCCGTCATTTCAAGACGTGATTCCATTTGCTCTTGTTGCGAGTCCATTCTTTTTAAACGCGAATTGAGCCCTTCTTCTTTTGAGTCAATCAGACCATCTGTTTGCAACCATGTGTCAGCTAAAGACTCTAAACGATTAGCAACCCCTTCGCCTTCAGCTGAGAACAAATTAGCAAATGAGTTAAAGTCAGAGCTCAGTACCTCTTTCACTTTTGACTCATCTACACTCATCACACCTTCTTTATTAATCGAAATTCCGGCTTCAATTAAATAGCTAAAACTCGACCCTGTAATACTGGCGCCAGAGTTAAATACGTCTCGAACTTGCTTCTCAATGGTTAACAGAGTGCTGTCCGCTTCCAGTTGACCGTTTCGCTGAGACTTTATTTCTGTCATCAAAGCATTGTAAGCCGACGCAAATTCATTAACTGACTTCAGGATGGCTTCATCATTACGGGTAATATCTAAGGTCGAACTACCTACATCTTTCACGTTCAAGGTAACACCATCAATAGCATTTGTGATGGAGTTTGAACTACTGGTGGTGGTGAAGCCGTCAATCTTAACGATCGCATCTTGTGCAGTTGAAATTGACGAAAGGTTTTGTGTGCCACCAGCGCTATAAACAAAAGATGATAATCCGGATGTGTCAGCATCATTACCATCACTGTCACCACTCACAGAAACACTGATAGCATTCTCTGTACCGGTCTCATTAGAAGTGAGCACAAGTCTGGCACCACTATCGTCTGTAATGATTGATGCAGTCACACCAGTGTTATCAGAAGCATTATTAATAGCAGTACGAATACCAGCAAGAGAACTATTGCTGGAATCTATTGCAACATCAAAGCTCTCAGCTCCGACACTAATCGTTAGCGTACCTTCACCCACAGTGCTGTTGTAATCAGTAAATGCGGATGAAGCCAGTTTATCTCGTGTCGCTATCTGGGTCACATCGATATTATAAGAACCTGAGGCTGCTGAACTGGTTGCAGTGGCAGTAAATAAGTCTTCATCTTGCGAGTTAGCTTGAAAGACCTTAAAGCTTGATGCGCTTCCCAGTGATGCCATTGCTGTCTGGAAGGTATCAAGTTTGCTCTTGAAAGAACCATAAGCACTGATTTGTGCATTAATGATATTTTGCTTACTTTTGAGCCTATCGAGCGGTTGACGTTCAATATCCATTAAGCCACTGACAATACTCTCAAGATCGAGCCCTGTTCCAACACCTAATGATGATACTGTCGCCATGTCAATTCTCCGCTTAAACTTGATTACAAAATTGCAGCAAGTTTTGAGCCAATCAAGCCTTTGTTTCTAACAATATACCGCGATACTTTTCCGCAGCATGTCTCGCCTCAAGAATCTCTTCTGAAGGGATCTGTCTGACCACTTCTTCGGTTTCTGAGTCAATCACTTTAATCACCGTATCCCCACTACTGTCATCGACACTAAACTGCAGGTTTCGGTTCATGTTCTGCATATAATCGTTGAGTTGAGCCACCTTATCACGCAAATCGTCTGTACGTTGTTGCTGCTGGCTATTCTGCTTCTCAGCTTGGTTCTGGAAAGCTTGAGATTGAACAGATGATTCAGTAACAGTCTCAGTCTGAACAGATTGCGTAACCGGTTTAGACTGACTAGTAACATTGTTTTGCACTGATTGAAGGGCAGATTGCACTAACAGATCATTATTAGCCATTGTCTTCCTCCTAATCTAAATACTTTGTAAACGGCATAAAGCCTGGAGAGTAGTTTACCCACCAGGCCCATGCGTTTCATCTTTTTGTTATTATCCCAACAGTGATAATGCTGACTGAGGAATAACGTTAGCTTGCGATACGATTGACACACCAGCCTGCTGCAGGATTTGCGCTTTGGTTAAAGCGGCAGTTTCAGCAGCAAAGTCGGCGTCAACAATACGGCTGCGAGCAGCAGAAGTATTTTCTGAGAAGCTTTGTAAGTTTGAAATTACAGCTTCAAACCTGTTTTGAATCGAACCGAATGTTGCACGCAATGTACTTACGGTATTGATGTCACTATCTAATGTACCGAGTGCTGTTGATGCTGCAGTAGAAGTCGAAACATCCGCTGTAGTGTTGCTCAATGCAGACGCAGTAACAGATACAACATCACCACTATCTTGACCGACTTGAATTGAAATGCTTAAGCCACTTAAAACTGCTGTACCGTTAAATTTTGTACTTGAAACAATACGAGTATTTTCTGCTTCTAACTGAGTCACCTCAGCAGATAAACCGGTACGATCTGTTACAGTACCGTTAGCAGACTGCACAGCGATTTCACGAATACGTTGTAAGTTGTTACTGATTTCAGCTAAAGCACCTTCTGCCACCTGAGCTAAAGAAATACCATCTGCCGCATTTCTTGCTGCTTGATTTGCACCACGAATATCCGCGGTCATTTGTTGGGCTGTGTAAAGACCAGCGGCATCATCTTTCGCACTGTTGATACGTAAGCCTGAAGACAAACGTTGCAAAGATGTATTCAGAGTGCTTTGAGATTTACTTAAATTACGTTGTGCATTTAATGATGCAATATTTGTGTTGACTACTAATGCCATGAGATTTACTCCCTCATAGGGTCGAGCTATGCTCGCTTTATACATGGCGGACAAACTATGAATTTTCTAGTTTTTACCGCCTCCGAAAACATTAGCGGCAGGGAGTGAGATTTTCTTTAAGACAATTTACAAAAAAATAGGTCAGACTTTGCAAAAGTCTGACCCAGTTCACATTTTACTTTTTTCAGCTTAACCCTGAAGCAGCGATAAAGCGTTCTGTGGCAGTGTATTTGCCTGAGCAAGGATAGATGTACCCGCTTGTTGTAAAATTTGAGCTCTTGTTAATTTCGCCGTTTCTTCAGCAAAGTCGGCATCCATTATTCGGCTGCGAGCAGCACTTGTATTTTCAGCTAGACTTTGTAAGTTAGATATAACGGCTTCAAAGCGGTTTTGAATTGACCCGAATGTTGCGCGTAATTGACTAAGATTATCAATATCGGTGTCTAATGTACCAAGTGCGGTAGAAGCCCCGGTTGAAGTAGAGACATCTGCAGTCGTAGTAGTTGCTGCAGTAGCGGCTACAGTCACTGTATCGGCAGCATCAGCACCAACCTGAAATGTCAATGAGACACCAGATAGAACGAGAGTTCCATTGAATTGTGTGCTAGAGATGATACGAGCATTTTCACTTTCTAACTGCGTCACCTCTGCTTGCAAACCATTTCTATCAGTCACCGTACCGTTAGCAGACTGTACCGCTATTTCACGAATACGCTGCAGGTTATTAGTAATCTCAGCTAGAGCTCCTTCCGCGACCTGGGCAAATGAGATGCCGTCAGCGGCATTTCTCGCTGCTTGATTCGCACCGCGAATATCAGCAGTCATTTGTTCAGCTGTATATAGGCCTGCGGCATCATCTTTGGCACTATTGACACGAAGACCAGAAGAAAGACGTTGTAAAGCGGTATTAAGATCACCTTGCGATTTGGTTAAGTTCCGCTGCGCATTAAGCGACGCAAGGTTAGTATTTACGATTAATGGCATTTGAATTCTCCCATTTCAAATATTATTTGCCTGTGACCACAAGGGGTTATCAGACTCGATGGGAGTAAAGCAGTTTGCGTACCAGTTTTTTAATCAGACAACACAAAAACCTTTAACTAATTGTTTTTACTTAACTTAAATACATTCAACCACTCATCCAAGTGATCTTCAAGGATAAATTTTTGACATACCCAGTTTTGAAGATGCCGTCCTTGAGCGGCAATTTTCTCCGGTTCAGCTAAAGCGGCAAGAATGGTTTCTATCCATACCGCCTCATCATTTGGAATCAATGTCACTGGCGCGCCATCTTGCTGATATGGATAGATATCACTGGCAATGACTGGCCAGCCCATAACACCATACTCAAGCAGCCGTAAATTACTTTTCGCTTCATTAAAAGGGTGTTCCTCTAAAGGAGCTAGAGCCAGATCCAAATCAAGATCAGCTAAAGCCTGGGGGTATTGATTAAAGGATACGAATTGGTGGAACTCTTTCACATAAGGTCTAAGTTCAAGTGGGCACATCCCCATAAAAACCCAATCAACTCTATCTGCCAATGATTGAACCACATTAGACATTAAAGCCAAATCGCCAGCATGTTGATGCGCGCCAGCCCAACCTACTCGGGGCTGTTTATGAGTCTTTTTCTCTGATGACGCTAGGTTTAACCAGCGCTGTTTCTCAAGCCGATTAGGAATAACTGTGACATTGTCCGTATATTGACGACATAAATCCGCTAATGGTTGAGTCGAGACAATGGTGTGATCACATAAGGCAAGTGTTTTTCTGAGCCTTGAACGCAT
Organism: Methylophaga thalassica MP; assembly: GCF_000214595.1. GTDB lineage: Bacteria > Pseudomonadota > Gammaproteobacteria > Nitrosococcales > Methylophagaceae > Methylophaga > Methylophaga thalassica. The sequence continues at coordinate 749,164 of NZ_AFIG01000001.1, read as the reverse complement.
ATCCCGGAAAACCAGTTTTTTTCTATCACTCATTTTTGGCAAGTTGGTGACCAAGTCGTCTAAGGAAAAAACAATTTTGATTTGCGTGTGCGCTTTGACTTGTTTTAGAAATTCGTAGGTCACGTCACTCAACATTTGTTGCACATAAAGCACATCTGGCTCTAGCCGCATTAGCTCGTTTAATGTCGGTAATAAGGGCTGTTCTTTGAACTCATGAAATGGCATCCATGTTAATTCAACATCACCTCGTTCTGCCAAAGCCTGCATTGGCGCAATCATTCGGTAGATACCCGATCCTGAACCATTGATAGAAAATACAACTACACGTGTTTTGTCATGAAATCGTGGGTCCCACTGCCGTTGAATATCTACCTCAGGTGCAAAAAAATGGGAACGTAAACTCAGGTTGTCATTGTAGAAAGGATCATGAGTGAATAAATGAGACCACTTCTCGACCAATACCTCTTCTCTAAGTGGATGGTAATCAGCCACCCCATTTGACTGTTCAGCCAACTTTTTATCCTGAAACAGAGTGACATAAGGTGACCAGATAACTTTTTTACCCTGCTGCTGAATTGTGAGGCATAAATCCATTACCGAGTAACGCGTATCTGAAAATACGTTTTCACACAGGCCACCAGCTTCAATAAATGCCTGTTTTTCAATACCGAAACAAGCTGATGACACCGAGGAATATTGCTGAATACAATGCGCTCGTTCCATATAGCCCGGTTCAGTAATATCCAGACCTTGAAATAGACCTGTCACATCGTCAGTGATACCGAACACGCCACCTGCATGAATAATCTTGTTTTCATGATCAAGAACACGAGCACCAACAATGCCCACATCCTCTCTTGTCATTAATGGCATCATTTCGTTCAACCAATTGCCATTCACAGCCATAGCAAAACATGACATCACAACAACAAAATCACCACTCGCTATATTCACACCATGATTAATGGCTGCTGAGTAGTTTTTCTGATCGAAACGTGTTGCTACAAAACGCTCGCCCCACGCTTCCGACATCTCAGCATAAACATCCTCAAGATCTTCGATATCACTCATGACATCTACAACAACCACTTCATAGTTGATATAGGTCGTGTTGAGCTCTAACTCTTCCAAACAACGGGCAAGGAAGGAAACGTGATTATGATGAGCAATGATGATAGAAACTTTCGGCTGGTTTTTCGTGCTGTAGACCGTCTGGAATCGCGGTTTATTTTTAGGGTTCGATATCGTTGCAGAAACACCAAGCCTGTTTAGATGTGCATGGCGAGTCAACCATTCATTTTCGGCCAATAGCTCTTTATTAACGTCTAATGGAACTGATGTGAGCAATACATCGGGAATGTGAGAAAACGCTGATTGCTGATTCTGCTCATACACCTTAAATGCCATATCCGTGGTGTGCACATAAGCCAAGTTTGAATAACCACCGACCTGTTCAAAGGCTTCCCTACTAACAATAAATGAACGCCCTAAGTATGAATAGGCCCTTAAATAATCAAGATTGAACTCAGGTTTGAACCAGATATCAGCTTTAGACTCATCGACTACTTCATCGCTGTAAATAAAGTGTGCATTAGTCTCTAAGTTAATTGTATCAGCAAAGCTCAATAAAGCATGTGGCGCTAATTTATCACCGGGAATTAACTGCATAATCCAATCAAGCTGAGCGGCTGAAACAGCATGTTCAATATCTTCATTGAGACTTGCACCGGTGATCTGAACCCACTCAATATTCTCAGGCACATCGGAAAAAGCATCGGGAGCAGGAATATTACTTAGGATGGTCAAACCCCAGGCCTGATAAAGCTGCTGTTCAAGAGACTCAATCGTGTTAGAGAGTGCTTGTAATTCAGTAGGATTAACAATGAGCAGTAAATGAAAACTAGGCTGCTGCATCCAGGAACTAACCATTCTCTCAGCCATACCCGTGACAGAGGTTTCACTGAGTGTGTTTAGTGACAGCCAGGTATTTCGGTGAAATCTTGGCGAGTATAGTGAAATATTTTTTGTCTCTTTTTTAGCTTGGCCATCAAGTAAACTTTGTAACCGTGCATAAAAACGTTCCGAAGAATTAGATTTGCTATTGATGAACTGTTGCTGTGTCACATCAATAAATCTTCTAATATCCGACCAGCTATCCTTTATAACCCGCTCATAAATTTCAGATTCTTTGTGTACCGTTCTTTTTGCCTCTTGAATGTCATTCGGTGCTGTACCTAATGAAATACCATCTCCTTTAATATCAACTTCTATTTCAGGCCTTAGATATGGGGTATTAATCATAACAACGGGACAACCACATAACTTTGCTTCAGTTATTAATGCAGTAGGTTCATAACAGTACATTAGCTCTGACTTACGTAAAATAGCTGCTATTTCTGTTCGTGTGAGCTTTACATCCTGACAAAGACTTACTGAGTTTTTAACATCCTCTGTCAGTTCGTAACCAGCCAGAAGATATTTATTGGCATAGAAGCATGTCCCTTCTCTTTTCTCATCATTAGGATTATTTATGTTATTGAAAATAGATTGGTCTATAACAGGAACCCGTAAATTCAGAGCAGACATTTCTACTGGCACGAAGTCTTGTGAATAACAAAACAGAAGTTCACTGGGAGCAAAATATTTATCGCCCCCAAGATGTCCCGGAGTATTAAGAATCCAGCGAACAACTGATGTTGATTCAAGTGGGTTACCATGAACAACTTCGGGATAAACAACGATGGGGCTTATATCCCGTTCCATCATTCGAATAAAATCCTGATGGTTCAGTATAGGCGTTTGTAATTTATTATTAGTTACTGTGCAACCAATGACGTAGGCTTCTTGACCTAATTGATTCAGCGCATGACACAAATGATGGAGAGCTCTGACACCAGCATATTTCTGCTCATAATCTCCAGTGTAAATAACATAAGGAACATTGATATTCTCAAACAAATTGAGTGCCATTACACCTACCCACAAGGTAAAGTTGAAATAAAATTAGAATCAATTTAAAGAATTAATTCGGTTCAAATATCTCAGAAGCTCAGAAGATGAAGTAACATACTCCTCACCATCCTCGATCTGAAATTCATATCCCCAAGACACCATAACAAACTTAAGCCCGTTAGCCAGCGCAGCAGTTTTATCCGGAACAGTATCGCCAATATAAACGGAATGATGTACATCTAACTCATGTTGTTTCAACACATAGGAAATTAAATCTGATTTATTAGAGGCTTCCTTACATACATCTAAGGCATAAACTCCATCAAATAGATCAGACCAATTAAAGAATTCCAAAATTTTTTGTGTTGGAAGCATACGCTTGTTTGTGGCAATGAATAGATTAAAGCCCTGCTGCTTGAGGCTTTTCAACATATCCTCTACCCCATCAAAGATACTGGTCTCTTTATAACCTTCAGTGTCATAACTACTCTTAAAAGCAGCAGCCAATTCAGAAATTAATACTTCATCACTGGCTCCTGAGAGCATAACGAGTAATTCAGTCAGAGGTGGACCGACTAATTCATTATTTAATGGTAACTGCATATCAACTTCACAGGACTTAAAAGCTAGTTCTATAGCTTTTAATATCCCAGATGATGAATTAATCAATGTTCCATCTAAGTCAAAAATAATATTCAAAAATACCTCTTAGATTTTGAGAGAATTAATTCGATTATTTCATACCACTTAATTTATTACAGTTAAGCCACTTGCCCAATATTCGGCTACTTGGCCAAGATGAACACGACGGTTGAAAGTCAGATCATAGCCGTAAGCTTCAAAGTGATAAGCCACATTTTCTTCTGTAGAGGCTAATCCAGATAACCACAATAATGGCGGATAACCTTCTTTTCTAAGCAGCAAATCGGGCATGCTGACAAAGGCGGCAGAGGTATCAAAACCACCTGCCAATGAAAACTGTTCAGGTAACGTCGCCGTTCTTTCTATGGCAGCTGGCACTGAGTACTCTAATAAACAGGGGAAGTACACACCCACTACGACTTCATCTGCCATCTTTTCCAGTACTTGTTGATGTCGAGAGCCCGACGCCACTGATAGTTGTCCATCTAACGATTTAGGGGAATGATTTTTAAAGTCATACTCAGGAAAAACAGAGTTAAACGCCGATTGAACGGCGGGTAAGAAAGTCGACTCCATTGCCTTTCCGATATCGTCATAAATAGCTTTAGGCAGAATAAATGGCACCATAACGCCATTCAAAATGGGTTTCATCAATTCATCGTCAGCAATATCAGCCAATATTGCTCTCACTCTGGACTCATACTGTGCTTGAGATATAACACCACTAATTGAGAAAGCCTTATTTAAACGCTCATAACTGGCTGAATAATTTATATCCGGTTTATCAATCAGAAAGTAACGGCGTGTCTTCTGATGGGCTGGCTCATTGAGGCTGGTTGGCAAGCAGCGGCCAAATTCATCAAACAACGGGCTTATCTCTGGCATTACATTTTCCTGTGATTTTATTTTTGCTTCTTGGCTCATCAGTTAGTCTTTATATTTATTAATCAGTGAGAGAGTCATTGTCAGAAAACCCTTCACCCCATGGTAGCGGAAGGTGAGTGGCGCCTGCTGTTTTCTCAGTATGAATTTTGATAAATTTAGGATCTTCACCAATCAAACAGTCGGGGCGATGAGGACCAAGCCAGGGATTACGCATTCCACGATCAAGCACCTCTTTAAGTGATGTTTCAAACAGGTTGCCGATAGAAAAATCGATATAAGGGCAAGGGGTGACTTCACCGGTAGATGTCACCGTTATAATACCTTTCACAGTGATACAACCTTTATGAGAACCATATGAAGGCGTCATATGCGTAAAGACTTTATAGTCTTTTTCTAACTGACGAAGTACGTCTGCATCTTCTTTTTCAATAACAAATTCAGGGTGGTCTGTACAAGAGCCCGTTGGTTTCGCATAGGAAACATACAATCCGACGTTTTTATCGGTGCAGTACTGACACATTTCCAAAAATTCTTTGGTTTTAGCCCGACCTTTAACAAGTACGGTAGATAAAATCAGATTTAAACCTGCATCTAGGGCTGCATCAATAGCACGCATAACACGTTTGTATGAGCCTTTTTTATTACGGAAATTATCATGGTCTTCTTCGATAAAGCTATCAAGGGATAACTGTATCTTTTCAACACCAATCTCTTTCAGATGTTTAGCTTTTTCATCATCGAGAAACCAGCCATTGGTATCAAGAATAACGTAGTGCTTTTCCGGATCGATAGCAGCCACAACCTCATCCAGATCACGCATAACCAATGGCTCACCACCTGTGATAACAAAACGAGCCAAACCAAGCTCGTCCGCTTCTTTTGATAGTTTGCGAATATCTTCCAAATCAATTTTTTTACGCTCATCTTTCACATGCAGCACTTTTTCCATGTGACGATCCATGTAGTATTCAGCTGAGCAATGAGTACATTGAAAGTTACATAAATAACTTTTTTCCAAACGAATAATTGGACTGATTTCACCACGCTCTTCCATAGCATGAATATTGGCAAGCTTCTCAGCCACATAAGGCTTTCTGGCCCTGAGTCCCTCACGCTTTGCCAGTTCATCGGCTGAGAGCACACTATCACTTTGTTCTACAGCTAGATTTAACATAGCTTTATCCTCTTCGTTTGTTCGCTTATTCAGTTCACACTAAAAGTGGAGCTGATTTGCATCTAAAATGTCTTTATTATTCTGATACCACATCAACATATTCCTCAAGGAATCGTCTAAAGATGTGAAATGAAAGTCAGGTAACTCTTGAAGTAATCGAGCGTTATTACCGCTATAACGTTTATTGATATCTGAATGGTTAACGACCAAATCAACGTTAACATTAGCCATCGCCTGTACTCGCTCAGCTAAATCAATAAACTCATAAGCTTTGCCACGGCAGACGTTGTAGACCTGATGTGCAGGCTGATTATCAATAAACCAGCTGACAATTTGGGCTAAATCATCTGCATAGAGAAAATCCATAAGACTATTTTGATGCACATGTATAGGTAAGCCTAACACGGCGTGAGCACAGATATTTGAGATAAAACGATAACGCCAATTATCGAACTCGCCAAATACACCGAATAACCGAAGATTAAAAACGTTATCGGTCTGCATTGCATAATGGGTCATCAGGTATTTTGAATAGCCATATTGATCGGTCGGAACACAGCGGTCATACCATGACTCATCCATATTTTCTGACCAATTCTCTCTTCCAAATTCTGCCCCTGAACCGAAATAGAGCATTTTGCCAAAGTGGTGTCTACATCGGGCTAGATTAAAAAACATTCTTAAATTAGATTCTAGTACTTTTTCTGGATTATTTTTTGTATCTCTAGGAGCAGCATCATAGGTAGCTGAATGAATTACTACATCAAACTTTTGTTTATGTATGTACCTTTCTACATTTTCTACATCATTAAGATCTAAACTTTCTCTGTCACAGACAATGAGAGTGTATTTATCGGATAGTTGTTGGAAAAGTGTTTTAGCTAGAAAACCATTACCGCCAGTAATGAGAACTTTCTTCAGAGTCTCCATGAGAGTCTACGTAGAACTTTTTTTGCGTTTAATCGCATCAATGTGAATATATCTCTCACTCACCCCTTGCTCACCAGAGATGGCTAACTCATCTCCACCTTCTCCACAATGGTCGCAGCTCTCATAAAATGGTTGTTCATCAACCTGAAGAATCTTTTTTCGAAGCTCTTCAGCTGAGCTAGCGCTACCCAATTCAACCCAATCATTTTGAAAGTTGGCAAGCTGGTGTGAGCCCATTGCAGCAGTCGTCGAGCAAGGATAATAAACTCCATTCTGGATAGTTTTACATGTCACTCTAGAATTACAATTAGCTTTTTTATGAATTTTCTCACTTTCAGAAAGGTTCAATTTCCGCAGTGATGCGGGGGTTGCCCAGATAGGCTGTCCCACTGTGAAACTGATACCACTACTCGCCACCTTATTAACATTCTTTTTAAATAACTTTATCTGATTTTCATTTAGCGCAGCGGTGTAATCAGAAAATATAATTCTAGTCTTGCCATTATTTAACTTTTCTAAAAGACTATCTTCGATATCACAAATACCATTTGTTGTGATCCCAATTACGCCAAAGTTTGTTTTTGTTAACACATGCTCAATGATTTTATCCAGTTCTGGATGTACAAAAGGCTCTCCTCCAATAATTGACACATAACCAATACCATCAATGGATTCAAAAATATTATCAATGTCACTTTTCACTTTATCTAATGAGAAGTTAATCCTCTCTTCCTTTGAGTAATGATTAATGTACTGGCCGCAATGAGAACAACTCAATGTGCATTTTTGATTGATAACAAATGTAGCTAATGAGTAAACAAAAGGTGATTGTTGTTCTCTCATATTTTTTGGCATCATTGCTGACAAACGCTTGCAGGAACACCAATTACAAAAAGTTGTGTCAAGACAAACCTTAGCATCGAATCCTGTTTGCGGCTTGATACCACACATTAAAGCTTCAAATAATGCCATCCCTGAAAGATAATGCGAGTACCCTCTACTTATAAATTCCTCTCTTCCAACACTTCCTGAGAGACTTCCATTCGGTATGCAATTAATGATGAGGATATTCCCTTTGTCAGGGGTATATGAGAATGGTTTTTCTACATTAAGTCCATTAACTTGTCGCAGTTCAGTATAACGCTTATCCCAATATGAAATATTGGCAGCAGGAATGTTCTCCTTGGTTAGAAACAATCCAAATGCGGAACCAAAATTTCCTGCACCTCTAAGAACTATCTTGTCAAAACTTTTAATGTAAGCCAATAAGACATCAGTATGATTTCCAATACCTCGTCGAGCCTGTTCTAGGATATTTTCAACTTCTTCAGGAGTTTTTGAATTCGACTCAGCCATTAGAACTAATCACCCATTAGACAGATAACATTATTTTTTATATTCATAGAGCTTACTGAACGCTTGATGCTCTCTGCCGAATTCTCTCCACAAATTAATATATCACCATCAAAATCTCTGAGCACATCTGGCTTTTGTATTTCAAGGCCAAGGATTTTTGCTCCCTGCAACGATGAATTCCCATCAACTAAACGCTGAATATTAATATCTCTAAGAGCCGTATGAGTTAACAGTCTATATACAAATATTGACACTCCCCACAGAGCAATCTTTCTTCCATCATTAAGCTCTTCTATTTTTTCTATCACTTTTTTTGATTGAGGATTGAGTTCAGAAAAACTTGATTCAACAAAAATAGAATCAGCCGAGAATGAGACTTCCTTTTTCTTTTCCGATACATCGAACAGTGCCCTCATACAAGGATAAATATCTTTCGTTGCCTCATAATTAGTCAATGAATAAGAGTCCATCATGTTAAGTAAGGCATTCAGACTAAAGTGGTTAATGTGCTCGAATTCAAAAAAATATCCAGGGAATGGGCCTGTTTCCTGATATAGGGAGAGAGCTGGGAGCTCTATGTAGATTTTACCGCCGGGCTTTAACCACTTTTTAACATTGTTTAATGCTTTACGAGGCTCATAAAGATGCTCGAGCACGTGCCGTAGGATTATAAGGTCAAACTTACTTTCAAGCTCTCTTCGCTCTGTTTCCGCGTCACCGACTACACCCTCTATACCTGATTCTGATAAATATTTTACGGCGGATTTGTCAGGGTCAATAGCATAGAGATTACGATATCCCCTACGCTTTAATTCAGTAAGAGTTAGTCCAAATGAGCAACCGATGTCAGCAATGACTAAATCTTTTGATGATAAATATGCATGCTCTAAGAAGTTAATGGTCAAATCATTAAGATACAGCTGTTCAGAAGTTACGACATAGCTATTAGTGTCTGAACCAGTGTACGCACCATAATAATTGCTTCTATCAAGACCAGGATCTACATTATGAAAAACAGCCCCACAATTGTCGCACTGGTTTATCATGTATTGACACTGAAGAGACAATGTCGTTGGCACGACCATATCTACAAACCTAAAAGGCTTGGATTCCTTACATTCGCATACCGGACATTGTCTGACATATGGTGATATATCAATGTTTGTTAGCACACTGTTTACTTCTGTTTTGCTAGTCATAGCCTTATCCTTCTGAGACAGATAACTCTGAAACAATAGGGATATCAATTAACTTTCTTGTTTTTTTAGGCAGCGCATAACGTTCATCATATCCTTGTTCAGCTGCGACATTGGTTAGAGCTGGTGAACCAAACGTCTCACAGTGACTGCAAGAATGGTAGAAAGGTCTCGACACCATTTCGATAATTTCTTTTCTCAACTGTTCGGGAGTTTTATCAGGGTCTAGTTCAACATAATCCGTGTTGTAATCAGCAACTTCAAGATCATAGAGTGACAGACTAAACGCACAAGGAAATATCTTCCCATCAAACACATATAAAAACTTTACACCACATGCTTCCTTTTTATTTATCATAACTTGCTCATCATCGTTTTTATCTTCGAGAGTTGATGAGATATTCCATGTTGGCAAAGAGTTTTGATACTTGGTGTTTACCCCAGAAGCCCTTGCTTTTTCAATATTATCGAAAAACAACTTTTGCGCCTTTTCATCTGTCACTTCCAGATAATTTGAAAAGGCTAACCTGACACGCTTATCTTTCAGAGGCTCTAGTTGATGAGGTTTCATCTTGATTAAGCCGTTTGTATTGACGATCACAGAACCAAAATTCTGGTAGCCCAAGACACCGGAAACAATCTGATGTAAATCTTTATGTAAAAAAGGTTCACCACCAAAAATATTCACAACGCCCAGTGAGTGAATAGCTGTCATTGATAATTGAATATCTTGTAATACTTGCTTTGTACTGACATTTTTCTTTAATGCTTTGGGATAACTATTGATATACATAAAGCAATGCGTACACTTCAGATTACAAATGTTATTTGTGATGAAATGAATACGGTCAAAAGATAAAGTCTCGTTTTTTTTGATCCCCTGTTTCCTTGCTACATCAGCATTAACAATATTATGCAACCGTTGACAAGAGCAGACACTACAGATGTCAAAGCTGTTACATACCTCAGCCTTTGGTGGTTGCTTATTGTCTAATGGACATAGTAAGCCTTGTAACAAATCATTCCCATGAATAACATTCTGCCATCCATTCTTTTCTAACTGTCGAAAAACATTTGGACCAACTGCCACATTTCCAATACAGAAAATAACTAACGAGTCCGAACTTTTACCTGAAGAAAAAGGAGCTACAACCTCCACATCATGACACTCTTTTATTGAATCATGATTTGTATCCCAATAATTTGATATAGGGATATCAAGCTCTTTAAATTTAAGGCCTAATGCGTTACCCAGATTCCCCGCGCCCCACAATATGACACTATTAAATCGTCGACAATACCGAACAAATACGCTCGGGTCTTGTTTATCACCTTCACGAGCACCTACTAAGAATTCCTGGATTTCTGTTGGGCTAATTTGATGCATAATAATCACCGTCATCAAAATACTGGATACTATCTTCAGGAGGAGAATAAGATACTTTTCTGCTCAATACGTCAGATGACTCACCTTTTATGCAGGACAATATCTGCTCTTTACGCGTATTATCTGCAGCCCAGTACTCAGTCAATAGAGAAAAAAATGGATGTTGTTCTATATTTAAATCCGCAGTCAATGCAAAGTAGAAATACCTTTTAGCACCACTCTCATCACCATAAAATAATCGTCTCAAACAATATCTGATAGACAAATTAGATAGCTTCTCTAGAGCTTCAGGCAACCTTTTCTCTGCTTTTTTCACGCCTTCATAGTTAGCTGCAATATCAGCCAATTGATGCACTAGAACATACTCCCCGATGCATTGTAGTAAGTTTGAGTCCATCTTAGCACTATCATTTTCTTGATGAATACGATTAAGGAGCAATGGTTCTTTAAGATAGACAATCGGATATTCACAGCAAATATGGAAATCCATCAAACGGTCACCAAACCACCTGTCATTCAGATTGCCAGACATTCGCTTATCCTGCATACGTCTCACATCGTACATGATTTGTGAAATACTTGGATTTACTGATGACATCATATAAACAGCGGCTTGCTCATGCCCAGGTATGTAGCATGAATTATTATAAAAAGGTGCTTCTGGTGTAATGTTGCCAGCTTCGTCCATGATATCTCGATGAACCATCGTATAGGCAATGTCGGGAAACTGACGAAACGCTTTTAAACATTTCTCAATAAAATCAGGTTTAATCGCATCATCAGAACATAGTTTCAATAAATATTTGCCTCTCATGTTGACGACGCAGTTCCACATATTCGCTACAGGACCCAAATTAATACGATTAAGGCTTAAGCTAAACAACCCTGGATTTTTTTCTGCATACTCTAAAGCAATATTCCATGAGTCATCTTGCGAGGCGTTATCAGAAAAACAAATCTCTATATTTTGATATGTTTGTTCTAAAACACTTTCTATACATTGCCTGAGATACCTACCATAGTTGAAATTGTAGATACATACTGTGACTAAAGGGGTGTCTGATCTATCCTCATTTGAAGCTTCTAATATTGGGTTATAGAGTGGCTGGAAAATACTATGCGTTTTGAGCCTGCAGATATATCTGTGTTTGAAAAATGCGTCTTGATTAAGCCTGTTTATTACTTCGATAATATATTCAGGTTCAAATTGCATACCATCAGTGAGACTGACACAGTACTCACCTTTACACATGAGCAAGCCTCTTCGCCTGTTTTTTTTCTCACCGATGCTTCTTTTATTTCTATTTAAGCTAATAAGTCCTTTATACTCTCTCGCATATTTAACAGCTATATCCCAGGCACCATCTTGCGAGGCATCATCCATGATAAGCACTTCAAACTTAGGGAAGCTTGCTTGTTCAAAAATACTATCTAAGCATCTAGCAAGGCTAGTAGTCCGATAGTTATATATAACTATGCTGATAACTCCTTTGACCTGCATTTCCGATGGGGTAACACTATTTCCACCAGTATGATTTATGCTTACAACATTATCTTGGATATCCAACTATAACTCCAAATATTTGAACTAATCCCTAAATACCAGCAAATTCCAGGCCACTACCCTTGAGTATGGCGATTTCTTTGACATTGGGGTAACGTTCCTTGATGATATTCACAACTTCACCAGTATAACTTGCAGCCATCACAATCACTGCTTCAATGGGTTCTTTAGTAAGGTTATCGGGTGAAACAACGGGAATATGAGTCGCTGGAGTAAATTTATTTTGTTTAAAGGGCGCACTATCGACTACATATTTAATTTTATCTGCTAATTCTGTCAATGAAAGAACCGCTAAAGATTGATGCCCAGCTCCCCAGACAACTACACTTTTCATTGGAAACTTTTCGATATAAGAGTACAAAGATTTTTTCAATTCAGTTCTGTGCGAATCAAAGACACTAAGATCAAATGTGTTACGCTTACGCACTACAGCCGATAGGCTATAGTCATGCCATGTTTCTTCGCACTTTAAAACATCAAAGCCGCTCAAGTTTAGAGTAGAAACAAAGGTGTCAGATGTGAAATAAAACAAATGATCACTAATAAACTCTGTAAATAGACTTTCACGAAGAATCATATCGAAGTTAGGTACTTCAATTAACCCGATCCCATCTTTCTTAAGGTTCTCAGCAATACCAAGAAGTGTACTGACAGGATCTGGCAAATGCTCAAGGAAGTTCAACATAACAAAAGCATCAAATGGACCATCACTCAGCTTAGAGTCAACGCTATCTATATAAGCTTTTTCTACATTAAGTTGCATTTGCCGGCATACAGAAACCGACTTTTCGCCGAACTCAATACCATACGCATCAATATCCAGCTCGTTTAATAGTGCTAGATATTCTCCTTGTCCACAGCCGATTTCTAAAACGCGTTTATGATTCAAGTTATATCGATTTACCCAGTCTGAGAATTGTTCCTGTCGAAACGCCCTCATTTCATTTGAAATGCCAACCGCACGAATCACTTCACGGTAATAATCAACAGGAGGGTTACTGAGTTGAACCAAACCACAACCTCGACACTGATTGACGCTGAGGTTGCTGCCATATTCTTGAGAAAGCTCATCTTTGACTGGAAAAAACTGCGCCGACTTAGGCATATTTTCATACACCAACAATGGTGTCGGATAAAAGTCTTGATGACAAACGCGACAAGTTTCTCTTAACATAATTATTCGAACTCTTTCATTGTGGTAGCAGATGAACTTATTTGAGGCTATTTCTTTTCTCGATCAATCCGTCGAAAACCCTGAAACGGGACTTCCATTAGAAGTATTTCATCTCATCAGTCGCCTCACGCCTCTCGTCAATGTGGATTTATTGATTAAAGATAACAACAATCGTACCCTTCTTGCATGGCGAGATGATCAGTTCGCAGGTGCAGGCTGGCATATTCCTGGAGGAATTGTTCGTTATAAAGAAACGCTGGAGCAGCGTATCGAACAAGTTGCACTCACAGAAATTGGTCAAAAAGTTGACTTCGATCCCACCCCAGTCACGATGAATGAAATCATTCGACCACACGCAACACGCGGTCATTTTATTTCTTTTCTTTATGCCTGCTCAGCTAAAAGTGACTTTGAACCTGACAACAAGCAATTATTGCCCAATGATGCTGGTTATCTGGCATGGTATTCCACCTGCCCAGACAATCTTATTCCTGTCCATGAAATGTATCGTCCGTTTATTGAAGAACATAAACTACTTACGAGATTGTTTGGACGCCTCTGAAACACCAACCAACATTTCTCGTTCTAACATCTCCAATTCTAATAAAGGCGACATATCCTCCAATGGCATCGATATCATCGAGCCATTTGGCTGAGGAATAGCTGATACTTTTGGCCATAAAGCTTCGTCTTTGATAATCGTGACATCACAAAGAATCGGGCCTGGATGATTCAATACATATTGGATTTTTTCATCGAGTTCGCTGGCATCATCAATACGAACAGCGTCAAGGCCAATCGCTTCCGCGAGTTTGACCAAATCAGGTATCAATAAACCAGCTTCTTGTCCTGTCGCAACATAGCGTTCATCAAAATAATTGCGCTGAGTATTTCGAATGGAGGCATAGCCATTATTGTTCATCACAAACATTCGAATAGGCAGGTTGAGTGACTTCAAGGTACTTAGTTCTTGTAGATTGAGCTGCAAGCTCCCGTCACCTTCAACCGAAACAACGGGCTTTCTGCCTGACGCGAGACAACCACCAATCGCCGCGGGTAAACCATAGCCCATTGACCCTAAACCGGAAGTGAGAAAAATACGTTGGCCGGGTTTATTCACAAAGGTAGAATAGAAGACTTCCACCGACAGCCCTGAGCTGCCAGTAATAATAAGCTCATTGGCTTTAGTGAGAGCAGATAAACGATCGATAAAATGATAATGACTAATTTCACCTTGCTCTGGAAACATTTCACCATCGCAGCGTGGATAGCGTTGTTTCCAATCGGCTATTTTATTAATCCAATCCGAATAGTCAGTTTTAAGCTCTGGTAGTTCAGTATTCAGTTGTTCGATAAAAGTTTTGGCATTGCCCTGAATCAATCTTGCTTTTGGCAACTGATGTTTTTTTAATTCAGCCGCATCAATATCGACAATCACTTTGTCGGCATATTGAGCAAAATTTTGCGGATTGTGAGCCGTGACCACATTATCCAAACGCGCGCCAATACTGATTAATAAATCACAATTCTGGGCGGCAAAGTTTGCCGGTCTGAGTGCCACGGAACCTGGACGGCCGGCACATAATGGGTGTTCATAAGGAATCAGATCCAGTGAATTCCAGGTGGTTAATACCGGAATACCGGTTTTTTCGTAGAGCTGTTTGAATACGTCGGCGGCACCTGACAGACGGATACCGTGTCCTGCTAGAATAATAGGACGCTGTGCCTGCTGAATGAGTTGAATAACTTCATCCAGCTCAAGTGAACAGTCTGATTCGGAATCAGTATTCGATTCATCCCGAGCTAGATTTTCTGGCTCAATTAAACTGGCTTGCACATCCAAAGGCACATCCAGCCATACAGGGCCTTTTCGTCCTGTCATCGCCTCATGTAAAGCCTTATCAAGATAAAGGCCAATGTTCTCAGGCTCATCAACCGTTACTGCGTATTTAGTAACGGGTTTAACCATCGATACGATGTCGACTTCCTGAGGCCCCATTTGACGCACGCCGCTATCAGCTTTCATATCGGCCCGTTTCACCTGCCCTGAGATTATCAACAAAGGTACAGACTCAATCCAAGCACCCGCTACAGCAGTCAAAGCATTGGTCGCACCCGGCCCGGTAGTAACTAACGCCACTCCAAGTGTTTCATTCACACGAGAGTAGGCTTCAGCCGCAATCGCGGCCGCTTGTTCGTGATGAGTCGGTATAAAGTTAATATCAGGATTCTGTCCGAGCGCGTCCACCAGATGCATGGCCCCACCACCTGGCAATAAAAAAACCTCTTTAACACCTAATTCGGCAACTCGGGCAAAGATATAATCAGCAACGCGTTGTTTGCTCATGCCCACTCCGTAGTTAGCCAGTCAGCACGAAAGATCAGATTAGTTTTGCGGCGACTGTTTTGGTTAATGGTTTTATCATCGTAATAAGAATCATCGGTAAAGTGTGTCGTCGACAATTCTTCAAATATCGCCCCGGTTTCACTACTGAAAGCATGTTTAACTCCGCGTTCAACAGTTACCATCTCACCCGCTTTAATCGTTTTTAATTCATCACCTAGTTGCAGCTGAATTTCACCCGCCAGCACATTAAAGGTTTCTTCTTTCTTGTGATGGGCATGCACCGGATGATTTTGTCCAGGCAGTAATACCAGAATCTTTTTACAATACTCACGATTGACCACATCAATAATAGTCGCGCCCGTTTCTTCAAATTTTTCAATGCCATAATGATGTGATAGCTGACAGTTCACACCGTCAGCAATGGCAATGCCGGCTCCACGTAATAAAGCACATACTTTAGATAATGAAGCGGAAACCATGTCACGTGTATCGGTGATTTCAAGCTTTTCCAATAACAACGGCTCATTAGCTTTAACAGCTGTTTTTAACTCAAACTGTTTGTACTTGGATAAATCATTGGCTAATAGTTGACCAGGTTGACTTGGAATCGCTAGATAAAAATCTTCTGTTTGTAATGCTTTACCTGCGACAAGATCATGTTTGGCAAATACGGCACGTCGTAGTGAATTGAGCGTGGTTAACTCTGTCTCGGTGACGGCAACACGTTCACCCTCAAGACCAAGCATGGCATAAGCTTCTTGCGCTGAGAGTAACCATTGTCTGACTTGTTCAGGATTGGCTGAATAAGCATTGAGTTCACCTACCCCAACATGCTTTTCGAACAATTGTGCTCCCATCGCCACCGCCATTTTGACCGCTTCGGTTTCATTAGGATCTTCATGAGTTGAGTAACCTACAGTCACCTCAGGGAAACGTTGTTTTAATAAGGCAATTTGACCTAATTGTAGATTTTGTCGTGGCGTTGGATATTCACCAACACAATGCATCACCGCTAATTGTTTATGGCGATGCAGGAAAAACTGCACGACATTTTCAACCTCTTCCATCGTGGCACCGGCTGTAGACATCACCAATGGCAAAGAGGATTGGGCAACGCGTTCTAGTAACGGCCAGTCTGTCAGAGAGCAGGACGCGATTTTTAATATGTCGAAACCATGTTGCTCAATCCAATCAACAGAATCTTCATCAAAAGGCGTACACATGGAAATAAAACCCGCATCATCAATCGCTTGTTTTAGTTCTAGTAACTGGGTTTCATCCAGTTCCGTATCACGAAACCGTTTAACATATTTAATGTCTTGTCTATCGCGATAATCGGGATGAATAAAGGTTTTCAGGTTACGGTACTGCAGTTTAAAGGCAAACTGGAAAGGGAAATCATCACACACCTGTTTCATCTGCTGAATGACTTGTTTGCCATGGGCTATATCACCTTGGTGATTGTTGGCCATTTCCAGCACGAATAACTTTTGATACATGGATGTTTTGTCAGTCATTGCTCACACTTTGAAATAAGATTGGATGGTATCAATCATGTAATCAATCATCTCATCAGATAGTCCTGGGAAAACGCCAATCCATAAAGAATCATTCATGACCTGATCGGTGACTGTTAATTCTCCAACTTTACGATAGCTTTGCTGTTCGAAATAAGGCTGTTTGATGAGATTACCGCCAAATACTAATCGATTGGCGATCTTATGTTGTTCAAGATACTGAATAAAGTCCGCTCGATTACTCTGCTTTAAGGTAATAGCGAAACCAAACCACGACGGATCAGCATTGTTCTCTGCTTCAGGCAGTAGCAAATAATCCTGTAGCGAAGATAAGCCTGCGTAAAGACGTTGGAAGTTGGCTTTTCTTTTTTCAATAAACCCGGTGACTTTAGCTAACTGTGACAAACCCACAGCCGCCTGCATATCAGTGATTTTTAAGTTATAACCAAGGTGAGAATAGGTATATTTATGGTCATAACCACAAGGCAACTGCCCTAGTTGATAGCTAAAGCGCTTTTTGCAGGTATTGTCCTGGCCCGGCTCACAAAAACAGTCTCTGCCCCAGTCACGAAATGACTCCAGAATCAATTTCAGTTGGCCATTATTGGTATAGACCGCACCACCTTCTCCCATCGTTATATGATGAGCCGGATAAAAACTCAACGTCGCAATATCACCAAAGGTGCCTACATGACGAGGCTCATCTAACGCAATTGCTTGTCCACGATAATCAGTCAGTTCAGTATCTGGTGAATAGGTGGTACCTAAAGCATCGCAACAATCTTCGATTAACCACAGATTATGTTCGCGAGCAAAAGCTACAACGGCATCAATATTGAAAGTATTGCCTAAGGTGTGCGCCATCATAATGGCTCGTGTTTTATCTGATAACGCTGCCTCAAGCTGACTGACATCGATATTGTAGGAAGGCAGAGTAATATCAACAAAAACAGGCACTAAACCATTTTGTAAAATGGGATTCACCGTAGTCGGGAAACCTGCCGCCACAGTAATCACTTCATCGCCTTTTTGTAATGCTTTATCACCTAACTTAGGTGAAGTCAGTGCAGTTAATGCCAACAAGTTGGCTGATGAACCTGAGTTCACTGTCAGCACATGTTTGACACCAATAAATTCAGCAAGCGCTTTTTCAAACTGGGCATTAAACCGACCGGTAGTCAGCCAGCCATCCAATGAGGCATCAACCAGATGCTCGATATCATCAGAATCCATAACCTTGCCAGACACTGGAACAGTACTGCTTCCAGGCAGAAAGTCTTTGTGCAGAAATTTCGTTTGACTGTAACGTTTTACCTGGCGTTGCACCAAAGCCCGCAAAAGTCTTTCGAGATTTAATGTTGAAATTTTGCCCTGATAGCTAGCCACATCAAGTGAACCGGCAAATAGTGGAAAGCGTAAGTCCACATATTGCGCTGAACCATTAACACTGTCATCGTCAAAAACAAATATATCAAGGTCTGAGACATCATCGTTGAATGCCAGTATTTCATAACATTCAATAATGGCATTTTCTATAGCCACCACAACACATAACGTCGGTGACATTCCCGTTTTATTAACGACACAAATATCGCCACTAGTTAAGGCGATCGATGAGGATTCAGTGTGAGGTGTATGTAATGGATTCATGCTTTGAATAACTGAGGATTGGCTGCCTGAACAAATTGCTGAATCTGTTGCAAACTGAATTCACGCATCTCTTTTCCGGAATAAAAGGCATCATACCAGTCAAACGTTTTTGATAAAGCGTCATCGATTCGCCAGACAGGTTGCCATCCCAGTTTTTGTCGTGCTTTAGAACAATCCAGCATGAGTATATTGGCTTCATGATGTTCATTCTGTGACGGACTATACCATTCAAAGCTGGACCACTTTTTCTGTGCTTGTTCAACAAGATAATGGACCGGTTTAATATCTTCCTGTACCGGACCAAAGTTCCAGGCTTCTGCCACATCGACGCCGCTTTCACACAACTGCTGTGCCAATTGCAGATACCCTGATAATGGCTCTAAAACATGTTGCCAAGGACGAATCGCGGCGGGATGCCGGATTTCTAATGGCTGTGTGTTTTGTTTTGCCTTAATCAAATCTGGCAATAATCGATAGTCAGACCAGTCACCACCGCCAATGACATTACCTGCACGTGCCGTTGCAATGGCCGTTTTATTATCGGCAAAAAAGGATTTACGGTATGAATCCGTGACCAGCTCTGCACAGCCTTTACTATTACTGTATGGATCATGCCCACCCAGTCGGTCGTTTTCACGATAAGGCCATGACCACTCATAATTTTCGTAACATTTATCAGAGGTGACGATCACCACAGCTTTCACAGAAGGACAATGTCGTACTGCGTCCAGCACATTAACTGTGCCCATCACATTCGTCTGATAGGTATTTACGGGATCATCATAGGAAGGTTTAACCAATGATTGTGCAGCCAGATGAAAGACAATGTCTGGCTGTAATGTCTTGATGGTCACAGATAAAGTAGCCAGATCACTGATATCGGCAACTATCGAATCCAACTCGTCATCTAGAGCAAGTGAGTCATACATGGAAGGATTTGTCGCCGGAGCTAAAGCATAACCCGTGACGTTAGCCCCCAGTTCATTTAACCATAGACTGAGCCAACTTCCTTTAAACCCAGTATGCCCGGTAACCAGAACAGATTTTCCTTGCCAGAAAGAGGGATCAATCACCAGACTTTCCATGGTGCCTGACCTGACTGCCAGAGTTGTTCAAGGTGTTGCTTATCACGAAGCGTATCCATGGGTTGCCAGAAGCCTTCGTGGCGAAAAACACGTAGCTGTTGCTCTGCGACCAATTTTTCCAGTGGACGCCCCTCCCAACTAGTTCGATCATCACTAATGTAATCAATCACTTTGGGCGATAACACAAAAAAACCACCACTGACCATCCCATTGTCACCTTTCGGTTTTTCCTGAAAGTTCACTACCCGATCATCATGTATATCCAATGCACCAAATTTTGCTTGAGGATAGGCTGCTGTGACTGTAGCCAAGTTTCCATGTTGTTGATGGAACTGTATGCTCGCCGTAATATCAATGTTGCCAACTCCATCACCATAAGTCAGACAGAAGGCGTCTTCATCTTTTACATAGTCAGCAACCCGACGGATACGACCACCTGTCATACTATCATCACCGGTGTCGACCAACGTCACTTTCCAGGGTTCAGCATGGGCTTCATGTACATGCATTTTATTATTTTGCATATCAAAGGTGACGTCCGACATATGCAAAAAGTAATTCGCAAAATACTCTTTAATCAAATAGCCCTTGTAACCGCAACAGATAATAAAATCATTCACACCATGATGTGAATAGATTTTCATAATATGCCAGAGAATAGGCTTTCCACCTATTTCTATCATTGGTTTTGGCTTATTTATAGACTCTTCGCTAATACGAGTACCTAAGCCACCAGCCAGAATCACTGCCTTCATATTTTATAACTGATAATAGTTAGAGTTATGTCAGTGTTTCATAAAAAGTTAAACAGGGACAGCCCTTGCACTTTGACATAGGCTTGTTGAGCCGCTTGCAAGCCTGTCGTTTGCGAGTTTAAACGTGAAATCGCTTCCGCATAATCCAAGTCTTTTAATTTAGTCAGACTCGTTTCAAGGCTGGTCAGACTGTCTTCATTAATGCTGCGTTGCTGGTCAATAGAATTGATTCGAGCACCAACAGCGGTTCTTGCTGTAGTTAATGAATCAATGGCTGTCGACATATTATCTAAGAATTCACCATTATTAGGTGCTGTACCGATAGTATTAGCTTTTAGCGCGGTTGAAAATTCATCGATCGTCTGAAAAATAGCTTGTGTTGAACTATCAGCATTAGTGATAACAAATAGCTCATCTCCGGGAAAAGTTGCTTCGACTGAGTAATCACTTCCTACACGCATACTGCGTTGACCGCTATCGCCACCATAGGCAAATGTTGTGGTATCGAATGCTTGTGTGAAAGATTGATAACCAGAAAATAAAAACTCGCCGTTAGCATCGGTCGTGTTCGCCAGACTGACCAACGATTTATTCAACTCATCAATTTCTTCCGCAATACCTGTTCTGGCATTAGCATCATTGGTATCGTTCAGCGCCTGAACTGCGAGTTCGCGAATCCGTTGAACAATATCCGTCGCACTGGTTAAGGCATTTTCAGCCGCATTGAGCTTATTGTTCGCCACATCCGCATTCGCCTGATACTGCTCATTAATGCTGACTTCACGCTCGTAATTGAGTGACTTTACCGCGGCTACCGGGTCATCAGAAGGCCTTAGAATTCGCTGGCCGGTGGAGACTTGTAACTGCGTATCGGCCAGCTGTTTCTGCTGGGCAAGCATCGTGTCCACACTTTGCTGTTGAATATAGGATGTCGAAATTCTCATGATAATCTCCTAAACAGCATTAATCAGCGAATCAAAAATCGTGTTGGACACGATAATAATCTGAGAAGCCGCCTGATAGGCTTGCTGAAATTTGATGAGCTGTGCGGCTTCTTCATCCAGATTAACCCCACCAACCGCATCAAAACGCTGTTCTGTTTGTTGTAACAACGCAAGTTGTGTTTCCTGACTGGCTTCCGCTTGCTGTGTACGTGTGGCCACATCTGAAACCAACACGGCATACCCTTCTGATAGGGAACGAGTTACCCCAGGTGCGATAGTTACTAATGTTTTATCTGTCTCTAAGTTAGCCAAAGCTAATGCGTTTTCATTATTACCTGAGCCAGAAATATTCACGGTGCCTGTTGCCGCATCAAACTTTGATGAGGCGGCAATGGCACGAGGATCGCTTATTGCCACTGAAATAGTGGCGGCGGTAATATTTGCCGGGTCAAAGAAGTCTCCGCCATCATTACCATCTAAATCAACCGATCCCTGCCCACCATTGGCAATATTGGTTGTATTGTTATGGACAGCATTAAAACCTTCCACCACCGCTTGAGCCAACACATCAAGTTCAGCTCTGACATCATCGATAATCGTGTCACGAAACTCCAAAGCCCCGCCTAAGGTGCCACCTGATAACTGACTAGTGATATTAGTACTGCTATCGCCATAGCCAATGCCTAATCTTGGTGGCGTCGTGGAGGTATCGGTCACCGTAGTCAGAGTCATACTTTTCGTACCAGCGACTAAGGCTTGCCCATTACCAATCAAAATATTTGTTGTACCATTCGACTGTTCGATCACGTTCACTGAGACGATCTCTGAAAGATCCGTAATCAGTTTGTCACGCTTATCCATTAGATCATTTGGCGTGCCACCAGCACCACTAGCGGCAGTGATCGCAGCATTTAGCTCGGCAATACTTTTCGATAAATTATTGATGTCATCTACAGCAACAGTAATATCGTAATCCACTTGCTCATCCAGCTGAGTCAGCTGCGAATCCATGGTATTAAAACGATTTGCTAGCAACTCACCACGAGTCAGCATTAATTGTCTGGCAGCAATCGATGTCGGATCGTTTGCTACCTCATTCACCGCATTGAAGAATTGACTGATACCTGTACTCAAGCCCAAGTCTTCTGAGCCAAGCAGATCATCCACCTGTTGAGAATAACTGAGATAGCTTCTCTGGGCGGCTTCCTGCGCTGTATAAGTTCTGACCTGACTCGCGAGAAAAGTGTCATATACACGTTCGACGGACGTTATCTGAACACCCGTACCAAAATAGATATCGCCTTTATAATCAGGCGTACGTGTCGCTTGGTCAGCACGCTGGCGTGTGTAACCCTCAGTATTAACATTACTAATGTTATGACTGGTCGTCGATAAATTACCTTGGGCCGTTAATAATGCCGATGTCCCAATCCCTAGCAGACTCATGGCATGCTCCTTAACTCGTCAGCGTGATTATGCATGGTCTGACTCCAGCGAAATTCGTGCCAGAATGTCACTATTCATAATACGTTTAATTTTGTCGGAATAATTAGGGTCGGTTGCAAAGCCGGCTTTTTGCAATTGTTCAACAAAGGCATCAGCATTACCCGTGTGTTTTAATGCATCACGGTAGCGAGGCTGAGTTTGCAGAAACTCAATATAGTCATTGAAACTATCCTGATATGACTCATAAGAGCGGAACTGAGACGCTTCGTTATAAGCCTTACCATCACGATATTCGAGTGCCACTTTACTGACACTATCACCAGTCCAACTTTTACCAGCCTTGATATTGAACAGATTGAAACTTGTTTCTCCAGCCTTATCTTTGAGAACATACTTGCCCCAGCCTGTTTCTAAAGCGGCTTGAGATAAAATTACCTCAGGTGCAACACCAATTTTATCTGCAGCCTGTTGTGCATAAGGCCAGAGTGTTTTTACAAAATCTTGAGGTGAGTCAAAGACCACGGCACCAATATCTTTCAATTCTGTTGTCGAATCTGTGTCGATGTTTTCAGCGTGAATATCACGTATCTGCTTTAACATCAGCTCGTTTACTTTTTTAGCAAGAGCAGGTCTTATCGTTACTGTGTCGTAACTATAGCTCTGGCCCGTTTTGGCTGGCTGAGCTGACTGGAGCTGATAACTCCCCAATTGTTGGATAATTGCTTCCTGTAGTCCGAGCCCACCACGCATAGACAAATCAGAAGCCAGTTGTTGGTCAGCCATATCCTGATACATTTTGCTTTGGGATGAGTCAAATACCCCGTCACCTAGACTTGCCTGACGCATCGACTTCAGCATCATATTGATAAATAGTGACTCAAACTGACCAGCAACCTGCTTCAACGTTTGCTGACTATCCACCTCTTTTACAGCTTGTTCGCGTAGTTGGTTCAGGCCGTGAAAGTCAACTGCTGACCGGGCAATATTAGACTCATAAGCCATCGCTAAATAACCACTAAGTCAGCCTTAAGTGCGCCGGCCTGTTTCAATGCTTCGAGGATAGCCACTAAATCACCAGGCGCCGCACCGACCTGATTAACCGCACGTACAATTTCATCGAGCGATACCCCAGGATTAAAGACAAACATCCGGCTATTTTCTTCGGTAATATTAATATTATAGTTAGGCGTTACAACCGTCTGTCCTTGCGAAAAAGGTTCTGGCTGACTGACTTCTGGGTTAGCCGAGATAGTGACCGATAAATTACCATGCGTCACTGCAGCAGGGCTCACCCGCACATGCTGCCCAATTACAATCGTGCCACTACGTGAGTTGACCACAACTCTGGCGGGCGCTTCACCTGGATTCAACTCTAAATTCTCGATTAAGGACATAAATGGAACACGCTGATTAGGATCGCGCGGCGCGTTCACTTTGACCGAAGACGCATCCATCGAAAACGCCGTATTTTTGCCTAATGTATGGTTAATGGCATCACTTAATCGACTGGCCGTAGTGAAATCGGGACTGTGTAGATTAAGAATAATAGAATCCCCAACATTCAATGCATTTCTGACGGCTCGCTCAACTGTTGCCCCATTCGGTACCCGCCCGGCACTGGGAATATTGACCGTTAACCTTGAACCATCAGCAGCATCAGCGCCAAAACCGCCGACAATTAAATTGCCTTGTGCCATGGCATAAATTTGTCCATCAGCCCCTTTTAATGGCGTCATTAATAAACTGCCACCGCGAAGACTCTTGGCATCACCCAATGAGGAAACAGTAATATCAATGGTTTGACCGGGCTTAACAAACGGCGGTAAATCGGCATGTACAGACACGGCCGCCACGTTTTTACTTTTAGGGTCAGTGCCCGGTGGGATATTAATCCCCATTTCCACTAACATGTTTCTTAGGCTTTGTCCGGTGAACTTTGTCTTATCGCCCGTGCCATTGAGACCCACCACCAATCCATAACCAATTAATTGGTTACTACGCACGCCAGCAATGGAGGCCAGATCTTTAACCCGTTCGGCGCAGGCAAGGCCTGAACTCACTAATAATGCGAATGCAATAAATACTCTGAACTTCATAACTTTTACCCTTTAAAAAGGCATCAATGCGCTAACAAAGAATCGACTTAACCAGCCCATCACATTGGCATCATTAGTCGGGCCATCCCCCACATAAGAAATCTGAGCATCGGCAATGCGAATAGACGAAATAGAATTATCTGCCTCGATATCTCTTGGACTAATCATCCCTGACAAACGTATGTATTCATTACCTTGATTTATGGTAATCACTCGCTCACCTCGAATGACCATGTTGCCATTGGGTAATACTTCAACCACCGACACACTAATATTGCCGGTCAACTTATTATTCTGATCACTATCGCCGGCACCTTTAAATTTACTGGTTGAATTTACGCCAAAGGCTAAATTGTTGTCTTTTGTATTAGCTAACGGTAGTTGGCCGGGGAGATTAAATTGTGGTGTTGTTCCAAACAGCGTTGGATTATCAATGGAATTATTATTCGACTTATCGACCGTTGTTTCTGTCTCTTTCTCAGCGTCAGTTTTTTCTTCTAGTTTGACTGTCAAAATATCGCCTACCCGTCTCGCACGATAATCCTCAAATAGTGAAATATTATTGCGTGCGTCAAAAATGGCACCGTCATAATTATCTTGCGGCTCAATCGGAGCTGGACGTACCGCAGCAAAGGCTGGGTCTCGTTTAACCTCATTGTTGTAGCAGCCGGTTAACATTGCCACAGCAATAAACACTAAAAATGGGGCAATTGTCTTCATTTTGACACTCCGAAAAAATACGTACTTCACCTAGAAAGTGAAGCAGAGTTCATGCCAAAAAAATGAAAAACCAAGAAGGTGAAAAAGAAAAGGGCTACTTGGTGGGGGACAACAAGTAGCCCGAAGCTATGACTAAAGGTTCTGACTGGCGTACTGCAGCATTTGATCAGATGTAGAAATGGCTTTTGAATTCATTTCATACGCACGCTGAGTTTCAATCATATTGATCAGCTCTGTTACTACATTAACATTCGATGTTTCCAGCGCTCCGCCAACGGTCTGACCAAACCCATCCAACCCAGGTGTACCGGTAATCGGGGTGCCACTTGCTCCGGTTTCCTGAAACAAATTTTCACCTATTGGTTGCAAACCCGTCGGATTCACAAAGTCGGCTAACTCAATATTGCCGACAATCGTTGGGGTCGCCGTACCAGGCTGAGTCACACTTACCGTACCATCAGACCCTACCGTAATACTTTGTGCATCTGCTGGAATCGTAATAGCTGGCTCTAAGGGGTTACCATTCGACATCACAACCTGACCATCAGAGTTAAGTTGAAACGTACCATCACGTGTATAAGACAGCGTTCCATCTGGCATTAAAATCTGAAAAAAGCCTCGGCCATTAATGGCAATGTCCAATGCTTGTTCAGTTTGGATAATATTACCTTGAGTATGTAATTTTTCCGTCGCAACCGTTCTGACACCTGTACCAATCATCAAGCCTGATGGCAGTTGTGTACTTGTTGAAGATTGTGCCCCTGGCTGTCTTATTGTTTGATATAACAAATCTTCAAACACCGCTCGGTCTTGTTTAAACCCGGTTGTATTAACGTTAGCCAGATTATTGGAAATAACTGACATACGTGTTTGCTGGGCATCTAGGCCAGTTTTGGCAATCCACAAAGCCTGATTCATAATCGTCTCCTGAAGTCTTATGCAATCGTCGTGTTAACGCTAATTGCTTAAGTACTTATCTGCATTAAACGTGCCGATGCTGCACTATTTTCTTGTGTTGTATCCATCATTTTGACTTGCATTTCATACTGTCGCTGCAACTCGATCATATTAACCAGAGCACCTACCGCATTGACATTACTGCCCTCTAAAGTACCGGAGGCAACTGTGACCGTCGCATCTAAAGGTGCTTCAGAACCATCCTGCATCCGCATAAGGCCATCTGAATCCTTAAACACTTGTTGCAAATCTGGTTTGACTAATTTAATCCGGTCTAATACGGCAAGTGCATTTGCCGCTTCGCCTATAGGGCGGATAGAAATCGTTCCATCACTGCCGACATCGATTGTCTGGGCTGGGGGAATAGCTATCGGTCCCCCCTCCCCCATCACGGCAAGTCCGGTACCTGTAACCAATTGTCCCGCTTCCGTCACATGAAGATCACCAGCACGCGTGTAACCCTCACGACCATCTTTACCCTGAACAGCAATAAAGCCTTCACCTTGAACAGAAATATCCAGATCACGTCCAGTAGATTGAATAGACCCTGTTTGATAATCGGTTTGTGGTCGCTCCAGCATTGAATAAACACGGCTAGGTAAACCTTCGCCAAATACCGGCATACTTCTAAACTGTTCAAAGTCCGCCCGAAAACCAGTGGTATTCACATTTGCCAAATTATTGGCGTTAGCTGCTTGGGCCAACATGGTCTGTTGAGCCCCGTTCATGGCGATATATAAGCTACGGTCCATTATTTCTGCCCTCAATGCGCTGCCAGAGACAGCGCACTTTTAAAGAAAAACGTTATCGCAGGTTGATAATGGTCTGAGTAATGGCATTATTTGTCTCGATCGCTTTTGAGTTAGCCTGGAAGTTACGTTGTGCAGTAATCAGTCCCACTAGCTCAGCCGTCAAATCGACATTGGATGTTTCTAATGCACCCGCCTGAATTTGACCAAAACTACCTGTTGCAGCTTCTCCTGCAATGACCGGGCCAGAATCTGTGGTTTCTTTCCAGGCAGTACTACCAATTTTGTTCAGCGCCTGAGGATTAGCAAAGTTGCCCATAGCAATTTTTCCAATAGGAATGGCTTGCCCATTACTATAGTTAGCTCTGATCAGGCCTTCTTCACTCACATCCACCCCAGTCAGACGACCAGTTGGGAAACCATTAACAGTGAGAGCCCCCACATTAAAACTGCCAGAGTTCTGGGTTGAGCCGTTAAGCGATAATGTAATTGTTTGCGTTTCGGCACCACTCATCCACTCAGTCGCCCCACCATCAGTGAAGGTGAGAGCAATGGGATCAATACCTGCAGTACTTGGATCAGCATCAACCTGATTCAATGTGCCATCAGCATTAAAACTAATACGGGCATCCGTTTCTAGAGCATAGGGAACTCCATCCGTACCACCTTTGACTTCACCACCATCAACGTAAACAGCCATTTGCCATTGGTTATCACCCACAGGGACACCGCCATCTAATGCCGCCTCATCGATATGCTGGTAATAGGTAGTCACGATATGTTCATTACCGAGTGAATCATAAATTGTTGCTGAGGTTGTATAACTGTAGGTTGTATCGTCGGTTGGGTCGATGGCCAAAATCCCCCCAGTACCACTATCAATAATCCCATCAGATGTAGAGGGTAAATTGGTGGCGATTTTCAACTCTGTAGTCGCTTCAGGTGCACCAACAGATGCCGGTAATTGAATAGGCGATGTCGCATTCATACTGGTTGCTGAAATGTTACCTTGCTCATCCACAGGGAAAGTTCTTAGATACCAACCTTCATTTGAGACAATATATCCATCTTTATCAACACCGAACTCACCTGCCCGAGTGTAAATAACCTCACCACTGTCGAGTTCGGGAGCTAAGGCAAAAAAGCCTTGTCCACTTATCGCCAAATCTAACGAATTGTCCGTGAACTCAAGATTGCCTTGGTTAAACTGCTGAGCCACATTTTGCAATACGGCACCACTACCAATGGCTGTTTGATTGGTTGATCCAAAGGCTGAAACGGCAAAAACGTCACCAAACTCTGCACGAGACATCTTAAAGCCGGTCGTGTTGACGTTAGCAATATTGTTTGATTTGACGTTTAGATCGGCTGTTGCCGCATTCAAACCACTTAAAGCTGTGCTAAATGACATAAGATATTCTCCTAAAGAATTTCAACAACTTCACTAAATGACGCCGAACCAATTCCGGCCAGATTCACTATCAATCCATCGGTCGAACTGATTGAAACACTCGACACCTGAGCTAAAACACCGGTAGCAAAAGCTGTATTCGAGCCATCAACCGTACCCGAGGCTTTGAATTGATAAACACCTTCCGGCATAGCTTCGCCATTATCATCAAAGCCATCCCAGGTGAAATCGGTATAACCTGAGGCTGAGCCCATGTCGATAGTACGTACTACAACACCCGCCTCGTCATAAATTTTCACTTTCAAATCTGTAACAGGATCGGCAACATTTATCCGACCGGATAAACCATCTGTTGCTGTTAAGTTACCTATTGATGAGGGGATTAGCACTGTTCGCCCAACTAATGATGATCCCTGCAATGCCTGATTAGATTGCATCGAATTGGCAAAAGTAGAAAAAGAATCCTGCAAGTCAGATAAGCCTGTTACCTGAGCAAAAGACGCTATTTGCCCAAGAAAATCACCATTTTCCATGGGATTCATCGGGTCCTGATACTTTAACTGCGTTGTCATCAGGGACATAAAATCTTCCATCCCCAGTGTGCCAGCATCTTTATTTTTTTCTTCTGTTGAACTAGTCGAGTTCAAGAATGCATACGGGTTGTTATCGTTAATTCCGCTCACAGCCATCTCTCACCCCTCCTTATTGCCCTAACTGTAATGTTCTTAACAGCAATTGTTTTGAGGTATTCGCGATTTCAACGTTGTTTTGATAGGAACGTGACGCGGACATCATATTTGCCATTTCGGTAATCGGATCCACATTTGAGTGGAAAATATAGCCATCTTCATTTGCCATTGGGTGGCTCGGGTTATATTCCTGCCTGACAGGAGCCTGACTTTCGACAATGCCCTGAACTTGAACAGCGCCCTGCTTATAACCTTCTTGAGCATTATCCAACACGGTTGCAAACACAGGTTGTCTGGCTTTATACGTCTGATTAATGCTACTGCTGACACTATCGACGTTGGCGAGATTACTTGCCGTTGTATTCAGACGTAGAGACTGAGCACTCATACCGCTTCCGGCAATATCAAAAATATTAAATAACGACATAGTGCCTATTCTCCTTTCAGTGCCCGTGTCAGCGAGTTGAACTTACCACCCAAAAATTGCAGGCTGGCCTGATACTGAACAGCATTCTGCATAAATTGTGCCTGCTCCACTTCTTCATCGACACTATTGCCATCTAAAGAATCCTGTGTTGCTACCCGGTATTGAATCGGTCCCATCAAACCATTAGATTCCGGGTTTGTGGAATAGTGTTTTTGATTAGTCGTGTTTAATTGACCAGGCGCTGACCCCGTCATCGCATTATTCAAAGCTTCCCTAAAATCAATATCTTGGGCTTTATAATTAGGCGTATCGGCATTGGCCATATTGGTGGCAAGTAGCTCAGCACGCTGTGAACGCACGCGTAATGCATCAGCATGAATTCCAATTGCACTATCAAAATTAATCGGCATTTATACGCCTCCATCCTCATTTACAATTGTCATTCAGCATTTAACGTGCCAACTAAACTAACTGTATGAATTGCCGATAAGTCACCATGAGTTCGGCAATGTAGTGGTCGAAATTAGCGGCAAAGATTTCCCCCTATTGCCGCCTTGTTGTTACACTAAAAACGACGATATGACTGATATTCACAGTTTTTTTTCAAATATGAGACAAGCCCCACAAAGTCTATTGATTGAAACTTGACTGAGAAAATAAATAAGGCTAAAACCGATCCCATGGAGAGGGCTGAATAAAGTGGTAAAAGACAAATTTAATCAAGGATTTACTCTAGTTGAATTGATGGTAACTCTCGCGGTCGCCGCCATCATATTAGCTATTGCTGCGCCGAGTTTTTCACAGATGATTCGAGACCACCGCCTTATCACCACAGCAAATGACTTTATGGGCACTATGCAACTGGCACGCAGCGAAGCCATCAGAAGAGGCATTCAAGTCACCATGCTACCTATTACGAATGGTGACTGGAGTAGTGGCTGGAATGTATTTACTGACTGGGATGCTGATGAGTCGCTTGGAGATGTTGGGGCCGTTTGTGCAGAGAATCAAGACTGCTTTCTTTCCCAACAAAATGCCTTGGACAATGTTACGTCAGTCACTGCCGGAAATACAGGCAGTGGATTTCGGTTTATGCCGACAGGTGAAATTCTATCCACACTAGGTTTCCCAAATGGCAATATCACTTTTTGCTCGACAGGCAGCAATGAAAGAATTATTACCGTGAACCAGTCAGGTAGTAGCAGAATTTCTATCGGGAATGTTTGCCCATGATGAGACGTCAACAAACCGGCTTTACCTTACTGGAAGTTATGGTGGCAGTATTTGTCTTAGCTATAGGTTTACTTGGTATGGCACATTTACAAGTCACCACCCTCAAGGCCAACTCAACCGCAGGCCTCAAAACCCAAGCTAATATTCTTGCTGGCAGCATACTAGAGCGCATGAAAGCCAATACCACGGCAGCCTATGCAAAAAACTATGACATCCTTTTTAATGGGGCAACGCCAGCTGGCAATAGTGTTTCTGATACGGATGTTCGAGAATGGCGAGCGGCTTTAGCAGCCTATCTTCCTGCAGGTGAAGGACAAATTGTGTGTGGCAACTTTCTTGTGAACCAGCCCTTCATTTGTACGATCACGGTGAGATGGTCAGATATTCAAATTGGTGATGAGAATACTAATTATGGTGACTATGCGACCTCGACAATGGTTCTGGAAAGTGCGATATGAATAAAGAAAAAGGGTTTTCTCTCGTCGAATTGATGGTGGCACTCGTCATAGGCCTTTTACTGATTGCTGGGGTAATAGAGTTATTCGTTAGTACGCGTCAAACCTATCGTGTACAAGATATGAAAGCGCGCATGCAAGAAGATGGACGCTATGCAATTCATCACATTTCATCGCTTTTAGACCGCGCCGGTTACGTCGGTTGTAACTCTATCCCTACAGGGAATAGAGGGGCTACAGGAAGAAATTCAGGGGGTACAGGTAGAAGCCTAGTCAATAATCTGAACACGGCAAATAATTATTTCTGGGACATAGGTGGTGCCCCAGTCTTAGGCCACGAAGCAGATAACAACGGTGGCTGGTCTCCCGCATTACCTGCTGGAATCAATCAAGCGATAGCAGGTAGTGATGTATTTACCTTACGTACAGTGAGCAATGTCTTTATTGAAGTGAGTCATTTCGATAGCAGTTTAGGCCCCTCTGCTCCGGTTAAAATTCCACAGGATAATCCTCTGGATGACTGCGATCCGGCGACAGAAGCAAAGCCTGGTGAGTGTGCTAACATCGTGATTGCTTCTGACTGCAATAATAGCGTGATTTTTCAGGTGACCAATGATCCCTCAGTAGACGGCAATCTTCAACATGAAACAGGTATCGGTACACCTGGAAATAGTAGAGTTGACTTGGGACTATCTGGCCTAAGTCAGGGCTGGTTAAATACCATCACTACACATACTTTTTTTATTCGAAATGGCCCCAGTAATTACCCTTCTCTTTATCAGATGGTGCTGGGAAAAAA
Organism: Methylophaga thalassica MP; assembly: GCF_000214595.1. GTDB lineage: Bacteria > Pseudomonadota > Gammaproteobacteria > Nitrosococcales > Methylophagaceae > Methylophaga > Methylophaga thalassica. Next base: position 716,624 of record NZ_AFIG01000001.1, on the reverse strand, counting down.
TCCAGATGTACTTATCGAAGGTGTCGAACAGATGCAGGTGGAGTATGGTGTCGATACCAGCAATAACGGTAGTGTAGACCAATATGTCAAAGCAAATGCAGTGGCTGACTGGGAGCAGATTATCAGTGTTCGCATATCCTTAGTCATGATCAATATTGACCCTCAACAAAATGATAATGTGGCATTAGGGGATGGCACCTATACCCTCGAGGGCAATGTCATCACCCCAGATGACGGCAGGTTGAGGCAAGTCTTTACCAAAACAATAACGCTCAGGAACCGTATATTATGAAAACTCAACAATCAGGTGCGGCCTTGATTGTCAGTCTCATTATGCTGTTATTGCTGACCATGATAGGAATCTTTGCCATGCGTACAGGTGTCATGGAAGAAAAAATGGCATCTAATCAAATTGACAGAGATATAGCGTTTAAAGCAGCTGAAGTGGCGTTACGAGCTGGTGAAGGTACCGTCTTAAACTGGGTTAATCTGCCAATTTGTTCCGATACTGGTGCCCCCGGGTGTTGGACCAAACAATCAATGGATCCTGTCGGCACAGATGCGACCCCTTGGTGGCTTCAACGTAACGCCGCCTGGTGGACTGCAAATGGCACAGCCGCCACCCAACCACAAGGTGCTGTCAGCCCACCACGTTATGTCATTGAAGAAATTATAAAACCCGGAAATAGTAACGGTAATAAGCCTCGAGACCAGCAACAAGGTGGTGCTAAGTTCTACCGCGTTACTGCCCGCGGTGTGGGTGGCTCAGTGCAATCCGTGGTCCTTTTACAGTCTGTCGTTCGTATGAGGTAAAAATATGAATAAATTATCCTCTTTCACAGCGCTCGTATTATTGGGTATTTACTCGCTGACATCTTCAGCAGCTAATCTCAACATCAGTAATGTGCCACTCTATCTCGGTGGTGTGGTTGCACCGAATATCATGTTTACACTTGATGATTCAGGTTCAATGCAATGGGAGGTCATGCCTGATGAGAATTTACATTATGCGAATTACCTGTTCCCTAGACCGTCCAGTCTTTATGGTGGTGTTACCTACAGTAACCAGGTACCAAACTTTGATGACGATAATGTCCATAACTTCTTTTCACGCTCATCTGTCAATAACGCAGTCTTCTACAATCCAGATGTGACTTATGTGCCTTGGAGTAAGGCTGACGGCACGAGTATGGGGAATGCGAATCCATCAGCTGCGCTATATAATCCGGCCGATCCTTCACGTGGAAGTATCAACTTAAAAACTCAACAAACACAATACTCATGCTGGTTCAAACATGGCAGTAGCCTCAGTAGTGCTTATGGTGACCCATGCAATGGTAACCATAGTTTTTGGCCCATCACATACTACAAATACAATGGCAGCGCTTCTGACTCAGAGGCATTGCGATTAGATCGCTCTCGCTATACACGAGTAAGAATTACCGACTCCACTTCAGCCAGTGCAACATTCACCAGTCCAAACGGTACGACTCGAACACGTGATGAAGAAATACAAAACTTTGCTAACTGGTTTCAATATTACCGCTCACGAATTTTGACAGCTCGTGCTGGTGTAGGCCGAGCATTTGCCACCCAATCTGAAAATTCCCGTGTCGGTTTTGCTGCAATAAACGAGGGTAGTCGCACTATCGATGGTGTCAGCAGTAACAGAGCCCTGATCAGAGGCGTCAGAAAATTTAGCGGTGCAAACAGGACCGCATTTTACGATAACCTCTACGATCATGTGATTAACAATTACGGGACACCTCTCAGATCAGCTGCGGCCAGTGTAGGCCAATATTACGAAAGAACCGACAACAGAGGACCATGGGGAGCTAACCCAGGTACTGATGACTCCTCTGCTCACCTGACTTGTCGTCAGAGCTATCATATTCTTACTACAGATGGCTACTGGAATGGCGGCAGCCCTGGGCTTGGAAATGTCGATAATAGCAACGGCACCACCATCAGTGGTCCCAATGATGACGATTATACGTACATTGCATCTCCCCCTTTCTCTGATTCATGGTCAAATACACTGGCTGATACAGCCATGCACTACTGGAAACGGGATCTTCGGACAGACTTAGAAAATGAAGTACCAACCAACACGGAAGATCCAGCATTTTGGCAACACATGGTCACATTCACTGTGGGGCTCGGGGTCAAAGGCTCACTCGACCCAGAGAATGATTTAGCCGCGCTTTCAGCCACCCCTCCGACCAAATCATGGCCTGACCCGGGAAGTTCAAACCCAGCAAAAATAGATGACTTATGGCATGCTGCAGTCAATAGTCATGGTAATTTTTTCAGTGCTGCTGATCCTGATGAGTTTGCCGAATCACTTGCTGGCATTTTACAAAATATCACATCGAGAACTTCGTCCTCCGCTGCTGTTGCCGTTAACTCGGGTGCCATAACTAGTGACAGTAAAGTCTATCAAGCCCGTTTTAACAGTGGCGACTGGACAGGACGACTACTAGCGTTTGGCTTTGATGACGATGGACAATTATTACCTTCAGCATTGTGGGATGCTGCTAATAAAATTCCAAGCGCTAATCAACGTGTGATATTCACCTCTGATGGTAATAATGGTTATGCATTTGACTGGAATGCATTGAATTCTAGTCAAAAATTATCATTAGGCAGCGAAGATGTATTGAATTATCTGCGTGGTAACCAATCGAAAGAACAGAGTAAATCTGAGGGTATCTATAGAACACGAACTAAATTACTTGGCGATATTATTAATTCCTCTCCTGTGTTACTTGGTCCTCCTAGATCAGATTATTACGATCAATGGGGCAATAGATCAGAAGATGATGAGCCAGAAGATTCTGTCCTATATTCTGAGTTTGTCAGCACCTATCTGAACCGAACCGCTATGATTTATGTAGGGGCGAATGATGGGATGTTGCATGCGTTTGATGCTGATTCTGGAGTAGAAAAGTTTGCCTATGTCCCGAATAGTGTCTATGACAACTTGAAAGAATTATCATCCCCCAGCTACTCACACAAATATTACGTTGATGCCAGTCCAACTGTGGTAGATGCCTTTTTTGATGGCAGTTGGCATACAGTACTTGTTTCAGGTCTTGGCGCGGGAGGTCAAGGTTACTTTGCCTTAGATATTACGGATCCTTCAGCATTTTCAAACGAAACAGAATCAGCTAAAAAAGTGTTGTGGGAATTTACCGATAAGAATGATCCCGATATGGGATACACCATGGGACAAGCAAATATTGTTCGTTTGAACAACGGTAAATGGGCGGCCTTATTTAGTGGTGGGTACAACAATACTTTTGATAATGACGCTGATGGCAGTGCAAATAATGCAAGCCATGACAGTGATGATGGCAATGGTTATATCTATATCGTAGATTTAGAAACCGGTAGCCTGATTCGTAAGTTTGATACACAAACAGGCAAAAATGAGGATCCAACCGAACAGTTTAGACCAAATGGAATCGCCACGCCGACAGCTATCGACACAAACCAGGATGGCACCACCGATCTGATTTATGCCGGTGATATGTTTGGTAATGTTTGGAGCATTGAAATTGGTAGCAATAATAAGAATGACTGGGACTTTACATACAGAGATGCGGATACCAATAAGCCACTGCCCTTATACTCGGCGTGTTTCGGGACAAGCTGTAACAAAGACAACATTCAACCAATTACAACACCAATTAAAGTAGAGCTTCATAGCGAAAAAAATGGCTATTTACTTTTATTTGGTACCGGTAAATATTTTGAAGTTGGCGACAATACTCCAGTTGATCAAGTTACACAGAGTTTTTATGCTATTTGGGATCCGAGAGTATATGATACTGATACATCCTCCTATACACGTTATGCATTTTCTCGGGCTCAACTCAATAAACGAGCAATGGCTGAATTTACGATTCTAGGCACGAATTATCGGACAATATCGGCCTCAGAATCAGATAAAATCATTAACTGGGGTACAGCTAACACTGATGACCGAGGCTGGTATGTTGACTTAGTCAGTGCATCATCAGGTGAAAATAGTGGTGAAAGACAAGTTTCTGAAGCCATTATCCGAGATGAAAAAGTGATCTTTACGTCACTTGTTCCATCAGAAGATGCATGTGATTTTGGTGGTAGTAGTTGGTTAATGGAATTAGACTATTACACGGGACTACCTCTGAACTATCAGCCGCTGGATATCAATGGCGATGGTGTGATTGATGCAAATGATCTCTATGTAGATACTGATGGTGACGGTGAGCCAGATACCGAGGTGCCAGTTGTCGCAGGTAAAGGCTATGATAGTATCATTTCGCCACCTAAAATCAGCAGACGTGTTCCTGGTTCTGGCTCCACTGAAGTGAAATTTATGAGTGATGCCGAGACAGGTGAGCTTATTTTAGAAGAAGAGTCTTCAAGTGAGGATGCGATAGGAAGGCGATCTTGGATTCAACTGACTGATTAAGGACATATGTATGTTAAAAAAAAATTATTTAACCATCCTCTCTGTGTTATTAATACCAATGTCAGTATTTGCACAGACTTTTAGTCAGAGTGGAACAGTAACGGACTCATCGCTATCCTCAGATAGATTAGTGATTTCTAATCAAGAGTATCTTATCGACCATAATACGGTTGTGCATGGTCTTGCGCCACAAGGGGAAAAAGGCCCTATTGTGAATGAAGACACAGCTATAGGTTTTAACACGAGTCGTGGTGCTGATGGCGAGCCCCCCTATATCACTGAAATATGGTTATTAAATGAATAACATAAAATATAGAGAAAATGGATTTACACTCATCGAGTTGATGATTGTTGTTGTCATTCTAGGCATCCTTGCTGCCATTGCTTATCCGTCTTACCAAGAGCAAGTCAGACAAACACGACGAGCTAATGCTCAAGCTGACTTAATGGAATTGGCGAGTTATATGGAGCGCTATTACACAGAAAACTTCACTTATGCAGGTGCTGATAACACTCTACCTTTTAATCAATCGCCTAAGACGGGAACAGCGTATTACATTATTGCAGCTAACCCTGCTCCAACAGCGACAGCTTATACCTTAGTTGCAACGGCTCAGGGATCTCAAGCTAATGATGCTAACTGCACACCTCTAACAATTACTCAAACAGGTGCTACTGGTCCTGTCGGTTGTTGGTAACTGTTATTCAGTATGCAAATAAAAAAGCCGACTAATGTCGGCTTTTTTATTCTTCTCAAATCCTAACTTAACTTTGATCTACTTGAATCTGACCGCTAGTAATCAAAGAGTTGATAATGTCGGCATTAGACATACCAGAAGCATCACTTCCAACCAGTTGATCAATACTGGTATTTTGTAAGGTGATTGTCTGCGTCATATCACCACCATCACCATTAGGTGTTAGAGACAGTACGACGTTGTTACCTTGTTCAGCAACAGAAATATAGTCGGTAATATCATTGCTTTCTTCTCCCTGAAGAATATCAGAAAGATCTAAGCTATCACCTTCAGTACCATTGAAGTCAGTCACAATATCATTAGCAGGTGTAGCTGCAGTTCCTTGACCACCATTGTGCCAAACAAATAAATCAGCACCCTCACCACCGGTTAAGATGTCATTGCCACCACCGCCAACTAGCGTATCGTTACCTTCACCACCGAGGAGAATATGCTCACCGTCACCACCAACGAGGATGTCATCACCAGCTCCGCCATCTAATGTTTCCGTAACCGTGGGATTGTCTTGAACTGTACCTGAGCTACCACCATTAGTCGTATCAGGCTCATATGTACCATCTAGGCTTGTGCCATCATTAAAAGAGACGGTAAAAGGTACTTCCTGTCTGCCAAAATCATCGCCAGTGGTCATGCCTCGACCATCAGTATCAATACCAAAAGTCAGAGTATCTTCATGGGTAAAAGTACCAGGCTTAAACTGGATCACTAATTCATTAGTGTCACCATCGGTAACCATCTGAATATCATCGCTAGAGATAGTCGAACCATCACCTAAAGTAAATTTATAACTATCCTGACCAACCTGATCAAAAATAGCATTGTAGTCAGCAAGCGAGATACGAATTTCAGTTACATATAATCCGGCAGCAGCTGCAATTGCTGACGCAGTTAAAGCAAATGAAAATTGATTATTACCCGTACCAGTGGCTCCTGACTCAACAGTAGCTGTCACTGTTCTTGAGCCAGCGTCATAGCTACCACCAATTCCACCAATCAGTACATCATTTCCAGCGCCGCCAGAAATAAAATCAACATCATTGCCACCGATCAGAATTTCATCCCTAAATGAACCTTCAAGGATACTGCCATTGACGTGTGTAACAGAAACATTCGCAGAGTCTGTCTGACCACCAGCTTGGTTCTGATAACTAAAGCTACCGCCATTACTGTCTGTATCATTGAAAGTAACACTGTTGCCATTCACAGAGGCAGTATCTGTAGTCGATGTCGCGTCTGTCAGGGTATACGTTTCACCATCGGCACCACTGTCATTGGCAAATAAAGCCCAGTCAGGGATATCAACAGAATCCTGATTAGTAATGACCAAATCATCACTCACCACCAATGTTGATAAATCAACATCAACATCGACTGTAAATGTATTACTGGCAGTATCACCATCGCCATCCGTAACGGTGTAGGTTATCTCTTCTGTGAAGGTACCACTGGCAGAATCACCAACATTATATGTATATTCACCACTGTCCATATCTACCGTAAAGATACTACCATTAGTGGTAGTAATGGTCCAAACATGAGTTGAAGCATCAAAGCTTGCTATAGCACTGCCAGCTGAGGCTGTATTAGTTTGTTGATTGAATGTGTAGTCCACACCATCAATAGAAATCTGACTAATCCAACCTCCATCAGCTCCGGCACTTGAAGGAAAGCCACCATCCAGTAGGTCACCTGAGACACTGTTGCCAGTTACAGTCTTCACTAATGTATCTGCAAGCTGAGAAAAATCGGTGACGGTAATGACGGGAACATCTGCTTCTTTAACACCATCATAAGCAATGGGCGCAAGCTCATTAGCTACAGCATCAGCGCCCATTCCTAAAGCATAAGATGTCACATCATTGTCAGCTAGAAACTGTTCCCACGCCTGTTGTTCACTGCTGTCAATACCAACACCGATATAATTCCCATCAGCATCTGTTTGATTACTCTCATTAGGCGCACCATCAGACATAAAATAGGCGATGTTCTGTGCACCATCTATCTTACCTGGGTCTTTGAAGGCTTCAACGGCTTCCGCTAAGGCAGCGTCATAGTTGGTTTCTCCACTCGCAGAGAGTGAGTTGATGATGTCTTTCGCGGTAGCTGTGTCGACCCAAATATTTGTTGGATTCTCAGCACCATTGTTAAATGTCACTAGATTCACCATGACATCGCCCAGCGCTTCATATTGTTCAATTAAATTCAGGCTAGACTTGATCATGACTTCCAGTTTTGTCATCCCCTGAAAATCAGTGGTCTCATTCATACTGTTTGAGACGTCAAGAACTAAAAGAAGGTTTGTATTAACCGCCTGACCGACAGATATGGATTCCTGAGCAGGATTAGCAACAGGATTATCATCTTGAACGGTTACATCAAAACTTGCAGAAGATGACTCGCCAGCATTATTGCTGACATTGACATTAATATTAATATTTTCAGTAACCCCATCAACATCACGAATAGGTTTAAGAAGCTCTACTGTATATGAAGCTTGATTATTCGAGATGTCACTTAGTGTGACTGTAAAAATCTGGTTACTTGCATCAGTTGAGTCTGTGCCACTTATGTAGCCAATCAATGTGCCGGTAGAACTATCCCATGCAGTGTCAATGGCTTGACCGTCCAGGGTTAACAAGGTTGTCGTATTTCCGGATGTCGATAACGAAATACTGCTTAAATCACTTCCGCCTAAATCCAGGCTGATAGTTTGGGTTGATGATGCAGAACCACCAGATTGTCCTTCAGGCAGACCACCTTCAGAAACCAAGCTAGATGGGACTTCAATAACAATATCGCCAGAAGGAGGCGTAACGGGAGGTATACCCGATTGTTCAGGATCACCATTATCAACAAAAAGTAAATCCGCCTCAGGGAAGTCGAAAGTATTACTAACACCAATAGTGTCGAAACCTGCTTCAGGAATTTGTTCAGGATTTAGATAATCAATAAACACCGCATCATGGCCTTCGTTGCCATTAGCGGTACCTGCACCAGCAGCAGTCTCCTGACCCACTTGAGTAGGATCTTGACCTTCTAAAATCGCTTGCTGTATGGCATCAACATCGTCAGTAACGGCTTGTTGATTATCCTCGACATCCGTATTTGTTGGATCAAATACTTCAGCATCTAAAAGTGCTTGAGAACTGCGACCCAGATCCATTACGCTGCCATCAGCAAATTCAATCTCAATAGCACCTTCGGCACCGGTTGAAATTAAATCATTGGCATAAACCACATCACCCACTTGTAATGTTCTCACAGAGCCATCCGTGGAGGTGACTGTTACAGCGCCGATAAGCGCTTTTACAACACCAATTTCTGTAGCCATATTTATTCCCCTAATCGCTGAACTGGGAAGACCAGAACGCGTAACTTATTCATCATGGCGTAATATTGCCGTGAGAGCCTCATTTGATCTACTGTACTTTGGTACTAACACATCAGTAAATGTGAATGAGTTCACATTTTTGTGATACTCATTTCGTTAGCAAGTTCCTCAACTAAGCAAATTTAGTACCATGATGCAGGGAGAATTAAAGAATTAGTTATTAATGCGGTTATGTCGCTTTTCTTCTTTGGCCAGTTTATCAAGCACATCTGTCACTAATTTCCTCGGAATCCAGGCTTCCCCATCATGAACGACTCTTACTGCTCTGACAATTGCGTGTCTTTGTTCGAATGCAACAAAGCCTCGGCATGTAAAGCCTGATAGCTTTAATTGTTCGTATGTGGCAGGCTTGTCAGTAATGATGATGGTCTTTGTTTTCGATAGCCTTAAACTGACGTAAAAACATAACTCATCGGCTGAAAGCTGGTTAGTTTGATCGGAGATCACTAATACATCTGGACTCAATTTTTCAATAGCATCCAGTAATGCTTCAAACGAGGTTTCGTAAAGTGCATTTGTCGTAATGTTATGCTGGCTCTGCAATATAGCAAGTTCCTTCTTTATATCAGAACCGACCAGACAAACATTTATCATGCATAAACCTCAAGCATTTTTGTTAATAACTGCCATTTTTGTTCCCAGCCAATCAGAGGAGATTGTCTGTAGCTGCTTCTTACATATTGTTGCATTTGCCCCTCAACAACAGCGAGTAGTAAATTCGCAGTTTCATTGACAGGTCGACCTCCGGCCTGTGTCAAAGTCAGCTCACGCTCTCTCAAGATCTGTCTGAATTGCGTTTCCAGACGGTCAAAAAATTGACTCACGCGTTGTCTTAAACGTTCTGTCTCACCAGTTAAAGCCGTTCCCATTAAAACACTAGTAATTCCTGGATTTTTTGTAGAAAAGCCAAGCATAAGCGTCATAATTTTTTCAATCCGATTCAACGCATTTTGTTCATCTTGTAAAATTCGTTGAATCAGACCAAAAACTGTTTCTTCAGCAAAACCAATTAAACCTTCAAACATTCTCGCTTTGCTCGGGAAATGCCTGTACAAAGCAGCTTCTGATACTCCTAAGCTTGCAGCGAGTTTAGCGGTTGTAATCCGCTCTCCCGGTCTTTGTTCTAACTCAGAAGCAAGTGCTTCTAGAATATCCTGACGACGTGAACGTTTGGTTTCAGCTCTACTGGTAGGTACTGCTTCAGTCATCGACCACCTCCACGAATCAACGTACCTACGCCCTCGTCAGTAAACATTTCAAGCAATACTGCGTGTTGGACACGTCCATCGATAATATGTGCAGTTGTCACACCCGACTGAACAGCATCTAGAGCACAGCCAATTTTTGGCAGCATACCACCATATATAACACCCTCGTCAATTAAGTCATTGACTTGTTTAGCATTTAGACCAGTTAACAACTGACCATCAGCATCGAGTAAGCCAGCGGTATTCGTTAACAAAATCAATTTCTCTGCTTGGAGCACCTCAGCAATTTTACCCGCCACTAAATCAGCGTTTATGTTGTATGACTCACCGTCTTTGCCAACGCCAATTGGCGCAATAACAGGAATAAAGTCACTATGAATCAACATATCAATGACGCTGGTATCAATACTGGCTACTTTACCAACATGGCCCAAATCAATTAATTCCGATGCTTTGATATCAGAAGAACTTGAAACATGCAGTTTTTCAGCAAAAATTAAACTGCCATCTTTACCGGTCAATCCGACGGCCCTGCCACCATGGTTATTAATTAAGTTAACGATACTTTTGTTAACTTGACCGCCTAATACCATTTCAACAATATCCATGGTTTCACGATCTGTGACACGCATGCCGTTAACAAATTCACTTTGCTTACCAACACGTTGTAGTAATTCACCTATTTGCGGACCACCGCCATGAACAATAACAGGATTAATTCCTACCGCCTTGAGTAAAACCACGTCCCTGGCAAAACTATTTTTTAATGCCTCATCCACCATGGCATTACCGCCATATTTAATGACCAGTGTCTTGCCAGAAAAGCGCTGGATATACGGCAGCGCTTCAGTTAATACCTGAGCAATATGGGTAGCACGTTGTGTGTTTAAACTCATTCTATCCGTCTTAAATTATAGTTTTAATGTTAGGGTGGGTTTCACTTGTTGCATTTGTTCAATGAACAACTGTTTAATTCTTTCTAATTCAACGTCATTTGTCGCTTCAAACCTCAAGGTTAGAGCAGGAAGTGTATTTGAGATTCGCACTAGTCCCCAACCATCAGCATAATCCACGCGGATACCATCCACTGTAGAAATATCACCACCTTCGGCATTGAAATTACTGAGAAGTGTGGTCATGAAACGTTTTGCTTCAGGATATGGCATATTCACCATAATTTCTGGAGTAGAAACACGTTGACTAATCTCAGCAAACAACTGAGTAGGCGTTCGAGTCATGGGATCTGCCGATAATAACTCAACCAGCCTTGCAGCTGCATAAGTCGCATCATCAAAGCCATACCAGCGGTCATTGAAGAAGAAATGTCCACTCATTTCAGCAGCCAGTGCAGCATTATACTGCTGCATTTTGTTTTTGATAACAGAATGTCCGGATGGCACCATCATTGGCTCACCACCAGCAAAGCGTATCACGCCCTCAAGCAAACTCGTACTTTTTACATCATAAAGGATTGTGGCGCCAGGTGATTTATCCAGAACAGCTCGTGAAAACAATATCATCAACTGATCTGGCCAAATAATATTTCCTTCTGTATCCACCACACCGAGACGATCCCCATCCCCATCTACAGCAATGCCAAGTTCCGCTCCAGTAGACTTCACTTCTGAGATCAAGGATTTAAGGTTTTCGGGTTCCCCCGGGTTCGGATGATGATTTGGGAAACGACCATCCACCTCACAGAATAACTCGATGACATTACAACCAATTTCTTTTAGTACTTTTGGTAATACTTTACCGGCGACACCGTTACCACAATCTACGACAACTTTTAGTTTGCGTTCGAGTTTAATGTCCGACTTGATCCGTTGAACATAAGCTTCCGTCACATCATTCGCCGTAATATTCCCACGGCCGGTCTCAAATGCACCTTGTTTAATACGCCGATAGAGTGCGTGAACTTCATCGCCTTCGAGCGTCTTACCTGCAATGACCAATTTAATGCCATTGTAATTAGCGGGGTTATGACTACCAGTGATCATCGCTCCTGAACGCGTTTTTAAATACTCACAAGCAAAATAAACAACCGGAGTGGGAACTTGACCAAGATCGATAACGTTACAGCCGGTATTGGTCACCCCACGCATAAAGGCTTTTGCCAGCGGCTGGCTACTTAACCGGCCGTCATGCCCCACCACTAACTCTGTGACACCTTGAGCGATCATCTGACTACCAACCGCTCGGCCAATCAATGTCATCACCGGCACGGTTAACTGTTCACCCACAATCCCGCGGATGTCATAAGCTCGGAAAATAGCTTCATCTGGCAGGTGTTGTGCTGAGGGTGGATTTAATTCCAGTTTCTTTTCTGTTGCCGGGAGACTCTGTTGAGTATCTTCGTGAAAAATTTCTTTTGTTTCTTCATCAAGCTCTGAAGACAGATCGATTTCAGGTTCAAGTGACAATTTTTCTGTTTCTGAATATTCAGGATCAATAAAAACTGAAGACTCTACATCTTCTGTTGGTGTGTCATCATCCGTCAGCTTAAGCTCAAGTAAATCTGAATTATTCGCCACGGTTTCATCCAGACTTAGACTCGATACGTGTTGTTCAGAGGCGGTAGAGTCCTCATCAACCAAGGATTCTTCTCGCTCATCCACTGCATCCTGCTCATATGGCTTGTCGTAATCAATCACGTCACTATCGTATGGTTCACTCTCTTCCTGAACCTCTTGTAGCGTTTCAGCAGGCGTTTCACTTCGTTCCAACGTCTCAGTTTCATCAATGATAAATGTGTTAAGCGATTCTTCAACAGGTAAAGCCCGTTTCTTCTCTGGTATAGCAAGTTGTTGGATCAGCTCTCTGACGCCATACAACTCACTGAAGACTAATGGATACTTTGTTTTTAGCTTAACCTCTTGCAGGTCTCTGAGCTGTTCTTCTAATGTATTGGCATCAGAATGTAATAATTTCGTTTGCCACCAATCTCTGAGCATCCATATTAGTACGATCAAAATCATAACAGGTGCGAGAAACAACCATAATGGTGTTCCGGCACTCGTGGTCACAGACCACAGCTTCACTTTCCAGTAAGAGTTGGGTATGGGTTGGGATATAACGGGTTCGGCTTGTTTATATTGACCGTCACCTATTGTGGTAAGAAGACCTGTTGGTAAATCCCCTTGGCTGATCTCAATATATGCGTCAGGAACCAGCCCTGGGTTAATCAGTTGAATATCTGTTGGTTTCAAAGCAACCACAACAGCTGCATATTGCTGCTTATCATCAAGAGGCACTCTCGCCGCCAGCAAAATATGATCGGCTTTTCCATCTTGCATAATCATCGCAACATCAGCTTGCGTCTGTGTAGTCAGTTGCCTCAAACTTTTCAGTGATACGTAAGAAATGGGCAAACACCCTTCATTTGTTGGCGCATCATATTCTCTGGTGATTAAACAAATGGCCTTAGCTGAAGGAAAAAAACGGTTGGCGAGATTTTTCCAATCATCGACATCGTAAATATTCTTGGTTTTAGCGAGCTGCTTTGTTTCGGCTAACTCGGCAAGACTAAGTGAGGTTTGCTGCCATTCTTTAATTTGTTGCTGATAACTTGCTATGACAGCATTAACAATTTGTTGACTCTTCTCACGCTGATTATTTTGCTGAGTGGTATTGGCCTGCGTATTGATGAAGACAACTGCAGCACTAACACCCAAAAGCATAACCAATAGCAAAAGAACACTAACAAACTTGCTTCCCAGCTTTTCCATCATGGCCATGCCAATCCCCTTTGACTACTACTGACGTCCAGTATGTCCAAAACCACCTGCTCCACGCTCCGACGAGGTGAACTCATCGACCTTCTCAAACCCCACCTGTACCACGGGAACAAAAACCATTTGCGCAATACGTTCTCCCACACTGATTTCAAATTTATCTGTGCCGCGGTTCCAGCATGAAACAAACACTTGGCCTTGGTAGTCGCTGTCTATCAATCCAACCAGGTTTCCCAACACAATCCCGTGCTTATGGCCTAATCCTGATCGTGGCAGCAGCACAGCAGCCAGCGTGGCATCGTCAATGTGAATAGCAAGGCCAGTAGGAATTAAAACGGTTTCACCAGGCGCCAGTGTTACGGGCTCATCAAGGCATGCTCGCAAATCTAACCCGGCAGAACCTGACGTTGCGTAATCAGGAAGAGCAATGCTGTCACCCAGTCTTGGATCAAGAATTTTTAATTGAATTTTTTGCATAGAATCTTTTTATTATTAATGTCATTAGTTCTCTTGCCAGCTGTGTTTTAGGCATCAGTGGCAATGTTTGCTCGCCGTCGGTCCAGATAATATGCAGCGCATTATCATCAACAGCAAACCCCTGATTTTCTCCGACCAAATTAGCCGCAATCATATCGAGTTTTTTTCGCGCCAACTTGGATTTTGCATATTCCGTTAAATTGTGTGTTTCTGCTGCAAATCCTACGACAAATGATGGCTTATTGTGTCGATTTGTCACAGTAGACACAATGTCTATCGTAGGTTCAAGTTCTATCTGTATCGACTGCTCTGAGGTTTTTTTAATTTTTTCTTGCTGAACCTGAATGGCACGATAATCAGAAACCGCCGCACAACTGATAAAAATATCACACGCTTCGAGACTATCCTCAACCGCTAAGGCCATTTCTTCTGTCGTTTCAACATTGATACGCCTTACCGCCGTAGGTGTAGCTAATTGAACTGGCCCGGCGATAATAGTCACTTTTGCCCCGGCTTCTTTAGCAGCTTGCGCAATAGCAAAGCCCATTTTTCCAGAGCTACGGTTACCAATAAATCTCACAGGGTCAATCGGCTCATAGGTTGGGCCGGCAGTAATTACCACCTGTTTTCCAGACAACAGTCCCGGTACCATTAAGCGGTCTAATTCATAGACAATTTCTAATGGTTCCAACAGCCGGCCCTCGCCTTGTTCGCCACAAGCTTGATCACCACTGGCTGGACCAATCACACTGACGCCACGTTGTTTTAATGATGCTAAATTAGTCTGCGTTGCTGGGTTTGACCACATTTTGTTATTCATTGCCGGAGCGACGGCAATCGGCGCTTCGGTTGCCAGGCAAACGGCTGCAAGAATGTCATCAGCACGACCAGAAACCAGTCTGGAAAGACAATCCGCCGTGGCAGGGGCAATCAGAATCCAATCAGCCCAACGAGCCAATGCAATATGTCCCATCGCTGATTCTTCATCGGCATCTAACAAGGTCATCGCCACGGGGTGACCACTTAAGGTCTGTAATGTCAGTGGAGTAATAAATTCAGCGGCGCCAGTTGTCATCATGACACGCACCTCGGCGCCATAATCTTTTAGACGTCGAATTAAATCTGCTGCTTTGTAAGCCGCAATGCTACCGGTTACACCAATAACAATCTTCTTACCGTTTAATGATGAGACGTCGCTCATTCCCCATCTTTCCTCATAGCAAGCTCACGCAACGTTAAATCACCTAATACCTCAGCCTGGGCATCACCAATATCTTTCAGTAACTTGTTCACATCTTTATCCAGCACACCTTTAACATGATAGGCACTGTTCTCTTCCGCTGTGCGTAAACAGTTTAATAAAGCGGCCACTCTAATGGTGGCGACATCGGATGAAGGTACATATCGGGTTTCATCACCAGCCACTTCAATAAGAAACCCTCCTTTTTCAAGACTACTGAGTAAGTCCTGTAAGGCATTATTGGTCAGTCCCGTTTGCTCTTCCAGATGCTGTATGGTGAGCGGTGGCAAGTTTTGGCAAAATCGTCTTGCAATCACCGTCATCAACCACAAACCTTCACGCTCACGTAAACGTGGACTTAACGTTAATGGTTTCCCCGCCAACCTGACTAACTTAGGATGCTGCAGATAAAATGCGACCTGAGAACCTGTTAACAAAATAAACCAAGCCAGATACAGCCAAATCATAAAGAAAAACAAAATAGCAAAACTGGAATAGATCGCCGTGTAGTTAGACGAGGAAGCCACAAATTTTGCAAACACCGTGCCCACACCAATCCACAAGGCACCAGCAACCGATGCCCCAATCAATGCCGGGCTGAATTTTACCTTTGTATTTGGAATAAATTTATATAAAAACGTAAATGCCGTAATAATCATTAAATAAGGTAATAACTTAGTACCGATGACCAGCAAGGTCCCAAATGGCTCAATACTGCTCAATTGTTTGACGAATTCATGATTAACCACGGTTGCCACGAGTCCAAGTGCTGAAAAAATCAACACTGGTCCAATCATCACAACACTTAGATAGTCAGTAAAACGTCGAGCTAATGAGCGTGAACGCTTTACGCGCCAAACAAAATTAAACGCATTCTCAATTTTCTGAACCAGTGCGATGATGGTGTAGAACAACATAGCGACACCGATAGATCCCAGAACGCCGACCTTCACATTCTGGACAAAACCAATAATATTTTCGGTAATTTCCGGACCTCGGTCACCCAATGGTTCCAGCAGGCTTAACAGCATGGGTTCCATTTGATTATGCACACCAAAAGCTTTTAAAACGGAAAATGCAACGGCAATGAGAGGCACCAAAGAAAGAATGGTTGTAAACACCAAGCTCATAGCGCGCAAATTCAGCTCACCCGTCGCCAACTCTCGAACCATAATGAAAGTCACGCGAATCGCATTAACCCAGAACCGCCATAATGGTGAAGCATCCTCAGGCAGGTCTTCCCATAATGTGCTGTCAAAAAAGCGTTGAACACGATGGCGCTGTTGCTGATAAGTATTTAAGACGGAATTCAACATGAGTACCTAAACCGGATTATCTATATCAATAAAATGATGAACGATATCAAACTGTTCTGCCAGCATTTCTCCCATGGCTTTCACCCCATATCGCTCTGTCGCGTGATGGCCGGCAGCCATGTAGTTAATGCCTAATTCACGTGCCATATGTACAGTTGGTTCAGAAATCTCACCGCTAATGTACAAATCCAGCCCAAGCTCAGCAGCATACTGTAGATACCCCTGAGCGGCGCCCGTGCACCAACCAACCGTGGTAATCGGTCGGTCATGCCCTTGTATCACTAAAGGATCGCGTTTTAATTTTTGCCGAACATGACTGCTGAATGCAGATAACGATAAGGGCTCCGGCAAACTACCACATAAGCCAATTGCCGGCTCTCCCATGCCAGAAATACGTCCATCGACTTCGATGCCTAACAACTCAGCCAATTGTGCATTATTGCCCAGCGTCGGATGCGCATCCAATGGCAGGTGATAGGCAATTAAATTAAT
Source organism: Methylophaga thalassica MP (assembly GCF_000214595.1). Classification (GTDB taxonomy): domain Bacteria; phylum Pseudomonadota; class Gammaproteobacteria; order Nitrosococcales; family Methylophagaceae; genus Methylophaga; species Methylophaga thalassica. The sequence continues at coordinate 699,549 of NZ_AFIG01000001.1, read as the reverse complement.
ATCATTCTCAAGCAACAGCCTTAATCTGCGCTGTTTCATGCCGATTATACGGGCATCCTCTCCCCGCCAGAAATAACCATGATGAACCAATATCGCATCGGCATTTAACTCAATCGCTTCTTCAAGCAAGGCTTCTGATGCTGTCACGCCAGTAACCAGCGTCGTAATCTCTTCCCGACCTTCAACCTGAAGACCATTGGGACAGTAATCATTAAAACGCTCAGGTTCCAAAACATGATTGATATAGGCGAGAAATTCAGTTCGGGTTATCATCAACTCAAATCCCTATGGCTTAAGTAAGTCATCACTATAACAAAATGGAGAGCAATCAATGGAAGCAGTCAATATTATTGCACTCAGTATGGGAGCAGCATGGGCTAGCGGGATCAATCTCTACGCGACCATATTTATGCTCGGCTATATGGGCACGACCGGCAATATTGTATTGCCTGATGAACTGCAGATCCTTACCGATCCTATGGTTATGGCAGCTGCAGGCTTTATGTACTGTGTTGAATTTTTTGCTGATAAGATTCCGGGCGTCGATTCCGGCTGGGATACCATGCATACCTTCATCAGAATCCCAGCAGGGGCGATGTTAGCTGCAGGCGCGGTTGGCGATGTTAGCCCTGCGGTGGAACTAACCGCAGCGTTGTTAGGAGGTACACTGGCCGCCGGCAGCCATGCGACTAAGGCAGGCAGTCGCTTATTGATTAATACCTCTCCTGAGCCTGTTACAAACTGGGCAGCATCCATCAGCGAAGACTTATTAGTTATTGCTGGATTATGGACGGCACTTCACCATCCGGTATTATTTTTGATTGCACTGGTGGTGTTTGTTGTTTTGATGATTTGGCTTTTACCAAGATTGTGGCGCTTACTGAAAGCGATTTTTCAGAAAGTTGGCGCATGGCTGGGACTAACAAAACCGACTGAGAGCAATCCTGTTGAGCCAATTCCAACTGAGACGACCCCACCGGTCAAGAAAATTGAACATGATCCGCACTAATCTTTTTTGCGATAAACCGTACTATGTGGTGTGCGAACAAGATCAAAGGCATCGGTATAACCACTGATCGTTTCTGATGCCCCCAGGAATAAATAGCCACCTTTATTTAACGATTGTGCCATCCGTTGCAGAATGTCTTTTTTTCGATCAGCAGAAAAATAAATCAGTACATTTCGGCAAAAAATAATATCGAATTTGCCTAATGTACCAAAGCTTTGCAGCAGGTTCTGAGGTCTGAAACTAACCCGTTGTTTAACCTCATCTATTACACGCCAACGATCACCCTGTTTAGTGAAAAATTGCTGACGACGCTGATCGGATAAGCCCCGGCCAACCGCCACATCTTCATATTCAGCTTTTTTAACCTGCACCAGCATTGAGCTTGAAATATCTGTTGCGATAATCTGACTGGAAGCGATTCTGTTAGATGGGAATTTACGACAGTACTCACTTAACATCATGCTGATAGTGTAAGGTTCCTGACCGGATGAACATGCCGCCGACCAGATTCTGAGTGAGCTACTACGCAGTTTGTCTAATTCTGGGAAAATGACCTGACCTAATGTTTCAAATGGCTGAACATCACGAAACCACGAGGTTTCGTTAGTAGTCATCGCATCAATAACGGCATCACGCAGATGATGAGGCTGTCCTCGCTCAACAGCCGAAATTAAATTCGACAGACTAGCGATATTTTCATCACGGAGCAGTCGTGTCAGCCTGCTAACAATGAGATATTGCTTGCCATCCCCGAGAAGAATGCCGCAGGCATCTTCCAAGAAACGCTTAAAGCGTTGGTAATCAATATCCGTTATTTCTTGCGTCTGCATAGTGTCCCAGGGTTAAGTATCAAAGGAATATATAGCATATCGGACAATATACTTAAACATTTACCCCTACATCCGATAAAGTGACAAATCGTTTAGGAAAGATAAATTAATCAAATGAAAACATGTCTTATCACAGGTTGCTCAAGTGGCATTGGTTTATGTGCTGCAATCACATTACATCAGCGTGGTTATAAAGTCGTCGCCACCGTCCGTAATGACAGCGATAAAACATCACTTGAGCAACATGGTATTTATACCATCATCATGGATTTGGCGAATGAAAACAGCGTTAGCTCAGGTTTTCAGCAAGCATTAATCTATCTCAATAATCAATTAGACGGACTGTTTAATAATGCCGCTTTTGGACAGCCTGGTGCTGTTGAGGACTTATCGCGAACGGCCTTAAAAGAACAGTTTGAAACGAATGTATTTGGTACACAACAGCTTACTAACCTCGCTATCACACATATGCGGAGACAAGGTTATGGACGCATTATTTATAACAGCTCGGTATTGGGACTAGTTGCTTTGGCTTACCGTGGTGCATACAACGCCAGTAAATTCGCTATAGAAGGCTTGGCCGATACGCTAAGGATAGAGCTTCATGGCACGAATATCGATGTCAGTTTGATTGAACCTGGCCCGATAACCAGCCGGTTTCGTGATAACGCCTACGCGAAGTATCTTCAGCATATTGATAAAACAAACAGTGCCCATCAAGAAACCTATCAAGCGATGGAAGCCAGGCTCAAGAAAAAAGGCCCAGCAGCGCCTTTTACTCTACCTGCAGATGCCGTTGTTAAAAAATGTATCCATGCACTAGAGGCAAAAAAACCCAAAAGGCGTTACTACGTCACTTTTCCTACTTATCTTTTTGCATATAGTAAGAGACTGCTACCGGCTGCTGTATTAGACTGGTTGTGCCGAAAGGTTTCAGATAGCTAGCCTGAAAGGATGCGCATGATGAATAAGCTGTCACTATGAGAGATACCTCACATTCAAACACGGTTATAATCACCAGAAACCGCATTCTGGCAGGCAGTGTTTTATCCGCTGTTATGACTGTTAGCGCATTCTTTTTGATACCCTATCTTTTCCCGACTGTCTCACATATCAAATGGATTGCAGCGACAATAAGCTCTGTTTGTTATTTATTCCTTATCCTATTTCTATCACGTCACCTCACTCGTTCTATTCAATCGAGCTTCGATGACATAGGTCAACTCACCCTCTCCGTTCCTTTGGTTGCCAGTAAAAAATTTATTGAGGCACGCGAACAATGCGAGTCTGTTAATGAAAATAATTCAGATCATGCCATTGTCAACCTGAAACAGGAGCTATGTAATCTGGCAACGATGCTCGAGGCTCTGGAAGACAAAGTTTCTCAGCGTAATAAAGCTGTTTTTAGAGCACATCAAGCACTAAAAAACGAACGCGACTTCATCACTCAACTTGTTGATACGGCACAGATGATCGTAATGACATCCGATGATAAGCAGGTGATTCACTTGTTCAACCATTATGGTGAGCAGTTAACGGGGTTTAGTCGTGAAGAAGTGGAAGGATCGGATGTGGCTCGCTTCTTCCCTCCTGGTCACTGGTCTGAAACCAATAATATTTTGAAAGAACTATTAATTGGTAATATTCAGATCGCCCAGCAAGAAGCCGAACTTGTTGATAAAGCAGGTAGCTTAAAACAAATTTCCTGGTTTCATTCACGCGTAGAAAGGAATAATGAAGAAACCATGATCCTCTCAGTAGGACTGGATAACACTCAAACTCGAGCAGCAGAAAAACGTATCGTGTGGATGGCTGAACATGATCCTCTAACCGATTTATGTAATAGAAGAAAATTTACTGAAGAGTTTGAAAAATCATTGCAAACGGCGATTCGTTATCAGCACAACAGCACACTTTTGTTATTGGATCTCGACCGCTTTAAAGATATTAATGATACCAGCGGTCACCGAGCTGGTGATGAAGCACTCAAGCTAGTTGCAAAAGCGCTCAATAGAATCACCCGTTTTACTGACTTTGTTGCACGTTTAAGTGGTGATGAGTTCGCCGTCATCATGCCAGAAAGTGACGAGGCCGGTGCGATTACACTCTCGGAAAAGATACTGGCTGAGCTTTCAACCATTCATCTGAACTATGCATCTGTGCGTCATACAATCTCCGCCAGCATCGGTATCGTCAATTATCCTCTACAAGATGCCACAACCAACGAGCTGATGGGGTTTGCGGATTTAGCCATGTATCGGGCTAAAGCTAACGGCAAAGGTCGTTATCATATTTTTTCGCTGGATGATCAAAGCCGTGAACAGCTACAAAAAAGGGTTTACTGGAAACAGAAAATCGAAGAAGCCTTGGAGAATCATCTATTTGTTTTATATTTCCAACCCATTCTTAACCTGAGTAATAATGAAATCCAGCACTATGAAGTGTTGGTCAGAATGCGAAATCCTGAAACCCAGGAAATCACCTTACCAGGTAAGTTTATCGAGATTGCTGAAGAAGTTGGACTAATCCAAAGTATCGATCATTACGTACTGCACCACAGCATAAAAAAATTAGGTGAATTACAGAAACAAGGCTCAAAAGTGGAGTTTGCTATCAACCTGTCCGGCGCGGTTGTTGATACACCCGTTTTATTGCCATACCTTAAAAAGTTAATTAAGCGCTTTGATGTCGATCCTAGTGCCTTGATTTTCGAGGTCACTGAAACTGTTGCGGTTGCCAATCTGTATCAGGCAAAACTGATGATGACAGCAATAAAAGCGCTGGGCTGTCGTTTTTCATTGGATGATTTTGGTGTTGGTTTTGCTTCATTCAACTATATGCGTGAATTACCCATCGACATTATCAAGATTGATGGTATTTTCATCAAAAATCTGGATATCAATGCGGATGATCAGCTGTTTGTTAAGGCACTGATAGATGTCGCCAAAGGCTTAGGGCGTAAGACCATTGCTGAATTTGTCGAAAACGAAGCCATTCTTACTATCCTGCAGAACTACGGCGTCGACTTTGCACAAGGTTTTTATATCGGCAAACCTCAACAAGACTTGTTATCCGGAACACATTAAACGGCATCACGACTAGATGTCTTCCTGCACCATGCAGGATCAAAACATTCAATATGGTGCAAAAACATATCACCCTCGCTCCCAAAAAAATCAATAACCCATTGATACATAATTAATTTTAAAATTGGCATAATAAATGCCAATTTAGTCTTATCTTTTTATCATCGTGATTGTGTGGAGAAATAGCGGTTATGTCTTATATAAGCCCAGGTGAGTTTGTAAAAACAATGGTAGATGCGGGTGAGTCAAAATTATTTATGGCCACCCGTGATGTATTAATACGTTCATTTATGGCTGGCGCCATTTTAGCTATTGCTGTGGCTCTTGCCGTTACGGCTGCCGTCCAAACCGGTATACCCATTGTCGGCGCCTTAATATTCCCCGTCGGGTTTTGCATACTTAATTTATTAGGCTTTGATTTATTAACCGGTGTATTTGCTCTGGTGCCTCTGGCCTTATTTGATAAACGTCCAGGGGCGACATTCAATGGCTTACTAAAAAACTGGGGACTGGTTGCTTTGGGTAATTTACTAGGCGCTTTAACAACAGCAGTGTTGATCGGCATTGCCTGGACTTTTGCATTTACCACGGAGCCCGGTGCGGCTGGACAAGCCATTGCCAAAGCAGCTGAAGCCAGAACCCTCGGCTTTGCTGAACATGGTGCCGCAGGTTGGTTAACGGTATTTGTTAAAGGCATTTTATGTAACTGGATGGTATCTGTCGGTGTGGTCGGTGCCATGTTGTCAAAAGATGTGATCGGTAAAGTTATCGCGATGTGGATGCCTATTCTTATCTTCTTCGGCCTGGTTTTTGAGCATGCTGTGGTCAATATGTATTTATTCCCACTTGGCATGATGATGGGCGCCCCTATCACCATTGCTGACTGGTTAATCTGGAATGAAATCCCCGTTATTTTAGGCAATTTAGTTGGCGGTCTGCTGTTAACTGGCATGGTGCTCTATGCCACCCATCTAAAACCAGGCCCAACCCGTAGCCGTGTGATTAAGCCCGATAACAAAGTGACGGCAAATTAACCTTCATCTACTGAAAATGAATTAATATCAAAAACGCGAGGAACATAATGAATAAGCTGGAAATGACACAAGCCATTATGGTGGCGAAAGAAAATAAGCAGTTACAGTGGGAAAAGATTGCCGAAGTCATCGGCATGTCTACAGTCTGGACCACCTCCGCTTGCTTGGGAATGAATAGCATGCCAGCAGAAAAAGCACGTGCTTTATGCGAACTTCTGGAGTTGCCAGCAGAAGTCAAAACAGCTCTTGAGGCCTACCCAATCAAAAATTGGGATGAGAGTGTGCCTAAAGATCCGTTGATTTATCGTCTTTATGAAATTGTTGGGGTATATGGCCCCACCCTGAAAGAAGTCATTCAGGAAAAGTTTGGTGATGGCATTATGAGTGCCATTGATTTTAATATGTCTGTAGAACGAGAACACGACCCCAAAGGTGATCGTGTTGTCGTGACAATGAATGGTAAATTTTTACCCTACAAAGCCTGGTAGATTACCCCTTGGTGAAGGGAGATAAACTACGGTTTTCTCCCTTCTTTTTTTGCCCAGGTTTTAGTGAAGTTTGAGCTCTTTGAACACCAGCTTATCCGCTTCAACTTCAATGTTGACAGTATCACCAGCAGAAAACTTACCTGACAATAAATCCTGCGCCAGTGGATTTTCAATCTCATGCTGAATCACCCGTTTCAGCGGTCTTGCCCCATACACAGGGTCAAAGCCTTCCGAGGCAATCAAGTCCAATGCCTCATCGGATAACATCAGTTTCATATCTCGCTCTGCTAATCTTGCTCGCAGATGTGATAACTGAATCTCGGCAATCGCACGGATTTGTGCTTGTTGTAATGGGTGGAACACCACCACATCATCCACACGGTTAATAAACTCCGGACGAAAATGCTGTGACACAATCTCCATCACCGCGGCTTTCATCGCGTCATAATTTTCTTCACCCGCCATTTCCTGAATAACACTCGACCCCAGATTCGAAGTCATCACAATCACCGTATTACGGAAATCCACAGTGCGACCTTGTCCATCCGTCAAACGGCCATCATCCAGTACCTGAAGCAGAATATTAAAGACATCCGGATGGGCTTTTTCCACTTCGTCTAATAAGATCACTGAATAAGGTTTGCGTCTGACGGCTTCTGTCAGATAACCACCTTCCTCATAACCCACATAACCAGGCGGCGCGCCTACCAAACGTGCAACCGAGTGTTTTTCCATAAATTCCGACATATCAATGCGAATCATCGCATCCTGTGTATCAAACAAGAAGTTAGCCAGAGATTTACACAACTCCGTTTTACCGACCCCGGTTGGCCCTAAAAACAAGAATGATCCATTAGGACGGTGAGGATCAGACAAGCCTGCCCGGCTTCGACGAATCGCATTAGCGACTGAACTGACTGCTTCATCCTGACCAATAACGGTTTCGTGTAAAGCGTCGTCCATTTTCAACAGTTTGTCGCGCTCACCTTCCAGCATTTTTGATACAGGAATACCCGTCCATTTAGAGACGACTTCAGCAATTTCTTCTTCACCGACTTTATTACGCAGTAAAGTGAATTCCTGCATTTCGGCTTCTGTTGCTAGTTTCAACTGTTTTTCCAACTCTGGAATACGTCCATACTGTAGTTTGGCCATTTTTTCATAATCGGCACTACGATTGGCAGCATCCAGTTCCAGACGCGCTTTTTCCAGCTCTTCTTTCACGTGCTGACTACCATGTAACGACGCTTTTTCAGACTTCCAGACTTCTTCCAGATCGGTATATTCTCTGGCCAGTTTTTTCATCTCAGTTTCGAGCGTTTCAAGCCGTTTTTTGGAGGCATCATCACTTTGTTTTTTCAGTGCCATGCGTTCAATTTTTAATTGAATCAAACGACGCTCAAGCCGATCCAGTACCTCTGGCTTGGAGTCAATTTCCATACGAATACGACTCGCTGCTTCATCGATAAGATCAATCGCTTTATCAGGCAGTTTTCTGTCTGTGATGTAACGGTTAGACAACGTCGCTGCGGCAACAATCGCCGGATCCGTAATATCCACCCCATGATGCACTTCATAACGCTCTGCCAGACCACGTAAGATCGCAATCGTCGACTCCACCGTAGGCTCGCCGACAATCACTTTTTGGAAACGACGTTCCAGCGCAGCATCTTTTTCTACATATTGACGATACTCATTTAACGTTGTCGCACCGATACAGTGAAGCTCACCACGAGCCAGCGCAGGTTTGAGCATATTTCCCGCATCCATTGCGCCTTCAGCCTTCCCAGCACCGACCATGGTATGAATTTCATCAATAAACAGAATGATCTGACCTTCTTGTTTCGATAGATCATTCAAAACCGCTTTCAAGCGCTCTTCAAACTCACCACGGAATTTGGCACCAGCAATCAACGAGCCCATGTCCAATGCTAAAACCCGTTTGTTTTTCATACCATCAGGTACTTCGCCATTGACGATACGCTGTGCTAACCCTTCAACAATCGCGGTTTTACCTACCCCAGGTTCACCAATAAGGACAGGGTTATTTTTGGTACGACGCTGCAAGACCTGAATAGTGCGACGAATTTCATCATCACGACCAATCACCGGGTCTAATTTGCCCGCTTCAGCTCTTGCCGTTAGATCAATCGTGTATTTTTCCAGAGCCTGACGTTGCTCTTCTGCGTTTGGATCGGTCACTCGCTCCCCTCCACGAATTTTATCAATAGCGGTATTAATCGCTGTTTTGTTACCGCCATGTTTGCGAAGTAATTCACCATGCTGGTTTTTATCTTCCGCCAGCGCCAATACAAACAGTTCACTGGAAATGTATTGATCCTGACGTTGCTGTGCCAGCTTATCCGTTTGATTCAATAATCGGCTTAAATCTTGTGAAACATGGATATCACCATTACCACCTTCAACCTGAGCCAGTCGTGATAACTGCTGTTCTAAATCAGCTTGATAAGCCGCAACATTAACACCACTCTGAGCTAGAATAGGTTTCACACTGCCATTTTGTTGTTGCAGTAAAGCCAGCATTAAATGCACGGGTTCGATGAACTGATTATCTTGCCCCACTGCCATACTTTGGGCAGCCGCGAGCGCTTCCTGGAATTTACTGGTTAATTTATCTATTTGCATACGAGGTATTTCCCCTGAAAAAGTAAGTTAATACAGAAATGGGGGAAGCCTCGATAAAAATCAAGAGAGCTAATGCGGATGTTTTTGCAACGTTTCGATATAGCTTGTTAATTGAGCTTTAAGCTCATCGATTTCCTGCAAAGGTGATAAAGGTTTGCCAACACGGATCTGAACATGGCTGGGAACAAAGGGCGCGAGTAACACCTGTCCTTGCGCTGTAATCCCATCCAATCGCACCGGATAAATTGGTGTTTTTGTCCATATTGCCAAGCGAATGACACCTGCTTTTATTGGTCTTGGTGGGTCGGTATCTAAATGAATTTTGCCATGCGGAAATAAGGCGATGATTTCTCCCTGCTCCAAAGCGCGTCTCGCTGCACGAAGTGCTTGTTCTGCCCGGCCTTGGCGATCAACAGGAATACAACCAGCGGCTTTGAAAATCCAGTGAAGTACAGGTCGATGATATTCTTCAGCCGCAATTAAAAACCGTAATGGCCGGCGACTAGCCGCAATTAATAATAGGGGATCGAGGCCAGAAACATGATTAGCAGCAACAATCGCGGGACCGTGTTCTGGCAAGGGTAAAATCAGGCCGGGATGGCGATGTAACACTTTACATAGAATACGAGTAAGACCATCCAGCCAATTCACATAAATACCACCCCAGTCAGCGCGTGACTGAGATAGACAGATAGCAAAAAAGACCAATAAGAGAATAAGCGTTAGCCACATCTGCTTAACTCTCGAATGGGGTTGTATCTCCCATACCATATCGGGTGACTTCAGGTAAGTCATCGACAAATTCAACCACGGTGGTTGGCTCGGCACCGCAGGCACCGCCATCAATAATTAAATCCACCTGTTTACCAATGGCATCGACAATATCTTCGGCATCCGTCATGGGCATATCATCGCCCGGCAAAATCAGGGTTGAACTCATTAACGGTTCATTCAGTTCTTCCAGCAGTGCCAACGCAATCGTGTGTTCCGGAATGCGTAAACCAATGGTTTTACGTTTGGGATGCTGTAACTTGCGAGGCACTTCTTTGGTGGCCGGTAAAACAAAGGTATATGGCCCTGGCGTATAGGCTTTTAATAAACGAAACACCGCATTATTGAATTTGGCATAGGTCGAGAGTTCTGATAAATCACGACACACCAAGGTGAAGTTATGATCGGCATCTAACTGACGGATTCGACGCAGACGTTCCATTGCATCGTTATCACCAATCTGACAGCCCAATGCATAACCTGAATCCGTTGGATACACAATCAGCCCACCACGCCGAATAATTTCGCAAGCCTGTTTGATCAGTCTTACCTGAGGGTTGTCTGGATGTATTTGAAAAAACTGGCTCATATAAAATCACACTTCTAAAGATTGAGGGCTCAATTCACCCATGTCGACCAGATGGGTGTCACATTTGGCGGCAACGCCGTCATTTTACCTAGTTCAGTATAGCTATTATCCGGGCTATGGAAGTCTGAACCTGCTGAAGCTAACAAATCAAACTCGGTTGCCAACCTTGCCATTGTTCTGACTTCCTCTGGATGCTGCGCACCAGAGGCAACCTCGATTCCTGAACCACCCAATGCTTTGAATTCTGCCACGAGTTTCCGGCGTTTTGTTGCGGTCATTTTGTAACGTGCAGGGTGAGCAATAACGGCCTGCCCGCCCGCGCCGGTAATCCAGTTGACGGTATCTTCAAGACTGGCCCAATGCCCCGTGACATAACCTGGTTTATTACGAACCAGAAAACGCTTAAAGACATCTTTCATATCTTTTGCGTAGCCTTTTTCAACTAAAAAGCGGGCAAAATGCACCCGGCCAAGCATCGTTTCAGAGGCATACTGGCTGGCGCCTTCATAAGCACCAGGAATGCCGGCTTTATCTAATCGAGTCGCAATATCTATCGCACGCTGACGGCGATAATCTCGCAATGCTGATAAACCTTGTTGCAAAACTTCATTATCGATATCTATCTGCAGTCCCACGATATGCACTGTGGCACCATGCCAGCTGACGGAAATTTCCACGCCGGGAATCAAAACCACATCCTGCAACTGAGCCTCTGCCATCGCCTGTCTTATGCCCTCTGTTCCATCATGGTCGGTCAACGCAAGGTGCGTGACGCCCTGTTGTTTAGCGCGAGCCACTAAGGTTTCGGGCGACAGCGAGCCATCAGAGGCAGTGGAATGAGTATGTAAGTCAAACTGAGTCATAAGTAGTATTTTACGATAGAATGCAGTCATCCTGCTTGAAGTGAAAAAACGAAATGAAATTATTCTTCGATTTCCTCCCCATCGTATTATTTTTTGTGGCTTATAAGTTTGGCGGCGGAGACTACACATTTAATGGTGTTACCTACCAATTAGAAGGCATTTATGTCGCCACAGCAGTCATGATTGTGGTGAGCTTATTACAGGTATGTATTTCCTGGTTGCTGTTCAGAAAAGTGGAACGTGCGCATTTAATTACCCTGGTCTTAGTTTTGGTATTGGGTGGGCTGACATTGTGGTTACACAATCCAGATTTTATTAAGTGGAAACCGACAGCGGTCAACTGGTTATTCGCATTAGTCTTTATTGGCGCTTATCTGTTCACGGATAAATCCCTTTTAGAACGAATGATGGCGGATCATATTCAACTCCCTCCCAAAATATGGACTCGTTTAAATCTGGCCTGGGTCGCATTTTTTGTCTTATCCGGCTTGGTTAACCTTTATGTCGCTTTCAATTTTGATGAAGCCACCTGGGTGAACTTCAAATTATTCGGCATGCTGGGGCTGACCGTTGTTTTTGTTGTGGCGCAGTCAATTTACCTGGCAAAACATGCTGTAGAAGTGAAAAAATAGGAATTGTGAAACTATGTTATACGCCATTATCAGCGAAGATCATCCAGACAGTCTGAGCAAACGTCTTGCTGCCAGACCTGCTCATTTAGAACGTCTTCAGGCTTTACAGGATCAAGGGCGTTTAGTGCTGGCAGGTCCTCATCCTGCTGTTGACAGTGAAACACCCGGCGATGCTGGCTTTAGTGGCAGTCTGGTCGTGGCTGAGTTTGATAGTCTGGAACAAGCACAAATATGGGCGGCAGATGATCCCTATATTGATGCCGAGGTCTACGCTAAAGTCACCGTTAAACCCTTTAAAAAAGTCTTACCATGAGCACCATTGACGAAATCAAAACTGCACTGCAAGCACTCTCCCCTGAAGTCATTGAAATTGAGGATGACAGTGATAAACACGCAGGTCATGCCGGCAACACGGGTGGTGGTCACTATAACCTGCTGATTGTCAGTGACGCTTTTACTGGCTTATCCCTCATCAAGCGTCATCGCCTCGTTTTTGAACACGTGGATACACTGATGAAGTCAAAAATTCATGCCTTAAGCATTCAGGCAAAAACCCCTGCCGAATACCAGCCTCAGTAATACTGTCATGGCTGAAAGTGCTGATCTCAAGCAAAAAAACCAAGCCTTTTTGCAAGGATTAGAGAAACAGCGTCTAAATAAAGACTGTCTGCGAATCATTGATTTAAGAGGTAAAGTCAGCGGTGAATGTCAGGCATACGAGTTTGGTGGTCGTCGCCACTATCTTGATGACAGAGCTTATCTGCTGGTTAAACAGCTGATGAATCGCACTCAGGGGCGCTACACAGTAGCTGTCTACGAAGCTGTATTGAAGACCATCAAACAACTAGAGCAAACAAATACACTCGAAGAATCAGTAGAAACGAATAAACCAACCATTCAACGTCTGATATTGGATGAAAATTTCTCCCGCACAGAACAACGACTCAACTTCAGTACGCCGGTCAAACTTCGTATCGCCGATGTTTTATACAGCGGCCACACCGTCAATATCTCCTTAACGGCGATACGGGTCACGTTAAAACGCAGTTACACATTGCACAAGGGTGACTCAGTCAGTGTTGAGTTCAGTGAACTATCAGAAAAACACCGACTGTCATTCCTCTCTGCTCAGCGCTACATCATATTAAAGCTGGAGCACGATGAAGCCTATTCAACACTGATCCTGACCCAGGAAAATACCGACACTGAATTTACTCAGTGGATGTCTGGGTTCATTGAGCAGCAAGCCAAGCAACGGCATATTGATACCGAGTATGAGGTACTCAATTTACAGAAAGCCTTTTATCGGCGCCTTTGGGTCAATCACCTTGCGTACCCGGTATTATGGCAAGTACAACATGCTGACTACCCAGATTATCAGGCTATTTTTTGCGGTGTAGAAGCAGAATGGCAGACACAACAATGGCAAACCAGCCTGAGCACGCTGATTGAAAGTCTGCCGGCACCCGATCAAAAACAACAAGAAAAACTACTGATTTTGATGGGTAAAAAACAGGTATGTTTCTCGCCATTAAAATCAGAAAAGCAAGTCATTGCGTTACTCCACAATGCCGCAATCAATCATCAACAGCTGTTCCTGATGCTCAGAAGTCCGATCCAGATTGACGAAATCTTGTCTACGACCTCAATAAGCGCTTTAAAAGAAGAGATGCCAGGCCATGCTCAACAGTTAGCCAATAATCTGAATCGCCCACAATACGCCATTCGTTTGATTGATTTACAACAATCACTTACACCGTATATTGCTGATGCCCAAAAAGGAATCGCAGCTCAACCCGAATGCTATGACATTCCTATATGGGAATTAAATGACTTACCGACACCTTATGCGTTGAGTCATATCATTAAACGTCAGGTTCAGCGCTATCAAATTCGCACCCCAGTTGCCATTCATATCAATGAACAACAATGGGAAACCACCAGCATTGATGTTTCAAGTCATGGTTTATCTGTCACGTTGCCACTCAGTATTGAGGTAAGTCTGGATAAAGTGGTTTATGTGGACTTCCCTCGTTGGCAAAGCCAGACTAAAAAAGTCAGTTTGCAACGCATCCCGTATCAACTTAAGAATAAGAAACGTTGGAAAAATCGTTATCAACTCGGCTTTGAACGTATTCATGAACACTGTTCCTCGAGTCAGGACCAGTTTTTTAACCACGTTATTGCCAGCAACCAGCAACAATTGAAGCAAAATCAGGATGATCTCCTTCAAGGCCATGAAAGTCGCTTGTTCATACCTTCCCTTCTCGACACAGCAGAATCGATTCCTTTATTTTTAGGTGCTGATGAATCAGGCCAAAGACGCATCTATATCGTTGGCTGCACTGAACTCAACAATGCGCATCAGCAATCGGATAACTTTTGGTTATCGATGGAAGTTCACCTGGCAGAACTTCATGAGCAAGTTAAAAACTTTCAAGCAAAAGAGGGAGAATCGCTCAATACAGCGCTATATGGATTCGGAAATAGCCAGGATCAATGGCAATGGATGTTTGATCACCAATTTATTGCACAACACGATAAAGATCGGTTTCTACAGCGGGCACTCACCGCTAAGCAATTTTATGCCTTTCAATGTTATATCAGCCCAATCAGTCGTCGGGAAGCCGACAAACAAACTGATCTGTTACCACAACTGAATCAACAGCGTAGTAAACAAGCCCATCGTATAAAACATATTCGCCAGCAGCTCAGTGAATTATTCGCTATCGCTGAACTGACTGACATTACACCGTTAATTCAGCTAGTGTATGCAAACTCATCTGCTTCGGAGCACATCCCATAAATAATCAGGGCTAAGCGCAGCAACAGAATCACAGCCCAGTTGTGCCATAGTCATTTCTAACTCGGCACGATACAAATGTATCAGATGAGCCACACCCAGGCTGCCTGCAACCGCAAGCGCATATAATTGCGGGCGTCCCAATAATACGGCATCAGCGCCTAATGCCAGTGCTTTAGCAATATCATTACCAGAGCGAATACCACTGTCGACAATCAGTGGCATTGCATCGTTACCTAATGCCTTTTTAATGTCTGGCAAAACACTTAGGGGGGAGACCGCATCCACCAATACCCGACTGCCATGATTTGAGATCACCACCGCATCAGCGCCTTTTTGTTGAGCCGTTAAAACATCAATCGGGGCTAAAAGTCCCTTAACGATCACAGGCAGTGAGGTCTGTTGTTTTATCCAATCCAGTGTTGCCCAATCGGTTTCTTGTTGGGCCAGGCTGGATTGAAACACAATGTGTTTATCCAGCACATGACTGGTGTATTTTTCCTGAGAATCTGACACTAAATTAACAGCAGTCACGCCCTCAGGTAATTGAAATTCTGAACGCTTGTATTGGGCATCCACGGTCCAGACGATAGCTTGATAGCCCGCCTTAACGGCGCGTTCAATCAGTTGTTTGTTTTGCTCAATATCCGCTTGCCAATACAGTTGAAACCATAACGGGGCAGCTTCAATCTGCATTTCTGCTGCAGTGGCATAAAAGGTCTCAGCAATATCTTCCAATCGTCTGCTGGCTAAAGAGCTGACTACCAAGCCTGTTTGTAATGCTGCTGCAGCTTGCGCCATCGCCAACTCGCCCTGCGGATGCACTAAACCATGATAAGCAATAGGTGCAAGCAACATCGGATAGGCATGTAACTGACCTAATAAATGACTTTCAGCACTGCCCTGATGAATAGGCTTTAATCGACGAGGCAACCATTGCCAGCGTTCAAATGCCTGTCGGTTTATTTGGTCCTGACTGGGTTTATCAGCGCCTTCCTGAATATAAGCCCAAATATCATCGGCAATAAAGTCTTTTGCCAGGATTTCATAATCAACCGCACGACTGATACTGGTCGGAATAGCCGATAACGCGGCTTGCAGAATATGCTTAGTTTGCTCAGCCATAGGGGATTGTTCCATTCAACTTTATGTCTGTGACCAGTGACGTAACAGATTATGATAAAGATGGGTTAACGAGGCGATCGACTCACTTTCAGGATGATCCATGATCAAAGTCTGGATGTTTTGATCAAGCTCGTACAACATCTGTCTCTGTTCACTGCTTGCCACCAAACTTTGCGACCAGAAAAAAGCGGCCAGGCGGATACCTTCTGTAACAGGTTCAACCCGGTGCATACTATTTGCCGGATAGACAATAGCATCCCCAGCTGCGAGCTTAACGCGTTCCTCACCATAACTATGCTGAATAACCAACTCACCGCCTTCATATTGCTCAGGCTCACTAAAGAAGACCGTGGTAGACACATCACTGCGTAATTTAATACTTGAATTAGGCAGGGTTAATAAAGCGTTATCAACATGATTGCCATAGGCGCCGCCACTTTCGTACCGATTAAACAAGGGCGGTAATACTTTCGCCGGTAAGACGGCAGACATAAAATGAGGATGAGCCCCCAAGCGGTCAAGAATCAGATCGCCAATCTGTTGAGCAACCTGACTGTCTCGACTTAACTGCAAATTAGTTTTCACATTGATGGCAACATGCCCCGCCGTCTGTCGCCCATCATTCCATGTCTCTTGCATCAGCGCCTGCCGACATTTTTCAGCTTCCTCTGAACTCAACAGACCTTTGATAGGAATAAGCATAATAAGTGACACCCTTATAGCAAAAAAGCTTTGCCATCATGATGATGGCAAAGCTATAGAGAGTATAACTAAATGTGGCGTTTAAAAATCGAGTTTCAAGGTAGCCACCGCAGATCGACCCGCAGCGATCGTTGCATAATGTGAAGCATAAGCTGATGTGTAATATTCTTTATCAAATAAATTAAAGATATTCAGCTGCACAGACACATCATTATTGATCACATAGTTTGCCATGGCATCATAACGCGCATAGCCTGCGACACCTTTTTCAATTAATACACTTGTATCACTTCCATAAGTATAGCCACCAACCACATCACTTTGTGCGTATAAACCAAGTCCAGCATTAAATTTTGGTGTGAACTGATAGTTAGTCCATAAGGTAAAGCTATGTCGTGGCGTATTAGGAGCGGCTTCCCCTTCACCTGCATTGGGACCACGTCTTCCAAGCCCTAGATTCTCTTGCTCACTATCCATATAGGTATACCCAGCGAACACATCCCATTTTGATGTTAATCGACCATTAGCGCTGAATTCAAACCCATCTATGTTTTTTTTGCCTGCCATCTCAGCATTACCTTCATCATTGGTGATTCTGAAGTTATCAATTTCACTTCTAAAAATGGCAAATGTTGTTGATAATTGCTCATTAAAGAAATTCCATTTTGTTCCAATTTCATACGATTTGGTTTTCTCAGGTTCTAACTGTGCCGTAATATCTGAATCCGCCGCATTAGACTCTCTACCTTGGCCTAGAAATGAATTACCAGGCGTCGTTGCTGTTGAGTATGATGTATAAATGCTGCCATTGTCTGCTGGCTTGAAAACAAGACCAATTTGATAATTCCACAGATTATCCTTACTCGTCACATCAGCGACACCAGGTGCAGATTGATAACTAGAATCATAATGATCATAACGAATCCCTCCGTTAACTAACCATTGTGGAGTGAGCTCTAAGGTGTCAAACACATAAGCAGACATAGTTTTTGTCTCATAGTGTCGTGGGTCACCATAGGTATAATCAAATAACCAAGGGTCATTCGGTGACGGATTGCTCAGGCTAGTACAGGTATAACTACTGGCAGCCCCCGCCCCATTAGGACAGCTATTGTCGCCTGGCTGGATGGCTGTCGACTGGATCTCTGATCGTTCACGCGAAAGCTCCACGCCTGATGAATAATTATGTTTAATGAAACTGGTTTCAAACTTACCGGTTAGCTCAGTCAAGTTTTGCACCGTTTCAGTTTCACTATAGCGCGCATTACCTCTACGCCAGACTAATCCGTTGGCGACATTACCCTTGCTATCATCAGGCTGTGTCCAAATGTAATCCTGCTTTGACTTTGAGTAACGCAACGTGTTCTTTATGCTTGTGTTTGAATTGATATCGTGTTCGATAATGCCAGTCAGTTGATCAGTTTCTTCATCACGATCATCACGTTGTGTTAAACCATACCAGTTATTTCTATCGCCGCCAGTTGTCGGACGAAGTGAGTGTGTTCCAGAAGTAAGCGTTCCACTTGCGACTTCATAAGGAATACCACCATCTGGAATATCATTTGTTTTTAAGTGATACCAAGCAAGGGTGACCCGTGTTGGTGAATCCATACCTAATGTAATAGATGGTGCAACACCCCAACGTTTATTTTCAGGGCCATCTCTGCCCGGTACATCTTCAGTCAGCCCCATTGCATTCAGACGAACAGCAACACCGTTATCAAAATATTGGTTCATATCTACCGTAGTTCGCAAATGTTCATCGGTTCCTAGACCCACTTCAGCATGTCTAAAGTCTTCCGATTTAGGCAATTTGGTAGTGATATTGATGCTACCGCCAGCGCCGGCACGACCACTAAACGCAGAATCGGCCCCTTTAATGACTTCAATTTGTTCTGTATTGAATGTTTCACGCGAACCTGCCGCAATGTCACGTAGCCCATCAACTGAAACACTATTCTGACTATCTACACCACGAATAAAGGGGCGATCTCCCAAAGGATTCCCCCCTTCTGCCGCACCAAAGGTAATTCCAGGAACAGTTCGAAGCGCATCTTGCAAGCTGGTAGACCCTGTATCACTAATTATTGCTTGCGGGATAACGTTAACTGTTTTAGGTGTATCAACCAACGGAGCGGTGAATTTATTTGAGGATGAATATTCGGTATTGAACTGGTTTTCTTTCTTACCTACAACACTAATACTATCTAGATCAATTTCGTTATCAGTAACACTATTATCAGCCATAACAACCGGTGTAAGTGGTAGTGATAATAAAAAAGCGGTGATCGTAGGATGAACCGATTTATTTAATACAGGACGTCGTGAGGGGAATTTATTTTTCATATTGCTCGTATTTAGTAAAGATAAACCAAACGCGTTGTCACGCCAGAAGGAACGAAACTTTACCTTTAACTAAATCTAAATGCAACACATTCTCAATTAGATTTAAAATCTTTTCCTGTTATTAGCAAATAACAGCAGCTCTTTTACACATGATGTTTATTGACAACAGTTAGCTTTAAGCTAGACAAACACCCGTCGTTGTTTAACATTAGAACTGCATATTAGCTGCGTTAAATTATCAGTGATACGGAATTGGGCCTTAATCTCTATTGAGAGCTTGCAATTCCATTTAAGAGGCAGCAATCATCATTTTTTCGAGCAACACTGAACCACAACGGGTATTGCCTCGTATATCCACATCACTGCCTACGTCCACAATCCCCATAAACATGTCTTGCAAGTTACTGGCGATGGTAAATTCATCAACCGGATATTGGATTTGACCGTTCTCAACCCAAAACCCCGCTGCACCTTGTGAATAGTCACCATTCACAATATTGACGCCCATGCCCATGGTTTCCGTGACGATAATGCCCTTATCCATCTGCTTTATCAGCGCCGCTAAATCAGCATCAGTACTGCTATCAATGGTTAAATTATGTACACCACCCGCATTTCCGGTTGTTTGCATGCCTAAGCGTCGGGCAGCATAACTGTCGAGCACATAGCCTTGCAGTACACCATCCAATATGATGTCACGGTTTTGTGTCGCCACGCCTTCACCATCAAAACTGGCACTGCCTAATGCTTTAAGAATATGCGGTTGCTCATGCACATGAATAAATTCAGGAAAAATTTGCTCGCCTTTTTTGTCCAGCAAAAAAGAAGCTTTACGGTATAAAGCACCACCACGGATAGCAGAGATTAACTGGCCAAATAAAGAAGGGGCCATTTGCGCAGTAAAAATCACCGGATAACTTCCGGTTTTCACTTCACCGGCACCTAATCTTGATAACGTCCGTTCAGCGGCCTTTAAACCAATCGACTCGGCACTAGCCAGATCGTTAGCATCGCGTTTAATGTCATACCAATAATCACGCTGCATGCCTCGCTCATCTTGAGCAATCAGCGTCGCAGACAGACTATGACGACTGCTTTGTGTTGCTCCGATAAAACCATGACTGTTTGCATAAACACGTTGTCCACTATGACTGGAAACGGTGGCGCCTTCTGAGTTTGAAATCCGACTATCGCTATCAAGACCGGCCTGTTCGCACAATGTCGCTATATCAATGGCTTTATCCACATCAATTGCCCAGGGGTGATAAAGCGATAATTCCGGAAACGCTGTGGCCATTAAATTTGCATCGGCAAGCCCTGCCGCTTCATCCGCCTGAGTATGTTTAGCAATATTACAAGCCGCTTTGACTGCTTCAGCAATAGCCGCTTCACTTAAGTCAGATGTGCTGGATGAGGCTTTGCTGTGTCCGAAATACACCGTGATGCCCAAGCCAGTATCGTTATTGTGCTCCAGCGTTTCGACTTCACGTTGGCGGACCGTGACCGATAATCCTTCACTATGGCTGATGCCCACTTCAGCAGCACTGGCCCCCTGCTTTTTGGCTTCAGTTAATGCCATTTCAGCGGCACGTTCTAATTCAACGGTGTTTGTCATTTGACTCATCTGTGTTCAAATCCTCGACTTATTTGTCTTTCTCAATGGTTTGAGATGCCTTATCGGCTTATATTCTGTGGTGACTATCGGAGCAAACCGGGCAGCTTGGATCTGGCCTGAGTTTTATTTCTCGCCAACTCATGGAAAGCCCATCCAGCAGTAATAAACGCCCCGTTAAAGGTGTCCCAATTTTTGCCAGTAGTTTTAATGTTTCCGCGGCCTGCGTTCCGCCAATCATCGCGAGCATAGGGGCAAACACACCACTCTCAGAGCAGGT
Organism: Methylophaga thalassica MP; assembly: GCF_000214595.1. Classification (GTDB taxonomy): domain Bacteria; phylum Pseudomonadota; class Gammaproteobacteria; order Nitrosococcales; family Methylophagaceae; genus Methylophaga; species Methylophaga thalassica. Next base: position 678,733 of record NZ_AFIG01000001.1, on the reverse strand, counting down.
TTCCTGTAATTCGCCTTTGTCTTCATACAAGCAGCGGTAGCATGGTGAATCAGCCTGTCGTGGATCATAGACTGTCACTTGTCCGTCAAAACGAATCGCTGCTCCTGATACCAGGGGAATCTTGTTTTCCCTGCTGACTTCGTTTAAGAAAAAACGTGTCTCAAAATTATCGGTACAGTCTACGATCACATCGACATCCCTAGATGCCGCCAGCATAGCGGGTTTATCCAGTCGTTTATCGATCATATCAATCCTGATATCAGGATTTAAGGCATGTAATTGTTCTGCCGCCGATTCAACTTTTTTTCGACCGATATTTTGATGGGTGTGAACAATCTGTCTTTGCAGATTAGCTAATTCCACCACATCATCATCAACTAAAGTTAAATGACCCACACCAGAGCCCGCTAAATACATGGAAACAGGCGCGCCTAGCCCACCTAACCCAATGATCATCACATGGCCGTCCAGCAGACGCTGCTGCCCTTCAATATCCATTTGCGACAATAAAATATGGCGACTGTAGCGTAATAATTGTTCGTCATTCATCAGTGATTAGACTCAATAGCGTAGTGCAGCATTATAACGTGAGTTGGCCCATCACGGCCCGGTCGTTTCCGCCAAAATCCTGGTGTGCTGAAATATGAGAAAAGCCCGCGGCGGAAAAAAGCTGTTGCACAGCCACAGACTGATCATAACCATGTTCCACCAGCAACCAGCCATTTGGACGCAAACAGTTTGCCGCCTGCTGGGTAATAAGTCGTATATCGTCCAACCCGTCCGGGCCAGAAATGAGCGCAGAAAGAGGTTCAAATCGCACATCACCTTGCTGCAAATGCGGATCATCCGCTTCGATATAGGGTGGATTTGATATCACCATATCAAATTGATTTTGCTGACAGGCCGTCAGCCAGAAAGCCTGCATAAAATGCACGTTATCTAATTTGTGTTTACGTGCATTTGCCTGAGCTAATTGCACTGCAGGCAGATGAAAGTCCGTGGCAAACATGGTGATATCCGGCCGCTCATCTGCGATGGATAAAGCAATGGCCCCGCTGCCTGTACCCAGATCAATAATTTTCATGCCGGCTTCTACTTTCGCCAAGGCCAGTGCGACTAATAATTCAGTATCCGGCCGAGGAATCAGTGTTGAATCATTTACGTCAAGCTCCAACGACCAGAACCCTCGCGAGCCCGTGATGTGGGCTATCGGTTCACCGTTCTTTCGGCGCTCAATAAATTGTTTAAATTGTTGCCATTGGCTTTCTGTGAGATCGCTTTCGGCATCCAGTAATAATCGTGTTGGAGAACAGTCCAGAAGATGACACAGAAGATACTGTATATCGATATCTGGACTGATTGAACTGCGTAAACAGGCACGGCCATAGGCCTGAGCTTCACGTATAGAGGGCAACATTAAATAAACACAAACAACAAGGCTAATATTGCTATAACGCCGGTTCCGATACTGATATTACGCTGCATGGTCAGTTGTGCATGAAGCTGAGCCCATTGTTCTTGATGACTGTTATCAAACTCCTGCTTCATCGCCGTCACTTGATTGCGGATAAGCGGCAGGATTTTTTCATTGACTAAGCGTTCCAGACTTTTTGCGACCAATGGATTTAAATCATGCTTAAGCTGCCTTAACACCGACTCACGCACGATATTTTGTTGTTTATCCAACCATTTCCCAGCATGCTGATCCAGAGCCCGATCAATACTCGAACTCAAATCCATATCTTTAAGCGCCTGTTGTAAAACTGGTTCAGCCGTTATCGTAACCAGCTCATTCAATTGCACTGACAGTGATTGTTTCAGATCAGAAAACTGTTGTTGCGTCAGTTCTTTCACCAACTGAGTAATCTCAGCTGCCCCTAATTGAGATTCCGTTGTAGTCTTTTCCGGCAGTTGGATTTGTTGCAAACGCATATCAAGATCGTTCATCAACTCAGCTTTAAGCGAAGTCACTATGGCCTCAATATCAAGCTGTTGTGGTTCGACTCCTGAAGGGCTCATCTCCGGTAACTCTATTGTTCTGAGCTCAATCTCATCTAATATGGCGGCCACCTTATCTGCCTCAGGTGGCTTACTCAACACAGCAGAGGCACCGGCATCAAAGGCTTTTTTCTGATCGGCTTCGGTTTCATTACCGGTACAAATAACGACCGGAATCCGTCCCCATTGTGAATGCTGTTTTAGCTGAGCAGTGGCTGTGAGTCCATCCATTGCTGCCATCATCACATCCATAAAAATGAGATCAGGCAGTTTGTCGGTAGTTTGCAGCCAGTGCATGGCTTCTTCAGCACTCCCCAGTTCAATACTGTTGAAGCTGTGGTCACGTAATAGCTTACTCAACGTCATTCTGGCAACGCGAGAATCATCCACCACCAATGCCGTAAATTTAGACATGTTTATCCTCTGATGTGATTAACCGACCCGAAACGCATCCATGCTAATCGACTCCACTTTTTTCCCCATCATAATGACTTCCCCCCGATAGCGCTGCTGCATATCGCTGGCAAATTCAAAAAAATAATAACGCTGTAACTGTATTCGTCCTTGGCGGTTACGTTTAAAACGGATTTTACACCAGAACACCGTATCATTTAAGAAGGCGACTCCGGTATTGGCACAATAAGATTTTGCGGCTATCGTAGCCCGCTCAGCCACGCCACGACTGTCCCACCAAAACCAGGCGAGGCTACCGAGAATAATCAGTAGTAAACCACTATCATTCATCCCAGATCACCCCATAATGTTTGTGCAACAGCTAAAGCTGCCACCGCAGCTGTTTCTGTGCGAAGAATACGAGGACCAAACTGTACTGCTTGATAGCCGGCGTTTTTTGCCATCTCAATTTCAGTATCTGACAAACCACCCTCTGGCCCAATTAACATGGTCAGGGACGCCGGTTTGCTCAATTCAGAAAATCCTTTTTGTGCCAAAGGATCCAACACTAAGTTCAACTCATCTTTATAGTCAGCAAGCACTGTTGAATAGGTTTGAACGGCCGTTAACTCAGGCAGGAAACTGCGTCCAGACTGCTCACAGGCACTGACCATAACGCCTGTCCAGTGATTAAAACGCTTATCAGCACGATCACCACTTAACTGCACATTACAACGTTCGGTAATCACCGGAACAATCTTTTTCACACCCAGTTCCACCGCTTTCTGAATGGCAAAATCCATGCGTTCACCACGAGAAATGCCTTGTAGCAGGGTAATGTCTAGTGGTGATTCTTTCTGCGTTTCTACAAGCTGACCAAGACAAACGCGTGACTGTCGTTTTTCAACAAGAGTTAATTCTGCCTCATACTCCATACCCTGCCCGTTAAACAAACGGATATTTGCTCCAGGTTTCAGACGCAGTACCTGAACAGCATGACGATGCACGTCATCAGGCAAGACAAATTCTGATTCAGAAGATGACAATATTTCAGTATAAAATCGGGGCATTCGCATGGTGTTGAAGTCAAAAAGCTACTAAAGTGACTAGCAGTTTACAGATTGTCATCGATAGATTGAATCAAATTCCTTTTTTCGCTGTTATACTCAAGACATGAATATAGACCGGCAACAAATTCAGCAACTTGTCAGGGACGTGGCCTCCACAACCCTTTTGCCCTATATCAATAATGTCAGCCGTGACTATAAAAAGGACGGTAGTATCGTCACAGCCGCGGATAGTGCGGTGCAAAGCTCATTAACAAAACAGCTTGCTGAGTTGCATCCTGATATCGCTTTGCTCGGCGAAGAAATGTCTACTGAACAGCAGCAACAACTATTTGATTCCGGCAAACCAATCTGGTGTCTTGATCCTGTGGACGGTACCAGCAACTTTGCTTCAGGTTTACCGTTTTACTCCATCTCACTGGCCCTGATTGAACAAGGTGAAGTGACCTTTGCCATGGTATTGGATCCCTCTCGTAATGAGAGTTTCACCGCTATTCGCGGTCAGGGCGCTTGGCTGAATGATGAACCACTGCGTCTGACCTCACCTAATCTTAGCCTCGACAACACCATCGCGTTTGTCGACTTTAAGCGTTTACCCCCAGCCTTAGCCTCTAAAATCGTGGCAGATCGCCCTTTTGCCTCGCAGCGAAATCTGGGCTCTATCGCGTTGGAGTTATGCTGGTTGGCGGCTGGCCGTGGACATATTTATCTGCATGGTAGTCAGCAAATCTGGGACTATGCCGCCGGCGACTTAATTTTAGAAGAAGCAGGTGGTTTTGCTTCTACTCTGTATGGCGCTCCTTCGTTTCGTTACACCTTACAGCCACGTTCATCATGTGCCGCCATTGATGAACACTTATTTCAGGTTTGGCAAAGCTACTTACTGGATGCGGTGAATGGTTAGAAAAACGCTGGAATTTATTACGCCAGACTGGACCATGCCCGACCATATTCAGGCATACACAACAACCAGAAAGGGCGGTATCAGCCCTAGCCCATACGATAGCTTTAATATTGCCAATCACGTTAACGATACGCCTGAGAATGTGGAAAAAAACCGCGCGGCACTTAACTCTGCCCTAAAACTGCCAGCCTCCCCGCTATGGCTGCAACAAACACACAGCACTCAGGTAATTAATAGTCAGGATTGGCAGGAAGGCATCGAAGCGGATGCGATTTACTCAAATCAAACCAATCACGTCTGCGCGATTATGACCGCTGACTGTCTACCATTATTGCTCAGTAATGCATCTGGTACTGAAATTGCCGCAGTCCATGCCGGCTGGCGAGGTTTAGCCGATGGCATTATTGAAAAAACCTTAGCGCAATTTGATGCTGCCGCAGAACATATTTATGCCTGGTTGGGGCCTGCCATCGGTCCGGAAAAATTCGAAGTGGGTTTAGATGTCTATGAGGCATTTATCAGTCACGATCCGATGGCTGAAGTCGCTTTTCAGCAAAGCGATGACAGTCATTTCTTGGCCGATATCTATCAACTCGCCCGCCTGAGATTGAGACAGCATGGTGTCTCGCAATTATTCGGTGGCAATTATTGTACGATGACTGACGCTTCCCGTTTTTTCTCCTATCGACGGGATGGAGAGACTGGTCGTATGGTTTCGCTTATCTGGATCAGCAATAAATAAGGTATCATTAGCGGCTTAATTCAGCCTTGTTGGATCATTATGGAATTACTCATCTGGATCATTGTTTTTAGTCTGGTAGGCGGACTTTTGAGCGTTGTTGTGGCTTCATCGTTTTTATTATTGCCTGAAAAACATCGCACACTGGCCGTGCCACACCTTGTTAGTTTTGCGATAGGCGCGATGCTCGGCGCTTCTTTCTTGGGTTTAATTCCACATGCTATTGAGCATGAGTATGCCATTGATGCGCATGCTATCGGTTTAACATTACTTCTCGGTTTACTCAGTTTTTTTGCACTAGAGAAAATGGTGTTATGGCGACACTGTCATACTCATCATGGTCATGAACATATTCCTGAACTGGACAGACCTGATCATCATGGTGGTCATCACCATAATCACAAGCATAAATCGGCTGGCCCGTTAATTCTGATTGGCGATACGATACATAACTTTGTGGATGGTATCTTAATCACCGCAGCGTTTCTGACTGACGTACATCTTGGGGTGGTCACCGCCTTAGCTATTGCAGCTCATGAAATCCCACAAGAATTGGGCGACTTTGTCATTTTATTACACAGTGGATTTAGCCGAAAAAAAGCCCTCTATTACAATATCTTGTCGAGTTTAGGTACATTAGCCGGCGCGTTAATTGGTTACTTTGCGTTATCCGGTATGCAGCATTTCCTGCCTTATGTTCTGCTGGTTGCCGCATCCAGCTTCATTTATGTGGCTGTTGCCGATTTAATTCCTGGCCTGCACGAAAAGGTCAAACCTATTGAATCTTTACAGCAAATCAGTTTGATTGCTCTCGGTGTCGTGTTTATTTATATCGCTCATAGCACATTACATTAGTCATGTCGGGAAGGAACCCCAATAAAAAGATCTTAATTGTCGGCCCATCTTGGGTGGGTGACATGGTCATGGCGCAATCACTTTTTATTGCGTTAAAGCAACAAGATCCAGCGGTTATCATCGATGTCCTCGCGATGGACTGGACACGACCATTGTTGCAGCGTATGCCTGAAGTTAACAACGCCATCAGTATGCCAATATCTCATGGTATCTTTGCTTGGAAAATGCGTAGAGAATTAGGTCTCTCTCTGCGTGATAAACATTACGATCAGGCGATTGTTTTACCCAACTCATGGAAATCAGCGCTTATTCCCTGGTTTGCCAAAATCCCTGTAAGAACGGGTTGGCGTGGCGAATATCGTTATGGCTTACTGAATGATGCCCGAAAACTGGACAAAAAAGCTTTACCGATGATGGTTCAGCGCTTTGTTGCTTTGGCACATCCAGCATCACAGTCACAGATAAAACCGACTTATCAAGCACCGTTGATGATTGGTGAGCCCCCAAATGAAGTCATTAATCCTAAACGCCAGTCTGTTCAGCAAAAACGACTTATCCTTTGTCCTGGTGCAGAATTTGGGCCAGCCAAACAATGGCCGACATCGCATTATGCAGCGCTAGCAGACTCTTTTCTTACGTCAGGATGGCAAGTATTAATTCTTGGCTCCAAGGCGGATATCAGCACGGCAGACGAAATCGTCAGTCTTTGTCGGGATAAGTCTGATAATTTAATCAGCCTTGCTGGTCAGACACAGTTAGAAGAAGCCATAGACTTATTAGGCACTGCAGATTACGTTGTTTCCAATGATTCAGGCTTAATGCATATTGCTGCGGCGTTACAGGTGCCATTAGTAGTAGTTTATGGTCCAACATCACCCGCATTCACTCCCCCCTTAGCCAACAACGCTAATATCATCCAGATTGATATAGACTGTAGCCCATGCTTTAAACGCACCTGCCCTCTGGGGCATCATAACTGTATGAAACAACTTTCTGTTGAAACTGTTATTGAACAAATAAAAACAACAAAATGAAATCGCTAAACTCGTTTTTTTCAGAACTTAATAATAACCAGTTACGCTTATTTACGGCGTTATTTAGTCTTCTACTTTCCATATTGGCATTCACCAATGATCAGCTAATCAACAGTGATGGTGTTTTGTACATGAATATGGCAAAAGCCTATATTGACGGGGGACTTACAGCCACAGCATCAATGTATGACTGGCCGTTTTTTTCCATGTTGATTGCAAAGTTTCATCAATTTAGCGGTTTCAAACTGGAGTTTAGCGGTCAGCTAATCAATAGCCTGCTTTTTGTCGTTTTCACCGATGCACTTTTTCTTATCGCCAGCAAGCTACTCACAACCCAGCGATACGTCTTTATTGCGGCGTTGCTCATTCTGTGCTTTTCCACCTTAAATGACTATCGCAGTTATATTATTCGAGATATTGGTTATTGGGCTTTTATATCTATATCCATGTATCGAACCATTATTTTTCTGGAAAAACCCAGCTGGTTAAATGGCTTTTACTGGCAATTATCCAACTTGTTAGCCATGTTATTTCGTGTTGAAGCTATCACTATTATTCTGGCAACACCTCTCTTCATCCTCTTCCAACTAGGTGTTAAAGAGGGCTCAAAAGCCAGTGTCAAGCTTTGTTCATTCTTCCTGTTCGCTGGAGTAATAAGTGCTGTCACCTTTACCCAACAGCAAGGACTAATGAATGCATTTGGTAAAGTCCTTAGCGTGACGCAATTTCTAGACTACTCAGCCATTACTGATGAATTTCATACTAAAACAGCCATTCTCGGTAATGAATTATTGAATCAGTATTCTGAAAGATACAGCGGGATGATTTTGGCTTCAGGCCTAGTTTATATGTTACTGGCAAAAATCATTACTGGCTTATCACCTCTTAATCTTATTTTATTTGTCTTCGCGAGACTTCAGCACAAAAAGAGCTCATCTGATGCTAAGACTCGGCGTTTTTTACTTTTTTTCGTCGGTATAAACGTCGTCATTTTGCTTTCCTTCCTATTTAAACATTACTTCATGAGTACGCGTTATGCTGTCATGCTAATCACTGCTCTGATGTTACTAATGCTACCATCCATGTGCAGACTAATAGATGAGTACTGGCAAGCAAAAAATAAAGTTGCGCTTGTATTAATTTCGCTATTGCTTCTAGCCAGTCTGATTGATTCATGCACGACGAGTGTAACCAAAGGCTATATAAAAGAAACGGCGATCTGGGCAAGCCAACATTTGCCAGAAAATAGCCGAGTTCTCACCAATGATATTTTTATTGATTTTTATTTCCATGAAAATGAGCCAAAGACGCAGTTAAACCTTGATAGAACTCTGCAAACTAACAACCAGTTCGATTATTTTATTACTGTCGAGAAGCGTTCTCATGCAGAGAGGAAAAAGCATTATGCCAACTGGAATTTGATTCCCATTCATCACACTGAGAATGCTAGAGGTGATAAAGCTGTCGTATATAAGGTAGTGAACATTGACAACTAAGCCTCGCCATATACTGCAGCTATGTCATAGCTATGATCCTCCTTTTGATGATTGCGCGCGGCAATACGCATCATTATTCAAAGACTCTAGTTTCCAGGTCACTACTGTCTTTTTAACAGGCTCTCCTCAAGCTGACTTATTAAAAAAAACACTTTCTGATGAAGTCATTTTTCTTGAAAGCCCAAAGCATAAGCTCAAAGGTCTTAAGTTATCATTACTAAACCGTGTTAAGGCAATATCTAAACAAAAACAATACGAACTTTGTATTGCACACAGAACAAAACCCACTTATTTGGCCCTCATTGCCACACAACTTCCTGTAGTGAGTATTCACCATGCATTTGGTGACTTTGACCGTTTAGGAAGAAGGCTTTTTACAAAGCTATTCACATCTCGCTTATTGCTGATTGGAGTATCTAAGGCTGTATCAGAGGATATAAAGCAGCACCTACCAAACTTCCCTACAGATAGAATCGAAACTTTATACAATAGAGTTGATGTAGAAAATTCAAGAAAAGAACTATTTGATAGAACTCAAGCCAGAGAAATACTAGGTATTGCTCCTGAATCTTATGTTATTGGTAATGTAGGCAGATTACATCCTGATAAAGACCAGAAAACACTCATTCAGGCATTCGCCAAGGCAAAGAGCTCTTTGCCAAGTAATGCCTTATTAATCATTATTGGGAAGGGCAAACTTCAACAACAACTTCATGATCTGGCTCACTCACTTAATGTAGAAGAAAACGTCAAATTCATTGGATATATCAAAGATGCGAAGCGTTATTTTACAGCCTTCGATATTTTTGTATTGACCTCTGACAAAGAACCTTTTGGTATGGTCGTGTTGGAAGCAATGGTTGCAAACATTGCAGTAATTTGCAGTGATTGTGGTGGAGCAAGGGAAATTGTAGAAAATTCTGGACTTTTGTTTCCTTTCGCATCTTCTGAAAAGTTAGCCGAGCTCCTGATTCATACAGCCAATAATAAAGATTCGGTTTATAACCATCAGGCATCGAGTACAAAATTACAGACTTACTTTTCTGATGAAGCTGGGAAGAAATCATTTTGGAATTTAGAGCAAATACAGAAAATACTGTTACCTTGACTACTGTATTTATGATAATTAATTGGTATTTAAGAATAGTAGAATATAGTGCATAACAAACAGCTCCAATTAATCAGGTCGTATAAAAATGGCAAAAATAAAACAAGAAAACAGATATGACTTTGAGACGATATGGCAACTGGATACAGACTGGTTCGAACCGCCAAATCATAGACGCGGCGGCTGGAGTGGCGTGGTTAAATATGTATTGAAAACAGCAAATGGCGCGGTTGATGTGTTCATCAAACGTCAGGAGAATCACCGCACTAAAACATGGTGTCATCCACTAAAAGGCATTCATACCTTTCAAAAGGAATATAACAATATTCTCAGGCTGACAGCAAAACATATTCCGACACTCGAGCCCGTCTATTTTTCATGTGACAAGTCAAGGGCGATACTAGTAACAAAAGAACTGACTGGTTACCAATCTCTGGAAAACATTTCTCCTTTAAGTCTATCAAGTGTATCTCGTAAACAGTTGCTGAAAGCAGTCGCCCATGTGTTAGCAGATATGCATCAGGCACATTTTCAGCATAACTCACTTTATCCCAAACATATTTTTGCCAAGCCAATCAGCAGTGGTTGGGATATAAAAATAATCGATTTGGAGAAAATGAAACGTACATTGTTCGTACGGCAATCGATGATGAGGGATCTGGGCACATTAGAACGTCATGCTAATCAAGACTGGTCGAAGAAAGATCGCGTTTTCTTTTTACAGCAGTACTTCAACGAGCAACCGTTATCTAAAAAAACCAGACAACTTATACAGAAGCTTGCTAAGCCCAAAAAAGCAAAACGTCATTAGTCGTGTTGGCCGACTGCATGCGATATACTTACACACTGTTTAACTCAAAGACATATATCACATCATGATCGTTTTAGGTTTGTCTGGCGCGGTAAATCACGACGCCTCCGCTGCTTTGTATATTGATGGAAAGCTTGTAGCTGCTGCTGAAGAGGAACGCTTCCTACGTGACAAGCATGCCAAAGGAAAAATGCCCTACGAGGCAACTAAATTTTGTTTGGAACAGGCTGGTATTCGTCCCGATCAGATTGATATTGTGGCCTTCCCTTATGCCGAGATTGGCCTGAAATCACCCGCCCGCTGGCATTATGCTAAACGTCATTGGTATGCTCCAGACCGAGCACTTACCGCCTTATTCAGTGGCAATCGTCGATATTGGCGTAATCACCGAAATGTGATGAAGTTATTAGACGATCTAGGTATCGGTGCGAAACGCGTTAAATTTGTTCCCGTTGAACATCATTTAGCTCATGCCAGCAGTGCTTACCATCTAAGCGGTTTCAAAGAAAAAACAGCCATTATCGGTATCGATGGTAAGGGTGAATATGCCACCACGTTCTTTGGTTATGGTGAAAATGGCAAGATTCATAAAGTCAAAGAATTCTATGATCCGGATTCGCTTGGTGGGGTTTATGGAGCACTGACTGAATACCTTGGTTTTGAAATGCTGGATGGCGAGTTCAAAGTGATGGGTATGGCCCCTTACGGTGATCCTAAACGTTTCGATTTTTCACGCTTGATTGACTACAAAGACGGTGAATTCAAAGTCAATACAAAACTAGTGAACGTTGTAGGTACCCGCCGTTTCAAAAAGAACGGCAAAGGTTACTTTTTCAGCCCTGAATTAATTGAATGGCTCGGGCCAATGCGTGAAGGTGATGAAAAAGACGAGCCTTACATCGACTATGCCGCCAGTATCCAAGATCTGTTAGAAAAGACAGCCTTAAAACTCATTGATTTTTATCTCGGTGACATTATTAAAGAGACCGGCAAAATTGCTTATGCAGGCGGTGTTGCATTAAACGTCAAACTGAATCAACGTATTATCGCCATGCCTGGCGTTAAAGAACTGTTTGTACAACCGGCTGCAAGTGATGCGGGTACGGCCATTGGTGCGGCCAGCTATGCTTCACAATTAGCGGGGGTACCAGTAGAAAAAATGGAACATGTCTACTTAGGACCTGCGTATACAACAGAACAATGTATTGAAGCATGTGAGCAATACGAGCAGCCAGTCAAATGGCAACGAATGACTAATGTTACTGCAGAAACAGCCAAAATTCTGGCTGATGGTAATCCGGTTTCCTGGTTTCAGGGACATATGGAGTTCGGACCTCGCGCTTTAGGTAACCGCAGTATTCTCGGCTCACCCAGCCATCCTGGGGTTGCTGATAGAATTAATGCCCAAATCAAATACCGTGAACGCTGGCGTCCATTCTGTCCGAGTATGCTAGATACAATCGCACCAGAAATACTACAGACGGATCACCCTAGTCCGTATATGACATTTACGTTTGATGTGGCAGAAAGCTGGAAATCACGCATTCCAGAAGTCGTACATGAAGATGGAACAGCCCGTGCTCAGATTGTTACAAAGGCCACCAACCCTCGTTATTACTCACTGCTTCAGGAAATGGAGAAGCTTACCGGTAATGGCGTGGTTTTAAACACCTCTCTGAATCGTCGTGGGGAGCCAATGGTATGCAGCCCCACAGATGCATTAAATATGTTCTTTGGCTCAGACTTAGAATACTTAGTCATGGAAGATATCTTAATTACTAAAGATGATCATCAACCCATATAACTCAACATATGCTGGGTACGTTTATCCCAAGTGAACTGTTGACGTATTTTCTGTTGTCCCCGTTTAGCTATGGCTAAACGGGCTTCATCATTACTTAAATAATAAGCGACTTTCTCTACCAGTTCTTTTGAACCCTTGAATGTTTCAATTTCCAGACCGATGTCGAATAACTCGGCAACTTCATCACAGTAATCTGTCAGCACAAAACACCCTGCAGCCATTGCTTCAAAAATCCTCAGATTAACTCCCGTTTCAGCCGCATAAAATGGTCCTCTAGTGATATTTAATACTATCTTTGACCCCATTAGATGCTGATGTAAAGCCTCTCCCCACACAGGTTTATCATCTATTTTTTCTTGCAGTTTCTTGGATAAGATGGCTTCGTTACGCCCCCAACGAGCACCTTTTATCGAGACATAATCAACAATATGCTCCAGCATAAAACAACGTCTAAGATCGGCACTGCCAACAAATAACACTTCATGCTGAAACTTTCCTGATTGCCGTTCAATAAGGTTAGCCCCAAAAGGTGAAAATATCGCATCGATATCCATGCGATTGAAAAACTCTGTCACTACTTTTGAGAATGAAAAGACTCGGTCATAAATACGCACCTCATTCTCAATAAAATATATAAACTCTCGACGTTTTGTGTAGAGGTTACAGCTATCAGTATCGTACAAATAGAGTTCTATATTTCTAGATTTTGCAATATCTTTAAGCTGTTCGGGATTAATAAAACGATACACAAAACCTATAACAAAAATAACTTCAGGTTTCACCTCATCAAGCACTGTTAAAAACGACGATAAGGCTTTTTTGGGTAAGTAATAAAAACTCTTCTTCTCTGAAAATTTTCGTTTTACTTTTGCCAGAGCTGAGCGAGGCTTATATAAATTGATCTGTTTTAGTTTCGCTAAATCATAATATTCTGAATTGTCGATACAAGCATGAATGTCTCGGCCAAGGGTAGCCCCACCAATTCCATCCAGAATTAAGATTTTTTTCTCAGTCACGTACCAATGTCCCTATCTTGATTTTTATATATTGGAAATAATTTTCTTCGTGTTCGATTGGTTAGTAAACTTCTTTGATAATAAACCTTTAAACTTTCCCCATTTCCGTTCAATTTTCTTTCTGCCGAAAAAACGAACATAACTACTAATCGGTACGATGTCCGAGTTACCTATATTATCGATAATCAAAAATCTCACGCCGTCGTTTCGCAACTGCAAAACCATATTTTTAGGCTTAAGCGTCATGGTAATAATATTCTGCTCTAGCAAGTCCCACTTCAATTTAATCAGCGCCTGACCAATGGATTCGACTAACTCTGGTGTCGAGCTCAGATTATCCAGATAAAACGCCAAAGTTTTGGACACTTGCCCATCATCATCACGAATTAAATCGAAGACAGCGCCAGGCCCCATATTCGTTTCTTCGTTACCGTAAAACTGCGGTAAGCTGATCCAATCAATATTTCGGCGCTGCAGGAACCGATAATAAGCCTGTTCTCGACGAGTCTCTTCCTCACCCCGTAAAACAACGACCTTCACACATTTTGAATCATCGTCAGGATGGACATGGACTTCTCTATGTAATCCTTTTCCGACTAATGTAGCGGCCGATAATTCAAGCATCGCCATATCCATTAGGGTTTTGACTTTGCCAGCGCCAGGCATCCGTCACCATATCATCCAGTGTTTTCTCAGCGGTCCATCCCAATAGTGATTTTGCTAAGGCCGGATCGGCATAATTAATTGCCACATCTCCCGCACGGCGGTCGACAATTTTATAATTCACTTGCTTGCCCGATGCCTGTTCAAAAGCAGCGATCACTTCAAGTACGCTGTATCCCTGCCCCGTGCCCAGATTCACCGCTTTACAGCAGGGTGCTGTCGCATCCGATTCCAGCCAGTTCAGCGCCTCAAGGTGTCCCCGAGCCAAATCCATCACATGAATATAGTCTCGAACACCTGTGCCATCAACGGTGTCATAGTCGCCTCCAAAAACGGATAAGCACTCTCTTTTACCAATGGCTGTTTGCGTGACATAAGGCATCAGATTATTTGGAATAGCACTGGGATCTTCACCAATAAGACCAGACTCGTGTGCACCAGCTGGGTTAAAGTAACGTAATAACACCACACTAAGTTGATCTGGCGTCGCCTTGACCATATCTGCCAGAATTTCTTCTATCATCAGTTTGGTACGGCCATAAGGATTCGTTGCCGAAGTCGGAAACGTTTCATTTACGGGCATTGAAGCAGGATCGCCATAGACGGTGGCTGATGAACTGAATACAAAATTTTTCACAGAAAATTGCTGCATCACCTCTAATAAAACAAAGGTGGCATCCAGATTATTTTGGTAATACATCAAAGGAAAAGCACAGGACTCACCCACGGCTTTTAATCCTGCCAGATGAATGACGGCATCAATAGGATGGCTATTAAAAATACCTTGTAAAGCCGCTTTATCCCGACAATCTGCTTTGTAAAAGGCGATTTTTTTCCCTGTAATCTGGCCGACCCTATCAATCGCTACAGAGGAGCTATTACTAAGATTATCCACGACCACGACTTCAAAGCCCGCTTCCAATAACACTACACAAATATGCGAACCAATATATCCTGCACCGCCGGTAACCAAGACCGTTGTTGTCATTGTTTTTTCCTTTTTGTTTTGCCTGTGACCTAATCACTGCGGCTGCCTGTTGCGGCATACTGTACAAATCTTCCGTCGCAGCATAGTGCAAAGCGTGCTCAGACCATTGTTGTAATTTATGTTTATCTAACATTTCAACAAGATCTAAGGCTGTTTGCTGTGCACTATCGGCATTCTTAATAACCAGACCGGCATCGGCCCTAATCACATGTTTGGTATAACCACATACATCGGAAACTAAGCTTGGCAGACCTGCTACCATGGCTTCCAGGATCACCGTCCCCGTATTTTCCTTTCTGGCAGGATGAATTAACAAGTCAGCCGCCAGCAAAAAGCGTGGAATATCAGAGCGCCCACCAAGAAACTTCACTTGCTTATCAATACCGTATTGCTGGGCCTGACGCTGTAAATAACGGTTATCGCCATCGCCGATAATCATCAGTTTAGTTTGTTGTTTAATGGCATCCGGTAAATTTGCCAAGGCGGCTATTGCCCGGTCAACACCTTTTGTTTTAAAGCCCGTGCCTACCATCAACAGTAACCACTCATCAGCCGAGATATTAAACTCATCTCTCACCTGCTGGCGAATAAGCTCTGTATTTTGTGGCCGTTTTCTATCACGGTCAATCCCTGGAGGTAAGCTGACTAAACGATCTTTTGGTGTGCCGTAATGATCTTCGAACAGTGTTTGTTGCACATCGGAAATCATCATAGATACGGTATTCGACTGTTTGCCAAAAACGGCTTCTTCACAGGCTTTATAAAACTTCACACGCCCTGAAAACTGTAATAGCCCGTGCAAAGGATGAGACCTTATCCGGTCAATATAACAAGGGTCTGCGGCATAATAGACATCAAGCTCAGGCATTTTATTAAAACCAATCACCAGGTCATAAGCACCCTGATGTAATTGTGGTAATACCTGATCTATATACGATTGCAACCTGGCATGGTTGCTCCACCCATGAGTCTCAATAATCTGCACATTAAATGGCTTAGGCACTTCCCCTTGCCACTCCATAACATAAACATCGACCGTATCATCGGCTTGCAGACAGCAGCGCATGATGTTCATGAAATCACGGGCGAGCCCGCCAAAAGGAAAATACTTATACAAACAGACAGCGTATTTCATAAACGTATTTTTTGTCTTTGTAGCATCACTCTGAAAAAAGCCTCCAGCTCAGGATTCTCCCAGTTTTTCAGGAAGCGTTTTTTATCTTGCACGTTAGCCATGACTGCCTGTTTTTTATTGGTATATTCTCGCATGGCATCTAAATCGATTAGCCAGACTTTGCCTTGTGTATCCAATAACAAATTTTGTGCTTTCATATCGCCATGACCCAACTGCGCTATTTCAAGGCCAGCGAAAATGTTTTGAATCTGATGCACTTCAGACTCGATAGGCATTCGCTGTTGATAGACATCCAACAACTCCTCAGCCTCCCGATATTCACTAATAAAATAAGCTATACGTCTCAATGGACCAAAGCGCTGCTCAATAAAAGCGAGAGGCATTGTTGTCGGAATGCCCATAAACATCAGTAAGTTTGCATTACGCCAGGATATAGCAGCTCGGCTTGGTCGCCAGCAACGGCTAAGTGCATGACCAAGACTTTTAATATTGTAACGTTTAATCACAACATCAAGGCCGCCCATCTGAGTGCGTATCACCGTAGCGGTATTACCGGCCTTTAATATCTGTGCATCAGTGAATAATGCTTCAATATCGTCAACTGACTGAATCTGACTTTGTTGCCAGAATTCACGTTTGGCAGCGACCTGCCAGCGAAAGTTCTGTTGATAAAAGGTCATCGTGCATGGGCGAAAGCACTTCTTAAGATACTGTGACTTTCTTTTTTGCCAAACCTTTTCCAGCCTTGTTGTAAACTGCTGCTGTTCATCCTCAGTGTATTCCCAGCCACGACCGTGATAATACATCTCGATCAGTGGTTTTAGTGTCATGTGTTCCTGTAGTGAGAATTGAGCAATGAGTCGCGCCAGATTGGTTAAACTGGTGTCCTTATCAAGTGCCTTGCCATCGTTTGATTGTTTAACAGAACCCAGGTCAAGCAGCACAAGTTGATGACCATTGAGTAATAGATTATCAAGATGAATATCGTCTTGATAAAGCCCATCCAGATGCAGAGTCAACATTAACGTTGATAACAATTTCAAACGTTCTGGAGATGAATCACCAAGCTGAAAACGCTGACTGTTTTCAATAAATTGATATATCAGTGCAGAACCATGAGCTTCCTTAACCGTCGCTAATAATGCCGGCGTGTTTACCTCACTATCTTTTACCGCATTAATACCCTGAATTTCTCGCTGAAAGTCTTTCTGCGCTTTGCCTTCACTCGCGAAAAGTTTAATGATTACAGCCTTTCCAGCACTGTCTAATGCCTTAATCACTAAACGGCGCCCAGGCAAATCACGAAGAACCTGCTGGCATTGAAACGTTTGCTGCTGCAGCTGTAACTCAAAATACAGCTCAGGCCGAGTTACAGGATTGATGATGGCATTGATAACTGACATTTTATTCAGCATATAAGGTATCTGCCCGCTGTTTAACCTGCTGCCACAAATCAGCCTGTTGGGTTAATGCCTCACGCAAAGGTAGCTGAGTGTAAGTTTTGATAAACCGAAATAAATCACGTTGTGTCAGCGGCACGGCATAAGCCGAGAAGTATAAGCTACCCAGATCTTTTATTTGCCAGCGACGCGGGACTTTTTGTCGGATCTGAGCACGGTGAAGATCGATAAGATAGATTGGCATTGTTGGCTGATAAATATTCGTCTCAGCAAATGACTTATCCAACAAAAAATGACAAAGATAAAAATCCCGATGGTTCATGCCATTTTTATGCATAGTCCCTGCGATATGGGCCAACTTCTGAATTAACTGGTATTTACTTGTGAATGATGGCGGCGTATTTCGCCACTGTTGGCCCAGATATTCCAGACTCATCGTGTCGGTTAAATCATCGGTAATCACAAATGAATGACGCTTCGCCGGATTCCAGCCTTTTTCACCGTAACCGGCTAGGGTCATTGTATCCAGATCATGAGACTGTAAAAACTGCACCGCCTGCCATTCATTACGGGCACTGATGATCGGCAAACGTAATGACAGCAGGTTCTTTACAATTTCAGCCCAGCCAACGCCCTGATGATATTTAAGAAAATAGCTGCGCTGCCCTACCTCAAAACGTAATGTTCGCCGCCCCTCTTTATCACGAAAAATCTCACCCGGCATGGTCTGTAACCAGATAAATATGGCTTTATCCTGCCAGGCGTCAGCTAATTCTTCACGTAGATAGAGAGTGTATGTTTTCATTCAGTTTTATGATGTGATTCAGTCAAACTCAGTTATGGCTTAAAACCGCCAGTCAGTCTGAATTTTGTTAAACTGTCGATGTCAAAAAGTGAGATGTTATCATCACTACACCAGTTTAAGGGGAAGCCGTGTCATTTAAAGCCACCATCACACGCCATCAGGCGATGATCGAAAGTCTGTTTGCACTTGAACCACAAGTCACAGCACTTGCTGCTCGTATTGCAAGCTGTGTGAAACAAGGCAATAAAATTCTGTTCTTTGGCAATGGTGGCAGCGCGTCTGATGCGCAACATTTAGCTGCCGAATTTGTGGTTCGTTATCACAAAGATCGTCGTCCCTATGGTGCCATCGCCTTAACAACAGATACGTCTATTCTGACTGCTCACAGTAACGATTATCAGTTTGATACCGTATTTGATCGCCAAATTGCTGCTTTAGGCCGTCCGGGTGATATTGCGATTGGTTTATCCACATCCGGTAATAGCGGTAATGTCATTAACGGTATTAAAACCGCAAAAGAAATGGGCATTTGGAGCTGTGCGTTTACTGGTGAAGGTGGCGGGCAATTAGCTGAAATAGCTGATGAATGTATTGCCGTCCCAGTCAAAGAAACGGCACGCGTACAGGAAGGACATATTCTGATCGGTCACTGGCTGTGTGAAACCCTCGACGAAACAGACTAAATTTATTCATGACGCAAACCACACTTAACACCGATGTTGTCATTATCGGCGCAGGTATTGCTGGCCTGTGGCTTCATCATCGCCTTAACGATATGGGTATTCACGCCATCTTGCTGGAACACGGACACATTGGCCAAGGACAAACTCTCAGCTCACAGGGCATTATTCATGGTGGCAGTAAATATGCCCTTAATGGTGTGTTATCCAAAGCCGCGCAGGTCATTAGCACCATGCCTGCCCGTTGGAAAAGCGCATTAAATGGTGAAGGTGATATTGATCTCCGCTCAGTGAGAAAACTGGCGGATCATCAATTGTTATGGTCTAAAGACAAGCTGTCCTCAAAAATGGTGTCGTTTTTTGCCAGCAAAGCTTTAAGTAGTCGGATGCAACGGGTAGAGAAACGCGAGGCACCGGCATTATTTCAGGATACCGGCTTTAAAGGCACGCTCTATCAGCTTGATGAGCCTGTGTTAGATATTCCAAGTCTGCTAACAAAGATCACTGAAAAGTGGCACTCACGTATGCTTTTAGTACCTAAAGACCGTCAATATCATTGGCAGCGCACAGGGCAAAAAGTAGAAACGGTTCAGATTGGTGATATGACAATCCATGCAAAGCAGTTTGTTTTGACCGCAGGCGAAGGCAATGAAGCCCTGCTGCAATCATTAGGTATCAAACAGCCTGCGATGCAACGTCGCCCCTTGCAGATGGTGTTATGCAAAAGTCATGACTCAACTCAGCCATTACCAACGATCTATGCTCATAGCCTGGGAAGTGGTTCCAAGCCGATAGCAACGATTTCCAGCCATAAAACACAACAAGGCGAGACCGTATGGTACATCGGCGGTAATATTGCCGAAGAAGGTGTCGGTAAATCCCGGAATGATTTGATTGCTGAAGCGCAGCAACTACTCAACAATATTCTGCCCTGGTTTAAACTCCCAGATCTGGATTGGGCAACACATGCCGTTAACCGGGCTGAGCCCAAACAATCCAGTCTGACTCGGCCGGATAATGCCTTTATTGATTCACAACAGAATATTCATATTTGCTGGCCAACCAAATTAGCCTTGGCACCTGATTTAGCCGATCAGGTACTGAAAGCGATTAATGTCGACTCCATAGAAAAACAGACATACGACAATCCTGACTTTCCTCATCCAGAAATCGCTAAACCGTTATGGGACAGAGCATTCTGATGACCTATTTAGAACGAAGAAATCCGATAGCGGATACTGGACTAAGCGTATCCCCACTGGGGATGGGCACCGTTAAAATCGGTCGTGATAAAGCAGTGAAATATCCTGATGGTTTTCAGATTCCTGATGATGAACAAGTGATGACATTACTTGAACAAGCCTGGGAATCCGGCATCAATCTGATTGACACGGCACCGGCTTATGGACGCAGTGAACAACGTCTCGGACAGTTATTAAAAAAAGTCCGGCGCGAGTGGATCATTGCCACCAAAGCCGGTGAATATTTTGATGCAGAAACAGGTGAATCGCATTATGACTTCACCCCTGAATCACTGATGAAAAGCATTGAAAACAGTTTAAAAACCCTGCAGCGAGATGAATTAGATATTGTATTGATTCACTCTGATGGCAATGATGAACAGATTATTCGTCATCATGGTGCGCTGGAAGTCTTAGCTGACTTAAAACAACGCGGCTGGATTCGCGCCAGTGGCATGTCGACTAAGACCGTCACAGGCGGTCTATTAACGTTGGAACAGTCCGATATCGCCATGGTGATGCATAATCTGCAATATCAGGAAGAACGGTCGGTGATTGAACAAGCCGCCAAACTTAATAAAGGCATTTTTATTAAAAAGGCTTTGGGCAGCGGTCATCTTGCAAAAAATTCAGCCGATGATAATGTTCAGGCAAACTTCGACTTTATCTTTAATGAACCAGCAGTCAGTAGTGTGATTATCGGTACGATTAACCCTGACCATCTGCGTGACAATGTACATAAAGCTATTAAGGCTTTAATTTAAATATTAAACCCAAAGTCTAAGACTAAAAATAACTCTGTAATTAGGCCTTAATTGACGACATTCTCTTTGCCACTGTGTATAGACCTGGTTCATGGTTTCAGTAGCGTTTAATGACTTATAGTTGTGGATATATTCATTAATTTCTTGGAATAATCGAGCCACTGAATCTGCAGATTTTGGATGTTTCATTGCATACAAATCTGATGATAAAGCTGACAACTCAGTGATATCTTTTTTTATGAAAAACTTAATTTCATGGCTTTCTTGAATGAAATCTATACCAAGTATGATTTTCTTTACTTGATTTCTTATCTCCTCAAATTTAGCCATTCTTGAAACTACTATTCCAGAGTGAATTCCTGCGAGGACACCGACTATGATGCTTATAAAAATATTCAGTACTAAGTCATTCATAGGACATATATCACTTGCCTGATATTTTATTCACTATAGCCGTCGTTGAGCAGTTTTCCACCAGCCCCATCACTTTGACTTCACCGCCGTAAGCTTCAACGATTTCCCAGCCAACGACACCTTGTTTGTCGTAGTCGCCCCCTTTCACCAGAATGTCTGGTTGAATCAGGCGCAATAACTCTTCTGGTGTATCACCGGGGAAACAGGTCACCCAGTCCACATCCGCCAGTCCGGCAAGCACCGTTAAGCGTCTGTCTGCAGTATTAATTGGGCGGCCTTCACCCTTTAATTTTGTAACTGATTCATCGGTATTAATAGCAACAATCAGGCGGTCACCCAATGCTCTGGCCTGCTGTAGATAAGTCACATGTCCGGCATGCAAAATATCAAAACAGCCATTGGTAAATACGACTTTCTCACCACGTTTTTTGGCTTGTTCTACCGCCATTTTTAACTGTTCGACCGTGACCGCACCACCAATACAGTGATCCGTGTTGTTAATGCCCTGATGACGTTCATATTCCTGACGCAGCTCAGGTTCACTGACCGTAGAGGTTCCTAGTTTTGTGACAACAATACTGGCAGCCACATTAGCTAATGTCACCGCCTGCTCAAGGCTTACACCAGCCGCTAATGCCGTGGCTAATGTTGAAATCACGGTATCGCCTGCACCTGTGACGTCGGCGACCTCTTTGGCGATAGCGGGTAAGTGGAATTCCGGCTGTTCCGCCTGAACCAGCGTCATACCATGTTCACTACGAGTAATCAGAATCGCTTTAATATTCAGTGTTTTAATCAGCGTCTGCGCTTTACTGATAAGATCCTGTTCTGATTCTACTGCACCGACAACCGCTTCAAATTCACTCATATTCGGTGTAATCAGATCGGCGCCACGATATTTAGTAAAGTCATCGCCTTTAGGATCAACCAGTACGGTAATTTGCTTGTTTCTGGCTTTTTCAATCCAGTACTGAGGGTGAGCTAAGGTGCCCTTGTTATAGTCTGACAGGACAATCACTTTCGCATTGTCAGTGACATGCTCTGCTAAGTGCTCCATATCCTGAGCCACTTGTTCAGTAAAGCGTTTTTCAAAGTCGAGACGAATCAGTTGTTGATGACTGCTAATAACTCGCGATTTGATAATTGTGCAGGCATGAGCGGCTTGATGGAACAGACAATTCACACCCACCGCATGAAGTTTTTGTTTGAGAACATTGGCGGCTTCATCGGCACCGGTAATGCCCGTAATATTGCATTGCGCACCAAGCGAAGCAATATTCATGGCTACGTTAGCCGCGCCGCCCGGCACATCTTCCAAGCGGTCCACATTCACTACCGGCACCGGGGCTTCAGGTGAAATACGGCTAGCTTTGCCATAGTAAAAACGATCGAGCATCAAGTCACCAATAACAGCAATGCGAGCTTGATGGAATTCAGGAAAATCAAATTTCATAATGCGGTTTTATCACGCCAGAATAGAAGTCAGAGGCGTTATTGTGCTTGTAAAACGGCAGCGAGTCTATTCCAGACTTGGTCTGGTTGCATCTCAGCCATACACACCGGCATACCGGATTTCGCCTCTGGCAAAGGGCAACGACGTTTATAACAAGGTGAACACGACATTCCTGTAATCAAGTGTTGCTGATTATGACCGGCGGTACCAATCAGATGGGTATCTGTTGAGCCATATAAGGTAATCGCCGGTTTATCCATCATCGCGGCCATATGCGCAAGACCAGTATCGCTACAGAGAGCCGCTTTTGCGCCTTGCATAATAGCCACGACATTATCAAGTGGTAACCGGGGCAAGGTATAAGCATGGTCACTCACAGCGGCAATCTGCAATGCACGTTGATACTCTTCATCATTCCCTGATGGAATCACCACAGAATACCCAGCCTCAACGGCTTTTAATGTGAGCGCCTGCCAATGTTGCACTGGCCATAATTTAGTTAACCAGCTCGCATTGTGAACCAGCATCACATACTTTTTGGGTAACTCAAATGCTAATTGCGGCAACTGGCAATGCGCTAAATCCACACCGTAGTCTGGCTCAGTGTCAGGCTGCGGATAATCAAGGGCTTTCGCCATGATCTGACGCATACGCTCAACCGCGTGTTGGTTAGGATTCACATTGATTTTATGACGGTAGGCTAGATAAGCTGGCTTCTCACGACAACTGTATTTATCCAGACCCGCAACAGGGCCCTTTCTTAACAGGCTGACCAACGCACTTTTCAGATTGTTTTGCATATCAATCACAAGGTCATAGTCATCGAGATTTAATGCTTTATAAAAATGTCCAATCTCGCCATTGAACAAATGACCGAACCAATTCTGACGCCAGCGCCGATGTGATGTGGTGATGACACGTTTTACACGAGGATGCCACTGCGGTACGGCGGCAAAAGCACTATCAACCACCCAATCAAATTCAATATCTGGGAATACTTGAGCGGCATCAGTGAGCGCCGGCAGAGCATGCATCAGATCGCCCATTGAAGTCAGTTTAATTATCAGAACGCGCATCAGCTGTTTAGTTAAAATCCAGCGTTAGAGGATGCTCACGGTGATACTTGAGAATGGATAAAAACGCATCCGGGTTTTTAATTTGAGTCAGCTCACCTTCACGGGGAAAGAGTTGATCCTGTAATCGAGACAGCCAGAAACGCAGTGCTGCTGCCCGACAAACCATATTCCAGTTAGCCTGCTCAGATTCTGTTAATGCCCTTTTCTGCAGGTAGTGTGTCATAAGCGACTGATAACGTGTGGCTTCGGGTAAACCATCCTCACCGACACACCAGTCATTAACGGCAACAGCCAAGTCATAAAGTAAATATTCATCACTGGCAAAGTAAAAGTCGATAATGCCACTTAGTTTGTTACCTTCAAATAAAGCATTGTCACGAAACAAGTCTGAATGCGTAACCCCTTCAGGGAGACCTAACGTCGCATAACCTTGCTGATGAGCAAGTTCATTTTCCAATATGCTCGTTCTTTCATCATCCAACTGAGGCAATAGCTGTTGTGCCGTTTGCTGCCGCCACTCAGGGCCGCGTTCAGAAGGCCGTCGTGATTGAAACGACTGTCCAACTAAATGCATATCAGCCATCACAGCACCAATTTGTGCGCATTGTTCAATGGTGGCGGTGGCATTGACACCTCTACCAGGTAATCGCACAACTAAAGCCGCGGGTTTACCGCACAATTTTTTGAGATAATGCCCCTGACTATCCGCTTCAGGATGGGCAGAAGGAATGTCGTTCATGTAGAAAAACGTCATCACATCTAGAAAATACGCTAACTCACCAAAGGTGTGTTGCTCAAATAAAGTGAGCACATACTCACCTTTGCTTGTGGTGACAAAATAATTGGTATTCTCGATGCCGTCACTGATGCCCTGATAGGACACCAATTCTCCGACCGAATAATCACTTAGAAACGCGACTAAATCGTCGCGCTCGACTTCAGTATAAACTGACATTAAAAGAACTCAGATAAATAAACGACTTACCACTCCAATAGAATCCAGTTTGGCACGGCACCAGAGTCCAGCTCAAAGCTTTTTGTCTCCAGAGAACCGTCACCATCAGAATCCATCAAGTAATAAGGTTTGCCGATAGATGGCGTGACTTTAATCATATAAAGTTGACCGTTCATACGATATTCTTCAACCGTACGGTCATCTTCCTGAATAATATTAATATCGGGCTCCATGCTTTCACCGCTTTGTAATGGCTCAGGAATCACAGGTGGTTTTTCCATCACTGATTTTTCATCTGCCCAAACTTGGGTTGTCATTACCAGGGTAACTGCGCATACAATAGCGAATTTGTTAAACATGTGGATGCTCCGTGTCATTTGGCACTAAAGATAGCATTTCCGCTGCTTGGAGAAAAGCAGTCTGTTCCCTATTATCCAATTGGTCGTTATAACTTATGAGTCAATCTGCCCCTTTCGTTCTGGTCGACGGTTCTTCTTACCTTTATCGCGCATTTCATGCCATGTTCAAAGCCGATCTCCGAAACTCCGCCGGTGAACCAACTGGGGCTGTCAGAGGCGTGACCGCAATGTTACGTCGATTACTGGCCGATTATCCCAATAGTCCAATTGCCGTCATCTTTGATGCGAAAGGCAAAACCTTCCGTGATGAACTTTTTGCTGAATATAAGGCGCAGCGTCCGCCGATGCCGGATGGCTTACGTTCGCAAGTGCAGCCTGTACACGACATTATTAAAGCGATGGGCCTGCCACTACTGGTCATTGATGGGGTCGAGGCAGATGATGTCATTGGCACATTTGCACGTCAGGCCACTGAAAAAGGCCTGGATGTTGTGATCAGTACGGGTGACAAAGATATGGCGCAGTTGGTTAACCAGCATGTCACACTGGTGAATACCATGACAGAAACCGTGCTAGATATCGAAGGTGTGAAAGAAAAGTTTGGTCTGCCACCAGAACTGATTATCGACTTTCTGGCATTAATGGGCGACAAGGTGGATAACATTCCCGGTGTGCCCGGTGTCGGTGAAAAAACGGCATTGAGTCTGTTACAAAACCTAGGCAGCCTGAAAGATATTTACGCCAATCTGGAAGCGGTTCGTGAGCTTGATTTTCGCGGTGCGAAAAAAATGCCGGAAAAACTGGCTGAAAATAAAGAAATGGCTGATCTAAGTTATCAACTCGCCACAATAAAATGTGATGTTGAATTAGATATTCATCTTGAAGACATTAAAAATCAGCCTCAAGACACTGAAGCACTGCTTGAATTGTTTAAAAAACTGGAATTCCGCAGTTGGATAAGCGAATTACAATCGTCTGAAAGTGCCTCCATATCAGGTAACGATGCTATCGCAGAAGCAAGTAAAAACACCACTGAGCAACATTACGAAACGATTCTTGAACAACAGCAATGGCAGGCCTGGTTAGACAAACTGCAAAAAGCCGATTTATTTGCTTTTGATACGGAAACCACCAGTCTTGATTATCTTGATGCCAGAATTGTCGGTGTGTCGTTTGCCGTGAAAGCAGGTGAAGCCGCTTATTTACCGTTAAAACATGACTATCCAGGCGCACCAGACCAATTGGACTTTGATGAAATTATGCATGATCTCAAACCCTTACTCGAAAGCCCTAAGCACCTCAAAGTCGGCCAAAATCTGAAATACGATCGACATGTTTTACTCAACCATGGCATTGACCTGCAAGGGATTGCTCATGACACCATGCTCGAGTCCTACGTGCTTGATAGTACGGCCACACGACATGATATGGATTCCTTAGCGCAAAAATATCTGGGCCGAGACACCATTCACTTTGAAGACATTGCCGGCAAGGGTAAAAAACAGCTTACCTTCAATGAAATTGGCATAGAACAAGCGTCGCCATATGCGGCTGAAGATGCTGATATCACCTTACAACTCCATCAGACACTCTGGCCAAAAATTGAAAAGATTCCTTCTCTCGCCAAGGTCTATAAAGAGCTGGAAATGCCATTATTGCCAGTATTGAATACACTTGAACGTAATGGCGTCAATATTGATATCTGGATGCTGCAACAACAAAGCGACAATATGGCCAGACAAATTGCCGATCTCGAAGAACAGGCATACACCGTTGCTGGTCAGAAATTTAATCTGGGTTCACCAAAACAATTGCAGGAAATTCTTTACGAGAAACAGCAATTACCCGTGAAAAAGAAAACGCCTAAAGGTCAGCCATCAACGGCAGAGGAAGTCTTACAAGAATTAGCAGATGAAGGTTATGAACTGCCACAAATCATTATGCAATACCGTGGACTCAGCAAACTGAAATCCACTTATACCGACAAGCTGCCATTGCAGGTCAATAAATCCAGTGGGCGAGTACACACTTCGTATCATCAGGCCGTCACCGCTACTGGACGATTATCCTCATCGGATCCCAATTTACAGAATATTCCTATTCGTAGTGAGAATGGTCGCCGCATTCGTGAAGCCTTTGTTGCTTCTGATAGTTATGTTTTATTGGCAGCGGATTATTCACAAATTGAACTGCGAATTATGGCGCACTTATCAGGTGATAAAAGCTTACTCAATGCCTTTGCCAATGGTGAAGACATTCACCGCCATACCGCTTCAGAAATATTTGGCGTCGCATTAGAAGAAGTCACCAGCGATCAACGTCGCAGCGCTAAAGCCATTAATTTTGGCCTGATTTATGGCATGTCAGCTCACGGCCTTTCCCGTCAACTCGGCATCGAGCGTCATCAGGCTGCGGACTATATGAATGTGTATTTTGAACGTTACCCCGGTGTTCGTCAGTATATGGATAACACCCGCCAGCAGGCCAAAGATCAGGGTTATGTTGAAACCATCTTTGGACGCCGTCTGTACCTACCAGAAATTAACTCCAGTAATGGTATGCGCCGCCAATATGCCGAACGTACAGCGATTAATGCCCCGATGCAGGGTAGCGCTGCTGACATCATCAAACGCGCCATGATTGATATCCATACTTGGTTATCTAACGCCGATACTGGCATCAAAATGATCATGCAAGTACACGATGAGTTAGTGTTTGAAGTACCGAAAGACCAGCTTGATATGGCAAAAAACACTATCGAAGACTTTATGATTAAGGCTGCAGAATTAAAAGTGCCGCTGGAAGTCGGGATTGGTGTGGGTGATAACTGGGAGCAGGCACATTAAGTTTTATTTGCCTAATTAAAGCTCTTCTAGTTTTCGCCTTAATGGCGAGTCAGGGAAATGTTTGCCCATTTCCCTAACAACCCTAGGGCACTCCACAGTGCTGGCCTGCGGCTTCACTCGTCATAACATTGATTCAGGCGGTCGGCTAAAACTCGCTACGCTCACAAATTTGTCTGGAACAAATTTGGACGCCGATGGCGCCCAAAGGGTGAGTGGCATGGATGCCACGAATCAAACACTAGCCTCCCTCAGACCTGAATAAATGTCACTCCTCGTCAGCACAAACGGGGGATTAGAAAAGCCCCATTTTCCCGTCTATTGCCGCTAAAAATTCGCTGTATTTTATGGATTAAGTGGGCACGTGTTTGAGCGCAGCGAGTTGGTGTCCACGCCATAAAATGCAGTGAATTTTTAGAGAAAAGGCAATATCGGGTGCCCTTTTGTTTGGTTCGTTTATTTTGGGCATGCAAAATAAATGAATGCCTTGCGGCAGCGATATCAATGTAAATGTACGGCGATTAACTCAAAATAATATTACTAGTCAGCAACTGATGTTAAATTGGATTTTATTTATAAAGTCAGACTTAGACGATAAATAGTGATTATATTTAGGAGTCTGAACGCTTTTTCGCTCGCGGATGAGCCGAATCATACACCTTAGCAAGATGCTGAAAATCCACATGAGTATAAATCTGTGTCGTACTGATATCGGCATGCCCGAGCAACTCCTGCACCGCACGTAAATCACCACTGGCTTCAAGCATATGCGAAGCAAAAGCATGTCTTAATCTGTGTGGGTGAACACGATCAGAAATCCCTTGTTTTTTACCCCAGTAGCTCAATCGTTTTTGGATGGAACGTACCCCTAAACGTCGTCCTTGTTGGGTAATAAACACGGCTGGCTGGTCAAAAAAACCCAGCTGATCGCGTTTATCTAACCAGTCCTTCAGTGCTGCCAAGGCTTTGCCACCGAAAGGACAGACACGGTCTTTATTCCCCTTACCGGTGACATGAACCAAATGATCACCAAAATCGATATCTCGTAATTCCAGTGCAGCCAGCTCGGCTAAACGTAAGCCTGAGGAATAAAACAATTCCATTATGGCTCTGTCTCTTGCTGCGACAAAGGTATCGGGACGTGTGTTGTCCAGTAAGGCATTCATCTGATCAACATCCAATGTTGATGGCAATCTTTTTTCACTTTTTGGGGCTTGAACCGCTTTAGCCGGATTACTCTCAGCCAAACCAAATTTGATAAGAAATTGATAAAAGGAACGTATCGAAGACAACATTCGCTGGATGGTCCGGCCAGACAGTCCTTTTCTATGCAAAAAAGCAATGAACTGTCTGAGCTGACTGGATTTAAGCACGGTCCAGTCTGAGATGTTTTGTTGCTCGACATATTCAGCAAGCTGGAGCAAGTCCCGGCGATAGTTACTCACCGTATGCTCCGACAGACGACGCTGCAACGACAAATTGTCGAGAAAATCGTCTATCGGATTGATTATCTCATTGCGCATGCTGTTGGTGAGTATGTTGTCTAATCACTCGCATCACCACTTCACCTAAAAAACTCAGATAATCGGTGGCCATATCCGCGTGAAACCGGTTAGCATCAACACTGCCAATGGCCAATAAGCCCGCACAAGGTTGATGCCCTAAAGGCAGGCAGGCAACAGAGTTAATTGCCTCTGCGCGCTCATCAAACAATAGCCCTTTCTGTGCTTTTGTCAGTCGACCACACACGGGTTCCTGTTTGGTAAACAAATTATCAAAAATACGTAGTTTTTTATCATCAGCATGAAGCTGTGACACATTTGCTGCAACCTGAGGCAAATCAAGTTTGTGCTGCCCCTGATAAAACAGTCTTAGCGCAACATCATCCGCTGCAAACTCCTGTTTTAGCTCGGTCTGGATTAAGTTAATCAGATCGGCCAAATCCACCGCATCCATGACACTTAAACATAAATTATGTACACGCTTTTCTAGCGCAGCATTACTGTGTGCATTGTCTATCAGAGCATGTAACTGCTCATTTAACTGTTGGTTTTTCTCTTGTAAACGTTGAGTTTGTCTCTGGGCAAGGGAAATCGTCCCTTCCGGAGAGCTGTTAAGGTTCAGCGACTCTAGCAGATGAGGCTGCTCAAGAAACAGATCGGGGTGGGCCTCTAAATACTGTTCAATCTGTTCCAGTGTTAAATCTGTTGTAGTGTCGACCACGCAATTTCTCCGTCAAATACATGCTCTGCAGGGCCGGTCATCCATACAGAGGCATTTTCATCTGGCCAGCTAATGTGCAACTGCCCTCCTGGTAAAGAGACAGTCACATCTCTGGCTAATAATCCTCGGCGAATCCCCGTTACGACTGCGGCACAAGCCCCTGTACCACAAGCTGTCGTTTCACCCGAACCACGCTCAAAAACACGCAACCGAATCGTTTCTGAGTTCACAAGTTGCATGAAGCCAACATTCACACGTTCTGGAAAACGTGTATGAGACTCCATGGCAGGACCTATTTTTTCTACCGCAGCAGTGTCGACATTGTCCACCAGCATCACTGCGTGCGGATTACCCATTGAGACGCTGGCAATTTCGACTTTATCGTAATCCGGGACATCGATCAGGTAGGTAAGCGCTTCTGATTCAGCAATAAACGGCACTTTTTCCGGTGCAAAAACGGGTTTACCCATATCAACGCTGACCAGTCCATCAGTCTGGATTGTCGGATAAATGATGCCTGAAGCGGTCTCTACAGCAATGGTATCTTTGGTTGTTAAACCATAATCACGGACATAGCGAGCAAAACAACGCGCACCATTTCCACATTGTGAAACTTCACCACCATCCGCATTAAAAATCCGGTAACGAAAATCCACATCTGATGATGATGCTTTTTCAACCAGCAAAAGCTGGTCACAACCGATACCAAAATGCCTATCCGCCATAAAACGAATCTGCTCAGTGGTCAGTTCTACTTTTTGCTGTATGGCATTAATCACAATGAAATCATTGCCTAAACCATGCATTTTGCTGAATTTCAACATCATTTATGCCTGTATAACATGCTCGCCAGCGAATAGATCATTAATCGTTTCACGTTCTCTAACAAGGTGAACCTTATCACCCTCTACCATCACTTCTGCGGCTCGTGGACGAGAGTTGTAATTTGAACTCATGGCAAAACCATAAGCCCCCGCCGAACGAATAGCTAATAAATCGCCCTGATCAATCGCCAGCTCACGATCTTTACCCAAAAAGTCACCTGTTTCACAGATAGGACCTACTATGTCATAGCTGACCACTTCTGTATGAGAATGTTGTTTGACTGTTTGGATATTTTGCCATGATTGATAAAGTGCAGGACGTAACAAATCATTCATAGCCGCATCAACAATCGCAAAACATTTCGCTTCTGTTGGCTTAATAAATTCTACTTTTGTTAATAAAATGCCTGCATTGCCAGCAATTGCACGTCCTGGCTCCAATAGAATCTCCAGCTCACGGTCCTTTAATAACGGTGCCAGCGCTTGTGCATATTCTGCAGGTGTAGGTGGTGTCTCATCGCGATAATGGATACCCAATCCGCCCCCAATATCCAGATGTTTAATCTCAATACCATCTTCAGCAAGTTCATCAATCAACGATAAAACACGCTCTAATGCATCCACAAAAGGCGAAACAGAAGTCAGTTGCGAACCGATATGACAATCCACCGCAACCACATTCAAATGCGGCATGGCTTGCGTAGAACGATATACCTCACGTGCATCTTCAATAGCGATACCAAATTTATTTTCTTTCAGTCCTGTTGAAATATAAGGATGCGTTTGTGCATCGACATCAGGATTGACTCGAATTGACACAGGTGCTTTTTTGCCTAGACGACCAGCCACTGCATTAATACGATCAAGTTCAGGAATCGATTCTACGTTGAAGCAACGTATACCGTGTTGCAATGCATATTCAATTTCCTGCTCCGTTTTGCCGACACCAGAAAATACGGTTTTCGCGGGATCACCGCCAGCAGCTAGCACTCTCGCTAATTCCCCCATGGAGACAATATCGAAACCAGAGCCTTGTTTTGCCAGCACATTTAACACAGCAAGGTTAGAGTTTGCTTTCACGGCATAACAGACAAGGTGAGGATAGGCCGAAAAAGCCTCATCAAAGGCCTTCCAGTGGTTTTCCACAGCGGTACGAGAATAAATATAGACTGGCGTGCCATATTGCTCCGCAATTTTATCAACCGGCACATTCTCTGCGTGCAAGGTGCCCGCCTGATAATCAAAATAGTTCATTATTACCTTACCCTGCCGCGATTAAATTAGTCTGGCCTTCCGGCAAGTAAAGATCACCTTTTTGTCCACAGCCCGTGACGGCCATCAGTACACAAACCAGCAACGCCAGTCTGGTCCAGCAAGAAATTGCTCGCATTTTATTTCCTCAAAAAATTTATTCGGCAGTATATAACGTCGCAGACTTATTCGTCTTGAATCTGAAAACTAGAATTTCTTGTTTAAGTTACATACTATTAGGGTTCCTAGATCAGCTTATGTTAAGGAATCACAAATAGTCATGGCAAATATGGCAGCCCCCATGAGACTCAGTGGCCTCGCTCGACGACTGGTTAATGAAGGTCTTTTAACTGAAGAGCAAGCACTGCATGCCCAGTCCGCAGCCAAAGAAGCCAAGCAGCCTTTCGTTACGTATCTGGTTAATCACAAAATTCTCGCTAGTGCCGACATTGCGGCAATTGCCTCCCAGGAATTTGGTGTTCCGCTCTTCGATATTGACGCAATGAACCTGGATCTTGCGGCGACCTCATTAATTCAAGAAAAATTAATTCGCCAGCATAACGCTTTACCATTGTTTCAGCGCGGCAAACGTTTATATGTCGCCGTTTCAGATCCCACTAATTTGCAGGCCTTGGACGAATTCCAATTCAATACGGCCATGAACACCTTCCCGGTTTTGGTCGATGAACAAAAACTCTCCAACATTATCGAAAAGGCATTAGATAAAACCAACGAAAAACTGGATAACTTTGATGACGAAGAGCTCGATGATATCGATCTTGGTCCAGACGAAGATGACAGCAAAAATGACCAGCTCAATGACAAAAACGTTGATGACACCCCGGTCGTTCGTTTTATAAACGGCATTTTAACCAATGCTATCAAATCGGGCGCATCCGATATTCACTTTGAACCTTATGAACAAAAATACCGGGTCCGGGTCCGAATCGATGGCATGCTTCACGAAATGAAAACAGCGCCTGTAGCCCTCGGTGGCCGTATTGCTGCTCGCTTAAAAGTATTATCACGCTTGAATATCGCAGAGCGCCGTGTCCCACAAGATGGTCGTATGCGATTGAAAATGTCAAAAAACAAAGCCATCGATTTTCGTGTGAACACCTGTCCAACGTTGTTTGGTGAAAAAATCGTATTGCGTATTTTGGATCCCACCAGTGCACAGTTGGGTATTGATGCTCTGGGTTATGAAGAAAACCAAAAGAAAACCTTTCTGGAAATCATGCACAAACCCTACGGCATGGTTCTCGTTACCGGGCCGACAGGTAGTGGTAAAACTGTCTCGCTTTATACTGCATTGAATATTCTCAATACCGGTGATCGTAATATCTCTACCGCTGAAGATCCGGCTGAAATTAGTTTGCCTGGCATTAATCAGGTTAACGTTCACCCAGCGATAGGACTGACATTCTCTGAAGCGTTACGTGCTTTTTTACGCCAGGATCCCGATGTCATCATGGTCGGTGAGATTCGTGATTTGGAAACAGCAGAAATTGCCATCAAAGCGGCACAGACCGGACATATGGTTTTTTCAACCCTGCATACCAATGACGCACCACAATCTTTAACGCGATTGATGAATATGGGTGTACCGGCATTTAATATCGCCTCTGCTGTCTCCCTTATCATTGCACAGCGTTTAGCAAGGAGACTGTGCTCAAAATGCAAAGCACCGGATACACTTCCAAACGAAGCGCTGTTGGCTGAAGGATTCACACAAGCGCAAATTGATGCTGGTGTCACAGTTTATAAAGCGGTGGGATGCGATAGTTGTACCGAAGGGTACAAAGGCCGTGTCGGTATCTACCAGGTGATGCCGGTATCCGATGCGATGGGTCGCATCATCATGGAAGGCGGGAATGCAATTCAGTTGGCGGATCAGGCAGAAAAAGAAGGTATTGACGATCTTCGTAAGTCTGGGCTCAAAAAAGTCGCAGCAGGCTTAACCAGTCTCGAAGAAGTCAATCGGGTAATCAAGGAGTAAGATGTGGCACAAGCACAAGCGGCTAAGGCAAAAAAAGTCAAAGTACCCGATATCTTCCTCTGGCAGGGAACGGACAAACAGGGCCGGAAAGTCAAAGGCCAAATCAGTGCAGAAAACCTGAATCAGGCCAAAGTCGATTTACGACGCCAAGGAATAACCCCGTTAAAAGTCCGTAAAAAACCCAAAGATCTTTTCGCTCCCAGAAAACCGAAAATCAAGCCTTCCGATATTGCCGTTTTCAGTCGTATGCTTGCTACCATGATGTCGTCTGGCGTGCCATTAATGCAGTCACTGCAAATTATCGGCGAAGGCCATGAAAATAGTAGTATGCAAGAAATGATTCTGGCGATAAAAGCTGACGTTGAATCAGGTACTAGCTTAGCTGAATCCTTATCTAAATTTCCTCATCACTTTGATGATTTATACGTCAATCTGATTAATGCTGGCGAGCAATCAGGTGCATTAGAAACACTCTTGCATGAAATTGCCGCCTACCAAGAGAAAACCGAAGCATTAAAAGCAAAAATTAAAAAAGCACTCGTCTACCCTTCGGCGATTATCGTCGTTGCGTTTATTGTCACAGCCATCTTGATGATCTTTGTTATTCCACAATTTGAGTCTTTATTCAAAGGCTTTGGTGCTGACTTGCCGGGTCTGACAAAATTAGTGATTCGGGTATCCGAAGTCTTTCAGGAAAAATGGTGGTTAATCTTCGGCATATTGATTGCGGCGGTTTACGGCGCCATGGAGTCACGCAAGCGTTCACGTAAAGTTCAACACTTTTTAGACAGGATGCTACTTAAAATCCCTGTGGTCGGTGAAATCATGAGAAAAGCGGCCATTGCCCGTTTTGCCAGAACATTCTCCACCATGTTCAAAGCAGGTGTTCCGATGGTCGAAGCGATGACATCTGTAGCGGGTGCGACCGGTAATGTGGTCTTCGGTGAAGCAACACTGATTATGCGGGATGACGTTTCTACAGGCACACAATTGAATAAAGCGATGATTGATGTCGAGTTATTCCCCAATATGGTTGTGCAAATGGTAGCTATCGGTGAAGAGTCAGGTTCACTTGATGCCATGTTGGCCAAAGTCGCTGAATTCTATGAAAGTGAAGTCGATGACGCGGTAGATAATATGACTGCCTTATTAGAGCCACTCATCATGGTCTTCTTAGGTGGTATCGTGGGTACACTGGTCATCGCCATGTATCTGCCAATATTCAAACTCGGCGCAGCGATCTAAATATGTCGCTTATCGATTACCTGGCAACATCGCCAGTTGCATGGATCATCATTGCCGGCATTCTTGGCCTGCTCGTTGGCAGTTTTTTAAACGTGGTTATTTACCGTCTGCCTATCATCCTGGAGCGTGAGTGGACTGAACAATGTGCAGAACTAGGTGACCAAGCAAGCCCTCCCGAAGCGGTATTTACGCTTTCAAGGCCTCGGTCTGCATGTCCGCATTGTGGACATGCCATTACGGCACTGGAAAATATTCCAGTGATCAGTTATCTATTTCTTGCAGGCAAATGCAAAGCTTGCCGAACCCCGATTTCAATACGCTATCCTATTATTGAAGCTCTATCAGCTCTGATGTCAGTCATTATTGCCTGGCACTTTGGTTTTGGCTGGAGTGCAGTTGGTGCGCTGCTACTTAGTTGGGCATTAATA
The DNA here is from genome assembly GCF_000214595.1 of Methylophaga thalassica MP. GTDB lineage: Bacteria > Pseudomonadota > Gammaproteobacteria > Nitrosococcales > Methylophagaceae > Methylophaga > Methylophaga thalassica. The sequence goes on along the minus strand of NZ_AFIG01000001.1, from coordinate 642,762 downwards.
GCATTAACGTTTATTGATGTTGATCACCAACTGTTACCTGACAAAATCACGCTACCGCTTATCTGGCTAGGTTTGGCTTTTAATCTTTCTGGTGTCTATACAGATCTTCATAGCAGTGTAATTGGGGCGATTGCCGGTTATTTATCACTGTGGAGCATCTATCACCTATTTAAACTGGTGACTGGTAAAGAGGGTATGGGTTATGGTGACTTTAAGCTTCTCGCCGCACTGGGCGCCTGGATGGGCTGGCAAGCACTCCCTATGATTGTCTTATTATCATCATTTGTTGGAGCGTTAATCGGCATCACACTGGTTCTGCTAAAACAGCATCAACGTGAGATTCCTATCCCCTTCGGCCCCTATCTTGCCATTGCAGGGTGGATAGCACTCGTCTGGGGAGAAGTCATAAACCGTGCTTACCTGCATTGGTCAGGTCTCGTTTAATGGTGTTTAAGGTTGGCCTCACTGGTGGTGTTGCCAGTGGCAAATCTACTGTCACTTCACTATTTCATGATAAATACCACATCGACATTATTGATGCCGATCGTATTGCTCATACACTTTTAACAATAGATTCAGACTGCTACAGCGAAGTTGTCGAGGCTTTTGGTGAGTCAGTTTTGTTGGATAATAGAGAAATTAACCGACGCTATTTACGCGAACGTATCTTCCACAATGATAATGATAAACAACGTCTCGAAAAAATATTACACCCGGCTATTCGCCAGCAATTATTCACTCAAGCGGCAAGCTCTACATCTGCTTACTGCATAATGTCTGTGCCGCTACTGATTGAAGTAGGCATCTATAAAGAAGTAGACCGCGTCTGTGTGATTGATGTCAGCCTTGAGAAGCAGCTAGAAAGATTACAAATGCGTGATAATATCTCTATGGAAACAGCTCAAGCGATGATTAAGAGTCAGTGTGACCGCCAACTCCGCTTGCAACACGCAGATGATATTATCAATAATAACGACTCTGTAGATTCTTTAGCACATCAAGTTGCTCAATTGCATGAACTCTACTTAAAGTTTGCTGACAAATGACATTAAGTTGCTTGCCAGCAAAGAGTCATGGACAATAAACCTATCCATTCATCGTTAAAAAATAGACCCGTGTCAGATTCGATAATTTTTGAACAACCACTCAATGAACGAATTCGAACCTTCCTGAGGTTAGAATTTCTATTTAAACGTGTTGATTCTGCATTAATGGGCCAATCCGAGATGCATCATCGCGATGCTTTGGATGGAATATTAAGCATGCTCAGTGTCTTTGAGCGCAGCGATATGAAACAAGAATTGATGAAAGAAATTGAGCGGTTGATTGCTAATTTATCAGCGCTGGAAAATACTCCAGGTGTTGATAGAGAGGCATTGGATGCATTGCTTTCTGATTTGGATCAAAGCTTGGATGCTTTGCACGTACAAAAATCAGGGTTAGGTCAACCGTTACGTGATAACGAATTCCTCTACAGCATTCGGCAGCGTTCCAGTATTCCTGGCGGCACCTGTGAATTCGACTTACCCTCTTACCACTTCTGGTTGCAGCATACGCTTGCCGAAACACGCAGTGAACAACTTCGGCTGTGGTTAAATGAATTTATTTCCGTCAGAAATGCTGTAGAACTAAGCCTTCGACTTATTCGTGGTAGTGTGGGTTTTAAAGATGAAGTAGCAGAAGCGGGATTCTATCAACGCAGCCTGGATTCAAATCAACCTTATCAACTTATCCGTGTTGAAATCCCTCGTGACAAGGCCTTCTTCCCGGAGGTGAGTGGTGGTAAACACCGATTTACCGTTCGCTTTATGTTATTTGATATCCAGCAGCGGCCACAGCAATCGTTTGAAACCATCCCTTTTAAACTTAGCTGTTGTGCAATGTAATTATGGTAACCACTGTTAACTGTCCACAATGCGGAACATTAGTGCCATGGCAAAAAGATCAAGTATGGAAACCTTTTTGTAGCGAGCGCTGTAAACTAATTGATCTCGGTGAATGGGCTTCTGAAGGACATCGTATTCCTGGGCCACCAGTTCACTCACCTTTAGATGATAACGACGAATCCGATTATCACTAAGACTAAGCGTCACCGGCTGTGAGAATACCTTTTTCATAAGAAAAGTTAAGCATCCGGTTCAACGGAATTAGCGCTTTTTGACGAATATCCTCATCTACTTCAATCGTATTATTCATCTCGACTAATGTTTTGTGTAAGTTCACAAGGGTATTCATTGCCATCCATGGACAATGGGCACAGCTTTTACAGGTCGCACTTTTGCCCCCTGTCGGCGCGGGTATTAGACGTTTATCAGGCACAGCCTGGCTCATTTTATAGAACAAACCATAATCTGTTGCGATGATTAAAGTATCGGCTTTAGAAGCTTTACCTGCCGCAATAATTTGTTTTGTCGAACCAACAAAGTCTGCCTTGGCAATCACCGCCTCAGGCGACTCCGGATGAACTAAAACCTCAGCATCAGGATATTTCGCCATAAGCTGTTCCAGTTCGTACAACTTAAACTCATCGTGTACAACACAATGCCCTTGCCATAACAGCATATCGGCATCAGTTTTATTTTTGATGTACTGACCCAAATGACGATCTGGCCCCCAAATAATCTTTTTGCCTTCCGCTTTTAAGGCGTCAATAATCTGAATAGCATTACTGGAGGTGACAATCCAATCAGCACGCGCTTTTACTTCAACACTCGTGTTAGCGTAAACCACAACAACACGATCAGGATGCTGATCACAAAACTCGCTAAAGGCGTCAATCGGACAGCCAAGATCAAGTGAGCATTCGGCTTCCAGTGTTGGCATGATAACCGTCTTTTCCGGGCTCAATATTTTCGCGGTTTCCCCCATAAAACGAACGCCACAAACCACTAGTGTTTCAGCAGGATGCTTAGCTCCAAAATTCGCCATATCCAGTGAGTCAGAAACATACCCGCCTGTTTGTTCTGCTAGAGCCTGTAGCTCATCATCAACATAATAATGAGCGATCATAACGGCATTCTTTTCTTCTAACAGACGTTTTATTTTCTCAATATAGTCCGCTTTTTCCTCTTCAGACAGCCAAGGCGTTGGGGCAACATTATCAATGATTGAGTCAATCTTTGATTGAAGTGATTGTGGAATGGCTTCTGCTAAACTCATAATTCTAAAATGCCTGTATGGTATTCAATTGCTGTTGTATTGATTCAACGATGGCCTTATTGGCAGCCGGGAATTCATATTGATGTAAGGTAGAAATATCTACCCATTGGGTAATTTGACCTTCCTGACCTATTGGCGTTCCATCAAAAGCATCCGTCCACCACACATCCAATAAAACAGTTCTATCACCATAATCATGGCTAATAGTAATGAGTGGTTTTGCTGTATGAACTTCAATCGCCAGCTCTTCTTTAATTTCTCTTTTTAAGGCCTGAAAAGTACTTTCTCCTGCCTCGACCTTACCGCCGGGAAACTCCCATAAATTACCTTGATGCTGCTCGGGCTTGCGTAAGGCGATAAATACTTGCTGTTTCTGAACAATAACTCCTACAGCGACATGTATTTGACTCATTTAATCCTAACCACTCAGTGTGAAAAGCGCCCCACAATAAGGGCAGGCCACTTCACCTTTTGTTTCGATATCTAAATAAACCCGGGGATGCGCATTCCACACCGCCATGTCCGGCATTGGACAGCTTAGCGGCAGATCTTTAGGGTGAACCCAATAATGTTTTTCTGTGCATGATTTATCATTACTTTGCTCACCCATAAGATCTCCTTAACGACTACTCAGCCTGAGGATTTTTTCTCAACCTAATATTCAGTTCTTTCAATAATGCATCATCAATAGGACTTGGCGCATCCGTTAATAAACAGCTTGCTGATTGTGTTTTTGGAAATGCCATCACATCACGTATTGAGGCAGCTCCGGTCATCAACATCACTAAACGATCCAGACCAAATGCTAGGCCACCATGAGGGGGACAGCCGTATTTCAATGCATTTAACAAAAAGCCGAATTTATCCTGCGCTTCTTCTTCGTTAATGCCAAGTAATTCAAATACTTTTTGCTGAATATCGGTCTTGTGAATACGCATAGAACCACCACCCAGCTCTGTACCATTTAAGACCATGTCATACGCTCGTGACAGACATTTCTCAGGATCAGAGTCCAACAGTGCCAAATCTGATTCGCGGGGAGCGGTAAACGGATGATGAAGCGCATGCCACCGCGCTGATTTCTCGTCCCATTCGAACATTGGGAAAGCAACAACCCATAAAGGTTTCCAGCCACGTTCAACCATGTCTAAGTCATGCCCCAGTTTCACACGAAGTGCACCGAGAGACTCATTAACGATCGTCGCTTTATCAGCGCCAAAGAAAACCAAATCGCCAGTTTTTGCTTCTACACGTTGCATAATGGCACTGATAACTTCATCAGGTAGGAATTTCAGAATCGGTGACTGCAAACCTTCACGTCCCGCATCAATATCATTCACCTTGATATACGCTAATCCCTTCGCACCATAGATTCCTACATACTTGGTGTAGTCATCAATTTCTTTACGACTCAGATTATTACCACCGGGTACTTTTAGAGCTGCGACACGACCGCGTGGATCATTAGCTGGTGAAGAGAAGACTTTAAAGTCAACCTCACCCATTAAATCGCTGACATCGACTAATTCAAGAGAGATACGGAGATCCGGTTTATCACTACCGAAACGATCCATGGCTTCAGCATAGGTCATTCTCGGGAATGGATTCGGTAAGGCTTCTTCCAATACATTGGCAAAAAGACCACGAATCATTTCTTCCATCATATTCATGAAATCTTCTTCTTCAACAAAAGAAGTTTCAATATCAATCTGAGTAAATTCAGGTTGTCGGTCAGCACGCAAATCTTCATCACGGAAGCAACGAACAACCTGATAATAACGGTCCATGCCGGACATCATCAATAATTGTTTGAATAGCTGTGGTGATTGCGGCAAAGCAAAAAATTCACCCTGATGGGTACGACTTGGTACCAGATAATCACGTGCTCCTTCTGGCGTGGCTTTCGTCAAAATAGGCGTTTCAATATCTAAGAAGCCGTTTGAATCCAGAAAGTGGCGTAACTGACGGGTAATCTGTGAACGGAAACGCAAACGTTGCTGCATTTCTGGACGGCGCAAATCAATGTAACGATAACGCAGGCGGATATCTTCGTTCACATCCAACAGCTCATTCAGCGGGAAAGGCGGTGTTTCTGATGCATTCAGAATTTCCAGCTTTTTCGCAATAATCTCAATCTTGCCACTACGCAAATCGGCATTGTCACTACCGGCAGGTCTAAGCTGAACAAGCCCTTCAATTTTTAAGACATATTCACTTCTGACACGTTCAGCTACAGCAAAACACTCAGCATCTTCAGGGTTACAAACAACTTGAACTAATCCCTCGCGATCTCGTAAGTCAATAAAAATAACTCCACCGTGATCTCGTCGACGGTGCATCCAGCCAACAATAGAAACTGACTGACCTTCGAGGGTTTCATTTACCTCGCCGCAATAATGGCTACGCATAATAACTTCCAATCTTTAAATTTTTATAGTTTGCAATTGAGTTCTGAAAAATAGAATTCGAACCCTTAATTTTACGCTTGTTCAGGCTTTTTCTGCTGAGCCTGTTGTTTCAATAATTGTTCTTTTTCCCAATCAGGCACAACGACCCCCATTGAGATAATCATTTTTAAGCCTTGTTCGACACTCATCTCCAACTCAATCACATCCTCTTTTGGCAACATGAGCACAAAGCCGGAGGTTGGATTAGGCGTTGTTGGTATAAAAACACTGATCACTTCGGATCGTGTTTTTTCTTGTACCTCACCGAGCTGATCTGACGTCATAAAAGCGAGACTCCAAGCCCCTTTTCTTGGATATTCCACCAAAAGTACACGGCGAAATGACTGTCCATCTGTCGCTAATACGGCTTCTAAAATTTGCTTGATACCCGCATAGAGTGTTCTGACCAGAGGAATCCTTGATAACAAGGATTCCCAGGCATTCACTAACCGTCGCCCTAACAGATTGGCAACAATCATACCCGTTGCTAATACCAATACAACCGCTAATAACACTCCCAGCCCGGGGATATGGATACCTAAGAAATTATCCGGTTGATAAGCATCGGGTAGTAGTAATAATGTTTGATCAAGAAATCCAACGATAGCGCGGATAACAAGGAATGTAATGCCCAACGGCATCCAGACTAACAATCCCGCTATCAGATATTTACGCATTTATGACTTAGGTTCAAACATGATTAATGGCAGCCACAACCGGTACCGCATGCGGCTGCATTAGTCTTTTTTCCGCTATCGCTCGTTCCTGTATCTGCTAAATTACGTTTACTGCCTGTTTTAAAATCAGTTTCATACCAGCCATCACCCTTCAAACGAAACCCTGACGCCGATACCAATTTGCGTAACTGCGCTTCTTGACAGGCTGGACAATCAACCAATGGTTCATCACTAATTTTTTGCAATGCTTCAAATTCATGACCACACGCATCACAGCGATATTCATAAAGTGGCATTATTCCTTCCTCATACGATAAAACAAATATTGGAGACCACTTTTATAGTGTCTCGAAAGCCGCATTTCAAGAGTTAAACCCATTAATTATAACTAAAAATCTTTATTGCCGCCGTGCTCACTTACATCATCGCTAATTTAATGCGCTAAACTATACTAATGACATCCAAAAACGATTGGCAGGCAATACGCCGACTTATTCCTTTTATAAAAAAATTTAAAGGCCGTGTATTACTTGCACTCAGCCTGCTCACCCTAGCAAAGCTGGCTAACGTTGCAGTCCCCCTGACACTTAAACATGCTATTGATGCTTTAGATCCCCAGCATCAGAATATCATCTATCTGCCCGTGATGATGTTAGTAGCTTACGGACTTCTGAGACTGGCTAGCAGTGCATTTAGTGAACTTCGAGATGCGCTATTCGCCAAAGTCATTTTTCGCTCTGTTCGTAGAATCGCCTCACAGATACTGGCTCATTTACACGAGTTATCACTTCAATTTCATTTGCAGAGACAAACCGGTGGTATCTCACGCGATATAGAACGCGGTAGTCGCGGCATCAGTTTTCTGATGAACTTCATGATATTCAATATCTTACCTACATTGGTAGAAATTGGATTAGTCACTGCAATATTACTCATTAATTACGACAGTATTTTTGCGATTATCACCACCAGTACAATTCTCATATATATCTTTTATACCCTCATTATCACTGAGTGGCGGATGCGCTATCGCAGGCGCATGAATGAAATGGATTCTCAAGCGAATAATCAAGCGATAGACAGTCTGATTAATTACGAAACCGTTAAATATTTTAATAATGAGGAACTGGAGGTTTCGCAATACGATAAAAAATTAGCGTCGTGGGAAAAATCTGCCATCCATAACCAGACGTCACTGTCCGTTTTGAATATTGGTCAGGGTGTTATCATTTCTGCTGGCTTGACCGCACTCATGCTACTTGCGGGACAAGGAGTAGTTGATGGTCAGTTATCACTCGGCGATCTTGTACTGATTAATGCTTATCTTCTCCAGCTTTATATGCCTCTGGGTTTTTTAGGGTTTGTCTACAGAGAAATTCGTCATTCACTGGCCGATATGGAACGCATGTTTCATTTACTCGAACAACAAAAAGAAATTTCTGATAATGACGATGCAAAGGATATTGATATAAGTTTGGGAGAGGTCAAGTTTGTAAATGTCGGTTTTTCATACCACCCGGATAGAGTCATTCTGAAAAACATTAGTTTCACCGCGAAAGCAGGGCAAAAACTCGCCATTGTAGGACCAAGTGGTTCCGGAAAATCTACCATTATCAGGCTGCTTTATCGTTTTTATGATCCACAAATGGGTCATATAGAAATCGATAATCAAGATATCAAACACGTGACCCAAAACAGCCTGCGAAAACACATTGGCATAGTGCCTCAAGACACCGTTTTATTTAACGATACGATTTACCACAATATTGCTTATGGCAAACCATCTGCCAACACTGAAGCTGTGACTGCAGCAGCGAAACAAGCCAATCTTCATGACTTCATTCAACAATTACCTGATGGCTATAACACTATCGTTGGCGAACGAGGTTTGAAATTATCGGGTGGCGAAAAACAACGGCTTGCCATTGCTCGTACCCTTCTGAAAAATCCCAAAGTGTTATGCTTTGATGAAGCCACTTCAGCACTGGACAGTCATTCTGAACAACGTATTGGCAAGGAAATCATCAATATTAGCCTGAATAAGACGACTTTGGTTATTGCTCACAGGCTGTCCACTATCATCGACGCAAATCAGATTTTGGTGATGGACAAAGGTGAGATTATAGAGCAAGGCACTCATCAACAATTACTAGCCCAAAACGGTGTCTATGCTTCCATGTGGCAGCTACAGCAAAGTCATACAGAAACAAATAACGTTGTATAAGTGAGTTATTTGACGCAAACCACTCACTTTTTTGGACTTTATGACAAAAGTCAGGTTAGTATGTCGCGCGGTTCTAGCCGACTTAAATCAATATATACCAAAGAGATAACTATTTTATCCGTTCAGTTTCGGTTCAGTTTGGTTGTGCCAAACTTGCATCGCACTGGGTCAAATAACCTAAGAAAACAAGAGGATTAATAATGAAATATGGTAAATCACTTATTGCTGCTACTTTAACTGCAGCGACTTTGATGTCAACTTCAGTAATGGCTGAAAACCACACAGTAACAGCCCAAGTGACATCATTCAAACCAATGGTTATTCAAATTCAACCAGGTGATACAGTTTCTTTCGAAAACATGAACGGTCACATCACCAACACTAAATTTGTTGAAGCTGATGGTGAACATGAGTACATCCCAGAAGGCGCAACAGGTTGGACTTCACAAATGGGTGAAAACTTCACAACACAACCTTTAACAGTAGAAGGTGTTTACTTATACAAATGTGACCCGCATTGGGGTGCTGGTATGGGTGGTGTCGTTATCGTTGGTAAACCAACTAACTTAGAAGCTATCGAAGCCACTAAACCTAAAGGCGCTCTGAAACGTCTGGTGAAAAAAGCCGCAAAAGCTGCTAAATAAGTTCGATTAAAATCGTTCCAAGATGAAAAGCCCGCCTAATTCTAGGCGGGCTTTTTTGATCCTTTGCTTCCAGTACTATGATAATATTTATGAGTTTTGTAGTTAACCGCAGCATTGAACAATAATAATTCATGCGGTTAATAGGGAATTTTAAGATTTTCAGAAAGCTGGGAGGACTCCGTCAATGAGTCACAATGTCGATACAGGCAAAAGGCGATTTCTAACCGCAGCTGCCAGTGTTGTTGGTGGGGCTGGTGCAGTCGCCGTTGCCGTACCATTTGTTTCATCCATGCTACCTAGTGCAAAAGCTCAAGCTGCTGGCGCACCTGTTGAAGTGGATATTAGTAAATTAGAAAAAGGGCAATTACTGACCGTTGAGTGGCAAGGAAAACCCGTCTGGATTTTCAGACGCAGCGAGGAAACAATTGAAACGCTTGTTTCATTAGACGATAGACTCGTTGACCCTCGTAGTGAAATGGCCAGCCAACAACCATCATACTGTCAAAATGAAGCTCGCTCTATCCGTGACGAATTGATGGTACTTGTCGGTATTTGTACCCATTTGGGCTGCTCACCTACATACAGGCCCGAATTAGCACCGGAAGATCTTGGAAAAGATTGGAAAGGCGGCTTCTTTTGCCCGTGTCACGGTTCGCGATATGATTTAGCTGGCCGTGTCTTTCAAAATATGCCTGCTCCTAAGAATATGCTGGTACCTCCTTATCATTTCCAGGGTGATAACGTCGTTATCGTTGGTGAAAGTTCAGAAGGAGCTGCATAATGTTTTCCGGATTTATGAATTGGGTTGATGCCCGTTTTCCCGCATCTAAAATGTGGAGAGAACATCTTTCTGAATATTACGCACCGAAGAATTTCAATTTCTGGTATTTCTTTGGGTCTTTAGCCTTATTGGTTTTGGTCATACAAATTGTCACTGGAATATTCCTGACAATGAACTACAAACCTGATGCGGCACTAGCTTTTGCTTCCGTTGAATACATCATGCGTGATGTTCCATGGGGCTGGTTAATCCGCTATATGCATTCCACTGGCGCTTCTGCTTTTTTCATCGTCGTCTATTTGCATATGTTCCGGGGTTTAATTTACGGTTCTTATAAACAACCACGCGAGCTCGTGTGGCTGTTTGGTATGTTGATATATCTCGTATTGATGGCGGAAGCCTTTATGGGTTATCTGCTGCCGTGGGGACAAATGTCTTACTGGGGTGCTCAGGTTATTATTTCACTGTTCGGCGCTATTCCCTTCATTGGCGAACAACTCGCTTTATGGATTCGTGGTGACTTCGTTGTAGCTGATGCAACTCTGAATCGTTTCTTCGCTTTCCATGTTATTGCTTTACCAATCGTGTTACTGGGACTGGTTGTTGCCCACATCATTGCCTTGCATGAAGTTGGTTCTAATAATCCTGATGGCGTTGAAATTAAGAAACTTAAGAATAAAGAAGGCAAACCATTAGACGGTATTCCATTCCATCCTTACTATACGGTGAAAGATATTGTTGGCGTTATTGTCTTCTTATTTATCTTTTCGTTGGTGTTGTTCTATATGCCAGAAATGGGTGGTTGGTTCTTGGAACATGCTAACTTCATTCCAGCGGATCCGTTGAAAACACCAGAGCATATTGCCCCTGTCTGGTATTTCACGCCTTTCTATGCAATTTTAAGAGCGGTGCCAAGCATCAATGCATCAGCATTCCCTGGCGTTGTTGCCATGGGCTTATCCATCGTGTTCTTATTTTTGTTACCTTGGTTAGATAGAAGCCCAGTAAAATCAATTCGTTACCGTGGCCCTTATTTCAAGATTGCATTAACCTTGTTTATTATCAGCTTCTTAGTTTTAGGCTTTTTAGGCACACAACCTGCCACAGAGCTTTACACGCTGATTGCTCAAATTTCGTCAGTTATCTATTTTGCATTTTTCATCTTTATGCCGTTCTACACGAAATTTGATAAAGATAAACCTGTACCAGAAAGGGTAACAAGCTAATGAAACATTTAATTTTTACTGTTTTCCTCAGCCTGTTTTCGGTACAGGCTATGGCTGCCGGGGGTGGTGTCCATTTGGATCACACAGACATTGATATCACCGATCAAGCGTCTTTACAGCGTGGTGCAAAAACATTTGTTAACTATTGCCTGAGTTGTCACCAAGCTGCATACATGCGCTACAACCGTATGGCAAAAGATCTTGGTTTAACAGATGATCAGGTTAAAGATAATCTGATGTTTGCCTCTGACAAAATTGGCGACACAATGACTATTGCAATGCGTCCGGAAGATGCAAAGAAATGGTTTGGCGTGACGCCTCCTGATTTATCGGTTATTGCTCGTTCCAGAGGTACCGATTGGCTATATACCTATCTGAGAACATTCTATCTTGACTCTTCTCGCCCAGTGGGTACCAATAATCTCGCATTTAAAGATGTTGGTATGCCTCATGTTCTTTGGGAGCAACAAGGTTATCAAACAAAGGATCCAGAGACAGGCGAATTAATTGCTCTAGAAAATGCACCGTTATCAACGCATGAGTACAACCAATTAGTGCATGATCTGGTTAACTTTCTTGCCTATATGAGTGAGCCATCTAAACTACAAAGAATGGCTCTTGCAAAATGGGTTCTGCTCTACCTGATAGTGTTTTTCTTGATTGCTTATCCACTTAAAAAAGCCTTCTGGAAAGATATACATTGATCATTATTTGGCATAGCGAAGACATGATAGGATTTGATAAAAAATGAATAGTACTCGCCGTTCTAAAATGACGGTTTTCTCAGATCCTATTTGTCCCTTTAGTCATCAGGTTCGCATTATTCTTCAGGAAAAAGATATTGATGCGAATATTGAAACCTTAATTGATGGCGCTTGGCCGGAAGAGGTCGCGATTGCCAATCCTTATGGAATTGGTCCCACCTTATTTGATCGTGATTTAGTGTTATTCAACGCGAGTGTGATAGCTGAATATCTGGATGAACGTTTCCCTCATCCACCACTGATGCCTGTCGACCCTGTAGCAAAGGCAAAAACACGGCTGATGCTCTACCGAATAGACAGAGACTGGTACTCACACTGGAATGTTATTTCAGGACGCGAAAAAGGTAACGTCAGTAAAGCACGTAAAACGATTCAGGAAGATTTAACGGTGCTTGCGCCATTATTTGAAGACTCAGCGTTTTTTATGAGTGATGAGTTTTCTGTGTTGGACTGCACGCTAGCCCCTCTATTATGGCGTCTTCCGGCATTAAAAATAAAATTACCAGCAAGTGCCAGTGCTGTAGAAAAATATGCACAGAAGATTTTCCGAAGAGACAGTTTCCAACAGAGTTTAACGGCAGCAGAAAAGGCAATGCGATAAATTATGACTTCACAAAAGCCATATCTTATTCGAGCCATACATGAATGGTTACTAGATAATGCTTCTACTCCTTATCTACTGGTCAATACTGACCACGAGGGTGTACAAGTTCCTACTGACTTCGTACGCGATAGTCGTATCGTCTTGAATATCGCACCTGATGCAGTTCGGGATTTAAATATTAGTAATGATTGGCTGAGTTTCTCAGCGAGATTTGCCGGCAAACCAATGGATATATTTATCCCCATCATTGCTGTTCAGGCTATTTACAGCAAAGAAAATAACGAAGGCATGTTCTTTCCGGAAGAAGATATACCAACGCCACCGCCTCCACCAAAAACTGAACCCACGACTCAAAATAACACTAATAAATCAGGAAACCGTCCCAGTTTAAAAGTCGTCAAATAAACTATAATTGATATTTTTCCATGCGATATCGCATGGCCATTCTTGTCAATCCTAGCTCACGTGCAGCACGAGATACATTACCCGCGGTTCGCTCCAGTGCTTTTTCCAGCAGATACTTCTCGACCTGTTCAAGCGTCATATGTCCCAATACTTCGACAGGATCAAGCTGTTGAGATGTTGTGATTGTTGTCTGCATGATCAATTGTGATACATCAATCAAGCCATCGGCAGACATCATCACTGCACGTTCAACAACATGTTGTAACTCTCGGATATTGCCTGGCCAATCATAGTCTTGTAGTGCACTGACAGCCGTTTCTGTAAAAACGGGAGGTTTCAAACCATAACGTCTTGCAACCATCTCAACAAAATGCGCCGCTAATGGTGCGATGTCAATTTTTCGCTCCCGTAACGGCGGCATCTGAAGTTGAATCACGTTTAAACGGAAATAAAGATCTGAACGAAACTCGCCATCAGCGACCATTTGAGGTAAGTCACGATTTGTTGCTGCGATGAAATGTGCATTAACCGCCCTTTCTTGTGTTGCCCCAATTCGTCTTATCTGACGGCGTTCTAGCACATTCAATAACTTTGATTGCAATTCAAGTGGTAGTTCACCTACTTCATCTAAGAAAAGTGTCCCATCTTCGGCCACTTCAATTAAGCCTGCTTTTGCCTGATGTGCATTGGTAAATGCACCGCGCTCATAACCAAATAGTTCAGCTTCGATTAAATCTTTGGGTAAGGCTGCACAATCAACGTGGACAAAAGGCTTGTCTCGCCATTTACCTGACTGATGATAATAGCGTGCAAGCACATCTTTGCCTGTTCCAGTTTCACCATTGATGAGAATGACAGGATATTCAGTCTGAGCGCGGTCAACCAACTGAATGACGCGTTCCATTTGTTGCTTGATAGCCTGCATGGCGTTACTTTGGCCGACCATTACCACAGGTTCTGAACCATGCGTCTCCCGTACATGCGAGTAGTCAAGCTGTTGACTTAGCTTTTGTGTTTGGATCACCTTATTGACTGTGAGTACTAACTCATCCAAATCAACAGGTTTCTTCAAATAATCTGTCGCACCTAACTTCATGGCTCGAACAGCATCTTCTAATTCACCATAGGCGGTCATCATAACCACTGGTATAACATGCCAAGTTTGATGCTCTCTTAACACCTGTAAGAAGTCCAGACCACTGGCATCTGGTAATCTTACATCCAGCAGAATAATGTCTGGTAAAGTTTTTTCCAACACCATGTATGCATCAGAAATGGTTTCAGCAATTGTTGGCGTATGACCCTCTCGCTGCAGACGCTTCATAACAGATTTTGCAAAAAGCGTTTCGTCTTCAATTAATAAAATATTCAATATCAATTTTACTTTACCTTAGGTAATTTTTGGCAGTCTGATAATCACGCATGTTCCATGAACACCATTAGCGTAATAAAAGAGTTCGCCCTGATGTTGTTTCACAACTTTAAGTGTAAAGGGTATGCCCAGACCAAAACTAAGCCGTTTAGTATCATCCCTACCAACAGCATTTTCATCTAACGGATCAAAGTTCATTCCTTTTCCCTGGTCACGAATACTTAATTCAATTTGGTCTGAACTCTCTTTATATTCCAGTCTTAACTTTGACGAAATTGGTGAGGCTTCAATGGCATTCTGTATAAGATTGAATATAGCTTGTTCCATTAAATTAATATCAATCAAAACCTGTGTAGGCTGCAACTCCCATCCTTTCCGTTCGATGTATATCGATTTATCCTTGAGTTGTAAATCCATCATAGCCAAGGTATTGTCTGCCACCTCTGTCAGAGGTTTCTGAGTGAAATGAGCACTTATTGGATGCAGATACGTTAATAATGAAGTCACCCAGCGTTCAAGGCGATCTACAGCGATAATAATATCTTTTAATGCTTCCTGAATTTCAGGCTCTGGATTTTCATCTAATGTGACTTGGGCTGCTGCACGAATACTGGCCAATGGGTTTCTAATGTTGTGAGCAACCAAGGGAACCAACTCGCCCAAAGCGGCTTGTTTTTTTGCTTCAATCAATCGGTCACGATTGACAATAATCTCACTGGCCATCATGTTAATGGCATCAGACAGTCGAATTAACTCATCTACCCCACCACCTTTAATCTCATGATTCAATTCCCCTTTGCTTATCCGCCTTGCGCCTTGCATCACTCTAGCAAGAGGTTTTATGACATTATTATTCACAAAACGCCGTGATAGTAATAATAGCGTTAATGCTAATAAGATCGGGATGGGTACAAGTATGAATAACTGCGACATCCACTTCTGTCGATCATGGGTCAATGCTTGCTGTTTTTTATTGAGTAGACTCTCAAATTGGCTGAAAGCATCTTCGAGTTTTTTAAAGGTATATTTCTCCAGTTGTAGATTCAGCAATTCTTTTTGTTGCTCAGATGGTTGCATGACTCTTAACAGAGTATGCGTTTCATCATGGAACCGTTGATAAGCCAGTTCGATATCAATCACTGCCTGAAACTCGTTTTGTTGTTCAGCTTCCTGCTTTAAGTCTTGGATAAACCCTGTAATTCTATCTGTATATTGTTCATACTCTTCAGGGGCGTCCGTATCCGCAAGAAAGTTCGCATCAAATACTTCTTTCAATTGTCGGTATAACTCACCACGAATGTTTTGCATGTGATTATTCATCGAAGTCAATCGTAAAGACTCTTCAGAACTTTTTTGCCATGCAAAAGCCCAGACGATTCCGACACTGGCAGTCACAAGAATAATAATCAAGAAACTTAGCTCATGTAACAAAAGTGAGCCTTGAATACTTCGGCGAAAGCGGGAAAATAGTTTCATATAAAAAAACGGGCCTTTTCAGCCCGTTTTATGCTGTCCAAGATCAAGTAAATTATTTTTTTACTCGGGCTTATAGCTTTCAAATGTAATACTTTCATCGACTAATGCAGCCTGTCCTTCATGCCATGTATCACCATCTGGCACAATAGTTCTAACTTCATAAATCTCACCTGGGATATCTTCTGAAAGGGTGAAAATATAATATTTGCTGGCATATAGCTTATAACGTGCATTTTTAGGATCGTTAATATATGGCTGGACAATATATTGTGTACCTTTTACCTTTTTACCGTTGTAGTCAATATCGACCTGTTTTTTCTCAGCGCCAGCGGCTAATGCCCAACGAAGTTTGCGTTGGAAATAACGCCATTCGCCGCCTGTCAGGCGTTTCATTTCATGTACATCAAACTCTAAGAAAAGCACAAAAACGCCATTTCCACGCTGGTTTTCCATGGGTTCATAAGGACGTTTATACTGGTTGGTGAAAAAATCAAAAGATAGGTCACTACGACCAGTATTACGGATATTTGATACGTGTACTTTTATTGTGTCTTCACGGGAATCTTCAACGAAGCTTTCTTTTTTATATTTATAGGTTAATGTGCCTGGCTGTGTAATATTTTTTAAATGAGCTTTATCAAATAATTCATTATTTACTTCTGAGAATCCAGGCTCAGCAAAGGCATTACTGAAAAGCACCATAAGCCATCCAGACATCAATACCATTAACAATTTTTTCACTTTGAACCTCTCTCTTTTTTACTTTGATTTTATAGTGTTATTCTAAACAATCATTCATTAAATATAGCTTTAAAACATGAAAATATTTTCCTCAGGCATTGTCAGCTACACTCTTATTATTCTTACATTTCTCTTCTTTACAGCCTGTCAGCAGCAGACTGAAAACAGACTATATGAAAAAGAAAGTCCGTATTCTTTTGAAGATACCTTATTAAACTTAGATATTGCTATTTCAGAACAAAATTACCGCATCATTCATCGAAGTCACATTGGCCAAGCCATTCGAGATCGTGGTGATACGGATTTTCCATTAGCGACGATTACTAATTTTTGTAACATCACTTATGCCAAAGAAATGATGGAAATCAATCCCCAGCTCATCAATGAAATGCCCTGTAATATCAGTGTACGTCAGTCCAACTCTGGTCAGGTTATTATCAGTACCGAATTAATGGATGAAACTTCTCACAACACTAAACAACAGGTATTTGCAAAAAAAATTAATCACAATTTAAAAACAATTATCGGGGCAACGATTGAATAGTCACCCCGATAAAATGTTCAGCTAAATATTAATCGTCATCATCCTTGCGAACCCGCTTTTTAGGATAAGGATTAACGTTATCCAATGACGGCAAATGATATTGCGCCATGATGGCATCAATCTCATCTTTATTTTCTGTCAGGAATTGGTTTAATAGCGCATTCCATTTTTTGTCTTGATAACGCGTTCCCATACTAAAGCTGAACACATAGGCCTCACCCAGCTCATTTAGAGGCTGAACAACCATTGGCACATCTGACTCACTAGCATAGTAACCAGCAATGGGCCCCCACAATAACGCAACATCGATATTACCTTTGGCGAGCTCATCACTAATAATACGTCCAGCATTCACTCGAGCATCACCAGGCATCATTTGGAAATATTGAATTTGATCAGCTAAACCGAGGTCTAATAGCGCTTTTGTTGTTACACCACGATCAAAGATACCGATACGTAATGGTTTACCATCTTTTTTTGCCGTGACAATATCTTTCATCTGATGAAGCTCATAGCCTTCTCCTTTGCGGTAGACCATTGCTTCAATTGAACTCCAATAGGGTTTAGTCGGTTTTAAGAAATCTGTATGTTCAGGAATACTCATTGCGACATCGCAATAAAACAATCCTGTCTCAGGATCTACTTTTTTAATTGTGTTACGTGAAAAGCCGATACGTTGCGGGAAATAATAATATTCAACGGGTAACCCCAATTCTTTGCCTAATAACTCTGCGATCTTATTATCAAAGCCTTCACCTTCTTTATTTGAATAAGGCAGGTTGTAACCGTCAGCACAAACGCGCACGGCTTTTTGTCCAGGGAGGGGTTTTAAATCACCAGCAGCAAATGCTGTGGTTGTACCCAGAAGGACTCCCATAATAACTAGTGTCCAACGCTGTATTTTGGTCATTCTCTCTTCCTTTTTTTGATTATGAAAAACTTTCGACCATAAAGCTAACATATTTGTTTCAAAAAAAAGACCCGACATCAAAAGATGCCGGGCCTTTTATTCAGATTAAGATTACGGAGTAATCTATATCATCTGGGTCTTACAGGCTGAATACACTCAGAACACCACCCAGGTTAGTCCAGCTAGACAGTGATTTGTATGCACCGACTGCGCCAAGACCATCTGTGTCATTTTCTAAGCTTGGAATCGCCATACCGATACCAGCCCAACCACCGACACCAGACAGTACAGAAATATACTGTTTACCGTCATGTTTGTAGGTGTTGACGTTACCGATAACGCCTGATGGAGTTTTGAATCTCCACAGCTCACGACCTGTTTGCGCATCAACGGCTTTCAGGTAACCTTCTAATGTACCGTAGAAGACGACGTCAGAAGCGGTAGCTAAGGCACCAGACCAGACTGAGAAACGTTCTGGGTTTGACCATACGATCTTACCTTCACGTGAATCCCAAGCGATGAAGTTACCTAAGTGTGTACCACCTGGTGCTGGGAACATGCTTAATGTTGCACCAACGTATGGTTGACCTGCTACGTATTCCACTTCAAATGGTTCATAGTCCATACAAACGTGGTTTGTTGGGACATAGTGTAAACCAGTACGTGGAGAGTACGCTGAAGGCTGTTGGTCTTTAGAACCTAAGGCCGCAGGACAAATACCTGTTGTGTTAACGTCTTCACCGTTACGTGCAGTAGAGTATTTCGCTACACGATCATGTAAACCAGTTTTCAGGTTCACACCGTTTGACCAGTTAACCGCTGGATCATATTTTTCAGCCACTAACAGTTCACCAGTGACGCGGTCCATGGTGTAACCAAAACCGTTACGGTCAAAGTGGACAGCGGTTTTACGCATTTTGCCTTGCAGTTTTTGATCAACAAGTACAACTTCGTTAACACCATCATAATCCCACTCATCGTATGGTGTCATTTGGTAAACCCATTTCGCCATACCGGTGTCTAAGTCACGACCCCATAGAGACATTGACCATTTGTTGTCACCAGGACGTTGAACCGGGTTCCAAGTTGATGGGTTACCGTTACCGTAGTAGAACATGTTCAGATCAGGATCGTATGAATACCAACCCCATGTTGTACCACCACCAATTTTCCATTGGTCACCTTGCCAAGTTTTCAAAGATGAATCTTTGCCAACTGGTTTCAGCATAGACATGGTTTTGCTTGGATCAACTAACATTTCTTCATCAGGACCCGTGCTGTACGCTTTGTATTTAACGTTACCATCTAAGTCATAGGCTTGAACGTAACCACGTACACCAAACTCACCACCTGAAATACCGACGATGACTTTATCTTTGAATACGTGAGCTGCTGCAGTGCTAGTCGCACCACGTTTTGGATCATCACGTTTGTCAGACCAAACTACGCTACCGTCAGCGGCATTCAGAGCAACTAATGTTGTATCCGCTTGGTTCAGGAAGATTTTTCCATCGCCATAGCTTAAACCACGGTTAACCGTGTCACAGCACATAACAGGCACTGTTTCATCGTAGTTTTGTTTGGGTTCATATTTCCATTTGATCGCACCGTCGTTGTTTAAGTCCAACGCATAAACGATGTTTGGAAATGGTGTGTGAACGTACATAGTACCGTCGATAACCAAAGCGTTACCTTCGTGACCACGTAAAACACCGGTTGAGAAAGACCATGCCATGTTTAAATCTTTAACATTGTCTTTGTTGATTTGTGTTAATTCAGAGTAACGTGTATTCGCATAGTTACCTGCTGGCATAACCCAGTTGTTTTCATCTTTTTGCATTTCCAATAATTCATCAGCTACTGCCAGACCTGGAACAGCTAATGTCATCATTGCGATTGATAAAGTTTTCAGCTTCATAAAGTTTTCCTCTTTATTGCTTTCTAGTTATGTACGACACGAAAATTGTTCAGTGTTGAACCTCATGCGTAGGGCAACAATAATCTTGAAGAAAACGTTAGTCAAGCATATTTCCCATCTTTTTTATGATATTTTACTTATAACTTTCGGGAATTTTTTCCCGAAAGCATAAGTGAATGAAATTTATATATTTTTTAGTTAGTACAGGTTTTTAGTCCTGTTTCAGCCCTGATTAATAATCCAGTCAATAGCTAGTCCGATTGCTTCCAATGTGCGCTCACGACCCAGTAATTCGAGTGTCACATCCAGGGAAGGTGACACTGTATTTCCTGTGATAGCCACCCTGATTGGCTGGGCAACTTTCCCCATACCTACTTCATGCTTTTCGGCACAGACTTTTATTTCTGTATGGATGGGTTCTGCAAGCCAATCTGTAATTTGTGATAAGCGTGTTTTCATATCTTGCAACAAAGGTAAGCTCGTCTGGTTCAGGTTTTTCTTTGCTGCCTTCTCATCATAGCTGCTGACTTTTTCATAGAAGAAAATACTGCTATCAGCCATTTCGACAAGCGTTTTTGCACGTTCCTGATAGAGCTCAGCAATTTGCTCAAGCGTAGGCCCTGCAGACAAGTCGACTGACCGTTGCTCCATATGCCAAGCCAAATGTTTTGCAATATGGGATGCAGGACTATTTTTGATATATTGCTGGTTCAACCACAGTAGCTTCTCAGTATTAAAACTAGAAGCTGCTCTGTTAACATCCTCAATATCAAAAAACTCGATCATTTCTTGTATCGAAAACACTTCCTGATCACCATGTGACCAACCCAGTCTCACTAAATAGTTTAATAATGCTTCTGGTAGATAACCTTGATCGCGATAACTCATGACACCTACCGCGCCGTGGCGTTTTGACAATCTGGCACCATCATCACCAAGGATCATCGGCACATGAGCAAACTTCGGTGGTTCAGCACCAAGAGCGTTGAAGATATTAATTTGTCTGGGTGAATTATTGAGATGATCGTCACCACGTATTACATGGGTCATCTGCATATCCATATCGTCGACAACGACAGTTAAGTTATACGTGGGGGTGCCATCAGGACGTGCAATAATCAAATCATCCAGCTCAGCATTTTTAAATTCGACATCACCTCTAATCATATCTTTCACCACAACACTGCCGGATGTTGGATTTTTGAAACGAATAACAGGGTCAATGCCAGGTTTAGGTGCTGTTAAATGTCTGCAACGCCCGTCATAGCGAGGCTTTTCTTTGTTGGCGCGTTGCTTTTCACGCATATCTTCCAATTCATCTTTAGAACAATAGCAATAATAAGCATCACCTTGATCCATCAGCTGCTGAATGATTTCTTTATAACGATCGAAACGTTGAGTTTGATAAAAAGGCCCTTCATCATAATCGAGCCCCAACCAGGACATACCATCGAGAATCGCTTGTACAGATTCATCCGTCGAACGTTCAAGATCGGTATCTTCAATGCGAAGTACAAATCGACCACCATGTTTACGGGCGTAAAGCCATGAAAACAAGGCTGTTCTCGCCCCACCAACATGTAGATAACCTGTTGGACTTGGTGCAAAACGGGTACGTATAGTCATGTTAGAAACTCTCAACTGGATTGATTCAATAAAGGCCGATATTGTACCAGTTGAAAGCCCATATATCGCGATTCTGATCAATGGACGAATATTTACAGAACCACTGCGCCCTAATGCTTTTATGGAAACGAAGATATCTAGTTTTAACCAGGTAATTTCGTGATATCAGCCGACACAAGCAGAACAAGGAACTTTTCCCATACATAACTTCTCAAAAATCTTACAATAACAATAACGACTTATTGGGAGAGAAAAATGTTTAGTCGATTATCAACAATAACACTAGTGGGTTTGGCCTTACTTATAAGTAGTTACTCGATCATGGCAGCTACGCCGGAAGAACCCGTATGGCCTGCGCTTAAACAAACTTACTTTGGTGACAAAACAATACAAGATGATGCAAATGATGTATTAGTTTTGGAAGCACCAAAACGTGCTGAAGACGCAGCCATTGTTCCAATCACGATAAAATCATTAAAACCACAAACAAAAGATAACTACATAGAAAACATATACGTATTTATCGATAACAACCCGATGCCTTACTCGGCAAAGTTCCACCTTTCCCCGAACCTAGGTAGCGTGGATTTATCAACTCGAATGCGGGTTGATCAATATACCTATGTTCGCGCTGTCGCCGAAATGAACGACGGCAGTTTATATATGGTGTCGCGCTTTGTGAAAGCCTCTGGTGGCTGTAGTGCTCCTGCTGGCAAAGATGCCGCCGCCGCATTAGCACGTTTAGGCAAAATGCAGCTAAGAATGCGTCAACCAACCATCGGTGAACCGGTTCAGGCGCAGATGATCATCAGTCATCCCAACTACAACGGACTACAATTTGATCAAAAGGCACGTAAATACATACCGGCACATTATGTGGATAAAATTGATATCAGCTATAACGGTCAACCCTTAATAAGTGTTGATGCTGGAATATCTATCAGTGAAGATCCAAGTCTTCGATTCACATTCACACCTGAAGAACATGGAAAATTAGAAGCGAAAGTACGTGATACTCAATCAGAAGAGTTTGAAATAGAAAAAGACATTTAACCGAACCACAAATAAAAAAGGCCGCTTAAGCGGCCTTTTTTATTTGAACATTTATTAATTGTGAATACGACACTCTTTATAAGCTGTTTCATTCACTTGTTCGAAAAGTTTTAAACCTTTCTTAAGGCCTTTGTCGTCTCTGAACTCCGCCCCTTTATCAGCAGGTAGGTTCTTGTACATAAAGCCAGCACTAATATCTTCAAACTCTTTTTCGGAAAAGGCTTCTGCCATTTTATCCGCCACACAAGAACATTTATGAACACCTTCATAAACATTCATTTTAGGATTAGCTTCCATACAATCCATCACAAAATGTACACGGGTTACCGTAGAAAAATCATTGGACATTGCCATTGTTGGCAGTAACGCCAAACCTGTAGCAAACAACGTAGCAGCTCCAGCAATCTTCATTCATTCTCTCCTATAAATTATTATTCATCAGTTTGGATGAGTTGTGACTCAGCCTTATAGTATTAAGTTCCACTTATCCTGATTTTGATACAGAATTAGGTAGATATATTACATGAATTCTTCACCATCTTCCGCCATCGCAGATAGACGAAAAACGCTTTATTTTCACACAAGAGCAACATCAGGTAGAATTTCTTATTGATTCAGACACTATTAATACAGGCGGGAGATAGCCAAATGAAAAAATTGTTATTGCACTTGGATACCGATCCAGTTGCCAGCACCTTCGACCAAGCAGTCGCTTATGATGCTGGAGTCGATAACATTATTGCTCATGGCGGCGCGACACGTGACAATGTCACACCACATGTCCACGGCATGATTTTTACTCGTGGCGGTAAAAACTTAAAAAATAGCGCGATTTTCATCGGTGGCTCAAATGTCCCTGCCAGCGATCTGGTTGGTAAAGCAGTTAAAAAAGCGTTTTTTGGTCCAGTCAGCGTATCGGTTATGCTTGATCCTAACGGCTCAAATACCACTGCCGCGGCTATCGCCCGAAAAGTGCTAACAGATTACGATGTGAAAGATAAAAACGTTGTTATTTTAGGTTCAGGCCCTGTTGGCCAACGTACTGCACTTTATATGCTGAGAGAAGGTGCAAAAAAAGTGACTTTAACGTGCCGCAGCATGGAAAGAAGTAAAGCGACCGTCAAAGAAATGAAAGAACATTACGGTGTTGAGGTTCTTCCAGGTGAAACACGCAGTGATGAAGCGGTTAAACGTGTCTTATCTGATGCTCATGTTGTGATTGCTGCTGGCCCGGCGGGTGTCTGTGTTGTGCCGGAAATGGCACTGGAAAACAATACCTCTATTGAAGTTGTTGCTGATGTTAACGCTGTACCTCCCCTCGGTGTGGCAGGTATGGAAGTTATGGATAATGGCACAGAGAAAAATGGCATGCGTTACTACGGCGCAATTGCCATTGGTAACTTCAAAATGAAAGTCCACCGTGGCGCTATCGCTTCACTTTTTGAAAGTAATGATGCCTTTTTGGATGAAACCACGATTTACGACATTGCCTGCAAGATTGATAACGAACAGTGAAACAACAAACTGCTGAAGCTGAAAGCCTGACGGCAATGTCATCTGTTACCGTTCAGGCTCCGGCCAGGCTCCATCTGGGATTTCTTGATTTAAATGCTGAAATTGGTCGCAAGTTCGGTAGTATCGGCGTGGCGATCAATAGCCATCACACCATCATTCAAATATCCCCCGCTGAGAACTTCCTTATTCAAGGTAAAGACCTGACGGATAATTTGAAACTGAAAATCAGACAAATTTGCGAACGTTTTTATGAAAGTATCGGTAGTCAGATTCCTTCCGCAAACCGATGCATCAATATTTGTGTAAAACAAACCATTCCTGAGCACTCAGGTCTGGGGTCTGGGACACAACTGGCCTTAACTGTAGGTACGGCCCTTGCCAAATTTCATGGTATATCAATCTCCACACCCTCTATCGCGAAGCAGCTAGGTAGGGGGAAACGCTCAGGTATCGGCATTGCTACTTTTGATCATGGCGGGTTTGTGATTGATGGTGGATTAAAACCAAACCAGACTGTACCTCCTATTCTGGCTCATATGGATTATCCGGCAGACTGGAAAATAGTATTGGTTATGGATCCTCATCATCAAGGTATACATGGCACTGCCGAGGTACAAGCGTTCCATGAACTACCTATTTTCCCTCAAGAAAATGCACGATTAATTAGCCATTTGACATTGATGTGCTTGTTACCTGCACTCATAGAGAAGTCTTGTGATGACTTTGGCAAAGCAGTCACCGATATTCAAGCTTTAATTGGTGATCATTTTGCAAAAGCACAGGGTGGAAGATATACCAGCAAGCGAGTTGAATCTTGCTTATTAGAAGCACAAAGATTAGGTCATTCAGGAGTAGCACAGAGCTCATGGGGACCAACTGGCTGTATCTTTGTCGAAAATGAGGCTAAGGCAAAACAATTAATCGAGCATCTTACCCAGTTTGCCAAAACCACTTTTTCGGATGGTAACGCCCCCATCTTTATTCAGACATCTGCTGATAATCATGGTGCAGTTATTGAATCCTCTATGTAAGTGTGGCTATTATCACAACTCCAGCCGTAATTTGATTTTATTATAAGGATTAATTATGTCCAAACGTTCGATTATTCACATGCTCAATCCAATGAAGCATAACAGCCCTTTTGACATTAACATGGCGTTAGACGCTGGTTACGATGTACTCATTCCATACTCTCATGTTGAGTTGAGTGAAGTCGCAGGATTAACTCAAGATGCCATATTTTCCCGTGGCCCTTCTGGCGTGAAAAAAACAGGAATGTTCATTGGTGGCCGTGATATCGGATTAGCCATGGACATGCTGGATTCAGCCAAAAAATCGATGGTGCCACCATTTGAAATTTCAGTATTTGCAGATCCAAGTGGTGCATTTACCACTGCAGCAGCTTTGGTTGCTTGTGTCGAACGTGAACTAAAAAGCAAATTTCAGCAAGAATTAAAAGGGGCTAAAGCCGTTGTATTTGGTGGAACAGGTCCAGTAGGTATTGCCACAGCAGTCATTGCTGCACTCCAAGGTGCTGAAACTGCGATTGTTGATCACTTTTCTATTGATACAGCACTTGAATTTGCAGCAGAAGCTAAAAAACGTTACGGCGTCGATTTACGTGGAACAACGGCAGCATCTGATGCTGACAAGGCTCGTCTATTATCTGATGCAGATATCGTTTTCTGTGCGGCAAAAGCCGGTGTTCAAGTGTTAAATGCTTCTGTACTTCGTGATGCGACAAAACTCAAAGTCGCTGGTGATGTCAATGCGGTTTCACCTCTGGGTATTGAAGGCGTTAAATTAATGGACTTTGGTGCACCTCTGACTCATGCTACGAATTCACCTGATGCAGTAGGGATTGGTGCCTTGGCTATTGGTGATATTAAATACAAATTACAGCAAGCTTTACTGAGAGAAACCCTAGAATCAGAAAAACCTGTATATCTTGATTTCCGTAATGCTTTTGAAGGTGCGCGTAAACTGGTTTAACACAGTCAGGCTATGCCACAAGGGCAGTTACCTTTACTCATATTTGCGCAAACTGCTCGATTTATTGCACAGTCCGCGGCCCAACTCGGTTACCAGACCTGGGTTGCGGACTGTTTTGCAGATACAGATACCCAGCGCGTTTCCGATCGATTACTTCGCTTACCTTCGTTAGATAAACTCACAATAGCCCCCTTGCTCTCATCGCTTGATTCTCTGAGCCAACAGCAGCCGTGTATGTTGATTTGTGGCGCTGGAATCGAACGTTTTTACCCTGTTCTGGAACAGTTACCCCCTCATATTCAACCATTAGGCAATACCTTCCATACTTTTGAACAACTACGCTCAGCTGATCAGTTTTTTCCATTACTCGACAGACTAGGTATTCCTTATCCTGAAACTCACCTCATCAGCCCTCCAGACAAAAATAAAAGGCGCTGGCTCAGTAAGGATATGAAGAGTTGTGGGGGAACACATATTAAACACACCAATCTTTACTCTGATGAACAGGTGATTTTCCAGGAATATATCGAAGGTAAATCTGCTTCAGTAAGCTTTATTGCTGATGGAAAGGCTGCTTCAGTCCTTGGTTTTAATGAACAGATTCATGACAAACACACCTTCACCATACAACAGCTTACTAACCAGATTGCTCTCAATCCATCTTCACAACAAAAAGTAAGCACAGCGTTACAGCAACTCATTACAGCAACGGGTTTTAAAGGGTTTGGCAGTCTCGATTTTCTAATCGATGAGGCAGACAATATCTACATTCTTGAATTGAATCCAAGGCTATCTGCCTCAGCAGAACTCTATTCCAACTCAGGTGATATTTTACGCAGACATATTCAGGCTTGTATGAGCACCCAAGCAGATAATCTAGCTTATCAAGACATACAAAAACATAGCATAAGAACATTATCTTACTTGTTTGCTGATAAAAATTATCGTGTTCGTGAAAAAGCAAACTGGCCACCTCAGGCTCACGATATTCCTTCTGACCAGCAGATGATTCATTCAGGTCAACCTATCTGTACATTAATCATCGATACTGAGTTCGAACATGCATACCAGAATATTCGTCATCAACTGGAAACTGAGATAGTGAAAAATTGTCTTTATCCTGCTTGAAAATAGCAGGGACTCTACCCATATTAACCATGATTCATTAAGACAGGATTGAATGCATGAAACGCATATTACTTTTTCTTGGCACCAATATAGCTGTACTCGCCGTATTAAGCATTACAATGAGATTGCTGGGCATTGACAGTCTATTGGATGAGCAAGGTGCAGGCCTTGATATGAATGCCTTGATTATCTATGCAGCCGTTATTGGTTTCAGTGGCTCCATCATTTCGCTGCTTATCTCAAAATGGACAGCTAAACATCTGACAGGCGCCCAGGTCATTGAGCAACCTAAAAATGACACAGAACGCTGGCTGGTCAATACCGTTAAACGCTTAGCACAACAAGCGAATATTGGTATGCCAGAAGTCGCTATCTACAACTCTCCACAACCGAATGCCTTCGCAACCGGTGCGAACAAAAATAATGCACTTGTTGCCGTAAGCACAGGTCTTATGCAATCCATGACTCAGGATGAAGTAGAAGCCGTACTGGCTCATGAAGTAAGCCATATCACTAACGGGGATATGGTGACAATGGCCTTAATTCAAGGTGTCGTGAACACCTTTGTTATTGTTTTATCTCGCGTCATTGGTCATCTCGTCGATAGAACCGTATTTAAGGTAGAACGTGGCCATGGCCCGGCATTCTGGATCACTTCAATTATTGCCGAGCTAGTGCTTGGTATTCTGGCGAGTATCATCGTGATGTGGTTCAGCCGTCAGCGTGAATTCAGAGCTGATGCCGGTGCTGCAAGTCTGGTCGGCGCTCCCAAGATGGTGGCCGCACTGCAACGTTTAGCAGGCACATCAACCGAACCATTACCTGATCAGCTTCACGCTATGGGCATCTCCGGAGGCAAAGGCGGCGGTCTGTCAGCATTATTTATGACGCATCCACCGTTAGAAGAGCGCATCAACGCCTTACGTGGAAACCGATAATGATCAATAAAAAAGCCGGGCAAGCCCGGCTTTTTTTACGTTAAAGCTCGTCATCTTCAAAGTTATAGTTCATCTCTGCTGACGGTTCATGAATATAATAGCCTTGGGCATAATCTACGCCTAAACGCCACAATAGAGCTAGACTATTAGCATCAGATACAAACTCAGCGATCGAGCGTTTACCCGCTTCTTTTGTCATCTCAATAATCGCTTTAACAGCCGCCTGATTTTCAGCATCATGTGCCATATTTTCGACAAACGTGCCGTTGATCTTTAAATAATCGACATTAAACGCTTTCAGACTATTGGAGAAATCGATGCCGGAGCCGAAATGTTCCAGACCAAACTCACAGCCTAAACTCTGTAAACGCTCGATAACATGACTCACTTGCTCAACATTATCAATCGCCATTGTCTCACTTACTTCAAAAATGAGAGACCGAGCTGTCAGCTGTTGAGCGGATAATGACGCAGACAACCAATCAACAAAAGCTTCTTCATGCAGACTTTGTTCAGATAACTTGATAAAGAAGCGTGTTTTAGGAAACCGTTGACGATGAATGGTTAATGCTTTTAAGGCACTGCGAATCACCCATTTATCAATTTCTGTCATCATTTTTAACTGAACGGCATGATGAATAAATTTATCCGCTGCAATAAATTCATCATTCACCTGAAGTCGGAGCAAGACCTCATAAAATTCCTGTTCTTCGCCATGTAAACTCACAATAGGTTGATAAAACAAAGTGAACTTATCTTCCTGCAGTGCTGTTTGCAGCTGTTTGTGCCAGACTTCGCTCGACTGTTGTTCAATTTCACTGCTTTGAGCATGAAAACGCATCACCTGATTACCACCCGCATGCTGTGCTTTCATCGCCGCTCTATCTGCATTTTCCAATACAGCCTCAGCCGTTAGCTGACTTTCATTGATTCGGGCGATACCAACACTACAGTGTAAATCAATCGTTTTACCCGCCACATGCGACACATAATCATCAATGGTTCTGCGGAAAGATTCAGCTCGCTCATCAATATAGGCGTCATCATGATGAGGAACAATTATCGTAAAGACCTGATCACCGTAATGACCAATAACTTCATGTTCAGCAAGATTATTCTGTAACAAGTCAGACACACTTTTTAGAATAACTTCACTGGTACCTAATCCCACTTTTTCTTTAATGGATAAAAAGTCATCCAATGTCAGATATAAAAGCTGTGCATCTCCTTCTCCCTCTGCAGCACGGCGAACCGTTTTTTCCAACTCATCAATAAAGCGGCTACGGTTGTATAAGCCGGTGAGCTGGTCATGCTCATCAATAAGCGTGACCACAGGCGCTGTTTGCTCATTGATTACCGTGTCATCACGAATTACAACCTGCGTGCAATCCTCGCCTTCTACCCGGGCATGACTGAACTGAATTTCTGCTTTAAACGTAACACCCTCAGCTGTAAGACCATTACCCATTAGGGTTACCGGGGGCGCATCAGGTTGTTCCGTAAATTGCCTGAACACGGCTTTAAACTTAGGATGATCATCTGCACTAAATAAATCCAGAATAGGTAATCCGGCAACATCTTCAGATTCGTGATAACCAAATAAGTTTAAGTAGGCCTGGTTAACATAAATATGCATTCCTTCATGCATATAAGCGACAGCATCTCTGGAGCTATCTAAAAGCGTTTTGGAGCGCTTCTCACTCTCTCTGAGCGCTCGTTCATTACGTCGTGCCAGACGTCTTATGAAAAGATTATCAATCTCACGATTAATCACAAATTGCAGGCGCTGTTTATCCTCAAACAACACAATATCTTTCGCGTTTGTTGTGAAATAGTCAGCTTCATGTGTTTTATCATCGGTAATGATGATACAGGGCAAATCTTTATCTAAATGTTGAATCAGATTGAGGATATCCATCGGCTGGACATCAGCGACATGCTCGCGGCATAAGATGAGTTCCCAATTCTGGGCTGATAACAATTTTTCAATCGCGGCAGGCTTATCTTCCCTTGTCGCCCGCACAGCATGACCAGCACTACGCAGCACATTGACAATCACGTCTGCATCCGTCAAAGAACTATCAATAATTAGTACTCGTAAAATGCCTTCTGCTCTCGCCACAGTCGCCACCTTATTGTTCTTTCTTTTTATCCAGAAGCATCGGTTTCTTCCCTTCCAGTTTGGTCTGTTGCAGTTCCATCCAGTCAAACAACTGTTGATTTAACTCGGCTGCAGAGAGGCTATCAGTAGCCATCTTTTTGCCTATCGTCATTTTTATCACACCGGGGTATTTCAAAAACCCATGTTTAGGCCATGATTTACCGGCATCATGACACACCGGAATAACAGGATATCCGGTTTCTTTTGCAAGTCTGGCACCGCCAATACCAAAGCGACCAATATAACCTTTCGCTATTCTTGTGCCTTCAGGAAAAATAACCACCCAGGCACCAGTGCTTAACCGATCCAAGCCTTGTTCTATCACTTGATTCAGCGCTTTTCTCCCAGCTTTGCGGTCTATAGCAATAGGGTTTAGAGAAGCTAGCCCCCAACCAAAAAACGGAATCCAGAATAATTCACGTTTCAATACCCACACCTGAGGCGGAAAAACAGCCTGTAATGCCAGCGTTTCCCACGAGGATTGATGTTTACAAATAATCACAGCGGGCTTATCGCCTATATTTTGGCGACCTTCGACCTCAAGCTTTACCTGACAAATTTTGTCCAATAGCCAGATATTGGATTTCGCCCACTGGCTGACCACGGCATAACGCCATTTAAACGGTAATGGCCATAACAGAACGCCTAAACAGGAAAACAATACGGCTGTAACAGCATGTAAAATAAAGAAAATAGTGGAGCGAATATAGATCATTGCAGTTTGCGTTCTAATAGGGCCGTGGCGACACTCGCCAAATCTTCATAAACCTCAACACCATCCGGAATGCCTGCAGCCAGGGTTCGTTCACCTTTGCCGGTTTTGACCAGGATAGGTCGGGCTTGTGACAACATCGCTGCCTGAATATCACGTAAGGAATCCCCCACTGCAGGCACATTTTCCAGATTCACTCGTAAACGATGAGCTAAATCCACAAACGAACCGTTCTGAGGTTTACGACACTGACAGTCATCTTCCGGACCATGAGGACAAAACATAATCGCCTCAATTTTGCCGCCGACCTGAGCCAGCATCCGACGCATTTTGCTATGAATACGATTTAAGGTTTCCACATCAAATAAACCACGCGCGATACCCGACTGATTGGTAATCACCACCACCCGGTATCCCGCATAATTTAAGCGAGCAATCGCTTCGAGGCTGCCTTCAATCGGCTCCCATTCTGCCGGATTTTTTATAAAATCATCCGAATCATGATTAATGACGCCATCTCGGTCCAGAATAATCAGCGACATAATTGCTCCTGTTACTCCTGCAAGCAGGAAATATCGGCAACGCCCAGAAATAGTGCCCGGGTTTGATTGAGTAAGGCTAAGCGATTGTTTCTTACTGCCTCGTCATCAGACATTACCATGACTTGCTCAAAAAAAGCATCGATGGTTTCACGCATGCCGGCGAGATAATTTAAAACACCCGCATAATCAGAAGCTGAATAAAGTGGTTTCAACGCGTGTTGTGCAGCCACAACCTGATCGGCCAATGCTTTTTCGGCAGGTTCGGCTAATAAGTTTGTATCAACACTCAAGCCTTCCTGCTCAGCCTCATTTTTACGTAAGATATTACCAATACGTTTATTACCGGCGGCCAGAGACTCAGCTTGTTCCAGTTTTCTAAATTCAGCCACCGCCTTCATTCTCTGCATAAAGTCCAGAGGTTGCGTTGGTGATACTGCCAGCACTGACTCGTATTCATCGGCTTTAGCGCCTTGATCGATAACATAACCACGCAAACGGTCGTAAAAATACTGCATTACCTGCGTTGTCACCTCATCTTCAGTCAGGATATCAACAAAGTTATTTGCCGCTTCTGTGACTAAACGAGACAGATCAAGCGATAACTTATTTTCGATAATAATCCGCAGCACGCCTAAAGCAGCACGTCGTAAAGCAAACGGGTCTTTCACACCTGAAGGTGGCTGACCAATACCAAATAATCCCACTATGGTATCCAGCTTTTCAGCCAGACTGACAGCAATACCGGTAGCCGTTTGAGGCAAATCATCACCGGCAAAGCGTGGACGATATTGCTCATCCAGCGCTTCAGCGACATCGGCATGCTCACCATCCAATTGCGCGTAATAACGGCCCATAATGCCCTGTAGCTCAGGGAATTCACCAACCATCTCTGTAACAAGATCACATTTGGCTAATAAAGCAGCACGCTCTGCTAATTGAGCCTCACTACCCATCTGCTGGGCAATACTGGCGGCTAAGGCTGCAACACGCTGAGACTTGTCATAAACCGTTCCAAGCTTATTCTGGAACACGATGGTTTTTAATTGTTCCTGACGTTGTGCCAGTGGCAATTTACGATCGGTTTCCCAGAAAAACGCGGCATCGCTCAAGCGCGGCAAAATGACACGTTCATTGCCAGCAATCACTTGTGCCGGATCCTGACTGGCGATATTACAGATGGTGATGAAATGCGGTAATAAATCACCGTTTTTCGCCCGTACAGCAAAATATTTCTGATGACCTTCCATTGATGAAATCAACGCTTCAGCGGGTAACTCCAGAAAACGCGGGGCAAAGTTACCTGCCAGAGCTACTGGCCATTCCACTAATCCCGTCACTTCATCGAGCAGATCCGGATTAATCACAGCATCACCACCGAGGCTGGCCGCCAGTTCATTCACTTGTCCATGAATCGCCTGTTTTCTGGCTTCATAGTCGACCATTACGTGACCTTCGCTTTCCAGTTGTGGCGCATAGGTCATCGGTGTACTGATTCGGATAGGCTGTGGATGGTGGAAACGGTGACCGACCGTGAAGCGGTCTGAATTCACCCCTAACAAATTGACGGGAACAACATCATCGCCGAGCAATACCACCAACCAATGCACAGGTCGGACAAACTCACCCGGCAAGTCTCCCCAACGCATACGCTTGGGAATCGGTAAAGCGTTGAGTGACTGTTGAATAATGTCTGGCAGCAAACTGGCGGTTTCAGCGCCTTTTTGTTGTTGTTTAAAAATTAGCCATGCGCCTTTATCCGTCTGCATGGTTTCTAAGTCATCGACATCCACGCCACAAGAGCGAGCAAAGCCTTGTAGCGCTTTGGTCGGGTTACCATCTTCGTCAAATGCCGCCGTCACAGCCGGTCCACGGCGTTCTACTGTTAAATCGTCTTGCTGGGTTTGTAACTTCGAAATCACCAAGGCCAAACGTCTTGGGGTCGCGTAGGCACGAATTACATCAAAGCTTAACTCAGCACTTTTTAGCCCCTGCTCGACACCCTGTTGAAACGCCTGACTTAATTTCAGCAATGCTTTTGGTGGTAATTCTTCTGTACCTAATTCGATAAGCAGATCCTGATATGCCTGACTCATGATTGCACCTCCTTATCTGCTGACTGAACCATTGGGAAACCTAATGACTCACGTCTGTCGTAATACGCCTGAGCAACGGCTCTGGCCAAAGTACGGACACGGAGGATAAATCGCTGTCTTTCTGTCACGGAAATGGCTTTTCTTGCATCTAGTAAATTAAATGTGTGTGACGCTTTGAGTACCAACTCATAGGCAGGCAGAGGTAAACCTGCTTCTATCATGCGCTGACTTTCGCGTTCACAGGTATCGAATGTGGTGAATAAACTTTCCACATCGGCATGTTCGAAGTTGTAGGTCGACATTTCGACTTCGTTTTGGTGGAACACGTCACCGTAGGTGACTTTCCCCATAGGACCATCGGCCCAGATTAAGTCATAGACACTGCTCACGCCTTGCAGGTACATAGCAATACGTTCCAGACCATAGGTAATTTCGCCGGTAACGGGGCGACATTCCAGTCCGCCAACCTGTTGGAAATAGGTGAACTGTGTAACTTCCATACCGTTCAACCAGACTTCCCAGCCTAGTCCCCAGGCACCTAGCGTGGGTGATTCCCAGTTGTCTTCGACAAAACGTACATCATGGATAGCGGTATCCAACCCCAGCATTTCCAGCGAACCTAAATACAGCTCCTGAATGTTGATAGGTGATGGTTTTAACACAACCTGAAACTGATAATAGTGCTGTAATCGGTTCGGGTTTTCACCATAACGGCCATCGGTCGGACGACGTGAAGGCTGAACATAAGCAGCACTCCATGGCTCCGGACCAATTGCGCGCAAAAATGTGGCTGGATGGAATGTCCCCGCACCCACTTCCATATCGTATGGTTGGAGAAGCACACAGCCCTGCTCAGCCCAGTACTGTTGCAGCCTGAGGATCAGTTCCTGAAAGGTTCTTGGCGTTTCCGCCTTCATCACCGCTGTCTTAGTCATTAGCTCGATTTCACAATCCAAAGTCAAAACATACGGGATTATAGCGAATACCGAGCTGACTGTAGAGGTCGACAACAGATAAATCTGTTAGCACAAAGCCTAAGCACATATTTTCCTCGTCACTCCATCGCCGCCATTCAGGTACAATTCACCCCCTGAGTCAGGTAATCATGAGAGTGACTATGCAACGAACCATTGGCATCGTTATGGATCCGATCGATCGGATTAATACCAAAAAAGACAGCAGTCTCGCGATGATGCTGGCTGCGCAGCAGCGTGACTGGCAGATTTTGTATATGGAACAGCAAGATCTTTTTCTGTCAGAGGGCAAGGTGTTTGCTGAAATGCGCAGTCTTTGTGTGTTCGATGATCCAGAGCACTGGTTTGAACTGGGTGAAAAAGTCACCCGTCCTATCACCGATGTAGATGCGATTCTGATGCGCAAAGATCCGCCGTTTGATATGGAATATATCTACAGCACTTACTTGCTGGAACAAGCACAGGCTGCTGGCGTACTTATCATCAATGATCCGCAAAGCCTGCGTGATGCGAATGAAAAACTGTTTACCGCCTGGTTCCCACAATGCTGTCCTCCGACCTTGGTAACACGCCAAAAACATCTGATAAAAGCCTTCCAGCAAACACATGGCGATATTATCCTTAAGCCGCTTGATGGCATGGGTGGCGCGTCTATATTCCGCATCAATCAAGGCGATCCCAATTTCTCAGTTATCGTCGAAACGCTCTCAGAACATGGGCGACGTTCGGTGATGGCGCAAAAGTATTTGCCGGCTATCAAAGACGGCGACAAACGCATTTTGCTTATTAACGGTGAGCCCGTGCCTTACGCACTGGCCCGCATCCCAGCTGAAGGTGAAACTCGTGGCAACCTTGCTGCAGGAGGACGCGCTGAAGGCAGGCCATTGACCGACAGGGATCGTTGGATCTGCGAGCAGGTCGGCCCCAAACTCCGCGAAAAAGGCTTAATTTTTGTCGGGCTCGACGTGATTGGTGATTATCTGACCGAAATAAATGTCACTAGTCCGACCTGTATCCGTGAACTTGATCGACAATTTGGCATCAATATTGGTGCCGATCTTATGACTGCAATAGACAAACTTCTACCATGAAACTGATACCCCTTTTATTTATCTTAACGACCTTATTACTCACAGCTTGCGGCGAACAGGAAGAAGCTGCTCGCCAGGCAAAATTTTACGCCTTCGGCACTGAAATTGATGTCAGCCTTTACGGTGTGGATGCTGACACTGCCGAGAAAACAGTGACCGATCTGGAAGACTCCTTCGATAACATTAATGAAACCTGGCATGCATGGAAACCCAGCACCTTAACCCGTATCAATAAAGCAATTGCAAACGGCGAACCAGTCGAAATCAAACCAGAAGTGGCCACAGTTATTGAAGAGGCAGCGACCTATGCCAAGGAAAGTCATAACCTGTTTAATCCGGCTGCCGGTAAATTATTTGAACTTTGGGGTTACCATCGTGATGACTGGTTTGAGTCACGTCCACCACCAGCTCAAGATAAAATCGATGCCTGGTTAAAAGCGGCCCCCACCATGGACGATATCCATATTAAGGATAATATTCTGACCAGTGATAATTCGATGGTAAAACTGGGCTTCGGTGGTTTTGCCAAAGGCACTGCGGTTGATGCCGCCATTGATGCCCTGAGAAAACAAGGCGTGAATAATGCCATTATCAATATTGGGGGTGATTTACGCGCTATCGGTAAACACGGCAACCGCCCCTGGGTCATTGGTATCCGCCATCCAAGAAAAGAAGCTGCCATGATCGCCTCTGTAGCCGTATCCGGTGACGAAAGTGTATTTACTTCCGGTGACTATGAACGTTTCTTTACCTATGAGGGCAAACGCTACCCTCATATTCTGGATCCAAGAACCGGTTACCCCGCACGCGATAATATTTCTGCGACAGTGATTCACCAGCAAGCCGCCCGTGCTGATGCCGCAGCGACAGCATTAATTGTGGCCGGTAAAGACTGGCCGGAAATTGCCGCCTCAATGGGTATTAAGGAAGTGATGATTGTTCGTGCCGATGGTCAAGTTGAAATGACCCCGTCCATGCAGAAAAAAATTCATTTTACTGACAAATCAACTCAACCGATTTTACGTGAAATAGGCTCAACAACGACTCCATAGCTATGGCAACCAGCGCATCATCAGATCGACTCATTTTTACTCTGCTGTTTTCAGTCATCCTGCATCTGGTGATTGTGCTGGGTGTGAGCTTTGATGTGTTTTCTAAGCCCACCAACGCACCAGCGAACAATCTTGATATCACGCTGGTGAAACAACAAGACAAAATCAAGCCAGAAGAAGCGGACTTTCTGGCTCAGGCAAATAATGAAGGCGGGGGGGAACTTGATACGCCTACCCCAGTGCCTACAAAAGACATACTTGTACCGCTAACTGAAGACCAACCTTCGGCACCACCGCCAGTGCAAAAAACAGAAACGGTTACCGAGACGGAAACCGTCGCCGTACAACCACCAGCACCAGAACCAACACCGCCAGAGCCAAAGGTGGTCGAGCCGAAACCTGAGGTGCAAAAACCCAAACCTCAGCCCAAGGCAAAGCCTGTGCCGAAACCAGAGAAGCCAGTGAAAAAGCTCACTCAGGAAAAAGCGGAACGCAAGGTAGAAAAAACAGAGACAGCGGAAATCGCTGCTGAAACTGAGGCAGAACCTGAAGAAGTGGCTAAGCCCGAAATTTCTGCCCGTGATTTGATGATGCAGGCCAGAAGTGAAATAAGTGAGCTTCAGGAAAAACTCGATAAAAGCACCAAGGCCTTAAGTGAAAGGCCTAAAAAGCGACGCATTTCAGCCTCGACCAAAGAGTTTGCTGCCGCCGCCTATATGAAAGCCTGGGAAATGAAAGTCGAGCGCATCGGTAATATGAACTACCCTCAGGAAGCCAGGCAAAAAGGCCTGAGTGGCAGTCTGATGCTATCTGTAGATATTAATCCGGATGGCAGTGTACCGGCGGGTGGCATCGTCGTATCACGTTCATCAGGACATAAAGTTTTGGATGATGCTGCCGTCAAAATCGTGCGACTGGGTGCGCCTTATGCCGCCATTCCCAAAGATGTGCTGAAAAATAACGATATGCTGACCGTGATTCGTACCTGGAAGTTTGAAACCGGTCGCGGTTTATCAACAAGATAAAAAAAGCCGGTAACGATCGCTACCGGCTTGAATTTTAGTGAAATAAATACTGGCGAATTTCTTGTTCGCTTTTATTGATAAAGTTTTTATTGATGGTTTGACTGATATATTTCTGTGTCACTTCACCCATTTGCTGCTTGAGTGCCCCCAGAAAACTGGGTGGGGAAATCAAAACCAGGTCGTTGACATCACCGGTTCGGCGAGCGCTTTCCAGACGTTCACTTAGGTCATGGGCAAACATCTGCATTTCGTGCTTTTTAGGTTCTGTTCTGGATTCCATGGCGTGACGCCCTCCAGCACCATAACTATCAAAACCCCGTCCAGGCTCATCAGATACTAAATCCTGATTATGTGCCCGACTGGCAGTGTTGACCATGTCATCGATTTCCTTGAGTGGACTAGTCCGACTCTCTACAGAAAAAATCCGAGCACGACTGCTCTCGGCGACAACGATCCACTTTTTCTTCATAGTCGATTCTCCTTCTCGCTTGGGGAAACAAGCAACACAGAGCAATAAGCGGGAAATCACCCTGCATCATCATTAACTTGATAGAAGCAATGGTTCGACTATAACAGACAAGATCGCCTTTGTCTGTTACTTAACATTTCTAAACAATTCTTTACTTATCAGTACCTTGCGACAAGCCATATCCCAGACCCGCTTTACTGATATTGCTGTATTCAAGCGGGAGAGCGGCCTTGAGCTGATCGGCTAATTTTTGGCAAATGTCTATTTGCCCCTGCTTTAATTCCAACTCGATTTCATGAATCGGCGTTTGTTTATCACCCGCTCTGACTTCGCCCCGGTCATAAGCCAGTTCAACCACGGTGTCAGCCTCTAACCTCAACAACCAAACATCACGTTCAAACTCTGTGGTGAATACTGGCTGGATAGCATTCCATATCTGCTCCTGCTCCAGTAATGGCGCAATAGCGGTTTCAGCCAGACGCTCAATATCAAATTCCGGAGCCGCTAATTCATGCTCCCACTCTTGACGTTCATGCAAACCAGAACTAGCTTTTCCACTGCATTTCACCGTTTGCAGCCACTGTTCACCGATTTGACGCAATCTCAGACCCACACCAAATTTCATCAAGGCTTTATCAGCCGTATCAAAATAGGTGCTCAATAAATGCTGCTGATACACATCTTGGATCAAACGTTTTTTGAGCCAGTCTATTTCATGTAACAGAAGAGACTCAGCCTGGGTGACCTGAAGTTTTATTTCTTGTTCTAGACTCATAAGCTCAGTAAGGGTTTTAAATATTTACCGGTGTAAGAAGACGGATGTTCCGCCACCTCTTCTGGGGTACCGACAGCCAGCACTTCACCGCCACGCGCACCGCCCTCAGGTCCCATATCAATAATCCAGTCTGCGGTTTTGATGACATCCAGATTATGCTCAATCACCACAATGGTATTGCCGCGGTCTCTCAGGCTATGCAGGACTTTCAGTAGCTGTTCAATATCGAAAAAGTGTAAGCCAGTGGTTGGTTCATCCAATACATACAGCGTTTTACCGGTATCACGTTTGGATAACTCTTTGGCTAATTTGACACGCTGCGCCTCACCGCCGGACAAGGTGGTCGCATTTTGTCCCAGTTTGATATATGTCAGGCCAACATCAATCAGTGTCTGTAACTTTTTGGCGACGACCGGGATGTTTTCGAAAAAGACGTTGGCTTCTTCGATGGTCATATCCAGCACTTCGGTAATCGTTTTGCCTTTGTAACGAATATCCAATGTTTCGCGGTTATAGCGCTCGCCTTTACACACATCACATGGCACATAAATATCAGGCAGGAAGTGCATCTCCACTTTAATCAGACCATCGCCCTGACACGCTTCACAACGGCCACCTTTAACATTAAAACTAAAGCGACCAGGACCATAACCACGTGAACGTGCCTCTGGTGTGCCAGCGAATAACTCACGAATCGGGGTAAATAATCCGGTATAAGTGGCCGGGTTTGAACGAGGCGTACGGCCAATCGGACTTTGGTTAATCGCCACCACTTTATCAAGCTGCTCTAAGCCAATAATTTCAGAATGCGGTGCGGGTTCTTCAGAGTTACCGTTTAAATTTTTGGCGGTCAGTTTTAATAAGGTTTCATTGATCAGCGTTGATTTACCCGAGCCAGACACACCGGTAACACAGGTCATCAGACCAATCGGCACATCAATATCCACATTTTTCAGATTATTGCCACAGGCACCTCTTAAACCAATCACACGACCCGCATGAGGTTGTTGACGTTTCGCCGGCACCTCAATTTTTCTGCGTCCTGACAGATACTGCCCGGTCAGTGACTCTTCACTTTTCATGATTTCTTCAGGCGTGCCCTGTGCCACAATTTGTCCACCGTGCACACCGGCGCCCGGACCAATATCCAGCACAAAATCTGCCATGCGGATCGCGTCTTCATCATGCTCGACCACGATGACTGTATTACCCAGATCGCGTAGTCGGGTTAAGGTTTCCAGCAGACGGTCATTATCGCGCTGATGCAGACCAATTGAAGGTTCATCCAAAATGTACATGACCCCCACCAGACCAGCACCAATCTGACTGGCTAAACGAATTCGCTGAGCTTCACCACCAGATAAAGTTTCTGCACTACGTGCCAGATTCAGATAATCAAGGCCGACATTGACCAAAAAGCTGAGACGCGCCGAAATTTCAGTGACAATTTTTTCTGCAATTTCACCGCGTTTACCCGGTAAGGTGAGTGTTTCAAAGAAAGTACTCACTTCGCCAATCGGCATCGCCGTAACTTCAGGTAATGTAATTTCATTGACAAATACATTACGCGAAGCCAACGTCAATCTCGCCCCATGACACTCTGGACAAGCCCGAATGGAATGGAACTTAGCCAGATCTTCACGAACGCTGTTTGATTCTGTTTCATGATAACGGCGCTGCATATTCGGAATGACACCCTCAAACGGATGTTTGCGGCTCACTGTCTTACCGCGGTCCCCCATGTAGTTGAAGGCGATCTGTGTTTTGCCGCTACCATACAGAATGACTTCACGCACATCATCGGACAATTCCTGAAAGGGTGTCTCCAGATCAAATTTATAATGTTCCGCCAGCGATAACATCAGTTGGTAGTAATAAGCATTACGACGGTCCCAGCCACGAATCGCTCCTGCCGCCAGACTTAATTCGGGATGAGTCACCACACGCACAGGATCAATAAACTGCTTCACACCCAAACCATCACAGGTCGGACAGGCACCAGCAGGATTGTTAAACGAGAACATGCGCGGCTCTAATTCGGAAATCGAATAACCACATTCTGGACAAGCAAAGCGTGCTGAGAACAAAGTCTCATCAGATTCATCATCCATTGATACCACTTTAGCAACGCCATCAGCCATAGCCAGCGCGGTTTCAAATGATTCTGCCAAACGTTGCTGAATATCCGCGCGTACTTTAAAACGATCTACTACGGCTTCAATCGTGTGTTTTTTGCGCAATTCTAATTCGGGCGGATCATCAAGCTCGATAACCTGACCATTTACTCGCGCACGAACGAAGCCTTTAATACGTAGCTCTTCCAGCACATCACGGTGCTCGCCTTTGCGGTCCTGAATCACCGGCGCAATCAACATCAAACGTTTACCTTCAGGCATCTCCAGCACCGCATCGACCATTTGACTGACCGTTTGCGCCGCCAATGGCTGATGATGAGTAGGACATCTTGGCTCGCCAGCACGAGCAAATAACAATCTCAAATAGTCATAAATCTCGGTAATGGTACCCACCGTTGAGCGCGGATTATGCGACGTGGATTTTTGCTCGATTGATATCGCAGGAGACAGGCCTTCAATATGATCCACATCCGGCTTTTCCATCATAGATAAGAACTGTCTGGCGTATGCTGACAAGGATTCTACATATCGACGCTGTCCTTCTGCGTATAATGTGTCGAAGGCAAGCGAGGATTTTCCCGAACCAGACAAGCCAGTGATAACAATCAGAGCATCTCTAGGCAGGTCCAGGTCAATATTTTTAAGATTATGGGTACGAGCCCCACGAATGCTTATATTTTTCATCCCGGGAACGCTTATATTTTTCATCAGGATTCCGTAGTAAAATCAAACGGATCAATATACTCTGTCCGACTACCATGACGCAAAAACAAACTACAACAAACTCATTGACCTCGCTGGAAAAGCGGAGCATTTCAGGGCTTTCGTTGATATTTGCCTTGAGAATGCTGGGCTTATTCATGATCTTGCCGGTTTTTTCGATATCGGCACATCAATACACGGGCAGTACCCCCATGCTCATCGGTATTGCGATTGGCGCATACGGACTGACTCAGGCGCTACTGCAAATTCCATTTGGCATGTTATCCGACAAGATTGGCCGTAAGCGCGTTATCACTATCGGCTTACTTTTATTTGCGGCCGGCAGTGTGATTGCTGCAATGGCACACTCTATTGAGATGGTTATTGTCGGACGCCTATTGCAGGGTAGTGGAGCCATCGCCGCCGCAATCATGGCTTTAACAGCAGACCTTACCCGCGATGAACAGCGTACCAAAGCGATGGCCAGTATCGGTATTAGTATCGGTCTATCATTCTCTGTCGCACTGGCAACCGGTCCTATTCTCGAACATTGGGTTGGTTTATCAGGTATTTTCTGGGCGACAGCGTTGCTCGCCATCGCCGGTATCGGTATTTTGCACTTATGGGTACCTACCCCTAAACGTTTGATGATGCATACCGATCTTGGACCTGTCCCCAAGCAATTTGGCAAAGTGTTTGGCAACAAACAAATCATGCGTTTAGTGCTGAGCATTATGTTGCTGCATTTACTGCTTACCACCAGCTTTTTCGCTTTACCTCATGCTTTACAGGATGTGGCTGGACTGGATAAAAGCCAGCATGCTATGGCTTATATGCCAGTGCTGCTTTTAGCTTTTTTCACAATGGTGCCATTTATCATCATCGCTGAAAAAAAACGCAAAATGAAACCCGTTTTCATCGGTGCCATTGCCGTGATAGGCCTGGCTGAGCTGGGTTGGGCATTTTTTGCTCACTCATTAACCGCGATCCTAATCTGTCTTTGGTTGTTTTTTTCTGCGTTCAATATTCTCGAGGCCAGCCTGCCATCGATGATGTCAAAGCTCAGTCCGTTGGAAAATAAAGGGACAGCGATGGGGGTTTACTCCAGTGCCCAATTTGTAGGTGCATTTATTGGTGGCGCTATGGGCGGTACGCTTTATGGCATCTTCGGTCTGGAAGGGATTTTTGTCGCCAGTGTCGTACTGGTCGTCATTTGGTTGTTACTGGTTTTCCCTATGCAGGCACCGAAACATTACAGCAGTAAGATCATTCATCTGAGTGAGGCGACCATGAATAATTCCACTGACTTCATTCAACAATTAACAGCCATCTACGGTGTAAAAGAAGCTGTCATGGTGCCGGAAGAGCAAGTGGCTTACGTCAAATATTCGCCCGATGAAATTAATATGGAAGAACTGGAAGCCTTTGCTTCACGGCATTAAGGAGTGCAAAAATCAGGCTCGAAATCGCAGCCCTCTCATTGCTATTAATGTGATGGCGGTGATAAATGCTAGAAAAGTTGTACAAAAATACAACGCCAAGTGGTCGTCAATCATTTCTGCCAACACTGATGACAGAAACTGACCTGAAAATATCGCCATGGATAAATAGGCTAATTGTGTATTCCTAATGCTGGAATCACTCAATTCTATAGTGATGTGATTTACCAACGGTATTGATAAACCAAATCCCATCCCCATAGCAATCGCCGCTAGAATAAGAGTGAACCAAGAATTGGTGAAGGCAAACAATATCTGGGCAATACCGTATAGACTATAAGCAGCAATCAGCGTCGACTTCCTGCAAACGTTCAACTACCTTTGGCATAAAAAAAGCGCCTATCACGGCCATAAATGAAATAAAAGCCAGATAAAATCCTGCTGTAGTCTCACTGACACCCGATTGATGCAGTTGTACAGGCAGGGTAATGGTGGTGATGAAAAAGATCAGCATGGATATCAAAGCCAGTGCTAACACCCAACGTTGCTCTCGGCTCACTCTTACTTCGGCAGTATCTGTTTGTGTTTTCTCAAGACCTGTCATCGCTGGCACATACAACACCACCATGACTAAGATGAGCCAGGCAATAGCGTAAAGATAAAATGGCCAGAACCATGCCTGTGCGGTTAACAGTCCGGCTAAAGCAAGAAAGATGACACCACCTACCTCTATCGACATGCCTTGTTTTGCGATCATCTGTAACCTTTCTTGCCCTTGATAAAAGTGGGCAATTAATGCGGTACCAGATGCCATAACCACCGCAGTGGCAGCGCCGAGTAATAGGCGGTCAACATGAATGAATAAGGAATCTTTGAACAAAAAACCTGCCATACCGATTAGCCCATAGAGAGCCAAACCGACACAAAGCGCGTTGTAAGCCCCGACTTTTTGCATCAATTTTCCTGCAGCTGGGCCAAACAGGATCACCCCTAGCGATGGCATGGTAATCAACCAGCCAGGATCAGAAGAAATTCCGAGCTGAGTAGCAATCAACGGTAAGCCTGGCAGCAGAATACATCCCACCATGATGGTAAGCGAGGATA
Organism: Methylophaga thalassica MP; assembly: GCF_000214595.1. Lineage (GTDB taxonomy): Bacteria > Pseudomonadota > Gammaproteobacteria > Nitrosococcales > Methylophagaceae > Methylophaga > Methylophaga thalassica. The sequence goes on along the minus strand of NZ_AFIG01000001.1, from coordinate 598,344 downwards.
CTGCGAGTAATGTGATATCGGTTAACCGGTTTGCTTGTCTTGAGTTTTTATCCACTATACGGTCACTTTATTTCATATATCGGTGATAGTCATATGTTAGACTCCCTGTGTCAATAAATGGATAAAATCATGGTCGATCAAAGCAAACACAATCATAGTCAGGTTATTTCGCGTGCCGCCACGATACTCAAAGCATTACAACACTATCCACAAGGAATCAGCATCACAGCATTAGCCAAACGCGTTGAGTTACCACGATCTACTGTTCATCGTTTGGTGTCATCTTTAGAACAAGCGTCTTTGGTAATTCACACTCGTCAGGGTATACAACTTGGTGCGGCCTTATTACAGATGACGCATACTGCGCACACTGACTTCATCAGCGTCGCCAAACCCCACATCGATACATTGGCCAGACGAACAAGAGAAACCGTAGATGTCTGCGTGTTTCGGGGGCAATACTCCTTATCCATCGATCAAATAGCCAGTGATCAGGAACTTCGCGTCATGTCCCCGGTGGGGACAGCCTTCCCTGTTTACACATCGGCTCATGGCAAAGCGATACTGGCAACGCTCAGTAATGAAGAAGTCAAAACCGTCATTGGTGACAAATGGATACAGCGCACAGAGTCCAGCCACGTATCCTATGACACGCTCTTTCGTGACCTGGATTTGATTCGTAAAAATGGCTGGGCAGTTGATATTGAAGAACATGCTGAAGGTGTTTGCGCTGTAGGTGTCAGCATTCAATCCTCGCTTGCAGAGCGTTATGCTATTGCAGTCGCATTACCCGTAATTCGTTTCAACAAAAACATGACAGAAGTGACTTCAGCATTGCTACAGTGTCAAGCTGAAGTTGAAGAAGTACTCAAGCGCTAAAGCAGATTATCCTTATCTCTTCCAAACACCCCACCTAAGACAACGCATCACACTGGACCTTCTATTTTGATATTGGGAATGTGTGACTGAGATGATATTATCCCTGCTCATTAGCAATCCTTTTTCTGCCTGCAATAGTGTGGTTGATGGTAGAAACGCTTTTAACTATTTTTTTAACACTGAGACAGTCATTTGACTGATGTTCAGCAGCAACATCAGCACAGATTTGACGGTCCCCATTAAACCAAGGAACAAGCCATGTCAGTAAATAAGGTCATTCTGGTCGGACGACTCGGCGCAGAGCCTGAAAGCCGCGCCTTTCCAAACGGTGGTTCAATTTGTAATTTACGAATTGCCACATCAGAAAGCTGGAAAGACAGACAAACCGGTGAACGTCAGGAACGCACCGAATGGCACCGAGTCGTCTTACGAAACAAACTGGGGGAGATTGCTCAGCAATATCTGCACAAAGGCTCACAGGTTTATATCGAAGGTCGGATTCAAACGCGTAAATGGCAAAATCAGCAGGGACAAGACCAATACACGACGGAAATCGTGGGTAATGAAATGACCATGCTGGACAGTCGTGGTGCCGGCGGTGGTGCCAACCAGGGCGGTGGCAGTAATTACAGTGGTGGTGATACCTCGTTTGACCAACGTCCACAACAACAATCTGGCGGTTACAATGCACCACAACCTGCCTCATCATCTGCAGGCCCTGATTATGGTGGGGGCGGCGATGATTATTACGATGATGATATTCCGTTCTAGGAATCTCTGAAAGATCACAAAAAAGCTCTGTTTTACAGGGCTTTTTTATTATCTTAAAGTCAGATAGCACTCATAACAAAGCATCAATATGACTGGCCACACTGCGGCCTAATGCTGACATGACATAACCGCCTTCAAGCGTTGAAACTATCCGGCCCTGGGCAAATTTATCCGCTATTTTTTTCACTTCACTTGTCACCCAGGCAAAATCATCTTCCACTAAATCCAGATCCGACATATCGTCTTCCCGATGCCCATCGAATCCAGCTGAGATAAAAATCATTTCTGGTTGAAATGCTTCCAGCTCTGGTAGCCATTGTTCTTCAATAAGTTGGCGAAATTGCTCACCACTGGTGCCAGCAGGCAGACCAATATTGATCATATTGTCGTGTTTACCCGGTTCACCGGTATCAGGATAAAAAGGATGCTGAAAACTACTGCATAACAGTATCTGCTGATTGCCTCTAAAAATATCTTCTGTGCCATTACCATGGTGTGCATCAAAGTCGATAATGGCCACTCGCTGCAATCCATATTCAGCTATCGCATGAGCGACACCTACAGCGACGTTATTGAATATACAAAAGCCCATCGCCTTGTTATGTTCTGCGTGATGACCGGGCGGTCTGACACAACAAAAGGCCGTATTCGCGTCTTGGCTCATCACTAAATCAACCGCTTTTACTACAGCCCCGGCTCCACGCTGTGCCGCCGTTAATGACGCTGACACCATCAATGTATCGGCATCCAGCCAAACACGTTCATTCTCTTGCAACTTCTGAAAGATATCACTGACATAATCAGCATCATGAACACGAAATAATTGCTGTAAGGTGACCATCGGCGCGTCATAAAAATGCATAACCATTTCCAGGCCGCTGGCGATAAGACGATCGTGAATGGCAGCAAGTCTTTCTGCCGTGTCCGGGTGATATGATGTCGTTTCGTGCAGGGCACAGTCAGCATGAGAAATAAACGCGATAGTCATAACGACACCTTAAACAACCGTAATAAAGTTTTTGTAAGCTAATCGTATCAGGAAAATGGACCAGTGATATGACCACACATTTTTTAGACCGCCTGTTTTCACCCCGTTCAATCGCGGTATTTGGTGCCAGTCAGACGACGGATGCGGTGGGCAGACGCGTATTTGATAATTTGGTGGATACCGATTTTTCCGGACCAGTCTTTGCAGTAAATCCAAAATATGATCGTATCAATGATCATATTTGCTACCCGAATCTGGAAGCGATTAATGAATCTATCGATTTGGCTGTTATCGCCACACCGGCCACCACCATAGAAGCCATTATTCATCAATGTGGTCACGCAGGTGTGAAAGCGGCCATCATTATTTCAGCCGGTTTTAGTGAAGGACAGGGACAAGGACTGAAACTGGAACATGCGGTGGTGAAAGCCGCAAAGCAATACAATATTCATATTCTAGGCCCGAATTGTCTGGGTCTTATCCGGCCTAGTATTGGCCTGAATGCCACGTTCAGCAAAAACACCGCTGCGCCGGGGCAATTAGCCTTAATTTCACAATCTGGTGCTTTATGTACAGCCATTTTGGATTGGGCCGCAGCCAATGAAGTGGGCTTCTCCGCCATTATCTCTCTGGGCAATGCCGCCGATATCGACTTTGGCGATCTGCTCGATTTCCTGGCTCAGGACCACAAGACCCAAAGCATTCTGCTGTATGTCGAAGGCATACGTGATGCACGCCGTTTTATGAGCGGTTTACGTATCGCTTCTCGTATGAAACCTGTGGTCGTGATCAAGGCGGGTCGTCATCAAGCTGGATCACAAGCCGCTTTAACGCATACAGGTGCGATGATGGGGGGAGATGACGTCTTTAATGCCGCAATTCAGCGAGCAGGTGTGGTCAGAGCCGATACCATCCAGCAGCTTTTTGCTGCGGCTGAATTATTAGCCACACAATGCCGTGTTCATGGCAGACGTTTAGCGATTGTTACTAACGGTGGTGGTCTTGGCGTCATGGCCACTGATCGGGCCATTGATTTAGGTATTGAATTAGCCAGTCTGTCAGATGACACCATTGCCAGTCTGGATAAGGTATTACCAGCCCACTGGTCACGTAGTAATCCTATCGATGTGCTGGGTGATGCCGCACCAGAACGTTATAAAGCAGCGGTCAATGCCTGTTTGCAGGATGAAGGCATTGATGGCGTGTTAGTCATGTTATCGCCCCAAGCCATGACTGACCCCGATGCTTGTGCGCAGGCTGTCATAGATGCACAGCAGACCAGTTCTAAACCTGTTCTGGCTTGCTGGATGGGACAACAACTTATCGCCAGTGCAGATCGTTTGTTTGCTCGTCATCATGTGCCGTGTTTTTCTGATCCGGAATCGTCAGTGGAAGCCTTCGCCTGCCTGGCCCGTTTTTATGAAAATCAGCAGCTGCTGATGCAGGTTCCCGGCCCTTTATCATCACATAGTGAACCGGATATTGAAGGCGCCCGACTGATTATTGAAAGTGTCTTGGCTGAAAATAGACAAGCGCTAACAACTGCCGAATCCCGAGCCATGTTGCATGCCTTTGATATCCCGGTGAGCTTGAGCATTCAATGTCATAGTGCCAATGAAGCTTTAGTCGCCGCAGAAAGTTTTGGTTATCCGGTAGCGATGAAAATCAATGATCGCCATATCCAGCATAAAACGGATGTCGGCGGGGTACGCTTAAATATCAATAATGCAGCGGCGGTCAGACTGGTTTACAAAGAACTGTTGGAAGCTGTGCGTAAAAAAGTGCCAGATATAAAATCGTTCAGCGTCAGTATCGAACCGATGTATACCGATCCCTTTGGCAGAGAATGTCTGGTCGGCGCCAATCGTGATCCGGTGTTTGGCACCACCATTGTGTTTGGTGCCGGTGGTGTAAAAGTGGAAGTGCTTCAGGATACCGCTATCGCCCTGCCACCGTTAAACACCTTCCTGGCGGATAAGCTGATTAATCAAACCAAAATCGCAGCAATGCTCGGTGAATTCCGTGATATGCCTGCGGTAAACCGTGATGCCTTAATACAAGTGTTATTGCGTGTATCTGAAATGGTCTGTGAATTACCAGAAATTGAATCGCTGGATATCAATCCGCTGGTTGTCGACGAGCGTGGCGTGTTGGCATTAGATGTCAGAATTATGGTGGCAAATCATGTCAAAAAGATTAATCGTTATGATCATATGGCCATTCACCCCTACCCTACCCATTTGACCAGACAAGAACAGTTAGCCGATGGCACGGATATTATTATCCGACCAATACGACCTGAAGATGCACTGATAGAACAAGTCTTTTTCCGAAAGCTTTCTACCGAATCTCGCTACTTTCGCTTTATGCAGGAACTCAACGAATTATCGCAGGATATGTTGATACGCTTTACTCAGCTTGATTACAGTCGCGAACTGGCTCTGATGGCGGTGACCATGGAAGAAGAGGAAGAAATTGAAGTCGGTGTCGCCCGTTACAGCATGAACCCGGATGGCAGCAGCTGTGAATTTGCTTTGGTCGTCGCCGATGAGTGGCAGCATAAAGGGATTGGCACACGACTGATGAATGCGTTAATTTCCAGTGCTCGCCAGCAAGGTTTCAGCCTGATGGAAGGCGAAATCCTGACCAGTAATCAACCCATGCAGCGGCTGGTAGAGAGTTTAGGGTTTACGGTCACGGCCAGCCTGGAAGAGCCCTCAATCAGGTTAGCTTCCATGCATTTGTAGTGCCGCTGAGCAAAAATTATCTGAAAACCATTGATTGTTATTAACAAGAGTGGGAGCATCAATTAGTAACCACCAAAGAAGGCGTGTGAATGAAAAAAATCCCTTATACGACTGTTCGTCCGATTCGTAGTCTTAACCTGTTATCACAGGAAGAAATCATCAAACTCAGCTCACCCAGCGCTGAGCTGCATCAACTGTTTCGTGAATGTGCTCTGGCCATTCTGAATACTGACAGCCATGAAGATGATGCTGAAGAAATTCAGCAGCTCTATGGGGACTTTGATATCCGCCTGAAATCACAACCGCGAGGTGTGATGCTGGAAATCTTTAATGCACCCGCTCAGTCCTTTGTGGACGGCACCCTGATTCGCGGTATTCAGGAGCATTTATCTTCGGTATTGCGCGATATTGTCTACACTGACTTTAAAATTCTGGCAGAAGAAACCAATAGCTCGGCAAAAATCACCGATAAAGTGTTTCGCATTTTGCGTAATGCCAATATGGTCAGACCGAATGTGTCACCTAATCTGGTAGTGTGCTGGGGTGGTCACTCTATTCCACGTGAAGAATATGACTATGCCAAACATGTCGGATATGAGTTTGGTTTGAGAGGACTGGATATCATCACCGGCTGCGGTATTGGTGCGATGAAAGGCCCTATGAAAGGGGCTGCAGTGGGTCATGCTAAACAGCAAATCACCCATGGTCGTTATATCGGCATTAGCGAACCAGGCATCATTGCTTCAGAATCGCCCAATGCCATCGTCAATGAGCTGGTTATCATGCCCGACATCGAAAAACGCCTGGAAGCCTTTGTGCGTCTGGGTCACGTTATCGTGGTATTCCCAGGTGGTGTCGGTACCGTCGAAGAAATCTTCTATTTACTCAGTATCCTGCTGCATCCGGAAAATAAATATGGCATTCCATTAATTTTTGCTGGGCCAGAATCCTGTCGGGACTACTTCAACACGCTGGACGCCTTCCTCAAACAGTGTCTGGGTGAAGAAATTAGTGACTTATATGAAATCGTGATTGGTGAGCCAGAAACCGTTGGCTATAAAGTCAAACAGGCGATGACCGAAGTCCATGAAAATCGCAGAGAAACTGAAGAAGCCTATTACTACAACTGGCAGTTACATATCGACCCTATGCTGCAGCAGCCATTTATTCCTACTCATGAAAATATGGCCGCTTTGAATTTAGATCCATCATTGCCCAAACATCTGCTTGCCAGCCAGATCCGCTCAGCATTTTCAGGCATTGTAGCCGGCAATGTGAAAAGTTTTGGTATTAAAGAAGTGGCGAAGCATGGGCCTTATCTGTTGAAGGGTGATCCTGACATCATGCAAGCCATTGATAATCTGCTCCATATTTTTGTCAAACAGCAACGAATGAAGCTAGGCCAGGGAGAAGGGATGTATCAACCTTGTTATAAATTGGTGGGCTAACTTTTACCCGATAATGACAAATAATGTTACATAAACCACTTCAGAAGCAGGGGCACAGATAGCTGGTGATTGCACTTTTCCATGACCAGTCATCAGTGTCCTTGGCCTGAATGAATTAGCCACCCAAGCAATATGTCACTATCCTTGAGAATTATTTAAGGATAGTTATTGAGGATGGGTGAGATTAAATCGTTTACGGGCCAGTGCAATCAGTAATAACACAGGTAGCCCCATAAGTGCCGTCATCAAAAAGAAATTTTCAAACCCAATAGACTCCACCATAGAACCAGAGTAACCGCCTAGCACTTTGGGGATTAAGGTCATCAATGAGCTGAAAATGGCATACTGCACAGCAGTAAAAGAGATATTGGTTAAACTGGACAAAAAGGCAATAAAGGCGGCATTAGCCAGGCCACCAGATAAATTATCGGCGGTAATCACCACATACAGCATCGTAATATCATGACCGCTTTGCACCAGCAGCATAAACAACAAATTGGTAATGGCAGATAACACCGCCCCCAGCATCAATATTGGCATCACGCCATAACGTAACACCAGAACCCCACCATAAAAGGCGCCGAAAATGGTCATAAACACACCAAAGGTTTTCACCACGGTGGCAATTTCATTTTTGGTAAAGCCAAGGCTTTGATAAAGCGGATTAGCCACTACGCCCAGGACAATATCTGAGATTCGGTACAGACCCACCAAGGCTAATAATAACCAAGCCAAAGACCAGCCATAGCGTGTAAAGAAATCCTGAATAGGCGCGATGTAGCTGTGAGTCACACTTTGTTTATCGATAAACTTTATTTGTGTCATCAACAGCGCCACCAGCGCAGCAGCAACCCCGGCAAATACCAATCTGATTAACTCGATAAAAACAGACACCAGTTGCGCATTACTCAGAAGTAAAGCCAGTTTTTGTTTCGCCAGCGCGGTTAAGTCTGCTGTCAAAGCAAAGCTACAAATAAATGCACTCACCGCCAGCAAAAAGGTAATAAAAAATCGCACATGATGGCGACGATTGATCAAAGCTGATGCTTGTTGTTGCTTGGGTTCATCAATGATTAATGTGGTCAAAATGCCAACTAAAAATAAACTGGCCATTGCCCAATAGGTTAACTGCCAGGCCTCAAAATTATAATGCTCTATGCTGGTGCCAAAATAACTGGCCAGAAATAAGGCGCCGCCACCTGCCAACAGCATGCCAATGCGATATCCGGCGATGTAACTCGCAGACATCATCGCTTGCAGTTCAGCATTGGCTGACTCAATACGGTAAGCATCGGTCACGATATCCTGTGTGGCCGACGAAAACCCCAGACACACAGCGGCGACGCCCATCCATACCAGGGAGTTTTGAGCAGGGTCCACCATCGCCATAAAAATAATGGAGCCCATCACCATGCACTGCGCCAATAATAACCAGGCACGCCGACGTCCTAGCCAACGGGTTAATAAGGGTAAAGGCATCACGTCGACTAATGGTGCCCAAACGAATTTGAATGAGTACCCCAGCGCCGCCCAACTGAAATAAGTGATTTCACTTTTAGCGATGCCGACTTCGCCAAGCCATAGACTCAAGGTGGAAAAAATCAGTAATAACGGCAGGCCCGCCATGATGCCAAAGACAAGCATCGTCAACACCCGCGGGTGCATAAATGCTTGTAAACTCTCCTGCCATGAACGTAGTCGTGCTATCAAAATCGGTCTCAGATCGCGTTGAATCAGCTAAAGTAACATTGAAGTATATCTGGTTCCACTTTTGTTCATAGCGATACAGACGACTAGAAAATATTGCTGTTCATCATGCAGTCAACGATAATGAGAAAATTAAGAGAACACACTTCTGATATTCTTGCTACCTCATGGCTAAACAACGCAAAATAATTCACGTCGATATGGATGCTTTTTTTGCTTCTGTTGAACAACGTGATCATCCCGAATATAAAGGAAAACCGCTGATCGTCGGCGGCCAGCCTAACAGCCGGGGCGTGGTCGCGGCCTGTAGCTATGAAGCCAGAAAGTACGGCATTCACTCGGCTATGCCCTGCTCGCGCGCCTATCGTTTATGCTCACATGCCTTATTTGTGCCGCCACGCTTTGATGCTTACCGTGAAGTCTCCAATCAAATCCGTGACATTTTCTGGCGTTATGCCACTGAAGTTGAGCCGTTATCTCTTGATGAAGCGTATTTAGATGTCACCTACACCGAGGCTTTTAATGGTTCGGCCACCTTGATTGCCCAGGCCATTAAACGTGAGATTTTGCAGGAAACCCGACTCACCGCCTCGGCGGGTGTTTCCTATAATAAATTCCTCGCCAAAATTGCCTCTGATATGGACAAACCCAATGGGCTCTATGTCATCAGACCCGAACAAGGCGAAGCCTTTGTCGCCGCTCTTCCAGTGGGTAAGTTTCATGGCATTGGTCCCGCCACGGAAACCAAAATGCATAATCTCGGCATCCATACTGGCAAGGACCTACGTGAGAAATCATTAACAGAACTGACTGAGCGTTTCGGCAAAGCGGGTCAGTATTACTACAACATTGCCCGAGCTATCGACGAACGCCCGGTTCGCAGTCAACGCATTCGTAAATCACTGGGCAAAGAAACCACCTTTGCTGAAGATATTCACTCTATCCCGGAATTAACCGCCAAACTGCTTGATCTGGCTGAACGCGTTTTTGAAAGCCTGGTTAAACAAAACCTGAAAGCGCGCACCATCACCGTCAAAGTGAAATATGCTGACTTTCAACAAGTCACCCGTGCCCACAGCACCGAGCACATTATTCAACTAACAGACTTAAAACAGATCATTCCGCTATTGCTTGAAAAAACAGAAGCTGGAATCAAACCTCTGAGATTGGTGGGATTAAGTATGAGTGGGTTTGATGTGCCGGTAGTACAGACTCATCAACCACAGTTAGACTTAGCGTTAAATGATGAGTTTTAAAAATAAAACGATCCATAGTTTGGATTGAGGAAGAAACCCGAAATGAACTTAGTTATGATCATTGAGCTTCAACCTTCAACCCAAGCACTATTGATATAATTAAAGAGCTGCCTTGATACGATTTTTCAGAATTTTATAACGGCTAAACGCACATTTCACGAAGTTACCATCTTTATGTTTAAAGCGTTTTTTTAGTGCTTTTTTCACTTCCCATGTGCCTTTATAACCGTTAGGGAAGACAACTAAGTCACCCGCTTTAAATATGGTCGCAGGGCCACCATCATTTGGCGTCATCACACACTCCCCTTCTACAATGTATGCCACTTCAGTGGTCACAAATGACCAGGGAAATACGGATACTTCTTTTTCCCATGTTGGCCAATGTTCAACCCCCATTTTCTTTAATTGTGCTTCGCTGGGATTACTGTCCACGGTAATGTCTTTCATTTGAATTCCTAAAATTTAAGTTTTGCCCAAACAATAAACATTTGGGATGAGATGGGGATTTCGCCTTATCTATTTTGCCTGTCTTTCAGTGATAAACCGAATTTACCGTTCATCTCTGATGTTAGAGTCAGGGCATATTTGCCATAATGCCCCTTTGCTTTAACCACTGAATTTATTTATGCAGACTCAAGGACAACCCGCACTGGACGTGCTACAGAACATTTTTGGTTACAATGGCTTTCGACATAATCAACACGATATCGTTGAGCATGTTATCCAGGGTGGTGATGCCCTGGTATTGATGCCAACTGGCGGCGGTAAATCACTTTGTTATCAGATTCCGGCACTGATACGACCAGGCACCGGCATTGTGGTTTCACCGTTGATTGCTTTAATGCAGGATCAGGTGGTGGCATTAAACGAGTTGGGTGTGAAAGCGGCCTTTCTTAACTCAAGTTTGTCAGCCTCAGAAGCCTATAGCGTTGAGCAACAACTTGAAGACGGGTTGATTGATGTATTGTATATCGCCCCAGAGCGTTTACTGAATGAGCGCACCATATCGCTATTGAGTCGTGTAACCATTTCCTTATTTGCAATAGATGAAGCGCATTGTGTATCGCAGTGGGGCCATGACTTTCGACCAGAGTATCAACGGCTTCGACAACTACATGAACGCTTTCCTAATGTGCCTCGTATTGCTCTGACAGCCACGGCCGATAAACGCACACGTCAGGAAATCATTGAACAACTCAATCTACAGCAAGCCAATGTTTATCTGAATAGTTTTGACCGACACAATATTTTTTATGCGATTACCGAGGCAAGCCATGCCAAACAACAGCTGTGGCAGTTTATCGAGGAACACCACGCCAATGATGCCGGCATTGTTTATTGTCTGTCGCGAAAGAAAGTCGAGGCCATTGCTGAATGGCTTCAGGAACAAGGTCGGGTTGCGTTGCCCTATCATGCAGGCTTATCCAACGAGGTAAGAGCAAAACACCAACAACGGTTTTTACGTGAAGAAGCGGTGATTATTGTCGCTACCATCGCCTTTGGCATGGGCATTGATAAACCGGATGTGCGTTTTGTCGCTCACCTGAACTTACCGAAAAATATTGAGGCCTATTATCAGGAAACCGGCCGTGCTGGCCGTGATGGTTTACCGGCTAATGCCTGGATGGCTTATGGCCTGCAGGATGTCATTACGCTGAGGCAGTTTATGCAGGACTCCAATGCGCCGGATATGATCAAACGGGTTGAACAACATAAATTGGATGCCATGCTCGGTTTATGTGAACTCATCACCTGTCGGCGTCAGGCCATCTTGGCCTATTTTGATGAGGAAGCACCTGAAAAATGTGGGCAATGTGATAATTGCCAAACACCTCCTGAAAGCTTTGATGCGACAGAAATGGCGCAAAAGGCCTTGTCTTGTGTTTATCGTACCGAACAACGATTCGGGGTGAATTATTTAATCGATGTGTTACTTGGTAGTGACGATGAACGTATTAAACAAAACCAGCATGACAAGTTAAGTACCTACGGCATCGGCTCTGAACTGAACGCCACTCAATGGCGCGGTATTTTCCGTCAGTTAATCGCCACGGGTTATCTCGATATTGATATTCAGCGTTATGGCGCATTACGGCTGACAGAAAAATGTCGACCAGTCCTCCGCGGCGAGCAAACATTATATTTAAGAAAACAGTCGCCTAAAAAATCAACAGCTAAAACCGGCAAAAAACAAACAGCTGTTCGCCCTCAAGATCAACGACTTTGGGAAGCATTGCGTCAATTACGCTCGGATATTGCCAAACAACATGGGGTGCCGCCTTACGTTATTTTCCATGATGCGACATTGTTAGAGATGTGTCGTTACCGACCTGCAGATATGGCGGCTATGCAACGTATTTCCGGCGTGGGCGAACAAAAACTCAACCATTACGGCCATGCGTTTTTAGAGGTCATTCAACAACATCCTTTGTCTGAGTTACTGAATAACGGCTTGAGTGACACGATTAATGACACGTTGTTATTACTGGAAAAAGGACATGAGATAGACAGCATTGCGAAACAGCGAGATTTAAAACTCAGTACAGTTTATAGCCATCTGGCTGAAGGCATTAATGCCGGGTTACTGGATGTAAAAGACGTACTGGACCTGGAAGATGCTGAGCTGAACACGATCATGCTGACGATTGATTCATTAGGAGATGAATCTCAGAGCCTGAAAGCGATTTATCAGGCCCTGGATGAAGCTTATGATTATGGTGTGATTCGTTGCGTTCTGGCATCCATGTATTAATGACAACGTGCTTTCAGGCTTTGTCTGACTGCACTTGCTGTAATTGTTTCAATATCGCCTCTGCCTCCTGAGTCAGTGAAGCAAACAGCCGTATATCGCCATTACGTTGTGCATGTAATGCCTGTTCACGCTTTTGTTTTAATTGCTTTTTTAACTTTTTCTCAGGATCAGACTTAAATAATGACCACATACATAACTCTCTGTTAGGTTAAATAAGTCAGAGAGTTATGGCGTGATAAAGTTCATTTGTTTATTTTGGTAACGCGTAGTCATAGTCAATAATTAACGGTGCATGATCCGAAAAAGACTCATCGCGATAGATTTCTGTGGCTTTGACTTTACCTTTCATGCCCGGCGTTAAGATATGGTAATCAATACGCCATCCCACATTATTGGCTCTGGCCTGGCCTCGGTTTGACCACCAGGTGTATTGATGTTCTTCCTGCGGTAACTCTCGAAACGCATCAATAAAACCCATTTCATCAAACAGTTTATCCAACCAGGCGCGCTCTTCAGGTAAGAAACCAGAGTTTTTCAGATTGCCTTTCCAGTTACGAATGTCTTCATTTTTATGCGCAATATTCCAATCACCACAAATCAATACATCGCGACCCGAGTCTTTCATGTCCTGCATTTTATTTTCAAAAAAATCCATGCAGCGATATTTGGCAATTTGTCGCTCTTCTTTTGATGAACCTGAAGGCATATACAGCGAAATCACGCTCAAATTACCAAAACGGGCTTCGATATAACGACCTTCCGCATCAAACTCCTCATTACCCATACCCACAATCACTTCATCGGGCTCTGCTTTACAATACAGCGCCACACCGCTGTAACCCTTTTTCTCTGCATCATGGTAATAACAGTGATATCCTTGTGGCCTGAAAATATCATCTTCAAGTTGATGCACTTGAGCTTTGGTTTCCTGAATACAGACAACATCTGCATTTTGCTTGGGTAGCCAGTCAAAAAAACCTTTACGGGCGGCGGCTCGAATACCGTTCACATTGGCTGTGATTATGCGCATGGGTCATCCTATTGAAAAATAATCACATAATACCATTTACAAATCAGATTAAAATCCGGATAATGTCGGGCTCATCTGTAAATACAGATAGCTAGGTTTAGCTACAGATAAATGAATTTTTAGGAGAAGCACTTTGGCAAATTCGGCACAAGCAAGAAAACGCGCGCGTCAAGCAGAAGTACACCGTCAGCGTAACGCCAGCCAACGTTCAGCGATGCGTACAACGATTAAAGCACTGAGAAAAGCAATCGCAGCTGGTGATAAAGAACGAGCTGTTGCTGCTTTCAAAGTTGCAGCGCCTGCATTAGATCGTATGGCGGGAAAAGGCATTATTCACAAGAATACTGCTGCTCGTGGTAAAAGCCGTTTGAACAACGCTGTTCGCGCAATGTAATTTAAAGTTTCGACTTTATAAAAAAACCGACTTAATGTCGGTTTTTTTATGCCTGCGATTTTTATTATTCTCTTGAATTAGCTGGTTAACACCAGATTATCGCGGTGAATAAGTTCAGGTTCACCGACATAACCCAGGATAGATTCAATTTCACTGCTGGGTTTGCCTTTAATCAGATGCGCCTCATCAGCATTATAATTCGCTAACCCTCTGGCGATTTCTTTACCATTTACATCACGACAAATCACCAATTCACCACGTGTAAACTTGCCTTCAACATGGGTCACTCCAACAGGCAATAAACTGCGCCCTTGTTCTCTCAACACAGCCACAGCACCATCATCCAACACTAATTGCCCTTTGGCGATTAAATGACCCACCAGCCACTGCTGTCTGGCAGTAATCGGCTTATTGTCTGGCCAAAGTAATGTACCCACGGCATGCCCTGCTGCCAAGTAACGAAGATTGTCGGGATGTTTACCAGATAAAATAACCGTATAGGCACCTGAACGGGCCGCACGGCGTGCTGCCAATAATTTGGTGGTCATACCACCACGGCCCAGTTCACCTTTGCTATCACCCGCCATTTGATCAAGCGCTGCGTTACTGGCAGCTGAGGCAGCAATCATGCGGGCATCAGGATTGGTTCTGGGATCGGAGTCAAACAAGCCGTCCTGATCCGTCAAGATAACTAACACATCGGCCTCAACCAGGTTGGCAGTCATGGCTGCTAGTGTGTCGTTATCGCCAAAACGAATTTCTTCGGTAGCAATGGTATCGTTCTCATTAACCACGGGCAGAATATCTAATTCCAGCAACGTTTGCAGTGCACTACGTGCATTAAGATGACGGCCACGGTCTGATAAATCAGAGTGAGTTAATAAGATTTGAGCGGTGTGAATGCCATGCTTACCGCATTCTGTGGCATAGGCGTTGACCAACTCCATCTGACCAACACTGGCAGCCGCTTGCAGACGATGAATTTCGTGTGGACGTCTTTTCCAACCCAGTTTCTGCATACCCGCAGCAACTGATCCAGACGTGACTAATACTACTTCTTTTCCCTGACGTCTTAGTTCGGCTATTTCAGCACTTAACCAACGTATGCGATCCGTATCAAGACCTTCACCAATACGAGTTAATAAAGCACTGCCAATTTTGATAACCCAGCGCTTGGTATTCAATAATTGCTGATGTGGTTCTGTCACTGAGGTTTATTCCTGAGCATCATCCTGTGAATTATCTGTGGTTTCGTCTTTTTCACTGGCACGAACACTTTCCAGATAATTCATGACTTCATTGACCAGCGCATCGCAACCTTCGCCAGTCTGACCACTAATGTAAAACACTTTGCCTTTCCATTGCAGTCGATCCAGCACTTCTTGACAGAGATCGTCGCGAATATCTTCGGGTACCAGATCCATTTTATTCAAAACTAACCACTGATCCTGACTGCCTAAAGCTTCACTATAGTTTTCCAGTTCACGGTTGATGATCTGCACACTTTCTACCGGGTCCTGTTTCACATCAACCGGCGCCATATCAACAAGATGTAACAGTAAGCGCGTACGGGTCAGATGTTTCAGAAACTGGATACCTAGACCGGCGCCGTCTGCCGCACCTTCAACCAAACCGGGAATGTCGGCAATCACAAAACTGCGCACATCTTTTAAAGTCACGACACCCAAGTTTGGATAAAGCGTGGTGAATGGATAATTTGCCACTTTGGGTTGCGCAGCTGACACCTGGCTGATAAATGTTGATTTACCAGCGTTTGGTAAACCCAACAGTCCCACATCTGCTAATAGTTTCATTTCAAGCCGTAAAGTGCGTTCTTCACCGGGAGTACCATCGCTGGTTTGACGAGGTGCACGGTTAATGCTCGATTTATAACGCGCATTACCCAAACCATGCCAGCCGCCTTTTGCGACTAATAACTTATCGCCATCTTTGGTCAGGTCACCAATGAGTTCATCGGTATCATCATCCCAGGCTTCTGTGCCAATAGGGACTTTGATAATCAGATCTTCACCACGCGCACCACTGCACAAACGACCACGACCATGCTCACCACGCTCGGCTTTAAAATTACGCTGATAACGAAAGTCGATCAGTGTATTGACCTGGGAATCGGCCAACAAATAGACATCGCCACCATCGCCACCATCACCGCCATCGGGGCCACCAAAAGGAATGAATTTTTCACGGCGAAAACTCAAACAGCCATTACCACCGGCTCCGGCACTGATTTTAATTTTCGCTTCATCCACAAATTTCATTGTCGCTTCCCGACCTTAATCTCATGTTCTTTCTGACTATAAACCTATATGCCAGAAACAAAAAACCCCGCATCAGCGGGGCTTTGTGCTGTTTGCCCCATACGGGCTAACAAATATTCTTAGTCAGCAACAACACTGACGAAAGTACGGTTTTGAGGACCTTTGGTCTCAAATAATACTTTACCTTCAGCTGTCGCAAATAAAGTATGGTCTTTACCGATACCTACGTTACGACCTGCATGGTAACGTGTACCACGCTGACGAACTAAAATGTTACCACCAGACACTAATTCACCACCGTAGCGTTTTACACCAAGGCGTTTAGACTCTGAATCACGTCCGTTACGAGTACTACCACCAGCTTTCTTGTGAGCCATTTCTTAAACCTCTTTTCCGATTCTTAGGCTGAGATGCCTGTGATTTCGATTTCAGTATATGCTTGACGATGACCCATCTGTTTTTGATGGTGCTTACGACGTTTGAATTTGACGATTTTTACTTTATCGCCACGGCCGTTAGCTGCCACTTTCGCAGTCACTTTAGCACCGTCAAGGTAAGGTGCACCAACTTTGATGTCTTCACCTTCGCCAACTAACAGAACTTTATCAAGCTCAACCGTATCACCGGCTTCAGCAGTCAATTTTTCAATGCGGAGCTTTTCGCCCTCTTTAACTCGGTATTGTTTACCGCCAGTCGCGACAATAGCGTACATCGCTGTCTCCAAAGTATAATAGTGTTAATGCGGGTTACCCCACAAAAGACCGGCAATTGTATCTCCTTTCTTCAAGGAGATCAAATTCATATTGAAATATTTGCGCAGTATTCTCGCTCATGAGAAAGTACGCGTTTAAATCACACATTATAGGCAGATTACGGTTCCGTGGATATCCAATCCATCTATTCTCTAATTCAAGATGACATGAAAGCTGTAGACGAGTTGATCCAACAACGCTTACAGTCTGATGTTGCCCTCATTAATCAACTTGGCTTTTATATTATCAACAGTGGTGGTAAGCGGCTTCGCCCGGCGATAGCTATTCTGGCTGCACGTGCATGTGGCTATGAGGGGAGTCAACATATCAACCTCGCTACCATTATTGAGTTCATTCACACCGCAACGTTATTACATGATGATGTGGTAGATAACTCTGATATGCGCCGGGGTCAGGAAACAGCTAATACACTCTGGGGCAATGAAGCAAGTGTACTGGTGGGAGATTTCCTCTACACCCGCTCTTTTGAAATGATGGTAGAAATTGAGTCTATGCGCTTAATGCAAATTCTCTCTCATACCACGAATGTCATTGCGGAAGGCGAGGTACTGCAGTTATTGAACTGTCATGATGCCGATACCACCGAAGCGCGTTACCTTGAAGTGATTCATCATAAAACCGCCAAGCTGTTTGAAGCTGCTGGCCAGTTAGGTGCCGTCATCTCAGGCTCTGATAACGCTACTGAAATGGCTATGGCTAACTACGCTATGCATTTGGGTAGTGCTTTTCAGCTGGTCGATGACTTACTTGATTACAGTCAATCCAGCGAGACTATTGGTAAAAATATTGGTGATGACCTTGCTGAAGGCAAACCTACATTACCTCTGATCTATGCGATGCAACATGGTAATGCTGAACAATCAGCCATTATTCGTGAAGCCATCGAACAAGGCCAGCGAGACAGGATTACTGACATTATTGAGATCATTCAGAACACAGGCGCGATAGATTACACAGCCAGAGCCGCTGAAAAGGAAGTGATGCAAGCGAAACAAGCTCTGGATATACTTGCTGGAAGCCCGTATAAACAAGCTTTATTATCGTTAGCCGACTTTGCTATTCAGCGAAATTATTAATGTAATGGTCCGACTCACACCTTAAGGTCATCAAATGAAAAGCATCGCTGGTTACATGGTTAATTCAGTCATGATATGCAAAGGATGCACATAATGATTTCAGATAAGGACATTTTAAACGCCAGAATTCTTATTGTTGATGACCAATTGATCAACATTAAATTACTGGAAAAAATGCTGAGACAGGCCGGATTTACCTCTCTGTATTCCACAAATCTAGGCGCTGAAGTCAAACAACGCTATTTTGAATACGAAATTGATCTCATCCTGCTAGATATCCGTATGCCGGATATGGATGGTTTTCAGGTAATGGAAACACTGCAAACAGCGATACAGGATGATTATCTTCCAATACTGGTAATCACCGCCGAACTCACTCAGGAAATACGGAAAAAATCTCTCTGCTCCGGCGCAAAAGATTTTATAACTAAGCCGTTTGATCAGACAGAAGTCATCCAACGTATCAGAAATATGTTGGAAGTCCGCCTACTGCATAAGCAAGTATTGACGCAGAATGAAACGCTAGAACAACAGGTCAAGATCCGAACTCAACAACTTGAGCAAAGCCGTCTTGAAATTATTAAACGCTTAGGTCGGGCGGCAGAATACAAAGATAACGAAACCGGTAATCATATTCTGAGGATGAGCCACTTTGCCCATATGTTGGCACTCGCCGTCGGACTCAGTGATAAGTTTGCTGCTGATATATTAACCGCAGCGCCGATGCATGATATCGGTAAAATTGGCATTCCAGATCACATTCTACTGAAACCGGGTTCGCTTAATCCTGATGAGTGGGAGATCATGAAAACCCATGTCAAAATTGGCGCAGACCTACTAGCTGATACAGATGTGCCATTGCTCAAGCTGGCGAGTAATATTGCCCTGACTCACCATGAAAAATGGGACGGTTCTGGATACCCAAATGGTTTAAAAGGGGAAGCTATCCCCATCGAAGGTCGTATTTGTGCAATATGTGACGTTTTTGATGCTTTAACGTCTGAGCGCCCTTACAAAAAGGCATGGCCGGTTGAGCAAGCGGTTGATTATCTGCTCACTCAAAAAGGACAACATTTTGATCCTGAGTTAGTCGATCATTTCTTAGCGATTATCGAACAGGTTCTTCACTACCGTTCTCGCTATCCAGATACAGCGTATGAAGCATCAGATCAGTAATAATTTTGTTTAAATGCTTTTTAGTTATTTCAAGGTTCGCTATTCTTAGTCACTATGGCTCAAATATATAAATATCATTTATTTTTCTGTACGCATCAGCGTGATGATGGCAGTGCAAATTGTGGAGAGCATGGTTCACAGTCTCTGCGTGATTACGCCAAACAGCGTGTTAAAGAATTAAAAATAAAAAAAGTGCGTGTCAATAATGCTGGCTGCCTTAACCGCTGTAAGCTGGGACCGATGTTAGTGATTTATCCTGAAGGCACTTGGTACCACTATGAAACAGAAGCAGATATTGACGAAATTATTGAGTCACATCTGTTAAACGACACGATTGTGGAACGTTTGGTCAAATGACGCCGGATCAATACTGCCGCGACAAAGCAGCTAAAAGTGGTTCCAGTTTTTATTACAGTTTCATGTTTTTACCACCACAAAAGCGACAGGCCATCACCGCCTTGTATGCGTTTTGCCGTGAAGTGGATGATGCAGTAGATGAAATAGCCGATCCGCAAGTTGCTGCACAGACCTTAAGCTGGTGGCGAAGTGAGGTTGAGAATATATTTAACCAGACAGCCACTCATCCTGTTGGTAAAGCTCTGGAAGAAGCAATAAAGCATTTCGAACTTCATCAAGAATATTTTCTTGAAATTATTGATGGCATGGAAATGGATCTATTCCAGCATCGATATGACGCTTTTAAACATCTGGCTTTATATTGCCATCGTGTCGCCAGCGTGGTCGGGTTACTTGCTGCAGAAATTTTTGGTTATCAAAACCGTCAAACACTGAAATATGCCGAAAAACTGGGTTTGGCTTTCCAATTAACCAATATTATTCGTGACGTTCGTGAAGATGCCGAACGTGGCCGCATCTATCTCCCCGCAGAGGATATGGCTCGATTTAAGGTAAGTGAAGAAGATATTCTGGCACTAAAACAAACAGCAGAATTAACAGCACTACTGGCGTTTGAAACCGAACGTGCTCGTTCCTTCTATCAAGAAGCCAAAACGCTATTACCCAAAGAAGATCGATACTCACAACGTACGGGCTTAATCATGTCTGCTATTTATGAGGCGACGTTAGACGAAATTGAAAAAGATCAGTTTCAGGTGATGAAACAGCGCATTTCACTGACACCATTGAAAAAACTCTGGTTAGCCTGGCGCACGTCCAGAGCAGAAAAAAAACATCCATAATGACCACGCTGATTGTTGGTGGTGGCTGGAGTGGACTTGCTGCCGCTGTTCGTTTGTTAGAACAGGGCGAATCGATTCACCTGGTGGAATCTGCAAAGCAATTGGGAGGACGAGCCCGAAATGTTGTCTGGAACGCACAGACCATAGACAACGGTCAACATTTATTCATTGGTGCCTATGAACGCACCTTAAAATTATTGCAAGACCTGGGTGCTGATGAGTCCAGATTGTTTCAGCGGCTTCCGCTAAATATAACCATCCATCATCCAAATTTTGGCGATCTAAAACTCGCTGACACGCCACATCTACCCTGGCCGCTATCTCTGGCAATAAAGACTTGGCAACTCAATGGTTTTGCTGTTTTTGTCCAGATCTTTCGTCTAATCTTCAATGCCCGTTCACAAAAAAAGTCAGACGATATATCCGTAAAAGCATGGCTAGAACAACAAAAACAAAGTCGACGATTGATTGAGCAATTATGGGAGCCACTATGTCTTGCTACGATGAATACGCCCCTCTCCGAAGCATCGGCTAATCTTTTTGCTCATGTCTTGTTAGAGACTTTTAGGCAACGTGACTACGCTGATTTTTTGATTCCGCAAGTACCATTAGGCGATACCCTACCAGCCTATGCTGAACGATATATTCAGCAACAAGGCGGACAAATTTCCCTGAAAACGCGTATTAAGTCACTCGTTATCCATAACAATAAAGTCACTGCGGCTTTGACAGATAATGGACAAACCATTGAAGCGGACAATATTATTATTGCTACTGGACCACACACTAGCCAACAACTGTTAGGAAAATATTGGGGAGCTAAGGACGCAAGCTCTCATCCTATTGTCACGGTCTATCTGCAATGCGCATCTGATATCCATCTTCGATCACCTATGTTGGGACTCAGCGGGACAACAAGCCAATGGATATTCGATAGAGGTGATGGCCTGTTGGCGGTTGTTATCAGTGGACCAGGCTCACATCTGAAGCTGACTAATGAACAGCTTATCGAGCACGTTGTTAATGAATTACTAGACACAAATATAGTACAGCCCTCTGAATTTATTCGCGGTTACGTTATCCGAGAAAAACGGGCAACATTCAGAAGTACTGTGGGTGTTTGCTCAGATCGTCCGACAACTTGCTCTCCAGTGGATGGGCTCTATTTAGCAGGTGATATAATTAACAATCTTTATCCTGCTACACTAGAAGGTGCAGTGATAAATGGTGAAAAAGCTGCCGAATTGATAATGAAAATCAACACGGTTAGCTAAGCGATTAATCACTTGCTATACTTTGTGGCTCAATATTTATAACAATAAGGGAATGCTATGCTGAAACAGTTCAAATTACTTTTTATCGCGTTATTTCTAGGCACATTCATTGTTGCCTGTAGTGATGACAACAGTGCTCAGACAGACTCTAAAGATACATCTGCCGCACCTGCAGAGATGACCAGTGAAGACACCACTGACACAACAGGTGCTGTAGAAGATGAAACAGACACGATTGCAGGAATGACGAAAGAAGAAGCTATCGCTAAGTGGGGTGAGCCTGATGTCACTCAAACACATACAATTGATGCATTAACTGTTGATCATCTTGAATGGCATAAAAAAGACGGTATTACATCGGTACAATTCCATAACGGTGTCGCACAATTTAGTCAATTTGTACCTGCCGAATAAATCTTGATGCAAGCATATACTGAGGACAGCCAATTGGCTGAACAAATCATTCTTATCACCGGTGCCGCTCAAGGCATCGGTGCCTCAGTAGCTAAAGCCTGTGCATATGCAGGTGCTACAGTTATCTTACATGATAAACAAGTTCCGCAGCTTGAAGCTGTTTATGATGAAATTGTTGAACAAACTGGCATCATTCCAGCTATCTATCCGCTCGACCTCAAAGGGGCAACTGTTGATGACTACAAACAACTTGCCCAGACTATTTCAGAAAGTTTTGGTAAATTGGATGCCTTAATTCACTGCGCTGCTTCACTCGGACAATTAGCCCCAGTGATGAATCAAGATCCTAAAACATGGGCAGAAACCCTGCACATCAACCTGACAGCCGCTTACCTACTCACCCAAGCCTGTCTACCATTATTAAAACAACAAGCAAGCCATTTAATTTTCACTACTGATGCCCACAAGCATACCGCTTATTGGGGTGCCTACGGTATTAGTAAGGCCGCAGTTGAAGCACTTGCTGAACAATTAAAAGATGAACTGGAAGCAGAAGGCAAAGTGATCGTCAGCACCATTGATCCTGGTGAAGTCAGAACGGCGCTTTATGCTCGCGCTTATCCAGCCCGAAACCCAGAACATCTGAATTTGCCAGATGATGTCGCTTATCAATATATCGCAAAACTTCAATTAGAAACCAACTCTCCAGTATCGGTTGATTAAACGTCAAAACCCTGACACTAACATCCAACCCATTGATTCATATATAATTTTAAATATTGGCACACTTATAGCAGGTTATATTCATAACTTGAATAAGGAAGTGCTCCAATGGAACACCCATCAATATCAAACAAGCATAAACTAAGCCTGGTAGAAGGGTCTAAACCAGCAATAGATTACACTCAGACCAAAACAGCGGAAGACATACACCGTCAACTTCCTTACACGCTGCAAACCAGCCTTATTTTGGAAGACATGCTTCAATTATTTCAGCATGAAGTGAATGCTGTTTTCCCTGAGTGTAGCTTTCATTATCAAAACCCTAGTATGAAAGTCGATATCAACTCGGCGGAAAAATCTCACCACCGCTGCCATTATAAACTTGAAATGAATGGTGATTATCTGGGTGATCTTAGCTTTACGCAAAGCAAAAAGTTTTCTCAAGCAGATATTATTTTTCTAGAAGATTTACTCAGCCTGCTTGTTTACCCTTTACGTAACTGCCTGCTTTATAAAAAAGCGCTCGCCTCTGCACTACTGGATGACTTAACCAGTTTGGGTAATCGGGCTGCTTATGAAAAAAGTTTGCACAGGGAAATCGACAGAGCAAAAAGACACAATATACCTCTGTCACTCGTCCTTATTGACATTGATAACTTCAAAATTATCAATGACAACTTTGGTCATATGACCGGTGATAGAGCACTTAAAATTTTGGCAGATATGATTAACCAGAATTTGCGTGGTAGTGACTTGGCATTCAGATTTGGTGGTGAAGAATTTGTTCTGCTACTAACGGATACTAGCATTCACGACGCTCAAGTTGCAGCTGAAAGAATCCGTGAATCGGTTGCACAAATATTATCTCATGATGGAACAAACAGCTTCGGTTTCACCATCAGCTTAGGCGTAGCCCAACTTGATATGAATGAAGAAGGCTATCACCTGTTTGAACGGGCTGATATGGCACTTTATGAAGCCAAACACATGGGTAAGAATATAA
The DNA here is from genome assembly GCF_000214595.1 of Methylophaga thalassica MP. Lineage (GTDB taxonomy): Bacteria > Pseudomonadota > Gammaproteobacteria > Nitrosococcales > Methylophagaceae > Methylophaga > Methylophaga thalassica. Next base: position 574,455 of record NZ_AFIG01000001.1, on the reverse strand, counting down.
CTGTCTGCGCCAAGAAACCCTAATCTTTAATAGACAGCAGACAGTATAAAATCAATGGCCTCGAATACGAGGTCTTCTTTTAGGCATGGGCTCATCCTGATCCCGGCTTTGTTCTTTTTTATTGGTACTATATTCTTTTCTTGTACGTGTTTTCTTGGGTCGTTCCTGCTTAACAGCCGGTTTCTTGCGTCCACCTGTAACGTTACTGACTGGCTTCATCCCAGCCTGTTCATAAAGATAATCTAGGTCTGAACCTTCCAGCTTTGTCCAGTGTCCCATACGCAGATTATTAGGAATAATGATCGGTCCATAACGCACCCGCATCAAACGGCTGACCTGTACACCCTGGCTTTCCCACAAGCGACGTACTTCACGGTTACGACCTTCCTGGATAACCACGTGGTACCATTTATTGGCTCCTTCACCGCCAGATTCCTGAATATCTGCAAACTTAGCTTCACCATCTTCTAGCATGACGCCATCACGTAGCGTCTGCATCATTTCAGATGTCACTTCGCCTAAGACACGAACCGCATATTCGCGATCCATTTCATGCGATGGATGCATTAAACGATTTGCCAATTCACCATCTGTGGTCAGGATGATTAAACCACTGGTGTTTAAGTCAAGCCGTCCCACACTGACCCAACGGCCCTGCTCTGGAATAGGTAACGACTGAAAGATAGTACGACGGCCTTCAGGGTCCTTACGCGTGCACACTTCACCAACAGGCTTGTTATAGAGAATGACCTGTTTAGCCGGTTCCTGCCATAAACGTTTCGGAGAAAGCGGTTTATTATCCAGCTTTAAACGATCGCCTTCACTGATCTGATCTCCTAAACTTGCCAACTCACCATTACGAGTGACACGTCCTTCTTTAATCCAGGTTTCTACCTGGCGACGAGAGCCATACCCTGCTCTTGCTAATACTTTTTGAATACGTTCAGCCATAAAAACGCGTCAGCAACCCTTTTATTTATAGTTTAAACCCATTGATGAACGGACTTCCGCCAAGGTTTCCTGTGCCACTTCACGCGCGGCAGCATTACCATCATCAATAATACGGCGGACATCTTCTGGGTGTTGGCTAAAATCCAACGCCCGTTCACGAATCGGTCTCAGTTCAGCACTAACAGCATCAATCAACGGACCTTTACAATCCAGACAACCAATACTGGCACTGCGACAACCTTCTTGTACCCACTGTTTCTGATCTTCTGAAGCGTAAACCTCATGCAACTGCCATACAGGGCAGCGATCGGGCTCACCAGGATCAGTACGTCGAACACGGTTGGTGTCCGTTGGCATACGCTTAATTTTCTCTGCCAGGCTATCATCAGGCTCACGCAGCGAGATTGTATTTCCGTATGACTTGGACATTTTTTGACCATCCAGGCCTGGCATTTTAGATGCCGGTGTTAATAAGGCTTTTGGCTCGGGCAAAATCACTTTACCTGCACCTTCCAGATAGCCGAATAAGCGCTCCATATCACCCAGCGCTAAATTTTGTTGATTTTTAAGCAACTCACGCGCGGTGGCTAGAGCATCCGCATCACCTTGCTCTTGGTATGACTTACGCAAAGTATTGTAGAGCTTTGCGTTTTTCTTACCCATTTTTTTAATCGCGGCTTCGGCTTTTTCTTCAAAGTCCTTCTCACGACCATAGATATGATTAAAACGACGAGCGACTTCACGTGTTAACTCGACATGAGCGACCTGATCTTCACCCACAGGCACCTGACCCGCACGATAAATCAAAATATCGGCACTTTGTAATAAGGGATAGCCTAAAAAACCGTAAGTCGATAAATCTTTTTCTTTTAGTTTTTCTTGTTGATCTTTGTATGTTGGTACACGCTCTAGCCAGGAAAGCGGTGTAATCATCGACAATAATAAGTGTAATTCAGCGTGCTCAGGTACTTTTGACTGTAAAAACAGCGATGCCGTCGAAGGTTCAATACCGGCAGCGAGCCAGTCAATCACCATCTCCCAAACACTGCCTTCGATGACACTGCTCTCTTCATAATGAGTCGTCAATGCATGCCAGTCTGCGACAAAGAAGAAGCAGTCAAATTCGTGCTGTAATTTAATCCAGTTTTTTAGAACGCCATGATAATGACCTAAATGCAATTGCCCTGTTGGACGCATGCCTGAAACAATGCGACGGGACTGTATAGCAACCGTATCCAAAATGTTCTCCTGATAAGCCTTAATTAGCTAACTATAAAATACTGAATATTTGTGCTGGTAAATGAAAGACAGACACCAGCAAACCTAGCATAGCACTGACCAATGGCCATAAAATCAAATTCAAAATGCCGAAATAAAGCAGTCCGAGCAAGATAAAGAAACCATAAGGCTCTATCCTGCTGAACTTATATGCCATCGGTCCTGGTAGCCAGCTTGATAACACACGACTGCCGTCCAGAGGCGGAATAGGCAGTAAGTTAAGCATCATTAACATCGTATTAATCAAAACACCAGCGACGCCCATAAACATCATAGGTTGACCCAGGGTAATATCGGCATGAATAAGCATTAAACCCAGCTTGGCAACGATCGCCCAGATAATCGCCATAATAAAGTTGGCAGCAGGACCAGCAGCAGCCACCCACGCCATATCTCGTTTGGGCTGATGCAGATTCTGATAGCTCACCGGTACCGGTTTCGCCCAGCCAAATACAAAGCCGCCCAGTAATAATAATAAGCCGGGCACAAGTACTGTGCCGATAGGGTCGATATGTTTAAAGGGGTTTAGCGTGAGCCTACCCAACATTTGTGCTGTTCTATCACCTAACTTTAATGCAACCCAGCCATGCGCAACTTCATGCACAGTAATGGCAAATAAAACAGGTATCGCCCAGATAATAATTTTCTGGACCAAACTAAATTCAAACACGAATGCTGTCCTGACCGCCCATATATGGACGTAACGCCTCTGGAATTAACACCGAACCATCTGCCTGTTGATGATTTTCCATCAACGCTAACAGCGTACGGCCAACGGCCAGTCCTGAACCATTGAGCGTGTGAACTAACTCAGGTTTTCCAGTAGCAGGATTACGCCAGCGGGCCTGTAAACGACGTGCCTGGAAATCACCAAAATTACTGCAAGATGAAATTTCTCTGTAGGTTTGCTGGCTTGGTAACCAAACTTCAAGATCATAGGTTTTTGTAGATGAAAACCCTAAATCACCCGTACACAAATTCACCTTACGATATGGCAAATCTAATAACTGCAATACTTTTTCAGCATGTGCTGTTAATTCTTCATGCGCGGCAGCAGAGTCCTCTGGACGGACGATTTGTACCAACTCAACCTTTTCAAACTGGTGCTGACGGATAAGACCACGTACATCGCGACCATAAGAGCCGGCTTCACTTCGGAAACACGGTGTATGTGCCACAAACTTCAGCGGCAACGATGCATCTTCAGTAATCGTATCGCGGACAATATTAGTCACTGGCACTTCAGCTGTTGGAATCAGATAAAACTCACCATCGTTCACTTTAAACAGATCTTCTTCGAATTTTGGTAACTGTCCTGTTCCTCTTAAAGAGTCAGCATTCACTAAATAAGGAACATAGGTTTCCGTGTAACCATGCTGTTCACTGTGTAAGTCCAGCATAAACTGGGTCAGCGCACGCTGTAACTTAGCCAAAGGACCTGACAAAGTGACAAAACGGGCAGCACTGATTTTTGCTGCGGTATCAAAGTCCATACCTAAAGCAGCACCTAGATCGACATGATCTTTTGGTTCAAAATCAAATTGACGCGGTTCACCCCAACGTAAAATTTCCTGGTTCTCGCTCTCATCTTTACCGGCCGGAACATCAGCCTGAGGAAGATTAGGAATACCCATGGCGATGTCTTGCAACTGGGTCAACACATCATTTAATCTTGACTCAGCCGCTTTATGACGGTCAGCTAAATCTTCGATTTCTTTCAGTAAGGGGGTAATATCTTCACCCGCCGCTTTGGCTTTACCAATATTTTTAGAACGGCTATTTCTTTCTGTTTGTAATTCCTGAGCATCCAGTTGTGCCTGTTTACGCTCTTCTTCAAGCTTAGCCAACAATGCAACATCTAAATCAAAGCCTCTACGGGCTAGTTGCTCAGCAACCTGTTCAGTCTCATTTCTTAATAACTTCGGATCTAACATTCTTTTATTTTCCAGATTGTGCAGTCCAGCTCACAATATGATCCGGCTTAACCATACTTTCCAGCTGTGTAATAATTTTTTCCACTTTATGTGGAACATCAAAAAACTCGATCACCAATGGTAATTCAGGTGATAAATCCAATAGTGACGCTTTATGCAACTTTTGTTCAGCACCAAAACCAGCAATGCCACGAAACACGGTAAAGCCTTTAATATCTAATGTTTCAAGTAAGTCTATAACGCGATTACTATGATCCCGCCCCTCAGCAAGGTATACACGAACCATCGTGACTTCGAACCGACTCATAACTGTCTCCCCAGGCTTAGACCTATCCATGTAGCCGTGAGACAGAGCAAAACGCTAAGAAATACATTTAGCATGGCTCTCGTGACATCACCGGCTTCCAGCAGAGCAATAGTTTCCATAGAAAATGTCGAAAACGCGCCAAGTAAGCCGATTAAAATGGCAGAGCGCCATTCTGCCATACCCAACTCTCTCTCGATAAAGATGATAAACAGAAATCCCATCAGTAAAGAACCGAGCACATTAACAGCCAATGTGCCGTAGGGAAAGTCACGCCCTAAAACACGATAGATGCCGTTGGAAACAACAAACCTGAGTACGGCACCTACTGCACCGCCGGCGGCAATCGCAATTATTTGATGCACGAACGATATTCTCTGCTAAAAAACAGGTAGTTTACCGTATTCTGGCACAAGGCTCGCAACTGATTGTTTAATGAGGAAAATAACATTCAATCATAGATAAGTCTGAGTAGCTGAAAATCACTGACAAACAAACTGTTATCGACCCAAACTAATATCTTTCAACCATTTTAGCTAATGAAACAGGTATGATCTTTCTGGCATGTCCTGCGCTACCAAATGCCTGATAACGCGCTTCACAAATCGTTTGCATCGCCTGCGTCGCTGCTTTGAAAAATTTCCGTGGATCAAATTCCGCTTTATTCTTCTCATCAGTCAAAAACTGACGAATAGCACCCGTTGAGGCCATGCGTAAATCGGTATCAATGTTGACCTTACGTACACCATATTGAATGCCTTCAACAATTTCTTCTACAGGCACCCCATAGGTTTGGCCGATATCACCACCATGTGTATTGATAATTTTCAACCAATCCTGCGGTACTGAACTCGAACCATGCATCACAAAATGGGTATCAGGCAGTTTTTGTTGCAAGGTTTTTAAGTGGCTAATCGCCAGCACATCACCTGTTGGTGGTTGTGTAAATTTATAGGCGCCATGACTGGTGCCTATAGCAACGGCTAAGGCATCAACCTGCGTTAAATTCACGAACTCCACTGCCTCATCGGGATCGGTCAATAGTTGACTATGATCTAAGGCTGATTCTGCACCATGACCATCTTCTTCCCCCATCATACCGGTCTCTAAAGAGCCCAGGCAGCCTAACTCCCCTTCCACGGAAACACCACATGCATGAGCAATGTCACTAACGTTTTTTGTCACCTGCACGTTATAGTCAAAATCAGACGGTGTTTTCATGTCTTCTCGTAATGATCCATCCATCATCACCGAAGTAAATCCTGACTGAATCGAACGAATGCAGATAGCCGGGCTAGCGCCATGATCCTGATGTAAAACCACTGGAATATGAGGATATTCTTCAATAGCTGCGAGGACCATATGCCGTAAAAATGGCTCACCAGCGTATTTTCTGGCACCAGCACTGGCCTGCATGATCACAGGGCTATCTACCTTGTCTGCTGCCTGCATAATGGCATGTACTTGCTCCATATTACTGACATTGAATGCCGGAACAGCAAAATCATGTTCAGCTGCATAGTCTAATAATTGTCGCAACGTAATCAGGGCCATAAAGCCTCCTGTAAAGAAAAAATCATGTTCCGTATTCAGTCTATCTGTCTGGGTTCAGCCATATCACCGACTTTGACAATTTTCATAGCATTGGTACTGCCCTGAATTTCAAGATCGCCTTTAGTAATAATGACGATATCACCATCTGACACAACACCACGACGGACAAGCTCATCTACCATCTCTTTATTCATCAGCGCATGGTCATGATGTTCTACATCAAACTTAAGTGGATAAACCCCTCTGTATAAGGTCACTTTCCGTGCTGTTTTTTCATGGGGTGTGAGTGCAAAGATAGGAATACCCGAACTAATTCTGGACATCCACAATGTGGTTGCACCTGAGTCCGTCAATGCAGCAATCGCTTTTACATCCAGATGGTTGGCAGTATACATGGCAGCCATAGCGATGGCCTCATCCATCCGTTCAAAATGCGAGTCTATCCGGTGTCGCGAGACCCGTATTTCACGTTCCAGCTCTGCTTGCAGACAAACACGGTCAACGGCCGCTATGGTTTTTATCGGATTTTTACCAATCGCCGTTTCCCCAGATAGCATCACAGCATCAGTGCCATCCAGCACGGCATTGGCCACATCAAACACTTCAGCCCGGGTCGGAATCGGATTCATGATCATTGATTCCATCATCTGGGTGGCTGTAATGGTCAGGCAGTTCTTTTTACGAGCCAGCCCAATGATACGTTTTTGAATAGGCGGTAATGCCGCATCCCCCATCTCCACGCCCAAATCGCCACGTGCGACCATAATCGCATCGGTAGCTGAGATGATCTCATCAATAGCTTCTACCGCTTCTGCACGTTCAATTTTTGCCACAATGGCACCATAACCGCCAGCATCGCGTAATAACTGCCTTGCCTGATGGATATCATCTGCCGAACGAGGGAATGACACAGCGAGATAGTCTGCCTGCATGCTGGCAGCCGTTTTAATATCCTGTTTATCTTTATCGGTAAGGGCTTTGGCAGATAGTCCACCACCAATACGGTTAATGCCTTTGTTATTGGAGAGAACACCACCGAAACTTACCGTCGTATAGATTTTATGCGTATCGACTTTATCCACACGCAATACAATCCTGCCATCATCAAGGAGCAAGGTGTCTTTCGCTTTGACATCACGTGGAAGCGCTTTATAGTCAATGCCCACTTGCTGTTCATCACCCTCGTCTCTACCAAGCTGGGCATCCAGAATGAAGTACGCGCCTTCTTCAAGCACAACCGAGCCTTGTTTAAAGCGGGAGATACGAATTTTGGGTCCCTGAAGGTCAGCCAGAATACCAACTTGTTTATTTTGCAAACGAGCACGTTCTCTGACCAGCTCTGCCAACGCAATGTGAGTGTCAGGCTCACCATGAGAGAAGTTAAGCCTGACCACATTCATGCCGGCTGCGATCATCGCATCCAATACTTGCGGGCTTTGTGTGGCCGGCCCTAAAGTCGCAACAATTTTTGTTCGTCTTATGGCCGTCACATGAAACTCCTTTATGCTTGTGCGGCGCGTTGCTCCAAAATATCTACAGCCGGTAATTTTTTACCTTCAAGAAACTCGAGAAATGCGCCACCACCCGTTGAAATATAAGAAATGTCATCACAAATTTTATATTTAGACACTGCCGCTAATGTATCACCACCACCAGCAATAGAAAATGCATCAGACTCAGCAATCGCCATCGCGACTTCTTTCGTGCCTTCGCCAAACTGATTAAATTCAAACACGCCGACCGGACCATTCCAGACAATCGTACCAGCGTTTTTTAAAATTTCTGTTAAAGCGGCGGCCGATTTTGGACCAATATCAAAAATCATGTCATCGGCAACGATATCAGTCACTTTTTTGACTTCAGCTTCCGCATTTTCAGCAAAATGCTTACCACATACGACATCAACTGGTACCGGAATATCCCCACCACGAGCCTGAGCTTCCGCTCTTAGTTTTTTACAGGTATCAATTAGGTCTTCTTCATAAAGCGAATTACCGACTTGGTGACCCTCTGCCGCAATAAAAGTGTTGGCTATCCCACCACCGACAATCAGTTGATCCACTTTTTTAGATAACGATTCCAGCACCGTCAACTTGGTGGATACCTTTGAGCCACCTACAATCGCGACTAGCGGCCTTGCCGGGTTATCCAATGCTTTCGCCAATGCTTCTAATTCTGTTGCCAATAGTGGACCGGCACATGCAATCGGTGCGTATTTCGCTACGCCATGCGTCGACGCCTGAGCACGATGAGCTGTGCCAAAGGCATCCATTACAAACACATCACACAACTTGGCCATACGACGAGATAACGCATCATCGTTGGCTTTTTCACCGATGTTAAAACGCACGTTTTCACACAAGACGACTTCACCCGCTTCAACGGGTATAAATTCTGGTTCTAGCCAGTTTTGCTCAAGTCTGACCGGTTGTTCCAATAAGGCTGATAAATAATTAGCAACAGGGGCCAGCGAGTACTGATGCTCATACTCACCTTCAGTTGGTCTGCCAAGATGCGACATGATCATGACCTTTGCACCTGCTTTTAATGCCATTTCTATAGTGGGCAATGAAGCATGAATACGGGTGCCATCAGCAACAACACCTTTTTTCAGTGGCACATTAAGATCTTGGCGAATCAGTACACGCTTACCCGCCAAATCCAGATCAGCCATCTTGATTACAGACATGATGATTTTCCTCGTGAATAATTAAATTTGTGATCTCCATCACAAAGTATAACGTTCTAAATTAGTTTGACCATAAAAAAAGGCTTCCTGAATCCAGAAAGCCTTAACGTTTTTATTGATAAATGAATGAATTAACTACCAACGTGCTGTACAAGACGCATCATATTGCAGGTATAGCCATATTCATTGTCATACCACGCAACCACTTTAACAAACGTCTTATCCAATGCGATTCCAGCACCGGCATCAAAGTTTGAAGGGGCTGTGTTACCACGAAAATCCGTTGATACCACGCTTTCTTCCGTATAACCCAGTACATCTTTTAACTCTGATGTAGAAGCGGCTTTCATCGCTGCGCAGATATCTTCATATGTTGCATCTTTGTCTAACTCAACCGTCAGATCAACCACCGAAACATCCGATATCGGCACGCGGAAAGCCATACCGGTTAACTTGCCATTCAAATCAGGTAAGACTTTACCAACCGCTTTCGCCGCACCGGTAGATGATGGAATAATATTTTCCAAAATGCCGCGACCACCACGCCAATCTTTCATTGAAGGGCCATCCACGGTTTTTTGTGTTGCGGTGGCAGCATGTACCGTAGTCATCAATCCGCGTTTGATACCAAAGCTGTCATGCAAGACTTTAGCGACAGGCGCTAATGCATTGGTCGTGCATGATGCGGCAGAAACAATCGCCTGACCGTCGTAATATTTATGATTCACACCATAGACAAACATTGGTGTGTGATCTTTTGAAGGCGCAGACTGCACCACTTTTTTGGCGCCAGCATCGATGTGCGCCTGACAGCTTTCTTCGGTCAGGAAAAAGCCCGTACATTCGATAACCAAATCCGCACCGACTTCATCCCATTTCAAATCTGCAGGGTTACGCTCAGCTGTAATGCGGATAGTTTTGCCATTCACCACCAGATTGCCATCTCTGACTTCCACTTCACCATGGAAGCGGCCATGCACAGAATCGTATTTGAGCATATAAGCCAGATATTCGGGATCTAACAAATCATTGATAGCTACCACTTCAATATCTGTAAAATCTTTGATGGCTGCACGAAATGCCATGCGACCAATGCGGCCAAAACCGTTAATACCGACTCTAATCGTCATGCTTAATCCCCTATCACTATATCCGTCTGTCTAAGAACTGAAATCTCAGTCTGAAATCTCACTTATTAGACTTTCGAGCTTTAGAGAGAGAAAAACCAGTGAGCAAATGCCCACTGGTTCAACTCAATTACTACTTAATTTAAATCAGCAATCATTACAGCACTGATTTAACTGTCTTAACAACATTTTCAACTGTGAAGCCGAAGTGTTTCATCAATACACCACCTGGTGCAGATTCACCAAATGTATCGATACCAACAACACCACCTTCCAGGCCAACATATTTGCGCCAGAAATCAGTCACACCCGCTTCAACAGATACACGTTTAACACCAGGTGTTAACACGCTGTCTTTGTAAGCTTGGTCTTGACGATCAAACACATTAGTTGAAGGCATAGAAACAACGCGTGCTTTCACACCGTCAGCTTTCAGTTCTTCTTGTGCTTTAACCGCTAAGTCAACTTCAGAACCTGTCGCGATGATGATGACATCAGCTGCGCCACCTTCTGCTTCAGACAATACATAAGCACCTTTACGGATAGCTTCGAAGTCAGCAGTGTCATGTTTACGGCCTGGGATACCTTGACGGCTTAATACTAAGCTTGAAGGACCATCTTTACGTTCAACGGCAGCAACCCAAGCCACAGCAACTTCAGTTTCATCAGAAGGACGCCATACATCCATGTTAGGAATGTAACGCAGACCTGCTGTGTTTTCGATTGGTTGGTGAGTAGGACCGTCTTCACCCTGACCGATAGAGTCATGAGTCAAGATAGCGATTGTGCGTTGCTTCATCAATGCCGCCATACGTAAAGCAGACTTAGCATAGTCAGAGAACATGTGGAACGTACCACCGTAAGGCAGTAAACCACCGTGCAGAGCCATACCATTCATGATGGCATACATACCAAACTCACGAACACCGTATGAAATGTAGTTACCTGGCTCTTTACCAGAAACATGTTTGAAGCTTGAGCAGCTTGTCAGGTTAGAACCTGTTAAGTCAGCAGAACCACCGATAAATTCTGGTAATTCAGGCGCTAAAGCAGTGATAACGTTTTGTGATGCTTTACGTGAAGCAACGCTTTCTGCTTTATCGTTGAAATCAGCGATCATTTTATCTGTGAATTGTTTCCAGTCAGCGGGTAATTCACCTGCCATGCGGCGTTTAAATTCAGCAGCTAATTCTGGGTATTCAGCAGCATAAGCGTCGAACTTTTTGTTCCATTCAGCTTCAGCAGCGTCACCTTTTGCTTTTGCATCCCAACCTGCATAAACGTCTTCAGGAATAACAAAAGGTTCGTAGTCCCAACCTAACTCTTTACGAGTTAATGCAACTTCTTCTTCACCTAATGCAGCACCGTGGCAATCATGGCTAGCTGATTTGTTTGGTGAACCGAAACCGATGATGGTTTTACAGCAGATCAGTGAAGGTTTGTCAGTGACTTTTTTCGCTGCTTCAATAGCTGCGTTGATCGCATCAGCGTCATGACCATCAACTGATTGAACGTGCCAGCCGTAAGCTTCGAAACGTTTAGCAGTGTCATCTGTGTACCAGCCATCAATGTGACCATCGATAGAGATATTGTTGTCATCCCAGAATGCGATCAGGTTACCCAGACCCCATGTACCCGCAAGCGCACATGCTTCATGAGAAACACCTTCCATCAAACAACCGTCGCCCATGAATACATAGGTGTGGTGGTTAACGATGTCATGACCTGGTTTGTTAAATTGGTCAGCCATCAGTTTTTCAGCCATCGCAAAACCAACACCGTTGGTGATACCTTGACCTAATGGACCTGTTGTTGTTTCAACACCTGGTGCATAACCGTATTCAGGGTGACCCGCACATTGTGAATGTAATTGACGGAATGTTTTGATTGAATCCATTGGCAAGTCATAACCTGACAAGTGCAACAATGAATAAATCAACATAGAACCGTGACCATTAGATAGGATGAAACGGTCACGATCAGCCCAATTTGGGTTATTTGGGTTGTGTTTTAAATGGTCATTCCATAACACTTCGGCAATATCTGCCATACCCATAGGCGCGCCGGGGTGACCCGAGTTCGCCTTTTGTACTGCGTCCATGCTCAGCGCACGGATTGCATTAGCTAAATGTCTACGTGTAGCCATTATCTACATTCTCCTATTAAAAAAAATTAAGCTGCCCGCCATTTGATCGAGCAACCCATACTAGGTATTTGATTTTCTGGGCCGTGGCCTGTTTCTGCCACTTGTTTCATTGCTTCAAACAAATCTCGTCTGACATCAGATGCCGCTGCTTGTTTTTTACTGGCATCTAAACGACCGCGATATTGTAGTTGCAAATCACCGTTATAACCAAAAAAATCGGGCGTGCAGACTGCACCATAAGCCTGGGCAACCTGTTGTGTTTCGTCATACAAATAAGGAAATGAAAACTGCTGCTGTTCAGCAACGCGTTTCATATTATCGAAAGCATCTTCTGGATAGTCATTCACATCATTAGACATAATGGCGACAGAGTTAACGCCCAACTCTTTCAGCGCATTCGTATCACGGACAAGTCGATCCATGATCGCTTGTACGTACGGACAATGGTTACAAATGAACATCACTAATAGTCCATTTTCACCACGACACTCATCTAATGTCCAAATTTTACCGTCTGTTCCTGGCAGAGAAAAATCCACAGCAGGCAAACCAAATTCACAGACTGGTGTCTCTAAAGCCATAAACGCTCGCTACAGTTGTACTTTTGTCGTTTCAGGTGAAAAACTACGCATGAAACTCTTTTGGAGTTCTGCATATTACCAGACAAATTGCATAATGCGAAATCAAGCTGTTAGCGCTTTTTAGGCGTGCCTGTTTTGACGAACTGTAAAAAAAGTAATGACTTAGAGCACAAGCGTATCGGTTTCCATTGCCCTGATTTATCTACAAACAGGATCAGACCTCTGACAATTTTCACTGCTGCGCGTTTTAACGATTCGTTTCCGCTGAACGCCGCATATTAAGGAGGACTGTTATCACTTAATGCCAACATCATGTTTTAATGTTGTTATTGAATTACCGCCTGAACAGGCTCGTATCCTAAGCTGAGAATCTCATGGCTCAAAAGAAAACGCCCGCTAAAAAACGTACACGCTCAAAAAAAACAAGCTCCCGAAGAAAAAAACAAACTGGTTTCATCAGTCGCTCAAGCTTACTCAAGATCGCTTTTACGATCCTCGTTCTGCTCGGTTTGTTAACGCTGTTTCTTGATGCTCAAATCCGTAGCCAGTTTGAAGGCAAACGTTGGGCGGTTCCTGCCAAGGTGTATGCACGTCCACTGGAACTATATGCGGGTGCGCCAATATCGATTGCTGACTTAAAAATCGAGCTGAGAGGCTTGGGTTATCAGTTTACCAACAAAGCCGCCCAACCGGGGCAAGCCGCATTTTCGACATCAAAAGCCATTATTGCAACTCGGGGATTCCGCTTCAGTGACGGTATGGAGCCGGCAAGAAAACTGATTCTCGATTTTGATGGCCAAGGCCTAACACAATTGAGAGATTACCAGGGGCAGGATGTGCCGTTGGTTCGGCTTGAACCCGTACTCATCGGTGGTATCTATCCCTTAAATAACGAAGATCGGGATCTTATCCAGCTGAAAGATGCGCCGCCGATGCTGACCGAAGCCTTGATCGCGATAGAAGACCGGGATTTTTATCAGCACCACGGTATATCGCCTAAAGGCATTGCTCGTGCGATGGTTGCTAATATTAAAGCCGGTGGTTTTGTGCAAGGTGGCAGTACGTTAACTCAGCAATTGATCAAAAACTTTTATCTGACCTCGGATCGCAGCCTTGTCAGAAAACTCCTCGAAATTCCCATGGCTTTGTTATTAGAACTTCATTATGGCAAAGATGAAATTCTCGAAGCTTATTTAAATGAGGTCTATCTGGGACAGGATGGCTCCCGAGCCATTCATGGTTTTGGTTTAGGAGCACATTACTTTTTTGCTCAACCCCTACAAGAACTGAAATTGCATCAGTTAGCGCTACTGGCTGGACTAGTTAAGGGGCCCTCTTATTATGATCCAAGACGTCACCCTGAACGAGCGAAAAAAAGACGTAACCTGGTATTACAAGTGTTGTTTGAGCAAGGGAAAATCACCCAGCAACAATATCAGCAAGCTATCAATGCGGATCTTGATGTCGTCAAAAAAGGTACCTTATTAAAAGAAGCCTACCCGGCGTTTCTGGATTTAGTAAAACGACAACTTCGTCGTGACTACCGTGATGAAGATCTGAATTCCGAAGGTTTACGTGTTTACACCAGCCTGGATCCCATCACTCAAAGCCATGCTGAAACGTCACTCAAACAAACCATCAGCACTTTGCAACAAAGCTATGGCGCCAAACTGAAACCATTGCAGGGCAGTATGGTAGTCACGGATCCACAAACGGGTGAAGTACTTGCGGTTATTGGTGATAAAAACACCCGTTACAAAGGATTTAACCGCGCATTAGACTCGCTTCGCCCAATCGGCTCCCTAGTAAAACCCGCAGTGTATTTAACCGCATTAGAGCATGGCAAAACGCTGGCCAGTATTGTTGATGACTCAAGCTTGACGATGAAACTGCCTAATGGGCAAACATGGAAACCACAAAACTTCAGCAAACAATCACACCAACAGGTCATGCTGATTGATGCCTTAGCCCATTCTTATAATATTGCAACTGTTCGCCTTGGTATGGAGGTTGGCTTAAAAGAAGTGATTAACACATTAAATCGGCTGGGTATTAAACGTCAGTTAGATGCTTACCCCTCTCTTTTACTTGGCGCACAAGGACTATCCCCCCTCGAAGTAGCGACCATGTATCAAACGATTGCTGCCAATGGTTTCCAGACACCTGTACGAGCGATTCGCACGGTGACAGATAGTCAGGGCGAAGCATTATCCAGCTATCCATTCCAGCTACGTCAAACTATTGATGCTGATGATGTTTATCTAATTCAAACCGCCATGCAGGAAGTCACTCACAGCGGTACTGCTGCCAGCATTTATTCCGTATTACCGAGCAGTATCAATACTGCCGGAAAGACAGGAACCACCGATGACCAGCGCGACAGTTGGTTTGCAGGATTTAGTAACAATCGTTTAGCCGTCGTCTGGCTAGGCCTGGATGATAATTCACCCTTACCGTTTACCGGTTCCGGTGGTGCACTCAGAGTCTGGAAGAGCTTTATGAAAACTCAGCCGCTTGAATCATTTGAGGCACCGTTACCAGACGATATAAAATGGCTATGGATAAACGCTGAAACCGGTTTACTGTCTGCTGAAAACTGCGAAGGTGCAAGGCTGCTACCCTTTATTTCTGGATCAGAACCGACTGAAGCATCCGAATGTATGACAAAACCAGATGAATCATCTAACCCAGTGACACGTTCATTGAACTGGATCAAAGACTGGTTCTAATAAGGTATAACAATGACAAATTATGTATCACGTTTTTTTGTAACGGGGCTTATGCTAAGTGTGCTTGCTGCCTGTACAACATCGCCTTATCAACCCTCACAACCACCAGTTGATGATCGTAGTAACCTGCCTCCTCAACAGCCAACGCCTGAAACTCATGCCTATCCGCCTGTGGAAGAAGCCATTCCTGGACAATCTATCCCTTCACACCAAGCGCCACCACCGCAAGCTCAGTTGCCACAAAAACAAAACCCTGCTGTTATTGCTTTACTGGACAGGGCTGAGCAAGCAAGAGTCAGTGGAGACTTAAGAAGTGCGCAGAATAACTTACAACGAGCACAACGAATTGCCCCAAGGGATCCTAAAGTCTATTACTCTTTAGCTCAGACGCATATGAGTCTGGAAGATTATGACTTAGCAGAACAAGTCGCCTTAAAGGGCGTGTCGTTATCCTCAGGTAATCAAGTTCTTCTGAAACGTTTCTGGCAGTTGATCACCGAAATCAGATTACGGGCTGGCGACGTCTCCGGAGCAGAAGTAGCTAAACTGAGAGCCCAGAAATACTAATCAGACTGACTTAAGCGCTTATATAGGAAGGGATAATCGGACAATAAGTCGGTCATGCCCTGAATATCGAATACTTCTACTTTATCCAGAAGTTGCTGGGCATAATTGGCTAAAGGTGTGAATTTCTCTTTATCTGCGACTTGGTTCAGGTCCGAAGCAAAACGTTTAATTTCACTCATATTATTGCTTTCTTTGACCATCTTCCAAATCGGCATTTTGCTCTCCATAAAGCCGAGAATAGTCGGTAATACACTAATTTCATGTTTCGATAAGACGGGCATCTGATCATTAGCGTGAGCCATGTCTGAATCACTAGGCTGTTCATGCACTAAGAATTCGGCCAGCTTATGGTAGAGTTCGGCCTTTTTGACTGGCTTACGGATATGCGCATCAAAATGCTCTGATTTGAGACGATCAAAATCATCCTTCATCACAGAGGCTGTGAGCGCAATGACCGGGATATCAAATTCTGCCTTAATTTTTTCTGCCGCCTGATAACCATCCATCACGGGCATACGTAAATCCATCAACACTAAATCAATAGGATGATGTTTCATCGCTTCAACCCCTTCTTTACCATTTTCGGCCTCAATAATTTTCAGTGCAGAAGTAGAGAAACTCTCAGCTACCAAGCGCCGGTTATCTTCAATATCATCAACCACAAGAATGGTTGCCGGAGCAAAAACCGGCAATGTCGGCTCGCTGTAATTATTCAATGTTGTTTCAGCAGCAATCGCTGCCACAACGACATTATCCAAGTGCACAGTAAATATCGACCCTTTGCCCAATTGACTCTTGACGGTAAGCGTCCCACCCATCAGTTTAATGAGACGACTGCAAATCGATAATCCCAACCCCGTGCCACCAAACTTGGCGGTATCCTGACCTACTGTTTGATTAAAGTCTTCAAAAATTCGGTCTAGTTGATCTTCTGGAATACCAAGACCGGTATCTTCCACATCGATACGCAGCCCTAATTTACTGCCGATATTATTTTTATTATCGACACGTGCCCGCATGGTTATTCGCCCTGACTCAGTAAATTTAACGGCGTTTCCTAATAAGTTGAGCAATACCTGGCGCAGTCGAACCACGTCTAACATCAGACTTTGTGGAATTTCTGCATCTACTTCTAATACCAGCTCTACGCCTTTATTTCTCAAAGGCACACTGAAAATATGGGATAACTCTTCAAATAAGACGTGCGGGTTTGTCGCTGCGTAATTAATCTCTAATTTTCCCGCCTCAATTTTGGATAAATCGAGAATATCATTTATTAATAACATTAAATCATTGCCGGCAGACTGAATGGTTTTTACATAGGATTTTATCTTGTTGTCTTTGACCTGCTCATAAAGCAGTTCGGTAAACCCAATAATGGCATTCATAGGTGTACGAATTTCATGACTCATATTGGCCAGAAACTCAGATTTAGTGCGATTAGCGACCTCGGCTTTTTCTTTCGCCTCCAGCAACTGTGCTTCCATCTCCAGCCTGTCCGTGAGATCCACCGCAATACCCAACAAGGCATCTTGATTCTGATATTTGATGGGCATGATAGACACCATCATTGAGCGTTCTTCACCATCCAGTTTTTTAAACTGGACGATTTTCTGATCGACAAACCCTTTTGTTCTTATATCTTCCAGAACATCCTCACGCTGACTTGGATTGGCGTAAAAATCGAGAATATTAAATCGCTCCAATTCATCTATTTGTAGGTTGTAATCTAATAAGGCTTGCGGGTTACCAGTAATAATCTGGCCATCATAGCGTGTCACCGAAATTTGCAAGGGAAGATGATCTATCAATGTTTTTGTCTGTGCTTCGGCCGCTTCCCGCAAACGAATCTGAGCAGCGAGCTTTCTATTCCAATATAAAATCCATGCTACTACTACCAGAAATACTGCAATAACCTTCAAAACAAGACTGTAATCAACGATCGTTGCGTATTTATCTTTTCCCCATTCATCCAGAATACGTTGTTTCTCTGTAAGCGAAATCGCATTAAATGTGCGATTAAAAAGACTCACCATAGGCTGATATGCCTCACTAAAGCCGAATGCAAGAGAGGTTTTAAACCCGGTTTCACCCACTATCCTGATATTATTAATCCCCATCTCTGCAATGTGATAGCTGGCTTGTGCCAATGTTGCGACCAATGCATCTACTTTTCCCGTAGACACAGCTGTTAGGCCATCCTGAATGCTCATGACTTCGATGAAGTTAATTTCGGGATACTGGTTACGAATATTATTCACATAACCATATTCATGAATGACCGCAATTTTTTTCTTTTTTATGGAAGAAAGACTTTCGACATAGACATTGTCATCACGCATCACGACAACAATCGGACTATTTAAATACGGCCTGGTGAAAGTAAGAAACTGACCCAGAGTGGAATCACTGGTTTCTGAAATCATATCGACTTTACCAGACTTAATCAGATCAATAGATTCAGTCCAACTGGACGTTGGAACATACTCAATCGTGATACCCAGCTTCTTTTCTATCAAATGCAAATATTCAGCAACAATACCAATATAGTTGCCATCTTTATCAAATGCTTCGTAGGGCAACCAATTTGGATCACCCGTAAAGCGAATTGTTTTATGTTCGTTTAACCAGGCTTGTTCAGTCGGTGACAGGATAATATTTTTGGAAACGCCTTCTGCGATAATATTTCGTTTGAACCACTTGTCATCAATACTACGTTTTTGCACAGCAGAGATAGCCAGCAAACCTTTATCAATAATGGATAACAACACTGGCTCAGATTTCTGCGTAGCCATATAGAGATTCTCACTCCCTAAATAGCGTGTTGACTGTAAGGGTTCGATATTCAGGATCCCTTGTCTATCCAGCTTGTAACTTAAGACTGCATAGTAGTCATACAATAAGTCGGCTTTGCCATTTAAAACCAGCTCAATAGCCTCATCTGCTGTGTTGGTTTCAACAATATTGAGTTCAGGGAAATAACGTTTAATCGTACTGATGCGAGAGTCATCTCTCGGTAAAGCGACCCGTAAATTATCCAGAGAGTTTTTGTCATCCAGCTTGATATCACTGCGAATAAAAAAATACTCTACTGCTTCGTGATAGGGACTGGAAAAAGCCATATATGAAGACTTTTCCTGTGTCATAAATACGGCGGGTAGTAAATCAATTTCTCCCGCCACAAACTGTTTAAGGTGATCGCGCCAAGTACCCGTCTCCTCATATTTGAATTTCAAACCGGTTAACGATGAAATAATATTAAGGTAGTCTCTAGCTATACCCTGATACTGGCCTTTCGAATCAATAAAATCGTAGGGTGGCCACTCAGCGCCTCCACCGACAATCACTACTGGATGTGTTTCTATCCAGTCAATTTCTTCCTGCGTTAGTAATACTGGTGTCTGATACTGTGTTTTAACCGTTTCGTTATCCGCCATAACAGTCGAGCTAAACAAAGTAACGACCACATTTAATAACAGAAAGAACAAAGTGATAAACATCATTCTTTTTGTTATTAAATCATCATTCATCTTATATGCTTCTATTTCACTATTTCAGCAAACTTATCAAGATTCTGTATCATCAAGTCCACTAATTCAGGATCAAAGTGAAGACCTCGCTGTTCTTTAATGAACTCAATAGCCTCATTCACAGACCAGGCAGGTTTATAACAACGTTGATGGGTTAAGGCATCAAACACATCCGCTAATGCCACGATACGACCATATATGTGGATATCATCGCCCTTTAGCGCTCTCGGATAGCCACTGCCATCCCATTTTTCATGATGTTGATGAGCAATAATCGCCGCTGATTTAATTAATTTACGTTTGGAACCAGACAATAATTTATAGGCATTAGTGGTATGCGATTTCATGATCTCAAACTCTTCCGGCGTATATTTCCCTGGCTTATGAAGAATCTCATGAGGCACTGTCATCTTACCGATATCGTGCATCGGTGAAGCATGATAAAGGGTATCTGCATCCATATCCGTTAATGTCGGATGAAGTTTTGCCAATAATGCTGAGATTTCTGCTACACGACGTATGTGTTTGCCTGTTTCATCTGATGTCGATTCCATCAGCTCAGTTAAAAACCAGATTAATTCTTTTTGGCTGTTTTCTAATTCAGATAATAATCGAGCCTGGGCGAAACGGGATTTTGTCTCAAGGTCAATATTTTGTTGTTCGAGCCACTTTTTGGTTTGGTATAGCTGGATATGGGTTCTGACACGTGCTAACAGCTCAGCAGCATGAAACGGTTTGGTCACATAATCGACCCCGTCAGCCTGAAATGCCTTGGCAATCGAGTCAACATCGGCTTTGGCCGTGAGGAATATGATAGGAATATCCTGATATTGTGAGCTAGCCTTTATGCGTTTACAGGTTTCATAACCATCGATACCAGGCATCATTATATCGAGCAGAATAAGGTCAAAATCAGCATCATCACTATTGAGAATTGATAATGCTTTTTCGCCACTATTGGCAAAAGAAAACTCATAACTGTCTTCTCTCAGCAAATTCATAGCGACCTGAATATTGTCAGGGACATCGTCAACTATGAGAATCTGAGCATGTGGTGCCATCAATCCAACCTGTTAATGCGTTGGTTCGATTATATAAGTAAGTTAAGAGAAAAGTACAATACCCTGCATGAAGCAGGGTATTGGTAAAGAAATTTAGAGATCAGAAGCAGAGCTCTAACAGAAAATTGTCAGTCGGAATTTAAGATAAACCTAAGACATCCTGCATATCAAATAACCCATTTTGCTTCTGCATTAGCCAGCTAGATGCACGCATGGCACCGAATGCAAAAGTCATACGACTGGAAGCTTTATGGGTAATTTCAACCCGTTCACCTTCGGCGGCAAACATAACTGTATGGTCACCCACAATATCGCCTGCGCGAACCGTGGCAAACCCAATCGTATTTCTGTCACGTTCTCCGGTACGTCCTTCACGACCATAAACAGCACACTGTTTAAGATCACGACCTAAAGCATCGGCAACCACTTCACCCATACGCAATGCGGTGCCCGATGGCGCATCAACTTTATGGCGGTGATGTGCTTCAACAATTTCAATGTCGACATCGTCACCTAAGACACGTGCGGCAATATCCAATAATTTTAATGACAGGTTCACCCCAACACTCATATTGGGTGCCAAAATGGTCGCTATTTGCTTTGCCGCATCTTCGATCGCTTGTTTTTGGTCTGCATCAAAGCCGGTTGTACCGATAACAGGTCGACATTGGTGAGCAACACAAGCAGGTAATAAAGCCATCGTGACTTCAGGCAAAGTAAAATCAATAATGATGTCGGAGTCTTTCGTGGCTTGTTCGATATCTGAGCTAATTGCAATACCCAGTTTACCTACGCCTGCAACTTCACCTGCATCAGCGCCTATTAGCGAGGAATCGGCCCGATCTATCGCCGCACTGAGTTCTAAACCTTCAGTCTGTTCAACTGCCTGAATCAGGCAACGCCCCATTCTGCCAGCAGCGCCATTAATCGCAATCTTAGTGGCCATAATTATTCCTTTTTCATTTCGCCTGATGATGTCTACACATCATATTATTCAAAAAAACGTTTTACCGCATCCAGCCAGGAGCTATGTTTCGGGTTGTGCTTTTCACCGCCCCCTTTCAGATCGCCCTCAAACTCTTGCAGTAATTCTTTCTGTTTTTTTGATAACTTCACGGGGGTTTCAATAATAACCCGACATAAAAGATCGCCGGTTGCGCCACCACGAACTGACTGCACACCTTTACCTT
This sequence comes from Methylophaga thalassica MP, assembly GCF_000214595.1. Classification (GTDB taxonomy): domain Bacteria; phylum Pseudomonadota; class Gammaproteobacteria; order Nitrosococcales; family Methylophagaceae; genus Methylophaga; species Methylophaga thalassica. The sequence goes on along the minus strand of NZ_AFIG01000001.1, from coordinate 552,814 downwards.
TCAGGCGGAATTGCTGGCCAGTTTGCGTGCCTTCTGGAATCTTCAGATTGGCTTTGCCTTCCAAGGTCGGTACTTCCACTTCACCGCCCAATGCCGCAGTGACAAAACTCAATGGCACATCGCAAAATAAATTTGTACCATCACGAGTGAAGACATCATGTCGGCTGACTGACACTTCCACATACAAATCACCAGCAGGGGCACCGTGAGTACCCGCTTCACCTTCACCCGCCAGACGGATACGGTCGCCTGTATCGACACCAGCAGGGACTTTCACTTGCAGTGTTTTTTCTTCCTGAACCAGCCCCTCACCATGACAGTCTGGGCAAGGCTCTTTAATCATTTTACCTGTGCCCCGACAATGAGGACACGGCTGTTGCATGGTGAAGAATCCTTGCTGAATACGTACCTGACCATGACCACCACAGGTGGTACAGGTAACAGGCTGTGTGCCTTTCTTGGCACCACTGCCATCACAGGTGTTACATTCAACATTGACCGGAATACGTATCTTCGCCGTGGTTCCGGCAACGGCATCTTCCAATGACAAATCAAGACGGTATCTTAAATCAGCACCGCGATAAGCCTGCTGTCGGCCACCGCCACCACCGCCGAAAATATCATTAAATACATCACCAAAAATATCGCTGAAGCCGCCACTACTTCTGAATCCTCCACCCATGGATTGATCCACACCCTCATGACCAAACTGATCATAGGCAGCACGTTTTTGACTATCAGATAAAATTTCGTAGGCTTCTTTGGCTTCCTTAAACTTGGACTCAGCTTCAGCATCATCGGGATTTCTGTCCGGATGATATTTCATCGCCATGCGACGATAGGCTTTTTTGATTTCAGCTTCAGTCGCCGTGCGTGATAATTCTAAAACTTCGTAATAGTCTCTTTTGGCCATTATTCTTTTTCCCAACTACCTAAAACGACAAAACAGGCGCCGGAAATTCCTGACGCCTGTTTGCCATGCTCAACATAATCTCGTTAAAGATTATTTTTTGTTGTCGTCGTCAACTTCTTCAAACTCAGCGTCAACGACGTCATCACCTGCTTTTGCATCATCGGCTTGGCCTGCATCAGCACCGGCTTCTGCATTTTCTGCATAAGCACGTTCTGCTAACTTGCCAGCGACTTCACTTAAAGCGGTTGTTTTTGCTTCAATGTCGTCTTTGTCTTCGCCTTTAATCGCTTCTTGTAAAGCGGCGATCGCTGATTCAATTTTTGCTTTTTCATCAGCTTCAACTTTATCACCTAAATCTTTAAGTGATTTTTCTGTGCCGTGAATTAATGCATCAGCTTGGTTACGTGCAGTCACTAGTTCATGGAATTTACGATCTTCATCCGCATGCGCTTCTGCATCTTTCACCATTTTCTCAACTTCTTCATCAGATAAGCCACTAGACGCTTTAATCACGATAGATTGTTTTTTGCCTGTCGCTTTATCTGCTGCTGATACGTTAAGAATACCGTTAGCATCAATATCAAATGTCACTTCGATTTGCGGTGTACCACGTGGAGCAGGAGGAATATCTGCCAAGTCAAAACGACCCAGTGATTTATTCGCTGATGCCATTTCACGCTCACCTTGAAGCACATGAATGGTTACCGCGGGTTGATTGTCCTCTGCTGTTGAGAACACTTGATTCGCTTTTGTTGGAATCGTGGTGTTTTTCTCAACCAGTTTAGTCATCACACCACCCATGGTTTCAATACCCAGGCTCAGTGGCGTGACGTCAAGTAACAATACGTCTTTAACATCACCTGAAAGCACCGCTGCCTGGATAGCAGCACCCACTGCAACCGCTTCGTCAGGGTTCACATCACGACGAGGCTCTTTACCAAACATTTCTTTAACCGCTTCCTGCACTTTAGGCATGCGGGTTTGACCACCGACTAAAATCACATCGTTGATTTCAGATGTAGATAGGCCGGCATCTTTCAGTGCCATTTTGCAAGGCTCCATGCTGCGTGAAATCAGGTCTTCAACCAATGATTCCAACTTAGCACGAGTTAAACGCATTTCCATGTGTTTAGGACCTGATGCATCCGCTGTTATGTAAGGCAGGTTAATATCTGTTTGCTGGCTTGAAGACAGTTCGATCTTCGCTTTTTCAGCCGCATCTTTCAGACGTTGCAGAGCCAATGGATCTTTTGCCAGGTCAACACCTTGATCTTTTTTGAACTCAGCCACTAAATAATCAATGATGCGTTGGTCGAAATCTTCACCACCTAAGAAGGTATCACCATTAGTGGCTAATACTTCAAATTGGTGTTCGCCTTCAATATCCGCAATCTCAATGATTGATACGTCGAATGTACCACCACCTAGGTCATAAACAACAACGGTAGAATCGCCGCGTTTTTTATCCATGCCGTATGCCAGTGCAGCAGCGGTTGGTTCGTTGATAATACGTTTAACTTCAAGACCGGCAATTTTACCCGCATCTTTGGTTGCCTGACGTTGTGAGTCGTTGAAGTAAGCAGGTACAGTGACCACCGCTTCTGTGACAGGTTCACCCAGAAATTCTTCAGCGGTTTTCTTCATTTTCATCAGAACACGTGCTGAAATTTCAGGTGGCGCCATTTTTTTATCGTTAACAGACACCCAGGCATCGCCATTGTCTGCTTCAACGATTTTGTAGGGCACCATATCGATGTCACGCTGAACGACATCTTCTTTAAACTTACGGCCAATCAAACGTTTGATACCGTACAGTGTATTGTTTGGATTAGTGACCGCCTGACGTTTTGCAGACTGACCAACTAAGACTTCGTCATCTTTTGTAAAAGCAATGATTGATGGCGTAGTGCGATCGCCTTCGCTGTTTTCGATAACGCGTGCTTTGCCATCTTCCATCACTGCGACACAGGAATTTGTTGTTCCTAAGTCAATACCAATAATTTTTCCCATTTTTATACTCCATCAATCTTGTATCTTGCTGGCTATTTAAGCCGCCTTCGGATAAGTAATTGGGGGATAAAATTAAAATTTCAAGCCCCGAATGTATTTTTATTGAGAGACCACAACCATTGCCGGTCGAAGTAAACGGCCATTGAAGCTATAACCTTTCTGCATCACGCTAATGACATGGTTGGCTTCAATGCCATCGGCAGGTTGCATAGACACAGCCTGGTGTAACTCAGGGTCAAACGGTTGGCCCACAGGATCAACCTGTTCCAAACCAAGCTTGCCAATATTATCGAGTAACATTTTCATGGTCATACTCATACCATCGCGAACTGCATCTAGCGTCGCTGATTCTGACTTAGCCGCATTTAAGCCAAGTTCAAGGCTGTCACAAATGGGTAAAAGCTCATTCACAAACTTATCTAAAGCGTGTTTATGGGCATTTTCCAGGTCCCGAGCATGACGGCGACGAACATTTTCCAGATCAGCACGAGCTAATAACACCTGGTTCCAGTTTTCTTCTGCTTGTTTTTGTGCTTCTTCCAACAACTGCTCTGTTGTTTTTTCTGTTTCTGATGATGCCTCAGTTTCAGCTTGCTCACTCGCTTCTACTTCTGGCTTTTCAATTTCTTCATTGCTCATGATGATGTATTCCGCTTTGCTTCTAACAGAACGTCAATCTGGGGGTAAAAAATTTGATTTCAAGGAAAACTTTGGAATTTATTGATTTTTTTGTGATTACTTGTATTCAAAGCGTTATTTGATTATTTAAGCTTCGAAGTTTCCGGCTAAATCCGAGTTCATTTATTTTGCTTGTCCAAAAATAAATGCACGCCTCAATGGCAACGTAAAAAAACAAACCATCATCAATACACGAAGGTTTATTTTAGATTTATAAGTCTTTAGTTTCGCCTTGCTGGCGAGTCAGGGAAATGCTTGCCCATTTCCCTAACAACCCTAGGGCACCCCACCGTGCTGGCCTGCGGCTCCACTCGTCATAACATTGATTCAGGCGGTCGGCTAAAACTCGCTACGCTCAAACACTAGCCTCCCTCAGACCTGAATAAATGTCATTCCTCGTCAGCACAAACGGGGAAAGAGAGAATTCTTTTCTTCCCGTCTATTGCCGCTAAAAATTGGCTTCATTTTATGGGTTAAGTGGGCACGTGTTTGAGCGTAGCGAGTTGGTGTCCACGCCATAAAATGAAGTTAATTTTTAGATATAAGGCAATATCGGGTGCCCTTTTGTTTGGTTCGTTTATTTTGGGCAAACAAAATAAATGAACGCCCCAGCGGCAGCGTCTGAAGTTGTAGTTTTATGTATTTTCTATATCAGACGTATGAATATGAAGTTTTACTTCAGGCGTTCTATCTCCAACTCTTCGGCCATCTAATAAGCTTGATACAAACCAATCTTCAACAAACCCTAGATATAATTTTCTTTTTTGTATTAATTCAACAATATCTTGCTGACTTAGTATATTTTCAAACCCTAAAAATGCAGCTTTCGAATCATAAAATAGACCAATATTTCCATGAGACGACCACATACTGAGGACCGACCAGATCCGAGACAATAAATGTATATCTTTATCTACGTCATTCCAATCGATTTTTGGGGAAAGCTCATTGTGAGCAACAGTTTTATTACGAAAGAACAATGCTTTTGAATTTTTATTATTAAAATGACCTACGCTTTTATTCATTTTTTCTTCAATGAAGAAAAACTCACCTTCACCAAGTAACTCAGATCTTGAAATATAGCTTTTTACATCATCCCATAAATTTCTTAATGTATTACTCTACGATCTTTACTAACAAGTTTGCCAAGAATAGAAAAAACAGCGTATGTAGCCCCATTCATCCACTGACTATAAAAGATATATTTACTAAATAGCTCTTTAGTTGCGTTGACCGACTGCAATGCAAAAATTGATGCTCTCCACTCAACTAAATCAAGAAATAATTGATCTAGACCTTGAGGATATTCTCCATCTTGATATTTAGAACTATTCAACCAGTGCTCAAGCTCAGTTATTTTTTTCGACCAATACTCTTTTTCTTCATCGTTTGGCTCAATCTCGCGAAAATTTTTAAAGTCATCAAGTTTTTGAAGCAATTGCTCATGACTTAAATATCCAGTCATCATGCTTAATGTATAACTTTTTGCTTCTTTTTCACTGAAAAAGTCCATAACTAAAAAGTCTTAAAGACTATGATTCTCTCAACCAAACACATTCCCCACCACTACTTTTCTGCACTTTCTCTAGCATTGCTTCATGCGCAGCAAGTTCTTCCTCCGAGGCTCGGATGACTTTGAGGTTTCTGGACTTCACAGTCGCAATCACTTCTTCAGCTTCGCTTCCTGATGGGGTTGAGGTTACCGTTTCCTCTTCATTAGCGGCCAGCAACATACTAACCTGGCCACCGGTCATCGCTAAATAAACGTCCGCTAAAATCTCAGCATCCAGTAAGGCTCCATGTAACTCACGGTTGGAGTTATCGACGTCATAACGTTTACATAAGGCATCGAGATTGTTTTTCTGGCCCGGATGTTTGTCCCTGGCCATTTTTAAAGTATCTAATACTGTGCAAAGCGAATTAACCCGGCGATTTTCGCCGCTCAATTTTTTGAGCTCGTGATCAATAAAGCCAACGTCGAACGGGGCGTTATGAATAATTAACTCGGCACCTTCAATGAATTGCAAAAAATCTTCAGCGATATCTTCAAAGCTGGGTTTATCCGCTAAAAATTCATTGGTGATACCGTGAACCTCAATCGCACCAGCATCAATCTCACGATGAGGATTAATATATTGATGAAATGTTTGCCCAGTGAGGCGGCGGTTAACCATTTCCACACAGCCAATCTCAATAATTCGATGATCTTCAGCGGTGCTGATACCGGTGGTTTCGGTATCCAGAATCACTTGTCGTTTAACAACATTTTCTGCCATGGTGTCCTCTTATTTCTTAGCGGCTATTTGTTCTCTGGCGGCAACAGCTAATTGATCCGCGCGTTCGTTTTCAACATGTCCCTGATGGCCTCTCACCCATTCCCATTTTACCTGATGAGGCGCTACTGCTTTATCAAGGCGCTGCCAGAGTTCAACATTCTTCACTGGTTTTTTTACTGCTGTTTTCCAATTTTTGGCTTTCCAGCCTGTTAACCATTCGGTCATGCCTTTAATGACATACTGTGAATCCGTGGTAATGGTGACCTGACATGGGCGCTTTAATGCTTCAAGTCCGGCGATTACGGCCATCATTTCCATTTGATTATTCGTGGTATTTTTTTCGGCACCGGACAGTTCTTTTTCTTGTCCCTTTGCTCGTAATATCACGCCCCAACCACCTGGGCCGGGATTGCCACTACAGGCACCATCAGTAAATAACTCAACGTGGTCCATCTGTTCCTTCTCTTGTTATCGGCTTATTCACTAAGCCGGCTGACGGAAATAAATTCGGTTGACGCCAGCGTTGTTTAAGCGGGTTGAGCGGGATCGTTCTTTTGCATGCCACCACAATCGCCACGCCGCCAAAACATGGCCATAAACGTTTTCCCCAGCGCTCTAAAAAACGGCACCTATTTAACCAACTCATCCGGCTAAAAGGCGGTCTGAACATGACTTTATGATGTTCAACCACTTCAAAATTTAATAGTGCCAACCAATCCCTGATACGGGTTTGGGTAAAAAAATGACCATGCCAGGGCGCATTGTCCTGCCATGAAAACAGGCGGCGCAGCCCCCATAAACTCCAGGGATTGAAACTACATAAAATGACTCGACCATCGGCGCCAAGAACTCTTTCCGTTTCCCGCAATACCTGATGCGGGTCATGGGCATACTCCAACACATGCAAAAGTAATAAATTATCTATACTGTGAGACTTGAAAGGCAGCGACTCAGCGCTGGCATTTAGATCTCCCGTTGGGCCCACAATACTTGTTTTAATGGCTCGATTCGACGGTGGAAACAAAGAATAATGACCACCTAATTGAACATAAAAATAGCCGACTAGAGGATGATTGAGAGATGTCAGGATATCCTGCTCATGTTGGATGAGCATCTCTCCCAATGGACTATGCCACCATTGATTCAGTCGTCGTTGTTTGTTCTCATTCATACTGTGAGCCCATTAAAGGAGAAATCATGCTGAATGTGCACAGAATTCCCGCATTTGAAGACAATTATATCTGGCTTATTCAAGCGCAAGGTACGAATAAAGTCATTGCCGTTGATCCAGGTGATGCGACGCCCGTTTTAAAAACCTTAAAAGCCAAAGATCTGGACCTTATTGCTATATTGATTACTCACCACCATGCCGATCATACTGCGGGCATTGTTGAGTTAACAAAAGACGTCGCCATTCCCGTTTATGGTCCTGCCAATGAAAACATAAATGGGGTGACTCATCCACAAACTGGCAGAGACACCATTGCTATCGACCCCGCATTTCCTGAATTTACTGTTTTAAATACACCAGGCCATACTCCCGGTCACATTAGCTATTTGGCTGAAGGAAAACTGTTCTGCGGTGATACACTATTTGCAGCTGGCAGCGGACGCTTATTAGGTGGCACCGCAGAGCAATTACATTCCTCACTCAGCCATCTGGCAACCTTGCCTGCCACAACAAAAATCTATTGTGCTCATGAATACACATTAGCCAATTTACGTTTTGCTAAAGCAGTTGAGCCAGATAATGCCTTGCTGATACAACGCTTTGAACAAACAAAAAAAGCTCGCCAGCAGCAACAAGCTACCGTTCCTTCATTGATGCAAGATGAGCTGGACACCAACCCTTTCCTGCGTTGTGAGTTAGACAGTATAAAAAAGGCGACCGAATCCTTTTCCGGTCGCCCTCTCGCAGATAGTCAGGCTGTTTTTACAGCATTAAGAGCATGGAAAGATGTGTTTTAAGCGGCCTTTTCATCTTCTTTATCAAGATTATTAAAGTGAATGTCCATTTGTGGGTATGGAATAGAGATACCGTTTTCATCAAACGCTAATTTGATAGTTTCAATCAATTCCGAACGGACCGCCCAGTAATCATCGGCAGCAACCCATGGACGCACATCAAAATTCACACTACTGTCCGCTAATTCAGACACACGAATAACAGGAGCAGGATCTGCCATGACTTTCTCATGTCCGGTGACAATATCAGTCAGTAATTTTTTCGCTTTAAGCAGATCATCGTCATAACCGATACCAAACACCATATCGATGCGTCGGGTATCTTTTGCTGAATAGTTAGTGATGGTATCGCCATAAATCAAACCATTGGGGACGATAACTTCACGGTTATCACCCGTCTTCATAATGGTATTGAAAATAGTGATTGTCTCAATGACACCTGCGGTACCTCCAGCTTCAACAAAATCACCAATTTTGAAGGGTCTGAAAAGGATAAGCATCACGCCGGCAGCAAAGTTTTGTAGTGAGTCTTTTAAAGCCAGCCCAATCGCCAAACCTGCTGCACCCAGCACAGCGATCATCGAGGTGGTATCGACACCCAGTTGGTCTAAAGCCGCAATGAGTACGAATAACAATAAAATGGCGTTGGCAATGGTGCTAAAGAAATTAATCAGAATAGGATCAAGGTTTGCTCTGACCATCAGTTTGCGTGACATTTTTACCAGCCACTTGACTACTATACGACCGACAAAAACAATGATCGCAGCATAGAGAATATTGATCAGCCAGAATACAACAATACTTCCGGTTGCAGTTTCCATGTTAGTTCCTCTTTGATATGGATTGAATCACTTCTCGAATAAGCGTGGGGCCTTGATAAATTAGGCCACTATAAATTTGTACAAGGGATGCACCCGCATCCAACTTGGCTAACGCTTGTTGAGCAGACATGATTCCACCGGCAGCGATGATAGGCAAGTCATCATCAAGTGCTTCGCGGAAAAGTCTGACAATTTCCGTTGATTTTTCAAAAACAGGTGCACCGCTCAAACCGCCCGCCTCATCAGCATTCTGCAGACCTGCTACCGCCTCACGATCCATCGTCGTGTTGGTGGCAATCACCGCATCAATTTTATGTTTATTGAATGCCTGCGCCAGTTGCGACACTTCATCAGTTGTCAGATCTGGCGCAACCTTCACGGCCATCGGTACATATTTGTTATGTTGTCCTGCTAAATCAGCTTGTGCCTTTTTTAAGGCTGATAACAAGCTGTCCAGAGACTCGCCAAACTGAAGCGTGCGAAGCCCTGGCGTATTTGGTGATGAAATATTGATAGTGACATAGTCAGCGTGAGGATAAACCTTATTAAGACCTATTAAATAGTCATCGACCGCTTTCTCAACAGGGGTATCAAAGTTTTTACCGATATTAATACCAATTAAGGTTTTTGTATCCGCTGCTTGTACTTGCTGAATAAGATGATCAACGCCCAGGTTGTTAAAACCCATTCGATTGATAATGCCCTGTGCTTCAGGAATACGAAATAATCGCGGTTTAGGATTACCCGGTTGTGGTCGTGGTGTGACTGTACCAATCTCAACAAAGCCAAACCCGAGTGCCGACATCGCTTCAATGTGATCACCATTTTTATCCAGCCCGGCGGCAAGCCCGACGGCATTCGGAAACGTCAGACCCATCACGCGAACTGGCGTCATTTTCATCTTGCGAGTCATCAGCCATGACGCACCGGTCATTTCCAACCAATCAAGACCAACTAAACCAAGATGATGGGCCTTCTCGGCATCAAGACGAAACATCAGATCTCGCATAATGCGGTAAAACATTTATACCTCCACTTCGATGTGATAACCGCTAAATTTGCGGAGATTAATAACACCGTTATCTAAAATCAGATACTGGCCTTTAATGCCATCCAACCGTCCTTCAACAGTTGCCGTTTTATCAAAATTAAATGAACTGACTTTTTTCGGATAGGCATTCACCGGGTATTCAATCGTTTGCACAGGCTCAGCTGTTAATACTTGAATAGCTGACTCGCCAAACTGTTGTTGCAGTAAGCTTATTTCACTCTCACACAAGGCTAATAATCGATCTCTTTCCGCAGCCAAATCAAGCGGTTCTGCTTCGCCTTTTAACATTTTCCGCCAGTCAGTTCGGTCAGATACATGCTGTTTAAACATCACCTCAACCAAGCCCGATTGATAACGGCTTTTTACCCGAAAAATAGGTACAGCTTGAGTGGCGCCCTGATCAATCCACCGTGTTGGAATCTGATTGATACGAGTGATACCGACTTTTAAACCAGAACTGTTTGCCAGATACACAATATGGTCTTGCATACATACCGCCTCACCCCACTCCGGTTCACGGCAGGTGCCCTGATCATAGTGGCAAAGCTCTGGCTTCATAAAACACAAATCACATTGTGCTAACTTCTGCGAACAGGGAAAACAAAAGCCACCACTGAAACTTTTTTTCGTTAGACGATCGCAATTCAGACAATGGATTTCACCCTGATAGTGTAAGGAAATCGGCTGACCGATCACCTCATTTAAAGCGAATACTTGCTCATCGAGCTTTATTGCATAATGTGCTTGCGTGTTGTTAGTCAGGCTGACCTGCATTTTGGACAATTGTCCGCTGAGCTTTGCCACTGAGTCTCCCTTTAATCTGAGTTTTTCTGCTGATCTTATCGTAGATAGGCTGTGGCCGACAGCCGCTATTCTTTGTTGTCCATATTTGGCTTTGGTTCATTATCTCTTACCAAACGAATCGGAAAAGGTTCTGTTACAGAACCGGTATATAGGGAACGATGTGGAAAAGGAATTTCTATCGATTCAGCGTCAAACGCTTCTTTGATTTCTTCATGAATACTGTTTTTGAGTTCAATAAAACTCTCACGCTTCACCCATACCGAAAACTGCATATTCAGCGATGAGTCGCCAAAACCCAGAAACACAAATTTTGGTTTGGGCTCATCAAGGCAAAGTGGATTGGCCTCCGCCACTTTCTCCAGGACTTTTCTGACCGCCTTGATATCTTCTTTCAGCGCAACAGCAATACTTAAATCAATTCGTCTGATAGGAAAACGCGTCAACGTTGTGACTTCTGACTTAATCAATGTTTCGTTTGGAATGCGCACAAACAAATTATCAAAGGTACGCAATTTCACCGATAACAAATCGATAGAAAGTACTTCACCGGTGGTCTCCCCCACCTTGATTAAGTCACCGACAGAAAAAGGACGCTCAGCGACTAAAAATAAACCACTGATAATATTGGAGGCCGATGTTTGCGAAGCAAAACCAATAGCAACGGATAATACACCGGCAGCACCAATTAAAACGCCCAGGTTGAAGCCGATCGCATTTAAGCCCATCACAATAAACACCAGCAAAATCAAATACGACGCCACGCGCGCCATCAAAAGCTGTTGATGGGTATCAAAACGGTTTTTACTCCATTGACGAACACCTCGACTAGCCATCTTGGCCAGAACCAGCCCGACAATAAAATAAATCAGTGCTTCCGATGCAGAGATAAACCATTCTGCATTGAGACTGTTAAACCATTCCGTCATAACTTTTCACTCAACTAATTAACCAAATAAGGCTGAAATGGCCTTGGTAATTTTGCTACGCCCAATATCTTCTCTCGCAGGACACACCAGCTCAAGCTCGCTGAGTGCTAGTCCACCACTTATCACATCGTCCAAACTCAAAATCGCATCATCCTGATTACGCCTGACCAGCGTTATACGTGGCGTCCAGAATTGTCCTTGTTTATCGGCATATAAACTTAAATTAGGTGCCGGTACACTGATTTTATCCAGCGTTAACATTTGATCAGACTGATTCTGAATCCGTACCTCAATCGCGGCTCTCGCCTTGTTATTGGCAATGGGCTTTACATCCAACTGCTCACTCACTTGCGAGGCATAACTCAACACCCCTTCACGCGTGTTAGGACCAAACCAGGAGTCACAGACTTTTACCGTTGGGATATCTAATAATGTCTGATCGGATTCACCAGTCGCTATCTTCAACCATAAAGGTAGACACACAAATAAAGTGACTTCCTGAAACGGCAATAAACTTACCGAAACCACTGGCCGACACACTACAGGACGATCGGCTAACGCTGGCTGAATCACCATTTTCTCTGGAAGTTGAGCAAAAACAAACCGTTGCTCATGTTTAGGTGATGACTCAAAGGGACAGTTTTCATTTCTTAATGAAGGCTCAAATTGGTTTATATTTTGTTGCCATTCATAACCTGCCCACCATTGATGAGGTGCAGAACGAAGCCCAAGACGGACATCTGCACATCGCATAACCCATTGTGTTTCCTGGGGAAAATCAAAAACACCCCACCAGTTATTTAGCTGTTCAACCATCAGTAATTGCAACTTTTATAAATTATTCGGAGACAGGTAGAAAATCCTTGCTTATAATAGCGCGAATGTTTACTCGAAATATGATAAGAATAGCACTCGTATCGGTATTTACGTTACTTGTCGCTTCCTGTAGCAGCACCCCCGAAAAAGTCGCGGGGGCCTCGGCATCGCCGTCTGTTACGTATTCTAAAGCGAAGCAAAAGCAGAAACATACTCCCTGGGAACAAGCATATAACGAATCCCTAGAAGAAAACGAAAACCCTCTATCCTCAGAAAACCCACCAATTACACTTCCTCCCCAAGACCCAACCGATGTTTGGGAACGCATTCGAAACGGCTTTGTCATCTCTGATTATAAGACGCTTGAGCCAGATACAGAACGTCAACTTCGCTGGTTTATTGATCATCAGGATTATGTCGCCAGGGTGGTGGAAAGAGCTAGACCTTACCTGTTTTACATTGTTGAAGAAGTCAAAAAACGTAATATGCCGATGGAAGTCGCCTTATTACCTGTTGTCGAAAGTGGCTTTAAACCCATGGCTTATTCGCCCAGCCATGCGGCAGGGTTATGGCAGTTTATTCCAGGCACTGGTGAACTTTATGGCCTGGAGCAGAACTGGTGGTATGACGGCAGACGTGACGTAGTTAAGTCAACACAAGCGGCACTTGATTATCTTGAAAAACTTCATAACGACTTTGGTGACTGGCAACTCGCTTTTGCTGCTTATAATTGTGGTGAAGGCACAGTCGGACGTGCTATTAAAAAGAATCAGGAACAGGGTAAACCGACTGATTTTTGGTCGCTCGATCTCCCCAAAGAAACGTCTGCTTACGTACCTCGCTTAATGGCTGTCAGCCACATGGTGAAATACCCTGAACGTTACGAACTAGAATTAAGCCCTATCGATAACAAACCGTTCTTTGGTCAGGTTAATGTTGGTTCACAGATCGATTTAGCGATGGCCGCCAAGATGGCAGGCATCAGCGAAAAACAGCTACACCAATTAAACCCGGCATTTAATCGCTGGGCAACAGCACCACAAGGCAACCATAAATTAGTACTGCCGCTGGAAAAAATTCCTACTTTTAAAACCGCCTTAGCAAAAATGCCTGCTTCACAGCGAGTGCAATGGGCACGTCATGAAATTAAACGTGGTGAATCTTTAAGTATTATTGCCAGAAACTACGACACCACAGTCGATGTTATAAAACAAGCCAATAAACTCGGCACGACTCAAATCCGTGCAGGAAGAAATCTACTGATTCCGGTCGCCTCACATGACATCAGTAAATTGGCTTTGAATAAAGCACAGAAGAGTGTGTCACCTGAGAATGTCAAAAAAACGACTTATGTTGTGAAAGCGGGTGACACTTGGTGGGATATTGCCCGAAAAAATAACACCGATGTAAAAACGCTGACTCAACAGAATAATAAATCGGCCAAAGACATCCTGCGTGCAGGCGAAAAACTTGTCATCACTAGTGCTGCTGCAGATATCAGAAAGTCGGTCAGTTACACTATCAAAGATGGTGACTCACTCTGGGCAATCTCACGTAAATTTAATGTCAGTGTTGCTGATGTGAAAGAATGGAATGGCCTCAGTGATCGCTCAACTTTACAGCCAGGTCAGAGCTTAAAACTGTATATAGACGAAACCTGATCCGCTGTGCTGCATGTTGCTCTCTATGAGCCCGAGATTCCTCCCAACACGGGCAATATAATTCGCTTATGCGCTAATGCTGGTGCAGGCCTACACTTAATTGAACCGCTAGGCTTTGCTATTGATGATAAACGCCTACGCCGCGCTGGACTGGATTATCATGAGTTCGCTGATGTCCTTGTGCATAAGAACTTCGATGAGTTCTTAGCATGGAGCGGCAGCAGACGAATTTTTGCCTGCACGACAAAAGCCAGACAACATCATCATCAAGCCAGCTATCAAGATGAAGACATTCTGTTATTTGGCCCGGAATCACGCGGCTTGCCTGAAGACGTCCTCAATCAACTGAATGATAGGCAAAAAATACGCATACCGATGCTGCCTGACAGTCGAAGCCTTAATCTATCTAATGCAACGGCCATCATCTTGTACCAAGCATGGCAACAACTGGATTTTGCCGGTGCCAAGCAGTTTGATAACAACTAAATAGTGATTCGCTAAACCCGCTTGTTGTGAAATATTGGTTTTTAGAGCCAATAAAAAAATAGAAGATGCGAGTGTCACACAAAGCTTCAGGATATCGCCGCTATTCTTATTCGACTTGATTGGGTTATCATCTAAGCATCAACACATCATCTAAATCTTTGTGTGTAAACGCTAGGGAAAGCTATAAACAGAGATGTTTACCCTCTATACAATTCATTGAGCATTATTCATGGGTGTAAATCACTAGAAATGATAAGCCATCGATTTTTTTGTGTATGTCTTCTTAACCTTTTATTGAGCCTGTCGCTACCCAGCTACGCTCAACTGGAAGCGACAAATGAAGACCTACCTCTGGAAAAAGTCAGTTTACAACTGAAATGGAAATATCAATATCAGTTTGCTGGCTACATCGCTGCCGTAGAAAAAGGATTTTATACAGAGGAAGGCCTGGATGTTGAATTACGTCCTCGTCAACCTGACATTAATGTTGTCAATGAGGTCGTCAGCGGAAAAGCGGATTACGGTATCGGTGGTATCGGGATCCTCGCTGAATACGCGAATGGTTCACCGATAAAAGCCTTAGCCGCGGTATTCCAGCATGATGCTTTAGTCTTTATGTCACGCTCAGAATCCGGAATTGTCAGTCCTTATGAAATGGCTGGAAAGCGTGTCATGTTTGACGCCAGCAATGGTAATGACGCCATCTTAAGAACCCTGCTGAATGATGCAGAAATCCAGCTGAAAGATATCAATATCATCCCTCAGAAAATGGGCATTGATAGCCTTATCAATAATGAAGTTGATGTCATTTCTGGTTACATCAGCGATCAACCCTATGAGTTTTTGCAGAAAAAAATCCCTATAAACATCATCAACCCGCGTAATTATGGTTTTGATTTTTACGGCGATATTTTATTTACCAGCGATGACGAACTGAAAAAATATCCAGGCCGAGCCCAACGCATGCTGAAAGCCTCGTTAAAAGGCTGGCACTATGCGCTCGAGCATAGTGAAGAGATGATTAATATCATCAAGCAGAAATATGGTGCTGAACAAAGCCTGTCGCGACTTAGATTTGAAGCAAGAGAGACAAAAAAACTAATATTGGCCGATCTAATACCGTTAGGCAGTATTGAGCCTGGTCGCCTGAAACGCATTGCCGATATTTATGCACAGCTGGGGGTCGCCCCTGCTCTGCCAGAAAAAACCCTTAATCACTTCATTCATCAACCCAGCACCATGTTATCTCTCACTGAAGATGAACAGGCATGGCTACAGGCTCATCCCGTTATTAAAGTCGGTGTAGACAAAGACTTCGCTCCCTATGAGTGGATCAACAAGGATGGTGAGTATGTTGGTCTGGCTGCTGAATATATCAATTTGCTGGAAGAACGATTGGGCGTGAAATTCGACATCATCTCTAATCGAAGCTGGGATGAACTGATGACTATGGCTCAAAACGATGAAATCGACATGCTGGCCTGTCTGAATGAAACCACCGAACGTAAGGAATACTTAACGTTTACCGATCCGTATATTCAAAATCCTGTGGTTATCATTAATACGGATATCAATGGCTACATTGGTTCATTAAAAAATCTGGCTGGTAAAACAGTCGCATTAGAAAAAGGTAACTTTAGTAACGCGCTGCTGAGCGATGAGTACCCTGAAATTACTTTGCTGTTCACTGACACACCTCGACAAGCATTGGAAAAAGTAGCTAGAGGCGAGGCAGATGCTTATATAGGAGATGCAGCCTATGCCAATTATCAAATAAAAAACAGCGACCTCATTAATCTTCAATTTGCCGGACAAACGCAAGCCAGAGCGGCATACCGCATGGGTATAGTCAAAAATGAACCAGAACTATTAAGCATCATAAATAAAGTGCTGAGTCAGCTATCTGAGCAAGAAAAGAAAGAAATTGAGTCTCAGTGGCTGGGTATTAAAATCGACTCCGGACCACAACTAAAAACACTGATACAGTTTGGTTCTGGCATCCTGCTGTTGTTTCTATTGTTTAGCTACTGGATTTACCGGCTGCGCCAGTCACGACGAGCCCTTCAGGAAAGTGAGGGACGTTTAAGTGATGTTTTGAACACCTCACCCGTGCCAGAAATCATTATCGATAATCACGGTAAAATTACTTACCTTAATCAAGCGTTCATTACCTCTTTCGGCTATGACCTCAGCGATATTCCAACATTAGATGATTGGTTACTCAGGACCTTCCCCAAAGTAGAAACTCGTGAACGATTTATCACACAAGCTGATATCGCGTTTAACAAACAATACGTTTCTTTCAATTTTGAATCTATTGAAACCGATCTCATCTGTAAAGACGGGCAACGACGCTCTGTCATTGCCAATGCCCGTAAAGTGACCAGTGACACGATACCAGATACATTAATTATTCTTTACGATATTACTGAGCGAAAACGTGCAGAAGAAAAATTAAAACTGTCCGGCAGGGTCTTTACACAAGCACACGAGGGAATTCTCATCACCGACGCGGACGGCCTCATCGTCGATGTAAACCCGGCATTCTCTGAGATAACGGGCTACAGCAGGGAAGAAATATTACATCAGAATCCCTCAATATTACGTTCTGATAAACATGACGCCTTATATTTTGAAGAGATGTGGAATGAACTCCGCCAGCAAGGCCACTGGCAAGGCGAGATATGGAATAAACGCAAAGATGGTCAACTCTATGCTGAGTTACTCACTATTTCTACATTGGTCGATGATTATGGTGAGACCATACATTATCTCGGCATGTTCTCCGACATTACCCAAAGCAAAGAGCAACAGCATGCCCTGGAAATGATGGCGCACTATGATGTACTGACGCAATTGCCTAACAGAACATTATTTGCCGACAGGTTCAAGCAAGCCATCGCCCATAGTAATCGCAATAAGAGTCTGCTTGCTGTGGTCTTTTTAGATTTAGATGGCTTCAAACCTGTTAATGATACCTATGGACATGAAGCGGGGGACCAGTTACTGATTGAAGTCTCTGCCCGTATTCAATCCTGTATCAGGCAAGACGATACCGCATCCCGACTCGGTGGTGATGAATTTGCTTTATTACTCAATGATGTCAGTTCAGCAGAGCACTGTGAAACACTGATAAATCGTATCCGACATGCTATTGAACTGCCCTATCATATTGATGGTAATAGCATCAGTTGCAGTGCGAGTATTGGTATCACCCTTTACCCTCTGGACAATGCCGATGCCGACACCTTGTTACGCCATGCCGACCAGGCAATGTATCAGGCAAAAGTATCTGGCCGCCAACGTCATCATATGTTTGATACGCAACAAGACGAGCAAATGTCTGAACAGCAGAATCAATTTAAGTCGATCGAAGATGCTTTGATATCGGATCAACTTGTGCTGTTCTACCAACCCAAGGTGAATATGCGCTCAGGCGACATCATTGGCGCTGAAGCATTAATCCGCTGGCAACATCCTAAACGGGGCTTGATCACACCAGCTCACTTTTTACCTGTTGTTCAAGGCAGTTATCTGGAAATAAACATAGGAAACTGGGTCATTGAGCGCGCCATCAAACAGCTAAACAACTGGATTGAACGTGGCTGGACAATGGAAATGAGCATTAATATTTCATCACGTCATCTGCAATGGCAAGGTTTGTTTGACCATCTGGACCGTGTTCTAGCCAAGTATCCCAATGTACCTTCTTATCTCATTCAATTAGAAGTTCTGGAAAGTAGTGTTTTAACCGATATTAACAATATCTCTTCTATCATCGAAACCTGCCGCCACACGCTTGGCCTTAAGATTTCACTGGATGATTTTGGCACCGGCTATTCCTCACTGACACATTTACGTCATCTTCCTGTAGATACCGTCAAGATAGATCAAAGTTTTGTACGTGATCTGATTGACGATCCCAATGACTATACGATTATTGATGGCGTTATTGGTCTGACAGACGCTTTCCATCATCAGGTCATCGCTGAAGGTGTAGAAACAACTGAGCATGGCATGATGTTGCTGGCGATGGGCTGCGATTTAGCGCAAGGTTATGCGATCGCGTATCCAATGTCGGCTGATGACTGCAATCAATGGTTCACTGATTACCAACCAAATAAGCAATGGATCGATCTGGCTAATCGTCAGCTTAATGCGGAACAGACCTTACTGGAATTAATGACGCTGCAGATCAATTATTGGCTAAACCGTGTGATTGCCAATCTAGAGTCGAGTCCTGACACTATTACTCATTGGCCACTGATGAATCATAAGAAATGTCACTTCAGTTTATGGCTGGAGCAAGCCAAGAAACAGAATTTGTTTGATAGAGTATGGATAGAGTCGATGAAACTGGCTTATACAGAGCTTTATCATAATGCCAATAGTCTGAAATATCAGTATCAGGAAGACCAGCATCCTATTAATGATGCTGGTATTGCTGAACTGAAAGCCCACTTTAAAACCATTGAATTACTGCTGGATGCCAAAAAAACAACAATAATTAGTTACCAATAAAACGGCCCAGACTTCTTGGGCCATCAGGCATAGCAATCTGCTTGATAACTTTCTGGGATTTAGTATCAATCACTGACAAGCTATTACTAAACCAATTAGTCACGTAAGCATATTGACTATCTTCGGTAAAAGACACACTTTCAGGCATTTCGCCCACATCAATTTTTGCCACTCTTTCTAAACGTTTTGTATCAAAAACCCAGACATCATTCGTGCCTTGGTTCGCCACATATAACCACTGATTGTCTGGCGTTACAGCGATACCATACGGTGCCGTACCGGCTTCAAGTGTTTTGATCACCTTGTAATCATCACCATTGATGACCGTCACCGTATTGTCCTGAATTGCTGTGACATAGATACGTCTGCCATCAGGACTCACGGTAACAGCATAAGGTGCTTTACCGGTCTTCACTTCAGCGTACTGACGCGGTGTGTCGGCATCCAGCACGGTTAGTGTGTCACTATTACGATTAGCGACATAGATACGCCTTGCTTCACTATCGATGGCCAAGCCAGCAGGATTTTTACCCACAGATAAAATATCAACGACTAATTTTGTCTCCGGGTTAATCACAACAACGGCATTGCGCTCCCAGTCAGAGACAAAAACCTGATGTTTACCTGAGGGATCCACAGCAACAGCAAAAGGTTGCCCACCCGTTCTGATTTCACCCAGTTTCTTATTGGTTTGCGTATCAATCATGGTCACAACACCCATTTCCGGATGGGTGACGAATAATTGATGACGCTGATTGTCTAAAGAGACACCTACCGGTCCTGTTGCGACATCAACCGCAGTCATGATTTCCTGTTTTTCAATATCAACAACCGTGACCTTACTGGCTGCCTGACTACTGATGTAGGCATGTTGCGCTGCTAGTGGCATAGCCACTAGCAATAAACTCAATGAGAGACCTAAACGCAACTTCACTTATTTCTTCCCTTCAAGTGATTCTTTCAGGCTGGCCATACCTGTTTTGGCAAACGCTTCCATGGCTTTGACTGCTGATTCATCATTGTATTGTTCAGGTGGGAAATTGCCGGTATCCGCACGATAAAAGCGGCCCTTCCAACTCATTTCCGTACCATCATTCACCTTGCTTAATTCAATACTGACTGTATAAAAGCTCACTGGAAAAGCTTCAATATTCTCTTCTAATAAACGATAACTCAGATAATGTTTCGCATCGTCTTTCTCATCCAGGCTATCAGTAATTTCACCCTTGCCTTTTAACTTGAGAACTCGCGTGCCTTCTTCGGGCGATGTCACTGACTCAACCATGGGATGCCAATCGGCTATGCCATTAAAATCTGAGACTTTTTCCCAAACCTTATCAATCGGTGCAGCAATCACCACTTTTTCATCGATTTTTTGTGGTGTCGGTCCATGAGCGAAAGCAAGGCTGGTGACGAATAATTGACTTGCCATCAAGGCGGTTGCCCATAATTTCATTAAGTGTTCCTCTTTAATTTAAGTGTCGTAAATAGGATGTTATTTAGGGTTGCGATTGGTATGTCCCAATGTCTCAACATGGCCATTAACAATGCCGAACTGGGTATAGCGATAAATTTTGTCAGAGTGTGCTTGCTGCACAAGATCACGATAAATCCAGAACTCAATCGTGCCACTGGCGTTTTCTTTCTTAGCGATGCTGTCAGGCTCACCCAACTCTGTTCTGATAAATTCGGGGGTTTTTCCGGTGAAGTGTTTGAGGAATGCCATTTCCTCATAGGTTTTGTGTGTGGTGGAATCCGCCAGGCTTATTCCGGGGAAAAAAAGTAGTACTGAAAGCAGTAGTGGCAAGAGTTTCATGTTCTTCCTCAAAGTGAATAGAAAACTTGACCATCGTACTGAGCATTGTGCCGATACCGTTAGAGACATGTCCTTGTATTTCATCAGGACCTTTTCATCTATGTCTGCGTGATTTGCTCCCCATCTCATCTTAGGCTATGGGTAAATCGCTGCCTCTGCTTCATACTTTTCTTTTTTAATGACGTATGAATACATTATGGAAGGCCTGCAGCAGCTCAAGCATCACACTGATAATAATCAGCGTAAACACAGTATTAAACGCGACGTCGTCTGGATTACCATCTCGTCACTTATTACTTATCTTGTCGCATCGTATTTGGATCTGGCAGAGCGTTATATCGATTGGACTGCTCTGGGCGAGTTCTATCAGCTTGATGAGATTATTTTTGTATTACTGGTTTTTTGTGCGGGCCTTATCTGGTTTAGCACCCGACGTATTTCAGAGTTATCACTGTCGCTCAAACACAATTTGGCGATGCAGGCAGAATTAAGCCAAAACAATAAAAAAATACGCCAGCTACTCAACGATAAACAGTCCTTAGTCCAACGAATAGCCTTGGTCAGAGAGTCTGAACGCGATCATCTCGCCTCTGAACTTCACGATATCTTTGGTCAACACCTTGCTGCAATGGATGCCAACCTGACTGTCGCCTTAAACCAAACCGACGACCCCACTCTCCAGCCTATCCTCGAATCTGTCATGGACAGTACAACAGTGCTTCGCTCAATTACCCGTAATAAATTACGTCATCTAAAGCCACCGAGCCTTGACAGTATCGGCCTTAAAGGCGCTGTTCGTGAGCTGGTTTCTGAATGGAAACAAGCCTTCCAGGGTAGAGAACATCTCTCACTGGAGATACAGGATCATGAAATACCCAAAGCAGTTGCACTGTCGATATATCGAGGCCTACAGGAAGGGCTGACGAATATTAGCCGTCACGCCAATGCCGATCAGGTTTTTATCTATTTGCATCAATTCCGTGAACCTGGCAATGCCTGTATTCAATTAAAGCTGGAAGATGACGGTCAGGGCTTCAACAGCAATATAGAAGCCCAACAAGGCCTTGGACTTATCAGTATTCGTGAACGTTGTGAGGCTTTAGACGGCGAATTTTATATTGCATCTCGTCAGCCTCAGGGAACCTGCTTAACGATTACGATTCCTTATGACCCAATTATTTGAGTAAACCATCATGTCTAAAACGACTATATTATTGATTGATGATCACGCCATTTTACGAGATGGCTACCAACATTTATTGAACTCTTCAGGGTTTGACGTCATCGGTCAGGCCAGTAATTCAGAAGAAGGTTACCGGCTCTATGTCAGTCATAAACCGGATGTTTGTATCATTGATATCAGCATGCCTGGTGCCGGTGGCCTTGAATGTATTCGCCGCATAACATCCCGTGATCCACAAGCTAAAATTCTTGTTTGCACCATGCACGATGATTCCACGCTGGCTATGCGAGCGATGGATATGGGAGCGCGCGGTTATATCACTAAATCCTGTCCATCATCCGTATTGATTGAAGCCGTTAAAACGATAGCCAGTCGTGGCCACTATCTCAGTACAGAGATTGCTCGCGCCATTGCCATGGAAAAACTGATTCATGCTGATCAGAAAGTGCACTCGTTATCACATCAGGAATTTGCCGTATTTCGCATGGTGGCAGAAGGAAAAAGTATCAATGAAATGGCTGATAACTTAGCTCTGGCGCCTAAAACAGTATCCAATTACAAAACCAATATGATGCGAAAATTAGGCACTAATAATCTGGCCGAAATTATTTTCCTGGCACAAAAAACCGGCCTGATCACTACACCGCCTAGTTAATGGTGGCTAGTGAAAAAGTTCATTATGTTTTTACACATAGCTCCCATAGAGAAAAACATAAACAACAAATAAATTATTGATATATAAAAATAAAAAACTTAAACAACATAGCTTCACCAGCGAATTAAGGATAACTTCCCTGAACCTTTCAGGTGTCGCTCTCTATCCCCTGTCACAGCAAAGATAAGAAGATGACCTTTGTGCTCAGCCGTGTTTTTTACAGCTGATACACAAAGTCAGCATTGACTGACTCTCAAAACAAATAGGAGGATATATGAGAGAAATGCATCATAGCCGGTGGTCAAAAATCGGTACTGCGCTTGCTGTCTCATCCGCACTCGGATTGATGTCAGGCATGTCAGTTGCAAATGATAAGTTAGTAGAACTGTCTAAAAGCAATGAAAACTGGGTAATGCAAGGGAAAGATTTCTCAGGCACCCACTACAGTACTGCCAAACAAATTAACAAAGACAACGTTAAAAAACTGCGTCCATCATGGTCATTCTCAACAGGTGTACTAAACGGTCATGAAGGTGCACCGCTTGTTGTGAACGGCACTATGTACATTCACACACCTTTCCCGAACAACACTTTTGCTATCGATCTGGATGAGCCAGGTGTGATCAAATGGGAACACAAACCAAAACAAGATCCAGCTGCACGTGCTGTTGCCTGTTGTGACGTTGTTAACCGTGGTCTAGCTTACTGGCCAGGGGATGACAAAGCGCCAGCGATGATCGTGAAAAGCTTACTGGATGGTCACGTTGTCGCATTAAATGCTGAAACAGGTGAAGAATACTGGAAAGTAGAAAATGGTGATATCAGCGTTGGTCAAACAGAAACAGCTGCACCATTTGTTGCTAAAGACTTGGTTATCCAAGGTTCTTCTGGTGCTGAATTAGGTGTTCGTGGTTATGTCACCGCATACGATATTCACACAGGTGAAATGGTATGGCGTTGGTATGCAACGGGTCCTGATGCAGATGTGGGTCTGGATAAAGACTTCAACAAACATAACCCTCACTATGGTCAAAAAGGTCTGGGTACATCTACCTGGGAAGACAACGCATGGAAAATCGGTGGTGGTACTAACTGGGGTTGGTATGCCTACGATCCACAATTAGACATGTTCTACTATGGTTCAGGTAACCCTGCTCCCTGGAACGAAACGATGCGTCCTGGTGATAACAAATGGACGATGACTATCTGGGGTCGTGATCTGGAAACCGGTTTAGCTAAATTCGGTTACCAAAAAACACCTCATGATGAATGGGATTACGCGGGCGTTAACGTCATGATGCTTTCTGAGCAAAAAGACAAAAATGGCAAAATGCGTAAATTGCTGACTCACCCTGACCGTAACGGCATCATCTACACACTGGATCGTGAAACAGGTGACTTAGTGTCTGCTAACAAAATGGATGACACGGCAAACTGGGTGAAAAAAGTCGATCTGGAAACAGGTTTACCAATTCGTGACCCTGAATATGGAACACGTATGGGACACCGTTCACGTGATGTATGTCCATCAGCAATGGGCTTCCATAACCAAGGTTTCGATTCTTACGATCCTAAACGTGAATTGTTCTACTTAGGTATTAACCACCTATGTATGGATTGGGAACCGTTCATGTTGCCATATCGTGCAGGTCAGTTCTTCGTTGGTGCCAACGTATGGACATACCCTGGTCCTAAAGGTGATCGTCAAAACGGAATCGGTTCAGGCCAAGTTAAAGCCTACAACGCGATTACGGGTGAGTTCGCCTGGGAAAAAATGGAGAAATTCTCTGTTTGGGGTGGTACGACTGCAACTGAAGG
Source organism: Methylophaga thalassica MP (assembly GCF_000214595.1). Taxonomy (GTDB): domain Bacteria; phylum Pseudomonadota; class Gammaproteobacteria; order Nitrosococcales; family Methylophagaceae; genus Methylophaga; species Methylophaga thalassica. The sequence continues at coordinate 528,414 of NZ_AFIG01000001.1, read as the reverse complement.
CGGCTTAGTGTTCTACGGAACATTAGATGGCTTCATCAAAGCACGCGACGCTGATACAGGTAAATTACTGTGGAAATTCAAACTGCCTTCAGGTGTTATCGGTCATCCAATGACTTACACACATAAAGGTACACAGTATGTTGCTATCAACTACGGTGTCGGTGGTTGGCCTGCAGTAGGTCTGGTATTTGACCTAAATGACCCATCAGCTGGTTTAGGTGCAGTAGGTGCCTTTAAAGAACTGGCTAAAAACACTCAAATGGGTGGTGGTGTCATGGTCTTCTCACTTGATGGTAAGAGCCCATATGACGACGTGAGCTTAGGTGAATACGGCATGTAAGCAGTCGCTTACAGGTCAATAACTTAAGACTTATTTCGTTAGAAACCTGGCCAGCAACCATAGGGTTGCTGGCCTCCATCAAAGAGACCAACACGATGAAACGAAACATGAAACAAGCCAAATCAGGTCGGATGTTACCTTCTTTTTTGGCACTCCTATTAGGCAGTGGCTTAGCCTTTAATGCACAAGCCAATACCAGCACGCTCAAAGTGTGTGCAGCCAGTGATGAAATGCCTTATTCAAATAAGCAGCAGGAAGGCTTTGAGAATCAACTGGCAAAAATTCTAGCGGATACCATGGATCGGGAACTAGAGTTCGTCTGGTCCGACAAAGCAGCTATTTTTCTTGTTACTGAAAAACTGCTTAAAAACCAATGTGATGTCGTCATGGGCGTAGACAAAGGTGACCCTCGTGTCGCGACCAGTGACCCTTACTATAAATCGGGTTATGCCTTTATCTACCCAGCAGACAAAGGACTGGATATTAAAAACTGGCAAAGTCCTGCTCTGAAGGACATGTCTAAATTTGCCATCGTTCCAGGTAGTCCTTCAGAAGTGATGCTGCGTGAAATTGATAAATATGAAGGCAACTTCAATTACACCATGTCATTAATCGGTTTTAAGTCACGCCGTAACCAGTATGTACGTTACGCACCCGATTTACTGGTGTCAGAAGTCGTTTCAGGCAAAGCAGATATCGCTCACATCTGGGCACCAGAAGCTGCCCGCTATGTTAAGTCAGCCTCTGTACCACTAAAAATGGTGGTATCTGAAGAAATTGCGCCGACTCGTGATGGGGAAGGTGTAAGACAACAGTTTGAACAATCGATCGCCGTGCGCAGTGACGATCAGGAACTGTTGAAAGAAATCAATACAGCGCTGCATAAAGCTGATCCCAAGATCAAAGCCGTATTGAAAGACGAAGGCATCCCTCTTTTATAACTCAAATAAAAATACTCTTTGTTACTACAGGAAATTTTTTAAATCATGACTATCAAAACATTTTTGCCAAAGAAGATTCGAGGAATCGCACTGCTTACTGTCTCGGTACTCTCCGTGGTAATGATTCCTGTCGCTCAATCTCAATTGGTTTTCAGAAATACAGTCACAGGTGATGTGCTGGACTTATCTTTTGGCAAGAAAGGTGAAAAAACAGAAGCTGTAGAGCATTTCCTTAATACCGGTGAAAACCTCTACAACACCGATGATGAAGCCATCAAGGCAGGTGAAAGCCTGTTTATGACAGCTTGCTCTGGTTGCCATGGTCATCATGCTGAAGGCAAGTTAGGACCAGCATTAGGAGATGATTATTACACCTATCCTAAAAACGCTAACGATAAAGGCCTCTTCGAAACCATTTATGGTGGTGCCCGTAGCATGATGGGGCCACAGTACAACAACCTCACTAAAGATGAAATCTTGCACATCATGGCCTGGGTAAGAAGTGTTTATTGGGGTTCAGCAGATAAAGCAGACTGGTTGACTGAAGAGCAGAAAGCTAACTTTAAACCAGCAGAAGTGCCAGAAGACTTCAAAGAAGCTATGGATAACTTTAATAAAACTCATCATTAATTAATGGGTGGCATGTTGCCATAGTGGCAGCATGCCAATTCATTATGTCGTCGCAAAAATAAGGAGAGAAATATGAAACTAAAAACAATCGCTGTTGCTTGTTCAGCTCTGATGATGTTGTCAGGTGCAAGTGCAGTTATGGCTTACGATGGTACTAAATGCAAAGCCGCTGGTGATTGCTGGGAAGCCAAACCAGGTTTCCCTGACAAAATCAAAGGTTCTAAGTACGATCCAAAACACAGTGAAAAAGAACTGAACAAACAAGATGCTGCGTTAAAAGCAATGGAAAAACGCAATGCAGAACGTGTTGAACAGTTCAAAAAAACAGGTAAATGGGTTTATTAATCCATTACTGAAGCTGACCGGCCTAATTCTCAGGCCGGTCTTTTCTTTTTCTTCCATGTGAAACCGCTATGAACCAGCTATCTAAAACATCAACGATAGCGATGTCAGATTGGCATGCGCTTATTGCTAAGATGGAATCCAGCATCAACAGCACCATCCTGGGTCAAGAACACATTGTCAGATTGATGACCATTGCAACGCTCTCCAGAGGACATATCCTGCTTGAAGGTGATGTAGGTGTCGGTAAAACCACCTTGCTGAAAACTGTAGCCGAATGTCTGGGTGGTAACTTTGAACGTATTGAGGGCACCATTGATCTGATGCCGCATGACCTCGTCTATTACACCTATATTGCTGAAAATGGTAAACCAGGTGTCAGTTCAGGGCCGGTTCTGAAACATGGAGATGAACTCTCTATCTTCTTTTTCAATGAGATTAACCGGGCACGTCCACAGGTCCACTCTCTGTTATTGAGAATCATGGCCGAACGTAGCGTGCATGCTTTCAACCAAACACACTTTTTCCCTCATTTACAGGTGTTTGCTGATCGTAATCGTATTGAAAAGGATGAAACCTTTGAGCTGCCTGCCGCAGCACGTGATCGCTTTATGATGGAGCTGCATGTTGAGCAGCCAAAATCTGAAGTGCAATTGAAAGACCTGATGTTTAATCCACGTTACCATGATGCCGACAAACTGGTGGATTCAGCGGATAAAGCCATCGTGCCATTCCAGCAATTGAATGATGTTGCTGCCGCCATTCAGGAGCATGTCCACACTAGTGAAAAAGTGCAAGACTACGGCTATCACTTGTGTCGTGCGCTACGTGAACCTGCTGAATATGGCATTCAGATCACCGATGTCGATACAAGCAATATGTTACGTGGTGGTATGGGACCACGCGGGATCAGTTATCTTGCCCGTGGCGCCAGAGTCAATGCCTGGCTCAATGGCCGTGATGCATTAGTGCCAGAAGATTTTCATATGATTATCCGGCAAATCGCCAAGCATCGACTCTTTTTAAACCCCGTTTATGACTACAACCGTGATGAGATTGTTGAATCACTCATCACTGCCGCATTGAATACCATTCAATCACCATGAACCAGACGTTTGATTACAAAACCACTGGCCTGGTCAGTGGCTTAATGCTGGGCTCACATAAAAGTCGGCAACGAGGTACAGGCGCTGACTTTTATAAAAAATCATTATTTTTGGATGAACCCGATACATCAAGGCTGGACCTGAATGCCAGCCTGACCGATCCTTTTGAGTCTCTGCATGTCAAAAGTTACAGACAACGTAGCAAAATCGATGTGTTATTACTTATCGATGGTTCATCCTCAATGCTGTATGACGAAAAATCGGCATTACTGCATGAAGTCTATGAGAGTACTAAGGCCTCAGTTGAAGCCGCTAATGACCGTTTTTCCTGCTATCTACTCAAGGAAAAACTAATAAAGCTCGATGATATCGATGCCCTAACAACCGAGTTTACGAGGCTTAGCCCCGAGTCCAATCATGCGGAAGCTACCCAACAGGTTTTCCCCGTGTTACCAGGCAAACCTGCACTCATATTTTTAGTCTCAGACTTTCACTGGCCGGAAACACAATTACAGTCATTGATGACCGTTTTATCAGCGCATTTAGTTGTACCCATAGTGTTATGGCAATCCAAAGAGTATCTCGACTTCCCGTTATGGCGATTTGTTGAGCTGACCGATCTTGAAACGGGTGTCAGCTCTCTAGTGTTTATCACCCGCGATCAGAAACAAAAAATTCAGCAACAATATGAAGATCGGAGAGCCTACCTCACACAACAATTCCGCCGCTTTAATCAACAGCCTTTTTGGTTGATTGATCACTATGACGCCAAACAAATGAGTCGATACTTTTCGATGCAGTAGGAACCCCTTTATGAAGCTTATTAACACCATTTCACTGCTTTTGAGCTTATTTCTGCTGTCTGCTGCCTGTTACGCGGAACCGGTTCTGCCTGCTCAGCTTATCAAAATGGACCAGGGGCGAAATTATGGCCTGATGGTGGGTGATGTTATCGAACACCGCTATCTGATTGCCGTGGATGAAGGCTATTCCTTATCCCCATCCTCGTTACCAGTGGAAGGTGAACTCACATACTGGCTCGATCTGAATAGCGTGAGTATGACATCTGAGCAACAGGGTAAAAAGACCATCTACAATCTTACCCTCCGCTATCAAACATTTTACGCACCACTTGATGTTCGTACCTTGCTGATTCCTGAGCAACAGTTAGTGTTCACAGACAGTGCAAATCAGCGTGTAGAAATCACCTTACCCGACTGGCACTTCATCATGTCACCTATCAAAGAAATTACCGCGAGTGGTGTGGGTAATAATGACGGTAGTGATGGCTTCATGAAAGCGGATATCGCACCTAGAACACACTCACTTTCTCGTTATCAATCCCCCATTATCATCTACGCCAGTTTGTCGATTCTATGCTTGCTTATCTGGGCTGCTCTCGCAGGGTTATTGCCTAAGTTTGATACCTCACCTTTTCACACCGCACGGCGTCAAATCAAGCGTATAAATCGACATAAAAACATCACCGTTGATCAGATTCAACAAGGCTTGCAAGCCATGCATGATGCGTTTAATTCACGGGCATCTTATACCGTGTTTGCCTCACAAATTGATGATTTTATTCAGCAGCACCCACAATTTAATGAGAGCCGGACACAGATAGAAGATTTTTTTCAGCAATCCAGATGTGTGTTTTTCTTTGATGAAGCCCCCAAGCCAAACCTGCTGAACGATTGTATTCGTCTATGCGACAGACTCGCTGCCGCTGACAAAGTGGTTTCCGGTAAGTCATGAATCTCGCCTTTCATCTGCCATGGCTGCTGGTGTTATTACCACTCAGCTTATTACCTTTCTTCAGCAGCTTATTTGAGCGACATGCTACGCCCAGCAAACAGCTCATTAAACTTAATCCGCTGACGATCTGGCTAAACCGCTTAATTAAGCTTGCTGCTTCTCTGGCTATAGCCACAGTCATTATCGGACTCGCTGGTTTGCATAGTCTTGAGCAAATTGTGACTCGTACCGGACAAGGTGCCCATATCGTTTTTGTATTGGATCGCAGTGCCAGTATGAATGAAACCTTCGGCGGCCAGACACCGGATGAAAATGAGCAATCCAAAGCACAAGCAGCCCGGCGTTTACTCTCCGAATTTGTAAATCGCCGTCCCCATGATTTATTCGGAGTAGCCGGTTTTAGTACCCAGCCTTTTTACATCAGCCCGCTGACTGAACATAAAAGTGCAATTCAGGCAGCGATTAATAGCCTGGAGACACCAGGGTTAGCGTTTACTAACGTTGCAAAAGGTTTAGGCATGGGCTTGAGTTATTTCAAAGACCAGCCTCACACCGGATCACGTGTGATCGTTTTGGTTTCCGATGGCGCCGCCACTCTGGACCATCGTGCCCAGAAAACCCTACGTGAATGGTTTGAACGTTACCGGGTAAGTCTGTACTGGTTCTTCTTACGTACTGAAAACGGACAAGGCATCTTCAGTGAGCCCAAATCGCATCGCGATGATAACCCAAGAGTCATGCCTGAACGATATTTACATAAGTTTTTCAATACCTTATCAGTGCCATACCATGCATATGAAGTCGATACGGCAGAATCACTACAAGCCGCTTTGGCTGAGCTGGATGAACTGGAAAGCCTGCCATTAATTTATCAAGAAAAGCTTCCAAAACAGAGCCTCTCAGCATGGTGTTATGGCTTTGCTTTGTTTTTTGTTTTGTTACTTGTTGCAGTGAAATCTTTGGAGAAACGCTCATGATGTTGCGCCGTATTTATCTACAACATCTAACGCTGGCGATTAGCCTCGTTTTTCTTACCCTACTCGGCCTGCAAATAATAGAAAGGCAACATCAGCAAGACATCAACGATGCAATACGTTTGCTACAGTCACCACGCTTAGTGGAGGCTACTGAGATTGATCTGACAGAGCCCGAAGTACAGTTTGCCTATGCTCATCATTTGCAACAACGCGGTATGTTCGAGGATGCTGTCGATGCCTATGGCAAAGCCGAACGGATCAGCTCTCCAGCCATGTTAAAACTGGTTTACTACAATATGGGCAATCTCTATCTACAACAGGCGATTGAAACGGCTGAAAAAATGGGGATTGATCGTGCAACAGCTTTGGCTGATGTGGCAAAAGATCTCTATAAATCTGCATTAAAAAAAGATCCCGAGTTTTGGGCAGCCAAATATAATTTCGAAGCAGCACAACGATTATCCCGAGACTTGCCTCTCGGCGATCTACAAGAGTCTGGTGAAGTGCAGGAAAGCTCAGAAGAGCTGTGGTCAGCCATGCCTGGTTTTCCCTTAGGTCTGCCTTAGGTTGTTATGATGAAGCGTTTATATGCACTGATAGCTGCCGCCGTCTTATTACTGATAGCCATCGTTCTGCCTCCTTTACCCTTCACAGTAAAAAGCTATGACTTTGTGTTTGTGCTTGATATTACCCGTAGCATGAATGTGCAGGACTATTCTGATAAACACGGCGGTGCAATCAGTCGTTTAGAAAAAGCGAAAACCGCTATGCTGAATGCGGCCAGAAGCCTGCCATGTGGCTCAAAAGTAGGCTTAGCTGTATTTACCGAACGCGTACCTGCTTTACTCTATTCACCCATTGAGGTATGTAGTGATTACCCTGTTCTTGAGGCCAGTATTCATGCACTCGACTGGCGAATGGCCTGGGTAGCTGATAGTAATATCGGTCAGGCTTTATATAATACGCGTGAGCTGATGCTGAATGATGTGCTCGCTGGCAGTAAATTAGTCTTTTTTACCGATGGTCACGAAGCACCGCCCATCAATCCACGTTATGCTCCCGATTTCAGTTATCTGGATACTGAAGATCAAAAAGAAGATTGGAAGGCAGGCATGATTATTGGTGTCGGTGAACTGGGTCTGAGTAAAATTCCCAAGTTTGACGAGGATGGTGTACAGATAGGTTTCTATACTGCTGAAGATGTGCCTCATGCTTCACGCTTTGGCCTACCGGAGGATCCCAGCAAGGTCGAGGGATACATTCCACGTAATGGCCCATGGGGCACGGCCAAAGCCGTTGGCATCGAACACCTATCCAGCCTCAAACAAGACTATTTAATGGATCTGGCTCAACAAAACCATATGCTCTATCACCACTTGGAAAACAATAGGGATATGGCCAAGGCACTACAAAACACTGATTTTGCTTATGAGGCAACACAGCCCACGCAGTTTAATAAAATAGCGGCGGCATTAGCACTATTACTGCTTCTCTATTGCTATCAGCCTTTCAGACCTAAATGGCCTGCCAGAAAGTAAACACTTCTCCTGGCTACTCTAAATTACACCGATAAGATATTCCTATCTTTTGATTAATACCTATCTAGGCTTGTCCATCTTTTTTTGCTCTGTGCTGGCGTCGACTCTGACAAATCTGTGCATGATTGCTGTCAGCCCAGGCAATAAGGGCTTGCATAGGTTCAAGAAATGAATGGCCAAGAGGACTGAGTTTATATTCCACTTTCGGTGGCACCTCGGCATAGATCTTACGTTCAATAAACCCGTCCTGCTCTAATCGTTTTAAAGTGCGAGATAACATCTGTCGGGAGATATCACCAATTTCACGATGAAGTTCATTAAAGCGCAAAGTCGCCGGCGCTAATGTGGTTAGGATTAATAAACTCCACTGATCGCCGATTCTATCCAACACATCTCGTATCGGACAAGGATGGTCAAACTCAGTCTCTGTCTGCGTTTCGACAGAATTAGTCGTTGTCATGGTCACCTCCAAGTAACTTAGTACGCTGAAATTGACTTCTTGTCAGCTCAAGAAAAAGTATCTACGCTTAACTCAAAGGTCTACATTATAGACCTAATATTTATTAGATACTATTAGGAGGTTTATTATGTCAAACATTGCCATCATTGGCGCTTCTGGAGAAGTTGGTTCAAGAATAGTCAAAGAACTATCAAACAGACATCATCAGATTACGGCTATCTCACGTCATCCAGAAAACATTCCATCATTACCCGGCGTAACTGTATTAAAAGCCGATCTGCTTAACATCGATGACATTGTTCCACATCTTAGGGGGCATGACGTCGTGGTAAGCGCCGTAAAATTTAATGATACTGAAGCAAAACACATTATCGATGTGGTTAAAAAATCCGGCGTGCCGCGCTATTTAGTAGTTGGTGGTGCTGGCAGTCTGGAAGTAAAACCCGGACTTCGTCTCATCGACACACCTGAATTCCCAAAAGCCTATAAGGCTGAAGCAAACAAAGGGGCAGACTTTCTCGATGAAATACAAAAAGAAACGGAGCTTAACTGGACCTTCTTATCCCCATCAGCCCTGTTTGGCCCAGGTGAACGTACAGGTCAGTTCAGGCTGGGTAAAGACACTCTTCTCACCTCAGACAATGGCAGCCACATCTCATATGAAGATTATGCTGTGGCTCTGGTCGATGAGATTGAAACACCACAACACCCTCGCCAACGTTTTACTGTCGGTTATTAAAAAATATCAAGGAAATAATAATGAAAACACTATCACGAAAAGTCTTCCCGGTCCTGCTTAGCCTTGGTTTAGTATTATTCACCGCAAATGTGACTGCTGAACCAGCTAGCCATCGGGATCTGGCTAAAGAGGAAGCCAATCGTCAACTTGTTATCCACTTTTATAATCAGTTTTTTAACCAACATAAGGTTGAGCAAGCGGCAAAGGTTCTGGCTGAGGACTATATCCAACACAATCCTGATGTTCCTGATGGCAAAGCGCCTTTGCTTGACTACTTCGAGGGATATTTCAAAACACATCCACAATCCAGAGCAGATATTGTCAGAAGTGCGACAGATAATGATCTTGTGTTTCTGCATGTGCACTCTGTTGAAAATGCAGACGATCGTGGACAAGCGGTTGTTGATATTTTCCGCGTAGAAAATGGCGTAATAGTTGAACACTGGGATGTTATTCAAGCTGTGCCAGAAACCTCAGCCAACGACAATACTATGTTTTGAACCTGATGAGGTCATAGTTTGGGCTGATTTTAAGGCTCAACCTAACCACGCCATGTATACGTTGATTTCATCACTATACAAATTCACAGGCGAAAAAAAAGCCGGAGTAGAAACTCCGGCTTTTGAATCTGTTGGTGGCTATGGGTGGATTCGAACCACCGACCCCATCATTATGAGTGATGTGCTCTAACCAACTGAGCTACATAGCCACACGAAGCGCGAAATAATACGATATAAATGCTTAAGTTTCAAGTGAAATAATCATATTTATAACCAGTCACTCAACTGGATACCAAAGCCGATACTATTGGAGTGGGCATCATAGTCAATCAGGCTTTCTCCATAGCCATTAAACCATTGCACATAACCTTTCACACGGTCTGTCAGCGGGAAACTCCAGCCTAACTGAACAGCGCCATAGTTATCATCAAAATTCAGGTTATTCCGCAGCAGAATATCGAAGCTGTGATTATCCATTTTATAGACAGCGCCGAATTCAAAGTTACCCATATATTCTTCAATATCCGGATTATCGTCATCGCTGCTGCTATCCGGGATTCGCCACCATGGTTTAAATGAGTAGTACCAATCATTGTGCTCAAACACAAAGTCCGCATAAACCCGGTTCCAGCTACGTGATAACTCACCTGCCTGACCATTTGACTGGTGGACAATACCTGTACGAATAAGTGAATTTTTTATACCAAACAATTCATAATCGTTTTTGAATGATAACCAGGCTTCCGGTTCATGATCAGACTCACGGAAAGGCGAAGAACTGTGTTTATTAAACTGCTGCCAAAATGACCGGTTGGTATAAGCTACATAGGCATCAGCCCGACCATTGAAGAGATCGTAAGCCACTGGCAGCTTCAGGCTGATTTGGAACTTGGTTTCCCACGGCTGCAAATGAATATTGTCATTCGGATAGGCTGCTTCAAATGGCGCTTCATTCGGAGCAGACATATTATTACTTAAGATAATGTAATTCGGCTTATGCGGTAATAATACAAACGGGTTTTTGGCTTCTTTCTTTTCCAAAAATAAGCGTCGGGTAATCGCCGACTTGTCTTCTGTCTCTAAACCCGTACTGGTTACTTTAACGTCAACAGGCTCAGGATTGGGAGAGGCTTCCTCAATAGTGTTCTGGGTGATTGAGGAGTCACATAATTGTTTAATATCACCGACTGACATGGTGTCATCTGCTGTCGCCAGTTGAGTGAGCAAGCATTGATTTAACTTATCATCGGCATTGACCAGTGGTGTATAACCGATAGCTAACGATAAGAAGTAAAAGGAGAATGACGCCGTCTTCATAGCTTGCCTATGTCAGAAAGAAATAAGAACTCACGACATCATATCCCAGAATGCTAGACGTTGAAGCGGAAATGCATCACATCGCCATCTTTGATGACATATTCTTTGCCTTCCAGACGCCACTTACCGGCATCTTTCGCACCCTGTTCACCGTTGTACTGAACAAAATCGTCGTAGCTGATGACTTCTGCGCGGATAAAACCTTTCTGAAAGTCAGTGTGAATAACGCCAGCGCCTTCTGGTGCTGTCGCGCCTACTTTGACCGTCCATGCGCGGACTTCTTTTACACCGGCTGTAAAATAAGTATGTAAACCAAGCAATTCATAACCGGCACGGATAACACGATTCAAGCCCGGCTCGTCTTGTCCGATTTCACTTAGAAATTCGACTTTTTCATCATCTTCCAAGCCTGCGATTTCTGATTCAATCGCTGCGCAAATCGCGACGACATTAGCATTTTCTTGCTCAGCGAATTGTTTGACGGCATCTAAAGCAGCGTTATTCTCAAAGCCATCTTCAGAGACATTGGCAATATACATAGTGGGTTTGATCGTCAGCAGATGTAAGTCACGAATCAAAGCCAGCTGCTCTTTATCAAAGCCCATGGCACGAACAGGTTTGCCACTATCCAGTTCATCACGCATTTGTGTAAGTAGCTCTAATCTGGCTTTAGCCGTTTTGTCACCACTTTTGGCATCACGAGTCGTTTTGGTGATGGCTTTTTCAACACTTTCCAAGTCCGCAAGCGCTAACTCGGTATTAATCACTTCAATATCATCCAAAGGTGACACTTTACCGGCGACATGCACGATATTGTCATCTTCAAAACAACGTACTACGTGTGCAATCGCATCTGTCTCGCGAATATTGGCCAGAAATTTATTGCCCAGACCCTCACCTTTTGAGGCACCCGCCACCAGACCGGCGATATCGACAAATTCCATCGTGGTAGGTAAAACCCGTTCTGGATTTACTATAGCTGCCAGTTTATCCATACGTGGATCAGGTACGGGAACGATGCCGACATTAGGCTCAATAGTACAAAAAGGATAGTTCTGCGCATCGATACCGGCTTCAGTCAATGCATTAAACAAGGTTGATTTGCCAACATTAGGTAAACCGACGATACCGCACTTAAATCCCATGAGAAATCCTATTGTGAATGTAGCCAGTTCATAGCCTTATCCATATTTCCGGATAACACCTCTGGCAAAATACGTAAAACATTATCGATGGCTTGCTCGATCTGTTGGCGATCGGTCGGTGACGGTTTACTGAGAACATAATCAGAAACCAGCTTGCTATGACCAGGATGACCGATACCCAAACGACAGCGCAGAAATTGCTTGCCACCCGTCTGAGCAATAATATCCCTCAGTCCATTATGCCCGCCATGACCGCCATCGCGTTTCAGTTTAACGGTTCCGGGAGACAAATCTAATTCATCATGAATAACGAGAATATTCTCTAACGGAATTTTGAAGAAATTCGCTAACGGGGCAACAGACTGACCGCTTCTGTTCATAAAAGTCAGTGGTTTGAGCAAAAAAACTTTATGACCATCCAGAGAGCATTGAACCAGCTCCCCGTGATATCGGTTTTGAACAGTGAAGTTCACCCCGAGCTCACGAGCCAGCTGGTCCAAAAGCCAGAACCCGACGTTATGCCGGGTTCCTTCATACTGGGAGCCGGGATTACCTAAACCGGCAATGATCCAGCTCCCCATCTAAAGATTACTCTTCAGTTGCTTCTTCATCACCCTCTGCGTCTTCAGCTTCATCATCCACTGAATGTACGCGAGGCATATGAATATTGACCACTGCTTGGTCATAAGCAGAACGTTCACCTTCTTCAAGGTGCTCTTCCTGACCGTGTGACAACGCAGGTAAGCTAACGCCTTTAGGCAGAACAAGTTCTGATAAGTGAATAGCGTGATCTAATTCCAGCTTGCTGATATCTACCTCAATGAACTCTGGCAGATCAGCTGGTAAACAAGCAATTTCAACCTCAGTCATCACGTGAGAAACCACACCACCGGCTTTCACACCTACGGCTTTTTCTTCGCCGATGAAATGAAGAGGAACAGTCATTGTCATTTCATGTTTTGCATCAACACGCAGGAAATCAGCGTGAATGATTTTGTTGTCATTGGCAGGATGACGTTGCAGGTCTTTTAATACAACTTGCTCTTTTTTCTTGCCAATGTTCAGCGTCAGAATGTGAGCATAAAATGCTTCTTCAGCTAAATGACGAATGAATTGGTTGTGATCTAAAGCGATCGAAACTGGCTCTTTTTCAGCGCCATAAACAACAGCTGGTACTTTACCCGCATGACGAAGGCGGCGGCTCGCACCTTTCCCCTCATCAGTACGCGCTTCAGCTTGTACTTCAAATAAGTTTTCCATTTTTTTCTCCAAAAACAATGGACTTTTGCCCATCAAAAATGCCGCTTTTTAAGCGGCGTAAGCCTCCCCCGCGACCAGGTTCGGCACGTAAAAGTCAGCCGTAGCTAACTAATCCATATACAAGGAGCTGACTGACTCCTCGTTGCTAATTCTGTACATCGCTTCTGCCAGCATTTCTGCAATGCTTAACACGCGAATTTTTTCACATTCCTGCGCATGCGGCTGCAATGGAATGGTATCGGTTACCACTAGTTCATCCAGTACTGAGTTGCTGATATTTTTTATAGCTGGGCCCGATAAAACCGGATGTGTTGTGTAGGCGACCACACGGGTAGCGCCATGTTCTTTTAGTGCAGCAGAGGCCGCACATAATGTACCGGCAGTATCCACCATGTCATCAATCAACACACACACGCGACCATCCACATCACCAATGATATTCATCACTTTGGCTTCATTAGCGCGGGGACGACGTTTATCAATAATGGCTAATTCAACACCGAGATGTTTCGCTAAGGCACGCGCTCTGACTACACCACCCACGTCAGGCGAGACGACCACTAGGTCTTCGTATTTATGCTTCCAGATATCACCCAGTAACACCGGTGAGGCATAAACATTATCAACAGGGCAATCAAAAAAGCCCTGAATTTGATCAGCATGTAAATCGACGGTTAAAACGCGGTCTGCACCAACGCCAGTCAGCATATTCGCTACGACTTTCGCGGTAATCGCTACACGCGCTGAACGAGGACGACGATCTTGTCGTGAATAACCAAAATAAGGCACAACCAGCGTAATACGCTTTGCTGATGCACGACGGATGGCATCGGTCATCACCATCAATTCCATCAGGTGATCATTGGTTGGCATGCAGGTAGGTTGAACGATAAAGACGTCTTTACCACGTACGTTATCAAGGATTTCAACCATGATTTCGCCGTCACTGAATTTTTCCACCGTGGCTTTGCCAAGGGAAATATTGAGGAAATTGGCGATGCTTTGAGCCAGCTTACGATTGGCATTACCAGTGAATACCATCATACGGCTGTCGGCTGTTCGTTGTTGTAACTGGAGAAGTCGGTTTTGTGTCACGGTAGAGGCGCCGAGTTTTCTATCAAAAAAACAAAAGAGTGGCTGGGGTACCAGGATTCGAACCTGGGAATGCTGGGATCAAAACCCAGTGCCTTACCGCTTGGCGATACCCCAACTGACAAAACTCATTCTATCATCTTGCAGTCACATCTGGCTTATTTTTCTGCCAGTGCTCTTGCAGTGAGTGGCGACTGATTACAGCCTTTTGCCACAAAACCCTGCCAGTGTGAAGGCAGTTTATCTATTACGTCTTGTGCTTGTTGCTGACTTTGAAAATCAGCGAAAACACATGCTCCTGTACCAGTCATTCTCGGAGGCGCGTATTGTGCCAACCATTCCAGTGCATTTGCAACTGCCGGATAGTGTTTTATCACTACCGCTTCGCAGACGTTTCTGCCTTCCCCAGAAAGGAAGCGCGGTATTTTGATAGGTTCGCAGTCTCGTGTCAATTCCACCGATGAAAATATTTCTGCAGTAGACACATGACAATCAGGACAAATCACCGCAAACCAAGGTTCTATCGGGGATATTGGCGTTAAGTCTTCGCCGACGCCTTCTGCCCAGGCAGCGTGACCAGCGATAAAAATCGGCACATCTGCCCCCAAACTGAGTCCGATTTGCGCTAATTTTTGCTGTGACAAACCACATTGCCATAGCTTATTCAACGCGACTAATGTTGTAGCGGCATTTGAACTACCGCCTCCTAAACCGCCCCCCATGGGTAAGCGTTTTGTGACGGAAATATCCACCCCATGATGTGTTTCAGTGAAGGGTTTTAATAATGTTGCCGCTTTAACAATCAGATTATCTTCGCTGGGCACACCTGCAAATTCAGTTTGTAGATCGATTTTGCCTGAGTTATTGGTATCAAAAAACAGACTATCGCCAAAATCCAGAAACTGAAATGCGGTCTGAAGGTTGTGATACCCATCTTCCCGCCGTCCGGTGATGTGCAAAAATAAATTTAATTTTGCCGGCGCTGGCCATGCTTTCACTCAGCTCGACTCCAATCTGCAATCACTAATCGAATATTCAAATCAGGGTGTTTGATAAAAATTTTAGCGGGTACCACCAAGCCATTAAATGGCACATAGCGCAGGTATTCCACCTGCCAACCGGCTTGTTCTAAGGTTTTCAGACGCCCATTTTCATCCAGTTGATACTTATCTACTGCAGCATCTTTATAAGGCACGCCTCTCACCCAATCACGTAATGCACTCACCGGCAGAAGCCAGCCCAAGGTTTTGGCTAAAAGTTGCTCGGGGGTCTGCGCCGAATATTGCTCACCATTATCCAGCGTTAAGGTAACTTGTTGTGCATCACCCATTAACTCAGCCCCACCTTGGGAAAAAGGGCCTGATAATTTGATATCAAAACCATCACCTTGTTGTTGCCAAGTGATTCCCGCGTTCCAGCCTTCACGACCTTGGGTGATCGCCGTACGCCCGCGAAAACGCCAGTCTTTCAGTGACGCTATTTCTTGCTGTTGCTGTTGCCATTTTTGCTCTGGCGACTCAGTCGTTTTTGCTTGCCATAAAGGCGCACAGGCGGTCAGCAATAGACTCAGTGCTGCCAGCCAGACTAACCTCATAGGCCAAACCTGCGCATGGTTTCAATTAACAAGGTATTGTCAGGATCTTGCAACAGACCCTTATCCCAGATTTTTTTCGCTTCTTGTTTTTTGCCGCGCTGCCACAGTACTTCACCTAAATGGGCAATGAACTCCGGATCAGGATTGGCTTCCGTCGCTTCCCGCAGGTATTTTTCCGCTTTTTCTAAGTCACCCAGGCGATAATAAACCCAACCCAGACTGTCGAGGTAGAAAGGGTCACCTGGCTTAAGTTCTAAGGCACGTTGAATCAGCTTTAATGCTTCCTGATGACGATCAGTACGGTCCGTCAATGTATAACCCAGTGCATTTAATGCCTGAGAATTATTAGGATCATTGGCCAGAATCTGTCTTAAATCGGCTTCCAGCACATCCAGCTTATCCATCGACTCAGCAATCATCGCTCTGCTATAGAGCGCGTCTTCATTTTTTGGGTAATGCTTGATGGCTTTTGTTAATAAGTCAAAAGCCTCTTGTTTCATGCCGTGGTCGCGTAACAAACTGGCTTCGAATAAGTAATACTGCAGGGCTTTATTCGGTAATTGCTGTCTCAACTGTGCCAGATGTTCACGGGCTTTTTCGATGTCATCGCGACCCAGCAATAAATTAATGTAATGGGTCTGCGCCAAATCAAAACGACTGCTTTGCACCGGTACTGAGGCAAACCAAACCAGCGCGGCATCGACATTGGCATTCAATTCTTCAGCAATCCCCATAAAATACGCAGCCTGGTTGGTGGGATCGCCCAGTCTTAATAAATCACTGAAATACGATTTGGCTTTCTCGCCATCTTTTTCTTCCAGCGCTAACAAGCCAAGCGCAAAAAGCACATCCCGATTTTCGGGGTTATCCGCTTGAATGGATTCAAAAATAGTGCGTGCTTTGTCCAGTTGGCCGGCATCACCTAATAATTTGCCATAGGTAAAACGCAGTTCATCACTGGCATCAGCTTTTGCTGCAGGTTTGGCTAGCAGTTTCACACCTTCTTTGGTTTTGCCCAATCGCTGTAAGGTATCGGCTTTTAACACGAGATAGCTTTCATTCTCAGGATCGGCTTTTAATAAAGGATCAATTTCAGCCAGTGTTTCTGGGTATTGCTGATAGAAGAACGCTAAGCGAGCATAGGCATAATGTGCATCAGGATGGCCTTGCTTATACAGATCCAGCTTCTTCAATGTGGCAAGCGCTTCTTCCGGAGACGCCACTTCAGCCAGATTTTCTGTCGCTCTGGCTAAATAAATCTTTTGATTCTCTGGCGCTAAAGATAATGCTTTGTTTATAGCTTGAACCGCACCGTCATAATCTTTCTCCATCATCAAAAATGGCGCGCGCATCATATAGACATCAGCATTATTAGGATCCACTTCCAACCAGCGATCCAGAGCGTGATTAATTTTTTCTTCGTTTCGGGAAAGTGTCGCCACCTGTGCACTTCGGCCAGCTAGTTTAGGCGACTTGACCATATCCGCAGCACGCTCGTATAGCTCGACAGCGGCTCCGACTTCACCACGCTGACCCGCCACTTCCGCAGTAAGGATGTAGTACATCAGTTCAGGTGACATTGGCATAGTGACTTCGGGCTTTTTTTCCTCTTTCACTTCCGGTGCAGCTTTGACGACTTTTTGCGCCTCATCAACTGTAGCTTTACTTTGCTGTGCGGGGGTTGCAGCACAGGCAGTAATGAGTGAGGTAAGTCCGATCAGAGCAAAATATTTAGTATGTTGCCCTACATTCATCATGAATGATTTCGTTGAATCCATATTAAAACGACCTGAACGTTTGATTTTGATAGAATGGCGAATTGTTTTCACTAATAACAGACGATTGTAATAATGGCTGTAAAGTTTAACAGCATTTAATAACGACTTTTTCTTAATATGCATCTTGTCACCTATGGCATCAACCACAACACCGCTCCGGTTCATATCCGTGAGCTATTTGCGTTTGATGCGAGCATGCTTCCAGCAGCTTTATCCACTTTACATGAAGATGATTCCATACTTGAAGTCGTTATCTTGTCGACGTGCAATCGTACTGAAATCTACTGTTGTGTTGATGCAGAGTCTGACAACCAAATCCTCGCTTGGTTGCATCAGTATCATCAGCAGGAAGATGGCACTATCACCCCTTATCTGTATCACTACCAGCAAGCCGACGCTATTCGTCATTTGATGCGCGTGGCCTGTGGTCTGGATTCTATGGTGCTGGGCGAACCCCAGATTCTGGGTCAGCTAAAAGATGCTTATAGCCAATCACTCAATGCCAATACCCTTGGAAAATCTCTAGGTCGTTTGTTTCAACATGCTTTTGCAGTTGCCAAACAAGTCCGTACGGATACCGCGATCGGAAACAGTCCTGTTTCGGTAGCCTTTGCTGCCGTCAGTCTGGCGAAACAAATTTTTAGCGATCTGGCTGACTCTACCGCTTTATTAATTGGTGCAGGCGAAACCATTGAACTGGTTGCACGTCACCTCTATGACAATGGTATTAAACGGATCATCATCGCCAACCGCACGATTGAACGGGCACATAATCTCGCCACTCAGGTAGATGGTTACGCGATCAGTCTCAGTGAACTACCTGCACATCTGGCCGAAGCCGATATTGTGGTCAGCTCAACCGCCAGCCAACTGCCAATTCTTGGTAAAGGAGCTGTTGAAAGAGCCTTAAAAATCCGTAAACGTAAACCAATTTTCATGGTCGATATCGCCGTACCACGCGATATTGAAGCCGAAGTCGGATTATTGGATGATATATACCTTTATTGTGTTGATGATTTGAAAGAAATCATCGAAGAGAACTTACAATCTCGTCGTGATGCCGCCTTACAGGCTGAAGAAATTATCGATACACAAGTGGATCATTTTCAGGCCTGGCTCCGAACCCAAGATGCCGTTCCTGTAATTAGAGCCATACGTGACAATGCTGAAGAGATAAGTAAGCATTCACTGGAAAGAGCAATAAAACAACTTGAGCAAGGTATGCCTGCCGAACAGGCCATGACTGAGCTCGCACGTACATTGACCAACCGTTTACTGCATGAACCGAGTCGCCAGCTCCGTCAATCCGGATTTGATGAAGAAGGCCATTTACTCAGCGCAGCACGGCGTCTGTTTAATATCAAGGATCCCAAGTGAAAGATTCGATCAAACATAAATTAGAATCACTCGTTGATCGTCATGAAGAAATTAGTGGTCTGCTCGCTGATCCTGACACCATGGCCGATCAGAATAAATTCCGATCACTGTCGCAGGAATACGCTCAATTAGAGCCTGTTGTCAGCAATTTCAACGCATATCGCCGCACAATCAGCGCATTAGAAGATGCCAAGCAGATGCTGAATGAAGATGATGCTGACATGCGTGAAATGGCAAAAGAAGAAATTAATGCTGCAGAAGAAAAAATCGAAGAACTCGAATTAACCCTGCAAAAGTTATTACTGCCTAAAGATCCTAATGATCAACGCAATATTTACCTGGAAATTCGTGCCGGAACCGGTGGTGATGAAGCAGCGATTTTCTCGGGTGATTTATTCCGTATGTACACTAAATATGCTGAGTCTCGTCGCTGGAAAGTCGAAGTGATCAATGCGCAGGAAGGTGAACATGGCGGTTATAAAGAAGTCATCTGCCGCATTGTCGGTGAAGGGGCATATTCACGTCTGAAGTTTGAATCAGGTGCTCACCGTGTGCAACGAGTTCCGGAAACCGAATCACAAGGCCGCATTCATACGTCGGCCTGTACAGTGGCCATTCTGCCGGAAGCGGATGAAATTGATGAAGTCGATATCAACCCGGCCGATTTAAAAGTCGATACCTATCGCTCTCAAGGCGCCGGTGGTCAGCACGTTAACACCACCGATTCTGCGGTGCGTATTACTCACATTCCAACCGGTATCGTCGTCGAATGTCAGGAAGAGCGTTCGCAACATAAAAACCGAGCAAAAGCGATGTCGGTTTTACAAGCGCGCATTATGGCTGCGCAGGTAGAAAAACAGGCGGCCGAAGAAGCTCAAACACGTAAATCACTGGTGGGTTCAGGTGACCGAAGTGAACGTATCCGTACCTATAACTATCCTCAGGGACGTGTTACTGATCACCGTATCAATCTGACCTTATACAAACTGGTTGAGATCATGGAAGGTGAGCTGGAACAAGTGATTGAACCCCTGATCAACGAATATCAGGCGGATCAACTCGCCGCCTTATCCGGCGAGTCTTAAATCCAGTCGCGTGTCGGCAGAAAGTCCGTGTATAAACGGGCTTCTGCTGATCCGGCTTCCGGAATCCAGTGATAACGCCATTTCACCAGTGGTGGTAGCGACATCAAAATCGATTCGGTGCGGCCACCCGACTGTAATCCAAACAATGTGCCACGGTCATACACCAGATTAAACTCAACATAACGTCCACGACGGTATAACTGAAAGTCGCGTTCGCGTTCACCAAACTTGGTGCCCTTACGTTTCTGCACAATCGGGGCATAAGCCTTGATATAACTGTCGCCAACCGATTGCATAAAGGCAAAACAGCGATCAAAGTCCCATTCATTCAGATCATCAAAAAATAAACCACCGACGCCACGGCACTCATCACGATGCTTGAGATAAAAATACTCATCACACCATTTTTTAAAGCGTGGATACACATCCTCACCAAAAGGATCACAGGCGGCTTTAGCAGTGGTATGCCAATGAATCACATCTTCTTCATTGCCGTAATAAGGCGTTAAGTCATAGCCACCACCAAACCACCAGATAGGATCCTCACCGTCTTTTTCTGCAATAAAAAAGCGGACATTGGCGTGTGATGTTGGTACGTACGGATTATGAGGATGGATAACGAGTGACACCCCCATGGCGCGAAAGCTTCGACCCGCTAACTCAGGGCGGCTGGCTGTTGCCGAAGCCGGTAAATCATCTCCACTGACTTCAGAAAAATTAACACCACCTTGTTCAAAGACGGCACCATTAGTTAAAACTCGAGTACGACCACCACCGCCAGTTTCACGTTTCCAGTCATCAATTTCAAACGATGCTTTACCATCTATTAATTCAAGTTCATTGCAAATACTTTCTTGTAGACGAAGTAGGTATTCACGAACTGCATCAATATCCGGTGTACTCATCGTAAAATTTCTCCTGTTTGTGCATCTCTGATTTGGCTTGGTTTTTTGGCGCCGCCCAAACTACCTGCTAACACATAATCCAGCTCGGGCAATTGCCAGCGAACCTGATGCACATTCATCGCTGGTCGTAAGCCATTTAGGTTGGCACTGGTTGAGACAATCGCTCCACCAAAGGCTTCACATAAAGCACGGGTTTGTGGGTGCGCCGTCACTCGCACAGCAATGGTGTCATGTAATCCTGTTAGCAACATCGGCACTTCTTCACGTACTGGCAGTAACCATGTTACCGGGCCGGGCCAGGTTTTATTCAGTTCGGCTAACACCTTGGCATCAACGGGTTTAATAAAATCTTGTAACTGATTAAAGTCGGATGCGATGAGGATAAGCCCTTTATGCCAGGGACGTTGTTTCAGCTCTAATAAACGCAATAATGCTTCTTCATCCCAGGGATCGCAGCCCACACCAAACACCGCCTCTGTCGGGTAGCCGATAACGCCACCGGCATTCAGGGTTTTTACCGCTTCTCGTAATCGCCAAGTATTTGTCATGTTCTCGCCTCTATTCAGACCACAGTGATTGAATACCCTAATGTCACTCAATAAAAAGGGGTTAACCAGTAACCCCTTTTTTACCTTCTTAAGCCGTCAATTTAGCCCTGCTCACGTGCCACAGCGCGGTAGGCTATATCGGTACGGAAATACGCATCTTTCCACTTAATGTGATCCAATGCCTGATAAGCCGACTTTTGCGCTTCTGCCACGGTATTACCCAGTGCGGTGACACATAACACACGACCGCCAGCGGTGACCACATCATCACCTTGACTTGCAGTGCCAGCATGGAACACTTTGCTGCCATTTTTCTCAGCGTCGGCAATACCAGTAATCACGTCTCCTTTACGATAACTATCGGGATAACCACCTGCGGCCATCACGACACCGATAGCTGCACGAGGGTCCCACTCAGCTTCGACTTCATTCAAGCGTTTATCTAAAGCCGCTTCACATAAGGTGATAAGGTCAGATTGCAAACGCATCAAAATAGGCTGGGTTTCGGGATCACCAAAACGGCAGTTATATTCAACCACACGCGGCGCACCGGCTTCATCAATCATCAAACCGGCATACAAAAAGCCGGTGTAAGGACGACCATCAGCCGCCATGCCTTTCACAGTAGGCTCAATCACTTCGGCCATAATGCGTGTAAACACTTCATCGGTCACCACCGGAGCTGGAGAATATGCACCCATACCACCTGTGTTCGGGCCTTTATCACCATCATCACGTGCTTTGTGATCTTGCGAGGTCGCGAGTGGCAGAATATGTTCGCCATCGACCATCACGATAAAGCTGGCTTCTTCGCCGGTCATAAATTCTTCAATGACCACGCGGCTACCGGCGTCGCCAAAGGCATTACCAGACAGCATATCTTCTACCGCAGCAATGGCTTCGGCTTCGGTCATCGCCACAATCACGCCTTTACCCGCAGCTAAACCATCGGCTTTCACCACAATGGGTGCGCCCTGCTCTTGAATGTAGGCTTTGGCTTCATCAACCTGAGTAAATACTTGATAAGCCGCGGTTGGAATTTGATGACGAGCCAAAAAGTCTTTGGTGAAACTCTTTGAGGCTTCTAATTGTGCCGCCGCTTTTGATGGACCAAAACAACGTAAACCCGCTGCTTCAAACGCATCGACAACGCCCATGGTTAATGGCACTTCCGGCCCGACCACGGTGAGATCAATCGCATTGTCCTGAGCAAATTTCACCAGCCCGGCGATATCTTCGACTTTGATATCCACATTGCTGATATTGCTTTCACTGGCCGTGCCGGGATTACCGGGTGCGACAAAGACTTGAGAACATTTTGGAGATTGATTCAGTTTCCAGGCGAGAGCATGTTCGCGCCCACCGCTACCGATGACTAATACTTTCATAGATGATTGCCGGAGATGCTTAAAAAAGAGGCTAATAATACCGTAGATAACGGCTTTTCCAAACCACCAAAATCGATGATTTATATAGGCAAAGCGATTCTTTTTCTCCACTCATCAGTCCGTAGCCAGCGCCAGCTTTGATCCAGGTCAAGATCTGTTCGGATATTAAAACAACACAAATCCTCGCTGGTTATACTTTGCGCACATTATTTAGGAACAAAACCATGACTGATGCGATTGAATTTAATGCCGAATTAATCCGCCGTTACGACAAAGCTGGCCCGCGTTATACCTCTTACCCGACTGCGGTCGAATTTCATCATGGTTTTACTGCCGACACTTATGCTCAGCATATTGCCTTATCAAATCAGCGTGGCGGCCCGCTCTCTTTATATTTCCATGTGCCGTTCTGCGATACAGTTTGTTTCTATTGTGCCTGCAATAAAATCATCACCAAAAACCGCCAGCATGCTCAGCCTTACCTGGAAAATCTCTATGAAGAAATTCGCATGCAGGCTGAGTTGTTTGACACAAACCGTGTGGTAGAACAATTACACTGGGGCGGCGGCACACCGACGTTTTTAACGCATCAACAAATGCGTGAACTGATGGCGCAGACACGGAAATATTTCACCTTGGCGGATGATGACAAAGGCGAGTTTTCAATTGAAATTGATCCCCGCGAAGCGGATGACGCCACCATCAAACTGTTAAGAGAACTGGGTTTTAACCGCATCAGCCTCGGTTTGCAGGACTTCAATCCTAAAGTGCAGAAAGCCGTCAATCGGATTCAAACAGAAGAACAAACATTCTCCATTCTGGATGCCGCCCGTCGTGAAGGTTTTCGTAGCATCAGCCTGGATTTGATCTATGGCCTGCCACATCAGACCGTGGAAAGTTTTAGCGAAACCTTAGACAAAGTGATTGCTGCCAGCCCGGATCGTTTATCTGTGTTTAACTACGCACACATGCCTGAATTGTTTAAAACTCAGCGCCAAATCGCCACGGCCGATATCCCGCCACCACAAGTGAAGTTACAAATTCTGCATCGCACCATCGATAAACTGACCGCCGCCGGTTATGTATATATAGGTATGGACCACTTCGCCAAACCTGATGATGAACTCACACTGGCCCAACAAAACAAACAGCTCTATCGCAACTTCCAGGGTTACTCGACCCGCGCAGAGTGTGATCTGATTGGTTTGGGTGTGACCTCTATCGGCAAAGTCGGTGATGCCTATGTGCAAAATGTGAAAACACTGCCGGAATACGATGAAGCGATCAAAGCGGGAAAATTGCCGGTATTACGTGGTGTAGAGCTGGATGAGGATGATAAATGTCGTCGCGATATCATCACCCATCTTATCTGTGATTTTGCCTTGGACATACCCGCCATTGAAAAAGCCTATCAGATCAACTTCAACGACTATTTTGCAGATGCCATTGCCGACCTAGAACAATTTGCCCAAGACGGCCTGTTGCAGTATAAATGGGACTCTATAGAAGTCTTACCCGCTGGCCGCTTGTTAATACGTAATATCTGCATGGTGTTTGATAAATACAGTCAACAAGCAAGGCAGCGATTTTCCAAAGTTATATAGGGAATATGCTGGAAAAAATCCGACAGTACTTTATCTTTGGTCGATTAGGCGTAAAACTTTACGTACTTGCGGTCATCACCGGATTACTGTCGAGCCTGGCCATTATCCTGTTACGTCTCACCATTGATTTTGGTCAGATGGCTTTATTTCCCTCCGGCGAAGTCGAAAGTTACGACAGCTTACCGTGGTACTGGTTACTAGTACTGCCCATCATTGGCAGTCTGTTAATCGGATTGTTATTTCGTGGACTGGATGCAGAGCAGCGAAATACCGGTAT
The DNA here is from genome assembly GCF_000214595.1 of Methylophaga thalassica MP. Classification (GTDB taxonomy): domain Bacteria; phylum Pseudomonadota; class Gammaproteobacteria; order Nitrosococcales; family Methylophagaceae; genus Methylophaga; species Methylophaga thalassica. The sequence goes on along the minus strand of NZ_AFIG01000001.1, from coordinate 503,716 downwards.
CTTACATGTGATCGAACGGCTGTCTTCTTATGAAGGCAGGCTTCCCTGGCAAAATGCGGTTCGCCAATTTATCGGTACCAGTATCGCCATTATCACCGGCCACTCTGTTGGCCGTGAAGGTCCAGGGGTTCACCTGGGTGCCGCCAGCGGCAGTATACTCGCCAGTGGTTTAGAACTGCCAAATAACAGCGTGCGTATTCTGGTGGCCTCAGGCTCTGCCGCCGCCATTGCTGCCTCGTTTAATACCCCCATCGCTGGAGTGATCTTCGCGATGGAAGTCATCATGATGGAATACCATATCGCCAGCTTTATTCCGGTCATTCTGGCAGCCGTCACCGGCGCAGTAGTCTGCCGTCTGACATTTGGTGATGATACCGTTTTCGTCAATCTCGCTACCCAAATGCAATCATTATGGGAGCTGCCCTACATCATCTTTCTCGGCATTATTATTGGCTTTTTAGCTACATTGTCGCTCAAAAGTCTGAAACTATTTTCTGGCACATTCAGTAAACATCCGGCTTGGTTGCGTCCGACTTATGCCGGCATTTTAATGGGGATTTTCGGCATGGCCGTACCCGAAGTAATGGGTATGGGTTACGGCATTATTGGCAGTATTTCTGCTAATGAAATCGCGATTGGCAGCCTGGTCATTATTCTGATTCTTAAACTGTTGCTGTCTTCTGCCTGTGTTGGTTTTGGCATTCCCGCAGGTATGGTCGGCCCCACCATGGTAGTCGGTGCATGTGCCGGTGCCATTCTGGGTTATATCGGTAATTTAGTGTTACCGGAATATGCTTCGTCGATGACCTTTTATGCGGTTATCGGCATGTGCGCAATGATGTCGGCCACGCTCAAAGCCCCGCTCGCCGCCTTAATGGCCATGTTGGAATTAACCGGTAACCCGGAAATCATCCTGCCAGGTATGTTGGCGATTGTTTTCTCCAGTCTGATTATTCATGACTACTTCAAGCTCGATGCCTTGTTTGTCAGCATTCTTCGCTATCGTGGACTCGACTTTCAAAATGATCCGATCTCACAAGCCTTACGCAAAGTCAGTGTTGGGGCAGCCATGCAACGTAATTTTGTCACCTTAAATCAAGTGATCAACGCTCAAATGGCGATGCAAACGCTAAAAAACAGTCCTGAATGGATCATCATCACCCGTGATCGCATCCCGGTTGTGATGATGCCTGCCAGTGATCTGGCAAGAGCGGTCAGCGTCAAAGAGATGGGCGAAAACAGCGAAATCGACTTAATGCAGATTCCAGGCACACGTCGGGATGTACACAAAATTTCCTTACATACCAGTCTCTTCGAAGCGTATCAGGCCCTGAACGAACATCATGTAGAAGCCCTTTATGTCAGCCGTCAGAACGCCCCGATGATCGAACGGATTTACGGCATTCTGACTCGTGAAATGATCGAAGCCCACTACCAATTACCCAAATCTGTAACAAAATAGTAAAAATGGTAGTGAACAAATCGAAAATCTTCGTTATAATGTGCGGCTTGTTGCCCAGGTGGTGAAATTGGTAGACACAAGGGACTTAAAATCCCTCGCCCTAATCCGGCGTGCCGGTTCGATTCCGGCCCTGGGTACCATAAGAATATGAAAGCCTCAATGCGCCCAATCTCTGTGTCACAAAATAGGTTTACCGCGGCACGTGAAAAAAGAAAACATAAAAAGCTCAAATTCCAAAATTATCTTTGGCGACTGTCTTGAGCTTATGCAACAACTGCCAGATAACTCCTTTGACATTGCAATTGCTGATCCTCCCTACAATGTAAGTAAAGGCAATAAGTGGTCGTGGGATAGTAGTGCAAATGTTCCAGGTTTCGGAGGGAACTGGACCAAGTTCATGGCACAATGGGACGACATGTCATTGGGTCAATACATGGATTTCTCGATTGCTTGGATCTCTCAACTAAAGCGCATAATTAAGCCGACAGGTTCGATTTGGGTTCACGGCACCTACCACAATATTGGCCTGGTTAACTTTGTCCTTCAAATGCTCGAAGTCGAAATAATCAACGAAGTAATCTGGTACAAGAGAAACAGTTTTCCCAACCTATCTGGCAGAAGACTTACCGCCAGCCATGAGACAATCCTGTGGGCACACACTGGTTCATCAAAGTCTCGTAAATACAACTTTAATTACGAAAAATCGAAGGAGATGACATTCCCCGGAGATATGATGAAATTAGAGGGTAAACAAATGAGAACTGTTTGGGACATACCTAACAACAAACTTAAGTCTGAACTTGAGCATGGCAAGCATCCCACTCAGAAACCTCTTCGAGTGAGCAAACGGATCCTAGAAATTTCAGCAAAATCTAATGATAAAGTGCTCATACCATTTGCAGGTTCTGGCACTGAGTGCATCGCAGCTATGGAATTGGGGCTTGAATTCCTTGCCTATGAAAACGATCCTGAATACTTCGAACTAGCTCAAAGAAGGTTGAATTCTCATCAACCGATACTCAATTTTTGAGCACAGCACACAATGACAAGAAACGCTAGAGTCGTCAAAAATGTCCCCTCACTAATTAAATGGACAGGCTCAAAGAGATCTCAGGCCTATGCCATTTCTCAACTAGCTCCAAATTTTAACCGCTATATTGAGCCTTTCCTGGGGAGTGGTGCTATCTTGCACACAGCAGCCCACCCAGGCGCACTAGGTAATGACATTTATAAACCATTAATCGACCTGTGGTGTCTTGTGAGAGACAACCCTGAGGAACTAGTAAACGATTACAGCGTAAAGTGGCAACATCTAAACGAAGAGCTTTTGACAATTGACCATACAAAGCTCAACTCTACTAGAACAATCCCCGAGTACTATTATTCAATTAGAAAGAAATTTAATGAGTCTCCGAACGCTCTAGACTTAAACTTTCTCATGAGAACTTGCGTTAATGGAATTGTGCGCTTTAACGATAAAGGTGAATTCAATAATTCTTTCCACCTATCAAGGAAAGGTATGCAGCCTGAAAGATTTTCCAGTATCGTCCATGCCTGGAACCCATTACTAAATGGTGTCAGCTTCACAAACACTGACTACAAAGAGTGTTTAGCACAGGCAACAAAAGGAGATTTTGTGTATTTAGACCCTCCATATGCCGCCACAAAATCTAGATATGCAAGTTTATTGGAGCCTGAAGAACTGTTTTCAGAACTGGAACAGCTATCAATCAGAGGTGTAAATTGGGCATTGTCTTATGATGGCAAGCGAGGCGATACGGATCTTACCCAAGACTTGCCCAAAGAACTCTATACAAAACATCTCTACTTGAACAGCGGTAACTCAGCTGTAAAAAAAGTTTTAAGCGGTCCAATTGAGAATGTGCAAGAAGCTTTGTATATCAATTATTGATTCGCTCAATGCTGATTAAGTCTGACTCAACATTCACACTTATATAGTCTGATAGGGCCTCGCCCAACTCATTTTCAGTGTAAAGCCACAATTTACAGACTTTACCTATATCATCGAAATCAATAGCCATGATAAGGTCAGCACCAGCTTTTGAGTAAACCTCTTTCAATTTGTCCATATGCGTCATCTTAAAAGCTACTCCAGATGCCAGGGTGTAATGATCTAAATTCAATGAGTGTTCAGAGTGTTTCCAAACTGAGTCATTATGTGCTCGCTCAATACTAGCACTGCCTCGTAAAAGGTCGATCAGATACTGGTTTAATCTCGGCCCAATATTTTTTTCAACAGATCTGTATGTTTCCTTAGATTCGATTGAAAGGATGATTGGCCTTTCACCTTCTAGGAAAAATTCGAAAACATGATCTGGCCTTTTCCCTCCGACAGCACTAACCCTGGGTAATGAAATCCAACGATACTCTGAATTTGAGTCTGGACATAGGATTGATACACCGCTCCAATCACCGCCAGGAGGATTGCACATTCCCTCGAACACCTTACCAGAACAAAATTTTGTTAAGCTTAGGTGTATAGAAGTGTCAACGTCGTTTTCACCCAACCTAAGCGGTTCAGGTGTTACTAAAAATGAATTAAAAACAGGCGTTTCAAGTTCTGCCTCCCAATGGCTCCTTAAATAACCTTTTTCAGTGACATTATCAGTATAGGATTCCACTAAAACTGCGTCACTGGTTTCTAGTATTGCCTCCCATAATCCATTCTGCTTAGCCAACCCTGCGGGATCTGAAATGAATTTTGGCCATGTGCTAGCGGGAGCGGGACCATACACAATGGTCATTAGTGTGGCAGCCTCACCAACCAACATTCTCGCAAAAGGCGGCAACCCTCTGTCAGGTCGCGCATCATCCCCACCAGGTTTAAAGCCCATTACCCAACAAATTACCAAATTTTCTTTAGATTTTAACCAATGCTTAAAACAATCACTAACTTGAGGTATCAATTCCAATACTTCTTGAGCAAAACCATTCTTAGATTTTGAGGGAATCACACAAATTGGTAAGTCTTTAGCGGTGACCCCAAGACCATATTTACTGGCAATCTTCATAATTGCTTTTGCATTTTCTGTTAAAGCATCTATGGATGCTTTTTTTGACCATGTCATGCTGATATCTTCAGCGAGATATTCAATTGAACCGGATTTCCCCTGAACCCTCTTGTACAATTTCTGCCACTCGCATGATGTTAATGAATCGTTTCGTTTGGAAGACTTCGCTCTCTTTTCAACGAATGAAAGTACTTTTAAATTCAATTTCTCAAAAACATGATCACAAGCACCTGTGAATATGATCTCTCGAATCAGTTCCAGTAACTCGTCATCGGCAAAAACATCCTTATAGTAGTCCCTCGAGACGTCATCTGCTCCAGGAGCCGTTATGAATATTGGGAATACAGGAGTCTCACGTTCGAGAGAAAAACTAATATAGCTGAAAGGGACTGCAGGGTTTGGGAGCCTAGGCGCCTTTCTGTTCCTTTCTGTGTCTAGCTCGTAGCCTCCAAGTTCTGAAACATATAAGTAAGGTATTTTAGCCAGTCCAAAAGAATAGGCCCGCCCACTTCTTTGCCACGCCTGATTACCAGCCGGAAGAGCCCCGCAGAATTCGACTGCGAGAATGGGTATTTCCTCCCCACTTTCTACAGCCGTAACAATGACATCAGCCGCCTCTCGAAGAGTACCACCCATCTCTCTGACTGAATCTAAAATGTTATGGTCCCACCGACCAAAACCTGGAAAAAACCTCACTGCCAATGTTTTATCACCTATCTCAATATCAAACCTTGGACAAGTAATCGATTCTGAAGGCGGGTTAATGGATTTGGGATCGATACCCATGCTTTTTAAAATAAGCTCAAGTATTCGTTCACACTCGACAATATTATCGCCATGAATGTTTATTTGAGGGTGTCTGAGCGATTTGTCTGTGAACATACTTTCATCCTTGAAATAAGATGAAGAGTATTTACATAAACTGAATCGGTCAACCCCGCTCGAAATAGATGTTCTAATTTTAAAATTGCTAAAATTAGTTTGGTTGTGAAACTCTAACGTTAGCCTTAAAAAGAATAAGTGACTGATAGAGTTAAAGCACCTGTTTGATAAGGCTAAGAATATATTCAATATTGGAATCATCAGAAACGAGGATTTCATAATCTCCCGTTCCAAAATGTCCGATATTTGAAACGTCTTTTGCTATGCCTTTTTCATCCTTTAACGTACCAAATTTTGCTCCAATATAAATTTTCATCTTTTTCTTTTGGAGATCAAAGCAGACGATATTTTTATCTTTTTTCAGAGCCATCTTGTACTTCCCTGTCGTGATTCTTATTCAAAATAGAATCTATAATAGCAAGGTTCGTCAGCGCCAAAACACCCACCTTATATGAATACCCAACCATACTAAGGAGGCACCATGGCAAATTCACCATCCACATCACATTCGATTACATCACCTAACTCATCAGAACCTATCACCGTTAAATCATCTACCTGCAAAAGCCTCTCAGGCAAGTCCGACCTCACTTATCACATAGCATGCGATAGCGATAACGAGATTTACTTTCGTATAGCTGATAACTCTGGCAACGGCTTTTTTAGTTGTGAGTGGGTCAAACTCTCAGACATTGAGGCCGTATTTGATTCAATGAAAAAAGGTGAAGGGATTACTTCCTTTCATCTGGATAGTTTGTTTATCGGTAAGTCAGTCAATACACCGGCTTTTCTTCTTGCTGTGTTAAAGGCTGAAGGCTTGATTAAACCGCAACCGCTTAGACAGAGAGCACATGACCGTCTACCAAGTAAAGACTTTCAGGAACGTATCTTTGCTTTGGTAGATGCTGATGTGAATATTGATGCGGTTAAGAAGTCATCCAAAAATTCTTCAAAATCAACTCGACAACCCAAGTCATGACATCACATTAAATCAAATAAACCACAGCCAACTACTTCTGAAACCGTCCCAAGTTTTGTTGGCAGGGATCTCTAGTCCCTTACGTCACACGTCTTTAACCTCTTATATCCTTTGATTTCTAACGCTATTTTTCTCTAGCCAATTTTCTGTTTTTTCAATAGCGACCTTATATCGCCCTTTTGTGAACTTTTCTCTGCACATTACTTTGTTATACCTGCAACTCTGATTATTCAAGGAGGATTTATTGGTTTTATCCATCATCATTTTTTCTCTATTTATTGGCTTTTTCTTTCGTTCCCCTGAACTCTCCCTCATCACGTTTGTAGCGTTATTTCTTTACATATATCCCATCCCCACCGTTATCACACTGATTGTGATTGCTTTTATCTATTACTTTCATAAATCTTAAAGGAACTATTTATGCAATATCAAAACACTATCCTTGAAGCACTTGAGCTCATTATTGAACAAGAAGTATCTGATGAAATGTTATCTGATGCCCTATCTCAAACAGCACATTTTCTGGCGGGTATTTCTCTAGTTGATTAACGCAATTTAAGCATTATTAGAAGCGATTTTCTCATCACATCATCTCTTTATTAAGTATCCACCCTAACCAACTGATTCATCTTGGTTTTATCCAAAATTAAGTTATCCCGTTACATTAAAGCCGTGACTAATAGTCTTCAAGCTTAAAAAAGTCTGGCAATTTTCTCATCCATTTCCCATTAATTAGAGGAACAACACAATGAAAAAAAGTCGTGATATTACGGAGGCTTCTGCTCGTCTGGAAAAAGCTGTGGCTCACATCGCTGATGACAGTTATTCGCCTTTGCTGTTGTACCAGTGTTACGAAATGACAGCCATCTCGATATTGGACTCAGAGGCTCACCTTTATAACGAGGGGGAACTATCTGCTTTCCTGCTTGGCTATCTTGCAGCCAAACAGTATCAACTGGGTATTCAAGCTTCTGAACTCACCTGAACAGCAATCAAAAATCTACTTCAACCCGAGACGAGGCACTGGCGTGCTTCGTCTTTTTTCTCTCTTTTTTTTTCACTTTTGTGGGAGGCTTTATGGCTTCAGTAAAATTAACGCAGGCATTTATCGACAAACACCTAAAATGCATCAATAACAAACCGACGGAATTCACCGATGCACAGCTCCGCAATGGTTTATACGTCAAAGTCACACCTGCCAGTCCCGGCATTGGAACATACTATCTCAGATACAAAAACAACAGCGGCAAAACGGCACATCAGAAAATTGCTCGAACCACTGAAATTACACTTGCTGAGGCTCGCCATCGTGCAATGCAACTCAAATCAGAAATCGCCTCAGGTGTTGACTTACAGGAACAAGCAAAGCAGAAAACCGTGCCAACCCTTGGCGAGTTCTTCACTCAACATTATGCCCCCTATGCCAAGCCCCGTAAGCGCTCATGGAAAAAAGACGAATCGATGTTTCGTTTGAGGCTGAGTAATGAATTTGGTGACGTGCCATTATCAGATATTAGTCGACGTGAGGTGCAGCGTTTTCATACAAGACTATTAGAGGTCGATGGCCTATCTCCTGCGACATGCGATCATCATGTCAAACTTCTGCAAAGGCTATGCAGTCTCGCGGTGCAATGGGAAATCATGGATAGAAACCCTTTGTCTCGCATCCCGCTGTTCAAAGCCGATAATCAGGTTGAAAACTATCTCTCTGAGGATGAACTGAGACGTTTGCTTGATGTGCTTCATACTGACAAGAACAAAATGACCTGTAACGTGATGCTGTTTTTGTTATCAACAGGTGCGCGCTTGAATGAAGCTCTGAAGGCAACATGGGCCAATATCGATGTAACTAATCGTGTTTGGAAAATACCGGCCACCAATAGTAAGTCGAAGAAAGTGCGGTCTGTACCACTCAATCAGGCAGCGCTTGATGTGATTGCAAGCTTAGATACTCAAGACAATGCGTACCTGTTTGTTAATCCCAAGACAGGTAAACGTTTGGTGAGTATTCACACAGGCTGGCAGACATTACGAAAGAAAGCGGGGTTACCTCATCTTCGGATTCACGATTTACGGCATACCTTTGCCAGTATGCTCGTTAATAATGGCAGGACGCTGTATGAGGTTCAGCAAATCCTTGGTCACAGTGTACCTATAGTCACACAACGCTACAGTCACTTGAGTTCAAAAACGTTGCTATCAGCATCGGATGCAGCAGCAGAGGCGATTGCCAGAGCAAGATAAAAAATCAGACCAACGGTGAGACGTTTTGTCTCACCTCTGGCCTTATCCCTGACTTATTCATCCCAGTGATACCGTCGTATACACCCCCAGAAGCATCACTGACACGAGACTGCAGTGTCCTGCTACTCAGCGACCCGTTCACCCTTCTTTTCTTGTTAGTCCTAACATTCATGTCAGCGGCACGGATGGCACGGCAATCTGGGCACAACTTTTTTAAATTTGGCTTATGCGGCGTGTTTACTGAGAGCTTTTTCATGAGCACCAGAGGGAGAAATAAATTTTAAAATCACCCGTTCATCCGTACCAACATCCCCCCCAACCCAACGCTACCAACAGATTCTGCCGGTACGTATAGCTGTGCCATTAGCGTTCCTCCTGTTCCCCCCCCCCTCAAATTAACAGTTTGAAAAGACACGCTTAGGCCTTGATGCTTCAAAACTCTTCGAGTACAGCCAGCCTGTTTGCTTTAAGCTTATCCTCATCAGCACCTGCATCATTTACAACATCAGGCCACTCAATACTGCCACCGATAAATTGTTCAAACTCCTTTCGTGCTTGCTCTAAAGGTGGTACTGCCAATCCACGCTTTTTAGTTCTATCGATGCGCTTTTGCTGCTGTTGTGCGCTTGGGCAGAACTTGCCGAATGCCTGTATCACCTCTCGAGCAATCGGCTTTTTATACACTCTCCTACCCGATGTATTTTCAATTTCCTCAATCACATCCGCTGTGCTGATAAATTCTGGCCACTGATTACTATTCTCAGATTGCGTGACCGAAAGGCTTTGGCCAACCTCGATATAACCTTGCTCCAAACTGTCGTGCCACCATCTAGCGACATGGTCTAGGCTCAGTATTTTCTGCTCAACCAGCGCATATGTTGATGGTTTAGCTCTGACATTGAAGTTTGTAAGGTCAATATTTTCTAGCTCATACAGCAGCGCCTCCACACCACCATTAGTCATTTGTTCATTCAGCGCTGTCCAATATTCAGCATCATTTTTACGTTCATCTGATACACGAAGCACAAAATCTCGCCGGTCGTCCCTTTCCGTGTTTTTGAAATGATCTGCGTTAGTGGCAGCAAAGAAGCGATGAAAACTTTTCATCTGCCTTGCTGGCTGATGCTTCTCGTTGATGTAGACAGTGGGCTCAGTCACTAGTGATTTAAGTGCATCAGCGGCTCGTCTATCTCCAGAAAATAACGCTTCATCCATGAAAACCACAAATGACTGCTCGAGAGCGGCATTGAAGCTTCCTGTAATACTGTCCACATTGTGAACTTGAAGATAGCTAGCATTCCATATCTTTTGCAGAATACGTCCCAAGGTGCCTTTGCCAATTCCTTGACCTCCTAACAGAATTATCATGACACCGGGCTTTTCTTCTGGCCGCTGAACCATATGAGCGAAGTAATTAATTAAATATTGATAGTACTCATCATTTTTGTTGCAAACGATGTCATATAAAAAAGTCTTAATACGTGACCAACTTCCTTTTTCAGCAGCAATGGTTGGTCCAGCCCATAAATTTAAACAGTTTTCTGTCGTACCGACAGGGTTGAATTCAATACCATCAAAGCACGTTGTATTTGGGCTTGTATAAAATGTACTGACTAATTTCTTTGTTTCAGCCTGTTCACCAAATAATTCATATGCTTTACGAGTAATCAGTAACCCACCATCTACTCGATTAAACATATCCAGATGCTTACCTTTCTGCTTTAAAGCTTCTCTATCAACTACCCACACCTTTCCCGCCATTTTCATTAAGGCAAAATATTCCTGTATGACAGCAAGCTGTGGCAACTTCGCCAGATTACTATCCAACCAACCTTTTGACTTTGCATCATGAATTATTGTGGCAACAGTAACGGGCTCGCCAGAATAGCTTGGAGAGAGAAATCGTTGCCATAACACCTCAAATAACTCCTCTCCCGACTGACCATTTATGCCTTTAGTTTCCCATTTTCTGGATGGTTTATCCTGAAAGTCACCTCGACTCCATGCCATAGCTGTCAGTTTTATCTTATCTGCTTGTGCTGGATGCTCCCTGGCTAGCATAGCCAGTGGTGCTAGACGTTTCAATTTCCACTCTACTTCACTACAATCTGGATTTAGCACAGACAATGCTGACTTAATTCTTTCCAGCTCACTTTTTGATACCGTTTCAGCTCTAGTTATAGGTAACTGAACAACTTGAGAAGAGCACAATCGTTGGTAAGCCGACTCTATCGAAACCATCATCCTGTCGACATCAATCTTCTTTCCAGTCTCAGTTAACACTTCAACTGGTTTAGCTGGGTTATATTTGTAATTTAGCGTGGCTGGAATTCGCAAAAGGCTCGCAATATCAGCAGTACGACTATCATCAGCTTTGAGACTGAGATGTTCAGTTAGCGCTTTGAGCTTCTTCGCTGCTTCTTGCCATTTTTCACGCTTAATCTGTTCATCCATTAGCCAATAAACATGTAGACCGTTACCACTATTGATTATGTAGCTTGGATTCTGCAACTCTGCCTGTTTACAGAAATCTTCTAGTGCTTTTAATGCAGAATCGACGCATGTATAGCCTTTACCAGATTTTTCTTTCTCGAAACCACAATCAATATCCAGCCAGAAGCAGCAGGCACCGACAACATTATCCGCTTTGCGATTTTCACCAGCTTTAAACTCGGCTGGGGCAAAATAGATGTCTTTGCCCTGACGCAGGTATTTTTCAGCCGGATGAATATCTTTAGCAATGTTGGTTACAACTTCATGCCTGAAATCTCTTGCATGACGATCAGATACAGCCATCTGATGAACAAGATCTTTTGATTGCCAGCAGGCATTCATGAGTCTTTGTGCAGCACCCTCATTAGGTTGGGTACGAGTCGAAGTCGGGGGTAGCTTGCTGCTGTGTGGAGCGGTGAGATTGACTGGATTTATTTTTTTTATTGTTTTAGTCATTTCTGTACTCATTAAATTATTTCAAAGGTCAGTTTTAACTGACAAGAATGCATTTAATGAGAGATGCCATTATCGATACATCTTCCATATGCACACCATTGAGGTGAGCTCAAAAAATTGCTTTTTAATCCTAGGATTCACTTCTTAAGATTGCAAGCCAAAATCCTAGATAAATTTGCTAATCGTTGGCTAGTGGGCATCCGGGGCAATTAGGGATTTAGACTGGACACAGGGGACTTTTTTGCAACTCGCAAGAATGCGGAAAGCTGTACTATTCTATAAATCTATGCTGAGGACAGGACGTTATGAGTCAAAAACATGAATATGAATTTACTACAAAAACCCCATGGCTTGGCTTACCCAGAATCATCAACGTATACGAGAAACACCTAACGATTCACCGTAAGTTCTGGTTTTTCCCATGGGCTATTGAAACAATACCCTTCTCATCCATAACCAGCATCTATCATTCGCCACCTACAAAAAATTTACACGGGTACTTTAGATTCAAAGAATATGGCGAAACTGAAGATAGTGAAATCATCTGGTATGAAAATGATGATGGAGAGTTCATTAGTGAGATGCTTGAATTTATCACTCAGAGAATCACCTAAAAGTCGTAGCAAATCATTGATGAGCTCAACTTTTCTTCGCTTCTCCCGCGCCAATATCCTTTAATTTTCTTCAACTTACCAAAATCAGGCAAGCAAACTACGCAAAAAATATCTACATAGTCTCGATTGCAAGCTATTCATAAAAAGACATCAAAATAAACACTTTAACTTCTTTAGCTTAATGTACAATACTAAAGTACTAGGTTGTGCTTAAAATCCCTCGCCCTAATCCGGCGTGCCGGTTCGATTCCGGCCCTGGGTACCATAAGAATACGAAAGCCTCGATACTGCAAAGTCTCGAGGCTTTTTTATTTCTACAACATATTATTTTCTTTCACTGTTTCCCGGCACGATAAATCTAAGCTAGTTTAAAGCGACTGGCTAACTGACTTAAGTGCTGACTTTCATTACCCAAAGCTAAACAAGCTTGTTCGGTTGATTTCGCACTGTCAGCAATACGATCAGAAGCTTGGTATATAGTCGAAACACTCTCACTTAAATTTTTAACAACGGAAGTTTGCTGTTCCGTGGCAGTGGCAATCTGACTACTCATACCGGCAATTCTGTCGGAGACCTGCAATATATTGTCGAAAGAATTGCCCATATTACGAATCTGGCTGAGGCCTGAACGCATCTGTTCCTGACTGCTTTGCATCATATCCGCCGCTTGAGCCGCATTACGCTGAATTGAGGCAATCACATCGGCAATTTCCCCCAAAGATGACTTGGTTTTCGTCGCCAATTTACGCACTTCATCAGCCACCACCGCAAAACCTCTACCCGCTTCACCGGCTCTGGCAGCTTCAATAGCTGCATTTAAGGCAAGTAAGTTTGTCTGCTCTGTAATACCGCTAATCACTTCTGAAATAACACTGATATTGTGACTGTCATGTTGTAATTTAGTCACCACTTCAGAGGTATTACTTAACGCCGTCGCCATATCTTCCGTCTGCTGTATCGACTGCTGAATCATCTCGCCACTTTCCTGCGCTTCGTGGCTGGCTTTTTCGCTTTGCTGAGAAGCATCCACGGTACGTATCGCTACCTCTTCAAATCCCACCTGCATTTGCTCAGTCGCTGTGGCGATTTGAGAAATTTCGTTACGCTGTGTCGCCAGATTTAGCGTCGTTTCCTGCACTCTATTATTTAACTGTTCACTGGTCACTTCCAATGATTGCACACTGTCGTTGATTTCCTGGGCTAACTGCGCCAGACCACGCTGCATTTGATCAAAATAATAAGCTGCCGATCCCAACTCATCCTCAGCAAACTCTGAGAGCACTAAGTTTTTGCTCAAGTCTCCCTGCTCTACCGCCTGCATTTGTTGGATCAATTTATCGAGAGGCACGGTCACTTTACGGGTGATGAAGAAGATCATCAGCAACACAAAGGCCACAGAAATAATGCCTGTCACAGCACTCTGTATGACCAATGTCTGAATGTGTGCCGCCTCATTTTGTTTGATCTCAATCGCTTCAGCCTGCAAGTCATGTTGTAAATCGCTTAATAACTTAACAATCGCATTAAAAGGCGCCAGCATCGGACCCAGCATTTCTTGTCTTGCTTCATCAATTCGGCCTTGATCAATAAGCTCGATATACTTGTTCTGCATGGCAACATAGTCAGCTATTTGCTGCTGAAAACTTTCTATATTCTGGCGAATGACAGGCGTATCGGCTAAGGAAAGCATGTGCTTCATGGCTTCAGACATCTTCTGATTGTTGTAATCAATCGTCACCAATATCTTCTGGTGCTCGTCTGCATCATTGGTCAACCCATAATCTAAAGCAAAGCGACGATAAGTAACGGTGTAATAACGTAAATCAGAAATCGTGGTTAATAAGCTGACATTTCGATCCACCACAGAGACAAATTTATTTTGCAGATCATGAATAGCGAATAGTGGATAAATGCCCACTGCAATGATAATCGCTATTGATGCGCCGAATGCTAACTGCAGAGCCTTAGGTATAGAAAGTTTCTTAAACATGGCAATTCCCTTATATAGGCAATATGAGCGAAGGGCCGACGCTGACTCACACATTTGCCATGCCCCTGAAATTCAGCCACAGTTTAATTTAGAAGCAATAATTTAATACAACGATTATTTCCTGTTAATTTAATCGTTAAAACAGATTAATAAATTTGTTAACTGCTTCCAGTAAACACGCTGATTTATGCCTTTAAGCTCAAATTTGCTGTACCATTTTTTCCGATGTGATGGACCATAAGAGAACGACGTCTGAATGACCGCTTCACCCACTAAAATAAGCTGGCTTTTCCTAGCCCTGGCCGCCCTATTCATTTTGACAGTTCCTCAGGCCGAAGCAGGTTTGATCTCTGGTTTGGCAAAATTAGGCAAAAAAGTGGATGCGCCGGACACACATCACGCCTCATCTTTCCGGTTTGCTGATGAATTAGCTCATTACCCAGAAGGCAGTGTCGCTGAAATTAGCTTCAACCACAGCCAAAACCAGTGGATGGCAAGAACACCCGATGGCAAAAGCGTGCCTGTGCATCAATTCACTGAAAATGCGGTGGATGCAAACAAACAAGCCACCTTATTACTTTCTGAAAGCAATCTCCCCTACTCTCTGGATGCCTTTAATAAACTGCCCGCAGACGTTGCCATCAAACTCAAATCACGACATGGCAAAACCTATTCCTTAAGCACCAGCCCGACAACGACCAAACTGATTGATAACCATATCAGCGTCAACATTAGCGATATGTCTTCATTAAAAACGGCACTGTGGCAGTTACAGCGGCCGGTTACCTCGGCGAATATGCGCTTGATTCAATTAACCGATAGTCCTGATCTGACACTGCCCAAACAAAGCTACGGCTCAAAAATACCCGTGGATAAAGTCGGCACAAACCAGTTACTAAATGCACTCAAAACAATGCGGCAGCAAAGCTTTGTTATTTCAGCCAAGGTAGAGAATGGCTTTATCATTCAAGGTAAAGAAAAGATCGCTGTAATGGATTTGGAAAAAGTCGCTGCTGATAGAGATATCAGTC
Source organism: Methylophaga thalassica MP (assembly GCF_000214595.1). Lineage (GTDB taxonomy): Bacteria > Pseudomonadota > Gammaproteobacteria > Nitrosococcales > Methylophagaceae > Methylophaga > Methylophaga thalassica. Next base: position 488,533 of record NZ_AFIG01000001.1, on the reverse strand, counting down.
TGATCATTCTAGGCTCAGACAACCCCAAAAAGACCTTAGATCAATTGGCTAAAGACTGGCAAAAACGAAAAGATACCGGTAGTTTAACTTCATATACCGCTGGTGATTTTTATAATGCCTTCGCCCCCAAAAACTCCTCATCACCTGTGCCGGTAGAAATTGATTCATCAGGGAAATTACGTACCGCCCTGCATTTTGACCACAGCGCGCCTACTAAAGCCATCCAAACGCAAAGCAGCAGCATCGATCTCGCCTTAATGCCACTGCATGTTTTAACAAAATCCGTCATGCTATTTCAGCCCAATGAGGCTCGAGCGAAAGAACTGGATGATCGCATCCACCCAGCTATCGCGTCATGGGTTCATCTTTCATTAATCGCTTCATTAGTGATTGGCCTGGTCGCCTACAAAACATCCTGGTTCTTATACCTCAAACTCTGGGCCTCACCACTCAGAGTCCATTACCGTCACTGGTTTCCATTCACTCTCCGTTATCTGCTGCACCGGCTGAGTTTTGTTATTTTTTATCTGCCATTACTCGGCTTTATAAGTCCGCTCTATATATTGATAACCTGGACTTACAGAGTTATTCATTTTTTGCTAATTCGTCCCGCTTATTGGATTTTTAATAAATTTGGTTAATGTGATTGGCTTGCAAACCGGACTGTTAAGAAATGTAAGAGATTTTTTACAAAATTAGTTATTATCCGAAAAATACAAAAATAATCATTCTCAATAAGGATATATAACCATGTTCAAACAGGCCCTTCTTCTAGCAATTACAATGAGTTTGACTGCCATTACCCCCGTCGTACATGCAGACTTCATGGATGGTATTCGTGATCTGAAAAATGCAGTTTCTGATGTCAGCAGCAGTTCAAAAGAAGTCAGTTCTCTCGGCAAAACGATGGGGTTTGGTAATAATGAGTCAGAAGATACTAGCGGCGCTCTTGAAGCAGGTGATGTATTGGTTGCTAAAATCAACAAACTAAAAGTCTATAAAGATCCAAGCAAATCATCAGAGACCGTCTCGCTCGTTGATAAAACCAGCAGTCTGGTATTTATGGGTGAACAAGCAAACGGCTTTTATTTTGTCACCACAGATGACGGTGCTGAAGGCTGGGTCCAACAAGCACTAACAGCGAAACAGTAAGAGTAATTGCTCTTTCACCTCATACTGCGTAATTGCTTTATCGATATTTTTTACTATAAATATGGGTCAGCCTAATCCAGTTGGCTGACCCTTAATTTCCCGATTGCTTCCATTTCTTCCTGACTCGTCCTGCTTATTGGGTTTTGAGTAAATTCAGTTAAATGTTAACGTAGAACTTCACCTGATTAAGCCAGTCATACTGGTGACATCAAACACTCTGACACTATTGATAAGCCCCCGAATTATGACTTCAGAAGTCTCGACACTCGACGACCTTGCAACACTCACGAGCTATTCGCTCATGGACTCACTCAATTGTGATCCTGACGCGACGGTAAATGGCGATGATCATTATCCAAGACAAGTTTTCTCGGGGCATTATGTTCCGGTAAAACCTACGCCCATCGAAAACCCCGTTTATGTGACGCACAGTAAAACCTTTTTCGATGAACTGGGTTTCGCAGACAGCCTGGCGACCTCGGAAGACTTCATTCGACTGTTTTCCGGCGATCTCACTTATGTTCCAGAGCCTATCCGTAAAGTCGGTTGGGCGACGGGTTACGCCTTATCTATTTACGGTACGGAATACACTCAACAGTGTCCATTCCAAACCGGTAACGGCTACGGTGATGGTCGGGCAATTTCCGTACTAGAAGCGGTTATCAAAGGCCAACGCTGGGAAATGCAATTAAAAGGTGGTGGTCGAACACCCTACTGCCGGGGTGCAGATGGTCGGGCTGTTTTACGTTCTAGCATTAGAGAGTTTCTTGCTCAAGAGCATATGCACGCACTCGGTGTGCCCACATCACGTTCATTAAGTTTGTATGCCTCGACAACCGAACGGGTCAGACGGCCCTGGTATTCGGAGGGTTCAACAGCAGCTGAACCGGATATTGTTATCAATGAATCCGTTGCCATCTCAACACGAGTCGCCACCTCCTTTATTCGAGTGGGTCAACTTGAGCTATTTGCTCGTCGCGTTGTGAATCATGCACATGAAAATGCCATGGATGAGCTTGAAAAGATCGTCTTGCACGTAATCGATCGAGAATATGCTGACGTTATCGATAACAACCTGAATATCGAAACCAATGTCATTTCACTTGCCAAGGCGTTTCGTGAACGCCTCACCTCGCTTATTGCTAACTGGATACGTGTCGGTTATTGCCAAGGCAATTTCAACAGTGACAACTGCGCGGTCGGCGGTTTTACGCTGGACTATGGTCCTTTTGGCTTCTGTGAAGCGTTTGATCCTCTATACCAGCCATGGATCGGCGGTGGACGTCATTTCTCATTCTTTAACCAACCCGCTGCGGCAGCGCGTAACTTCGCTATGTTTTGTAAAGCATTACAGCCTCTGCTTAAGGGCGATCAACATTACCTATCAGAGCTTGAAGACGTTCAACAAGGTTTTGCTAACGTCATCCAGACACAATTAGAAAAGATGTGGGCAGCTAAACTCGGGCTTGAGGATTATAACGAGGCATTATTCAGCGAGCTCATCAGTCTCATGACGCTGACACCCGTTGATTACACCATTTTCTTTCGAGAGCTATCAGCGTTGCCAGACAAAATCGAGCCACTGAAAAAAAGCTTTTATGGTGAATTGAGTTCTTCTGAGAATGGCATTAACTCAACATCTCCAAACATTCAGGATATTGAGCAACATTGGTCAGCATGGCTTGATAAATGGCAAACGCTGGTAGGCATCAGTGACAATAACGATGCAAACTCTACCCGTTCCCGTGAAGCGATTTCCAGTCAAATGAAACAGGTCAATCCGAAATATATTTTGCGAGAGTGGCAGCTCGTTGCTGCTTATAAACAAGCAGCCGAAGGTGAATACACACTTCTTCGTGAGCTCCAGGAAGTGATGACACAACCCTACGCCGAACAATCAAAAGACATCGAGGAAAAATACTATCGGCTTATGCCAGCAGAGCTGAGTGATATCGGGGGAGTGTCACATTATAGTTGTTCGTCATGATCTGGAGTCAATAGGGGCACAGTGTGTGATTTTAAATTGGGATCGGGGTTGCTCAATAACATCAGACTGATGTGCGGCTTGATATTTCCTTACTCGAAAGTTTCATGTTCACGTTTATTGTCTCTTGCCTCACGCTCTCTTTCTTTAGCAATTTCTTTTTGTATTTGAAGAGCATATTTTTTTGCAAAATTAGCTACTTCACTATTTGAGTGGTTAAAAAGGTCATCAAATAAGTAAGCTCTTTTTGCAACTATGTCTGCTCTAGAACCACTCCATGATGTCGGCCATAATGAAAGCCACATATCCTCAAATAATTTGTCATATTCATTTATGTTTTCAATTATCCAGAGGACAAAAGGTCGCCATTCATGTTTTTCGGAATTTTCTTTTGTCTTAGATAGTGGAGCCGATTGAGTTAGAGCAGGCCAACGGTTTTCTAGATCACCTTTTAGCCATTCAGTAATGACTGAATCATCTAAAAATGCCAGAGGACTTTGTCGTCTGGCACTTGTGAGTGTATAAGATGTGACGATACCATCCTCATTCATGAATTTATTCAAGAACAATTCAGGTTGCAGCTTAGCTAATACACTAAAAAACTTTTCAAACTCATATGAGTTTCGCCAATAGTCTTTAAATGCATTAACAATATTATCGAAGATGGCAATGATGTAATTATCTGGTTCGTCGTTTAGACATGCCTTTGCGACTTCGGATAATCTGTAATCACCTATATGATCATGAGTATTTTTAACAAAAGAATATTGCGATAAAACTTTACGAGCAAAAGATAATAATGCCTTGGGATGCTCTCTTTTTTCTTCTTTATTGCTGAAAATCCTCATATGGAGTATTTCAAGGCAGACAATATTTCCATTTTCTTTGGAGTTAACTTTTTCGAGTAAGTCTAATAAATTTGCATCATTAATGTTCTCATGTGCTCCCCCCCAAGCAAGCTGTTTGTATTGAAAAATATCCGCTTTGTTTACATCTAAAGCTAGGTAAAGTCGAGTAAGTCCTTTTTCATCTAGAGGGAAAGCAATTTGGAACGTAGGAAACCATTCTCCTAACTCTTCATCACTAACCATTTGATCTAAAGCTTCGTCAAAAAATGTAGGTGAAGAGAGTCTATATCCACCTAAAAAACCAATTAAGAAGCTGATATGCCGCTTATCTTTAGGTAACTCTATATAACTCTTGTATAGTTTTTGCCAAACTTTATCTGGGGAATTGGTACTTTGTGCCAGCCCTTCAGCTAAAAAACCAACAGTATTTAAATTCGAACATAATAGTTCAGGTAATAACTCTGTGAATACGGTTTCATCATAACCGATCTGATTGCCTATATTTTCTATAAACTTACTGACACGTTTAGTGCTTGCATCATATGATTTCACTTCATCAAGAGAAGCATCTTCATTCGTATCAAAGTCAAAAAAATCAACATAGTTACCGCGTCGAGGATAAAGAAAAATCCGTGCATGCTCTATAAGTGTTTTAGGCCTTAAGGCATTCTCGAATTCTATAAATTGGGATGTTTTTTCTTCATCAAACCCCTTTAGATCAAAGCGGCGGATTGATTGACTGGCTGACCAGCCTTGGGGCCATGGAGCGGATGCGTTAATTTTTTTAGCTGCTTCTATTAAGAGAGTGTTCACACCAGCGTTAATCCACAGAGATCTTAATTGGGATGCTAAGCATTTTCGGACCTCTGTAGATATAGCCATGCCAGGTTCAGAAAACTCTATGCATAAATTTATATAGTGTTCAAACCAGAGAAATACGTCTTTATTTGTTTTTGGCTGATAACCAAAATCTCTTGAATGAGCACCGAAACTGAATTCGTAGTGCGAACTAAAGTGCCCAGACTCTAGGGCAGCACTTAACAACTCAACCCCTAGGGTTTGTTCATTTTCATTACTTGATACTAAGAGGCTTCGAATTATGTTACTCCGCTCTTCTGCTATTGCATGTGTTCCAGACAGATAAATGTAAAATAGTGATTTAAATAAGTCTCTAATCGAATTATTATTTTCACCTGGTTTTTCAGTGATTGCATATTTGCAGAGTAGTTCTGAGCAACGTTGAAAAAGCATGCGGTCATAAGCAATTAAACGAATTAATTTTGTAAAATCTCTACTGTGTTTATGCTCTCGACTTGTGAATTTATAGCCGTTATCGCTATGAGCAGCATGCTCAAAAAGTGCTAGTGTTTTTTGGGGTGATACGGGAGCAATATTTTTGAGTATCTCAAGACCTAGTGGATTTAGGTTGGTTACATGTTTTCCTATCCAGCCTTCAGGTTCTAGCCATTCATCTACAATGTTTTTGGCTGTTTCACAGTCATGTAGATAACCCAGGCGGCGACTAAAGGATTTGAGCAATCTTTCTGAACCGCAAGTTAAAAATTTATTGGTGAGCGGGCTTTTAGGAATTTGAGATATTGCTTTTATAGCTAACCTATTGGCAATCGCATGAGGTAACACCGCTCGCCACTTGCTGCGAGATTGAACTAGGTCGCGTTCTTTTAAAATAGTAACGGCTCTATATAATTCGTTGGCTGTTTTATTGAAGAATGAACCTAAAATAGATAGTTCTGACTTATTTGGGTCAATATCTTCACCATCAAATGAATACACTAGAGATAGTGCATACGCAGATGTCATTAATTCCTCATTTGGATGGTTTCGTTGATGAAAAAGTCGTTCAAACAAAGCTTCTTGCTTTAATTCTGATATGTTTTCACTTTTTCCAACTGTATTCGCTATAGCAATCGCTATACGGGCATTCCCTCCAGAAAAATTTGCAATGCTTCTCGCATTGACTTGTCCTATGTGAGGATAGCGTTGTTCTATCAGATTTGATATGAGTTCATCACTTGATGGTTCAAGCCTAAAAACATATGTTTCTTCCGGGAGGTGTTCTCTTACATCATATTCCACAGTCATGAGACTGAGCTTGCTTTCAGGGCGCTTACAGATTAGCGTAAGCTTGTCATGCAGCTCTTTTGAGCAATTGTCTACAATCAGGGTGGCATTATCACCTCTAGCGATAAGTTGTTCGGTAAATTGGATAGGTTCAGGGGTTGGTGAATCTGAAATGTCTGTATAGAGCACATTTGCCTGATTAAGTGCATGAGTACCGATCCTTTCATCAAACAGCGCCTGAGCCAGTCTTGTTTTTCCTACCCCAGACAGACCTGTTAACCTTACGGATGAATGTGGATGAGAGAGCTTTTCTCGAAGATGGTTAAGCCCCTCTATGACGGATGAGTTATCGCTTTTGGATGATGTGCCATCATGAAGCCGTAAATTGTCATCAAATAGGTATTCATCTTCAACACCATTGGGTGAGTTCGCCCAATTACCATATGGTTGCCAGCCCGAAAATGGTTTTCCAATTTTGTTTCGTACCCACAAAATCAGTGCTGGATGATTTCTCACCCAGCTAGCGACTCGGCTTCTATCATAGAAATCAATGAATAACTTATCTTTATCAGCTTCCCCTTTTAATGCTTCTAGCATGGCTGCTTTACGGCTTTGCAATGTGGAATCTGTTGTGGAATCTCCTGAGCTGATAATTAAATATGCCCCTTCTTTTGTGATAAGAGACTTAATAACATCTCTCAATCTTCCATTAGGCTTCATTTCTTTTAGAATTGCAGCTCTGGGCATTTTCGGCTTTTTAACCTGAATGCCAACAGATGGACAGGAGATATAGCTGTTTTGTGGAGCAACATCACTTTCAATCACAACATCAAGCCCGCCATCACTTGCATCTTGATGCCCACCATATGTGATTCCTGAAGTGGATAAGCCTGCTAAGCTATATTCCGCTTCACAGAGTAAACCGATTAAGTTTCTTAAATCAGCATCGTTAAGTGATGCAATGTCATCGCCAGTAATTTGAATTAAATTGTCCATCCTGCAGATTCATTCCTATGTGTGCATGGTCGTTAAGGAGTATCTAGGATCAGAGTAAAAAATAGCCTAATTTTTTCACTGTTGGGACTCTCAACCAGAAAAATAGATCTTGTTCTTACTGAAACACGAATCAAGGGGTCAGCCAACTTGATAATTAAACCAGAATAAAACTGATGTCCCCTTGACTCCTCTTTTAAAGTATCCGCTTTCCAATCGCCTTAATCTTCTTGCCAAATTCTTTCGAATCACCTTTGAGGCACACAACAAAAATGGGGAAATCCAAATTTAAAGCGTTTGCTAATTTCTGTGCTGCGTTATCTGTACGAGTAAAGATGCCCTTTGGTGAAAAGGCAATAATATAAACCGGTACAGTCGTATCCAGCTTTAAGACTTTTTCGGCTAACCAGACTGAACCAACATTTTTCTGAGACTTTAATCGCTTCTTCAGATTAGCAAGTGTTTCATCGCCAATTTCTGGCCACTTAAAGTGATCATCGATGGAGATATTTTCTCGCTCTTCATACACTTCTTGATGAAATTTATATGCATCGGCTGCGTCTTGCCACCACTTTTCAGCTTTGTCCTGCTCGCCGAGTTCTATGAGAAAGTTGTAACCTAAATTAGCCACTTCCGTTAATAAGTTTGGACTTCTAAAGGCCACTCTTAATTGTGAAAGACCCTCTGGACGATTGTTATTGAGCAAGTATTTACCAACATAATAAGCGGCACCAATACTGTCAGGATGTCTTTTTTGATAAAGGCTAAACAGAGAATAGGCCGCTTCAGCATCTTCAAACTCGTTCGTGTAGCTGGCGTATTCCCATAACTCATCATCGGTTAACTCATCAGGCTGTTTTGATTTGAAATCGACAATTGATGCTCTGGCATTTTGTACATAGTCATAGCGATTTTTCCAACCCTGACGATTATCCTCATACCACTTTTTATCGAAGTGAGTTAACACCGCTTGATAACGATCGCCCAACCAAACTTCAGCGGCATTACGTTTAACTGGCTCGGGTATAACAAATTCACTGGTCAAGGATCTCACACGGTCATTCAGGCTTGGATGGGTGTCTGAATAATGCGTTTTAACCTCTAATTCTTTTTCAATACGCTTTACAAATTCATCTCGTGCAATTGGGCTATGTTTTAAAAAATTAGCCAAATCTTTAAATGGAGTCTTCGGTGGGCTAGCGCTATCATCAGCGCTTTTGATCAATTTACTCCAGTAATCCTGCTCAATATAAGGCGCGGAAACATAAACATTAACTAAGGCTTTTGCAGCCGTTTCTGGTGATGTCAGCTCAGCTGAAATGTCATCTGCCTCGTATTCATTATTACGAGCAAGTGCAAATGAATAGGCGGAAAACTTTGGTGCATACCAATCAAAAAACGATCGCATCATTGAGGCACCAAATGAATCCGTATTTTCATACGAATTCATGATGCGGCTCCAGGTAATACGAACCCGATAAATCCAGCCTGAAAAACGACTATGATTACCTGATAAATGGCCAAACTCATGAGCAAGCACTGCACGCATCTCTGTGGGGGATAAAGCCAGTAACAGGGGAAGGCCTAAAATCAAGGTATTCTGCTGACCACCAAAAATGCCGTATTTAGGGCTTTGTACTACAGCCGCATTTAACTCATCCGTGACTAATACTTGATGAATTTTTAATGACTTCAACGATCGAGTTAACTGATCTATCTCGCTAAAAAGCGCTGGATACGAATTCTTTTCTAAGCGATAACCCGTAGGCGGTTCAAACTTCACCCACAACGCTTTAAGAAAAACCCAGATTGCCGCGAGAATCATAAAGATGAGTTTCTTCTTAAGTAATAGTAAGAAAATACTACTACTCAACAGCGCGATGCCAACCGTGCCGCCCACCAAAATAATCAACACAAACAGCACTGAAAAAATAACGACATAACCAAGCAATGCAAATAATGCTAATTGAAGCTTGTACTTACCCGGGCTCTTGAATGAATCTCGCTCAGCTTTTTGTACCAACTCAATAAACTGCTCTTCACTAAGACGTCCCATTTATCTAATTCCTTTTAGTTAATCATGTCGCGATTTTTGAATACTACAACAAAGCCAAGAATCAAGGGATCGTAATTTCTTTAATAGCACACCCCACTAATCTATCTCAGCTGTTAGCCTATAACTCGTACTCCGTCCACCGCCTGGGTTTTGTATAAAGAGTTGTCGCGTAACTAAATCTTGAATATCGCGTAATGCCGTGTCGTTTGAGCACTTAGCTAACTTGGCATATTTAGAGGTATTCATGTGTCCCTCAAAATCATCTTCAAGCATACGATTGATAATACGGCGCTGTCGTTCATTAACCGGGTTTTGGTTAACTCTATCCCATAATCTGGCTTTGAATAACACATTACTTAGCGTTTCATCTGCATTGGTAATAGCTCGGCCCAAACAATCTAAAAACCAGCTTAGCCATTCTGTGATATCAGGTGTTGCTCGTTGCTGTTTTTCAAGATGTGCGTAGTACTGTTTTCGTTCACTCTCAATTTGATTAGACAGACTATAAAACCGCTCGGGCATCTTATCTGCTCTCGCTAATGCCATATCGGCAATCGCTCGAGCAATTCGGCCATTGCCATCTTCAAAAGGGTGAATAGTCACAAACCAGAGATGAGCAATGCCAGCTTTTATAACGGGGTCGATATCAGCTTTACTCTCAAACCACTTTATAAACGTACCCATTTCTGCATTCACTTTTTCAGCGGCTGGCGCTTCAAAATGAATTTTTTCTTTTCCGATTGGACCTGAGACGACTTGCATAGGATCATTCTCAACTAAGCGCCAGTCGCCCACTGTGATGTGGTGCATACCGCTTCGCCCAGTCGGGAAAAGTGCGGCGTGCCAATCAAACAAACGTACTGTTGTTAAAGGTTTGGAGAAGCGTTGTGTCGCATCCAGCATCATTTCGACGATGCCCTCGACATCACGACTAGCTGGAATCAAACCGCCAATATCCATACCCAAGCGACGAGCAATGGAGGAACGTACTTCATCAGGATTTAGAGTATGACCCTCAATGGCTGAGGATTTCACCACATCATTAGTTAATGTTCTGAGGCTGGCTTCTCTTCTCAAGTCAAAGCCGATCGCTTCCATTCTGCCAAGTAAGCGGCCCTGCTGATGACGAATATCAGCTAGCTTAGCGGCCAGGATGTTTACATTCCACGAAAAGTCAGGCCAGTTCTTGTGTTGGTATATCCACATATTAATCACCGCAAATTATGCAGTGATAATAATCTTTATTCACCGCAAAAACAAATTATTTACCGCATTTTATGCGGTGATTAATCACGTTATTCACCGCAGATAAATAAATACTCGCTCACAAGAGATCCATGGGAATCAGAATAAAAAAGGCCAAACAAATCAAATTGTTTGGCCTTTTATGATGGATAGAAAATACGTTCTTAGTGTGATTTCATGCGTTCAATCGTGGTGGTGAGTACACGTTTGATTTTATCGGTGGCTCCGGTAAATGCTTGTTTGACAGAGGCGGCATCATGGGTGACCACATTGGGTTGATGACCTTCTATCCGAGCTTCAATCAGGCAGCGAATATCATCGGCTCCGCCACGGTTTTCACTGTTTTGATCGCTTAGGTGGACTTCGATGCGGGTGACGTGTTCATCGAAGCGTTTAAGAGCGTGTTGTAATTCCTCACGAATCGAATCAGTGAGCGTATCGTCACCTGGAATATGACGATCGGTATTTACCTGAATTTGCATGTTATCTCCTTGAAAGGTGAATAAACCGCTTTTTATGACAATGTGAATTATTAAAGAATTCCAAGGTCATTTTTTATTGACGATCACGTTGATCCATTTCAAGTAATCATCCTTTAACCCAAAGCAAGTCATTGGTAAGGTCAATATTGTTAGACTCAAATATTCATTCAAAGGAGCACACTATGCAGCACCTTTATAAAAACAGCGCCGCGATCAGTATTATCGCCCTTAGCCTGAGTGGCTGTGGCGATACATCTAAAATTGCATCACAAGCGGATTTTGGACCTGATCCTGTTTTAGTGGCACCCGAAACATCGCTTATCCCCACCCTAAATATTGCTCCCGCTGAGGGCTGGCCGATTGATGCCAAACCCACTGCTGCTGAAGGACTTATGGTCAATCGGTTTGCTGTGGATTTAGATCATCCTCGGTGGTTGTATGTCTTGCCCAACGGCGATGTATTAGTAGCTGAATCAAATGCACCAAAGAGTGAAAGTACAGATTGGAGTATTAGGTCCTGGATTACAGGTATGGTATTAGAAGATGCCGGTGCGGCAGTACCCAGTGCCGATAGAATTACCTTACTTCGTGACAACGATAATGATGGTGTCGCTGAAACACGGCATGTGTTTTTAGATAATCTACATTCTCCCTTTGGTATGGAACTGATTGGCAATGACTTTTATGTCGCCAATGCTGATGAGATTGTGCGATTCCCTTATAAAGAAGGACAGACTCAAATCACCGCTAAGCCAGAGCATGTGACAGATTTACCGGGAGGACCGATTAACCACCATTGGACCAAGAATATTATTGCAAATAAAGATGGCACAAAGCTTTATGCCACTGTGGGTTCAAACAGTAATGTCGGTGAAAACGGCATAGAAGCAGAAGAAAATCGTGCAGCCATTCTGGAAGTGAACCTGCAAACCGGTGAAAAACGTATATTTGCCTCAGGTTTACGCAACCCTAATGGACTGGCTTGGCAGCCACAGACCGGCGAGCTTTGGACCACGGTCAATGAACGTGACGAAATCGGTAGTGATCTGGTGCCGGATTATATGACCTCAGTGAAAGACGGTGCATTCTATGGCTGGCCTTATAGTTACTACGGACAACACGTAGATACCCGAGTGCAACCGCAACGACCTGAGTTAGTGAAAAAAGCTATCAAACCCGATTATGCATTGGGCGCTCATACTGCATCATTGGGCCTGACGTTTTATGAAGCAGATTTGCTGGCAGAGAAATATCATCATGGCGCGTTTATTGGTCAGCACGGTTCGTGGAACAGAAAACCATTAAGCGGTTATAAAGTGATTTTTGTACCGTTTAAGAATGGTAAGCCTGATGGCCTTCCTCAGGAAGTCTTAACCGGATTTGTCAATGAGGATGGTGATGCAAGAGGACGTCCGGTCGGTGTTGTGGTCGATAAAATGGGTGGCTTATTGGTGGCTGATGATGTCGGCAACACGATATGGCGTGTTAGCCCCGAATAACACTTAAGTCACTCACTGCTTGTAGCATTTTATTATCAGCTGAAGCACAGGTCAGGAAAGATCTGTGCTTTTTGCTGTCTTATCGTTTTAAGATAGCTATCATTAATCAATGAATATCTCGGGAGCGTTTTTCAACGATGAGAAAAAAGCCTATCTCTGTCTTTTTATTACTCACCATTGCGTCGGGTTCTATGCTCTATTCCGGGCTGAGTCAGGCGGATGAATCCGCAAGCAATACAACGGATTGTAAAAATGTGAGTGTGGATTATCTGGATAATCCCGCGTTGACCCGAGCAGAAAAACTGGCCCGTATGGAACAGGCGCTGAGTGATTCTCTCAATCGCTTTGAGTTATGTAATATCTCCATCTCATCCAATTCATCCTCAGCTAATAGTGGTAATGGCTCAGGTGCTGGCGCTGGCTCCGGTTCAGGTGGCGGCGGTGGTGACACCGGCAATGGAAGTTTAGCAGGTGGTGCCAGTGGTACCGAATCAGTAGCCAGTGACATGATGCAAGGCACAGAACAAGCGCCTTCTAACGAAGCTATGGCAGCGGCATCAGATACACAAGAATCAACTGAATCGGGTTCAGGTAAGATATCTGCCTCAGGCAGTGTCGCTGAGAATGGTAAGATTCCGGAAGATATTCCACCAGCGGATAATGATGATGCCATTGCTGCTCAGATCCGTGTCGCCGCCGAGGCAGAAACCGACCCAGAGATACGCAAAAAGCTCTGGGATGAATACAGAAAATATAAGGGTATGAACGTTGAACATTGATCGTTTTAGAAAACCATCCAAGTTTCTGGTCTACCTGCTGGTCATGCTGCATGTGCTGACGGGCTGTGCTACTACATCCGGATCAGGTGTGAATGTCGGACCGCGATCGTCTTCAAGCTTTAGTGAAGATATGTCGAAAACGGCTTACAGCGGCCCAAAAATGGACGTGGTTATTCCAGTGTTCTCACCCGGTCTTTCTGACAAAGCGGCCAATTATGAAAAAGAAGGTGTATGGCCGGAACTGCGTCGGGCTGAAGCAAATCGTTTCGCCTATAAACTTAAAAAAGCGCTCGATGATACTGGCAAGTTTGGTGCGGTTCGAGTCACACCTGATAAAACCGCTTCAGGTGATCTATATGTTTTAGGCAATATTGTTGAATCAAATGGCCTGGAAGTGGAATTTGATATGCAAGTGGTCGATGCCAGTGGCAAACAGTGGCTGGATGACAATATCGACTACGAGGTGGGAGATGGCTTTTACAAAAATCCCAGAAATACCGATAAGGATCCTTATGATCCGGCATTTGATAAAGCAGCGGCTGATATCGTCAAAGCCTTACTGAAACAAAAACCATCGGACTTAAGCACGGTAAAACACATTGCTGATTTACGCTTCGGTGCCAGCTTTAACGACAAAGCCTTTGATGAATATATGGATACCAGCTCCACGCCAATTAAACTTAAAGGCATGCCGAGTGAAGCGGATCCGCTTTATGAACGAGTGAAAGCGATTCGCGTTAAAGAACAATTATTTGTTGATAACCTGCAACCTAACTACGCCGCTTTTTCACAGAAAATGGATGACAGTTATCTGACCTGGCAAAAAGCCAGTGCGACAGAACTGAAACTTCAACAAGAAGCACAGAATAAAAGTCTGATGAAAATTGTGGGTGGCGCCTTATTAATTGCTGCGGCGGTGGCGGTAGGTTCAAATGGCAGCCGTTATGACAATAACTTGGGCAGGGATATGGTCACTATCGCCGGAGGGATTGGCGGTGCGGTGTTAATTACCAGTGGTATTACTTCGCGTGAAGAAGCCAAATTCCATCAGGATGCGATCAATGAGCTGGGCCAGTCACTGGATTTGGAAATGTCACCTCAAGTGATTGAGTTTGAAAATCAAAGCACCAAGTTGACCGGTAATATGGAACAGCAGTTTCAGCAATGGCGTGCCTTCATGGCACGTATGTATGAGCTTGAATCGACACCTGATAAAGCGCTTTAAACGCCGCCATGATCAACGAAGAAATACGCAGAGCCAAGCAGGCGAAACAACAGCGCCTGCTCATTGGCGTGATTATCGTGCTCTCACTTATTCTGGTAACAGGGCTAGTGTTGTTCAGCCTTAATAATGTTCGATTTAACAGTACACCATCAACTGAAGAAACACTGTCAGACACACAACCCGTACCACAAAAAGTCGAAGAACCGAAAAACGAAGAAGATATTGCTGCATTACGCCAAGCCTATCTGGATGCGTTTTCTTTTTATGAAAATACACTGAAACCGCAGCTGGAAAAAATCGATATTGATAGCTGGGATAAAACCCTCGCCGAGACCATAAAAAACCAGGAAAAAACCGCCGTTGATACCTTTGGCACCGGGCAATATGCCAAAGCGAAACAAGCCATTGATACGCTGACGCAAACCGCTGAGAAAACCCTGGCTGACAGCGAAGCGGCTTTTGAAAAAGCCATGCAGGAGGCGCAAAAGGCATATGACAATTATGATTATCAAACCGCCCGTCTGGCGATAGATAACGCGCTGATTCAAAAGGCAGATTCAGCAGATGCTCAGGCCTTGGCCAAAAAAATAGAAAACATCCCGCAAATAGTTGAGCTGAATGAAGCGATTCGTGTCGCTAAAAATGAAAACAATCCGAATAAAGAGCTGTCTCTGATTGAAGAATTACTGAAAATCGAACCCGATCGAGAAGAGATGAAACAGCGCGCCCAGGTGCTGCGCACACAGCTGGCCGAGTCACGTTTTAACCAGGCCATATCTCAAGCGTATCAAGCGATTGAACAGCAGCTGGTTGAAAAAGCCAGACAGGCACTGAGTCAGGCAGAAAAAATTTACCCTTCCCGACCTGAAAATAAAGAAGTGAAATCGGCATTAGCTCAACTGGAGTCACAATTGCGTTTCAACCAGCATATTGTCGCGGCTGAGAAGGCACAACAAGCCGATAACTGGGAAACTGCCAAACAGGAATTAAGCGCTGCCCTAAAAGAACGGCCAGCCAATAAAGACCTTATCGACCGCTTAAATCAGGCCAAACGGATTGTGGAGATCGACCAAAATATTCAGGGCTTATTGCAAAACCCTTATCGTCTAAGTAATCCAGCGGTAAAAGCTACGGCTGATATCAATGTGATTCAGGCCGAGTCTTTTGGTGCTCAGAGTCCATCTCTGGCGAAATCGGCTCAACACTTGAAGTCCACCATCAATGCCGTGAATACCCCGGTGAACGTGAATGTGATTTCCGATGGTAAAACCTTCGTCTCCGTTCGCGGGGTGGGGAAAGTGGGCGAAACGACAGGTAAAACGATTCAGCTCAAACCTGGCACCTACTCTTTTGAAGGCAAACGCGAGGGTTATCGCTCCAAGCTGATTGAGGTGCAGATCCCTTTGAACCGTAGCGATTATCAAGTCACCGTGATTGCCGATGAGCGAATTTAATCAGGCCATTGAGGCTGCTAAACGTCGACAGCGGCGTATGCTGTTATGGCTCAGCCTCGGTTTTATCGTTGTTGCCTGCATTGTTTTTGCGACACTCATTGCTTCGCGAGCGACACCCATTCAAGTCTTGCCTGAAGCCATCAGCACTGAAGCGAAGCTGAGCACCAACAGTGGCATCGCTCTGATACTGGATCATCATTTATATAGTTTGTCTGACACCGCTGAGGTAGAAGCCTCTGCGCCTGGCTACCAAACAGCAACACAGCTGATTTCTCAATCCGGCTTTGGCAAAGTAACACAAATCACCTTGCAGCCCTTACCTGCTGAAGTCATATTGAAAACCGGGTTGGAAGACAATAAAACCCGCTGGTATATCAATGACAAACTCACGACCGTGGCCAATACGTTTGAACAATCATTTGAGAATGGTGACTACACCATCAAGGCCAGTCACCCTTTTTATGAGCCTGTTACCCGGCAATATAGCTTAGCGCCCGCGCAGAAGATTGAAGAAACACTTAACTTAACCCCCATCATGGGTGAGTTATCACTGAGCAGCACACCCGCTCAGGCAGATGTTTCTATCGATGGAAAAGCACAGGGGCATACGCCTTTAACCTTATCCCTGCCCGGCGGCCCACATCAGCTCGACATCACTAAATCGGGGTTTGAGACCGTCACTGATTCTGTCGAGATCAATCAGACAAGCACACAGATAAACAGGCAATATCGACTGCAGGCAGAGCGTGCAAAGGTCAATCTCACCGCGTTACCTGAGGGCGGCACACTGACCGTCAATGGTATTGATACGCCATTACAAAATGTCATCAAAGTGGACGCCAATCAAAACAACGTACTGACTTACAAAAAACCAGGCTATTTCTCCCAGTCCAAGCGGGTTAATCTTAAGCAGGGCGAAACTAGCGAACTGCAGTTCAACTTAGAAAAAGAAATGGGCAAGGTGGTGATAGAGTCCACGCCCCAAGCGAATATCACCATTAATAATAAGCCTGTTGGACAAACGCCATTAAGCTTAACGCTGGATGCACTGCCACAGACTATCGGCTTTAGTCTGGACGGCTACCGAGCTGAAATTCGCACGATAACACCGACAGCAAAATCGACCAGCAGCGTCTCAGTGAATTTACTGACTGAAAAACAAGCCCGGCTGCAAGAAGCCCCCAGAAGCTATAAAACCCGTGCCGGCGGCGAGATGATGTTATTCACACCAAACGACACCATCATTATGGGCGCTGAACGCAGTGAGCCGGGACAACGGGCCAATGAGTTTATCCGCAAAGTCACCATTAACCGCCCATTTTATGCTGGGGTGCATGAAGTGACGAATGCTGCCTATGCCCAATTTGATAAAAGCCACAAAGGTAATCCGAACTTGCCGGTCACATCCGTGACCTGGTTAGATGCTGTACGTTACGCCAACTGGTTGAGTCAGCTTGAAGGCCTAACAGTGGTGTATAAGATCAATGGTAATCAGGTCACGCAAATCAATGATCAAGCTGATGGTTATCGATTACTGACCGAGGCCGAGTGGGAATGGTTAGCCAGAAAAGCCGGCCGCCCGGTTCAAACACTGTTTGTCTGGGGTAATGACAAAACCATTCCCCCTAAAGCAGTGAATATAGCGGATGAATCAGCTAAAGGCTCGGTGACACATTATGTGCCACGTTATAACGACGGTTATGCTGGCATGGCACCGGTGATGTCGATGAACAGAGAGTTATCAGGTTTATTTGATTTGGGCGGCAATGTCAGTGAATGGACACATGATAATTACTCACTTACTGTACCTAAACCGGGGCTTGTTTATACTCAGACGCTGGATAAATCAGCCGGTGATGAGCATGTTGTGAAAGGCGCTAACTGGCGTTCAGGCACACTCTCAAAATTAAGGGCGTCGTATCGGGATGGCGCCAGTCAGGGCCGCGATGACTTAGGTTTCCGGCTCGGACGTTATGTTTACGGAGGTCATTAATATGGCAACACTTAAAAAATCGTTGGTGATTGTATTATCCATTGCCCTGTTTCTGCTGGCGTTGATGATGGTGAAAAACGTTTATGCCGGCAAACCTATTATTAGTTTGAACTCTCCTGTTTCCTTTCCCGTGGATATCTAAACCATGAAAGATATGCTGAAAAGTTTTGCGGCATTACTGATTTCTATCGTTGTCGTGCATTTGTTTTACATTGGTTATGTTCGCCCAGAAGCAGCACAACTGATTGAGTTTGCCGTCAGTCAGGGACAAACTGCACCGCGCGATATTGCCGTGATTATCAAAGATTACGAGCAGGAAATCTGTTTTATTCTGATGCTGTGGGGCTGTTATCTGATCCTCAGTGCCTACCGAAATATTCTCAAAACCAAGTATTTGTTCAGCGTGGATCTGATTAAAGATGCCCATTCACAAGCTGAGGATACTGATGCAAAACATACTCTGGATGTGAATGCGATTATTCATCGGCTGGATACTGAAATCCCAGCGGACTGTATGCAATCACCGCTGGTGCGGACTTTACGCTCTTCTCTTTGGCGCTACAGCTCAACCAATAATGTGCAAAACCTGTCGGATGCGATCGAAAGCAACCTGGAAGCGTTAGCCGTCAAACAAGATTCTGAAAATACCATGATTCGTTATTTGATCTGGGCGATTCCTTCGATTGGTTTTATCGGTACCGTTCGCGGTATCGGTCAGGCTTTATCTCAGGCGGATAAAGCACTCGCAGGTGACATCTCGGGGATGACGGACAGTCTCGGTATTGCTTTTAACTCCACCTTAGTCGCCTTGCTGATCAGTATCTTTTTAATGTTTTTATTCCATCAGTTACAACGCCTGCAAGACAGCCAAATCGTCGATACGCAGGATTATTGTGATAAGTTTTTGCTTCGTCGCATTCGGTGATTTTCGTTGGCCCGTAAAAACCGACAAGCTGAAGGATTAAACCTCGCCTTTCTGGATATTATGTCCTGCGGTTTGGGCGCGGTGATTCTGGTTTTTATGCTGGTTAAACAGAATATTGAGTCATCGCCCTCAGAAACGGAGAACCTGAAAAAAGATATCAGCAGTCTGGAACAAGCGCGTGATGACGCCCAGAAAGGCTTGGATGAACTCACCTCGCAACTGAAAAAAGAGAATATCGACCTGTCCGCTTTAAGCCAGAGCCTGCAACAACAGCGAGCCGATCTCAACGATAAAAGCAGTGAAATTCAAACAGCACAGTCCAATCTCGACCAACTCAAGAAAAGTATTACCGAGATCAAAGTGCCGAAAAAAGAAGATCTGCTAGAAACACAGCAGGTCAACGAAGAAAACTATCTGCTCGGTCTGAAAATGGAAGGCAGTAAGATTGCGATCTTAGTCGATGTCAGTGCCTCGATGACCAATGAAAAACTGCTCGACATCATCAAAACCAAAAGTAGCTCTGATCAGGCAAAAGTCTCAGCCGCTAAATGGCAACGCACCAAGCGCGTGGTCGCCTGGCTATTAGCACGTGCGCCGAAAAACAGTCAGATTGCCGTTATCGCCTTTAGTGAAGACACTAAGCAGCTAGGCGGCACCGGCTGGATGTCCGCCAGCAGTGCCAGCGTGTCCGGCATTATGAGCAGTTTGAATCAAGTTATTCCTACCGGCGCGACGAATCTGCAGAAAGGGTTAAACACCGTTAACAAACTGTCACCCAGCGATATCTATGTCATCACCGATGGTTTGCCCACCAAAGGCGAATCCAACTATAAGAGTCTGAATCCGTTTTCTGGCTGTAGCTCCCTGACCAGTAATGCCAAAACCATTTCCGGTGAGTGTCGAAAACGGCTGTTCCGCCAGAGTATTAACGAAAGTGGTCTGACCCAGGCGAAAAAGAATGTGATCCTGCTGCCATTGGAAGGTGATCCGGAAGCAGCTTATGAGTATTGGGCCTGGGCATCCAGCTCGGATGGTTTATTAATCAGCCCGGCGAGTAACTGGCCATGAAGCATCGCGATAAAGGCATCGACATTTTCAGCCTGTCGTTTCTGGATATTATTTCCTGCGGCTTTGGTGCGGTGGTGATGCTGATTCTGATCTCCAAAACCGATGTCGACGCGGCACCCACTGCTGGCACAGAAGATGTCAGTGCGATGCTCTCGCAGTTAGTCACACTGCAAAATTCGGTCAGTCAGATTCAACAGGAAATGAATCAAAAACTTGAGGTTCTGTCGTCAATTTCTGAACAAAAACAATCAGCCGCTGCTGCCTCAAAAGCACTGCAGCAGCAATTAAAAGCATTAAATCAAAAACAAGCCGCCACGGCAGAAAGCATTGCTGGGCTGGGTTTAGTGGAAGAGCGTTTAAAACAAGCCTCATTAAAAACACCGCAAAAGCCCAATAAAACCCGCGATGAAGATGTCGGCGGGATTCCTGTTGATAGTGACTATGTGGTGTTTATCGTTGATACCTCAGGCAGTATGAAAAACATCTGGGGCAAAGTGTCTCAGGAAATCGTCAATGTGCTGAATATTCACCCACAAGTGAAAGGTTTTCAAATCCTTAATGATATGGGGCAGTCGCTGATTTCCGGCTACGATGGTCAATGGATGCCGGACACGCCAGCCAGACGAAAAAGCGTGATCGAATTGTTTAAAAAGTGGAATGCGGTCTCTAACTCAAGTCCGGTAGAAGGCTTAACCGCCGCTTTAAGAAAATATGCCAAGGCCAATATCACCACATCCATTTATGTGTTTGGTGATGATTACACCGGCTCCAGTTACGACCCAGTCATTGATGCCATTACTCAGCAAAACAAAAAGCTGCCCTCCGGCAGAAGGCTGGCAAAAATTCATGCCATTGGTTTTATCTCACCCGGTACAACCGACCGTTTCAGCGTGCTCATGCGTGAAATGACCAAACAAAATGATGGCACGTTTATCGCCCTGCCTCGTTGATGATTGAATCAAAGCAATCAACGCTTTGTAGCTTGGGCAGAGTGCCAGTTTCGCCTTAGGATATGCTTGCTCATTTTAAATGTAGGTTGGGTTGAACCTGTGAAACCCAACAAATGTTTTCTAGCTTAAGTTAGAGCATTGCCTCAAACACTATTCTATTTTTCACTTCACACGCTGCCGCTGGGGCGTTCATTTATTTTGTTTGCCCAAAATAAACGAACCAAACAAAAGGGCACCCGATATTGCCTTACATCTAAAAATTAACTT
The DNA here is from genome assembly GCF_000214595.1 of Methylophaga thalassica MP. Classification (GTDB taxonomy): domain Bacteria; phylum Pseudomonadota; class Gammaproteobacteria; order Nitrosococcales; family Methylophagaceae; genus Methylophaga; species Methylophaga thalassica. The sequence goes on along the minus strand of NZ_AFIG01000001.1, from coordinate 467,531 downwards.
CATTTTATGGCGTGGACACCAACTCGCTACGCTCAAACACGTGCCCACTTAACCCATAAAATGAAGCCAATTTTTAGCGGCAATAGACGGGAAAATGGGGCTTTTTCTAATCCCCCGTTTGTGCTGATGAGGAATGACATTTATTCAGGTCTGAGGGAGGCTAGTGTTTGATTCGTGGCATCCATGCCACTCACCCTTTGGGCGCCATCGGCGTCCAAATTTGTTCCAGACAAATTTGTGAGCGTAGCGAGTTTTAGCCGACCGCCTGAATCAATGTTATGACGAGTGAAGCCGCAGGCCAGCACTGCGGGGTGCCCTAGGGTTGTTAGGGAAATGGGCAAACATTTCCCTGACTCGCCATTAAGGCGAAACTAGATTTTCAAAAAAGCTAGAGCTTAAGTTGAAGAACGTGATTCGATTAAATGAACGCCCAAGCGGCAGCGTGTGAAGTAGATAATTATCCATTAGATTGAATTTAAGCACGACCCCAGACAAGCATAGCTCAAACAAGCTTATCCGATAATGTCTATCCCATCGTTGGGTTTCGCTAGGGCTCTACCCAACCTACTTCACTACTTCACTCTCCCTAATGGTAGAGTGAGAAATATCAGCATGTGGTTGAAACAAAACGTGTCAGAAAAAACGAAGGAAAAGCTATGACGGAACATCAAGGCGCATGTTTATGTGGCAAAGTGACCTTTGAAATCAAAGGCGACTTTGAACATTTTTATCTCTGCCATTGCAGCCACTGTCGAAAAGATACGGGCTCAGCACATGCTTCCAATCTGTTCTCTCAATCCGCCAAACTGATCTGGCTGTCGGGGGAAGAAAACATCCGTACATACACCTTACCAGGCACCCGCCATACAAAAAGCTTTTGCAAAAACTGTGGTTCAGCCTTACCGCAGACACAAATGAACGACAGTTTATTAGTCGTACCTGCCGGTTGTTTAGACAGCAGCATAACTATTCAACCTGACGCTCATATTTTTATGAACAGCAAAGCTGAATGGGACAACACAGTAGATCAATTACCTCAATTTGAGCAGGGCCCAAGATAACATCCCTAGGTTGAGTTGAAACATGAAACCCAACAAACAGACCAACAATTAGATCATGGCTTAAGCAAAAGCATCATTGCGCCCAAAGAATTAAACTTCAAATCTTTTAATTTTTCTAACAACGAGGGTAGGTATTTAGTGTTGTGCGAGATAAACCGCTCATAGCTTTGTATTAATTGCAGAACATGGGCTGTATCAATATTCTGATGATAACTGGCTATTCCTATCAAAGTCGTTTGAATATTGGTAAAGCAGGTAATCAATCTAAGGTAACTATCAAATAAACCATGTTGGCTTGATACAGGGAAATCAGAATGGAACAAGTGAGAGATTAAGTAATTTTCCAGAAAATAGCCGCGTTCATGTAAAAACTGCTGATAATATTTTTCGTCCGCAATTTGATACTTCTCGAGTATCTTATCTACATCAAACTCATTGTAGTTAATATCCAAGCCCTCATTTAACCAGTCCAGGCATTCTGCCAAACGAGGATTAGCCGCTCTTGGATAATCTGTAAGCAACATCGTAAGAGAATATTCGAGCTTCAGGCGTGGATTTGAGTCGAATTGTCGATATGGTTTTAATAGTTCGTCTGGGTAGTCAAGCGCCTCAATGAACTCAACGATGGTCTGATTCATCAAAATATAGCTGTTTGTTTTTGAACCCGCATCAAGTTTATCTATGAAGAAACCTAAGAGAAATAAACGTTCATCCAGGGTGATTTGCCGCATTTGTATGATGTGGAATGAGACGGTCCTTATCGCTTCATAGGTTTCCTGGGCATTAGCTGGTAGATGTGCGCCTATTTTTAATTCAATTGATTGTAGTCTTTGGCCGTGAACACTAGCCATATCAATATCAATTAGTTGTACAGGGGCTTCAGGTAAAATAGCCAGGCGTGTGACTTCAGGGCAAGCTAAGCTTAGAGCTGAGTGTGACTGATTAAAAACTTTCGTTGGTCTGCGGGGAAAGACTGTGCAGGTATCGGACAAGTATGTTTCACCACATTTTTTATAAATATTACATAACTTGTCTTCATTCAGAAAAGGACAAGAACCATCATCATGTAGCTTGATCTTATACTCTGCGCCGGTGACCTTTTGTCTGTCTGGGCCGATATTATTAAGCACTTCTTTCCGGAATTTTTGATCTGAAATATTTTTATATTTTCGATATGTTTTTTTATCGATACTGACTTGCCAGCCGCTACAACAGGTATCCTCGCAATCAGAACCAATACACTCGAATTTATCGTAATAATCCAGAACCTTCATAAGGTAACCCCAAAAATAAATGCTACTAATTTGTACTGTACAGACTCATTTGAAAATATAAAACTTTAAGTCGCACCAAACACAGCTAATGGAATCGTCTCTGATAGTACCAATCTATACATTTCTATAGTGACTATTCATCTCATTCTTCAGAAACAGTTCGTAGGTGAGCTTGCAGTATAGGGCCTTGATAAAATGACTCCCTCTAAAATACAAAACATCGTTGGGTTGAAGCATAAAACCCAACATCAGACTGGAACAATTTAGATTGCGCACAAGTCATTATCTATAATCAATCTAACTCGATGAGGTCATGATGAAAGTCCACGCTCTTTTTCTTGCTGTTGTTAGCCTTTTCTTTACTTCACTTGTAAATGCTGAAGAGCAGAATTATCAGCAGTGCCTGTTCAACCCTGCTAATGAAACAGCGGCTGAGAAGGCGGGACAATCCACAGCAGTATTTTGTGCATCACGCCATTTTGATACGGCACCAACGGCTTTTCAGGCACAAGTGTTAAACCAGGATATCGAAGGGTTTAAACAACGTGATCCAAAGTTCAAAGCCTTTTACGACGGTATTCGTCAGCATAGTTCAAACGATATCTATACCGATCGGCAAATCATTTTGATGTTTATTGATAAACGCGAAGTGAATAAGGACTAACTGATTTAAGGTAATTGTTTCGCTATCTCAGCCGCTAAATTATCCAGATTTGTGGCTAAGGCTCGGATCAGCACCGGATAACCTTCTGCTGGCAGGTCTTGAGTCAGGCTGAATCGCTGTGTTTTGAGTGTTTCTCCAGCGGTATTCATCAATTGCCAATGACCACTGGTCACCGCTTTGCCATCGAAGCGTCCCTGAAATTGGTCAAATTCCAGCTGCAACTGATAGGTGCTTTGCTTGGCAAATGACGGCAGGTTCACAATCCGATAAGTTGACTGTGCCGCCTGTAGTCGGTCCCGTAAAGCGCGGCTCAATTGATCTGTTAACGGCTCAGCCCATTGATGGTATTGAGCAGAATGAATGGTGATGTCATCCAGTTGTAAAACGACCCCATTGTTGCTGAGAAAGTCAGCCAGAATAATCGGTTTAATAAAAACCGTTTTATCAGACACTACCGGCTCTGACGCCTGAGTCACAGGCAGAGTATAGAAATTTGTCTGCGTCACAGGCTGGCTGGCACAGGCGGTCAGCAATATGAATAACATCCCAATAAAAAATCGTTTCACAACAGACTCCTGAATTTATGGCTGAGCAGCAGGGGGTTGTGGGTCCGTCTGCTCGGTGCGATTAAAAATAAGTGCGTTGGGTTGTTCATTCAACGTCCGCACCAAGGGCTGTATGTCATTAATCAAACCTTCCAGACTCTTAATACTTTGCGATAAGTTCTGATATGCCGGTGCATCGGGTGACAATCCTTTCAGCGTTTCTCTTAATTCGGTCAGCGTCTGATTGACATTATCCGGTATGGTTTGTGTCTGAGGATTATTCACAAAGTTATCGATACTGACTGCCAGTTTTTGCACTTCTTGCAGCAACGCCTGAGAAGTTTTCAAGTTAGCATTTACTCCATCTAAAACAGGCTGTACATCGATACCATTTAACTTATCGAGTAAATTAGAGACTTTCATTTCCATCTGCGCGAGCTGTGATGACTTGGTCGGAATCACCTGTCGCTCTCTGAACATGGCGGTTTTAATCTCAGGCATGCCGGGTGTTTTGTCGATATTGATATCCACAAACATCGAACCGGTAAGTAAATTACCCGGTTTTAAAGTAGCGACCAGACCACGTTTAATCAGTCGATCAATACGCTCTTTCCACTCTTCAAGCAGACCATCATGGAAATCACCCAGCCGCTGAGGCTCGAGTCTGATAAGCACCGGAATAGCAAAACCATCCTTACCATTTCGCATTCTGGAGTTATATTCCCAGGGCACACTTTGTACTGTACCAATGCGCAGCCCCCTGAACTCTACAGGCGCACCTTCTGCCAAACCACGCACAGTATCCTTCACCATCAACACATATTCGATGTAGTGATCATAGCTCGCTTGTTGGGCTGCGGTCTGATTCGGGTATAGAGTGAACTCATCACCTGACTCCGCCGCTTTGTCATTTTCCATTTCCTGTAAAACACCAAAGCTGACACCACTGCTTAATAAGGTTTCAAGTGAGGCCAGGTTGATATTAAAGCCTTTCGAATCAAGGCTGATATTGACACCAGAAGAAGACCAGAAGCGGGTGCTTTTGGTGACCAACACATCATAGGGTGCTTCGATAAATAACTCATGGTGCATATGTTGATCACTGGCCGAGAACTCAGCTTTCTCCACCCGACCAACAATCTGGCCCTGATAACTGACCGGGTCACCGGGATTCAACGAAATTCCCAGAGGGCTGTCGAGACTGATACGAATTCCATCGCCGCTCAGTGACACCGGTGGTTGATCCAATACCTCAAAGTCACGCTTTTCCTGCTTTGACTTACCAGGTTCAAGTTGAATATACGCGCCGGACAGCACGGTATTTAAACCACTGATGCCTTCACGTCCAATACGCGGTTTTACAACCCAGAAACGTGTGTCCTCAACCAGGGTTGATGCTGCATCGGGGTCAATCCGGGCTTTGACCACAGCGTATTGCAAATCATCCGAAAGCTTCACTGATTCAACATGCCCAATTTCCACATTACGTGTTTTAATCAGCGTTTTGCCAGCAGCAATGCCCTCAGCATCACTCATCGTCAGATTAATCAGTGGCCCGGTGCTGAGATAATCATCCACAACCAACCAGGCACCGATTAATACCGCGACAATAGGAAGAATCCAAATCGGTGACCAGCTTGATGCTTTGCTGGCACGCGCAGTATCTAATTCGTCTGTTGTGTCAGTACTAGAGATATCTTCCGTCATACTTTCTTGCCCCGCATAGATCGTAACTCAGATTGAGGGTTATCCCAAATTAATCGTGAATCAAAGGTGATCGCTGCCAACATGGTTAGTACAACCACACTAGCGAAGGCCAGAGCGGCTGATCCGGGGGTGACAGAAATTAAGTCACCAGCATGAATCAAGGCCACCAGAATCGACACCACAAACACGTCTACCATAGACCATCGACCGATAAATTCGGTAATCCGATACAATTTCAAACGCGTCATTTGGCTTAGCTGATGAGCATTATTGACGGTCAGGCATAACCACGACAAGACGAGTAATTTGCCTATCGGCACCAAAATACTGGCAATAAAAATCACTAGTGCAATCGGCCAGGATCCATGTTGAATCAGATCAATCACTCCCCCCATGATGGTACTGTTTTTTTCCTGACCGAAGGTGGTGGTAGTCATAATGGGATAGACATTGGCTGGAATATACAGAATAGTTGCGGTGATGAGTAATGACATAGTTCGTTGCAGACTTTTAGGTGCACGTGCATGAAGAGGCTCGCCACAACGGATGCAATGATTATCGCCATTTTCATTAAGCGTATGAATCAAACCACAGGTCGGACAGCCCGTCAGCCCTTGTTCAGAGGCTCCTTGCCCGGTTCTGGTCTGCGCCGGCGCACGCGGTTCGCCAGCAATCGCAAACCACATCCAGTCGGCATCGATAGAACGTGTTGTCATCAATAATAAAAACGCAAAAACGGCGTAGGCCCAAAAGGCGATACCCAGCTGAATATCGGCCATGCCAGCAATTTTGAACAAGCTCACCAATGCACCGATAATAAACACATCAGCCATCATCCAGCTATCCAGATGTTTTAAGGTGCGCGCAATTTGCCGGTGTTTTATTTTTGGTTCTGAAAACAGCAAGACCAGTTGTAACCAGATCACTGAAAACAAATACAGCGCAGGAAGAATGATAATAGTCAGTGCCACCACAATGGCAACAATAGGCTGCTCAAAACTCAATAACATCGAAGCGGTTTGTTCGATTTCGATACTGTGGCCAATGCCTTTTATCGAAAAACTGACAAAGGGAAAGCTCACCGCGATCAATAATGCGATGACAGCACTGATGGCTAAAGCCAGACTGCGTTGGGCCGGACGGTAATGGCGTCTTACCAGAATATGTTGGCAACGTGGACACTGTGCGACTTCTCCGGCATGAAGTCGTGGTAAAGCAGACACCCAATCACATTCGTGACACGCCCGTAACCGACGTTGTCCGTTAATGTTCTTATCAAGCTTCTGTAGAGATACCGCTTGTTTCATGGCGTAATAACATCGCGTCTATTTGCTGCGTTAATCGATCCTGCTTACACATATTGCCCTGCACACCAACCACTTGACCATGCCCATTGGAAATTAAATCCGCCCAACCAGCCAGTCACATCCAGCACTTCACCTATAAAATATAAGTTTTCTGTGGTCTTGGCTTCAAAGGTCTTTGACGAAATGCCGTCCGTATCAACACCACCGCGGGTGACTTCCGCTGTGCGATAACCTTCTGTTCCGGAAGGCTTGATTGTCCAGTGGTGGAAAAACTGTGACAGCTTCTCTATTTCCTGATTTGATAACTGCTTGACCAATTTATCGCCTAAATCTGCAGCAATCAGTCCTAACCATGTCAACACAAATCGTTTCGGTAAATAATGCCCCAGCAGTGTTTTCAGCGTGGCTTTTTCTCCAGCCGTTTTCCATTGTTCAATTAACTCTGCCACTGATTGCGTTGGTAAGAAATCTATCGTGATCTCATCCGAACTGTACCAGTAGTTTGAGATCTGCAAAATGGCTGGCCCACTTAAGCCTCGATGCGTAAATAACAAGGCTTCATTAAAGGTTTGCTGACGACAAGTTACACTGATATCTATGGATACCCCGGCTAACTCCTGCGCCACGGTTAACCAGGCATCACTCAGCGTAAATGGCACTAACGCCGGTTCGGTCTCTTTCACTTTCAGGCCAAATTGTCTGGCAATTTTATAACCAAAGCCAGTGGCCCCCATTTTAGGAATAGACAAGCCACCCGTTGCAATCACCAGTGAATGACACTGGTACTCACCTCGCGGCGTATCGATGACAAACTGTTCATTGTCTTGTTTGCTGATGGCTGTAATGGCGGTATCAGTTTGAATGGTGACACCGCCCGTTTCACATTCTGCTAATAAAATATTCAGGATATCTCTGGCTTTATCATCACAGAATAATTCGCCCGCGCCTTTATCGTGGTAGGCCAGCTGGTAGCGCGAGACTAGCTCCAGAAAATCATACTGGGTGTAACGGCTTAATGCCGACTTACAAAAATGGGGGTTTGCCGACAGATAATTATCCGGCTCCATATACAGGTTGGTGAAATTACAACGACCACCGCCTGACATTAAGATTTTCTTACCCACCTTATTCGCATGATCTAACACTAATACCCGGCGTCCACGTTGACCGGCGGTAGCCGCACACATCAGACCTGCTGCACCGGCACCAATCACAATGCAGTCGAAGAATTGAGGACTCGTCAAAACTTACTTCTCTTTATCATCCAGTGACGGCCAGCTAAAGCCCTCAAGATCATTTTTCTTTGGGTGAAATTTCAGTTGCAGGCCTTGTAGAAAGTTACGTAACACCTGGTCTTTACAGGCACGGAAATGTTTATGATCCGGCTTTCTGAAAAACGCACTTAACTCATGCTTGCTCAGGCTGAAACCTTCCAGCTGCAATACATCTAATATTTCGTCACTTTGTAAGTTAAAGGCTATCTTGAGCTTTCTGAGGATAATATTGTTGTTGAGCGACTTTTCCGGCTTCGGTTGCTCGCCTTCTTTTTTACCACGCAAATGGTTAATCAATCCGTTCAGGAAGGTCGCCATCTGTTTGTCATTCAGTGATTGGTATTCAGGATCATCGTCTTTCTTCAACCACTGGCGCACATCGTCGCGGCTCACCGTCATATCGGCTTGTTCAAAAATCGAAATCATCGTCGCGTCATTGACGTCGAGGATATAACGGATTCGTCTTAAAACGTCATTATTCGTCACACATTTTTCCTAAAGGCGGGAGCCAACTAACAGGCTATTAATATCAGTGCATACTTTAACAGGATGCCGTATGGAACGTGGCATAGACATCTTCTAAGTCAGCTTTTAAGCCTGTAAATCGCTCTACTATTCTCGTCTCTGTCGTGTTTGATTTATTGCGAGCGCAAATCAAAGCGCATCACGACTTCCTCGTCTTTGGCATCAACCGCGCTGATAGCATCAGCATAGAGTTGCGCATCACTGAGTTTTGCCTGCTGTTTTATATAAGCCATCACAGCATCTTGTCTGGCTTGTGCGAGCTGCTTCAGATCGGCTTCAGAAACCGTTTTTTTAGCGACTAAAGCGATTTTGAGTTTGCTGTTATAGGCGAGTAAATCGATAGACGGGTCTTGGTCATCAGCCGCCGTATTTTTAGCCATCACCTCCAGTTTCAGCACAGATAAGTCAGGGCTTATAGCTTGTTCCGTATACAAACGCTCTAATACGGTTTTCCGACGTTCTAATAATTGCTGTTCAGCATCCGTTTGTTTTAAGCCTGTTTCGATGTCCTCTTCCACCGCTTTTAGCTGAAGTTGCTGACGATCAATACTTTCTGCATAAGGTGCAGGAATTTCCAGTGTTAATTGTGGGCGTTGTGCCAGGGCTTCTGTGAGTTTTAATAAGGCTTCTTTTTGTGGTGGTGTCAGCTCAGCTCGTCCGGCAGCAAAACGAATATCACTCACTGGCTGATCATCGCCTCCGATCAGGTTAGCCAAGAAACGGAAAGGCGAGGTCACAATATTACGGATCGCATTAAAAATGGCTTTACGTATGGCCGGCCCCATCTCAAACTGAGGATTGTTCACATCCCCGGTCACCGGAATACTTAAGTCAATCACCCCGTCACTGTTTTTTAATAAGGCCACCGCCAGATCCAGCGGCAAATCTACTGCATTCGGCGATTCCACCCGTTCACCTAAACGAATATCGCGAATCACCAGACTGTTATTGGCATTTAACGATCCATCCTGGATGGCATAATTGAGTTTCACATCCGCACGGCCATCAGCAATTTTTCTACCCGCAAATTTGATGGTGTAGGGACTCATCGCTGGCAAATCAAGATTGCTGAATGACAGCACCACATTACTTTTCTCCGTAATATTAAACGGTGCCAGACTGCCTTTGATTTCGACCATGCCAAACTCTTGTACCTGACCTTCCAGGTTCAACTCGACGGCTTGGTCGGATTGGGTAGAAAAACCACTGATTTCACCATCCAGCGAACGCATTTGGGTATCAAATACAATCGGTAGACTTTCATCGGTAAAGCGTGAACTGGCGTCTTTAATGCTCACCTGTCCAATCGACACTTTATAAGGGTCATCCTTAGCTTTAGTTTCAGCGGTGGTCGCTGTTGTTTTAGTCGGCTGCTCTTTTAACAACATACGTAAATTAGTCACGCCTTCTTGATTAATAAAGATACGGCTATACAACTTATTGACTTCAATATCTGAAATTGCCAAGTCTTTATTTTTCAGCGAAAAATCGATGGTGTTAACGGATAATTTCTCCAGACTGAACAGTTTCTCTTTCAGGTTTTGATTATCTATCTGCAGTGAGGATAAGGCTAAGTCGCCTTTGACCAATAAAGCATCATCTGTATTACTTTTGAGTGAAGCATTGGCGGATATCTGCCCATCCTGCAGGCTGACATAGGCATATTCATGGATATAAGGCTGCAGCGGTTTCAATGATAGCTGGTCGACTTTCGTGTCTGCGGTCACCATCAGCACAGGGAATAGCTGCAATTCACCATCAGCAGATAGCTCACCACCAGAACCGACTTTAATACGGCTGGTAAAGGGCATTTTCTGATTATCTGCCAAACTCAGATTCTTCAGGCTCGCCGCCACATTTAATGTCATATTTGAGGCTAATTCCGGCTGCTGGTCTTCAATAGACAGAGCAACATCTTTCAGTTCGACTTCAGCAATAGCTAATTTAAATGCGGGTGTCTCTTCTGACGACGCTGTCTCTTCGGTGTCAGATTTGGGCAAGGCTTCGATGAGTTGCAACCAGTTAATCTCGCCCTGTTTGTTATGCAATGCAGCCAGTTTGGCATTGCTCACCACGACATTATCCATCGTTAATTGATTTTCCGGATATTGATAATGCCCGTTCTCAACGTTTAACTGACCATCAGTGATTAACGCTTTTGTGATGCCCGGCTGATATACATCCAGCTTAGAAAGCTGAATAGTGGTGTTGTTAATATCGACGTTGGGCTGTTCTCCAGCCAGGTTCAAATCGTAGTCAAGTTTAATATCCACCACCCCCTGCTTTAACTCAACAGGTAACTGCGCTTTAAAATAACGATACGGTGTCTGCAGGTTAAACTGACTTAAGGTGAGCTGACCCGATAGGCTCAGTGGCGATAAGGAAAAATCACCTGCTATGGTTAAGTTGGCTTTATCTTCAAGCGCAATAGCTAAGCGGGTGTTTGCTGTCTCACCTGCTTTGGTAGAAAAATTCTTTAATTGGAAATTAATGGGTGACAGTTCCGTTTTAAACGTTTCGGCTGGCACATTATCGACATAATGCAGCTGACCCTCTTCAAAACTCAGCGTATCTAAAACGACATTAAATAGCGGCTCACCTTCTTCTGAAACCGCTTGCTCAGTGGAAGTGGGTTCAGCATCCGGCTCTGGAGCGGTTTCCTGCCATGTAGTGGCTAACTTTGTCAGCGTATTTTCTGTATCTGAATCACGCTCGAAATAGAGGTTAACACCATCAATATCAATGTTACGAATAAGAATATTGCGTTTAACTAACTGGCTCGGATCAACATTGATATAAACCGACTCCCATGCTGCAAGCGGCTCATTTTCTTTGGTTTTAATATCCAATCCCGTCACACTTAATTCGAAAGTATAGGGATTAAAACGTATCTCCTGCACTTGAGCCTGCAGGTGTAAGCGTTGAGCTAATGTATTTTTCAACTGCTTTTCAGCCAGCCAGGGCAGCAGATAAAAACCGGCTAGCGTGTAAATCACGCTCAAACTCAGCAGGCTAATAATCAGGCGGCGGTGACGAAACAGAAACGTCTTAACTGATGACATCGGAATCATTCTTTACTTGATGGGATAAATTAATAGTACACAATTCAGTTCGCTGCACCAATTTATCTCTACTTGCCAGGCAAAGCGTATCAGGCATTTCTGAGCCGTTCCCGGGTGTCAGCAGCCCCCATGGCATCAGCCAACATTAAGGCTGTTTTGCCCTCATCCGTCATCATACTGGCATCAGCCCCATGCGTCAGAAGACACTCCACCACTTCGAGTTGGTTAAACATCGCAGCAAACATCAGTGCGGTTTTGCCATCCGGTGTGGTCGCATTGACATTAGCCCCATGCTCAATCAATAACTCAGCAATGTCTTTGTAGCCTTTAAAGGCCACGCCAGCTAACGGTGTTTGCTGACGATCATTGGCAAGTTCTGGGTCGGCACCATGCGCCAATAATAGTTTTGTCATGTCGTAGTGACCGTTGTAACTGGCTAACATCAACAAACTATCGCCGTTGCCAGTTCGGATATTCACCGGCAAGCCCATTTCCAGTGATTTCTTTAACTCGTCCGCTTTGCCATCGCGCACTAACTGAAACACCAGCTGAGCTAACTCATAGGTTTTTTCATCCATTTCTGGATTTGCATCATTTTCTGCCATCACATCATCCTCTTATTCTGTTGGTGTCAGTCAGTATCACCCTTACATGCCTTTATATACCGGCCCACTACCACCTTCTGGTGGCACCCAGACAATATTCTGGGTTGGATCTTTGATATCACAGGTTTTGCAGTGTATGCAGTTCTGAGCATTAATCTGTAATGAGGGTTCACCTGCCTGCTCGATAATTTCATACACCCCGGCCGGGCAATAACGTTGCTCTGGTGCATCATAGTTAGTGAGGTTAATCCTGATCGGTACCGTTTTGTCTTTTAACTGCAGGTGGCAAGGTTGATTATCATCATGAACAATATTGCTTAAGTCGATTGACGACAGCCGATCAAAGGTCAGTTCACCATCCGGTTTCGGGTAGTCAATTTTTTCCGCCTGGCTTTTTGGCTTAAGACTGTCGTGGTCGGCTTGCTGATGGTTTAAGGTCCATGGAAACTTAATATGTAAAGCGCTTAACCACAGCTCAACGCCAGCCAGTGCGCCGCCTACCAAATTACCAAACCGTGACAATAATGGTTTAAAGTTGCGTACCTTTTCCAGCTCTTTCCAAACCCATGAGTCATTTAACTTAATGGGATATTCCATAAGTAAACGCTTACCACCCTCACTCTCGGCAGCAAAATAATCAAAAGCGGCTTCTGCTGCTAACATGCCAGATTTCATCGCATTATGGCTGCCTTTAATCTTAGCTACATTCACCATACCTGCACTGCAACCAATAAATGCACCGCCCGGAAAAATCAGATCGGGCAGAGATTGCAAACCACCTTCACTAATCGCTCTGGCGCCATAACTAAGACGCTTACCACCCGTTAACATCGACCGTATCTCCGGATGAGTTTTAAACCGTTGAAATTCTTCAAAAGGAGACAGGTAAGGATTGCTGTAATCTAAATGCACCACCATCCCAATAGACACTAATTGCTCACCGTAGTGATACACAAATGCCCCACCGCCGGTATCGTCAGATAATGGCCAACCAAAACTATGACTCACATAACCTGGCTGATGTTGCTGTTCTGGAATACGCCAGATTTCTTTTATGCCTAAGCCGAACTTGGCTGGTCGGTTTTCATCTCGCAACTTGAAATGTGACTCTAACTGACGGGCCAGCGACCCTCTGGCTCCCTCTGCAATAAAAGTAAAAGGCGTCTGAATTTCAATGCCGTCAACAAACTGTGCTGTTTCTTGACCCTGGGCATCTCTACCCATGTCTCCGGTAATGACGCCAATCAGATTACCTTCCTCATCATATAAGGCTTCTTGTGCAGAAAATCCGGCATATATTTCCACACCGAGCTGTTCAGCCTGCTCGGCTAACCAACTGCATAGTTCACCCAGACTACCGATATAGTTACCATTATTTTTCATCAAGGGCGGCATCAGCCAGTGGGGAATCGTCCAGGCTTTATTGCCCGTCATAAACTGAAACTTATCATCGCTTACGGGTGTTTTTAATGGTGCGCCCTTTTCTTTCCAATCCGGTATCAGCTCATTTAAAGCGATGGGATCAATCACCGCGCCAGACACAATTTGTGCACCGACTTCTGCCGCTTTTTCCAACACACAGACGCTGAGCTCTTTTCCTGCATCATTGGCTAATTGTTTAAACCGGATAGCCGCAGCCAGCCCTGCTGGCCCAGCCCCGACAATCAATAAGTCATAATTCATTACATCGCGTTGCATGATTTATTCCTTAATTATTCGCGTTAAATTAACCTCGTCACTACGAGAGACATCGGCGGTAATCGATTTACACAAAGCCAAAAACTCACGCATGCCAGTGGTCTGATATTTCTGCTTATGCCAGAGAAAATAAAAGTAGCGCCCCAAATCTAAGGCGGGTGTATTCACCGGCACTAAACTGCCACGGCGGAAAGCATCTTTTAATGCCAAACGAGAAATACAGCCGATGCCTAACCCCGATTCAACCGTACGTTTCACCGCTTCGGTATGCTCCAACTCCAGACGAATATTGAGCTGAGAATGGTAATTATGAAAAGCACGATCAAAGGTCTCCCGGGTGCCCGACCCTTTCTCCCGTAAAATCCATGGCTCGGCCAGTAACTGCTGCATAGTTACTTTTTTCTTCGTTGCCAGCGGATGCTGCGGAGCACAAAACACCACTAATTCATCAGCAATCCAGGTTTCCACCTCAATATCCGGATGATGACAGCCGCCTTCGATCAGACCAAGATCAAGTTCATGATTAGCAATCTGTTCAATAATAGTTTTGGTGTTGTGAACCTGCAGCTCAATACGGCTATCGTCATGCTCATGTAAAAACTCAGCGACCAACAACGTCGCCAAATAATTGCCAATGGTCAGTGTCGCGCCGATTTTCATCAGACCGTAACCAGCATGACCTTCCATCAGGTTATGAATCTCCTGGGCGCGGTCTAATAACTCCACGGCATGCGGTAACAATTGCTGACCCGCCTGGTTAATTCGTAAGGACTTACCGACCCGGTCAAACAGTTGCACATTATATTGTTTCTCAAATTCCGCCAGCGCCGTACTCGCTGCAGATTGTGAAAGAAACACGGCCTGAGCCGCTTTGGACACACTGCCTGTTCGACTGACAGCAACAAAAATTTCGAGTTGTCTTAGACTGAATTTCATGTTTTTACATATCTATTTATTAGATAGATAATATCTAAATAATCAATTTAACAAATATTGTACGCCACTATAAAATGCTCAGCAAACCTTAAGAGGAAATGTGATGAAAATTTTAGTCGCGATAAAACGTGTAGTGGATTACAACATCAAGGTCGGCATCAAAGCCGATGGTTCCAATGTGGATATCGACGGCGTCAAAATGAGTGCCAATCCCTTTGATGAAAATGCGATTGAACAAGCTATTCGCCTGAAAGAGCAGGGAAAAGCCACTGAGATTGTTGCTGTATCGATAGGATCAGCCGCTAATCAGGATGTGCTTCGCCATGCACTGGCGATGGGAGTAGATCGTGCCGTCTTAGTCGAACATGAGGCTGAAGTGCAATCGCTGGAAGTCGCCAAACTATTAAAAGGCGTTGTAGAACAGGAACAGCCAGACCTGATTATTCTGGGCAAACAAGCCGTTGACGATGATGCCGGGCAGGCAGGGCAAATGCTTGCCGCATTATTGAATTACCCTCAGGGCACGTTCGCCTCGGCTTTAGACATTGAAGCTAATGAAGCCATTGTCACCCGTGAAGTAGATGGCGGTACGGAAACATTGGCCTTGCAGTTGCCGGCGGTGGTCACGGCGGACTTACGCTTGAATGATCCCCGTTTCGTCAAATTACCGAATCTGATGCAGGCGAGGAAAAAACCCATTGAAACACTCGTGGCTGCAGATCTGGTATCAGATCTTAGCGCCAGACTGTCTTTATTACAGGTGGCAGAACCACCTGCACGTAAGCCTGGCATCAAAGTCGATAGTGTTGATGCTTTATTGCAGCAACTACGCGCAAAAGAGGGAATTGAACTATGAGCACATTAGTCTTAGCAGAACATAATGGTCAGCAACTACATAACGACGTTCGTCATGCTGTGACTGCTGCTCAATCTTGGGGACAGCCGGTTCACCTGTTAGTTTTAGGCCACCAATCTGAAAAGATTGCTGAACAGGCCGCCACGATTCATGGCGTCAGTCGAGTATTACATGTCGATGCGCAGCAGTTTGCCCATCCGATCGCAGAAGATGTCAGCAATCAAATTAACTCGATAATCACTGATTATCAGGTCTTGATTGCTGCCCATTCTTCATTTAGTCGCAATGTTTTACCTCGAGTAGCGGCACTCAATGATGTAGCGATGATATCCGATGTGTTGGACATTCAATCTGACAATCGTTACCTGCGTGCTATCTACGCCGGTAATGTACACACCACTATACAAAGTCGTGATACACGCCAAATTCTGACAGTGCGTGGCAGCAAGTTTGCCGCGGCTGAATTAAATGGTCAGGCTGAAATAACGACTATTACAGCAGTAGCGCCTTTCACTAAAACACGCTGGATCAGCGAGTCACGTATTGAGTCAGACAGACCTGCTCTGAACTCGGCCAAAGTGGTGGTATCAGGCGGACGCTCATTAGGCAGTGCAGAAAAATTTGATGCCTTACTTAATCCATTGGCTGAAAAACTCGGTGCGGCACTGGGCGCGACCAGAGCAGCGGTGGATGCAGGTTATGCACCGAATGAAATTCAGGTCGGTCAAACAGGTGTGACAGTAGCACCTGAACTGTATTTTGCTGTCGGCGTATCTGGTGCGGTGCAACACACGGCCGGTATGAAAGACAGCCGGATTGTGGTTGCCATCAACCAGGATCCTGACGCACCGATTTTCCAAGTGGCTGACTACGGTTTGGTCGCTGATTTGTTTGATGCCGTGCCAACTTTAACCAATGCCCTTTCATAAAAAGAGATAACGATGAGTACATTTGCAAGCGAACGCGTATTAAGCGTACATCACTGGGATGACAATCTGTTTAGCTTCAAAACGACTCGTGATCCGGGTCTGCGTTTTGAAAATGGTCAATTTGTGATGATTGGCCTTGAGGTCGACAATAAGCCATTAGTCCGTGCTTACAGTATTGCCAGCCCGAATTATGATGAAAATCTGGAATTTTTCAGCATCAAAGTCCCCAACGGGCCACTCACCTCACGCCTGCAACATTTAAAGGTAGGTGATGAAGTTCTAGTCAGTAAAAAACCGACAGGCACCCTGGTGGTTCATGATCTCAAACCGGGTAAAAACCTGTATTTGTTTTCAACCGGCACCGGACTCGCACCTTTTCTCAGCGTAATTCAGGATATTGAAGCCTATGACCGCTTTGAAAAAATTATTCTGGTACATGGGGTGCGTTATCTTAGTGAGCTGGCCTATGCCGACTTTATTGAAAAAGAATTACCTGAGAATGAATTCTTTGGTGAGCTGGTCAGAGAGAAGTTGATCTATTATCCCACCGTGACACGTGAACCCTTCCGAAATGAGGGGCGACTGACGGATCTGATTACTAGTGGCAAACTGTTTGAAGATATTGGCTTACCGCCGCTTGATCCTGCCCACGACAGAGCGATGATCTGCGGTAGCCCACAAATGTTAAATGACACAGCGGCATTACTAGATGAAAGAGGATTTGTGGTTTCCCCTCGTATCGGTGTGCCTGGCGACTATGTAATCGAGCGTGCTTTTGTTGAAAAATAATGGGCTGTGAAGCGCATCATTTAAGGAAAACCTCATCACCAATCTGGATTATACCGGCTTCAGCAATCACACCATAAACGCCCAGATTCTGATCAGCCTGCTTCACAATGGTTCGAAGCATGCCTGTATCTGTGGGAATATGGCGCTGTTGTCGGGTGATCGCTCCACAACGTGGTGTTGTGCCACAACATTGCACATAAGTCTGACCAATCTGAATCGTTTTATCTAACCAGGCCTGTTCAACCAAGCCTTCCATCCCCGGTAAGGTTTCAATAACAATATTGGGACGAAAGCGTTCCACAGCCCAATCAGACTCGGGTTTAAGCTGTTTCATATAATCAAGAGTGGCCGTAGTGAGCAGATGAAAAGGCGTGACTAAGAAAAATGTGCCGGGCAAGGACACATATTCCTGGGCTTGTTCGGGCAAGTTATCCAAATCTGGTAAAGCTTCTCCCGGCTCCCGATCAAACGTGGCTTTTAATTCTTCCAGCCAGGTGTGATCGTCTTGTTTATAACGTTTGTAGAAATCTTGTTCTTCAATGGGTTTGAGCGGCTGCAAGGTGGAATCGAAGCCCGTCAACAGGGTCAGCAACTGATTCACCTGCGGCTCATCACTGCCAATCACTGCGCCGTCAGGAAAAGTAATATCGACCTGATCGTCGGGTCCGCTCGCATCACCACGCCGACACTTCGCACTGCAACGCAATAATTGAGGCCGAAACTTACAGCTTTGAATTTCCTGCCGCTGTGTATCCTGCAATGCCCAGATACGATCACCGGTTAAACCATTTTCGCCTAAATAACCTTGTTCAAGCTGTTCTCCCGCCATCCCTTTGACCGGATACCGCCAGATTTGTTTGACTGTGCCAACCTTGAACATAAAGCCACCCTATCTTCATTATGCAGAAACTGATGCTCAGCTTAGGGTCTATCTGAATTCATGTATATCAGGAAATTTACGTAGATAATTTTTCTGCAGGCATAAAAAAAGCCCCAACTAGTGGGGCTTTTTTGCTCTCGATTTGAGAAACTATTATCTGTTGCAGATGTACATAGTTACTTCGAAACCGAAACGCATGTCTGAATATTCTGGTTTAGTCCACATGATAATCACCTCGCTTTGTGTTTGTTAGTACGGTTCCCATATTACGAGCCTGTAACAAATCGCAATAGCGTATTTTTCTTTTGATCACTCAGGATTTTCCTGAGTGCAGATAAAATATCCACCTTTCATTCACGTCGGTAAAAGCAAAGAAGCCAGGCTTAGAAATATCAGAAACCCCAGAGTATCCGTCATTCCGGTGGTAATAATGCTGCTGCCCAGCACCGGATCCTGTTTCAGCTTTTTTAAAATCAATGGAATACTGACCCCAATTAATGCCGCTAACACCATCGTGCATGACATCGCTAGCATCATCACAAAAGCTAAACCCAGGTTATGATACAAAATTAAGGTTAACAATCCGGTCAGACTTCCCCATATCAAACCGTTAACAGCAGCCACGGAAAACTCTTTTATATAGAGACGCCGCAGATTATTAGCATCAAGCTGTTTTAATGCCAGACCACGAATCACTAACGCCACCACCTGATTGCCCGTATTTCCGCCAATATTCGCGGTGATCGGCAATAATGCAGCTAGCGCCACCATACTGCTGATGGTGGTCTGGAACTGATCTATGACCCGGGAAGCAATCAATACAATCACCAGATTAAGCGCAATCCAGGGCCAACGGTTTTTTGCTGACTTCATCATCGGGTCAAACAGGTTTTCTTCTTTCGATAAACCAGCCTGAGCCAGAAACTGACGCTGGGACTGTTCTTCCAGTAAATCCATCAAGGAGCTGACACGCAATACGCCAACCAGTTTCTGATGCGCATTAATGACCGGAGCAACCAATAGTTCATAACGCTCAAAATCACGTGCTGCTTCATCAGCAGAGTCGGTAGTATGAAAAATATGGACTTGTTTCAACATACTGTCTGCCACCCGCAACTCACCAGATTTGATTAATAAATCCGAGACAAGCAACAATCCCTGAAATAAACCTGCCGAGTTAATCACCAGAATAAAACCCGACTCATCTGGCAACTTCCCTTTCTGCCGTAATTCACGTAACACTTGATCTAAGGTTTGATGATCAAATACCACGGTAAAGTCATATTCCATCCATGCACCGACACTTTCTTCAGGAAAAAGTAAGGTGGACTGGACATTTTCACGCTGCTGTTCTGGTAATGAAGATAAAACACTATGACCGACTTCATCGGGTAATTCTTGCATTAAATCGGCGATTTCATCGGTATCAAGATGCGATGCTGCCCGAATCAAATCCGTCGGGTTTAGTTCTGCTAATAATGTTTGCCGTAAACTGTCGGATAACTCGAGCAATACGGCCCCCATATGCTCGCTATCAAGCAGTTGCCATATAAAAGAACGTTGCACAGGGGGTAATTGCTCAAGCAAGTTCGCAATATCGTATGGATGTAAGCGATTTAACAATTGCTGAATTTCACCTTGATATTGTTTTACGGTGAGCAATTCGACCAAAGCCTGTTTACCTTTATTTTCTTGTCGCATTGTCAGTGTTTCTACTAGTTCCTGACGATTCAGCAAGTCATAAATTAAATGGAATATATGCTCTGTTTGCTTGATTTGTTGCACGCAACACGCCTCATCATGTTTATTTGCCGATCCCTTAGTATGCGTCAGAGATATTTCAATCTGATGATCGTCCTGGCTATGGCAGAGCGGGAAAACCTTCCGTTATTTCAATAAATTATTCTTAAAAAGAGTCAGATGCAGTAAAATTGCCGATTGCTTTATTTAACGTTGCCTTACATTGTGAACACAAACCGCCCTAACCTATTCACTGCGTTGCTCAGACGAATTAAACACTGTTTTCAATCTTCCAGAGACACGTCACCCGTGGCGATTCGGACAACTGTTCAGTTGCCGATCATTCTGGCTGATGGCAGTGAAGCAATGGCAGAAATGTATAGTTTTTCAGGTTTAGCAGATGACAAAGAACATTTTGCGTTAAAACTCGGCAGCCCGGATCCACAGCACCCATTAGTGAGATTGCACTCAGAATGTGTCACAGGTGATGCATTGGGTTCAGCACGCTGCGATTGTGGACCGCAATTGCAGGAAGCCTTGAGTTTGTTTAATAAAGAAGGTGGTTATTTATTGTATCTGCGTCAGGAAGGCCGAGGCATTGGCCTCTATGAAAAGCTGGATGCCTATCGCTTACAAGAACAGGGGCACGACACCTTTACCGCCAATCTTAAACTCGGCCATAACGTCGATGAACGCGATTATCAGGCGGCGGCCGACATCCTCAATGCCTTAGGTCTTAATCAGATTATGCTCATGACCAATAATCCGGATAAACGCCAGCAACTGGAAAATGCCGGTATTCAGGTGCATGGAACCCGGCCCACCGGTGTCTTTGCTAATCGTCATAACCATCTTTATCTGCAATCTAAAATTCAACGGGCCAATCACCAGATCAATATTGACGAGTTATTAACTAAACCCTAAACAATATCAAGTGACTGAAAATATTGATGAATTTCTTTCAGGTTAGTCTGAATATATTCTAAAAAAGCCTGAGTAACAGGCGTCGCATGTTTGCCTTGCGGTGACACCAGACACCAACTGCGGCGTAATGGAAAACCTTTAATAACCGGACTTACCAATTGGCCCAGACGCAATTCTGACAATACACTCAATCTCGGCAATACTGACACACCTAATCCCGCTAAAACCGCATGTTTCAATGCATCATTAGAGCCAAACTGCATGGTCACATTGAGTGATAAACGCTGCTGCTGACAGTGTTGCTCAAGTGCCAGACGATTGCCCGACCCAGATTCACGACTCAGTAACTTCGCATCAAGAAACTGCTGGGGATGGATATTTTTTTTTGTCGCCAGCGGATGATGAACAGGGACCACGGGTATTAATTCATTATCGAGAAAGGGTAAAGACGATAATGAGCGATCATTAGGCACCAGCCCCATAATCACCAAATCTTCTTTATTGTCATTAAGCCTTTCAATCGCCTGCGTTCGGTTAACAATATTCAGATTGACGTTTACCGATGGATACAACTGTAAAAAACCGCGTAATAAATGCGGCACCGCGTATTGAGCTGAACTGACCGCACACAGATTTAGTTCACCTGACAATTTCCCCTCAAGCTTATGCAGATCACTTTGCAGACTCGCCACTTGCTCAAAAATGGCTTCAATATGTTCAGCAACCCGCTCCCCCGCACGTGTGCAGTAGAGCTTACGACCGACATATTCAAATAACGGCTGGCCTAATGCCGACTCGAGCTTTTTGATTTGTGAACTGACGGCTGGCTGAGTCAGGCCTAAACTTTCTGCCCCCTTTCCATAACCTTGTTGTTGGTATACCGCCAGGAATACCTGCATTTGACGGAAAGACAGTCGACTGATTAATTGCTGTAAAGTCAATGACATAAAAATGAAGAAACCTTATATATAAGTAATTACTTATCACTAATCAAAATTATATCAATTTTTCATTATGTATGAATTACTCTAGCCTATTTCCTAGATTCAATCTGGAGTAGCTCATGTTGAAAAAAGTGTTAATCGCCAATCGTGGTGAAATTGCCGTGCGCATTGTCCGCGCATGTGCAGAGATGGGCATCCGTTCAGTTGCTATTTATACCGAACCCGATCGTTATGCCTTACATGTAAAACGTGCAGACGAGTCCTATTCACTCGGCGATGATCCACTGGCAGGTTATCTTGACCCATTGCGTATTGTGAACTTAGCGGTTGAAACGGGCTGCGATGCTATCCATCCAGGCTATGGTTTTTTATCTGAAAATGCCGAATTTGCTCGTTTATGTGAAAAAAATAACATCACTTTCGTTGGGCCGAAATCCAGCGTCATCGAAAAGATGGGTGACAAAACTGCAGCCCGTGACAGCATGCGTGATGCCGGCGTCCCTATTACACCGGGCTCTGACGGCAACTTGGCCGATTTAGACGAAGCGTTAGCCCTCGCTGAAGAAGTGGGTTATCCGGTAATGATCAAAGCCACATCTGGCGGCGGTGGTCGTGGTATTCGCCGTTGTGACAGTGCCAATGAGCTGCGTCAACAATATCCACGTGTCATTTCTGAAGCAACAAAAGCTTTTGGTTCGGCTGAAGTCTTCCTTGAAAAATGTATCGTGAATCCGCGCCATATTGAAGTTCAAATCCTGGCTGACAGCGAGGGCAATGTGGTGCATTTATACGAGCGTGACTGTTCCATTCAACGCCGTAATCAAAAACTGATTGAAATTGCACCCAGTCCGCAGCTCACTCCTGAACAACGTGATTATGTCGGCGGTCTTGCTGTCAAAGCCGCTCAAGCAGTGAATTATGAAAATGCCGGCACGGTCGAGTTTTTACTGACCGGTAATGAAGTGTATTTCATGGAAATGAATACCCGCGTTCAGGTAGAACATACCATTACCGAACAAATTACAGGTATTGATATTGTGCGTGAACAGTTGCGCATCGCATCTGGCCTACCATTAAGCTACCGCCAGCAAGATATCGCCTATCGCGGTTATGCCTTACAGTTCCGGATTAACGCCGAAGATCCAAAAAATGATTTCCTGCCCAGTTTCGGACGTATTACGCATTACTACGCACCAGGTGGTCCGGGTGTACGTGTTGATACAGCAATATATACCGGTTATGAAATTCCACCTTATTTCGACTCCATGTGTCTGAAATTGGTGGTCTGGGCACTGGATTGGGAAGATGCGATTAGTCGTGGTCAACGCGCCTTGGATGATATGCGTTTGCACGGCATTAAAACCACAGAGAATTATTACAAGCAGATTCTCAATCATCCCGATTTCCGCTCTGGTCATTTCGACACAAGTTTTGTGCCTAACCATCCGGAATTACTCAACTATTCGAATAAACGACGTCCCAGCGCAGTGGCGCTGGCTTTGGCCACTGCAATTGCAGCCCATGCAGGCTGGTAAGCCTTAAACACTGCTGGAGATTTTATGAAAAAAATTGAAGTTACTGATGTCATTCTGCGTGATGCCCACCAATCACTTATTGCAACGCGTATGCGCACTGACGATATGCTGCCTATCTGTGACAAACTCGATCAGGTCGGTTATTGGTCACTGGAAGTCTGGGGTGGCGCGACGTTCGATGCCTGTGTTCGTTATTTAAAAGAAGACCCTTGGGAAAGACTCAGACAGTTAAAACAGGCTTTACCTAAAACCCGGTTACAAATGTTATTACGTGGCCAAAACCTGCTGGGTTACCGTCACTACGCTGACGATGTGGTCAGTGCTTTTGTCGAACGTGCGGCTGAAAACGGTATTGATGTATTTCGTATTTTTGATGCGCTGAATGACCTGCGCAATCTGGAAACCGCGATGAAAGCGGTGAAAAAAGCCGGTAAACATGCTCAAGGCACCATCAGCTACACCACCAGCCCGGTTCACACGCCTGAATTGTTCGTAAAACAGGCCAAAGATCTGCAAAACATGGGCGCAGACTCCATTGCCATCAAAGATATGGCCGGTTTATTAGCCCCTTATCCGACCTATGACTTAGTTAAAGCAATTAAATCGGAAGTCGATCTACCGTTAGTCATTCACTCTCACGCCACTTCAGGTCTGGCAGCACAATGTCAGCTGAAAGCAATTGAAGCAGGTGTGGATCGTATCGATACCGCCATTTCGTCATTTGCAGGCGGTACCAGTCATCCAGCCACAGAGTCGCAAGTGGCAGCCCTACGTAATACAGACTGGGATACCGGGCTTGATCTTAACCTGTTATCCGAAATTGCTGACTATTTCCGCGAAGTTCGCAAAAAATACCATCAGTTTGAAAGTGAATTCACTGGCGAAGATGTGTCAGTACAGATCAATCAGGTTCCTGGCGGCATGATGTCAAATCTCGCCAACCAATTAAAAGAACAAAACGCATTGGACCGGATTCGTGATGTATTTGCGGAGATTCCACGTGTCCGTGAAGATTTGGGTTATCCACCATTGGTTACCCCAACCTCACAAATTGTGGGCACTCAAGCGGTATATAACGTGTTAGCCGGTGAGCGTTATAAAACGATCACCAATGAAGTGAAACGTTATTTACAAGGAGGTTACGGTCAGCCACCCGCACCTGTTAATGCTCAATTGCAGAAAAAAGCGATTGGTAACGAAGAAGTCATTGAGTCTCGTCCCGCTGATGCACTATCACCTGAGCTCAATAAGCTGAGAGCCGATATCGGTGACTTAGCGAAATCTGAAGAAGATGTGCTGACTTTTGCCATGTTCCCTGATCTTGGCCGTGAATTCCTGCAACAACGTGCTGAAGGTACCTTGAAACCAGAGCCATTATTACCGGTGACTGAAGCCAGCAATAATAAAGAAGGCATTGCCACTGAATTTAAAGTCGATGTCCATGGTGAAAGCTACGATATCGCCATCACAGGTGTGGGTGACGTCGGTGGCGGTAAACGCAAATTCTACATTTCTATTGATGGCATGCCCGAAGAAGTGACTTTCGAGGCCTTAAACGAGTATGTCAACGATAGCAGCAGTAATGCTGGTGGTCGTAAGAAAGCGACAGATCCTGGACATGTCACGGCACCACTACCAGGCAATGTTGTTGATGTTCTGGTGCAGGAAGGTGACAAAGTGGAAGCGGGCCAAGCCTTGTTAGTCATGGAAGCCATGAAAATGGAAACCGAGTTGCTGGCTAATATCTCTGGCACAGTAAAAGCACTGCATGTGAAAAAAGCCGACCGCGTTACACCCGGTGAAACCTTAATTGAGATAGTCGAATAAGGTTACCAATAGTAGCCATCATAATAACGCCATGAAGGGCGTAAGTCTGGCCCGTAATACGGGCCATAGGCGAAGGGGTCATAATAGTACGGATGACCTCGCCAATAAGGATCACGTGAGTAATCATTCTTACTCCAGCGATACAATTGAGTAGCCGTCACTACCGGTAAGCTCATCGATTTTTTATCGATAGTGACTGTCTCTTTGTTTTTAACAATCCCCGCTACCGTGATTAATGTACCGGCTTTATAGATGTAGGGGTCGATAAAGCTATCTGAATGGATTAGAAAGCGGCCCTGACTGACACCATCACTATCGGGTCTTCCAAAACTGTTGAGTGGAAACTGAACGACATGGATGGTGGAACCGTTATCATCATTCTCCACTTTCACCACTTGTCCTCCCCAGCGAATGCTATCTCCCTTATGCTGTTCTGCTTGCGTAGCCACCTGACTCAATTGCCAATCAGGCGAAGGGGCTTCTTTTATTGCCACAGGCAAATTACTACACGCACTGAGAAGCAACATCACTATTGGAAGCAAAAACCGCATTTTGTTTCACCCTTTTCATTCAAGTTCTATTGAGACTGAAATTGTGATGAGTTAGTTCTGACCAGGCTCTCTTGCAATGAAAAATATATCGTTCTCGATACCGCTAATCATGAACAATAATCGCTGATAGATCTTCTCAAAGTCTTCAACACAAGCTATGGCATCAGACATTTTTTCAGCTAAGGCATACTCTCGCATTTGAGTAGCCAGTGTGTGCCATTCCCGATGTGTTTTCGCAAGTTCATCGAGCCAGGATTCTTCAAATAGATTCTGATTTTTAACACGTTCAATCCATGTACCACAGTGACAGTAATGAATATCCATTATCGGCCATTGTGTTGATATGGCAGAATCAATATTTTGATCAAAATTACTTAAAAATACTTTTCGCCACCGCTCCAGTGTCAGAGATAAAAAACGCAAGGCTTTTTGTCTGGGAGAGAGCAGCAAGTCCACCGCAGCCAGCCACTGAGGATCAGCATGGTAATGTGCTAGCCAGGGAAGCACTTCATCACTCGGCATCGGCTTAGCAATGCCATAGCCTTGTGCATTCTCACAGCCGATGAGCAATAGCATCAAACCATGTTCAACACTTTCCACCCCTTCCGCGATAACCTGTCGATTAAAGGCTTCCGCCAGTCCGGTCACACCATCCACAATGGTGTAATCCTGGGGGTCATCAAGCATGTCACGAATGAAACTCTGATCAATCTTAATGGTATCCGCATTCAAATGACGTAAATGGGTCAGAGAGGAATAACCCGTGCCAAAATCATCTAAAGCGACCGAAACACCAAGAGAGTCTCTACATTTTCTGATGATCTTGGTGATAGCACCGATATCACCCAATGCGGATGTTTCCACAATTTCCAGCTGTAGGTAGTCTGTGCTGATATCCGGATACTGATTCAGCATAGCTTCCACAGTTTCCACAAAGTAAGCCGACTGCAAATGGTAAGAAGCAATATTGACACTTATTGAGATGCGATAGCCAGCATGATGTAATAGCTGCAGTTGTTGAAGCGCTTGCTGCAAAACCCACTGCCCCATTTCAATTTCTAATTCACTGTCGGCAATCAGTGGTAAAAACTTCAGCGGCGTTAATAAACCACGTGTTGGATGTTGCCAGCGGATCAAGGCTTCCATACCAAACACCTCGCCAGTCGTCATATTGACTTTAGGCTGGTAAAACAATCGGAATTCATTGCTTTGCAAGCCCTGGCGAATATCATGTAGTAGCTGTTGTTTTTCGATATTCAACTGATTGTCGGCCGGGTTGAATAATTGATAATGATTACGGCCAGATAATTTAGCCTGATACATACTTTGGTCAGCATGACGCAATAAAGTATCAAGATCATCATTTTCCTGAGTGTAAAAACTGACCCCGCTTGATGCACTGATGTTCAGGCGTAAATCATCCACGTGGTAGGGTTGAGCAATCGACTGATGAATGCGTTTCAGCATCTCTTCACACTCTTCGACTGACTCAACATCACGAAAAATAATGGCAAATTCATCCCCACCAAATCGTGAAATCGTATCTTCTTCCCGCACATTGCTTTTTAATCGGTTAGCCACCTCGACCAGTAGTTGGTCACCCACATCATGACCATAAGTATCATTAACGGGTTTAAAGTCATCCAGATCAACAAAACAGATGGCCAGCATGCTGCCAGAGCGTTTGCAGTGAGCCACTGCTTGTGAAAAACGATCAGCGAACAAGACGCGGTTAGGCAGTTTTGTCAGCACATCGTAATGCGCCATCAGCTCAAGAATATCCTGCTGTTCTTTTGCCTGAGTAATATCAGAAAACAACCCGACAAAATGTCGCGTCGTACCGTCATCATCCATTAAGGAAGAGACGGTTAACAGTTCAGCATATAGTTCACCATTTTTTCTACAGTTCCAGACCTCACCCTGCCAATAGCCATGCTCCGTTATTGATTTCCACATGTTCTGAAAAAACTCAGGAGGGTGTTTACCGGAACTCAATAAATGAGGTGTATGACCTATTGCCTCTTCACGACTGTAACCTGTGATGTTACAAAACGCCGGATTAACATCGGTAATCACACCTCTGGTATCGGTGATCATGATGGCTTCGTGTGCTTGATTGAATACGCGTGATGAAAACCGTAACTGTTCTTCCGCTTCCTTACGTACAGTGATGTCATATATCACCAGTAACGTTTCATCACCAAAGGTATTTTCAACGACTGAAGAACTAACCAGCACAACACGCGATTTACCTGATTTAGTCTGAATTTCTATCTCAAAGGCATTGCTCATGCTGCTGATATGAGTCACTTCAGTTACGAAATCCTGCTTCAGTTTTTCTCGCTGCTGCTGCACCTGAGCAATTAATTGGCGCCAATTTGGTAGAGACTCAATATCTTCCAGCGAATAACCGAAGGTTTCTTTAAAGGCCTGGTTAATAAACGTCACTCGTTGTTGTTTGTCCATTAACACATAAGGCACTGGTGATGATTGAATCAGATTGCGATATTTATAGTTCGCAATAGATGCCACCAACACAAAGCGAATAATGGCTGCCAACAATAAAAAAACAATGCTAGCAATGCCATAGATCGCTACCACCTGCTGCCAGTAATTTTGGGGTAATCCTGACCAACCACCTTTAGGTTCGGCAGCGAGTATCCACTCTCCCTCTGGCAATTTGAGGGTCTGTATCAGCGTCGGTTGCTGAAACAATGCCGGATCCCCAAAAAACACGGCACCCTGTCTACCAAGGCTGTCTTTACCACGTATTGCCAGTTTAAACGGCATGGGATCCTTCAAACCCACGTGACTAAAAAACTTATCGACATCAATAACTGCTGAAATGAGCCCCCAAAAATATTCTTCACCTGTATTTTCATCGTTTAAGAACACAGGTACACGAGTCACCAACCCTGTTCCTCCCTGCTTTAATTCAAGCGGCCCTGCCAGCACAAGCTCACGCGTGCGTCTGGCCCTGTCAGCAGCCTCAAACTGCTCAGGTTCTTTACGATAATCCAGGCCGATGGCGAGCTCATTGCCTTCCACCGGATACATGTACTTAATGATCATGTCCGGCGCCGCAGCAATGTTGCGAATTTCTGACTCGTTATTCACCAAATAACCGACAGCCTCCGCAAATTGTTTCTGCGTTAAATGCTGATTGACGGCAAACAGGCTTGGTAGACCACGAATAAGTTGAATATGAGTTTGTAGCTCGGTGCTTAGGCGGTTCTGATATTCCGTCAAGAAGTTTTGAGTCTGTGCGTATTGCTCAGAGCGATAATTATCATCTAAACGTTCACTAATAAATGTCGCTACTGAGATGAAGATCACAGCTAGCACAGCCAGTATGCTATAGAATGCCATTCTTGTATAAGTGTTGGTGTACATAACTGGCTATCGCTTTAACGACATGAAATATAAGCTCTTTTCACAAAGAGCGTCCTCGCAATCCTTGGGGAAAAATCGATAGTGACTTATACCACTATCGCTTTTATACACAGGCAAGCTTCTCAACAACACTTGCAACATACGTATTAATGCAACATATTAACGTGTATACGATTGATTCGCATAGCAATATCTATACCCCTAAAAGAGCATAAAGGTATCAGATAATGCGAACTGGTCGGACAAAAGCGAGTAGATTTGAATAACCAGAGCCAATACCGACCCAATATGAAGAAACAAAGCAGTGGAATCCCTCGCTATTTAGCCACTTTCGCTGATCTTATGACTTTGTTACTTTGCTTTTTTGTATTGCTGCTCAGTATGGCTGAAATTGACGCACTTAAATACAAAGTCGTGGTTCGCTCGATGGAGAATGCTTTTGGCGTAAAAAAAGATACGCCCGAAGAGATCGTCAAAGCCACCAGCATCATTAAACAGACCTTCTCCCCATCTCCTACAGATACACCATCACCGCTCTCTAAGATCTTCCAAGAAAGCCTGAACGACGAACGTGTCATCAAAATTCATGATGCCAATTTGTATCAGAGAGCAAAATTGAATAGCCTAATGGCAACGCTACAGAAAAAATTCATCAAAGCGATTACAGCAGGGCAGCTGAGTCTGGAAACTATTGATGACCGGGTCATTATTCGCATTAATGAAAATGCTTCTTTTCCCTCAGGACAAGCAACTTTAAAATCCGGGATATTGCCGGTTATTGCTCATATCTCTGATGTACTGACGGAACTCAATACTACTTTTGTAGTCGCAGGACATACAGATAACGTCCCACTGAGCAATTTAAATTATCGGTCGAACTGGGAGTTATCCGCAGCGAGGGCAACATCAGTAGTGCATGCATTATTGGGTAATAAAGGCTTACAACCCGAACAATTCAGAGTTGAAGCGTATGCCGATACCAGACCTATTCGGTCAAACCTGACCTCACAAGGGCGTGCGATGAACCGTCGGGTTGAAATTGGCATTATTAACCCATAGCGGTAAGCTGAATTATCACTATATAATCAAGTTAACAGAAAACAGATCGGCCCCCTGAAACCAACGGATAAGGACGCATCATGAAAACATCAGACCTACTCGTCAAAGCACTGGAAAACGAAGGGGTCGAATATATCTTCGGCATTCCCGGCGAAGAAAATCTGGATTTTCTTGATTCATTAAAGCATTCCTCTATCAGGCTGATTATTACTCGCCACGAACAAGGCGCAGGATTCATGGCTGCCAACTACGGGCGGCTAACGGGTAAACCTGGTGTATGTTTATCGACACTTGGGCCTGGCGCAACCAATCTGGTCACCCCTGCCGCTTATGCACAACTAGGTGGTATGCCGATGTTGATCATTACCGGGCAAAAACCCATCAAAGAAAGCAAACAAGCCTTGTTTCAGATTGTGGATGTAGTCAATATGCTGCGCCCGATCACTAAGT
The DNA here is from genome assembly GCF_000214595.1 of Methylophaga thalassica MP. GTDB lineage: Bacteria > Pseudomonadota > Gammaproteobacteria > Nitrosococcales > Methylophagaceae > Methylophaga > Methylophaga thalassica. The sequence continues at coordinate 436,996 of NZ_AFIG01000001.1, read as the reverse complement.
TCACCAAACAAGTCGTGCATGGCAGCACTATCGCCGCCACTGTTCGTGAGGCTTTCCGTATCGCCGTCGAAGAACGACCCGGCGCAGTTCATATTGAACTTCCGGAGGACATTGCTGCGGAAGAAGCTCATCAGCGTATATACACGGTTGAAACTATCCGCCGTCCGGACGCCGATAACCGCACGATTCAACATGCTTTGAAAATGATTGAAGAGGCGTCAATGCCTCTACTACTAATCGGTGCCGGAGCCAACCGTAAACGAGCCAGTGCTGCTTTAACAAAATTTGTCGAACATACCGGTATTCCCTTTTTCAACACGCAACTGGGCAAAGGCGTGATTGATGAGCGGCATGATAGCTATCTGGGTACCGCTGCGTTGTCAGAATCGGACTTCTTACACTGTGCTATTGAACGAGCGGATCTGATTATTAATGTGGGTCACGATGAAGTAGAAAAACCGCCTTTCTTCATGAAAGATGGCGGCGCTCAAGTCATTCATATTAATTTCCATGCCGCTGAAATTGATCCTGTCTACTTCCCCCAACTCGATGTAGTCGGTGATATCGCCACCTCCATTAATCGTCTGCGTACGGGTTTAACAGTTCAACCACATTGGGACTTTTCGTATTACTACAGAGTAAAACAAGAAGTAAATGAACGGCTGTCCAAATACAGCGATGATGAACGCTTCCCTATCCTGCCGCAGAGTGCAGTACGCATTATTCGTGAAGCCATGGGTGAAGAAGATATCCTCGCTCTGGATAATGGGGTATACAAAATCTGGTTTGCTCGAAACTATCCTAGCTATTACTACAACTCACTGCTGCTGGACAATGCCCTCGCCACAATGGGAGCAGGACTATCCACCGCGATGATGGCGAAAATGCTGAATCCGGATCATAAAGTCATGGCTGTCTGTGGTGATGGCGGCTTTATGATGAATTCACAAGAAATGGAAACCGCTGTCAGACTAGGCCTTGATTTGGTCGTGTTGATATTCAACGACAACGCCTATGGCATGATCAAGTGGAAACAAGAAGGTATGGGCTTTGAAGATTATGGCCTTAACTTTAATAACCCCGATTTTGTCAAATATGCCGATAGCTATGGCGCGATTGGTCACAGACCCACCAGTCATGCCGAGTTCGTCAAAACCCTTGATTACGCTCTCAATGCCAAAGGGGTTCACCTGATTGATCTGGCTGTTGATTACTCGCTGAATTACTCCATCCTTAGTGAAGGCCTGAAACAAAAAATCTGTATTTTATAAGGAGCTTATATAATGACCACGCCCCATTTTCCGTTGAAGATCGCTTGTTTATCAAAAACGGATGCTTCCCGGGCGGAAGTCTTCTCGCCCTTTAATGAACAATTACTCGGCACTGTCGATCAAGCAAATAAAGCGGATATTGATAAAGCCTTAAGCACGGCACATTCGCTATTTAAAGACCGATCACAGTGGCTTTCCGTTGTTGAACGTATCGGCATTCTCGAAAAAGCCGTTGAGATGATGAAAGCAGAGGCAGAAAGTCTCGCTGTCGGTGCGGCTGAAGAAGGTGGTAAACCCCTTATTGATTCTCAGGTCGAAATGAATCGCTGTATTGATAGTATTCGTGCCTGTATTGATGGCTTGCGAAATGATGCACCGCATACGATTCCCATGGGTATTAATCCAGCCTCGCAGCACCGTTTAACCACAATACGTAAAGAACCAATTGGTGTAGTGGTTGCCATCAGCGCATTTAATCATCCACTTAATCTTATCGCTCATCAGGTCGGTCCGGCGATTGCCACAGGTTGCCCGGTCATTGTAAAACCTGCTGAAAAAACACCTTTATCCTGTTTCCGCCTGGTGGAAATATTCCATAAAGCCGGTTTGCCAGAGGGCTGGTGTCAGGCTTTACTGACGGAAAGTCACGAAGATACCGAATCTCTGGTCACCGATGATCGTGTGGCCTTTCTGAGCTTTATCGGTAGCGCTAAAGTGGGCTGGTATTTACGCTCAAAACTCGCCCCCGGCACACGATGCGCCCTTGAGCATGGGGGTGTGGCTCCGGTTATTGTGACTAAAGATGCTGATATTGAAGCGGCTATTCCCGGTCTCAGCAAAGGTAGTTTTTATCATGCAGGCCAGGTGTGCGTCTCTGTACAACGGATCTATGCTCATCGCTCTATTGCCAGACAATTGGCAGAAAAATTAGCGGAAGCGGCCAAACAGCTTAAAGTGGGAGATCCGGTATCAGCCGATACGGAAGTGGGCCCAATTATCAAAAAATCTGAGCTAACTCGGATTGATGATTGGGTGAAGGAAGCCATTAACGCTGGTGCTGAATGTCTGTGTGGTGGTAAAGCATTAGCTGATAACTGTTACGCACCTACGGTGTTATTCAACCCACCAGCGAATGCCAAAGTCACCACATCTGAAGTGTTTGGCCCTGTCGTCAATGTGTATCCATTTGATGATATTGATGAGGCTCTGGCGGCGGCTAACAGTCTGCCCTTTGCCTTCCAGGCCTCGGTATACAGTCGCGAGTTAAATGCGGCGATGTATGTGGCTGACAAGCTCGATGCGTCGGCTGTGATGATTAATGAACACACCGCATTCCGCGTCGACTGGATGCCTTTTGCCGGTTTAAAACACTCCGGTTTAGGTACAGGTGGTATTCCTTACACGATGGAAGATATGCAGGTTGAAAAGATGATTGTGATGACATCAAAAGGTATTTCTGCCTGAATATGATTAATTTAAACAACAAGGCACTGTTTTTAACAGTGCCTTTTTTCTTGGCCTCTCTGCTAATGTTTGTATCAAAAGCGAATGCTGACACTGATGTTAGAGCGGTAACAAAACCCAGTGTGAATCGTTTTACGCCACTCAATTCTAACCATTCCTCCTCATTGTCCCTATCACCCTCGGGCTGCGTCAGAACAACCGAAACAGTGACCTTATCTGGAATGGTGGATAGTCCAGAAAAAAAATGGCTACTCAAGTCTGGTGATGATTGGCTGCCTATAAAAACAAAGGTCGTTAATAAAAAACAGATCTTATTGACGTTACCGGCAACACAGCTTTCAGCAGGTCAGTCTTATCCCTTATTTGCAGTGGAAGGTAAGCATCAAATTGATTCAGGGCTGAGCATCACGATCTGTCCCGCTTTTAGCCAATTACCTTTATTACCCGCCCCTGCGCCTAAAACTGATTAATAAATTCAATAATGGTTTGCCTGAGCTTATCATCGCCTCTTAAAGGTTTAGCCAGATGAGAAACCATGGCTACGTGATTTAGCGCTTCAAACTCGACAAGCTGAACCGGACCGTTTTTCCGCTTAATCTCTGCAGCCAGATTAATACTGTTCCTGGGTAACACCGTGTGGTCCTTGTTACCTACCATCAGTAACATTGGCGGGTTTTCACCATCAACAAACTGAATCGGCTGACTTTGCCAGCGCTCTGGTTCAGGGCCAAAGATATGCTTCAAGCGCTGACTCTTTAAAGGCAAGAAATCATAGGGCCCGGCCAAACCAATCATGCCTTGAATATCTGTTGGCTTATAACCGTAGTTAGCCAAATATGATGCATTCAAGCTTAATAATGCTGCAATATGTGCCCCGGCCGAATGCCCGGCAATAAATACCTGTTGTTTGTCACCACCGTAGTCACGAATATGTTCAAACACCCAAGCCATCGACCGTGCGGCATCATCGACAAATTCAGGGAAGACCACTTCAGGATACAAACGATAATCAGGAATGATGACAATATAGCCAGCAGATGTCAGCGCTTCTGCAACAAACTTATAATCAGCTTTATCACCTGAGTCCCAACTGCCACCGTAAAAGAATACGATTGTCTTCAGTGGTTGTTTGAATGTAGCTGCTCCAGGCAGATAAATATCCAGCTTTTGTCTTTGGCTCGTACCATAAGCCTGGTCCGCTATTTTTTGATAACCATCTTCTGGTACCAGTGCATTTAATACCGTCACGGGTGAACAAGCATTACATAGCGATACCATCAGTGCCGTCACTGTCCGTTGAAAAACCTGCCAATAACGCCCTCTGATTAACATCGACAACCCATTTCTGAAAGCCCTACAAATATAAAATAAACCTTTGATTTATATTGTTATTAGGTTCACGTGAAATTCACGTTAAGCGGCAGAGACTCAAGTTAACAATCAACGTCAAAGGTGATGATGATGAAACGTTTTATGATTAAAATCCTTCTGACTTTCTCTCTCATGCCATTCTCTGCTGCCATGGCAAATAAGATAGTCATTAATTATGACTTTGATGCCGTTAGCCCCTTCTATCAAGACACCGCTATTGTTGTACAGAATAAACAAGGCATACCTTATGTTGGTCTTATCAACACGGTTGGTGAATTTATTCTGCCGCCTCAAAAACACATTGAAATAAAAGCGTTTAATGAGGGACTTGCGCCAATCCGCATTGATCAGCGCTGGGGTTTTATTGATACCAGTGGTCAGATAGTCATTCCTGCCATATTTAAGAAACTAACCTCTTTTAATGAAGGCTTAGCAGCTGTATTAGAAGAAGATAAGTGGGGATTCATTAATACAAAAGGTGAGTGGGTGATCTCTCCCCGATTTGATAAAGCTGACATCTTTCAGGAAGGCAAAGCCGCTGTGAAACAATATGGCTCCTGGGGATTTATTGATGAACAAGGCAGATGGGTTGTTCAGGCAAAATTTCGTGACACAAAGCGCTTTAGTGGCGGCCTGGCAGCGGTGAAAACAAATGATGGTTGGGGCTATGTAGACACTCAAGGTCATATAGTGATTACCCCCAAATACGACACTGTTTACTCTTTTAATGAGCAGCGCGCCTTAGTCAGTAACAATCAAAGCTGGAGGTTTATATCTCAAGACGGCACTTTATTAAATGATAAAGAATATGAGCACGCTCAGCCCTTTAGTGAAGGTAAAGCCGTGGTGATGCATAATGGCAAATATGGCTATATTGATATACAAGGAAATGAGCTGGTCAGCCCGCTTTATGATAATGCCTGGTCATATAGAGATGGTCTGGCCAGAGTAGAAAAAGCCGGAAAAGTCGGCTATCTGGATGCAACGGGCAAGCTTGTTATCGAACCTCAATATAAATGGGGCCAGTCTTTTCAGGAAGGGCTGGCAGCCGTCACCTTAGATTACTGGGATTATGGTTATATCAACCAACGTGGTGAGCTGGTTATTCCTCCTCAGTATGATGATGCCAAACCGTTTAATAACGGCTTGGCACCGGTCAAACATGAGGGTAAATGGGGTTATGTCTCTTTTGATTGATTCGCGGCTGCTTCCATCAATTTCACGTCAAATGGTTTACTGGCTTCGCCGAAATAAACCGTGCTGTGAGGGAATGGAATTTCGATATTTTTCTCATCAAAGCTCAGCTTGATGCGTCTTAAAAACTCTCGGCCAACCGTCCACTGTTGAATGGGCAGCGTTTTGATTCTGCCCTTAATAATCACTGCCGAATTATCGAGTTTATCCACACCAAAAATCTCGGGTGGTTCAAGAATCAAGTTTTTCATATCTTCGTCGGCCATCAGCCCATCAGCGACTTCCCGAATGACTTCTATTACCTCATCGGTATTTTCTTTATACGCCACGCCGATATCAAACACATAAGCTGACCATTCAGTCGTCATATTACTTAGTGTGGTAATCGTGCCATTTGGAAAAAAGTGCACAATACCGGCCAAATCGCGTAATACGGTGGTGCGGAAATTAATGGCCTCTACTAAACCACCGGTACCATTAATCACGGCCACATCACCGACCCGTATCTGATTTTCCAGAATCATAAAAAAGCCTGAAATCACATCCCTCACCAGGTTTTGCGCCCCAAAGCCAATCGCCAAGCCGACAATCCCGGCACTGGCAATAAGCGGTCCGACTTCCACGCCAATTTCTCTTAATATAATCAGGAAAAAAGTAATCCATATTGCCAATAGGCCGGCTTGTTTTAACAATCTGACAATGGTTTCGATGCGCTTTCTGGATTCCAATGAAGACTCGCCCCTCGCGGTCGCCTTCCCGACCAGTCTTACTTCAAAGCGCTGCAGTGCCGATTTCATCAACCACGTCGCCACCCAGGCAATAATAAAGATAAGCACCATTCGCAAGCTGGCAGTAATAATGGCAGACCAGCTGATCTCTTCAATAAAAGTTTTTATTGATTCCATCATTTACTCCGTTAAAAAGGTGAATTCAGACGTCATATCCGAGATAATATTTCACATGTGAATGCGAGTTAACAGCGCTGTTAATACATCGATTCATACTGTAACGACTCAGTAGCCCATCAACGGGTTCCATTCTTTTGTCGTGAGCAATAAATCAGGATTGCTCAATCTCTTATTTTTGACTATCTTTAATCGCAGCCATTACTGGAACGACTATGACCTATTGTATTGCCATATCACTAGATAAAGGATTAGTGCTTACCTCCGACTCAAGAACCAACGCAGGTATTGATCAGGTCAGCACATACAGCAAGATGTTTCGTTTCAGTACAAAGGCTGATCGCTGTATCGCCATTCTAAGCGCGGGTAATCTGGCTACCACGCAATGTGTGATAGAACAGCTGAACCGGGATCTGCGTGAAGATAATGAAACCAGCCTCAATACGACTCATTATCTATCCGATACTGCCGATTATGTAGGTGATGTATTAAGCCAGCGTATCAAACGTTACAGCGAAGACCAACAGTCCGGCTTTTCACCCGATGCCACTTTATTGATGGCAGGACAAATCAAAGGCCAACCGCCACAGGCTTTTCTGATTTATCCCCAAGGAAATCACATTACCACCAGTCGCGAAACACCCTATCTGCAGATTGGCGAAAGCAAATACGGCAAACCCGTGCTGGATCGCTTTCTGACAATGAAAACCTCGTTAACGGATGCCGCCACCTGCTCCTTAATATCCATGGATTCGACCATGAAGAGTAATGTCAGTGTTGGGCCACCTATTGAAGTATTGATATATGAAACCGATAGCTTAGCGTTTAAACATCACTATCGCTTTGATACGGAAGATGCTTTTCTGATTAATTTACGTCGTGAATGGGGTAATAAACTGAATCAGGCATTTAAAGAAATGCCACGGATTCCCGAGTCTTTTTCAACGGATTCAGCAGCTGATGAATAAATTTCAGTTTTTTTCTCACTGAGGCTGACACGACAAAAGGGTAGGCATCTGTATTACCCACACTTCGATTTAATGCATTCATTTTCACCACCAGCGACAACCAATCAGTCATCAATACATCAAAATCACTGGCATAATCAAAATGGTCAATCAGCCCATAAGCCACCGCTGTTTCCATGGTGTCACTCATCATCAGATAATGTGACCACGTTTCTGCCCAGTCTTCCATTGGGTGAGCGCTGGCGTATGCAGACAGATAAAACTCCGGCCAATCCGTCGCCGGCCCATCACTGTAATAGCTATTTAAACTGCTTTGATAATCTTGTTCAGTAAAACCGAATACATCACAGAAAATGGCGTAATGTTCTGTCTCTTTAATCAAGATATCCCAATAGTAGTGGCCAATCTCATGACGAAAATGGCCCAGCAAAGTTCGATAAGATTCATTCATCGCTTCACGGGTAGCTTCCCTGAAGCTACCATCCGCCTCGGCAGCATTGAGCGTAATCACACCTTGGCTATGACCACTCAACACATGTTCAAGGGCTAAGTCAGGATTCGTTCGCTGATCTTCAAGAAAATCAAACACCAAGCCATGCTCATAGCCCTGATAATAAGCGTTAATTGGCAGATTTAATCTGAGTAAACCATAAATCATACGGCGTTTGGCTGCTTCCAGCGTGCGCCAACGACGCCAATTATCCGGCTGGGTCAACATCGGTATCGTTCTGGTCAAGGCACAGGAAATACACTGCGTGTTGGGCGAATCAGCTGGGATTAACCAGTTACAAGCCAGCTCATGGTCACGGTGAAAACAACTGCGATAACGTTGTAACGGAAAAAGATCCGTCATCAGCCAGGCATTATCATCTTCTTGCAGACTTGAAAGTTGTTGCAGCTCAGGGATAAAGCCTAATTGACTGCCACAGACACCACAGTGCGTGTTTTCAAAAAAGATTTCTTGCCCACACTGGCAAAAGAAACGTCTCATGAGACTGAATAATCCGGATAAAACCAATTACTGGTAATGCTGGTATTCAAACGATTTAACAAAATCTGTAACTCATCCATCATCAGTCGTATGGTTTCCGGTGGATTTTTCTCCGCACTGTAGTCCTGTAATCGTGTCAAAATCTCAATCTGCTGTTCCAGTACTTGTTTCTCACCCGGTAAATACTCCAGGTAATTGCCTATAGAATTGACCGAAAAACTTAATGAACGAGGGAAGGCTTTATCCTGAATTAAGAACGTGAGTACTTTCTCGCCCTTTAGTGACGAATTATGTGCCTGAATATACATTTGCTGAGCATTTAACACTCTAAGCAAGGTCGCCCACAAAATACCTTCATGCTGCCTTAAAGCATCACTACGATTATCTGACATTAATAAAGTAGCGAGCTCAAGTATTCGGCTTGTCATATCTGCCCGCTCAAGATGTTTACCTGCTTGTAGGAAATCATAGGCGTAATTACGGCTCATATGATTAGCAATCATACCCCATATACACTGACAAGCCTCCATAATAGTGAGTAATAACTTCTGTCTTCTGCGCCTATTTCCAATAGATGATAATTCGCTTTTCACTAATAGGTGCAGCTCGTTGACTTGCTCCCACACTTCCTCAGGCAGCACATCAAGTGACGTCCGAGCATTTTCTCTGACAGCAGATAAATTATTGATAAGTGAGCCACCATAGCTGGGATCAGACAACAGAAAATGCATGATGTCATATTCATTTTCGCGGGGGTGTTTAGCGTAATAAAGCTGCTCCGCATCAAAAATGGTCACTAAGGTAAACCAGTTCACTTCCATATGTTCCGGTAAGTCCATTAACAATGCGGTATGCACATTAATTAAACGAGCCGTGTTTTCTACACGTTCCAGATAACGTGCTAACCAGTAAACCCTTTCAGCAACACGGGATAACATTAGTCTTCCTCCACAAGCTGGCGGCTTTCATCGACAATCCAGGTATCTTTACTTCCTCCACCCTGAGATGAGTTAACTACTAATGAACCTTTGACCATCGCCACACGGGTTAGCCCGCCAGGTGTGACATAAACATCATCTCCAGAGAGGATGAAAGGCCTCAAATCAACATGACGGGGGGCGATGGTTTCATCACAACAGGTGGGAGAGACCGATAAACTCAAGGTGGGCTGAGCAATATAATTTTTTGGATCATTGATTAGTAAATCACGAAACTCTTCCACTTTCTCCGCAGAAGAATGTGGCCCGACCAGCATACCGTAACCACCCGACTCATTCGCAGGCTTGACCACTAACTCAGGAAGGTGTTGAAGCACGTGCTGCAGATCCTCATCATTACGACATAACCAGGTAGGTACATTACTTAAGATAGGCTCTTCATTCAGGTAATAACGGATCATATCGGGCACATAGGCATAAATGACTTTGTCATCAGCCACACCGCAACCAGGCGCATTGGCAATGGCTACCTTACCGGCACGCCATGAACGCATGATGCCCGGTACCCCCAACATCGAATCAGGGCGAAAGACTTCCGGATCAATAAAATCGTCATCGATACGGCGGTAAATCACATCAACACGCTCAAGACCATGAATGGTTTTCATATAGACATAGTCGTCATCACCCACCAGCAGATCGGCCCCTTCCAGTAAAATCAAACCTGCCTGCTGAGCCAGAAACGCATGCTCAAAATAGGCAGAGTTATAGATACCTGGTGTCAACAAAGCCATCGTGGGATTAGATAAATCGGGGCGTAATGAGGCGAGCATTTCAGCTAAATGCTCGGGATAAGCATCAACAGGACTAATATTTAATAATTTAAATAACTCGGGGAAAACGCGTTTAGTGGTTTTTCTGTTTTCAAGCATATAAGCCACACCCGATGGCACCCGTAGATTATCCTCAAGCACATATAAAGTACCTTCATGATCACGTACCAGATCAGAACCACAGATATTTGCCCAGACACCATGAGCCGGTGTCATACCATGGCATTCTTTACGGTAGCCTTTTGACTGATACACAACGTCGGCGGGCATAATGCCATCGTTGATAATGTTACCTTCGTTATAAATATCCTGAATGAACTGATTTAAGGCACGAATACGTTGTTTCAGCCCCTTTTCGGTGCGTTCCCACTCACCTTTGGGGATAGCGCGGGGAATAATATCGAACGGCCAAGCCCGGTCTATATTCCCTGCATCGCTATATATGGTGAAGGTAATACCACGCTCCAGCATTTCCACTTCTGACTCTTTAACACGCTGCGTAAAGGCTTCTTTTTCCATGCAACGCAAGTATTCAAGTAACTTAAAACTGAATGCTCTGGGCTGATGTTTTGCAAACATGAGTTCATCAAAAAATGATCCCGGATCGTAGTCTTTCCATATGTCCTTCATCAGTCCCCCCATCAGGTTTTAGCAAAAAGAACGTTGTCGTTAATAAAGAGAGCAAAAGTTATACCCGACTTAAAAGCTAGGTTAATTTTCAACCTCATTTAGGTAATGCTGCTTCAACCATACTGTTGATCAGTTCAGCCGCATTTTCTTCATGTGTACCCCGAAAGGCTGAAACCAGGACTTTTGCTTCATTAAATGCTTGATCTATTTCCCGCCTAAAAAGCTGTTTATAGCGTTCCACGCCTACCAGATAAACACCGCCTGACAAAGTGATTCCCAGCAGTATCTCCTGTTTACTGTCACTCTTTTCCGAAGCGATGAGTTGAGCAACAATCTGACTATAAAGGGGAATTCCCATCACAAAACTTAATAGCTTATTCACTTCTGCAGGATTCCTGTTTTTCCAGTACTGAGCATAGATTGAGATACGTCTTAACCGCAGCCAGTCAATATCAGATATAGCAGCGACGGGACCCGATGGCTGTGCACCGTGAAAGATCAATTCAATATCACTGCAAAACTGATAAAAATCTGGCAGTGACGCCTTGCCTAGTTGATCCGCAATAATGGCAATATCGACTTCCAGCGCTTGCATCGCAGTCGGAGCAATATGCTCATAAACAACTTTACTATGGCGCTGTCCATTTTTGTCGGACCAGAACTGGACCGCTCTTGCCAAAGGATGGAATTCAGCAAGCACCGACACAGATGAAAATAATTGTGTATCCGGATTTATCATCTACACACCTCCGGCAAAATAAGCTCAGCTCACTTTTTCAAGCAAAAAAAAGCCCTGTTCAACGTAGTGTTGAACAGGGCTTTGACCGTTACCACACGTCTTAGCTAAGTGCAGATAACGCTTTTTCATAATCAGGTTCATCAGCAATTTCGCTGACTTGTTCTGTGTAAACGACTTTACCGTTTTCATCAATGACCACAACTACACGTGAGCATAGTCCGGCTAACGGTCCGTCTTTCATTAATAAGCCGTAATCCTCAGCAAATGAAGAACGGAAAGCCGAACCAGTGACCACATTATCAATGCCTTCAGCCCCACAAAAACGAGCCATTGCAAACGGTAAGTCTTTTGAAACACAAACCACAGTCGTGTTATCCAGTGCCGCTGCTTTTGTATTAAATTGTCTGACTGACATCGCACAGGTAGGTGTATCTACCGACGGAAAAATATTTAACACGACACGGCCAGATAAATCTGCCAGTGTTAATTCAGACAAATCATCTTTTGTCAGGCTAAATTCGGGTGCCTTGCTTCCCACAGCCGGTAACTCACCGACAGTCTCAAAAGGTGTGCCTTTTAATGTCACCGTAGTCATAAAATCTCCTTTAATTTTAGTTATATGAACAATATAGAACGGGGTTCAAACAATTATTTTCAAACGGGATGTTGTTGTTTTTCGTAAGACCGTTGTCTGCTTTGTTTGAGTTCACCCAGTGTTTGATAGACTTGGCGGGCATCAGATAAATTCCGCTTGGCAACAGCGACCCGCTTATCTTCAATCATAGCGATCATGGCGATAACACCCACAATACTGATCAGCGTACCAGCAATTCCCCCTGATACCCAAGCCACATAGATTGCCAATAAAATAAGAATGAAGATCTGGATGACCATCCATTGCGACGCCAGTTTCTCTTTTTGGCAGGTCACATACTTCTCATGCCATAAACTCACTAATAAGTTCAGCTCTTCATCACTCAATACGGCCAGATTACTGTAATACTCGAGTCCGATTAATTCGTCATTGTAGTTACGGGAGCTCAATTGCGCATCTTCAGCCATTTCCTTTAACGCACTAAATGTATCTTCATCACGCTCAATCATATTCACTCCTTTTGATGCCGCTGTCTCACTATGACTCAGCTCGGCTGACGCTTCCAGAGACAAGACTCCCTAATTTATTTTCTGCGAAGTATCTCTCATTTTCATAAAACTTTAATACTCCAGCCCTATAGTCCACAGCAAATCGCCTTGCTAGACAGAGGCAACTTTGCTTTTTATTTAATCTTAGGTGCTGTCACCATGAGTACTAATAACGCTGAAAACATTACTATCTGGCGGCTCACTGATGGAAAACCCGGTCATCAAAGTCAGTCCTTGGGTTTGGTCAATGCCTTGAAACGTAAAATGCCCTGTGAAAGTTTTGATATTCCGGTAAGTGGTCGTCTACAACCTGTGTTTGACTTATTGAGTACGACCTGGCCTGCAGGTCAGGGACTGCCATTACCTGATCTCATCGTCGGAGCAGGTCATCGCACGCATCTTCACATGCTGGCAGCAAAAAAAGTGTATGGCGGGCAAACGATTGTCTTGATGCAGCCCAGCTTACCTGTGTCGTTTTTTGATCTTAGCTTAATACCAGAGCATGACTATTATCAAGGTGGTGGGAATGTGTTGGAAACCCGGGGGGTGCTTAACCCTATCCATGCCGCTGGTGAGACATAAAAAAACGAAGGTCTGATAATGATTGGTGGCCCATCCAAACACTGTGACTGGAACGAAAGCCAACTCATCTCACAGGTTACTCAGCTTTGTAAACAAAACCCTCGCATTCACTATACGCTGACCACCTCTCCCCGTACACCTGCAAATTTTGCCACTCATATGCTTGGCTTCAAACTGGAGAATCTGACGATTGTGCCGTTTGAAGAAACGGATCGGAATTGGGTCGCACGGCAATTAGCCGCATGTTACAGCGCCTGGATAAGCGAAGACTCTGTCTCAATGGTATATGAGGCACTCACCGCTAAAACGGCCGTCGGTATTCTTAATATGCCTGTTAAACGCGATAACCGTGTGTCGCGAGGACTCAGCAAACTTGTCGGTGATGGCTATGCGGTTCGCTTCGATAGCCTGGGTCATTATAAAAGCCGCCTGCAACCTGTTCCGGGATTTATGGAATCAGAACGCTGTGCTGACTGGATCATGAAAAACTGGTTAGATGCAGCGGTACAACCTCAAACCCTACCTTTACCGCAGCTCAGTTAATCCTTAATGACAGAACGTTTAACAGTTGTTCAGGTATTACCTGCGCTTGAATCGGGTGGCGTTGAGCGAGGCACATTGGAAGTCGGACACTATCTGGCAAGCCAAGGCCATCGCTCGCTTGTCATTTCAGCCGGTGGACGCTTAGTTGACACACTCACCAAGCAAGGGAGTGAGCATATCAACTGGAATATTGGCAGAAAATCGCTGGCCACATTCCGTCTTATTCCACGATTGCGCCGCTTTCTGGTGAAAAATCGTGTGGATATTTTGCATGTCCGCTCACGTATGCCAGCATGGGTCTGTTATTTCGCCTGGAAATCTTTACCCAAACAATCACGACCTAAATTCATCACTACTGTTCACGGCACCTATTCTGTCAACGGTTACAGCAGAATCATGACCAAGGGCGAGCATGTGTTTGTGGTATCAGAAAAAATTCGCGACTATGTCACCACCCATTACGGGGTCAAAGACAATCTCACCCTCAATTACCGAGGCATAGACAGACGCGATTTTCCTTATGGTTTTGAACCTGATAGCGAATGGCTGAAACATTGGTATCGAAGCTTTCCACAAACTCAGGGAAAACTAATAATTACGCTGCCAGGGCGTATTACACGCTGGAAGGGTCAGGCGGATTTTATTGAGATTATTGCTGAGCTCAAGAAATATTATTCAGATGTGCACGGACTTATCGTGGGTGAAACCAAAAAAGGAAAGTCCGCCTTTTTAGCTGAGCTCCAGCAGCGTGCGGCGGAACTTGGTGTAATCAACGATATCAGCTTCATTGGTCACCGAAGTGATCTAAAAGAAATTATGTCTATTTCAAGTTTAGTGATGTCACTATCACTCCAACCTGAAGCCTTTGGAAGAGTGACCATTGAAGCATTGAGCCTGGGTGTACCCGTTATTGCCTATGCGCATGGCGGCGTAGAAGAACAACTTTCGACAGTGTTACCAGAAGGCAGAGTGAGAACCGGTGATAAATCCGCAGTTATCAGCTTAGCAACAAAATGGTTACTTGCCCCACCTACCGTGCCGGAATCCCATCCTTTCATTTTGCAATCCATGTTAGACACCACCTTATCTGTCTATAAACGCGTTTTACAGCAAAGCGCCGCATCGTGAATACCTGTCAGATCCTATTAAGCAGAGGTGAGGGTGGGCTGGAAAAACATGTTCGCGAACTTTCTATTAGCCTCAATAGAGCCGGGCACACGGTCAGTGTTATTGCTGATCCTCAGTTTTTAGATACCTTACCTGAGCAAATACAGCATTTTCCGGTGAATGCCCGTCTAAGCCGAAATAATCCATGGCTCTGGTTAAAGGTGCTGTATTTCATCCATCGCTCCAATGCCGATATTGTGCATGCCCAGGCCAATAAAGCGACGGCGGTGTTAAATAAATGTCGCTGTTTCCATTCAGCAAAAACCGTGGGAACACTGCACAACATCAAAAGCAAAGTAAAAGATTACGCCAAGCTGGATCAAGCTATCGCGGTTAGTAACACGCTACGCTCTCAGTTGAATACCCCGAATGCAGTGACTGTCTACAATGGCATTTCATCGCCAAAGGTAAAAAAGATTAATCTGTATAAAGAGTTTGGGCTGAATCCTGACTTACCCACATTATGTGCTGTTGGTCGTTTGGTTGAAGCAAAAGGTTTTGATTTATTGCTGGAGGCCATAGACGGCCTGCACTTGAACTTGCTCATTATTGGTGAAGGCAAGGAAAGACATCGCCTACAAAAACAAATTCAGGAGCTATCCCCTGATACACATTGTCGTCTAACGGGCTACCGACCTGATGTCAGTTCACTGATGCAGTCCTGTGATGGCGTGTTAATCAGTTCCAGACGAGAAGGTTTCTCCTATGTGTGTAGCGAAGCATTACTATTAAATATGCCAATTTTATCAACAGATGTTCCGGTTGCTAATGAAGTGCTGGATAAAACTTTAATTGTCCCTATTGCAGATAGCAAAGCCTTTCGTCGACGCTTAGAAAGTCTTCTGAAAAACCCAGCTCATTGGCAAAGACTGATGCAGGAGGCGATTGTCTTTGCTCATCAAGCTATGACACTGGAAGCCATGACTGAAAATACGCTTGCTGTTTATCAAGCATTAACCGACGCTTAGCTCATGACGCAGGCTGGCAAATTATTGCTTATCAAACACGGTGCGTTTGGTGATCTTATCCAGGCAGATGGGATATTCCGCGACATTCGCCAATACTTTAGACGGGCAGAAATTGTTTTATTAACCATGTCTCGGTATGAGTCCTTAATGCAACGTTCTCCCTACGTTGATCGCATCATCATCGACGACAGACTGCCTCTTCGTCATCTACAGCAGCAGTGGAAGCTTCGTAAGCAACTGATTAATGAACAGTTTGATCTTATTATTGATTTACAGAACTCTGATCGCAGTGCCTTATATCAGCGCTTCTTTTTACCTAAGCTGAGGTGGATAAGTCGACGTACAAAGGCCGCGCCAGAATCAGGACTAAAAGGCTTAGTACAGTTACTCACCGAATCAGACATCCCTCATCATTATGCCTTATCACCTAACGTTAGCTGGATGGTTGAAAAAACATCCGAAACATTGAGCAAATACCCAATTAACAAGCCATATATTGCACTTATTCCCGGTAGCTCGGCTCAGCATAAAGAAAAGCGTTGGCCATACTATCCCGCCTTATCAAAAGCACTTATCGAGCTCGGTTATGGGGTAGTGAATATATTAGGTCCCGATGAATTAGATATGGCAGCGAAGCTGTCCGGTTATAGCCCTAACAGCAAAGACGACTTATTCAATTGGTTTGAACTGGCAGGCATTCTGAAAGAGGCTAGTTATATCATCGGTAATGATACCGGCCCCAGTCATATCGCTTCATGCCTCGGCCGCCCCGGTCTCGCTTTATTCGGACCAACAACCTCTGTGAGCCGCTCTGAAATTGAGCGAGGTCAATTTCAGGCTCTGCAAGTCAACGATTTACATCAGTTAAGCATTGATCGGGTTCTGAGCTATCTACCGAGGATATAGCTAACACCCAGGCAATACCTAACCATACCAGTGCTGCCACCCAGTTACTCAGAACGCTGATGCCTCCAGTTAGAGGCCAAAAACTCACCGTTAATACCGAAAAACTCAAAGCAGCTTTTATCCAGTCACGCTGACCCAATAAGGCGCCTAAGACTTTTTTGTATAGCAAATACAGCATAAACAAAAATAAACATAAGCCGACCACACCTGTCTCTGCGCCTAACTGCAAATACAAATTATGCGGGTGAGTACACATCAGGCCGCTGTCTATGAGTAACTGCTGTTGTTCACATACTGTTTGATAGGTATGTAAACCACTACCCAACCACCAGTTGTCCTGCCACACCTGCCATGCCGCCTTAAACACGCTGCCATAATCTGATTCAGCAAATGTTGAGAGCTTTGAACCGATGCTCACGATACTTCTCTCAAACATCTCAGGTGATAAAAACAAGGTGATCATCAATGTGATACCAAGTATAGCCAGCATAAACAGTAAGCTTTGTTTGTATTGTTTATATTCCAGTAACATGGCGATAAAAACGATGGCACAGCCTGAGCTGAACAAGATGAGTGCCATTCTCTCCCCCGTTAGGAAGGTAAAAACAAAACCACTTCCCATCGCCACCATCAGAAACGTTAACTGCCGTAATACAGACGATTTAAAAAGTGGGATAAAAAAGGCTGCAAATAAGGCGATAAACCACAGTCTCAGTAACATCGTGCCTGGAATAGGACTACGGAATGGACCTGTTAAACGAGTGTCAGAAAAGCGCTCTATACCAAACCAGTCAACATCAAAAAAATATTGCCATAATGTGTCGGCAATAATAAACAACATGGTCAGTAACAAACTGATAAGAAAACACTGTCTTTTTTTAGCATCATTGAAAACCCAGTATGACAAAGCTACTGCAAATAAAGGCCATCTTATAAAAGTAAGCACATACTTCAAGCTTTCAGATGAATCACTACTCAAAGGCAGATTGACGACAAGAAGGTAAGCATTAAACAGCAAGAATGCTAAAAACCAGGGCTGTTTTACCCAATCCCAATCACATTTTTTAAAACTGAAGATAAGAAAGGCAATCGCTACGAGTACCACAGTTACATCAGCTATTGCCCGCGAAAACAGCAATAACGCAGGTAACAGATAAAGAAACAGGTGTGCAGCAGGAGGAAACCCCAAGGGTCGGTTGATGAGCATGCCTATATTCGCGAAAAACGCTCATCATATTCGACTTATATGACAATTTAATGGCGGTAAGCCAAGCTGCTAATGTCTTGCTTGGCTAAGCCAGCTGGTATCTAACTTATTGTGGTGACTCAGTCGTTTCAGGTTGAGCTACAACAATGGCCGCCTCTGGTGCTTCCACAGACAAACTTTCCATCAGCCTACCCATCGTCTCTGATAACCAGTAACAGGCATAAATATGATCATAATAAGCATTGGTGTAATCGTTTCTGGCCGTCAATAATTCGTTTTCTGTATCCAGTAAATCTAATAATGTTCTTCTGCCTACATTAAACTGTTCGAAATACGCATCCCGCGTTTTTTCTGCAGCAATCTTACGTTGTTCGAGGATAGGTAATCGTCTTGACAGTGTTTCTACATTAATCCAGGCCAGACGTACATCACGGTCAACATTGCGTTTGATAATCTCCGCATTTTGTTTTGCTTGTTCACTTAGATACTTCGTCTCTTCGATACGCGCTTTATCGGCACCACCATTGAGCAGGTTGTAATCCATTCGAATCATGGCCTGAGCTTCTTTCTCATGACCACGTGTGCCATCCAGATTATTGTCTGCTCGTGTACTCAGCTCCGCATTCACTTGAGGATGAAACGGCGCTTTAGCCCCTTCTTCCTGAGCTAGTGAGGCCTCATGTTGCGCCATTGCCGCCCATAATGAAGGATGTTGTCTGTAAGCAATTTGTAATGCATCCTCGACAGCAGCGGGCGCAGTATCACAACATGACTTACCGGGATCAGTTAAGGATTCAGGCGCATGACCCACCAAACGCTGATAGCGTGTTTTTGCGTCCTGCAAATTGCCTTCTGTGGAACGTAAATTTGCTTGAGCCAGGGCCACTCGACCAGTAGTCTGGTCAAGATCAGAACGATTACCCACTCCGGCTTCTGTTCTGAGTTTAATTTTGTCGAAGATTTTTTCGTGCTGCTCCAGACTTTCTTGTGTTTCTTCCAATAACTGTTGGCGTTTAAGTACATCGAGATAACTCTGCACGGTGTTAAGACCGATCGTTTCTGCCTTATCTGTGACATCATAACCAGCAGCATCCGCTTGAGCCTGACTTTGCTCTACAGCACTTTTAGTGGCAAATCCATCATAAAGCATCTGCGTTGCTTTAATTTCAGCTTCACCACGATTCAGCGATTCATGATCGGGGCGCGTTGCCGGGTTTTTCGTGCGCTCGTAACCGATGCCCAGCGTTAAATCCACCCGAGGATAATAACCTGCTTTAGCTTGATCAACCGTCTTATCAGCACTGTAACGACGATTGGCTTCTGCCAAGACTTCAGGGTTTTGTTTTAGTGTTGCATCCACCGCTTCCTGTATGGTTTCCGCAGCAATATTTGTGCTCGCTATCGCTGCAAGACAAGCAGCAAAAATAGTAGAAAATCGTGATAAGACCATTTTTCTAATTACTCCAGAAATTAACGAACATCAATTTCGACCCGGCGGTTACTCACTTCATCAGTCTCATCAGGTGTAGGCACTTTCAAAACTGTTTCGCCTTTACCTACTGTAGAAATACGAGATTCGTCCACGCCAGCGTTGATCAAATCCTGTGCGACTTTTTCAGCACGGCGTTTGGATAATTTATCGTTATATTGTGAAGAAGCGAGTGTATCAGTATAGCCAACGACTTCAATATGACGATTTCTTCTTTCTAAAACCGCTTTATAGATCTTAACGGATTCGCGTAATGAGTCGGGTGTAAAAGTGGTTTTATCGAGCTCAAAATAGAGCGTTGCGTGATATGGTTCAGGGGTATGAATAACTTTAGGTGTTGTAGTAACCACCATCTCTTCATGACAAAACGGAGAACCACTATCTGAAATGGTTAGAGGTGCTTGTAATGACTCACGTAAATCTGAGCGGGGAGTATCAGGACCAATAGCATCATGAATCGTGCTACAAGCAGACAGTGCTAAACCTAATAAACTGGTAATAACCAGCCGAAAACCAATAGACATCCTTAACTCCAGCCATCCCTAACGTCATAACAATATTTGCTAATCATAACAACAAAGTATGATTATCACTAATGTAATGATGTCGTTACTGATTTATTTAATAAATACAGGCTACCCAGCAAATGTATGGACTGTTTAATCTTTTTTAACAAGTGACTCGATAGCTTCTACTAGACTGGCATCATCCGGCTCTACAGCACTTGGAAAGTGTTCTAATACATGGCCATCGGCATCGATAATGTATTTGTTAAAATTCCAGTCCGGCGCCTGACTTTGTTTGTTTATCTCCATGAAAATCGGGTTGGCACGCGGACCAGTGACATAGCTAGGTGCCACCATGGTGAAACTTACACCAAAGTTTTCTTTACAGATTCTGGCTGCCTCTTGTTCTGTCTTAGCTTCTTGATCAAAATCGTTACTGGCAAAACCAATAACAACCAGTCCTTTATCCTCATATTGCTCATGTAACTTTTCCAAACCACCAAATTGGCGAGTAAACCCACAATGACTGGCGGTGTTTACCACCAATAAGACCTTGTCTTTGGCGGTCTCACATAGATTTACGGTGTCATTTGAGTGCAGTTTCGGTAAATCGTAATCAAAATAAGCCGGACAATCTTTAGCATGAACCATAGATGAAAATGCCATTAATAATCCCAGCCACACATATTTTTTCATAATCTCTCTCCTGTTCATTCCAACCTATTTTCTATATTCGTTATCAAAAAAATGTGATGACCATAATATGACTAGTCTTTTGATAAATTTGGAAATTTAAGACGTTGTTATCAATTAATGAAGCTGTTAAATTTATGTTAGGTATTTCACAATTTTACACAAGGGACGTGTTTTGGAAGCCAGATCATTATCAGAGTGTGGAGTCATCTCAGACTGGGGCATAGTTGAAGTCGAGGAAACCAAAGACAGGCATATTTTTGGTTTCTCCAGCCACTATAATTTCTATGTGATCACTCAAAAAATTATCGACTATCATTATGATGTGAAAACACGGCAAGGATCAGCCCTCACCGAATCAGGTATTCTCTATGCCTTAACTGGCAAACCCGTTTCCTACAGTCCCAACAAGCAGTTACAACTTCAGGAATTCATGGAAAAAAATAACTGTAAGTTAAAGCCTGTGAAAATTGAGCGATTTAATCTCTTTTACTTGAACGACTTCTTTCAAAAGTTATTATCTATCAATCATTAAGTCTCTGAGACTATCATGCAGCTTACTGCAGTAGTGAAATATCGGCTTGAGTATCAATATCAATGAATATCGACGGCGTATCAATATTCACTGCCTGTACCAGTGTTTCATGAGCTTGCACTATTGTTTTAGCACCTACATCGCCAGTAAGTTGTATCAAATCATCTCGATATTGGTTGGAGAATGCGACTGGGTGCCCTCGTTTGCCATGATAAAAGGGAGCTGATATAGCCGCTCCCTGTTTTAACTCACTAACTAATAATTCCAGTATGTCGGATGTTATCATCGGCATATCTGCCAAACCAATTAACCATCCCTTTGCTTGCTGAGTGGCTTGAATCCCGGCGGCGAGTGAATGCCCCATTCCTAAATCGGACTTATCCGCTTTGATAAAGTTAACCCGGCCTGCCACGGATCGACATACTCCTAATAGCTCTTGGTTATTTATTGGCGTGACGAGGTGAATTTGCTCAAACACCTCTAACCATGGCGCTAAAGCATGCAATATCAGCGGCTGTCTCACACCTTTATATCCAACTTCCGTCAGCAGCTTATCCGCACCAAAGCGCGAGGATTTACCGGCAGCAAGAATAACCGCAGCAATCTCTGCCGTTTCCACCGTTAAACTGTCACCTTATCAACGGATGACGTAAGTTGTGGTGTATGTATTCTGTCGCGACGAACGGCAATCAACTCAGCAGAAATCGCTACCGCGATCTCGGCAGGGGTTTTACTGCCTATCTGTAGACCAACCGGACCATGTAAGCGGTCTATTTCTTGTTGGGTGAGATCAAATAATTTCAGTCTTTCCCTGCGTTTATCATTATTGGTTTTGGCTCCTAAAGCACCAACATAAAACGCTGCTGATTTTAGGGCTTCCAACAATGCCATATCGTCTAACTTAGGATCATGTGTTAATGCCACCACCGCGGTATTCAGATCAGGCTGAAGGGACACTACCGCATCATCAGGCATCATGGTGAGTAAAGTGCTCTGTTCATGTTGCCAGGTTTCCTGCATTTCTGGTCTTGGATCGCAGACAAACACCTGGTAATCCAGTGCCGTAGCCATATTTGCCAGATAGAATGACGTTTCTGCTGCACCAATGATTAATAGACGCAACCTTGGTCCGTAAACAAACGACAGTGAACCTTCCTGCTCACTGACAACAGGTTCATGACTGATGGCATCAGTGCAAGTTACCTGTAACGAGTCCAACGTGACCTGTCTCTTTATTAACTTCTGAGACTCAATCGCCGTCACCACCGTTTTAAGCCAAGCCTTATCAAGCACAGGCTCTATCAATAATCTGAGCTGACCACCGCAAGGAAGTTTATACCGTAGCTGCTCTTCCTGATTAGCGCCATAGATCTTGAGCTCGGCAGATGAACTAGAGAGCTGATGCTGTTTAACTAAAGACACCAGATCATCCTCTATGCAACCACCAGACACTGATCCAACCAACAAACCATCACTGCGTAGGGCACACATCGACCCCGGTTGGCGGGGGCTGGAGCCATAGGTTCCAACCACCGTAATTAGCCAGACCTTATGCCCTTCTTGCTGCCAGCTCAGTAGCTGTCTGAGCACATTCAGATCATGCCCGGTCATACGACTAGGACTCGAGCTGATAACGTATCGGTAATTCACGGATACGTTTACCGGTAGCATTAAAAATCGCATTACATATTGCCGGTGCGACCGGAGGCATACCCGGTTCACCAACCCCACCTAATGGCTGATTAAAATCTTTTGCCGGTACCAGATGAACATGGATTTCTTTTGGTGCTGCATCCATACGAGTGACCTGATAACCATCAAAATTGTCCTGAACGGTAACACCATCTTTGAAGGTGATTTCACTTGTCATGGCTAAACTTGCGCCCATAACGCATGCCCCTTCAACCTGAGAGCGGATACGTTCAGGATTCACCTGTGGGCCACAATCTACAGCCACATCGATTCTCGGTATGCTGACTTCACCATCGTCATTAACAACAACTTCCACTACCGTCGCGACATATGTCACGAAACTATAGTGAACGGCTAAACCCTGTCCCGAACCTTTCGGCAAGGTTTTACCCCAATCCGCTTTTTCGGTGACCATATTAATGACGCCTTTCATACGTGCTGTATTGAGAGGGTATGCCTCTGGCGACTCACCATAATTCCAATCATCTTTTAATGACGCCGGATCAATTTCACGATCAGGACCGATCAATGACAGTAAAAAGTCTTTATGATCTTTTTTCTGCTGATGCGCCATCTCAGCGATAAATGACTGAATCGCAAAAGCATGCGGAATATTAGAGACGGAACGGTACCAACCAATACGAGTATGTGCAGCTGCTTCAGGATTTTCAATTTGAATATTCTTCACATCAAATGGAATATTCACAACACCCATGCTTAATTCCATCGGCATTTCATTTTTAGCATCTTTCGCAAAAGTAGAAGCGATAGTTGGTGCAACTGTGCGATGTAACCAGGCCGTTGCATTACCACTTTCATCAAAACCAGCTTCTAAATGTTCGGCAGAAACGGTGTGGAAATAAGAGTGTTGAATATCATCTTCACGCGTCCATACCGTTTTAACAGCTTGCCCTCCTAAGGCTTTAGAAATTAAAGCGGCTTCGACAAGGTAATCAGGTTTTGATTTGCGGCCAAAACCACCACCAAGCAGAGTCACATTCACCTTAACTTGCTCAGGTTTTACTTCTAACCATTTTGCGACCGTATCGACACCCGCTTGTGGGTTTTGTGTAGCAGTCCAAATCTCACACACATTATCCACAATTCGTGCCGTTGCAGCTGGCGGCTCCATCGGGGCCTGAGCCAGGTGAGGAATATAATAATCCGCAGAGATGGTAGAACTCGCATTCGCTAGTTCATTATAGGTTTCACCTTTACTACGAATGACTTTGCCACCTTTCTGTTTGGAAGAAGCCTGTAATGTTTCGCGGAACTTGGCTGAATCATATTCACGGTTAGGACCTGCATTCCACTCAACAGATAATTTTTTTCTGCCCTGAATGGCTGCCCAGGTATTTGAGGCAACTACCACAACCCCACCGAGCGGATTAAATACTGCAGGAGGCGGGCTGCTGGGTAAGGTTAAAACTTTGATCACACCCGGTACTTTCAATGTTTCAGTATCGTCATATGATTTCAGTGTATCGCCATAAGCAGGTGGATGAGCAATGACTGCATAGACCATGTCATCGAGGCGAACATCCATGCCATATGTGGTTTGTCCGGTGGCAATATCGAAACCATCGACCAGCTTATTATCTTTCTTGCCGATGTAATTAAATTCGTCTGCAGACTTATAAATCAGGTTTTGATTTTCAGGCACAGCCATTTCAGCTGCTTTTTGCGCCAACTCGCCAAAACCAAGCGTCTTACCTGTTTTAGCATGAGCAACCTGATGGTTTTTCGCTTTGACTTCTGAAACAGGAACGGCCCACACTGCTGCAGCGGCAGCTTCCAGCATCATTCTGGCTGCAGCACCGACATTACGCATTGGCATAAAGAAATGGCGCATACTACGTGAACCATCTGTGTTTTGGTTGCCGTAGCGCTTTTCATTACCATCGGCTTGAATCACTTTGACTCGCTGCCAATCAGCTTCCATTTCATCAGCAACGACCATCGGCAAGCTTGTTCTGACACCTTGGCCCATTTCAGAACGGTGAGCCACAATCGTCACGGTGCCATCTTCAGCGATGGAAACAAAGACCAAAGGATCATCAACCCAACCATTTGGCATGCCATCACGGCCATACTTTTGCTTTTCATCAGCGGCTAACAACTGAGCCGGCATACCCACCGCCAGAACAAGACCACTTAATGCGAAACCTTTAAGAATACTACGACGGCTAATGTTGGCTATTTGTGGAGCATTATTATCAGTCATTATTTACCCCCCTGCTGCGCTGCTTGTTTGATGGCTGCCCGAATACGTGTGTAGGTACCACAACGACAAATATTTCCACTCATCGCATTATCAATATCTTCATCTGTTGGGTTAGGATTATCGCGAAGCAGTGCTGTAGCAGCAACGATCTGTCCTGACTGACAATAACCGCACTGCGGTACATTGATTGACTGCCAAGCTTCTTGAACAGCCTGGCCGACTTTGTCCTCAGAGACCGCTTCTATGGTTGTGATTTTCTTGTTTTCAGCAGCACTGATCGGCGTAACACAAGAACGAATTGGCTGACCATCCAGCATCACAGTACAGGCACCACATAGCGCCTTACCACAGCCAAACTTTGTCCCCGTCATACCTAGGACATCTCTAAGTGTCCACAGAATGGGGGTATCTGTGGGGACATCAACCTGACGGCTTTCGCCATTAATTGTGAGTTTCATTTGAATAATCCTAATTCTGATACGAGTATGGTTAGTTAATTTTTTCTAACACAGCCACACATAGTTAGCTGGCTAATTATTATTCATTATACATGACTGTTGTTAACAGTATTAGTTCCTATCGATAAACTACTGTGATAAGCGTGATAGCGTCGTCAAGAAAAGGGTTCTCTATTTTTTTATAGTTGTGGTAATTTTATGCCCTGATAAAAATGTAGGAGCATTTATGAAACCTTTCGCCGTCTTATTATCTATTTGTATTGTCTTACTTCTGAGTGGTTGTAACACAATGGAAGGTATTGGCAAGGATGTTGGTGCAGCAGGTGATGCCCTGGAAAAGAGTGCCAGTGATAACAAAGGATATTAATAAAAAAGCCTCAAATTACCGAGGCTTTTTTGTTAACTATTTAGCTTAAAAATTACGTTTCATCAAAATACTGCTTAAAAGCAGACTTGACGATCGTTCTCGCTTCTTGACTGTAGCCAAATATCACACCGGCAGCCAATGTCGTTGCCAGAGACTTTCCCGGATGTTTTTTAATTAAATCCGCAAGCACTGAATCGGAGAGTTTTTCCAGGATCATTTGTAACTCATCGGCTTGTTGAGAACCACTCGTTTGCCCCTCTCTATAACGCAAAGAGGCTTTTTCTGCTGGGCGATTCAATATTTTTGCTACTGCTAAAATCAGTAAGGCCAGCAAAAGGTAAGCAATGGCTGTTAACAGAGCAGCCAACTGTGGCTCAAAGTAGTCGTTAAGAGCGATGTAGGCTGCGACACCAGCAAAACCAAAAGCAAATAACCCCAGAATAATTGCCAGAGCATAAGCTAATGTGGTGATTTGTATTCTTGAAAACAGACTCATTGTTACCTTCTTATCCGCTAGGATGGGTAGCGTTATTTTCTATCCAGTACTTTACCGATCACCAGACCAATACCAAAAGCTACTGCCATACTAGTATAAGGATGCGCTTCAACTTCGCCTTGTGCTTTAGCTAGTGATTCCTTAGCTTGCTGTTGAGCTTGTTGAGCAGCGGCCTTAACTTTATCTTGGCCTTGCTGAGCATATTCTGATGTCAGATTTTTTAGCGTGCTGGTAACCTCTGCAAAATCTTTACGTAATGCATCCAGCTGTTCTTGTAATTCTTGATTTGTCGTTTGTGTAGCCATGTTTATCTCCTGTTGATTTGTTTAAAACGTATCGTCGAGACTATTTTCCGTGGCAACTATTTATCCGTTGCATCTTCAACTTCATCAGCTGAATCTTCAATGGCATCACCAGCATCGTCTGCGGCATCATCAATTGCATCACCGGCATCTTCAACCGTGTTATCAATTTTTTCACCCATTTCTTCTGCTGGACCATCGTTGTCACATGCTGCCAATAAGCCAACTCCGGCAAAAGCAAACATAATAAGTAATGCGCGGCAGATCATTGAAAAAGATTTTGATTCACTCATTGATTTCATACTTACATCTCCATTTAAAGTTAGGTGGAAAATATTGTTTACACCATGATGCTGACAAAAGTTATGCTGCATTTGTTCAACCATAGTGACATTAAAAGCAGTTCATAAGCAAAAAAGTATTTATCGGAAATACTCATTGTTTTGCTGTTTCTTAATCTAAGCTATCGTTGATTTATAATTATCGCCTTAACATATGTTAAAGACGACGCAATGAAATACACATATCGTATTCATTCCCATTCACTATAAAGGAAGATAGATATGTTAAGTTGGGCATTGACGTTTTTAATCATCGGTATTATTGCTGGTGCACTAGGTTTAAGTGGTGTTGCAGGTACTGCAACGAATATTGCTTGGATTCTATTTGTTATCGGTTTAGTGCTTGCTCTTATTTTCTTCATCACTGGTAGACGCCCCCCAATGTAGGCGTATATTCTCACGAAATACAGACATTCTTAATCGGTGATCACTTATTCAAGAAAGTCTCTTTTGAACTACATTATTTAAGCGAGTCTTCATGGAATCTGTTATCAGCGATGCAGATAGTTGTATTGTTCACCAGTTTGAAAAAATGGTTGAATTATCAGAGTCAGAAATAAACCTTCTTGCAGCTCTCGAAAGAGATGCTCGCAAGTTTGACTCTGGTGAGAGATTAGCCTTTGCTGGTGAGTACAGTGATCGTTTTTATACTCTGAGGTCTGGCTGGGCTTGTGCCATAAAAACCATGGCCGATGGTCAACGGCAAATTCTTGATATTTTCTTGCCAGGGCAGATTTTAGGTCTTCGGGAAATTGGTCTCAGTCATTCACTGACTGAGTTCAGGGCTTTAACACCCATTGAAGCCTGCCCGTTCCCAAAACAAAGATTGACAGAAATTTTTGAAAAGTCTCCACGGCTGACAGATTTATTCTTTCTGATCATGGCAAGAGAACAAGCGATGCTGATTGAAAGAATTGTCAATATCGGTAGACGAAATGCCGCTGAGCGTCTCGCTCATTTTATTGTCGAAATGAAGGTGAGACTAAATCAGCGTGCATGTGAATTTCATCTACCCATGAACCAGAGTGTTATTGGAGACACACTCGGTATTTCATCAGTACACGTCAGTCGAACATTTAAACACCTACGTGATTTAGGTTTAATTGATAATAAAAACGGACAAATCGAAATTAACAATCTGGAAGGTTTAATTGACCTATCTGGTTTTGATAGAACCTACCTTGAAACCTATCCAGACTGGACCAGACTAACTAAACCCTCTAAACGAGGATACTAGGAGATAATTATGAAACTAACAGCTTTATTAATTCCATTAACCTTAACGCTATTTTTATCAGCCTGTAATACGATGGAAGGTGTTGGCAAAGACGTTGAATCTGCTGGCGATGCTATCGAAGACTCGGCATCAGAAAATAAAAATTATTAATCGCCCTATCCTATTTGTTTTTTACTCTCAGCCCCTCAATTGGGGCTTTTTTTTGTTCAAAAGACTTGGGGCAAAAAAAAGCTAGGTAAAAACCTAGCTTAACTAATTAGAAGGAGCAATAAACGTGAGAACTGAAACCAATCACCTCACAATCATGCTAACGTCAAGCTATCAAATAAGTTAAATTCAAACACGGCAAAGTATGCGCTAGCTCACATTTTCTGATGATTTTTATGGTGCCAGGCGTTGTTTTATCCACTGCTTATCAGCGCTTAATTTATATGAAATGCGATCATGCAAGCGGCTTTGCCTGCCCTGCCAGAACTCCCAATAATCCGGCACCAACCTGTAACCACCCCAATGTTCTGGCCGAGGGGGCGTTAAGCCATACTTCAATGCATATTTGGCTGCTTGTTCTACAATCACTTTTCGATTATCAATCACCTGGCTTTGTGGGGAGGCCCAAGCACCAATCCGATGAGTCAGGGGTCTTGATGCATAATATCGATCCGACTCAACAGTTTCGAGCTTCTCAACCTTGCCCTCAATTCGAATAACGCGTTCTAACTCTGGCCAGAAGAACTGTAATGAAGCAAATGGATTAATGGCTAAATGATGTCCTTTCCGGCTCAGATAATTGGTAAACCACACTAGACCTTTTTCATCAAAGCCTTTAATCAATACTGGTCGACTTGATGGCCGTCCGTGCTCACCGACAGT
This sequence comes from Methylophaga thalassica MP, assembly GCF_000214595.1. Classification (GTDB taxonomy): domain Bacteria; phylum Pseudomonadota; class Gammaproteobacteria; order Nitrosococcales; family Methylophagaceae; genus Methylophaga; species Methylophaga thalassica. Next base: position 407,966 of record NZ_AFIG01000001.1, on the reverse strand, counting down.
CGCTAGCGTCATTGCATTGGCTTCATTAACGTCTTTATCTAAAGCCTCAGCTAACCACGCCTTAAACTGACTTAATGGCTCATCTGCACTCTTCTGCTCCTCAAGAGAGCCTTTTTGATAGCTCGTTCTAATATCTGACAAGCCCAATTCATCATCCATAAGCACTCTCATACAAGAAATATATTCATACTGTGCCAACAGTTTGTTGGCTTCACAACTACATCTGACTTATAAATGATGATAATCAATATTGTGTGAATTATTTATCAAACATGGAGCAATAAAAAAGCCTTGATACCTGACTGGTAACAAGGCTTTGATTGTATTGGTGGGCCCACTAGGACTTGAACCTAGGACCAATGGATTATGAGTCCACTGCTCTAACCAACTGAGCTATAGGCCCTTTTGACTAGCTTAAGAACCTTCTGAATCCAGGAAGCTTCGTAATTGATCAGAACGTGAAGGGTGGCGTAGTTTACGTAATGCTTTCGCTTCAATCTGACGAATACGTTCACGTGTTACATCAAACTGTTTGCCAACTTCTTCCAGCGTATGGTCGGTGTTCATATCAATACCAAAACGCATACGTAATACTTTTGCTTCTCTTTCTGTTAAGCCGTTTAACACGCCTTGAGTCGCTTCACGCAAGCCTTCTATTATCGCAGAATCTGAAGGTGAAATCACATTCACATCTTCAACAAAGTCACCTAAGTGCGAATCTTCGTCATCACCAATCGGTGTTTCCATCGAAATGGGTTCTTTAGAAATTTTCAGCACTTTACGTACTTTATCTTCTGGCATATCAACGCGTTCTGCCAATTCATCAGGAGTAGGTTCACGGCCCATTTCCTGTAGCATTTGGCGTGCAACACGGTTCAATTTGTTAATTGTTTCAATCATGTGCACAGGGATACGAATCGTACGAGCCTGATCCGCAATAGATCGGGTTATCGCCTGACGAATCCACCAGGTAGCATAGGTTGAAAACTTATAACCACGTTGATATTCAAACTTATCAACGGCTTTCATCAAACCGATGTTACCTTCCTGAATTAAGTCCAGGAATTGTAAACCGCGGTTAGTATATTTTTTCGCAATAGAAATAACCAGACGCAGATTCGCCTCCACCATTTCTTTCTTCGCACGACGAGCTTTTGCTTCTGCGATCGACATTTGACGTGAAATTTCTTTTATTTCAGAAATTGACATACCACGACTTTCTGCAATCTCAGCTAAAACTGACTGTGCAGCGATAATTTCATCATGATGTTTCTTGATGGTAGAAGAGTAATGTTTTTTCGCTCTGATATGTTTATCAGCCCAGTTAACATTACTTTCGTTGCCCTGGAATGAATCAATAAAGTCGCGGCGATTCATGCGGGCTTGTTCTACCACGATATCCATAATAATTCTTTCTTGATTACGGATTTCGTTGACTGTTTCGCTCATCAGGTCATTCAGGTAAGCCAATGTTTTTGGAGTAAGTTTAAACTCCATAAACTGTGCACTAGCTTGCTCACGTGATGCCTCAGCCTCTTCACCTTCTGCTTTCAGGTAGGCATTAAAGCTTTCTTTTAATGCTTCAAAGCGAACACGTGCTTCTTCAGGATCAATTTCGCCAGAATCATCGTCATCACTGACGTTATCCACAGAGTCATCATCGTCATCATCTGAATCGCTATCAGAATCATCATCTGCGTCATCATCATCTGTATCACTCAGATCATCATGTTCTTCCACGAGTTCTTCAGCAGAAACAAAGCCTTTTATCAGCTCGTTCAGACGCATTTCACCGGCTTCGACGGCGTCATACAACTCTAAAAAGGATGAAATACAGGCTGGATATGTCGAAAGCATCATCAAGCTTTCACGTAAGCCTGCTTCAATGCGTTTCGCAATGACAATTTCGCCTTCACGGGTCAGTAGTTCTACCGAGCCCATTTCGCGCATGTACATACGTACTGGATCGGTGGTTCGACCAAATTCGCCATCAGAGCTTGCTAGAACAGCAGCAGCTTCTTCATCTGAAACTTCGTCGTTTGACGAAACCGCTTCAGCAAGACGCTCCATTTCATCGGTATCCATGCCATCTTCATGGACCATAATACCGAGGTCACTGAACATGCTGACAATATCTTCGACCTGATCAGCATCTACCAAATCTTCCGGAAGATGATCATTAATCTCACCATAAGTGAGATAACCACGTTCTTTACCTAAGGCGATCAGTTCCTTAACGCGTGATTGTTGATCTTTCATGCAGCCCCTTTAACCCTGTGACGCTATATAGACGTGAACACTTCATTATACTGAAATGACAAATTTATTGCATCAAATTAACATAAACATTTAGCTCTGAGATAACCGTAATTCTGCTTTTTCAGCCTCAGTTAATTCACTGAGCGGCTTTGACTCGAGATAAATTCGTCGTTGTTGTTTTGCCTGTTTTTGCAGTTGCGAAAAAATACCGAGCAACTCGTACTTCAGTTCATCTGCCGATAGACTCAAACTTTGCAGCGCTAGTTTCTGAAGATGCGCACTATTTTCCCTGTTACGCCAACGTTCTAGAAGTGCCGCAGTAGTTAGATGGGGATGCTCATGAAGAGTTTCAAGCAATTCTTTAAGAATATTAACGCCAGGTAAATCAAGTGAACTAATTGACGATGTGTCATCAATTTCACGCGCCAGAATCGGATATTGCAAAAGAATGCTAATAGCCAGCCTGAGTGGCGTCATTGTCGCCATAGTTTGTTTTTTGGCTGGGCGTTGCTGTTTCTGTGCTGGTTTTTCAATATGACGATTTAGCGTCGCCATATTCGTCTGGCTCAATTCCGCTAGGCGTTGCTCCAGCATATCTCTGTAAACCCCCGCCGGAACATGTTTAAGATAAGGCTTTGCTATCTCGACAAGTCTTGCACGCCCATCCATTGATCCCAGCTCGACTTTCTCAGTTAGCCATGCAAAGAAAAAATCAGAATAATTTTGTGCGTGTAAGACTTCTGACTCAAATGCTTCAGCACCGTGTTTTCGTACCATACTATCGGGATCTTCACCATCTGGCAGGAACATAAACTTAAGTTGCTGATTACCTCCTAACATAGGAAGGGCATTTTCGGCCGCTCGCCAGGCCGCTTCTCTGCCTGCACGATCCCCATCAAAGCAAAAAACGACTTCGGGCGCTGTTCGAAGTAACTGTCGCAAGTGATCTGGGGTGGTAGCGGTACCTAATGTTGCAACAGCATTAGTTATGCCGTGTTCGGCTAATGCAATCACATCCATATAGCCTTCTACAATCAGTATGCGTTCGAGTTTACGATTTTGCTTTCTCGCTTGATAGAGACCGTATAACTCAGTGCCCTTATGGAAGATCGGTGTTTCCGGCGAGTTAAGGTATTTTGGCGTTGAGTCATCCAACACCCGACCACCAAAACCGATAACACGACCCCGTCTGTCGCGAATAGGAAACATCAATCGATGACGAAAACGGTCATAGGTCCGCCCAGCATCATTTTTGATTAGCAGGCCCGTATCGAGAAGCTGTTTCACCAGTGTCTGAGATGAACCAAATGTCTTTAAAACATTATCCCAACCATCGGGAGCCATACCGATTCCAAAGGTCTCTATGGTGTTTTTGGATAAGCCTCTGGACTTTAAATAATCGACAAAAACCTGTCTGTCTGGATGTGTTTGTAATTGATGGACATAAAACTGACTGACCTTGTCCATCAGGTCATAAAGGTTTTTCTGCTGGGGTGATTGTGAAACATTTTGCGTGGTAGGTACGGTCATGCCAACCTGATCAGCCAATTCCTGAATAGCTTCAGGAAAGCTTAACTGATCATATTCCATCAGAAACCCTATCGCCGTGCCATGGGCTCCACAACCAAAGCAGTGATAGAACTGCTTATCCGGACTGACTGTAAACGAGGGGGTTTTTTCATTATGAAAAGGACAGCAGGCATGCAAATTCTTGCCTGCTTTCTTCAGTGCAACCCGGGTATCAATGATATCGACGATATCGACCCGGGCTAGCAACTCATCAATGAATTGTGGGGGTATTTGACCAGCCATATTAGTTATTATGGCTGAAATTTGCTGTAAATATTAACCATATCTTGATGAGATACGGCAGCGTGGCTGTTTTAATTGCTCAACGCTGATTTAACTTGTCCACTTACTGCGGCCATGTCAGCACGGCCTTGAATTTTTGGTCGCAACACATTCATGACTGCGCCCATGTCTTTAATGCTACTTGCACCCGCTTCATCAATGGCTGATTGAATAGCTTGCGCAATTTCTTCTTCAGAGAGTTGCTCAGGCATAAACTCTTCAATGACCACGAGTTCAGCCTTTTCGATATCCGCCAAATCCGCACGAGAAGCATTTTCGTATTGTTCTAATGCTTCACGACGTTGTTTGATCATTTTGGTCAGGATAACGACAATATCATCGTCAGAAAGGTCAACCCGGTTATCTACTTCAACTTGCTTGATGGCAGCTGAAATTTGACGTAACACTGCAAGACGTTCTTTGTCTTTGGCGCGCATCGCATCTTTGATGCTGTCTTGAATAGTAACTTTTAACGGGCTGGCTTCTGCAGGCATGATATTTAGTTTAGTCTCTGAATATAGCGATTTTAGTAAAGACGGATACGGCTTGCGTTTTCGCGAGACAGTTTCTTCTGGTGACGTTTTACGGCTGCGGCTGCGGCACGTTTACGTACAGTAGTTGGTTTTTCATAAGCTTCACGAGCACGGGCTTCAGCAACTGTGCCAGCTTTTTCACATGCACGTTTAAAACGACGTAGAGCGACGTCAAATGGTTCGTTCTCTTTTACTCTTACTGCAGGCATTCAAAAAACTCCCTAAACAATTCTTGTATGGAAACCCCTAATTGTACGAAATATTCACCAGAAAGCAAACAGTTAAATCACTTTATTTATAAAAAAGGGCATAATAGGCAGGTATTAATGCAAAAGCTTAGGAAAAAAATGCGTGTTTTAGGTATTGAATCTTCATGTGACGAAACCGGTGTCGCTATTTACGACATGGAAAAAGGGTTGCTCGCTCACCGCTTATTTAGTCAGATCGCTATGCATGCTGAGTATGGCGGTGTCGTACCAGAACTGGCTTCCAGAGATCATATCCGTAAAACATTACCGCTTATTGAAGAAGTATTAGATGCTGCGTCCTTAACCACTGCAGACATTGATGCTGTCGCTTATACAGCAGGACCTGGCCTAGCTGGCGCTCTGTTAGTTGGCGCAGCAATCGGCCGCAGTTTAGCCTGGGCGTTAAATATTCCCGCTTTAGCCGTCAATCACATGGAAGGACATTTGCTGTCACCTTTACTGGAAGTACCTGCACCGGCTTTCCCCTTTGTCTCACTACTGGTGTCCGGCGGTCACACCCAATTGGTGGATGTAAGAGGTATTGGCCAGTACGAATTATTAGGTGAATCGATTGATGATGCGGTAGGTGAGGCTTTTGATAAAACAGCCAAACTTTTAGGCATGGATTATCCAGGCGGCCCATACCTTGCGGCCAAGGCAGAACAAGGTGTCGCCGATCGCTTTGTGTTTCCTCGGCCTATGACTAATCGTCCCGGTTTGGACTTCAGCTTTAGTGGCTTAAAAACATTTGCGATGAATACCTGGATGGAAACAGAGCAATCCGATCAAGATAAAGCCGATATTGCACTGGCTTTTCAAACTGCGGTGGTTGAAACACTGGCTATCAAATGTAAAAGGGCGTTGAAACAGACCGGACATAAGCGATTAGTTGTCGCCGGTGGGGTAAGTGCAAATAAAGCATTACGCCAAAAATTAGATTCAATGAAAGGCGTTGACGTTTTTTATCCTCGGCAACAATTTTGCAGTGACAATGGTGCCATGATTGCTTTTGCTGGTGCCATGCGCCATCAAGCAATGAAACATCAGGAAATACCGAGCTTCACTGTCAGACCGCGCTGGCCACTTAACGAACTCAGCCCACCCTAGCTTTAGCCAGACTTTGACTCTTCCTTAGCCAGTAGGCGACGGATATTACCGTGATGACGGGCAATTAATAACAAGGCAGTCAGTAGAATAATCCAACGCGCATTGACACTATCGATAAGCCACAAACTATAAACCGGGGTAAGGGCAGCAGCCACTAAGGCAGATAGAGACGATATACGTGTCACAGCAAACACCACTAACCAAGTGACTAATCCTGCTGCGGCCAGTATCGGTGATAGAGCGATAAAGCCACCCAATGCGGTAGCGACCCCTTTGCCACCTTTGAATTCAAAAAAGATCGGAAACAGGTGACCTAAAAAGGCGGCAAACGCTGTTGCGGCGACCCACACCATATCAAGGCCGATGGCATGTGCAATTGCTACCGGAATGACGCCTTTCAAAACATCAAACAGCAAGACAGTTGCTGCCAGTTTTTTACCGCCAAATCGCAGTACGTTAGTTGCACCGGGATTACCTGAGCCCTGAGTTCGTGGGTCCGGCAAGCCTGCCAGCTTACATAAAATGATCGCACTCGATAATGAGCCAAAAAGATAAGCGACCACCAATAAAATGACGGGTAAGGCATAAGTCTCAAGCATGATATGATGCTACCTTTTAAAAACGTTGCGACATTATAGGTCGCGAATCAATGATTGCCACCCTTTGACAGATCGAGACATGGATAAAATTTTTCTTAACGACCTTAAAATCGACACCATTATTGGTATTTACGACTGGGAAAGACACACACAACAAACCCTGACTTTTGATCTCGAAATGGACTGGGATATTCGTCAAGCTGCGGAAACAGACGATATCAGCAACACACTGGACTATGGTGCTATTGCCCAAAAAATAGTTAATTTTGTTAAAGCCAGTGACTATCAGCTTATTGAAACACTGGCTGAAGATCTCGCCCAAATGTTACTCAATGAGTTCTCAATTCCCAAACTCAAACTGACGCTGAGTAAGCCCGTCGCCTTACACGGTCAAAATACGGCTCGAATTGTGATTGAACGTAGCAAATAATGCATAAACAAAGACACGGCTACCTACTTGGACTGGGCTGCAATATCGATCCGTTTGAAAACTTTTCAAGCATGGTCGATCTGTTGCTAGCGCATTTTGAGCGTTTTGATATCAGCCGGATTTTGCATATTCCACCGGTAGGCATGAATAGCCAGCACTTTTTCCTGAACGCCGTCGCCTTTATTGAGACGGATATGCCACAAGACAAACTGAAAGACATCTGTAACGCGATAGAGATGAGACTAGGCCGTGATCGTGAAGATCCTGATCGTAAACACAAAGATCGGCCAGCGGATCTGGATATTCTGTGCTCTCTTACGGTGCCTGACGGTCTGAATACCCCGGCTCGGGAAGTCACAGATGAATATTTTCTGTATCCCTTAATTGATGAATTATTTAAATTTTTAAGTGATCAACCACTTAACAGCCAAATACAAAATGGCACCAAAATCCAGGTGGGATCTTTATCGTTTGGAGAGTCGGCGACCACCATCCACCGCAATTGAGACACCGGTCAGGAAAGGATTGTCTAACAAACTTTTGACGGCCAGGAAAACAGGCTCTGCACCACCTTCACGTGCTAGTGGTGTTTCAGACATCATCTGCTGACGAACCTCATCAGAATGTGACTCCGTGAACAAGACAGGGCCGGGAGCAACGGCATTAACCTTGACTGCTGGTGCATATTTTTTTGCCAATACCAGCATCATATTATGCAGCCCAGCCTTGGTGGTGCCATAAATATCAAATCGCGGTGTTGGGTTCTCAACATTGATATCGGTGATATGCACAATATCCGCCGGTTTGTCAGCGTCTCCTTTCAGCTTGCTTTTGAGTCCTTCATTAATCAAAAATGGTGCCATCATATGTACATAAAAAAATTGTTCATACTGCTGAGCGGCTTTTTCTAGATCATCATCTGTCGGCGAAAATGAAGAGGCATTATGAATAATCGCTTTTATTGATTCACAACGTTGTTGGCAATCCTCAATAAACGCCATGATAGCTTGTTTGGAGTTAAAGTCTGCCTGGATGGTATGAATACCCATTTCACGCATTTCTTGGACACCATCAGTCTCGGTACGGTAATGTGCAAGAACATTACAACCTTGTTCATGGAATCGCTTAGCCATATGCAAACCGACTCGACGACTGGTGCCTGTCACCAATACAACCTGTTGCAATTGCTACTCCTCAACGATGAATAATAAACACACATTATCGGCTGTTTCGCCTGAAGCGCAACAACACAGTGATGCTTTAAAAGAATTGATCAAAAAGCAAATACAGTCTGAAGGTGGCTCAATCAGTTTTGCCAAGTATATGCATGCCTGCTTATACACTTCCGGTTATGGTTATTACAGTGCTGGCAGCCATAAACTTGGCGAGCAGGGCGATTTCACCACCGCCCCTGAAATCAGCCCTTTTTTTGGTTACAGCATCGCCAACCATATCATCGATGTCTTTGCCCAGAAAACCCAAAAACATATTCTCGAATTTGGTGCTGGCAGTGGGCAACTCGCCATAGACATCATGGTCTATCTGGAAAAAAGCCATGAGTTGCCTGAGTTTTATTACATTCTGGAAATCAGTGCTGATTTACGCCAACGCCAGCAACAACATATCCAGCAACTTATACCTGGACTCATAGATCGGTTTGTTTGGCTAGACAAATTACCTGAACAGTTTGAAGGTGTCATTCTGGCCAATGAAGTATGTGACGCCATGCCCGTTAACCTCATCAAAATAAAAGAGCATCAGCTATATGAACGTCATGTATGTCTAAACAATAACCATTTTGCCTGGCGAGATATACCTGTGACTGATGACGAACTCATGCAGCAGGGGACTCGCCTGCAAACGCTTATTTCAACAGATATTTACGAAACCGAAATTCATTTAGCCTCGCAGCAATGGTTACGTACTATCGCCCAGTCACTAAAAAAAGGCGCTTTTTTTATAATTGATTATGGCTATAGCTTTAACACGTTTTATAACGAAGAAAGAAAGCAGGGGACCTTATGCTGCTATTACCGCCATCAGTTGAATAATGATCCATTTTATTTGCCTGGTTTACAGGACATTACCGCCCACACGGAATTTACCACACTGGCAGATATCGCCTTTGAACAAGGGCTGGACGTAGCAGGGTTTCATGAGCAAAGCGACTTTCTGATGGCAGGCGGCATTACCGATATTGCTGCAGAGTTTCACAACAACATGCCTACTGCTGACTGGTTACAACAGAGTGCAGGATTAAAGCAATTATTAATGCCAAGCCAGATGGGCCAGCAGTTTAAAGTATTGAGTCTAACTAAAAACCTTGAATTGTTAGCACGGCTTTCAATAAACGACCGCCGCTATCAACTCTGAATGACAGCAACAAAAAAGGGGCTCAAAGCCCCTTTAATGTTTGAATAAATGCCTGGAATTATTTCTTCAACGCTTCCAGTTCTTTTTGTAATTTATCCATTTTTTCGCTCATATCAAATAAGACTTCTTTGATATTTGCCATGTCATCACGAAGATTGCTGGTTTCTTGCTTATTACGTGCAATATCTTCTTTCAGCTCAGGACTGATAAGCGCATCTTTTGAATCAGCTTGACGTTCAGCAATGGTTTGTAAAACCGTCGGAATATCAATCTCAATCCAGTCTGTTCTCTCTTTACCTGTTTCAGGATCAATGTGATACGACATACCATTATCAAGCGCCACTCTTACAGCGGGTTCAGAATCGAACTTTCTGGTACCCGGTAACAGTGGGTTAACGCGGCGGTCAATTTCCTGACCGGTGTATTGGTCTTTGTCACGATAATCTTCGTGTAACAAACCGAAGATAATGTTCAAGCGACCACCACTCATGAAAACACGACCGCTATCACTTTGACGCTCTTTTGCAATCATGCCCTGATGCACACCCAATGTAACAAAGGTAACATCTTCATTTGGCTGAGCACGGCCTAAACCATTCGCTAAACCATTACTTAGAATCTGTAACTCTGCAGGTGAAAACAGCGGATTTTGACGCTGATTAAACAACACCTTTTCATTCACATAAAGCGATTCTAAAACTGAACGCATTGTGTCTGGTGAAATTGAGTAGGGGTGATCATTTGCCACACCCGGAACATCGCGATCAACAATTTTGACGTACTGCAAACCTGTTTCAAATAAGGTTTTACCTTCTGTAGAAATTTCTACATCATCAGACTTTTTCAGTGGGTTACCACAACCACTCAGCCCCAGGCTCAGGGCTAAAGCAACGGTCACTGCCGTGCTGTACTTCACAATGCCTCGCATAGATTCTTCCTCGTTTTAGTTAACCCGTTTAATTAACGGGAGGTGTGAGTTCTGCTTTTTGTTCCCTGCATAATAATGCCTGAACGGATTCTCGTGGATCGTACCCTTCAAACAAAATTTTGCATACTTGCTCCACAATGGGCATTTCAATGTCAGCCTGACGGGCTCTCAACATGACTTCACGTGCAGCATGCATTCCTTCTACTGTTTTACCGACAAACTTAACAGCATCATCAACGCTGAGTCCGCGTCCAATCGCCAAACCTAATTGACGATTGCGACTTTGATCATCGGTGCAGGTTAAAATCAAATCACCAATACCAGACAAGCCGAACAAGGTTTCAGTTTCCGCACCCAGTGCCGCCGCTAAGCGTCTTATTTCGGCCATACCCCGCGTAATCAATGCAGCTCGGGCATTGGCTCCATAGCCTAAACCATCAGAAATACCCGCACTAATCGCCAACACATTTTTGACTGTGCCGCCAATCTGCACACCTAACACATCATAAGTTGTGTAGACACGCAGTGTTGGGCTATGAAACAAACCCGCCAGTTGTTTGGCAAAATCACCATCTTCCGATGCTACTGTAAATGCCGTCGGTAAATTAGCCGCGACTTCTGCGGCAAATGAAGGGCCGGAAATCACCGCTAATGGATGACTTTCACCCAAGACTGAACGAGCCACATCATAAAGCAGCTCACCGGTATCAGGAGCCAAACCTTTTGTTGCCCAACTCACGGGCGTTCTAGCTGCAAGTACCGGCTTTATCATTTGCAAGCTTTCTACAAAGGCTTTACTGGGAACTGAAATCAACACATGACCACAATTTTGTATGGCTTTATGCACATCATCCACTACCGATAAAGCATCAGGGAACGCTATACCGGGCAAGTATTTCGCATTTTCACGCGATGTTTGCATCTCTGCGCAATGTAGTTTATCTCTTCCCCATAACCATGTCTCATGACCATTTCTGGCCATCGCCATGGCAAGCGCAGTTCCCCACGCCCCAGCGCCCAACACCAGTGTTGGTAATAAATTGGCTTGTTCAGACACCGCCGTTTCCTGGATATTAATGCGTCGTTTTTGCTCTTGCTTCTTGAGCTTGTCTCTCAACTTGCTCTTTTTGATGGAGATACATCGCATCAAAATTGACGGGGGCCAATACAAGTTGCGGGAAGCCGCCTTTAGTCACTAGATCAGACACCACTTCTCTGACAAATGGGAAAAGCGTATTGGGGCAGTAACTACCGACTAACGGTCCCATTTCTTCGGTGGTATAGCCCGTTAGCGTAAAAATACCAGCCTGTTTTACTTCGACTAGAAAGGCGGTTTTATCGCCTACTTTTGCGGTGACGGTAACAGATAACACGATTTCATGTGTGTCATCGTCGATACGGTTATATTCATTGCCTAACTGTAAATCCAGTTGTGGACGCCACTCATCACGAAAAATTTCAGGTGAGTTAGGTGATTCAAAAGACACATCTTTTGTGTAAATTTTTTGAATCACAAACCGTGGTTTTTGTTGTTCTTCACCTGTTGCTGTGTTTTCTTCAGCCATCTCTATTCCTTCTTGTTTTAAGATTGCGCCAGGAGACTATCTAGTTCTTTAGTGCGATCAATCGCAACTAAATCAGTGTAGCCACCTATGGCTTTATTATTGATAAATATCTGCGGCACGGTTCTTTGCTGGCTCTTTTTCATCATCTCTTCTCTTTTTGAAGGATCCAGATCCACACGAATTTCGTCGTATTTCACGCCTTTACGCTCCAGCAACTGTTTTGCCATTACACAGTAAGGACAGTGAGCAGAAGAATAAACAATTACTTTAGCCACAATATAACCCTGCCATTTTGTTTTGATTAACTAAACAGAGGCAATTTAGCCTCTTTCCATCCATTAATGCCACCAGTCATTACATAAACTTCTTCAAAGTCATTTGATTTTAACTTTTTGGCGGCATTCCGAGCACGCTGACCACTAGCGCAGACAATTACCAGAGGTTGCGATTTATTTTTTAACTTTTTAATTTCTTCGTCTAATTTGGATAACGGAAGATTGACCGAGTCAGCAATATGCTCTTTCTCGAATTCATCTGCTTCCCGGACATCAACAAATTTACCTTTGTACTGATTGACCAGTCTGACCGACTGATTAGCATCTAATGGCTGTAATCCGGTTAGTTTACGATTAATCGCATCAGAAAAAACTAACCAAGCCAATACAACCCATGCTGCACTCAACATCCAATGATTAACGATGAACTCACCCAAATTTTCCATAGCAACCCTTAAAACTGTCTTAAAATCAGATTAATTTTTTGCAGAACAGAATACTTCACGCATCATCTCAATCAGTCTGAGAGTACGCTCATCATTCACACGGTAATAAATACGATTAGCATCACGGCGTGACATAAGAATGTCTTTTTCACGTAACTTTGCCAAATGCTGTGATACGTTACTTTGTGTGGTGCCAACCTGCTCAACGATATCCTGAACGGATAACTCATGCTCACCAATCGCGCAGAGAATCTTAAGGCGCAAAGGATGAGACATCGCTTTCAGTGCAAATGCAGCACGTTCGATATCGTTATCAATCGCGATAGAATCTATGTTTAAAGCTTGTGCCACAATTTTGTCCGTCAGTACCTGTGACTGTATTTCATCACAAAACACCATATAATACACGGCATCAATTCTTAATGACATACAAGACAAGGGATAGTCAGCAGATAGCCCGACTACTTTTCGTTTTAAGGACTTATCAATGACGCAAACACACAGACCTCTGGCGCTCATCATCTTTGATGGATGGGGCTACAGCGAATCCGCAGAAAATAATGCCATTCTTGCAGCAAATACACCGAATTGGGACCGTATGTGGGCAACATATCCACACACGCTGATTAATGCATCAGGGGAAGGTGTTGGTTTACCGGGTGATCAAATGGGTAACTCTGAAGTCGGCCATTTGAATTTAGGTGCTGGCCGGGTTGTGTATCAGGAGTTTACACGTATCAGTCTGGCCATCAGAAATGGTGAGTTTTTCGATAATCGTGTGCTGATTGACGCGGTTGATAAAGCAAAAAAAACCGATAGTGCTGTGCATATCTTCGGTTTATTATCCGACGGTGGTGTACACAGCCATGAACAACATATTCACGCCATGGTCGAACTAGCCGCCAGACAAGGCGCCAAACAAGTCTATGTTCATGCCTTTTTAGATGGTCGTGATACCCCACCTAAAAGTGCTGAAGCGGCGATTGAGAAACTAGAAGAAAGCTTCAAAAAATCAGGAACAGGTCAACTTGCTACCATCATCGGTCGTTTTTATGCGATGGATAGAGACAACCGATGGAATCGAGTTGAAGAAGCCTATCAGCTCATCACCGAAGGTAAAGGCCAATATCATGCTGACACAGCGATTGAAGGTCTACGTGCAGCATATGAACGCGAAGAAACCGATGAGTTTGTTAAAGCGACCACGATTGGCACACCGGTAAAAGTGAATGACGGTGACAGCATTGTCTTTATGAACTTCCGTTCTGACCGGGCTCGTGAGCTGACGGAATGTTTCATCAATCCTGAATTTTCCGGTTTTGCTTTACCAAGAAAAATTCAGCTTGCTGACTTTGTGACATTAACCGAATACAAAAAAGACTTCACTGCGCCTATCGCCTTCCCAACAGAAAAATTACATAACATTCTGGGTGAATACTTATCTGCCCATGGCAAGACTCAGCTACGTATTGCTGAAACTGAGAAATATGCGCATGTGACCTTTTTCTTTAATGGCGGTCAGGATACCCCGTATGAAGGTGAGGACCGTATTCTGATCCCATCGCCTAAAGTTGATACCTATGATCAACAACCAGAGATGAATGCCCCAGAAGTCACAGACAAACTTGTCGAAGCGATCAATAGTGCAAAATACGATGTCATCATTTGTAACTTCGCGAATGCCGATATGGTAGGCCACACCGGTAATTTTGACGCAGCCGTGAAAGCCATCGAAACTCTGGACGTCAGTCTGGGGAAAATTTGGACAGCTATTGAAAAAGTGGGCGGCGAAATGCTGGTGACAGCAGATCATGGCAATGCCGAGCGTATGGTCAATCATGAAACCGGACAGCCTCATACTGCACATACCAATAATGTCGTGCCATTATTATTTGCCGGTCGCGAGGCTCATTGTGTCGATGGGGGGACTTTGTCAGACATTGCACCAACCATGTTGTCATTAATGGGGCTCACCATTCCAGACGAAATGGGTAAAAAACTCTTAGTAATAGCCCAATAAGCCTTTCAAGTGACGTTGAGAATATTACTGGCATGCTTAAGCCTGCTGATCTGTTTCAGTGTTCATGCTGAAACAGATTCAGCATCGCGCCTGGACGATGTTCGCAAAGAAATAAAATCACTGAATAGTGATCTGTCAGAAAAAAAAGCAGACCGGCAGGCGCTTCTCGATCAGTTAAAAACACAAAGCCGACAAGTCTCTGAACTGAACAAACAACTTCGAAAACTTGAAGCGCAGATTAACGATAAACACAAAGAGGTCGAAGCGCTACGTCATAAGGTGGGCATTAAAGAAAAAGAGCAAAAACAGCAGCTTGATGCCTTATATAGCCAAATACGTTCTGCTTTCATTCATTCAGAACCCAGTTATCTGGAGCTATTGTTAAACCAGAAAGATGTGTCTACCCTTAGTCGAGGAAGCACCTATTTTCGCTACTTTCATCAGGCGAGACAGCAAGAACTGGAAAATATTCATCAACTATTGATGAAACTCAACGACGAGCAACGTGATGTTTTACTTGCACAGCAATCTTTAGAAAATATGCTGACGCAGCAGCATTCGAAACAGACTCAACTTGAACAACAAAGCAAACAAAGGAAAGCCACGCTAGCTGCGCTGGATAAGAGCATATCGACACAAGACAGTCGTCTGGCGTCTCTGAAAGATGAAGAGCGGAATCTACAACAATTGCTGGATTCCCTTAGCAAAAAATCAGCGCCAACAGCACCGGTAGCGAAGCCTAACAATAATTCAACACCTGTGAAACCAAACACACCTTTTCCACGTCTGACAGGTAAACTAACATGGCCTGTTAATGGAAAATTACTTGCCCGCTATGGCAGCTCGAGAAATCTTGGTAAACTCAAATGGCAAGGTATCGTCATTGCGTCACCAACTGGAAACGATGTCAAAGCCACAGCAGCAGGTCGAGTTGTTTTTGCTGATTGGTTGAGAGGGTTTGGTCTATTAATCATCATTGATCATGGTGATCAATATATGACTCTTTATGGCAATAATGAATCATTACTTAGAGATGTCGGTGAGTATGTCAAAGCCGGCGACGTTATAGCACAATCTGGCGAACAAGGGATTCGTGGCCTATCCGGCCTTTATTTTGAAATTCGTCATCGAGGCAGCCCAACAAATCCACTAAAATGGTTGGGGAAACAAGGCTGACAAGTCTTATCGATTAAGGAAGGAATATGAGTTTTTTTAAACGTGATTTCGGCTTAATTACCAGCGGTGTAATTTTAGGTGCCACCCTCGTATTTGGCCAAATGGTTTTTGCTGACAAGGAAGCAACAAAACCGGACCTACCTCTTGAAGACTTACGTACTTTTTCAGAGATTTTTGGCAGGATTAAAAGTAGTTATGTAGAACCTGTTGAAGATAAACAGTTACTGGAAAATGCTATCCGCGGCATGCTTTCCGGTCTGGATCCTCACTCAACCTATCTCGATAAAGAACAGTTCAAAGAACTGCGTGAAGGTACCTCTGGCGAATTTGGTGGACTGGGTATTGAAGTCAGTATGGAAGATGGCTTTGTTAAGGTCGTCACACCAATTGACGATACGCCTGCTGCAAAAGCCGGTATCAAACCGGGTGATCTGATTATTCGTCTTGATGACACTCCTGTAAAAGGAATGACCCTGAATGATGCAGTGGATATCATGCGTGGCAAACCAGGCACTGACCTTATGCTAACCATTATTCGTGAAGGTGAAGATACACCACTCAAAATTAACGTCACTCGCGCCATCATCAAAGTCGAGAGTGTTAAGAAAAAAATGCTGGAACCGGGTTACGCCTATGTTCGTATTTCAACATTTCAGTCACGAACTGGCGAAAGCTTAAGAGAAGCGATCTCTGAACTGAAAAAAGAAAATGATGGCAAACTAAACGGACTGGTCCTAGATTTACGCAACAATCCTGGTGGTGTATTAGATGCCGCGGTTGAAGTCTCTGATGCCTTCATTGAAAAAGGGCTCATTGTTTACACTGAAGGCCGTATTCCAGATTCTGATCAGAAATTCCACGCCACTCCTGACGATATGCTGAAAGGTGCTCCATTAGTTGTATTGGTTAATGGTGGTTCTGCATCTGCTTCGGAAATTGTAGCTGGTGCCTTACAAGATCATGATCGTGCGGTCATTATGGGTACAAAAACCTTTGGTAAAGGCTCTGTGCAGACTGTCATGCCTCTCACTAATGACACTGCTGTTAAGATGACAACAGCTCGTTATTACACACCTTCAGGCCGTTCTATTCAGGCAGAAGGTATTGTTCCGGATATCGAACTAAAACCAGTGCATATTTCTGCTATTGAAGACGCAGAATTTACTCCGCTAAGAGAACGTGATCTGGCTCATCATCTGGTCAATGGTGACGAAGAAGAAAAAGCCAATGCTGAACAGAACCAAGCGGATAAAGAGAAAGAGCAACCTCTTGAAGTCTCTGATTATGCATTATCACAAGCACTGAATTTGTTAAAAGGAATGACCATCCTTAAAAAATAAAGGATAGCTTATGTCAACTGTATTGGTTCCTCTCGCCGAAGGCTTTGAAGAAATTGAAGCGGTCACCGTTATCGACTTACTGAGGAGAGCAGGGATCAATGTGGTGACAGCCAGCCTGACCCAGCGTCATCAGGTTACCGGCAGCAGACAAGTGGTATTATCTGCTGATAGCCTGATAGATGATGTCAAAGAGTCAACGTTTGATATGGTTGTTCTGCCGGGCGGTCAGCCCGGCACGAACAATCTCAATAGCGATGCTCGTATCGCGACCTTATTACAAAATCAGTTAAATGCTAATAAATATATCGCAGCAATTTGTGCTGCACCTTTGGTATTAGCGAATGCAAAGATCCTTAATCAACACCGTGCTACCTGTTATCCAGGCGTATTGAAACAAGAAGATTGGCCTGAAATATCACTCATTGATCAAACTGTTGTCATCGATGACAGAATAATTACTTCAAAAGGACCAGGTACCGCCATGGATTTTGCATTAAGCATTATTGAAATTCTGACAACGCAACAAACACGTAACCAAGTCGAAAATGACTTGGTAAGACACTAAGCCTATGGCCTTACTTACAGCTAACGATTTATCTATTCTGCTGGTTGAACCTTCAGCCATGCAACTCAAGCTCATCATGCGACATCTGAATGAAGAGGGTGTTCATAAAATTGATGGCGTTAGTAGTGGTAAAGAAGCATTAGCGCTGATTAGTAAATACCCACCCGATCTGGTGATTACAGCCATGTATCTACCGGATATGACGGCCAATGAGCTTATTGAAACTGTGATACAAGATCATCCTGAGCTCAATCTGTCATATATGCTGATTTCCAGTGAAAAAGGGCATGCAGCGCTGGAACCTGTCCGTCAGGCTGGAGTGATTGCTATCCTGCCCAAACCCTTCGATCATAAAGACTTACAACGGGCTATAAGGGCCACGTTAGATATCATTGATCCAGAAGAAATTACGCTGGAAAGTTATGATGTCAGTGAGTTGAACTTGTTGGTTGTTGACGATAGTTTGACTTCACGTAATCACATTATGCGTATTTTCAGTACGATGGGCATTCAGCATATTGACGATGCTGAAAATGGTCGTAAAGCTTTGGATAAAATTAACGAAAATCACTATGACCTGATTGTCACCGATCTGAATATGCCTGAAATGGATGGTCACGAGTTGGTTCAGTACATCAGAAATGATATGGGTAATGATGCCATTCCAATCATGATCTTAACCACAGAAAATAATGAAGCCCGACTTGGTCAGGTCGAACAGGCAGGTGTCTCAGCCATTCTCAACAAGCCTTTTGAACCTAACACTATCCGGGAAATGTTATTTCGTCTGCTTGATTCCTAAAGCACCTTTTTTCTGTCCCATTTCTAAAAATGTTGCCATATAGGGCACCGTCTGTTCACCCACCCGCATCGCTGCAAATAAGGTTTTCATCACACCATGCTGTCCTAATCTAACGATAGAAGCAGGAATTTCTTGGCAATATTGTTTGGCCAACCAATCAGGTAATACGGTCACACCACGGTTCAGGCTCGCCATTTGTACCATGATATCTAAAGATTCCATCGTTTTATGTTGTGGTTTTACATTGGCAGGCAGTAAGAACTGAGTATAAATATCTAATCGTTCATGCGGCACGGGAAAAGTCATCAATAACTCCGATTCCAATGCCTCTGCTTCTATATAATCAAGCCCAGAAAGTGAGTGAGTACTTGCTACCAACAACACCATTTCATACTCGAATAATGGCGCATAAAATAAATCTTTGTGTGTCACTTTATCCGGCGTCACCAAACAGTCTATGTGATGATTTAATAGTCCTTCCAAACCAGAAAACTGGAATTTATGAACAATATCTACATCCATTTTCGGCATCGCGATCAGATAGTCCGTTAATATTGCTTTTAACCACTCATAGCATGGATGACACTCCACACCAACCTTTAACACCCCTTGCTTACCATCAGCCAGAGCCTGCATTGTATTTTCTGCCTGCTCAAAAACAGGTAATACCTGCCTTGCCGTTTTTAATAAAAGCTGACCAGCTTGGGTGAGCCTCAATTTTCTTCCCTGTCTCTCCCAAAGTCGAACCTCTAACTTCTGCTCAAGGTAACGAATCTGATGAGTTAATGCCGGCTGAGTGACATATAAGGCGTTTGCAGCCGCCGTTAGACTGCCATGCTCAGCCAAAGCCTGAATAATTTTTAAATGGGTACGCTCAATCATGTATGAAATATTCTTATAGATTAAGAAATAAATATCATTATTCCTTATCTTTTATCAACTTTACAATGGCCCACGATTTGTAAAGGAACATAACATGGTAAAAACACATAACCTGGGCTTCCCACGTATAGGGAAGAAACGAGAATTAAAATTTGCTCTAGAAGCATACTGGCGTGGTGAAACATCGCTTATTGATCTGGAACAGCAAGCCGCCGAATTAAGAAAAAAAAACTGGAATAGTCAAAAAAAGCTGGATTTTAGTCCTGTAGGCGACTTCTCATTTTATGATCACGTACTAGACACCAGCTTATTGGTTGGTAACTTGCCTCGACGCGCTCGTAGTGAACTATCTGAACTGGACCAATACTTTCAAGCCGCCAGAGGTCAAACCAGCAAAGCCGTTGAACAAACGTCTGTAGCAGCAGCTGAAATGACTAAATGGTTTGACACAAATTATCATTATCTGGTCCCGGAATTCGACGCAGATACCACATTTGAACTTCATGCTGAGCGCTATCTGTCTTACGTAAGAGAAGCAACGCAGCAAGGCGTCAATGCCAAACCCGTTATTCTCGGCCCCGTCAGCTACCTTTGGCTAGGTAAAAGCAAGGATGATAGCAACAAACTTGACCTGCTACCTAAACTCTTGCCCGTATACGAAGCTTTGTTAAACCTGTTAGCAAAAGAAGGTATTGAGTGGGTACAAATCGATGAAGCCATCCTTGTTACGGAACTGGATAAGGACTGGCAGCATGCTCTAAACCAGGCCTACTTTGCTTTAAACAAAACACCAGTTAAATTACTGCTGACCACTTATTTTGGCAGTCTGAAAGAAAACCTGCAGCTGGCCTGTGAATTACCCACAGCAGGGCTGCATATTGATGCCATTAATGCTCGAGATGAAGTCATTAAGGTAGTCGACTGGTTACCACCACATAAAGTGTTATCTATCGGCATAATCAATGGAAGAAATATCTGGAAGACCGACCTTAACGCAACGCTGGATTGGCTCGAACCTGTTTATATACGTCTTAAGCAACGTCTCTGGTTGGCGCCATCCTGTTCGTTATTGCATGTTCCTGTCGACTTAAACAGCGAAACGGATATCGATACTGAAGTAAAAGATTGGCTGGCATTTGCTGAGCAAAAGCTCGATGAACTGGCTATTGTCGCCACCGCGCTGAATGAAGGCCGTGACGCCCTTGCAGCAGAACTAGCCGAAAATGCTAACTCGATTGCGCATCGAGAAAACTCTACGCGAGTACACCGTAGTGACATTCAACAGCGTCTGCAATCAGTTACCGATGCCATGGCAAATCGCCAACAACCTTATGCTGAACGCGCTGAATTACAGCGTAGCAAGGTCAAGCTGCCGCTTTACCCCACGACCACCATTGGCTCGTTTCCACAAACCACCGATATTCGGCAAACACGTCAATTGTTTCGTAAAGGAGAGATAGACTTTACCGCCTACCAAGCCAAAATGCACCAACAGATCCAGCTGGCAATTGAAGAGCAGGAAAAAGTTGGGTTGGATGTTCTGGTGCACGGTGAAGCAGAGCGAAACGATATGGTGGAATACTTCGGCGAACAACTCGATGGTTATATCTTCAGCCGGTTTGGTTGGGTGCAATCTTACGGTTCACGCTGTGTTAAACCTCCTATCATCTTTGGGGATATCGCACGACCCCGTGCAATGACCGTCGACTGGATTAATTATGCTCAATCACTGACCGATAAGCCTGTAAAAGGCATGCTGACTGGTCCTGTCACCATGCTGAACTGGTCCTTTGTTCGTGATGATCAACCCCGCTCAGATACGTGTTTACAACTGGCCCTGGCCATTCGTGATGAAGTACTGGATCTTGAAAAGTCTGGGGTTAACATCATTCAAATCGATGAAGCGGCATTACGCGAAGGGCTACCACTGCGTCGTGCTGAATGGCAAGACTACCTTGACTGGGCGGTACGTTGTTTCCGAGTCACTGCCAATGGCGTAGCGAATGAAACGCAAATCCATACCCATATGTGTTATTCCGAGTTCAATGACATTATTGAATCGATTGCTGCGATGGATGCTGATGTCATCACCATTGAAACCTCACGGTCAGATATGGAACTGCTGGATGTCTTTAATGCCTTTGATTACCCCAATGAAATTGGGCCGGGCGTATATGACATCCATACACCGAATATTCCTAATGCGGAGTACATGAAAACCCTGATGAAAAAAGCGGCTCAGCGAATTCCGGCTAAACGTTTGTGGGTCAACCCCGATTGTGGCCTGAAAACCCGTCAATGGGCAGAAGTGAAACCCGCGCTGGAAGCCATGGTTGAAGCCGCCAGAGAGTTACGCCAATCTCAGGCAGCTTAGCGTAATGGATGGGTGGAGTAGGGGACTTAATGGTACCTACTCCCCTTTACTCCCAGCTATTAGGTAAATTTTGATGTAAAAAGTCCTGAAAAACCCGTACTTTTAGCGTTTTTGCAAAACGATCAGCAACACAGAAATAATAATCTAAAGGTTCCGCTTCACCATGAAGTTCAGAGTGATTGCCAGCTTCAAATAAGGGAATGAGTCTTCCTTCAGCAATATAAGGGGTTGCAACGAAAGCTGCTAATCTCGCAATACCGCCGCCTGCAACGGTGATATTTGCCAACATATCAATATCATCACAAACCATGGCTGTTCTGACTTCTGGTTGGAAACGTTCACCATGTCTTATAAAAGACCACCCGACTATTTTTTCATCAACAGGAATTTTAAACAGCAAACATCTATGCTGACGTAATTCAGCAATAGAATCTGGAACACCATTTTTATCTAGATAATCAGGGGAAGCACAATAAACAAGCGGAACGGTAGTAAGTCGATTCGCCACCAGGCTATCATCCAGTTGCTCTCGAATTCGAATACTGACATCAATGCCTTCCTGCCGATGGTCAACATGTCTGTCACTGGCCATAAGCTCTATACTCAGTTTTGGATACTGCTCATAAAACATGGGGAGTAACGGAGCTAATACATGCCGTGCAAAGGCTGCAGAGCAGGCTATTTTCAGTCGTCCAGACACTTTACCATCAACTAATGAAACAGCTTCTGCCGCCAGCTCCATCTCTTGCAACAGACCTTTTACTCGCTGGTAATAAACTTCTCCGCTATCTGTTAATGCCAGACTTCTTGTCGTTCTGGTAAGTAAACGTGTAGCTAAAGCAGACTCTAATCGGGCAATATTCTGGCTGACCGCCGCTGCGCTAATACCTAACCTTCTTGATGCGGCTGCAAGACTGCCTAACTCCACCGATCTGACAAAACTCTCTACACCACGCATCGTATCCATCTGTTGATTCCCTATAAGCAACACAACATTACTAACTTTAACTTAATAATTTATTTAGTTTATACCCTCTATTTACTTAACAGTAACATAGTTAAACTTCTCACCCTGAATTAAGAGGAGTAAGTAATGAAAACAAAGAAATTACCCGTCAAATTGACATCTTATGTTTTTGCTTTTTATATGGCAGGGATTATGGCCATGTTAATGTGCTTAATCATTACTGGCGTTAACCAGGGTTTGTCTTCGCACTATATCAGTGATGTTTTACATGCTTATAAAATTGCCATGCCAGCGGCTTTTATTTGCGTTCTTATTGTCAGACCTATAGTAGCCATTCTGGTGAAAAAAACCGTTCACGTTAGCTAAAATTAAACATATACAGTGATACAAACCGACCATACATTGTTACGTTTATATCAATGTTGAGAAAACTAAAAATCAAACGCATGGCCAATTCTTCTTATTTGTCAGATTTAATCCAGCTCGGTGTCACGGATACGCAAAAAACGAGCAAAACGTGGCAAGCCTTTTTTGGTATAACCTTGATAACGATAGGTGATAACCGTGCCAATCGCAGGCGGATTTAGGCGATCTTGATCGGATAAACCACTGCCGATAGCGAAAATTTGACCTCGGTCATTTTTAACGCGTAAGGCACCTAACTGATGGGTATATTTGCCTTTACCAGGCAGATGTCCAATAACGACGGCTTCTTCATCGTCGTAAGGTTTTAATTTTAATAATGCTTCTGTTCTGCCACCCTGATGTTTGGCAGAGGCCAGGTGTAGAATCAGACCTTCCGCGCCGTGCTCAAGCTTTTGCTGTAATAGGTCTTGTAATGCGCTATCACTCGCAACGCGTTGTTGTTTAACTGTTTTGAGGTGAGGCAGATCTAGTTTAGTGATTAAACGAGTGTAGTTTTGATAACGTTGCTCAAACGGCAATTTTTTATCAGGCATATCAAATACGCGGTAACTAACATGTTGCCACTCCTCATCAACGGGTGTTTGTGTTCTCACAATACCACTGAGCCGGGCAAAGTCCTGATGCGTTGTCCACAACTCACCGTCCAACCACACATCAGGGAGGGGAGCAGTAAACCATTCCGGGGCATTAATAAGGTTTCCACTTCGCGTCAATAGTTCTGTGCCGGTCCATATAGCTCGAACACCATCAAATTTCTCGCTGACGAGGTAGGCTGATATTGGCTCAGCATTTTCTGACTTATACACACTGGCCAGCTGCACTGGCGGCATGGCCTGAGCAGCATGAACGATCCCGTTAAAGGTAAGCAGGGTAAGAATTAAAAAAACACGGATAAAACGTTGAACAAGTTGCATGTTCGCCTCCTTGCGATTTAATGATGACCTATTTCACTGGCGTCCTGCCAATAAAGCCTGCTGATAACGTTTACTGTAACGCTGACGCGATAGTTTTGGCCAATGTTACGGATAAGGTTCCATTTCGTTTTCGGTCTGGACAAAGGGCACTGCGAAAGCCAAGATAGTCCGGCTGTAATGTTCGCAGGGTAGCAATGTCATCAATGCGTAATGCACCTGCCAAACCACATAATTGTTGTGCATCTTTTACGACGTTTACAAAGTCAGTCAGGGCATCAACGGACCAAAGATCCAACAAGGAACGACCATTTTTTTCAGCGGTATCGATCATTACACCGCTAAATCCTGTCTGCAATACCTGTTTTATCACATCCTTTTCATAGTGACGATCAGCAAACGTCACGGCAATGACCGGTGTATTAAGTTGTTTGATAACCGGCGTTAATTCTTGCAGACATTCAGCCTGCTCATCGCCGCCAAATAAGCCTACTTTGACATAATCCACACCTGTTTCAGCCATCTTCATAATTGCAGGTTCAATGAATTGAACCTGCATTGGCAAATCACCAACTGTGGCACTGGTTAAACACCGACCTGATGCCCATTTGACGACATTTTTCACCACATCCAGTGGCAGGGCACCCAAGGCGCCTTGTGCCGGTTGTTTCATGTCGAGTATATCTGGCAGACACTCGTTCAAGCTTTGCGCTTCTTCCAGCGATTGCACGCTGGCAAGCCACTTTGTGTTATTCGACATCGATACCTGCTTGTTTAACCTTTTCCATTAACCATCCCCAGGCTTCCCACTCGCGTTCTCCCGCGGTTTTTTCCATACCAATGGTTAAGTAGTTAATTTCATCGCGAATTTTTTGTTCCGGCAGCATGGACAGTCGACTGACCAAAATCGCGGCTTCAATCACGGCGCTTTGGGCACGGTTATAACCACGAAATAAGCCGTGTTGCTGTTCATTTACCACAGCACCATAAAAACATGCACGCGGATCATCGTCATCCACATTCTGAATTGCGATTTCACTATGACTTAGCGCATCCGTCAAATAGATCCCATCCACCTTTTCGCATGGTGATGTTGGCCATTGGCGATGCCCGGTTAATGCCCCAGCAAATACACGAACATCATCAATATAATTAATACTACACGACCGCTGGTTCATCAGATTGTTGTATGTTGTTGAGGTTTTAAATGGTTTTATTTGAAAGTAATTATTTACTTCACTAATTCCCATCGGCGCATGATGCGCCGTACCATCAGCATTTTTTGTTGTTACGATGACTTCATGAATCTTTGCGGTCAGCCGTGCCACAGGGGCGCTCCTTTTTCTTTTTATCGGACTCTGCCGTTCCACAGGCCGTACGTCGTTTTTTCACTTTAGGGGCTTTCTCATCACGCACGATTTTTTTCATACTTTCTCGCGCGGTATCACTGGCCTCAGCTGTCCCGCAGGCACGTTGTTTCTTTGTTTTCTTCATCGTGGTGCCTTCTTCTCTCTGCTCGCTGAGATCGTCTTCCTCTCTCGATACAGCACAACCCCACTGAAGTTCTTCATCCTGAGTATAACGTTTACCTAATTCCCAGGCTGTTTGTGCTCTGGCAAGTTCCACACCCAAGTAAAATGCATGTCCAGGATCATTTTCTACTTCAAGGTGTGGATAAAACTCAAACGGATCCACATCATGAATAATACCGTCACGATTAAACAAATAGATGCCATCAGCTGCAATTTTTATACGATAGTTCGGATCTTTAATATTTTCAGCCAGCGCTATAATTTCATCCCGACTATCCGTAAAGGGTTTCCGTTCATGCGCAACTAGAAGGTCAGCCGTAAAATCTCGCGGTAAACTATTATCCTGTTTGGCTGCATACATCATTCTCCTTGACACATCCGCTTCCCTGATAGCTCGTCGCGCATGCGGGCTGACTTCGGTAGCCAAAACACAACTCACATTCAACTCTGAAATAATGCCAAACAGCATCGCATTGATGCCGCTGGTGTCTGCATCTGTAAGCTCAGTTAAATTACCCACTCCCATCATTATGGGAATATCAGGGTATTTTTCTCTTAATTGATAATAACGAACGATAGACGCTGTCAGGCCAAAATGGATAGGATCCAATATTGGATCAGCAATATACGGTTTGCCCCATCGTTCCATTGTTTCCATCGCTCGCTCTAATGACTCGAGTGAACCTGGTTCAGCTGGAACTAATATCGGTATAGCATCGGTTTCTTTAGCAAGGTCGATGGTTTTTTCAGTAAGGCTCAATAAGTAGTCCGCGCCAGCATTAGCGGCTCTTTTTAAGTCCGGCAATGATAGTGAGTCCACACTTACTTTAAAACCATTATCATGTAATGCTTTAACAGCTTCTTCAAGGTGTGGAAATGACTCTTGAGGTAAGCAACCAATATCAATGACATCGGCACCATTATCACGGTAATAGTTTGCTCGGTCGATAATGCTATCAATCGTACGTTCTGGTGCATCAACAATTTCGGCGAAAATATCAACGGAATAGCGGCTCAGATCGGGGCGTTTTTTTGCTCGACCAAAGTGGATTGGCAGATCCTTAATTTCATCTGGTCCACGTGTTATTTTAATACCTAATTCTTTACCCAGCGCTTCAAGGTCACCACGGCACCGCCCCGGTACGATAATTTCGTCACAGTCCTGATAGTCTTCTGCTTTAAGCCTGCGTGCGATCATCGCATCCGTTATCAACGCCGCCACCGACGCACCAATTTGGTGTACCCGGTAATCAAATGGCAGGGGTGCCATTTCCTGTAAAACCTTATTTACACTTGGTTCTGCAAGCTTGCCGGTGATAAACAAAATTCTTTCAGACATGCGGGACTCAGCCCACCTCTTTCAGGCGTATTTTCAGTGCAGCAAACAGCTGGTCAGCATCGTCTACGACGGTGGTTGCTTCGAATGTTTTCAACGTCTTGGTGTGCTCAAGATCGATCCTGCGTGGCCAAACACGCACGATTCGATCTGGTGCAGGTGTATCAATCTCCGGCTCAGAGTCACAGGCCAGTACGATACTTGGGATTTGGCACTTACCTGCCTGAGCAAAAATGTTTGTCACTAAGGTGTCAGAAATGCCTAATACCATCTTAGCCACGGTATTAGATGTCGCTGGTGCTACTACTAAACTATGGTAATCACCTCGATAAAAAAGGCCCACAGGTGGCGCACTGGCCGCTCTGTCACGGTAAACCCGTCCCTCTGGTACTTGGGATTTTGGGTCATATCCGTACATTCTCACGACTTCTTCACCTGCACGGCTATAAAACAAGTCCACATCCTCTAATTCCCGGACAATTTCCAGACACTCTTTCAGGTAATGCCCTGAGCCAGTAACAGCCCAAGCCAGACGAGGTTTTTCAGGCCTTGCTTGCATTTCATTTCTCTGTGAATAAGTTAAGGTGTAAATTTTGCCAGACTAAACAGATATAGTAAAAATAAGATAGGTTTTATAAGGTTTTTTACGTTAAAATCGATAACTCATTGTAATTTTGCGTCAGATTGGAGCCTTTGCGAATGTCTAACAGTATTCCAAAAATTGTGGTTGTCGGTGGTGGAGCAGGTGGCCTTGAATTGGTCACTAAACTCGGCAAAAAACTGGGTAAAAAAGGCAAGGCTGAAATTACGCTTGTCGATAATACGCACACTCACATCTGGAAACCACTTCTTCATGAAGTTGCAGCTGGCACGCTCGATTCTCATGAAGACGAAATTGAATACCTGAGTCAGGCAAACGCTAGCGGATTTCGCTTCCGTCTTGGCAAAATGGATGGTCTCGACAGAAACCGCAAGACAATATCTCTTGCACCAACGCTCAACCCCGATGGTGTTGAGATTATTCCTCGTCGTGAATTTGAA
This sequence comes from Methylophaga thalassica MP, assembly GCF_000214595.1. Lineage (GTDB taxonomy): Bacteria > Pseudomonadota > Gammaproteobacteria > Nitrosococcales > Methylophagaceae > Methylophaga > Methylophaga thalassica. Next base: position 379,980 of record NZ_AFIG01000001.1, on the reverse strand, counting down.
TATGACTATCTTGTGATATCTGTCGGCAGCGTCAGTCACGATTTTGGTATAAAAGGTGTTCGTGATCATTGTTTATTCCTCGATACAACTAAACAAGCTGAATCTTTCCAGAATAAACTGCTTGAGGCTTATCTGCGCGCGCATACGCAAGGCAAACCGCTAGACGAAGGCCAGCTAAATATCGCAATTGTCGGCGCGGGGGCTACTGGTATAGAACTTAGTGCTCAATTGCATGAGGTTTCTCACTTACTGACGGCTTATGGTCTGGATGAAGTACAACCTCAGGACGTAAAAATTAGCATCATCGAAGCCGCAAACCGCGTTTTACCTGGTTTACCAGAAAACTTATCAGAAGCCACCACAAGTGAACTTACAAAACTGGGGGTTGATGTTCTTACCGGCGAACGCGTCGTAGAAGTCAATGATAAGGCTATATTTACTGAGAGTGGTAAAACCATCCCTGCATCTATAAAAGTTTGGGCAGCTGGTATCAAAGCACCTGAATTCCTGAAAGATATCGCTGGACTTGAAACTAACTGGATGAATCAACTTGTCGTCAGACAGACACTGCAAACAACCCTTGACGATGATATTTACGCCATCGGCGATTGCTGTGCATGTAAATGGCAGGGTCACGATGAAAATGTTCCACCACGCGCGCAAGCAGCCCATCAAATGGCATCTGTTGTATACAAGTCAATACGTAACCGGATGGCAGGTAAGGTAGCACCTGAATTTGAATATCATGATTACGGTTCACTGGTCTCTCTTGGTAAGTACAGTACTGTTGGTAACCTGATGGGCAACCTGAGCAAAGGTAGCTTGATGATTGAGGGCTTTATGGCGCGTCTCATGTATCTGTCGCTGTATAAGATGCATCAGGTAGCCTTATTTGGGCCTTTCCGTGTAGCGATGCTGTCGTTATCACACATCTTTAGACGTAGTGTACATCCTAAAATCAAACTTCATTAAGCCTATTTTTTTGCTTAGCGATATAAAAAAGGCCCTGTCAGGGCCTTTTTTTTCCGAGATGCCTCATTCTTTATTTCCTAGAAAATAATGACATTCGCTGATTAATAGTATTACCACTGAGACGGTGTTTTACTGCTGCGCCGATATGAATGACTAGTATAGCGATCAATGTAAATGCAAGAATTTCATGTATTTCACTGAAATACTCTCTCATATCAGGATCCGCTTCAGCTAGCCTGGGTAACACAATGCCCCAGAGCTTAGTATCGTATTTGCTGTACATTGACTGAAGATATCCGGTGAAAGGCATAGCAACCATCAATACATATAATAGCCCATGAACGCCGCCAGAAAGCCGCTGTTGCCACGATGGAATGTAAGAGGGCAGTTGTGGTGCTTTGTGTGATAATCGCCACGCTATGCGCAGCACAATGAGAACAGCGACACTTATACCGAGTGACTTGTGCAATAAAAACCAAAACGCCCTTACACTCTCCTGGCCTGGCGGTAATTCCCATTCTTTGGGAAGCTGAACCATATACAGCCCAATAGCAATCATCGCTAATATCGCCAGTGCGATTAACCAATGCAAGATTCTTTGTACCAAGTCATACTGATTTTCAGTTTCGGACATACCGTTTCCTTCACTTTCTTTTATGCATAAAAAAGTCACACAACCTATCGGCTGTATGACTTATTTAATCAGGAAAGATTCCTGGATTTAGATATCCAGATTCGAGACCTGTAATGCATGTGTTTCAATAAATTCTCTACGCGGTTCAACATTATCACCCATCAGCGTGTTGAATGTTTCATCGGCTGCAATAGCATCATTGATTCTTACCTGAAGTAGTCTACGTTTAGACTTATCCATTGTGGTTTCCCATAATTGATCAGGATTCATCTCTCCCAGACCTTTATAGCGCTGGACATGTTGCCCTCGTCTGGCTTCGGCTAACAACCAAGTGACCGCTTGTGAGAAATAACTGACTTCTTGTTGTCTTTCACCACGTTCAACCCGTGCACCATCACCGAACAAACCATTGATTTTATTAGAAAATACTAAAATCTTCTGATATTCAGTACTATCAAAGAATTCACCCGGTACGTGATAGTCTGTGCTGATACCATGTCTGCTATAGCTAATATTAATGGTACCGACGGGCTCATTTTCCTGACGCTTGATGCTCAGTTTAAATTGTGTACCTGTCGGCAGTCCTTTGTTTAAAGCAACTTCAATATTTGCTAGCCATGCATTAATCGCCGCATCATCATTCATGTCTGGAATCTGAGGCTCGTACACCAATTTATCCAGAAACGCAGGGTAATAATGATTAGACAATCTACCAATAATTGAATTGACCGTTTGATATTCCGTTACTAGAGACGCCAGTGCAGTACCTTCAATCGGTTGAGCATTTTCTGCCGGATATAATTTCGCATTCGTTAATGCTACTTCAGTAAGATAACGCTCCATCTCAGCATCATCTTTTACGTAACGTTCTTGTTTGCCTTTTTTAATTTTATATAAAGGTGGCTGTGCAATATAAACATGGCCACGCTCTATTAACTCGGGCATCTGACGATAAAAGAATGTCAGTAGAAGCGTACGAATATGTGAACCGTCAACGTCAGCATCCGTCATGATAATAATATGATGATATCTGAGCTTTTCAGGATCATATTCATCACGACCAATACCGCAGCCCAAAGCCGTAATTAATGTTCCGACTTCTGCAGAGCTGATCATTTTGTCAAAACGCGCTCTTTCTACGTTAAGAATTTTTCCCTTCAGCGGTAATATCGCTTGTGTACGACGGTCACGGCCTTGTTTGGCACTACCACCTGCCGAGTCCCCTTCCACTAAGAATAATTCTGATAGGGCAGGGTCTCTCTCTTGGCAGTCTGCTAGTTTACCTGGTAGTCCGGCAATATCTAATACACCTTTTCGGCGTGTCAATTCTCTCGCTTTTCTTGCTGCATCCCGAGCACGGGCGGCGTCAATCATTTTATTGGCGATTAATTTAGCATCGGTAGGATTTTCGATTAAGAAATCGTGGAAAAACTCATTCACATAAGATTCCACAATTGTTCTTACTTCTGACGACACCAACTTATCTTTTGTTTGAGAGCTAAACTTAGGATCCGGGACTTTAACCGATAGCACTGCTGTTAAGCCTTCGCGAGCATCGTCACCACTTGTTGTGACTTTAGACTTTTTCGCCAAACCTTCACTTTCAATATATTGATTTAAGGTTCTGGTCAGGGCTGCACGAAATCCAGCTAGGTGTGTACCACCATCACGTTGCGGAATATTATTGGTAAAGCAATAAATATTTTCTTGATATGAATCGTTCCATTGCATCGATAACTCGACAGCAACATCATCACGCACACCTGATATCTTGATAATATTTTCGTGGATCAGATCTTTGTTCTTATTAAGGTGCTGAACAAAAGCAGTGATACCACCTTCGTAAAAGAAGGTTTCTGTCTTTTCATTACGCTCATCGGTTAGAACGATTTTTACACCTGAATTCAGAAAAGCTAATTCACGGATACGTTTTGCCAAGATATTGTAGTCAAACGTCACGTTAGTGAATGTTTCTTCACTTGGCCAGAACTGAATTTTTGTTCCTGTTATCTCTGTGTCTGCAACATCTGTTAATGGCGAGTCGGGTACACCATGTGTATAGGTTTGTTTATAAACTCTGTTATTCCGATGAATTTCCATTGCCAGCTTTTTGGATAATGCATTAACAACAGAAACCCCCACACCGTGAAGTCCACCTGACACTTTGTATGAATTATCATCGAACTTACCGCCAGCATGAAGAACCGTCATGATAACTTCAGCAGCAGAAACACCTTCTTCTTCGTGGATGTCGACAGGAATGCCACGACCATTATCAATGACTGATACTGAATCATCTGGATGTATACGCACCTGAATTTCACTACAATGACCGGCTAACGCTTCATCAATTGCATTATCTAACACCTCGAAAACCATGTGGTGCAATCCTGTGCCATCATCGGTATCACCGATGTACATACCAGGTCTTTTTCTAACTGCATCAAGTCCTTTTAGGACTTTTATATTCGAAGAGTCGTAAGTGTTGTTGTTTTTTTCCGTTGTCATAATCAAACTATTCCTGGCCAAATGGAGGATGTGCTGAATAACCTTCTATTCTACTACTTATACAGGTTTGTTGACAGTCTCATTATGAAGCTATCATTTCACCTTGTTTCACGTGGAACACTTTTTCTTTGTCTGTATTGATTAATGATGCGAGTTCGCTATTTGTACTCGTTATGAAACTCTGTACAGGTAGATTTCGTAGTGTATCTATGACTGTTATTTGATGGTTCCAATCCAGCTCTGAGCTTAGATCATCAATCAATAAAACCGTGTTTTTGACATCTTTTTCGTTCAGTAAAATGATTATTTGTGCCATGCATAGGCCCAGGTAAAACAATTTTTGCTGTCCCCTAGAAAGCATTTCTTCAGCAGAGGCATCATTAATACGTAATGTCCAATCGGCAGAATGTGGACCATTGCGACTATAGCCGATAATCCGATCACGCTCATAATTTTCATCCAGGATTTCGGCTAAAGATTTTTCCTTACTCCAACCCTTGTTGTACTTGACGGTAAACTTGCAGTCACTCAGCGATGGACAGAGCTTATGGAATAATGGCTCAAAAACACTAACGAGCTTATCTAAATAAGCTTCACGATAGTCCGTTATAATTAAACCATGCTTTATTAAATATTGATTCCATAGTTCAGTCTCATTTCTAGACTTTTTGTTTTTTAATGCTGCATTCTTCTGAAGTAGCGCTTTCTTATACGTTTGCCAGTGATAATTAAATTTGTGTTCCACGTGGAACATACCCCAATCTATCATCTTGCGACGAAATTTTGGGCCTAACTCAAAAAACTGGTGACAATTTGCAGAAATAAATTGTAGAGGAGTGTTAACTGCCAAATCTGATAACTTTTTAAGCGGGGCATTATTCAAACGAATTTGCAGCCCTGACTGGATATCATATAACAGTCCAACCGGTGTCATTTCAGAGGAACGCGCAAAAAGCGTAAATTGAGAATATTCTAGCTGGACAATATTTTTCAGATGACGCGATCGAAATGATCTACCCATGGCAAGTAAGTGTAGAGCTTCAAGAATACTTGTTTTACCAGATCCATTTTCCCCAAGAATTAAGTTAATACCTTCAGAGGGGGATAGAGTAGCAGAACTAATATTACGAAAATGAGCGAGGGTCAGGTGTGAAAGCACAAGTAATCTTATACGACCAAACAATTATTTCTGAACTGCAAAAGAAATCAATAACCTCATATGTTGTTATCATTTACGACAAAACAATAAATAGAACACTTCTGTGAACTAATGTTCATGTACATAGAACCCATTTATCTATAAGATCAAGACGTTTGATTTGGACAAAAGAAACTTCTAGATTTCTACCATTTCAAAATCGTCTTTGCCAACACCACATTCAGGACATTCCCAGTCTTCTGGAATATCTTCCCAAGCTGTTCCAGGGGCAATTCCTTCTTCAGGTAAACCTTCTGCTTCATCATAGATAAAACCACAAACAATACATTGCCATTTCTTCATTCTAAAACTCCGAGTATTTGAGAATAAAATCTAGTTATTATGAGTAAAGAATCTTAACAAAATTGAAGAGTTTGCGCTCAATCAATCCTCGTCAATAGACAATAATAAAACTATTAGCGTTACTGCAAGTCGATAAAGTAATAGATTAGGTTTAGCAGATATAATATTTATGCTATAAATCAATATAAAGATAATAAACGGAAATATCGATTATGCGACTACCGACATTAAGACAACTGCAATATTTAACTGCTGTGGTGGAAGAGAAACACTTTGGACATGCTGCCGATAAATGCTTTGTCACACAATCAACTTTAAGTGCCGGTATTCAGGACTTAGAGCAGTTACTTGAAGTGTCTTTATTAGAGAGGACAAACCGAAAAGTACTACCGACCCCGATCGGAGAAGAAATCGCCAGCAGAGCACAACAGATACTATCATTGACTGAAGACCTTGTTGACCTTGCTTTATCGGAGAAGAACCCATTATCTGGTCGAATTCAAATTGGCATCATTCCGACAATAAGTCCTTTTTTATTGCCAAAAGTCTTACCCACTGTCAGAAAACAATTGCCAGATCTTGAGATAGTATTAATAGAAGACCAGTCAGAACGTCTGTTAGATCAATTGGAAACAGGTAGTATCGATGTCGCTGTATTGGCATTTCCATACAATACTCGCGGATTAACACATCGAGAGTTTGCAAAAGAACCCTTCTGGATAGCATTACCACAAAATCATCCCTTAGCCGATAAGGATAAGTTGAGCGCTGATGAATTACCTATTAATGAATTATTACTATTAGCAGAAGGACACTGTTTGCGAGAGCACGCATTGAGTGCTTGCCAATTACCCGCATCAGCTCAACGTAAAAGCGTTCAGGCAACAAGCTTATATACACTGATTGAAATGGTGGCCAGTGGATTAGGGATCACACTTATACCAGACATGGCGATAAATTCAGATATGGTTATACATTCAGACATTCGTCTTGTTCCTTTAGCTGCTGATAAAGAACAAGCTATGCGTGAGATAGGGTTAGTATGGCGACCAAGCTTCAGAAGAACAGCGACCTTAGAGCAGCTGGCAAAAACATTTTCTGATGCTTTAGCAGATACTAATTACTCACTACGAGCATAAAAGTCGCGTATCTGAAAAAATATTTTTTGAATAGCTAAGGAAGTAAAAGGCGGTTTGAATACAGCATAAGCACGCCCTTGAGGATCAATCAGATAAATATAATGCTGTTGTTCAACTTTCAAGCTGTGTTCATATTCCTCAGGCTCTAAATATAAAAAGTCGACACTTTTAGTGATAGATTCGATAACTTCCGATGAACCGCCAAAGGTTTTTAAGTCAGGAAAGGAAAGGGAAGCAGTGTCGGTATTATCGCCAAAGTTAATAATTAAAAACTGTATTGAGGAACCAGCAAATAAACGTTGCAAATGCTGCATCACTTTTACGACAACAGTACACTCTGGCTCACAATATAGGTGTGTAAAGTAGACAAAGCTCCATTTGCCGTCGAGGGAGACATTCGTTAATACCTGTTTTTCATGGCCTTGCAATACAAACTGAGGTATCAGTTGTGGAGGGGAGATAAGAAATTTTCTCAGATTGTCAGGAATATCACGCCTGTCTGGTTGCGTAAACTCCATTCTGCTTAGCCACAACACTAAAATAATCAGTGTAATAACAAGATATAACGCTAAAAAAGCCTTAGAATTAACACTTTTAATTGGCTTAAACATCTTTTTTAACCTTGTACAGCCGAGATATAACCCTGTTGTGAGTAAAACATGAGCGAAAAACTCTTCAAGTCTACCGCAGTTGTCAGTGTGATGACTTTTTTATCCCGGATACTAGGCTTTGTAAGAGATATTGTCATTGCCAGAATGTTCGGTGCGGGCTTGGGCGCCGATGTTTTCTTTGTTGCTTTTAAGATCCCCAACTTTTTAAGACGACTTTTTGCTGAAGGTGCATTTTCACAAGCTTTTATTCCCGTTCTTGCAGAATTTAAAGAACATGGTGATAAGCCCTTACGGCAATTGATTGCACAAACCAGCGGCACTTTAGCCGTTATTCTAACCATGATAACGGCTGTGGGGATGATTGCCGCACCTGTGATTATCATGATTTTCGCCCCCGGCTTTGTAGAAGACCCAATCAAAGCCGACCTGGCAGCTAATCTTCTTACCATCACCTTTCCGTATATCTTTTTTATCTCATTAACGGCGCTTGCCGGTTCAATTCTCAATAGTTTTGGTAAGTTTGCTATTCCTGCATTTACCCCCGTATTTCTTAATATATCGCTAATTGCAGCAGCGATATGGTTATCACCTAAATTAGAGGAACCGGTCACAGGTCTCGCCTGGGGTATTTTTATAGGTGGGGTTGTACAGTTTTTATTTCAGCTACCCTTTTTAATAAAACTCGGCTTATTGCCCAGGCCAAAATGGGGGTGGAAAAGTGAGGGTGTCAGGAAAATTATCCGCTTGATGATCCCGGCTATGTTTGGTGTTTCCGTTGCGCAGATAAATCTTCTACTGGATACCTTACTTGCATCATTTTTAGTTACTGGCAGTATTTCCTGGTTGTATTATTCAGACCGACTTGTTGAGTTTCCATTGGGCGTTTTTGGAATCGCTTTATCTACTGTTATTTTACCGAGCCTATCCAGGAAACATGCAGCCAAGACCACAGAAGAATTCTCAGACACTATCGACTGGGCGTTACGCTGGGTGTTTTTTATTGGAACACCGGCTGCAATAGGGCTGATTTATTTAGCTGAACCTTTGTTAATGACATTATTTCAATATGGAGAATTTACAACCGTCGATTCTCATAAAGCTTCTTTGAGTTTAATGGCCTATGGCCTAGGGCTATTACCTTTTATATTCATCAAAGTCCTGGCACCAGGTTATTACGCCAGACAAGACACAAAAACCCCTGTCAAGATAGGCATCATTGCCATGATCAGTAATATGGGGCTGAATATAATCCTGATGATCTATCTTGAGCACGTGGGCTTGGCTTTAGCGACATCATTATCAGCCATACTTAACGCTGGCCTGCTTTATCAAGGTTTAAGAAAGCGCGGTGTTTATTCACCAAACCCTGGCTGGGCACGATTTTCATTGAAATTAATTATCGCTAATTCAGGTTTACTGCTGTTTTTATTCGCCTTGAATCCGGTATATAAAAACTGGGAAATGTGGGATGCCTTACAGAGAGCCAGTCATTTATCTGGATTAATCGTGGGGGCAGCTGTGATTTATTTTGTCTTACTACTTATCTTACGTATCAATCTAAGAAGCTTAGTTAGACCAATCAATAGATAAAAAAAGGCCCTCCGAAGAGGGCCAAGCACTACGAGGACATTAATTTCTTAGAAGCGGCGTCCGATACCAATACCCCAAACAAACGGGTCGATATCAGCGTCAATTTTTGCTGAAGCCGCGGCTCCAGTATTTTTGAAATGTGCGGTAGTATCGATATCAATATATTTCACATCAAAGTTTACAAACCAATCATCATTTAGAGCCACATCAACACCAGCTTGTGCAGCTAAGCCCCATGAGCTATCCAGCTTTACTTTAGCACCGGGTACATCAAGAACAGGACCTTTTACCTCTTCATCAAAGAAATAAGTGTAATTGATACCTGCACCGACATAAGGTCTGATATTTGAGTCCGGCATAAAGTGGTATTGCAGCGTTAAAGTAGGTGGCAATACTTTAGTATCAATAACATCACCTAGAGCTGACCAAGATTTCTCACCTTTAACAGTGTGATTTGAATAACCTAGGATTAATTCTACACCCCAGTTTTTATGGAGCATGTAAGTGATATCAAGCTCTGGAACCGTATCAGAGTTAACACTAACGCCTTTTGTGCCTTGGTCAACACCATTTAATGTAAGTGTTCCACTGTCATCATTAGGATTAACGTTGATAATACGACCACGAACTAACCAGTCACCTGCTTCATAAGCCATGGCAGGAGCGGCAAGCGTAGACAAGCCTAAAGTAGTGAGTAGTGCTGCAGCAAGTGTTGTTGTTTTCATTTTTTCCTCCTCGGACAAACTATGTTCTGTAAGACATGGTTTGAATTTTACGGAGGTGTGGGGTTAATGCATTGACCTGGATCAATAAAGCGAGCGCTTACGAATTTTTACCGGAATTACCCACATAATGTTTTTAATTTTTCAGTGTCACGCAAAGAAATAGATTTGTTTTGAATATCGATCAAGCCTTCATCCTGAAAGCGCGAAAAAAGCCGACTGACGGTTTCAACAGCCAGACCCAAATGATTAGCGATATCACCACGTGACATACTGAGCTGAAATTCACGTGCAGAAAAGCCACGATCCTGGAAACGACGCGAAATAGATAATAAAAATGTCGCCAGTTTTTCTTCAGCCGTTTTTTTGCCTAATAAAAACATCAGACTTTTATCGCCAGACAATTCTTTACTCAAACGTGACATCATCTGTACTTGAAGTTGAGGCATATTGGTGCCCAACTCTTGCAACATATCGAAAGGTAATTCACACACACTACTGCTTTCTAATGCTTTTGCGTTAGAACGATAAGCCTGTTCATAGATAGCATCCAGACCCACAAACTCACCGGGAAAATAAAATCCGGTTACTTGCTCGCGACCGTCAACCGCAGAAACCGTTGTTTTAAAGGAACCAGAACGAACAACATAGATAGAATTGAACGGTGTCTGGGTACTAAACAGTGGCTGACCTCGGGAATAACTCTGACTGCGCTTGATGATTTTATCTAATTGAATCAAGTCGTTATTGTGTAAACCAAGTGGCAAACATAAACGATAAAGTGAACACTCCTGACAAGCGAGATTATGTTCATGTTCGACTTTAGCGAGGTCCTGAAATAGTGGGGTAACGTTGCCTAACTGGGTCATTGCTAATCCTATATAGTGAACGTTGACTATAATAACGCTTCAAACCCTTGTTCGAAACAGTTATTATCTCCTTTTATTACTAATTTTCAGGAAATCAAATGACCACTCGTAGCGCGTCAGTTGCGCGAAACACACTGGAAACGCAGATCGAAGTTTCAATCAATCTGGATGGTAGCGGTCAATTCAATGCCGAAACGGGTGTTCCGTTTTTAGATCACATGATGGATCAAATAGCCCGTCATGGCTTGTTTGATCTGAATGTTAAAGCAAATGGCGACTTACACATCGATGCTCATCACACCGTTGAAGATGTAGGCATCACAATCGGTCAGGCCTTAAAAAAAGCATTAGGTGATAAAAAAGGGGTTGTTCGCTACGGACATGCCTATGTGCCGCTAGATGAAGCATTATCTCGCGTTGTACTTGATCTTTCTGGTCGTCCTGGACTCGAGTTTGATGTCACATTTACCCGCGATAAGATTGGCGAGTTTGATGTTGACCTGTTCTACGAATTCTTCCAAGGCTTGGTAAATCACGCCGGCATTACACTACACATTGATAATCTAAAAGGCCGCAATGCTCATCATATTGCTGAAACCATTTTCAAGGCATTTGGTCGAGCATTACGAATGGCTGTTTCACTGGATCAGCGCGCATTAGAACAATTGCCTTCAACTAAAGGTGCTTTATAATCTTTTTAAAAGAATTATTAGCCATAAATTATTAAGTAAATAAACAGGTTTAACATGCATCGCATAGCAGTGATTGACTACGGCATGGGTAATTTACGCTCTGTCTCAAAAGCACTGGAAGCAGTTTCCAATAATGCCTCTGTTGTTGTTACGTCAGATCCTCAGACCATTCTTTCTGCCAGCCATGTTTTATTTCCAGGTGTTGGAGCAATACGTGATTGTATGGCAGAACTAAAACATCTGGAACTGGAACACGTTATCAAACAAGCTGCTCAGGAAAAGCCTTTTCTTGGAATATGCTTGGGGATGCAGGCCTTATTGACTCATAGTGAAGAAAATAATGGCGTCAATACACTTGATATTTTCACTGGCGAAGTCAAATTATTTCAGCCTGCCAAAAATGCTGATGGCGAAAAACTCAAAGTCCCACACATGGGATGGAACCAGGTTCATCAAACCTGCTCACACCCGTTATGGAAAGGCATAGAGCAAAACAGCCGTTTTTATTTTGTACACAGTTTTTATGCTGTTCCTGAAGACAAACAGGTTATCGCTGGCACATCTGCCTATCCTGATGATTTTGCCGCCGCACTGTATAAAGACAATATCTTTGCTGCTCAATTTCACCCTGAAAAAAGTCAGCGTGCTGGGCTTCAGTTATTAGAAAATTTTGTAAACTGGGACGGTCAGCCGTCCTAATCAACATCAACAAACGGAGTAAGATTATGTTGTTAATCCCTGCCATTGATCTCAAACAAGGTCACTGCGTGCGCTTGCGTCAGGGGCGAATGGAAGATAACACCGTGTTTTCAGAAGATCCTGTTGCCGTTGCCCGTAAATGGGTTGAAGCGGGAGCCAAAAGACTTCATATGGTAGATTTAGACGGTGCTTTTGCTGGTAATCCGGTTAACGCTGAAGTTATCCATGAAGTTTGCAAAACATTTCCTGAGCTAGATGTACAAGTTGGGGGTGGCATTCGTGATGAAGAAACGATAGAAACATATCTTCACGCCGGTGTTCGCTACGTCATTCTGGGAACCAAGGCGATTAATGCACCTCATTTTGTGGGTGATGTGTGTGCCGAATTTCCAGGTCACATCATCGTTGGTCTCGACGCTAAAGACGGGAAAGTCGCCATTGATGGCTGGTCGAAATTATCCAATCATGATGTCGTCGACATTGCCCAGCAATTCGAGCAAGACGGTGTTGAAGCCATTATTTACACAGATATCAGCCGCGATGGCATGATGCAGGGCTTTAATCTTGAATCTACTCGAAACTTGGCTCGGGCAATTCAAATCCCTGTTATCGCATCAGGTGGCGTCAGCTCCTATGAAGATATTGAATCTTTATGCGCTTGTGAAGACGAGGGTGTGATGGGGGCTATTTTAGGCCGCTCAATTTATGAAGGCAGTATCGACCTGAAAAAAGGTCAGGAACTGGCTGATAAATTAAACCCGCCGTTGGAGTTTTAAAGCTAACCATGGCTCTCGCGAAACGCATTATTCCTTGTCTTGATGTTGATGGTGGACGTGTCGTAAAAGGCGTCCAGTTTGTTGATATCAGAGATGCCGGCGATCCAATTGAGGTTGCTAAACGTTACGACCAACAAGGCGCTGATGAAATCACTTTTCTCGATATCACAGCCACACATGCTGAACGTGACACAATGGTCCATGTTGTTGAAGCTGTAGCCAGTCAGGTGTTTATTCCATTAACTGTTGGTGGAGGAATAAGAACGGTTGAAGATATTCGCCGAATGCTGAATGCCGGTGCCGATAAAGTGGGCATCAACTCTGCTGCAGTTAATAATCCTGAATTTGTTCGCGAAGCGGCAGAAAAATTCGGCTCACAATGTATTGTGGTAGCGATCGATGCTAAAAAAGTCTCTGCTGAAAACGAAACTGATAAATGGGAAATTTTTACCCACGGTGGTCGTAAACCTACAGGGATTGATGCTGTTGAGTGGGCTAAAAAAATGGTCGACTATGGTGCTGGAGAAATTCTGTTAACCAGTATGGATAAAGACGGCACCAAATCAGGGTTTGACCTGGCACTGACGCGAGCAGTCAGCGATGCGGTGAACGTTCCTGTTATTGCGTCAGGTGGTGTTGGCAAACTTCAGGATTTAACCGATGGTATAAAACTTGGCCATGCCGATGCTGTCTTAGCAGCAAGTATCTTCCACTTTGGTGAACACACTGTTGAAGAGGCAAAACAACAAATGGCAGCACAGGGTATTGAGGTGAGACTGTAAATGACAGCTTGGATAGAACAAGTAAAATGGAATAGCGATGGACTTGTTCCTGTTATTACACAAGAGTTTGAAAGCAAGCAAGTACTTACTTTAGCCTGGATGAACAAAGACGCTTTACAACTGACCGCAGAAAAAGGGCATGCTGTTTACTGGTCTCGTTCCCGACAAAAGTTATGGCATAAAGGGGAACAGTCAGGGCATCAACAACTCGTTAAATCGATACGAATGGATTGTGATAACGATGCCATCTTGCTTGAAGTGATTCAAAAAGGCGGGATAGCCTGTCATACAGGCCGCCATCACTGTTTCTTCAATGAGCTTCAAGAGGGTCAATGGCAAGCTGTTGAGCCTGTGTTAAAAGATCCCAAAGATATCTATTCATGAGCGATATAATCAAACAACTGAGTGAAGTTCTTATTGAACGTAAAACAGCAGATGCAGACAGTTCTTATGTCGCTAGTCTCTATGCTGCTGGGACCGATAAAATCCTGAAAAAATTAGGTGAGGAAGCGGTAGAAACCGTTATCGCGGGTAAAGGTGGAAACAAAGATGAAATCATCTATGAAACTGCCGACTTATGGTTTCATAGTCTTGTTTTACTGGCACATAATGATATCGATACTCAAGCGGTGCTAGACGAACTTGCAAGACGTTTTGGCCTCTCAGGCCTGGAAGAAAAGGCTAACCGGAGTAAATGATGAGTGATTGTATATTCTGCAAAATTATCGCAGGTGAAATACCTTCAAGCCGGATCTTTGAAGATGAGCTGATTTATGTCTTTAAAGATATCAACCCAAAAGCGTCGGTCCACCTGTTAGTTATCCCAAAACAGCATATTGCCAGACTGGATCACGCTAATCAGCAACACGCCTCACTTCTTGCTCATATGATGCTCAGTCTGCCTAAAATTGCAGAGAGTCAAGGTTTGGATAATGGCTTTAGAACTATCATCAATACCGGACCGGGTGGCGGTCAGGAAGTTGATCATCTGCACATTCACATCCTTGGCGGCGATAAAATGCCAGGATTTAACTAGGAGATAACCATGTTAGGTGGTATTAGCATTTGGCAGTTACTGATTGTTTTAGCCATTGTGATTTTATTATTTGGTACAAAAAAATTACGCTCTTTGGGTGGAGATTTAGGCAGTGCCATAAAAAACTTCAAAGACTCAGTGCAAGATGGCAAGGATGACATCGAGAAAGGTGAACATGATTCAATTCAGCACCATGATACGCATGAGTCATCACAGAAAAGCGATAGTAAAGATAAAACATCTCACTAAGCTAAATCGGCGTATTTGCCATGTTTGATATTGGATTCTGGGAAATCTTGGTTATTGCTCTTGTGGCACTGATTGTTGTCGGCCCGGAAAGGCTGCCTAAACTCATCAGAGTGACAGGATTATGGATAGGGCGAGCCCAGGCTTCTTTGCACGCCATAAAAACCGATATTTCAAGAGAGCTTCGGGCACAAGAGCTTAAAGATGCTCTGAATAAAACCAATCAAACCATGTCTGATATGAATCAAACAATTCATATTGATGAAAGCTTAGAAAGCCAGAAAAAAACAGAAAACACCGAAGAGACAGATAAAAAAGATGGATAATAACGATCAACAACCATTGATATCACATCTGGTTGAACTTAGGGATCGTTTGCTAAAAGGCGTGTTAGTTGTACTGGTCATCGCTTTATGTTTACTGCCTTTTTCTAATGACCTTTACCACTTTTTGTCCGAACCGCTCTTAAAGCAATTACCAGAGAGCAGCACCATGATTGCGACCGAGGTCGCTTCCCCCTTTTTGACCCCCTTTAAACTGACGCTGAGCATCTCCATTCTGTTGGCTGTTCCAGTTTTGTTATATCAACTGTGGGCCTTTGTTGCACCAGGCTTATATTCACATGAAAAAAAGCTGGTATTCCCACTGCTGTTTGCCAGCACCATTTTATTTTTCTTAGGAATTATTTTCGCTTATTACGCGGTGTTTCCACTGATCTTTGCTTTTTTGACGCAAGCTGCTCCTGAAGGGGTAGCAGTGATGACAGATATCAGTAGTTATCTGGATTTTGTTTTAAAACTATTTTTTGCCTTTGGTTTGGCCTTTGAGGTCCCTATTGCCACTGTCTTGCTTATCTGGACTCAAGCGACAACGGTGGAGGCCTTGAAAGAAAAACGGCCTTACATCATCGTGGGGGCGTTTGTAGTGGGCATGTTACTCACGCCCCCGGATGTGATTTCTCAGACCTTACTTGCTGTCCCCATTTGGCTATTATTTGAGATGGGATTATTCAGCGCACGGTTTTTACCAAAAAAACAGCAAGAACTCTAAGCCTTGTAACGCATTCGTGTTCCATGTTGTAAAGAAAGTAAAATTTCCTCAGCTTCAAATTGTTTAGGAAAATAGACCCCGGAAATTTTTGCACCATGAATGCTCGCACCTTCCATGCTGACACATTCGGTAAAGTCTATCCCCCTCAAATCTGCTTGACGAAAATAGCTATTTGAAAAGTCCAGACCTTTTGCTAGCAAACCAACTAAGGTTAAGTGCCTAAAATCGCATCCCCTTAAATCTACCTGCTCACCGGCAGCAACTCGTTGGTTAAATTCTTGAACTTTACCATCACGTAGTAATTGGTAAAGTGGGTTATCGGTAATTACTGGAGCAGCCATTGTTGTTTCTCCCTTACTGTCTTTATTGTTATATAACGGCTAGATTCTAGCTAAGTCCATCATATTTCTATACAAAAGAAAATATTCCGATATATTTCACAAATACCTAAATGAATTTCACCCTTTATGCTATTTTAAATCCATAAAAACAGCAAAAGGCTCAGATCATGACAATCAAACAATATCTAATAGAAGAAATCGAAGTATTACTTCAATTCCCGTTAAACAGCACTCAAGCAGGCATTAAAGTTCATCACAACGCCAGACAAGAAATGATCGATGCCACTGAAAATTTATATAAAAAAGGACTCATCAGCCAACATGATGGGGGTTATCTCACTGATTTAGGCTACGAAGCTGCAGAACACTTACAGCACGCATTACAAATCATCTGTTCTGAATCTTCTGAAATAGCATAAAGCTATAATCATACTGATTCTTTTCATCGGCTTTATGGTCTTCTGAACTCACCAGTTTCCAATCAGAACGATCCCAGTCAGGAAACCAGGTATCACCACCATCAATGGTGGTGTGGACTTGTGTGATATAGAGTTTGTCAGATAGTGGAAAACATTGTTTATAGAGCGATGCTCCTCCCATAATCATCACTTCTTCAGCATTTTCACACAAAGAAAATGCCTGCTCCAATGAATGAACAACATCACAACCGTCAGCAATATAATCATCTTGTGACGTCACAACGACGTTTCTTCGACCCGGTAGTGGTCTACCAATTGATTCATGCGTGTTTCTTCCCATGATAATGGGCTTACCCATGGTAGTTCGTTTAAAAAACTGTAAATCGGCAGAGATTTTCCATGGCAAATCATTGTCTTTGCCAATCACACCTTGTTCATCCATCGCCACAATCATTGCTATTTTCATTCATTCTCCAAACACATTTTTAACCTAATAACAGGCGTAAATTTTACTCATAATAAGTGCTGTATAAGATCCCTATAAGATCGATCACAAGCTGTGGATAACTTTCCCTGTGGATAACTCCTGTTTTTATCCACAGGATTTAGTCTGCGCAGCTTTAAAGTTATCAACATGTGTAAACATCGATAACAATCTGATTTATATGTTGTAATAAGAACTATCCAACAATCCACAGGCATAAATCATTAACATCACTAAAAAAATATCTTTCTTTCTTTATGTTTAATTAATGACTTGCATACTTCACATTAGCGTACCGTGTCCTCTCAGACAATTGTTTGATTACACCTCAGATTTACCTATCTCCGAATGGGAAATAGGTGCTCGGGTAAAAATAAACTTTGCCAACCGACTCTGCACTGGCATTGTTGTAAAACTGAGTGAAGTTAAAAGCGATACAGATATCACTAAGTTAAAAGCGATCGAAGAAAAGTTAGATGACAAAAAATTAATTCCAGATGAATTAATGCAAACATTACTTTGGGTAAGTCGGTATTATCACCATCCTCTTGGCGAATGTTTTCAGACAGCTTTGCCCAAATTACTCAGAACAGGAAAACCAGCAGAACTTGATAAAGAAACGTGGTGGTTCAGAACAGACATAACTGTCGATAAAAAAATGGGTTCAAAACAGCAGCAGTGTCTGGATTTGCTAGAAGATTATGCTGACGGTATCAGCCAGTCGATGTTTAAACAGTATTTAGGGAATGTCAGCAGTTCTCTCAAAGCGCTTGAAACAGCAGGCTTGATATCACAACAACAAAAAGCAAAATTACCCATTCCAAGTAATGAACTGAATGTTGATTTAATACTGAATCAGCAACAACAACAGATTGTAGAAAACGTTTGGCAAAAAAAAGAAGAATTTCAGCCCTTTTTATTGGAAGGAATAACTGGTAGCGGTAAAACAGAAGTTTATATTGAGCTAACCGAAAGAGTGTTAAAAACCAATAAACAAGTATTAATACTTATTCCAGAAATTGGTCTGACAGGACAGTTTGTTGAACGATTTAAAAAAAGACTGAACACGACCATAGTCATCCTGAACTCAGCCGTTTCAGATAAAGAAAGAAAACAAGCCTGGTTATTAGCAAAACAAGGTTTAGCAAATGTGATTATCGGTACACGCTCAGCCGTTTTCACCCCATTGATTAACCCAGGACTTATCATCATCGATGAAGAGCATGACAGTTCCTATAAACAGCAAGATGGCTTACGTTATCATGCAAGAAATGTCGCTCTGATTAGAGCTCAAAAATACAATATACCGATCGTCATGGGCAGTGCGACACCGTCACTAGAGAGCTTGTACCAAGTAAAAAAACAACGTTTTCAATTGCTTGAATTAACACAAAGAGCAGGTAATGCTCAATTACCACCGGTACGTTTAGTCGATAACAGTCAAGCAAATCCTGAGCATGGCTTTAGCGATGTCTTACTCAAAGCAATCAAAAAACATCTGGATGCGGGTAATCAGATTATTTTGTTTATCAACCGACGTGGTTATGCCCCCGTTTTGATGTGTCATGACTGTGGCTGGCAGGCTAAATGTAAACATTGTGATGCAAGAATGGTGGTTCATCAGCATCGCAATATTTTGTTTTGTCATCATTGTGGTTTTATTCAGCGATTAGTTGAAGAATGTCCTGAATGTGAATCAAAGTCATTGAAAAGTTATGGTGCTGGCACGGAAAAAATTGAACAGCACTTGCAAAAACTTTTTCCTGAAACACCGGTTATTAGAGTGGATCGAGATACTACCCAGAGAGTGAACGCTTTTTCAGATCTGATTGCTGATATTAAACAAGGGGAAGCCCGAATTCTGGTGGGAACACAAATACTGGCAAAAGGTCATGATTTTCATGATGTTACTCTCGTCGGTGTTCTCGATACTGATCAGGGATTGTATAGTGCTGATTTCAGAGCCACAGAAAATCTGGCACAAATGATTACCCAGGTCACAGGTAGAGCCGGGCGAGGAGATAAGTCAGGCGAGGTATTAATTCAGACAGAACAACCTGCGCATATTTTCTGGAAAAACTTCATCAAAAAAGGCTATAAGAAAACAGCAGAAAGCTTGTTGGAAGAACGTATTGATATGGAATTACCGCCGGTTTCGAATTGGGCGGTTATCCGCGCTGAATCTTCTGATAGAGAACAAGCAACAGCGTTTTTACAAGAGTTCAGCGCACAATGTCATCAACATGCGTCAGAGGATGTTCTGATTTTGGGACCGGTTCCAGCGATTATGGAAAAAAAGGGAGGGCGGTTCAGAGCACAATTATTATTGAGTAGCGCACATCGAAAACCCTTACATCAGTTATTGGATCGACATATCAGTGTGATTTCACGGCATAAACTGGCAAGAAAAGTACGTTGGTCAATTGATATTGATCCAGTCGATCTTTTGTAAACAAAATTACCGACTAAAAACGATAACGAAACAAGGATGTAATCCAAGCGGATGATCGGGTAAAATGCGCGACACTATTCAAATTGCATTCAAGGTTCATCAACGTTGAAAAATCAACTGAAAAACCTGCTTGGTCAGGCTTTATCTTCATTTACTCAAAAACATGCTTTAGAGTTTGATCTACCTGAGATTCAGATAGAACGAACTAAAGATAAATCTCATGGTGATTTTGCTTCAAATATTGCGATGATGTTGGCAAAACCAGCCAAAATGAATCCACGACAAATTGCGACCGAAATTCTCGAAGCATTACCTGAAACCGATTTTGTCACAAACGTCGAAATTGCCGGACCTGGATTTATTAATTTTTTCCTTTCTGCTGAAGCGAATCAACAAGTCATCAAAGATGTGCTTGAGCTGGGTGAAAAGTTCGGATTAAGCCAGGTAGGTCAGGGTAAAAAAGTACAAGTTGAATATGTCTCAGCTAACCCTACAGGTCCTTTGCATGTCGGTCATGGGCGTGGTGCAGCTTATGGTTCTGTTGTTAGCAGTCTGTTATCTGCCGCTGGCTTTGATGTGCATCGTGAATATTATGTCAACGATGCTGGCCGCCAGATGGATATTCTGGCTACTAGTGTCTGGCTTCGTTACCTGGATGAATGTGGTGAAGTGTTTACCTTCCCAAGTAATGGCTATCAAGGTGAATATGTTCGCACCATCGCCGCAGAGTTAAAAACGGAGTATGGAAATCAATTTTTGCTGTCTGCCAGTCAAGTTTTTGAGGATATCCCTGCTGATGAACCTGATGGCGGCGATAAAGAAATGCACATTGATGCTTTAACCAATAAAGCCAAAAGCTTATTAGGCGAAGCCAATTATCGGATTGTTTTTGATAAAGGCTTAAATGCCATCCTCAATGACATTCGTGATGATCTGGCTGAGTTTGGTACCGAATATGATGAATGGTTTTCTGAGCGTTCATTAGTTGAATCCGGTGATGTAAATAAAGCTGTTGAAATGCTGAAACAAGCTGGTCATCTCTACCAGGACAAAGGTGCATGGTGGTTTAAATCCACAGATTTTGGTGATGAAAAAGATCGCGTTGTTGTGCGTGATAATGGTCAGGCCACCTATTTTGCTTCTGATATTGCTTATCACCTCAATAAATATCAACGTGGCTTTGATCGCATCATTGATATCTGGGGTGCTGATCATCATGGTTATATCCCGCGTGTTAAAGCGGCTGTGGAGTCAATGCAGCTTGATGCTGATAAATTAAATGTCTTGCTGGTGCAATTTGCTGTGCTGTACCGGGGAACTGAAAAAGTGGGTATGTCTACTCGTAGTGGTGAGTTTGTCACTCTTCGTGAATTACGCAATGAAGTTGGCAAAGATGCAGCGCGTTTCTTTTATGTAATGCGTGGTGCTGATCAGCATATGGATTTTGATCTGGAACTGGCCAAATCACAGAGCAACGATAATCCGGTGTATTACGTCCAGTATGCCCATGCACGTGTCTGCAGTGTTTTTAGACAACTGGCTGAACGTGGACACAACTGGGATGCAGAAGCGGCAAAACAACATTTAGCTAAGTTGACTGAGCCTCATGAAGAAGCTCTGATGAGCATGTTATCGCGTTATCCTGAGATTCTGGAAACAGCCGCGTTAAACCATACACCACATCTACTGGCACATTATCTTACTGATTTAGCTCGTGATTTCCACACTTACTACAATGCACATCAGTTTATTGTGGATGATATGGAATTGAGTCAGGCTCGTTTATTACTTGTATCTGCAGTCAGACAAGTGATTAAAAATGCATTGTCTGTTATGGGTGTTTCTGCGCCTGAGTCTATGTAAGAGGTTGAACATTGGCGGCAAAAAGAAATACACGTAACGATTCATCATCACGCTCCCTGCCATGGGGGCCGATGTTATTGAGCTTTGCTGTAGGCGCATTTGTGATGTTTTTATTGCATCTCAAAGATAATGTTCCAGCAGATAAGTCTGGCAGTGTAAAAACAACCGAGTCGAAGCAAAAACAAAAGCCTGCAAAAAAAGAAGGGGTGGAACCCACATTTGATTTTTATACCTTACTTCCTGAGATGGAAGTCATGGTGGATAAAAAAAATCAGGGTTCTCAGCCTATCGTGACTTCGCCTTCTGATGACTCAGATGCAGCAGAAGCCACTATTGGAAGCGAAACGGGCAGTGAAACGCAACCCTCTGCTGAAGCTGATGTCAGTTATATGTTGCAAGTTGGCTCGTTTAAGCGGGCAAGTGACGCTGATGGTTTCAGGGCCAAATTAGCCTTATTAGGTATTGAGTCTAAAGTTCAGAGCGTTACTATAGACAATAAAGATACGTGGCATCGCGTTCAGGTGGGTCCTATTGCTGGGCGTAGTAAAGCTGATGCATTGCAGAAGCAGTTACGTGATAACAATATTGACTCACTACTTTTGCGAGCCAAACATAATTGATAATAGAAAGTTGAATTAATTCGTGACTGTCATGGTCCCGGCTGTTTATTATCAAGCGCTACTGATTTCAGTTTTGTAATTTGAGTAATTGAGGACACCGACATGACGGACAATACAGCAGCTCACATCTTTGAAGATGTAGTGAGTCCTTTTTGTGGTATTGCTTCCGATGATTTAGTCATTGAAGTTAAAGGCAATACTGTCACGGTGAAAGAAAATGGCGATGCGGTCACCAAACCAGGCTTTGAGACACCGATAACCGATCTTTCACCACGAATAAAAGGTCAGGATGTTTCATTTGAACAAGCAGTTAACCATATCGCGAGTTTGCTGAAATCAAGCAAACAGCCGCTGATTAGTGGTATGGCTACTGATTTAAACGGTGCTCGTGCAGCGATGGCCGTGGCTGATGCGACACGAGCAACAGTCGACAGTTTTTATTCTGATAATGCCTTTAAAAATATTCTGGTGCTGCAAGACACCGGCTATATGACGACCACGCTGACCGAAGTCAGAAATCGTGTAGATTTACTTATCGTTGTCGGTAGTGATATTGAAAAAGGCTTTCCCCGTTTTTATGAACGCATGGTTTGGCCACAAGAAAGTATGTTCGGCCAGGATATTGAATCTCGAGAAGTGATTTATCTAGGTAAGGCGCCTTCAGGTGATGCTTCTACTTCACCAGCAGGTAAAAAAGCAGCTGTTCTGCCTTGCGATACAGATGATTTACCCGAGGTGATTTCAGTATTACGTGCTCTGGTAAAAGGTAAATCTGTTCAGGCTGAAACCGTTGGTGGTATTGCTGTATCAGAACTCGCCAATTTGGCTGAAAAAATTAAAGCTGCTAAATATTCCGTTCTGACCTGGTCTGGTTCTGAAATGAGCATGGATCATGCTGAAGCCACTATTCAAAACCTGTGTGAAATGATCAAAGAGGTCAATGAAAAAACACGCTGCAATGGTTTGATGTTAGGCGGTAAGGATGGTGATACAACGGTGAATGCTGTGTCATCCTGGCAGGCAGGTTACCCAATGCGAACCAGCTTCAGTCGCAATATGCCCGACTATGATCCGTATTTGAATCGTGGACAACGCATGTTGGATGAAGGCGAGGTGGATTGTCTGGTGTGGATTTCCAGTTTCAATACCCAATTAACGCCACCAAAAACAGACGCACCAACAATTGTTTTAGGCCGCTCTGGTATGACATTTGATAATGAGCCTGAAGTCTTTATCCCGGTGGGTGTTCCTGGTATTGATCATGTCGGTCGTACTTTCCGCTGTGATAGTTCTGTGTCACTACCACTCAAAAAATTACGTGACAGTGGCTTGCCAAGCACTTATGACGTGCTGACTGCTGTTGAGAAAGCCCTGTAAACGGAGAAAAAATATGCTGACTAAATTAACAGGTGGACGCATTTTTGACCCAGAACATGGGCAAAATGATGTGGTGAGAGATATTTATATCCGTGATGGTCGCATCGTTGATGCACCGGCGGATGGTAAAGTTGATGAAGAAATTGATGTTCGTGGCAAAGTCATTATGTCGGGTGCGATTGATATGCACACCCATATTGGTGGTGGTAAGGTCAATATTGCCCGTACCATGTTGCCGGAAGATCATGCGGAATCATTAATTGAACGTACCGAGTTAATGCGAAGTGGGTGTGGCCATGCTGCACCAAGCACATTAACTACGGGTTATCGTTATGCCGAAATGGGTTACACAGCCGGTTTTGAGCCTGCGGTGATGCCAGTTAATGCTCGCCAGGCACATATGGAAATGCATGACACACCGATTATTGATAAAGGTGGTTATGCCATGCTGGGAAGTGATGACTTCCTGTTACGCATGATGGCAGCCAATGAAGATCAGGAAGCGATTAATAACTATGTTGCCTGGACATTAACTCACAGTCAGGCGATTGGTCTGA
The DNA here is from genome assembly GCF_000214595.1 of Methylophaga thalassica MP. Taxonomy (GTDB): domain Bacteria; phylum Pseudomonadota; class Gammaproteobacteria; order Nitrosococcales; family Methylophagaceae; genus Methylophaga; species Methylophaga thalassica. Next base: position 356,040 of record NZ_AFIG01000001.1, on the reverse strand, counting down.
AAGTGGTTAATCCTGGCGGTATTAACGCATTCAAATTCAATCAACGTAAGTTGGATCTGGATGAGAAAAATAGTTTTTATAACGTTTCTCCACGTGAGATTCTACAACGCCTATCTCGTGCGGTGACGGAACTGGGTGTTCCTCATCCATTACACGTACATGGTTGTAATCTTGGTGTGCCAGGAAATAAAGATACTACCCTCGATACTATTCAAGGTATTGAAGGCCTGCCGATGCATCTAACGCATATTCAGTTCCATAGTTATGGCACAGAAGGTGACTTTAAATTCTCATCCGGTGCTGCAGAGATTGCAGAAGCGATTAACAGAAACAAAAATATCACCGTCGACGTGGGTCAGATTCTGTTTGGCCAGACAGTCACTGCCTCTGGCGATAATATGCGTCAGTTTGATGGCAGCAAACATGCCCACCCCAATAAATGGGTGTGTATGGATATTGAATGTGATGGTGGTTGTGGTGTTGTACCGTTCAAATACAAAGATCAAAGTTTTGTAAATGCTTTGCAGTGGATGATTGGTCTGGAAACCTTCCTGATGGTGGATGATCCATGGCGCATATTCCTGACCACAGACCACCCGAATGGTGCACCGTTCACCAGCTATCCTCATTTGATTAAGTTGTTGATGGATAAATCATTCCGTAACGATATGCTGTCTACCCTGCATCCGGAAGCTCAAAATGCCACGCATTTAGCGTCTTTAGATCGCGAATACAGTCTTTACGATATTGCGATTATGACGCGTGCCGGTGCAGCAAAACTGGTCGGTTTGTCTGATCGTGGTCATTTAGGTGTAGGCGCTGCAGCGGATATCACCGTGTATACCGATCATGCTGATCGTGAAAAAATGTTCACCTCACCTGATTATGTGTTTAAAGATGGCAATATCGTTGTGAAAAATGGTGAGCTGGTTAAAGTCACCTGGGGGACGACTCATGTGGTCAAACCTGAATATGACAAAGGCATTGAAAAACCATTAAAAGAATACTTCGATAAATATCACACCATGACGATGGGTAACTTCAAAATCAGTGATGATGAAATCGTGGATGATGGCCGCGGAAGCTTGACCGTACAGCCGTTGAAAAAAGGAGGCAAGTTATGATTATCAACGGCGTCACTATAGACGAGACGTTTGCTGAAGCTTTTCCGATGAAAGGCACTCGGCTTATTATTACGGCATTAAATGCCAAGTGGGCCATGATTTCGGCACAGGCATTTACCGGCTTTGCTACCTCTGTTATTGCCTGTGGTTGTGAAGCGGGTATTGAGCGTGAATTGGATCCAAGTGAAACACCAGATGGTCGTCCAGGCGTCTCTGTGCTTATCTTTGCTATGGGCGGTAAAGGCCTTGCAAAACAAGTAGAAACACGTGCTGGCCAATGTATTTTGACTTCACCGACTTCAGCCTTATTTTCTGGTCTGGATAACAGCGAAAAAGAAATTGCTCTAGGTCAAAACCTGCGTTATTTCGGTGATGGTTTCCAGATTTCAAAAATGATTGATGGCAAACGCTACTGGCGTATTCCTGTGATGGATGGTGAATTTTTAACACAGGAAAAAACCGGTGTGCATGACTCGGTCGGTGGTGGTAACTTCCTGGTATTGGCAGAATCACAAGCTCAGGCTTTAGCTGCCTGTGAAGCGGCTATCGAAGAGATGAGAAAAATTCCAAACGTCATCATGCCTTTCCCTGGTGGGGTTGTACGGTCCGGTTCTAAAGTGGGCTCTAAATTTAAAGCTTTAAACGCATCGACCAATGATGCCTTCTGCCCGACCCTGAAAGGTCAGACTAAGAGTGATTTATCACCAGAAGTTGAATCGGTCATGGAAATTGTTATTGACGGCCTAACCAAAGAAGATATTGATAAAGCGATGCGAGTGGGTATTCAAGCTGTGTGTGACTTGGGCGCTGAAAACGGTATTCGTCGAATCAGTGCGGGTAACTACGGCGGTAAATTAGGCCCATATCACTTCCACTTGCAGGAGATCATGGCATGAGTGCATTAACATTCACGTTAAAAACGTCACCTGCACAGCGGGTGGATTGTTCACCATTAACAGCGGATAAACTGGCTGATAAAACAGCTGCTGAGATTGCAGCGATCACCTTAGTTATCGGTAATCAAAAAGTCCGTACCGATGAAATTTTTGATATTCAAGGTGAGGATGTCGCGAATATTCATTTTGCTAAAGCTACAGACAAACTGGACCATATAGGTCATGCCATGGCTACGGGTAAAATCACGGTTGATGGTGATGCCGGTGCTTATCTTGGTCAGTTTATGGCAGCCGGTGATATCGTTATTAACGGCAACACTGGGGTTTATACAGCCTGTGAAATGAAAGGTGGCACCATTAAAATTAATGGTAATGCCGGTGATTTCCTGGGTGGTGCACGCATTGGTTATAAAAATGGCATGACTGGTGGTACCGTGATCGTGACAGGTAATACAGGTGCACGAACCGGTGATCATATGCGTCGTGGTTACATCTTCATTGAAGGTAATGCGGGTGATTACTGTGGTTCAAGAATGGTGTCTGGCACTATTGCTGTGTTAGGAAAAGTCGGAAAGCATTTTGGTTACGCGATGAAACGCGGCACTTTATTACTGACATCAGCACCGGAACAAGGTATTTCTGCTAACTTTAATGACTGTGGTTCACATACATTAGCCTTTTTGCCGCTGATGTTTGCGTCATTTAAAAAGTTTGATACCAAATTTGCTGAAATTGAACCTTTTTCACGTGTTCAACGTTATGCTGGTGATGTTTCCGGCATAGGCATGGGTGAGATTTTAATTAAAATTTAAACCTTAAAAACCCGGCTTCAGGCCGGGTTTCTTTTCTCTCCGTGTTAGAAATGGTGATAGCTTTAATGTGTTAATAACGGAGACGTTTCTATGTCTGATATCGGACAATCAGTTAATCAATTCCTTGTTGAAACGCAGCGTGCTCATCCTTCCGCTACAGGTGATTTAACCGGGCTGTTAAATGATGTCATCAGCGCCTGCAAAAAAATCGCGAATCTGGTTAACCGTAGCAGTATTTTAGGCCTTGAAGGTTATGCCAGTAGTAATAATGTGCAGGGTGAACATCAGAAAAAACTCGATATTCTGACCAATGATGTCATGGTTGAGCACTTAAACTGGACAGGCCACCTTGCTGCCATGGTGTCAGAAGAAATTGATGACATTATCTCCATTTCTGAGGATTACCCCAAGGGTAAGTACTTACTCTGTTTTGACCCGTTAGATGGCTCCAGTAATGTCGATATCAACCTGAGTGTGGGTACCATCTTTTCGGTATTACCCTGTCCTGAAGATATCAAAAACCCAAGCCACGAACATTTTTTGCAAAAAGGCACAGAGCAAGTTTGCGCTGGATTTTGTGTCTATGGTCCGAGCACGATGCTGATTCTTACCACTGGCTTTGGAGTGAATGGTTTTACCTTAGATAGAGAGGTCGGCGAGTTTATTTTGACGCATCCCAATATGCAGATTCCTGAGGATACCGCCGAGTTTGCCATTAATATGTCGAACCAGCGCTATTGGCAGTCGCCTGTTAAACGTTATATTGATGAATGTGTTCAGGGTGTTGATGGTGTGCGTGACAAGAATTTCAATATGCGTTGGAATGCTTCAATGGTGGCGGAGGTCTATCGCATTTTGACACGCGGTGGCATTTTTATGTATCCACTTGATAGTCGGATTGCACAGCAGGGAGGAAAGTTACGCCTGATGTACGAAGCCAATCCGATGAGTTTTATCATTGAGCAAGCGGGTGGTGCCAGCAGTACGGGCACAGAGCGTATTATGGACCGGCAACCAGAATCTATCCATCAGCGTGTCCCGGTCTTTCTTGGCTCAAAAAATGAAGTGGAAAGGGTGGTTTCCTACCATAAGTAAGCGTTATCGCTATATATGGGATTTTAGGAGCAATGGATGTCTCGATTTGTATTATTAATCAGTCTTTGTATTGGTTTACCAGTTCAGGCAGACATTTATAAATGTCATGATAATGGACAAGTTCATTATCAGGATAAGCCCTGTAATGCTCAGTCTGAAAAAGTCGAAATCAAACTTCACCAACCTTCAAAAGAAGATATTGAACAACAAAACAAGCGAACCGCTGCATATAACGAAAATTCACGTATTTACCAGATAAATAAGCTCAAGCAAAAAAATAGGGAGTTGCAAAAGCAAAAAATCGCACTGGAAAAAGAAAACAAAGCAAAATATGACGAGCTGCAGAATCAAACCTACGATGTAGGAAACGGAATAGTTGCCACTCGTGACCCGGTATTATTGGAAAATATGCGCGGGATAGTTGAGCAGCATGTACAGCAGCTTAAAAGCCTTCAGCAGGAAATAGATAACAATAAACGACAGATACAAGCGCTTTCTGCGCAACAGTAACGTGGTTAAAAAGGGAGTAACCCATGAAAAAGCTATTATTACTGATAACGCATGGAATGATGTTGGTTCTTGGTTTTGGCTTAGGTATTTATGCTTTACCCATATTGACGCAACCAGATAAACCGTCAATGACGGAGATTGGTAAGGTCGCAACATCAGCATTATTCACTGGGCAGTTTGAGCGCGATCTAGAGGGGAGTGATGCTCTGCATTACGGCAGTGGTACGGTATATATCAATGCTCATCAAATAGCGTTTGATGGGCAGATTTCTCCAGGCCCTGATTACAAATTGTATTTATCACCCGTGTTTGTTGAGAATAAAACAGACTTTTTAGCGAATAAAGATAATATGTTAAATATAGGTGATGTCAGAACCTTTAATGGCTTTATGCTTGATATACCAGAAGGTATTAATCCGGCAGATTACCAGGCCGTCGTGATTTGGTGTGAGTCATTTAATCTCTTTATCACAGCGGCTAAATATCATTAATGTTAATGATCACAAGCCAAAACAACAAAGAAGCAGGTAAATAGTTAGTCATGATGAAAATATGCCGTGCAGTTAGTTTTATTGTTACGCTGTTACTGATCAGTTCTTTTGTCTCAGCAAATAATAAAACGGGCTTTAGATTAGAGAATTTTGACTACCCATATCCGGTACAGTTTATGCCTCTCTCCAGCCAGAAAAAGCAGTTGGAAATGGCTTATATGGATATAAAACCGACAGCTAAAGCCAATGGGAAAACGATTGTATTGTTCCATGGCAAAAACTTCTGTGCTGCCACCTGGGGGGAGACAATTAAAGCGCTAGCGGCAGCTGGTTATCGGGTTATAGCAATGGATCAGATAGGGTTTTGTAAATCTTCAAAACCAGTTGATTATCAATACAGCTTCCATCAATTGGCAACCAATAGCTGGAATTTATTAAATAAACTGGGTATTGAAAAAGCTGTCATTGTCGGCCACTCAATGGGTGGCATGCTGGCAACACGCTATGCTTTGCTGTATCCAGATAATGTTGATGCTTTATTTTTAGTGAATCCAATCGGTCTGGAAGATTGGTTAGCTAAAGGTGTGCCATATGTGTCGATTAAAGACTGGTATAAAAACCAACTGACACTAACAACAAAGCGCGCCAGAGCCTATCAACAAAAAACATACTACGCGGGTCAATGGCGTGATGATTATCAGAAGTGGGTCGATATGCTGATGATACAGTATAGGGCGGATAAAGAAGACTCAGCCTGGTTATCTGCTATTCATTACGACATGATTTTAACGCAGCCCGTCGTTCATGAATTTGATCAGCTCTCAGTGCCGACATGGCTATTTATTGGTGAGAAAGACAATACTGCTATCGGTAAAGCCTTTGTGCCAGACGATATCAAAAAACAATTGGGCAACTACCCCGTATTAGCCAGAAAAACGGCAAAAGCGATTCCTGATTCACATTTGATATTGTTTAATGATTTAGGTCATTCGCCACAGATTCAGGAACCTGAACGTTTTCAACAGGCGTTATTAAACGCATTAAACACCGTATTTTCTAAACAAAGCGAGTAGATGTATGCCGTTTATTTTATGGGTCTTATTTATCGTGGCTATTTTGCCGATGTTACTGGCGGTGTTAGGTGGTTATTGCCGTTACAGGCAGTTTGGCAAGTTTGATAATCATTATCCGAGATCACAGCAAGCACACATGACCGGTTTGGGCGCACGTGTTATGGCTGCTCAGCATAATGCCTGGGAGTCACTGACTCTGTTTTCTGCTATGAGTTTACTGGCATATGCCTCTGGACTTAATCTAGCTGATTTTAGTTATCCAGCTGGCTTATTTTTACTTAGTAGAATTTTTCATCCCTTATTTTATATTCTCGATATGGATACCTATCGTTCATTGGTTTTTTTGATTGGTTTATTTAGTGCCATCTATATTGGTGTGAAAGCAATCACTGCCTTTTAGGATCCATCAGCTTATTTCTTCTTTAAGGGAAACAATAGCGTCAATTCGTGTCGTACACATATTGCTTCAGCCATAAAAATAATGAGAGGACGGTGATATATGCGGCTAATCGGCATGCTTTGTTTGTTAGTTATGAGCGTCGTAGCCTGTACAGGCACACCCAAAGGCGTCACACCTGTAGATAACTTTGTTTTAAACCGCTATCTCGGCAACTGGTACGAAGTAGCCAGACTTGATCATCGCTTTGAACGTGGTTTAAGTAATGTTACAGCGCAATATTCTTTAAAAGGGGATGGTGGCGTTAAAGTGATCAACCGCGGTTACTCGGAAGAGGATAAGGAGTGGAAACAGGCCGAAGGCAAAGCCTATTTTGTCGAAGGTCCACATACCGGACATCTTAAAGTCTCTTTTTTTGGCCCTTTTTATGGCAGTTATGTGGTATTTGAGTTAGAAGATGATTATCGTTACGCCTTTGTTTCTGGCCCAAATCACAATTATCTGTGGTTACTTTCACGGACTCCGGATGTGTCTGAAGAGGTGAAGCAACGCTTTATTAATAGAGCTAAAGCGGCGGGTTTCGATACAGATGATCTGATCTTTGTGAAACAAAAATCATTGAAATAGATCGCCTGCTAATGGCATGGTGACACTCTGCCTTTAAGAGATGTTTTTATGCCCGATATTAATTTTGATCAGGTTTGGTTTAATTTATATCAGATAGGTATCGCGTTTATGCTCGCACTGCCTATTGCGTTTAATCGTGAATATGTAGATACCGGCGGTGCCGGGTTAAGAACCTATCCCTTGGTGTCTATTGCCTGTTGTGCCTTTATGTTGGTGGCGATGGATGTTTATCAGGGAAGTGATGCTGAAGCGCGGGTCATGTATGGCGTGATTACCGGTATGGGATTTATTGGTGGTGGTGCCATAGTGAAAGAATCTGGTAGAGCGATGGGTACCGCTAACGCGGCCGGTATTTGGTTAACGGGTGCGATAGGTCTTTCCGTGGCTTACAGAAGGTATGAAATTGCTATCGTGTTATCGTTGATTGGTTTTTTGATATTTCAGTTTGGCAGTTATCTGAAAAGGCGTGATGAATCATAAGTTTGTCGGAGGTTATCGTTTATTCAGACCATACGGCATATTCATTACCAGTGAGATCGGTGAAGTGAAAACGTCTTCCTCCCGGAAAAGCGAAAATGTCTTTGACAATCTGACCACCAGCGGCGTTTACGTCTTTTAGTGTTTCCTCCAGAGCGTTGCTATAGAGCACTATCAATACACTACCTGACTCTGGTGTCGCGACCAGTGGTGATCGATAAAATCCACCATCAATGCCGGCGTCTTCAATGGCGATATAGTCCGAACCATAATCAATAAATTTCCAGCCAAATGCATGACTGAAAAAAGCTTTGGTCTTATCTAAATCCGACGATGGAATTTCAAGATAGTTAATCTTTCCTGCCTCTTTCATTATTTATCATTATCTCTGGTTATTTTATCTATTCAATGTAGATCATCCGCTTGCTTCTACACATAATTCATATCTTATTCAATGCAATAATCGCTTCATATTAACTCAGATAACGGTTTTTATTAAAAACAAAAGGTTGCATAAGGGATAGTTTTTAAATGATAATAGTTATCATTAATATCTATATATGGTTCAGCCGTTTAATATGTCGAGTAATAAACAGATTGTTTTTGATCAGCCGAGCTATAAAAACAGTTTTATTGCGTCTTTGTATGAAAATCATCACTATTGGTTGACGGGCTGGTTAAGTAAAAAATTAGGCTGTTCGCAAAACGCCAGCGATCTCACTCATGACACCTTTGTGAATGTCATCAGCAAACAAAATGACTTAACTCAAATCAGAGAACCTCGTCCCTGGTTGTTGACGATTGCCAAGCGCTTATTGATTGATAAACGTCGTCGCTTTTTATTAGAACAAGCCTATTTAGAAGAGTTAAAACTTAGCCTGGATGATGCAGAGCCAATACCATCAACAGAAGATGTTTATCTGGCTATTAATGCACTTAGTAGAATTTCTGAGGCGCTGGAAACCTTACCTAGCCACGTCAGACAGGCTTTTATTCTCAGGCATATTGATGGTTTAACCCAGTCTGCCATTGCCCAAAAACTGGGTGTATCCACCACCATGGTGCAGAAGTATTTGATTCAGAGTTTAGTCGCCTGTCAGCAGGCGTTTGAAACAGAAACATTTTAATGGTCACGAGTTCATCACCTGAAATGACAGATTCAGAAAACATTGCCACCCAAGCGGCAGAGTGGGTTGTGTTGATGTCAGATGAAGAAAATCCACTGTCAACAACACAAAAAAAAGCCTTCCTTGACTGGAGAAATCAGGATCCTCAGCATGCTGAGGCGGTGGATAAGTTACAAACCCTTTTAGGTGACATCCAACAGTTTCCCCGGTCTGCATCAAAGGCTGCATTATCAGTCTCAACCAGCAAAGCATATCATCAGCATTCCTGGCAGACCTTAGCAAAAACCTTTGTATTATTAATGGTTATTTTTATCCCAATGTTTGTTTGGCTACCAGATAAAGTCACGCTGATGATGGCTGATAAACAAACATCCGTCGGTGATTGGCAATCCTACACCCTGGCAGATAACTCAGTAATTATGCTCAGCAGTGATAGTGCTATTAATGTGGATTTTAATCATAGCCAGCGAACCATTCATTTATTAAAGGGAGAAATACGGGTCAAGGTAAGTAAAAATCCACAAAGACCGTTTGTCGTCAAAACAGAACACGGTAGTCTCACGGCTTTGGGTACAGAGTTTAGTGTGGATAAGCGTAGCGATTACACCTTACTGAAAGTGATCGAATCCACTGTAGCAGCCACATGTCAGCGACGAGGCTGTGATGTTAAGCCCCTTCAGCCGGGCCAGCAGATTCGTGTTTATGCTGAACATTTGGGTAAGGTTTCTGACTTTAGTGTTGCTGATGCCAGTTTGATGTGGAATAAACGCCAGTTGATGGTGGATGGTATGCCGTTAAATGAGGTGCTTACTGTTCTGAACCGTTTCCATAAGGGCTATTTCTATTTTGATGCTCAGCAGATAGAGAATTATCATGTCTCAGCCGTGTTGCCGCTTGATAATCCGCAGGCGGCATTATCCTTATTAGCAGACTCATTCCCGCTAAAAGTCACTCATATCACTCCCTGGTGGACGGCTATTACTGTCGTCCCAAAAACATAAATGAAGTTAAAGGTGGTGATTTCTTTATGTCATTCGTCAGAGTAGGTAAGACAAATGAAATAAGGGAGTCTCATGTTTATTTATCGTTTTTTTTCAACAGCCGGGTTTCGCTATAGCCTTTTTGTGTTTTTATTAAGCTGGCTTTCCGTTGTGACGGCGGCAGAGAGTCAGAAAAAGCCAATTGATATTAAGGCAGGTCCTTTATCAAGTAGTCTCAACCAACTTGCCAGCCAGACAGAGATATCCATCGTGGTGAATACTGATCTGGTGAAAAACAAATCAGCAAAAGCGATTAAAGGTTTTTATACGCCGAAGAACGCTTTAGAGATGTTATTAGATGGACATAAGCTGCAGGCGGAAGATACCGGTACAGGCTTTGTTATTAAAGCGGTGTCAGAGGATGAGGTTGTTTTAAGCGCTATTGATATAAACGCTGAAAAAGTAAAAAAGTCCTTACAAACTGATAAATATGCTGGGGGACAGGTCGCGAAACAAGGTCGTGTCGGTATCTTGGGTAACCGTGATGTGATGGACACGCCGTTTAATATGACCAACTTTACCAGTGATTTTATCGACAATACTCAGGCCGAAACCATAGCCGATGTGGTATCAACTGATCCTTCCGTCAGAACAGCACATGTGAGTGGTGGCATGCTGGATTCTTTCCGTATTCGTGGTTTTGCTATGAATGAAGGTAACTCAGGTGATATCGCCTTTGATGGTGTCTATGGGGTGGCGTCTAATTACCGGGTGTTGGCAGATTATGTGGACAGAATTGAAGTCATAAAAGGCCCGGCATCCATGATCTATGGAATGTCACCAGACAGTAGTGTGGGTGGCAGTATCAATATCGTGCCCAAGCGTGCTCTGGATGAAGACTTAACTCGGCTTACTGCATCTTATGCTTCTGACAGCCAGCTGAAAGGCCATCTTGATCTGAGTCGACGCTTTGGTGATGACGATCAATTTGGGGTTAGATTTAACGGTACGGTCAGTGATGGTCATACCGAGCATGAAAATCAATCACGCGAAGTTGAGTCATGGGCATTAGCTTTGGATTATCAAGGCGAAAAACTGAGAATGACTGCCGATCTTATTCATCAAAAAGAAGATCTGGATGCCCCATTACGCCATTTATGGTTAGCCAGTGGTGTTGGTGTGCCGTCAGCGCCGGATGGTGAACATAATATTACTCAGGATTGGGAATGGTCGAAGGTAGATGACAAGTCATTACTGCTCAAAGCGGAATACGATATCCATGACCAATTAACTTTTTTTGCGGATATCGGCGGTGGTAAAACCCGTGTATCCCGATTATTTGGTTATCCCAGCATTACCAATGCAAATGGTGATGTCACCGTAACACCAAGTAATGCCGATTTTAATGTGGATAGATATACCGTCAGCGCTGGCTTGAGAGGCTGGTTTGATACGGGTGCGATAAATCATAATATGACTGTGCAATTAACGGAGTATCGCGATCAGCTCGAAAAAGCGACTATCAATGCCAGTTCATCCTATTTAAATAATCTTTATTCACCGACCGATCAGGCAGAGATTGTGGTCGCTAATCCGCATAATGCACCTAGAGTCAGTGAGAGTCGATTAACAGGGATAGCTTTAGCGGATACCTTGTCTGCGTTGGATGACAGAGTGCAACTGACCCTTGGTGTCAGAAGACAACAGGTGGAATCAGACAGTTTCAATGCCAGTACTGGTGCCGTCACCACACACTACAATGAAAGTGCATTAACACCGATGGTGGGTGTAGTCATTAAACCCTGGGAAAATGTATCGTTTTACGCCAATCGCAGTGAGGGCTTGAGTAAAGGCGATATTGCGCCCGATAGTTCAGCCAATGCGGGGGAAGTGTTTGAACCCTATAAAACCAAGCAATATGAAGTGGGTGCTAAGATTGATTTTGGTGAGTTCACATCAACAGTGAGTTTGTTCCAGATCGAAAAGCCCAGCTATCAGACGGTGAACAATATCTCATCTGTGTCAGGTGAACAACGCAACCGCGGCATCGAAATGAATGTGTTTGGACAATTAACCCCAGATGTTCGGCTATTAGGTGGTTTGATGTTACTGGATGCAGAATTAAATAAAACCAATAACCCGGCAACCCAAGGTAATACCCCTGTTGGTGTCGCTGAACGTCAGGCCAATATTAGTGCTGAATGGGATATGCCCATGCTGCCAGCTTTAACCTGGACGGCAAATTTGATTTACACCGGTGAACAATATGTTAATCAGGCCAATACTCAGAAAATCCCCAGCTGGACCCGACTCGACCTAGGTGCTCGTTATGATCTGTTGGTGGCAGGTAAAGACGTGACCGTTCGTGCCGGTATCCATAATGTCTTTGATCGTGACTACTGGTCAGGTGTGGATACCTGGAGCGGCATGGCTTACGGCGCACCACGCACATTTACCATTTCAACCAGCATCGACTTTTGAATTATCCGCCTCTCTTGTTATCAGACAACAGAGGCGTTTTTTTCAGCATAATTTAGCTTTGGCTGTTCTGGTCACTTGGCTTCACTCTGGTGTTGAAAAGGTATAATCACGCCGTTTAATGGATGCCTTTATTATGTTTATTTTTGATAGTCATCATCCTATTGCCGTTGTCGTTGAGAAATATGGAAATTAGAGAAATAGCTTCACAGCAAACACATGCTTTAAGAAGTCAGGTTTTGCGCCCAGGTAAACCGCTTTCTGAATGTGTCTTTGAGGGCGATGATGCTGTCACCACAAGACATTTTGCTGCCGTGGATCAAGCCGGGAATATCGTTGGAATAGTATCGGTTTATCTCAACGATAATCCTTTATTGAAGCAGAGCAATAGCTATCAAATCAGAGCGATGGCAACTGCACCGGAATACCGAGGAGGTGGTGTTGGAAGCGCCTTACTGACGGCTGCGGAGCGATATGCGAAATCCCAGGGAGCAACCCTCATCTGGGCCAATGCCAGAAGTTCGGCAATCGGTTTTTATCGCCGATCAGCTTATACGCTGGCTTCCGAGGAGTTTATGATTTCCGGCATCGGTCCACATTATCTGGTCAGCAAACCATTGAGATAAATTCAAATAGAACAAGTGGTGTTAGTTACATTCTCGTCGTTGCTTCATTAATCTCTGTTTTCTTAACGGAGAAGCGTTCAGCCCAGTTTAAAACAGTGATTAACAAGCTGGGTAAAAAGGTCAGCGTGACGATCATTGAACATAAAATGCCAACCAGCACGACGATACCGACGCCGCGATAAAGCTCCGTCCCTGCACCTGGAATAAAGACCAAAGGTGCCAGACCAAACACGGTAGTGGCGGTTGACATCAAGATTGGACGCAAGCGAGTGGCAACCGCCTGATTGACCGCATCACGCACGGATACTGCTTTATCTTCCAAATTCCTTCGTGCCTGTTCAACAATCAGAATAGGGTTGTTGACGACAGTACCCAGCAAAATGACAAAACCAAGCATGGTAATCATATCGAATGGTTGAATAATCGCTGGAAGACCAAACAGGTTGAGTAAAGGCCCGGCGGCATTGACTGCCGCTAAGCCGACAATACCTCCAGCAATACCTAAGGGCACGGTCGCAAGAATGAGTAGTGGATACCACCAGTGACTAAAGATAGCGACCAGCAGCAAATAAATAAGAATTAACGCAATGACAAGGTTGCCTGATAAGGATTCACGGGTAGCATCTAACTGATCAGCCGCACCCGAAATACTGATAGAAACCCCTTTAGCTACTTCCCCCTCAGCCTGCATATTTGGCAGCATTTGAGTACGAACCTGGTTCACCGCTGTTTCCAGTGCAATTTCTCGTGGCGGAATAATCAGTAAGGTGACGGTACGACGACCATTCACACGTCGTAATTGATCACTGTCTACCGTATCAACAATATTGGCCAGCGCATTTAAGGGTAAAACCGTGCCTTGTGGCGTCATGATAGGCACATTAGCCAGTGACGACAGGGTTTGGTTTTGTCCGGCGGTGCTAAAGATGAACATATCAATTTTGTCATCATTCATAAAAAACTCATCGACATAAGCGCCATCACTCAGCGCTGCTACCGTGTAACCAAAATCATCTGCAGACATATCAATCTCGGCTAGTCGATCCCAGTTCGGACGAATTTCAACTAAGGGTTGATCGAGAGACAGTGCTGAAGGTTCAGACTCGATCTGCGGATTGCCAAATAGCTTTTCAGCACGTCTCATTGCGTATTCAGCCGTGCTGTAGAGGCTTTCCTGATCGGCGCCGGAAATATCGAGATTAACAGCGCGTGTGCCTCCCTGATTGCTGGAAATAATCGAACCCCGGTTCGAGAAACCACGCATTCCTGGATATTCTTTAAACATCGACGTGAGTGCATCCATCATCGCCTGTAAATCTTGTGGACGAACAGGTTCACTCAGAATCCATATCGAACCTGGATTAATCCGCTGAAAATAATATTTCAGTGCAGGTAAGCGGTGTTCACCGTTATCAAACTTTTGTGGATCGGCATGCAAGGCTTCACTTAAATGCTGGCGGATATCATCTGCCAATAAACGCATCTCAGGTATGTTATAGCCGGGCGGAGCAATCATCATACTGAAGGCTTTGGGTTCTTCACCTTCCGGTAAATACTCAGCTGGTGGTAGCAGATACCAGCCAGCGCCCATGGTGCTGGTAAAAATAATCACAATGGAAAGTAAGCGTTTTAAAGGTGAGGTATTGAGCCAGCTGACCATTTTTAAAATCGGGCCAGGGTGCTTTAAATCATCACCATGATCACGATCATCACCAAACCCAACCCGGGCACAGGCAGCCGGTACCACGGCAACAGCAAATAGCATAGAGGCTAAAATAGCTGTAGATATCGCAATCGCAATATCTGAATAAAGTTGACCCGCTTCTTCATCAACAAATAACACCGGAGCAAACACTAATACCGTGGTCATACTGGAAGCCAGTACTGCAGTCCAGACTTCTTTTACGCCAGTAATGGCCGCTTGGATCCGATCTAATCCACGTCGACGTGCCTGTTCAATACTTTCCAGGACCACAATGGTGTTATCCACGGTCATACCAATGGCAAAAGCAATCCCTGCCAGAGAGATCACATTGATCGTGCGATCAAAGGCGAGTAAACCGATAAAGGCTGCAATCGTGCATACCGGCATGCCGAGTAGGCCGATAACGGTGGCTCTGCCTGAACGTAAGAATAAATACAGAATAAGTGTCGCAAGAATGGCACCCAGAGCCAGGTTCTGCGTGACTTTTTCTACAGAGGCTTGAACATAACGAACGTCATCACCTATTAGGGAAATAGTTAAACCGTTAGGATGAAGTTGATCCTGGCGGATTTCATCAATTTCTTTCAGCATGGCCTGTTTGATATCAATGACATTTGAGCCTGTTTCTCGCTTAACGGCCATGGTCAGTGCCGCTTCATCATTGACTATCGATAAACCTCGCACTTCATAGTGATCCAGCCTGACTTCTGCCACGTCTTTGAGTTTGATATCCGTATTATTGCGATGAGCCAGAGTCAATTCTCGAAGGCTTTCAACATCTTTGAAACGTCCTACGGTCCGGATAAAGTAACGGCGCTTACCATCGTCAAGATCGCCGGCGGAGGTATCTCTGTTACGTTCACGAATGGCGTCTCTGACATCAGTTAAGGACAGACCTCGTTGTGCGAGTTTGGCGGGATCTATATGGATTTGTATTTGTCTTTCAGCACCACCACGAAGTTGAACTTCAGATACTCCAGGAACCCTTTCCATACGAGGTCTGACATCATCATCGATGAAATCAGTGACCATATCCATATCAAGGCTCAGTGGATTTCCGGGCAGCGGGGTAACAGCAAAATACATAAAGGCATTTTCTGAGAAAGAACTGCTATATAGCCGCGGTTGATCGACATTTTCTGGGTAATTGGAGACCTGGCTGAGTGCGTTAGAAACTTCTATAAGAGTTTCATTCACATCAACCCCAAACGGAAATTCCAGCTCGATTGTAGCCTGGCCAGTATCTGCCAGTGATTCCATTCTAGCCAGATTCGGCACACTGCGCAGATAGCGTTCTTGTTCGATGAGGATTTCTTTTTCAATATCCTGTGGTGTTGCTCCTGGCCAGCCGGTAACCACGCTGATGGTTTGCACATCGAGATCAGGAATCATCTGGACTGGAATACGTTTTGCTGCGGCAATGCCCAGTACCATAATGATAAGAACGATAACCGTAAGTAGCTTTCCGTTTCTGATGGGGGCTTCAAGCATAGCTAGACCTGACTATTGTTCTGAGTCAACGATGGTAACGTTTTGCCCATCACGCAGAACTTCGTTACCGCGTGTGACAACCCTGTCGTCTAGTGTGATACCAGATAAAATGGTCACGCCCTGACTGCTTTGATTGCCGATGCTGACTTTATGGCGTTTGGCAATGCCATCTTTTACTACAAAGACACTGTAACCACCGTCAGGGTGTAAAAGTAATGCATCTCTGGGGATAATGATTCGCTGTTGGTTCTGTTGATTGTCATTCAAGCCAATAATGGCTTTTGCTGAGGTACCCGGTAGTAAGCTGATGTCGCCTGTATCGATAAGAATTCGTACTAAAAAGGCTCTCGCTTGTGGGTCGCTGACCGGAACAATGGCATTTATGGTCCCTTTAAAACGCTTATCAGGAAAAACATCAGGAATGACTTCCACCGCATTTTGCCGGTTAATTTCTGAAAAACGTTCCTGTGGTACTTTGACATCAAGCCGGACTTTATTGGTTGCCACCAGTTCTAGTACCGTTGTACCCCGGTTTACCCATTCACCCACTTCAGTAAGTTTAGCGCTGATAACGCCTGAAAAAGGGGCTGGTAAGCGATGTCGAGTCAATTCTTCCAGTGCTGATGCTTCAGCCGCTTTTGCGGCCATAAGTGCTGCTTCGGTCAGTTTTAGATTGGATAATCGGCTGGCATTTTCACTGGCGGAGATATAGTTTTTTTCACGTAAACCTTTGGCTTCATCAACAAGCCGCTGCGCCTCATTCCGAGCCGCTTGTGCTTCAGCGGTGGCGGCTTTGGCCTGATTCAAAACTTGTTTGGACAAGGCAGGATCCAACTCGAGTAATAGTTCGCCTTTTTTTACTTTACTTCCTGCATCAACCAGAACACTCGACACCAAGCCATCAACACGTGGTGAAAGCATGGCTTGTTTTTCTGCGGTGAGTGTACCACTTAGAGTTAAGTTATCACTTACCTTTGATTTTTCTGGCGATATGACTGATACAGGAGTTTCAGCATAGACTGTCGTGATGGTTAAAAATCCGTACAGGGCGAATAAAAATAGATAGATTGATTTTAAATAATAACTATTCTTCATATTATTCCGATATACCAAGTCGTCGCTAACTTAGGTGATAAGTCAGAGCTTAGTTCCCCGATATGTAAATATTTGTTAAGAATGGTGATACGAAGATTACATTGATTAGTGGTTTTTTACTAATACGCTAATTCAGACAAATTGAGATGGTTGATAAAGTCTTATTATGAATCCACTACTTTCTGACATAGTTGGAGTTATGCAGACGCATAGTGTTGGCTAACTCTGCGTCTGAATATATCAGTCTTATCGTGGTTTTTTATTTGTTCTATTGGCAGGTTTGGCCCGTGGCGGACGACGCGCAGGTCGTTTTGCTGGCGTTGCATTGTCAGCATTTGCTCTAGCTGGACGGCGTTTTGCCGGACTACGGTTAGAGGGAGCTTTTTTAGTAATGCTGTAACTATCAGGCACATCATGTGTCGGTTCAAAACCATCCACATACTCTCGTTCAAGTTTATTACCGATGAGTTTTTCGATATCTTTGAGTTGATCAATTTCATCAGCACTGACTAATGATATCGCTTCTCCAGTAGCTCCAGCACGGCCAGTTCGGCCGATTCGGTGAACATAATCAGCAGCCACATTGGGCAGATCAACGTTGATGACATGAGGCAGTTGATCAATATCTAACCCCCTTGCGGCAATATCTGTAGCAACTAATACCTGAATCGTATTGGACTTAAAATCAGCCAGCGCTCGTGTTCTTGCTCCCTGACTTTTATTACCGTGAATGGCCGCAGCTTTCAGGCCGTGATCTTCCAGATATTTCGTTAATTTATTGGCGCCATGTTTTGTTTTCGAAAACACTAACACCTGATACCAGTTGTTATCCTGAATGAGTTGGTTCAGTAGCGCCGGTTTTTGTTTTTTATCAACAGGAATGATCCACTGTTTCACTTTCTTAGCGGTGGTATTCGCCGGCGCAACAGAAATCTCAACTGGGTTTTTTACCAGACGTTTTGCCAGCTCGCGGATCTCATTAGAGAATGTCGCTGAAAATAGCAAGGTCTGGCGCTTTTGCGGCAACATATTAATGATCTTGCGGATATCATGAATAAAGCCCATATCCAGCATACGATCTGCCTCATCCAGCACCAAGACTTCCAACTCATCAAAGCGAATCGCATTTTGTTGGTAAAGATCCAGAAGACGTCCAGGTGTGGCCACTAATACATCAACGCCACGGCGCATTTGCATCATTTGAGGGTTGATTTTAACGCCACCAAACACCACAGCTGAACGTAAGGGTAAATATTTACCGTAAGTTTTAATGCTTTCTTCGACTTGGGCGGCGAGTTCACGCGTCGGTGTTAACACAAGGGCACGCGCCTGATTAGCGCGGGCTGGTTTGCCTTCAGACAGTTTATGCAGAAGTGGTAAGGTAAACCCTGCAGTTTTACCGGTGCCCGTTTGGGCAGCAGCCATCACATCATTACCCTGCATGATCGCAGGAATGGCTTTGGCTTGAATTGGAGAAGGGGTCGTATAACCTGATTCTGTGACGGCACGTTGCAGTGGCAGAATGAGGCCTAACTCGGAAAATGTCATAATTTACTCAATATAAAGCGTTATAGTGAAAACAGCGTCTTCGCATTATTCAGCGTGTGTCGTTGGATAAGGTTAACAGTCACGGTTTTGTTACATCGACAAAAAGTGATGTAAAAGCGGAGGTAATGCCAGAACGTCTGTTAACACATGGAACTGATTGTTTACCATGAATTCAGGTAACGACGAGTTCTATAGATGCAATTATGACAGAGTTTTAATGAGAATATTGTTTTCTCTACACTAAATCGTTAGTTGAGAATGTTATCATTCACCTATGAATTTTTATCCAGGAGGAATCATGAAGAAAAAATCGATTTTAATTGCTATTGTGATTGCGTTACTAGCAATCTTTGTTGTGGCGGCTGTCTCCACAGTGTTTGTTAACGATAGTAAAGAACGTTACGCCAATGTCTCATCTAATAAGTCTGATGATGCTGTTGCACCAGCCTCAGTTAAAGATGAATCAACACAGCCACTGGCACAAAATGAAGTCGGTGGGGTGAATGAGACAGTTACCGAGCATATGGAAGATGCGAATGAAGCTGTGCCTGAAACGGTGGTAGATGAAGGCGCGATAGCAGAACCGGATACGACTGAAGAAGCGACAGCGCCGGTTGAACAAGACCAAGCAGAAGCGGCTCCTGCAGAACAAGAACAAGCCTCTGCCGAAGCAAAAACACATATCGTGACTGCGGTCGGTCTGAAGTACGAACCTTTGGTGATTCAAATTCAACCTGGCGATAAAGTCGCCTGGGAAAATATGCCTACACATGACACCCAATCTCTGGAAGGTCTGATTCCAGAAGGTGCTGAAGCATGGCATTCACAAATGGGTGAAAACTATCAGCGCACCTTCACGGTTGAAGGGATTTATGTTTACAAATGCACGCCTCACTTTGGTGCTGGCATGGGGGGGGCCATTATTGTGGGTAACCCTGTCAATCTGGATCAAATCAAAGCGGCTGATGCAAAAGGTGCAGCAGCACGTCTGGTGAAAAAAGCCATTGCTGCCGCTGAAAAAATGTAAGAAACAGCTGATGATGTCAATCAACCCTCTGCTCGTACCGGGCAGGGGGTTATTTTTTGGAAGAAATGATGACTGAGCAAACATTTATTAAGGGTAAAGATCGTGATCTGGAAACCAGTATTGCGACCATGCAAGCAAAGCTAAAGGCATTTGGTTTTGATGTGGAAGAAGCCTCGTGGCTGAATCCGGTCAGTCATGTTTATTCTGTACACATACGGGATAAAACCTGTCCGTTGATGTTTACCAATGGTAAAGGCAGCTCTGCTAAAGCCTGTTTAGCCAGTGCCTTGGGTGAGTATTTTGAGCGCCTCAGCTGTAATTACTTTTTTGCTGATTTTTATTTAGGTGAGCAGCATAGCCAGGCACCCTTTGTGCATTATCCGAATGAGCGCTGGTTTGTTTCCAATGATGGTGAGATGCCTGAAGGCTTATTAGATGAAGGCTTATGGGATCACTTTGATCCAGAAAGAGCGCTGACGGCAGAGAAATTATTTGATACTAACTCCGGTGCTGGTGAAAGAGGCATATGCGCGGTGCCGTATGTGCGTCAGCGTGATTACGAAACCCTGTATTTCCCGGTCAATATCATCGGTAATATCTATGTCAGCAATGGTATGTCAGCAGGCAATACCCAGAATGAGGCTCGTGTTCAGGGTTTGTCTGAAGTGTTTGAGCGTTATGTCAAAAACCATATCATCGCGGAAGGGATTTGTTTACCGGAAGTGCCTCAGTACGTCATCGACCGATTTCCTAAAATTAAAGCCGCATTAGAAGAGCTTGAGGGACATGGTTATCACCTAAAAGTGGCTGATGCCTCACTGGGTGGTCAGTTCCCGGTGATGAACGTGACCTTGATTAATCCGAAAGATGGTTCTGTGTTTGCTTCTTTTGGTGCTCATCCCAGCTTTGAAGTGGCTTTAGAAAGAACGGTCACTGAGTTACTTCAGGGTAGAGGTCTGGACCAACTGGATGTGTTCCATCCACCGACATTTGACATGGAAGAGGTGGCATCACCACAAAACCTGGAAATGCACTTTATAGATTCCAGTGGTTATGTCTCCTATGACTTTTTTCGTGATGCGCCAGATTACGAATTCTATGACTGGGATCACGATGCGCCTACCCGCGATGAGTTTACTTATCTGACCGATATCATTCATGAGATGGGGTTTGATATCTATATTGCCGACTATGAGCATCTGGATGTCTACGCTTGCCGTATTCTGGTGCCAGGGATGTCGGATATCTATCCAGTGGATGAATTGCTCTGGGAAAATAATAATGAAGGCGCCTTATTTCGCGAAGACTTATTATCACTGAAATTTCGTACCAAAGAGCAGTGGAGAGAGTTATTAGTGGCTTTGGAAGATGGTGGTTATAACGACCATACACCGGTTGCTCAGTTTATCGGTTTAGCGCCTGACCCTGGCACTTTGTGGTCAACCATTCGCTTAGGTGAAATCAAATTGATGTTGTGTTTGGCTTTGGAAGATGAGCAGGCATTGGAGTGGGTGGACTGGTGTTTGTCGCTGGGGCAAGGCGACGAGGCGCAATTACGCTTCTATCGCTGCTTAAAAGCGTTACTGGACATCAAATGGGATGATGAGCGTGAATATAAAGACTATCAGCAGTATTTGGCCTTAATGTACGGTGAGCAAAATGTGCAAGATGGCATCGCTATCGTTGATGCAAAAACAGTTTTCCATCAATTACATACACCTGGTCTGAGCCTGCATGGCTTTGAACGTCATAATGCACTGTTGGCTGGCTATGAAAAACTTCAAAAAGCCAAAAAAGCGTACTGGGATAAAAAGGATTAAGAGCGATTTAAAGGTGAGAGAAAAAATTTTTACATGAAACACTAACACCTTTGTAAAAATTGCTGTATATTCTCTCGCTTCTTCGGCCAACAGACGTTTTTTCGTCTGCCAAGAAGGATAGTGGAGCGGTAGTTCAGTTGGTTAGAATACCGGCCTGTCACGCCGGGGGTCGCGGGTTCGAGTCCCGTCCGCTCCGCCATTATTCCTTACCTATTTTCCCCAAGTTTATTTCACATTTTTTGTTTCTAAATGAGCGAAAAGTTCATGCCTGACTTCTGCATTGCTAATCCGCCAGATACAGCTATCAACAAAATAATGATGAATATTTATCAAGCTTGAAACCAGTACTGCAAATGTAAATTGTTGGTTTTCGATAGAGATAAATTCCGGAAAGTAAAAAAAGACGATACCGGCACTGAGCAGCAATACGTAATATTTTATAGCCCAGGCTTTTAATGCAAATTGTTTGATATCACCTAAATTTGCTTGTCGACGGTTTAACTCAACACGCATTGGAAACGGTAGATACTGTAATGCGTGAGATGCTTGTACCAACAAGTATGCTTCTGGCATAAAAAATAATACGAAATACCATAAATAAATCGATAACCACGAGACGAGTATACGTTTATCTGGAATTCGCTTTGTTCGAAGGTAAACGCCATACCACACCATCGATGAGGCAAAAAAGGCAAGACAAGCAGCGATATTGACCAAGCTCAGCAACATATCAATATTGGCATGTAAAACACCACCAAACCATTCTGCAGGTAGATCCTGAGCTCCCCAGATTACATGCCATGTAAGCAAGGTTCTTAGCCCTAAACGAAGTGTAAGCCGTTCACTTTTTTTCAGCGTCAACTGACTCAATTTGCTGTAAGTCGCTATCATCCCCCAAGCCTGTCCGGTGTAATGCCAAGCAAGATAGAAGGCAGCAACGAGCCAGCAAAAATAGGTGACATCCTGATTCACAGAAAATAGCGATACAGTTCCTTCGGTTGGCTCACTGGTGACTAACCCAACTATTAAGATTAATAAAAGTACTGATGGGATATAAATAGTGGCTGACTTGTAGCGTTTTATATTACTTTTTGGAGTATAAATAAGTCGATAAGCACCCATGAAATGGGGCCAGTTAATGAGTAGCTGTAGCACAATGGCAGTGCCTAAGATGCTGGTAATGTTAGCTGTAGATTGTGGGACGCCAGTAAAAAAGATATAGACCAACAATAAAAACATCACAACAATGGATACACCGCCTGTCATCCAAAAATCGAGGCTTTCAGACAGAATATAACCGGACCGATTACCGCGAAGTGCTTTTTTTGGTTTCATGTAGTTTTTTCATTGCTCGTAAGGTTATTGCTTGAATAGTAAGACCGGGTGACTCACCACCGCCTGAACTTGGAAACACGCTACCATCAACAATATATAAGTTGTTCCAGCGATGACTTTGACACCATTGATTGACGACAGACTGCTCTGGGTCATTACCCATCCGGCATGTGCCAAACACATGAGAGCTACTAAAAATATCGTAGCAACTAAATTCTTCAAAAATATCCGTGGTTCCAGTTTGTTTTAGGATATCTCTGCATATCTCTGCCATAAACCGTATGCGCTTGGTGGTCATCTTATCAATATAACTGTGAATCCTTGCTGCTGGTTGTTTATGTCTGGTTTTGATACTTGGATCGAGATCGATAAAACTTTTGGGGTGTGTGTGACTTTCAGCTATACCACTCAGCGATAATACCTGACCGAACTGTTTTCTCATCTGTTGTTTGTGTTCTAGTCCCCAGCCTGCAACTACTCGTTGAGCATAGTTAATTGGACCAATAAGATCTGATTCAGCTACAGAAGGCGAAAAACGACAGCCCCCAATAATGCCCGGAATACTGTCAGGCTGATTATAGTCCCAGCAAATACTATCGACAGCCAGGCCACGATGACTGCCAAGTGGAGCATCTAAAATGGCATTTGATGTCCATAAAATGGTTTCCATGAAGTTTTTTCCGACTTGGCCGGATTCATTGGCAAGACCTTTTACGTCCTTGGTTCCAGATGCTAGTAATAATCTGGGGGTTTCTATAGCACCAGCAGCAAGAATAAGATGTGGTGTTGAAATGAAGTGTTCAACGCCATCATTGTCGATATAGTAAATACCTTTTACTTTATCGTTTTTATCAGCCTCAATTTGTGTGACGTAGCAGCCGGTTTTTATATCACAGCGTCCGCTTGCCTTTGCCATTCGTATATATGTCACATCAATACTGCCTTTGTCAGCGCGTGGGCAGCCTTTGAGGCAGCAGTTGCAATAATTGCACTCTGGTCGGTCTTGTTTATTGGCGCTAAGTATAGCGACACTGTTTTCTATCAGATTCAGATTTTTTTCTGAAAAGGCTTTTTTTAAAAGCTGACTGCTATAGCTCTGTTTATGAGGGCTTTGTGGATAAGGTTGGGAACGAGGACGTGAGTTATCGATGGTCGAACCTGCCACACCAACCAGTTGCTCAGCTTGATTATAGAAGGGCTCTAGTTCCTTGTATGAAACTGGCCAGTCAGCCGAGAGTCCGAATTCTGAAAACATGTTCATTGAGCGAGGGTTCAGACGGTGTGCTTCACCACTAAAATGAAGTGAGCTACCACCAACCCCTTGGACATGCTGATAGCCAAATGGGATACGACGATCCGTTTTGTTTAATTTCCCTTGAATATGATTCCATGAACGCAGATCATCATTCTTTTCAGAAAGTAATTGCATATCCGCATAGCTATAATTTCCCTGGCTAAGTTTTTTTTGTGGGAAGGGTGACTCCCACTGACTAGTGGCAGCTAAATAATCATTTTCAGGGTGGAAATATGGTCCAGCTTCAATTACAAGCACTTTCCAGCCATGATGACTTAAATACCAGGCAGCAGTACCTCCGCCAGCCCCAGAGCCAACGATGACGGCATCATAATAAGGTGTGGCGTTATTCATTAAGTAACGGTCTGAAGTAGCTTAAATAGCCGGTCGGTTGTGGTGGTGAAATGTCTAATCCTGACCAGCTGGCTGGATTAGCATAGTAAAAACGAAACAGATCCTGCCTAATGTGAGTAAAAAATTGTGCAGGGATACTCAGCTCATCACTGTTTGCTGCTTTTTTTATAATAAGGTTTTGTTGTTGAACATTAAGACGAAGAAACGGCTGTTGATTGATGAGGTCAGCTTGGTTATCTAACCACTGACAACCAAGCTGAATCAGCTCAGGATAGTTTTTTATTTCTTTAGCGTGAAGTAACAAGGTTTGATGAAGTTTTAGTTGTGAAGCGGAAGGTGTTGTATCAGCCGGAATTAATGCGTCGATGAAGGCTACAAGGGTGCGTGTTTGCTGAAAAGATAACAAGTTAGCCAAAGCTGCTGGTAAATAGAAGTAGGGTAAAAATAACCCCAAACCAACCCCACTTTTTATTATATCTCGGCGTTTCATATCTGTATTTAGTACACGCTATAAACGAAAAAGGCACCATTAAGGTGCCTTTATCATTACTGTTTTCTGATTAGAAAGTCCAGTCAGCATAGAGCTGACCATTATAGGCACGATAACCGGAAGAGGCTTCTGCACCTAGCTCAACACCCAGTGACAGGCTATCTGTTTTTGCCCAGTTAACCCGGCCACTAATACTGCCAGTATTACGATCGACATTTTGACCAACACTCTCAAACTGACCACCACCACCCAAGAATGATGATGTAGTTGTGATGCCATCTTCTTTAAATTCATGACGCCAGCTTACTTGTAGTGTCGGCGTTAAGATACTGCCGTCGGATAATTCAAACTCTTTGCTCACTTTTGTACCCACAAGTGAACGGAAGCGATTAGACTCATTACTGTTTATGTGCATAGAAAGGTAGTCAGCCCCTTTCTCAGTATAACCCCGCTGTCTTGTATGGTAACCCTCAACGCCGACAAATGGGGTAACAGTGATTGTTTCCAGATAGAGTGGCATGCCTGTAACCAGTCTTGCTGCAAACATATCACCATCAAAGTCACCTTTGGCTACACCGATAACATGGGTATTTCTTTTGGTTTCATAATTTTGGTAGGCATATGTCAGCATCCCTTCTACATAAAAACGTTCAAAAGATTGATTGAAGTAGGCTGTTAATTGATAGGTGTCAATATCGGCGCCATCACCATCACGATAATCATTCATATTGACATCGGTTCGGGCGTAAGCAAAGGCTGCACCTAATGTGAGATCTGAGCTGTTGGTAAAGTCCATGCCACCCATCACACCATGATAACGCGAGTCTGCGCCGGCAAACCCATCTTCACTATCCTGTTTAGACTTGCCACCAAGTGCTTTGACCCAAGCATGACGCTCTAATATGCCATCAAGAACTCCACCGGAGGATAAACCTGATGAATGATTCAGGTTTTGGACATCTGTACCACCCAGCCTGAGCGAATCAAGGCGTACCTGAACGGTGTCGAAACTTCCGGAAACCGTATTATTAACAGATTGACCTAATGCCTGACTTTGTTCCGGTGAGATGCTTTTTAAAACTTCCTGTTGCTTTTCTGGTGTTTGACTAGCGAGCAGTGTGATGAAATCATCGAGTTTACCTCCAACGTTGCCACTAATTTGATCTAAGTGTTGCCCAACCCCGGTTTTCTGATTTGATCCGGCGTTGGACTGAAAAGTAGATGAGGAAACAACTTGAGATTGATCGATAGGGCCTGAATTAGAGCCATTATATCTCGCACCATTTACGGAAATACGGTAGCCATCAAAGGTGAACTGACCTGAGGTCGCTTCTATAGTAAAAGTAGTTGTACCAGAAGGG
This sequence comes from Methylophaga thalassica MP, assembly GCF_000214595.1. Lineage (GTDB taxonomy): Bacteria > Pseudomonadota > Gammaproteobacteria > Nitrosococcales > Methylophagaceae > Methylophaga > Methylophaga thalassica. Next base: position 329,807 of record NZ_AFIG01000001.1, on the reverse strand, counting down.
GTAATATTGGCGGCTGCTAGCGTGGGGTCAGTTGCTCTAAACGATGATGCTGATTGTGTAACATTCGAAAAGTCAGTTGCTAAAGTGTCATAGCTAAAAGTTTGACTCCATGAGCCGATGGTTACTTTTAAACTGTCTCCAGCTGACCATGAAACATTATTATCCACTCCAGTACCCAGAAAATGAATATCAACAAGCCCACTTGCTCCAGCGCTTTCGTATGATAATTGGGTTATTTCAATACCTTGACCTGACTTCAGGTTGATAGGCGTATTACTTGAGCCTTGGGTAAACAAGTGACCAGCATTAGCGGAGAATGAAACTATAAGAAGAGAAAAGAACGTAAAACGTAAAAAGAATTTGACCATGGTGCTGCTCCGTTACCAAATCTCGTCCAATAGATTTTGTTGAGATTGGAAAATATTATAGGTATGTTTTTGTAAAAAACACATGATCTAATGTGAGATAGTTTATATTTTCGTTAAGATTTCTCAGCATTGCTCATTAGATTTTTATGTCTATATTTATCGGTTCAAAAGGATAAAATTTGAAACAAATATTTTTGTTTTTTTTAAAAGTGATTCTTGTCATTTCTAATATTTTCGTTGCTGTTCATGCTGATAGTTTTTCCGAAGGCATGGATGCAGCGCAAAAAGGCGATTATCAGGCTGCCCAGCAGAACTGGTTAGCTGCTGCCAAGCAGGGAAATATTGAAGCCCAATATAATCTTGGGGCGTTACTGCTATCAGGAAAGCTGGGCCAGCCAGATTACGATTCTGCAATGAGCTGGTTAGATATCGCCGCGCAAAAAGGCCATGATGAAGCGGCTTATGCGTTGGGAATGCTTTACTACACTGGGAATGAGCCAGACGTAAAGAGAGATCAAAAGAAAGCCTTTGAACTTTTTAAAAAATCTGCAGAAAGAGGCAGTGCCGTGGCTCAGTTTAATGTCGGTGCCATGTTAATGAATGGACAGGGTGTTGAAAAAGATCTCAAAGCTGCCGCTGACTGGTTTGAAAAAGCCGGTGAACAAGGACATAGTCAGGCCCAATTCAATCTTGGGCTTCTCTATTTGAGTGGTTCTGGTGTTAAGCAGGACACAAAACGCGCTTATTCTTGGTTTAAACGCTCAGCAGAATCTGGTTATCCGAATGCACAATATCGTGTAGCAAAAATGTTATTTGATGGGGATGGTGCTGCTTTAGATCATGTACAGGCAAAAAGCTGGTTTCTAAAAGCCCAAGAGAATAATAGTGTTGAGGCAGCATTTATGTTGGGGTTTATGAGTTATCTAGGGCTAGGAGGCAGTCAGGATAATTTAATGGCAAGACACTGGTTTGATGTTGCCGCGAAGGGATGGGACCGAAATGCACAGTTTTATTTGGGGTTGATGAACCAACGTGGTGATGGTGAGCAGAAGAATCTTCTCGAAGCCTATAAGTGGTTTGATTTAGCCGCTTCTAGCGGACATGAAGATGCCCATTACTATCGTTCAGCTGTGGCGGCTGCGTTAAGTGCAGAGCAGAGACAGCAAGCCAGTCAGTTAGCCCAGCAGTGGTTTGATGAAAATCACGATACGCCACACAAACACTACAATAAGGTTCCTCACCAGCACTAAATTTGTATCAAAGTAGTGCCATGTCTGAGAGTTGGATAACAGAGATTCTGTCGATATTATTTGCACTTTCCTTATCTGAAGCGGTGTTGTAGCCCCAACTCGCCAGATAGAGCTTGATATCATCCAGACCGTCTTCAGTGATGACATTTATCAGTGCTGGAAGTCTATCCTCAATGAAAACAATCTCCATATCCGGTTTTTCGGCGTGCAGATCGCTGAGGATCTGTTGTTTGCTCATATTTCTGTCCAGGCCATAAACCTGTGCTATTGGCAGTGAAATCTGATTCGCTTTGAGAATATGATCAACGAAGCGTTCCTGTTTTGTAGTGATAATCACTAGATTATCCGTTGGAATGGTCCGAAGTTTTTCAGCAATACCTTCAAATAATGGGTTCATAGCAATCCAGCTATCAAAGTCGTCCCTAATCCACTCATCGCGTGTTGAGCCAAAAACTTCTTTCAGTTCATCGACAAACATATCATCGCGGATCATCAACGCTTCAATCTGATGATGAAATGCAGACATGAGTGTGTCAGCAGACATGCCTTCATACAGCAGTCGCATGATAAGCACGGCCTCATAACCTGTTTCCATGACTGGACGCACTTGCCGGAATTTTTCCAGTAAATCATCAGGCATCTCAGTTGGCATATCTGCCCATACTTTCAGGGCAACCTTCCAACCTGCTATGCCAGTCTCTATAGCGCTATCACAGATAACACCATCAAAATCCAGCGCGTAGAGTTTATTTGTCATTGCTTGGGAAAATACAGTAACGAGTGAAGTCAGCGGCTTCGTTGGCAGTCCAGTCGCCTTTGGCTTTATCTTTCATCATTTGGCACCAGTCTTCGCTGCCTACTTCTGGGCTACAGGCGGTTATCATGAAAAATGCAGCAATTAACGTGGCGCAGCATAAAGCCATTTTTATTGATTTCATCTTGTTTCCTTTAACTCTTAATCTCGTTCATGAACTAAGCGACCATGAAATAAAGTATGGCTGACCTGGTGGTTAAATAACCAGCCTTCAAAGGGGCTATTTTTACCGGCACTGACAAAGTTTAACGGTTGGCATTCATATTCAGAATCAGGATCAATTAAGCAGATATCGGCAGTAGCCCCCACTTTAAGCTGTCCAGAGTCGATACCCAGAATGTCTGCCGGGTTACAGGTTAGAGCAGCTAAAGCAGTGTGCAAATTAACCTCGTCATCTTCTACTAACTTCATTGTTAATGGTAATAAGGTTTCAAGACCAGAAATACCAGGTTTTGTTTCTGCGAAGGGCCCTAATTTATCGTCTTTATCAAGTGGTTGATGATGAGAAGATATCGCTGAAATAACACCATCACGGACACCTTGTTGCAGTTGCTCTCGGTCGCGGATACTGCGAAATGGCGGCAATACATGGCTCAACGCATCGTAATTACCCAGGTCATGCTCGGATAAATGTAGATGATGGGCACTGACATCGGCGGTTACCGGTAACCCTCTATTTTGTGCATCACGAATTAATTTAACCGCTTTAGCTGTGGATAAATTATGAAAGTGAGCACGCACTCCGGTTTGTTCGATTAAGATCAAATCACGACTGACAGCAATGGTTTCAGCACTTTCTGCAATGCCTCCTAAACCAAGTCGTGAGCTAACTGCTCCCTCATGTACACAACCCTGGCTTTGTAACCATGGATCGGCAGGCGTGATAAAAACCGTCATATCGAGTGTGGCAGCATAAGCCATTGCTCTTTGTAAGATGACACTATTTTTAATCGGAGACAGTCCATTACTGATTCCGACACAACCAGCGGCTTTTAGTCTGGCCATCTCGGCTAATAATTCACTGTTCAAATTTTGCGTCATTGCGCCCATGGTCAATACCATGCTGCGACCGGATTTTTTAGCACGATCCTCAATGAGTTCAACTACGGTGGGATTATCAATCACCGGTGCCGTGTCTGGCGGTACACAGACCGTGGTGATGCCACCAGCGGCGGCTGCCTTGGTTTCTGTGAGGATAGTGGCTGTGTGTTCCTGTCCCGGCTCACGTAGTCTGACACTGAGATCAATTAGGCCGGGGGAAACGATTAAACCGGTTGCATCAATGGTTTTATCAGCCTCAAAACCATCTAATTGCTCGCCGATAGCGATAATCTTGCCATTACTGATATAGACATCCTGGCGGCCATCAAACTGGCTTGCAGGATCGATAACACGGCCATTTTTTATACGAATTTTCATGCTGGCAGCTCGTTTTGTTCTGATTGTGCACCCATAGCCATGGACATGACAGCCATTCTGACAGCAATACCATGAGTGACTTGTTCTAAAATGACCGATTGTGGGCCGTCAGCCACGGAAGAGGCAATTTCGACGCCCCGATTGATCGGGCCAGGGTGCATCACAATGGCATCTGGTTTAGCGAGTTTGAGTTTGTCATCTGTTAGCCCAAAGCAGTGGAAATACTCTCTGGCGCTGGGGATTAAAGCCCCTTGCATACGTTCAAGTTGCAGACGCAGCATAATAATGACGTCAACATCTTCTAAGCCTGCTTCCATATCGTGATACACATGCACGCCGAGCGTCTGGCAGTCCGCAGGCAGTAAGGTTTTGGGGCCAATAACACGAATTTCGCCAACGCCGAGTGTTGATAACGCTTGAATCTGTGAACGCGCCACCCGTGAGTGTAAAATATCACCGACGATCGCCACCCGCAGATCAGGGAAACTTTTTTTATGGCGACGAATGGTAAACATATCCAGCATGGCTTGTGTCGGATGGGCATGGCAGCCATCACCCGCATTAATGACGCTGACATGAGGTGATACATGTTGAGCAATAAATTCAGCGGCACCGCTTTGATTGTGTCTGACAACAAACATGTCTGTGTGCATCGACTCAAGGTTGTGCAAGGTATCCAGCAGGCTTTCACCTTTTGAAGTAGCTGAGGTGCTGATATTAAAATTCATGACATCGGCAGACAGACGCTTTGCTGCCAGCTCAAAGGTAGAGCGGGTACGAGTGCTGTTCTCAAAAAACAGGTTAACAATGGTTTTTCCCCGCAGGATAGGGACTTTTTTTACCTGTCGATTGGTGATGCCTGAAAATTGCTCTGCCCGATCCATAATTTCAGTCAGTAGTGGCTTTTTTAGACCTTCAATCGTGAGGAAATGGCGTAGCTGACCGCTTTCCGTCAATTGGTTGTTATTCATTCAGCCTTGCCTTTGTTTCGATATTCCAACTGTAATCCTGAACTATTAGTGAGTTTGATATGTTGGCCTTTAGCGACTTCAACGGTTTTTCCGATGATATCTGCCTGGATAGGCAGTTCACGCCCATTACGGTCCACCAAAACCACCAGTGTGACGCTAGCGGGGCGGCCATAGTCAAAAATCTCATTGAGGGCAGCACGAGTGGTGCGTCCACTATGCAGCACATCATCAACCAGAATCAGATGACGGCCATCTACGCTAAAAGGCAAATCCGATGGTGTCACCTGAGGGTGCATGCCAATGCGGGTGAAATCATCCCGATAATAGGCAATGTTAAGGGTGCCGAGTGGTGCGTCGAAAAAATCCTTGCCCAGAATATCCTGTAAAGCTTTGGCAACCCATACACCACCAGTATGAATACCGACGAGTAAGGGTTGTTTTTCCGCGAATTTCTCGCGAATATCTGCTGCCATATCATTGAGCAGGTTCTGAACTTGAGTTTGGGTCAGTGCGATGGTCATTGTTGGTTCAGCCATGATTGAAGTATGAGTTGTGCAGATAACTGATCGACGTCACTGCGTTGACGAGAGTCCATTTTACTGCGGATTCCCATTTGGTCTAGTGCTTCATATGTTGTCAGTCTTTCATCTTGCCATTCCACAGGAATATTAAAACGACCATTCAGTCGATTTCCAAACCGTTTGGCGGCGGCCGTCATTTCTTGTTCGGTCCCATCCATATTCAGAGGAAGGCCGACGATAAGCAGATCGGGTTGCCACTCTTTCAGTAGTTTTTCTATTTGCGACCAGTCCGGAATACCATCACGTGCTTTGATTGCGGTCAGTGGGTTGGCGGTGGCCGTTAATTCCTGACCGACGGCAATGCCGATATTTTTCATGCCGAAATCGAAACCAAGTAAGGTCCTGGCTGCACTCATGAGTGGCCTGCAAAGTTAGACATCAGGTTAATATCAACACCGATAGATTTAGCGGCTGCTTGCCAGCGCTGTTCGGCTGGTGTGGTAAATAATAACTCATGACTGGCTGGAACAGTTAGCCAGCTATTTTCCATGAGTTCCTCTTCTAGCTGACCTGCGGACCAACCGGCATAACCCAGGGTTACCAGGGCATTAGATGGGCCTTCATCAGTACCAATAGCTTCAAGAATATCGGTGGATGTGGTTAAGATAACATCGTCAGATAATTGCAGACTCGATTTCCAGGGGGACTGAGCCTGATCATGTATCACCATGCCCTGGCCTTTTTGTACCGGTCCCCCAAATAAAACCGGTGTGTTTTTTATGCTTTCGGAGGGGTTCTCAATATGAAGGTGAGATAAGAGTTCTTCTAACATGACACGGGTCGGTCGGTTAATAATCAGGCCCATAGCACCATTTTTATCATGTTCGCAGAGATAAATGACCGAACGATAAAAAAATGAATCGGCCAGAGCAGGCATCGCAATCAGAAAATGGTTTTGTAATGAAGACTCCATAGCACTCCTAAAAGAAGGTAAAGCCAACCTGGAATAAACGTTCGACCTCTTTTATGTAACGTTTATTCACTAAAAATAAAATAACGTGGTCTTCAGATTCAATAATGGTCTCATCTTTAGCAATAATCACTTCTTCACCCCGCACAATCGCCCCAATCGTTGTACCTGGTGGTAAGTCGATTTCATCAATGCGTCGACCGACAACGACAGAAGAACTGCTATCACCATGAGCAATCGCTTCCAATGCTTCAGCAGCACCACGGCGTAGGGAGTGTACGGCGACAATATCGCCACGACGAATATGGGCAAGCAGACTACCAATAGTCGCCTGCTGTGGTGATAAGGCAATATCAATACTGCCACTTTCTACCAAATCCACATAGGCTGCCCGATTAATCAGCGATAAAACCTTACTGGCACCAAGTCGTTTTGCCAGCATCGCAGAGAGAATATTGGCCTCGTCATCATTGGTTAAGGCACAAAACAGATCGACTTTATCGATTTCTTCTTCGAGTAACAGCTCTTCATTGGCGACATCGCCTAACAGCACAATACTGTTACTCAACTCTTCTGACAAGAACTCAGCGCGATCGGGGTTGGCTTCGATTAGTTTGATTTGATAATCATTTTCTAAGGCTTTTGCCAGGCGGGCACCGATATTACCGCCGCCAGCCAGCATAATACGTTTATAGGGTTTTTCCAGACGACGCAGTTCGCCCATGACAGCACGAATGTCTTTGGTGGCGGCGATGAAAAAAACTTCATCATCGGCCTGAATCGTAGTGTCACCGGTGGGCGTGATAGGGTGACCATCACGGAAAATAGCGGCAACCCGGGTTTCTGTTTTCGGAATATGTTTGCGTAAATCACGCAGCGGATGCCCGACCAACAGACCGCCATGAAAGGCTTTTACCGCGACAAGCTGCACTTTACCTTCAGCAAAATCCAATACCTGCAAAGCATTAGGGTGGCTGATAAGTCGCTGGATATATTCCGTGACGATTTGCTCAGGACTGATCAGCATATCAATAGCAATTGCCTGAGGGTTTTCTTTATCAAATAATTGTGGCGTGGACAGATAGCCTGTTGAGCGAATACGCGCAATTTTAGTGGGCGTGTTGTAGAGCGTATGACAAATCTGGCAGGCCACCATATTGGTTTCATCACTGTTGGTCACCGCCAGAATCAAGTCAGCATCTTCAGCGCCGGCCCGGGCCAACACATCGGGATGAGAGGCTTGTCCCTGAATCGTTCGAATATCGTAATGATCCTGCAGTTTGAGTAAGTTAGTGCTGTCTGTATCGACAAGGGTGACATCATCGTCTTCGCGAGCCAATGTTGCCGCCACAGAAGCGCCGACTTGACCGGCTCCGAGGATCAGAATTTTCATAGTCGATTCCTAAATCTGTTTGGTGTCTATACCAAGAGAGCGAAGCTTTCGATAAAGATGTGTTCTTTCCATGCCAGCCAGTTTAGCCGCTTTACCTACATTGCCGTCTGTTTCTTGTAATTTACGTAAAAGGTAAATGCGCTCGAATTGTTCTCTGGCTTCACGCAGAGGTAATTCAAAGTTAATAGTTTCATCACCATTTTCGATAGCTTCAGCTTCTGAGGCGAGTGCAAGATCGACATCTGCGACATCAATATCTTCACCATTCCCCAGTACTAATAAGCGTTGGATGACATTTTTCAATTCAAGAATATTGCCAGACCATTCATGGTTCCTGAGGCGGTTTTGTGCGGCAACAGTGAAACGACGGTATGGTAGACCTGAGCGGGTGGTTTGTACGTCAACAAAGTGATGAACAAGCTCTGGAATATCTTCAATATGATCACGAAGTGGTGGTACTACCAGAGTGATGCTATTGAGTTGATACAACAGGCTCTCCAGAAAGTCACCGTTATCGACGGCTTTTTGTAAGGAGTATTGTGTAGCGCAAATCAGCTGACACTGCTGTAATTTATGAGTCTCCAACAGGTGTAATAACAGTGCCTGAGCTTCATCACTCAGCAAGGCCAAGTCATGGATATACAAACAGTTATTTTTAGCTAATGAGGTAATCTTCAGGCTATCTAATGGAAAGCTTTCTGGGCTTAATTCAATAAATTTACCGCCTGAGAATTGACCCAGGCTATGTAAATAATGCGAAAAACAATGTTTACCCACCCCAGGCTCACCTACCAGCAGAATAGGCATTTCATGTTTCGCAACGCGTTCAACTTGTTCACGCAATAATTTTATCTGCTGACTTTTACCCACAGGAATCTGTGCCAGTTCTTTTTGTATGCTGGCTTGTTTTGCTCTATTTTCGAGGGCTTGCTCAACACCGCGCAGAAGTTTGGCCGTCGACAGCGGTTTCTCAATGAAATCACTGGCGCCCAGCCGCGTTGCTTCTACGGCGGTTTCTATCGTGCCATGGCCGGACATCATCACGATAGTGACATTTTTATTTTGTTGTTTGAATTCTTTTAACAAGCTAATACCATCGATATCCGGCATCCAGATATCGAGCAGAATCAGATCAGGCTGTTGTTCGTTAAAAATTTGTTGTGCTTCCTGCCCATCAGCAGCAATTTTGACTTCATAGTTTTCGTCTTCCAGAATGTCTTTGATTAGCTCGCGAATATCCGGCTCATCATCAACAACAAGAATCAGGGGTTTGTCATTACTCACGACGGAGACTCCTCCAATGGCAATCTTATAATTATACTCGTTCCTTCTGGATCCAGATTTTCCGCCCAGACATCACCACCATGTTCTTCGATCATTTTTTTAACGATAGCTAAGCCAAGCCCGGTGCCTTTATGTTTCGTCGTGGCGTAGGGTTCGAATAATTTATCAATAATAGAAAAGGGGATGCCAGGACCGTAATCCCGAACAGAAATTTCAAGCCAACGACGTTGTTGGTGAGTAAGTGGATGGTAACTGATAACGATATCGACAGGAAGCTGAGCGTCCTCACAGGCTTCGATAGCGTTTTTCAATAAATTATGCATGACTTGCCGAAAACGATTGACATCAATTTTAACCGCCACACTTTCCGGGCTGTTTAACAGCGTGAACTGATGATTCGGATTACTCTGATACATGGTGAGCACTTCACGAATCAGTTGACCGATATCATAGGACTGTAATTGTAATGCTGGTGTGCGCGCATACTCCGAGAATTCATTCACCATTTCTTTCATCGCTTCAACTTGTTGAATGATGGTATTGGTGAGTTTATCGACGACTTCGACCTGCTCCTCGGGCACAATCGCTGCGTATTTTCGTTGCAGACGTTCCGCTGACAGCTGAATCGGTGTTAAAGGATTTTTTATTTCGTGAGCCAGACGCCGTGCCACTTCACCCCAGGCGGCATTACGCTGTGCTTGTAGCAGTGTAGTGATGTCTTCAAAAACGATAACCCAGCCACTATTATTGGGTAATTCGGTACCATGACAAATTAAGGTTTGGTTGCCGTTTTGTTTTTGTAGTTCTACTTGCTGTTCCCAGGCAATACCTTTGACAGCGCAACGTTCAATCATTTCGCAGAACGTTTTCATATTTTTGTTAATTTCAGCCAGCTTGGATAAAGGGCTTTCCAGACGTTGCTGGAGTTTAACACCGAGAATTTTGCTGCTGGCATTATTGGCTGTATGCAGATAAAGGCGTTTATCCACGGTGACCACGCCACTGGATAAGCTGCCAAGGACAGTGGTTAGGTAACTTGTTTGTTGTTCTAATAAACGGTGACTACGCTGTGACGCATTGCGGGCATGGGTTAGCCTTTGTGTCATTTGGTTAAACGAGCGAACCAGGAAGCCAATTTCATCGTGGCCTGAGGCCGTCAGTTGCATATTGTAGTTACCGGAAGCCACCGCTTGTGTACCTTGCGCTAGTTCTTGTAGCGGCTCGACGATACGTCGGGATATCCAGATAGCAAACCAGATAGACACCAGAATGGTTAAAAACACAATCAGGCTTAAGGTCAGTGTGAACACGGTAATTAAAGGTTTTCTGAGATAACTTAACTCTTTGTAATCAGAGTAAGCATCTTGCACGGTTTTACCGAGCTCACTTAAATGATCATTGATCGGAAACAACACATTGAGAATTCGTTCTTCGGCTAAGACAGACTTTTGTGGAATTCTGACAGCGGCCCGCAGTTGGAGCTTGTCATTTTCTGAGGGGTCCATGCCGATATAATCTTCACCCTGAAGCAGCTGATGCATGATGGTATCGTTAGGTCTGTTCGGTACCATAATAGTTGGACTTTCAATACTCGACGCAATCGGTTGTCCATCTCTTGCCCAGATACTAAGCTCCAGTGCGCCACTCAATTGCGTTAAATCCCGTAAGCTGTGTGATAGCTCGCTATCGGGTAGTTCACTAAGAACACCAGCCATCATCCTTGTTTGGCGTAGCAGGGTTCGCATGCGGATACCAAAAGCGGTACGGCTTAACTCCAGTGAATCATTCAGTGCTTGTTCTACTTTGACATCAAACCAGCTGTTAATACCACGATGCAGGAAGTGAATCGAAAAGCCGTAAACAATCGATGTGGCAACTAAAATCAATAAAACAAACAGGCTGACCAGTCGGACGGTAAGCCGCGATCCCGCCTCATGTTTTTTAAAGTCGCGATATAAACGAAAGAGGCTGCGAGCAAGAATGCCCACCAGTAATAATAGACAGGCAACACCAATACCAAAGATAACCAGAAAGAGGTCATTCAGCCGTGAACTATCTTGAGTAGCCGCGCTTAGCAAATAGGCGAGAACAAGCAGTAAAAATGCGAGAGAGAAGTATGGTGCTGTACCTGAGCTAAGTCGCTTGATAAGACTTATAGCCATACTGCTTGAACCCATGGACTGGTGAGTTGCCATTTGTCAGAGATTAAGGCTCCAGGACGCATTGGAGTTGGTAAGGCATTGAGATCCAATCCACTGCGAATTTCCAGAATCAGATTTTCCGTATCTTCGGTATATTCTGGTGGCAGCGAGAGCGCATTAATATCGCCCAAGGCTTTTAGAGCACCACTCAAACTAGGGAAGTTTTGTTGTTCATGAGTATCGAGTGACTCCACAATATATTGCTCTGATAATGCGTGGTAACGAAGCTCATAGCTCAGAGTGCTCTCCCATAAGGTGGTTTCCCATTGCCAGAAGCTGCCCAATATTGGCATAGCATCAATTAGCCGAAACTCTTGCAAAAAGGTAATGGGTACGCCATTTTGCAGGGCTTCAATCACTCGTGGTGTTAATGGGTAATTAATTTGAGCCGTCAGCACATAGGCATTACCAATGGGATGAACAACCGGGTTATTGACGCTAAAAACAGTGGCATTGGCTGATGTTTGAATAAACAACCATAAGAAAAGAGACAGGAATAGACGCTTACTTACGGCGAAGGCAGGCATAATAAAAACCGTCCATAACATCATCACCAGGCAGTCTCTGGTAGCCGAAAGGCCTAGCTGTCGCTGGTGTCGAAGAGAGTTTGACTTCTTCAGCATCTGGATGTCGTTGTAGAAACGCTTCAATTTGCTGCTCATTTTCTTTTTTAAAGGCAGAGCAGGTAGTGTAAACCATTAAACCATCGGCTTTCAGCAGTGGCCACAATTTATCTAATAAAGCCTGTTGTTTACTGGCCAAAGTATCGATATCTTCTGGATGACGTAGTAGTTTTATGTCCGGATGGCGGCGAATGACACCACTACCCGTGCAGGGTGCATCGATAAGGATGCGGTCAAACGCTTGTCCGTTCCACCAATGGTTGGTGTCTGCGGCATCGGCAGCAACTAATGTGGCGTGTAAACCAAGCCGATCCGTATTTTGTTGAATTTGCAGTAAGCGATCAGATGATATATCGATAGCTGTGACGTCATTTTCAGGAGAGGTTTCAAGAATATGGCATGTCTTACCGCCGGGCGCAGCACAGGCATCTAACACGCGCTGTCCGGGGGTTATGTTCAGAATCGTTGTGGCTAGTTGGGCTGAGCCGTCTTGCACAGAAACCCAACCTTCTTCAAATCCCGGTAGTTTATATACATCGCAAGGTTGGTCCAGCAAGATACCCTGGTCGGTGGCTTCAATAATTGAGGCAGCAATCTGTTCAGACTCTAACTGCTGAAGATATGCTTCACGTGAAACTTTTTGCTGATTAACCCGGAGCATCATCGGGGGCTGTTTATTATTAGCGTTGGTAATATCTTGCCAGCTTTCAGGCCAGTCTTGCTGGTATTGTGAGAGTAACCAGCTTGGATGCCCGTAATTAGCTGGGTCATTTGCCAACAGCTTCTGTTCGATCTGTTCTTGTTGTCTTAGATAGTTTCTCAGGCAGGCATTTAATAAACCACCCGCCCAGACTTTTTTCAGTTTTTTACTGGCATCCACTGTTTCAGAAATGGCGGCATGATCCGGTGTATTTAAAAAACGTAACTGTAAAATACCGAGTATTAATAGTTGCTCAATATCTTTGTCTTTAGCTTTAAAGGGTTTTTTTATCAGCTGGTGGACGATAAATTGCAGAGTCGGGTAATGACGCAAACTGCTATAGCAAAGCTGTTGACAAAAACCACGATCTTTTTCATCAACATGAGGCAAATACTGAGCTAAGGCCGTATTGAGAGAACGTTGCTGAACGACTACTTCATTCAAAATGAGTGCAGCATTCGTTCGGGCACCTTTAGTGGGGTTAGGCTTAGCCAAAATGATCGCCAACTTTCATGGTGTTTGCATTAAGGAAATCCTGCACAGACATCGCACGTTTACCGGGTAACTGTAGCTCAGTGATGCGAATAACACCGTCGCCGGTGGCAACATCAATCCCGACTTTATCGACCTTAATAATTTGACCTGCTGGTTGCCGTGTTTCTTCTTTCACTAATTGTGCTCGCCATATACGAAAAATGGCATCGTGCCAGATCGTCTGCGCTACAGGCCAGGGGTTAAAGGCATTGATTTTACGAAGAATATCTTGAGCTGAAAGTTGCCAGTCAATATCGGCTTCTTTTTTATCTAATTTGCTGGCATAGCTTGTCAGATCGTCATTTTGTGGTTTGGCATTGCGTTGGCGTTGCTCAATATCCTTGAGAGTTTCAACTAAGGTTGTGGCGCCCAATATTGCGAGACGATCATGAAGTACCTGGGCAGTATCTTCTTCGGTAATTGGACAACGCGCTTCAGAAAGAACGGGGCCGGTATCAAGGCCGGCTTCCATTTGCATGATGCAGACACCGGATTCTTTGTCGCCGGCCAAGATAGCTCGTTGGATAGGCGCTGCGCCACGCCAGCGGGGAAGTAGAGAGGCATGCACATTGATGCAGCCAAGCTTGGGCGTATCCAGAACGACTTGAGGTAACAATAAACCATAAGCAACAACGATCATCAGATCCGCCTGGTAGCCGGCTAGAGTCTGTATCGCATCATCGGTTTTGAAGTTAAGAGGCTGTTCTACCGGAATATTATGTTCGAGAGCGAGTTGTTTAACAGGACTGGCTGTTAATTTACGTCCACGACCTGCGGGGCGATCCGGCTGAGTATAAACAGCGCAAATTTCATGCTCGGTATTGATTAAAGCTTTCAGTGTTTCTGCGGCGAAAGCCGGAGTACCGGCGAAAATAATGCGCATCCAAGATCCTTATAGTTTTTGTTTTTGGTGTTTTTCTAAGCGTTTTTTTATGCGTTCGCGTTTTAGGTTACTCAGATAATCAACAAATAATTTACCATCGAGGTGATCAATTTCGTGTTGAACACAGGTCGCCAGAAGTCCTTCGGCAGAAAATTCAAAAGGTTCACCATCTCGGTTCACTGCTTTTATTGTTACTGTGTCAGCACGCACAACGGTTTCATAGGCCTCTGGCACGGATAAGCAGCCTTCTTCATATTCTCGTTCACCTTGCTTATCAAGTATTTCTGGGTTGATAAGGATGAGTGGTTCTGATTTGTCTTCAGAAATATCGATAACTATCAGGCGTTTTTGTACATTCACCTGATTGGCGGCAAGACCTATTCCTGGCGCATCATACATCGTTTCTAGCATGTCGTCGGCAAGTTGACGGATGTCATCAGTCACTTCCTCTATGGGCTCAGCTTTTTTGCGCAGCCGTGGATCGGGGAAATGGAGAATATTTAAAATGGCCATGAGTAATACCTGTCAGGATGATTTACTGCTTTTACAAACCTTATATTGTAGTCTGCCAGCGCCTTATTGAAAATATAATGAATTTTGCTTGATCCCGATTAGTCATTGGTGACGGTGAATCAAAACCTCAGCAAACCAGCTATGGCGTCATAAACCGAGCCTGTTAACATTTTTTTGAGTTTTTTCCCGGTATCCTTGTGCTGAATGCGACAGTTAGACTCAATGACTAGTTTCAGCGCTGAGTCTCAAATTACTTGCCGGAGTTTACTTGTTGTCTAAAAATGATTAAGTTTGACGCTGGTAGCAATACTTGATTAGTCATACCGCATATAACACACTATTTAAAGTTGCCCATTACAGGATTGGGGCAAGATTAAGGTCCATGAGGATGGTTCGATGATAAAGCGCATAGCGATTAGTTTGATTTTTGTTTTGCTGAGTAACCCTCTGCTGGCCAAAGAAGTGGAGCTTAATCCAGACCATCCACAACGATATACGGTTAAAAAAGGCGATACCTTATGGGATATTTCAGGCATGTTCTTAAAATATCCGTGGCACTGGCCTGATATTTGGTATGTGAATCCGCAAATTGAAAATCCTCACCTAATCTATCCTGGTGATGAATTATCCCTTAGTTATCGTGATGGCAAACCAGTCATTGAGGTTAACCGTGGCAAACGCAGTGTGAAGCTGTCGCCTGAGGTTCGAGAAACGATTTTAGATAAACCCATCCTGACTATTCCGCTATCGGCAATTGGCCCATTTTTATCCAAACCTCGCGTAGTGGGCGATGAAGTACTCAATGATGCACCTTATGTTGTTGCCAGTGCCGATGAACGTCTTATCTCAGGCGCGGGCGATTATGTTTACGTAAGGGGTATCACAGACTCGGATAGTAATACATATAGTCTTTTCAAGGGTGGCAAAGCATATAAAGATCCTGACACTGGCGAAGTATTAGGATACGAAGCAATCTATCTGGGTGATGCTGAAACAATGACTCAGGGGGATCCGGCCAAAGTCAGCTTGACCTACACAAACAGAGAAATTCAAATTGGTGATCGCTTATTAAAAGTCGAAGATGACGACTTTGATCTTAATTTCATTCCTCGTGCCCCTGATAAGCCGTTAAATGGACGCATCATTTCTGTTTTTGATGGTGTTTCTCAAATAGGGCAATATCAGATTGTTGTTCTAAGTTTAGGCAAGCGCGATGGCTTGCAAACAGGAAATGTTTTATCAGTCTATCAAGCTGGGGAAACGTTAAAAGATTCAGTGTCAGTTGATCGCAAGGACACGGTGACATTACCTGATGAACATGCTGGTGAAGCTATGGTATTCAAACTATACGACAAAGTCAGTTATGCCATTGTTATGAAAGCCACCCGTGCTATGCATGTGTATGACAAAGTGAAAAGCGCCCAATAAAAGGACTTATTCAGCGGAATGATAGCTAACAAGCACAGTGAATTAGCTTGTTGGATTGCTCTACAGCGAGTGCCAGGGATTGGCCCGGTAACATATCAAAAACTCTTGCAACAGTATGGCAATCCGCAATACATATTAAATAACCCAGGCCAAATAACTGGCTTCAATGATGAACTGGTAGAGAAGTTACGCCATCCCGACTGGCAACAAGTTGAGCAAGATTTGCTCTGGTTGGAACAACAACATAACCGTTACATTCTGACCATTGAAGATGAACGCTATCCAAGTTTACTCAAAGAAATTACCGATCCACCTTGTTTACTCTATGTTCAAGGTGATGTTTCATTGTTAAACGACTGGCAGCTTGCGATTGTGGGCAGCCGAAACCCATCGCCGTCAGGCAGAAATACGGCGTATGACTTTGCTCACTACCTGGCTGAGGGCGGTTTAGTGGTGACGAGTGGGCTTGCAATGGGGATCGACGCTGCCGCACATAAGGGCGCCCTGAGCAAGGGGAAAACAATAGCGGTTGTTGCTACAGGTCTTGATCGTGTTTATCCTGCCCAGCATCGTCAACTAGCCTACGATATTGTAGAAAACGGTGCGATGGTGTCAGAGTTTCCGTTAGGTACTTCACCACGACCAGAGCTATTCCCGAGAAGAAACCGAATCATCAGTGGATTATCGCTAGGAACCCTGGTGGTTGAGGCCGCATTAAAAAGTGGTTCTCTAATCACAGCCAGAATGGCAATGGAGCAGTCACGCGAGGTTTTTGCTATTCCCGGTTCGATTCATAACCCTTTATCCAGAGGCTGTCATCAGTTGATCCGGGATGGGGCAAAGCTGGTAGAGACGGCGCAGGATATTATTGAAGAGTTGGGTGCGCTGGCAGGAATCAAGACTCAACATGAAGACACTAAAGACAAAACAGAATCCACACATGAAAAAGACGGTGACTACCAAGTGTTGCTTAATCATCTTGGATTTGACCCAGTTGCCATAGACGGCCTGATAGAAAATACTGGATTGACGGCTGATGCTGTTTCATCCATGCTGTTATTACTTGAGCTAGAGGGCGTGGTTGAGTCATTGCCCGGCAGCCGTTATGTTCGGACGGGTTCCTGAACCAGGCTTATTCAAAGAGAGTCAGATGAAAGAAAATGTCATTGATGTGTTGTTATATCTATTTGAAACCTACATCGATACGGAAGAACGAAATAAACCTGATAATGAAGTGTTAGAGCTTGAATTAGAGCAGGTTGGTTTTCAGGAATTAGAAATTCATAAAGCGCTGGAATGGTTAGATAATATGACCGTGGCCGCTGATCAACCTCTCAAACGGCACGCCACAATGCGCGTGTTCAGTGACAATGAGCTGGAACGGTTGGATGTGGAGTGCCGAGGTTATTTATTGTTTCTGGAACAAGTGGGCGTTTTAGACGTCGAAACTCGGGAGATCGTGCTCGAACGAGTGATGGCGCTGGATACAGAAGAGATTGACCTTGATCAGCTTAAGTGGGTTGTGCTGATGGTGTTGTTTTATCAGCCTGGAAGGGAAGTCGCTTTTGCCTGGATGGAAGACTTGGTCTTTGAAGACATGGAAGCCATCGTTCACTAGACTAAAAATAGAATAAGAAACTTCAACATTGCCCGTCTCAACGGGCTTTGTTTATATGTGCGTAGGTTTTTGGTATCGGGGAAAATGGGAAAAAAACTAGTCATCGTTGAGTCGCCAGCCAAGGCGAAAACAATCAAAAAATATCTCGGTAAAGATGTCGAAGTCTTAGCTTCTTATGGTCATGTGCGTGATTTATTACCAAAAGAAGGGGCGGTTGATACTGCCAAAGATTTTGAGATGAAATACCAAGTTATCGACCGTAACAGCAAGCATGTCGATGCGATTGTAAAAGCGATGAAAAAAGCTGATGCCCTATATCTCGCGACTGACCCTGATAGAGAAGGGGAAGCCATTTCCTGGCATCTGTATGAGTTATTGAAAAAGCGTGGCGCTTTGAAAGACAAAGAGACTCACCGTGTCGTTTTCCACGAAATTACCAAACAAGCGGTAAATGACGCCGTTGCCCACCCTCGTGAATTATCCATGTCGCTCGTTAATGCACAGCAGGCCAGACGTGCATTGGATTATCTAGTTGGTTTTACCTTGTCGCCGCTGCTTTGGAAAAAGGTTCGACGCGGACTTTCGGCGGGAAGGGTGCAAAGTCCAGCGTTGAGAATGATCGTAGAGCGTGAGCTGGAAATAGAAGCTTTCGTAGCGAAAGAGTATTGGAGCATCGAAGCTGATGCGAGTGCTGATAAAAACGATTTCCAGGCCAAGCTGACCTATTTCGAAGGTGAAAAACTCAGTCAGTTTAGTGTGACGGATGAAAAGCAATCGGCAAAGGTTGTAAAGGCATTAGATAAAGCCGCACAAGGTAAGTTGCTGGTTTCCAATGTTGAGAAAAAACAACGCAAACGTAACCCTGCAGCACCGTTTACCACATCCACATTACAGCAAGAAGCATCACGCAAACTAGGTTTTGGTGCCCAGCGTACCATGAGCATTGCTCAACAGTTATACGAGGGTGTAGATACCGGAGAGGGCGCGGTTGGTTTAATCACCTATATGCGTACTGACTCTGTCACCTTGGCTCAAGAAGCTTTAGATGAAATACGTGGATTCATTGCAGAAAAATACGGCCAGAAAATGGTTCCTGCAAAACCACAAGAATACAAAACGAAATCAAAAAACGCGCAAGAGGCGCATGAAGCGATACGTCCGACTTCTGTGCTTAGAACGCCAGAAGATATGAAAGCCTATCTTTCTGCCGATCAGTTAAAGCTTTATACACTTGTCTGGCAACGTACTATGGCAAGTCAAATGATTCATGCCACCCTGAATACGGTTGCTGTCGATTTGGCATGTGGTAAAGGTAATACTTTCCGTGCAAATGGTTCGACGGTAGTCAATCCAGGCTTTATGAGTGTGTATCTGGAAGATAAAGATGATTCTGCCGCCAGCGACAAAGACGAAAAACTGCTGCCTCCGATGGAGGTCGGCCAAGTTGTTGAATTAAAAGCGATTAGGCCTGAGCGGCACTTTACTGAACCACCACCCAGATATAGTGAAGCCAGCCTGGTCAGAAGTCTGGAAGAGCACGATATTGGCCGACCATCAACATACGCGAGCATTATTTCTACACTTGTTCAGCGTGAATACGTTGAAATTATCAATAAACGTTTTCATCCGACTGACGTGGGTCGTGTGGTGGGTAAGTTTCTTGTCGATCACTTTACTAAGTATGTCGACTATAACTTTACCGCTGAGTTGGAAGATGAACTTGATGCGGTGGCCAGAGGCGAAGAAGAATGGGTGCCATTACTGAGAAAGTTCTGGGGACCGTTTAAAGAACAAGTCGAAACCAAGGATAAAGAAGTTCAACGCAGTGATGTGACACAAGAACTGCTAGATGAAGACTGTCCTAAATGCGGTAAAAAACTCTCCAGCCGTCTTGGCCGGAGTGGGCGTTTTATTGGCTGTACTGGTTACCCAGAGTGTGATTACACCCGTAATATTGATGGTGAAGAAACCACTAATAATGAACCTGAGGTGGTTGAGGGCAGGAAATGTCCAAAATGTGACTCTGATTTATGGATACGAACTGGACGTTATGGGAAATTCATTGGTTGCTCCAGCTATCCTAAGTGTAAACATATCGAATCTTTGGAACAGCCGGCCAATACTGGTGTTGAATGCCCACAATGCCATAAAGGCGAGATTCTGACGCGTAAATCACGTCGAGGAAAAGTCTTTTACTCTTGTTCAGAGTATCCTGATTGCGACTACGCTTTATGGAATGAGCCACTGAAAGAGCCTTGCCCGAAATGTAGCTGGCCGATTCTGACACTAAAAACGACTAAAAGTCGTGGTACAGAGAAAGTCTGTCCACAGAAAGACTGTGATTATTCAGAGAAAGTTGAAAGCTAAATCACTCATCCGGTGATAACTTATTTAAGTTGTTGCTGGATGCTAATCACTAGTTGTTTGGCTTTTTCGGCTTCTTCTAAGGCTCTCTGTTGGCGGGCCTCGTCATTTTCCAGCAGACCATTTTTCAGATCCAGTCCGATGTAAATCAGGTTCTCATAGATAGCAAACAAAGGGGCACTTGGCTGTTTTTCTAAAAACGCTTTATTGTGTTCAAAATCGCGACTGTATCTTATCTTCATTGACATATATTCAGGTGTCCATTTATGGTTACGGTACTGAATAAAGTCATAAGTATTGTTGGACTGTTTTGCTTGCTGATAGTGTTTAAGTAGTTGTTCTTGAATGCTTATGTAGCTGTTGGCCATTTCATTGGCGTATTCATTAATATTTTTACTACTTAATTCTGTCGCTTTGTTTTGTTTGGGTGAGTGTGGAGCTGTTGTATTTGTACTATCACAGCCCAGCAAAAAAAGCGTGAGCAGCATGGAAATGCCCGCTTTAAGAAGCAGGTGCATAAAGGTATTATCTGCACGCATAGTCTTCACCTCGACTTAAGATTGATTATCAGAGCTTGGTTTCTTATCACTATGGCCCAAAGACCTGTCAGGAGCGATGGTATCACGCACCAGCTGCTTTAACTCAGTAATCTCAGGAAAACGACCTTGTTCTTTTCGCGACCATAGTAGTTCATCATTCGCTCGCACTTCGAAAAGGCCACCTGTTGCCGGAATCAACGTCAGTGAAGTGATTTCATCATCAAATGTTGTCAACAGTTCTTGTGCCATCCAGCTGGCTCTCAGTAACCAGCGGCACTGTGTACAGTAACTGATGGAAATATGATTATGTTTAGTCGTCAAATCAATCTGCTTTTAAATTTTCAAAACAAGTGTCGGCTTGCTGCATCGCTTGATCAACGGTTTCAGCCAGAACATTGAAGTGTCCCATTTTGCGACCAGGTCGTGCTTCTTGTTTACCATATAAATGCAGTTTGATATTTGTTTCTGATAGTAAGGTTTCCCAGTGAGGCTGACTGTTACCCCATACATCACCTAATAAGTTCACCATAACGACCGGGGTGATCAGATCACAATCTCCAGCAGGTAAGCCGCATAACATACGAACTTGCTGTTCAAATTGTGATGTGTGGCAGGCATCAAGTGTGTAATGCCCTGAATTATGAGGGCGGGGCGCTATTTCATTAGCAATGATTTCGCCTGATTGACTGACAAAAAACTCTACAGCCATCGTGCCTACGTAACCTAGCCCTTTAGCAATATCATTAGCCATTTGAATAGCCTTTTGCGCTTGTTCCGCATGGACTGAAGTTGGGACCGATGTTGTATGCAAAATACCATTCACATGGATATTTTCTGCAACAGGAAAATTAATAATGGTGCCGGTTTGACTTCTGGCCAGAACAACGGAGATTTCTTTATCCAAATCAATTCGTTGTTCTAAAACACACTCTTTTTCACCTAATGCTTCAAATCCGGCGTAAACATCTTCAATCGTTTTGCAAGGGATTTGGCCTTTGCCATCGTAACCAAAGGTCGCTACTTTAAGGATAGCTGGAAAACCAATGACTTTTTCAGCTTCTGCGATATCTTGTTGCTGACGGATAGCGAAAAAAGGCGCTGTTTGAATGCCGAGAGAGGCGATGAAGTTTTTCTCAACATTACGGTTTTGTGTTGAAGCCAAGGCTTTGGATGATGGATGAACAATAGTTTTTTGCTCAAGAAAAGCTAATGTCTGCGCAGGAATGTTCTCAAATTCAGTAGTGATGGCAGCACACAGCTTTGCCATATCATCTAATGCTTTTTCATCATCGTAAGCAGCACAGATATGCTGATCAGCAATAACACCAGCTGGACTTTGTGGATCAGGATCGAGAACCACAACTTTATACCCCATGATTTGAGCAGCAGAGGTAAACATGCGGCCAAGTTGACCTCCACCCAGCATACCTAATGTTGAACCGGGTAAAATCTGTGTATTCATCATTGACCTCTATATTAATGTTAGCGAGTCGAAAATAAGCGTTGTATTTAATTATCGGTAATTAGCGCTTGAGATTGATTAAAAAATAATCAACAGGCTTTGTTTATCCATGTACTATTGAGGGGGTAGGGTCATCTCAACAACGGTTTGGTGTTGTTTTTTGCGAAACGCATCCAGTTTCGCTGCCAGATGAGCATCATTCACGGCGAGTTGGGCGATAGCAAACAATGCCGCGTTAGCTGCGCCAGCTTCACCAATCGCAAATGTGGCGACGGGAACGCCTTTAGGCATCTGTACGATCGATAACAGTGAGTCTTGACCTTTAAGATACTTGGATGGGACTGGAACACCTAAAACAGGAACGATAGTACTAGCTGCAAGCATACCAGGTAAGTGCGCTGCGCCACCTGCACCTGCTATAATGCAAGCAAGTCCCCGCTGTTGGGCCGTTTCTGCGTATTCCGTCAATAAGTCTGGCGTGCGATGAGCCGAAACAACTTTGGCTTCATAGCTGATGCCAAATGCTTCTAGTTGCTCAACTGCTTTTTGCATAACGGGCCAGTCACTGTTGCTGCCCATGACGACACCGATTAAGGGTTTGTCCATGATCGTTCCGTTGTTCTCGTCAAAAACAGTGCATTTTAGCTATTTTATTGAAAATAGGAAAATTTAACGCTCATATTTTGCCAAGGAAGGTATCGTAATAATTGAATGGCAAGGTATCCATCGTTATAATAGATGATCCTTTCTGCCGTATTTGGTCAACGCTCCTCGAAGATGATTTCCGAATACCGCCGGGCTATCCGACGGGTGAGCAGTGACGGCGCTAACTAATATGAAGGTACGTGACGTGAGTCAGCCAACAGAAATGAATCAAGGTCTCTATAGACCGCAATTTGAACGTGATAACTGTGGTTTTGGCCTAATCGCCCAGATGGACGATAAAGCTAGTCATTGGTTAATCGAAACAGCAATTGAAGCCTTAGGCAATCTTACCCATCGCGGCGCTATTGGTGCTGACGGAAAAACGGGGGATGGCTGTGGTTTACTGCTGAAGAAGCCAGATAGCTTTTTCAAAGCCATTGCAGAAGAGCTCGGCTATAACTTATCTGCTTTATATGCAGTGGGTATGGTTTTTCTTTCGCAAGATGAAGCGAAAGCGGAATTTGCGCAAAAAGCTGTTGCTCAGAACTTAGCTAAGCAGGGATTAGAGGTTCTTGGCTGGCGAGATGTGCCAGTAGATCCTGAATCAGCCTGTGGCCAACAAGCATTGACGTCACTGCCGGTGATGCGTCAGGTTTTTGTAAATGCTGGCGAAGGCATGTCTGAAGCTGATTTTGAGCGTCAACTCTACATTGCTCGTCGTCTTGCTGAAAAAGCCGTGACCGATGACAGCGACTTCTATATCCCGACTTTGTCTTCGCATGTTGTCTCGTACAAAGGTCTGGTGATGCCGTCGTACCTGCCGGTATTTTATAAAGATTTGAATGACAAACGCATGGAAACATCCGTGGCTGTTTTCCATCAACGTTTTTCAACCAATACCTGGCCGCAATGGCGACTTGCTCAACCTTTCCGTTACCTTGCTCACAATGGTGAAATCAACACGGTTCAGGGTAACCGTAACTGGGCTCTGGCACGTGGTGCCAAGTTTGCCACTTCTCTGATTGAAAATATGGATGACATTCGTCCATTAGTTGGCACTTCAGGCTCAGATTCATCCAGTATGGATAATATGCTGGAAGCTTTATTAGCGGGCGGTGTGAGTCTATTTCGTGCGATGCGTTTGATCATTCCACCTGCATGGCAAAATGATCCAACCATGGATGCTGATTTAAAAGCATTTTATGACTACAACTCTATGCACATGGAGCCATGGGATGGTCCTGCTGGTGTAGTAACTACTGACGGTCGTTATGCCGCCTGTACCTTGGATAGAAATGGCCTGCGTCCAGCGCGTTACATCATCACTAAAGATCGTCATATCACACTGGCTTCAGAAGTCGGTGTTTACAAATATGAACCAGAAGATGTTATTGCTAAAGGCCGTTTGAAACCTGGGCAAATGCTCGCTGTTGACACACAAACAGGTGAGTTATTGATGCCGGAAGACATCGATAACATGCTGAAAACTGCTCAGCCATATCGTCAATGGTTAGAAAATAACCTGCAAAGATTGTCTGATGCGGCTGATGATGAAACTGGTCCAACACTTGAAGGTGATGAATATCAGGTTTATGAAAAGTTATTCAATATCACGTTTGAAGAGCGAGATCAGGTCATCCGTGTTTTAGGTGAAGTCGGCCAGGAAGCGATTGGTTCAATGGGCGACGATACTCCGTTCCCTGTTTTATCCAAACAAGTCCGTTCGGTTTATGACTACTTCCGCCAACAGTTCGCGCAAGTTACCAATCCACCGATCGATCCACTTCGCGAAAATATTGTGATGTCACTGGAAACGTGTTTCGGTGAAGAACGCAATATGTTTGAAGAAGGTGAAGATCATGCACAGCGTGTTGTGGTTGATTCACCTGTATTGTCTGAGAGCCAGTTCCGCCAGTTATTGGCAATGGGTAAAGACAATGCTGAATACGAGTCAATCATCCTATCCTTGAACTATGATCCTGCTGTCGGTCTTGAAGCCGCTATAGATGCGCTTTGTGATAAAGCGATTAAAGCTGTTGCTGACGGTACAGTGGTGATTGTGCTGAGTGATCGTGATATTGCCAAGGATAAATTGCCAATTCATGCTTTATTAGCAACGGGTGCAGTGCATCAGCGTCTGATTCAAGCTGGTTTACGTTGTGACGCTAATGTCATTGTAGAAACGGCTACAGCACGAGACCCGCATCATTTCGGTACTCTATTAGGCTATGGTGCGACGGCGATTTATCCATACCTTGCCTACGCTTGCCTCAACGACATGATTCACACCAATGAAATTAGAGACTTGGATCGTGCAGAATTGTGTCGCCGTTACCGTAAAGGTATCAATAAAGGCTTATTTAAAATTACGTCAAAAATGGGTATTTCTACGATTGCCAGTTATCGTGGCGCCCAGTTATTTGAAGTGGTTGGTTTAAACGACAGTATCGTTGATAAATGCTTTACAGCCACCACTAGTCGCGTCAGTGGTTCGACTTTCGCTGACCTTCAATCAGATGATGAAAAACTGGCAAAACTGGCTTGGAATCAACGTAAAAAACGTGGTCAAGGCGGTTTGCTCAAGTTTATTCATGGTGGTGAGTATCACGCCTACAATCCAGACGTTATTGCGACCTTACAGAAAGCGGTTCAAGGTGGTAATTACGATGATTATAAAGCCTATGCCGAACTGGTTAATGATCGGTCACCAATGGTGTTACGCGACTTAATGAAGGTCAAACTGGCTGATAAGCCACTTGAATTGAACCAGGTTGAAGATATCAGCAATATTCTGAAACGATTTGATAGTGCGGGTATGTCATTGGGTGCATTATCTCCAGAAGCGCATGAAGCCCTTGCTGTGGCAATGAACAGACTGGGTGGCCGTTCAAATTCTGGTGAAGGTGGTGAAGATCCGGATCGTTTTGGTAATGAACGCGTTTCAAAAATCAAACAGATTGCTTCAGGTCGCTTTGGTGTAACGCCTCACTACCTGGTTAATGCAGAAGTGCTGCAGATCAAAGTAGCGCAAGGTGCTAAACCTGGTGAAGGTGGACAGTTGCCGGGTGGTAAAGTTAATCAAATGATTGCCACATTACGTCACTCAGTGCCGGGGGTGACATTGATTTCACCGCCACCGCATCATGATATTTATTCAATTGAAGATCTTGCGCAATTGATTTTTGACTTAAAACAGGTCAATCCAGATGCACTGGTCTCTGTGAAGCTTGTATCACAGGCGGGTGTGGGAACAGTCGCTGCTGGTGTGGCCAAGGCATATGCTGACCTGATTACTATTTCTGGTTATGACGGTGGTACTGGCGCAAGCCCACTGACCTCAGTGAAATACGCTGGTGGACCTTGGGAATTAGGTCTGAGTGAAGCACATCAGACATTGCGTGCTAATGACCTTCGTGACAAAGTCCGTTTGCAAACAGACGGTGGTCTGAAAACTGGTCTGGATGTGATTAAAGCGGCGATTTTAGGTGCTGAAAGCTTTGGCTTTGGTACAGGACCAATGGTGGCGCTGGGTTGTAAATACTTACGAATCTGTCACTTGAATAACTGTGCAACGGGTGTTGCAACACAAAATGAGAAGTTGCGTACACAGCACTTTATTGGCTTACCACAAATGGTAATGAACTACTTCCAGTTTGTTGCTCGTGAAACACAAGAGTGGTTAGCTAAATTAGGTGTAGTAAGTTTACAGGACTTAATTGGTCGTACTGACTTACTGGAGTTATTACCGGGTGAGACAAGCAAACAACATAGCCTGAATCTGGCTCCGTTGTTGTCATCTGCAGGTGTACCGGCTGATAAACCGCAGTTCTGTCTAGAGCCTAAAAATGAACCTTATGATAAAGGTGAACTGGCTGAACAAATGGTGGCGGATATTAAAGAAACCATTGTTAATAAAACAGGCGGTGAGTTTAGCTACCAGGTACGTAATGTTAATCGTTCTATCGGTGCGCGCTTATCGGGTGAAATTGCCAAGCTTTATGGCAACTATGGTATGGCTGATAAACCTATCCGTCTGAAATTGACTGGTTCTGCAGGTCAAAGCTTCGGTGTATTCAACGCCGGTGGTCTTGAAATGTATCTGGAAGGTGACGCCAATGACTACGTTGGTAAAGGTATGGCTGACGGTAAGATTGTCATTTATCCTTCGCCTGAAAGTGAGTTTGAAACACAGGAAGCCAGCATCATTGGTAACACCTGTCTGTATGGTGCGACAGGTGGAGCGCTGTATGCTGCGGGTCGTGCTGGTGAGCGTTTTGCTGTTCGTAACTCAGGCGCCACGGCCATAGTAGAAGGGGTTGGTGACCACGGTTGTGAGTACATGACTGGCGGTGTTGTCGCTGTATTAGGCGAAACAGGACTGAACTTTGGTGCTGGTATGACAGGTGGTCTCGCATTTGTATTAGATAGTGATAATACGTTTGCTGAGCGTTATAACAAAGAACTAGTCGAGCTAGTTAGAATCGACAGCCCTGAAATGTCAGAGTTATCACTCTATCTCAAAGGTATGATTGAAGATCATGTCCGTGAAACGGGTAGTGTGTGGGGACATCAATTGCTGGATGCGTTTGAACAACGCATTAAAGAATTCTGGTTAGTCAAACCTAAAGCAGCAGCAATCGATGGCTTGTTAAAACTTGCTACTAAAGCGGCATAAGTCCAGAGACTAAGATAATAATTATGGCAAAAAATACATTTCAGTTTTTAGATGTGGGGCGTTTTGACCCAAAGAAGCTTGATGCTGACGTTCGGATCAAACAATTTGGCGAAATTTATGGCAGTTTTGACTCCGATTCTTCAGCAGAACAAGCAGACCGCTGTTTAGAGTGTGGTAATCCTTACTGTGAATGGAAATGTCCTGTTCACAACTATATTCCTAACTGGTTGAAATTGGTTAGTGAAGGCAATTTAGAAGAAGCTGCTGAGCTATCTCATGCGACTAACACCTTGCCGGAGATCTGCGGCAGGGTATGTCCGCAAGACCGTCTGTGCGAAGGTGCATGTACATTAAATGATGGTTTTGGTGCGGTGACTATCGGTTCTGTAGAAAAATACATCACCGATACTGCGCTTGAGCAAGGCTGGCGTCCAGATATGTCTAATGTGACAGATACTGGTAAGCGTGTTGCCGTCATCGGTGCTGGCCCAGCTGGTTTGGGGGCTGCTGACGTACTGGTACGTAATGGTGTCAAACCCGTTGTGTTTGACCGTTACCCAGAAATCGGTGGTTTGCTGACCTTTGGTATTCCAGAGTTTAAGTTGGAAAAGCAAGTTGTGAAGCGTCGCCGTGAAGTACTCGAAGGCATGGGCGTTGAATTCCGCTTAAACACAGAAGTCGGTAAAGATGTTGATTTTCAATCCTTAATTGATGAATACGATGCCGTATTCCTGGGAATGGGAACATATACCTACATGAAAGGCGGTTTTCCAGGGGAAGACTTGCCCGGCGTTTACGAAGCACTGCCTTTCTTAGTCGCGAACAATAAGCACCTGTTAGGTCTTCCTTCCGATGACTATGTATCAATGGAAGGCAAACGTGTGGTTGTATTAGGTGGTGGTGATACAGCGATGGACTGTAACCGTACCTCTATCCGTCAAGATGCTGCCAGTGTGACTTGTGCCTACCGTCGTGACGAAGAAAATATGCCGGGTTCACGCCGAGAAGTAAACAATGCACGTGAAGAAGGCGTTCAGTTTTTATGGAATCGTCAGCCGGTAGAAATTGTTGGTAATGGTAAAGTAGAAGGCGTAAAAGTTGTTACAACTGCTTTAGGCGAAGCTGATGAACGTGGTCGTCGTCGTCCTGAACCCGTGCCTGGTAGTGAAGAAATTATTCCTGCTGATGCCGTTGTTATTGCGTTTGGCTTCCGTCCAAGCCCGGCACCATGGTTTGAGAAATTTAATATTTCGATTGATGACGGCGGCCGTGTTGTGGCACCGGCTGAAGCAGCCATTAAGTACCAAACAACTAACCCAAAGATTTTTGCCGGTGGTGATATGGTACGTGGATCTGATCTGGTTGTTACTGCGGTGTGGGAAGGTCGACAGGCAGCAGAAGGTATTCTGGATTTCTTAGACGTATAATCACTGATCTACATCATTAAACAATAAAGCTTTTTCATACAGGGATAGGGCTTCCTGTATGATGAAGCCTTTTTTATATCTATCATTCTTAAAAACAGGTCCAGCTATTCAGGAGTCAATTGTGAGCAGTCTAAAAAACGATCGTTATCTCAGGGCATTACTAAAGCAACCGGTAGACAAAACCCCGGTCTGGGTCATGCGTCAGGCGGGTCGTTATTTGCCTGAATACTGTGAAGTCAGACAAAAAGCGGGCAATTTTATGACGCTTTGTTCTACCCCTGAATTGGCTTGTGAAGTTACCTTACAACCACTTAGACGCTATGACCTTGATGCCGCTATCATCTTTTCAGATATCTTAACTGTACCTGACGCGATGGGTCTAGGACTGCATTTTGTCACGGGTGAAGGGCCAAAGTTTTCTAAAACAATTCAAAATGCACAGGATATAGCTAATCTTGCAGTACCTGATATGGAAGATTCTCTTGGCTATGTGATGGATGCGATACGTCTGACCAGAAAAGAACTCGATGGCAAAGTACCACTTATCGGTTTTAGTGGCAGCCCTTGGACTCTGGCGTGTTATATGGTGGAAGGTGGAAGCAGTAAAGACTTTGCAAAAGTAAAAGGCATGATGTTTGATGCACCAGATCAAATGCATGCTTTACTAAATGTATTGGCTGAGTCGGTTATTGACTATTTAAACGCTCAAATTAAAGCGGGTGCTCAAGCTATTATGTTATTTGATACCTGGGGCGGCACATTAAGTCCTGAGAATTACAAAGCATTCTCATTAGCTTATATGGACAAAATCGTTAATGGTTTGATTAAAGAATCTGAAGGGCGAGAAGTTCCTGTGACCCTGTTTACCAAAGGTGGTGGCCAATGGCTGGAATGGATGGCTGAGACCGGTGTGAATGGATTAGGACTGGATTGGACGACAGATATTCGTTCAGCAAGACAGCGTGTCGGTGATAAGGTGACGTTACAAGGCAATATGGACCCATGCGTTTTATATGCATCACCCGATCGTGTTGAACAAGAAGTGAGTACGATTCTTGAAGCTTATGGTAACGGAACAGGCCATGTATTTAACCTTGGTCATGGTATTCACCCATCGGTGAACCCAGAGAATATGGCAAGACTCGTTGATTCTGTACATCGATTAAGTGAAAAGTACCATCAGTAGCTATTATTGATATCACAAAAATAAAAAAGGGCAAGTAATGAATACTTGCCCTTTTTATTTATTGAGTTTGCCTAAGTGGCTTATTTGCCAGTGTTAGTAAACTCTGGGTACGCTTCCATACCACATTCAACGTAGTCAACGCCTTCGTACTCTTCTTCTTCAGAGACACGCAGACCCATCACAGCTTTTAGGATACCCCAGACGATCAAGCTGGTAACAAATACCCAGACAAAGATAGTTGCTGCACCAATCAACTGACCAGAGAATGAAGCATCACTGTTTGTTAAAGGCACTGCTAACAGACCCCACAGACCAACGGTACCGTGAACAGAGATCGCACCAACAGGATCGTCGATTTTCAGTTTGTCTAAGAAGACGATTGAGAAGACAACGATGATACCGCCGATAGCACCGATGATAGTCGCCATTAATGGTGATGGAGTATCAGGACCTGCAGTGATAGCAACAAGACCTGCTAATGCACCATTAAGAATCATAGTTAAGTCGGCTTTACCGAACATGATTTTAGCCACAATAAGGGCAGCGATAACACCACCAGCTGCAGCAGCATTGGTATTCAGGAATACCATGGCAACAGAGTTGGCACTGGCAATATCACCTAGTTTTAAAACTGAACCACCGTTAAAGCCGAACCAACCCATCCATAAAATGAATGTACCTAATGTTGCCATTGGTAAGTTAGCACCTGGAATTGGGTTAATTTCGCCGTTAGGGCCGTATTTGCCTTTACGAGCACCAAGTAACAATACACCTGCAAGAGCTGCAGCAGCACCAGCCATATGCACGATACCTGAACCGGCAAAGTCTAAGAAACCAAGGTCACCAAGGTTGTACATACCTAAGACATCGTTACCACCCCATGTCCAAGAACCTTCCATTGGGTAGATAAACGCAGTCATGACGATCGCAAAGCCAGCAAATGCCCACAGCTTCATACGTTCAGCAACCGCACCAGAGACGATAGACATCGCAGTTGCAACGAAAACAACTTGGAAGAAAAAGTCTGAAGCAGCTGAGTAAACAGAACCACCATCAAAACCATTTTCAGCAGAAGATGCCAAGGCATCTGCAACTAATGTGTCACCGCCATCAATCCCAGCAAGGAAGATACCGCCGCCGTACATGATGTCATAACCAATAACCAGATAAGCTGTGCAGGCAATAGCAAACAACATCACGTTTTTGGTTAAGATTTCAGTCGTATTTTTTGCGCGAACCAGACCGGCTTCTAACATTGAGAAACCAGCGGCCATCCACATGACAAGAGCACCCATTACTAAGAAGTAAAAGGTATCCATGGCATATTGGAGTTCGAAAATTTGATTTTCCATATTATTTTCTCCCCAAGCTTACAGTGCATCAGGACCGGTTTCGCCTGTGCGAATACGGACCACTTGCTCTAATGGATAAACAAAGATTTTACCGTCACCAATTTTGCCAGTGTTGGCGCCTTTGATAATGGCTTCAATCACTTGTTCGACGATATCGTCATCGACGGCGATTTCCAATTTCAACTTAGGTAAGAAATCAACGACATACTCAGCACCACGATAAAGTTCGGTGTGGCCTTTTTGACGTCCAAAACCTTTTACCTCTGAAACGGTTAATCCTTGTACACCGATTTCTGAGAGAGACTCTCTGACATCATCAAGCTTGAAGGGCTTAATAATTGCTACAACTTGTTTCATAAGCGTATTTCCTTCTGTAGAAAATCTACCCCCTCAACATCGAGGGGGTAGCTGTGAGAAGTTTAGAATGATGCGCTAACGCTAGCTACGAAGCGATCGTCAGATGTTCCATCACCTAATTCAAAGTCTTCACCATCGCTGTTTGTACCAACATAAGCTACAGACCAGTCAAGACCAATAAATGATTTTGATAATCCGATTGTGTAGTCCATGTAGCTGTCAGATAAAGTGCTGTCATAATCATTACGATCAGAGTCAGTGTAACCAATTGCAGCATTTAAGCCGAAGCCGTATGGAAGTTCATAATCAAACGCAAGGTTGTAGTAGATTTCATCAGCATCTTTACCATCACCACCTTGAATATTGTTTGTGTAACCAATCATTGCAGTGAAGTAGCTGTATGAAAGAGAACCTAAGTATTCTGTGTAATCAAGTTCGTCATTACTATTTTGACCAGGATAAGTGTAACGAAGAACTGATACATCGTAGCCAATACCAGTGTCACCAAACTCATTAGCGAAACCAGCATAAAGGTCAATTTCAATATTGCTATCAGCACTGTCACTGATATTTGATGCCCAAGTACCAGCATACAGACCTGATGAGTGTGCGTAATCAAAACTACCTTGGATAGCTGGATCTTCGTCTGTTAATGAAATACCACGGAAAATGTAGTCTGTTGTTAATGTAACGCTAGCACTGGTTGAGTGCTGACCGTCTTCACTTTCCCAAGCCATTGCTGATGATGCAGCAAATAATGATGTCGCTGCTAGTGTAAGAGCCGAAATTGTACGTAATTTCATTATGGTGTTACTCCTCGGTTTTAAAATGTTTATTAGTCTTTTTTGAATCCATGCGTTGGTCTTTTGCAACACTTTGTATTCAGACTACAACAACAAGAGCAGAATGTGTGCCAACTTTACAAATTTTATATAAAACAGAGATATAGATGGTCAACGGATAGCATTAACCAGATGATTGTGATCAATTTGGTGCGATAAATTTGACGCTTTGTCCAAAATGGTGCAGATAAGATTTTATCTTTCGCGTTAAATGCACTGAATTGGTATGATTGCTGTACTTTATATAGAGTGACACAGATGACGTATCCCCAAATTGATCCTATCGCCTTAAGCATTGGCCCTCTGCACATTCATTGGTATGGGTTGATGTATCTATTTGGTTTTTTGTTTGTGTGGTTGCTAGGTCTTTACCGTGTAAATAAAACAGACTGGACCCGACAACAATTAGAAGACTTACTTTTTTATGGTGCGGTCGGTGTCATTATTGGTGGTCGTTTAGGCTATGCCATTTTTTATGACTTGCAGACTAACCTGGAAAACCCACTGAATCTATTCAAAATCTGGCAGGGCGGTATGTCGTTCCATGGTGGTTTACTGGGTGTGCTGACAGCTTTTTGGTGGTTTGGTAGAAAAACCGGGAAATCTTTTTTTGAGATCAGTGATTTTATTGCACCGATGGTACCGATCGGTTTGATGTTCGGTCGCATTGGTAACTTTATTAATGGTGAATTATGGGGAAAAGTCAGTGATGTACCCTGGGCCATGATTTTTCCAGGTGCAGGGCCATTACCAAGACATCCTTCACAGCTTTATGAAGCGGCATTAGAAGGTGTCTTGTTGTTTATCATTTTATGGTGGTTCTCTTCTAAACCGAGACCGAAAGCGGCGGTTTCTGGTTTGTTCTTGCTGGGATATGGATTTTTCCGCTTTATCATCGAGTTTGTTCGTATTCCTGATGCTCAGTATGGCTATTTAGCGTTTGACTGGTTAACGATGGGCCAAATTCTCTGTTTACCGATGATTGTGTTTGGCATCTTATTAATGGTGGCATCTTATAGAATGGGTGCTAAAGCAAAATAGTCAGCCAGGTAGCAGTAGCAATCAAGATGGTCATTAACACAGCAAAAGAACCATAGTCTTTAGCTCGGCCAGATAATTTGTGTTTATCTGTACTGACACGATCAACAACAGTTTCAATGGCCGAGTTCAATACTTCAACGATCATCACTAAAACAACACTGGAAATCATCAGTAACCGTTCGACCGCTGTGACATCAAGATAAAAGCTGATAGCGGTTAAAAAAACAAACGCAAAAAACTCCTGACGAAAGGCCTCTTCGTGTTTCAAGGCTGAGATGAGACCTTGCCATGAGTAGACCAGAGCGAAGAGTAAGCGCTTAATGCCACGGTTTTTTTCCATAATGTCCTCAGTGGTTTGTAAGATAAACGTTTGAATTATAGGCAAACATTATTAACAGCATGTTAAAATTACCCTCTTTATTTTTTAGATTGTTGGTGTGATATGAGTTTCCAGGATCATTACGAGGTCATCGTTGTTGGCGGTGGTCATGCCGGGACTGAAGCGGCTTTAGCGTCTGCACGTCAAGGTGTGAAGACACTACTATTGACGCAAAACATCGAGACACTGGGGCAAATGAGTTGTAATCCAGCAATCGGTGGCATTGGTAAAGGTCATCTGGTCAAAGAAATTGATGCCATGGGCGGGATTATGGCAAAAGCCGCTGACAGAGCGGGTATTCAATTTCGTACATTGAACTCCAGCAAGGGGCCAGCAGTAAGAGCGACACGTGCTCAGGCCGATCGTATTCGTTATAAAGCGGCAGTGCGGGCTTACCTGGAAAATCAACCCAACCTATATATATTCCAGCAACCAGTCGATGATCTTGTTGTGGAAAATGATCGAGTTGTTGGTGTCGTGACACAAGCGGGTTTACGTTTCTCAGCTAAAGCCGTTGTGTTAACGGTGGGTACCTTCCTTGGCGGTTTAATTCATATTGGCTTACAACATCATCAAGGTGGTCGCGCTGGCGATCCTGCTTCTATTGCTTTATCCCAACGCCTGCGTGCTTTACCTTTTAGAGTTGATCGCTTAAAAACCGGTACACCACCACGTATTGATATCAACAGTATTAATTTCTCAGAACTGACCGAGCAACCCGGTGATACACCGACCCCTGTTTTTTCTTTCTTAGGTAAAACTGAGCATCATCCTCGCCAAATCTCGTGCTTTATTACTCACACCAATGAGCGAACTCATGATGTGATCAGAAATAATCTGGACCGCTCCCCGATGTATAGCGGTGAAATTGAAGGTATTGGTCCACGTTACTGTCCTTCAATTGAAGATAAAGTCGTTCGTTTTGCTGATCGTCAGTCCCATCAGATTTTCCTGGAGCCAGAAGGTCTGGAATGTGGTGAAGTCTATCCCAACGGCATATCAACAAGCCTGCCGTTTGATGTGCAATATGAAATTGTCCGTTCTATGAAAGGTTTGGAAAATGCGCACATTACCAGACCAGGTTATGCGATTGAGTATGACTTTTTTGATCCACGTGATCTGCATCCCTGGTTAGAAACCAAACACATGGCTGGATTATTTTTTGCTGGTCAGATTAATGGTACAACGGGTTATGAAGAAGCTGGGGCACAAGGTCTGATTGCTGGTCTCAATGCGGGTTTACAAGCGCGTGGTGAAGAACAGTGGTATCCGCGTCGTGATGAAGCCTATATGGGCGTACTTATTGATGATTTAATTACCTCTGGTACCCGCGAGCCATATCGCATGTTCACCAGCCGCGCTGAATATCGTTTAATGCTTCGCGAAGACAATGCGGATATTCGCCTGACACCAATTGCCCGTCAACTTGGGTTGGTAGATGACGAGCGCTGGGCGGTATTCAATGAGAAGCAGGATGCTGTCGCCAAAGAAAATGCCCGTCTGGACAGTTACAAGTTTGTACCGGAAAAAGTGGATCAAGAAAGAGCTGAACAAGTCTTAGGTGAGAAACTGAATAAAGTTGCTTCAGCAAAAGAATTACTGCGACGCCCGAAAGTTGATTATGCAGGACTGCTTGATTTGATGGGTGAAGAGCAAGATATTGCTGATGATGTGGCTGAGCAGGTGGTGATTCAGGCTAAATATTCGGGTTACATTGATCGTCAGCAAAATGAGATCGAACGTTTGCAACGCCATGAGAACACAGAATTGCCACTGGATATGGACTATAAAAACGTTCGTGGTTTGTCTAATGAAGTTCGTGAGAAACTAGAACAGGCAAGGCCAGGAAATTTAGGTCAGGCTGCACGAATTTCAGGTGTGACGCCCGCCGCCGTCTCACTATTATTAGTGCATTTAAAGCGTAGCGGAATGAGCGAAGCGAGTTAATGCTTGAGCAAAGTCTATTAAACCAGTTAAAGCGTGGATGTGAGTTACTTGGGCTAACGTTAGCCGACGAACAATGCCAGAAACTTGTCGCTTACGTGATGTTGTTACATAAATGGAACAAGGTATACAACCTGACATCCATTCGCGAGCCTGAGCAAATGATGGCCCGTCATATTATCGATAGTCTCTCAGTATTGCCCTATATCACATCAATATCATTATTAGATGTAGGTACCGGTGGAGGCTTACCTGGTGTGCCCGTTGCTATCTGCCAACCGCAAACGCGGGTCACCTTACTTGATAGTAACTCAAAAAAAACGCGTTTTTTACAACAAGTCAAAGCAGAACTTGCCTTAGATAATGTCACGGTTGTGCATGGGCGTGTAGAACAGGTATCTTTACCTAAATTTGCTATTATCACGGCTCGGGCATTTGCCAGTATTGATGACATCATTCAGCTTGCCGGTTGTCATTGTGAGGAGGGTGGCAAATTAGTGCTGATGAAAGGCACTTACCCAGAAGAAGAATTAGCATTTGAATCTACAGACTTTCATTTGCACGATGTCATATCTTTAAACGTGCCTGAGTGTGATGGTGAAAGACATTTAGTAAGACTTATCAAGGACTAAGACTAAGTATGGGCGATATCTTTGCGGTGACCAACCAGAAAGGGGGAGTGGGTAAAACGACCACAACAGTTAATCTGGCAGCGTCACTGGCCGATTATGGTAAAAAAGTCTTGCTCATTGATCTTGACCCGCAGGGAAATGCGACAACAGGATGCGGGCTGGATAAAAATCAGATAGAAAACAGCAGTTATGAAGTGATTATGGCTGAGGCGCGGGCAGTTGATGCCATTATTCGACCCGATGAGATTGGCTTTGATGTCATGCCAACCAACGCTGATTTAACGGCGGCTGAGGTCGAGTTACTGGAGATTAAGCTGCGAGAGCATCGTTTACGTCTTGCGCTTGAGTCAACACGTGATAAATATGATTACATTCTGATTGACTGTCCGCCCTCATTGAGTATGCTTACCGTCAATGCGTTGGTTGCAGCACAGGGTGTTTTGATTCCGATTCAATGCGAATATTATGCACTTGAAGGTTTATCGTCATTACTGAAAACGATTGAACGGGTAAAACAGCGAGCCAACCCCAATCTGGAAGTCACCGGATTATTAAGAACCATGTTTGATGCTCGGAATAATCTTGCCAATGAGGTTTCTCGGCAATTGATTAGCCATTTTGACGCAAAGGTTTTTCACTCGATTATTCCAAGAAACGTCAGGTTAGCTGAAGCGCCGAGTTATGGATTACCTGTATTGAATTATGACCGGGCCTCTAGAGGGTCGATTGCTTACATGGCGCTAGCCAGTGAATTTATGCGACGACAAAAGCAAAGTGCTAAATGACAAGGTTGATAGAGAATGAGTAAAAAAAGAGGTTTGGGACGAGGGCTAGATGCCTTGCTTGCGGATGTTCATCAGGAAGAAAACGCAAATCTAGATGATAGTTTGCAACATTTTCCTCTTGATATGATTCAGCCGGGCAAATATCAGCCACGTATTGATATGTCTCAAGAGTCTCTGGAAGAACTGGCCGACTCTATCCGTGCCCAAGGACTGGTTCAGCCAATTGTTGTTCGCCCTATCGGTGAAGGTAAATATGAAATAGTGGCTGGTGAACGCCGTTGGCGAGCATCCAGAATGGCGGGGCTTGTGGAAGTACCGGTATTAATTCGTGACGTTTCTGACAGAAGTGCCATTGCCATGGCCTTGATTGAAAATATTCAGCGTGAAAACCTCAACCCGATGGAAGAAGCTAATGCCTTATTCCGTTTACGTGAAGAGTTTGAAATGACCCATCAGCAGGCGGCTGAAGCGGTTGGTAAGTCTCGTGCTACGGTGACTAATTTATTGCGACTACGTAATCTGAATGATGATGTTAAACGTATGCTGGAAAATGGCGATATTGAGATGGGCCATGCCCGAGCCTTGCTAGGGCTTGAAGGTACTGTTCAATCAGAAGCGGCTAAGCAAATTGTGGAAAAGGTACTGTCTGTCAGAGAAACAGAACAGCTGATCAGACGCATTCTAAAGCCTTCACCAGAGAAAAAAGCTGAGCCAGCTGTCGTGCAAGCGGATATCGAAGAGCTAGAAAAGCGAATTGTCAATAAGTTAGGCAAAGGAATTAGCATAAAACATCGAGCTAATGGTAAAGGTAAGCTTGTCTTTGATTATGCCAACATTGATGAGTTAAAAAATCTGATGAAGCAGATTGGGGCATAATGGATTTGTTTTCAGAATTTACAGAATAAATGCACAAAAATGAAACTTTGCATTCCTGTGGTGCGTTAACCACGGTTGACGAGCAATAAGTCTTGTTAAATACAACTTCATCCTCAAAAAAAGATTCATATATAAATCCATTGAATCGT
This sequence comes from Methylophaga thalassica MP, assembly GCF_000214595.1. GTDB lineage: Bacteria > Pseudomonadota > Gammaproteobacteria > Nitrosococcales > Methylophagaceae > Methylophaga > Methylophaga thalassica. The sequence continues at coordinate 291,662 of NZ_AFIG01000001.1, read as the reverse complement.
AGAGGCTTAAATGTGAGTGTGCGCTTACTTTTTATGGTTTAACTGATCGTTATTAGCTATTTTCAAAGTCTAGAAAATATAACCAGAGATTGGACTGGCTATTGCATAAACCAAATATATGCCTATGTATTTGGAATTTTAGCCAATGAGTTTATTAAGAAGAATTCTTAGCAATCCTGTTTCTAAACAGTCACTATATGATACACAAGTGATGGAAGTCCCTGTTGAAGAGGTGGCTTTTAGTGAAGATGAAAAACGGTTCTACCGAGCTTTGCAGTTAGTCAGCTCCCAAACATCCCAATTATCACGCCAGATTTTTCGTGCTTTGGAAGTACAAGACAACTTTTTATCTGAAATCAGTCAGCGAACAAGCAAGCTCGATGCTGAACTGAATATGGCAAATGATTATCTAAACAGCTCAAATTCAACGGTAGGTGCTTTACAGTCACAAATTGATGTTGAAGTAAAAGAGGTAAACACCTCGGTTAGTGAAGCGATGGAGCAGATCAGTCAGACGCTTGCCGAAAAATCTCATAATGTTACCGACGTGTTAGACGGTATTTTAGAAATCGGAAAAGGCGTTAATTTGCTAGCCTTAAACGCAGCGATTGAAGCTGCCAGGGCGGGAGAACATGGCAGGGGGTTTGCGGTTGTGGCCGATGAAGTAAGACGACTTGCTTCTGTGACCATGGAACAGGCTCAGCAAGCAGCTAAACAGCTTGATTTCACAGTGGTCAACGATGAATTACAAAATATCAGCCAGACCAATAAGCAACGGCTCGACAATTTCGTCGAGGTCATACAAGCTGCTACGGCACAATTAACGCAGCTATTCCAATCGATCAGTGATCAACTCCGACTTGTCATGAATAACACGGCCGTCATTTTTGAAACGCTGGATTTAAGCTCGGGTTCCATGGAGCGTATAAAGGGTAAAAACCGCATCATTAATGATGTTGTGGAAGAGATGAGTTCTGGTTTGGATGAGATCGATATTCAGAATGCCAATATCGACAAAGCGATAGGGGCTTTTGATAATACCTTAAAAAAATTGTATCTGGTGCCTGATGCCGCCCACGATCAGCTGGATGATATTTTGAATCGTGGAAAATTACGCGTTGCTGTTGAACCCAATTTTGTTGGTTTATCTTTTCGCGAGAAATTAGGCGGACCACTTGAGGGCTTGGATATAGATTATGCTAAAGCATTTGCTAGTTATCTCGGGGTAGAGTGCGAATTTATCGAAGCACCGTGGGACATGTGCACCGAATTACTCACAGCAGGTAAGAAATTTGGTGAACCGCCGGCAGATATTGTTATTAGTGCATTGCCGCCATCAGCCGAGTACGACAATGTGGCTTATTCAGAAGCCTATACTTATCTTCACTGGGTGTTAGCAAGAAGAAAAGGGGATAAGCGAATCAATGGTGTTAATGACTTAGACGGTAAAGTATTAGGCATCATTAATGACCCGGCGGCATTCGATTTATTAGAGCATAGAGGAGTGCGTTGGAGCAGTAATGAAAATAAACCTGATGGAAAGGTGATGTTGGAGAATTTAATCGCTTATTCCGATCAGTCCAGAATACATCACTGTCTTGCTGATGGTGTTGTAGATGCGTTTGGCGTCGATCTGCCAATTTATCACTGGGCCAGTAAAAACCCGGCCAGTCCATGGTATAACAAGATTGAAATTATTCCTGGCAATATTGCGGAACAGCCTTATTACTATACGATGGCAGTTAATGCCTGGGCATCAAGCTATCGTTTACTGGCAAAAGCCAATGAGTTTATTACTTGGTTCAAAACACAAAGTGAGCGTACAGCCATTGAAAAAAGATGGCAGGGTGAGCCCGTGGCTGGGAATATCAGTTATCGTGATGAAGCTGGCAATCTGATGGGTGAAGAAGAACTGAAAAAACTTTATCTGGCACATTGTGAGAAATTTAAACTGTCCCCGAAAGGACTGGCTTTACCAACGAGACTAACACAGGAAGTTGCCTAGAGAATGGATCAATCTGAGTACAGATTAAGATATAGCTAGGATAGCCGATGATCTAAGTTGAGAACTTAGTTCCAATAGTCAGGATTCTGTATCCTGACATGAGTAGTGAATATCGTATTGAAGTCGATAATTGTCGTTGACCCGGCTAAGTATACGTCTATATAATGCCATGATTTGCTTAACGCAAAGACTAAATCCAAGTGGAAAAAATGGAACAGTTAACTAGATTGCAACCACTCAAACGTGTTGTGTGGTGGCAGGTTGCCATGTGGGCACTAGTTGTACTTTTCGCCTCTTGGTCAAGTGGTTTTGAGAGCGCAATTGCGGCTGGTTTTGGCAGCATCATTGCAATCATCAATACGCTCTTGATGATTTGGCATATCCTGCGAGCAGTGGAGACTGCAAGAGCAGATGCCGAGAGAAATTTAAGTAGAGCATACAGATGTGTAGCTGAACGCTGGCTGAATACGATTGTAATGTTTACCACTGGCATTATTTTGTTAGAGATGAATATTGTAGCGTTGATGCTTGGCTTTACAGCGACACAGATGATGTTGTTTATGGGACATACTAACCGGGCTTGAAACCGACATGGCTAGTGAAACAATTACTACATCAGAATACATCAAGCATCACCTTCAAAATCTGACGTTTGGTCAGAAACAAGTACAAATTGAGCCTGGCGTTTGGGCTCCGAACGGCGACTGGGGCTTTGCTACCTCGGCAGAAGAAGCCGCTAAAATGGGATTCTGGGCAATTAACGTCGATACGATGTTTATGTCTCTCCTATTAGGCGCTCTGATGATGTGGTTCTTCCGCAGCGCTGCTAAAAAAGCTTCTGCTGGTATCCCTACCGGCATGCAAAACTTTGCTGAAATGATTATCGACTTCATCGATGACACTGTGAGAGGGTCTTTCTCCGGTGGTAAAAATAACCTTGTAGCTCCTCTTGCACTCACCATCTTCGTCTGGATATTCCTGATGAACTTAATGGACTTACTGCCTGTTGATTTGATTCCAATGGCGGTGGCTCAAGGTGCTGCAGCAATGTTTGGTGCGGATCCGCATCATGTGTTCTTCAAAATCGTACCTTCAACTGATCCAAATGCCACATTAGGCATGGCGTTATTAGTCTTTGCCTTAATGCTGTTCTACAGCTTTAAGATTAAGGGTACAGGTGGTTTCCTGGGTGAATTAGCCTTCCAGCCTTTTGGTAAATGGGCGTTGCCAATTAACTTGATTCTGGAAACCGTTACATTATTGTCAAAACCATTCTCGTTAGGTTTACGACTGTTCGGCAATATGTATGCCGGTGAAATGGTATTCATCCTGATTGCGACTATGTATAGCGCAGGTATTGTGATGGGATCTTTTGCTGGTCTGTTACAGATCGGCTGGGCGATTTTCCATATTCTGATTATCACGTTACAGGCATTTATCTTTATGGTGCTGACAACGGTTTATCTGGATATGGCACATCAAGAACATCATTGATGTTTGTTGGGTTTTTAACTTTTTGTTTTTAGTCTTTACTTTTTGTAGGAGAAAAAAATGGATATGGGTTTAGTTTATATTGCTGGTGCTTTAATGATCGGCTTGGGCGCACTGGGTGCGGCTATTGGTGTTGGTTTATTAGGTGGTCGTTTCTTAGAAGCTGCTGCTCGCCAACCTGAATTAGTTCCAATGTTACGTACACAGTTCTTCCTGGTTGCTGGTCTGGTTGACGCGGTACCTATGATTGCTGTTGGTTTGGCTATGTACGTTCTGTTCGCAGTGGCTGGTTAAGATTATAACTTCCCATTAGCGATAAATTAGAGGTACAGGCATGAATATCAATGCAACCATCATAGGCCAGATGATCGCTTTTGCGATCTTCATTGCCTTCTGCATGAAGTATGTATGGCCACCTATCATGCAAGCGCTTGAAGAGCGTAAAAAGAAAATTGCTGACGGTCTGGCAGCTGCAGAGCGTGGTAGACATGAGCAAGAGTTGGCTGAAAAACGTGCACAGCAAGTGATCCACGAAGCGAAAGAGCAAGCGAATGAAATCGTTGCTCAAGCAACTAAACGTGGTAATCAAATCGTGGACGAGTCAAAAGACAATGCCCGTGTTGAAGGTGAGCGAATCCTGACGGCGGCGAAAGCTGAGATTGAACAGGAAGCAAACCGTGCTCGTGACGAGTTGAAGTCACAAGTTGGCAGTATTGCGCTGGCTGGTGCCAGTAAAATTGTCGGCCGTGAAATTGATGAAAAGGCACACACCGATTTGCTTGACGAATTGGTTAGCCAAATCTAGAGGAATGTTAGGATGGCAGAAGCAATAACCATCGCTCGTCCCTATGCCAACGCGGTATTTTCTATCGCGCAGGAAAAAGGCGAGTTGAAGGCGTGGTCTGACCTGCTTGCGGTTTTAGCACAATGTGTTTTAGAACCAGAAATGCAATCCATTATCACTAGCCCTGCAGTAAGTGACGAGCAGGCTGTTGATTTGTTGGCAGAGATTGCTGGCGATGCAATGACAGCCGATGCACGCAACTTTCTGTTGTTGTTGGCAGAAAATAACCGTCTGTTATTACTGACAGATATTACCGTTCTCTTCGAAGCATTACGTGAAGAAGCTGAAAAATTAATGACCGCTGATGTAATTTCAGCACGTCCTTTGACGGAAGAGCAGGCCGCTAAAATTTCTGCCGCTCTGAAAGCACGTCTAGGCCGTGACATTACATTAAACACAACCATTGATGAAAGCTTACTGGGTGGTGCAATTATTCGAGCAGGCGATATGGTAATCGACGGTTCTGCCGTGGGTAAACTGAACAGACTGGCCAACGCTATTACATAAGCGGCCCGTTTATAGAGGAAACAGAGATGCAACTGAATTCAGCAGAAATCAGTGACCTGATCAAAAAGCGTATCGAAAGCTTTGAAGGGGCCACTGAAGCGCGTACAGAAGGTACCGTAGTCGGTGTTACCGACGGTATCGTTCGTATTCATGGCTTAGCAGATGTGATGTCAGGGGAAATGCTTGAATTCCCAGGTAACACGTTTGGTATGGCCCTTAACCTTGAGCGTGACTCAGTAGGTGCCGTTATTCTGGGTGCTTACCAACACATTTCAGAAGGCGACAAAGTTAAATGTACTGGTCGTATTCTTGAAGTACCAACAGGCGAAGCACTGTTAGGTCGTGTTGTTGACTCACTAGGTAAACCAATTGATGGTAAAGGTGATATCAACGCAGAAAGCTCTTCTCCAATTGAGAAAGTAGCGCCTGGCGTTATCGCTCGTCAATCGGTTGATCAACCCATCCAAACTGGTTTGAAATCAGTTGACTCTATGATTCCAGTCGGTCGTGGCCAGCGTGAGCTGATTATCGGTGACCGTCAAACTGGTAAAACAGCGATTGCTATCGACACCATCATCAACCAAAAAGGTACAGGCGTTAAATGTATCTACGTGGCTGTTGGTCAAAAAGCGTCTTCTATTGCTAACGTTGTTCGTAAATTAGAAGAACACGGTGCCTTAGATCACACCATCATCGTTGCTGCCTCTGCATCAGACTCTGCTGCGTTGCAATTTATTGCACCTTATGCCGGTTGCTCGATGGGTGAGTACTTCCGTGATAAAGGTGAAGATGCTCTGATCATTTATGATGACTTAACTAAACAAGCATGGGCATACCGTCAGGTATCTCTGTTGTTACGTCGTCCACCTGGTCGTGAAGCTTATCCTGGTGACGTTTTCTACCTTCACTCACGCCTGTTAGAACGTGCTGCTCGTGTTAACGCAGACTACGTTGAAAAAGAAACTAACGGTGCTGTTAAAGGTAAAACAGGTTCATTAACTGCATTGCCTATCATCGAAACACAAGCGGGTGACGTATCTGCGTTCGTACCGACTAACGTTATTTCGATTACTGACGGTCAGATCTTCCTTGAAACTGACTTGTTCAACTCAGGTATCCGTCCTGCGATTAACGCGGGTCTGTCGGTATCTCGTGTTGGTGGTGCAGCTCAGACTAAAATCATCAAGAAGCTGGGTGGCGGTATCCGTCTTGACTTAGCTCAGTATCGTGAATTGGCAGCGTTTGCTCAGTTCGCATCTGATCTTGATGAAGCAACACGTTCACAAATCAATCGTGGTCAACGTGTTACTGAACTGATGAAACAGAAACAATATCAACCTCTGTCAGTGGCTGAAATGGCGGTATCGCTGTTCGCAGCTAACGAAGGTTTCCTGGATGACGTTGAAGTGAATAAAGTTGGCGATTTCGAAGCTGCTTTATTAGCTAATATGCATTCAAACCAAGCTGACTTGATGGCAACTATTAACGAAACCGGTAACTTTAATGACGATATTGCAGCGCAAATGAAAACTGCAATTGAGAGCTTTAAAAAAACTGGTAGCTGGTAATCGGAGCATAAGTCATGGCTAGCGGTAAAGAGATACGGACTCAAATTGGCAGCATCAAAAATACGCAGAAAATTACTTCTGCAATGGAGATGGTTGCTGCGAGTAAAATGCGTAAGGCTCAAGATCGCATGGCAGCGACACGTCCCTATGCAGACAAGATTTACAACGTTATTCAGCATTTAGCGTTTGCACATCCAGAGTACAAACATCCGTACTTACAGGACCGTGCAGAAACGAAACGTGTTGGATATATTGTGGTTTCGTCTGATCGCGGGCTATGTGGCGGTCTGAATAACAACCTGTTTAAATCCGTTTTGAAAGATATCAAAGCGAAGTTAGATGCAGGTATGGAAGTCGATGTCTGTGCTATTGGCCAGAAAGCATCGACGTTCTTTAAAAGACTGCCCGTCAACCTTGTCAGTCAGAAAGTGCAATTAGGTGATGCGCCACAAGCGCATGAGCTGATTGGTACTGTTAAGGTAATGCTGGATGCTTATAACGAAGGCCAGATCGACAGCCTGTATTTTGTATACAATGAGTTCGTGAACACCATGACTCAGGACAACAAAATTGTACGGTTGTTACCGGCCAAGCCTGAGAAGCCGAGCGAAGAGCTTTCCCATCACTGGGATTACATTTACGAACCTGATGCAAAAGATGTACTTGACGACCTGCTCGTTCGTTACATCGAATCATTAGTTTACCAAGGTGTTGTCGAGAATATTGCCTGTGAGCAAGCCTCTCGAATGATCGCAATGAAAAATGCGAGCGACAATGCAGGTGATCTTATTGATGACTTGCAATTGGTTTACAACAAAGCTCGACAAGCTGCGATTACGCAAGAGATCTCCGAGATTGTTGCAGGTGCCGCTGCGGTATAACTGATATAGAAGATATTAAGAGGAAGCGAGATGAGCTCTGGAAAGATTGTTCAAATTATCGGCGCGGTCGTCGACGTGGAATTCCCACGTGACAGCCTGCCTAAAGTATATGACGCCCTCCTGGTTGAAGAAGCTGGCTTAACGCTGGAAGTTCAACAACAACTAGGTGACGGTGTTGTTCGCGCAATTGCCATGGGTACAACAGATGGTCTGAAGCGTGATTTAGCAGTTTCCAACACAGGTAAAGCGATTAGCGTACCGGTTGGTAAAAAAACATTAGGTCGTATCATGGACGTCTTAGGTAATCCTATTGACGAAAAAGGCGACATCGGTGAAGAAGAGCGTTGGGGTATCCATCGTAAAGCACCGTCATTTGACGAATTAGCAGCCAGTAATGAATTACTGGAAACAGGTATCAAAGTTATCGACCTGGTTTGCCCATTCGCTAAAGGTGGTAAAGTTGGTCTGTTCGGTGGTGCCGGTGTAGGTAAAACCGTTAACATGATGGAACTGATTCGTAACATCGCGATCGAGCACAGCGGTTACTCAGTATTCGCGGGTGTAGGTGAACGTACTCGTGAAGGTAACGACTTCTATCATGAAATGACAGATTCAAACGTTATCGACAAAGTATCACTGGTTTACGGTCAGATGAATGAGCCACCTGGTAACCGTCTGCGTGTTGCGTTGACTGGTCTGACGATGGCGGAATTTTTCCGTGATGAAGGCCGTGACGTACTGTTCTTCGTTGATAACATCTACCGTTACACATTGGCCGGTACTGAAGTATCAGCGTTGTTAGGTCGTATGCCTTCTGCGGTAGGTTACCAACCAACACTGGCTGAAGAAATGGGTGTTCTGCAAGAACGTATTACGTCAACTAAGACAGGTTCTATCACTTCTATCCAAGCGGTATACGTACCTGCGGATGACTTGACTGACCCATCACCAGCAACGACCTTCGCTCACTTAGACGCGACTGTTGTATTGTCACGTTCAATTGCTGAATTAGGTATCTACCCAGCAATCGATCCGTTAGATTCAACTTCACGTCAGCTAGATCCATTAGTGGTGGGTAACGAACACTATAACGTGGCTCGTGGCGTTCAAGGTACATTGCAACGTTATAAAGAACTGAAAGACATCATCGCGATTCTGGGTATGGACGAACTGTCAGAAGAAGATAAATTGACAGTAGCACGTGCTCGTAAGATTCAGCGTTTCTTGTCACAACCGTTCTTCGTAGCAGAAGTCTTTACTGGTGCACCTGGTAAATACGTCTCTCTGAAAGACACGATTGCTGGCTTCCAAGGCATTCTGAATGGCGACTACGATTCACTACCAGAACAAGCGTTCTACATGGTAGGTAGCATCGAAGAAGCTGTCGAGAAAGCTAAGAAGTACTAATCCCCTGGGAGGTAAACATGGCTATGACTATCCATGTTGATATCGTAAGCGCAGAGAAACAGATCTTTTCAGGTCTGGCACAAGCTGTCTTTGCATCAGCTGTGTTGGGTGAAGTGGGTATTTACCCACGTCACACACCTATGCTGACTCGCCTTAAACCAGGTGAAGTTCGTGTCTTAAAAGACAACGGCGAAGAAGAGCAGTACTACGTTTCTGGCGGCATGCTGGAAGTTCAACCACACGTTGTAACTGTGTTGGCTGACTCCGCATTACGTGCGGCTGACGTTGATGAAGCCGCTGCATTACAAGCGAAAGCTGATGCAGAAAAAGCCATCAATGACGGCTCAGCGAAACGTGACTTTGCAGAAGCTCAGAAAGAACTGGCTGAAGCAATGGCGCAACTGCGTGCAATCGAACGATTGAGATCGAACAGTAAAGGACGTTAGTCTTTCACTGTAAAAAATAAAAAAGGCTGTCTTCGTGACGGCCTTTTTTTTATCTATTGTCTGCTAAACTTAACCCCATTATCACCAATATGGAACACCCTATGAGCCTGAGCATTATCATCCTCGCTGCCGGTAAAGGCACTCGCATGAAATCGGCTAAACCGAAAGTCATGCACACACTCGCTAACAAACCTTTACTCCAACATGTGATTGATACCGCCAAACAACTCAATCCCAGCCAACTTGCTGTGGTCTGTGGCAGTGGTGCAGATGACGTCGTGCCTTATCTGCAGCAACAAGGTATTGATACCGCTATGCAGCTAGAGCAAAAGGGAACAGGCCATGCTGTTGAGCAGGCCAAAGCCTTTTATCAGGAGAGTGACCAAGTCCTGGTGTTATATGGTGATGTACCTCTCATTGAAAAAGACACCCTTGAGGCACTAATTCATGAAGGTGATGCTAATACACTCAAAGTGTTGACCACGGTATTGGATGATCCAACAGGATACGGCCGCATCGTGCGTGATGTCACCGGACGTATGCTGATGATCACCGAAGAAAAAGACGCCAACGAAGAAACGCGTGAAATCAACGAAGTGAATACCGGCATTATGTGTATTCCAGCAAAATGGTTAAACGGGGCTTTATCTCAACTCGATAACAATAACGCTCAAGGCGAATATTACCTTACCGACCTGATTGCTAAAGCGGTAGAACAAGGCATGGAGATCGACTCCATCACCTGTGAAGACGAGCAGGAAGTGGCTGGTGTAAACAACCGTGTACAACTGGCCGAACTGGAAAGTTATTACCAGCAGAAAAAAGCCACAGAACTAATGATGGCAGGTGTCACCATGCGTGATCCCGCTCGTGTTGATATTCGTGGTGAACTGACGGTTGGACAAGATATTACCGTTGATGTGAATGTGATTTTCGAAGGCAATAATACGCTGGCAAATGATGTCACTATCGGCGCCAACTGCATCATCATCAACAGCATCATTCATGAAGGGGCTGAAATTCTGCCTAATAGCATTATTGAGAATGCCGAAGTGGGGGCTAACTGTTCGGTAGGTCCTTATGCCCGTTTACGTCCGGGTAGCCGTTTAGCTGCTAAAGCCAAAGTCGGCAACTTTGTTGAAATTAAAAACGCTAATATCGGATTAGGTTCTAAAATCAATCATTTAAGTTATATTGGTGATACCGATATGGGCGCCGATGTGAATATCGGTGCCGGTACCATTACTTGTAATTATGATGGAGCAAATAAACACCGTACAGTGATTGGGGATCGGGTGTTTGTGGGGTCGGATACGCAGTTGGTAGCGCCTGTTGTTGTTGAGGATGGGGCGACTATTGGGGCTGGGTCTACGATTCGGAAGGATGCTCCTTCGGAGGCTTTAACTTTGACGGTGTCTAAGCAGAAGACGGTTAGTGGGTGGCAGAGGCCGGTGAAGAAGAAATCATAATGATTACTAAACATATACGAACATGGAAAGGCTTTCTAAAAGCTATAGATGAAGTTCGTAGTATTTATTCGAAGACAATAAAAGAACTAGATAACGGAAAAAGATACGAACGTAATAATCTTATTTTGTTTCGAGGTCAGGCAAACACTAACTGGAAGTTAGAAACAACTCTCGAAAGAGCCACGAAAAAACAGTTTCATGTATTTGATTATGTTTTTGGTGCTATTCAGCAGTCACATGAAATAGAAGCATTTACAGAAAAAAATTGGAAGTTGCCGACTCATGAAGAACTCCAAAAAGACCTAAATGACAATATTGATCATTTTAAAGTAGATATACCAGCATATGAGTATCTGGTATATCTAAGACATCATGGTTACCCATCGCCTCTTTTAGATTGGTCAGAATCACCATTCATTGCGGCATACTTTGCATTGATTGAACGATGTACTGAGCCAGCAGCAATATATTGTTATATAGAGAGGCCGCATGGTGTAAAGGGTGGATTGGGAAGTAAACCAAAAATAACGTTACAAGGCCCATTTGTTAGAACTCATAAAAGGCATTTCGCTCAAAAGGCTTGGTATACAGTCGCAACGCAATGGGATTATGAGAGAGAAAGACATTATTTTTGCTCTCATGAATCAGTTTTTGATAATCAAACTCAGCGACCGAGCATTATTGAACAGGATGTACTGATTAAGATCGTTATTCCTGGCAGTTTGAGGAGTGAAATGTTAAAGAATCTAAATGATTTTAATATTAATCACTTTACACTCTTTCAAAGTGAAGAGTCTTTGATCAAGACTCTCGCAGATAAAAGGTTTCTTCAAAAGTAATCTTCCTCAAAGTTAAATATTTAGCACGGTAGGTTGGGTTGAGGAACGAAACCCAACGGGTAGTTTCTTGATTTAAAATCACATGCTGCCGCAGGGCGTTCATTTCTTTTGTTTGCCCAAAAGAAACGAACCAAAGAAAAAGGCACCCGATATTGCCTTATCTCTAAAAATTCACTGTATTTTATGGCGTGGACACCAACTCGCTACGCTCAAACACGTGTCCACTTAATCCATAAAATACAGCGAATTTTCAGCGGCAATAGACGGGACGAAAAGCGATCCCTATTTCCCCGTTTGTGCTGACGAGTAGCGCAGCTTTGTCTGGGTAACGGCTGGTTAGTGTTTGATTCGTGGCATCCATGCCACTCACCCTTTGGGCGCCTTCGGCGTCCAAATTTGTTCCAGACAAATTTGTGAGCGAAGCGAGTTTTAGCCGACCGCCTGAATCAATGTTATGACGAGTGGAGCCGCAGGCCAGCACTGTGGGGTGCCCTAGGGTTGTTAGGGAAATGGGCATGCACAAAATCTTCGGGAACGATTTTGAATTGCGAAGCAACCTGCTTGCAGTTGAGTCACAGGGAATGGCGAATATTTCCCTGACTCGCCATCAAGGCGAAATAATGACAGCATTAACTCGCGTAGGTTGGGTTGAACCTGAGAAACCCAACAAATCCTGTGTCTTGATCTATGTTGGGTTTCGTTCCTCAACCCAACCTACATAAAAGAGCAATTATGGTCAGGTTATGCATCTAAAAAAACACGATACTGTCTCTCGAATTGGGGAGGCCGGTAAAGCATGAGTGTGTATGCAAACAGAATGATAAAGGTGTGTGATTATATTCAGTCACATCTTGATGATGATTTATCTCTTGATAAGCTCAGTCAGGTTACATATTTCTCTAGGTATCACTTTCACCGTCAGTTTGCTGATTTTGTGGGCATTAATGTCGCTAAATACATTCAGATTTCACGATTAAAGCGTGCGGCTTATCAGTTAGTGTTTGAGCCCAAGTTACGTGTGATTGATATCGCCTTACAAGCCGGTTTTGAAAGTCCAGAATCATTTTCGCGTGCATTCAAAAACTACTGCCAGCAGAGTCCTTCTCAATTCAAACAAATGCCCAAGTGGGACATTTGGAATGAACTGATTAAATTAACCAGAATTGAGAGGCAAATGATGATGAATGTTGAAGTGGTAGAGTTTGTGGAAATAAAAGTAGCAGTATTGGAGCACCGTGGTTCTCCTAATCTGCTGAATGAGTCGATTAAAACGTTTATTGATTGGCGTAAGCAGAGTGGTTTATCACCGGTAAAGACCAGTGACACATATGGTGTGCCATATAACGATCCCAATGTTGTCAGTGCTGATGAATTTGAGTTTGACCTTTGTGGTTCTGTACTGGCTGATATTCCAGAAAATGAACAAGGTCTAATAACAAAAACGATTCCGGCTGGGCGATGTGCCAGAGTCAGACATTTGGGATCACGGGATGATATTGATACACCGATTTATTATCTCTATGGTCAGTGGTTACCGGAAACAGATGAAGAGCTACGTGATTTCCCAGTGTTTTTTCACTATATCAATATGTTCCCAGAAGTAGATGAGCATGAGTTGATTACGGATATTTATTTACCTTTGAAATAAAGGCATTTTTAACGGTAATAGACGGGGAGAAAAATCGAATCTTCTTCCCCGTTCATGCCCCTTGTAGGTGGGGAAGAGGTACGAAACCCAACATATATCAAGACGCAGGGTTTGTTGGGTTTCATAGGTTCAACCCAACCTACTTTTTAAGTCATTCTATTTATTGGTTGGCGTATAAATCGGACTGGGAAAGTGAGTCACTTTGCCATCAAATTCGGTGATCTTGGCTAAACCTTTTTTTGTCACCGAATCAATTCTTAATACCGCATGCATGGGAATATAGGTACGAGTCACATCAGCAAATTCGTCTTTGAGTTTTTCGTGGCTGGGATCTAATACTACCGAGGTGTGGGTATCCCACACGAAGTCACCTATCTCGATAAAACCAAATAAACCGCCTTGGCTGAGTTCGCGTGCGTAGAGTTCGTAACGTTGGCCGGCTTGAATAAATTCGACACGATATAAGAGTTCTTGTTTGCTCATGGTTTCTTCGTTTAGCTTTGTGGCTATTATTTACTGATATTAGTGGAAAGTGTTTGTTTCAGTTGGGTGAGAGTTAAATGGGGTTAATGATGAGGTTTTCAAGTGTGGTTGGGGAAACCTAATAAGGCTCTAATTGTGAGCGGCGATCAATAGTAAGAAGGGGAGTTTTTCAAATCCCCGTTTGTGCTGACGAGTAGCGGAGGTTTATCTGGATCATGATTGGTTAGTGTCTGACCGAAGGGAGTTTTGACCAATCACCAGATAAAGCGAGCAACGCAGTGGAGCCTTAGGCCAGCACGGTGGGGTGCCCTAGGGTTGTTAGGGAAATGGGCACGCATTTCCCTGACTCGCCACTAAGACGAAACTAATGGCTTTTAGACTTAAGATAAACCTCAATATTTAGAGTCAGTGTAAAAATTATTAGAACCTTCATCTTATTCAACTTCACACGCTGCCGCGGGGCGTTCATTTATTTTGCATGCCCAAAATAAACGAACCAAACAAAAGGGCGCCCGATATTGCCTTTAATCCAAAAATTAAACTTGATTGATGTCGTGGTGGACAACTCCTTTCGGTCAAACACTCGACCACTCAATCCATCAACCAAGCTCAATTTTTGGCGGCAATAACACGGGAAGGTTGGGAGCTTTTCAAATCCCCGTTTGTGCTGATGAGGAATGACATTTATTCAGGTCTGAGGGAGGCTAGTGTTTGAGCGAAGCGAGTTTTAGCCGACCGCCTGAATCAATGTTATGACGAGTGTAGCCGCAGGCCAGCACGGTGGGGTGCCCTAGGGTTGTTAGGGAAATGGGCAAACATTTCCCTGACTCGCCATCAAGGCGAAACTAATGGCTTATAAATCTAAAACAATCCTTCTTATATTGATGATGTTTTACTTTCTTTCACACGCTGCCGCTGGGGCGTTCATTTTTTGCGTGGCCAAAAAACGAACCAAAAAAGGCCAGCCCAAAGCTTGCCCTATCGGGTTCCCTGCGCTTCTCAATCAGTTTGGAACACGACGAAAACTCGCTGCGCTCAGACACTCGTCGTGTTTGATCCAAACTGATTTCCGATGCTCGGCTGCGCAAAGGGCACCTCAATACTTTCCAGACTCGATATTGTTCCCAAAATCCCCCGTTTGTGCTGACGAGTAGCGGAGGTTTATCTGGATCATGATTGGTCAGTGTCTGACCGAAGGGAGTTTTGACCAATCACCAGATAAAGTGAGCAACGCAGTGGAGCCGCAGGCCAGCACGGTGGGGTACCCTAGGGTGGTTAGGGAAATGGGCACGCATTTCCCTGACTCGTCATTAATACGAAACTAATGGCTTTAGAGCTAAGATAAATCTTCGTGTATTGATGATCGTTTACTTTCTTTCAGGCGCTGCCGCTGGGGCGTTCATTTTTTGCGTGGCCAAAAAACGAACCAAAAAAGGCCAGCCCAAAGCTTGCCCTATCGGGTTCCCTGCGCTTCTCAATCAGTTTGGAATACGACGAAAACTCGCTGCGCTCAGACACTCGTCGTGTTTGATCCAAACTGATTTCCGATGCTCGGCTGCGCAAAGGGCACTTCGATTCTCTCAGCAAAAGCTTATTTTTAAACTACCTGTTTTCGCTGATAAAAAGAACATAGCTTCAAATTAGAAACTTACTCAATCTGCCGAGAATTACTCCGCTTCTGCCAGTGTCATGGCTTGTAGATAATTTTCCAGTCCCATTTTTTCAATCAGGCCAAGTTGTTGCTCTAACCAGTGGGTATGATCCAGCTCGGTATCTTCTAGCTGTTGTTTGAGCATTTTACGAGTCTCAAAGTCTTTTTCGGTTTCACATAAGGCAATACCATCACGCAGGTTTTTAACGACGGCGTATTCCAAGTCGAGGTCATTTTGCAGCATCTCTTTTACGGTATGACCAACATGAAGTGGCTCGCGGTGAGTCAGGTCGGGCATGCCTTCAAGAAACAGGATACGTTTGATCATTTGATCGGCGTGTTCGGTTTCATCCTGCATTTCATGGGCGATGCGGTTATAGAGGCGAGTCAGGCCCCAGTCTTCATACATGCGTGAATGAATGAAGTATTGATCCATAGCCGTCAGTTCGCCTGCGAGTAGAGTATTGAGTAACTCAATAACTTTTGGGCTGCCTTTCATGTGTCGATCCTATGTTGTTTTCTATTGAGCACGCTGTTGCGTGAATTCAACCATTGTAATAAAGCTGACGCTATTTTGCTGAGTGAATCGTCTGATTTAGATCAATGCATTTACATAATCTATAAATAATAATGGTTCTTGTTAACGTTCCCTTAACCTTGCCTCGTTTATATTCGCGCGATTGATTTAACGATGATTGAGTTTTATGAAAAAGATTAAATACGCCTTACTGATAATTTTGTTGGTGCCCACAGGGTTGTGGTTATTGGCTGATACCTTATTACCTGATCCCTTCAGCTATTTTTCTTTTCGCAGGGTATTTGTTCAATATAGCGGTGTAATTGCCATCACGGTCATGAGTGTGGCCATGTTGCTTGCTCTCAGGCCGAAATGGATTGAGCCGTATTTTAATGGTCTGGATAAAATGTACCGCCTGCACAAATGGTTGGGGATTAGTGCATTAGTGTTTGCGGTATCGCATTGGTGGTTCGCAAAAGGTACCAAGTGGATGGTCGGCTGGGGTTGGCTTGAACGACCAGAGCGTCGACCTCGAGGAAATGGTCCGGACTTGGGTTTTTGGGAAGGGTTATTTCGTTCACAGCGAGGGCTGGCGGAAACCATTGGTGAGTGGGCTTTTTACGCGGCTGCATTGCTGATCGTTTTAGCATTAATTAAGCGCTTCCCTTATCGCTGGTTTGCTAAAACACATACATTGTTGGCTGCCACGTATTTATTGTTTGTCTTTCATGCCATTATTTTGCTCAATTTCGATTACTGGTCTCAACCGATTGGTTGGTTAACGGCGGTATTGCTGGCAAGTGGAACATTTTCTGCGATATGGGTGTTATTGGGTCGGGTTGGAGCCAAACGTAAAGTTAACGGTGAGATCACTTCTCTTGAACATCATGAAGATATGCGTTTGATGGAAGTAACGGTGAAAATGGATGAAGGGTGGCCTGGGCATAAAGCAGGGCAGTTTGCCTTTGCAATGTCGGATAAAAAAGAAGGGCCGCATCCTTATACCATTGCTTCTGCCTGGGATCCTGATACCCGATTGATACGATTTGTTATCAAAGCTTTGGGTGATCACACCAGTCGCTTGAGTGAACGTTTAACTATTGGCATGCCGATCACCATGGAAGGGCCGTATGGTGAGTTTGATTTTAATGATGAACAGCAACGTCAAATCTGGGTGGGAGCTGGTATTGGCATGACGCCGTTTATTGCCCGCATGAAACGACTGGCAGACCAGCCTGACGGTAAAGTTATCGATTTCTTTCATCCTACGATGCATATCAACGATACCATCAAAGACAAGCTATCAGCTGATGTAGAAGCGTCAAAGGTGAACTTACATTTACTGATTGATGAAAAAGATGGCTTACTGGATGCCGAGCGTATCCGTGAAACGGTGCCTGATTGGCGTATTGCCAGCATCTGGTTTTGTGGACCGCCGGCATTGGGTGAGGCTATCCGTAAAGACTTTATCAAACATGGTTTTCGACCAGAGCAGTTTCACCAGGAGTTATTCAAACTGCGATAGATAAGTCATCGGCATTCCGCATGCATTACGTTACAATGCTCCTCTCGCCCGCCTTAATACAAGCAATGAGGAGTATGCATGCTTCGTCTGTACAAAATCGCACAAGGTCTGATCAAAGAAATCCCTGTGGAAGGAGATATTTCTGCTGCGCAATTACGAGAGGCTGATTGGATTGATGCGCTTGAACCGGACGATGATGAACGTGCTTTGCTTGGCACATTGTTTAGTGATGAAGTGCCGGATGTGGATGATGTTGAAGAAATCGAAGCTTCAGCCCGCTGTTTTACCGATCAGGATGGCCTGCATGTGCATTCTTTATTTCTGGGGTATTCAGAAGGGCGACATCACACGGTTTCTGTTGCCTTCATTTTGCAGGAAGATCGGCTGGTGGCGATTCGTGATGGTGAGCTGAGTGACTTCCGTCTGTTACGGATGCGAGCGCGTCGCGGGCAAATTAGCTGTAAAACACCACGTGAGTTATTGATTACCCTGATGGAGCAGAAAGTCGAAAACCATGCCGATAATCTGGAAGATATTCATCGTGAATTGGAACGGGTCAGTCATTTAGTGCTGGAAGATGAAGCGGCCGATCTGGAAGACTGCATCAGCCAACTGGCCAGGCTGGAAGACAGTAATGGAAAGATTCGTCTGTGCTTGATGGATACCCAGCGTGATATTTCCTTCCTGCTCAGAAATCTACGCGAGGCGACAGAGTCACGCGAAACCTTGTATGAAATTTTACGCGACTTAGAGACCTTGATGTCTCATACCACCTTCCTGTTCGATAAAATCAACTTCCTGATGGACTCGACACAGGGCTTTATCAATATTCAACAAGCCCAGATTATTAAAATCTTCTCTATTGCGGCTGTGGTGTTTTTACCACCAACGCTGGTGGCCAGTATTTACGGCATGAACTTTCATGTGATGCCAGAGCTGGATTGGCACTATGGATATCCCATGGCGATTGGTCTGATGGTTGCTGCGGGTATGGCACCTTACCTGTATTTCAAACGTAAAGGTTGGTTGTAATTCATGCTAATAAAGACGCCCCTAATATCCCAGAGGCGTTGTGCGTTCGTAAAGCTAAGACTACTATCTCATTATCTTGCTGATAGGTAACTGCCATGTGTGTCTCGGTACAACCCTGAGCTAGTATTGAGGGCAATATGAGTGATTGAAAACTCTGATTTTTTTAAAACGGTTCTAGATTCATTGCCTGAGCAAATTGTGGTGCTCGACAGGCAGGGAGAGATTGTATTTTGTAATCAATACTGGAATACATTTGCTGAACAGAATGGCTCAGAAATCACCGACTGGGTAGGGTTGAACTACTTAGACGTTTGTAATACCTCAGGCCGAAATGGCGACA
Source organism: Methylophaga thalassica MP (assembly GCF_000214595.1). GTDB lineage: Bacteria > Pseudomonadota > Gammaproteobacteria > Nitrosococcales > Methylophagaceae > Methylophaga > Methylophaga thalassica. The sequence goes on along the minus strand of NZ_AFIG01000001.1, from coordinate 273,009 downwards.
AGATGGGACAAGACGTCAGTAAGGGGATTTATTCTGTTCTTCATGGTGAGGAGCCGACGTTTTATTATGAATATCCTTGCCACAGCCCGACTGAAAAACGCTGGTTTATGTTACGTGTTGTCATGTTCCATTTTCAAAATGCGGACTTCTTACTACTCACACACCACAATATTACAGAGAGAAAACGCTCAGAAGATCTGGCGCGCTCATTATCTCGAACAGATGCGTTAACACAAATAGCCAATCGCCGATATTTCAATACCTTTCTGAAAACAGAGTGGCGTCGTTGTAGACGATCTCAAACACCTTTTACCCTAGCCATGGTGGACATTGACCATTTCAAATTACTTAACGATACCTATGGTCACCAAAAGGGAGATGATGTATTAGTCGAGTTTTCTGCCGTGTTGAGTGATTTTTGCCGAAGACCAGGTGATCTGTGCGCACGTTATGGCGGTGAGGAATTTGCATTGATATGGACAGATATCGAGCATACGGAAGCGGTAAAATTAGCAGAAGAATTGCTCATACAAATAGAGAGATTACAGATTGTAAATGAACACTCACCTACCAAGCCGATCTTAACTACCAGTATTGGCCTGGTCAGCCTACATCCCCAGGGAATGAATGAGCTAGAAATTTTAGCCAAAGCCGATGAGTTACTTTATGAGGCGAAACAGCAAGGCCGAAATAGATTAGTCGCTCATAAGCTCAATTAAAAAAAGAAAAAAGCAGAGCCCAGGCCCTGCTTTTTTATAAGACTACTTAACTTGTAACTGAGTGAATAAGGTATGTAAGTCCATAACATCCCAATGCTCTGCTAATTGACCATCTTCGACTCTGAAAATATCAATCGCATCAAACTTATACTTGGCATGTGTCGCTGCAATACCTAACCATTCATTATCATGTGTTCCAGAATATGTGCCGTATACCCAAACATACTCATCATTTGCAATGATGTTTTTTAACTCGTAGTTAAAGTCCGGAATAGCTGTGAACCAGTTACTGAAAAACGTTTTAAATCCTTCACTGCCCTGTGATACCGCTGCATTATGCTGAATATAATCTTTTTTCATGTATTTATTAAGGTTTGATAGATCTTTATTAACAAAAACCTCGCCAGCAAAATTGCTCAGTAAGGTTAAGTTTGCTTTAGTTGCTGTGTCAGCCATGGCACTTGCTCCATTAAAAAGTAAGGTTGTTAGTATGAGAATGTGTAAGAAATAGCGTTGCATAATGATGTCCTCTTAGTTGCTTTTCATTGACAGGACAAATATTATGTTTGACAGTATCTTTCCGCAAGAAGGCACTTTATAGTTGTATACATACAAAAAAGTAACTAATTAAGAGAAACAATGGTTTATGATTGAATGGAATGTTTATAATCAACACTGCCCGACCCGTTTAGTACTCGATCGTATTGCTGATAAGTGGACAGTGCTCACTGTTGGTGCACTTGCTGAAGAAACAAAACGCTTTGGTGAGTTACGGCGCGAACTGGACGGTATTTCTCAGAAAATGCTGACCCAGACATTACGTGGACTTGAGCGAGATGGTTTGGTGAGTCGTCAGGTATATCCGACAGTGCCTCCGAAAGTGGAATATTCATTAACCTCACTTGGAAAAACGTTGATTGAATTGCTGGAGGGCATAAGAAATTGGTCGGAAGGCAATATCGAGCATGTTATCGAAGCCCAGCAAGCCTATGATGAACAAGCCACTCAGTAATCGATTTGAGTAGTCTATTTTCAGCTTTAGAGCAGAACCCAGCGCGACAATGAAGGAAAACAATGTACACCGATAATGATCTGGAACAAGCGGTAGAGAAAGGAATATTTACTGCTTCAGCTGTTGAACAATTCCGCGTAGATGCACTGCAACGGCGTAATACCCACTTTGCAGATGAAGAAGATTTCAAACTAGTGTCGAGTTTTAACGATATCTTTGTATTGATGGCCTGTGCTTTATTATTGCTGTCGACGGGCTGGGTCTTACAAGGCATTAGTGCGCCATTAGCTGCGGTGGTGGTGGCGGTGTTGTCTTGGGGATTGGCTGAGTTTTTTGTATTAAAACGAAAAATGGCGCTGCCCGGCATCTTTTTGTTAGTGAGCTTTGTCGGCAGTATATTTGCTGCCGTTGTTTTAGCACTGGGATTACCCTCAGAGAATGGTTTTATGCTGGCGGGCTCGATTGCCGCTATTGCAGCATGGTGTCATTGGAAGCGGTTTAAAGTGCCGATAACGGTCGCTGCTGGCACAGCATCCGCAGTTGTCTTTATCGTCTCGCTATTGGTTTCTCTTTTCCCGATATTGAAGAATTATTTAAGCTGGTTAATGTTCGGCGGTGGCCTGGTGGTATTTATGGTGGCTATGAAATGGGACTCGGCAGATTTAAAACGCGTGACCGGTAAATCCGATGTCGCCTTTTGGTTACATCTGACCGCGGCCCCACTGATTGTTCATCCGATATTCTCTACTTTGGGTATTTTTGATGGTCAACACAGCACTGCTACTCTGGCATTGATTATGGGCTTATATATTTTGCTGACATTGGTGTCATTGGTGATCGATCGCCGGGCATTTATGGTATCTGCGTTAGTCTATGTGCTGGTGGCATTAACGAAACTATTAGATACCTATGGTCTGGCCGGCGACAGTTTTGCTTATGTCGGTGTTTTTATTGGTTTTTCTTTATTACTTTTATCTGGTTTTTGGCACAAAGTCCGTTACCAGCTAGTGATACGTTTACCTGCGAGCTGGCAGGCTAAAGTGCCAGTGATTCAATGAAAAAGTTTCTGCTGTTTGTAGCTGTTTTTCTACTCTTCCAGCAGTGGCCTACGATAAAAGATGTCCTTTATCCGCCTAAAGATTACTCTTATTTACCCGCCACTTATGTGACGATGTATTCCACAGAATGGTGTGGTTACTGTGCAAAAATGCGTGCATTTATGGCACGAAGAAATATTGCTTATGATGATCTGGATATTGAAAAGTCAGCACAAGCCAAACGTAGTTTTGAAGCGCTAGGTGGGAGAGGCGTACCACTATTAGTAGTGAATAAGCATGTAATCCGCAGCTATAACCCCGATCTTGTTTTAAAGTATCTGGACGCCATCCCTGCCAAGTCTGCCGACATAAACTGAAGAGGGTTGGCACTGAGATTGCAAATTTGTCATTGAACTCCAGGACGAGGACATAAAATGACCATTTCAAGCCAATCATCACGAGATGTAACGGCAAATATTGCCACCTTATCAGATAAGTCGGTTGCCCTAATGCATCAACGAAAAATGTCGGATGATGCCGTAGAAACCTTCCAGAGTATTCTGCAAAAAGTGCAGCAGACCAATGATCCGAAAGCGGCATTGAGAAGTTTATCTGCTGATGAACTGGATATAGTCAGGCAGGCTCATAGCTTGGCTGAGCCTATTAACATTTCGGTGTTATCTGATGAAGGGGCGGCTAATCTATTGACTGCTCCCGGCCATACACGAGATTTAAATAATGACGGCCTAACCACAATTGGTGAGGGTAATATGCTTACTTTCCCTCCGGACAATGCCCCCGCTTCATTTAAAGCCGCTTGGGAAGAAGCCTCTGATGGGCTATCAATTATGGACATTCCAACTCACATGATTTTTGCCGTAGGGTTAGCAAATATTGGCCGTGAACCAAGTGACCCTAATTGGGTTAACCCTTATGCCAGCCCCGACTATGATTATGGTGCGGCGGTTTCAGAGATTATTGAGAGTGTGGAGTATCAATATAACCACAGTATGATTTCATTTGAGCAGTATCAAAAGAATATGAGCTTTTATAACAAGTTAACGGATGCCATGGCATAGTGAATAGAACTGACGGCTGTTTGAAACCATAAAAAACGGCAGGCACGCTTCCTTTTTTCGGAGGGAGCCTGCCTGCCGTTTTGATTAGTTTATCTCGTTTTCACCCAAGACTTTTTAAAATTCCAGTCGTGCTGAGATGTAGGCGGTTCTGGGAGCACCAACATTGATGCGATATGGGCTGCCTAAGTTTGCCGGGTAATAGGTTTTATCGGTGAGGTTCTTGATGCCTGCCTGTAAGCGTAACTGCTTGTCTTTACCCATCGGAATGTAATACCAGGCTGCAGTATCGAGGATGGTATAGCTCGGTATTTTAAAGCTGTTTTCATCATCACCATAACGAGCTCCGACGTATTCTGCACCTAAGCCTAAACCGAAACTTTTTAATATGCCTTGTTGAAACTCATAAGAGCCCCAAACTCGGGCTTTGTTTTGAGGAATACCGTATGGGCTATTACCCTCTAACGTTTTTGTATCATCATTATCGTTGATAATTTCACTATCCATATGAGTATAAGAGGCGAGAATATTCAGACCAGGTATAAATTGCATGGTCGTGGTTAATTCGACGCCTTTGGTTTCTTCTTCCCCGTTGAGTCTGGCTTGCAGGTTCTCGAATGTCATTACGTTTTCACGTGTTAATTGATACAGCGAAGCCGTAACTCGCACTTTGTCATCCAAAAAGCTCGATTTAATACCCACTTCATATTGCGTGGCTTCTTCCGGTGCCATGCTATTTTCACCACTGATCTGACCTGCGGTGACATCAGGGTAGTTAGGGGTAAATGACTCAGACCAGGAACCATATACAGAAAAGGCATCGGTGAGATGGTATAACAGGCCTACTTGACCACTCACATTATGATTATCGCCTTTGATATTTACTGCTAAAGGATCATCGAGTTTAGTGAAGAGTAGGTTGGTGCCTTGTTGGTAATAAATTTTGTCATTACGTTCAATTTCAAACCGATCATAACGAAGCCCTGCTAGTAGATTCAGGCGGTCAGTCAAATAAGCCAGGTTTTGAATAGACAGTCCGTACTCGGTATATTCCGCATCATTTTTACTGACGCTAGTCTGTGATTGTTTAGTATAGGCTGGGTTATTTGAGCTATAGATATCAATCACATCAAGATAGGGTGCATACAGGCTACCGGATATATTTTGCATGGCAAACCCATCAGTATGACGGATATTGCGTTTGTGCAGGTTTGCACCGATATAAAGTGTATTATCAATATCGCCAAAACGATAATCACCGGTCAGACTATTAGAAATAAAGAAGTCATCTTCTGTGACATTCAGATTGGAATCAGCCGTACGAATCAGCAGGCCGTTTGCTTGTACAGCCGAGCCATTAGCGGAAGTTCTAATTGCAGATAGATTACTTATATCAACTGGCCCAGTACCTAAAGTCCAGCTATCATTCAGTCCACGTAATGGTCGTGCCTGGTAATCATCAAACTTTTTCTGGTAATAACCCAGCTTTAATTGGTTTTTCCAGCCATTATCAAACTCATGGTCAAAATCAAACTGAATTTGTTTTTCTGTGCTGTCACGCTCATCAAACTGACTTCCCAGTCGTCGCTCTTCTGGAAGATTCGCAATGTGCAATTCACCACTGGCATCGGCGACGGCAACCGTGCCACGGTCAATCGGTAATGTTTGATCAACGTGTAATAAACTCAAGGTAAAGGTATTGTTTGCATCCGGGGTATAACTAAATGAAGGTGCGATAGTCAGGCCTCTGATATCCGCACGATGATCTCCGGTTACAGTTTGTGTTTCACGGAAACTTTCTGAGTCTTCACCTGCCACAATCAAGCGATATTGGAGAACATCATTCAGTGGTCCGGTGCTGTCCATGGTCAGTTTACGGCGGCCATGTTCATCAAAATCAGCTTGAAGGCTGTTGCTTTTAATGGTTTGTGGCTTTTTAGTAATGATATTAATTAAACCACCGGGACTGACCTGACCATGCAAAACAGATGCAGGCCCGAGAATGGCTTCCACACGGTCAATGGTGGCTACATCGACGTTATGGCGGTTACTCACCGGGTTTCCATCAACAAATAGACGGTTATTGGTAAATCCACGAATATTGACCTGAGTCTCAACGCCACCAAAACCATGAGCACGAGTAATGCCCGCCACATTTTGTAACACATCATCCAGATGAGTGGCGTTTTGATCCAGAATAAGCTGCTCTGGTAACACCTGTACTGAACGAGGCAACTCATTCACGTCCGTATCAAAGCCAGTCGCAGAGCCGGCGATATCGAATTCATAACGATTAAGGTCCGTTCCCATAACAACAAGCGGGGCTAAATCATGTACAGCCTGTTCTTGTTGTTGCTGTTCAAGCAGCGTGACAGTGTTAGCATCAATAAAACGATAAGATAACTGTGTACCCGCAAGAAGCGCTTGCAAGGCTTGTTCAGCCGTATATTGACCATTAACCGGCGCACTTGTTTTGCTTTTTGTGAGAGCACCATCACTACTCAGGAAAATACCTGACTGAGCTGAAAAAAGGTTCAGGCTCTTACTTAAATTATCTGCCGGGATATTAAAATGAATTAATTTTGCTGGGGTTGTTTGTTGTTCGGCTACATCATCAGCTATAGCTGTTGAAGGCATAACAGAAGCAGATGCCAGCATGATGAGTAGCGGTAAAGCCTTGAGGCTTGATGATATGAAACGTTGTTTAGCAGACATAGTGTTCCTCTTTAAGGTTGTTATTAACAGAGGAAACGAATGAGTCTGAAAAAAGGGCAAATTTTTTAATAATTAATTTGCAGGCACTATACTGACCCACCATGGTGAGAGTGAGCGAACTTTTATGGGTAAAGAGGCTGTTAGCATCGATAAAACACGTGCCTGATCCTGGGTAGGAAAGCTGCCAACAACGGCTAAAGTGGCGACATCCGGGGAAACCCCAATATGACCACGATGGTATCGACCGAGCTGGTCGACGAGTTCAGCCAGCGTCATTTGATCAGCAACAATCACCCCTTTAATCCAGGCACTTTGCTGAATGTTCGCGTTTGATAGCCGAAGTTCACCGGTATCAGCGAAGGTAACTTGTTTGCCTGCAGCCAGAATGTGCTGCTGTGTTTTAGTCTTCACTGCAACGCGGCCTTCATAAACCGTTAATTGGGTTTCTGTTGCTTGTTGATAGACATTGAAACGTGTGCCAAGCGCCTGCATTTGACCTTGTTGGCTACTAACCCAAAAAGAACGCTGCTGACGATCCGGGGCTGTTTCTATCAGGATTTCACCTTGAACAAGTTCGATATGTCGTTGCTGCTGGTTATAGTCGATATTGATGGCAGTATCAGTATTGAGCCAAATATGACTACCATCGGCTAAAACAATGTCTTTTTGCTCGCCAATGCCAGTACGGAAATCGGCACGCATTGCCCGAGCCATAGAAGACAGCGGTGGATATTGCCAGCTGACTAAGCCGGTGCCACCCACTACAGCGGCAAATAACAGGCTGCGAAGCAGGGCACGTCTTCTAAGTGTATGCTGCTGTAATTTTGAGAGCGTGTTAGAAGTGTTATTTACTTGATTCTCTTGATGAATAATGGAAAAGCGTTGACTAATTTTTTCAACATAACGCCAAGCATGTTGATGAGCAGGATTTTCTGACAGCCATGCTTTCAAACGCTGGTGATCCTCTTCAGTGGCTTCTGCTGATTCCAGATGTGCAAACCAACTGGCAGCTTGTTCCAGTATGTCGAAGTCTGGTAATTCATTTTCAACGTTGAACTGGCTCATTTTAGTTTATTGGGTGGTTTCTAATTCAAGTTGAACACGTAAGCAAAGTGACATTGCCTTTGCCATATAATTTTTTACGGTTCGTTCTGAGATGCCCATTTCGGAAGAAATTTCGCGGTAGGTTTTGCCGTGCAACTGCGATAACAGAAAGGTCTGCATAATTTTTTCTGGCAGCCTGCTCAGCATGGAATCAAGTTCATATATCGTCTCAACGAGGATGGCCTGTTGTTCGGCAGATAAAGCATGATCTTCGGGCTGCGCGGCAAGGGTTTCCAACCAGGTTCTTTCCACTTCCTGGTGGCGCCAATGATCCACACATAAACCCTGAGCAACCCGACTCAGCCAAGCGCGAATACCTTCCTGACTATCGAACTCTTGGGGCTTGCGTAATAGCCGTAGAAAGGTGTCTTGTGCTAAATCAGCAGCCAATTCGTTACAGCCCATGCGCCGATATATCAATTGTCTCAGCCAGCTGAGATTATCTACATATAAATAGTCAATGGCAGAGCTTGGATGATTCATAGTGTCTTTCACCTGCGACTCAGATCATAAATTTACAGACAGTCTACATTATAATGAGAACTATTTTTATTTGCAGGTAAAATACACCATAAATTATGGTAGTCAGTGCTACCGTCCTTGAGCAAAGACCTCAGTTGGCTGAATAGGACAGGACAAGGTGTTTGCAGGCAAGGCTGAAAAATAGAAGGGACAGCCTCAGCTATAGAGGTCCTAAATAGATCGGAGGTGAGCAATCATCACTTAACAAAACTGAGCTCAACTTTGTAATAGTCATATTTCACTTTGACAGAAAACGTTAAATTCCGTAAATTAATATAAATAATAATCATTTTTATTTAGTTTACGGAAAATTAATATGAAACAAGTCAATAGCACGGCTCTTCGGCCTGGCTCCTCTTTTCTATTGTTAAGCAGCCTGATCTTGGCCAGTTTACCTGTTCAATCTGAAGATAGTGTTGAGCTGCCTCGCGTGGAAGTGACGTCAGGTGGCGTAGCGGAAAACAGCTATATCCCACTGGAAAAAGAGCCCAAGGTAGGCAAGATGAGTGTGCCAATCGAAGATAGTCCCTATTCGATTGCAGTCATCGACCAGAGTTTTATTCAGGATACCGGGGCTAAAACAATACAAGATGCATTGTTGTATACATCAGGTGTTTATTCTGGTGCCTATGGTCTTGATACTCGAGTCGATGCAGCAAATATCAGAGGGATTTCACCATCACTTTACCTAGATGGATTACGCCAGCTTTATGGTTCGTATAATAGTGTGAGAACAAATCCGTATGCATTAGAGAGCATAGAAGTTTTAAAAGGCCCCTCCTCTGTTTTGTATGGACAGGGTGAATTAGGTGGCATAGTGAACTCAGTATCTAAGTTGCCTAAAGATGAGCAACAGGGCGAAATATGGGCACAATATGGTTCGTTTAATCGTAAGCAATTAGCTTTTGATGTAACTGGGCCAGCAACAGAAGATGGCAAACTTCTATACCGAGTAGTGGGTTTGCAGCGAGATAGTGAGACACAGGTCGATCATGTAGATGATGATGGATTTTTTATATCGCCATCATTTACCTGGCGCCCTTCGGATGACACAAGCTTTACAGTTTTATTTAATCGTCAACAAAACTCAGGTCAAGTCTCTGCACAGTTTTTGCCTCAGTCCGTTACTTTGGATTCCGGAGTCTTGGGTAGAGTTTCTTCGGATACTTTTGTCGGTGAGCCTGGTTGGGATAGATATGATCGCGACAAGACAGAAATTACATTGATGCTGGATCATAATTTGAACGATGCATGGAAATTCTCGTCAGTTGCTCGTTATACTGAGTCAAAAACAGCTACAAGGGAGCATTGGGCCAGAGTTGGTGCAACGGTAAGTCCAACAGGGGATATTACGAGAAGTATTTACATGGCAGACAAAGAGACTCGTATTTTTAACATTGATACACGACTGGAAGGTCTCTTTGACATAGGTGTCACAAAGCATAATGTATTAATTGGTATCGATCACCAAGATGCTCTTTGGGAAGAGGATAACTATATAAGTGCTTCTAATGGCGGAACATCTATTAATTTATATAATCCAGTCTATGGCAATTTAAACACTGCAGCTTTGGCAAATCCATCTGACAGACCTGATAATCAGATCAGACAAACAGGTTTTTATATTGCTGATCACATGGAAATTGGTCCAGTTGTGCTCTCAGCTGCTTTAAGACGTGATTGGGCAAAAAATACTTTATTGGCAGTATCTGGGCCAAATACAAAAAGTGATGAAAAAGAGACAACTGGCAGAGCTGGAATCATGTATCGGTTCGACAATGGCTTTTCGCCTTATGCCAGTTATGCTGAAGCATTCACTATGAATTTGGGGACTGACGGTACCGCAGCAGCTAATACACTTGATCCAACAACAGGTGTACAAAGAGAATATGGTTTTAAATATCTATCTGAAGATAAAACCCTAGCTATCACTGCCGCTTATTTTGATATCACTCAGAATAAGCGTATCAAGCAAGGTAGCACTCCTGGAGGTGTTTCTCAAACTGGAGCAACGATTGATGGCTGGGAGTTACAAGTTAATAAACGCTGGAATAAATATGAGACCCAGTTTTCTTATACAGATATGAATGCTGATGATGCTGAAACAGGCGAACGCCTAGCTTTTGTTGCTGAAAAGGTAGCCTCATGGTGGAATAAATATTACTTTGACACTAATTGGCGCGTTGGTGCTGGTGTTCGTTATATCGGTACGAATGTAGGCTCAGGTGGTGCACCAGAAGTACCATCAGTGACGTTATATGACGCAATGATTGGTTATAGTTATAAAAATTGGGACTTATCACTTGATGCTAAGAACCTATCAGATAACGAGTATATTGCATGGTGCCGTGCAGAAGGCTTCGACTGCGGCTTTGGCGAACGTAGAAACGTAACAGCAAACGTTCGTTACCACTTCTAATCATAATTTTTTAGAAATAAAAGGCTCCGAAAGGGGCCTTTTTTATACAGATAAATCAGGTTTTTGATCTCATATCGGTTAGAATAACCCTTTTGTTTATCTGGAAATTTTATGAGCGATCTGCCTAATTGTCCTGCCTGTGGTTCTGAATACACCTATCAGGATCAAGCCATGTTTGTCTGCCCTGAGTGTGCCCATGAGTGGCAGGAAGCCGAGAGTAGTGCTTCTGCTGATGAAGGTGTCATTCGTGATTCAAACGGTAATGTTCTGCAGGATGGCGATACCGTCACGGTCATTAAAGATCTGAAAGTAAAAGGATCTTCTGCGGTGGTGAAGGTGGGTACCAAAGTGAAAAATATCCGTCTGGTAGGTGGTGATCACGATATCGATTGTAAAATTGATGGTATCGGCGCGATGAAACTCAAATCTGAGTTTGTTAAAAAAGCCTAATTCATACATTTATTGCCCTGTTTATTCTGACAGGGCAATTTTTCTTCTATCCTTTTTGTCCAAGCTGCTTCACAGGTCAATTTAGGAATAGCTGATGGATAAAAACGCTGCTGAGCAATTTGCATATGAGTGGATTGCGGCATGGAATAGTCACGATCTGACGCAAATTTTATCGCATTATGATGACGATTTTGAAATGACGTCACCGTTGATTGTGAAATTAATAGGGGAACCCTCGGGTAAGCTTAAGGGGAAAAAAGTGATAGGTGATTACTGGGCGAAAGGCCTGGAAAAATATCCGTCATTACATTTTAAGCTTCAGCATATTTTATGTGGCGCAGGCAGTCTGACACTTATTTACGATGGTATCAGTGGTATTTCAGCTGAGGTTCTACACTTTGGTCCGTCAGGTAAGGTGTGCCGATCTTATGCTCATTATCTCCCTGATGAAGACTGATAAGACAACGACATGAATTCACAGTCAAACTACTGGGCAATAGTGCAGGAAGAGACTACGGGCTGTGGTATCGCCGCCTGCGCTAATCTTGCTCAGATAAGCTATGCCGAGGCTAAGCAACTTGCAAATTCGCTCGGCATTTATGCTGAGGATAAAAGATTATGGTCAGAGACTGCTCATATCAGACAGTTATTATCAGCGTTAAATATCGCTGCCAGCAAGAAACAAACAGCTTTTGATTCATGGGATAAATTACCTGAAAAAGCACTAATTGCGTTAAAATGGCGTGAAAAATCGGGAAATGCCTTCTGGCATTGGGCCGTTTTTATACGCCAAGGCAACGATGCTATTGTGATTGATTCAGCTCAACGTTTGAAATCACCCATCAGAACAGACTTTGGCAGAATGAAGCCAAAATGGTTTATTGAGGTTGAGTGATGGCGGATATTGTTTTTATTTCACACGGCGGTGGTCCTTTACCTTTATTAGGTGATCCAACGCATCATCAGTTGGTGGAGACGCTCACTCAGATTACTAAACGGCTCAAAAAGCCAAAAGCGATTATTGTGGTCAGTGCACATTGGGAAGCCCACCATGTCAGCCTAACGCATCAAGAACATCCTGGCTTACTCTATGATTATTATGGTTTTCCTGATGAGTCCTATACTTTCAAATATCCTTGTAATGGCCTACCTGAGTTAGCAGAAAAAATAGTGGGTACACTACAAAAAGCGGATATAACTACAGAGTTAGAGGATGAAAGAGGTCTCGATCACGGGGTGTTTGTACCTTTGATGATTATGTATCCCGAAGCGGATATTCCTTGTATTCAAGTCTCTTTAGTGAAAGGGTTGGATCCAGATCTACATATAAGGATCGGTGAGATTATTGCTGATTGTGTAGATGAAGATGTATTAATTATTGGCTCCGGTTTTTCATTCCACAATATGCGCGCATTTTTCACAAAAGAGGATCTAGCGCATCAACAAATGAATCAATCTTTTGAAGATTGGCTGATGGAAACATGCTCCAGCCAGAATATGACTGAAGAAGAGAGAAGGGCACGTTTCCAACAATGGCAAGAGGCGCCTCATGCACGCTACTGTCACCCCAGAGAAGAACATTTATTACCGCTACATGTTTGTTATGGCGCGGCTGCCAGAGCCTGTGATTCTGTTTACTCGCTCTCGATACTGGGTAAGCAAGCGAGTCTGTATTTATGGTCATCTAATATCTAAACAACCAAGTATTAAATTCATTGTAAGTGCTTACTTCGGGGTATGCTTTCGCACCGTGAAATCCAGAATACAGGCAATCAGTGCGATCCCCGTTGCACCCATCACTACACCCGTCCATTCATAATGTTGATACAGCATCACAGAAAACCAGGAACCAAATGCACCACCAATAAAATAACAAGTCATATATGCAGAGGTAAGTCTGTTGCGAATGTCTGGATGTAGAGCATAAATCTTATTTTGATTACTCACGTGGACTAGCTGTACTGCTAAATCCAGAAGTAATACGCCGATTAAAAGAGCAACAAGTGAGATTGGTGCATTGAAAAGAATTACCCAACTCACTAATAAACTCAGTAAACCCAGCCGTGTACCCAGATCACCTTTACCAGCATCTGCTAACTTTCCGGCCCATGTGGCAGCAAATACTCCTGCTACGCCGACAAGCCCAAATAAACCGATGGTGGCATCGCTATATTCATAAGGTGGCTTGGCTAATAAGAAGGCAAGAGGCGTCCAGAACATACTAAAAAGAGCGAATGACAACATGCCGAGAATTGAGCGATAACGGAGTATAGGTTCTTTCACAAATAAACCAAACACAGACACCAATATCTGCCGATAGCTCATATCATTGTTATTGTGATAAGACGGTAGAAAGCGAGCTAAAGCTAATGTTGTGATGAACATAGCTACAGATGCAAACCAATAGATATAACGCCAGCTACCCATACTGGACAAACCGCCGGAAACGACCCGAGCTAGCAGTATGCCTAATAATAATCCACCCATAATGGTGCCAATCACTTTGCCACGCTGTTGGTCAGAGGCCAGCGTTGCTCCCAATGGAAGTAAAACTTGAGCAACAACGGAGCTGAGACCGGTTATCGCAGTACCAAGTAATAACCATGGCAGATTGGTTGAAAAGCCACTGATAAGCAAGCCGATAGTGGCAAATAGACTCATCACGATGATGAGCTTGCGGCGCTCTAACCTGTCCGCCAAAGGCACCAGAAATAGTAAGCCAATGCCATAACTGAGCTGTGCCGTAGTTACGATATTGCCGGCTGATGAGTGGCTTAGCCCAAACTCAGAAGCGATTGTATCTAGTAGTGGTTGGGCGTAGTAATTACTTGCTACGGCAATACCGGTAGCCGTTGCCATGAGTAAAACCAGACCTTGAGTTAATACGGTTTGTTGCTTTGTCATAAAGATCATTTACTAAGTCAGTTAGGCATACTATGCGGTGTTCATATTGATGATTCAAATGTATTGTTATCATAAGAGTCATCTTAAAAAGAGATAGATAAATGAATCTCAGGCAAATTGAATATGTTGTCGCTATCGCTGAAGAGTCCAGCTTTACTCTGGCGGCACAGCGGTGTCATACGGTTCAGTCAGCGTTAAGCCATCAGATTGCAAAACTGGAAGAAGAACTGGGCGTTGTCTTATTTGAGCGAACATCAAGAAAAGTCTCTTTAACTCTAGCCGGGCAGGCGTTTGTTGAGCAGGCAAAACGGACTTTAGACGCTGTACAGAAAATCTATGTGGACGTAACTGCGACTTCCGGGCTTGTCTCAGGTCGTTTGAATGTTGGCATGATTTCAGCGATGACAGCGGTGGATATCGTTTCCTCATTAGCCCAGTTCCATCAGCGTTATCCTAATGTCGAGGTTGGCTTAAAAACCGCAGGCAGTGAACGACTAATTGCCGATGTGTTGAATCATCGCTTGGATGTCGCCTTTATCGGGCTTTGGCTGGATGAAGTGCTATCAGGTTACGAATATATTCGTATAGCCGAAGAAGCGCTTGTTACCGTTTTGCCAATGAGTCACTCCCTTTGTCAGCATAAAGAATTATCTCTTCATCAATTGGCCTCAGAGCCGATGGTGAATTACCCTAAAGATAGCAGTGCCCGACGTCAGACCGATGAGGCATTTCTCAGCGCGGGACTGTCTTCAAATGTAAAGTTTGTGGTTGATCACGTCAGTTTGATCGAACAGTTAGTAGCTCGCGGCCTTGCTTATGGCATTGTACCGGAGCCTGTTGCAGCAAACTTTTCTGGTATAAAAGCGATACCGATAAAAGAGGCACCAAAACGCGCTTTATACATGATCTGGTCTAAAGGGCCGAGTCCAGCTGCGCAAGCGTTTATGTCACTTATTCATGAACTTTTATAGCTAGCCTAGGTCTGTTTTTTGTTTTGCAAAAAGTCAGCTCTGTGCACGCTGACTCAGCATTTATTTGATTAAACCGACTTTAATGTTTGCAGAAATTTATCTGAGGTTTCTCCTCGAAAACAATGCCAAAGTGATTTTGAAATACACCAAGTCTGGTGTGAGCCAGATTACGGAGGCCACAGTTCTTACCAAAAATAAGAGGGCTGGGCTGCAAGAAGAAGGAACTAAAATAATGAGAAAAATACTTTTAGCGACAACATTTTTGTTGATGAATATCGGTACAGCTCAAGCTGCGTCGGTAGAAATTCCCATGCAACGTTTTGATTTATCACTTACAAATTCGGCAAGTTTTGCCAATGACTCAACAAGGCTTGCATCAATTATTGAAAATTTCGGTGGTCGATTGAATCAAGGTACGATGCCTTCGAACCTGATCATTCAGCTTTTTGACGCTCCAGCCCCAAGCCTATCTTCAGTACCGGCTCCTGCGGCCGTGTGGTTATTGGCCCCAGCATTAGGCCTGTTTGCTTTAGTGAGACGTAAAGTCGAAGCCTAATAACCCCTGTTCATAACATGAAAGCCATGATGAAAGTCGTGGCTTTTTTTGCTCGCAATTTAGCAGCTCATAGACAGCTGTCCGCTAAACACATAGGCTATTGCAACAAAATTTTATTGGGATATACAAGATGGCAAGTGTCGGTTTATTAGCGCTGGTGGATGACATAGCATCGTTACTTGATGATGTCTCATTGATGACAAAAGTTGCTGCCAAGAAGACAGCTGGTGTGTTAGGTGATGATCTCGCTCTCAATGCACAACAAGTAACTGGGGTAGACCCCAAACGCGAGTTGCCCGTGGTGTGGGCCGTCGCCAAAGGCTCCTATTTAAATAAATTAATTTTAGTGCCATTGGCTTTAGTTATTAGTGCCGTTTTCCCCATTGGTGTAACCATCTTATTAATGCTCGGTGGTTTGTTTCTTTGTTATGAAGGTATGGAAAAGCTGGCCCATAAATGGTTACCACATGAAGAAAGTGATAACGAGCATAAGAAAAAACTGGCCGCAGCTACCACAGATGAAAACGTCGACATCAAAGCCTATGAACGCAAAAAAATAAAAGGGGCGATCAGAACAGACTTTATTCTGTCTGCTGAGATTATTGTGATTGCTCTTGGTGTTGTGCAGGGGGAGACTTTTCTAACGCAAGCAGTCGTCGTGTCTTTGATAGCCATTGTGATGACCTCAGGCGTATATGGCCTGGTAGCTGGCATAGTCAAATTCGATGATGCTGGTCTGGCCTTAATTAAGTATGGTCAGGGCGGTAGCAAGTTTGATGGTTTCCAGCGCAAGCTGGGTCAGGTCATTCTATTTCTTGCACCGAAGTTGATGAAGTTTCTATCAGTAGTAGGCATGATCGCCATGTTCTTAGTCGGTGGTGGTATTTTGGTGCATGGATTACCTTTCTTACACCACTTATTAGAGGTATTGAATACATCGTTGGGCGCAGTGATGAAGGTTATGATGCCCATGTTATTTAACGGTGGTGTTGGCCTAATTGCTGGAGTGATTGTGTTATCCATTGTGACAGGCATTAAGAAATTGTTTTAAATAAACGGGCCAGCCTAATTTGGACTGGCCCATTTTTCTATATAAGACCAAACGCCAACATCGCATTCGCCACACGTCTGAAACCGGCAATATTTGCGCCCAGCACATAGTTATGTGGCTCACCAAACTCTTCAGCCGTCTGACAGCAGGTTTTATGAATATGGTTCATGATTTCATGCAAACGATCTTCACTATATTCATAGCTACTACTGTGCGTAGCATTCAGCTGCATTTCTAAAGCTGATGATGCGACACCGCCGGCATTGGCTGCTTTACCGGGAGCAAACGCGACATTATTTTTCTGCAAAATCTTAATGGCTTCCGGCGTGCTGGGCATATTGGCGCCTTCACATAAGGCTAAACAACCATTATCGACCAGCTTTTGTGCATCTTCGGCTTCCAGTTCATTCTGGGTGGCACAGGGCATGGCGATATCACATGGAATGTCCCAGATATTCCCGTTTTCGATGTACTCAGCATCTGGATGACTATCGAGATAGGTGTAGATTCGTTGTCTTTCGACTTCTTTAATACGAATAATGGCATCCACATCGATGCCGTTTTGATCGATGATGACACCGCCCGAATCAGAACAAGCAATGACTTTTGCACCTGAAGCGCGGAGCTTTTCCATCGCATAAGTGGCCACATTACCCGAGCCCGACACCAGAGCAATTTTATCTTTTAGTTCTTCTCCATGAACTGCTCTGAGCATATCTTCACAAAAGAATACGGCGCCGTATCCTGTCGATTTTTTACGAATGAGCGTGCCGCCCCAACCTGGACTTTTACCGGTAATAACACCTGCTTCGTAACGTTGAGTAATACGTTTATATTGACCAAATAGATAGCCAATTTCTCTGGCACCCACACCAATATCACCGGCGGGCACATCAGTTGATTCGCCAATATGACGATAAAGGCTAGTCATAAAGCTTTGGCAGAAGCGCATAACTTCACGATCCGATTTACCTTTCGGATCAAAGTCAGAACCGCCTTTACCACTGCCAATAGGCAGACCCGTCAGTGCATTCTTGAAGGTTTGTTCAAAAGCGAGAAACTTGATGGTGCCCAGCGTGACGCTTGGGTGAAAACGTAAGCCACCCTTGTATGGGCCAAGCGAACTGTTGAAGCCCACACGAAAGCCCCGATTGATGTGGATTTGACCATCATCATCTTCCCAGGGAACACGGAAAATAATTTGTCGCTCAGGTTCACATAAGCGTTCGATAATTTTTTGTTCGTGATATTCAGGATGGCGTTCTAACACCGGGGTTAAGGTTTCAAGCACTTCATATAAGGCTTGGTGAAACTCTGGTTCTCCCGGATTACGGCTGATGATTTGCTGATAGATAGATTCCATTGTTCTAGACTTAATATCCTGTTTATTGGTTGGTGAAGAGTGACTATTTATTTAATAGTCAGTGAGTCTTCTGCTAATGACACCCAATATACGGATGAGTTTTCTACTTTAGCAAATTCACTTTAAACGCCATCAATGTGTCAGTTTAGTTTGACAACCCCCACTGAAAAGCATTTGATCCTAGTTCATAACGTGATAAATGGAAGTTCAGCAATGAAAAAATATTGTCTTCTGATGTTGATTTTGGGCTGGTGTTTACATTCGCCAGTAGCGGCCGCCTATGAGTGTTATCAAGCTTCACCGACATCTGAGTCACTGGAGGATGAGTATCGTAATAATGACAAGAGTCTGCTTGTGGATAAGAACGCTGAAGAGCTACAGTTCTTGAAACAACTTAAAGGGAAATGGAAAGGGACTGGCGAGGAAATTTCCTGTAAAGGCTCAGATGCTAACCCTGAAAAACTTCATAAAAACATGAATGTTGAAGCGGATGTAGAGGAAAGCAGCGTTGTTTTGTTCAAAGCCCGCTTAGAAAAAGAGTTTCCTGCTGAACGAATCAGTCGTTCAGATACTCTGGGGCTGATTAATACGGAAAGTTTATATGCCCTAAGTGTGAACGGGCGTCATATTGAAGCCAATCAGCGAGAGTATGCGTCTAATGGTCCTGACGCGGGTGTGCGTTATCAGGAATATATGATTTCAATCGATGCACCGAGTGATGATGAAATACATGTAGAGTGGTCATTATTTACGAATGGTGTCTATGTTTTCACCCAAAAGCTTAATTTGACCAGAGATTAAAAAAGGAGCCTGAAGTGTTCAGGCTCCTTAATGATTTGGCTTACTTCAGTAATAAGAACATCGCACGTCGGCCGCGGATGATATTAAATAATAATTCCTTAGCGTCGCTGACCATCGGTTTGAACTGCTCCAGTGATGATACCGGCTGGCGATTCACTGAAGTGATAATGTCATCAGGTCTTAAACCAGCTTGCCAGGCTGGGCTACCACGTTTTACTGAATAAACCACCACACCTGCTACTTGCCCGTAATAAGGTGAGTCTTGCTCAATATCACCAAAGGTCGCACCAGATAGTTTCGGATGTACTAGCCCATCAGCAGCGGTTTTACGTGTCTGTTTGACCGTTGCCTTAATGGTTTTTGCTTTACCATTTCGAATAATATCGAGCTTGACTGTTTGACCGACAACCATCAAGCCAATGGTATTTCTCAGGCTGTCAGCGTTCATTAGTGGCGTACCATCAACGGCGGTGATCACATCACCCACTTTTAAGCCAGCATCAGCAGCAGCTGAGTCAGGTATAACATGACTGACAACGGCACCTTGTTGAGATTGGATATTAAAGGCTTGAGCCAGCTCATGTGTAATATCCTGCATCTGCACACCCAAATAGGCACGCTGAACTTCACCGTGCTCTAACAGTTGATCAGTGATCTGTTTGACCAGATTACTGGGAATGGCAAAGCCGATACCGATATTGCCTGATGAGGCACCGCCCGGTGAGAAAATAGCGGTATTAATACCCACCAGCTCGCCACGCAAGTTAACTAAGGCACCACCTGAGTTTCCGGGATTAATTGAAGCATCAGTTTGAATAAAGTTTTCATAACCTTCAATGCCGAGGCCACTTCTGCCTAGTGCACTGACGATACCAGAGGTCACCGTTTGCCCCAGACCAAAAGGATTGCCGATCGCCACAACAAAGTCACCCACACGAAGCGAGTCTGAGTCGGCCAGTGGCAAGGCAGATAAGTTTTCAGCAGGAATTTTGATAAGTGCTACATCGGTGGCAGGATCACTACCAACGATCTCAGCTTGGAAGGTCCGTCCATCATTTAATGACACTGTGACTTCATCAGCACCACGAATCACATGATTATTGGTGATGACCAGGCCTTCTTTGGCATCAATAATGACCCCAGAACCTAAACTTTGGCGTTGTCTGACTCTGGGTTGATCAGGCACATTAAAAAAGTGCCTGAAAAAAGGGTCATTCATAAAAGGGTTGTCTTGAACTCTGACTTCACTTTTCGTGGCAATATTGACCACAGCTGGTTTGGTGCGATCAAGCATTGGCGCCAAAGAGGGCATCTCGCCTTTATCAGAAAACCAGTTAAGTGGAAGTGCTGCAGATGCGACCTGGGCAATTAAAACAAATGCGGCTAACCAAACAACGGATGATTTAAAGCTGAACTTCACAACGCCTCCCGATAAAAATTATTCCAGCGACTCTCGCGGGTTAAAAGCCATTTCTTCTGCCATCTGCTGGTAAAGCTTTTTCGCTTTATCACTGTCAGCAGGCGGCACCATTATTTGCAAGACCACAAATTCGTCGCCAGGTTCTTTGCCCGGTAATCCACGTCCTTTCAGCCGCATTTTTTGACCGCTACGAGCACCAGCCGGAATGGTCAGATTAATTTTTCCTGCTAAGGTGGGTACGGTAACTTTGGCACCTAAAGCCGCTTCCCATGGCGCAATAGGTAAATCCAGATACACATCTTTGTCTTCCAGACGGAAATGACGATGTGGTGCAATGTTTACTTCAAGATACAAGTCACCGGACTTGCCGCCACCGCCTGATTTACCCTGGCCTGAAAGGCGTATTTTCTTACCGGAGGCAATGCCTGCCGGGATTTTTACATTAATCGTGCCTGACTGACTGGCGCCGGCAGGACGACGAATTGTTTTGGTGGCACCGTTAAATGCATCTTCCAGAGAAATAGTAATTTTGGCATTTACATCTTCACCACGGGCAAAGAAGTTATCTCCCATGCCGCCGCCCATTCCTCCCATGCCGCCAAACATGTTTTCAAAGAAGCTGCTAAAGTTGCCACCACCAAAACCGGCATGATCATCCCAGCCTGGGGGCGGATTGAATGATTGGCCGTGACGGTAATTACTGCCGAATTGGTCGTATTGAGCTCGTTTTTGTTCGTCACGTAAGACTTCGTAGGCTTCACCTACTTCTTTAAATTTGTCTTCAGCGTTCGCTTCTTTACTGACATCGGGGTGATATTTTCTGGCCAGCTTCCGGTAGGCCTTCTTTATCTCGTCCTGAGAAGCATCGCGGCCGACACCCAAAATTTTGTAATAGTCTTTGTATTCCATAAATGGATTATGTACCTGAAATTGATCTTGATCATGTAATTGGGGATTTGAATGTCTGTTTTCAATGGGTTTAGGGATTTTTCTGATGAATTAAAACAGCCTGTATGGGAAAATTTTCCCCAATCACGGGATTAATAAATATTTACAAGAGAGAATTGGATTATGTTTTCAAAAAAACAACTGACATTAATGGTGGCTGCAGCAGCCACGACAATGTGGCAACCCGCCTTTGCCGAAGAAACGAGTGATAATGAAGTATCGCTTGGTGGCATGGTAGTGACAGGAACACGTTCAGAGACACCATTGCTGGAGCAAGCCGGGAATACTGGCAAGATATCAGAAGAAGAAATTGATCTTGTGCGCCCCGATCACATCAGCGAAATTCTTAATCGCGTAAGTGGTGTCAATATCCAACATGGTAATGGACAAGAGCATTTAACTTCCATCCGCTCACCAGTATTAACGGGTGGTGCTGGCGCGGGGTCATTCCTGTTTCTTGAAGATGGTATCCCGCTTCGTGCTGCTGGTTTTGCTAATGTGAATGGCTTATTTGAAGTGAACTACGAACAGGCGGGTGGTATTGAAGTCGTTCGCGGACCGGGTAGTGCGTTATATGGTTCTAATGCGGTTCATGGCTTGGTAAACGTATTAAGCCGAGCGCCATCTTTGGATTTAGAGCGTCAGATTGATTTTTCAATCGGTCCACATGACTTATATCAAACTAAAGCCACGATAAGTGACACCGTTGGTAGACATGGTTACCGTTTGAGCGTGAATGGCACCACTGATGGTGGTTATGTCAGTGACTCCGGTTACGACCAGCAGAAAGTCTCATTCCGGCATGATTATCTGGGTGATGTGGATAGTTTTAAAACCTTATTCAGCTATACCAACCTGAATCAAGAAACTGCTGGTTATATTACGGGATATAAGGTCTATGAAGATGAAAGCTTGTCTCGTCAAAATCCCAATCCTGAAGCTTATCGTGACGCCAAGTCGTATCGTTTATCTACTGAGTGGATTCATGAATTAAGTGATACATCTTCATTCACGCTGACACCTTATGTTCGACATACTGAGATGAATTTCTTGATGCATTTCCTCTCTCCGGGTAAGCCAGTTGAGAGCAATAAACACAGTAGTGTTGGCTTGTTAAGCTCCTATACAAAAGAGCTGGATGGTGGTCATAAAATCATTTTGGGTACTGACTTTGAGTACACAGAAGGGCAATTAAAAGAAGTCCAAAATAATTCAACCACAGTCAGAGGCTTCATTCCAGGCGTGCATTATGATTATGACGTTGATGCAACAGTTATTGCGCCATACGCCCATACTGAATGGCAAATCTTAGATAAAACACGCCTAATTGCAGGTGTACGTTATGAATACACCAAATACGATTACACTAACAATACAACATCTGGTGTGATAACAAGTCGATATTATCGCCCTGAATCACGTGATGACTCGTTTAATAATCTGAGTCCTAAATTAGGGTTAGTACAAGAGTTAACGGATGATACTTCTGCATTTATTAACTATGCTCGAGGTAACCGTGCTCCTCAGACAACCGATCTATATCGAATTCAGAACAATAATGGTGATCGAGCAGACTCTGAACAAATCGACAGTATCGAAGTCGGTGTCAGAAAAGTTGGGGAAGGGTTCCAGTATGAAATCACTGCCTATCATATGAGAAAGAAAGATTATTTCTTTACGGATAGCAACGATATCAACGTCAATGATGGCAAGACAAAACATACTGGTCTCGAACTCGGTATGTTCTATCCCTTTAACAGTCAGTTCGATGTGGCGGCTAATCTAACCTTTGCTAAACATGAATATGATTTCAACAGAGCAAGCTCAGATGACTACAGTAACATTGAGAGCGGCAACTATCTGGTAACAGCACCTAAACAGATGGCGAATGTCAGATTGGGTTGGAATTTCACGCCAAAAAGTCGTGCTGAGTTAGAGTGGGAACATATGGGTGAGTATTACATTAATGATGGGAATACTGCTAAGTATGATGGACATGATGTGTTTAATCTTCATGCCTCGCATCAATTAACTGAAAACCTAAAACTATATGGAAGAGTTCAAAACTTATTTAATACTGAATATGCCGAACGTGCTGACTTCAGACCAATTCCTGGTGTAAACCCTGATGGCTATCGCTACTTCGTTGGTGAAAAACGTTACCTTCATGTCGGGGCAAGTTATAGCTTCTAAGCTAGAAAGGGCTTGTTAAACAAAAAAGGCGCTGAATTTCAGCGCCTTTTTTGTTTGTAACAGCAGGTTAATGGCTGGCAGCCCGGCGTTCTTCCAGCCGCCTTAAAAACTCTCGCATAATGTCATCGTATAACGCCATACCGAGATAATTATCTTCAACACCACTATCGATACTGGGGTTGTCATTGATTTCAATAATCACAATACGATTACCACTTTGTTTGATATCGAGGCCATACAGACCATTTCCTATCAACTTCGCGGCTTTTGTCGCAATTTTCAGTACTTTTTCAGGAACTTCGCTCATAGGGATAGCGGAAGATTTACCACTGGATGTGCCTTTCTTGGTGTTGTGATTGTAGATTTGCCAATGTCCTTTACTCATAAAGTACTGGCAGGCGTAGATAGGTTTGTTATTAAACATACCGATACGCCAATCATAATCGGTATACATAAATTCCTGTAACAGAATAATAGCCGACTGCTGAAAGAAGGCGGGCGCTTGCTCGCGAAGTTCGTCCGCGTTGTTCACCTTAATCACACCTTTTGAAAAAGCGCCGTCAGGGATTTTCATTACCAATGGGAAGGTCGCTGTCTCACAGAGTTTGTCTAAACCAGCCGTATCATTGCGATATAGCAGGTGTGAATCCGGCATTGGTAGATTGTTAGCGGATAGCAGTTCTTTTAAATAAATTTTATTGGTACAGCGAATGATCGAGGTTGGATCATCAATGACCACCAAGCCTTCACTTTCTGCGCGACGGGCAAACTTATAGGTGTGATTATGTGTGGCCGTGGTTTCACGAATAAACAAGGCATCATATTCAGCGAGACGGATGTAATCTTTCGGCGTGATCAGTTCCACATCAATACCAATACGGCGACCGCTGCTAATGAACTTCTTCAAAGCTGCCATATCGCTCGGTGGCATCGTTTCTTTAGGGTTATGTAAAATGGCCATGTCGTAACGAAATTGACGGCGTTTGGCTGGTTTTCGCCATAAGCGATGACTAAAGCTATCCAGCGCTTCAGCAAAGAAGTCTTGCTCTGTTTCAGTCAGTTTATTAATCGCACCGGCTTTGATCTGGCTGATAATCCAGTGGGCGTTAAAACTAAACTCGACTTCCAGAATCGGGCAAGGGAATTGTTCAAATATTTGTCGGGCTAGTTTTTGTAATGAGGTGACGGGCGTTTGTCCAAAACAGATTTTTAATACAAAACTTTCGGCTGAGGTGGTACTGAGCTGCTTATCCAATTGTGTGGATAAGTCCGACAGATCATAGGCGTAAAGACTTTTACGGGACAGGTCGTTAATCGTCCGTAGACCGGGTAATACACGATGACCGCGTGCTTCAGCCACCATCGAGCAATAATAGCCGCGGCTGAGATAATCCAGACTTCGGCATAAATTAAGGATTTGCGCAGGTGAGTGTGTATTTTGCGACAGGGATTGTAGATAGGTATCGACATCAATTACTTGCTCGCTGGGGAAGTAAGGACTCCAATCGTCAATATTTTCAACTATTATCAAGTGCTTAGTCATGGCTTGTCCTTACTGTTGGTCGCATAGTGGTGCTTTTTAAAAGCGAATCATAAAGTGAATAGACAGGGGATGTGATAAAAAATTTTGCATCCCTTTTTATTTGCTGGTCAAAATGGCAAAACTCACATATCCTTCGCGAAAATTTTGCACAGGAGGCCCGTTAAAATGTATGCAGATGCAGTTTTAAGCGTATTTTCGCAGCGCTATTCCAGCGCAAGAGATAAATTCATCAATAATGTTGAAACCAGCTCGATTATTGAAAGGTTAACGCATCATCCTCATCCACTAAAAGGCCCTAAAAACGAAAAGCTATTTTGTGACATCGCTTGGGCGGGCAATCCAAAAGCAGAAAATGTCATCGTGCTGATTTCTGGTCTGCATGGGGTTGAAGGTGGTGTCGGTTCTGCCATTCAAGCGGATTTTGTCACGCGTTATCGTCGTCTTCCTCCCGATGTGTGTGTGATACTTGTTCATGCCATTAACCCTTGGGGGTTTGCCTGGGCCAGCCGTGGTGATGATCAAGGTATTGATCTCAATCGTAACTTTGTTGATTTTGAGAGCGAGCTGCCAGCATCGAAAGGTGCTGAAATCTGGAAAGAGCTTGAGCAGGGTAAAACAGATATCCACACCGTGGCCCAAGATAGAGAAAAATTTGATTTATTATCAGAAGGCCAATATGAGCAACCTTCAGCCCCCTACTATGGTGGTAAAGAGCCAAGCTGGTCTCGTCAACTGATTGAGCAATTAGTAGCTCAGATTAAACCGGCCAAGCGTAAACAAGTGATTGTGATCGATATTCACAGTGGTCTTGGCCCCTATGGTTTTGGTGAGCTTATTTGTGAGCACGATGTGGGTAGTCAAGGACATCAATATGCGGTTGAATTATTTGGCGCTACGGTGACAGAACCTTCTTTGGGCACATCCAGCTCAGGTTTGAAGTTTGGCTTACATGATTACTATTGGCATAAACAAGGCGATAACATCTGTTTTATTACCTTAGAGTTCGGCACATTTGGTACTCAGCAGATGTTGCAGGTGTTATCTGATGATCAAAAACTACAACAAAAAGGCAAAATTGACTGGTCTGATGATGCCACCATGGAAGTAAAACATGCTATGCAGGACTTTTTCTGCCCCGATCAAAAACAATGGCAGGAACTGGTTCTTTTCCGTGGCCGCCAGGTTATCGAAATGGCATTAGATGGACTCACTGAACATGCCAACCATAACGCCCGCTGAGTTTTTACTCCGCGAGGCGACGCTTGATGACGTTAACGCGCTCAGCAAGTTAGAAGAAGCGTGCTTTGAAACAGATCGTATTTCAAGGCGCAGCTTCAAATGGATGATCAAAAAAGGCCACAATTTGTTGCTGGTGGCCACAAGCAACGACCAGTTGGTGGCCTATGTGTTGTTACTTTACTCACAAGGCACATCGCTTGGCCGTGTTTACTCATTAGCGGTTGATGCTCATTATCGCAAAGCTGGTATTGCTGCCAAATTAATGCAGGAAGCCGAGACGCAGGCACTGGATGACGGTCGAAGTTTTCTGCGTCTAGAAGTTCGTCCTGATAATTTTGGCGCTATCAAGCTATATGAGAAGTTGGGGTATCAGCCGTTTGATATTGTCAGCGACTTCTATGAGGATCATGCAGATGCTATCCGCATGATGAAAGTGCTGCATCATGTACCAGAAGTGACTCATCCTGAAGTTTCACATTACTCTCAATCGACCGACTTTACCTGTGGACCGGCTTGCCTGATGATGGCGATGAAGAGTATGGATGCGGAGTTAGCCCTCACTCGTCAGCTTGAATTGCAGTTATGGCGTGAAGCGACCACTATCTTTATGACATCCGGTCATGGTGGCTGCAGTCCACAAGGTTTGGCACTAGCTGCTAATGAGCGCGGTTTGAAAACTACCTTGGTTTGTAACTCAGACGATATTCCTTTTATCAATGGTGTGCGTAGCGAAGAAAAGAAGTCCGTTATTGAATGTGTGCATCAGGACTTTATTGAAAAAATAGCGCGATCTGATATCAAACAAGTGAAAGCACCAGTGGATTCGGCTTTGCTAAGAGAGTACCTCTCCAAAGGTTCATTAGCGTTGGTTCTGATTAGTTCTTATCGTCTCAATCAGAGTAAATCACCTCACTGGATTTTGGTGGTGTCTGTCTCCGATACCTTTGTGTATTTTCATGATCCGGATGTGGACTGGGATGATAATAAAAGTGTCACCGACAGTGGTTACATTCCCGTCACCCACAAAGAGTTTAACCGCATGATTGGCTACGGCAAACCACGCTATCAAGCTGCCGTCATCGTCAGTCCGGCTAATAAAAAATGAACTTTATTCACCTGCGGGCAGTCGGTTTTGCTTGCAGGAGAAAACTATGATTGAAAAACTAAAACAGATATTTTCATCTACCTTAGGTGATAATACCGATGCTTATTTAGCGAATCAGCAGCAGTCTAAAGTATTGGCGGCCGTCGCGTTGATGATTGAAATCATTGCGGTGGATGATGAGCAACATGAAACAGAAAAGGCGATGTTGCAGCAGATCCTTGCCAGTCAGTTTGATGTTGAAGACAGCGATGCGGAGAAACTGATTGCTGAAGCGGAAAGAGCTCACGGTGAAGCCACCGACTTTTATCACTTTACGGCCGATATTAATCAGCAATTTAATGAACAAGAGAAAATTGAACTGATTGAAATGCTCTGGCAAATTGCCTGGGCGGATCACGAATTACAAGACATTGAAGAGCATGTGATTCGTAAGCTCTCCAGTTTGCTTTATGTCTCTCATAAAGACTTTATTGCTACTAAACTTAAAGTGGTTGGCGAGCCAAGTTAGAACTGAAAGGCTACTGCTATTTTTTTATTAAAAATAATCCTTAAAAATCAAACGCACAGATAACACCACTATTGCTAAATAATTTCCAAAACGATAATGTATCTCATTATCACTTGTGAAGTAGTTCTATTAATAATGGCTGTGCAAACACTGGAATCACTTTATTCAGAGCATCATCATTGGCTTCAGAGCTGGATCCGTTCTCGATTAAATAATGTTGAGCAAGCTCAAGATCTCACGCAGGAGACTTTTATCAAGGTATTGATAAAGGGGCGTGAGCATGAATTCAACTCACCCAAAGCATATTTAAGTAGTATTGCACGTGGTTTGCTGGTCGACTTTTTTCGTCGTCGCACTGTTGAACAGGCCTATCTTGATGCACTGGAAGTTCAGCCCGAGCAGCATATTCTTTCGGCAGAAGAACATCACCTTATTATCGATACCTTATTACAGATCGAACACATGCTAGATACGATGAGTGAGCGGGGGCGACAAATATTTCTGCTGGCCCAGCTGGACGGGTTGACCTTCGCTGAAATTGGCAGGCAATTGAATGTGTCGGTAACGACCGTTCGAAAACATTTTATTCGAGCCATGACGCAGTGTCTGTTACTGATCGAAGATTAAACGATGAAGCTGAATGAAGATATTTTGACTCAGGCCGCCAGTTGGTTTGTGGATCTTCGGAATGCACAGCCTGGAGACGTCATACACGAAGCACATCAGGTTTGGCTCGCTGCTGATAGCCGTCATTATGATGCCTGGAAACGGGTGGAACGTTTACAAAAACAATTGCAATTAGTCCCGACTGAAATCAGACATGAGACCTTGGGAAAAGCGCGTCACTCGCGCCGCCAGTTAATCAAAACACTGGTCGTGGTATTAACCGTGGGAAGTGCTGGAGGCGTGGCTTATCAACAGAGAGCACTGTCTAGTCTGGTTGCACAACACCGCACGGGTACAGGCGAGCGTAAAACCATAGAGCTGGCTGACGGCAGCAAAGTGTATCTGAATACAAGTACCGCCTTAGACGTTAACTTCAGTGACAATGTCAGGGAGTTAACCTTATACCGTGGTGAAGTCATTATTGAGACTGGCAAAGGCGTGCCATCGCAAGATTTTATTGTAAAAACGGCACAAGGAGCAGTGAAGGCACTAGGCACCCGGTTTCAGGTTCGATGTAATGATGGAGAGACCTGGGTCGGTGTCAGTAAACATGCTGTGGAAGTGAAGTCCGAAAAAGCTACTAAAGCGGTCAAAGTTCAGGCAGGACATTGCATGAGTTTTGATGTATTAAAACATAGCCCGTTAAATTTAATGCCAGTGAATATGGATGCCTGGACACAGGGTATGTTGATTGTCAGTAACTGGCGATTGGATCAGTTTATCAATGAACTGGCTCGCTATCATAAAGGGGCGCTACGCTGTGATGCTGCAGTGGCTTCTCTACGTATTTCTGGAGCATTTAATATCAACAATACGTCATCTGTATTAGAAAATCTCAGTAGTACCCTACCTGTTAAAGTCCGTTATTTCACCCGCTATTGGGCGCAAGTTGAACCTGCCTGACTATTTTTTTGTTTAAGGGGTTTACGATTCTGGTTTCTCGTTCGGCCTGTTAGATAAGAGCGTTATCGCTAACCGTATTATCTAAATTAATTAACAGGACCAAGAATGAAACACGCCTATTTCTTACCCTTAAGCTTATCGCCATTAAGTCGACAACTCGTCATGGCAGGAATGCTAACTACTGCTTTGGTGAGCACCGATCTTATTATCAACATCAGTCATGCAGACAATGTGACTCAACAACAACGTTTTAATATTCAGGCCGGATCACTTGAATCAGCCCTCAATCAGTTTGCTGTACAAAGTGGGATTACGGTCTCTTTTAGCCCAGATGTCGTCGCCGGTATTCAGGCCGGCCGATTTCAGGGGTCGGCCACGCCATCTACGTTAATCACTCAGCTCTTAGCTGATACTGGTTTACAGGCGACCTTATTAGCCAATGGCAGTTATTCCATTAGCAAAAAATCAGCACCTGTTGCCGTCACACCCAAACAAAAACAAAGTGTTGAATTAGACGATATGTTGATCACCTCAACACGTTCTGACACCCAACTAAAAGATTCGCCACAAGTGGTCACAGTGATTAATCGTGAGCAGATTGAACAGCAAATGGAGATGAGTAGTGACACCTCTCAGATTCTGAGTAACTTGTTGCCTTCATTCTCGCCAAGTCGTCAGAAGCTCACCAGTGGTGGTGAAACCTTCCGTGGTCGTTCGCCATTATTTCTGATTGATGGAATCCCGCAAAGTAATCCTCTGCGTGACGGCCAGCGTGATGGCCACACCATTGATATGTCCATGGTCGAACGCGTTGAGGTGATTCATGGTGCCAGCGCCATTCATGGTTTAGGTGCGACAGGCGGCATTATCAACTTTATTACTCGTCGCCCAAGTCAGGACACACTCAAACAAAGCATGAATGTGCAAATGACGACACCTACCGGTGAGTTTGGTGATGAAACCTCGGGATATCGCACGGATTACAACTTGAGTGGCAGCAAAAATGACTTTGAATATACCTTGGGCTTGAGTTATGAAAGACAAGGTGTGTTTCTGGATGCGGATGGCACCGAAATCGGGGTAGATAATGTGCAGGGTGACATTATGAACTCGAAAAGTTATGACTTGTTCACCAAGTTGGGTTACTGGATAGACGATGATCAGCACATAGAAGCTTCCCTCAACCGTTATCAGGTCAAAGGTGGCAATGATTATGTCAGCGTTGATGGTGATATTGAAAAAGGTGAACCGACCACATCAGTTAGAGGAACCCCTGTCGGTGAGGCGCCATACAATCGGGTGTTAACCACCAGTATGAAATATCAAAATTACGATTTAGCTGGGATGGAATTTACCGCCCAGGCATACAGACAAGAGTTTGAAGCATTGTTTGGTGCACTAGGATCTAGCAGTTTTTATGATCCGATATTGGCGCCTGACAGAATTGATCAGACTGAAACTGAGTCCGTGAAGAAGGGGGCAAAGTTTACCTTAGTCAAAGATGGCCTGTTTGATGATAAGTTAAAAGTCACGACAGGCCTGGACTTATTAAGAGATAACACCTCACAAAACCTGGCACTGACTGGACGACGTTATGCGCCAGAAATCATTCATAAAAATTATGCTCCTTTTTTACAATTGCAATTTAAGCCAATCGATAAGGTTGTACTAAATGCTGGTGTTCGCTATGAAAATACGGAAATAAATGTAGATACATACAAAACAGTGTTTGCTAAAGGTGGTGGTGTAACGGTTCAAGGTGGTAATCCTGATTATAGTGAAACACTGTTTAACGGTGGGATTGTTGTTAGTCCTTTATCCTGGATGAGTGTCTTTGCTAACTACTCCGAAGGCTTTGGTATGCCTGATGTTGGACGAGTGCTGCGCAGTGTTGAAGTGTCTAACGCTAGTGTTGAAAGCCTGCTGGACTTGAAACCCATTCTAACTACGAATAGGGAAGTTGGCCTGCGTTTTAATTGGGAATCAGTGAATTTAGAAGTCAGTTATTATGAATCTGATTCTGACTTGGGTTCTACACTCTCAGCTAACGCCGATAAAACGGATTACACGATTGATCGTGAAAAACAGGAAATCAATGGTGCACAAGCCAATTTAGGTTGGAAAGTGAATGATGACCATAAACTAAACTTAGGTTATTCCTATATTCGTGGCCGACATGATACTGACGGAGATGGTAAAGTCGATAGTGATCTGAATGGCCAAAATATTCCACCCAATCGATTAATTGCCAGCTGGCAGGCTGAATGGACTCCTAAACTGTCCTCATTTGTACAAGCCAGTTATAACTTTGATCGTAACTTCGACGAAGAAGCCGGGGATGATGAAGAACAGTTCAAAGCGTATGGCCTGATTGATGCCACTATGGCGTATAAACTCTCTACCGGTAAGATCCATGCTGGAGTAACAAACCTGCTCAATAAGGATTATTTCAGCTACTCATCCCAAACCAGTTATGGCTCAGATACCCGTAACTTTAAAGGCCGTGGCCGAACATTAACCATTGGTTATTCGCTGGACTTCTAGAAAGAGATGACATAGCCATCAATTTGATGGCTATGTCATTGATAGACCTATTTATTAATTAGACAGATAACGTTGTTTTCTATTTTGAATTAACGGCGTCACTGGTTTTATCTTTGCGTGTGAGTGCGAAGACAAGCCAGACAATGAACAAAGGGATGAGTAATGGCAGAAGAAAAGGGAAGACCATAGAAAAAGAGGCGAGACAGAAAAAAACCAGGAAACCCAGTACGATAAGCCCAATGCCTGTGAACATAAAAGCCAATAATATACCCATACAAAGTAAGAGTATGGGCACAAAAATGATGCCACCGGCTTCGATGAGATGTTTTAAGGGGCTAGTAACTTGCTCGCCATTGTAGGTGATGGTCGCATTGGATGGCATCAGGCTTAAGGCTCCGATGATGAGCAACAGAAACGCAATCAACAAGGCCACTTTTTTCATTAATTTAAAACCTTTCCTGCTCAACTTACCTGAATGGTGATCTTCATAGTGTGTAATATGATCACGGCTATGCATCTTTGGACTTTGCTTTCAGCATCAAGTTGCTGAGACGTTATGCTCTTTCATCCCCAGACTGAATATAACCCATCCATTCTTCAATCGGCATGGTGCCACCTTCATCGGCGACTTGATTTAACTCATGCTCACGTAACACATCTTGCATCATATCAACGCGTTTCCAGGCGGCGACTGGTGTTTTGCATTCTTGTTTAGGAATATAACGGGAGTTTTTGACTTTCTGATAGCGGTGAACATAACGCGGGCAGTTTTGCCACAGTTCAGATACTGTTACCCGAACGATCATTTCAGCTTCTTTCCACTCTCCCATAAGTGGATCGTCACTTGAGGCGATGGCCTTACCTTGCACACGAATTCGATGTGGTTTCTCAAAATCAATAAATAATAAACCCACTTCAGGGTTGCCTTGAATATTCCCCATCGAGTAATACATGCCATTGCCGTCATAACTGGGGAAGGCAATCGTTTTTTCATCCAGCACTTTGATAAAACGTCCAGCTTCGCCACCTTTATAAGACACGGTTGGCCGACCACGCTCATCAACCGTGGTCAGGAAGAACATATCGCGACTTTCAAGGAAGGCTTTAGCATTGTCATCTATCTCTGTGACAAGGGCGACTTCCTCCACCCGATCAGCCAGTTCACGGCTATTGAAACTATCTTGAAGGGCGCGGTGTTTATCATTATAGAGTCTGCTCATACATTTTCTCTCTGTGTTTCTATTTGTTTTTAATAAGCCTCCATTGTATATAAACATCTGGTGACGATATGGGCAAATACAACATTAAAACCTCTGCTCTATACCTATTTTATAAAGAGCGAAGTGCAGGTCGGTAAGACCAGACGCTGTCAATGATTTGACTGTGATAAACACGTTTATATGTCGCTCGTCCTAATAATCCAAAGCCAACAGCCATGATGAAAGCCACTATATCGACCATCAATGTATTCAAATCGGTATGCATCCACAGCCCTGTTGATGGAATAATGATGCTAAGTAAGCTGGTAACCGGAATGGCGACAGTAAGAGTGGCAGCAGCGTAGAGCAATTCAACTAAACTTCTTGCGGCTCCACGAATAAAGCTCCATGCAATAGTGGCAAAAAACGTCAAGTAATATACCCATTGGAAATGGAGGTATGTGGCCTGTGCTTCTAATGCCAACCATTTACTGCTGGCCAGCATCAACGAGATGCCACAGACACTGCCAAGACAAATTCCAACCGTGAGTGAGGCCATGACTTTGACATCTTTGCGTTGATTAAACAGCCTGCCATCAGGCTTGCTGTGACGACGTCGGTTTTCTACCCACAATAAATTGCCTGTATAAAACAGCCATGCACCAGCTAAGCCTAGAATGAAATAAGCCCAACGTATTGGCGAGCCGCCAAAGGTGGCAAAGTGCAAGGCAAAGAAGCTACTAACAGCAATCATCTCTCCTGGTTGTTGACCGGGTAAATAATCGGTAGATTGCACCTCACCACTGTATGGATTGATTGCGATAAATCCGCCTGGTGCTCTGGGAGTGATAGCATCAGCATCATTTCCCCAAATCATCACGCTGGCCCGCGGCGTGGTGATGCCTGCATATTCCAGTTGATAGGGGACAAATGACGGGGCGATTTCTTTGGCGGTTGCCAGTAATTCTTCTGGCGATAGCATGGTAGCGGGATCCGTACTTTGTTCAGGATTCGGCTTGGGTGCACTGGAAAATAATGCCTGACGCAACTGGCCCTCGTGAATGAGTTTGTCCTGTGCATCGTAAATAAGATCATGATAAGCAAACCCAAAGGCCGTTATCGCCATAATCAAGTGAAAGGGCAGGCTGGTCACACCCACCACATTATGGGCATCAAGCCAGACCCGCTTTGGTTTTCTGCCTAGACGGAAAGCAAAGAGTTCTTTCACCAAAATGGGTAATAGAATAATTAAACCTGATACCAGTGCCAGGGTATACAAAATGGCAAAAATACCCATAATCCAGCGGTTTGGATCACTGTCTACAGGTAGACCTACAACCCGGTGGAGGGTGTCAATAAATTGAGCAACAGTGGCTGGATAAACTTCTGTCGTGACTAAGTCTTGGTGTTCATCCAACTGTGCACTGAAATAACGCAGTGAGGAAACATCATGATCCCCGCCTTTTTCACCTTCGACTGTCCACATGATTTGCTGTGTGTGATGTGTTTCAGGGTTTAGGTTTAATTGTATGCGCTGAGCGGCTTCCGGGTGGGATTTTATAACTCGGCCAAGCACAGAAGGAACGGCAGATAAACTAATTGACTCTGAATGCTGAAGGGGAGGCGTTGCCCAATGGCTGATGGGTTCTTTAAAAATGGTCAATGCGCCCGCATAAAACGCGATGAACAATGCCATGCCACTGACAATACCAACCCACGTATGCAGCGATCTATAGGTGCGAAGAATGTCTGCTTTTACTTTCATGTGGGATTTATCTCAGAATAATTTAAATAAAAAATACAGTGCATACAGCACGACATTAGTCAGTCCCAGCCAAAACCAGGCGCGAGTGCCAGAGCGAAATAAAAAGCAGGTACTCAGTAATGCAAGCCAGACAGGTCCCACTAACCACATCATCAGTTGGGCTTCGGCACTTGGCCCGATGGGCAGTGGCAGCAGGAAAAATAAACCGCAGATGGCCATCGCTGCCAAAAAGCCTAAAAGGATGCCGGCTAGGGATTTACTGAGCCAGTCTGTTCGAAATGAAGAGTCAGCCATTAGCGTGTTCTCCTAAGTGATTTCCAGGCACCTACATATGGAAATAACACAAGCAGTAGCATCACCCAGACCATGAGCATGAACACGCCCGCTACCGCCTGCATTGAGCTGATGACTAACATCAGACTTATAATGAGCAGTATCAATCCGCTATGACGTAGCCTTGGCGCGGGCCAGGTTATGGTGCTTTTTAACCAAAGTTGATGCCGCGATGCTAAATAAACACACACACATCCGGCAAACGATAGTAGTAATGCGACATAGGAATAAATGGACATACTATAGGCTCTCGAAAAAAACCAAGCAGCCTTCGATAACGGCTGCTTGGTTTTTGCTGTGATTTAAGACTTAAAAGAACGAATATGTGGCGGCTATACCCACTGTACGAGGGTCAATCACATCCTTAAAGCCTTGTGTATATTGTGCGGTAATAGGGTAAACAACACGCTCAGCATATTTGTCTGTTACATTGTTGACGTAAGCAGAAAGTGATAATTGACCTATTTCATAGTTTGCTCGAAGGTTGATCACGGAGTAACCGCCTACTTTTTGATCGTCCGAGTTATCAATATCACCATAATAGCCACCGATATATTGAATATTGCCTCCGAAATTAAAATTATCGGTCAGGAAGTAGGTTGCCCCGAGGTTGGCTGTTTTTTTCGGTGCCGTGCTCAGTTGATTGCCCGTCGCAGATGTGTAGTCATCACCACCATCAATAACTTCAGTGTGTAATAGTCCTAATGAGGCTGTCACTTCAATATCATCAGTTACCCATGCAACACCCTCTAACTCGGCGCCATAGGTTTCGGCAGTATCGATATTAATGATACGACGGCTGGAAACACCCTGATAACCATCATATTCATTAAAGAATAGGTTGGCATTCAGTGTATATCGGCCATCATCAAATTCATTACGACTAAAGATTTCGTATGTATCCACACGTTCCTCATCGTAGTAATAATAATCACCGGCAGTAATGTCTAATGCACCACCGCCTGAGTTATATCCCTTTCTATAACTTATACCGACAGTTGAGGTGTCTGAAAATGCATACTTAAGCGCGACAGAAGGTAACAAAATTTTATTATCTTCTTTCAAGTCTGCAGAGATGTTACGAGAGGTATAATCGAAATGACGATCCTGCTCTTCTTTTTGATAGCGAAGCCCAGTGGTTAAGATCCATTTCTCTGCCAAACCAAAATTGAGTTCGGAGTAGAGTGCTTTGGCATTGCTGTCATCATCTCCAGAATAAACGCTGCCACCAAGACTTTTAATGGATTGATCACGCTTAAAATATGAGAGTCCTATTAAGCCATTGAAAACGTTACTATCCTGGCCAAAATTGAGTTTGAGATCGACGTCTTTGTTATCTTCACTAAAGTTGGCAGATTGCTTTGAGGAAGGGAGAGGGTCATAGCTATCAAAACTAAGTTGGTAATTCATTTTAGATACGAGCATATCGACTGACATGCTGTCGTTGAGTTGATATGACATGTCGAGGCTAAATGTTTCGTTTTCGGTGTCCATATCGCGAATTAAAGAGTCAATTTTATTGTAGCCACCCACACCATCATTTCTGAAGTAACGTCTGCCAGCATCGCCTTCTTCTTTATATTTTGAATACGTAAACAAGGCCTTAAAGTCATCAGTTGGTGTCCAAAGTAGCTTATACCGACCTTGTTGAGTATCCAGTTCATTTAAATCTAGGTTGGTTGGATTGGTGCTAAATGGTTCATTACTGGTTGTTGTTTCTCCATCAACAGCCTGCCCAGCAAACCGGAAGGCTAGTGTATCTTCGATAATTGGACCTGAAAGCATCACCGCCTTATCAAAGTACTTATCTTTATTACGATAGCCTAAGCGTACTGCTCCATCCCAATCGAAAGAGGGATCTTTCGTTTTGATATACATCGCACCGGCGATACTGTTACGGCCATTATTTGTCGATTGTGGTCCTCTATAAACTTCAACTTGTTCCAAATCCCATAATCCTGAGCTACCCGTAAGATCGGCGACAAAGGGTTGTGCTACCCCATCAATCAGTGTGGTGAATCTAGCATTGGCTCCACCAGTGACCGAGAGAAAGCCACCGGCAGCACCATTACCTGTGATGCCACGAACATTTGGCACGGCTCCAGTTTCAACGACGACGTTTGGTACGGTTGCGATGACATCCTGAAACGACTGATATTGAGTACTATTGAGTTCCTCTTCATGGATGACAGCGACGGAGGAGGAGGTGTCCTTCAGGGTTTTTGTTTCTTTTTCACCTTTAACCACAATATTGTTGAGTTGCACGCGGTTATTTGCTTTGTCTATCGGATGAGTTGTGTTGTCCTCAGCCAGCACATGTGTACTGAGGCATGCGTAGATCGTGACTGTTAAAATATGTTTTTTCATAAATCCCCTTAACAATAAGCGTTGAACGATTTCTTTCTTATTTTTGTAAATGAAAATCATTATCATTATATAATGAGGCTAACAGCTAAGTTCCTTAAAAGAGTTATGAGTAAACGTCATAGTGTTATGAAAAATCATCAGTCAGATGAAATAGGGGTATCAGATGAAGACTCAGGTTTTACCGATGTCGAACAGAATGACTCTTCGTCAAACAAACAAGACAATCAGGTGACGGCAACACTGGATAATATGGTTTATCTGTCTGAGCTGAATCGAATGAATGTACGTTACGTCAGTTTTTCACAAGACACGGCTCAGGATGAAGTCATTCTAAAAGGCCTCTTTCATCATCATTTTGATCGACATGGTCTGTCTGTGCATGCCGGTAACTTAATAGAAATGTCGGATAGAACCAGCTTTGCAGAACTGCCTCCGGCGATCAGCATGACTATCTTATTTGATGGAAAAGTGTCATTTTCGCTTGGCTCACAACGCTATCAGCTAGGTTGTCTTGGTGAGGGCAGTGTGGAATGTTCCGCTTTTATTATTAACCAACCTGAAGTGCTTAGTCGCCGTTTTGAATGCGGTATGCATGTGAATAAACTGAATATATTTATCGAACGACAATGGCTTGAGCAAAGAGCGACTACACCAGACGAAAGGCATCATATTCAACAGCTATTTCATGACCATGCTGCTTTTTACCATTGGCAAGCTTCTGATGTTGTTGCAAAGCTGGCCAGTGATTATTTATTTAAAGCCCAACACACATCTCTTCAGGATGAGTTACTGAAAGAGGCGATCATCTTTCAACTGATCGCTGAAAACTTGAAGGTATTAACCCTACTTCATCGAGCAGAAAGACCACAAAATACAGATCAATCCTATGCAACTGCATCACAGGAAAACCAACTAAGACATCAAATTGATGACATGATGATGCAATCCATGACCATTGCAGAAATGTCTTCAGCGATAGGGCTGAGTGTGAGTACCTTACAACGTAAATTTAAAACGACCTATGGGGTGACGGTGAATAACTACTGTCGTCAACGACGTCTGGATATGGCAAAAAAAGCATTATTGGTCGACAAGAAATCCATAGGTGAAGCCGCCTTTATTGCAGGCTATGGACACCCGTCAAACTTTATTACTGCCTTTAAAAAACGCTTCAAACTCACTCCTTCAGAACTGGTTGCCACCATTTTGCCCTGATGATTCGGCAAACATGGTGTGATCTCAGTTAAAAAACGAATAACAGAATTTATCCATACTTAAGCTATTCTGATTAGCAATAAAGGTGTGACTAGGATGGAATAAATCCAATAAAAATCAATTAGCTATTATCTAAAAGTGGCATTTGCAATTTTTCAGTTTATAGATGATAATGATTCTCGTTAAGATTTGTAAATATAGCTATTTTTAAGGAGAACATCATGCGTGCCACCCACACAGACACAATCGAGAATCTGTATCTGGAGCACCGTGGTTGGTTATCGGTATTTATTCAGCGGCGAATGGGTTGTCCAGAGACCACGGCTGATCTGATTCAGGATACCTATCTACGGATACTCACAAGTGGTCGACTACCTGAGCAAAAAGATGCACGTAAATATCTCACACATATTGCTAAAGGGCTGGTTATTGATGTGTTTCGCCGTCGGCGTGTGGAAGAAGCCTATCTGGACTATCTGAAACAACAACCCGAGGACACAGCCCATTCGGTTGAAACTCAGGCGTTGATGATAGAAGCCTTGACCGAAATTGATAGCTTATTACATCGTCTGCCTGCCAATGTGCGTCAAGCCTTATTGATGAGACAGTTGGATGGCATGAGCTACAAAGCCATTGCCGAGCGACTCAATGTGTCTGTCTCCTCGGTTGAAAAATATATCGCCAAAGGCTTACAGGCGTGTCTTACTGCTTCAATTTCATCTGACTAACTTCTGTATCATTTGATGGCTCTGGCCGGGTAATTAACCAGTACAATACGGCCACCATCATGCTTGAGCTAACACATTTCACCCAGAGAGGCAGTCCACTTAAAAACAGTAGACAGCAGCTTATCGTCATCGACACTAGAGCTATCACTTTAGCGCGTCGGGGTATCGCCCGGTGTTGCTGCCATTGCTGAATCATGTGACCAAACCGCGGATGATGTAATAACCAGTGGTGTAATTGTGGCCAGCCTTTTGCCGAACACCAGAGCGCCATCAATAGAAACTCGGTAGTGGGTAAGCCCGGTAATATCACGCCTGCGAAGGCAATACCGAGAAAAATCAGTGCGAAAAAGCGCCACAATAACGTTATAACCATGGTTTAACTCGCTATAGCATCATCTATCATTACATCGTTAACGGCATCAGTGACAAAAATAAAAGCCTGTGTTGCCCCTGTTATTGCTTTTTCACGTTGTGCCGGAGTTAACTCCAGTTGGTCTAGCATCGCTTTAAACTGTTTCCAGTGAGTGGCGCGTCCGTCCGAGTGTGCTGCCATGTGGCTGGCACCAAAGGTTTCAGATAAGTTCAGTTGGTTTTTGACATGTTTGAGTAACATCGCCGCGCCCAGTGTTGAGCCCTCCAACGCATATAACCAGCCAATGCCTTCATGTTCATCTGCGATCCTGATATAGCTCGCAATACGCTGATCTTCGCTGAGCAGCGTTTTATTTAATTCAACATCTTCACAGTCTGCTAAAACAGCATTAAGACGGCTGCGACCGCTGAGGTCAGGCAGTAAGTTTAAGAGATTGCTGTTGTGATATAGCGGTTCTGCTGCAGTATGAAGACGTAATTGCATACGCAGAAAGCCCCGATAATGTTCGCTATCTGCAAACGGGTTTAATTGCATCACACGTTTATCCAGTACTTCATGTAAGTCATGTGTTTCGCTGCGTAAGGCGTTTGAAAGAGTGAGTTGGTCTGTCATCGGTTTATCCTGTAAATAAAAGTCTGTGTTATTTGATATACCGAAGCAGACGCTGATTTCCGTAATGCAGCAGCTGATTTTTATTGAAGTAGTTGTTTAATCTTCTGGATGGCTTGATTGTACTGAGCGGCTTTACTAGGCTTATCCCAAGCGATATAAAGCGACTGTATATTTTGTAAAGCCAGTAGCATGTTTTCATTTGTTGTAGATTGGGTCTTTTGCAAGTTCTCTACGGCGGTTAGAAAAGCCGTTTCGGCCTTAGCAAATTGTCGTTTGTTGTAATACAAAGTGCCGAGATAACCGGCAATGCCTGCTGCCTCAACAGGTCTTTCCTGCATACTTTGATATAACGCTAAGCTCTGCGATAAAGACGCTTCAGCCGCTTTTGTATCATGTGTCGCCAGTTGTAACGCGCCGAGATTACCTAAAATGGTGGCTTGTTCAATACTGTGTTCTTTGTCCAATAACTTCAGTTGTGACAAGGCTTGCTGATAATACTGTGCTGCCTGCTCAAGATGGTTTTGTTGCTGTTGATATAAACCTAATTCATTGAGCTGCATCACTGTTGCCATCGAGGCGGGGCTATCATTTTGTGCATTGAGACTTTGCTCTCGGATTGAAGCTGCTTTATCTGTCTGACCAGATTTGTCATAGGCTATGGCGAGTAAATTCAGCAACTCTGGCAACTGTTCAGCGGCCAATTTTGATTCACCATTGAGTTTCTTTTTTATCTGTTCAAGTGAGGTGATGGCTTGATAATACTGACCCTCTTTTAATTGAATGTTAGCGGCTGATAACACTAAATCGCTTTCTACCGATAAGGGTAATTGAGTACCTGCTTTTTCCATTAAGTCAGATAAAGTGGTTGAAACCAGATGTAATGCCTGCTGCTGATTGCCTAGTGAGATCAGGATCTGCGTCTTTAATAAAATGGCCTGCCACAACTTGCCATCACCATCACTCTGGCTGAGCTGGAATTGTTCTATGGACTCATCCAGCACGTTATCGGCTTTATTTAGCTGATGATTTTTTTGCAGTAATACGCCCTGATTAAATAATAAGGTGGCTATTTGCTCATCTGGTGAGGCTAGGGCTTGTTTTGCCAAGGTCACCGCGGTTGATAAGCTTGTCATTGCCTGTTCATGTTGACCTTGTGCCTCCTGAATAAAGGCTAATAAATTAAGACTGCTGGCTTTATAGGCCGCCCCATTATCAGCTTTTTCTGTAACGGCAATCGCTTGTTTTATGGTTGTTTCAGCTGTTTGATAATCTTCTGCTTTAAATGCTTCAGTCGCCTGTGTTTGTAGAGTTTGCCAGCTATTATCGGCAGCACTGGCATATAGAGAATAAAACGATAAAAACAGATAAAAAAGGATGCGTGACATAAATCTTCCCGATTAAAATTGTTTCTCAAGTCGGAGGCTCACAGCATTACGTTCATAGGAATAAAGCCAGTTCACATTGCTATGCACTTTTCGATGCTTCAGGGTGAGATTAGGTTCCAGCCCATAAAAACTCAGTCCGGGGAAACGCACGATAAGTGTGTAGTTTTGCTCAATATCTTCACGCTGCTCACCAAGTAAGGCATTAAATTCATCATGTTTGCGTTGACGCACAGAGGCAAAAAGCACGGCGTTAATGTCTTCATTGAATTTTTTGGACAGACCAGCTCTGATGCCTATTTGCTGATAGGCATAGGGTTCCACTTCAGCCTGTTTTTGCGTCCAGTCCACACCGCCAAAGACAGTCCAGAGGTGAGGAAATACATACCAGGCGGTGGCGTAAGCTGACCAGATATCACCGTTATAAGCAGCATAGTCTTCTTGTCGATACTGCTGATCTTTGTAGTCGGCTTCGAGTTTAAACAGCATACGATCAGACACATAATGTAACCACTCACTATGTAAACCCCAGGCACCATACATGGAGCGCTGACCATAACGTGAGAAATCAAAAGAAGGGGCGAATGAAAACTGATTACGTTGAGCGTGATAGCTATAGCCTAGCTGTGAGGTGATTTGGCTTTCATTGAAGTCAGAATGATCTTTATAACTTTGACCAAATAATAATGAACGGAAAAACACACCATGATGGCCTGATAAAGCAAATCGTTTATTCAGTGTGGCTTCGTAATCCAGGCCATGTGCTTTCACCGCTTCGGGTGTCTCACGTTCGTAAAAGCAGACATTGCCAAAATAGAGTAAGCAACTGTAGCTTTCAGAGGATTGGTTTAAGTTATCGACCCAGGTTGGGCCAATGGAAAAGGAACCTTGCCATGACTGGCGTTTATCTAAAGCCTGCAAAAAACTATCTACCGTGGTGCTAACGCCTTGCTGACGTGCATCGGCAGGATTTAATGTCTGTTGAATGCTGCCAAACACCTGATCTGACTCTGCAT
The DNA here is from genome assembly GCF_000214595.1 of Methylophaga thalassica MP. Lineage (GTDB taxonomy): Bacteria > Pseudomonadota > Gammaproteobacteria > Nitrosococcales > Methylophagaceae > Methylophaga > Methylophaga thalassica. The sequence continues at coordinate 230,250 of NZ_AFIG01000001.1, read as the reverse complement.
CTTTCCTATTTTCAAACAGCACGCGCGCGAGTTCTAACTGACCGGGCAAAAAGTCGGGTTTTAAGTCGATAAGCTGGCGGTATTCTGTTTCTGCCTGTTCCAGATCACCTTCCATTCGTGCAATAGCACCCCGTGCATAGGCGAGCAGCATAGGATCTGCATCAGCAAATTCTTCATATTCTTGCAGAAAAAACTTCACCGACGACCACTGTTTTTTCTGCAATGACACATACAAGGCACGGCCGACATCATTACTGTTGTGCTGAACGGTGTATGACTGACCATCAATGATTAAACTGGGCCGTTCACCTCGCAAATAGTCCTCATCTTTCAGGATTTCCTGCTCTTGTTGATCAGCGCGTAACTCGATTCCTTGGTTTAAGCGGAGAGACGTGTCTTTATCATCTGCCCAACTGTTCTGACTGGTGATCGATAAAACGGTCAGGCACAAAAATGCTATCCACACTGATATGGGATAACGATAAGATTGGTATACATCAAAAATCATGTTGAAACTCATGAAAAGGAAAAAGCCAGATGCCCGAAAGCATCTGGCCATGTTTCATCCTTGAACTAACAATGATTATTTAGCACCACCAAAAGCAGTGTCATAATTACGGTTAGCAAATTTAGCAATCCCTGCTAAAGCGGCAGCATCAGCACCATAGAAGTGGCCTTCAGTGGTACCCATAGTTGAGCTATTAGCTAAAGCGGCACCTGAGAAGCTGGCATCTGTGCTGTTAATTGATGCATTGATAGCAATGCTTAGACCGCTTCTGCTCATTGAGCCGGATAGGTTGCCAGTGCCGAAGTTAGCGTTCAGCGTACCGGTCAGTAAGTTAGAGCCGTTGTAATTGTTGATACCTTTAACGGTATAGGCCGCTGTACCAGTAGTTGGCATAGTGGTGCCTGTGTCATCACCTGAGTAATAAACCACACGGGTTGGATCGTTTGTGGTGCCATTTTGTGACCATTCACCAAAATAGACTTCCTGTCCTGATACTTTAGCGAAATCAAAATTACCCAGAGATGCGTGAGAAGGCGGCATCATGGCCGGCGTAATGGTGTAGATACCATTGCCATCAGCACTAACCATGCTGGTAAGGTTTGAGAAACTTACCATTGCACCACCATAAAAAGCAGTAACGCCAACACCTGGTGCCCCGATGGTTCCAGGGTGTGAAGGAATAGTACTAGTGATTCCACCCACAGTTATATCACCTAAATAGCTTTGACCTGATTCTGTCGCATGAGCCATACCACTTAGACCTAAAGCTAAAGCAAGAATTGATAGTTTTTGTAATGTTTTCATCATATTGTCCTCGTATTTAAAAAATAGTTAGTTATTCGGTAACACTGCTTTTTTTTGAGAAACCACCTCCTTGTCTCATGATTAAAATTTAGCCGTGAGGCTGAGTTTGAATGTGCGTCCTGGAGCTGGAATGGCAGAACGACTCATCGGATCGATGTAATATTCATTGCTGAGATTAGTGCCGGTCAGCTCTACACTGATGTCATCGTTTAACTGGTAGCTGGCATAGGCATCAAATAATAGGATGGTGTCCCATGACAGTGGCGTATTAGCGAAGAAAGTGATGTCTGAAGGATCACGATAATTACTTTCAAACTTGTCCTGATGTTTGTAGTAATAGGTGACACGGCTTCCCAGCTCTAATTTACGATTGAAAAATCGCCCGCCTAACGTCCAGTTAGCGGTGTATTCCGGCATAGCCATGCTCACCAGATAACCGCCGACAAAGCCATCTTCAACACAATCACTGGTGGAGCGGTAATCTAATACAACAGCAGATGATTCATCACAGACTTCATTTTCGAAGTTATAAGCAAGGCTCAGGTTGGTGAAAAAGCCGCCATTGTCATAGCGTCCCTGAAACTCAATGCCTTCCAGTGTTTGTTTTTCCAAATTACTGAAGTGACTATTAGGATCACGTTCGATAACGTTTTCAGTACGGTTATAAAAATAGCTGAGTTTGATATCGGCATAATCCGCATCAAAAACCCCTGCCAAGTTATGCACATAACCCACTTCATAGTTATAAATATGCTCTGGTTTTAACTCATAATTTGGATTGGGCAGTGAGGCTGAAAAGCTAATGGTATTTTCAAATAAACTGGGGAAACGATAAGCCTGACTATGACGAGCATAAATGCGACTATCGTCATTCAGATCCATCGCAACCGACAGAACCGGAGCCCAGCCATCCCCTTTGAGGTGTTTCACCTTTTTAATGGTTTGCACATTACCAATGACCTGCGCCCCCTTATGACATGCCGTCACATCGACATCAGCCGTTAAGCAGGGGTGATTATTTCTATAATATTTTCCATCTTTACCGACTTTCCAGACGCTCTCATAGGATGCCGTTTCCGTTGTACCTACAGTATCTTGAATCTGCTGGATGAATGCGTCTACGTCAGCGCCCATTGACTCCCAGAAGGCACGGTTATCTTCCCAATTCTGTATTTCTGGATCGACATCAGCCTGAGTAATCACTTTGTCATATTCAACGTGGATGGTTCTTCCTATCGTAGGCGCATAACTATTGAGGCTGGTGTTACCTGCATCCAATTGGCTTTTACGAAAATCATCAAACGACCAGAAAGAGGAATAACGCATACCGGCATCCACACTAAGAAAGTGTGTCGGTTTCCAGGCAAAGTTGAAGTTCATCTCTTTTTCCTGACGACGCCCAGCTTTGGGAAACATTCTGAAAACACTGTCTAGTTCAGGGTCACCGTATTGATCATCTGAGCGTAATTTTTCATGTTGATAACGACCGCCTACGGTGAGATCAAGGTTATCCATCAAAGCAAAGGTATTGCTTAAGGTGACGCCTTTACGATCTTCTTTGGCATTTCTGATTGCCGTATTCCGCAAGCGAGTATCACCAGAAGCATTTCGGTCATAAGGTTCATTGGGGTAACCGCCACCAGTATAGGTATCACTGACGGTATCCGTTCTCCAGACACTCGCGTAAAAGTCGACCCAGCGATTGGTTTCAGGGTTAAGTTCGTATTCGACGTTGTACGCTTTAGCTTTGACCTCACTTAATGGCCATTGTGGTACGCCTTCATCGACGGCTCTTTCCCATGAAATACGTGACGGGAATATTTCACCATAGGTAGTAGAGGTATCCCGATATCCGAATGAAAGGCTCTCAACATCACTGAATTTGAGTTTGGCTTTGGCTAACCAGGATTCCATTTCACTGGAGGTGTTGGGTAATTCATCTCCTGGCTTATAGATATTTGCCAAGTCCGGAATCATATTGTCTTGAAGATTATCTGAGCCGCGGGAGTAGAAACCATCCTGATGTTTACCGGCAAAATGGTTACCTTTTTTGCGATAAGCGTAAGCCCCCATCAGATCAAATTTTTCCTGACGCGTACCAACGGCCAGACGATAGGCATAGTCAGCGAAGTAGTCTTGCCCACCAGAATGAGGTTCGACATAAAGCGTTGGATCGTAGATATCACCGACAGGATCGAATCCAGGAATATCGGTATAAGACTGACCCGTTGATAACCGGGGCACATTTGCATCCACGGCATTATTGCTACCTTCAAGTTTGAGCTCACCGCCAAATGCTTCACCTGGTTTTAGGATGTCATCCACCGTGAGCGTATTTGCTACGATGGCACCGCCAATGCCGCTATGGACATTACGTTCCAGGTTGGGGCCTTTGATCGCTTTGATATTGCCGATGAGGTTGGGGTCGATATAACTCCGGTTATTGGCACCGTTGTAACCACGCCAGATAGTAATGGCCTGCTCGGTACCATCGATTGTGAGTGGCACACGGCCAGGACCTTGAATGCCTCGGATATTCGGATCAATCCCGCCACTGTTTCGGGCATCGGCGCTATAAACATTGAGCATGCCACTGAGCATATCGGCGGGTGATGAACCTTTGAATCGCTCTAACTCTTGTTTTCCGACATAGGTGCTGGAGATATTTTTATCAAACACATCGTTGTAACCAATGGTGTCTTGAGTAAAAAGTAGTGTGTCACCTACAATGTCGATTTTGCCTAAATCCACGCTGCTTTCATCTTCAGATAAGGTGAGTGTGGGTACAGGTTCGATACGGAAGCTGCCGTCAGGTTGTTTAACGGCAGTGAGTCCAGTGCCAGCCAGCAAGGTTTGCAGGCCTTGTTGAGCGCTATAGTCACCCACCAATCCATTGCTGTGCTGGTGATTGACTAGAGAGGAGTCAACATACAAGGCAATACCGGCATTGAGACCAAATTGACGTAAAACCTGATCCAGGCTGCCTGCAGATAAAGAAAAAGACTGAACATCCGTGTTGCTGTCTTGTGCATAAACGTATTGGCTGACACCGGCGAACAAACCTGTGGCAGCACACATATTAAGCGTTATGAATAAAGTGGGTAGTCGCAAGAAACGACGTAACGGCATGTTTCAGTTCCTTCAGTATTTGTCAGTAAATGTGGTTTGTACTTGTAATACCGAATGTGGATTGAAAATCCGTAATAATAATTATTCGCATTAACTGATTGTTAGGCGAGCTGATCCCTGTGAAGTAATTATCCATTTGTTTTTATTGGGGAAATTTAACGGGTGTGATTGGCTAAGAAAGTCGTTAACCACAGAAAAATTAGGACGTCAGTGGTTTGATACTGACCCAGTAAGGAGTGAAGTAGCTGACTCTGACAGGCAAAATTTCAGTGAGCTGTTCCAGCACGCGATCACTATCTTGTACAGAAAAAATACCGGTAATCGTTAAACGTTTGAGTTCGGGGCTAACGCGAACAATACCTGTGCGGTATCTGGCTAGCTGTTGGACAAACTCATTTAACGGCATATCTGCTACCGCGAGTTTACCTTCCAGCCATAAGCTCGAGACAGGATCCGCCTGGAACGGCTGAGCCATTTGGACTGCTGAAAAGTTAACACCTTCACCAGCAGGAACTATGGTGTGTAAGTCAGGTGTTTCTGTTGGTGTGATTCTCACCCGACCTTCAAATACCGTTAATTGTGTTTCCTGCGCTGATTGCTGCACATTAAATCGTGTACCCAATGGTTCCATAACACCATCGCGACTGACAATCGACATAGGCCTGATATCTTTACCGGTATCAATCGCGATTTCACCATGAAGTAAAATGATTTTACGAGAGACTGAATCAAATTGAACATCAACCTTGCTGTCAGTATTGAGTGCCAATGTGGTGCCATCGCTTAATTGCCAATGACGAATTTCGCCTTTGGCCGTGACATAAGAAGTGACCTTCATCTGTGAAGGCAACCAGCGATCCATGCTTATTGCTCCGACACCGATGCCAACACCAGCCACGGTTAGCAGTTGACGACGACTGATACCACTACGATGTTGTAAAACTTTGCTGCCGACATGTCTGTCGGGCACCGCATTAAATTGCTGTTGCAGATTTAACACTTGTTGCCATGCTTTTTCATGAATGGGGTCTGCTTCAAGCCACTGGTGAAAAGCTTGTTTATCCCCTTCTGACACATCGTCTGCCCAGAGTCTCGCTGCCCAGATACAGGCTTGATTGATCGGATCGGTTTTAGTGAGGGCTTGTGTCATGAAGCAGTTTTTCTCAATATAAGTTTTCAAGATCGTGTTGAGACATCAGTAGAAAACGGATATTTTCATACTTGATAATGAGATACATTATCGTTTAAGCGTCTACTGATCAAGCTTTATGATCCTTTGATATGTCAGCAATAATTTGAAGGCAGAGGGTAAAAAGAAATCATGTGCGATATCACTTTTAGATCAGGAAGACCTAATAAAACAGGTCAAAGCGGGTGAAGTATCAATGGTGGATAAAAGCCTGTATCTGCTGGTGGCAGAGGGCGATGATGTGCACGAACGGCAGGATATTGAGCTACTGGCAGACAGAATGAAAGCCCTATCAGTCTATGGTTTTCGAAGTGCGTATTACCTGCAAGAAGGGGAAGATCATATGTCCTTACCTATCACTATCGCTCACCGTGTCTCACGGCAAGCGTTTAATCCAAGAATTCGTTAGCGTCGTTTTATAGTGATATTGGACACAACCAAACTGAGTCCAGTGATTAAATATTTTCTCTTAGACCATGTGCATTTAGTCTAGTGAGCTTTAAGCTTTCCAATATCCGGATGTAAAAGTGTGTTTTTCTTTGTAGCTCGATTTTGTTTTTAGACGGTTTTTCATGTCTCTACCTTTTTCCTTAGCTGGCCAGAAATTTAGCAAGTCTCGGTTTGAAAAACAGTGACATCATTACTGACATGAACAAGCCAAAAGGAAGCGCGGTAATAAATGCCTGTGCCCAAGCTGAAATAAATGTTGTTGTATTTGAAAAACCAAGCGTATTTGCTGTTGTACTGATGGCCATAACAGTTTCCATAATTAATGCCATTGATAAACCGGTGACTAATTGCTGATGTGTGGTTTTGCTATTAGACATGAAAAATTGCACGACCTTGCCAATCAGTGACATAAATAACCACCCTATCGGCATCATGATCACTGTCGCGATAACAAACGATGATAACCACTGCGTCATAAAGTTTTCTGTGAGACCTACATTTTTATAGGTCATGATGGCTGTCAAGGTTCCTCCTACAGTCATCATGATGGAGGCGATCACCAAAATTTTTATATATGACGGCCGTTTTGTTGCTTCAGTATTCTTTATCATGTTTTTCACCTACAATTTTGTCCTTGCAGTAATAATGGTTGACAATAGCAACTATAATTTATAATAGATGACAATGTCAACTACAATTAATAGAGGTTTATATGAAGGCAAATATCCTTGAAGCGACATTTCATCTAACGCATGCAATTAAGCAGCAACTGAGCAATCAGCTTGAAATTAAAAAGCTGGGTATTGCCCCCATGCATATTAGAGTGTTAAAGGTTATTAATGAGAACAAGTCTTGCACTGCTATGGATATTGCAGCGCTTTTTAAACGCGATAAGGCGCAAATTACGCGCCTAGTTAAGCAGCTTATTGATCACGGTTATGTTAAAAAACAGCCTAACCCTGATGACAAGCGTAGCCAGTTACTTGTGTTGACTTCCAAAGGCATGGCCTTGCAAGAAAGTTTGCTGGTAGTTTCTGAAGAAATGCAAAAGCAAATTACGCAAGGTATTGATTCAGAAGATTTACAGACTTTTGTTATGGTCGCGGAGAAAATGACAAAAAATCTCACGAGTGGGAATTAAAGGGTATATGAAGCTGACTGCTGCTGATGGCTTTCTACAAACAGTCAAGGGCACATAGGGCCAGCCAGCTTGATTTTGTAGTCAATAAAGCCTTTATAAACGGATGTTCAAAATCGAGTCATAGTAATCATTTCGACCAAACTCAATTAATATCTGTACATTCCCAATGAAACCCTATACTGTGTACCTAGCTCGAAAGTAAGACTTTTATTTATACTCTCCATCTCGTTGTTTTATTCGTAATTCCCCGTCCTGAAGTTTCTAGATTCCAGCTCGTTTTCACGCTATTCACGCCTCTAGAGGCATTTTTATATCTAAAATTCAGGTAATTATTATGTCAAACACAGTTAATGGAACAGTAAAGTGGTTTAACGAAGCGAAAGGTTTCGGTTTTATCGAACAAGAGTCTGGAGCAGACGTATTTGCCCATTTCAGTGCTATTGCTAGTTCAGGTTTCAAAACCTTAGCAGAAGGCCAGAAAGTTGAGTTCACTGTGACTCAGGGCGCCAAAGGACCACAAGCCGAAAACATCGTAGCTGTCTAAGCTCGTTCTCGGTCATAAAAAAGGGCAAGTCCGTAAGGACTTGCCCTTTTTTTTGGATATGAATACAGCTCGAGACAAACGCATTGGCATTGGGTGCAGTCAAGATAATGGTTCGCGGCTAACCCTCTTAACTTTTCTTGTTTAATCAAAACATCTTATTGATATCACGGTAAAAATTTTAATCTGAGCCAAGTGTGATTAACTCTATGGTACTGTGCCATCCTGATAACTTTACCCAATTAAGCTTAAGTGCTTCGCCATTTTGAATTTATGGCCTCGTAAAAACAACGCTCGCCTCTCTTATGCTCTCTGAAAAACAGCTTTTTCATTAGCATCTTGACTGCTTTATCCATGTCTTTATTCCTAGTTCTAATTCTGATGCTGCTTTTCACAGCTCTTAAAATTGGTCATTTGTAAGACATGAGTAATGTTAGCCAAAATTTCCAGTTATGCTGAGCCCCAATAAGGCGTTGGTGAGCCAAAATAGTCACTCATGAATTCCAGAAAACAACTGACCTTGGGGGATTTTAAACGGTTGGCAGGATAGAGCGCATAAATGGTTTGTGGTGAGGCTTTTTCTGCACATTGCCATTCTGTTAGAACAGGTACTAATTCACCAGTTGCTAAGTGCTCAGCTATAAGCCACTTGGGAAATAAAATAATACCTTGGCCCAATAGTGCTGCATTCACCAGAATATCAGCATTATTACTGTACAAATTCCCTGCCACTTCGATGGATTCAAATGGCTGAGCCGCCGATTGTCGGAAATGCCATGTGCGTTTGCCCAAATTACCTTTGTATACCAAGCAATTCTGTTTAAGCAGATCATCAGGTGAACTGATTTTTGGTGACTCTCGTAGATAGGAGGGAGAGGCACAAGTGACAAATTGTTCATCAGAAATTTTGCGATAATTCAGGCTGGAGTCAGAAAAATCACCGATACGTATAACAATATCTGCTCCTTCTTGAACGGGATCAATATAGGAGTCAGTCAAAACTAATTCTACATTCACCTGCTGATAGTGTTGCTGAAACTGATTGATTAACGCTGACAAATGTTTGTTGCCAAACGAAACTGGCGCGTTAATTTTAAGGGTGCCGTGAGGTGCCGTTTCTGTCCCTTTGGCATGCTCTGTAGCAAGATCGATAGCCATTAACGCTTCACGAATTTCTTCAAAATAATTGGCACCAACCTCTGTTAACTTTACCGCTCGTGTATGGCGATAAAGAAGCTTCTGGCCCAGTGATTTTTCTAGAGTTGAAACATACCGTGACACTGAAGAGGGCGGTAACTCCATCATAGAAGCCGCTTTTACGAAGCTACCTGTTTGGGCAACGGCGACGAATGCACGTAGTGAATTAATGCTCATAAAGCAATTATTAATTGTTAGATTAGTTATTGATATCACTCTAGCAATAATCAATCATTGGCACAATTAAATTTCAGGATCATGTGTTTATGCAACTTGTTATATATCTGCTGGTGTTAATTGCTGGGATGGGACTGTCGGTTGAAGCTGGCCTGCTTGGACCATTGGGTGCCAATATTGGACACTTTGCTGCCACTTTATCCATCTTTATGATTGGCAGTATTTTACTTACCTTGATAATGGTTTTGTTCACTAGGCCCCAATTAACCTTGTTGTTTTCACAGCCCAAGTGGTTATTAACCGGTGGTGTTTTAGGGCCGGTTTATGTGGTGGTGCTGACTATTGCCACCCCTATTGTTGGTTTGGGTATCACTATGACAAGTGTTTTGCTGGGGCAGATCGCCATGAGTTTGGTGATAGACCATTTTGCTTTGCTGGGGACAAAAAAAATGGCAGTGGATCACTATCGAATCTTGGCGCTTATTATGATTGTTATTGCCCTTTGGCTATTGAATTAGGAGAACAACAGTGAGCACTTTATTCGCTATATTCATATTGATAGTAGGTGGAATTGCCTTATCTGTACAATCGTCGATTAATGGCCGTTTAGGTAATATTGTAGGGGTTATACCTTCTGCATGGCTGACATTTGTCATTGGCTTTGCTCTGACGTTTTTGTTGTTTTTCTTTTTTGAACCACCACATGCCCAAACACTATTTAATGCGCCTAAGTGGCAGCTGATGGGGGCCGTGTTTGGGGTGATATATATGGTTGTGGTGGTGTTTGCCGTGCCGAGAATTGGCATCGCAGGAATGACCGTGTCGGTTATTGCTGGGCAACTAATGATGAGTATATTGATCGACCACTTTGGTTGGCTAAACAATGCTGTTATTGAATTAGATGCACAACGTTATTTGGCAATAGTACTGTTGTTAGGCGCGATATTCATGATCTATCTGAGTAACAAACGTAAAGAGCTAACCAAAACTAAGTCTGATACGACTTTGTAAAGTGACTACGTATTTGATGTGGATTTATGGTGTTAATTTAAGCGGGGGGCAGCCAATGAGGCTGCCCCTTAGTTGGCATTATTTCTGTGTATAACTATCAAAACGAGCGATATATTCTTCGAGGTTTTGGTTGAGCATTTCGGCATAACGCTGAGTGAAGTATTCAATGGCGGCTTGTTTTTCGGCTTGCAGGTTTTCAGCATTTTCAACTGAACGTGCAACACTGAAGGCATTGAAGCGGGCTGCTGAAAATAGCACGGCTGTATTAACGTCTTCTACGGAGCTTTCCGCTGCTTGCTCATTTGCAATAGCAACGAACTCATCGACACGTTCTTGAAATGTTTTGCTTGATGCATTTTCACTCATTCTTTTTCTCTCATTGGTTTTATTGATTTGAAATGTATTGTCAGTAGCTAAGGTGTTTTTGTTGTTATATCTGAGCTTTTGAACGCAGACATCTTAGCAGATAAAACTGCGATAAAACCTTAGCTGCAGGTTGAGTTGGAGTCGATATGGCGTTATGAGTTCAATAAAAAGTCGTTTATTGCTTTATTAAAACAGACTTCACGATATTAAAACCAATGGCTCCCAAGATGATGCCCGTGGCTTTATCTATATAAAACGAGAGTCGGGTGAATTTATTTCTCACAGTTTGTTTGGATAACAGATAAATGATGGCCACATCCCAGAGAAACACAACCAGTGTCATCCACACGCCCAGCAAGATTTTGAATCCGAGATTCACCTCTGGTGTCAGCGCCACTGTGAATAAGCTTAAATAAAACAGTAAGTTTTTTGGGTTCAGTATGCCGGACATAAAACCGGTGATGCATTCTTTGATAAAGCTGATTTTTGCTAATTCAGTGTTGTTAACTGATGTGACGGTCAGATCCCGATAAGCTGACTTGGGGGCTTTGAGAGCATGAAAGGCTAAATAAAGCAGAAATAAGCCACCGATAATTTTTAATGCAATCATCAACGAAACCGACGCAGCCAGGATGGCGCCAACACCAACAAGACATAAACCAATATAAACCGCATTGGCTGTTGCAATGCCTAATGCCACACCGATGGCATTTTTACGATGACCTTTCATGGCACTTTTCACCACTAAGACAAAGTCAGGGCCTGGGCTTAATAAGGCAAGAAAATGAGCAAGTGCCACCGCGAAAAAAATACTAACTAAACCAAAATCCATGCAAATTATCTTTCTAGTTGATGTTTAGAAAGGTACAAATTTACTTTTAAAAACACAAATGAATTATGCCTGTTTATCTCATCGGCTTTTCATCATGTCACCGTTACAGAGTATTTATTTTGATAATAGGGTGAGTGATGTTTAGATAAATTGAGCGGATAACAGGCCTTTTGTCCTTAGCTTAGCCAATGAATAAGGCATTAATTTTATTATGAAATAGTCCTGTTGGGAGTGGCTTTGACCCAGTAAATAGCGCCATTTCAGGGTATTTCAGCATCGGGGCTGGTGACTTCCTTTTTTCATCTACACAAATTTCACACCACCCGGCGAAATCTGAGCCAAGGAGGGCCAATTATGAGAAAAAAATGCACAAAGATCGTTATTGTTTGTATGTCAGTTTTGACACTTGCTGCTTGCAATGATGATGAGTTTTCGCAAGACGATTTTAGTCAGGATGACGGCGACTTCACTGCTGTAGCTCCTGTACCTGCTAATTTGCAGTCTGGCATGCCTGAAGAAAAACCAAAAGAAATGCTGTCGGTAGCTGATCCCACGCCACCCGAAGTCTGGTTGTTGTCCTTATATCAACAAAAGCCTGAGCATGATCCCGATCGTGATGTGTTTTATTACCAATCTTTGCTGGACAAAATATTGCCCCATGTTCATGAGGATAAACGGGTTGTCAGCAATCGCTTAGTGCAAGTGACACGGCAGTTAGCAGATAAAGGCATCAAAGCAGATCAGGACGAGTTGCTGGTAGATTTTGCCCATTATTTGCCGGCCGTGAATGAGAAATATGTGTTTGGTGAGCTGATCGCAAACTATAGCAACCTACGACAACAGAATATTGATCATGAACAGGCGATGAAGACGCTGTTTGAGCTTATTTGATCAGGGAGGGAGATGATATGGACGTACTACTTCAAAGCCTGCTTGTGTGGGCACTCACTCTGACTGGGTACGATGATCCTGGCTATTTGCCAAAAATAGAAGCCGTCAGTCATGAAACGCTCGCCATAAAACTGTGTGATTCAGATTACTGTACTGCCGTGGCTTATTACGATAGTCAAACCGAAACGATTTTCTATGACAACCGTATGGATCTGAAAACCAACGATGGTGCCCGAGGTTTTTTGCTGCATGAAATGGTGCATTTTCTACAAGATAAAAATGCTGAAATAAAACCTGAGGATATGGATTGCCAAAGCCGAATAGCCATTGAACATGAGGCCTACCGTGTTCAACAATTTTTCCTGAAAGAACACCAAAAGGACACATTCCAGATCGATATGGCTGTGGCAGTATTACCAAGTCTATGTGCTGAAGAAGGTGAAACAGTAAAATAGGACTTAGTAATATCTGTATAGCACATGGTCTGGCTGCCTATCATTTTGGCATAAACTGTCAGACCTTTGAGACCTTAGTATTGAGCCTAAAAATGAGTATACGCATAGCAAAAAAACAAGATGCACATGATTTGGCTGAACTCGTTGGTTCACTTTCACACTACTATCTTGAGGACCCGAATAGACCACTTCCGGAGTGGTTTTTGACCTCGATTCAGCCTGGTTCATTTGAATCGCGTCTCCAGAGTCCAGACTATTTAAATCTTGTGTATGAAGAAGCGGATGAGATAAAAGGCTATATTGCTATCAAGGCTGCATCGCATCTTTATCACCTGTTTGTTAGTGAAGAGTTGCATGGAAAAGGGATTGCCAAGCAATTATGGCAACAAGCAAAGTCTATGCAGCCTGAATCACAGTCTTATGCTTTGCGTTCTTCGCTTTATGCTGTGCCCGTCTATTTAAAATTTGGCTTCACTAAATCAGGCCCTGTCGGGGTCAAAGATGGTATTAGCTTTCAACCAATGACGCTTGGTAAAAAAAGTTAGTGAACACATATCGTTTGATAGCTCTGTAGTGGATGTTTGCTCTAGGCGAGCTTATGGGCTGGGATACTAACTTGCCAGGTACTAAGCAATCATAATTTCCAGGTTATTGAACAAGTCAGATAAAAGCTGTTTCCGCCCTGAGCCAATGTAAAGAAAATCTGGTTCACAATGTCTGAAATGTTGCTGTTGATTCAGGCATATTTTGATATCAGAAAGCGGTACAAATGGATTTTTTACTCTGATCTAATTAAATGTTATTTAATAATGCTTACTGTACTGGGCTAAAGCGGTTTATTTTTTCAATAAATCAGCATGCAAAACAGACAAGGATGAATTTATGGAATATGTGTTGGTGAAGTATCTGCACCTGCTGGGTGTGTTTGTTTTGTTTTCAACCTTGGTCACTGAGCATGTGTTTGTTAAACCAGAAATGTCGAATGCTGATCTTAAAAAGATTTTAGCTATTGATTTAATCTACGGGCTTTCGGTTTTGGTGGTTCTTGCCGCCGGTTTATCTCTTTGGTTTCTGGTCGGTAAGCCTTCTGGATTTTATTCTTCAAACCCTGTTTTTCACATAAAAGTCGGGCTGTTTCTGCTGATTGGATTACTTTCCATCTATCCAACGGCATTTTTCCTGAAAAACAGAAAATCATCGGCATCAGTCATTGCTGTTCCTAAAGCTGTTGTGATGTTTATACGTGTTGAGCTGTTGTTTCTGGTGCTTATACCGTTACTCGCCGTGTTAATGGCTCAAGGCTATGGACTCACGTAAGAACTCACTTGAAGCTATCCAATCATACTTTCCAGGTTATCGATTAAGGTGGTTCGTCAGAGTTTATTGGCCTTGCTATATTCTTCAATAAACTCATTAATAAGGAATTCGACATCCTCATTCAATTCATCAACGTCAGAGATATCTTTCACATAACGCCCCCAGACAAAACCACTTTTACTGAAACACTTGCCATTAACGGTATAAAACATCTTTCGGCTGAAATCGAGATACAAAAGATATTCCCCCGCATGCTCTTCGACACGCAAAAATAACTGAGCATCATCACGTGGACTTTGCTGAATATTGGCTTGGGATAACTGATTATCAATAATGGCCTCAAACTCGCCCTGATCCAGACCATCCGGTTCAACGGTATACACCACATACACTTGCTGTGGATTATCTATTTCCAGCCCCGTTCCCGTTTTTGCCATCACAAGTGAAGTTTGCAAAATGAGACTCATCAAGAATAGAAGAGGCAGCCAGCGTTGGATGATTGGGGTTGTCATTTAAGCTCTCAACATCAAGTTTTTTTACTGAGTTAATAGTTGATTTTGATAATAACAGAGCCTGTCACTCTTGCGTTTTAAAACATTGATTTAGCATTGCGTTATCAATTATTCCGATTCTGTTATCTGTCCTGTTACATCGATATATATATCTATAAGCTATCGGCTCTCCATAAGAATTGAGTGGTTGTTTTTTATGAATACTGTATGGATGTCGGCATTAAGAGTATCCATCATATACGTGATTATTGGAGTGATATGGATAATTACGTCTGACAAGGCTCTTTCATATTTTTTTGTTGATAAACAAAGCATTATTGAGTTGCAAACCTTTAAGGGTTGGTTTTTCATCATCGCAACGGGTTTTATTCTTTTCTGGCTTGTTTATCACCAGTTGAAGAATATGAATGAGGCTGAAGAGCGTTTACGCTATGCGCTGAATGCTTCTGGTGATGGCGTTTGGGACTGGGATGTGCCTTCAAGCAAGGTGTGGTACTCCAAGCAGCTGCAAACAATGCTTGGCTATGCCGATGGGGAATTCAGTAACAGCCTTGATGAATGGTCGAGTCGTGTTCATCCGGATGATCTGGCATTGGTGATGGAAGATTTACAGCGTTACCTTGATGGTAAAACAGATTGTTATATCAACGAGCACCGCATACGCTGTAAAAATGGGCATTACAAGTGGATTCGTGATAGTGGACTGGTGATAACTCGTGATGAACATGGGAAACCTATACGCCTTGTCGGCACACACGCTGACATAACCACCCGTAAAGAAGCAGATGAAAAACTCAAGCTAGCCAATACGGTATTTACCCATGCTTATGAAGGGATTTTAGTCACTGATACTGATAATAAGATTATCGAAGTCAATGACGCTTTCACTAGAATCACGGGCTACAGCAGAGAAGATGTTATCGGCAAGAGCCCTAAACTCCTTCAGTCAGGTAAGCATTCTCCAACGTTCTATGAAGAGATGTGGCATTCAATTAAGACGGAAGGCTATTGGTCTGGTGAAGTATCAAACAGACACAAAAATGGACAGCCATTTATAGAAATGCTGACGATCAGTGAAATCCGTGATGCAGATGGTAACGCCGTTAACTATGTGGCCTTGTTTTCAGACATCACACATATTCGTGCACAACAGATAGCACTTGAGCGACTGGCAAGTTATGACCCATTAACCTCACTGCCCAACCGTATCTTACTGGCTGATCGTCTCAAGCAATCCATGGCACATTGCCAACGTCATCAACAGTTATTGGCGGTGGCCTTTATTGATTTAGATGGCTTTAAGCAGGTCAATGACACTTATGGCCATGAAGTCGGCGATAAACTTCTGGTCACTATTTCTAATCGTATGAAAGCGGCGTTACGAGAGGGCGATACCCTTGCTAGGATTGGTGGGGATGAATTTATCGCCGTACTCACCGAGCTGAATGTGTTTGAAGACTGTGAATCAGTGATTGAGCGTCTGTTAACGGCATCTTCTGAGCCGATTTCTATTGATGATAAAACCTTTTCAGTGTCTGCCAGTATCGGGGTGACGTTATTTCCAGAAGACAGTGTGGATGCCGACATTCTCATGCGTCACGCTGATCATGCTATGTATACAGCTAAGCAGTTGGGTAAAAATCGCTATCACCTATTTGATGTGAATCAGGATGATGCCATCAGATCACATAGAAAACAGTTGTTGCATATCGAACGAGCTTTGGAAAACGATGAATTTGTCATGCACTTCCAACCCATCGTCAATATGAGAACGGGCTCGGTGATTGGTTTAGAGGCTCTACTTCGCTGGCAGTCACCTGAGGAAGGCTTGTTGCCACCAGGTGCGTTTTTACCCTACATAGAAAACAATCCTATCAGTGTTAATTTGGGTGAATGGGTTATCCATGCAGTCCTGAAACAAATCAGCTTGTGGCAAGCTGAGCAGGCCACTATGCCAGATATGATCAGTATTAATATTTCAGCTCTACAGATTGAGCAGACTAATTTTGCTGATAGATTAGCCTCTCTGCTGAAAGCTTATCCTGAAGTAGACCCGCATAAAATTGAACTGGAAATTTTAGAAACCAGTGCCTTAGAAGACATCCAGAATGTATCAAATACAATGAATGCCTGCGCCCAGCTTGGTGTGAAATTCGCAATTGATGATTTTGGGACAGGCTATTCATCACTGACATACCTCAAGCATTTACCAGCGGAAATCATCAAAATAGATCAAAGCTTTGTACGTGACATGCTGATTGACGAAGATGATCTGGCTATTGTGAAAGGCGTTATCGGCCTGGCAAATGCCTTCCAGCGCGGTGTAATAGCAGAAGGTGTTGAGTCTGCCGAACATGGAAAAGCGTTATTAGAGCTGGGCTGTGAGTTAGCCCAGGGCTTTGGTATTGCCAAACCGATGCCAGCAGAGCTGGTACCCGAATGGATAGCGGGTTGGAAACCACAGTGGTAAGGTTGTTTAGACGAATGAGTACTGTTTGATTTACCAGCTTAGCTTCGGATCGATACATTGATAGATCTGGCCCAAACTCTGTTTAGTATCGAGTAGCTCATGGGCCAGTCTCGCCACTTCTTTTCGGTGAATTAAACCATGGACTTCTTGATGTTGTGAGAGCTGGCTGGTGTGAGTGATATCACCGTCTTTCAGACCGCCAGGACGCAGAATGGTGTAATCAAGCGTACTGGTTTGTAGCCAGGACTCCGCCAGTGATTTCTCTCTTGCGGCTGCCCCAAAGCCTTGTTTAGAACGTTCGGACAAATACTGCCATGAGTCGCCACAACCCAGTGATGTCACCAATAGAAAGCGTTTAATACCGTGGGTTTCCAATGCATTAATCAAGTAGCGATGACCGATATAATCCACCGGTACATCGGCTCGGTAACTGCTCATCGTTGAGACGACCCAAGCCTCTTTTGGCAGGTTGGAAACCGTTTGTTCTACCTGCGATTGAATCGTGGCATCACAACTTAGCGACTGTAATTTCAGTTCAACTAATCGTGGATTTTTAGACGGATCTCTGGCTACAGCTATTACTTGAAGACCTTGATCATGAAAATACTCCACCATGGCAGCGCCTAAACCACTGGCGGCACCGAAGATAACAACCGTTTGCATACTTTCTCCTAGTCTGAACAGGTGATCAGTGTCTATTTATTATGGAAGAAATACCAGTGACCCTGGCGTATCAATCCGGTAGAAATAATATAGAAAAAGTCATGATCACTTAACAATCTCGGCATCAGCCAAGCTGAAGGCGGCTTGGATTAAAACAGAAAATAAATATGTTGGTGTTAAGCGAGAGTGATCAAGAAAACAATACTAGATTTAACATCATCAGGAGTAGGTATGAGAGAAAGACTGACAGTGCTGGTACTGGCATGTATGACATTGATAGCTGTGAGTCATAATGTGTTTGCCGAATCGCAGAAAGAGAGAAACCTGAATGGGTTTTGGGTGGAAACATCAGGTAGAGGGGTATTAGCGATTGATGGCGATATGGCGACTTTTTCTACAACGGGTGATTTGAAGGCAGATGATCGATATCAGGTCGAGCTTAACGGCAATGAATTCACATTGTTGCGGAGCAAAAACAGCAGCACATTTAATAAAGCAATGACCGCCACTATTGACTGGAACGAGCCAGTGCTGAGTTTCAATAATAATCGCTATAGATTTATTCCTGCACCAGAAATCAAAGCCGCTGAGCTGGATGGTTATTGGGCTGAAGAAACCAAAAAAGGGAATACGCTGGAAATACGGGCAATGCAGTACAAAAATCAGGCGAGTCGCTATGATTTCTATTGGTGGAAGGTCAATACCGGCTATGCCAGTTATCAACACGGTGTCGATAAGGATGTACCGTTAAACATCGTCAATGGCTTTGTTTTTACGAACCCTAACTTGTCTGATGCCTACCGTCATTACGCGATAAAACGTGAGGGCGATACGATTTATTATGTCAATAGTAATGGTGCAAGGTGGTCTGAAACAAAAACCAAGACGCTCAGAGAGTATCAGCCACCAAAAGGTTTCAGAGATATGACGGGGGTGGTCAATCAATACCAGTGAGCTTTTCCTCGGGTTGATTTGAACGTATCCGTTATCGATGCTCAATGTAAGCAATGAGCCAAACTTTTTGAGTCAGTGGTTTAATTCGACACTTTAACCTTCATCAATACATCTGCGAGCATTTCACCTTACAGTTGTCTTAACAGTGCGTTCACAAGACAGTAGGTGAAATATCGGTATGAATGATCCGAGCGAAGCATCTGACAACGAGCAATCGTTTAAGTCAGATCAGAGTCAGATAAATCAGGTTGCTGATGAACAGCCTGTAAACAGGTCATCCAAACGGCTTCTACGTGGCTGGTTACTTTTTGCTCTGTTAATAGTGTTGCTTGTTCTGCTAACTGTTCGTGACGACTTACGACAAAATGCCATTGAAAGTGGTGAAAATACGATTAATTACATCGCATTCGAACTGTTCGGTTGGTCGCCCCGAGATTTATTCATTTGGCGTTTACGGGTGGCAGGATTATTAGATAGCCCACTAGGCCAACGCTGGATACATGCTGTTGATCATGCCAGTGATAGGCCAATACAAGCAGGAAACCAATATCACACCAATGACACTTTTGAAGAAGATAAAGTTGAAGCGCATATCTATCAGGTGACGCTAGAGCGAGGAGAAAAGCTGGTGTGGCAACTTGCACGACTGGATACGGCTGATAGTCGTTTATATGCCAGCCTGGAACGACGCAAAAAAAAGGACAAAGAATGGACTACTGTCACCGATCTTGATGCTAATGGCGACACCAAGAGTCGTGTTATTTCAATAGCAGGGGATTATCGCATTGTGCTGCAACCCGAGTTATTCGCCAAAGTCGACTATTCCTTAGCCATGGCTACTGGCGGTTCATTACTTTTCCCGGTAGATGGGGCAAAGCAGCGTGATATTGGCAGCATCTTTGGTGATCCGCGTGATGGTGGTGCCAGGAAACATCACGGCGTTGATATCTTTGCCAAAAAGGGCACACCGATTACGGCTGTCATTGATGGGGTTGCTCGAACTGACACGGGTGGGTTGGGAGGTAAACATATCTGGTTATCAGGTGGGATGTTTGGTTTAGGCAGTGCCCGGTATTACTACGCTCATCTGGATGAGTTTGCTGTCGAATCAGGTGATAAAGTTAAAAAAGGTGAGGTTATCGGCTATGTGGGTAACACGGGTAATGCCAGAACCACACCGCCTCATCTTCACTTTGGGATTTACGCTTGTGGCCCTGTTGATCCTGCCCCATTTCTGAAACCAGAGCCGAGATTACCCACTGATTACTGAGGCTGAACATGATTTTCAGTCTGCTAATTGGAGTGATAGTGGGAAAAGGATAACGTTTGCTCTTTTACGTTGTATAAATTTCTTAATAGTTCGTCAGAAAGAACCAGCGTTTCCTAAAGGTTCAGTACTGACTAGACAGGTTTGTCACCACTGCATTCTCAGCGTAGCTGATAGATCATGGCGTTGGTCTGAGCTGGCCCATTCCCCTTGATAACCCAGTTGGATTGATGTCAGTTCATTCATTTGCATATTCAAGCCGAGTCCTAATCTGGCACGGTTACGCTCAAGCGCGGGACCATCCACTTGAAAGTGTGCCAGTGAAGTACCGGCAAAGTCAGCTCGCATCTGTGATTCCTTATCCATAAACTCATGCAGCCACATGAGTTCTGCCATGGGTTCTAGATAGTAGCCGTGTTGGGTTGTTAAATGATGACTGATACGGGCACCCATTACAGAGCGTAATGATTGTTGTTGCTCACGACTAACGTTGAGATTGGCTGCATCGGCATTTTTCTCATCAAAACTGTTTCGACTGACATAGGCATATTCCAGTCCGGTGAGCGGGGTGAGACGAGTATTGTCGGTGATGTTAATCATTCGACCTGCTTCAATGGCGAGGTTGCTGGCCCAGGCCTGGTAATCTGCTTGAGCGGTCATAGTCGATGTACCAACGCTAATACGTCGTTTACTTTCAATATCATGATAGCCAAGACCGGCGATACCGCTGGCGTAATAATTATCGTTTAATAACCATCGACCATATAAAGCGGCCTGATAACTGTCTACATCAAGGCTTCCCTGGAAGACACTGGCATCGGTGCGGTTATAACCAAGAGCCAGTCCAATCGTTATGGTTTCTTCTACATAGATATCACGTCCTGCCGCGATACCCGCCGATGTGTAATGTGCACCACTGGCATTGCTGGTCTCATCAATATCAGCATAATTACCCGTGCCACGTAACCACCAGCCGTGATTCTGCTTTGGGTCTCCGAATAGCGTAGTTCCTGCATCGGTCATTACACCGGTGTCATTGTAGGCTAACTGTATTTGACCATTACTGGTCAGAGCGGGTGGGGCGTTGTGTAAGCGGCTGAGTAACACTCCTTGGAACTGATTCATTGACTGCAAGGCAATCAGATTACTGTGGGTGTGCTGCACACCGCTAAGTGAGTCAAAAGCTTGTCGGGCACCTTCGCTTGTTAGCGTGTTGAGGTTATTGATAATGTTACTCACACCGCTGCTGCCATTACTAACGAGAGTATCAATTGTAGTGCCGATAACCGTTTGATTTGGTGTATTTGCAACAGATGCATAATCAGAAGAATTACGGCTCAGGTTGAGAAAAACGTTGTTGGTATCGTAAGTCAGTGCTGGCGTCAGAAAGGCAAAATTTGAGCTGACACTATCAAACGTTGTGCCTCCTAATCCACCTGCTGCAGTGAGAATGGTGTAATCGGTACTGAGATTATAATTTCCGCTTTCAGGTCGCACTAACACCGTGCCGTTAGTGAGGGTGGCCATGGCGGTGGCATTAATCAAGTCGGCATTGCCTGCGGCGTCCACTTCCACCTCATAAACACCGCCACCAGAGAAATCAACACTACCGGACACGTTCATTGTGCCGATCGAGTTGCCAGGAGCGAGGGAGCCGCCATTGATTGTAATACTGCCAAGTGTGCCACTACCGCCCAGCGCACCACCTGCATTGACCGTTGTACCGGAGTTGGCAATGGATCCATTCACCACAAGCAGTCCATCATTGATGATGGTGGCGCCGGAGTATGTGTTATTGCCAGACAGGGTAAGCTTTCCGGTGCCTGTTTTAGTTAAATAACTAAAATCAATAATTGTGCCGCTAAAAACAGTGGACGTATTATCGCCACCAACGGTCAGTGTAAATCCACCCGACCCGGTATCCACATCAACAGTACCATTACCTGCTAACGAGCCAATTGTCAGATCAGATAATGCTTCAAGCATGGCACCAGTACCAACGGTCACCGCACTGTTGTTTCCCAGTTTTCCTCCGTTATAAACGACCAGCTTTCCGCTACTAATATTAGTGCTGCCGGTGTAAGTGTTATTACCACTTATATACGTCGTGCCGCTACCAACAAAATTGACATCGGTGGTTCCAGTTATTCTGATGGTATCGCCACCTGAAGTACTATCGTTGGTAAAAAAATAATTACTCTCATTATGGTTGAAGTTGAGTGTGGCTATGCCTGCTCCACCATTGACTGCCGCCGCATTGAGAATACCTGCCGCACCACCATTACCAATATTCAGTATGCCGCTGCCACCCTTAAATCGTCCTAATAAAACCGTCCGCGTGCCACTGTCGACATTGACCATCCCCTCATTAATGATATTAATTGTGCCGCTGCCTGACTCGCCAAGATATAATATTGCGCTGGTATTATTCCAGCTGGATCCAGTGCCATTCACGGTTACTGTTCCTATGCCGCCAGCTTGACGACCGACAGAGCCAAATGTGTTGCTGACTGAACCACCATTAAGAATATTAAGCGTGCCGTTTCCCGAGTTGCCTACGTTTATGCTGGCGTTAATGTTCGTCAATTTCGATCCAGTGCCATTCACTGTAACCGTACCGCTGCTGCCAGCATTGTCACCTATCGAAGTGCTCAAATAAGAGTCAGCATTGAGCACTTCACCGCCATTGGTAATAGTAAGACTGCCTTCACCAGAGGCGCCCACGTCTAAACTGGCACTTGGGCCAGCGAGCTGCCAGCTTGAGCCAATTCCATCCACAGTCACTGCTCCATCGCTGCCAGCGTTGCGGCCTATTTCATTACCATAAAAGCTCTCCAATTGGCCGCCGCCAAAAATATCCAGTGCTCCACTATTTACGTTGCCTATGTAGACATAACCCGCTACTGAGTCGGTTGTCTGTACCTGTGCGGTACCGCTATTATCAACATACGCAGACGCATCCTCATCTGGAACCATTGAACCGAAGCTATTAGACCAGTTGCTGGCATTTTCCCAGTCACCAGTGCCTGCGATCCAGTTAAAATCAATGGCCTCGGCCGTGCCTAAAACAGCAGTCGTCCCCATCAATGTTGCGACCAATGTGATCGCGGTTTTATGTAAGCCGCTGACCCTTTTGTTTGATAATGAAAGAACTTCAGATACACAAATAGAGCTAATGGAAGCTGATTGATTGATAAACCGATAGTGTCGATCCATGGCAGATTACCTGTGAGAGAACAAATCGGTTCACGTTACGCACTTGAGAGCAGATCGACTATCCGATTTTCGCAAACGCTGTCATCACCTTGTTAATATCGATAACGTCTAAGTTTTATCCAGGTTAGTGACGAAGTTGATATTTGCATATAGGGTATCCATTCTGAACTTTCGCAGTGATAAGGACGCGTATGCAAAAGATACTGACATGGTTAGGACGACGAGAAATCGCTTTTTGGATCGTGTTGTTGATGATATCTGGCTCAATGTGGTTGTTTATGGAAGTCGCTGATGAGGTGACAGAGGGCGAGACGCTCGCCATGGATGAAAAGATTCTGCTGTCATTGCGTAACCCCGATAATCCTGAAGATCTGCTTGGGCCTCCTTGGCTGGAGCAAGTCGGTAAGGACATCACGGCATTGGGTGGAAACACCGTTCTCACCTTGCTCAGTGTCTGGGTGATGATTTTTTTATTACTGATTCATAAACGTAAACTGGCCCTTGTGGTGCTGCTGGCTACCGGTGGTGCATTACTTGCCAGTTTTATGCTGAAAAGTGGTTTTGATCGTGCCCGACCTGATCTGGTCACGCATGCGACATTGGTATATACATCAAGCTTTCCCAGCGGACACTCTATGTTGTCGGCCAGTACTTACCTCACTCTCGGGGCTTTGCTTGCACAGTTCCAAACAAGTTGGCGAGTGAAGTTGCTGATCATATGTACCTCCGTGTTACTGACCTTGCTGGTGGGCATCAGCCGAGTCTATTTAGGTGTGCATTGGCCGACTGATGTGGTGGCCGGCTGGACGGTTGGCTCTGCGTGGGCATTGATGTGTTGGTATCTGTCACGTCAGTTTGTTCATGAAAAAATCGACAGTGAACCAGTGAGTCATCAGATTGATTAACTCAACTGGCTACCAGTTGCTGGCACGAATGGGCTATGCAGCAAGAGGCATTATTTATCTCACTATTGGAGCATTGGCATTTCTATCCGTGCTTGGTTTGGGGGATGAAGAAGCCAGCAGCAAAGGCGCTATTCTTAATTTAAAGCATCAGCCATTTGGTAAGGCATTATTAGTGATGCTTGTTGTCGGATTGCTGGGCTATGTTATTTGGCGTTTTACTCAAGGCATCAAAGATACGGATGAACACGGCCATTCGTGGAAGGGCATGATGATACGAACAGGGTTGATCGTCAGTGCAATCACTCACAGCATTCTTTGCTATTGGACGGTCACCTTACTGCTTACAGATAAAGATGATTCCTCAGGACAGTCTGCATCAACCAATCTAACCGAATATTTGGGATCAGAGATCACTGCATGGGTATTTGGTGTTGTTGGTGCGATTTTGGTCGGTGTAGGAATTGCCCACTTAATTAAAGGTTTTACAGCTCGGTTTGAGAAATACATGGCCATGCCAGACACACACTATGGCTGGATGACAAAAGTCTGCCAGTTTGGCTTAATTTCAAGAGGGGTGGTTTGGTGCATTATTGGCTGGATTATTCTGCGTTCAGCATTTATTTCTGGCACCAGTGAAAATAAAGGCATTGGTGATGCGCTTGACTGGCTACGCACAACGCTATTTGGTAGCTCACTCACCATGATAATCGCTATCGGTTTATTTGCCTTTGGTCTTTATAGTTTGCTTGAAGCCATATATCGTCGAATCGAGAATTAAGCGACTTAAATACAGGGAATAACGTTATGCAGCATGCCTTGATCCTGATTAATCCCCATAGCCGAAATGGCAGTGAAGAGGGTTTGGAAAAAGCCATACAACGCCTGGAGTCTGCTGGTATTGAAGTCTCTGCTAAGGAAACCGAAAGCGAGTCTCACTTGGTGAAGCTCGTTGAAAATTATGAACGTGACGATGGCGTGGTAGTGCTTGCTGGTGGTGATGGCACGATTAGTACGGCACTCGAAGCAATCTACAAGTATCAACGTACTATGGCAATTCTCCCGATGGGAACAGCCAATGACTTGGCGCGATCGCTGGGGGTGCCAGAAGATTTATCCGCAGCCGCACAAGTCATTATCGACGGAAAACGCGAGCGTATCAGTCTGGGCAAGGTGAATAATCACTTCTTTGTGAATGTCGCTCATATCGGGCTGGGTGTGGATGTGACGCGTGAACTCACCTCCGATAGCAAGAAATGGTTTGGTGTGTTTGCTTATTTAGGTGCTTTTTTCAAAGCAATCAAACAAAACAAAAGCTTTAAAGTGGATATCAAAACAGATGATTGGCAATGCTCAACACGGGTAATTCATCTTGCCGTGGGCAATGGTCGATATTACGGTGGGGGTAATATTGTTGATCAGCGTTCGACCTTATTAAACGGTCAACTTCACCTGTTTTTTATCAAGCCGAGACCCTGGTGGCGGTTGTTATTATTAGGGCCGAATTTACGTCTTGGGGCGGAGGATAATGAGCGCAATATCGTGCGTCAATCTGCCCAAAAATTCAGCATTCACACCTCGAAACCCAAAGAGCTGGAAGCCGATGGTGAGTCTAAAACCTCAACCCCTGCCAAATTTGAAATCATCCCTGATGCGATAGACGCACTTGTCGGGGACATACCTACCGATTCTGGAGCCGATTAATATGTCGATAATACGAACAGATGCTCAGGCTGATGCCCTGGAAATTCTCAAATTAATCATACAAACAGCTGACTTCTACCGTGCGATGGGTGAGCAATTATCAGCAGAAAATATCCAACACTCGCTGTTTACTATTGCCGATGAGCGTGAGACGTTTATCGAGTCATTTCAACACATCATTAAAGAACTGGGTGACATGCCATCGACACCGGATGCCGATAGAGAATGGATCGAAGAAATAGGCGGAAAATTAACCCAACTTTTTGCTGATAATCCTAAACGCGCCATTGAAAATAAATGCCTTGAAAAGGACGAGCTACTCGTCAACATTGTGAACACCACCACACTGGGCGAACACTCGACAGATATCAAGCAACGGCTAGATGCACTCAATCAACATTTGAAAAGTTCAAAAGTGCGTTTAGCTGGAGATTAGGGTAGAACGCTACAGTTTGATATTAAAACTGAATCCGAAGATGACAATATGCCGGCACTAATTTTCACCATAAACTAAAACAGTAGGCCTCATAATTCTCTAAATAAAAAATGACTTCCATTAATAATCAACGTGTTACACTTTTCTGAAATCAATTATAAGGCCGCCTCTTTAATATTTATTATGAGGCCAGTGGCCTCATAAAACAGACTGTTATAAGCCAAATCAGAAATAGGAATCAACCAATGATTACAACTGAAAACTATATGGAAATAGAATCGCGTTTGAACTCGGAACTGAAGGCGCAAAGTGGTTACGAGGACTGGATGTATTTTTCTATCAAGCCAATAGAAGGTGCCCAGGATAAATTTACTGTAGGTTATCTAGTGCCCACGAGCCACGGGGTTTCCACAGATAAAGATTTGGCGGGATGTATGGCAATCTATAATCCGGTACTTCAAAAAGTGCTGTCATAGGCAGGCGAATATGGCTTATAACAAGTTGCTGTTGTCGCAGCGCTAAAGGCGCGTTGCTGGGACGCCTTCGCTGTCGCTCCGGCGCCCCAAAGCAAGGCGTTATGCACCAACTGGAACAATATGATCGAAGATATTCGCAATAGTAAAAACTTGAAGGTTTATCTTGAGCAGCTTGAGGAGGTGAAAGCTCGCCTGTCATTTGTTGCAGCATATTCAAATGAAGAGCGCGATAGATTTGTTATTGAATCTCATGCACTCCAAATTAGGAAACTTATAGAATTAATTGCTTTCTCTCTGGTTGCAATCCATCGGGTTAAATACAAGGAATACAGAGAGAAAGCTGGGAAAGATTTTAAGAACGACTGGAATGGTAGAGATATCATTACAAATATAATGTCTCTAAATCCTGACATGTTCTTTAAGGCATCTGAAAAAGGTTTTAATTTACAGAATGATGGAACGAAGCAGATTCAACTCAAGCCAGAAAAAGACTGTTATACACTGAAACGGTTAGCAAAACTTCATAGTCGCTGCGGCGGCATTCTCCATGTTGAGAACCCGTGGAAACAATCGAGTAAAGTTGAGCAGTTCCACAATGAGTTACCTTCCATCATTAGGAAGCTTTGCAATACTCTCCAAGATCATGTGGTTTTAGTGAATCATTGGGATAACAACGAATCTACCGCCTTACTTTTCACTTTAGGTGGCGAGGACGAAACACCAACATATGCACTTTCGCAGGCACAAGGTAACTTTGCCTCTGAAAGTGCATAACAAACAAAGGCAGCGGATAAACCGCTGCTTTGGGCGTTATGAA
This sequence comes from Methylophaga thalassica MP, assembly GCF_000214595.1. Lineage (GTDB taxonomy): Bacteria > Pseudomonadota > Gammaproteobacteria > Nitrosococcales > Methylophagaceae > Methylophaga > Methylophaga thalassica. The sequence continues at coordinate 202,825 of NZ_AFIG01000001.1, read as the reverse complement.
TAAAGAAATATCAACTGAAAAAGACAGGGATCAAGGGGGCAGCCAACTTGAACCGTTGCTCCCATGATCTTACTTGGACCATCGTTTCAGCGCTTAACTGCATTACAGCCCCCAAGCACGACGTTAAAGCACTATCATAGAGACTATCCGCTCCAGCATAGCCAAACCTTTAGGTCATGATTGGAGAGAACTATGAAAAAGTGCTAGATACATTTCGAACTTAATTAGGAAATTGTATGTTTAAGAAAATAATAGCTATCCTTTTCTTACTTGCCCAATCAGTGACATCATTCGCGGCAGATAATCCATTGAGCGTACACGTTCTGAACATGCAAAACGGACTACCTGGGGTAGGCATTGAGGTCAACCTAGAGTATTACGACAATGGAAACTGGGTTTCATTAAACGCTGGAACCACTAATCAACAGGGACGAATTACCGCTCTATATCCTTCAGAAGGAACAATTAAAGAAGGTGTTTATAAGGTAACCTTTAAGACTGGTGACTGGATGAATGGCCAGAACGTAAAAACCTTTTTCCCTGAAATTCCCGTTATCTTCAAAGTTGATGGGACGCTTTCGCACTATCACATACCTTTATTGCTAAGTCCGTTTGGCTACTCGACCTATAGAGGCAATTAGCCTCGTCGTTAATAAGTCAAAGCATCCGGATGTGACATAGCGGTTCCGGTGTTTGGAGGACTAGGTAGAGCAGGAAAAGCAAGTGGGCTACTAACTTGATAATTGATTCTTACACGTTATTAGTCAGGCTGGCTGCTCTCTTGATTTGTTCTGAACTAAACCACTAAACCTGCTCTGTAAAGCAAGCTCCTCCAGAAGCTAGCATGTCGAATAAAAAGTATTTGTTAACTAAATATGCTGAGAATGTTTTAAATCACGTTTTGCTATCTATTACTCTTCATTCTGGATAGCTAGGGGTATAAGATGAACTCACCCAATCAAAAAATGCTGGGGGAGTGAAACGTGAAGAGTAAAAATAGCGTTCCTAATAGAAAATCCGTTTAGGCCTTCAGATGTGCCAGAGCAGATCTGACCAGCCAGTTTACGTTGAAAGCGTTTTAGAACAGAAAGTCAAAATGCTTTTTTCTGGCAGCATTTTCTCTATCACTATCAATGCCACGGTTGGCTTGATACTGATTATTGTTCAACTTCCTGTGATTCCCGTTTCAACCTCATTAAGTTGGTATGCGGTATTGCTGATGGTTCTGATCTCACGATGCGTTTTGTTGGTTTACTGGCAGAGAGATGAGGACAAAACAGAGCGTAATCAGGCTCGCTGGATACAGTATTTTCGTTTCAGTATTTTAGTCACCGGCAGCATTTGGGGTGTAGGTGGCGTGATCCTAATGCCGCTGGATAGCATGGCTTATCAGACATTCTTATCATTCACCATTGGCGGATTGTCTTCGGGCGGTATGGCTTCACTCTCAGTTGATCGAAGGTCGGTGGTGGCTTTTGTTCTTCCGACGATGATCCCTCATATTTTGCTGCTTATTCAGGAAGGTGAACCCATCACATATGGCATGAGCGCCATGCTGTTATTGTTTTTGTTTTTTGTCTTTCTGGTGGCAAGAAAGTCAGGCGAAACGTTTCTGGAAAATGCCAGGTTACGCATCAAAGCATTAGAGAGCGAATCACGCTTGAGAATGATGTTGGACTTCAGCCCGATTGCCGCATCTATAATCGATATCCGAACTCAAGAAGTGGTGTTTGCCAATAAAAGTTATGCCGCTTTAATTGACAAGAAACATCAGGAAGCTTTAGGTCTCAAGCTTCGACGTTATTACGCGAATAAAGTCGAATATGATGAGACGGTGAAGTTAATTGAGCGTGGGCAGCAGATTAACAATCAGTTAGTTGAGCTCAATGTCACTGAGAGTCAACAAACTACAAAATGGGTTCTCGCTTCCTATCTTCAAATTGAATATCACAGCAAGCAAATGATCTTGGGCTGGTTTTACGATATTACTGATAGAAAAGTCATGGAAGAACATGCGCAGCATCTCGCTCATCATGATGCTTTGACTGGATTACCAAATCGAATCTTGTTTAGAGAACGACTGCACTTGGCGATGACGATGGCTGAACGCGATAAATACGCTTTAGCGTTAATGTTTATCGATTTGGATGAGTTCAAACCTATCAACGATAGCTACGGACACGATGTCGGTGATGCGGTTTTGATTGAGTGCGCCGAACGAATCCGTTCATGTCTGCGTAAGCCTGATTCAGTCGCCAGACTTGGCGGTGATGAGTTTGTCGTTTTGCTGCATAAAGTCACTGATGAGCAGGCCGCCTTGCAAGTCGGCGAGAAAGTACTGGAAGCGTTGCAAGGCCCTATGACATTTGAGGAGTTAACCGTCAGTGTCGGTGCCAGCATTGGTGTTGCACTTTATCCACTGCACAGCACGGAAGAGGATGGGCTGTTAAATTGTGCTGATTTTGCTATGTACGATGCGAAAAGACATGGCCGAAACAGGGTCAGGCTGTTTCAAAATGAGTATAAATAAGTCGTTTTGATGAGCGAATGAGGTTAGATTCCGCCGGATAGAATCAATTGGCAGACTTTTTGTCATGGATTATTTAAGTCTTACAACAATTTCCACTCAAACCGGTAACTAACAGGCATAATTTGCAGAATAATGTCATTGATCTCTATAGGATTCTGCTTTGTTAAGTTATCGTCATTCATATCATGCGGGTAATTTCGCGGATGTGTTAAAACATATCGTGCTGATTGAGTTGCTTCAGCACATGGTGAAAAAAGAGAAAGCCTTTAGTTATATCGATACCCATTCAGGGGCGGGGCTATATCACCTGCGTTCAGACCATGCAGAAAAACTTCAGGAATATCAGAAAGGTATTGCTAAGGTGTTTCATCTGGACTGGCCAGAGTTGGCGGCGTATCAGACGGCAGTCAAGACGGTGAATGATGGCAATGACCTGACGTTTTACCCTGGCTCACCCATGTTGGCGATGCAATATTTACGTGCACAGGATCAGGCATGGTGCTTTGAGTTGCATTCGGAAGACAGTGTGTTCCTGACCAATAATCTGCGCCAATATAAGCAGGCTCGTGTTCGGCGAGAAGATGGCTTGAAAGGTTTGCTGAGTTTATTACCGCCGGACTCACGTCGGGCACTGGTGTTGATTGACCCGTCTTATGAGATCAAATCGGATTACGATGAGGTATTTCATTCCGTCGAGAAAGCCCACAAAAAGTTTGCTACGGGCACGTATGCAATCTGGTATCCGGTGGTCGACAGGGCACGTATTAATCGACTGGATAAACAGTTGATTAATAGTGGCATTACTCATATACAACGCTATGAACTAGGGTTGGATGCGGATGCTTCCACACGTGGTATGACGTCATCGGGCATGTATGTCATCAATCCACCCTGGCAATTGATGGAGACCATGACGGCATTACTGCCCAAACTAGTGAAAGTCTTGGGTGAAAATGCAGGTGCATTTTATCGGGCTGATACGTTGGTGGCGCAGTAAGGTAGCTACTTCGCTGACAACTGCTATGGATCAAATAGGATCGGCTTTCAAAAGTCTGAGTGTTTGGCTCATTTTTCTATAAGACAAACTCTGACTATGCTATTGCTATGCAGTCTTAATCGCGTTTTTGTTCTATCGTTAAGTACTTGCATAATCAATGAGTTGCCGGTGGATGATTTTCACTTTTATTACTAAAACCTTCAAAAAAAGACATCATAAACTTGCCTTAGCCACTGATTTTGATTGAAAAAAATAAGATGGAATGATTTAGAATTTTCTTCTTTGCTCTCAATGAAGGAGCCTGTGATGAAGCTGGATATCGCGACTTATGCGGAGTTAATGGCACGTTATAACCAATGGATTAACCAGTCTGTTTATCTGGCAGCCAGTCAATTAAACGATGAGGATCGCAAGGCAGACTGTGGACTGTTTTTCAAATCCATTCATGGCACCTTAAACCATCTATTGTTGTGCGATCGGATGTGGCTAGACCGATTTAAAGGTCAGATTCCTTCAGCTGATCTGAAGGCATTGGATCAGGAACTTTACAGTGAGTTCACGGAGCTAAAAAAAGCGCGTGATGAATTAGATCTGGAGATACTTGATTGGGCAGCTTCACTCGATGAGACAGTTCTGCCAGAACGCTTGGTCTATACCAGTCTGGCAGCTGCTGCCGAAAAGAATGTCGATTTCACTCAAGCGATTATTCATTTTTTTAACCATCAAACCCATCATCGGGGACAAATCACCACAGCACTGAACCAGACTGGTGTCGATGTCGGGGTGACAGATTTATTATTTATGCCCGAGCTCAGCGTATGAATTTAACCGCGTTTTTACTGTTTGCGATTGCGTCCACCATCACGCCGGGTCCGAATAACATCATGATTCTAAACTCGGTGCTGCACTACGGGGTTAAACGTACCCTGCCGTTTTATTTGGGGGTGTGTTTTGGCTTTCCATTGATGTTGCTGGCCATCGGTATGGGCTTGAACACGCTGTTTAAGCAATACCCGGTGTTGCATCTGATTTTAAAAGTTGTTGGCATTGTCTATTTACTCTATCTGGCCTGGTTGATCGCCACCCAAAAACCGTCTTCGACCACCGGTATTCAACAAAAACCGATGTCTGTGTTGGGGGGAATGATTTTCCAATGGTTAAACCCCAAAGCCTGGATTATTGCCATTGGTGCCGTGACGACTTATTCCTCGCTGGATTCAGGATGGGGAAATATTGTGTTGATGGCCGTTATGTTTTTAGTGGTTACAGCGATTTGTCTTTCGTTGTGGTTATATCTTGGCCATGCTTCACGTTCTTTTATTCATTCGAATAAAGCGATGCGACTGATTAATCTGAGTATGGGAATGTTATTGGCTATTTCTGTGATGCCAGTGATTATCGATGTGCTAACGCTCAACCACTAACTAGGTATATTGAGCTGATGTACTCATGATTCACATTTTTGATAATGAAAAGTAGATAAGAACAGATCAGCGTTTCTCTGAGTCTTAAACAAGCCTTTGTCCAAATGACCCGTCTCACGGTCTTTTATACAGTTGTATGGCATGTCGAACATGCCAAAAACAACGATAAAAGGACAAAGAAATGAAGCTGAAAATACTTTCTATTGCTTTGCTATCAGCCACGCCAGCATTGGTGGCTGCTGACGAACTTCAACAAATGCAGGAAAACCCTAATAACTGGGTTATGCCTGCGGGTCATTACAATAATCAACGTTACTCTGAGCTGACACAGATTAATAAAGATAATGTGAAAGATTTAGGCATGGCCTGGTCATTTTCGACCGGTGTTTTACGTGGACACGAAGGAAATGCCTTAGTTATTGATGGCACGATGTACCTACATACGCCATTTCCAAACATTGTTTATGCGCTGGATCTAAATAATGATGGCGCCATTAAATGGAAATATGAACCCAAGCAAAATTACGATGAAACTGTACCCGTCATGTGTTGCGACACAGTCAATCGTGGCTTGTCTTATGCTGATGGCAAAATTTTTCTTAATCAGGCAGATACCACGTTAGTCGCGTTGAATGCTGAAGACGGAAAAGTGGTGTGGTCAGATAAGCGTGATGACCCAAGAAAAGGTGCCACCAGTACTGCAGCGGCTCATGTTTTTAAAGATAAAGTGATTGTCGGTATTTCCGGTGGTGAGTTTGGGGTGCGAGGTTATGTTCAGGCCTATGATCTGGATGGCAATGTGAAATACAAGGCTTATAGCACTGGACCGGATGAAGATATGCTGATTGATCCTGATAAAACCACGTCAATGTTAAAACCAGTAGGAAAAAATTCATCGTTAAATAGCTGGCAGGGTGATCAGTGGAAAATTGGTGGTGGAACGACTTGGGGTTGGTATTCTTACGATCCCGACCTGGATACCTTCTACTACGTGACGGCGAATCCATCTACCTGGAACCCGGTTCAACGTCCAGGTGATAACAAATGGACCATGTCAATTTTCGGCCGTGATCTTGATACGGGCATGGCAAAATGGGTTTATCAGATGACACCGTTTGATGAATGGGATTATGACGGTATCAATGAAAATATTTTGGTGGATCAAAAAGTCAAAGGCAAACAAAGAAAAACGCTAGTGCATTTTGACCGTAATGGTTTTGCCTACACGATGGACCGGGCAAATGGTGAATTGTTAGTGGCAGAAAAATATGACCCTACAGTGAACTGGTCAAACGGGGTCAATTTAAAAACAGGTCTGCATGATCGGGTGGCGAAATATTCAACCGCGAAGAATGGGCCGGATGTCACCACCAGCGGTATTTGCCCTGCAGCGCAGGGTTCAAAAGATATGCAACCTGCGGCTTATTCACCACGGACGGGACTTTTCTACGTGCCGACAAATCATATTTGTATGGATTATGAGCCATTTGAGGTGGAATACGTTGCTGGTCAGCCTTATGTCGGGGCAACGCTAAGTATGTATCCGGCCCCAGGTGGCACCAATATGGGCAACTTTATTGCCTGGGATGCCCGTGAAGGTAAAATCGTCTGGTCTAATCCTGAACGTTTTTCAGTCTGGTCAGGTGCCTTAGCGACGGCTACGGATGTTGTTTTTTATGGCACGCTTGAAGGCTATTTAAAAGCGGTAGATGCCCAGTCAGGTCGCGAGCTTTGGCGCTTTAAAACCGCCTCAGGCATTATTGGTAATGTGAACACCTACAAACATGATGGTAAGCAATATATTTCTATTTTGTCTGGTGTCGGTGGCTGGGCTGGTATCGGTATGGCTATTCCATCACTTGAAAATGATGCCGATGGTTTAGGTGCCGTTGGGGCTTATAGAGCTTTATCCAACTGGACAAACCTGGGTGGTGTGTTGAGTGTGTTTAGCTTATAAGCATTTATATTCTCACAGTAAATGACCTCGACCCGGCATGGTTTTCATGCCGGGTTTTTATATTCTTGTTTCAGTTGATTTCTGATTAATGTGCAGAAATGTTCGACACTTTTTTTACGCAGTCGATCTTTGACGGTAAACAGACCAATTTGTCGCTCTTTGGGGGCGGGGCTTAAGTCGTATACACGACGTTTAGCAGAGGTATTCAGCCGCGAAAAAGCCTCCGGTAAAATACTGAATGCCATGCCGTTTTCAACCAGATCCAGGATAAAGGAAATGGTATTTACTTCCGTTATTTTGCTGGTAAATATCTGGTGATCTTCGAAAAACTGATCAACCACGCTTCGGGTTTCAAATCCTTCTGGTAACAACACGGCTTTAAGTGGATGTGGCTGGCCTTGCATGATGGCGGGGGCGAAGTGGGCCGACTCATGATTGATGATCAGTTTCCATGCCTCAGAAAATAAAGACTCAAAAAGCAGATCATGGTGGTATTTTTTATCAAGAATAAAACCGATGCCAACATCAATATCGCCAGTCAATAAACGCTGCTCAATTTGCCGATTAGATAGCTCTTCTATGTGCAGAGCGATACCCGGATGCAGCCGGTCAAACTCTAAGACAATTTCCCGACAATACAAAGCATTAATCGATTGTAAAACGCCTATACGTAAACTGCCTGTCTGACCTGATTCAATATCACTCACTGCTTCTTTCAGTAAGTCGACCTCATTCAGAATTTTATTGGCCACGTCCAACACTTTTGCACCGGATTCCGAGAGTTTGACGTGACGACCAACCCGATGAAATAAAGCAGTGTTGAGTTCCTCTTCCAGTTGTTTCATTTGATTAGATAAAGCCGGTTGGGTGATATGCAGTTTTTCAGCAGCCTGATGAAAGTGCTGTAGTTCAGCAACGACCTTAAAGTAGCGTAAATGTCTGAGTTCCATATCGTATCAATTGATTCATAAAAGTTATCAATAACATAAATATTTAAACTTATACATGCAACTTTTGTTCTGAGAGAATTGCTCACACATCAGGGAATTATTCTGAAATCACTCAGACAGTTTTGGTGTAAAAAGGGTAAAAATGATGAATGCGAGACTAGAACAACAGCCAATGGTGGCTGTTAATGACGAGTTGAGTTCATTTCACCAGTCTCTGGCGAGAGAGCTGCATGATGAGCTTGGGCAAGAGTTAATTTTAATCAAATTATTTTCTGAACGGATCTTACGATCATCTCAACTGGGTGCAGCACAGGAATACGCTCAGCAGATACTTTGCACGCTGGATAAAACGCATCAGCAGGTGAGGGGATTATTACAAAATATAAAATCACCCGTTCCGGAGGATGTCGACTTCAGACAACAAGTGAATGAATTGGTGGCACAGTGGCAAGCATCAAGTCAGCTAGAGGTGTCATTCAGGCTCGAAGGCGATGTGGATGCCATGCCTCGTGACCACGCCCACAGCATTTATCGACTGCTACAGGAAGGACTCACCAATGTGGCTCGTCATGCTCAGGCTACAGCTGTCACCATTACGGTGTGTTATGCCCCTGACCTTATTCAGTTCGCACTTTCTGATAATGGTCGGGGTATGTCATCAGCCTCGGGGCAACGTATTGGATTAGGGCTGACGGGTATGCGTGATCGGGTGCTGGCGCTGGGCGGTCAATTTGAAATAAACCAGCATGCCGGAACACATATCAATGCACTTTTTCCATTAGTGAACTGACACAGATGAACATCTTGATAGCCGATGATCATCCCGCCATCAGAAGCGGACTGGAAGCGATGCTTAAAGACATGAACTGGCAGGTGTCTGCCTGTGTAAGTAGCGGTGAGTTGGCGTATGAGCATTACTGTCAGCAAAAAGCCGATGTGGTGGTATTGGATTTATCCATGCCAGGTATGGGCGGCATTGAGACTGCGAGACGAATTAAAGCACGTGATACTGATGCGCGCATCATCATTTATTCCATGCATTCAGCCGTGATGTATGCCAAGCAGGCTTTAATGGCTGGTGCATTATCTTTTGTACTGAAGTCGACGGCGATTGATGATTTATTTCATGCGATTAAACAGGTGGCTCAAGGACGCAGCTATTTGAGTCATGAGGTGGCTCAGAAAATGGCGATGTGCAATGTCATGGGTGACAGCCCGATAGATAAGCTCAGTACCCGTGAATTTGAAGTGTTATGTCTGTTGGCCAATGGCAAGGGAGTCGGTGATATCGCCGACATATTAAGTATCAGTAAAAAAACAGTGGCGACCTACCAGACTCAGTTGAAACGCAAGCTGGAATTGAAGAGCACAGCAGACTTAGTGAAGTTAGCTATTGAACATGAACTTATTGACTAGGAGCAGAGATGAAAACAGCGATTGCACTCAGACATCTTGCTTTTGAGGATGCCGGGATATTGGGCAGTGTGCTTATGGAGCGAGGCATAACATTGTTTTATGTTGATGTCGCAACAGCCGATCTCAGTCAGCTCGACAATGCGAAGATCGATTTACTGCTGATATTGGGTGGACCGATCAGCGTTAATGATGGGGCCCTGTTTCCATTTATTGCCTCAGAGCTGGCGTTGGTACAACAGCGTCTTGAGCTGGGTCTGCCCACACTCGGCCTATGTTTAGGCGCACAGCTGATCGCAAAAGCCTTGGGAGCAAACATATACCCTGGCAAGCAAGCTGAAATTGGCTGGTATCCCTTACGTCTTAGCTCATCTGCACAGCACTCTCCCGTTAAGCATCTTTCATCGGCGATGACCACGATGTTTCATTGGCATGGCGAAACCTTTGATTTGCCTGCTGGGGCGACCTTACTTGCCTCATCTGACAGATATGAAAACCAGATATTTTCATGGGGAGAAAAGGTGATGGCAGTGCAATGTCACCCTGAAGTTTTCACTGCCTCATTAGAGCATTGGTTTGTGGGGCATATCTGTGAGCTTTCCAAGTCAGGCATCTCTGTTATGGCATTACGGGAGGCGAGCACACAATACGGACCAAAGTTGGAACAACAAACCCGCTTATTCTTTACAGACTGGCTCGAGAGCATTGGATTATGAAATTGTTATTACCGATAGTCACGGTGGATGCCGTCCTGATAGGCAAATCAGCACCATTAGGCCCTAATGGTGAGCCGAGTGCGATGAACAAAGACCTTATTCAGGACCGTGTGTATTTGGGAACGGAAGGTTTGTTGGGAGATGAACAAGCTGACAGGCGTCATCACGGCGGCGTGGAGAAAGCGCTGCATCATTTTCCCGCGGAGCATTATTCCACACTGCAAAAGCACCTGAAAAAGTATACCGATGGCGCGTTTAGTGTGGGTCGATTTGGTGAGAATATCAGTACCACAGGCTTAATCGAGTCGGATGTCTGTATTGGTGATATTTTCCAGTTGGGTGAAGCCATTATTCAGGTGTCACAAGGCCGGCAGCCATGTTGGAAACTCAATGCACGTTACGACTATCCAGAGATGGCAAAACAGGTACAAAGCCTGAAAACGATCGGTTGGTATTATCGTGTTATTACCCCTGGTTACCTTCAGGCCGGCGATTCATTGGTGCTACTGCAACGGCCTTACCCCGATTGGTCTATTGCCAGATTATTAAGCTATTTGTTTGAAGATACTTTGAACCTGACGGCGTTAAAAGCCATGGTCGATATTCCTTATCTGGCGCAAACATGGCGTGATATGGCTCAAAAGCGTATTGATTCCGGACAGGTTGAATCATGGCAGCATCGTTTAACAACTCCGGATAAACAATCATGAAGTCGCGTTACCATATCAACATCCAAAAACAGCACAAACTTTGGTGTCAGATGAATATTGACAGCACATGGGCAGAAGATGTGCTGGCGGATCTGGTGGTTCGCTATCCGAAAACGGAAGGGTTTTCTATTGAAATATATCAGGCTTATGAGTCTCGCCGCATTCTCGAAACCAGCCACAGTGGCTTGAAAACCCTGGCCGTAGAATACGAAATGACGGCGGTAGAGAGGGAATAACACATGACACAGTGGAACGTGGACGCAGTCATGAACATTGCCGAACGGCCAGATATTGTGATGGTGGCCGGAGAGGGTTCCTGGTTGACCGATAATCAGGGGAAGCGTTATTTGGATTTCCTTCAGGGCTGGGCAGTGAATTGTTTAGGGCACAGCCATCCGGCGATTGTTGAGGCAATCTCAGAGCAAGCTGGCAAACTCATAAATCCCAGTCCGGCGTTTTATAACGAACCGATGATTGCCTTGAGTCAGTTATTAGTCAAACACAGCGGCTTTGATCAGGTCTTTTTTGCCAATAGTGGTGCGGAAGCAAATGAAGGGGCGATCAAACTGGCAAGAAAATGGGGGAGCAAATACAAAAACGGCGCTTATGAAATTATTTGTTTTGAGCGTGCGTTTCATGGTCGAACTCTGGCGACCATGTCTGCCTCAGGCAAGCCCGAGTGGGCCGAGTTATTTACTCCAAAATTAGCGGGTTTTAAGCATGTGCCATTGAACGATATCAATGCCGTTTTAGCAGCCATTAATAAGAACACGGTGGCGGTGATGTTGGAACCGGTGCAGGGTGAAGCCGGGGTCATCGCTGCTGATCCGCTTTTTCTCAGACAGCTACGGGAAGTGACCAAAAAGCAGGACTTGTTACTGATCGTCGATGAGGTGCAAACAGGCATGGGGCGGACAGGACAGTTATTCGCCCATCAACATGCAGATATACAACCCGATATGATGACCCTGGGTAAAGGTCTGGGCGGGGGCTTTCCCCTCTCTGCACTTTTAGTCACCGATCAGGTGGCCTGTTTTGACTTTGGTGATCAGGGCGGTACCTTTAATGGTAACCCCTTAGCCACAGCTGCTGGGCTGGCGGTATTAACTGAGTTAATACGTCCCGGTTTTATGGACGCGGTGAATGAAAAAAGTCAGCAGCTCAGTCGTAGTTTAAAAACACTTCAGCAGCATGACCGGTATGGGCTTATCAAGTCAGTCAGAGGTCAGGGCTTATTACAAGCGATTTGTTTTCATCGTCCGGTAGCCAAAGAGCTGATGAAACGAGCGTTTCAGGCGGGTTTATTGATTAATGCGACGCAGGCGGATGTTATACGATTTATGCCATCATTACTGATCAGCGAAGATGAAATTGGGCTGATGGAAGATATTATGTTGCAACAGGTGCTCAACCGTTAACGATAGGGAATATATCAGCTAAACATATCGGATTTCGGCAAAGATCATAATGCACTGTTTCTTTCGGTTCTGTCTTGAACTATTCTAGCCATAACAGTTATTTAGCGTGATCGATACGATCATTAATCCATGGGATGGCTGACAGGTATTAACTGAATCAGCGTCTCTGAAAGAAAAAGTTTACGGAGTATTTACAGTGCAGAAAGTAGCCATTTTGCAGCATGCAGAGGGTGAATGGATTGGCTCAATGCAGGGTTGGTTTGCGGATAAAGAATTTGAGTTACAGACCTATCGTCTTGATTTTAATGAAGCATTACCGACGATTGATACCTTTGACTGGTTATTGATTATGGGGGGCCCGATGAGTGTGAATGATGAAGACACTTATCCGTGGTTACCTGCTGAGAAAAAGCTGATTAAAGACGCGATTGAAGCCGGTAAAAAAGTACTGGGCATTTGCTTGGGTGGACAACTGATTGCCTGTGCAATGGGGGCTAAGGTTTACCAGAATGAGCAGCAGGAAATTGGCTGGCATACGGTGACTAAGACGGATGATACCGCTACCTGGATGCCGGATTCGTTTGAGCCATTAAGCTGGCATGGTGAGTGTTTTGAATTGCCAGTCAATGCGATTCCTTTTGCCAGTAGTTTGATTACCCCCTATCAGGGCTTTCATTTGGGCAAATACGTCTGGGCATTACAGTTTCACTTAGAAGCTGAGCATGGGACGGTTGATGCGTTTTATGCTGTTGAAAAGTCATTACCTGATGGGGAATATGTACAGAGTGAAGCCGAGTTATTTGATGACACGCCTTACCTGCAACAAAGCCGTGAAGCGATTTTTGCGTTACTGCATCAGATGAATGATTAAATCAAGGGTGTAGCGACGGCTTAGGTCGCTACACCGTTTATATAACGTCAAACGTCATGCCGGCGTGGATATCACCATCTGAAAGCACATCGGCACGTAAGCCACTTTTATGCACAAAGGCTTTCACGACCTCTTTTTTGGCTAAAGTCTCATTACTTAGTAATTTACCGAGTGTCGCACAAGGCTCACATAGCTCGACACCTTTGAAACGTACATCACCTATCAAGAACTCCTTACCAACCAGATCATTGAGGCGAATACCCTGGGTGATAACATTCCGCCGGGTATCAGCGAGTTGGATGCGTTGCTGATAATTATTGTTAAAGGCTTCGATTTCTTCTATTTCAATAAAAGTAATGTTCTGACCTGGCCATTGAGCACGATCAAAGTTACGGTCACCGACGATACCTTTAGCTGTGATCAGATCAATTTTCTTGACCTGAACCTGCTCTCCAAGACTGTTCTCAGCAATAAAAATCGTATGAATCAAGGTAAGCTCCTGCATAAAAAAAGGAGTGAACGCCAAAGACATTCACTCCAAGGAACAGATCGTTTAAATGCCTTCAACTAGAGTTTCAGCACAAAATGTTTGGTAACGGGTTCAATAATTTCCCAGGTACCGACAAAGGTTTTTTCGAAGACCATGGATTCGCCTGCACTCAGGCTGAGAGGCTCACCACCTTCAGCGGTCACAATGGCTTTACCCGCCATAATGTGCACAAATTCCCAGCCACCATATGTTGCATGATAGGTGCCTTCAGTCGCTTCCCAGCGTCCTGATAAAATGCTGCCATCTTCACTTTTATATTCGATCCAGGTTTTCATAGTGGGGTTACCCACCTGTTTTACCCAGCCATCCAAATCCGATTCAATCGGTTCGACGGTTTTATCAATAATCTTGGTGACGCTCGTCATGATATTCTCCAGTTTGAATATGTTGTTTTAAGCTTCTTTAGCCACAGGAATTTCGCTCTTATCAGAGAGATAGGCTTCCAGAGAATCATCCAGTGCATCTATCCATGGTGTGTGATGTTTCGGTGCCATCGTGCCAGTCATCAGTGAACGGTATGAGTGGTCACGGAAAGTCATGATGTTTTCTTTTTTGTGATGTTTCCATTCCAGGAAAGTTTTGTTGGTTGCCGGAATATCAAATGACGGATAGTCAGTCATATCAATCAGATTCTGAATGTAGTCACCCTGGTAGGTGTACATTTCTTCAGCCGTAACCAGCGTCAGTTCTTTTTCACGCCAGGCCATGCTGTCGGCTTTCATCTCTTCTTTTGATGGCAATGGCAGTCGACCCATAATCACATCACGGGCATACCAGGCTTGGGCATCAAACATATTGAAGCTGTACCATTGATCCTGCATGCCAATGTAGAAGAATTTTGGATTATCTTCCCACACCACGCCTTTATAAAGGTTGAGCGGCCATAAACGGTTATTGGTGACCAGACGCAGATCGTCATTGAGGAAGGGGAAGTGATGGATATAACCGGTACACAGAATAATCGCATCGACTTTTTCTGATGAACCATCGGCAAAATAAGCGTTTTCAGTATCAACACGAACCAGGTTGGGTCTTTCATCCCAGTTTTCAGGCCATTTATAACCCATCGGTGCGGTACGGTAGCAGCTGATCAGTTTTTTCGCGCCGTATTTATAACATTGTGAGCCGATATCTTCAGCTGAGTAACTGCTGCCGACCAGTAATACAGTTTTGTCTTTAAATTCTAATGCGTCACGGAAGTCATGGGCATGCAGAATGCGGCCACCAAATTTTTCAAAGCCTTCAAATTCAGGCACGTAAGGTGTTGAGAAGTGACCGGTACAACAGACAACATAGTCAAACTCTTCAGAGTAAATTGTGTCAGTAGTATGGTCCTGCACGGTAACGGTAAAAGTTTGGCTGTCTTCGTTGAATTCAACATGACGAACAGCGGTATTAAAACGGATATATTTTCTGACGCCGGCTTTTTCAACACGGCCTTTAATATAGTCCCATAAGACTTCACGGGGTGGATAAGAGGCGATGGGCTTACCAAAGTGTTCGTCAAACGTGTAATCAGCAAATTCAAGACATTCTTTCGGGCCGTTTGACCACAGATAGCGATACATACTGCTATGAACAGGTTCGCCATTTTCATCTAAACCAGTGCGCCATGTGTAATTCCACTGGCCGCCCCAATCAGCTTGTTTTTCAAAACAAACGAGTTCAGGGATCTCAGCACCTTTTTCCTGGGCGGATTGGAATGCTCTGAGTTGTGCCATACCACTTGGGCCTGCACCAAGTATCGCAATACGAGTTGCCATAGGGGTCTCTCCATACAGTGTTATTTAGTCAATCATGCTGCGAAAATCGACAGCGCTTAATAACCAAAATAGCTCGCTTTTTTTGTGGGAGAAATCCTCTTGTGTGGGTATCCCAAAAGGGTAAAAAAGGGGGTAGATTAGCCTGAAAAAAATAAATCTAATCAGGTTGTTATCACTTGTTAGTGAGTAACAAAATGCCTTCAACACCAAGTACCATACCGCTTTTCGAGTACAGCCCCCGGCCTTTATCCTGGACGCTGACTTCAGTGCCATCTGCCCTGGTTAAACGATAATGGATATCAAACGGTGAAAATGTTTCCAGTGATTGCTGCACTTCTTCCCAGACATGAGTGGCATCATCCGGATGAATGATGGAACCGAGCGACACTTGCGACTGATTTAACATGCTCTCTGCGCTGTAACCGGTGATGAGCTCGCAGCCTTCACTGACATATTCCATGCTCCAACTGGCATTATTTCTGGAGCGATACAACATGGCAGGCAAACGATCAACCAGGCTTTGTAAGCTGCGATGACTGGCGTGGCGGACTTCTTCGTTACGCACTTGTGGCGTGATATCACACAAGGTCGCGGAGAGGGGATAGAGTTGGTCTTTATTCACAGACTGAATGCGCATTTCACACCAACGCAGCTCACCACTGGCACTGATCAGACGAAACCAGACGGTTTCATGCTGTGAGGGAATAATCTTATTTAACAGTTGTGACCAGCTGGGGATTTCTTCCGGGTGCAGAAAATCGGAAAACAACCGACCAACAGTTTCTTCTACCGGAATACCCGTAATGGTTTGCCAGTATTGATTAATAAATTGCACCTGATGCTGTTTATCGAGTAATAACACAACATCATTGAGGCTATTAAATAGTTGCAGTAATTGTGGCTCTTCGCCGTGAGTCTGCGGGTGACGGCGAGGCCACTTCAACAGTGTCATGGTTACACTTCCTTATCCAGCAATTCGGCTGAGAGGTTACGATGTGCCCAGGCAGCCAACTCAAGTCGTGAGTGCAGATTCACTTTACGCAGCAGACTTTTTACATAGACTTTGACGGTGCCGTCACTGATGCCCAGTTCACGAGCTATGAGTTTGTTATTCAGCCCTTTGGCGATATAAAACAAGGTTTCTCGTTCTCGTTCAGTCATATGAGACAGAATTGCGCTGGAAGGGTTGTTTTCATCATCTTTATTTTCACGAAGATGGCTGGCTAATGAGGTGACTGCACCGGCATTCATCGCCACATTGCCATGCAATACCGACATCAGTTGCGACAAAATTTCATCGGGCGGGGTGTCTTTTTGCAGATAGCCATTGGCGCCGTAACGTAAGGCTTCGAGTAATTTATCCTGTTCGTTACAGGCAGTGATAATGATGATTTTTAATTGATTATCGTGCTCACGCAGTTGTTTTAATACGCCCAAACCTGATTTACCGGGCATTTGCATATCAAGCAATAAGATATCCGGATAGGTGTTTTCGATATTGTCCAGTAAGGCCTCTGCATTGTCATACTCAGCAATGACCGTCATTTCCTCACTGTCATTGAGCAACTCGACCACACCACGACGAAATAAAGGGTGATCATCGACAACCACCACAGAAATAGGGGTGTCACTCATTCATTCGCCTCCAAATCCAGGCTGAGATCAACCCGGGTTCCGCCTTCCGGACGATTGTTAATCACTAATGATGCACCGATGCGATCAGCACGTTCTTTCATTATTTGTAAACCAAAGCTGTCACTGCGAGCCGCTTCAGGGTTAATACCGGTACCGTTATCTTCGATATGAATATGTATTAGTGAACTGGTCTTAAGCAGCAACACGACTCGCGCATGTGTGGCATGAGAGTGACGGACGATATTACTGAGGCTTTCACGAACGATGTACAGCATTTGCATCGACTGCTGAGGTGACAGCATATTCAACGGCAGGCGATTATCCAGCTCAAACACGATGGCGGATTGATGTTCAAATTCTTTAATGGAATTAATCACGCCTTGTGACAGGTTGTCACTTTGCATGGTCAACCGTGAAGATGTGATGAGTTCACGTGTTTGATGATAAGCGCATTGGGTGTAGGAGGCTAAATCTTCGGTAATTGGTTTCAATGAGCTGAATTCATCTTGCTGACAAAGTTTATCCAGCTTCAGGCTTTTCAGTCGTAAGTAACCCAAGACTTGTGCCAGTGAGTCATGTAGCTCAGCGGCATACATGGCACGCTCGGATTCCAGCGCTTTTTTTAATTTACTTTCACTGTGATACCAGGCTTGTAGACCTTTATATAAGGTATTTTCAATGCTGGATGTTTTCCACTTTAATTGTTTAGCACTAGGCGCGGCATCACGGAATAAAAATAAAGACCAGACGGTCATGTTCTCGTGATCAAATAAACGGCTGGGCGCGATAGTTAAGCCATCAACCATCATCATATCGTTGGACTCGGGGGCTTTACCCACAGTGAATAGATGATGCAGCGATTGCATCAGTTTCGCTGCTGGCGCCTGATGCAGGCCATGGTGCATAAAGGTTTCTGAGGTAGATGGGTTGCTGAATAAAATGATCAGTTCCGCCTGTTGTGCAGGTGGAAAAAGATCGTTAATAAGTGATTGTAATGATTTAAGTACAGCAGGCAGCGTTTCACTGATATTTTCAGCGGTAGCCAGTTTAAAAGCTAAATCGTTGAAATCGAGTGACGGCAACTCCTTTTTTTTAGTGACAGCGCGTACTGTTTCACCAAACCAGGATTGTCCATCTATCCAAGTTTTGAGTTTGATATTGAGCATCTTTACTACCTTTGTAATGTCCACACTCGAAGGAGGTGGCCTGTATTACATCTGTTTTGTCATATGACAGCAGATTTTGTGCCATTTCATTCGATTTTTGCTGGTTTATAACCAATGGGGTAACCCATCAGGAGGATTGATTTATGTTTCCTGAAGGTAAATATTGTTAAACCCAGAGAAATTTATTTTTGTATCAGAGATGAAGCGAAATGAGGTGCACTTTTCTGGTTCAAAATCTCATGGGTCTGCACCAGATATGAACAAAATCACTTCAGCTTTTGGCTGGAAAACAAGGTGAATCATGCTAGAAATGATTAAAGAAGAATCGGAAGAAGACAGATTTTTGAATCTGCAATCGCCCATAGATAGCCAACAATTCCGTGTTGAAGGCCAGCAGGCCATCAGGCTGCGTTTACAGGTAGGCGATGTACTTGAAATCATCAGTGTTGATGGCGAGCAGGCGGCTGAGTTAATTGTGCTGGATATGGATGGTCATGCAGCGCCACAGCTCCTAGATAGCCGTCTACCTGTGACTGGCGATAATATTCAACAACAGTTGCAGGAAACAGGCACAGCAGCCAAGGCCCTGGTTAAGCAGTTCGAGAGCTGGCAGATTCAAGCTAAAGATTATCAGACGGTATTACGTGTGGAGGGTGATGAGTCATCATCATTCGTAGCCTATGCCGATCTGACGGTGGTGATTGTCGCCGCTGGACCCAGCATGTCTATTGAAGCGCATACACCGCCCACTGAATTAAAAGTGGTGGTGAAATATGCTGAACCCATTGATGAAGTTCTGCCAGAGCCGCTCGCGGAAGTAAAAAAAGAAATACGTATTCCTCGAGCATCTGCCCGCACTTATGAGGTGAAAAAAGGCGAGTGGATCCAGATCATCGATGTATCAGGCAAGCAATGCTCTGACTTTATTGTGTTTGATAAACAGGCGTTGGAGCAGGGCAAAGAAGTCGGTCTGGATTCCACCGCGACACGTACGGTAATGGGACTAAGCAACCCTGTACCGGGATTACATTCGCGGTTTTTGGGGCCGGATATGATGTCGATGGTGGAAGTGGTGCAGGATACCGTGGGACGTCATGACAGCTTTTTATTTGCCTGTACGGCCAAATATTACGAAGACAGTGGTTATTTTGGTCATATCAGTTGTACTGAAAACTTCAATAATGTGCTTAAGCCTTATGGCATCAAACCACGTGCAGGCTGGCCTGCAATAAACTTGTTTTTTAATACCGGCATTGAGCCTTGTGGCACCGTGTTTATGGACGAGCCCTGGTCACGTCCTGGTGACTATGTGTTGATGCGGGCAGATAAAGATTTGATCTGTGCGTCATCGGCCTGTCCTGATGATATTGATCCGGCAAATGGCTGGATTCCAACAGATATCCACGTCCGCATATATGGGGCTGAACACCATTTTCCACGTTCCATTGCCCACCGAATTACAGCTGAGGAGCACCCTCGTATGACCAAAACATCCGGTTTTCATAACCGTACATCTGCATTAACCAAGAAATTTATTGAATATGCCGGCTATTGGGTGGCGGCTGAATATGAAGGCTGGGGCGCCAATGCGGAATATCTGGCCTGTCGTGAACGGGTGGCGGTGCTGGATTTAACCCCTCTTCGTAAAATCGATATTACCGGTCCTGATGCGGTGGCCTTTTTACAGTATGTGTTGACACAAAATGTACGGCGTATGGCGGTAGGTGAAATTGCTCACTCAGCCATTTGTCTGGAAACGGGCGGCATGATTGATGATGGCACCATTTTCCGTATGGCTGATCAGGCTTTTCGCTGGTTCTGTGGTGATAGTTACACCATGGTGTGGATGGCGGAAAAAGCGGAAGAAAAAGGCTTTAAAGTCAGTATTCGTAATGCCACGGAGCAGATTCATAATCTGGCGGTACAAGGACCAAATAGCCGTGACTTACTCAGCCAGATTATCTGGACGTCAGAAAGTCAGACCAGTGTGGAAAAACTGAAATGGTTTCACTTCACCATTGGCCGCTTAGGTGGGCCGGATGGTGTGCCATTGATGGTGTCCAGAACCGGCTATACCGGTGAGCTGGGTTATGAAGTCTGGTGTCATCCGGATGCAGCTGAAGCGGTATGGGATGCGATTTGGCAAGCCGGGCAAGCATTTGATATCGCGCCTATGGGCTTTGATGCGTTGGATATGCTGCGTGTCGAAGCTGGCCTGAGCATGGCCGAATATGAGTTCGGTCCTGATGTAACTCCCTTTGAAGCGGGCACCGGATTTAGTGTGCCATTAAGTACAAAAGAGGAGGACTTTATTGGCCGTGAAGCACTGGCTCGGGAGAATCCGGAGAGTCGACACAAATTAGTTGGCCTGATTCTTGATGGTGGAGAATCTGCAGCTCATGGTGATTTGGTATATCAAGGTCGATTTCCAGTAGGCATTGTGACAAGTGCCATTCTTTCGCCTTTGTTAGGTAAACAAATTGCGATGATTCGTGTAGCCCCGGAGTTTGCAAAACAAGATACAAAGCTGGAAGTCGGTAAGCTTGACGGTATTCAGAAACGTTTAGGTGGCACAGTAGTAAAACTGCCGTTTTATGATCCTAAGCGAGCGCGATTACTTTCATAACTTCCAGTATTCATCACCTTTAAAAAAGGAAACCTTGTATGGGGTGGAAGCTATTTAATACTGGGCGTTTACAGTATGTCTCTGAGTCAATTTTATCAGTCGTCGATAAAACGATTGAGTCGCCATATAACCGTGTGCCAATTTGGATGCACGGTTATTTACGCGCTCCGATAGAACGGATTGGTGATTATCTGTCATCCCTGCAAAAAGAGCATCAGGAGGAACTCGAACGACTGAATCACTCCCATCAACAACATTTGGCACAACAGCGCGAAGCGTTTGAGCGAGAATTGAATGAGCTTCGCCAGCAAACAGATTCGTTGAACCAGACACTGTCTTCTGTCTATTCAGAAATGGATCATTTGCAGAGTGAAAATCGGCGTCTGTTGAGCGAGTTGGATGATAACAATCTGGCAAAGTCGGCACTGACAGAGGGCGTCTGGATGTTAACCCTGGTGAATGGCGATCCTGATGATGAAAAGAGTGTGATTATCTGGTCAGAGCAATTCCGCCAATTACTAGGGCATAAGCGTCAGGAAGACTTTCCAGATGGTTGGGACAGTTGGTTAAAAGCAATTCATCCGGAAGATATGGATGTGACCTTGGATGCCTTTACCAAACATATTAACGATAAAACAGGTAGTACGCCCTATGTGGCTGAATACCGTTTAAAAATGGCCTCTGGTGAGTATGTCTGGTTTCGTGAACGTGCTGCCACCATACGTAACGAAGAAGGTATTGCCGTCAAATCCGCTGGTGCAATTCGTAATATCAGCCATGAGCACAGTGCACGTGAGCTGCATAATTTAGAAATGCAGCGGGCAGAAACCCGTATGACGGAAATCCTCACCGTCGCTGATGTGATCACCGAAATAACCCAACAGACGAATTTGCTGGCTTTGAACGCGGCGATTGAGGCAGCCCGTGCAGGTGAAGCGGGTAGAGGCTTTGCAGTGGTAGCAGATGAGGTGCGTAAGCTGGTTTATCGAACTGAAGAAGCCAACGACAAAATTCGGACAATGGCTCAGACTGAGCACTAACGATCTCAGTGTTTTACATAACTTTACATGATCTCCTTGAACCATTAGTGACATTGTCATGCCGTACTTATGAGTTTGTCGCTGTAGTGTTTGGAATTAATAATAAAAAGGAGAAAAAATGAGTATATTAAAAAAATCACTTACTGTCTTAACCCTGGCTACCTTATTTTCCAGTAGTTTAGTGTTTGCTAAAGATGTGACTGTTCAGGCAGAAGGAACCAAGTTTGATCCACTGATCGTCAATGTCGATCCAGGTGATACAGTTTATTGGACTAATATGGACATCCACAATGTTCACTTTATGTTCCAGCCAGATGGTGCCAAAGACTTTAAGTCTGAAATAGGTCAGAACACCTCGCGAGAATTTACTAAAGAAGGTATTTATGTTTACCAATGTGATCCTCATATCGGTTTAGGTATGGGCGGTGCTGTTGTCGTAGGTAAACCCAGTAATCTGGATACATTGAAATCAACCAAATTACACGGTGGACTTGGCATGATTGCTCATAAAGTGATTAAAGCTGAGTCTAAATAATCACCATACCTTCTA
This sequence comes from Methylophaga thalassica MP, assembly GCF_000214595.1. GTDB lineage: Bacteria > Pseudomonadota > Gammaproteobacteria > Nitrosococcales > Methylophagaceae > Methylophaga > Methylophaga thalassica. The sequence goes on along the minus strand of NZ_AFIG01000001.1, from coordinate 180,509 downwards.
GAAAGTCTCTCTCGAAAAAGGCGCTCAATGGAGCGCCTTTTTGTATTCTGAGCGTTAATGTTCTGCGCCGGGTAAACTAATTCATTTTTTTGCTGACTTACAGTCACGTAATTAAGACACTCAAACGCGGGTTAGGATCTCTGATGAAAAAAATGCTTATCGGCTTGTTGTTGGCAATCATTGTAGTTGCGGGTGGTGTGTACATTTTTACTCACTCTGGCGCTACAGATAAGCAGGGTGATGTGCTGTCATTTATCAAAAAGCAGGGCGTGACGATTATTGATAGCTTTGAGACGCCTTCAGAGCTAACCGGCTATATCGGTACCTATAAAGATGAACCGATGAGTATTTATGTGACGGCGGATAAACGCTACGCCGTAGTGGGCGACTTGATTGATGCTGAGGGTAAAAATCTGGGTGCTGACGCCATCTACCAACTGGTCACCAAACCACAGAATGAAAAACTCTGGCAACTATTAGAACAGACTGACTGGGTGCAGGATGGTGATAAAAATGCCCCACGCATTGTTTATACTTTCACTGATCCTTTTTGTCCTTACTGTCATAAATTCCGTGATATGGCGGATCCTTTCATTGCTGAAGGCAAGGTGCAATTTCGTCATATTCTTGTGGGTATTCTGCAGGAAAACAGCCTGGCTGTTGCGGCTACGATTATGGGATCTGACTCACCTGAGGAGGCTTTCCAGCAACATCGCCAGTTGAGTAACAAAGGCGGTATAACCGTAGACAACGCAAAAGCATCTAAAGGTAACGATAGCGTTTTGGCTAATAATCATTTGATGGAAGCGTTACATATGCATGCGACACCAACCAGTGTGTATAAAGATAATGACGGTGAAATTCAGGTCGTGGAAGGAATGCCGGTACAGCAGGAGTTAAGTCGGATTTTTGAAGAGTAAAAGATGAGACTGGTTTGGTAAGAAAGCCATCCGTGGCTGGCAAATTAATTATGACGACGTGAAATGGTGATGGAAGGATTCTCACCAAACAGTTCGGTGTAATCGTGAGTGAATTGCCCGGCATGGGTAAAGCCCCAGTGCTGAGCCACCATCGCAATGGTTTCATCTTCCTGCAAACCTTGAAGCAAGCGGCGTCTGACAGCATTTAAGCGAGCCATTCGAATAAATTTCACTGGGCTGATATCCAGCACATCTTCAAAACTGTATTGCAGTGTTCGTCGGCTGACATGAGCCAGATCACAGAGCTCGGTAATCGTCACGTGTTTGCTTGGGTTGGCATCGAGGTAAGACGTCACTTTTTCAACGACTGCACGACGTTTACTAAAACTGGGCTTTTCTGTTATCGGCCCATCTTGTTGTAAGACTTCAAGCATTGCCATCATCAGGTTTTCCTCATGTATCTGTCTGGCGATATCACTTTGAACGGGGGATATCACCTCGTTTAATACTCGCCGCAGCTGATTGAGCTTATGTGACTCCCACACTCTTAGTGGCGAGTCGAATACGTTGGTATCAAGCAGAATGCCTTGTTTTTCAGCGATCTGTTGCAGACTGTCCTGATTCACCACCACACCAAAAATATCAAAGTCTTCAGGTGTAATGAGTTCAAACTGGGTATTGCCAGGACGAATCATTAGCTGGTTCTTTTCTACCTGATGCCCGTTGATGCGACATGACTTTTCATCCACAGCAAAGCCCATCCAGATCGCGTTCGGCCAGACATTGCACTGCTGACGAACGGCACGACTGGTGTGCTCTCGAAAAGCGTGAACATGCTCAAACATGACCTCTTCAATACGCCCATAAAATTGCCCCAGGCTGATTTGATCAAATTGTTGCTGCCAGGCTTTTAAATTGTGTGCTTGTTCATCCACATCTTCTGCTTCCAGAACGCACCAACGCGTAGCGGTTTTGCTCTGTTTTGGTGCAAATTTTATATTTTCTTCTTTCATTTGCTCCCCTTGTTTCATTTTCATTATGCAATTTGTTTCAATAAGTTGCTGAATAACAACCCAAAAAACTTTTGCCAATTTTCGATAGTCACCCGGTATAAATCTCGCAAGTTCATTTTAGGAAACTTTGTTTACTTAAAGGCAAAATTTATTCCAAGTAATCGGAAATAAAGCAGTTTATGACACAGACATATCGTTACCAATTAGGCACCAAGACCTATCAGTTCGCTGACTTAGCCGATCTGATGGCAAAAGCCACGCCTGCACGTTCGGGCGATCGACTGGCGGGTGTCATTGCTGAAAGTGCAGAACAACGTGCTGTCGCGCAATTATTGTTGTCTGAAGTGCCTCTTAAAACATTTCTGAATGAAGTCCTCGTGCCTTATGAAGAAGATGAAGTCACACGACTGATTATTGATGAACATGATGTGAATGCGTTTGAACCCATTTCACATATGACAGTAGGTGATTTCCGTAACTGGTTATTATCAGACAAAGCCAGCAGTGAAATGCTGAGTCAGATACGCGCCGGTGTAACGCCTGAGATGGCCGCCGCCGTTTCTAAAATCATGCGTAACCAGGATTTGATTCTGGTGGCACAGAAGTGCCGGGTAGTAAGTGCATTCAGAAATACGATTGGTTTACCCAAACGCTTATCAACACGCTTACAACCGAATCATCCTACCGATGACGTTAATGGTATTGCGGCCAGTATTCTCGATGGTCTGTTGTATGGTGCCGGTGATGCCGTTATCGGCATTAATCCCGCGACAGACAATGTGGCTCAGGCAACTCGCCTGATGCAGTTGATGGATGAAGTGATTTCACTCTATGAAATTCCTACTCAATCCTGTGTGTTAACGCATGTCACTAACACGATTGAATGTATTGAAAACGGGGCACCAGTGGACTTGGTATTCCAATCTATTGGTGGCACAGAAAAAACCAATAGCAGCTTTGGTTTTAATTTAGCGACCTTGGCTGAAGCACACCAAGCTGCCTTGTCTTTGAAACGAGGCACGGTCGGTCAAAATGTCATGTATTTTGAAACCGGTCAGGGCAGTGCCTTATCAGCCAATGCGCATCACGGTTTGGATCAACAAACCTGTGAAGCAAGAGCCTATGCGGTTGCCAGAAAATTTAATCCTTTACTGGTGAATACAGTAGTTGGCTTTATCGGCCCTGAATATCTGTTTGATGGCAAAGAAATTACCCGTGCAGGTCTGGAAGATCATTTCTGTGCCAAGTTACTTGGGCTGCCAATGGGGTGTGATGTTTGCTACACCAACCATGCCGAAGCCGATCAAAATGATATGGATAATCTGCTGACTTTATTAGCGACAGCAGGGTGTTCGTTTGTGATGGGCATTCCGGGCTCTGATGACATCATGCTTAATTACCAAACCACCTCATTCCATGATGCGCTATATGCGCGCCGGGTCTTAGGTTTAGGTGCTTCACCTGAGTTCGAAAAGTGGCTGGAAAAAATGCAGATCATGACCGATGCCAGTCATGCCAAGTTATCAAATCAGTTACCGCCGGCCTTTGCTGGCACCCTCAGGGGCTTAGCCACAGGAACCAATGATGGTTAAGACCGAACGACTCACGCCTATCAGAAAAAAAACGGATGATGCTGTTGTCACGGATAATCCTTGGCGTCGTCTGCGTGAGTTTACGGATGCCCGTATTGGCTTGGGTCGTGCTGGTGTCAGTACACCAACCCGTGAATCTCTCGAATTTCAATTAGCTCATGCCCAGGCACGTGATGCCGTGCATACCGAGCTGGATTTTGCCGGCTTACAGCAAGACTTAGTCGCCTTGGCTGAAAAATACCCCGTATTAAACACCGAAACACCTCTGGTACTGCACAGTCTGGCAACGGATCGAATGACTTATTTGCAACGTCCGGACTGGGGCAGACAGCTTGATGAAGCCAGTCTTGCGGCACTTAAACCACACAAAGCCATAGAACCCTACGATTTAGCCATTGTGATTGCCGATGGTTTATCCGCCACCGCTATTAAAGAAAACGCTGTGGTGTTTATTGAAACCTTAGTGCAAGCCATGCAAGGCAGTGAAAACGCTTACTCACTAGCCCCCATCGTATTGGTCGAACAAGGTCGTGTTGCCGTGGGTGATGATGTCTGTGAAGCCTTAAATGCCAAAGCGGTGTTAGTACTGATTGGCGAACGTCCGGGATTAAGTTCACCCGATAGTTTGGGTCTGTATCTGACCTGGGCGGCGAAACGTGGCCTGACCGATGACAAACGTAACTGTATTTCCAATGTAAGAAAGGCGGGACTTTCTTATTTTGCTGCGGCTCAGAAAAGCCTTTATTTGCTGACTGAGGCCCGCAGACTCCAGTGTTCTGGCGTTGCTATCAAGGATCGCTCTACCGATAAGATTATTGATAGCAACGCCGTTCAAACCAGCTTTTTGCTGGATAAGTAGCGCCAACCAATAAAGGTGGATGTGTATTAATGTTAACTAATAAGAGGATAGTAAGATGGACAATGCGCCAACGCTAGAATCCTTGCAAGCGGCACTCGATGCTCAGCAAGCGGTTTTTCAAATGCATCAGTCTATGAATGTCGAAGTGTTCTATTGGTGGTGTACCGCCATTATGATCATGATTCATGCTGGTTTCTTGGCCTACGAAATGGGGGCTTCACGTAGTAAAAATGCTTTAGCGGCAGGTATTAAAAATATTCTCGCTTTAGCGGTCATTATTCCCACGTTTTATTTGTTTGGCTGGTGGATTTATAACGCTTTCCCGAACGGCTTTATTCCAATTGATGCTGCAGGTGCATTACCTTGGGCGAAAAGCATGGGACCTGATGTTACCGATATGGGCACAGGTATTTTCTGGGCAGCGTTTGCCATGTTCGGTGCCACAACCGGTTCGATCTTGTCCGGTGCCGTTATCGAACGGATTCGTGTCAGTGCGTTTTTGATTCTGACTGTATTCCTGGGTAGCGTGGTCTGGATTCTGGCCGGTGCCTGGGGTTGGCATCCAGATGGTTGGTTACTGACGAAGTTGGGCTATCACGATGTTGGCGCATCAGGTGTGGTTCACGCTGTCGCTGGTTTCTTCACATTGGGTGTACTGATTAACTTAGGTCCACGTGTGGGTAAATTCATCAACGGTGTGGCTCAAACTATCGCACCACATAGCTTACCGATGACATTAATCGGTCTGATGATGATTATCTTTGGTTTCTTCGGATTCCTGGGTGGCTGTATCATTTTCAACGGTGGCGAAACAGGCTGGACAATTATTTATAACAACCCAACTAACTTATCTGCGTTTGCATTCAATACGCTGATGGGCTTTGCGGGTGGTGTACTTGGTTGTTACATGGCTAGCCGTGACCCATTCTGGACAATGTCTGGTGGTCTGGTCGGTATCATCTCAGTAGCAGCTGGTTTAGATCTTTATGATCCTGAATTAGCGTTCATCATTGCTGTAGTGACCGGTATCATGGCAGTTAAAGTCGCGAAAATCGTTGAAAACTTTGGTATTGATGATGCAGTAGGTGCTGTAGCAGTTCATGGCTTCACCGGTGTGTGGGCTGTGTTCTTAGTGGGCGTATTTGCTTATGGCATGCCGAATGTGGGTGATTTGCCACCTATCAGTTTTGTCGGTCAAACCATTGGTGCCATCGTAATGGCTGCAGTTGGCTTCATCCCAGGTTATGCGATCTCTTGGGTACTGAAAAAAGCTAATGCATTACGTGTACCTAAAGCAGCTGAAGAGCTGGGCTTAGATGAAGTAGAAATCATTGCTAAACCATATCCAGAAGCGAATGGCGTACCAGCAATAACATCAAGTGACGTGCCAAATAAATTGGCTAATCCAGAACCAGGAGTGTAATTATGGGAACATCAATTAGTTCATGGGAAAATGTAGGGGCTTACTTTACTTTTGCTGATAATCCAATTGCTTTAGGTTTATTCACTATCTGTGCTGCAGCCATTGTTGTTGCGCTGATTGCCTCAATCGCTAAACATGAAAATGAAGCATTTGAGAAAATCGAAAAGTAAGTCAGACTGAAACATGACCTAGTCATGTGATGAATAAATAACCCCGATCTTGTATCGGGGTTATTTTTTTGTTTCAAGCTGTGACGTTGATAGGACCTTTTAAACGACGCCATTCCATCTCGACGTGATTTACGATGTCACCTGCTGATCAATTTCTGGTAACGGTTCATTGTTTATCGACGCTTCAAACGATTTTAAACGTTTATAAACCGACAATAGTTCAACGATAGTCGTCCATGAGTTCACTAAATACTGGAATGATGAACTGACCTGACTGAATGCCGTTAAAATCTGCTGCAAGATACCAAAAGTAATGGCTCCGGCAGCGATCGTAGGCACTAATATTACATAGGCAAAAATATTATCTGCCTGCAAGTACATGCTGCGGGCCACATTGAAGTACATATAGTGAATGTACAACGTGAAATAGTTTTTACGCACATCGGCAAACAGTTCTCTCAAGCTCATCGGTTGAGCACGTTGGTGGTCATCTTCACCATAAACCAGTTCTTTACGATAGGCGGCTTCTACACGCTGATTTTTGAATTCTAAGCCGGGTAATTTGATACCAACCAGTGCTAATAAGCCTGTGCCGAAGATCGACCAGACAATAGCGGCGACAAATAAGGGATAGGCGATTTCACCGACTAAAGGTAACTCTTTTACATACTGCGATAATGACCAAAGCACGGGTAAAAACGCGAATAATGTCATCAGGGCATCAATCAATGCGACGCCCAGATTCTCCATAATCGTTGCGAAACGCATGGTGTCTTCCTGAACCCGTTGCGAAGCACCTTCAATATGACGCACCTTCCCCCATTGCTCTGTGTAGTAGTCATTCATGGCGGTGCGCCAGCGGAAAATATAATGGCTGACTAAAAAACGGGTCATCACAAAAATGAATACCGCTAAAAAGGCGATTTCCGCGAAAATGGCAATCAAGTCATATAACTGATCGACTGAAACACCTCCCGTGGGTGATAAGGCATTTTGTACCGCATCAAAAAACGGTCGACGCCAATTATTTATCGCCACCGATACCTGAACAGAATAATAAGTCGAAAAGAAAATGACCGCTGAACCAATGACCGACCACCATTGCCAGCGACTTGGTGCCTTGATAAACCAAAATGCAGCAAAGATAGCTACAGAGACAAAATAGAATAGGTAAAAGGTTAAAAACTCATTGGTAACAAAATGCCGTAAGCCGATGACTTGTTCAGCATCCGGGTTAACTGGTAACCCAATAGCAGCAGATATATCTGCTCCAAAAGCCACCCAAATAAAGGCGGAAAATGCTAACCATAAAATAACTGATGGCCAAAACCAGGGAGAGTTGGGAAAGAAAGATTTAAACATAATCAACCTACGCTTATTTTTGTGATGCAAATTATGGCATGTTGACAGCATGTTTAGATGCTTTATTCATCCATCTGTGAAGTCTGTATTCAGGCATCTGAAATTAAACATAAAAATTGCAGATAAATTCGGACTCGCCAGGCTTTATCTTCATGACTAATTGATAACCGAATAGTGCTGAAGCATTGGAAATGACATTTTAGAGATAAACAAACACGGCTTTACAAGGACAAGCATGAACTGAGTTTGCTAAAAAAGAATGTTTTTCAGTTAATCTAAATGCATATGATTATTATTTGATGATAGTATTTAGATGATAAATTTAAGCCTGTTAAATAAAAGTGGAAAAATATTGCACTTTTTTTGACGCTCATACGACATAGGTGATGAGGGGAGTTTGTGTTCTCTCATCCAAAGTCCTTGCTCAGCTGCCCTTGAGTAATGACTGTTTACCCTGATAAATGAATTTGAATCAGTAACTTGAGAGTTACCTCTACTATGCAATTACCATATCCAATTAGAATTATTTCTTTGGTTCTGGCCGCCACAATCGGCGGATATTTTTTAACGTCTGCCGTTATTATTTTTTTATCGGCTATTGTGCCTATGGATAAACCCGATGCCATCGTGGCCAGCAGTTTATTTAGTTATGCTATTTACACGGCAGCGGTCATTTGGATCTTTGTTGTCAGAGATAGTAAGCGTGCCTGGTTGGGGATGTTAATACCAACACTGATATTCGGTGGTGCGGGTTTACTTATTTCGAGGATGGCGTCATGAGTGAGTTAAATCAACCGGCAAAGGAACAAGAGTCTTTCCGACAAGCGATGGGCTGGCTCCATACCTGGGGCGGACTGGTCGCAAGTTGGGCACTTTTCACCATTTTTCTGACCGGCACCATTGGGGTGTTTGACGAAGATATCACGCATTGGATGAAACCTGAGGCAGCGGCTGTGTCGGATTTTGATCCAGAGGCTATGACTGAACAGCAACGTGTTGATGTGATAAAAAAAGGTCAGGCTTATCTTGAAACACATATGGCTGAGAGTCATTTCTGGGGGATTGGCCTGCCAACTGAAACCGAACCGGGAATTCGTCTGTTCTGGCAGGACGATAAACAAGAATTCCAAAATACCCTGCTGGATTTGAATACGGGTGAACCGATACCTGTTAACCATAACCGTGAAACGGAAGGTGGTCATCATTTTGTACATATGCATTATGAGTTTCATGCAGGCATGGCAGGCATCTGGCTGGTCGGTTTTTTCACCATGATTATGCTAGTGGCGCTGATCACCGGCATCATTATTCATAAACGTATTTTCAAAGACTTTTTCACCTTCAGACAAAAGAAAGGGCAGCGCAGCTGGCTGGATGGGCATAACGCTTCAGCTGTCTTAACACTGCCGTTTCAGCTGATGATAGCCTATACCGGATTGGTGATCTTTTTATCCATCTATATGCCTGCCGGGGTGTTAGCCAATTACAGTAATCCACAACAGTTCTTTGCTGAGTTGCTGGACGAACCCATGCACAGACCGGAAACAGGTGTGCATGCCAATGTCGTTGATTTGTCTGTTTTGTTTAAGCGGGCAGAAGTGATGATGGGTAAACCAGGACGGTTTATGAACGTTGAGCATCCTGGTGACAGTAGTGCCGTTACTAAAGTGTTTGGCTGGTTTGAAGAAGAGGATTATTACGGACAATTACTGAGAGATGAAACCGGCAGTGTGCAGTTTGATGCGACCAATGGTGATGTGATGCATCTCAATCCGCCCGGCGAATATGACAAGGGTACGCCGATGGCTTCACAACGCGTGATGCGAATCATGCACTTTGCCAACTTTGGTGGCTATAGCGTTCGCTGGTTATATTTCATTATGGGTATGGCGGGTGCGCTGATGATGGCAACCGGCGCCATCTTGTTTCTGGTGAAACGCCGTCAGAAATCATTGAATGAGTTTGGTGCCCAAACCGCACGGGTTTACAGGGTGATTGAAGTGATCAATGTGGCTGCAATTAGTGGTCTAGCGGTGGCTTGTATTGGGTATTTCTGGCTGAACCGATTGATTCCTGTTGATATTGCTGATCGTGCAGCCTGGGAGATAAAAGGCTTTTTCTATCTGTGGTTATTGATGTTATTCCATTCAGCCTGTCGTCCCGCGACGAAAGCCTGGTTTGAGCAATGGAGCATATTTACTTTACTTGCCCTGTTGCTGCCAGTGATGAATCTCATCACCACGGGACATTGGCTAGTGTCGTATTGGCAGACCGGTGATTGGGTTAGTGTTGGCTTTGAGCTAACGGTGCTGGTGTTTGGTTTGATGAGTCTGGGACTGGTGTTATTTTTACGCCGTAAATTAACTGCAGCAGAACGCTATTCTCAGCCCGCAAAACGTTCGGAGGCCATATCATGAGTGTGGCGATGATGATGAGTGTCGCTCTGTGTTATGCCGCTATGAGTGGTTTGAGTCTGGCGATGCCAAGACATTTGATGGATGTGACTGATAGACGTTTAACGGCTACACAGATACGGGTTTTACGCTGGACAGCAAGTCTTGTGCTGATATTAGCTTATTTACCCATGTGGCAGGTTTGGGGTGCAGGAACAGGTTTTGTCGTTTGGGTCTCCGTATTATCCGTGACCTCAATCGTATTAGTGTTACTTTTGTCCTATTGGCCTAAGTGGGCAGTCAGAGTCGCATTTTTGATGATGTTGTCGGCCTGTTTCTTATGGTTGATGCAGTAACCGGTCGTTACTGCATCAACCTAGATAATTTAGCGTTGACGGCGTGCTTTCTGAATAGCCGCTTTGACTTGTTCAGGGGCGGTGCCACCCAAGTGATTACGGGCGGCGACCGAGCCTTCCAATGTTAATACTTCAAACACGTCTTGTTCGATGTTGGCTGAAAACTGCTGCAGCTCTTCCAGCGTCAGTTCTGACAAATCTTTTTTATGCTTGATGCCATAGGCCACTGACAAACCAACCACTTCGTGAGCATCACGGAATGGGGTGCCTTTACGCACTAGATAATCTGCCAGATCGGTGGCTGTGGCATAACCACGTAATGCGGCCTGACGCATATTGTCAGCTTTGACCGTAATAACAGACATCATATCTGCATAAACACGCAGAGAACCTAATAAGGTATCGATGGTATCAAACAGTGGCTCTTTATCTTCCTGATTGTCTTTGTTGTAGGCTAATGGCTGGTTTTTCATCAAGGTCAGCAGGTTAAACATATTGCCATAAACACGACTGGTTTTACCGCGGATTAATTCAGGCACATCCGGATTTTTCTTTTGCGGCATGATCGATGAGCCGGTGCAGAAGGCATCACCTAAATCAACAAAATCAAACTGCGCCGAAGACCAGATGATTAACTCTTCTGAGAAGCGTGATAAATGCATCATCAGAATCGAGGCGAAGCTATTGAACTCAATCGCAAAGTCACGATCACTGACCGCATCCAGAGAGTTTAGACAGATACGATCAAAGCCTAATAAGCTGGCGGTCATCTCACGATCAATCGGGAATGTGGTACCTGCCAGTGCTGCAGCACCTAATGGCAGGCTGTTGACTCGTTTGGCACAGTCTTCAAGACGCTCGGCATCTCTGACTAACATTTCATACCAGGCCATCATATGGTGACCAAATGTGACCGGTTGTGCTGTCTGTAAATGAGTAAAGCCGGGCATGATGGTGTCAGCTTCACGTTCAGCGACATTCAATAAGGCTTCTTGCAGGCGATTAAGCTGCTGACCGATAGGATCAATCATATCGCGCAGATAGAGGCGCACATCTGTGGCCACCTGATCGTTACGTGAACGGCCGGTGTGTAGTTTTTTACCCACTTCACCAATCAGGGCGATAAGACGTGCTTCGATATTCATATGCACATCTTCCTGAGCGATAGACCATTCAAAGTCACCACTTTCAATTTCTTGTTCGATTTGTTGCAAGCCAGCGATAATCTGATCGCGTTCTTCGATAGTCAGCACCTTCACTTCGGCCAGCATGGTGGCGTGCGCAATTGAGCCGCGAATATCTTGCCGGAACATGCGTTGGTCAAATTGCACAGAGGCGGTAAATTCTTCGACAAATTTGTCGGTAGGCTGCGTTAGTCTGGCAGATGAGAGTTTTTTATTGGCTGTAGTCATGTCAATCAGATCAGGCTCGTTGAAAACAGGGCGTCATTATAACGCGGATAGTCGAGAGTCAATGCGTGAAATGCTAGAATCGACTTTATTTATTAACGACAACGCTGAAGTGACCTTATTCCATGACTAAAAGAATCGTTCGTATTGCCACTCGCAACAGTCCTCTTGCCATGTGGCAGGCTGAATTTGTGAAATCACGCCTCTTAGAATTACATCAAAATATCGAAGTAGAACTGATTGGTATGAAAACCCAGGGCGACATCATTCTTGATACGCCACTGGCAAAAGTAGGCGGCAAAGGGCTTTTTGTTAAAGAACTGGAACAAGGCATGTTGGATGGACGCGCTGATATCGCCGTGCACTCGATGAAAGATGTGCCTGTTGAGTTTCCGGAAGGTTTACATCTGCCTGTTATCTGCGAACGCGAAGATCCGCATGATGCGTTTGTTTCCAACCATTATCAGAGTATTGATGAATTACCGCATGGTGCCCGCTTAGGCACTTCCAGTCTGCGTCGTGAATGTCAGGTACGTACTCACCGTCCCGATCTGGAAGTACTGCCTTTACGCGGTAATGTAAACACCCGTTTACGTAAACTCGATGATGGCGAGTTTGATGCGATTATCCTGGCAATGGCCGGTTTGAAGCGCTTAGGCTTTGATGACCGTATCCGAAGCGCTTTAACGCCGGAACAAAGTTTGCCAGCCATTGGACAAGGCGCATTAGGCATTGAAACCCGAGTTGATGACGCAGAAATGAACGCACTTATTGCCCCTTTACACTGTGATAAAACCGCTATTGTGCTGCGCGCAGAAAGAGCCTTGAACAAACGCTTGTCCGGCGGTTGTCAGGTACCGATTGCCGGTTATGCGATGTTAGATGATGACAACGTCTGGTTGCGTGGTCTGGTCGGTCAGCCGGACGGCACCAATACGGTCACTGCGGAAGTTCGTGGTAAAGCGGCAGATGCCGAAAAACTGGGTATTCAAGTCGCTGAAATGCTGCTGGCGAAAGGCGCGGATAAAATTCTGGCAGATGTTTACGGTGAATAAAGCACCTTTAGCGGGGCAACAGATTCTGGTGACCCGCCCACAGCATCAATGCCAGGCGCTTGCCGATTTGATTGAAAACGCCGGTGGCAAAGCGTTGATTCTGCCAGTGATTGATATTGAACATATCGCACGAAAAAATTGGCAGACAGAGAATATCGAACGTTTTGACTGGCTGATATTTGTCAGTCGTAATGCCGTAGAAAGTTTTATGGCTGGTTGGGGGGATGAATTGCCTCAGCCGTGTCAGTTTGCCGCAGTGGGTGAAGGTACAGCGCAAGCCATGCGCGAGCATGCTATTCCTGTTGATTGTCAGCCAGAAATATCTAACGGCAGTGAAGGTTTGTTGCAAATGCCCCTAATGCAGGCTGATAAGGTCAGTGGTAAACATATTCTCATTGTGCGGGGTAACGGCGGCAGAGAACATATGGCCGATACCTTAACCGCCAGAGGTGCTAAGATTACTTATGTTGAAGTTTATCAACGTGTTTTAGCCAAGCCGACAGCCACAATGCAAAAGCAAGCCATGTTGGCGGATAAAGTCATCTGTACCAGTGTGGCGGGTGTTGATAATCTTTGTAGTATCTTTATGAATACATGGCCAGGTTTGTTAGATAAACCATTGACGGTGGTCAGTGATAGGATAAAACAGCACGCCTCCTCACGAGGCTTCAAAACCATTCATGTATCAGCCGATGCCAGTGATAATGCAGTTGTTGATACTCTGATAAATATGGACGATTAACATGGCAGATAAAGACGCAAAGCAAACGATAGATAACAATGTGCAGGATGCGGAGCTGCTTGAAAAGAATAAACAGGATGATGCCAAAGTCTATCGCTTGATATGGATTGCGCTTGTTGTTGTCGTACTGCTTTCCGCTGTCAGTATTGGCTGGTTTTATCAGCAACTCCAGCAGCAGGAAGCCGATATTCAATCTTCGCTGACCGAGTTATCGAGCCAAAATGGTGACTGGCAATCAAAATTAGAACAGCACAGGCAGCAGTTAGGTCGGCTCGATAGTGACCAAAAACAATTAGCGGAAAAACTACAGCAACTGACGGACAAACAACAGTTATCTAATGCTGAGCTGCAAAAGAGATGGGCTTTGCAGGAAGTCAAATACCTGCTCAATGTCGCCAACCAGCGCGCTGTATTAGCACATGACGTGGTTGGAGCCATCCAGGCTTTGATCATGGCAGATAAACAACTAGAAGCACTTTCTGATTATCGGCTTCATCCTCTGCGGGCTGAGATTGCAGAAGAATTAATGTCATTACAATCACTGACAACTCTGGATATCCCGGGCATGGCGATTCAGCTACAGACATTGGCTGCCCATGTCGACAAACTGCGAGTTAAAAAAGGGCCAGAAGTTGATTTCTCTGAGTCTCCAGACACGGCCGATATTGCCAGCACAGAAACGCCGGCATGGAAACAAGCCATCTCAGACATTTGGCAACAATTGCGCTCTTTAGTGGTGATTCGCCATGATCAAACTGGTGAAGCGGCTGTACTTGCACCGGAACAACGCTATTTCCTCTATCAAAATCTGCGTTTACAATTGGAAAGTGCACGTCTTGCCTTACTGAATGCTGACAATAATAGCTTTCAGCACAGTTTAAAAACAGCCATTACCTGGCTGGACCAATATTTTACCGGTGAAGAACGTGATGCCATGCTGGCCAGCCTTAATTCACTGGCTGAACAGAAAATTGACGTGTCTATTCCGGATATTTCAGGCTCGTTGAACTGGCTAGAGGAGTATCAGCAATGAAAATGCTGATCATTATCGCTTTAGCATTAGCATTGGGTGTTGCCGCAATCTGGGCGGCCGATTTTGAACCAGGGTTTGTTTTACTGCAATACGGACAGTGGAGTCTGGAAACATCATTAGTTGTATTTACGGCTATTTATATCCTACTGGTGGTGGCAGGCTATTTAGCATTACGCAGTCTGGTATTGTTAAAACAGACGCCAAAAAGAATTAATGCCTGGAAGACAACACAAAGACAAAAGCGGGCTAATCGAGCTTTAACCCGTGGTCTGATCACTCTGGAAGAAGGTCGCTGGACAGAGGCCGAACGTATTTTGGTACGTCATGCCACACACAGTGAAACACCATTACTTCATTATCTGGCGGCAGCGAGAGCGGCGCAAAAACAACAAGCACCAGAGCGTCGTGATAACTATCTACGCCTGGCCCATGAAACCACCGAAGGCGCTGATATTGCCGTCGGGGTGGTTCAGGCAGAGCTACAATTATCGGCCGGTCAAAAAGAGCAGGCGCTCGCGACACTTCAACATTTGCGTGAAGTGGCACCGAAACATCCTTATGTTTTGCAGTTATTGCAGTCTCTCTATCAGGACATGGATCAATGGCAGGAAATGCAATCGGTATTACCGGATTTACGTAAACGCCATGTGTTGGAGCGTAATGAAGTCGCTGCTTTGGATCAGGAGGCGGCTGTAGGTCAGTTACAGATGGCATTAGCCAAACAGGACTGGCAAAAAATGGCTGAGGTGTGGGAAAAATCATCCAGCAAAGCACGGCAGACAGAAGCCATGCTTGTGCCATATGTGAATGGGCTAATTCAGCAAGACAAGGAAGAGCAGGCCATTGCCCAGATTGAACAGTTTATGCGCAATAGCTGGAGCGATAAGCTGGTGTATATCTATGGCGTACTGACGCAGGGTGACTTGCTGGCGCGTTTAGCGACGGCAGAAAAGTGGCTTAAAGCCAATCCGGATAATGCCTGTTTATTACTAACCGTTGGGCGTCTGGCGAAAGCCAACCAGTTATGGACAAAGGCGGAAGAATATTTACAACAAAGCATTCGCTTAGATGCCAAAGGCGAGACTTATCAGGTCTTAGCTGAAGTGCAATTGGCGCTGGACAAAAATGAAGCTGCTGCAGATACCTATAAGCAAGGACTGACATTGATGCTTAGTTCTGATGCAACCATTTAATTAACAAAGGGATAATTTGTGCAAGAAGCGGGTGGCGATTATCTGGTAGAAATTCTGGCCTTATTATTGGCCACGGTCATTATTATTCCTACATTCCATGCTATTCGGCTTGGTGCGATTCTGGGTTATTTAACCGCAGGCATGATTCTCGGTCCTTGGGGCTTGGGTGTAATCACCGAAGTTGAAGATATTCGGCATTTAGCTGAGTTTGGCGTTATTTTTCTGCTGTTTGTTTTAGGGATTGAACTCAAGCCGGATAAACTCTGGCAAATGCGTAAAATGGTGCTGGGGCTGGGGCTTGCTCAGGTGCTGATTACTGCGGGCGCCATTTATGGCATTGCCATCTGGTTAGGGCTGGATAATCACAGTGCCATTATCATTGGTTTTGGTTTAGCCCTGTCATCGACCGCTTTTTGTTTGAAATTATTGGCTGAACGTGGCGGTATCTCCACCGTGATGGGACGCATGTCCTTCTCCGTGCTGTTATTGCAGGATATTGCCGTCGTGCCATTATTGGCTTTGGTTTCCTATCTCGCTGTGGGTAACGGTGCCGAAGTAGTTGGTCCAGATGTAAATCCGCTAATCGGTATTCTGGTGATTATTGCGCTGCTGTTTGCCGGGCGTTACCTGTTGAATCCGGTATTAGCCAGAATTGTTGCCAGCCAGGATCCGGAAGTGTTTATTGCTGTCGCGGTACTGTTAGTACTGGGCGTTGCCTGGATTATGCAAAGTGTTGGTTTCTCGATGGCGCTGGGGGCCTTCCTGGCAGGTGTGATGTTGGCTGAATCACAATACCGACATCAGATAGAAGCCGATATTCTGCCTTTCCGCGGTATCTTGCTTGGACTGTTCTTTATGACTGTCGGCATGGGCATTGATTTCAGTCTGTTATGGGATCGTCTGGGCGATATCCTATTGCTGACCTGGGGCCTGATGACCATTAAGACGGTTGTTGTCTATATCCTGGCCCGTATTACCGGTGCCCGTCATGATATTTCCTTACAAACAGGGGCCTTGTTATCTCAGAGCGGTGAGTTTGGTTTTGTTCTGTTTAGCTTTGCGGCATCGTTGGGTTTATTAGAAGCACAAGTCAGTGACATTTTGACGCTGGTGATTGCCTTAACCATGGTGTTAACCCCCTTTGTTGTAAGGGCGACCAATTACTTATTATTGAAATTCTATACACCTGATGCAGAAAACGATGAGGAAGATTACACCACCGAGTTTGTTGAGCATGATCAGGAGCACGTTATCCTAGCGGGCTTCGGTCGTGTTGGCGCCCGTGTCGGTACCTTGCTGGGTGCTGCCGGCGTTCCTTATATTGCTTTGGATATGCGCCAACATCGGGTAAAAGATGCCAGGGCACAGGGGTTCCCGGTGTTTTTTGGTGATGCCAGTAAGGTCAAAGTATTACAGGCCGCCGGAGCCGATCGGGCCAAGATGATTGTGGTCACACTGGATAATCCGACGCAGGTAGATAGATTGGTGGCTCAGGTACGTCAGTATTATCCGGATATGCCGATTCATGCCCGTGCCCGTGATAGAAAACACTGTGCGGAATTAATCACTCAGGGGGCCACGACCACGGTTTCAGAAACACTGGAAACCAGCCTAAGGCTGACAGAAGAAGTCTTGTTAGGCAGTGGTGTTGAAGATACGGTAGCCACACGAGTAATCAATGAATTCAGGGATGACTACTATTCGAATGTGGTGAAAAAAGTCACTGAAAATAAAGTCGTGCTGGGTGAATTAAAACATTAGGCTATTGAGCCTTGGCCTGCTTTTTCTGTTGTTCAGTATCACGTTTTATTATCATCTCTTTACCGTTCAATAAACGCATTCCTAAGATAATTAGGAATGTTTGATGTTAATAAATGCTTTTTTATGTTTGCAAATGTTAATAAGTATCAATAAGATTTGTGCTCAATTTCTTTAATAGGCTTGGTGCACATACATTGTGAATACAAAAAAAAGACTCATTTCTTCTCTCGTCACACTCTGTTCAATTTATTCATTTCCCTTATTAGCAGATGAGACCAGCAATTCAGCAGCGACGATGAATCCCTTAGTCGTTACCGGTCAGGCATACAAAGGTTATGCGCAGTTCTCACCCACATCTGGAAGTAAGACAGATGCAGAATGGCTTGATGTGCCGCAATCTGTTTCTGTAGTAACAGATACTGAGATTACCGATCGTGGTGCAGTGCGCTTGGTTGATGCATTAAATGGTGTAGCTGGTGTTAATAACACACTTGGGGAAGGCAGCCGTGATCAGTTTGTCATTCGTGGCTTTGATGCCTTGAACGATGTATATCGTGACGGCATGCGCGATGATACTGGCTTGCAGTCTTATCGTAGCCTAGCGAATATTGAGCAAATCGAGGTAGTCAAAGGCCCCGCGGGTGCTTTGTATGGTCGTGGCTCAACAGGTGGTTTGATTAACCTGGTGACAAAACGTGCAAACGGTGATGAGTTCACCCGGTTGAATGCCAGTTTAGGTAGTCATGGAAAAATGATAGGGCGGGTAGATAGTTCGACCTCATTTTCAGATACGGTTAATGGCCGTATCAATCTGGAAGTTCGCAAAGCCGATTCATTTGTCGATTATGTTGATTCAAAAGATTATTTCATTGCACCGACACTTCGTTTTACCCCTAGCGATCATCACACCTTAGATGTCGATTTGGAAATATCAAAACAGGATTTGGTACCTTACCGTGGTGTGCCATCCATCAATGGCAAACCAGTGAATGTGTCTCGCAGCACCTACTTTGGTAGTAGCAATGATTATCAAGAATCAAAAAGTGTGCGTTTCTCACTGAACGATGAATTCAAATTCACCCCGAATTTAGTCTGGAATAATCGTGTGGTGATAAGTCGTGTTGAGCTGGAACAACAAGGTACGCGTCAAAGGAATGTAACAGCTGCTACAGCTACTGTCGGACAATCTGTAAATGATTTTGGCTATGATCCCCGCCGTTTTAACGCACTGCAATCGGAATTAAAATGGTCTGTCGGCTCACATGAATTCTTGTTCGGTGCAGAATATACACAAACCAAAATTGACTTAGACTTAAGTACTGTCTCAAAAGCAGACCAATCCATCTATGCTCCTGACACCGAGCATGTGGTTAATGGCGGTTTTGAACCCTTCAGAAAGAATGACACCAAAACCTATGGTTTGTATGTGCAGGATATGTACACCATTGGTGATCTGACGTTGACCGGTAATGTGCGTCACGACAAGATGGACCTGGAACAACAGCGTGTGGGTAACCCGAAAGAAAACCTGGATGACGACAAATGGAGTTATCGTGTAGGTGCCAGTTATCGTCTGACTGAAGATTTATCGACCTATGCGACGTTTTCACGGTCATGGCAACTGCCCAATGCCGGCACCTTTGTAAGTAATGGTGCGGCGGAGTTTTACTCGGCTGATCTAAAAGAAATTGGTTTCAAAGCTTATACATTAGGTGATGCTTTAATGTTCAATGCTGCTATATTCCAAATTGAACAAGAGCGGCCTGTAACGGATGCCACAACAGGCGATGTAACGGATAGAAATACCTCAAAACATAATGGTTTTGAATTAGAGCTTCGTGGTCAGTTGACAGAGCAATGGAGTACCACTGCCAGCTATACTTATTTAGATGCAGAAGATGAAGATACAGGTAAAAAACCGAATGATGTGTCCGATCAGTTATTCTCATTAGGTTCAACCTATCAAATTGATAGTCACTGGCGAGTGGGTGGCAACATCAAGTATGTCGGAGAACGCTATGCTGGTGACAATGAAGCAGTTAAATTAGATAGCTATACCTTGGTGGATCTAATGGCGGCTTATCGGGTGGGTAAGCATAAAATTCAGTTCAATGCCTACAACATCTTTGATGAAAAATATTTCCTGGGTGCAACAGGTGGCTCCTCAGGTCGAAACCAAATTGGTTATGGCGCACCGGCAGAATATATGGTGAGTTATGGTTATGAGTTCTAAGCCGGAATAAGTTAAGTTCATATCCGAAAGCTGATTAGCCATGCGGAATTGGGTAAAAGCCCCATGCCGTATGGCTTTTTTATGGATTTTTTGCGGCTATATCATCATTAACGGTGACTCTGTTTCTGCCAGAATTTTTGGCACTGTATAACAATCGGTCGACAGTTTGTAGTAGTTTGGATTGTGTCTGCCCAGCTTCATATTCAGTCACCCCGATACTACAGGTCAATGAAATATTGAGGCCCTCATCCTGACAAAATGGATGTTGCTCAATATCCTGTCTGATGCGTTCAGCGAGTATTTTTGCCTCGGTAACATTTGTCTCAGGAAGCAGTAAAAGGAACTCCTCCCCACCGTAGCGGCCTAGTGTGTCACTGTGTCGAGATGCTTTCGAGACGATGTTAACAGCCTCAATTAATACGGTATCGCCACGTTGGTGACCAAATTGGTCATTCACATGTTTGAAATGATCAAGATCAATCATCAACAAGCTTAGCGGATGTTTATAGCGAACTGACCGATCAATTTCATCCGTTAAATTGTTTATCAAACCACCTCGATTAAGTACACCGGTCAGTGCATCAGTACGAGCTAACTTTTCTAATTCTTTGGTACGTGCTTCCACCCGTTGTTCTAATAATTGATTTGCTGCAAGTAACTCTTTTTGTACCAACAGTAATTGTTCATTTTTTACTTTAAAGTCTTTATTACTGGGAATCGCAATCACTTTGGGTAATAAATAGACAATCATCACGGTGGTCATAATGGATACGATGCCGGTAGCGAGTTTACTGAGTCCGCTAAGGAAATAATAACCATGCCAGATATTAATCAGAGCCATTAGATGTGTCACGCCGCAGAGAAAAATAAAGGCAGCGAACATCACAAATATCCAGTTAAAGGCGAGATCGTCTCTTTTTCTGACCAGCTGAATGAGGGCGATAGGAATTAGGAAATAGGCAATGACTGTCAGCGTATCGCCAACAACATGCAGGAAAAGTAAGTCTGCTTGCCATTTTAAACAATGGCCATGGGGCATAAAACTGCCATCAAATAATGCACTGATGATATCCACAGACACACCCTCCATGACTAAAACAGCGTTGACGAAAGCAGCATCACACTGATGACTCTTCGCACCGGTTTATGATCATTAA
Organism: Methylophaga thalassica MP; assembly: GCF_000214595.1. GTDB lineage: Bacteria > Pseudomonadota > Gammaproteobacteria > Nitrosococcales > Methylophagaceae > Methylophaga > Methylophaga thalassica. The sequence goes on along the minus strand of NZ_AFIG01000001.1, from coordinate 159,838 downwards.
TAGCATAGTGTCTTGACTGCGTATAGTTAGACACAAGTCATAGCTGGTTCAGCTTACAAGTGACTAATATAACTAGGGATGTTGTAATTCACGCTGACGCATCGGCATGCTATCGATTTCGCTGAAGAGCTTATGAAGTCTTAACTGTGTGTCAGTAGCTTTGACTCCACCATCTTTACCCATTAATAAAACTGAGCTGTTATGGTGTTGTAGTTTTTGACGAACTTCTCTGGTGAGATTATCCGTAACTGTACCTGTGTAGTTAGTACGTAGAGAACTTTGGTTGATCAGAAACCAGACAATATCACGGTCATTTATCTCTGCATCCCTCTGCGAGAGTTCATCCTGATAGGTATTAATATCATCACCGGCATCAATCAGGATAAGCCGGTTTTTCCATTTCAGATCAGACAGCGAGTGCAGGCTTTGCACTGCCTCTGCCCAGGCAATAGGACTTAATAGCATAAGTAAAATCAGCAAAATACGAGACATAGCTGCCCCCTTCATTTATCAAAATGATAAAACCAAGGTATAAAAGCCGTTGTTAAGAAAATGTAAATACTGTCCGGTTTATGCTGAAGGGGATAGGCAGAGTTTTAATATCCAGTCACGCAGTTTGACTAATTCTGAGTCACTTAAACCTTTGTGCGCTTTTTGTAGTAAACGGGTGAGTTGCACCTGTTCAACTTTGGGTAAATGATTCATACGTGCGGTCAGGTTAGTCTCAGGTAGCTCCGCGACAGAACGATCGGCATGGGTGCGGCGTAGAATGATTTCCAGAAAATCGACAGCACGACCCAGCACCACAAAAATAAAGGTCAGTTCTTTCATTGGCCCGGCTTTTAATGTCTCACCCGCTAAGGGGATGCCATTAATTTTGAGGTTTTCTGGTTTGGCTGTGGCGAATAATGATGCGGCGCCAGACACTAAGCCACCAAAAAATGCGCCGGTCATCAGTGATGTGCCACCCATACCAACATCAATGACAGCACCAGCCGCCGCGCCGGCAGAGGCAGATAAAGCGACAATTTTTTGTCTGTCTAAACCATAAAGATACCAATGACTGCTATCAAATAAGTCAGGATAGTCAGCGCTTAATTGCTGCGTTTGCATCTGCATTTCTGGATGTGCGAATAAGGCTTGTAACTGTTTTTGCATGCTGGCTTCAATATGACGCAGGCTGCTTTGATAATCATGTTTCAATTTGTCTTGCAAACGCGATTTCACAAAGTCGGCAGGCACTTTGATTTCACTGACATGACTGAGTATTCGTTGAATATGCTCTGCTACCACGAATGCACCTTGTCGTTCGAGGGATTCGAAATATTGCTTGAGTAGTTCAACTGTGGACTCGATATTGTGACGCCAGGGTTCGTATAACTCAGCAAAGGCCGACAAAATAGTGAATTGTTTCTGATGGTCTGCCGTCATGGGGTTAAACACCCGCACCACACTGAAATACTGGCTTAATGCATCCTGCCATTCCTGCACATAGGCTTCGCCACCAATCGGGTTGATCAATGCCATACGTGGTTGACCTGTCCATTGCAGAATGGTCATTTCGGCCTCAAATTCAGGGCTATAGGGAATAGAACCATCCACCACATAAATAATGCCGGCACCATTTAAAATTGGCTGTAATAACTCAACTTCATCATGAAATTTATGATTGCCTGAGGCGTGCTGCTCACGTACAAATGCCTGAATGGTATTTTTGCGTTCAGCTGCGTTCGGGGCGTGTTGCTGACACCAGGACATCACTTGTCTTGGACGTTGAAAGCCGGGTGTATCCACCAGTGTGTACTGTGTCTCACCATCAATATTCAGATCAAAGGTCTGTGCCGATGTGGTGGTGCCGGAAATTTCCGATATTTTGACGGCATCCTGACGGGTCAGGGTAGCGACAATACTGGATTTACCTTTATTTGGATGGCCCACGACGGCGAAGACAGGATGCGTGACAGACTCAGACATGTGCATGACCTTCTTTTAATGTAACCACGTGCCGTTGAGCAAAAAACTGCCATGATTTTTGTTGCTGCTGGTAACGTGAATCATCAGCATTAATCGGGTACAACACCAGACTGATTGATTTATTATACTGTTGAAGTAATTCAATACAATCTGCCAGTTCACCTGTGGGTGTCTGCATAGGATCAATGATAATCCATACTGGTTTATCAAACTGGCTGGCTGCTGAGTTTAGCCATTGTTCATCTTGTAACCAGTCATCTGATCCTAAGTTTTTTTCCACATTAAAGTGAATGTCAGGTTGCTGCCAGCTTATCAGGGCGGTTTCTGTCGAGGGTAAACTGACCGTGCCGCTTTCCACATGATGATCATCAGATTGAATAGGATTACGACTGACCTGATGTTGTTGCGCCACAATAAACTGTTCCACATCACTACTGTTTTGAATATTACGACGCAATTGACGGATAAACTGTTGTCGCAATAATAATGCTAACAGCAGGCGGGGCAGAATACCGTAAACCACGATAGCCATCACCAATGTCATCCACCATACATCGTTGGCCGAAACAGTCAGATCACTGGCCTGAGCATTAAATCGAGTTTGCTGGATTAACTCGGCGGTGGGCGCTTCTAGCAGCCAATGCCAGGGCCAGCTTATCGCCGTCATTAATTGCGTCATAGTCGCACTATCAGTAATGAGGGTGGATGACCAGCCAAACAGATAGTCCTGAAAGGTCGCCAGAATAAAAAATGACAGTAATGCAGAGGCTGAAAATAAAATAGCCGCTGATTGTAATTGCCACAATAACCAGGGTAGCAGTAAATTTTTGTAGCGAATGAATTGTTGCAGGTTCAGTTTATTTATCAACCAATGCAGCAATGGATGATGATGCAGATTATGTTTGGCGGGCGATAAAAAAGAAAAGTAAAAGCTGCTTAATGTGAGTAATAGCGGTAAAAACGCAAATAAAGCGAGTGGCACCCAGATGTTAATAAATGAGGCTTGACTGACATTTAACACCCCAGCCATGGCAGTAAAACCAATCAGCACGGCGATGACAGCAAGGAGCCGTAAAATACCCGTGGCTGGTGTGGTCAGTGACATCTGCTGTTGCCATGCCTGTAAGTACTCTGTGGCGGAGTGAGAACGGTTGTCAGATGACGGTATTAACTTATTATTTTTTTGTGAAACAAATAAACGAAAATCCAGCCAACGAAATAATGCTCGTGTAGCTCCACCTTTGAAGAAAAATTGCTCAATAGCTTTAGTGACGTGTTTAGAGGCCATGCAAGCTAGTATACAAAATACGATGAATTCAAGCTGAAATGAGTCTGTTCAAGGCGATGTTGTTTAATACAGCACGAGTAACAAGACGCCAAACACAATGCGATACCAGCCGAAAGCAACAAAAGTAAAGTTCGCCAGAAAACGGATAAATAATTTAATGACCAGATAAGCGGTGATAAAAGCGACAACAAAACCAACGATCAGCGGTAAGAAGGATGTATTGGCAAAATCCTGATAATGCGATATCAAATCCAGCCCTGATGCAGCCGCCATGACTGGCAGGGCAAGTAAAAATGAGAATTCAGCACTGGCTTTGCGACTCAAGCCTACAAGCAGTGCACCGATAATGGTGGAACCTGCTCGACTGGTGCCGGGAATTAATGCAAACACCTGAGCAATGCCGATAATCAAAGACTGCGTGTAGCTAACCTCATTGATATCATCAACTTGTGGTGGTTTCTCGCCGATAAATTTTTCTGTCAGTAAAAAAATAATACCGCCGACGATAAACATCACAGCGACAATCTGAACAGAAAACAGGGCTTTTATCTGATCGTGAAATAACAAACCAACAAGCCCGACCGGGACAAAAGATAAAGCAACCTTTGTCCACAAACCGACATACTTAGGTGAAAAACGCTCTTTATAACTGGCAATCACCGCCAGAATTGCGGCTAACTGGATAATGACTTCAAAGGCTTTATTGCTGTCTGTTTGTGCCAGTCCGAGCCAGTCACTGACGACAATCAGATGTCCGGTGGAAGAAATGGGTAAAAACTCGGTCAGGCCTTCAACAAACCCCAAAATAATACTTTGAAGAATATCCATACAGTCATCACTCAGCAGACAAAATTCGTAGCATGATAGCTGAGCCGAATCGAAAAGGGGGAAATCGTGTTATGAGCTTTCGGTTAGACTGCGTAAACAATGATTCAGACTGATGGAACAGGCCTGCAGTACCACCCGACCTATTAACTCACCGAGCGTTGTGTGTTTGCCGCAATAAGCATGTTGGGGTTCAGCGTCGGGACAAAAAACGGCATGGCTATCAGTGCCTGTGCCGCTGGCGGGCAGGCCAGAAACCGGACTGATAATCTCGGCATCACGAATAGCTGTCACTTTACTCTCGGTGAGTAATATCAAGGCTTCGGCAAGTGCAGCATCGGATAATGCTTGATTAATATATAAGCAAATATTGATGGTGCCAGGCACAGCGTGGTCATCGGCTTTATCACCTACTCGTCTAACATTACTCAGCCCGCTCGTTACCCAGCACTCAACCGTTAAAGCCTCTCTGTGTTCAATATGGTGACCTAATGACTGCATGGAGGCAGCGGTCATCATGCCGATAATGACTGGTGGTAATGCCAGTGCTTCTGCTTTATCTAGTAAGGTTTGCTCTGGTGCCAGGCAGGGTAGCGGAGAATGTTTATCCACCCGCATATTGAGTAAAGCGCTGGCTTTTTGCAGTCCGCCGTTTAACACAGCCGAGCTTAAAACTCTGCATCGCTCTGCTGGCAACAGCACGAGATAGTCTGGATGATGAATCAGTCTGACAGAGGACACGTGATTATTTATTGGCGACCTTCGGTGATACAACTTCTTCAAGTTTAAGGCCGGTTAAATCATGAATAGTCCGCCATAAATAATAAAAGATACCGATCATCATCAGCATGGAAGGAATCGCAATAACCGGGTAGCTATAAAGTGTAAGCAAGCCTAGTTGCTCATTAAACTCCTCACTGCCAGTTGGACTGGTGACCAACCATTTCACCAGTAAAAAATTCATAATGGCTGAAAATAAAAAGGTACCTGCTAATAAATAGGTCGCGTTGAGAAGACGCTTTTCAAATAATGCCGTACTGTTTTTTTCTTCAAGGCGGTCTTTGATCTTATCGACATCCATGATTTCACGGTTATATAAAAGGGCTCTGATCAGTGGGTATCGGGTAAATGTTGAGCCGAGAACAGCAATACCTATAATGGCAGGGATAGCCGCTTCTTTGATGGCTAACCATTTAGTATCTAGCTCAAATAAACCAATGCCGCCGGTGAGTAATACACTGATTAAACCCAGCAGAGCGATAAAGTTGAATTTACGGTATTTGATAAGTTCGAATATTCCCCAGCCAAGAGGAAAAGCCAGTGCCGCCATTAATGCACCACTGGCTCCCAAGTCTTCCGGTCCGCTCAATTTCATCAAAATAACTGACGGTAAAACGATACTGACCATCAGGTCTACAAACGGGCGTGGCTTATGTGTTGGCGTGCTATTTATCATCGTATTTTTTGTCTGGCTTGTATAAATCAGTCAGTGATTATATAGGATGTAGATAATTGATGGGATTACCTTTTATTGTTTATGGTTTTCCTCGGAAGCGTACTTGCCATTGCTGTTTTTCATCTCCCTGTATAGCCACACCATACGATCCACAAACCAGGCTTTGAACACCATAATCCAGATATTACTGGCAATCAGCAACCCAACATTCAGGCTGTATAAGCTATAAATAAAAAACGGTATGCCTAAAGCTGACAATGTTTGCAGCAGCATACAAACCTGTTGATGATGAACGGGTATAGGGATATTTTTGCGATTTAAATACAGTCGTTCGCCAAAGGTGCCCATCGACGCCCAGTTATCGGTGGATGATGGGACGTTAAATAATCGTGGGTTAAGCCAAATCCAGACAAAAGCCAAAACAATAGGTACTAACGAATAAATCCCCATCCACTCACGTGAATAAAAGGCGAGAGAGAGCAAGGGCAAGGTAGTAAAACGTGAATACACACTCCATGGGTTAGCATGCCGTTGCCAACTTTTTTCATCCATCGACATCAGTTTTTCAGACCATTTGATGATATCCATATTCTGTGCCTTTTTAAGGTTTATAACGGTTTATCATAATCGGGGTATGAAGCCGAAAAATCATGTTGATATTACTTCTGCTTTTTTAACTGGCCGAGTTGCTCATCGGTGAGAATGGTTGGCGTCACGATGGGTGCGCCATCTTTGGTAAATAATTCGGAGTGTTTATATTTACCACTAATCAACGTCGACAGGACAATGCCAAAAAAACGCATGACATTCCCGAATAAACCACTGGTTTTGGGTTTAGGCTCACCTGTTGCGGATTCCGTATTCACTTTGGCCACGTCACGACCAAAATCGGTTTCTAACCACGTCTTATCCAGACAAGTGTGCACCAAACCAATAAACGATACTTTTGGATTGTTCAGAGTATTACCGATGGGAGTATTACAGCAGGAGGCGTACCAGCGTAATAATCCTTTAGGAGAAAGTCGTAATAGGGCCAGATGCTCTAACCCTTGGGTAATATGCAAGCGAGGCTGGGCTAACTGGACGATATCGGTGCCACCATGCGCGTCGAGAATGTTATCCGACTTACCAAGATACTTTGCAAATGCCTGACAGTCTGAACAATAACAAATCACTCGGCTGGTGATGCCTTTACCGTCAATATGTCCAAGCAGGCTGCCACATTCACATTGAATCTTATGCATCATGGTCTATCTGTTCCTTCTGTCCTTATTAGCCTTATAAATACCAACTAGCCCTAACTAAGCTTATCGTAATCAAGCGCATAATAAATCAAGGTTTTGGCTTCTATATGAACAGTTCTTATCTACGCCTTGTTATTTATCAGAATTGAGCGATTTTCAGATGCTCAAGAATATCCATGATTTCATCACGGGCATCTGGGTCCTTAACAGGATAACGGGCGTTAATGGTCAGCTGTTGTTTGTTCTTCATATAAGCGGTTGCTTTAATCTGATGAAGATTATCTTTCTCGCTTTCTGACAGATAAATTTTTACATCGATACTAGCTGCCTCGATATGTTTCTGAGTTTCATGTGCTTTATCAAACTCAGCACGGCTCAGCGGTGATGGCTCTTTATTGAAACCGATGTAATGCAGCCCATAGTTATTTTCATAGCTGAATAGATAGGCAGCATTTTGCTGTGGGACATTCAGGTTTTGCAGTTTGAAATCAGTGAAACGAGTTTTGACCTTTACCGAAGGGATTTCATAGTCATCCGGAAAGATGCCGATATAAGGGTCTTGCCAGAAACTATCCTTATTATCACTGGGCTGAAGCATATCGACGCTGGCATTCTCCCAGCTTGAGATATTGAGTTGCAGCTTTTTATTAATGTCTTTTAATTTTCCAAGACACATGGCTTTCTCTTCTATTTTGCAGGGAAATGCCACCTCAAATACCAGGTTCTGATTCTGATAAAACCCCATCAGATACGTTTGCATATTACTGTTTACCCAGTAGATAGCGGCTTTACTATCGCCCTTACGATCTATGACCTGCGTGGCTGTCAGATTGCCTGAATAACTTAACTTGATGTCCTGGCTACCTGAAAATGCCGGATTTCCCATTTCGGAGTAAGAAGGAGATAAAAACAGCTCTTCTGGGTCGTAAGCCAGTTGTGCGTAGGTGACAACTTCACCCCATTTGGGATCTTTGAATACCTGCCAGGCATCTTCGTGGATATCACCATCTTGCCCGGTAAAGTTTTTATTATCATCCGAGGCATTTTTTAATTTGCCGATAAAAGGAAATACTTGATGCACATTGGTGATGACAATGGTCTCTGCTTTTTTGTCTTCGCCGGGATCCCATAAGCCTTCAAAAGGCGTCTTTTTTAGCCATGCGTCGAGATCGCCATGGGTTATTTGTTTGATGTCTTCAGGCAGTTCAACATCACGTGATTGACCACAACTTGCTAAAGCAATAAAAAATAAACTCAGTAGACCGACTAAAGTCCTTTTGTAAAAGGGCGTTAGTTTCATACTGTTACTCTCTCCAAGTCCTTCATATTGAATACAAATAAACTTGTATTGTTAATGTGGTGCTGATGTGAGTTTAAGGATGTTTCTCTAAAACATATCAGAGACGCATTGGCATAACGACGTATTGGCGTTCGAATTTTTCATCAGCCGGGGTAACAAGTGCGCTACTGGTTTCATCAGTGAAAAGCAGTTTCACTTTGTTATCCGGAATGGCATTCAGTAAGTCCAGCAGATAGGCATTATTAAAGGCAATTTCTAATGGGGCGCCTTTGTAGTCCACGCTGATTTCTTCTTCAGCGGATTCTTGTTCCTGGTTAGTAACCGTAGCTTTTAATTGATCGGTATCTAAGTTGATACGTACGCTACGGTGTTTATCATTCGACAAGATAGCCGCTCGTGATAAGGCTTGTTTTAATTCATCACGATCCGCCAGAACTTCTTTATCACCCCCGAGTGGCAACACGCGTTCATAGTTAGGGAACTGGCCATCAATCAGCTTGGAGGTAAAGTGAATATCAGGTAATTCAACTTTGATCTGTTGATTACTGAAGGCCATTTTAACGATGTCATCACTGTCATTGAGCAGGCGACCGAGTTCAATAATCGCTTTACGCGGCACGATAACACTGTTTTTTTCGCTGACAGGGATAGCTGTGGTCAGGCTGCCCAATGCGAGACGATGTCCATCGGTAGCAACAGCTCGTAAGGTCGTATCGTCACGTTCGAGCAATAAACCATTCAGGTAATAACGCACGTCCTGGCTTGCCATGGCAAAACTGGTTTCGTCGAGTAAAGATTTCAGTGCCGACTGTGGCAATGAAATTTCATCAATGTAATTAGCACCTTCGCTGTCCGGGAAGTCATCACTGGACAATGTCGCCAATGAAAAGCGACTTTTACCGGCTTTGACTACCGCTTTACCATCTGCCGCATTCACGCTGATGGTTGCATTGCCTGGCAGCGCTCTGACGATATCCAGCAACTTACGTGCTGAAACGGTGGTTTTACCTTCTTCTTCAACGGCTACGGGTAAGGTAGCGATCATTTCCAGTTCCATATCGGTACTGGTCATAGATAGTTGGTCACCTTGAACACGTAATAAAACGTTAGACAGGATCGGTAGCGTAGCGCGGCGTTCAACAATACTGCACACCAGTTGCAGCGGTCGCACTAAAGTATCTTGGCTGACAGTAAATTGCATGATGATTCTCTCGGGTTAACTCGACAGTGTTCGTAAAAGGTTACGGTAGTCTTCAGCCACGCGGGGATCCGACTCTTTTAATTCAGCAACTTTCCGGCACGCATGCAGGACAGTTGTATGGTCACGGCCACCAAAAGACTCACCAATTTCTGGCAGGCTGTGACTGGTTAGTTCTTTGGCAAGCGCCATGGCGATTTGCCGTGGTCGCGCGATGGAGCGTGTACGTTTTTTCGCCAGTAATTCAGACACACGCACTTTGAAATATTCCGCCACTGTTTTCTGGATGCTTTCCAGTGTGACTAGCTTTTGGTGAAGTGCCAGCAGATCTTTCAATGCTTCCTGTGCCATATCAATCGACATGGGCTGATTGGTAAAGCGAGAAAAAGCCAGAACGCGCTGCAATGCACCTTCTAGATCACGCACATTCGATTTTATACGCTTGGCAATAAAAAAGGCCACGTCTTCCGGTAGTGTAATCAGGTTTTGTTGCGCTTTTTTGATCAGAATCGCCACACGTGTTTCAAGCTCTGGTGGTTCGATAGCCACGGTTAAGCCCCAACCCAGGCGTGATTGCAAACGCTCATCCAAGTTGTCGACTTCTTTGGGGAAACGGTCACAGGTCAGAATGATTTGGCGCTGACCCTCTAACAAACTATTAAAGGTATAGAAAAACTCTTCTTGCGAGCGCTCTTTTTTGGCAAAGAACTGAATATCATCAATCAATAATGCGTCTGCACTACGATAGTGAGTTTTAAATTGATCGATAGCGTTGTTGCGTAATGCGGTAATCATGTCCTGAACAAAACGTTCAGATGACAAGTAAATCACACGAGCCTTAGGATTGTTTTGCTTGATTTTATTACCCACGGCCAACATCAAATGGGTTTTGCCGAGTCCGGTACCGCCATATAAAAAGAGTGGGTTATAACCGCTTGTTCCCGGTGCTTCCGCTACATGCAGCGATGCCGCTCGTGCAATCTGGTTAGATTTACCTTCGACATAACTATCAAAGGTGAAGAGTGGATTGATAGGACTACCTAGTGCGGGTTCTGACTTTATCGTTTCTGACTTTTCTTCTTTATTGGTTTTAGCTGGCGCGGAAGTGGTTGCCACACGTTTTGGCCGTTGAGGCACATGATCAATAGTACCTACTTCAATCGAAACATATTCGATAAGGCCTTGAGTTAATTGATGAACCAGCTGATTTATCTGTGCTTCTAGCTGCTCCTGAACCCACGCTTTAACATAAGGATTGGGCGCTAGTAAGCGTAAGCTCTCTTCGGTTTCGATCGCTTGCAGCGGCCTAAGCCAAGTATTCAGCTGCTGTGCCGACAAATCACCTTCGAGATGGGACAGACATTTTTCCCAAAGGGGTGATGACACATTAACTCCTTGATTTATACCGGTTTAAACAAAAATGAGGTGCGTTGGATAGCTAAGCTTTTTGATAGTATAGCTGGTAACGCAGGAGGTCTAAAGTTATCCTTAAGCCAGCTTTTTGGCAAGTAAAATAACCACAGAAAAAATGAAAGTCACTCTGGTTTGACTTGTTATGCCTTAAAACTTTATAATCCCGTGTCTTTTGCCTCGGCGGTTTTTGCTGCTGTTAGCACCGCAGGCAGCAAAACAATCAATATTTCTGGAGTTGGTGAAATGAAAAGAACTTTTCAGCCTAGCAATCTGAAGCGCAAACGCACACACGGTTTCCGCGCACGTATGAAAACAGTTGGTGGTCGTCGCGTTATTAACGCACGTCGTGCAAAAGGTCGCGCAAGACTGTCAGTATAATCTTCTCTGACATCCTTCAGGGAGGGCATGACTTGGCAACATTCGGCCGAGCCATGAAAATGAATCGCCCGGGAGACTTTTCTCGGGTGTTCCGTCAAGGAAAACGCACTGGTGGTGGGGGCCTGACGGTTTTAACGGTTGAGAACTCAGTGGGACATCCCCGACTGGGACTAGCGATAGCTAAAAAACACGTGAAATTAGCCAATCAACGCAACCGCTTAAAGCGGATTATTCGCGAATCATTTCGACAGAATCAATCCGCCTTATCAAACATCGATATTGTTGTATTGTCACGCCCCGGTGTGACAGAACGAGATAGCACTCAAATATGGGCAGCATTGGAGCGACATTGGTTAACAGTGGTGGCGCAATGGCAAAAATCCTAATCAGCCTCGTCCGAGGTTATAGACTTTTACTGAGCCCTTTCATCGGCATGCATTGTCGTTTTCAGCCAACCTGCTCACAATACATGATAGAAGCAATCGAACGTCATGGTTCTGTAAAAGGAACTTGGCTTGGTTTGCGTCGAATATCCCGCTGTCACCCTTGGCATGAGGGTGGACTTGATCCTGTACCTGAACTAAAAACAAAGAATCGTAATGGATAATCTCAGAACCCTATTTATTTTTGGTCTGCTCATCGTGTCATTATTGTTATGGCAGGCATGGCAAAAAGATTACGTACATCCTCAACAAACCGAACAAAATACGACCTCGACCCAGATCGATGATGGCTCGTTGGCCGCAAACGATGCAGCGTTGCCAGATATGCCTTCGGTTTCTGCTGAAGCCTTACCTGATGTGCCTGAATCGGCGCAATCGTCTGCAGCGACGAAACAAAAAATCCATGTAACAACGGATGTGATGGATATTGAAATCAGCACACAAGGTGGTGATATTCAAAATCTGGCCTTATTGAAATATGCCGTTAGCTCTGAAGAACCCAATACACCGGTGCAGTTTTTGAGTGATAAAAGTGATGCTTATTTCGTTTCACAATCTGGCTTGCGTTCGAATATGGATGTGCCAACACACTACGCTATCTATAAAGCTGATCAGCAAAACTATCAATTAAGAGATGGCCAGGACGAAATTAAAGTGCCGCTCTACTGGCAAGCTGATAACGGCCTGACAGTAGTGAAAACCTATACATTCAAACGTGATAGCTATGTGGTGAATGTTGACTACAAGATTATCAATAATACCGCTGATGCATTTTCTGCTTACCCGTATGCACAATTCAATCGTCAAAAACAATCCAGTGGTTCACGCTTCATTTATACCTATAGCGGACCTGTATTCTCAAACACAGGTAATGAATATGAAAAAGTGAAGTTTGATGATTTGGATGAAAAACCATTCGATCAGAAAGCGAAGGATGGCTGGGCAGCGATGATTGAGCATTATTTTGTAGCGGCGATAGTGCCTGAACAAAATGATGAAGAAAAAGGTTACTACGCACGCTCTCTTAATGGCACTAATTACACTGCCGGTGTCAGAATGCCAGCTATTTCTGTTGCGGCTGGCAGTGAAGGTCATGCGGATTATGAAATGTATCTGGGGCCGAAAAAAGCCGAACGTCTGGAAAAAGTAGCTAAGAACTTACAACTGACGGTTGATTACGGCATCTTTACTATTATTTCTGAACCCTTATTCTGGGTGATGGAATGGTTACACAAACTGACTGGCAACTGGGGTTGGTCTATTGTGCTACTGACGGTATTGATCAAGTTAGTTTTCTTCAAACTATCTGCCGCGAGCTACCGCTCAATGGCGGCTATGCGTAAGTTAACGCCAAAGCTGGCGAGTCTGAAAGAACGTTATGGCGATGACAAGCAGAAGTTCAATCAGGCGATGATGGATCTTTATCGCACTGAGAAAATTAACCCATTAGGCGGCTGTTTACCTATTCTGGTGCAAATGCCAGTATTCCTGTCTTTCTACTGGGTTCTGGTAGAAAGTATTGAACTGCGTCAGGCTGATTTTATTCTTTGGATTAATGACTTAACGGCCATGGACCCCTACTTCATCTTGCCAGTGTTGTTTGGTATTTCAATGTGGTTCCAACAAACATTGAATCCTGCACCACAAGATCCTGCACAAGCAATGATGATGAAGTTCTTCCCGCTGGTGTTTACCGTCTTCTTCGCCTTCTTCCCATCGGGTCTGGTGTTGTACTGGGTGGTGAATAATGTGTTGTCGATTGCACAGCAGTGGTATATCACTCGTAAGATGGATGCACTCTAAGCAGCGCTGATGGATACGATCGTTGCAGTAGCCACCGCGCCCGGACGCGGTGGTGTGGGTGTCGTCAGAATTTCAGGTAAAAAAAGCGCTGAGATTGTGGCAGCGATTTGTGGCAAGTTGCCGACACCGCGTTACGCCAAATTTACTCACTTTCGTGATGTCGATAATGACGTTATAGATGAAGGCATTGCGCTTTATTTTCCTGGTCCGGCTTCATTTACTGGTGAGGATGTTGTCGAACTTCAAGGGCATGGCAGTCCACTTGTTATGGACAGGCTTTGTCAGCGCGCTGTTGAGTTGGGCGCCAGAATGGCCAGACCCGGCGAGTTCTCTGAGCGTGCCTTCCTCAATAACAAAATGGATTTAGCTCAGGCTGAGGCTGTTGCCGATTTAATTGAAAGCTCAACAGAGCAAGCAGCAAGAAGTGCGATGCGATCCCTGCAAGGTGATTTTTCCAATCGCATTAATGATTTTCTGCAAGAACTGACTCATCTGAGAATGTATGTTGAAGCCTCTATTGATTTCAGCGATGAAGAAATTGATTTTCTCGCTGAAGCGCAAGTGGATGTGCAATTACAGGATTTATTAAAAACTCTTGATGGTATTACCGGTTCTGCCAAACAAGGCCGCTTATTACGCGAAGGTATCAGCGTGGTGTTGGCCGGCCAGCCCAATGCAGGTAAATCAAGTTTACACAATCAGCTAGCGGGTCATGATGCAGCGATAGTGACTGATGTGGCAGGCACGACACGCGATGTATTGCGTGAACAAATTCACCTCGGTGGTCTACCGTTACGTATTTCTGATACCGCCGGTTTGCATGATGCTACAGACGATATCGTTGAGCTAGAAGGCATTCGCCGTACCCAAAATGAACTTGCTCAAGCGGATCATATTTTATTATTGATTGACGATAGTAAAGGGCTTACCGAGCAGGATAAAAAGATTCTGGCTGAGCTACCAGCGAATAAACCACTGACTATTATCCGTAATAAGATTGATAAAAGTGGTCATCAGACAGGTTTGACCGAAGAAAATGGTTACCCCACTTTGTATCTCTCGGCGAAGTCTGGGGATGGGCTTGAGTTATTACAACAACATCTTTATCAGGCAGTAGGGTTTCATCCGGAAGAAGAAGGCGTATTTATTGCCCGCCGTCGACATCTTGATGCTTTAGCTCGTGCCAGACAGTCTATCGTCAATGGTTATGACTGTCTCTCAGGCATGGGGGCTGGTGAGTTGTTAGCTGAAGAGCTGCGTCTTGCACAGCAGGCCCTAGGTGAAATTACCGGCACATTTACTACTGAAGACTTATTGGATCATATCTTCTCCAGTTTTTGTATTGGTAAGTAAATAGAAAAAATCTTTAATCAGTACTTTTCATTTTGTCTCTAGCTGAATGGGCCATGACAGAATGAAAATCGTGCCTCCAGCGCTAGTGGATTGGCAAATTGCATGCCCTCGATGTGCCTCAACTATCGCTTTAACAACGGCAAGACCAAGTCCACTACCGCCACTTTTTCGTGAGCGAGAAGGTTCAACACGGTGAAATGCCTCGAACACATCAGTTGCGGCCTCTGCAGGAATACCTGGGCCTTCATCTTCCACGCTCAAATAACAGCTGTCCTCTGAACTGTTAAGGCGGACTGTCAGCGCACCAGGATCGGCATGTTGACAGGCATTATCCAGCAGTGCCATCAAAGCCTGCCGTATTCGTATAACATCACAGCGAACTTTTAGTGTGGGATCAAGTTGCTGCTTTAGCGTAAATCCTCTTGCGTTCAGTGTTGAAGTAAAACTCTCTATTACTACGCTGAGTTCTTCGGCCAGCATCACCTCGTCCAGCTGTAACTCTAAGTGACCACTGTCATTGAGACTTAATACTCGTAAATCTTCTATCAGACGGTTGAGTCCTTCGACCTGTCGAAGTAATCCTTCGAAAATATCGTTATTAGGTGTGAAGACACCTTCGGCCAAACCCTGTAAACGACCGCGAAGAATGGTAACCGGTGTACGAAGTTCATGAGCAATGGCAGCATTCCAGAATTCTCGTTCCCGGGTCATATACTGTAAGCGTTCAGCCATAGCATTGAAGTCTTGCACCAGTTGTGCCGTCTCTCCCATCGCATGTTGGTCGATTTTGGCACGGGCGTTAAGTTTACCCTGGGCGACTTCACGTAAGCTGAATGCCACAGAGTTAAGTGGTGTGAGAATACGCCGTGACAAACGAATGGCGACGAACAGAGCGATCCCCAGCGCAGTGATGATTGTACAAACGATCCAGATCATCTCCACCTGGGAGGGTATCCAGGTTTCGGATATGCTGCCCGGCATATAGGCCGTGGCAACACCATAAAACACATAGGATCCGAACACTGACAGAAAAATGATGCCCATCGTCATCACGGCCAGCGACTTGATGATTTGCCGACGTAACCCCGCTGCTGATTTCATGTTTCACCACCAAAGCGATAACCTACTCCCCAGACACTGGCAGGCACACCGTGAATATCAAGCGCCTCAAGTTTTTTACGTAATTTGCTGATATGACTATCTACGGTACGTTCCTGAGAATCACCCTCAGGTAGACAGTTGATCAACAGTTCTTCACGGCTGAAAGCCCGTTTTGGTGAACGCATCAGACAGGCGAGAAGCTTGAATTCGGTCAGGGTGAGATCCAATGTCAATTGTTGCTCGTTACAGTAGATGCTGGCCTCGTGGTTATCTAAGTCGATTTGGAACTTGCCAACACGCAGCATCTTAGTCGTGGTCGGGGTACTGCTTTGTACGCGTCGCAATACTGCCTGTACACGAGCGACTACTTCAGCTGGATTGAATGGTTTCACCACATAGTCATCTGCACCCAGGCGTAAGCCCATTAACTTATCGATATCCTGATCAAGTGCTGTGAGCATGATGACCGGTGTATCACTATGAGAGCGAATTTCATTTAGTACATTCCAACCGTCCATATGTGGCATCTGTACGTCGAGTAGCAATAGATCAGGCTTGTGAGTTTGATGCATGGCCAATGCTTGTTGACCATCAGCGGCATGTTGAGTACGTAGCCCACTGCGCTGTAGATAAGCAATAAGAATATCAGCAATCTCTATTTCATCCTCTGCAATCAATACGAGTGCCGAATTTGTTGGGCTTACAGGGGAATTAAGACTGGACACGGATTGCTCCAACACTAAATTGTTGAACTGTATCACTCCCTCCATACTTTCTCCATAAAGCCTCGAATAATTCGCAATAGCAGCTCGTCATAATTCAGCCTTGTTTATCTAGCGTTTAATAGAGCGGCGTTATCAAAAGATACGTTTAGCAAGGAGTCGTTTATGTTCATCAAACCGTGGCACCTAAGCATTGTTTTAGTAGGGCTTGCCGTGTTGGTATTGTCAGGTTGTGATTCAACACAGCAGCTTGCAGAAACGCCCAATTCGGTAAAGGTATCAGTGTTGACGCCACAAGCCAGAACGTTATTAGTTACTGAAGACTTGCCAGGCCGAGTCACTGCTATTCGTAGTGCTGAGATCCGCGCTCAAGTTGGTGGTATCTTGCAACACCGTCTGTTTGAAGAGGGGGCTGAAATTAAAGCCGGCTCAGTGCTGTTTCAAATTAATCCAGCGCCATTTAAAGTCGATGTCGATATTGCAGCGGCAGCTTTACAGCATGCTGAAGCCGTGTTGGAACGAGCACGTTTGGAGGTAGACCGTCTCGTTTCTCTGACGGAGGCCGGCGGGGTCAGCCGTCAAGTTTATGATGATGCTGTTTCATTGCGAAACCAGGCTAGAGCGAATGTAGCTCAAGCTCAAGCTACCCTGGCTCGACGTAAACTGGATTTGCAATTCGCCAGTGTTGAGGCCCCTATTGATGGCCGTATTGATCAAGCGCTGGTTAGTGAGGGGGCATTAGTTTCGCCAACAGATGCCACTCCTTTGGCCAGAATCCAACAAATCAATCAAGTATACGTAGACATCCGTCTACCAGCATCAGAGTTGGAAACGATGCGTCAACTGGCTGGCACGGCAGGGTCAAACTTGGCAGTGGATATTTTGAGTAGTGATGGTAAGCCTCTCGGTATACAAGGGCATATTTTGTTTTCTGGCACAGAGGTAAATGTTGGTACCGGCGATGTGTTGTTACGTGTGTTGGTGGATAACCCTGACTATCGTCTGTTGCCCGGCCTTTACGTACAAGCACGTATCGCCAAAGCATACTATGCGGATGCTCTGAGTGTCCCCCAGCAGGCAGTGACTCGTACGGCGGGTCAAGCCAGTGTGTGGATAGTCGATGCAAATGATAAGGCAGAGCTGGTCGCCGTTGAGCTTGGTGAGCTGGTGGGACGCGATTATCGTGTCATCTCCGGCCTAAGCGCTGGTCAGTCGGTAGTCATTGAGGGCATTGAGCGCCTGAGTCCGGCTATACAGGTTGTCACACGCCCTTGGCAATCTGCTGCTGAGAGTCATCAGCTTAGTGCCAACCAACACTGAGCCAGGAGAAGTCAACATGCCCCAGTTTTTCATAAACCGCCCAGTATTTGCATGGGTGATCGCCTTGTTTATTGTATTGATCGGCGTTATTGCCATCCCGCAATTGCCTATCTCTCGCTATCCTTCTGTAGCGCCGGTCTCGGTCAGCATTTATGCGACTTATCCAGGAGCGACACCTCAGACACTTAATGATTCGGTAGTGAGCTTGATCGAGCGCGAATTGTCAGGAGTGAAAAATTTGCTGTACTTCGAGTCATCGGTAGATACCTCTGGTACTGCACAGATAACCGCTACATTTAAACCCGGTACTAATGCGGAGTTGGCCCAGGTCGATGTGCAAAACCGTATTAAAGCTGTGGAACCGCGACTGCCCCAAACTGTAAGACAGAGCGGCCTGCAGGTTGAATCGGCCTCCTCCAGTTTTTTGATGATGGTCGGTATGACCTCACCCGACGGTCAGTTCGATGAAGTTGCATTGAACGACTATCTGGCGCGGAATATTGTCGAGGAATTACGTCGAATTGCAGGGGTGGGGCGTGTGCAGTTATTTGGTGCCGAGCAGGCGATGCGCGTTTGGGTCGATCCGAATAAACTTAACGCTTATGGTCTGACAATGAATGAACTGGCTCAGGCCATTGAGCAGCAGAATGTACAGATTGCGCCAGGACGAATTGGTGATGAGCCAGCACTGCCGGGACAACGCCTGACCATGCCACTGACTGTACAGGGACAACTGACGACCCCCAAGGAGTTTGCTGCTATTGTTCTGCGTGCCAGTGCTGATGGGGCGAAGCTGGTACTGGGTGACGTGGCGCGAGTTGAGCTAGGCGCGCAGTCGTACGGTTTCTCTAATCGTGAGAATGGTGTGGCGGCAACCAGCGCGGCTATCCAATTATCACCCGGCGCAAACGCTGTGCAGACGGCTTCTGCGATACGCGAGCGTCTGGCCGAACTTGCACCGAGTCTGCCTGTTGGCATGGCCTACTCAGTGCCGTTCGATACGGCGCCTTTCGTCAAAGTTTCTATTGAGAAGGTGATCTACACCTTGTTTGAAGCTATGGCACTGGTGTTCCTGGTGATGCTCTTATTCCTGCAAAACCTGCGTTATACATTGATTCCTGCCATTGTCGCGCCTATCGCGTTACTTGGCACCTTTGCAGTGATGCTGCTTGCCGGATTTTCGATCAATTCACTCACTATGTTCGGCATGGTGCTGGCCATTGGTATTATCGTTGATGACGCCATCGTGGTGGTTGAAAATGTCGAGCGATTGATGGCGACCAAAGGGCTGTCGCCAAGGGAAGCAACCTCAAGAGCGATGAAAGAGATTACTGGTGCAGTGATTGGTATCACTCTGGTGTTAACCGCTGTGTTTATCCCTATGGCTTTTGGCAGCGGTTCAGTGGGGATTATCTACCAGCAATTCACTCTGTCGATGACCGTGTCTATTTTGTTCTCAGCGTTTCTTGCGCTGACTCTGACGCCTGCTCTTTGCGCTAATTTATTACGCCCGGTCAGTGTTGAGCACCATCACAAGCCTGGTTTTTTTGGCGCTTTCAACCGAAGCTTTGAGCGTCTGACAGCGGGCTATGGTGCACGGGTGGCGAGCATGATTGGCCATACTGGCCGGATGATGGCGTTATTTGCTGTGCTTTGTGTGGTGCTTATCGTCGCTGCCAAGCAGTTACCCTCATCTTTCCTGCCTGAGGAAGATCAGGGGTATTTCATGACCTCTATCCAGTTACCCACAGGTGCCACCAGTGAACGCACTCTGGAAGTGGTCAAGGCTTATGAGGCACACGTTGCTTCACGTCCAGCTCTGGATGCCAATCTGGTGGTATTGGGCTTTAGTTTTGCCGGTTCAGGTCCAAACGCAGCTATGGCCTTCACTATGCTTAAAGACTGGAACCAGCGTAATGGTGCTACCGCAGCTGAGGAAGCGGCTCTGGCACAGCAGGCCATGGCTGATAATATCGAGGGAACGGTAATGAGTCTGATGCCTCCGGCCATCGACGAGTTGGGTACTTCCTCTGGTTTCAGCCTGTTTTTACAGGATCGGGCACATCAAGGTGAAGCGGCCTTGTTGGAGGCACAGGCACAACTTCTGGCATTGGCAGCACAGAGCGAAGTGGTCAGCAATGTCTATCCCGATGGCTTGCCACCTGGCGAGAGCATTCGCTTGGATATCAATCGGCAAAAAGCTGAGGCAATGGGGCTGTCCTTCACTGCTGTGAGCAGTACTTTATCGGCAGCGATGGGGTCACTGTATGTGAATGACTTTCCCAATGCGGGACGTATGCAGCAAGTTATCATACAGGCTGACGCCCATGCTCGTATGCAATTGGATGATGTACTCGGCCTGCGAGTGCGTAATGTGAATGGTGGCATGGTACCACTGCGAGAAGTTGTAACGCCTATATGGGGTGAGTCGCCGCAGCAGATGATTCGCTTTCAGGGCTTTCCTTCTGTACGTATCTCAGGGGAAGCTTCGCCAGGCTTTTCCAGTGGTGCAGCGATGGTGGAGATGGAACGTTTAGTCGCACAGTTACCCAAAGGTTTTGCGATAGCCTGGTCAGGACTGTCACTGCAGGAACGGCAATCTGCCTCGCAAGCACCGATGCTGATGTTGTTATCAGGCCTGGTTGTATTTCTGGTATTGGCGGCATTGTATGAGAGCTGGTCGATTCCGCTATCGGTGATGCTGGTAGTACCGTTGGGTTTGTTGGGGGCAGTGGCGGCTGTGCTACTGCGTGACATGCCCAATGATGTGTTCTTCAAAGTCGGCATGATAACGATCATAGGTTTGTCAGCAAAGAACGCTATCCTTATTGTAGAGTTTGCTCGTCAGTTACATGCTGAAGGGCGCACATTGATAGATGCCGCTGTGACAGCAGCATGTCTGCGCCTGCGACCCATTCTAATGACTTCGCTGGCCTTCACGCTTGGTGTCGTTCCATTGATGCTTGCCAGTGGCGCCAGTGCTGAAACCCAGCATGCCATTGGCACAGGCGTGTTTGGTGGCATGCTCAGCGGTACGATATTGGCTGTGTTTTTTGTACCGGCCTTCTATGTGTTTGTTATCGGATTACAAGAACGTTTGAGCGCCTGGCGTCGCCGTTCTATGAGCGTAGGATAACCGTTTTGGTGTTGGCAACGAGGGCGGTCAGGTTTTTTCTTTATGCATATGCATTGGTTGCAAACTACTGAGTAAAAAGTCGATAAATAGCCGGATTCTTGCGGGTTGACGCTGATTTTTTAGGGTAATGATATTGATGGGGGCACTGATAACGGCTTGCTCTGGTAAGACCTGAATTAATTTGCCTGCCATCAGGTCTTCTGCCACATCCCAGTATGATTTCAGCACGATACCCATGCCTTGTAATGCCATGACATGTGCGGCCTCACCGTCATTACTGCTTATCGCTTGCTGGATATGTAAGGTGTGGCTTGGGAAAGCCCAGTTAATTTCAGTATGACGACTGATAATAATACATTGATGCTGATGCAGTTCCTCTAAGGCCTTAGGCGTGCCATATCGGGCAAGATAGTCGGGTGAGGCGCATAAGATACGCTCATTATTCAGCAAACGACGAGCAACCAGTCTTGAGTCTGGCAGTTCACCATAACGAATGGCGACATCGATACCTTCTGCAATCATATCTTCAATGCTGTCACTGAGCAGCAGCTGGATGCTAATGTCAGGGTGTCGACGTTTAAACTCAGCAATCAGTTTGACCAAGTGGCGTCGACCAAAACTGTTGGGAGAGGTAATGGTTAAAGAGCCGGAGAGTTGCTCTGACTTTTGCAAGATCGCCTCTTCCGCTTGTGCTAATTCAGCCACAATGCGTTGTGCGTAGTCATAAAGGGTTTGTCCTTCATCACTGACAGATAATCGCCGTGTACTGCGATGAATCAGTTGTACATCCAGATACTGCTCCAGCTTAGTCAGTCGTTTACTGGCTGCTGCGAGGGAGATGCCTAATTCTTGGGCGGCGGCTGTCAGGCTACCCAATGTTACAACTCTTTCAAATACTCTTAAACCCAGCAGATCATCAATACGTTTCATTGTTAACTATTTCGAAATAGTGAATTTACATTCTCTCTATTTAATCAATATTAGTGGTCGCCTACAATATAAACAGATAAATAACTAAGGAGAACACGATGAAGATCGATTTCACCGGAAAAAAAGCATTAGTGACAGCATCAACGGCTGGCATTGGTTTTGCCATTGCGTCAGGTTTAGCTGAGTCGGGAGCCGAGGTGGTGATTAATGGTCGCAGTCAGGAAACCGTTGACAAGGCGATAGCACGCATCAAAACACAACTACCTGAGGCAAAACTCATCGCTGCCGCTGCAGATTTATCCACCGCAGAGGGTTGCCAACAATTAGTCAGTAAAGTGCCTGATGTGGATATTTTAGTAAACAACGCTGGCATCTTTGGCCCAGCCGATTTTTTTGAAACTGACGATCAAACCTGGGATACCTATTGGGCTACCAATGTGATGTCAGGTATGCGTTTGTCTCGTGCCTACCTGCCTGCCATGCAAGCGAAGCAATGGGGACGTGTGGTATTTATTTCGTCAGAGTCAGGACGTAATATTCCCGACGATATGATTCATTATGGTGTCACCAAAACAGCTCAGTTATCACTTTCACGAGGTTTAGCAAAGCGTGTCGCTGGCAGTGGCGTGACGGTGAATAGTGTTTTGCCTGGGCCAACCCTTTCTGATGGTTTTAAAGCCATGATTGCCGATGAAGTGGAAAAAACAGGCAAGTCTTATGAAGACATCGGCAAAGACTTTGTGATGGCAGCCAGACCAAGTTCAATCATACAACGGCCAGCATCCGTGGAAGAGGTCGCCAATATGGTGATGTATGTTTGTTCTGAGCAAGCATCAGCGACCAGCGGTGCAGCGCTTAGAGTGGATGGTGGCGTAGTAGATGATATTGTTTAACTATCAGGCATAAAATGCATTTAGGACCCATTGAGATAAACAGACGGATTGCGATTGCTTTATTAGTGGCGGCGGCGTTTTTTATGGAAACGCTTGATGCCACGATTATTGCAACGGCTTTGCCTGTTATCGCCAAGGATTTTGATATTGCGGCAGCTCATTTGTCGGTCGGGGTCTCAGCTTATCTCGTCGCCTTAACAGTGTTTATGCCATTAAGCGGCTGGGCGGCTGATCGGTTTGGTGCGCGACGGGTCTTTTCGCTGGCGGTACTGATATTTATTTTTTCCTCAGTGTTATGTGCTTTGAGTACTGGGCTGATGAGCTTTACAGCGGCCAGGGTCTTACAAGGTTTTGGTGGCGCGATGATGGTGCCTGTTGGCCGCCTAGTGGTATTACGAGATACACCCAAAAATCAGATTGTGAAAGCGGTGGCTATTCTAACCTGGCCGGCCTTATTCGGGCCGGTATTAGGCCCTTTTTTGGGGGGCTGGATCGCAACCCACTGGAGCTGGCATTGGATTTTTCTGATTAATGTACCCATTGGTTTACTGATATTAATCGTTACCCACTGCTTAATTCAGCCTCAGGCACATCGTGTAATGCAACGAGAACCTTTTGATATCCGTGGTTTTTTAATGACCGGAACCGGCTTTGGTATTTTCATGGCCGGTGTGGAATGTTTGAGTGCAGGCAGACTGCAGGTGGCATACAGTCTCAGTTTAATCATGGTTGGTTTAGCTTTGTTGGCTTTATCAATTAAACACTTACTTGGCAGTCAATATCCATTATTTAGTTTGAAGCCTTTAGCGATTAAAACTTTCAGAATTACCGCTGTGGGTGGTTCGTTTTTCCGAATAGCTGTGGCATCCGTGCCTTTCTTATTGCCGTTGATGTTCCAACTAGGGTTCGGCATGTCAGCGGTGGATGCTGGCATTTTATTACTGTGGTTATTTGTTGGTAATTTGTGCATGAAACCTGCCACCACCTGGATTATGAATACCTTTGGTTTCCGCCGGGTGCTGATAGCGAATGGACTGATGGTATCGGCTGGGTTTGTTGCTATGGCCATGTTTACAGTGAATACACCACATTGGTTAATGGTTCTGGTGTTATTTATTAGTGGCATGAATCGCTCCATGCATTTCACTGCACTTAATACTATTGGCTTTGCTGATGTGGGTGAACAGCAAATGCGTGATGCCAGCACACTATTTTCAGTCCTGCAGCAGATGAGTCGGGGTATTGGCATCGCCTTTGCCGCTCTGGTATTGGCTTTTTCCATGTGGTTTTTACATGGAACCACACTAGTGGAAACTCAGACTGAGGACTTCCAGTTAGCCTTTTGGATCATTGCTGTCTTGGCGTTAATTTCAATTGCCGATACATTGAGTTTATCAAGAGATGCGGGTGCTTCTATTCTCAAAGCTAAAACAGTGTCTTGATCTGGTTAATGGTGCTGAAAGCGTGGTTGTTCGTAAAGTTTGACAGCAGCATGTATCTCACTTAACTTCAAATGCATTAATAACTTTTAACAGGTCAGGCATACATGGAATTTCTTTCACACTGGGTGTCGGTTTTATCCGGCTGGGTTTGGGGACCACCGATGCTCATCTTGCTGGTCGGCACCGGGCTTTATCTGACCGTGATGTTAAAGGGGCTCCAGTTTCGGGCGTTAGGCCATGCACTCAAGTTAGTATTTCATAAAGAAGATAAAGCGGATGGTGATATCAGTCATTTTGCCGCTTTAACCACTGCGCTGGCTGCAACGGTCGGAATTGGCAATATTGTTGGGGTGGCGACCGCGATTTCATTAGGTGGCCCAGGCGCCGTATTTTGGATGTGGGTGACAGGGCTGGTCGGCATGGCGACCAAATATGCAGAAGCCATGTTGGCGGTGAAATACCGTGAAGAGGGCGAGAACGGTATGCGTGGTGGCCCGATGTATTACATATCAAAAGGCGTAGGTTTACCGTGGCTAGGCAGTTTATTTGCTGTTTTCACTGTCGGTGCCGCGTTTGGTATTGGTAATATGACCCAGGCCAATTCCGCAGCTGCAGCCGTACAGCAGGTATTTGGCATCGAAACCAGTACCACGGGTTTTGTACTGATGGTTTTAACGGGGCTGGTATTAATTGGCGGAATTCGTTCAATCGGACGATTCACTTCAATGTTAGTGCCTTTTATGATTGTGGCCTATTTAGGTGCGGCACTGATTGTGATTGGTATCAATATAGATGAAGTGCCAGCAGCCTTTCATTTAATTTTCTGGCACGCCTTCAACCCGATTGCGGCGGGTGGTGGCTTTGCTGGTGCCGCAGTGGCGGCGGCGATTCGCTATGGTGTCGCTCGTGGTGTGTTTTCTAACGAATCAGGCTTAGGTTCTGCGCCAATTGCTGCCGCTGCGGCCCGGACCAATGATCCGGTGAAACAAGCACTGGTGTCTATGACTCAGACATTTATTGATACCCTGGTGGTGTGTACAGCAACAGCGTTGGTGATCTTAACGGCCACGGCCTGGCAGGACGGGGTGAAAGCCAATATCTTAACCAGTATCAGTTTTGCCGAAACATTAGGGCCAACCGGCACTTATATTGTTGCGATAGCCACGGCTTTATTTGCCTTTTCCACCTTAATAGGTTGGAGCTATTACGGTGAAAAAGCACTGGAATATTTATTGGGTGAGAAAGCCATCATCGTATTTCGTATTGTGTTTGTTGCCGCAGTCATTGTTGGCGCAACCCGCGAGCTGAAATTTGTCTGGGACTTTTCTGATTTGATGAATGGCTTGATGGCCATTCCTAATCTCATTGGTATTTTACTGCTTTCGAAAGTAGTGAAAGAGGAAAGTCAGCGTTATTTTAATACCAAGTGAACCATCATCATAAGAATGGTCATAACACTATCTGTTTTATATAAAGGAGAGAACAATGAGTCGTCATTTTGACAATGCTGAAGGCTTGAGCGAGACACATGATCCTGCTACCCATGATTTTGTATTTAATCAAACCATGTTCCGGATTAAAGATCCCAAACGAACTCTGGCTTTTTACACTGAAGTGATGGGTATGACTTTAGTTAAACGGTTTGATTTTCCAGAGATGAAGTTCACGCTTTACTTTATGGCCGCTTTATCGCCCGAACAAGTGAAAATGATTTCAACGGATAATGATGAACGTATCAAACAAACGTTTGCCATGCCTGCGATGTTGGAACTGACACATAACTGGGGTGATGAAGATAATGATGAGGTCAGTTATCACAATGGCAATAGTGATCCTCGTGGCTTTGGTCATATCGGCTTTGCGGTACCGGATATTGATGCGGCATGTGAGCGGTTTGAATCATTTGGCGTGCCGTTTGTGAAGAAACCGAATGATGGCAAAATGAAAGGCATTGCCTTTATTCAAGATCCGGATGGTTACTGGATTGAAATTTTCACGCCTGAACGTCAGCCAGAATTACTAAAAGATCACTTAGGTTAAATGAAAGCATTAAAAAAGGGGCGTTAAGCCCCTTTTTTTTGCGTGGCTGGTTAGACTAGCTTTTAGGTCCAAGCAGGAACCAAATCAGCAGACCTAATACAGGAAATAGCAGAAGGATAAGTATCCATAATATCTTAGCGCCACCACCAGCAGGGCTATTGGCAACCTTAATAATGGCCCAGATAACAATGATTAACCAAATCAGACCTAATATGCCGCCCACTTGTAAATCCATTTTTCTCTCCTTAATTTCAACAAATATAAGTCAGCTTAAATTAAGCTGATGACGGATACAAAATTATTTCTGTTGTGGCGAAGGCGATGGTGTTTCTTCATACAGGCCACCACCCAATGCTTTGTATAGCGTTAATTGATTACGAAGTCTGAGCAGTCGGGTATCAATCTGATTTAATTCACTGTTGATAGAACTACGCTGAGCATCCAATACATCCAGGTAACTATCTATACCAGCGTTGAAACGATATTGAGCTAATTCCAGACTGCGTTTGGTGGATGCCGTTAGATCATTCTGCGCTTGCAATTGTGCATCTAAGGTATAACGCGCTTCCATCTCATCACGCACTTCCTTAAATGCTTCCTGAATCACTTGTTGATACTGAGCGATATTAATGTCTTTTTGTAACTCTGCCACATTCAGGTTGGCTTGATTTACACCCCAATCAAGTAATGGCAGGGTAAATTGCGGTGCGATAGACCATTGACGGCTTGATGCCTCCCCTAATTGACCAAAGCTTGTACCGCCAAAACCGAGTGAGGTGGTCAGACTGATACGCGGGAAGAATGCGGCTCTGGCTGCACCAATATCAGCATTTGCAGACTTAATATTGTACTCAGCCTGCATCACATCAGGACGTTTTAACAACACATCAGAAGTCAGATTAGCAGGAATATCACGCAGTGTTTTTATTTCATACCAGTCTTTTTTCCATTCATCCTTATCCAAGCTTTGGCCCACTAAGAGCTGTAAGTTGGTGAAGTTCTGATTTGCTTGTTGCTGGTACTGCGCTTCCAGAACACGTGCTTCGTGCAGAGCTGTTTCAGCTTGTCTGACATCCAGTTCAGAAGCTAAGCCACTTTTGAAGCGTTTTTCAATCAGTTGATAACTTTCAGCACGTGCTTCCCGTGTTTCCGATGATAATTGATGTTGTGCATCACTCGCTAACCAACTAAACCAGGCATCAGCTACTTGGGCAATCAGGGTCAGTTGCATGCTGTCGCGTGATGATTTAGAAGCCAGGAACTGTTGTAATGCAGACTCTGACAGGCTATCTATTCGTCCAAAGAAATCGAGTTCCCAAGCAGATACACCTAGCCCTACACTATAAGTATCAGTAATGCCACTTCGGCCTGTACCAGTTAATGACTCTGGGGTGCGTTGACGTGTCACCGAGCCTTCTGCATTAACAGTGGGTAATTTGGCGGCTTTTTGAATACGAAATTGTTCACGTAATTGTTCGACCGTCAGCGATGAAACTCTAAGATCCTGGTTATTGGCTAACGCAATGCTGATCAATTGATCCAATTTCGGATCAAGATAAAAATCTTTCCAGCCGAGTTCAGCCACATCGGTTGAACTCTCGACTGATTGATTAGCAATGGCAATATTCGGCTCAGGTCTTTGATAATCTGGCATCAAAGAACATGCTGATATCGTTAATATCGCCGTTATAGCAACAGATAGTTTAAGAGGTTTTATCATAATCAGGCCTTTTTAACTTCATTATGTGATGATTTTTTAGTCACTTTTTCACGCAAACTAAATACCACAACAAAGAAGACGGGTATAAAGAATATGGCTAATGCGGTAGCAGTGAAAACACCACCAAAAACACCTGTACCAATGGCATTTTGACTGCCAGAGCCAGCCCCCGTAGCTACCATCAGAGGTAATACGCCAAGCATAAAGGCAAGTGATGTCATGATGATAGGGCGAAGACGCATTCTGACCGCTTCCATGGTGGCATCAATCAGCGACATACCATCTTCATAAAGTGATTTAGCAAACTCAACAATTAAGATGGCATTTTTTGATGCCAGACCAATAGTCGTTAATAGGCCTACCTGGAAATACACGTCATTCGATAATCCACGGGCCATGGTAAACAAGACAGCCCCGATAATACCCAAAGGTATAACCATTAAAACGGAGAAAGGCACTGACCAGCTTTCATATAGTGCTGCCAGACACAGGAACACTACCATGATAGAGATAGCATAGAGTAGTGGTGCCTGATCGCCAGACTCACGTTCTTGATAAGATTGACCTGTCCATTCATAAGAAAAACCTGGAGGTAGTTTAGCTACTAACTCTTCCATGGCTTTCATCGCGTCACCAGAACTGACACCAGGCGCACCTTCACCCTGAATGTTCACTGATGAGACACCGTTATAGCGTTCAAGTCGTGGTGAACCATAAATCCAGCGTCCTTCTGACAGAGAACCCAGTGACACCATCTCATTATCATTATTACGGACATACCATTTTGATACATCCTCCGGCATCATACGATATGGCGCATCGCCTTGCACGTAGACTTTCTTGACCCGACCATTATCAATAAAATCATTGACATAGGTGGATGCCCAAGCTGTGTTAAAGGTCTGATTAATTTGGTTTAAGTCCACCCCAAAAGCCGCTGCTTTTGTATGATCCACATCGATTTTAAATTGAGGCGTATCTTCCTGACCATTGGGTCTCACACCCGTTAACCTTGGATCTTGAGCAGCCATACCCAGTAATTGATTTCTAGCATTCATCAATGCAGCATGACCTTGTCCACCCACATCTTTGAGCTGTAAATCAAAGCCGCTGGCATTACCGAGTTCAGTAATGGGAGGAGGGATGATAGGGAATATCATGGCATTCTTGATGGATGAAAAATATTGGAATGCACGTCCGGCAACACCTTGTACGCTTAACTCCTGACCAGGTCTTTCATCCCAAGGTTTCATATCGGTAAAGGCCATACCATTATTTTGACCACGACCAGCAAAGCTGAAGCCGATGATAGAGAAGACTGAGTTGACACTCTCTTTCTCTTGATCAAGATAATAATCTTCTATTTTATTCATCACCTCAGCAGAACGTTGTTTTGAGGCATTGGCAGGCAATGTCATCAAAGTAAACATGGTGCCCTGATCTTCTTCTGGCAAGAAAGAGGTGGGAAGTTTAGTGAATAAAACCGCCAATACGCCCACAATCAATAAATAAATAAGCATATATCTGCCAGTACGGTGAATCATATGGCCGACAGAGCTTTGGTATTTATTCGTTGCTCTGTTGAAATTACGGTTAAACCAGCCGAAGAAGCCTTTTTTATCATTGTGTTCATCATCGCCTGCTCTGAGCAATGTTGCACATAGGGCGGGGGTCAATGTCAGGGCAACCAGAACCGATAAGGCCATAGCAGAGACGATGGCTACCGAGAATTGTCGGTAAATTACGCCCGTTGAGCCACCAAAAAAGGCCATAGGAATAAATACGGCTGAAAGTACCAGAACGATGCCCACGAGCGCACTAGTAATCTGATCCATTGATTTGCGGGTGGCCTCCCTAGGGGAGAGCCCATCTTCATGCATGACCCGCTCCACGTTTTCAACCACCACGATCGCATCATCAACCAGCAAACCTATCGCCAGCACCATGGCAAACATCGTCAGTGTATTGATACTAAAGCCGAAAGCGAACAGCACACCGAACGTCCCTAATAATACAATCGGCACGGCGATGGTTGGAATCAATGTGGCCCGGATATTCTGTAAGAATAAATACATGACCAGGAACACTAAAACGATCGCCTCAATTAAGGTGTGAATAACGTTTTCTATCGAGATTCTGACCGAAGGTGTCGTATCGTATGGATAAACGACTTTCAGGCTTTCTGGAAAATAAGGTGATAACTCGTCGATACGCTCACGAATTTTTTTGGCTGTTTCCAGTGCATTGGCGCCTGAAGCTAAATTAATACCGATACCAGCAGCCGGTTGTCTATTGTATTCCGTTTCAAATTGGTAATTCTCACCACCTAATTCAATACGAGCCACATCAGACAGTTTGATGCGTGAACCATCTTCATTCACACGTAAGATGATTTGGCCGAACTCTTCCGGTGTTTCCAGCTGGGTCTGTACGATAATACTGGCATTAAATTCTTGACCTTTAACAGCGGGTGCTCCTCCGAGTTCACCGGCAGCAATTTGCACGTTCTGTGCACTAATGGCACTGGTTACATCAGCTGTGGTCAATTTGTAATGTGCTAATTTATCTGGATTGAGCCAGATACGCATGGCGTATTGCGAGCCAAATACTTGGATTTGACCTACACCATTTATACGGCTTAAGGGATCTTTGATATTGGCCGAGACATAGTCAGCAATGTCATATTTGTCCAGACTGCCATTATCAGAGTAAAAGCCAAGCACCATTAAAAACGCCGCACTGGACTTGGTAACTTCTATGCCCTGATTCTGAACTGCTTGAGGTAGCAAAGGCATGGCAGATTGTAGTTTGTTCTGTACTTGTACCTGGGCAATATCGGCATCAGTACCTGCATTAAAGGTGACCGTTAACGAGCCAGCACCAGAGGAATCACTGGTACCAGACATATAAAGTACATTATCAATCCCCGTTAGGTTTTGTTCGATAACCTGAATAACCGTATCCTCAACCGTTTTTGCAGAAGCGCCAGGATAGGTTGTACTGATTTCTACTGAGGGTGGAGCTACCGTCGGATACTGGGATATCGGTAATTGAAAAATGGAAATTATCCCCGCCAACATGATGATAATGGAGATAACCCAGGCAAAAACAGGGCGATCAATAAAAAATCTAGCCATGGTTACGCTCCACTATCCGCTGTTTGTAATGTATTGTTATCAATCTTAACTGATGCTTCTGGTGCGACTTTTTGCAGACCCTCAACAATGATTTGATCACCAGCATTAAGCCCTGATTTAACAATCCAGTTGTCATTAACAGCCTGATCAAGTTCTAGTTGACGTAACTCCACTTTATTTTCTTTGTTAACAACTAAAGCTGTGGCATTGCCTTCACGATCAAAAGTGATCCCTTTTTGTGGGGCTAAAATGACATTGTCCAGTTGTCCTTCCTCAATTGTCGCTTTGACGAACATGCCGGGTAACAGCAGATTATCTGGGTTTGGCATAATGGCTCTCAATACCACATCACCCGTTGTTGGATCCACATTAGCCTCAGCGAACTGCAAGGTGCCTGTTTCAGAGTAAGCCGTTCCATCTTCCAGTGTTATAGTGACCTTTGGAGCCTTTTCCTTGTTGATTTGACGGGCAATAATACGTTTACGTAAATCCAGTAGTTGTTTCGATGGTTGTGATACATCAATGTATATAGGGTCAAGTTGATAGATTGTAGTTAGCACCGCTGTTTGCTGGGCTGTCACTAATGCACCTTCTGTGAAGTTTGATTTACCAATTTGCCCAGAAATAGGTGCATAGACATGCGTGTAGTTTAAGTTGGTTTCGGCCGTTTTTAATGTGGCTTCTTGAACTTTGATATCAGCTTCTGTTTGCTGATAGGTTGCTAAGGCATCATCATAATCTTGTTGACTGATGGCATTATCAGCGAGCAGATTTTTATATCTGGCTTCTTTCGATTTAGCTGTCTGGAGAGCCGCTTTGGCACGCATTAATTGTGCTTTGGCATTGGCTACTTCAGCTTCATATAAAGCGGCATCAATTTGATATAACTGTTGGCCTTCTTTCACCTGAGCGCCTTCTTCAAATAGGCGTTTCTCGATAATTCCATTCACCTGTGGGCGAACTTCTGCTTGCCTAAAGGCGGTAGTGCGAGCTGGTAATGAACTACGTAATGTGACCTTTTGTGGGGCGAGAGTGACAACATCAACATGACTCTCCTGTTGTTGAGCACCTTGTTGCTGCTCATCCGATTGACATGCGGTTAATATCAATAAAGCCGATAGTGCTATAACACGTGAGATTGAAGGTGAGATTTTCATGAATAACTCCATTATTGAGTCTCAATTGTTGATGTTGATATAGCACTCCATGATGCTTCCAACATAGTATTTAGGTCATCATTTGTAATATCGATAGTACGTCGAAGCTGCTGACCGGCCAGATTTACAATAGGTTCAAAACTAAAAGCGCTTAATACGTCATCAGGTAAGTTCTTTAATACGCCTTGCTGACGTCCTTGTTCATACAATTCTGCAATCGGTTTCAATTGTGACCATGTATCATCATATAAGTGGTGAAGTACATCCATTGGTAAATGATCAAACTGCGGCTTACATAACGTAATAGACTCATTTTCGAGACAGAATTGCCATAAATTCAGACACATTTGTCGATGCTGATCTTTTATTGGTAATGCGCCATTCTTGTTTTTAAATATGGCTTTAGCTACGGCACTAATAATCGTACTGTGTAAATCAGCAATAAGTGCATCTTTATCTTTGAAATAAAGATAGATAGTTCCTGCAGCAACGCCAGCTTCATTTGAAAGTTGTTTAATTGAGAAACCGTGAAAACCTTTCTCAGCTAACAACTTTAAGCTCGCAGATAAGATAGCTTGATGTTTATCCTTGCATGAGGATGCACACATGAAATTCTACCCATAATGAATGAACGTTCATTCATTTTAGGGTTAAAACAAATTTTAGTAAAGTGTATTTTTTGTGACAAATGTTTAAATTATGAAGATTTGATCGTGTCTCGTAATACTTGCAAGCGTTGTTTATCTGCATCTAACTTTAAGCTTAATAAAGCACGTTGATAAGCAAGTTCAGAGTGTTTGTCTACACAGCTCTCAAAGCATTCGGGACAGATTTGTTTTAAGGCTAGTAATGATTTTTGCAGTCGTATATGAATCTCAAGCATGCTAGCCCCATCCCGGCTGATGGGTAGAAAAATATCATCAAAAAGATTATCTAGCTTCACTTCTGGCATACGAACATGTGGGTAGGCAATACTCTCGTCAGCATCATCAAGATTTTTATGCTCTTGCCATAGTGACAGGACTCTGACTGCCCGACTCAAAATATCAATGGCAGTACCCGGATCATTCACGGCAGGAGAGAGTGCGCGGGAGGCGATTTCAGCGAGTACAGTGAAACCAAAGCGAGGATCCTGATCAAATGATCTCAAGTCATTGATGGTAAGTGCTTTATTGATAGTTTCGTCAATCGTATCAGATTGAGCACCGTCATAATAAGCAACAGCTTCACCTGGATGAACGAAGTGACCTGGCTCTATATACAAACAGATTTCAGTTTCATTTGATTCGGCACAGCGGTTGAGTCCACCCAAATCAATATGCTCGATATAACCAATGTGCTTAACATAAACAGCGTTTTTGCCTTTCTTGGGTGGGTTGTCTTTGTCTAAGCGTTTTGCACCAAGGCATGGATAGTCAATACGTTGTTTCATGGCTTCTGTAAGAGCTTCTTCCACACGGTTCGTGGTTTCACTCAATCGACCTAATAAAGATAGGTGCTCTATCCAACGCAAGATGGTGACAACGATCAGGATGATAACGCCGATAGTCACGGTAAACAGGATTAAACGACCATTTTCTCCATAGATATCGGTGCTCAAGGCAATAATACCGACCAGACTGAACAAAAAAGAGCCGATGAACGTTGCAAGTACATTCTGGGTCGTGGTGTCTTGCCTGACCAGTTGGGTTGCTCTTGGGGTCGCACTTGAGCTTGCTGCTGCATAAGCAGAGACCATAACACTGAGAGAAAACGTCGTGACGGCAAGCATGCTCGAAGCGAGGATATTTAGGATGCCTCGAACAGCCTCAGCACCAATCTCAAATGGAAGAGGGCTGTGTATCAATGATTGTGCGGGAATGGCAATTAATGCTGTCACAATAGCCAGTACTGCAAATAATGAGGCTCTCAACCACAATGTGCGCGTGAGTTGAGTTAATAACCATTGCCATTTTGATATCATCTTCTACCCTCTATCCGTATCGTTTCAGAATAATGAACCCGTCGTTAACAGGCAACAAAGACAATAAATGACGGCAAAAAAAAACCGATGTTGAAACACCGGTTTTTTGAGGTCATATGTTTTTACTTATGGCGAGAAAGAAGAGCCGCAACCACAGGTTGTTGTAGCATTTGGATTACGAATGACGAATTGAGAACCTTCAATGCCATCTGTGTAATCAATCTCTGCACCAACCAAGTATTGATAACTTGCTGGATCAATCAATAAAGTGACACCACCTTTTTCTACTTGTGTATCACCATCACTGACTTCTTCTTCGAAGGTAAAGCCATATTGGAAACCTGAGCAACCGCCTCCAGTAATGAATACTCGCAGCTTGAGCTGATCATTACCTTCTTCAGCGATAAGATTGCTGACTTTTGCTGCCGCTGCCTCGGTAAAAATGATTGGGCTGGGCATTTCGCTTGTCATGTCATCACTCCGAATAAATGGTTAATTAATAGCCATTATCCAATTCTGACTAAAATAGTCAAGATTTAGCTTTTTTGCTCAAGGTGGAAAGACGCTTTTTCATCAAAGACTTCATGCTCGACATGGAGTATATCTTCCTCTTCGTCCTGAGAGCGAATTAAGTGACCGTTCACTTCACTTCCCATGGCCATCTCGATCATGCGGTAATAAAGGTTGCCATTGATACGTGCTTTTGGCGCAAGCTCCACATGTTCTGATGCGAAGACATTACCATTTATTTCACCATTGATGATGAGATTAGGCACACGGACTTCCCCATCAATTTTTCCTTGTTCACTCAGGGTTAATAAGGAACCATCATCATTGGCAACAATAGTTCCTTGAATGCTGCCATCGATACGTAAACCACCACTGAAGTTGATATCGCCTTTTAGGTGTGTATCACGACCAATTAATGTATCTATGCGGGTCGTTGTTTTTTTCTTTTTTGGTTTATCTTTTTTGAACATGATGAACCTCATTTATGGCAGGGTAGTGGACACTTCCCACTGAAAAGTACGTTTAGTTAAGACTTTTTTATTTTGTTTTAATTCGATATCAATGCTTTTCGGTTGTTCATTCTCTTCGA
Source organism: Methylophaga thalassica MP (assembly GCF_000214595.1). Lineage (GTDB taxonomy): Bacteria > Pseudomonadota > Gammaproteobacteria > Nitrosococcales > Methylophagaceae > Methylophaga > Methylophaga thalassica. The sequence continues at coordinate 124,503 of NZ_AFIG01000001.1, read as the reverse complement.
TGCTGAATACACCTTCAAGCACTTGCACATGTTTTAGTTTCAAACTGTGTTTATTGGCCAGCCGAGGTTTGGTTTTATCATCGGCAAAATTCAATGTCACCAATACATCACCTTTGATTGCTTTTGAGATTTTTTTCCCTTGGGTAATAACAATCCGATAAAAATACTGCGATAGATTATCTGGATTGGCTCTGAGATGAAGCTCTCGTATCTGAAGTTCACTACTGGCATTACCCTGGGTAATATTCTGATAGAACAATAGTTCTTTGTTCAGCTCAATGACTTGATCCTGCAATCTTTCTAGATTCGATTGTAACTGAGAGTCGGTGGCATCCTGCATCGCCTGCATTCGCGAAATATCATTTACCTGCGAGGAGAGAAGTTTATTTTGCTCAAGTAACTTCTTGTTTTCTTCCTGAAGAATTTTGTTCTGTTTTGTTAGTTCAGCAAGGTGTTTGTTTTGTTCACTTTGCCATTGGGTGGTCCAATACCAGACAATCGAAGTTGATACTGTGAGTGTTATCAGCAGTAGCAAAAAGGTTCTAAACGGTCGTCTGGTTTGGATTACATACGGTTTATCAATCATCAGGGCATCATCGCAATTACATTAATCCCTGTTTTTTCATCGAGGCCAAACATGATATTCATATTATGGATAGCCTGGCCTGAAGCGCCTTTGACCAAATTATCAATAACAGAAAGAACAACCACCGTATCACTGTTTTGAGGTTGGTGTACTGCGATTCGGCAGATATTACTACCCTGAACGCTACGTGTTTCTGGCATGGAGCCGATCGGCATCACATCCACAAAAGGCTCGTTAGCATAACGCTCTTCAAACACCTTTTGTAAGTTCACATCGTGCGTGGTGAGTCGAGCATATAAGGTGGCATGAATGCCTCTGACCATAGGAGCCAAGTGCGGAATAAAGGTTAAATCCACTTCTTGCTGGCAATGCTGAGATAATACTTCACGGATTTCAGGCAAGTGGCGATGACCACTCACGCCATAGGCTTTAAAGCTACCACTGGTTTCTGCCATCAGCATGGGGATGGCCGCTTTTCTGCCAGCACCACTGACGCCAGTTTTTGCATCCGCAATTAAGTGCAGGGGATCAATTAATCCTGCTTCCAATAATGGCAAAAAACCCAGTTCTGTGGCTGTTGGATAACAGCCTGGTACAGCAACTAACTGTGCGTCTTTGATCTTGTCGCGATTTAGTTCTGGTAAACCATAAACGGCCTGTTCAAATAATTCAGGACAAGTATGCTGGGTGTTATACCACTGCTCCCAGACTGCCAAATCTTTTAATCTGAAGTCAGCAGAAAGATCGATAACCCGAGTATTACGTTTAATGAGTTCAGGTACTAATGCCATCGCCACGGTATGAGGGGTGGCGAAGAAAACCACATCACATTGCGCAAGAATGTCGGGATCTGGCTCTGAAAAGGCGATATTTACATGACCACGCAAGTTTGGAAAAAGATCGCTGACGGGCATGCCTGCTTCACTTCGGGAGGTGATCACTTCCAGTGAGACCTCAGGGTGATTAGCAAGTAATCTTAATAGTTCGACACCTGTATATCCGGTGCCACCAACAATGCCGACTTTGATCATAACTTACTCTGTCGTCCGATAATGAAAGACCAACATAATAAAAGAGCACAGGCCAAAGAGAAAGCCCGTATCGATTATTGTTGGTTGAAAAGTTGTTCCAAACGGTTCTTTTGCTGAATATATATAGCCGTTGGGTAAGTGTGATTATCAGTAAATTGTAGTTGATTGATATAAAGCGGATATGTCTGGTTATTTTGTCGTAATGAATAAATAAGCTGGTGGACTTGAGCAAATAAGTTTATATCATCTGCCCGACCTTCAAACCATTTTTTACCACACATAATGGTGCAGGCCGCATCCAGTGCAGGACTGTCCATGGTCACCTGAACTGGTAGAAAAGTTTGTGTTGTGTTCTGTGGAGCAATCGCATTGACTTTCCAACTCTGCTGGTGACGGCTTAGCAAGTAAAAGCGGATATGTTTAAGTTTATTGTCTGCCTTAATGTGTGACAGAAACATTTGAAGGTGCCCCATCAGGGTCGACTCACTGAGATGCTGAACTTGCTGGCGGACGAGATTGGCATATTCATCAATAAGATAATACACCACAGTATTTTTCTCGAGATAAAGAAAAATACTTACTTGCTCAGCTGTCTGATAGCTCAATAGGGTATTTAGAAGTTGGTCTTTATCAAGATAGCTATCCAGCGCCTGTGCTGTGAAAGTGTGTGTATTGTCAGCAAGGTGTTGCCAGAAGGTTTGTGACATCGGCCGTCTTACATATTCAACCTGCTCATCATGCCATTGAAGTTGATAAGGACGATCGGCCAGATTAATCAAAAATTTTCCTCGTTGTGAATGAGTTTGATAAAGCTGGCAAACTTGCGGTATTAACGTTTCAAAGCGATGGTTTATTGATTTTTCAAACCCTGGAGTTGTACACCAGCTATTCACTTTGGGGGGGGCTGCCGGCTGCCAAAGTAGCAGGCTGGTAAGCATCTCCAGCACAGCCGTCTGACCCTGATAAAATGTACTGTAAATCTGACCATGACTAGAGATAAATAAGCAATCGAGCGTCAATACCAGACTTTCTTTAAAGGAACTGTAATTAAGCGGATCATTTTGTTTGCTGGAGAGTTGTAAACCCTGTTGAGAGAGTTTATTGCTGGGCTGCTGCTCCAGATTAGGGAATACCAAAACCTGAACAATGGTTTCCGTTGTTGTGATCTCTGCACGTTGCTTTGGGATATCAAGCTGGCCTAGGCCCTGGTTGATAATGTAATGACTGAGCTCTATGACAGATGATGTTGTGTACTTCTGGTGCTGATCCGTCACACTCAGCCAGTTGGTTTTTGCTAGCAGATGATGATTGATCGCCCAGCTTAAAACATCGATGAGTTGCGAATGTTGGTATAAGCCCGATTTTGCATTATCTGCAAGCGGCACCTGACTGACGAGCCAGTCCTGTTGATCCTTGAATCTGTATAAATACAGACGGCTTTCATTAAGTTCAGGCCGTAATGATAGTGGCAGTGAGGGAATCTGATTTCCCTGCGGTTGAAAACGTAAACGGTATAACTGCTTGAGATAAGTCATCTCATGGCGGGTATCCAGTTGATGATTTTTACAATAAAGCTCGAGCTTTTCTAATAAAGACTGAATAACAGGGGCTAATCTGGTAAACCATAGTTGGTTTTGTTTGATACTTGAGTGGCGATTATCCAACGTTTGTAATTGGGTTTCAGACCATCCCCACAACGTTGTCAGCTGTTTTACAAATTCTCTACGCCATGGATGCTGAGCTTGTTTTAGTTGAACAGAAAGTGCTTCCTGACTTTCCTTATAAAACACTTCTCTGGCGATATTGATTAATGATTCTTCGGCGTATGATTCAATAATGGAGAGTTTTAATGCCTGGTTTTCCAGTGCGGAAAAGCGAGACTCACCTTGATAAATAGCATGTTTTAAAACAGACGATAGTAATGGAAAAGACGTCACCGTCTCTAAGAGAAGAGGCTGATAGAGCAGATCAAGTGAGACATGCCCGTCTATCAGGACGCATTTGCCTACTGCATAAGTCGTTTCAAACAAGGCATTTTGATCAACAGCGTTGACCGGACCAAAATCCACCAGATTGTATTGTTTAAATTTAGCCTGTGTTTTGAACTCATCAACAATGGCTTGATGTTCCGTCGCTTCTTCATGGCTTATCAGCCACCAATAGGGCTCAGCACCTGCCAGTACAATACCTTGTGTATAGAACTGTTCTTTTTGCCATTCAGATAAGGCATTGTTATCAGCTAATGCCTTTTCGGTGAGTAACTGTGTTTTTAGCAATAGCCCATTTTCTTCGCACCAAGCTGTTATGGCATCTAACTTTAATTGCAGTTGGTGACGCTGTTCAATATCGACAAGATCAGAGCAGAGTACCCATAACTCAAATTCCGTTTTATCAGAGTAGCTGTAATGATGGTGAGGGTTGATAAGATAAAGGCCGCGCAAGGGATAACGACGTAAAGCGCGTACACGATGACTGAAGCTGCGATTCAGTTGTTGTGCTTTGTTTATCGTGTCCTGTGACGGGCGATAATCAAGCAAGCCGGCCGGCACATCATCACTGATATAACCCGGCAGAAGCTTGGCATTGATATGTAAGAAAAGGGGCAATAATTGAAAAATTAACGCCTGACGAGCAGGCGCCATTTCAATTAAGTGTTGAAAGCGCTGATAATTTAGCGATTGGAATAAACGATAAGTCTCAACGCGATCCACAAACAATCCGCGGTTATTTAATGTCTGAAGTGACGCATGCCAGTAAAGACCATGGCAATACCATGCTCATTTGCTGCCGCAATAACTTCATCATCACGCATGGAGCCGCCTGGTTGAATAACGGCTTTAATACCAGCCGCTGCTGCCGCATCCAGGCCATCTCGGAATGGGAAAAAGGCATCAGAAGCCATCACGGCACCTGGCACCGTTAAACCAGCATCTTCAGCTTTAATACCCGCAATTCGACTACTCACCACACGGCTCATTTGTCCGGCACCAATACCAACAGTTTGTTGATTTTTGACATAGACAATCGCGTTTGACTTCACAAACTTGGCGACACGCCAGGCAAATAATAAGTCAGCCATTTGTTCTTCAGATGGGGCTGTTTCAGTGACCACTTTCAGATCGGCTTTTTGTACCAGTGCTTCATCACGGTCCTGAACTAATAAACCACCGTTAACACGTTTGTAATCCAGTCCGGTTGCGGCATTGTTTTCAAATTCGCCACAGGCTAATAAACGCACATTGGCTTTTTGAGCGACGATTGCCTGGGCTTCTTCACTGATTGATGGTGCGATAATGACTTCGACAAACTGGCGATCAATAATGGCTTTTGCTGTCTCAGCATCTAATGGACGATTAAAGGCGATAATACCGCCAAAGGCAGAGGTTGGATCGGTTTCGTAAGCTAAGTCATATGCCTTGAGCAAGCTATCTGCGACAGCGACACCACATGGGTTGGCATGTTTAACAATCACACAAGCAGGCGCTTCTGGGAACGCTTTCACACATTCCAGCGCGGCATCTGTATCGGCAATATTGTTATATGACAGTTCTTTACCCTGCAATTGCTTGGCAGCACTGATGGTGCCAGAGGCAGGATTCGCTTCGGTATAGAAAGCGGCATTTTGGTGAGGATTTTCGCCATAACGCATATCTTGTTTTTTCACGAACTGGCTATTAAATGTACGTGAGAAAGAGGCTTTTTCTTCACCGGTTAATTTGCCCAGATAGTTGGCGATAGCACCGTCATAATATGCTGTATGTTCAAATGTTTTTACCGCTAAATCAAAACGGGTGGCATCATCGACGCCGCCATTGGCTTCGATTTGTGCCACAACGTTGGCGTAATCGGCTGGATCAATCAACACAGTGACATCCGCATGATTTTTGGCCGCGGCACGCAACATGGTGGGACCACCAATATCAATATTCTCAATAGCCATCGGCAAGGTGCAGTCATCACGTGCAATCGTGGCTTCAAATGGATAAAGGTTAACGACAACCAGATCAATCGGAGCAATATCATGCTCAGCCATGATGGCATCATCGGTACCACGACGACCTAATAAACCACCATGAATTTTGGGGTGTAATGTTTTGATACGGCCATCCATCATTTCTGGGAAGCCGGTATGTGAGGAGACTTCTTTTACTGGTAAGCCTGCTTCGGCTAATAATTTGGCTGTACCGCCAGTGGATAACAGTTCTACACCGAGCTTGTTTAATTGCTGGGCTAATTCAAGCACACCAGTTTTGTCTGATACGCTCAATAGAGCACGTTTGATTTGATTCATTGAAAATCACTTCCAGGAGATAAAAAATTCGATTTATAAGCCGTATTGCTTGAGTTTTTTACGTAATGTTCCACGGTTAATACCGAGAATTTCAGCTGCACGACTTTGGTTGCCGTTGGTATGTTCCAGGGTAGCTTTGAGCAAAGGAACTTCGACTTCCGTCATTAACATTTCATACAAGTTGGCTGCAGGATGACCTTCAAGTTGTTCGAAATAATCGGCGAGCGCACGCGACACACACACATTCAATGGTGCCGCTGTTTGCTCAGCGGCGACAGCTAGCTCTGCGCATGTAGTTGAATCTTTGGCTAGCGGTTGAGTCATGCGGCTTGGATATCCTGTTGTTCTTGTAATTGTTCAAAAAACTGACGTGTAAAGTCTACCTGCTGTTGCGGTGATTCGAGCAAATTCATTTCCTGACGGAAGGCATTACCATTACGTAGGCCCTTGCTATACCAGGCAATGTGTTTTCGCGCCATTCGGACACCAGAAAAATCACCATAAAAATCGTACAGGTTTTCCAGGTGTTCAATCAAGATCTGACGAATTTCAGCAACAGAAGGAGATGATAACAGTTTGTCATGCTCAAGGTAATGGATAATTTGTCTAAAAATCCATGGGTTACCCTGGGCAGCACGCCCGATCATTAAGCCATCAACGCCGGTTTTATTAAGTACTTCAGCTGCTTTTAACGGTGAATCTATATCGCCATTAGCAATAATTGGCATGGATGAAATAGCCGCTTTTATTTCTGCAATGGTGTCGTATTCGGCTTCGCCTTTATAGGCATCCGCTCTTGTTCTGCCATGAATCGCTAAGGCTTGTATGCCAGATTGTTCGGCAATACGGGCAATGGTTAAGCCATTACGGTTATCTCTATCCCAACCGGTACGTATTTTCAGGGTGACAGGCACATCGACAGCATTCACCACCGATTCAAGAATACTGGCCACTAATGATTCATCCTGCAATAGAGCAGAACCCGCCATCACATTACAGACTTTTTTTGCAGGGCAACCCATATTGATATCAATGATATGGGCACCTTGATCGACATTATGTTTTGCTGCTTCAGCCATCATTTTGGGATCGGCGCCAGCAATCTGTACACTACGCGGTTCTGGCTCACCTGCATGGTTGGCGCGTAATAAGGATTTTTTGCTAGCCCATAAGGCTTTATTTGCCGTAATCATTTCTGATACGGCCATTCCCGCACCAAGTCGACGACAAAGCTGGCGGAATGGACGATCCGTCACACCCGCCATCGGTGCCAGAAATAAATTATTCGGCAAACGGTATGGCCCGATGCTGAGAGTGTTACCTTGCATGACGAGTGCCGTTTAATCGAGTCCAATCTTCCTTGATGGTGGGAGCTTGCATATCAAACCAGGCAGCATAGCTATCCGATACTTCCTGTGCCTGTACCTCTAATATGCCTGATAACACCAGCTCCGCACTGGGTTTGGTCAGATTTGCAAAACGAGGCGCAAGGGTTTGTAGTGGGCCGGCCAGAATATTCGCTAGTAATAGATCACATGGCTCATCCGGGCAGTCACCGGGCAAATAGGCTTCGATCTCGACGCCATTACGTTCAGCATTGGCACGTGTCGCTTCAAGTGCCTGTGGATCGGTGTCGACACCAATAACACGTTCAGCTCCCAGTAAGGCAGCAGCAATCGCCAAAATACCACTACCACAACCATAATCAATCACGTATTTACCTTTAAGATCTGCCTGGTCTAACCAGTTCAGACATAAAGCTGTGGTGGGATGGGTACCGGTACCGAACGCCAAACCGGGATCGAGCATAATATTGACAGCGTCAGGTGCGGGGGGGGGATGCCAGCTAGGACATATCCATAAACGTTCGCCAAACTGGATAGGATGAAAATTATCCATCCATTCTCTTTCCCAATCTTTGTCTTCAACGGCTTCAACGCGATATGGCGGTATATCGCTTACCAGCGTTGATAACATATTGCCGACATCATCGGGATTGGTTTCCGCATCAAATAAGGCGACAACACGTGTTGCCGTCCACAATGGTGTGGTACCCAGATCGGGTTCGTAAATAGGTTGATCGGCATCATCCTCAAAGGTGACAGCCGCTGCACCACACTCAGAAAACGCATCAGACAAAGCATCTGCTTTGTCTGATGTGGTGTTACAGATAAATTGAATCCAGGCCATGTGGGTTACAGGCCCAGTTTCTTTTCAAGGTAATGAATATTGGTGCCACCCGTTTGGAAGTGGGTGTCGTCCATGATGTCACGTTGCAGTTCAACGTTGGTTTTTATGCCTTCAATACCAATTTCTTTTAGGGCTGTTTGCATACGGGCAATCGCGATATCGCGGGTTTTACCGTAAGCAATCAGTTTGCCGATCAAAGAGTCGTAGTTAGGTGGTACACGGTAACCGCTATAAATGTGAGAATCCATACGGATACCCGCACCGCCTGGTGCATGATAAGACGTAATTTGTCCTGGGCTAGGCATAAAGGTACGAGGATCTTCAGCATTGATACGACATTCAATAGCATGACCACGCATCACAATATCTTCTTGTTTAATAGTAAGAGGCTCACCTGCCGCGATGCGAATTTGTTGCACCAGCAGGTCAACATCAGTCACACGTTCAGTGACCGGATGCTCTACCTGAATACGGGTATTCATTTCAATGAAATAGAATTCACCATCCTGATAGAGAAACTCAAAGGTACCAGCTCCGCGGTAACCAATGCGTACACAAGCTTCAGCACAGATTTTACCCATACGGTCACGCATTTCAGGGGTAATGCCGGGAGCTGGGGCTTCTTCAACAACTTTTTGATGGCGACGCTGCATAGAGCAGTCGCGTTCACCTAAGTGAATAGCATTGCCATGCTGATCGGCGAGTACCTGGAATTCAATATGACGAGGGTTTTCCAGGAATTTCTCCATATAAACCATGCCATTGCCAAATGCTGCTTTTGCTTCACTACGTGTTAACGCAATAGCATTGAGTAAGTGTGCTTCACTATGAACTTCGCGCATACCACGACCACCACCACCACCGGCGGCTTTAATAATAATGGGATAGCCGATTTCACGTGCCAGACGTAAATTGGTTTCATCATCATTACCTAGTGGGCCGTCAGAGCCTGGTACACAAGGTACGCCAGCTTCTTTCATCGCTTTAATCGCCGATACCTTATCACCCATCAGACGGATGGTATCAGCACGTGGACCGATGAAAATAAAGCCACTTTCTTCTACACGTTCTGCAAAGTCAGCATTTTCAGATAAAAAGCCATAACCGGGGTGAATTGCTGTGGCATCTGTAATTTCAGCAGCACTGATAAGTGCAGGGATGTTGAGATAACTTTCACTAGAGGGGGCAGGGCCGATACAAACAGTCTCATCAGCTAGCAAAACGTGTTTTAAGTCACGGTCTACTGTTGAGTGAACAGCAACCGTTTTGATGCCCAGTTCCCAACAAGCCCGCAAGATACGCAAGGCAATCTCGCCTCGGTTAGCAATAACAATTTTATCGATCATAATTTGGTTTTAATCCACAATTCAGGGTGAGCAATGGCTATGCTGAGATAGCCAGCGTGACTGTTATTCGATAATGACTAGCGGCTCGTCAAATTCAACAGGATCACCGTTTTCAACCAGAATAGCTTTGACAGTACCACTACGGTCTGCTTCGATTTGGTTGAACATTTTCATGGCTTCGATGATGCAAATGACATCACCAGCAGATACGGATTGGCCAACTTCAACAAATGGCGCGGCTTCAGGCGATGATGAACGATAGAAAGTCCCCACCATTGGTGAGCGGACAGCATTAGCTTCATTAACCGTTTTGGCTGTTTCTACTGCGGGTGCTGGTGCAGGGGCTGCCGCTGGAGCAGCATAATGAGCAGGTGCAGGAGCGCTGTAAGAAACAGCCGCAGAATGCTGATTACGACTGATACGTACTGACTCTTCACCTTCTGAAATTTCAATTTCAGATACGTCAGATTCTTGGATCAAATCAATCAGTTTTTTTATTTTACGAATGTCCATGCTAAAACCTTATATTTAGTCGTTATGGGTTGAGTTGTCTGATGGCAGATGCCAAAGCTAATTCATAGCCTTGTGTGCCAAGTCCACAAATCACACCTACTGCGATATCAGATAGGTAGGAGTGATGGCGGAATGTTTCGCGTGCGTGAATATTAGAAATATGTACTTCGATAAAAGGAATTTTGACCGCGGATAAGGCATCTCGTAATGCCACGCTGGTATGTGTGAATGCCGCCGGATTAATAATAATGAAATCAGCCTTACCTCTGACAGCATGAATTTTTTCAATTAATTCATGTTCTGCATTGGTCTGAAAAAAATCGAGGTGGTGTGAGGCCTCTTTTGCGATCACATCCAGACGTTGTTGAACATCGGTCAGCGTGTCCGCACCATAATGTTCAGGCTCGCGTGTCCCAAGCAGATTGAGATTGGGGCCGTTAAGCACAACAATATTCGCCATTGCGATCCTTCAATTACGGGTCAAAGATAATAGGCGGAATTGTGCACCAGCAGACTGATGATGTCCAGTTTATCGAAATAAAAAGCGGCTTTTTGTTGCTATTTTCGCCGAAAAGTCATGTTTCTGGAGTTTTCTGTTATTGGCTTTGAATCTGCTTAATGTGATCTAAGAAGGTATCGGTTTTTACAAAGCCAACCAGCCGGTGTTGCTTTAGTTCTTTGCCTGTTTTATCGAAAAACAACATGGTCGGGGGGCCAAATACCCGTAGTGATTTCAGCATATCCTGATGGACTTGTGTGTTTTCCGTCATATCCAGTTGCAGCAAGGTGTAATTTTTCATTGCGGCAATTACTTCAGGATCCTGAAACGTCGTGTTTTCCATAATTTTACATTCGGTACACCAGTCGGCATAAAAATCGAGCATAACGGGTTGCGTTGTGGAGGCCAGTCGACGATTCAGTTCGTTGAGATCACTTATACGGGAAAAAGTAAGGTGTTGTGACACCGATGACTTAGCTGAGCTTATTGCCATCGCCTTAAGCGGTTGCCATACATTTTGGCTGCCACTCGCACCACCAATCATCAACATTGCGCCATATATAAAGAGTATTAAACCGGCGCCTTTGCTAAGTTTATTGAGATCCGTCGCATCAATATCGAGATGATTAAATGCGCCAAGGTAGACGGCGGTAACAATTAATAAGCCGCCCCAAAGAATCAAAGTCAGCCAACCGGGGATGATGCGTTCTAGCATCCAGATGGCAAGACCTAATAGCAGCACGCCAAACACCGATTTAATAAACATCATCCAGTTTCCTGCTTTAGGTAGCAGTTTGCCAGCCGATGTACCAATGATAAGCAGAGGTATGCCCATCCCCATACTCAGCGCAAATAACGCGAGTCCGCCTAATACGGGATCTGCATGTTGTCCGATAAAAATTAAGGTACCCGCCAGCGGTGGCGCCAGACAAGGGCCAACAATCAAGCCTGACAGTAACCCCATAATCGCTACCCCCATCAATTTGCCACCTTGTTGTTTGTGACTGAGTTGATGTAGGCGATGTTGAACGGCGTGGGGGAGTTGCAGTTCGTATAAGCCGAACATGGATAAAGCGAGAAGAACGAATAAGGCACTGAATGCACTGATTATCCATGGGTTTTGAAACATGGCCTGTAAATTTTCACCGAGTAATCCTGTAATCACACCGGCAATGGTATATGTCACTGACATCGCCAAAACATAGACAAGCGACAGGATGAAAGCCCGGCGGGTGGTGATGTGTTCTCCTTCGCCGACAATGATGCTGGATAAAATAGGAATCATCGGGAAGATACAGGGGGTAAATGCCAGTAACAGGCCCAGTCCAATAAAACCGAGAATGATTTGGCCTAGGTTTTCCTGTTCCAGTTTCTGTGCGATACGGTCTTGTTCTGTGAGTTGATTAGCAATGGGTTTTGCATCATCCGCTTTTTGTTGTGGTGCCTGGCTTAGGGCTGGTAAAGCCAGATCAACTTGTTGCTCAGAGGGCGGATAACAAATACCAAATTTTTCTGAACATCCCTGAAAGCGTGCTTTGAGAGTAAATGTGCTTGGACCTTCAGGACGCTCAATGGGAATGATCAGTGATAAATCATGATGATAAACCTGCACTAAACCAAAGGTTTCATCTTGCTTATTTTCACCTGCCGGTAGCGATATCTGGCCTAATTTAACGTTGTCATTACCGGCCACTTCAAACTGAATTTTATTCTGGTACAGGTAGTTACCATCGAGTACTTTCCAATGTGCCAGAATGCTGTTGGCATCATTGACTTCTGCGCTGAATTGAAAAGCTTCTTCGACAAGTGGTGGGACCTCATCATCACTACCCAGACCTAAACCATCAAACAGGCTGCTGCGCGCATGTGCATTAAAAACGGTTAGCAGTAATATAAAAAATAAAAATTTTTTCATCAGTCTCAAATGCTTGTCAGAAGGTTGTATAACTAGACAATCATAGCAGGCAATAGTTACATCGGTCTTGTCTGGGGTATGCCTCATGTCACATTGCTGTAATAATTGCGCCGTTTTGGGTAGTTATTAACGGAATCAACGTGGAAATAAAAGACATCCATAAAATTGAGAAACAAGCCTATAAGAAGAGTCATGCTGAACTAACCAGAATCGGCATGGCCCTTTTTTTTATGGTGGCCGTGCTTGGCTACAGCTTTGTTAGCAGTGGCGGCGTTCCCAATAATCTTTTCCTGGCGATAGCCACTGTTTTTGGCGCTTATATGGCAATGAATATTGGTGCCAATGACGTTGCCAATAATGTCGGGCCAGCGGTTGGCTCTAAAGCCATGACAATGACTGGCGCCATTATCATCGCGATGATTTTTGAAGCCAGTGGCGCCATCATTGCCGGTGGCGATGTGGTTTCCACGATTAAAAACGGCATCATCGATATCAATGCCTTCGGCCAGGAGAGTGATACATTCATCTGGGCGATGATGGCCGCATTATTAGCTGCAGCACTCTGGCTAAATATGGCGACCTTTGCCAGAGCACCAGTATCAACCACACATTCTATAGTCGGTGGTGTGATGGGGGCGGGCATTGCTGCAGCAGGATTTAAGATTGTGAACTGGGGAACGATGGGTGCCATAGTGGGCTCATGGGTAATTTCTCCAGTGATTGGTGGTGTGGTGGCCGCCGCTTTCTTGTTTGCTATCAAAAAAACCATCATCTTTCAGGAAAACAAAATAGCCGCTTCACTGAAATGGGTGCCAGTCTATGTTTCGATTATGGCGTGGGCATTTGTAACTTATCTGGTCTTAAAAGGCCTGAAACATATCTGGCCGAAATTCTTAACCTTGGTCAATGACTGGTTGTTCACCGTCGACATCGTCGATAAACCAAGTATGTTGCAAGCATCGACTATTGGCTTGGTCGTTGCGATTATTTCATTCTTTTTAGTCAAAGCCTCATTGCGCCGTCGTTTACCCAAGCTGAAAAACGATCGTGAAAGCATCAATATTCTGTTTACCATTCCATTAATTTTTGCTGCGGCTTTATTGAGTTTTGCTCATGGAGCGAATGATGTGGCTAATGCAATCGGGCCACTGGCAGCGATTCATGATGCTGTGATGACTGGTGGCATTAATGCTAAAGCGGGCATACCTTTCTGGGTAATGGCTGTCGGTGCCTTTGGTATTGCGCTTGGGCTGGGCCTCTATGGTCCCCGTTTGATCCGAACCGTGGGTGGTGAAATTACTGAACTGGATCAAATGCGTGCATTTTCTATTGCGATGGCAGCCGCTATCACGGTCATTATCGCCAGTCAGTTAGGTTTGCCAGTCAGCTCGACGCATATTGCCATTGGCGGTGTTTTTGGTGTTGGTTTCTTACGTGAATGGATGGATAAGTCGAGTAGCCTCAAGCAGGAAATTGAGCGAGATAAACAAGAAATTCAGGAAGAAAAACGTTTATTGAGCGCCTTACGCAGTGAACTGAATATGTTGCTCGATAAAAAACAAAAGTCGGCAGCAGATTACCAGCGTATCACTCAGTTATATAGCTCGATTGACCGTGAAAAAGACACACTTAAGAAAGCCAAAAAAGTATTAAAGAAAGAAAAGAAAAGTCTTTACGTCAAACGCGATATTGTTAAAAAAATTGTTACAGCCTGGTTAATCACTGTCCCTGCCGCCGCGGTATTAGCCGCGTCATTGTTTTATATGATTAAGGGAATTATGAGTTAAAACAATGATATATGTTTTGACATAAAACTGTCATAAAGCCACATTTTCCAGCGGAATTTGTGGCTTTTTATTTTTCAGATAGTCTATAAAGTAGCCTGTAATAGCAATAAAAACACGGTTGTTACGAAACTGTCATAATTCAGAGGTAAGATACTTGGATTATGATTAAAGAAATACTGGGATGAATTTATGGCTACAAGCGTATTAGTGGTTGAAGATGATGTCGCCATCAGGGATATGTTGACGTTCACCCTGAAACAGGCCGGTCTGACCTGCGAGTCGGTTGGTGATGCAGAATCTGGTTTGGACGCATTAAAAAATAACCAACCCGATATGATTTTACTGGACTGGATGTTACCTGGCATTGATGGCATTGAGTTTATTCGTCGTCTGCGTGCTAACGAGTTTCTGGCCAATATTCCCGTCATCATGCTTACTGCCAAAGGTGAAAGCGAAGACATGGTCAAAGGTCTTGCTGTTGGGGCTGATGATTACGTCAATAAACCTTTTTCACCACCTGAGCTTATCGCTCGTATTAAAGCGGTATTACGTCGCTGCCAGCCGCCCGAAAATGAAGATGCTCAGAAACTCCAGTTTGGCAATTTAGTGTTGGATACAAAAAGTCATCGTGTCACTGTTGATGATGTGCGTGTTGAATTAGGGCCAACTGAGTTTCGCTTATTACACTTTTTCATGAAAAATCCTGAACGCGCATATGGTCGCTCACAATTACTGGATTATGTCTGGGGCGATACCGTGTACATTGAAGAACGTACCGTGGATGTCCATATACGTCGTCTGCGCAAAGCACTTGAGCCAACGGGCCATGATCAATTTATCCAGACCGTTCGAGGTGTTGGATACCGTTTTTCAGTCGATTAAGCGAACTGAAATATGCAATGGGATAATTGGCGGCTACTGACACTAGTCAGTCTGGCAGGTTTTGTCGGGCTGTTATTTGGTCAAATGATGGCATTTATGTTTGTTGCCACCTTGGCCTATGCTTTGTGGCTTCAGCATAACTGGTACAAACTCTGGTATTGGTTACAAAAACCCAAAAAACGTCGCTCTCCCAGTGCGGAAGGGGTCATTGACGATGTCTGTCGTCAGATTGAGCAGATGCGTCAACAAAATAGTAATCGGAAAAGAAAACTAACCGGATACCTAAAACGCTTTCAATCAGCAACAGCTGCCTTACCAGATGGCATCGTTGTCTTGGGTGAGTTTGGTGAAGTGGATTGGGCAAATCAGGCCGCTCGAGAGTTATTAGGCGTACGCTGGCCCCGGGATAACAATGTCAGGATCAATAATCTCATTCGTGAACCTGCTTTTCAGCACTTACTGGAAAATCATATCCACCTCGGCGGCACGACGACGGTCAAATCACCGCTGAATGAAGATGTGCAGCTGGAAGTCAAGCTGGTGAACTACATGGGCTCGGGCCGCTTATTGATTGCCCGTGATATTACCCAGACCATCAAACTTCAGCGTATGCGTCGTGACTTTGTTGCTAATGTTTCGCATGAACTAAAAACACCTCTAACCGTTTTACGAGGTTATCTGGAAGCGTTTACCGAAGATACCGATCCGGAACAGTGGAAAATGGCTCTGCCAGCAATGCGTCAGCAAAGTGAACGTATGCATTTGATGATTAAGGATTTATTGGTCTTATCTCAGTTGGAGACTGGAGAAAAATCATTACGTCGTATTCCTACTGATGTGGACAAGTTGCTGCATTCGATCATTGAGGATGCCAAGGCATTGGAGCATTACCATGAGCATCAGTTCAGTCTCCATCTGGAAACAGATAAATGGTTGATTTGTGATTTGGGTGAAGTACGAAGTGCAATATCTAATCTGGTATTTAATGCGGTGAAATATACTCCTGCGGGTTGCAAGGTCACACTCAGCTGGCGCGAAACAGATGATGGCGTCTGCATTGAAGTAACGGATGAAGGGGAAGGTATAGCGGCTCATCACTTAGATCGGCTGACGGAACGTTTCTACCGTGTTGATAAAGGTCGTAGTAGTGATGCTGGCGGCACAGGGCTGGGCTTAGCGATCGTTAAACACGTGCTGCAAAGACATGGCGCAAAACTGATTATCACTAGCGAGTTAGGCAAAGGTAGCAGTTTTAAATGTTGCTTTCCTGAGACAGCAGCAGTGGAGAAAATCCCGGTATAAATGCCCGTTAAACAAAGAAAAAATGCCTCTGTCATCTCTTTGTCATATATTTTTCATATGCTTGTCACACGCTAAACTCATACTACCTAGCGCTTACGTTAATAACGTTGCTTTTTTCTTTTAATTTTTGGGAGTTGAACACTATGTTCAAGAAAAACCTTGCTCTGCTAGGTGCTGCAATGACGATGGCTTTCTCGCCGCTGACATTCGCTGGTGATATTGATCCTGCTTTACCTGACTACGAAAAAGTGAGCGGTATTTCAGGCAGCTTATCGAGTGTTGGTTCAGACACATTAGCTAACTTGATGACAATGTGGGCTGAAGAGTTCAAACGTGAATACCCAAATGTGAGTATTCAAATTCAGGCCGCTGGTTCTTCAACTGCGCCACCTGCTTTGACTGAAGGTACTTCTAACTTTGGTCCAATGAGCCGCAAAATGAAAGATAAAGAAGACGCGGCATTTGAAGCGAAATATGGTTACAAAGCCACACCCATTCGTGTCGCTATCGATGCCTTGGCTGTCTATGTACACAAAGACAATCCAATTGATGGTCTGACTATTCCTCAAGTGGATGCGATTTTCTCTGCAACCCGCACCTGTGGTTACCCAGAAGACATTACTAACTGGAAACAGCTAGGTCAGGATTTAGGTAACATCCAACTTTACGGTCGTAACTCTGTTTCCGGTACTTACGGTTACTTCAAAGATCACGCTTTATGTAAAGGTGACTACAAAAACAGTGTAAATGAGCAACCTGGTTCAGCATCAGTGGTTCAAGGTGTGACAAAATCGCTTAACGGTATTGGTTACTCAGGTATCGGTTATAAAACGTCTGGCGTTAAAGCACTTGCTTTAGCTAAAGAAGAGGGCGGTAAAATGATTCCTGCAACATTAGATAATGCAGCGAATGGTTCTTACCCGCTTTCACGTTACTTGTACGTTTACATCAACAAAGCGCCTAACAAACCATTAGCGCCAATTGACCGTGAATTCATTAAAATGATCCTGTCAAAAGTGGGTCAGAAAGTGGTAGTAAAAGATGGTTATATTCCACTACCAGACTCAGTTGTTGAAAAAGAATTGCAAAAGCTGCAATAAAACAGCATTTGCCTTGCTCAGGAAGACGCCCCGTTTTTACGGGGCGTTTTTTCTAAACTTATCGCTAAATGCACTGTAAGCCAGTATGTTTAGCAATAAATTAAAGCTGAAAAATAAATTAAGTGGTATTGCTAGATGCAAGAACAAACAGTTGAAAATAGTGTATTACCAGCGCCCGGTTCCAAAGTGGCAAATCGCAGGCGTGCATGGCGTGAGGTGAAAGATCGTATTGCCAAATATGGTGTGGCAGTCGGTGGTATTTCAGTCATCCTAGCTATTGTGCTGATTTTCTTTTATCTGCTCTATGTGGTGATGCCCTTATTTCAAGGGGCAAGTCTGAAGACAGAAGCGACATATCACAGCGATTTTAAACAACCTGCCTTTTTATCCCTGAATGAATACAACACGGTGGCCATGGCTGTCGAAGCTAGCGGCATGGTACGTTTTTTTGATGCCAAAACCGGCAAAACGATGACCGAAACCTCACTGCCGTTGGCGGGGAAAACCATCAGCACTGTCAGTGCTGGTGCCGCAACGACAGGTGTATTTAGTTATGGTTTTAATGATGGCAGCGCATTAGTCATTAAAGAAAAATACAAAGTGACTTATCCAACCGGAACACAACGCGTTATCGTGCCAGAAGTCACTTATCCATTAGGTGAAAAGCATGTTGTGATTGATGATCAAGGCAAGTCAATCAATCTGCTTTCTGTTCAGAGTTATGAAGATAAAACAACATTCATTGCTTACACCGAGGATAAGCGTCTAATACTGAAACGCTTTGAAAAAGAAGTGGATTTCCTTGATGACACCCAATTTACCATTAACGAAGAAAAGCATGAGATCCCCTTAACGGATGTCAGTGATCTGACTCAGGTCAAACTGGATGTTGATCAACGTGAGCTTTATCTGGCCGATGATAAGGGCTTTATTTATTACTACGATGTTCAGCAGCTAGATAAACCGCGTTTAATTCAGAAAATCAAAGCGGTACCCACAGGCGTGGATATTACGAGCTTTGAATTTCTGACAGGCGGTATTTCTATTCTGGTGGGACGCAGCGACGGTCAGATTGATCAATGGTTTCCGGTCAGAGACAAGGACAATAACTACACCTTACATAATGTGCGTAGTTTTGATGCTCAGAGCAGTCCGATCATTGCCATTGCACCAGAGCAAGCCCGTAAAGGCTTTTTAACGCTGGATAAAACCGGACATTTGGGGATTTATCACACCACCGCTCACCGGACATTATTGGTTGAACCGTATGTGGACAGTGAAGCGGTTATTGGCCTCTCACCAAGGGCAAATGGTCTTATCAGCATGACTGATAATGGTGACGTGAAGTTACTGGATATCCATAACGAACACCCTGACATCTCTTGGCATTCCTTATGGGAAAAGGTCTGGTATGAGAGCCGTGATCAGCCTGAATATATTTGGCAGTCATCATCAGCCAGTAATGATTTTGAACCTAAATTTAGTTTAACGCCATTGACATTCGGCACCATCAAAGCGGCCTTCTACGCGATGTTGGTAGCTGTTCCTCTGGCGATTATGGGCGCAATTTTTACCGCCTATTTTATGTCGCCAAGAATGCGTAGCTTTGTGAAACCGACCATCGAAATTATGGAGGCTTTGCCAACAGTTATTTTAGGTTTCCTCGCGGGTTTATGGTTAGCACCATTAGTCGAAGACCATTTGCCTGGTGTGTTCACATTGCTGTTTATGTTGCCGGTGATGATTATTTTGACTGCCTGGGGCTGGACCAAACTGCCAAAAGCCTGGCGTGAACGCATTCCTGATGGCTGGGAGCCGGCGGTGTTGATTCCAATTGTGTTGTTAGTCGGTTATGTCTCGATGGCGACCAGTGGTGCGATTGAGTTGTGGTTATTTGATGGCAATATGCCGCAATTTTTAAATGATATCGGTATTAATTATGACCAGCGCAATTCGCTGGTAGTCGGATTGGTTATGGGCTTTGCGGTGATTCCGACGATTTTCTCCATTACCGAAGATGCGATTTTTGGTGTGCCGAAACATCTGACGATAGGTTCATTAGCTTTAGGTGCAACCCCATGGCAAACCATGACGCGAGTGGTGCTGCTGACGGCGAGCCCAGGTATCTTCTCGGCGGTGATGATTGGTTTAGGCCGTGCTGTCGGTGAGACGATGATTGTATTGATGGCGACAGGTAATACGCCGATTATGGACTTCAATATCTTTGAAGGCTTCAGAGCGTTATCCGCCAATATCGCTGTAGAGATGCCAGAGGCTGAAGTGGCCAGTTCGCATTATCGCGTATTGTTCCTGGCGGCATTGGTATTGTTCTTAGCGACATTTGTGTTGAATACCGTCGCTGAAATTGTGCGCCAGCGCTTACGTAATAAATACAGCTCGCTGTAGTTAGGAAATAGAATGAAACAACGTTCTTCAATGAAAATCTGGTTTGATAGCGGTAAACCCTGGGTTTGGTTAAATGCTGGCGCGGTCAGTATCAGTCTGGTAATGGTCGTCGGCTTGATTGGTCTTATCGCTGTGCGAGGATTAAGCCATTTCTGGCCGGCTGATATCGTTGAGCTGACCTATGCCGAACCCGGCGAAGAAAAAGTGATGCTGGTGGGTGAACGCGTGGATCATGAAACCGTGCCTGCCGCTCGTTTGGCTTTATCAGGTGTGCATTTACCCGAAGGCCAGGAAACAGCCAATCGAACCTTATTAAAGATAGGTAATCGTGACTTTTTTGGTCTCGACTTTCGTTGGATTAACGATCCCTGGATCGAAGACACACAAAAACCTGACGGCCTGATGTCGATAGAGCGACGTGAATGGGGCAACTTTTATGGTTATCTAGTCAATGTTAAACAACAGGGTGAAGTTGTCGCTGAGGGTGAACAGGCCTGGGATGCATTTCAGCAACGATTGGCACGAAGTAATGCTTTATATAACAAGATAAAAGATATCGAAAAGTCAGATATTGGCAAGATCAATCATGGACTTGAAGAGCTGCGAATTGAACAGCGTCGATTAGAGCTCGATAAGGTTGAAAAAGGCACGGCGCCGTATCTGGAAATTGAAGAGGAACGTAAACAACTCAATACACGTTATGCAAAAATTCGTGAAGAGTTAGATGAATTATATTCAGAGCTGAATCGTGATCAAATCACCGTCAAGATTTCTGATGGCCGTGAAGCCGAAATACCGATGGCAAAAATCGTTCAGGCTTATAAACCGAATGCGATGACTACGCTACAGAAGCTGGGCCAGTATTTCCATAATGCTTGGGATTTTGTGTCAGGCGAGCCGCGTGAAGCAAACACGGAAGGTGGTATTTTCCCTGCGATTTTCGGTACAGTCATGATGGTGATGATCATGTCTGTACTGGTCACGCCGTTTGGGGTAATTGCAGCTGTTTATCTAAAGGAATATGCCAAACAAGGTGCTGTGGTTCGATTGATTCGTATCGCGGTCAATAATCTGGCTGGTGTGCCATCCATCGTCTATGGTGTATTTGGTCTTGGTTTTTTTGTTTATTTCATCGGTGGTAGCGTGGATGAGATTTTCTTCCAGGCCAAACTACCAGCCCCTACCTTTGGTTCACCAGGTTTATTATGGGCCTCGTTAACCTTAGCGATTTTGACTGTGCCGGTGGTCATTGTCGCAACGGAAGAGGGCTTGTCGCGTATTCCGAGAGCGATTCGTGAAGGTAGTCTGGCGCTTGGGGCGACAAAAGCAGAAACCTTGTGGCGAACAGTATTGCCAATGGCTGCACCAGCAATGATGACGGGATTGATTCTGGCTGTCGCCAGGGCGGCAGGTGAGGTGGCGCCGCTGATGATGGTTGGGGTGGTGAAACTGGCACCGTCACTAGCGATTGATAATATTGCGCCATACCTGCATTTGGATCGTCAATTTATGCACCTGGGTTTCCATATCTATGATGTGGGTTTCCAAAGCCCAAACGTTGAAGCCGCCAGACCGCTGGTCTATGCCACGGCATTTTTATTGGTATTGATTATTGTTGTGCTGAACCTGGCAGCGATTGGTATTCGTAATCGTCTGCGAGAAACTTATAAAGCAAGTGAGAGTTAAACGATGGAAGCAGTCAAAGAACAGAAAAATGTATCGCGAGGCATTGATATTGAGTCGATGCAAAGAGGGCCTCGTGTGAACCTGGATAATGAAACGCTGTGCCTGCAAGTCAAAGACTTTAACCTGTTTTATGGTGATAAACAGGCTCTGCACAATATCAATATGCAGATTCCAAAAAATCGAGTGACCGCGTTTATCGGCCCCAGTGGTTGTGGTAAATCAACGTTATTACGCTGTTTTAACCGAATGAACGATCTGATTGACTCTGTCAGGATGGAAGGTCAATTATTGCTTGATAAGATGGAAATTAATTCACCCTCAGTGAATGTGGCGGACTTACGTCGTCAGGTGGGTATGGTATTTCAAAAACCCAATCCATTTCCTAAGTCTATCTATGAAAACGTGGCGTATGGTCTGCGTCTGCAAGGTGTCAATGATCGTTCTACTTTAGATAAAGTGGTCGAAAAATCATTAAAAGGCGCCGCCTTATGGGATGAAGTCAAAGATCGTCTTCACGAGTCAGCGATGGGTATGTCAGGTGGTCAGCAGCAACGTCTAGTGATAGCCCGTGCTATTGCTATCGAACCCGAAGTCTTGTTGCTTGATGAACCGGCCTCGGCTCTGGATCCACTCTCTACATTAAAAATTGAAGAGTTGATTTACGAACTGAAAGAAAAGTATACGATTGTTATCGTGACTCATAATATGCAGCAAGCGGCGCGGGTATCTGATTACACTGCATTTATGTATATGGGCGAATTAATAGAGTTTGGTGCCACTGATGAACTCTTTACCAACCCAAGTAAAAAACAAACAGAAGATTATATTACCGGCCGTTACGGTTAATCCGGGCTGAGGAGAGACGCATATGGTTACAACTACTTCCCAACATATTTCGCAACAATTTGAGAATGAATTACAGGATATCCGTTCTCGTGTTTTAGCGATGGGTGGTCTGGTCGAGCAGCAAGTTCATAACGCGATGGAAGCCCTGATTAAAGGTGATGCCGATATTGCCCGCGAAGTGATTGCTTACGACGATGAGGTAAATTCATTAGAAGTCAGTATCGATGAGGAATGTATTCAGATTATTGCACTTCGCCAGCCAACGGCAGGGGATTTACGCCTTGTCTCCGGTATATTAAAAACCATTACCGATTTGGAACGCATTGGTGATGAGTCTGTGCGTATTGCCAGAATGGCACTGAATCTGTCTGAAAAAGATCGTCCCAAGCATAATTACCGTGAGCTGCAGGCCATGGGTAATCATGTGCGTGGCATGTTACGCGATGCATTGGATGCTTTTGCGCGATTTGATGTGGATATGGCTTTACGCGTGGCAAAAGAAGACCGTGAAGTCGATGCCGAATATGAGGCGATTTTACGTCAGCTAATGACGTATATGATGGAAGATACCCGAGCCGTTACTCGCGTGATTGATATGATGTGGTCTGCGCGTTCATTGGAACGTATTGGTGATCATGCTAATAATATCTGTGAACACATTATTTATCTGGTGGAAGGTAAAGATGTGCGCCATTTGAGTATCGAAAAAGCCGAACAAGTGATTAAAGGTCAACTTATTGAATAAAAAAAGAGGATTTTCGTCACGACTAAAAAGGGCCTGGTTGCGTTTGAGACCAGGCTTTTTTTATGGAAAAGATGATTTAACATTGTTCACCAGCAACCAGCTAGTGCAGAATAAACCGAAAAACGAACTGACAGGTGCTATGGAAGAAACAAATCATGATGTGCTGGCGGCGGTGGACCTCGGCTCTAACAGCTTTCACATGATCATCGCCCGAATGCGTGATGGCCATTTTCAAGTGGTCGACAGACTTCGGGAAATGGTGCAGCTCAGGGCTGGACTGGATAAACATCACTACCTTTCATTGGAAGCTCAGGAACGGGCGATAGCCTGTCTGGAACGGTTTGGCGAACGTATAAAGGATTTGCCATACGGCAGCGTCAGGGTGGTAGGCACCAATACCTTACGTATCGCACATAATTCACGACGTTTTCTGCGCCAGGCTCGCCTTGCCTTGGGTCATCCGATTGAAATTATCACCGGTGAAGAAGAAGCCCGACTGATTTATCTGGGCGTGGCTCATTCATTGGCATTTGATGACAGCCGTCGATTAGTGATGGACATCGGCGGTGGCAGTACCGAATTTATCATTGGAGATGGATTTAAAGGCCTGATGCGTGAGAGCCTGGAAATGGGCTGTGTCAGTTTTTCACAAAAGTTTTTTGCTGATGGCAAAACCACGGCGACACAGATGCAACATGCGATGTTGGCTGCGGCAAGACGTATTCGTTATATCCAGCGACCTTATCGTCAGGCTGGCTGGCAGGAGGCTGTTGGCGCATCGGGCACGATTCGAACGGTCGCCAATATTTGCAAAGAACACGGCTGGGCTGATGATGGCGTGATTACCGGCAAGGCGCTGGAGAAGATGGTAAACCATCTTATCGAAGCCGGCAGCGTCGAAGAGGCAAAGTTTGAAGGGCTGTCTGAAGAGCGAAATAATGTATTAGCTGGTGGCTTGTGTGTATTGGCTGCTGCGTTCGAGCGACTCGGCATTGAAAAAATGATTGTATCCGATGGCGCTTTAAGAGAAGGGTTATTGTATGACCTGCTTGGCCGTATTCAGCACGATGATGAGCGTGATCGCACCGTCCTAGCCTTGATGCGTCGCTATCACGTTGATGAGGCGCATGCCGAACGTGTTGCGGTGATGGCAACCCAACTTTATGAGCAAGTGGCGCATGAGTGGGAGCTGGATCACGATGAGTTACTGCATCGTCTGCAATGGGCCTGCAAACTTCATGAAGTAGGATTGTCTATCTCTCATAACCAGTTTCATAAACACTCGGCCTATCTGGTGGAACATTCGGATTTACCCGGCTTCTCCCGTGAGGAACAGCATGCCTTATCGGTGATGGTCAGAGGGCAACGGCGTTCATTCCCTAAAAAACATATCAATAAATTATCGGATGAAATGCAGTTAAGCACACAACGCTTAACGGTGCTGCTGCGACTTTCCATGGTGTTTAATCGCGGCCGGTCTGAGCATGCCGATACCTATATCAAGTTAAAATTAGACGGTAAAAAGATGATGCTGGTTTTGCCTGATGGTTGGTTAAAAGAGCATCCATTAACTGAAGCCGACCTGGCCCATGAAGTGGAACAACTGAAAAAAGTGGATTTGAAATTGAGCGTGGTAGCCTAGCTAAGCAATAAAAAGGCATCTCTGGATAATCTCGGCAGAGATGCCTTGTTTTAACTAAAAAGAGTAACTGACAGCCGTATAAAATGACCGTCCCATGCCGGGAACGGTAACGCCCCAAGGCACACCGGAACCTGACATTGTCATTCCCTGACCCGTATAAGCACCTGACAATGGTTCGCTGTAAGCTTTATCCAGAACATTGTCGATACCAAAATCAACACGTGCTTGTTTCCACTCATAGCTGGTACGTAAGTTTAATAAGCCATAGCCCGCTGTTTCCTGTTCATTCCGTTCATCGTTTACCTGATCTTTAGCAGCGACTACTTGCCATTCAGCGGTGTTATGCCAGGCACCTTTGGCATGCTGCAAAGTGAATGTCGCATTTAATGGCATGATGTTGTACAGATTGTCGCCAGTATCACGGTTTTTACCACTGACATAACTGAACACCGCTTGGCCACTGATATGACCAATCTGTTCATCATGATAAAGGTGTTTAGCCAATGACAAATCCGCGCCATATAACTTCGCTGAGACATTGTCATATTGCAGGTAGACAAAGTTATCTCTCGTGCTCAGATTAGTGGCTGTACATACCGCCATCATCCCAGTTTCACCGCTACAGCGTTTGGCATCGATAAAATCATCTACATAACTGATGTAGGGGGTGAAAGTCACATTCCAGTCCTGCTTGTCAGCATCATGCCAGTCGGCTGTGAAGCTGATGGTGTGTGCAATTTCTGGATCCAAATCCACATTCCCAACATAACCATTGCCATCACCGACCAGATTCACCATACGCATAGCCATACCGTTGCTTGACCAGGCATAACGCTCATATAAATTAGGGGAACGTGTTTTCTGAGCGTAACCGAATTCATAACTGGCATTATCAGATGGGGTGAAACGTCCCATTAAGGTCAGATCAAGATTGTTATCGGTTTTGCTTTTATCTGCATTATTGAAGTCAGTAGGGTTGTAATTTGTTGTGTTATACCCCTGAACATTGTCGGCATCCATTTTCACCGTTTCATGACGAATACCCACCAATGTTGTCCATTTTGAGGTCCAGTCGGCTTCCCATTCCGTATAAATAGCATAACGGTCGCGTTGACCATTATTGATATTTTCAAAGGTATTTGGTGCCATCATCCCGGAACCAGTGGGCTCCCAGAAATCATCCAGACGGTATTTTTGTAACTCCGTACCGACACTTAATAAGTCACGATCATTAAGTATGATTTCTGTTTTTAACGAGACGCCAGTATTGCGGCCTTCAGTCTCCATTGGCATGCCTTCGGCAGTGCCATATAAAAATTGCTTGTCATCACCAAACTGCATCTTGTGATGCGTTTTTTCACGATAAACCGAGGCTTCCAGGGAGCCCCAGTCAAACAGACCGTTGTAGATTAAATTGACTTGATTACTCCGGTTTTCGGTCATATCCATACGTTGGTTTGGAAAACCTTGATAAGGGATATTCTGATGGGCCAGTTTTAATTGCAATAAGTGATTATCAAGTTTAAAGCCAAGGTTTAAAGCATGGTTACGAGTTTCATAGGCGGTGGAGCCGACTTCATCACCATCTAACCAGCCACGATCAGAGGCAGCAGCTCCAGCAGATTTGAAGTTATCTGCCGCATCATAATTATTGGCTTTACTGGTGGAACCGGTGTAATTAAGGCTAAAGCTCTCCGTTGCCAGTGTGGTGGATAAATTGGCGCCACGAGCGTTGCCATTACTGCGGTAGAAGGCACCGATTTCACCTTTTGATAATACGCTGTCAGCATCTTTGGCAAACTCAGGTTGTTTACTTTTGGCGATGATAGTGCCACCAATACTGTCGCCACCAGCACTAACTGGTGTAATGCCTGAATACACTTTTAATTCAGCAATATTATTCGGCGCAATGTATGACAGTGGTGGATTCATATGATTAGCACAGGCTGAAATCAGATCCATACCGTCGACTTTAATACGAAGTCTGTCATCCGCTAGACCATGAATCACTGGCAGACTGGATACGCCACCAGCCCCATATAAGGAGACACCTGGAATACCTTTTAATAAAGAGGACGTATCACTTGATTGGGCACGCTTTGATTTGAGTGCTTCCAGATCAAGTCCGGCACTGTCTTGAGGTAACGGTTGAATGGCTTCGCCAGACACGGTGACTTTGTCTAGTTGTGCGACATCGTGCTTGTGTTCGGCATAGGCAAGTGATGGTAGGAATAAACTCAGCATGATGCTGAGTGACAGACTGGTGCGTTTCATTTATCTTCTCTCTCAGATAACCCAACCAAAAATAATAGGAAGTTATCGTTATTAAGAAGTGTGTTTTTTCAATAAGTAGTAGGTGAAATGACACAAATTCATGCTGAAAAGGCGTGCTAACCTGATAATTAATCAAAAAAATAAGAGAAGACTGTAAGCATGGCTGCTATTACCAGTTCCTATATCACGGCTTTTTTACTCGGTTTATTCAGTACAGTGCATTGTATTGCGATGTGTGGCTCGGTGATTGGCGCATTGACGCTGAGCTTGCCGAAAGAAGTAAGAGAGAGTCAGCGGCGGATGTTACCGTTTGTATTTAACTACAATGTCGGCCGTATTCTGAGTTATAGCTTTGCTGGCATTATCGTCGGTCTGTTAAGTACGCCACTGACACAATTGAACGCACATTGGGTACTCAGGGTATTGTCAGTCATCATTATGATTTCAATGGGTTTATATTTGGCTGGCTGGTTCCCTAAATTTGCTCGTGCCGAGCGTATGGGGGCACCTTTATGGCGGTTATTGCAGCCTATTGGGCAAAAACTGTTACCGGTAAGAAAAGTCAGTCAGGCATTTTTTCTGGGTATGGTTTGGGGCTGGTTGCCCTGTGGTCTGGTGTATGCCGCACTGGCTGTAGCAGCCACTGCCGGTGACCCGGTTAAAGGCGGGCTAGTGATGCTGTCATTTGGCGCGGGCACCTTACCGGCGGTGATGGGCGCAGGTTTGTTTACCGGTATGTTAGCGGCGCTGGGACGTTCGCCAAACTTACGTAAAGCCGCAGGGATACTGATTATTCTGATGGCATTAGCAACCTTGTTCTGGCCGATGGAAAGTCTGCATGAGCATCATGCCATGCCTGATCATCAACATCAGATGCAGGGGTAAGTGTTATGACTACGATTTTAGGACAATCGCCTGATTTAACCCATATCCTGCGTACATTACCCATGATTGCCTTGAGTGATGCCAGTGTGCTTATCAGTGGCGAAACGGGTACCGGTAAAGAGTTAATTGCCTTAAGTTTGCATGAGCAAAGTCGTCGACGTGACAATGCCCTGATTACTATTAACTGTGCTGCATTACCCACAGAAGATGTGGAACTGGATTTGTTTGGCCGAAGTAATGAGCAAGGCGAAGTCACATTTCGGGGACGGCTGCTGGCGGCAGAAGGTGACACGGTGTTTCTGGATGAAGTCGATGCTTTACCTTTATCTGTTCAGGCAAAAGTCTTACGTTTTTTGGAAGCAGGTGAGTGTCAGTTACAGGGAAGTCATCGTTTACATGTCGCCGATGTTCGTATTCTGGCCGCGACCAGTGCTGACTTGCCTGCGGAAGTGAAAGCCGGGCGATTCCGGGCTGATTTGTTTTATCGCTTACAGGTGGTGCCAATTGAGTTACCGGCCTTACGTAATCGTGCCGAAGACATTCCGCTACTGATGAAACATTACCTGAAAGAGTTTGCTGGTAATAATGCAGTGGTCAGGCTCTCAAGAGAAGCGGAACAGAGCCTTGTCCATTACCGCTGGCCTGGCAATATCCGTGAGTTACAGAATCTGTGTCAACGTCTGGCGCTTTTGCATGTCGGTGAGTTATTGCAACCGGCTGATTTACCGAGAGAGATGCGCCCCGAAGTGGCCATAGAGCAACATCAGTTTGTGCTGCCGGCCAGTGGTATCGATCTCGCAAAAGTGGAGCTGGACTTAATTGAGCAGGCACTGGATATGGCGGCGGGTAATCGCTCTAAAGCCGCCCGCTTATTAGGTATTAGCCGCGATACCCTGTTATATCGAATGCAGAAATATAATCTGTCCCCTTAATGAGGTTGTCTGTCTGACCTAGCAATGCCAAAATCATCAGCAATTTTGCAGCGAGAATTGGAGTCTTCTGAGTGAGACAGTATTTGGATTTATGCCAACGTATTATCGACGAAGGTGAGTGGGTTGAAAATGAACGGACGGGTAAACGTTGCCTGACCGTGATTAATGCTGATTTGGAATATGATGTGGCCAACAATCAGTTTCCCTTAATCACCACTCGTAAGAGTTACTGGAAAGCGGCCATTGCCGAAATGTTGGGATATCTGCGTGGCTATGACAATGCAGCAGATTTTCGGGCGATTGGTTGTCGCACCTGGGATGCCAATGCCAATGATAATAAAGACTGGCTGAATAATCCTCACCGCAAAGGTGATGATGATATGGGACGGGTTTATGGTGTTCAGGGCCGTCGCTGGCAAAAACCGGATGGCTCAGCATTAGATCAGTTACAAAAAATCGCCGATGACTTGAAGCGTGGCATTGATGATCGTGGCGAGATCCTGACATTTTACAATCCGGGTGAGTTTGATATGGGCTGTCTCAGACCCTGCATGCATACCCACACTTTCTCTGTATTGGGCGGTACGCTCTATTTAACCTCTTACCAGCGTTCTTGTGATGTGCCTCTGGGCCTTAACTTCAATCAGGTGCAGGTGTTTTTCTTACTCAAAATCATGGCGCAAATTTCTGGTCTGAAACCCGGTAAGGCTTACCATAAGATTGTGAATGCGCATATTTACGAAGACCAATTGCAATTAATGCGCGATGTACAGTTGAAACGTGAACCCTATCCTTCACCGAGCTTACACATTAACCCGGAAATTAAATCATTAAAGGATCTGGAAACCTGGGTCACGCTGGATGATTTTGAGGTTGAAGGTTACCAATATCACGAAGCCATCAAATATCCATTCTCAGTCTGATGCGATAGCTTGTTGCGGGAGTGAACGACATGGATAGACCGTTATTACTGGTATGGCAAGATGAGTTTAGTCAGCAAGTCCCCATTATTGATGAACAGCACAGAGCCATCCTCGCCACCATAAATTCACTGCATTATTTCCTCCAGCAAGGGCTGGAATTTGAGTCCTTATTACCCACGGTTAAGCTTCTGATAAGTTACATCGTGTTTCATTACAAAACAGAAGAAGGCATATTGAATTCAACGGAGTATCCAGAACTGAAAAACTATCAACAGCTAATGGATAATCTAATCACGGAATTCAAAGTTGTTTGTGAGCATGCCAAGCATCAAAAGCGGCCTGAGCAAGTGCTTATTTTTTTGAAAGATTGGTGGCAGGCCCATCTATCAGAGCATAAAACCATCACACCTTATCTACATGACTGGAGTGGCGAATATTGCCGTGTAGATAAACTAGGAGAGAGAGAAAAATGAAAAAACAAATGGCGAGAACATTAACAGAGTATCCAGTATGGGATCGTATGGTTCGCTGGTTTCACTGGATAAACGTATTGTCGGTTATTGGGTTGATTGTTATTGGTGTGGCAATTATGAACAGTAAAGCCTTGGGCGTAACGACAGAAGGCAAAATCCTGTTAAAAACATGGCATGTATATGTGGGGTATGTGTTTGTGATTAATCTTGCCGTGCGGTTGTTTTGGAGTTTTATTGGTAACCGATTTAGTCGCTGGGCAGCTATTTTGCCGCTTGGACAAAAGTATAAACAGCAACGACAACTTTACCTGGATAGCATCAATGAAGGTAAGCCGGTTGGTTTTGCCGGACATAATCCTCTGGCACGTTTAATGGTGACTTTGTTGTTTATCTTGTTAACGATTCAGGCGGTAACAGGGTTAGTGCTTGGTGGTACCGATGTGTATATGCCACCATTTGGCGATAGTTTTAAAGCCTGGGTGGCAGAGAGTCCACAAACAGAAGCCTTAGTTCAGCCATACTCAAAAGACGGCGTGAATGAAGCGGCTTATCAGCAAATGCGTGACTTTCGTTCACCCTTCAAAGAAATACATGAGATCGTATTCTGGGTGCTGAGTCTGGCCATCATCTTACATATTCTGGGAGTCGTTTATAGCGAGCTTCGGGAGCGTAATGGTCTGGTATCGGCCATGTTTACCGGTAAAAAAGTATTCAAAGATACCCCGGTAGACTGGGACGAAGATTAACTATGGCGATAAGCGGTGCGCTTTCTGGCGTGCCGCTTTTGTTGCCAGCGCAATAAGCCGGTAATGAATAAAATTAATGGCAGAAAACCACAGATAAACACAATAATCCTGCCGGTTAGACCAAAAGCTTCGCCATTATGTAAGGGGTGTAGCCAGTTTAAGACTTTATCTCCGGCACTATCGGCTAAGCCATCGCGGCTAGCGACAATATCACCAGTAAACGCATTCACCCAGACTTGTGTTCGTGGAAAACGGCGGCTTGGTTCGCCTTGTTGATAGAAAACGACTCGCCAGCTATTTTTTTTGATCCCCGGTGACTCTACCCAGCGTAACTCAGCATCGGGGAATAATTTAAAAGCTGACGCTACCGCCGTATCTGCTGAGATAACAGGTTTTTTTCCTTGCTGCTGCAGTGAGCGAGCAAGTATAGGGCTGGAAGCCAATGGAGAAAAAATACGGATAATCTGCTGAGTCTGTGTAGGTAAAGCCAGTGCTGCACCCGTTAAACTGAGCATAAACAACACAATGAAACCATAACTGCCAGACAGAATATGTAGATCAAACACTTTTTTGGCATAACTGGTACGTAATCGCCAAGCCATCACTTGTCGCAATTTATGCCAGCCGGGCCACCATAAAACGACACCGGTGAGCAGGGAGATAAGACTGATGAGACCTATAATACCTACGAGGGTTTTGCCGGTTTTATCTACTAATAAGCTGTAATGCAGATTGTAGATCCAGGTCATCGCAAATTCGCCCCAGAAGCGTTTACTGGTGATCTCTAATGTGGCGGGATCGATTGTTACCATCAATGGCGCAAATTGCAGATCACGTGTTTCAACAGGCGTGTAATAACGCGCCATAATTGGCCAGCCTGAATGAAGTGGCTGTTCAATACGCCAGGAATCAGTTCGTGTTGGAAATTGCTGCTGTAATTGATCAAAGACAGTTTGTTGCTGACTGACGGGGGCTGTCGAGACAGCTTCGATATCTGGATTCAACCAGATATCGAATTGTAAATAGAACACTAAAATGCTGCCCGTCAGACCTAATAAGACCAGCATGATGCCAATGCTGAGTCCCAGGTAGGTATGAATTTTCAGCCAAAGCTGTCGCGCTTTTGTCATTAATGCTTAAAAGTCATATTGAATTGAGCCATAAATCGAGCGACCATCGCCAGGCGAATGCATTGCTTCACCATTTAAAGGTTTCCAAGCATATTCATAGTAACGATCAAAAAGATTCTTTAGTTCAAGATCTAATCTTACTTTTTGAGTCAGCGCATAACTGGCTGAGGCATTCACTAACACGTATTGACCATATTTATTGGTATCGTTTTCCTGATTTAAATATGCATCATCCTGGGCGCTGACCCAAGATGATAATTTAAGTTTTGGTGTAGCCTGATAATCCACCCCGGCATCAATCAAATAGTGCGGTACATGATCAATCTCGTTACCTTTATTAAGAGGTTTATCTGCACCAGCTTTAAGGATTTCTGAATCCTGAAAGGATGCGGCGAACCAGAGGCCAAGTTTGTCAGAAGCTTGTGCATTGAATTGGAAATCTATGCCTCGACGCTGGGTTTTGCCAATATTCTCACTGTCATTATTAGCATCTTCCAACCTTGTTTTAAATTCACCTGAGGCGACTTGCTGCCAGACAGCAATTCGCCCATTTAACCAATCTGTGGGTGTAAATTTAAGTCCGACTTCCCAGCCTTCATTAATTGAAGCATCGAGATCGCTTGATAATGCGTTTTTCTTATAGCTGGCAGTACCTGAAGCGACCTGAAAGGTTTTGCCCCAATTGGTGTATACAGCGTATTGCTCATTAAAAGAATAGACCGCACTGAGTTTTGGCTGGTTGATATTGCCATAATCGTTAATTTCACGATGCGTGCCATTATCATTTAAGCTGCCACGCACAGTATCAACCCGAAACGCGGGAACAATTTTCAGTTTCTCAGTCGGTTTGTATATGGCCTGAATAAATCCACCATAAATATCAAAATCGAAGTTCTGGTTGCGAGTCTGCGATGTTCTATTTCGGTCCAGATCCACCAGATAACGACGACTTTCATTATTTTGCCATTCAGCACTCAATCCACCCATCAGGCTGAACTCATGCGCCCAGCTTACATCCGGTCGCCAGGTTAAGGTGCTTAACGCGCCTTTATGTTCTTCTTCGGTTAATCGTTCGTTATGGTTGCCGCCCGCTGCAAAGGTGACATAACGATCTTCGTCTAGCTCATTTAAATAAGCTTTGCTGCTCCAGAACAGATTATCCGTGATATCAATATCCAAGTGAGCACTGAACTGATTCATCATACGATCACCACCATCTGCGGCGTTATGCGGACGTGATTGTTCTGGATCATCATGTGCCTCAGCCCGGGTCAGATAACCGGCTTCATCAGCTTCAGCTTTGCCATGTCTGGCAATAAAGCCGATTTGGGCACGGCCATCATTCGGTGTATAAAACCACTTACCAGAGAAGGTACTTTTTTCGATATCACTGTGGTGGCGATAGCGATTTGAATTTAAATAGCTAATTGCATAGTTCTGGGAAAAACCATTACTTTCCATGCCGCTGATAAACTGCACATTGCGTGTCGCATAACTACCATAAGTGACACGAGCTTTACTATAGTTACCTCCTTGGCGAGTAAAAATACCAGCATTACCGGCAATATTATGTAAACCATAACGTGGATCATTGGTGCCACGAACGACTTCGATACTCTCGATTTCTAAAGGTGTCAGTAATTCCAGATAAGGCATATTGCCAGAATTCTGGTTACTGGGAATGCCATCAATCAGCAGTTTCACAGCATTGACTTCACCTTCGCCATTAAAGCCGCGAAAAGAAATTTTGCCAGACTCATTACCCATACCGAACTGGGTCAGCATCACGCCCGGCATCTGGTCAAAAAGCTGCCATGTGTAACTCACATTCTGATCTTCAATGCGGTCTTCGTTCAACACATCAACTGATGTCGACAGATTACGTGAGGTTAGTGGTCCTGTGCTGTCTGATGACACCACCAGGCTGCCCAAGCTCAGGCTGGCATCATCGATTAGCCCATTATCGGCAGCGTACAGACTTATACTCTGCGTTAATAAAAAGCCCAGACTGAATAATTCCAGTGACTTTCTCATGATTCTCTCACCCATTTAAATTCAAAAGCCGGACAATAGTAGAGATATCAAACACCTGATAAATAGGTCATTTCACTTATCGTTATGGCAATTGCCGCAATTAAATACAACCGCGTTGTGCCAAAGAAGTGACATCTGCATCCCCGACGATAATGTGGTCCAGTACTCTTATATCGACGAGATCGAGGGCAGACTTAATTCGTTTTGTAATATGAATATCGGCCTGACTGGGTTCAGCGACACCAGACGGATGATTATGGGCCAGGATAATGGCTGCAGCGTTATGTTTCAGTGCGGCTTTAACGACTTCACGTGGATAAACGCTGGCACCATCAATGGTGCCGCGAAATAATTCATCGAAGTACAAAAAACGATGTTGGTTATCCAGATACAGGCAGGCAAATACTTCATGGGGATAGGCGCGTAAACGTTGTTTGATATAGCGCATGGTGTTGTCAGCATCGGTAAAGGCATCGCCATGCTTTAAACTCGATTCCAGGTGACGGCGGCCCATTTCCAGAACAGCCTGAAGCTGAACGTATTTCGCCTGACCTAATCCATGACCTTCACAAAACTGCTGCTGGTCCGCTTCTAATAATTGTCGTAAAGAGCCAAACTCATGAATGAGTTTGCGTGCTAAGTCGACGGCTGAAAATCCTTTCACACCCGTGCGCAGAAAAATCGCCAGAAGCTCTGCATCAGAAAGTGCCTTAGCACCTGATAATAAAAGCTTTTCCCGAGGGCGATCATCGGCAGGCCAATCCTTGATTGCCATGATTCACTTCCTTGTTGTTGTTCCTTCCCACACTATATTTGCAGTTATTAGTAAAAACAATCACTTGTATGTACTAATCAAGCAAAAAATAGTATCCTGTGCGCCCTTTGACTTTAGCAGAAACTATGGCTGGCAAACTTTATATCAGAACATTCGGCTGTCAGATGAATGAGTATGATTCATCAAAAATGGCAGAAGTCCTGGCGGCATCTCATCAATTAGAACCCACAGATATTCCAGAAGAAGCGGATGTCTTACTTCTTAATACCTGCTCGATTCGCGAAAAAGCGCAGGAAAAAGTGTTTCATCAACTCGGTCGATGGAAACGCTGGAAAGATACACGTCCTGACTTGGTTATTGGTGTGGGTGGCTGTGTGGCAAGCCAGGAAGGTGAAGCGATTCGTCAGCGTGCGCCCTATGTTGATCTGATTTTTGGACCGCAAACATTGCATCGTCTTCCAGCCATGTTGGAAGAGGTCAAAATCAGCCGTAAACCCAGTATTGATATTTCATTTCCTGAGATTGAGAAGTTTGACAATTTACCAGCACCGAAAGCGGATGGCCCAACTGCCTTTGTTTCGGTGATGGAAGGTTGCAGTAAATACTGCACATTCTGTGTGGTGCCTTATACCCGCGGTGAAGAAGTCAGCCGCCCGGTTGGTCCGATCCTGCGTGAAATTCGTCAGTTAGCTGCGCAGGGTGTGCGTGAAGTGAACCTATTAGGCCAAAATGTGAATGCTTATCAGGGGGTGATTGAAGGTGATGAAACCGCTGACTTGGCTCTGTTGATTCATTACGTCGCTGCAATTGATGGCATTGAACGTATTCGTTTTACTACCTCTCATCCAGTTGAGTTTTCTGACAGCCTGATTGAGGCATTTGCCGAAGTGCCAGAGCTGGTGAATCATCTGCATTTACCAGTTCAGTCGGGTTCTGATCGTATTCTGACGATGATGAAGCGTGGTCATACCGCTTTGGAATATAAAAGTAAGATTCGCCGATTACTGGAAGTCAGACCGAATTTAAGCATGTCGAGTGACTTTATTGTCGGTTTCCCTAATGAAACGGAAGAAGACTTTCAGGCGACCATGGATTTAATCAACGAGATTAAATTCGATCATTCATTCAGCTTTGTTTATAGCGCTCGCCCTGGGACACCGGCGGCAGCATTCGTGGATTCCGTTTCCGAAGAAGAAAAGAAACGTCGTCTGCAAATCATGCAGGATCGTTTACGTGAGTTGGAAGACGAGCATGCCAAAGCCATGGTTGGCACCACTCAACGTATTTTAGTTGAGCGCGAAGCTCATCGCGGTGGTGGTGATATGGCCGGTCGCACAGAAAATAACCGGGTAGTGAATTTCCCTGGTGACCGCAGTCTTATCGGTCAATTTGTGGATGTGCGTATTGAAGAAGCCTTCTCGAACTCCTTGCGCGGCGAATTACTCGCTGATAGCGTAGCACTTTAAGCTCATCGGAATTCTATAGTGACTCAAACTTCTCAAGCGCTCGATAGCATCAGCTTCGAGCTTAGTCCGGCAGATAACCCTCGTCTTGCCAATCTGTGTGGTCATCTGGATGAACATATTCGTATGATGGAACGCGGCTTTGGTGTGGAAATCAATAATCGGGGCGTGAACTTTCAGATTATTGGCCCGGCGGATACATTAACACTCATCCAGGAAGTCATTCATGACTTGTATGCTGAAACGGCGCAGACCGTATTAGCGCCCGAGCAGATTCATATGGCGATTCGCAAAAGTGGTGGTGACGATGTCGCCACGGCCAGTGAGCCTGATAAAGAAGTGGTGATTAAAACCAAGCGTGGTTTGATTAAAGCCCGTGGTGAAAATCAGCAAGCCTACTTACGTCGGGTGATGACCCATGATATTAACTTTGGTGTAGGGCCTGCTGGTACCGGTAAAACCTATCTTGCCGTGGCCTGTGCGGTGGAAGCCCTCGAACGTGATTTTTGTCGCCGTATTGTATTGGTCAGACCTGCAGTAGAAGCCGGTGAACGTCTCGGTTTCTTGCCCGGGGATCTAGCTCAGAAAGTTGACCCTTATCTCAGACCGTTGTTTGATGCCTTGTATGAAATGTTAGGGTTTGAACGCGTGGCTAAGTTAATGGAACGCAATGTGATTGAAGTCGCGCCATTAGCCTATATGCGTGGTCGCACACTCAATGAGTCTTTCATTATTCTTGATGAAGCGCAAAATACCACGATCGAACAAATGAAGATGTTCCTGACCCGGATGGGTTACAACTCCACTGCGGTCATTACCGGTGATATCACTCAGGTGGATTTGCCTGGATCAACCCGTTCTGGCTTGCGTCATGCGATTGAAGTGTTGAAGGATGTGGACGGTATCGGCTTTACTTTCTTCCAGGCAAAAGATGTTGTTCGACATTCGCTGGTACAAAAAGTCATCTTGGCATACGATAAGGCTGACCGAAAAGCATGAGCGTGGTAGTGGATTTTCAGTGTGCTTATGATGGTGATATACCGGATGAGTCACTGTTTACTCAGTGGGCTGAAGCAGCATTAGACGAAGTCAATGAAGACTGTGAGCTGAGTATTCGTTTAGTCGATGAAACAGAAAGTGCTGAACTCAACGGTCAGTATCGTGGCAAAAATGGGCCAACCAATGTCTTGTCTTTTCCTTTTGATGCACCCATTAAATTAGAACCCCGTTTATTAGGCGACTTAGTGATATGTGTGCCTGTGGTGAGAAAAGAAGCGCAAGAGCAAGGTAAGGCCGAGTTACATCACTGGGCACATATGGTGATCCATGGATGTTTGCATTTATTAGGTTATGATCATATTGAATCGGATGAAGCGGAACAGATGGAAACATTAGAAATAGCTATTCTGCATCAGTTAAATATAGCTAATCCCTATGAATGGCAGGGAGTGGAATCATGAGTGAAGGACGACCGAGTCGCTTAGCAAATCAATCCTGGGTGCGAAAGCTCAGTAACTTGTTTCTGGAACCGCAAGATCAGGAACAACTGATTGAATTAATTCGTTCAGCTTCTGAACGGCATATTCTGGATTCAGAAGCGCTATCTATTGTTGAAGGTGCATTAAGCGTTTCGCAAATGCAGGCCCGCGATATTATGATTCCACGCTCACAAGTGGTCATGGTTTCACGTGATGCTGCCCCTGAAGAAACATTGAAACTGGTCACTGAAACGGCGCACTCTCGCTTTCCTGTGATGGATGATGACCGTGATGATGTGATTGGCATTCTGCTCGCCAAGGACTTATTAACGGCCGTGGTGAACAGCGGTGATTTCAATTTTGATCTGCGTGAGATATTACGTCCCGCTGTATTTATTCCCGAAAGCAAGCGCTTGAATGTGTTGTTACGTGAGTTTCGGGCACGCCGTAATCATATGGCCATCGTCGTAGACGAATATGGTGGTGTGGCTGGTATTGTCACGATTGAAAATGTATTAGAACAAATCGTCGGTGAAATTGAAGACGAACATGATATTGATGATGATGCACCTATTCTGCAAAGGAATGAAAACACCTACACTATCAAAGCCTTAACGATGGTGGAAGACTTCAACGAGTTTTTTGAAACTGATTGGAGTGATGAAGATTTTGATACGGTGGGTGGTTATGTTGTTAATCAGTTTGGGCATTTGCCTGAACGTGGTGAAGAAATCACGATTGACCGTTTCCAGTTCACGATTTTACGCGCAGATAACCGTCGTTTATATCTGATGAAGATGGTGGTGTTACCGGAAGAAGAGCCAGAAGCAGATACCGAATAATGCAAAAGAATAATGGGCTGACTATGCAGGGTTGGAAAGGACATATCGTTGCATTATTTGGCGGTGCTATTTTACCGCTGGCATTTTCTCCCTTTAACGCTTATCCGATTGCTGTTTTAAGTCTGATTCTGCTTTTCGCCAGCTGGGATAACACCACGGCAAAACAAGCTGCATGGCGAGGCTGGCTGTTTGGACTTGGCATGTTTGGTGTGGGTGTGTCATGGGTGTATGTGGCTATCCATGTCTTCGGTCATACCAGCTGGTTTTTAGCGGGAATGCTGACATTTTTGTTTGTCGCGATTCTGGCTTCCTATCTGGCATTATTTGGCTGGCTGGTAAAGAAACTCTCTTCTTACACATTTTCCTTATTTGATATTGCTTTACTGTTACCCATTGCCTGGTTCGGTTTTGAATTATTTAAAGCGTGGTTCTTGAGTGGTTTTCCCTGGTTAGAGTTGGGTGTGAGTCAAATTGAGGGGCCGTTAGCTGGCTGGGTGCCTGTCATGGGCGTCAATGCTGTCTCTTTCCTGGTTGCGCTGACGGCAAGCTGTTTGTTTATTTTGTTTAAATACAAAAAACCGTTGTTCATATTGCCTGTTGTGGTTATTTGGTGCGGGGGACAAGGGTTGCA
The DNA here is from genome assembly GCF_000214595.1 of Methylophaga thalassica MP. Taxonomy (GTDB): domain Bacteria; phylum Pseudomonadota; class Gammaproteobacteria; order Nitrosococcales; family Methylophagaceae; genus Methylophaga; species Methylophaga thalassica. Next base: position 85,150 of record NZ_AFIG01000001.1, on the reverse strand, counting down.
ATCTGTCGATTGGACTTGGACGGCTGGCGAACCTATCAAAACCACGATTGTGCAGGGCAATGTGCCGCAAGATGTGAAGTGGAGTCCTGAACAGCTTGTCAGCACACTTACCCTGTATCAGCAATTAACGGAACAACATTGGGACAGCCAGCTGGTGGTGTGGCCCGAAAATGCCGTTCCCGCTTTTTATCATCAACTAAAAGACTTTTATATCGAACCGCTTATTAAAGAAGCGCAACAACACAATACCGATATTTTACTTGGCCTGCCGGTTGAAGATAAAAATGGCCAGGACTACTACAACAGTATGATGGTCGCCGGGCAGGATGAGGGCTTCTATCATAAACGCCATCTGGTGCCTTTCGGCGATTACGTGCCTTTTGCCTGGCTTCGCGGCTTGATTGCTTTTTTTGATTTGCCAATGTCAGGCTTTGTGCCGGGACCAGAAAAGCAAAGCCTGTTAAAAGCCTCTGGGCAGCAAGTGGGTATTTCTATTTGTTATGAAGATGTTTTTTCCCTTGAAGTGTTAGATGCATTACCTCAAGCTTCTATCCTTGTTAATGCCACCAATAATGCCTGGTATGGCGATTCATTCGCGCCGCATCAACATTTACAAATTTCACGTAGCCGCGCTTTAGAAGCAGAAAGGCCGCTGGTACGGGCGACCACTAATGGCATCTCAGCTTTTGTCGATTATAAAGGACGTATTCAGTCACAAACCCCTCAATTTGAGCAGGCGACATTGACTACCGATATTCAGCCCAGACAGGGGGCAACACCCTATGTCATCGCCAAACGCTGGCCAGTGTTTATATTGATGCTTTTGATGCTGCTAAGCTGGTTTTATTATCACCGTAAAACGGATTCAACCTAACCATCATGCAATTACTGACGATTCAACGCATTCTAGGTATTTTGTTATCGCTGTTCAGTATCACGATGCTGCCTCCTGTGTTGGTGTCCTGGTACTTCCAAGATGGTGCCAGTAGTGCGTTTTTAACGGCCTTTGTTTTGTTGTTGATTATCGGTTTATTGTTTTGGTTACCCGTTAGACATCACCGTAAAGAACTAAAAATACGCGATGGCTTTATCGTAGTGGTGATGTTCTGGATCGCTCTTGGTTTGTCTGGGTCATTACCTTTCTTTTTGACTGAAGTCCCTAAAATGTCATTCACTGATGCTGTGTTTGAATCCATGTCGGGGCTGACAACTACTGGAGCAACTGTACTTACAGGCTTAGACACACTGCCTAAAGCGGTTCTATTTTATCGCCAGTTTCTACAGTGGTTAGGTGGTATGGGGATTGTGGTGTTAGCGGTGGCCATTCTGCCCCTGTTGGGTGTCGGGGGCATGCAGCTCTACCGTGCTGAGACACCCGGTCCAATGAAAGATGCCAAACTGACACCGCGCATCACGGAAACGGCTAAGGCGCTTTGGTATATCTATCTATCATTAACCATTGCCTGTGCTATTGCGTTTCGAGTTGCTGGTATGACCTGGTTTGATGCGATTTGTCATAGTTTCTCAACGGTAGCCATCGGTGGTTTCTCTACCCATGATGCCAGTATCGGTTTTTTTGATAGTGCCACTATTGAAATGATCACGGTGGTCTTTATGCTGATTTCCGGGATGAATTTTTCTCTACATTTCCTGGCCTGGCGACATCGTAGCGTCAAACATTATTGGAAAGACTCTGAGTTACGGACTTATCTGGCAATACTTGGCGTGATATCAGTAGTGACGTCGAGTTATCTGTATTTCAGTGGTACCTTCGATAACCTTTGGACCGCAGTGCATCAAGGCGTTTTCCAGACAGTGTCTATCGGTACAACGGCTGGTTACACCACAACCGATTATTACCTGTGGCCTGGTTTCTTACCTATCCTATTATTGATGGCAAGTTATATCGGTGGCTGTGCTTTTTCCACGGGGGGCGGTATTAAAGTTATCCGTATCATGCTGCTGTTTAAACAGGGGTATCGTGAAGTATTACGTCTGATTCACCCTAATGCGGTATTTGCCATCAAGGTGAATGGCAAAGCCCTGCCTGCGAAAGTGGTTGGCGCGGTCTGGGGCTTTTTTGCCATGTATGTGTTCTGTTTCAGTATCATGCATTTATTTTTAATGTCGACCGGCCTTGATGTAGTGACCTCATTCTCTGCAGTAACAGCCTGCCTGAATAATCTCGGTCCAGGGCTTGGCGAAGTGGGTGCTAACTTTGGTGAAATTAATGCACCCTCCAAATGGGTATTAGCCATGGCTATGCTATTGGGACGATTAGAAATATTTACTTTGCTTGTGGTGTTGACCCCGGCCTTTTGGCGTCGCTAATGATGGATGCTCAACAAAAATGGGATGCGATTTATAGCAAACGCTATGATGAGAAACCGGGTGTTTCAATGGTGTTAGAGCAAAACCAGCATTTATTACCTAAAACTGGCCTGGCATTAGATCTGGCTTGTGGGGTGGGTGGCAATAGTCTTTTTTTAGCAGAGAAAGACTTAAAAGTTGAGAGTTGGGATATTTCATCGGTCGCGATTGAACAATTAAAGATAAATGCCGGAAAAGTCTCTTTGGATATTCATGCACAACAACGCGATGTCATTGCGGAGCCACCTGCACCAGCAGTCTATGATGTGATTGTCGTATCGCATTTTTTAGTACGGGATATGGCACCAGTGATTGCTGATGCTCTCAAGTCGGGTGGTCTGTTGTTTTATCAGACGTTTTGTCGGAATAAAGTTAATGAGATTGGTCCGAATAACCCTGACTTTCTGTTAGATGATAATGAGCTACTGCATATGTTTAGCAGTCTTAACGTTCGGGTTTATCGTGAAGAATCTGTGTTGGGGCAGCTTGAGTCAGGTTGGCGAGATCAAGCCATGCTGGTCGCTGAGAAAGCTTAAGCAGATTTTATTGTAAATAAACTTGCCTGAAGCAAGGTTGATCTATAAAATAACGCGGTTCTAAAGCTCGTAACCTTATGGTTACAGCAAGATTTTTTGCAAACACACATAACGAGTACAGATATGAAAGCGGATATCCATCCAGATTACACCGAGATCAATGTTACCTGTAGCTGCGGTAACACCTTTAAAACTCGCTCTACACGCACTTCAGACTTGACTCTGGATGTGTGTTCAGAATGCCACCCGTTCTACACTGGCAAACAAAAAATGTTAGACACAGCGGGTCGTGTTGATAAATTCCGTCAAAAATACGGTAAATAATCTGTCGAACAAAATGGTTTGAACTATGATTGACGTGTTCGTACAAGGTAGTACAAGTCACGACAGAATACGAAGCCTCTGCTTAATCGCAGGGGCTTTGTTGTTTCTGGGGCTTGGTGGATGTGCAACGAATCCGGTAACCGGTGATCAAAACTTCGTCATGTTTGGTGAAGATACCGAGCTGGAGATGGGAAGAACCAATCATCCCAAAATCATTGCCGAATATGGTCGTTATGATGATGAACAACTGCAACGTTATGTGCAGTCTGTGGGCGAAAAACTGGCATCGGTTAGTCATCGTAAAGACTTAGTCTATCGATTTACTGTACTGGATTCTCCGGTCATCAATGCCTTTGCCTTGCCAGGTGGTTATGTTTATATCACCCGTGGCCTAATGGCTTATCTGAATTCTGAAGCTGAACTTGCTGCGGTGCTTGGCCATGAAATTGGTCATGTCACTGCCCGGCATGGTGTCAGACAACAAAGTGCGGCACAAGCGGCCAATATTGGATATACCCTGGGCTCGATATTAATCCCGGAGCTACGTAATGCAGGGTCCCAGAATATCTTCAATATGTTAGGTGGTGCTTTATTAAGCGGTTATGGTCGTGAACATGAGCTTGAGTCGGATCGCTTAGGTGCCGAGTATCTGGCCAGAGCAGGCTATGATCCACATGCCATGATTGATGTCATCACTGTACTGAAAAATCAGGAGATTTTTGCTGCTGTTGAGGCAAAGAAACAAGGCCGTGAGTACCAAGGCTACCATGGTTTATTTGCTAGTCACCCTGATAATGATACACGGTTGCAAGGCGTTGTTGCCGCTGCGGATAAATATAAAGTGACTGACGGTAAAATCGACAGAACGGCTTATTTAGACCATATCGCCGGCATGACCTTTGGTGATAGTGAGGAGCAGGGCATTCGCTCCGAAAATCATTTTTATCATCTTGCTATGGGGTTTGCTGTTGATTTTCCTGAAAAATGGCACATTAACAATAACCCGGATAGCCTGCAGGCTGTAGCCCCTGATGGCAAGGCTGTCGTTGAAATGGGCGCAGCGGATCTGAATCGTAAGTTAACGCCGGAGCAGTTTATTAAGCAACGTTTGAAAATTACCACAATTCGTTCTGGCCAAAGCTTTAATAGTCATGGGCTCGACGGATATACCGGGATTGCGCTTGCTCAGGATAAAACCGTCAGGGTCGCTGTCGTTTACTTAAAAGATAAAGCCTATATTTTCTTTGGTGGTGCAGAAAGTAACACTTTGTTTAGCAGCTATGATCAGGCTTTTATTAACACGATTAAAAGTCTGCATAGTTTGCGAGAAGATGAAATTAAACTGGCTCAGGAGCTAAAAATCCAAATTCTCAGGGTGGGTAAAAACGATAATTATGCTTCATGGGCAAAACAAAGCAGAATCAGCAACAGCCCAATTGAGCAATTACGATTACTGAATGGCGACTACCCGAACGGTGAATTACAGTCCGGGCAGTTGGCCAAACAGGTTCGATAAATCAGAATAAGTCGATGGCCGGTGATGTACCGCTGTCACCTTGCCCAGATAGCGGTGCCATCTGTTTTGGTACATATTCTTCTCTGAAGGTCTCGTATATCGCATCTGTGGCTTCAGGTCTAGCCAGTAGGCCTGTCGCAGGATCGATTCTGACGGTTACCATACCAACAGGTGGTTGCAATGGTGCTTCAGGCATGCCTTCCAGAGCAACTTTCATGAAATCTATCCACATTGGTAAAGCGGCGCGACCCCCTGTTTCATAGCGGCCTAATGAGTGTGGATTATCGAATCCTACCCAGGCTACAGCCACTAATTCTGGATGAAAACCATTAAACCAGGCATCCACCTGATCATTGGTTGTACCGGTTTTTCCTGCTAAATCATCACGACCTAGACTCATCGCTTTCCGACCTGTGCCATGTTTAACCACATCCCGTAACAGGCTATTCATGATGTAGTTATTTTGTGGCGTCATGATACGTTTGGCGACATGGAAATCACTCTCATCAAGAGTAGATTCATCCATCAGGCAGGTTTCACAAACGGTATCAGGTGTTGCCTGCATCACAATTTTTCCAGAGGCATCTTCTACACGCTGGATGATGTAGGGCTCAACTTTATAACCACCATTAGCCAGTGAGGAATAGGCACGTGCCATATCCCATGGGGCGGCACTGCCACTGCCCAGCGCTAATGACAGATTTTTATGCATCATGCCGGGTTTGAAGCCAAAACGTTCTGCATATTCAACGGCATAGTCAGCTCCAATATCGCGCAGCAATCGGATTGATACCAGATTACGCGAATGAATAAGGGCTTCGCGTAAACGTGTGGGCCCAAAGAATTTACCGCTATAGTTTTGTGGCCGCCAGACGTTCTCTAGACCAGGATCATCAAACACCACTGGTGCATCATTAATAATCGTCGCTGCGGTGTACCCTTTTTCCAAGGCAGCAGAGTAGATAAAGGGTTTGAAGCCAGAGCCGGGTTGGCGACGAGATTGGGTCACACGGTTAAACTTGTTATTAAAGAAGTCAAAACCACCATTCAATGCTGTGACTGCACCATCATATGGGGCAACAGCAATTAATGCGCCTTGGGCCTCAGGTAATTCAGCCAATTCCCAGTTAGGGCTGGTCAATTGTTCGACACGGATGATGTCACCTACTTTGATGGCATCTGTGATCTTTTTAGGGACAGGGCCACGACTGTTGGTACTGAGTTTTTTCTGAGCCCACTTAACGGCATTAAGTGGTAATTGAGCATACCCCCAGTTTCGAATATAGAGCTCTGCTTTTTCATCTGTGGTCTCAATCACAACAGCCGTTTTTAACGGACCTATGTTGTCATAGTCCTTAACAACTTTATCAAGAGCTACGCGGTCAGAAACATCTTCTGGTAAAGCCACATTTGCAACTGGACCGCGATAGCCATGTCTGCGATCGTAATCTAACAAAGCCGATTGTAATGCCTTATTGGCTGCTTGCTGATGCTTTGCACGAATCGTTGTATAGACGTTAAAGCCATTGGTGTACGCCTCTTCACCAAACTTATTAATCAATTCTGTACGAACCATTTCAGACACATACGGCGCGTAAACTTTGATTTCCGGGCCATGGTAGCTGGCAGTAACGGGTGCTTTTATGGCTTCCTCGTAATCGGCTTTCTGGATAAAGCCGACTTCCCACATACGTCGTAAAACATAGTTTCGTCTTACTGTCGCGCGTTCTGGATTGGCTATCGGATTATAAGCGGAAGGGGCTTTGGGTAAGCCTGCAATCATCGCCATCTCAGCGAGAGATAACTGATCCAGTGGCTTGCCGTAATAGACATTAGCAGCGGCACCAACACCGTAGGCACGACTGCCTAGATATATTTTATTTAAGTAAAGCGCTAAAATTTCTTCTTTCGATAAAACCTTTTCAATCTCCAGTGCGAGAATAATTTCATTTAATTTTCTTAGATAAGTTTTTTCATTAGATAAGAAAAAATTGCGCGCAACTTGCATGGTGATTGTACTACCACCCTGTGATTTTTCACCTGTGAGCAGCAGGGAGTAAGCAGCACGAATAATGCCCTGATAATCAACCCCAGGATGCTGGTAGAAGCGATCATCCTCTGCAGCTAAAAAGGCCTCAACCAGCGGTTTGGGGATATCATTATATTCCACTGGAATACGTCTTTTCTCGCCAAATTCAGCCATTAATAGACCTTCAGAGCTGAAAATTCGCAAAGGGATTTGCAACTGAGTTTCTTTAAGGGTGTTAGTGTCAGGCAGTTTGGGAGCCAAAAAGAAATAAATCACGCCGGCGGCGATAAGGGTCAACAACGCTAAAATTAAAATAAGCTTTGTGGTCAAACGAATAAATCGATACATGTAGACTTGGCTGCTATGTAAGAAATGATGTGAAAGTATATATTGAGTCACAAATAATAACAGTGAGAGGGTTCAAATCACTAGTTTTATTGATATATTTAGGTTGACAAGCTCAAGATTCTTAATAAACTACTTTAAGTAATAGTGCTAAGTGGGCTTATTCAATGAATCAACGGGAATTGAGGCGATAAATGTTCGGACGAAAAAAATCCCCTTTGCTAGGCATAGATATCAGTTCTTCGGTAGTAAAGGTATTAGAACTGAGTAAAAAAGGTGAGAAATATACTGTCGAGTCATATTCCGTTGAGCCTTTACCTGTCAATGCTGTGGTTGAAAGCCGCATTGAAAATAGAGATGAAGTGGCTGGCGCAATAAGACGCGCAGTCAAACGTTCAGGCACAAAAGCCAAAGAAGCCGCTGTTGCCGTTTCTGCTAATTCAGCCATCAGTAAAATCGTATCTTTTCCTGCTTCATTATCAGAGCGTGAGCTTGAAGAAAATGTACTTATGGAAGCAGAAAACTATATTCCTTACCCACTTGATGAAGTACGACTGGATTTTGAAATATTAGGGTCTTCAGCAGCTGATGTTGAAGCTGTTGATGTTCTGCTTGCTGCTTCACGCCGTGAAAATGTGGATGTCCGTACTGAGGTGGTCGAGAAAGCTGGATTAAAACCCCGACTGGTCGATGTCGAAGCCTATACTATGGAAAATGCGTTTGAATTAATCGCTCGACAATTGCCACACCATGGCCAGGGCTTGACTGTCGCTGTTGCTGATGTCGGTGCAACACTGACAACCTTACACGTACTGGTTGACGGCAAAATTGTTTTTACCCGAGAGCAAACATTTGGCGGAAGAATGTTAACTGAAGATATTGAACGCCATTACGGGATGTCTTATCAGGAGGCGGGGCGAGCGAAGAAAGATGGCAGTTTGCCAGATGATTATGGTCCGAAAGTGCTTGAACCTTTCAAGCGCTCAATGGCAATGACCGTAACACGAGCATTGCAATTCTTCTTTTCAGCATCGACACAATATCAGTCCATCGATCATATTATTCTGGCTGGAGGGTGTGCTTCTATCGAAGGTATCGATACGATGATAGAAGAAGAAACCGGTACATCAACATCTATTGCTAATCCTTTTGCAGAGATGATTCTGGGATCTCGGGTGAAAATACAGGCATTAAGTAATGATGCTCCTTCGATGATGATTGCTTGCGGCTTGGCAATGAGGAGTTTTGACTGATGGCACATATCAATCTACTGCCATGGCGTGAAGAGCGAAGAGAAGAGCGGCAGAAACAGTTTTATTTAGCGATGGGCGCAACTTTTTTGTTTGCAGCCCTTATTTTTTATCTTGTGATGGGTTACGCCAACAGCCTGATTAGTGATCAAAACCAGCGCAATACGCTATTACAGACAGAAATCACTAAGTTAGATGTCAAAATTAAAGAAATTCAAGACCTTGAAGCACAAAAGAAACGGCTTTTGGCCAGAATGCAAGTTATTCAGGATTTACAGGAAAGTCGCCCTAAAGTGGTAAAAGTATTCGACTCTATCGCGCGGGTGGTTCCTGAGGGTATTCATTTAGAAAAAGTGGTACGTACAGGTAATACCATTACCTTCAGCGGAACGGCAGAATCGAATGCCAGGGTATCTGTCTTTATGCGTCAACTTGATGAAAATCCTGAATACGGCGAGTCTCGCCTGGAAGTTATCAAACGGACATCTACAAGCAATAATGCGATCAGACAGTTTACTGTAGAGGTCAATGAATCAGCAGCTGCGACAAAGGTGGATAAATAATGGACCTTTCCTCTATTACGGAACTCGATTTTAATGAAAGTGGTGAGTGGCCCACGCCTATAAAAATCGTTGCTGCTGTTTTGATTTGTCTGTTGGTCTGGGCTGGTGGTTATTATTTTATTCTGAAAGATAAGCAAACCGAGCTGACCAAACTTGAGCAAAAAGAAGTCGAACTCAAGCAAATTTTTGAGATTAAACAAGCCAAAGCGGTAAATCTCGAGGCTTACAAAGAACAGTTAGCCGAAATGCGTGTGATGTTTTCCTCTATGCTTGAGCAACTACCTAAAAAAAGTGAAGTACCCGATTTACTTGTCGATATTACCCGAACAGGTTTGATAAATGGTCTGGAGTTTGAGCTTTTCAAACCTGAAGGTGAGAGGCCTGTGGATTTTTATGCTGAATTGCCGATACAGATGACGGTGACTGGAACATATCACCAGTTCGGAGAATTTGTGAGTGGGGTAGCTGCTTTACCACGGATTGTGACTTTGCATGACATCAGCATGGGGCCAATGAATCAGGCGACAGGCAAAATGACCATGAACATTACAGCAAAAACCTATCGTTATTTTGATGATGATAAATAGAGTAACAATGACATGAACACAATTTACCCATCATCAAACCTTATATTTAAATGGGCCTTATCGCTGCTTCTTGTATGCTCACTAGCAGCTTGTAATCAGGATAAAGCCGATTTGAATGCCTATATAGCTCAGGTGAAAAGTCAACAGAAATCGGATATAGAGCCGATACCTGTTATGAAACCCTATGAGAAGTTTGCGTATGCGGCTTCAAACTTGAGAGACCCGTTTGTTCCAACTGTGATTGATGTCCCGCAGCCCGCACCAGAGCCTGTTGTTGATAATGGTATTCGTCCCGACGAAAACAGACGAAAAGAAGTATTAGAATTTTTCGATTTATCACAGTTGCAGTATGTAGGTACATTGGAGCAAGAGCAGGTTTGGGCTTTGGTGAGAGCACCGGATGGTGTCATACACCGTGTGCAGACAGGTAACTATATGGGCCAGAATAACGGCAAAATCATGGAAATCAGTGATTCCAAATTGGTTCTCAAGGAAATTGTTCCTCAGGGCGGTGGTGGTTATATCGAACGTGAGACTTCCGTTCCGGCGGTAGAGGTAAATTAGTCAATGAAAATGATTAGAGATGGAAAAGTCATGGATACACAGCAATCATTACAAACCAAGCCGAGTTGGAGCGTTAGATTGAAACAGCATTTATTCTGGTTAACCGCTTTTCTAATGGCATCAAATAGCGTCAATGCCGCAGAAATGACGGCTGTAGATTTCACTGCACTGCCTGGTGATAAAGCAAAAATACAGGTGCAGTTCTCTGGTGATTTTCCTGAACCACATAGTTTTTCGACAGATGATCCCGCCAGGATTGTGATTGATTTTGCTGGTGTCAAAAATGCACTGCCACAGAGAGTCAAACAGGTAAATGTTGGTGTGACTAAAAGTATCGCTGCTGTGGAAGCAGGGGATCGCACTAGAATGGTTATTAATCTACTGCAAAAAGTGCCTTATACAATAAGCCGTGACAATAATCAGATGACCGTTACCATCGATAGTGTCAATGTGGCCAAAAATAAAACAAGTACAACATCGGCAACAAATAGTGTGACAGATATTGATTTTCGTCGAGGTGATGACGGCCAGGCCCGTTTGATATTAAAACTCGCTAATGATAATGCCTCTATGGATGTTAAACAGGAGCGGGGAAATATTGTTGTTGATTTGAGCAATGTTTCTTTGCCGGAAAAACTTCATCGCCGTCTGGATGTGATGGATTTTGCTACACCAGTACAGTTTGTGGATACTGAAAGTAAAAATGGTGGGACGCAGCTAACGCTCACAACAAAAGGTAAATATGAGCACCTTGCCTATCAATCTGAAAATACACTGGTGGTGGAAGTTAAACCTGTAGCAGAAGATGAGTTGAAAAAAGGTGGCCGAAATGAGTTTGGCTACACCGGCGAAAAACTCTCATTGAATTTCCAGAATATTGAAGTGAGAGCGGTACTACAACTCTTGGCTGATTTCACAGGAATGAATCTGGTCACCAGTGATACAGTAACGGGCAATCTTACTCTACGTTTGAAAAATGTCCCTTGGGATCAGGCCTTAGATATCATTTTAAAAACAAAAGGCCTGGCCATGAGACAAAATGGCAATGTGATGTTAGTGGCACCGGCAGCAGAAATTGCGGCAAGAGAAAAACAAGAGCTGGAAGCACAAAAACAGCTAGTTGAGTTAGAGCCTTTGTATACGGAGATCAAAGAAATCAAGTTTGCCAAAGCTGATGAACTGGCGACTTTGTTGCAAGGCGATGGTAAAGAGTCAGGTTTCTTATCAGCCCGAGGTAATATTACGATTGATGCCAGAACAAACTCTCTGTTAATTCGTGACACAGCGAAGAGCCTGACTGAAATTGGTCAAGTGATTGAACAGTTGGATAAACCTGTCAGACAAGTACTGATTGAATCACGAATCGTTATTGCCAATAATGATTTCGAAAATGAATTAGGTGTGCGGTTTGGAGCCTCTGCAAAAAGTAATACCTTGGGTGCTGCTACTTCGTCATCACTCAGTGATTTGTCAGTCACCGACACAGGTAGTGTGACTCCTGCAACAGGAGCCAGAGCACTTGGACAGGATTTAAATGTTAATCTACCTGTTAGTGATGCCGCAGGCACTATTGGTCTTGCATTAACAAAATTACCGCTAGGCATGATTCTTGAGCTTGAATTATCAGCCATGGAAACAGAAGGTAAAGGTGAGGTTATCTCATCTCCACGAGTGATCACCTCTAACCAAAAGCAAGCTACGATTGAGCAGGGCACAGAAATCCCATATCAGGAAGCAACTTCAAGTGGTGCGACGAATGTATCTTTCAAAGAAGCTGTTCTTAAGCTGGATGTGACACCTCAAATTACCCCTGATGATCGTATTGTCATGGATTTGGAAGTCAGTAAAGATGCAGTAGGTAGCCTTTTTAATGGTATTCCGAGTATAGATACTCGAAAAGTTCAGACTCAAGTGTTGGTCGACAATGGTGAAACCGTCGTGCTTGGTGGTATTTATGAACAAACAAAATCTGATACGGTAGAACGTGTGCCATTTTTTGGTGATTTACCCTATGTCGGCTTTATGTTCAGAAATACGAATAAAACAGATACAAAGCGCGAACTACTTGTTTTCATTACACCAAAAATTGTAAAAGAAGGTTTTCAATACTGAAATCAGTCATTTTCAGTTAAAATCAAAAAGCCGGGTCTTGTATGAGCCGGCTTTTTTGTCATCAGCATTTGGATAAACCACATTGAGTTTAGGTAATATATTTCTTGTTGGGCCGATGGGATCAGGGAAGTCTACGATTGGTAGACAACTGGCTAAAGTTCTGCATAGAAAATTTTATGATAGCGATAAAGTCATCGAAAAGCGTACAGGCGTCTCGATTTCCTGGATTTTTGAGATGGAAGGCGAGTCGGGTTTTAGAGAACGTGAATCCAAAGCGATTGACGAGCTGACAGAGCTAAAAAATGTGGTCGTGGCTACAGGTGGTGGTGCCGTTTTATCCGAGCAGAATCGACAATGCCTGAAGTCTCGTGGCCAGGTGATTTATTTATCAGCCTCAGCCGAACAGTTATATCGGCGCACGGCCAGAGATAAAAAACGGCCATTGTTACAAAATACGGATAGACGTAAACAAATCGAAAATTTGCTCACTATTCGTGAACCACTCTATCGTGACGTGGCTGACATCATAATAAAAACCGGTGAACAATCCGTCCAGCACACTGTAAATGAAGTTATCCGTAGGCTGAAAGAATTAGACAAGAAAAGAAGAACTCATGAAAACGTTACAGGTTGAATTAGCAGAGCGAAGCTACCCGATATACATCGGTACTGACTTATTGTCACAGAAAGAACTCCTTACAAAGCATATTAAACGTCAGGAAGTATTGATTGTGACCAATGAAACAATCGCACCTTTATATCTCGATAAAGTAAGTGCTCTGTTGACAGAATTTAAATGTGACTCGGTGGTGCTTCCTGATGGCGAATCATACAAAACTCTGGAGGTCATGAATCATATCTTTGACAAGTTACTGTCTGAGCAGTTTTCCAGACAAGTGACTTTGATTGCATTAGGTGGTGGTGTGATTGGCGATATGACAGGGTTTGCAGCCGCTTGCTATCAGCGTGGTGTACCCTTTATTCAAATACCCACCACATTATTGTCACAAGTGGATTCTTCTGTGGGTGGGAAAACAGCGGTTAATCATGCTTTGGGTAAGAACATGATCGGCGCTTTTTATCAGCCTCAGTGCGTGGTCGCTGATACCAATACACTCAATACGTTGGATGACCGACAATTAGCATCGGGTCTTGCCGAAGTCATTAAATATGGTTTGATCAATGACCTGGACTTTTTTGAGTGGTTAGAAAAAAATATCTCAGCATTAAAACAACGTGACTCCCAAGCCTTGGCTTACGCCATTGAACGCTCATGTCAGGATAAAGCGGATATTGTTGCCAAAGATGAGACAGAGCAGGATGTTCGTGCCTTATTGAATTTAGGTCATACCTTTGGCCATGCCATTGAAACTGGCATGGGCTATGGTAATTGGCTACATGGCGAAGCGATTGCAACTGGTATGTTGATGGCGGCAGATCTCTCTGCACGGCAAGGTTGGATGTCTGCCGATGAAGTGAGCCGAATTGCCGATTTGTTTCTCGCTGCTGGACTTCCTGTTCAAAGCCCACAGGAAATGTCTGCTCAGAAATTTTTATCCCTGATGTCTGTGGATAAAAAAGTGCAGGATGGCGTTATCCGTCTTGTACTCTTAAAAGGTATTGGTAAGGCCATCATCAGTGATGATTATGATGTAGAAAAGCTGCAAGAAACGCTGGTGGCATTTCAGGAAAAACAGTAGGTGATAGATGAGTGATATTGCGGCAACATCGCCTGAGCCAGCATATATCACTAAGCTGGCCTTACAGCGTTTACCTTTTTCTGAAGTCAAATCTGCGGAAGATTTTTTTGATGGCCGATATATTAAGCAACGTCGTTTGCTTATTCTGCATTTATTAAGATCCACTTCCACACCGATATTGTTGCAAGCTGACACTGGCTTAGGAAAAACGACGTTACTGCAACAATTACAGCGTCAAACGACGTCGGATATGCGCTTTTATCGCTGGCGTAATAATATTTCCACACTTGAACAATATCAGGGCATGCTAAAGGCATTAGCTACTGAACTTGCGTCGACAAATGATGAAAAATCATTGGCGAATCTATTAAAAGAGCGGTTGAGTCATCTAAAAAAACTCAATATCACACCGGTATTGCTAGTAGATGACGTACAACTTTTATCTGAGCCTGAGCAGCAACTATTACACAGTTGCCTGAGCTGGCAGGATGATGAACAGCAACCCATTCTGCAAGCTGTTCTTTCGATGACGGCAGAGACGAAATTTAATCTTGTTTCTACACAGTGGTTGGATTTACCACCGCTGGAATTTATTGAGACCGAAGCGTATTTACTACATCGTTTGAAAAGCGCCGGATATCAGGGCGACAGCCCTTTTTCGCCAAAAGAAATTCAGTATTTAAGTAAGGCCTCTGCTGGTAATCTTGCGCGGTTAAATGCTCTGGCTCATCAACAATTGCTGGGTATCAAGGCAAAAACCTGGAGACGTACGCCTAAAATTTCCTTGGGTCAGATTAACTGGCTTCGATGGAGCGGTGGTATTTCACTTGCTGCTGTTATTGTGCTTATTCTGGTTTTCCAGAATCGAATCAATGACTGGATATCTGCATCTACAGTATCACAGAACACACTGGAATTACCTGAAGATATTTCCGCAGAGGATAATAAGCTGGCTACAGTAGTGGTGGGCGATGAGCAAGAGAAAGAAGCCAAAATGCTATCTGAGCGAGAAAAACTAGAGGCCTTGCTTGCAGAAATCCCAACGCCAGCGTCAGAAACATCAAGTGCTCAAGATCAGGAAAAATTGATGCCGTCGGCTGAAGCTGAGCAGGTAGTTGTCGAAGCAGAACCTGAGGAAAAAATAGAAAAAGAAATCCCTACCGTTCCTGGGCCTGAAGAGCAAATAGTTAACAATGAAAATAAAACAATTGCTCCAAAACAAGTGAAAAAACTTGAACCAAGTATCCTTGATAAGGTTCACGACACTAAGTGGATTCTTTCTCGCCCAGCCAAACATTACACATTCCAGTTAATGGGGTCATGGGATGACAAAGAAGTCGATGCCTTTATTGAAGAACATGGGCTGACCGGTGATATGGCGCGCTTTACCAGCTTGCGTGATAACAAACCTTGGCATGTTTTAATTTTTGGTGTTTATCCATCTAAGCAGGCAGCTTTAAAAGCGAGTAATCAGTGGTCAGGTGCAATGAATAATTTGCCTACCTGGTTACGCCGTTTTGATAGCGTACAGAAACAAATTAAAGAAAAGGGTGTAAAGCCTTGAGCAGTTTTTCTGCACTAGTATCGAGCCCGGCAAAAATCACACGGTGATAGCACGTTTGATTCAAGTTAATGGTAGAAACGGTACCCTTTTCGACTAAAGGGGCTAACAGAGCGTCATGATCCGCTTTGAAACAGACAATCCCAGTGCCATGATTAATAATCGGCCATTTTGTTTGTTTCTGAAGTTGGCTTGCAAAATATTCTGCTTGCTCAAGTCGGTAGTTGATCTTATCGATAAACCAATCTTTTCCTAATATTTTCCAATTTAGCCATAAAGGTATAAATAATTCTGCCCCGTAAGAGCCGCTAATGGCCTTCTCAGGTGATTCGGAGAGGTAGTTGATGTCATGGGTATGTTCAGGTTTTGAATGGCTGAATAAAACACTGCAAGGGCGTGGCTGAAACAGTGACTTATGGGGATCAAAGCTGAGACTATCCACTTTGGGCATAAATTGCTTAAACAGATTGTTTTCATCGATGAGTAAATTACTGCCGCCCCATGCCGCATCGATATGTAACCAACAGTTATGTTTTGTTGAAATAGCGGTGATTTCTTCTATGGGATCAATTGCCCCTGTCGCGGAGGTGCCCATATTAGCAATAATCGCGATGGGGGCATCTTGTGCACATTTTTTCTCTAATGCAACGAGGTCGATTTGCTGAGCCGTATTGCAGGGAATCGCTTCAAAGGTGATACCGAGAATGTCACAGGCTTTTCTTATCGAGTAATGTGAAGCTTCACTGCCGTATACCACCTTTTTATTAACAGACTGACTTCTTGCCCGCCATAATGCGTCTAAATTTGAGTAGGATCCGCCATGCGTGAAGCGTGCATGAGAAAAGCCAAACTCGTGAGCTAACGTTGTCTTTATCTCGCTTTCAGCGTGTTTAAGTTTAGGGTAAAGCTCCGGAGATAAGAGATTGCCATGGTGGTGTAGTGCTAACTGCATGCCTAATTGACTATAAGGTGCTAATGACGGTGTCATATGAGCAGCCCAGTCGGCGCGTTGATGATAGCTGGCTTCGTTAACTAAGTCTTGGTAAGAGATGTCTGACGACATTAACCGTTGCGTATCAATGATATATTGTTTGTCTTCTGAACGATGAACGACAGGGGATTCAGGATTTTTCATCAGCTGTCATTGCAGGACAAGACCTTTGTCAGGGAACAAGGCTTGTTGTTGAAAATGAAATAAACGGGTCATCACTGGTTGTTGATGGAATAAAGGCAGAAAACCACTATCTAGTACATTATGACTGATCAATGATTTTATTTGACTGGAGATGACTGTGCTGCGTTTGATAATGCTTAACTCGTCAGCCTTTAGGGATTGACTTAGCCACAGAGCCATACTGTCTGATGTAATATTCCAGCTGTGTCTCAACTCCGGGACAGATAATACTTTTTTATCAGGTAACCAGATATAAAGACCGTTTTTCAGTGGCGTGGTTGGTTGCTCAGTTGGATAATAAAAAGGCCGACAATTTGGCGCGAGATCTTGTATCAGTAAGCCGAACTGTGACATCGCTAATATCGCCATGTGATGCGCTGTTGAGTCACTAAATCGATGTAGACGTTGGGCATGTCGGACTTCATCGGCGAAAGGGCCACCGCCCGGTACAATAATGACCGTTTCGTATTCACTGGCTCTGCTTAACAATGTCAGCCATTGTTTCAGCTCTGGGGTATGAAAAAGGCTGCCGCCCAGCTTGATAATCCGCATATTATTGTAAAAACTTGATTAAATTGATCATGGCTGCTGCTTTATCATGCACTTCCTGGTATTCCTCATCTGCATCTGAGTCTGCCACAATGCCACCACCCGCCCAGAATCTTAAGCGATTATCGCTGAAGACCATAGTGCGAATAGTAATATTGGTATCCATATTACCATCAAAGCCAATATAACCAATGCTTCCGCAATAAATACCACGACGGTGTGGTTCGAGTTCTTCAATAATTTCCATTGCCCGAAGCTTGGGGGCGCCAGTAATAGAACCACCAGGAAAGCAGGCCCTGAGCAAGGTTACGGCAGATTCTGTCTTGGCAAGTGTACCTGTAATCGTGCTGACTAAATGATGTACTGTAGCGAAGCTTTCCAGTGCAAAAGGCTGTGGAACCCGAATACTTCCAGGTTCACACACTTTGCCGATATCATTTCGGAGTAAATCAACGATCATTAAATTTTCGGCACGGTCTTTCAGGCTGGCCTGTAATGATTGAGCAAGCTGGCGGTCTTTTTCCGGATTGTTTAGATCCCGCGGCCTTGTACCTTTAATCGGTTTTGTTTCAACTTTGGCCCCATCAACGCGTAATAAGCGCTCTGGTGAAGAGCTCAAAATGGTTACACTGCCCGTGTCAAAATAGACTGAAAACGGCGCTGAATTTTGTTTACGTAATGCCTGATAAGCTATCCAGGGATCGCCTTCAGCTGTGACCTCAAAGCGTTTTGCCAGATTTACCTGGTAACAGTCACCTTCAGTAATATATGCTTTGATTTTTGCGAATGCGGCTTTATAGCTAGATTCATCAAAATTACTGGTGAGTGGGCTGGTAATAGTAAATGTATCCGATGTTTCTTTAGCTGTAGACAAATTTAATTTCTGAAGCAGTTCTGGCCATATTTTATGGGTTTGTGGATCCAGACCATGACTGGTTAACCAGCAGCGTTTCAACTTATGGTCAACGATGACAGCCCAATCATAGATACCAATCGCCATATCTGGAATATGTTCAGCATCTTCAGCAAGTTCAGGTAATACTTCCAAATACCGACCTAAATCATAGGCAAAATAACCTATTGCACCACCGGCAAAAGGCAAATCGGTTGTCCGCTGTTTATAGTCTTTTAATATGTCATTAAGCAGCAGAAAAGGATCCAACGTCACAGTTCGCTTATTGTGATGATGGCTTATCTGTGTGCTGCCGGCCGCTGTTTCTAAGGTAATAAATGGTGCTGCCGCGAGAATGTCATAGCGGCCTACTTCTGGTGAGGTATTGGCACTATCCAGCATGACCGGCCAAGGATAATCACGTATTTGACTAAAAAGAGCGGCACTATCTTCGACATAGGGCAGCTCAGTTGTTAAAGAAGGGTAATCAGCATTCATTAAGGTATTCTACGACAACTGATGTGCGGCAAGAAGAGCTAAAGCCGCTGCAGGTGCGAAACAAGAGGCTTCGGGATGATGTTGGCAAAACTGAGCATAATCGATATAGGGACGGTTCAGCCGGGTTGCACATTTTTCGACGATAAATTTCCCCACACCTGCACCCACAATGGGACTGGATAGTTTCCAGTCTGGAAATCGGCTTAATACTTGATGACAGCCTTTAATGACTTGTTGTAACTGCTTTTCAGCAAACCAGGCTGCGACATTTTGCCATTGTGCTATGGAAGCATCGTGTGCATCACAGCCTAGCATTCTGGCTAATCGCTGTTGGCTATAAACCGCATTCCATGGCTTGCCATCAGCACTTTCATCCTGAATATCGGGGGAGGTAAGTTGATCTAATAACAGCCAGATATCACCACTACTGGCAAACCATTCTGCAGCGAGTGAAATACGGTCGCCATGCAATGGCGCTTCATCAGTAATGGCCATAAGTGGTGTTCTTATGGCACCGGTATACACCAGTTCTCCTGAACGCTGCCTGCCATAATCGGTGGTAGCGGCTGGTTGAATTTGATAGTTATCAATGGCGATGATGTCACAAGTCGTACTACCAATATCAATGAATAAGCCCTGTTCGATATGCTTTGCAGCCAGCATTGCGCTAGCTTGCCAGTTCATTGAGGCAACATCTTGCCATTGCAGGATGGCTTGTTTTTTATTGAGCCAACCAGATTGGCCTGCAAAAAAATGCAAGTCATCAGCTTTTAGATGAGTATCAACACAGTTAACAATGGCTTTGACACCTTCTTCTCGATTATTAAAAGCATCAACCAGTTCCCCTGTCATTGTGATGTAATGTGATGTGGGCGTGTCAGGCAATTGTTTGAGTGCTGTTTGTAGCGTATCTGTTAATGCATCAATACCTTTCCATAACGCGCAGGGGAGCTGAAAAACGTTGAGCAGTTTTCCTGCATTATCAGCGACAGCGACTTTAAGGTGAGCGCCACCAATATCCCAGCCACAATAAGCTATATTTGTTTTTGTTGTCATTTTGCAAGTAAGGCTTGTATTTGTTTATTAAGTGTTTCAGCAGGATTTGTTTTTTCTCGCATAGCAGGCTCAGCATAGGTACTGGTTAGTCGTGGATTTACCTCTATGACATATATGGCATTGGTCGTTTTTACAATGTCGATACCAACAAACCCACTTAACCCATCGATACAATGACTAATCTGATTGGCTAAACTCAATGCCTGCTCACGAGATAACATATCAAAACGCTGTGCTTCACAGTAACCTAAGTGTAACTGTTGCTGATCTTGTTTTATATGCTGAATATTGACTGAAAGCAGTTGAGTTTCCCCTTCATTGATAAATAAACTTAGGCTGAGGTTCTCACCAGAAATATAAGTCTGAACAATAAATTTATCTTTAGGCAATGTCGACAGTCGTTGTCTTGTGTCAACACTATCGCTGCAATAGGTGTTTTCACAGCCTGCACCATCAATTGGTTTTATGATCCATTGAGCCTCGGTGGCGTGATCTTCACTTAACCAGTCATTTGCTGTGAAGGTCTTTGGTGTTGTTATATGATGTTTTTTTAAATGTTGATAGCAGAGATATTTATCACTACAAAGTCGAATAGCACTGGAGCTACAGTTAAATATCCGCTTTTGTTGCTGCTCCAGTGACAACACAAAATTAAACAGTATTGAATCTGTTTCGGGGGCTATGACCAGAAAGAAATCATAGTGCTGTTGGCATTGTTGCCAGGTTTCAGTGAATTGAAGCTGATTTTGGATAGGATATGTCGTTAAACGATCTGTAGAGATAGTTAGTGCTGGCAGTCTTGAGTCTCGCATGAGCGCGACTTTATAACCATATGCCAGTAGATCACGACAGATGCTTTCAAGCATTAACTCGCCTTCGCGCATCAAGCCAGCGGAAAATACCTCTTCTGACAAGGCTCCACTGGTAAGATGTTCATATATAAAAATCGTCATTTAAGCGGACTATTGAGAACTATGGATATTATACCTGTCATTGATATACGTGATGGTATTGTTGTACATGCAAAAGGGGGAGACAGGGCTAACTACCAGCCATTGACTTCGTTATTAACATCATCAGTGATACCTGAGGATGTCATTGGCGATTTATTAGCTTGGTACCCTTTTCAGCAGTTATATATTGCCGATCTGGATGCGATAGAGAAGGGAGTTCATCATCCACAGCGTTATAAAAATATCTTGACGGCATTTCCACGGCTGAATATTTGGCTTGATGCGGGTATTGCTGAAATGCAGGATTATTTATGTTATTCAGACACATCCCGACTATTTCTGGTGCTTGGTAGTGAAACTCTGAAAGATATCAGTTTGCTTGAAAAGTCTGGTTCTGATGTTGAAAAACAACCAATTTTGTCATTGGATAAAAAGTCTGGGCAGCTTCTGGGACATGAGGCCATCCGTGAATCAGCATACTGGACAGATAGATGCATCGCGATGAGTTTAGATAATATCGGTGCGAATCAAGGTCCTGATTTTGAGTGGCTGAAGTTATTAATGGAAGCTAAACAGAGTGTGAGCTGGTATGCCGCGGGTGGTGTACGTAGTGAAGATGATTTAGAACGATTATTAGAAATGGGAGTCGCAGGTGCACTAATTGCCAGTGCACTACACACTGGTAAACTAAGCAAATCAGCAATCGAAAATTTAAGCAGGGACATCACTCTTCCGTAGAAGAGTGATGTATGAATTGCTTAAATCTTACTTAGCACCAAATGGGTGTTCGCTAGATTTGTATTGTGCAACAACGTCAGCCGCTTTAGGCTCACGAGCAACTGCACGTTTGATAGCTTCTTTAGTAGCGCGATAGTTCCAATCTTGGATTTTTTCATCGCTATCAGCAGTTGGAGAGATGAATACACCAACGCAAATGAAGCAGTCATCAGCTTCACCAGCTGGGATTGTGCCATCTTCAACACATTCAG
The DNA here is from genome assembly GCF_000214595.1 of Methylophaga thalassica MP. Lineage (GTDB taxonomy): Bacteria > Pseudomonadota > Gammaproteobacteria > Nitrosococcales > Methylophagaceae > Methylophaga > Methylophaga thalassica. Next base: position 63,582 of record NZ_AFIG01000001.1, on the reverse strand, counting down.
CAACAGCAAGTGAAACACCACGCTGTGCTGGGCCGAACATTTGAACGGCTTGTTTCATGTTTTTGATGGTGACTTTGTTGAACATTACAGTCGCTGGCTTAACCATTAAGTTAGGCGCAACAACAGCCAACAAGCCATTAACCCCTTGTTTCTGGTCGGTGAGTGTACGGCAGAAAGCATCTTCTGCTGCTGAGCCACGTGGACCCATGATTAAGTCAATGTGAGCTACGTTGTCTAAGTCACCATCTTCGATGACCAATGATTCACCTACAAGTACGCGATCGATAACTGGCATGTTATATTTTCCTGTTCCAAAAAAATTGTCAAAAAGGCTCATTTTTTTCCCTCCTTATTGTGAAAGGAAGGGTTTATACGTAATAAAGGAACGTATCACCTGCTCAGTGCCGTCCGCTAAATGCTTCGTGGTACTGAAATTCATTAAAAGAAAGCAGTCGACCAAACCTGTGCAGTAATAATGTCGCTGCGATGAGGTCTGCCGATGTTCCCGGGTTAATTGCTTTCTCTTTTAATTCTTTATCCCAGAGAGAGAGTGCATCAAAATGGGTGTCTAAATTACCCGTTTCTTCTATTTGGATCACAAACTGTTTTGCTCTCTCACTGACTTTGGTTGCCAGCGCAGTGGATTGCTTACGGGATATCAAGCTATCCAACGCCTTCGATAACAACTTAAGATACGCGAAAGCGGTTGCCCATTCAACACTTTCCCCAGAATTTATCGCTTTTGTCAATGCTGGCAAACTCAGATCCCATAGCGTCTTGAAATTATTGACATATTGTTGGGCAATTTGATCACGGTTTTTTGCTAAGTCCATGGCTTCAAGCAAGGTAATGGTTGGTACTGCGCTGATATCATGCTCGTCTTCCTTGCCTAGCCCTCCCGCTTCAGCCAAACGTATTGCTTCGTAGCAATGAATTGCATCATTAACAGTCAGGTTACTGAGTACGACTTGGAGCCGCTGTGGAAGTTCATCAAATGATTGACAATACTGGATCGCCTGGCAAAGTGGTGCAAATAGTAAAACGATGCCTAAATTGGTATTGCAGTTAACAACCTGTCGTGTTGCCTGAACCGATTGCAAAATACGTTCGCCTACGGTCAAGCCAGTTTTTGCCATAATGGGTGCAATTGCACGAGCGCTTTTAATAAAATCTTCCACCACCATATTATGGCCGTCACTGATGACATTTACGTTACCAGGTTTAGGCGCTAATACTTCCTGCTGACAGGCCCAGAACACAGCATCTTTAATGTCTGATTCAGAGAGCATGTGTGGCTTGTTTCTGCTCTATTCGTCTGATTAGTGCTTGTGCTAAGTGCATAGCAACATCAACGCCAGTCGCTTGATAAAGGCCTTTCCACGCTGGGACGCTATTGACTTCCAATACCGTAAAATGACCATCTTTATCACGAATCAGATCAACGCCAGCGTAATCTGCATTCACTGCTGCAGTGGCTTTTATCGCTAATTGTTTCATGTCTTCGGTGACTGTTGTCGCAAAGCAACTGGCACCCTGAGCAAAATTGGTGATCCATTTGTTTGAGCGTCGGCTCATTGCTGCACAGACTTCATTATCGATGACTAATAACCGCCAATCTTGCCAGATCCCTTCTTTCTCAGGTGCAATATATTCCTGAAGGTAATAAGCGTCGCCGACGGGAGCGAGCTGTTCAAATTGGCCTAACTCTTCTATTAAGGTAATGCCTTTACCCTGACAGCCAAACAGGGGTTTCATCACAATTTTATTACCCATATTCAATTCCCGGGTAATGATGTGTTTTGCCATGCTGCTGTCTTCGCAAGCCCAGGTTCTGGGGGTGCTCAATCCTGCCTGATGCAAGCGTAATGATGTTCTGGCTTTATCTACCGTGTATTCAATCGCAGTTGCCGGGTTAAAAACGGGAACACCCAGTTCAGCCAAGGTATGTAAAACATCCATACGGAGGGTGATTTGTTCCAGAAATCCTGGCGCAATTCCACGGACCATAGCGGCGGCGGGTAGCTCATTATCAAAACCTGGAATATACAAGCCCGTGGGGGAATCAAGATCAATACGGCAGGCGGCTAAGTCAGTTAATACCGCATCGACACCCAGCTGGCTCAGTGAATGCGTTAATTGTTCGCTGTGCCAGCCATGTGTGTCATTAAAAATAACAAGGCGATTTGTCGCCATAGATAATTAAAGTCCGAAAGAAAGGTTGAGTAATTCCTGATTCAGCTCACCAGCAGTAAAACTTTTACCTGTTTTAGTACTCGTCACAATCACTTTACCTGGGCTGAACAGCATGCCGTCAATTTTGAAGAAGTCGTATTCATATGACTTAAAGATATCCGCAAAAGGTCGGCCATAATCTGATGAGGTATTGCTTGGCATTTTTTCAGCCAGATCTTTCGCTTCTTCATCGGTGGCATCGACAAATAAATGAACCTGACCACCAAACAGAATAGCGTCGTTAGTGCGACCCATGGCTGTCATAAAGTCCCCACCTGGTGGTGCGACAGGAGTTGAGCCATAACCATCAACAATTTTCTCTAACGGGAAATGCAGTTCGTGGGCTTTATGCATTGCCACTTCCAATACGCGAATAGCAATTTGCATAACACCAGCCAGACTAGATGTCGGGGTAAGAATAAAAGTTAGATTTTCTGGTTTGATACCACAGTTATCAGCTACTTTTTCAGCCACTTCTACTGGTGGGAAACTATCCACTTCCAGAACAATAACGGTAGATTCTGCTTCATCTTTGTAACCAAACTCTTTGAAGATTTCTTCTCTTGCTGCCAGTGCACGACCTGGACCTGATCCTAAAGCAAAAAACTTACTGTCTTCACTTTTATGAGATAAGCTCCATCCTGCATATTGACTACCAAGGCAGCTCAATACCGGTGTTTTGGCATGAACATTAACTGACCATGGCCAGTTAGCAAAACCACTGTTTGTCCCAAGTGTGGCGGTACCCAGACCACCCATGCAAATTTCGCCAATAAGACGTCCAGCTTCAAGACCGCCAGTACAATTGATACCTGCATCAACGACGCGGGTGCCATTACTTAATGTACTGATTTCAAGTTGCAATGCTTCAGCATTATCAATTAATGCATCTACGAGAGGTTGGCAGGCAGCGTTTACACTGGTCCATTTGGCTGAAATGTCTGTGCTCATTGTAACGTCCTATAGCTAGAGTCGAAAAAAGTTGCTTAGATTATACGTGATGAATGGTTCGCTTATGCAAGGTCATTAGCCTCTACGATGGGTCGATAACACGCGTTCAATGGCATCGCATCGCTGCTGGCGTATGGCTTGTTTGATTTGTTCACCAGCCAAACCTTGTTCAAGTAGTGGCTTGATATCGATCTGTGACGCTTGTTGGAAGCATTCTGCAAAGGCCCTTTTTTCAGGATAATCGACGGTTTCATAACCAGGACGACCACGAAAGTCGGCTTCACCAGCGAGTAAAAACTGCTCAAAGCGTTCGGGGCGTCGAAAACTATCCAGCCCTTCGATAACCTCCAAAACTCTTGCCGCATCCAATTCAAATAATAAGTGAACATCGGTGTGGTATTCCGCTACTTTTGCGGCAAGCGTGGCAATATCTTTGGGGACTCGTAAACGTTGGCATAACTTGTTAGTGAGTTCTATGCTTGTCGCTTCATGACCGGCATGACTGGGGAGGATGTCTTTTGGCGTTAGACCTTTGCCTAAGTCATGACATAAAGCGGCAAATCTGACAGCAAGGTCATCGCTTAGTTTTGCTGACTGGTCAATAACCATCATCACATGAATTCCAGTATCGACTTCAGGGTGCCATTTTGGTATTTGTGGCACACCAAACAGCCGATCCACTTCAGGAAATAAGCATGAAAGGGCGTTCACCTGTCGAAGGCTGGTGAAAAAGACCGATGGCTGGTCAGTTTGTAACGCTTTTGATAATTCTTGCCAGACGCGTTCAGCAACAAGATGTTCTAACTCTCCACTGGCTACCATCTGTTTGATCAGCTGTTGTGTTTCTTCAGCAATGGCAAAATTAAAGCGTGCAGCAAAGCGCGCGATTCGCAGAACCCTGACAGGATCCTCAACAAAAGCAGGAGAGACGTGACGGAGAATGCCTTTCTTTAGATCATTGATGCCATTGAAGGGATCGATAAGATCGCCATCCACTGATTCTGCAATGGCATTAATCGTGAGATCACGCCGAGCAAGATCTTCTTCTAATGTAACCTCTGGTGAAGCATAAACAGTAAAGCCCTGATAACCATGGCCGGATTTTCGTTCCGTTCTGGCGAGGGCATATTCTTCCTGAGTTTTAGGATGAAGAAAAACCGGAAAGTCTTTACCTACGGGTTTATATCCGTTTTTTAACATATAGTCTGTAGTGGCACCAACCACCACCCAGTCACGATCTTTGACGGGTTTTCCAAGCAGTTTGTCCCGAACGCAACCACCTACAAGATAAGTTTGTATGGTGTCGATAACAACCTTACTCCGATTTTACTTTGGGCATTCTTTCAGACAACGGTTTAATGGATTGGTTACGCTGACTATCAAAAATAGCCGCGTAGCTCATCACTGTCTGAACATAATGCCGTGTTTCATTAAAAGGAATATTTTCAGCCCATATATCAGCATCAAGTGAGCTGTCTGGCAACCACTTGTTCACGCGATGTGGTCCGGCATTGTATGCCGCTGTAGCCAGAACCGGGTTTTTCTGGTTTTCATCATACATACGGCGTAAATAGGCACTGCCGAGTTCGATATTACGTTCTGGACGGTACAACTCACTAAGTTGTTTGAGTGGACGATTAATGATTTTGGAGATTAATCGTCCGGTGTCCGGCATTAACTGCATAAGTCCCATCGCACCGGCATGAGACCTAGCTTCAGGGTTAAAGGCACTTTCCTGACGGGCAATGGCTAACAGCCAGGATGGATCCAGCCCCTGAGCTTTTCCAGCTTGCAACATGGCATCGTCATAGACAACTGGGAAACGCAGGTCCAGGGCATCCCAGTATTGTGCTTTACCTAATAAAGCGATGGTTTGATTATGCCAACCCCATTCATGAGTGATCATGGCGATCATCTGAAGCTCGCGATCTGGCCGTGTCTGTTTCAAGTGATAGGCTTCCCGGCGCGCTTCCAAATGCATATTTTGCAGAAAAAACTCATGTAAACGTTGAATAGCAGGCTGTTTTCTCAGTGCTGCCATTTCTTCTTTAGTAACCGGTATGGGCCGGTGATTCATTTTATAAGGCTGGGTTAAGTGGTCGGAAGCAAGAAACGAATAATAGTCACGTTTGCCGAGAATGGCTGAAAAGGTCTGATTAGCCGCTGCTTTTTGTCCCTGCGCTTCCTGACTTCTGCCCAGCCAATACTGCCAGCGTGTCGAGCCCAGCTCATCAATGTTCATTAGCTTGATAGCTTTCTCTACGGCTTTCCAGTCTTTTTGCCACAAAGCTGCGCGAGCCTGCCATTCGCCGCCAGGGATATCACCGAAATAGGTCAGTGCTTTTTTATCGCGGTTAAGTGCCGCCCATTTACCGATGGCTTTTCTGACTTCAATGACATCTTGTTGCGTAAATTGATAGCGAGGTTTGATGTTTAACCAACTGTTGAAGGCTTGTTCTGGCGAGCGTCTGGCCAGTCGTTGTAGACCATGAATAATGATTTCGCGGTTTAGCGCATTATCCTTGCTTAATGTTTTATCTTTAGCCAGTCCATTCAAAACAGGGAGAGGGTTATCATGAATGGATTGCCACTGTTTGACTAATAGCTGGTTTTGTTCAGGATTGGCTGTTGATTTGGCTAAGTAATTGGCCATAGAAAACTGATTATCACGAAGCGCTAACATCATGCGTTGATGACGTAGATCTTTATTTAATAAGCCAGCGGCTTCCCAGGCTGAAAATACCGGGTCACACGCTTTTTCCTGAGAGTGGGGAACAAGCCATAATTCTGGTGCCTGCTCGAATGCTTTTTGTTTTTGGCCGGTAGCCAGTAAAGCTTGCAGGTAATAACACTGCCTTGTTGCTGTTTGTGGTGCCTGATAAAAGCTCAGATAATCAGTCCACCTTTTTTGCTGAGCTAATTTATTTAACCAAAAGTTGCGTAAGCGTTCTGCATAAAAGCTGCCATCTTCTTTTGTCAGAAATTGATGCATTGATGCATTACTTGCCTGATTGAGTCGGCCATTGAGGTAAAGATACTGTAAATATCCTTGTAGTGGATAACCATCCAGTTGTTTATAGAGCGCTTGATAGCGGGGGATCTGGTTGTCCTGTAATGCTTTTTTGGCCTGTTGAAATAATTGACGCTGTTTTGCGAGTTGCGCGGCATCATCGCTATAAGCCAGAGGACTTAACAGCAGACATAGAATAAAAAACGGCAGTGTTTTGAGTAGTTTCATAGCTACTATGTTAAACCATATATACAAACAAAATCAGCCCATCAATAAATAAAAATTGAGAGTGATTGACTGTGTTAATCGAAGGTCGGATTTTAATCGTTTCAGACTAATTAACTGGCATTCTTGATAGCCAGTTCAAGATTATCAAGATGAGGGATGAACGCGACTTTATTGCCGATTTTAATCTGACAATATAAGTACTCAGAAGCATTCTGATCATGCGTCATTTTTAACGCAGATGCATTTAAGGTGATGAGTTGGGGGGAGCCTGTGCAGGGAATAGCATAAAAACCGATATCTGCTTCAGTATTGATGCCTTCAATGATACAGAGTTTATTGGCCGGATAAACTGTTTCCACATCCTGTGCTAACAAGGTTTCAAGATCGACAACTGCCAGCGATTTTTGCTGCCAATCAACCCATTCCAACCATGGTGTTGTTCTTGTTGAGGAGGAGTTGATGGTGGCTTTCGGAATAACTTCAGTAATCGTACTGTTCGGCAGCAGCAGGTAATGCTTTTGCAATGGAATCAGCATGCAATGAATAAATTGGGCTTGAGCTGGTTTTTCCATATCTGACATCTACTGTGTGGGTTCTTGAAACGTGTCTTTACCGAGCAGCTTTTGCATCTGCCAGATAAGCTCTTCTTCCTGATAAGGTTTACCTAAATAAGCATTGACACCTATTTCGAGAGCTCTTTCACGGTGTTTATTACCTGTTCTTGAGGTAATCATGATGATAGGAAGATGCCTGAATTCTTTATCGTTGCGAACAATGGATGCGAACTCAAATCCATCCATGCGGGGCATCTCAACGTCTAACAGAATGATGTCCGGTTTTTGTTCATGTAGTTGCGACAGAGCATCCACGCCGTCACGAGCTGTCATGACTTCAAAACCGATTCGACGTAGTAAATTGCCTGTAGCCTTGCGCATGGTGATCGAGTCATCAACGACCATGGCTGTTGGTAATCTGTCCTGTAATTGCTCTAACTCTCGTTCAAGATTAATTGCATCGTCAGTATCTAGCGTGATGTGTTGACTGCTATCCATTAATGTCGGGATATCCAGAATAAATACCACATGACCATCACCCAGAATGGTAGCACCATTGATTGCGGAGATATGTCCAAGCTGAGTACCGACTGACTTTATGACAATTTCACGATTACTGACAATATCATCGACTAATAGGGCAATACGCAAATCACCTGAGCGGAATAGCAGTAGCGGCATTTGATGTTTTAAGTTATCAGACAGTGACAATGGCTTATCGAGTAATGAACTGAGCGGCATAAACCGATATTTCTCTCCATGGAAATCATAGTGCGGTTTATGCGTGCCTAACATCAGTTTGATATCGCGAACGCTAATGCGCTGACCAGCGTTTATGGTGTTAAGCGGTAAGGCATATTGCTCATCTTGAACTCGAATGAGCAGGGCCTGAATGACCGACAAGGTCAGCGGCAGACGAATAATAAAGGTGCTGCCTTTGCCACGTTCAGACTTGATGCTGAGGCGACCTTTCATGCCACGAATCTCATTACTGACGACGTCCATGCCAACACCGCGGCCAGCAAGTTGAGAAACATTGTCTGCGGTGCTAAAGCCTGAACTCAGAATTAATTGTGTCAATTCATCATCTGATGGCATGTTATCGTGACTGATGAGGTTCATCGATAATGCTTTTTCACGAACCTTGTCTATATTGATACCTTGGCCGTCATCACTGATATTGATGACAATCTCAGAACCTTCACGAGTGATAATCAATGACAGCAGTCCATTGTCTGGTTTGCCATTATTGATACGTTCGTCACTATCTTCAATACCATGCGCAATCGCGTTGCGAAGAATATGTTCCAGCGGTGCGACAAGTCGATCCAGAATGGTTCTGTCTATATCCAGCTCTGAGCCTCGGATCTTTAACTCTACTTTTTTGCCCAGCTCGGATGCTGTTTGTCTGACAATTCGCTCCAGTCTGCCAACGATGCCACTAAAGGGCAAAAGTCGCGTAGTCATCAAGCCTTGTTGTAAGTCAGTGTTCAGTCGAGACTGTTGAAGTAATATTGCATCAGTCTCTCTCACCAGCGTGTTCATTGAATGGCTGATGTCATGTAAGTCGATAACACTCTCTGTCAGACTGCGTGAGAGTTGTTGAATCATCGAGAAACGATCTAATTCTAGAGGGTCAAAATCTGATTCGTTTTTGATCCGTTCATCTTCGTAACGGAAAAGAATCTGGGTTTCCGTTTCAATCTCTAAATTACGTAACTGATCATGCAGGCGGGCAACGGTTTCTTCCATTTCATGCAGCTGCTGACGAAGCGCAACATGTTGTTGTGTTACACGATCACGAGAAATACTCACTTCACCAGCAAAATTAGTCAGATAATCCAGAAGATCAGCTCTTACCCTGACTTGCTCAACATGTTGTGGGGTAACGGCGACATCTGTTTGCGATGGTGCAACAGGCAAAATATCAGCAGATCCATCCGCATCGTGCTCGGCTTGTTTAACTTTTTCTGGGGCAGGTAATGGCCTGTCTTCAATATGTAAATCTTGACCTTGTGTGCGTGCAGTGATTTCAGCAATCAGTGATAAAGCGGTTTTGACGGCTTGTTGATTAGCTAACTGCTCCTGCATTTCAGCCAACTTATCCTGACAGCGCTGCAATAAATCAAAGAAGTCTTCGTCCGCTTTTTGTAGACCATCACTGACCGCCAGCACTAAGGTTTCGATCTGATGCGTCAGATCTGCCATAGGCATAATGCCTGTCAGTCTGGCACCACCTTTTAGTGTATGTAGATCACGTTGAAGTTGTAATGTGTCTTGTTCAGTGTGGGTATTACTTACCCAAGCCTTGATGATTTGACGACTGGAGTCGAGTAGCTCTTGTGCTTCAGCCGCAAAGGCTGACAATAAATCATCATCCACATCTGTAGGGATGGCATAGTCGGTTTCGTCTAAGTCAATGCCATCTTGATGCAGCGCTTTCTGCGTTAAATAATTATCAACACGCGTTGGAAAATCAGAGGAGGTTGATAAAGGCTTATTTTGCAACAAGCTTTCAATAAACTGGTTGAGCTGTTCGTATCCCTGCTCCAGTAAAGCATTTAAACCGATATCCTGGGGATGGCAGTGATTGATAAGTTTACTCAGGCTGGCATAGGTGTTTGCAATCAACCTTTGTTGTGCGTCCGATGCCGTTTGTTCCAGTTTACTCAGGGTAGCCGTTATCGCTTCAATATTTTCTTGATCAGATGGGACCTGTTGCCATTGCTTTAATTGTGTTGTGTAGTCCTCAAGCAGTTCGTCTGTTTCTTCCAGCAATGTCATTAAAAATTCAGGATCAATGACTGGCGCTTGCAGATTTTCACCTGATGGCATGAGCTCTGAGATGTATGATGATAATTCAATAAGATCAGGCTGTTCACCCTCTCCGGTAATATGCTGCAGTACCAGCTCAAAGCCTTCTACCACATTATTCATCAGTTTCATCTGATGATTGTCTAACACAACATCATTCATATGAAGCTGTTTGACTGCTTGATCCATTTCCGTCGCAATCATCGCCATGGCTTTAACGCCTGCAATATTGGCACAGCCTTTTAGTGAGTGAACTGAACGTAAGACAGGAGAGGTAATTTGTCTTGAGAAAGCAATATCGTTAAGGCTTTGTTTGAGGTTGGCAATATGCTGTTTAGCCTCAGCAACAAAGATAGATAATAATTCGTTATCTTCTTCATCAGCAATTTCATCCGCTTCTGCTTCTGATAAGGCTTTTGCTTTTATATATTCAGAAACACCGGTATTTTTTTGCCCAAGCTCAATAATGTAATGGTCAACAGAGCTTAGTGATGTCTGTTGTATCGGTGTTGATAGCGCTGAGCGGAATGCATCGATTTCTGTCAGTCGATTTTGTTGTGCAATATAGCGTTCAACACCAGTTTGTTGAGGTTCTTCAGCTGATTGTTTTTGTTTTGACGCCAGTCTCTGGAGGTATTTTTCAACGCTGGTGGCTGCCTTAGCAGGCTGTGGTTCAACACCCCATTTATCTCGGATATAACGCTCAACGCTGGTAGGAATAATGGCATCTATTTCAAACAGTGGTTTTGCCGGGAATTTCTGAGCATCGTGCTGTGCCTGATACGTTGTTAAATCAATATCCAGTCTTGCCTCATCGCGGGCTTTACGAATTTGGATATAGCGTTCAACAGAAGTCGGTCGATACTGTTCAGGTTGTTCTTTTGCTTCTTTCAGTAGCGGATTGAGGCAGGTTTCTTTGAGTTCATACAAGGCATTGATTTTATCAGGTGTGCTGATATCAGCTTGAGTGAAGCGTGATAATAAATCGGGCAATACCTGATAGGACTCTTGCACCAGTTTTTTCACCAGATGATTATCATTGCGATTGCCTTCTATCACGTGATTTAATACATCTTCAACAGCCCAGCAGAGCTCGGCAATGACCGTCGCACTGGCCATTCGACCACTGCCTTTTAGAGTATGGAAATGACGACGGGTTTCTGCCCGGGCGGTCTCATCCTGTTGATCGATCCAGGCGGGAATCTGATGAGCTAATTCCTGTAACACCTCTGTGGCTTCTTCGATAAATATTTCAGCGACTTCTCTATCGATACCTTCAGCAAATTGCCAAAGCTCGGTAGCGGGTAAATCGCTATTTTTTACATCATCTAAAACCGAAAGGCTCTGATCTTCTTCAGATAAGCTGATTGGCGTTTCGTCATCATTAGCAAAAGACAATGATGGCTCAGCATCTGGCATGATAGGCTCAATAGCCGCTTCAGCGTGCTCTGTAGCAATATCTTCTAGGGCTATCTCTGGTTCGGCTGTGAATTCAGGCCCAGCAGATATTTCGCTGTCACTATCAAATTGATGCAGTTTTGTTTTTGCTGTTGCTAAATAATCATCATCCGCATGACCATGATGACGAATTCCTTCCATATAGAGTTCACAGCAGGCGATGATGTCCGCTAGCTTTTGTAATTTAGTGGCAGAAAAATCATTGTTACCCTGCTTATATTCAGACAATGTGTCTGCGGTCAGTTTGATTATTTCCGCTGCGGCAGATTGATCCAGCATATCCAAACTACCGGCTATCAAAATGAGCTGTTGTTCTGTGTCGCCCAGTCCATCGGCGTAACGCTCGGATTTTTCCATCAAAGTGAGGGTTTCTTTGATGTTGGATAATTCAAGCAAACATTCAGACATCACTGTTTGGCGTAATTGATCGTTAACATTCGCCTGTGTTGATGATTGCAGTAGTGATTCAGCCTGCAACAGGCTATCAGCAAGCTGGGTTAGATCATCATCTCCCGGAACATCACCTCTGCTGCTAATGGCATTAAGTTGCTCGACCTGATGGTGTAATAAATTACTGGCTTCGTACTCGGCAAGTAGGGCCAGAGTATCGGACATGCTTTGTAGTTGCTTTGTCGTTGATTCAATGGTTTCAACAGTGATGTTGTTGTCATGGGCATGCTGATCGAGCTGATCTTTAATGTCCTGAAGCTGCTCAAGTAAAGCCAGGTGGGCATCGCCTAATGCGTTATCACTCATGCCATAGATACGTGAGCGTTGATCAAAGAAATAGAGCTGCAAAGTGGCTTTTAATAGTGTGACATTAGGCCCACGGCTGCTGGCTCTGGCGATAGCAAGCAGCAGTTGCTTTTCCAGATCGTCTGGGAAGTTTAATTGCACTGCCGCCTCACCCGATTCGCTATGTTGCTTGATCGGTTGAACCAGTTTGCCTAGTAAGGGTTTTATCTGGCCTGCAGAGGTCAGGCCTTGTTGTTGAATGGCTTCGATAAGGGTTTCAGCTGTCCACCAGAATAAACAGACTTTTTCCTGATGGCTGGATAATCGTAAAAAATGCACAATCGCATGCATTTGTCTCAAACTATCCTCATCCTGCTTACGCAACCACTGTAATAACAATACTTGAAAAACGTGACCCAGCTTACGTTGCTCGATATTTAATGCCGGGATTTTCCGTGCCGGGTTAGGGGCAATGCTATCCGGTAATACTACGGAGAAGCTCGGGTTGAACATCTCCATTTCAGTTTTTGCGTCCGCTTTGTAAGCTTTCCTTAGTTCATTGATCAATTCCAGTACGGCAAGTGGATGGTCCTGGAAGTCGTTATTCAGCAGTTTTAAATAATTAGGTAATAGTAATAGTGATTTCACAATGGCATCTTGTGCCATGGATGTATTGGCTACTTGATTATTCTGTAAGGCTCTGACGGTTTTTAGTGTTTCATCTGTCAGCATGGCAGCACCAGACATATTAATCATGTCCAATGTGCCTTTCACTTGATAAAGAGACTCGATGGTGTCGGTGAGTAGTTTATCGTCAGCCTGACCATCAAGAAAATTATTCATGGCCGCTAAGGCATGAGCAAGCGACTGTTGCAATTCATCTTGCAGCCAGACTAATGCATCGTAATTGCCTTTGATGAGTTGTGCCATTAGATGACTTTCTCCAGATAAGCTTAGCGTGGCAACTTGAAGCCAGAGACAGATTTACGCAGTTCATTGGTTAACTCAAGTAATCGACCAATGGAGGCTGCACTCTCATTTGTACCGGTTGATGTCTGCATAGTGATTTCCTGAATAACATTCATGTTTTCAGAGGTTGTCACAGCGGCTGTTGCCTGTTGTTTGGCATTATCAGAGATGTTGTTGATAAGTTCGGCCAATTGATGAGAAACGCTTTCAATCTGTTCAAGAGAAGTACCGGCATCCTGAGATAACTTGGCGCCAGCAACCACTTCGGTCGTACTTTGTTCCATTGAGCTGATCGCTTCATTGGTGTCACTTTGAATGGTCTTAACCAGCGCATCAATCTGCCGGGTTGCGTTACTGGATCGTTCAGCCAGACGCTGAACCTCATCAGCAACGACCGCAAAACCACGACCGGCTTCACCCGCCATGGCCGCCTGGATAGCAGCGTTTAATGACAGGATATTGGTTTGTTCAGCAATGTCGTTAATGAGTTCAACGATGTCACCGATTTGTTGCGAGCTCTCACCCAGACGTTTAATACGTTTTGATGTTTCCTGGATTTGTTCACGAATGGTATCCATGCCGTGAATGGCTTTTTTCACCGCACTGTTACCCTGGATTGCCAGGGATACAGATTGTTTTGCCACGTCAGATGACTGGCTGGCACTGCGGGATACCTGTTCGATAGACCCTGCCATTTGAGTGATCGATGAACTTACTTCAGTAATTTGCTGGGCCTGATGTTCACTGGCATCAGTCAGGTGTAATGCTGTTGCCTGAGTTTCTTGTGCGGCGGAAGCCACTTGCATGGTGGTCGAGTTAATTTGCTCAACCAGACTTCTTAATGCGTCAATCGTATAGTTGACTGAGTCGGCGATTGCACCCGTAATGTCTTCAGTCACGGTCGCGCTCACTGTAAGGTCACCATCAGCCAGATCGCCCATTTCATCGAGTAAGCGCAGAATGGCATCCTGATTATGGCGGTTTTGCAATTCCATTTTATCCAGTGAAACTTTTAACTGCTGGATAGTTGGGAAGCACAGATTGATGGCGGCAAGTGTACTGAGAATAAACAACACACCTACCCCGATGGCTATAAATAGCAGGTTGGGGTAAATAAGTGTGTAAAACCCGGTAGCAATAATGGCTAAACCTGCCAATGACAGAGCAAACAGCACGATAAAGGCGAGTAATCCTGGCCAGTTCTTACTGTTTTTCAGCGACGAAAATAAAAGCTTGCTGGTTGAGTTCATATATCTTGTCCTGATATCAAATTATTATGCGGCAGCATTAATAAACCTTTCATCTTCAATAAGTTTTGAAAAACTGAAAACGTCCCACTGTGTGTCTTGTTGATAAACCGTGCCGGTCAGATAAGGCGAAATATCTTTATGAGACGGTGTATTTATTTCATCCGGTTCACGTTGAAAATGTTTAAGCCCATAGACTTCATCAACTAATAAACCGCTATTGATATCCGCGTCGTTAATCACAATGATGCGGCTACGTTTAGATACTCTGCTTGGTTTGTCGATAAGGTAATGTTTCAGATCCAGCACTGGCAATAACTCACCTCGCAGATTCACAATGCCAAATACCCATGACTTAGCTTTGGGAACAGCGGTGATATGATCTGGTACCGGAAACACTTCTCTTGAATCGTTTAACGGAATAACAAAGTGATGATTACCAACACGAAACCCAATAGCCGACCAACTTTGTCCGAGTATTTCCTGCTGCGTTAAACCGGCGGCTTTTTGTCTACTGCGCTGTTCGATATCTTGCAGTATGGCAATGATGTCTTCAGGTGATTGTGGTTGCATCATAGTCATTTATCCAGCAACGATTGAATCTGCTCAATGATCTCATCCTCTGAGACCGGTTTACCAAGATAGCCTTTTGCTCCCTGGCGCAGTCCCCACATCTTATCGGTTTCCTGATTCTTTGAGGAGACAATAATGATGGGAATGTGACTTGTTTCATTGTCACGACTTAGAATTCGCGTTGCCTGGAATCCATTTAGATTTGGCATCACAACGTCCATCAGAACCAGGTCTGGTTGTTCTGTTTGAGTTATCGCTACGGCTTGTTCGCCGTCTTCTGCGATCAAAATCTGATGACCATGTCTTTCTAATAGTTTTTGTAGAACATAAACTTCTGTAGGGGAATCGTCAGCGATTAAAATTCGAGCCATAAGTTAATTTGCGTCCTGAGTTTTTTCCAGCAAATGTGTTCGGATGGCACCGAGTAAGTCTTCACGAGTAAAAGGCTTGGTTAAATATTGTTCAGCCCCTACAACGCGCCCTTTTGCCCTATCAAATAAACCATCCTTGCTGGAGAGCATTACTACGGGTATGTCCCTAAATTTAGGGTTATTTTTAACTAATGCACAGGTCTGATATCCATCCAGCCGAGGCATCATAATATCAATAAACAAAATATCTGGGTGATGAGCGCTGATGACGGGTAAAGCTTCAAATCCATTATCAGCTGTCAGTACATCACAACCAGCTTTTTTTAACAGTGTTTCAGCTGTGCGGCGAATGGTGTTACTGTCATCAATCACCATCACTTTTAGGCCGTTAAATTCGTTATCACTCTGGCTCACGACAATGTTATACCTGAATTATATTGTATTTCAGACGAAGATAACCCATTTTTGTTTTACAGGCTAGTGATGACTTGAGTTGAATAACGATATCAGCGAGCCCCAATTTCACAATGGAATAAGTATGAATGACTTGAAATATCAAATTTGTGTCCCATGTCTCTTCTTATCGACATTTATACTGATCTCTACACTTTAAATCACAAGCGAGCCAATCATGACTTCTGGTGTCCCACATTTAACTACAGCACTTAATGGACCTCTACTTAAATTAGAGGCAATATTGTTAGAAAAGCAGACGCAAGTCGAAACCTGGTTAAGACAGCAATGGCTCAAGACTCCTGCGCCTTTTTATGCTTCTGTCGACTTACGCAATGCAGGTTTCAAACTGGCTCCGGTAGATACCAACCTTTTCCCTGCGGGATTTAATAATCTCAATCCGTCATTTATCCCTTTGTGTATTCATGCCGCTCAGGCAGCAGTTGAACGTGTCTGTCCTACTGCAAAGCGTGTATTAATTGTGGCTGAAAATCACACTCGGAATCTATTTTATCTGGAAAGCCTGGAGACCTTGCGGGATATTTTTCAGAAAGCAGGGATGGAAGCACGTATTGGTAGCTTGTTAGAAGACATTAAGGAACCTGTGAGTATTGATTTACCATCAGGTAAAAAAATTACTCTGGAACCGTTGGTTAGAAACGGGAATCGTGTTGCTGTCGGTGATTTCTCGCCTTGTCTTGTCTTATTGAATAATGATTTATCAGCAGGACGCCCTGATATTCTGGAGAACCTTGAGCAAGAAGTTGTCCCACCATTGCGTGCAGGTTGGTCTACCAGAAAAAAATCTGATCATTTCACGCAATATAATGATGTGGCAAAGGAATTTGCCGAACAGATTGGTATTGATCCCTGGCTGGTTTCACCTCTGACATTGCAATGTGGTGAGGTGAATTTTAAAGAAAAGTCTGGCATAGAGTGCCTGGCCAGAAATGTCAATAATTTACTGACCTCTATTCGTGCCAAATATGCAGAATATGATATCGATAGAGAGCCGTTTGTGGTGGTCAAGGCGGATTCCGGTACTTATGGCATGGGAATTATGACGGTGAAAAGTGCTGAGGAAATTGAGAACCTTAATCGCAAACAGCGAAATAAAATGTCTTCTGCTAAAGAAGGGCTGGTTGTTGATAATGTGTTAGTTCAGGAAGGTGTGTATACCTTCGAGACCTTGGGAGATGAAAAGGCTGTGGCTGAACCGGTTATCTATATGATGGATCGTTATGTCATAGGTGGATTTTATCGGGTACACACGGGACGTGGTGTGAACGAGAATTTAAATGCGCCGGGTATGCATTTTGAGCCATTGGCCTTTGCCCAGTCGTGTAGTACACCCGAACAGAATGATCTGCCAGATGCTGAACCGAATCGTTTTTATGCGTATGGCGTTATTGCCAGACTGGCATTGTTAGCGGCAGCAAGAGAAATCGCCTGATTTAATCAGGCGTTGCGCTCACTTAAATAGGCGATAGTCATTGTTTGATTATGTAGCAGGCTATGACTGTCATCTTCACCTGAGCAGATTTCACCGTTTGAATAGAAACCCGTAATACCTGTCTGCATACCTAATAGCCTTTGAACAGCAAAGACTTCATCTGAGACTTGTGATTCCATCACCAGTTTGCGACCGACACAACTGACACATATGGCCAGCGCTTTATCGTTGATATTGACGTCTTTTTGCAAAATTTGTCTGGCTGCTTCACTGGCACCAAGCACCAAACGGTCATGATCTGACTTTAGAAAACGCACGGTTGAACCTTCTTTGATATTACCCGCAAAGGTTAGGCTATTTTCTTTTTCGTTAATGGCGAGCAATGTTCTGATTACATTAACATTCTTCTCATCCATGATCGCAAATGGAAAATTCAGCCCTGAAGCGGGTAATTGATTAGCGTAATAACCGATATACATCTTATAAAGTGGTAAAGCCGGTTTATTATCCAGCTCATATACAACATTTTTGTTTGAACGCGTAATTTGTCTGGGAGGACCATACGGTTGCCAGCCACCTAAGGCACCACTGGTGACGATGGCATCCTCACCGTAAATACCAACGGCAATCACCACACGATCCTGAATCTTGTCATTATTGATTAACAGAGTCTGTTTAAATGCAGCAGAGTCACCTGCTAACCCCCCTGTGATAGGAACGTTTGGTAAAATTTCCTGAAGGCCTTCTACCAACTCTGAACCATTGACATTCAAACCATCACTGAGCACAAAGACGCCTTTCAGATCGTCCATTTTTAATTCAGCAGCGATTTGTGCACCCAAAGCATGAGACTGTTCCATACTATTCACTGGTTTGCTAATAAACCGGAGAGTGCTTCGTTCCCATTGCATGGCGGTGATATGGATGCTGTCGTCATAAACGCCATCACCAGTAATCTCGCCCGAAGTAGTGCAGCCAATGATTTCTGCATTTGGATAGCGTTTTTTTATGGTTTTAGCAAAACCTTTATCATTGAAGCGGCTCACAGAACCGAAAACGAGAACCCAGTTGGCTTCAGGTAAGGGAGAGGCCGACGGTAATTTATTTAAACCCGTCTTGGCGGGGAGGTGCTCCTGTACAAACTTCATTGGTTGGTGAACCTTTGCTCCATCATTGGCTTTTAGCGCCATAGTCAAAAAAGCGTAACAAATCCATCGAGTGATACTACATCGTTTAGCTGTGAAGGGGAATCAGGTGAATAGGAATTTGTGAGCTGCCTCACAATGAGAACGTAAAATTGAAAATAAAAAGCCGCATAAATGCGGCTTTTTCGGTTTCTCTTGGTTTTGGATATTGATTATCCGTTGAGTTTTTTCTTTAATAATTCATTGACCTGAGCTGGGTTAGCCTTGCCTTTTGAGGCTTTCATGATTTGACCTACAAAGAAGCCTATCAGCTGTTCCTTACCATCCCGATATTGTTGAACCTGGTCTGGATTATTTGCCAGAACCTCATCCACCATCGCTTCAATAGCGGCGGTGTCAGTGACTTGTTTCAGGCCTTTGTTTTCAATGATTTCATCCGCATCTTTGCCTTCGCCAGCCCATAATGCTTCAAATACCGTTTTGGCAATCTTGCCAGAAATTGTATTGTCACTGATTCTGTTTAATACGCTGGCCAGTTGTTCTGCGCTAACTGGTGATTCTGAGATATCCAGATTAGCCTTATTTAACGCAGCGGATACATCACCAATAACCCAGTTAGCACACTGCTTGGCATCTTTGCCTCCGGTGGCTTGCAACAATGATTCGAAGTAGCTTGCCAGCTCACGGCTGCTGGTTAAGACTGATGCATCATAGAGAGACAGACCTAGTTCATTAACGAAACGGTCACGTTTTTCATTCGGTAATTCGGGCAATGTCGCTTTAATTTCGTTGATAGTGGCATCATCAACGATAAGAGGCAGCAAATCAGGATCCGGGAAGTAGCGGTAGTCATTCGCTTCTTCTTTGCTGCGCATAGCGCGTGTTTCATTTTTGTCTGCATCATACAGACGGGTTTCCTGAACCACTTCGCCACCAGATTCCAGTACATCAATCTGACGTTCGATTTCGTAATTAATCGCACGTTCAACATTACGGAAAGAGTTGATGTTTTTCAGTTCAGCACGTGTACCAAATTTTTCCTGGCCTTTGGGTCGAACAGAAACGTTAGCATCACAGCGGAAAGAACCTTCCTGCATATTGCCATCACATATTTCGAGATAGCGAACCAGAGAATGAATTTTTTTCATGTAGGCAACGGCTTCTTTTGCACTACGCATATCAGGTTCAGAAACAATCTCTAATAAAGGCGTGCCAGCACGGTTTAAATCAATACCAGTTTGGCCATCAAAGTCTTCATGCAGTGATTTACCGGCATCTTCTTCAAGGTGAGCACGGGTGATACCTATCACTTTTTCTGTGCCATCTTCCAGCTCAATATTGATATGGCCTTTACCCACTACGGGTAGCTCATATTGGCTGATTTGATAGCCTTTTGGTAAGTCAGGATAGAAGTAATTTTTGCGAGCAAAGACTGAACGTTCAGAAATTTCGGCATCAACGGCGAGGCCAAATTTAATGGCCATTCTGACTGCTTCAGCGTTGAGTACAGGTAACACGCCCGGTAAACCTAGGTCCACAGCACATGCTTGTGTATTAGGTTCGGCACCGTATGCGGTGGCAGCACCAGAGAAAATTTTAGACTTGGTGGCGAGTTGGGTATGAATTTCTAACCCAATAACAACTTCCCATTCCATATTGACGGCCTGATTATGAATGATAAAAAACGATGAATTGTAACAATTATTAACGCAAACTGAGAATTTTCCAGCCTTTTTCCTTCGCGACAGCTTCAAGCTTGTCATCCGGATCAACAGCCACGGCAGTATCAACTAATTCTAATAATGGAATATCATTATGGGAGTCACTGTAGAAAATACTGTTTTCCATATCTTCATCCCGCTGCTTTAACCACATTTTCAAACGTTCGATTTTGCCATGCTGGAATGATGGAGGGCCGGATACTTTGCCAGTAAACTCACCGTCGATCATTTCAGGTTCGGTGCCAATAAGATGTTCGATACCCAAAAGTTCGGCAATAGGTTGAGTCAGAAAGCTATTGGTTGCGGTAATGATCAGTAAGGTATCGCCCTTGGCTCGATGTTTTTCGATGAGCTCAATACCCGCTGGCAAGATAATCGGTTTAATTTTTTCATCCAGATATGCCGCACGCCAGCTTTTAAGTTCCTGCATGGAATGATTGGCGTAGGGCGTAAATACAAATTCCAGAAATTCGTAAATATCCAATGTGCCATTAACATATTGCTGGTAGAAATGATCGTTGGCAGTTCTGTATGCAACCTCATCTACAATGTTATTTTCACACAGGTATCGGCCCCATAAATAGTCGCTATCACCAGCCAATAAAGTATTGTCTAAATCAAAAATTGCCAACGCCATGATGCAGAAAAAGTCTCCGTTTGGATCAAAAATACGACTATTGTATGTCAAAATGCATTGCATACTGACAGTGCTTTTAATAATCTAATCGCTAATTGAGAATAAACCGCTGGGGGTGATTGCGCTCAGCCAGCCAGAGACTTAAGTCGTGATTGATAAAGATGGCTTCAGGCCTAATGTAGGGATAATACTCTGCAACGAAGAGAATCAGGTGTTGTGGGCGCAGCGTGCGCAACATGATTCGTGGCAGTTTCCTCAGGGGGGGATTAAGTCCCATGAGACTCCTGAGCAAGCAGCTTATCGTGAGCTTACGGAAGAGGTGGGTTTACTGCCAGAACATGTTGAGTTAATTGCTTCCACTCGCGGGTGGTTGCGTTACAGGTTGCCGAAACGTTACCTGCGATACGGTAATAAGCCGCTTTGCATTGGCCAGAAGCAGCGCTGGTTTTTAATGCGCTTCACCGGCAAGGAAGAAGACGTCAAACTTAACCTGCATGAAAAACCGGAGTTTGATGACTGGCGTTGGGTCGATTACTGGACCCCTGTTGATGAGATCGTGTTTTTTAAACGTCGCGTTTATGAAAAAGCATTACACGAATTCGCGCCATTGTTATTCCCCGAGTACCGTCGCAAGCTGAGTAACAAAAAGAATCGCTAAGCCAGCTGCTTTCTAAATACGCGTGAATTACGGTGGTAGTTATACAGGGCTTGCTTGGCTACGGGGAGGTCTGCAATCTCTGCAGGCTTGAAACCTTGTTCCAAAAACCAATGGGCTGTTTGTGTGGTCAGCACACAGAGATGATTGATACCTTGCGCCTGAGCGGATTGCTCCAATACTGCTAATAACTGTTTACCTCTACCATGGCTTTGATAGTGATTGGAAACTGCAAGGCAAGCGAGCTCAGCCATATCATTTTCAGGATAAGGGTAGAGCGCAGCACAAGCGACCACACTGCCATCACGTTCCATCACGGTGAAATGATCAATTTCACGCTCGAGCAATTCTCTGGACCGTTTTACGACAATGCCTTTTTCTTCCAATGGCTGGAGTAATTCTAATATTCCGCCGACGTCATCGATCACAGCTTGTCTTGTGGTTTCGAAAGAGGTTGCGGTGACCAGGGTGCCGGCACCATCACGACTAAATAGTTCTTGTAACAATACGCCGTTGATGGCTCTGTCCAGAATATGAACCCGAGTCACACCGGCTTTACATGCCTTGACCGCGGCCGGTAATGAGGGATGAGAAGACAACGTTTTTTGTGCTTCATCAACTGTCAGTTCACGTGGCATGGTCTTATTACTGTGACCAATAAAAATGAGTTTGTCAGCGCGTAGTGCTGTCGCAACTTCGGTAGCGATAGATTCTGCTGACACATTAAAGCTTTCACCGGTTAACGAGTAACCTAGCGGGGGGAGTAATACGATATTCCCCGCAGCTAACTGCTGATTAATACCTTCGCTATCAATGCGACGAACTTCGCCAGTATGACCAAGATCCACACCATCAATAATGCCAGCCGGTCTGGCGATAACTAAATTGCCACTGATGCAGCGAATGCGGGCATCGGCCATCGGAGTATGGGGTAGACCAAAGGATAATTTCGATTCAATGTCGAGGCGAAGTTTACCAATTGCGGCTTTGGCGATAACGAGACTGACATCATCAGTTACCCGCAAACCACTGTGATAACGGACAGGAACATTCTGTTGAATGCAACTTGCTTCAATTTGCGGTCTGGCACCGTATACCAGTACGAGTTTGATTCCTAAACTATTAAGAATAGAGATATCATGCAGTAACGGTTCAAATTCTTGGCTATCGATAGTTTCGCCATCAAAAGCAATGACAAATGTAGCGCCACGATGACTATGAATATAAGGCGCGGCGGTACGAAACCAGCTTGTTGTTGTGGCTAAGTTTTGTGGTGTAACAGGCTTTACAGTGTCGTTCATTAATGTTCTTTTTATCTCAGACTCAGCACGCTTGCCGAGTGTCGTGTAAAATTTATCAGATTATTACCGTGTGATCTAAGGGTTACATGGAGCAAAACAGATTTTGGAGAGATTTCGCATGCCTCAATATCGTTCAAGAACATCTACTGCCGGCAGAAATATGGCTGGTGCACGCGCCTTGTGGCGGGCTACAGGAATGAAAGATGATGATTTCAACAAACCTATCATCGCCGTGGCTAACTCGTTTACGCAGTTTGTTCCCGGACATGTTCACTTAAAAGATCTGGGTCAACTGGTTGCGCGCGAAATCGAAAAAGCGGGCGGTGTTGCGAAAGAATTTAATACCATTGCCGTTGATGACGGTATCGCCATGGGGCATGGTGGCATGCTTTACAGTTTGCCATCGCGCGACATTATCGCTGACTCTGTTGAGTACATGGTTAACGCGCACTGTGCGGATGCGATTGTCTGTATTTCAAATTGCGACAAAATCACGCCTGGAATGTTAATGGCCGCCATGCGCCTGAATATTCCGGTTATTTTTGTTTCTGGTGGCCCGATGGAAGCCGGTAAAACAAAATTGGCCGGCAAAGACGTCAAACTGGATCTGGTTGATGCCATGGTTCAAGCGGCGGATGAGCATGTTAGCGATGCCGATGTTGAGCAGGTTGAGCGTAGCGCTTGTCCGACATGTGGTTCATGTTCTGGTATGTTTACGGCAAACTCGATGAACTGTCTGACAGAAGCATTAGGGTTGTCTTTACCGGGTAATGGTTCTTTGTTAGCGACCCATGCGGATCGGGAAGAACTGTTTCTGGAAGCGGGCCGTCGTATTGTCGATTTAGCAAAACGTTATTACGAAAATGATGAAGTTGACGTACTGCCACGTTCGATTGCGACTAAAGCTGCGTTTGAAAATGCCATTGCTTTGGATATCGCGATGGGCGGTTCGACTAATACCGTACTCCATTTATTAGCTGCTGCGAATGAAGCGAAAGTTGATTTCACTATGGCAGATATTGACCGTATGTCTCGTAAAATTCCGAACTTATGTAAAGTCGCGCCGGCTACCAATAAATACCATATGGAAGATGTACACCGTGCTGGTGGCGTTATCGCTATCCTGGGGGAGTTGGCCGCGGCGGGTCTTTTACATACGGACGCACCTACTGTTCATAGTAAAACGATGGGTGAAGGCTTAAAACAATGGGATGTTAAGCGTAGCCAATATGAGCCTGCATTAACACGCTATCTTGCAGGTCCTGCGGGTATTCCAACCCAACAAGCCTTTAGTCAGAATTGTCGCTGGCCAGAGCTGGATCTGGACCGTGAAAATGGTTGTATTCGTGATGTCGAGCATGCTTACAGCAAAGATGGCGGTTTGGCTGTGCTTTATGGCAACTTGGCTGAAGATGGCTGTATTGTGAAAACGGCAGGTGTGGATGAATCTATTCTGACCTTTTCCGGCCCAGCCCGTATTTTTGAATCTCAAGACGAGTCTGTAGCGGCTATCTTAAGGGGAGATATCAAAGAAGGTGATGTTGTCCTTATCCGTTATGAAGGTCCGAAAGGTGGGCCAGGCATGCAGGAAATGCTGTATCCCACCAGTTACCTGAAGTCAAAAGGCTTGGGTAAAGCGTGTGCTTTGTTAACCGATGGCCGCTTCTCTGGTGGTACATCGGGTTTGTCTATTGGTCACGCCTCACCTGAAGCAGCTGAAGGCGGTAATATTGGCTTAGTTGAAGAAGGCGATATCATTCATATTGATATCCCTAATCGTAAGATCAATGTTGAATTAAGTGACGAAGAACTGGCTCATCGTCGTGCAGCCATGGAAGCAAGGGGTGATGATGCCTGGAAACCCATTGGCCGTGAACGTGAAGTGAGTTTAGCACTGCAAGCCTATGCAGCATTAACGACTTCGGCGGCGAAAGGTGCTGTTCGGGATGTAGAACAGCTCAAGCGTCGCTAGAAAATAAAAAAAAGCCCGGTTCGACCGGGCTTTTTTATATCTGTTGTGCGTAAAGCTTTTGGTACAAACCATCCTGATTAATTAATGAATCATGGCTGCCTTCAGCAATAATTTCGCCACCATCAAACACAATAATCCGATCGGCTTGTTTTACGGCACTCAGGCGGTGAGCAATAATGATGGTAGTACGATTTTGCAGATAGTTTTCTAAGGCATTATGTAGCTGATATTCCGTTTCACTATCTAAAGCCGATGTGGCTTCATCGAGAACTACAACGCTGGGATTGACTAATGCCATGCGGGCAATCGCCAGACGCTGACGTTGACCACCAGATAACTTCACGCCATCACGACCTATGATGGTATCTAGTTGCTGAGGGAGATCCTGAATCACCGTTTCTATCTGAGCAATTCGAATGGCCTCCCAGATAGCCTCATCTTTATAAACACGGCCCATCGTTATATTTTGACGAACGGTATCATTAAATAAAGCGGGGCTTTGCAATACAGTCGAGACGTGCTCCCGAACGGTATCTAAACCGATCTTACTGACAGGCACATCATTAAAAAATACCATGCCTTCATCAGCGGGATATAAACCCAGTAAGACATTCACCAGCGTTGATTTCCCTGCACCGCTGGCGCCGACTAAAGCGACCTTTTCACCTGCGTTGATATTCAGCGAAACGCCGCTAAGCACTTTATTATTATCACCATATTTAAAGTGTAGGTTTTCTATACGAATGCTGCTCGGCTGCCCATCTACAAAAGGATTGACCTCATTTGGATAAGTCACTTCCTCATGCATGCTGAATAAGCTATTGAGTCGTGAAACGGCGGCGCTGGCAGAATAAAACGAATATTGGATATTCAGTATTTCTTGCACCGGGCTCATCATAAACCAGAGATAACCAAATACGGCGAACATCTCACCAATACTTAAGTTTGAGAAAATCACCATAAACATGCTGACAGCTCTAAACACATCAAAGCCAAACAGAAATATCACAAAGGAAAAGCGGTTTGCCGCATCACTTTTCCAGGCAAATTCCGAGGCATGGTTTCTCACTTGACGTGCATTATCGATAACACGAAGTAGATAATGTTTTTCACGGTTAGCGGTACGTATTTGCTGAATACCATCCAGTGTTTCAGTCAGGCTCTGTTGGAAAATCTCAAAGGCGGCGTTTTCTTTCTTTTTAAGCTCTTTGACATGTTTACCAACCACCATAGTGAAATAGATCACCAGCGGATTCATAAACAAAATTAATAACGCCAGTTGCCAGTGTAAAAACAGCAATATCACTGCTGTACCGATAATACTTAGTGTCGCTACGATAAATCGACTGATGGTATTGCCGATAAAATTATCAATCACCTCAATATCGGTAACAAAATGTGAGGCAATGCCCGCGCTACCACGGGTCTCATATTCACTGATGGCAATTCTACCCAGCCGTTTAATCAGTTTTTGCCGAATGCGGAAGGTGATGCGTTTAGCAATAAGGGTGAAATAACGTGACTGAGCCACATTCAAAATGACCGATGCCACACGTAACACCAATGTAAATAACAACACAGCCAAAATATATAAAACCGGACCATGCCAGCTATCTGGACTGAATTGCTGAATGAAGGCGACGGTTGGGCCTGGCTCTTCGAGTAACACTTCGTCAACCATCAGAGGCAATAATAGAGGAACAGGCACGGCACAGAGTGTCGCCAGTAGCGCAATGATATTGGCTTTGACGAGATGCTTTTTGTACAGAAGGGCTTGCTTGAGGATGCCGCTCAGCTCATAGCTGCTTTTGTCAGTCATATAAAGTCATTAAATTAGAACGTTGTTTCCTGCTTGGGTGATCAGTTTCTCAGGAATATAACCCCAGACCGCACTGACGGTATCAGGTGTTAATATCGCCTGTGGTGAACCTTGAGCAAACATTTTACCCTGATTTAGCAACCAAATCTTATCGGCATAACGCGTTGCTTGGTTAAGATCATGCAAAATGGCCACGATCGAGAATTGTGATTCATGACTAAGCTGACGAACGAGTTGTAATAAATGATGCTGTTGACCTAAGTCTTGTGCTGATGTGGGTTCATCCAACAAAACAACAGGTGGTTTTTCGGCTTGTGATACCTGGAGTAATATTCGCGCTAGCTGCACGCGTTGCCGCTCTCCACCAGAGAGGCTGGTGAACAACCGATCGGCAAATTGCCAGGTATCGGTTTTTTCCATCCAAAATCGTGTTTGCTGAGCTAACTCATCAGCAGATAGAGACAGCGGCGTCGCACCTATCGCCACGACTTCACTTGCACTAAAGGGAAAGGTTAATTGTGATGATTGGGGCAAAATACCTAAGTGTTTCGCACGCTCTCGACGAGACCATTCATTCACATTTTTACCATGTAAAAAAACATGGCCTGAGCTAGGTTTCCACTCGCTAGTGATGGACTAGCGGGGGCATTTGAACAGAAACTTACGGTTTCCCCTTTGTCGGTTCATCCCAAACCGTAAATTTCTGAGCAGAATTACCCTGTCTGTAAAATAACCAGTGAAGTCCAGCGGTAAGAAAACATACGCTTAGGAATTATTACTCATCATCGGATTTAGCCTCTCCTTCGACAAAGTATGTTCCATTCGGCAACACGTGTTTGTACGGCAATAGGGAGATATGGGCTAGAAGGTCATCGTCTACTGTCTCACCTTGTTTTCGGAGTTCATCGACGATTTTGCTGATCCTGGATGTGTTCCAGTACAAGATAGCATTGGATACCAGGCTCAACGCGCTCGCCTTGTTCATGATCTCCAGGTAGTCACCGGTGGTGAACTCACCCTGGTTGGCAAAGAAGATCCAGCGTGGAAGATTGTGCCGGTACTCACCTTTGTTGAGCTGGAGTTGAACCGTTCGGCGCAAATCCTTGTCGGTAATGTAACGCAGGATGTACTCGGTTTTAATGATCCTGCCCAGATTGGTGAAGGCCTTCGCCAACCTGTCAGAGGGAAAGCTGTTGGTCAGCCGCTCCACAATTACGTGCGCCGGTGCCGTACGTTCTTTTAACGACGTGGCTACATGAATCATTTCATCCCACTGTTCTTCAACAATATCCAAATCCGCCGTCTTGTTCAGTAAAGGGGTGAATACACCGTAATTGACATTGCGCTCCACCCGGTAGAGCTGCTGATCCTTGAGGTCGCGGATCCGGGGCATGAAGTAGTACCCCAGCAAGTAGCACAGCGCAAAGATGATTTCGGTGTAGCCATGGGTGTCGGTAGTATGTTCGCGGATCTGCAAGATCGTATTGTTTTCCAGCAGGCCATCGAGAACGTACAGGGCTTCCCTTGGATTACAGGAAATGGCCTTGGTGCTGTATACCGAGTATTGATCGGACACATGGGTATAGATGCCGATCGCTTTCTCATAGTAGCCGTAGTATCGAGGATAGTAAGCCGCCAACAGGCTGTCGGCCCGGATACGGAAGCGTTGTGCATCCGATGACGACACTTGGCCAGCGCCGTGTACCACACTAAACGGCAACTGGTGATGCTGGTTCACAATCTCGGCACTGGCCGCTGTGATGGTTTCTTCGCGCACGTAGAACTGCAAGACGTGGCGCAGCATATCCACTGTCACACCATCGACGCTCGCGCTCATCGCTACCACGCCCAGGTTAGTGGCTTGGGAGATCAGTGCTGAGATCAGCGTTTTGTAAAATTTCTTCGGCCTGGAATGGTGCTGCTGTACCGGGATAAAGTGGCGGCTGAAATTGGTTTCCCTGTCCACTTCCATCAGTAATTGCTCAATGCGAATGGTAGGCATACTGGCATCAATGACCTTCTGGAGTTTCTTTACCGCCTCCGGTATTTCTGCCTTGTCGTCGCGTTTCAGCTTGAGATTGCCACCCTTGATGACAGCGAAGGTATCCAGGTCGAAACGCTTGTCTGCTTCGCCCACGCTCTGGTGGAATTGCAGAATCAATTGTGCTTTTACCTGGTCTTTGAACGGTTGCTGAAGGTCCTTGTAGGCGGCTTCGCGGGTGTCCTCCCAACGATACGGGTTCAGCATCAAATCCCAGAAAGAGACGTGCTGTTTGCTCTTGGGCAGAAACAAGTCCCCGGAGCGAAGAGCCTCCTTCATAGCCATCGCCACGCCCAGTTCCCAGGCGTTGCGCTGGATTTTGCCGTTTTTGCCTTTCAGGCAGCGTCGCAGCTCCTTGGGAATGAAGTAAGTCGGCACATCTTCGGGCAGGATTTTCAGTTCACCGGCGTCGAGCTGGCGTATCAGGTGTATGGACTTCAGGAGTGGTTCGCTACCGGGCTTGGCCTGGAACGGCAGGTGCAGGAATTCCGGGAAATACTTGCGCAAACTGGGATAACGGGCCAGTAGCAGATTACCATAGCCGCGCTCTTCCAGGCGCTTGAAGATATGTAAATCATCTACGGATTCCAGCAGCTTCTTTTCATCAATACGTTGCCACAAATCCACCTTGTTCAACGGACTGTCATCTGGCCATTCCAGGAGCAAGTGGGTGACATTGAGCACCATATCGATGGCTTTCTTTTGGCGTTTGCGAAATTCACGGTGCTTTTTCTCGTGAACCTGCTTTCCCTTACGCAGCATATCCAGTATGTACTGGTCGTGCATTTTCACCAGGTGATCCAGCACTACCTTGCGTGTTTCCAGCAGGAAACACAGCATCAGAGAATAGCGTTTGTTTTCCTTGAACCGTTTGATGTCCTTGGCATTGTAACGGCGCGCCAGTTTGTAGAGGTAATCCATAAAGGCCGGATCCACGATTCGGGATTCAATGGCATCGATGCCGGTACCATCAAGAGACCAGTACCGCTCCAAGTAGCTTTGAATCGAAGTGATGGTGGCCGAAGGTGGATATTCTTTCAGATGGTAGAACAGTGAACGCTGATCTCCAGGTACGGCGGTCAACAGCTCATCGATGGCTCGCCGGATTTCCGCTGATAATTGCTGGTAAAGAGATTCAAACAGTCGCTCATGCACATCAGAGCAAACACTGATAATCAAGCGTTCCATAACACTTGGTCCTGGCAGGATCACCTTGGCATTCAGTAAATACTGCTCTGCCCGCAAAAACAGTTCGTCCGGTAAGCAACCTTGCCCGGCCTGTTTCGACAACCACTTTTCCAAGCAGGCCCCGGCGTTGTCATCGTATTTGGAAAAGCCCAGGTAGGTCAGGATGTTTTTGCGTTGCTCGGAAAAAGTGGCATCCCGATCCGGGGTGTTGATGGTCAGCGATGGTGGTAATTCGAGCTGGCTGTTTAGGTAGCTTACAATGCGTCGCGACAGATCGTTGACCTCCACTAGGAAACGGCCATACAGGCGCACGGCACAAAGTTGAATAGCAATGAACAAGCGGGAGTTGGTGCGGTAGCGATTGACTTCTTTCTTGTCTGCCTCCGATAGCGTCCAGTCTCTGACCATTTCCTCATCGGAGAAATCATGAGGTAGCGCAATGGATTGATAGCGTTTTTTCGTTTTAAGGAATCCTGGAGCCGCAGTCATAGCATCAAGTATACCAATTGCTGATACATGATAATTATATGATAATATTATTATCATGTTATTCCAGTGTAGGGCACAACCATGTTAGCGATTTTGGAGGCAAAAAAAGCGGGGCTTCTTAACCGAAATCATTGGCTTAGCAATATTGTTGCAGGCGTGATTGTTGGTGTTGTGGCTTTACCTCTTGCTATGGCATTTGCGATTGCATCGGGTGCGAAACCCGAACAAGGCCTATATACCGCAATTGTTGCCGGTTTGTTTGTATCTATATTTGGGGGAACCCGACTTCAAATTGCCGGCCCCACCGGCGCTTTTATTGTCGTTTTATCTGGGATCACCGCAAAATACGGTATTGAAGGTTTGCAGATCGCAAGCCTGATGGCAGGTGTGATCTTGTTGTTGCTTGGCTTGGCGAAAATGGGCGGTATCATAAAGTTTATCCCGGATCCTGTCATCGTTGGATTTACAGCCGGAATTGGCGTCATTATCTGGGTCGGACAATGGAAATATTTTTTTGGGCTGCCCGAGGTAGTCGGGGAGCACTTTCACACCAAACTGTATAACTTACTGCAGGTATTTCCCCAGTTTGACCTCGCAACCACTTTATTAGCTGTGCTCGCAATTTCGTTGGTCATTTACAGTCCCAAACTGCCTGGTCTGAAGCGTGTCCCAGGCCCTTTGGTAGCTTTAGTCGTGACAACCTTAATTCAAATAACCTTTCAGTTTGAAGGTATAAAGACGATTGGCACGGCTTTCGGCGGCATTCCACACGGATTACCAGAGTTTGCCGCTCCTTCTATCACGTGGGGAGAAGTCATTGAATTGATTGGTCCGGCTTTTACGATAGCCATGTTAGGCGCCATAGAGTCTCTATTGTCTGCCGTCGTGGCTGACGGAATGGCCGGCACTCGGCATGACTCCAATCAGGAACTGGTTGGCCAGGGGTTGGCAAATATTATCGCGCCTTTTTTTGGCGGTTTTGCAGCGACTGGGGCAATTGCAAGAACAGCGACCAATATTCGCAATGGTGGCACAAGCCCTATTGCTGGTATTGTTCACTCGATTACGTTGATTGTTATTTTGCTGCTACTAGCTCCCTTGGCCGTGCATATTCCACTCGCAACATTAGCGGCCATACTTTTTGTAGTGGCTTGGAACATGAGTGAAGCCAAGCATTTTGTTAAAATGGTGCGCCGTGCACCTCGCGCAGACGTTGCCATCTTGTTAGTGACCTTTACTCTGACCGTATTTGCGGATCTGGTTGTCGCGGTCAATATTGGTGTTATATTGGCAACTCTCCATTTTCTTCGGAGAATGGCTACCAGCGTCGAAGTGCGACAGTCTACCGAGCAGGAACTGACACAGGAATTTTCTCATAAAGGCTTTATTAACCTTCCACCAGGTGTGTTGGTTTTTGCTGTAGAAGGCCCTTTCTTCTTTGGTGCGGTTGAAAATTTCGAACGAGCCTTGGCTGGAACCCATACGGACCCGCAGCATCTGATCATTCGTTTAAAATGGGTGCCGTTTATTGACATAACGGGGTTACAAACGCTGGAAGAAGTCATAAGAGACCTTCAAAAACGCGGAGTCAATGTCATGCTCTCCGGCGCTAACAGTCGCGTCAGGGATAAATTAATAAAGGTTGGGATCATCAATTTAATTGGCGAAACGAACCATTTCTCTAGTTTTGATGAGGCATTGGATTTTCTGAAAACGCGTCGAAATGAAAGCGCAGAGGAGCAACATAGCCAGAAAGTAGCCGAAAGCGATCCTGTTCAACAATTTCTTAATACTAGCCGTAAATATTTTTTGTCATCGTCTGAGCAACGCAGCAAAAAAGATTGTGACTAAAGTTTCACCTGCGGATTGTTGACTGCATTTGACTCATCCTCCAAGTAACTCACATCGTGCTTCTCCAGGTATTCGCGGATCAGCTGCCTGACAACCTGAGACGGGGTTAAATCCTGGGAAGCACACAGTCTTTCGAAGGCTTGTTTTTTTCGTGGGTCCATCAATACGGTAAAACGCGCTGTCTTGTTCTCCACCTTTAAGTTCCTCACATCATAACTATGATAATTCAATTATAATGTAATTCTAATAACTATAGAACGCTCTGATTTTGGAGCGGTAAAGAAAACCCTCGTTTTATTAACCAATCCGTACGACCCTTAAAAGGCAACGGAATTGCAGCAGAGGTGAAGTTAATATACTGGGTCAATATTTCAATGTTAATATTCATTTTTGCCCAACGAGTATATTAACTTTTGAGTGATGACCGGGTAGCTGCGATAACCGCCAACTTTTTAGGCTCGGCGGAAGAAGCCCGAAATTTGTAAAGTTTGCCTGGAGAGTGAGAAGCATATGCTGGTTGGTTATGCACGAGTCTCGACCGATGATCAAAACCTCAACTTGCAAAGAGATGCTCTCAGCCAAGCTGGGTGTGAAAATATCTTCGAGGATCAACTTAGCGGTGCCAAAGCTGAACGACCAGGACTGCACCAGGCTTTGCAGTATGCGAGAGCCGGTGACACCATAGTGGTCTGGCGACTAGATCGGCTCAGCCGGTCACTAAAAGACTTGATCGAGATGGTGACGTTGCTTGAATTCAAGGGGATTGGCTTGAAGAGCCTCCAGGAAGCCATCGACACCTCATCCAGCTCCGGCAAGCTAATCTTTCATATCTTCGGTGCGTTAGCCGAGTTCGAACGTAACCTGATCCGCGAACGTACCCAGGCAGGCCTCCAGGCGGCGCGAGCACGTGGACGAAAAGGCGGCAGGCCCAAAGCACTCAACAAAGACAAACAGGCCCTGGCCGTGAAGTTATACGACGAGAAGAAACACACGGTGGATCAAATCTGCAAAATGATGGGGATTTCAAAGCCCACGCTCTACAAGTACATTGATGCCGCCAAAGGCAGCCAGTGGAAGAACCCTTGAAAATGGCGAGCAATCATCATGAGGATTATTCAGAGATAAAGCGACCAGGGTGATTTTGTACAGGGTTTTACGGTTTGAGCTGGCTCCGCGAGGGCGATACCGTAAGTTTCTGTTCAAATGCTCCCGCTAGTCCGACCACAGAACTATTGCCAGTCGATTCTGCAGACTGGGATGTGGGTATTCAGTGTTTAACCGATCGTCATGGCGATCGCATACAAAACTTAAGTCAATTGAGCGATTTTAAGTTATTTAAGCTAAACCCTATCGGTGGCCGTTATGTGAAAGGCTTTGGTAAGGCGTATCAGATTGATGGTGGCTCTTTAGCTGGAGAAGGCTTGTCTCATCTGAGAGATGGACACAAAAAGCGTGCTTAATAGACTGGTTGTAGGAAGAAAAAAGGACGCTCGATGCGTCCTTTTTTATTGACGAGATAATAATCTGTTATCAGAGGCTGCCCCAGCTATCCTTTTTACGAACCTTTAATCGAGGTAGAATAATGCCTAACAGAATTCCGGCAAATAACACTGCGGCGCCAACCAGAAACCAACTACGAGTGCTGTTATCTTTCAATGCATTGTTTTCGATAACCAGAGACTGATTTTCGTGATCGATTTCCTGCAGCTTTTCTTTCAGTTGGCGATTTTCGTTATCTAAAGCCACGGCATTTGACGCGGTACGACGGAGGTCGTCCAGTTCTTTACTCAAACGTTGTGACTTTTCTTTTAACGACATATTTTGTGTATCAACGTCAGAGTTCTGATCACTTAAAGACGATATCTCTTCTTTATATTTCGCAATTTCCAGTTCCAGATTGGCAACACGTTTTTGGCTGGCTTCAAGTTGATCGCGCGCGCTGGGGGTATTGGTTAGATATCGGGTTAACACCCAACCTTCAACACCATCGGTGGTTCTGACTTTTGAATAACCTGCCGGGTCGGTTTCCAATACTTCGAGTCGTGTACCGGACTCCAGCATTTTACGAATGTTGAATTTCACTCCTTGCCCATTTCGCATGGTAATTTCGAGTTTATCCGACACATAACGCGTAGTCTGTGCTTGGGCGAAGATAGGTGTCAGCAGCGCTGCTGAAATGAGGATATGACCAATAAGTTTTTTCACAATTGAGATCTTCATTCTTTGATAAACAGGCATTTTAACAGAAGCGATGCTGTTCGCTTCAAGTCTGAATTAGGAATTAACAATAAATCAAAATGTTATGTCACCGTAACTGCTTTGTCATATTGGTTTGTTATGGTCGGCCTGCTATAAAAAAAGGGTTAGAAATGGAAAAGATAAGAGTCATGTTCTTGTGCACAGGCAATTCATGCCGTTCACAAATGGCCGAAGGCTGGGCAAGAGCATTAGCCGGCGAAGAAGTCGAGATTAAATCTGCTGGCATAGAAGCGCATGGGCAAAATCAGCGCGCGATTAAAATCATGTCTGAAGTTGGGATTGATATTTCTCAGCAGGAATCCATCCGTGTGAACGGCGAAATGCTGGAATGGGCGGATTTGTTAGTGACATTGTGTGACAACGCTGAAGAGCAGTGTCCATTGCTTAGTCCCCATACGGTAAAGGTTCACCTGCCTCTACCTGACCCTGCAAAAATGCGAGGCACAGAAGAAGAGGTGATAGCCCTATTTCGTGAGACACGTGAAAAAGTACGTCAACGTGTCGAGTTTGTGCTGGAACAGGTTGCATACGAAACAGCTGTCTAGCAGGCTGCTATTGTTCGGTGACTAAACGTATACGGGGCTTTTGGATAACCTCGTTCTCATTCGCTGGCTTGAGCTGATACAGACTGTTACCCGTAAGCCGTTTAGCCATTGATTTTGCTTTACTGGCGTATTCGGTCAGATCAATTTCTGCTTTTATATTCGCAAAGTCTAAAATTCTTACCGCGCCGATAGATAAGCTAAGCAGTGGATAGAATGTTTCATTGCCATGCCGATCAACTGCGTTGATTCCTGCTTGTTGAAGATGCCTTAAGTTATACAGTTGTGGGTAAAGCGTCTCGAACGCATGCAAAATTTGCTGACAGCGTTCCTGCCAGTCCTTGCTTTCAAACAAGATAATAAAATCATCACCGCCAACATGACCGACAAAATCGATGTCCTGATCGACGTGTTCCGTTAATGTTTTGGCGGTCAGGCTGATGACTTTATCGCCTTTGCCATAACCATAAATATCATTGTAGGGTTTGAAATTATCCAGATCGAAATAACAGACAGTGGCGTCACGGCTTTGCTCAATAATCTCACGGGTATGCTCACTTAATGGGACATTTCCCGCAGACCACTTAGTGGGTTAGCATGGCGAGCCATGGTGATTTGCATATCGGTAATCTGACGTAGCAAGTCCATTAAACTTCCTACACCGCGATAGCGGCCTTGCTCAGTAATGACGAACGCGCTGTGCTGATGATGTGCTTCCTGACTGGTGATTTGATAACTGAGCTTTTTCAGTGGCAACTCAGTTTCAACAACGATGGGATTTTTATCCATAAAATCTTTAATCGGTTTTCTACCATAGAGTTCGCGACCAAAACGGCTCGCATACATAGTCATAAAATCATCACGCCAAACGATACCGACCACGCGATTATTATCATCGATTACCGGAAGGGCGTTAAGTTTGAGCGCCTTTTGGAAGCGTTCAGAGATTCGATCTATCGTATCGTTATGTCTGACAGGGTCTAATTCTGTAAGCAGACTGCTAACTAATGTGTTGGCTCTGGGGCGACCAGTCCGTTGCATGGCCGTTTCTTTACGCTGTGCAAACAGGCTGGCATCGAGTTCTTTTTGTGGATTGCGATTGGGTCTGCCAAAGTAATAGCCTTGCACAAAACGCATATCCAGACTTTGGGCCGTGATATATTCCTGCCGTACTTCAATGCCTTCACCAATGACCTGACAGCCAATACTCTGGGCAATATCTATCATTGATTGTACGAATTGACGTTTCTGCCTGTCTTCATGGATATTTTGCATAAAGTGACGATCCAGTTTAACGAAGTCAGGTTTCAGTTCAGACCAGGTACGTAAACCGGAATAGCCGGCACCTAAATCATCTATGGCAATAGAAAAACCCATATCACGATAGTGTTCAGTGGCCGCTCGCATTAATTCATAATCATCAATTGGATATTGTTCTGTTAATTCAATAATGACTTGCTGTGCTGATAGCCCCGCTTCTTCAACATATTGCAGTGTTAAGCCGTGTGGGTAATCACTATTTAAAATGGCGACCGGGGTCGTATTGATGAAAAGTTTTTCTTTGAGACCGAGTTGGCCATAGCGTTTGATGGCAGTTTCTCGACAAAGTAAATCCAATTCAGCCAAACAATCATGTTTAAGGGCTGTATCAAATAAGGTTAGAGGTGAATGAAGAGGGCCATCCGAAGGGCCTCTTATCAAAGCCTCATAACCAAAAATCTGTTGGTTGTGTAGAGATATAATGGGTTGAAACAGAGCTGTCAGACGTCCATGACTGAGAATTTCCTGTAATGAGTGATAGTGGTGTAATTCTTCTTGTGTCATCGTCTTATCTTCTCTTGCTAATATCTCCTAATCAGAAAAAAGCCCCACCCTGGGGTGAGGCTTTTATCAGTGCTTTCCAGAGGTAAGGCCTACCAGTAAGCTTGTGCACGGAATTTAAGTGCAGATGGTTCGTAATTTACGCTTGAGCCATCAACTTTCAGGTCAGTAACTTTGTCATAGTTCAACATTAAACGAGTGTTTTTTGTCGGATAGTAGTTAAGACCAACAGTCCATTTGTCAGCTTCGTCGCTATTAGCTGAGTCATCAATCTCCAGTGTTTCGAAACGTGCTGCAATTTGCCATGCACCTGCAGAAGAATTAGGTGAAATACCTGAGGTAAAACCTTTTTTCCATTTCAATGATTCGCCTGTTAAGAAGTAACCAGCTTCAACAGCGTAGCCAGTAATATCCACATCAGAACCAGCTGTGCGTTCTGCAGTAAAGTCGTTGTATTCAGCCATTGCATGGAATGAACCAAATACGCCCATGGCGTCTACTGTGTAAGCATCTGCACCATCAATTTCAAAAGTTGATGTGTCTAAATGACGTGTAGCATCTTTATGACTGACAAGACGTTGTCTGAAACGGAAGTCATCACCGCCGCCCTTGGTTAAATAACCCAGACCAACTTGAATCAGGTGATTTTTATCTTGCATGTAAGGAACGAAAGAAGCACGTGCTGAGAATGTGCTACCGTTACTGTCTGTTGAGCCACCTTCAATTTCACCGTTAGTTAGGCCAGCTGACACTAACCATCTGTAATCTTTTTCAGCTAATGAAAAAACAGCACCGCTTTCACGTGCAGGAGATACGGTGCTATCAGCAAACCATGGGCGATCCATGAATGTCATGTATTTAGAGCTGATTTTTGTGTTTAAGCCGTAAGCGATATGAGATTGACCTAATTTCACGTCATAGGCTAAATCGTTGAATTTGTTTCCGTAGCTGATGAATGCATCTTTGATCGATACTTCAGAGTCACTACCACTATTACCACCGGTAGCGAAGTCTGCTTCAAATTTGTAGCCCCAGTCATAGATGGAACCTTCAAAACCTAAACGTGCACGACGTAATTCAGTACCGTGGAAATCTTCCGCACCTGAATCATCTTCGTCAGTGTCAATCGCATCCCACATAACACGGCCGATAGGTTGGAATTCCCAGTTACCTTCACGGTCAGCAATAACTAATTTACCGTCAGTTTCGATAACAGGCATGTTCGCTGTTGCTTCTTCAACTTGCTTTTTCACTTCAGCTTGAGCCGCTTCAGTTTTTTCTTGATCAGCAGCTGCAGCATTTTTCAACATGTTGTAGTCTTCAGCACTGATGGTGCCTTTGTCACGAAGGACTTTTAACAGGTCAGCCATCGCTTCGTTGTTTGCCTGTGCAGGCAACATTGCTGCACCAAACAAGGTACCGGCAATTAATAAAGATGTAGTTTTCAATTTCAAGGGACTATCCTCTAGGTTGGTTTATCAATTCGGTAAGAGCCGAAGTCCCGCACACCTTATGCCTGTATTGTTTCAGCATGATGAAGGAAACGTTACAGTTTTGTGACAGTGATACAAATCCTGATTTTTGTTGTATTTAGGCGACATTTACGATCAGGGCTTGAAATCAGCAAAGTCGCACCAATATCCATAGTTATAACTATTACGATGGACGTCTTATGTTTCGATTTTTATTTCTCCTGTTTTTAATTATTCCCATCGTTGAAATCTATGTTTTGATTCAGGTTGGCGATGTTATTGGTGCATTGCCGACCATTTTTCTGGTGGTGGCGACAGCCGTATTAGGTGCATTTCTTTTACGTTTGCAAGGTTTTCAGACCTTACAAAGAGCACAGCAGTCGCTGGCAAGCGGGCAAATTCCTGCTACGGAGATGTTAGAAGGTGTCTGCCTGGTCAT
This sequence comes from Methylophaga thalassica MP, assembly GCF_000214595.1. Taxonomy (GTDB): domain Bacteria; phylum Pseudomonadota; class Gammaproteobacteria; order Nitrosococcales; family Methylophagaceae; genus Methylophaga; species Methylophaga thalassica. The sequence continues at coordinate 25,182 of NZ_AFIG01000001.1, read as the reverse complement.
CGCCGGGGCGATGTTGTTAACCCCCGGATTCGTCACGGATACTTTGGGTTTTCTATTGTTGATACCTAATATAAGAAGGCTTGTGATTAAGCATATGGCAAAGAACCGTCGTATTTTGTACACACAAAATCGAAGTGGTGCTTTTTCACAACAACGTTACCGATCTGATTATCGTGAAGGTGATGTAATTGATGGGGAAGTGGTCGATGACGATGACAAACATCATCTTCGATAAAAAAATTTAAATTTTTTTGCTTAGTCCCCTTGAAAGCAGGTTTTGTAACCCCATTGTATGAGTTCCCTACAATTTAAGTTAGTCATTAAATAGACATTTTTCGGAGGAAATACAGATGAATCTTCGTCCCCTTCATGATCGTGTGATTGTTCGTCGCATGGAAGAAGAAACAATGAGCGCTGGCGGTATCGTTATCCCTGATAACGCCGCAGAAAAACCATCTCGTGGTGAAATTCTCGCTGCTGGTGATGGCAAGGTTACAGATTCAGGCGAAGTTCGCCCTTTGGCGGTAAAAGTGGGTGACAAAGTACTGTTTGGCAAATATGCCGGTACTGAAGTTAAGGTTGACGGTGAAGAACTGTTAGTCATGCGTGAAGATGACATCGTTGCTGTTATCGAAGGCTAATCCCTGGACTCATTTGCTTTTTTTAAAGAACAAGAGGAATAACTACAATGGCTGCTAAAGAAGTCAAATTTGGTGCAGACGCACGTCAGTTAATGGTTAAAGGTGTCAATACATTGGCCAACGCGGTTAAGGTGACACTGGGACCAAAAGGTCGTAACGTTGTTTTAGATAAAAGCTTCGGCGCACCAACCGTCACGAAAGACGGTGTTTCAGTGGCGAAAGAAATCGAACTGGAAAACAAATACGAAAACATGGGTGCACAAATGGTAAAAGAAGTGGCTTCGCACACTTCTGATGCTGCTGGTGATGGTACAACTACAGCGACTGTGTTGGCACAAGCGATTCTGCGTGAAGGTATGAAAGCCGTTACTGCAGGTATGAACCCAATGGATCTGAAACGTGGTATCGACAAAGCGGTTCAAGCGGCGGTTGAGCAATTACGCACTATGTCATCTCCTTGCGATGATGATAAAGCCATTGCTCAAGTAGGTACTATCTCAGCAAACTCTGATGCATCAGTCGGTAAAATCATTGCTGAAGCGATGCAAAAAGTCGGTAAAGAAGGCGTTATCACTGTTGAAGATGGTAGCGGCTTTGAAAACGAATTAGATGTCGTTGAAGGTATGCAGTTTGACCGTGGTTACCAGTCTCCATACTTTGTTAACGACCAACAAACTATGACAGCAGAACTGGAAGATCCGTATGTGCTGTTATTCGACAAAAAAATCTCAAACATCCGTGACTTACTGCCAGCTCTGGAGCAAGTGGCTAAATCAAGCCGTCCGCTGCTGATTGTCTCTGAAGACGTGGAAGGTGAAGCATTAGCTACACTGGTTGTGAACAATATGCGCGGTATCGTGAAAGTCTGTGCGGTTAAAGCCCCTGGCTTTGGTGATCGTCGTAAAGCGATGTTAGAAGATATCGCTGTTCTGACTGGTGGTACTGTGATTTCTGAAGAAGTCGGTCTGAGCCTTGAAAAAGTGACTTTAGATCACTTAGGTCAAGCGAAGAAAATCACTGTCAGCAAAGAAAACACCACTATCGTTGATGGTGCTGGCCGTGCAGATGAAATCCAAGCACGTGTTGAACAAATTCGTACACAAATCGCTGAGTCTTCTTCTGACTACGACAAAGAAAAACTGCAAGAACGTGTGGCTAAATTAGCTGGCGGTGTTGCGGTTATCCGTGTTGGTGCGGCTACCGAAATGGAAATGAAAGAGAAGAAAGCACGTGTTGAAGATGCGTTGCATGCAACTCGCGCCGCAGTTGAAGAAGGCGTTGTTGCCGGTGGTGGTGTTGCTCTGGTTCGTGCAGAAGGTTCTCTGGGTGAACTGCGTGGTGACAACCATGATCAAGACATGGGTATCAAAATTGCCCGTCGTGCAATGGAAGAACCTTTACGTCAAATCGCTACAAATGCGGGTGCTGAAGCCTCTGTTATCCTGAACGAAGTCGCTGCAGGCAAAGGTAACTTCGGTTACAACGCGGCTACAGGCGAATACGGCGATATGATCGATATGGGTATTCTTGACCCAACCAAAGTGACTCGTACTGCACTGCAAAATGCAGGTTCTGTTGCTGGTCTGATGCTGACAACAGAAGCGATGATTGCTGAACTGCCGAAAGATGATGCGCCTTCAATGCCTGATATGGGTGGAATGGGTGGCATGGGCGGCATGATGTAATCATCCCTCAGCCTCTAAAGCTAAAAAAAGCCCCGGCCATTTGGTCGGGGCTTTTTTGTTTAGGCAATTTCAGATGTGCAATGCGGGCAACGGGTTGCTTTGACTAGAATGGTTGAAAAACATTTTGGACATTCTTTATTAGTAGCTTCTGTCGGTGCTGGCTCAGCTTCTTTTTCACGTTGAAGTTTATTGACTGAGCGGATTAATAAGAACACAGCAAAAGCCACGATCAGAAAGCTAATCACCGCATTAATAAAGACACCATAACTGATCACCACGGCGCCGGCTTCTTGAGCATTAGCGAGGGTGGCATATGGTCCCGCTACAGTTCCTTCTTTCAAGGTAACGAATAAGTCTGAAAAGTCGACACCTCCGAGTAACAGGCCGATAGGTGGCATGATAACGTCAGCAACCAGACTTTTGACAATCGTGCCAAACGCACCACCGATAATAATACCCACAGCCATGTCTAACACATTGCCACGCATTGCAAATTCTTTGAATTCTTTCAACATCCTTTTATTCCTCTTGTTATTTTTTCGCTGAAAATTAGGGAGCAGAGCCACTCGATTAAACATGGCGTCTCTGTGGGATATTAGCCATCGCTATTTTGACTGTCTAGCTTTAGTTGGCGCATGAATATTGTGTGCGATTTTGTATGCGTCACCAAACCGTGGTTGTTATTAAGCGATGTACGTATAATTCAGGTCTTTATGGTCTCTTACCAGAGTTAAAAGGGAATTCTTAACCGAAGCTGTCCCCGCAACTGTATACGTGAAGTTTCCGACAACGATGATGTAAAACCACTGAAATTAGTCGATTTCGGGAAGGTGAGTCGGGAGTGATGAAGCGTGAGCCAGGATATCTGCCATAAAAACGTTGTTATCCGATGGCCGGGGTGTGCAGTTGGAGCGGGAAACCGTTTAATGGCGAATCATCTTTGAGTTGTTAAGCGGTGTGTGGTTTTCCGACATGGTTTGATAGCTCAGTGTTTTTATATATTGATGGAAAGCGCTGTGTATAACCGAATTGTTCTCTGTTTAGTCCTGTTTCTTTTCTCTGCATCAGCATTCGCTGAGCAACTCTTACTGATTGTGACGCCAAGGAATGTACCGGAAGTGGTATCAGGTGCACATGAATTTTTAAAAGACACATCGCAACAGCCCGTCTCTGTACAAATACGTACAACAGAGCAGTGGCAAGATTTATCCACACAAAAGCAATCACAGTTATTGCAGCAGTCAGATTTAGTGTTTGCTGGCGGTGTGTTTGGCGAAACCGCCAATCAACTGGTGGAATATAGCAAAAAAGGTTTGTTAAACAATCTTATTGCTTTGCATAGTGATCAACGTCTGGTGATGGCCTCAAGTCTTGATGGCAAAGCATTATTAGCCGGGCCGCCTGATAAGTTGATGCAACATCCTGATCCCAGCTTATCAACTGAACAATGGATGGCATCGCTATTACAGCAACATCCTGAACAGCAAGCCTGGCTGATCACGCGCTTCTTCTGGTTAGGAAGAAACAGTGAAAATATGCAGGGTTTAATTAATCATCTGCATCATATCGTTCGACATGAAGATACGATTCAGCGTCCGCAATTAGCTGCACAGCTCAGACTTTATCATCAAGGTAAAATCACCTTACCAGAGCAGTTTGAGTTTTCAGCAAAATCTTCGTGGGTAGTATTGCTCGATTATGAAACCGGGGAACGACCCGGAGAAAAGGCTTTGCTGGATGCGGTTTGCGAAAACGTAGCTGATGAAAAGACCGGGTGTGTGTCAGTGCTTACTGCCTGGGGGGATGCCAGTTTATCTGCGATTAAGCTACTGACAGAACATAAATCACAGATCAGCTCGATAGTATCATTACAAGACTTTGTAATAGGTGGCTCTGAACATCGGCAAGCGGTCACCGATGAGTTAAAAGAACTGGATGTGCCAGTTATCAAAGCGATGCGTTTAAGTGACAGCACCCGTGCTGAGTGGGAACTGTCTGAAGCCGGGATTAGCTGGGATTCGGTGCATTACCGGGTCGCTATGCCTGAGTTGCAGGGGCTTTCTCAACCAATGGTCGTCGCGACGATGACACCTGCTGAGGTCGATAAGCTCACCGGTGCCAGACTCGCTTTTTCTGAGCCAGTTGCTTCACAAGTGAGCTTATTGTCACAGCGTCTAAAACGCTGGCAACAATTGCAGAATAAAGCGAATCAGGATAAAAAAGTCGCCATCATTTATTACAACCATCCGCCGGGCCGTCACAATATCGGGGCGGATAATTTAAATGTGGTGGAGTCTTTATTCGATATTTTGCATTCACTCAACAATAGTGGCTACAACACGGGTGAACTGCCAAAAACATCAGCGGAGTTATTAGACTTATTACAGCAGCGTGGTGTGAACCTGCCAGAAGATCATGAAGCACTGGCCGCCATGTCATCCGTCGTAAATACTGTTGATAGCCAAACTTATCTGTCCTGGTTTCATACCTTACCGGAGTCATTACAGCAGGAAATGGTCAATGGACCGCTGGGTTTATTGCACGCCAATTTAAAACAAGCGAAAGCGTTAAAAGATCCCAGTATTGCAAAACACTTATTAGCCAGAGTGATGGAAGATATCCGCCATGTGGTGGATGGGGCAGAGCATGCTGGTCGGGATCGTGTTTTGCAATTACTCACTCAGCTCCAGATCCTTTATCAGCAACGTTCAGACGAGATGGATTGGCAGCAGGCTGAGCAATTAATTACGGCGATTAGTCAGCAGTGGATTGAAGGTGTACGAGGCTGGGGAGAAGCACCGGGTAATGTAATGGTATATGACCATAAAATCCTGATTCCCGGTATTCAATTTGGCAATATTTTTGTTGGACCGCAACCGCCAAGAGGCTGGGAGCTGAATGAGGAGTTATTGCATGCGAACTTATCCTTCCCACCGCCACATCAGTATATGGCCTTTTACCAATGGCTGAGAAATGAGTTTCATGCCGATGCCTTAGTGCATTTAGGCCGACATTCCACTTACGAGTTTCTACCGCGACATCGTGTGGGGATGGCGGAAAATGATTATCCGCAGGCGATTTTGGCTGATTTACCCAGTATTTATCCATACATTGTAGACGGGGTTGGCGAGGGCATTCAGGCGAAACGCCGTGGTTTGGCTGTAATGATTGATCACCTTACTCCGCCACTGGCTAGCACGGAACTGTATGACCAATTATTGGCGCTTCGTCAGGTAGTTGAAAGTTATGAGTCGGCACCGGTGAATGCCAGCGCAATGCGCGACCGTGCAATTGATGAAATGAAACGTTTGGTTACCGAGTTGAATTTGGAAGATGAGCTGACAGCCAATATGTCAGCTGAATTGGAAGTGCGTGGCTTAAGTTCATTTGAACAGGTAGATGATGATTTATTAGTGCATGAAATCGGGCATTACCTGACCACACTGCAAGAAGATTTCATGCCGTTAGGTTTGCATGTGTTTGGTCGTGATTGGTCTGAAAAAGCGATTCAAACCATGCTGACGTCGATGAATAATGGCAAACAAACCACGGAGAATTGGGAGCCACTGTTACGCAAATCTCCGGCGGCAGAAATGTCGGCTTTACTGGCTGCTCTGAATGGCCATTTTGTCGAGCCCGGTAAAGGCAATGATCCGATTCGCACACCATCGGCTTTACCTACGGGGCGTAATTTCTATGCCTTAGATGATAGCTTGATTCCATCCAGATTAGGCTACAAAGTTGGCATTGCTTTAGCAGAAAAAGCCCGTGCTGAGTCGCCAGCCAATGCTAAACAGGACAGTGATGCTTTAGTGTTATGGGCCTCGGATGTGGTGCGTGATGAAGGTGCGATGATTGCCTTTGCTTACGATATGTTAGGTGTGAAACCGACCTGGAATAGCCGTGGGATTTTTAGCGGATTGGAGCGGTTAGAGCTGACCTCAGCAGACTTTAGTTCAAATCCGCCGCGTATCCGCCGGGATATGTTACTGACCACATCGGGTTTATTTCGTGATTTGTATGGTTCGCAGTTAGTGTGGTTGGAGCAAGCAGTCTTAATGGCTTTAGATGCCTCTTCGGGGCTGATTCGCCGTGATTATCCAGCGCTGACATTATCTTTAGATGCCGCCTTGGAACGTTTGCAGATAAAAGAAAAGCCGGGGTTTGAATCTTTAGAGCAGAACCAAGTGGCGGCTCGTTGGGTAGCTGATGCCAGTGCGGCATTACGAGCCGGTATATCTCAACAAGAAGCCGGGCTGACAGCAAGTTACCGTATTTTTGGCGCACCTCCCGGCGCATATGGCGCGGGAGTGAATCGTTTGGTGGAGCGTTCAGGTGCTTGGGAAAATCGTGAACAAGTCGCGGAAACGTATATTCATCGCATGGGCCATGCTTATGGCGCAGAGCTGGACGGCGAGGCACAGCAGGCCCTGTTTCAACAGCGGTTAAAACATGTCGGCCAAACCTATTTGGGGCGAGGCAGTAATCTGTATGGCGTCATGGATAACAATGATGCCTTTGATTATTTGGGTGGACTGAGTTTAGCCATTGAGACCAGCCGTGGTCAGGCACCGAATAATTATATTCTGGCACATAGTGATAGTAGTGATTTACGGGTCGATCCCTTACAAAGTGTGTTGTTGAGCGAATTACGAGGCCGCTACTTGAATCCTCAGTGGCTGAAACCTCTGATGAATGAAGGTTATGCTGGCGCGCGCACCATGGGCAGTGAGTTTTTAGAGTATCTATGGGGCTGGCAGGTAACCAATCCCGGTATTGTGAAAAGCTGGGTATGGGATGAAGTCAAACGCGTGTATGTCGATGATGGTCTGGATCTCGGCTTAGATGAGTTCCTTGAACAAGATCACAATGTGCATGTGAAAAGCAATATGCTCGCGATTATGCTGGTTGCAGCATATAAAGGCTTTTGGCAGGCAGATGAGTCGACCTTACAAGATCTGGCACAGCAGTTTACCGATTTAGTTGCAGCAAATGGTCTGCCGGGAAGTGGTCATACCACGCCGTCACATCCGATGTATGTCTGGTTAAACGATTATTTAGATGCAAATCACCAGCAGCAATTAGCTGAGGTGTTAAACGCAGCAAAAATGCCAGAAGCGGATTTGCCTAATGCACCAAGCCATATTGCCGAGGTCACTGAACAAACAGCGACTCAGGCTGAGCAACAACAAACAAATTCATCTGAGGAACAACAGCTAGAACAAAACCAGCAACAACGTTTCTGGCTGTATGTGATATTAGGTCTGGTGATGTTATTGGTACTGGTCGGTATTGCAAAAGGGGGGCGTGCACCTGCTTCAAAGGCTAAGGAGTAAGTTATGTTGAGTTCACAGTCGATAGGTGTGATGCATCACTTAGTGGGATTTTTACTGGAACCAGTTATATGGGCACTAATGCTGTTTGCTGCCTTGAGCATTATAGATATAGGTATTGCACTAGCCGAGCGTTTTTCTGGTTTAAAGAAGTGGCAACAGTCGGGCCAAACTGACGCGTTTGAAACCTTAGCGTTTAAACGAATCGAACGAAGTGACTTTTTAGCCAGAATCGCGCCTATGCTCGGTTTGATGGGAACGCTGATTCCTCTTGGCCCCGGCTTATCAGCCTTGGGTAATGGCGAATTAAGCATTTTAACCACCGCGATGAGTGTGGCATTTGATACTACGGTGTTGGGTTTGTTTGTCGGCATTATCGGTTTTGTTTTAGGGCGGTTAAGACGACGCTGGTATGAGGAGGTATTGTCCTCAATGGAACAAGCTCATGGCTAGACGTTGGCGCAATAGTCGTTTTGATGGCAATGATGATGAACCATTAGGCCCTATGGCCAATCTATTAGACTTAATGTTGGTGTTTGCCTGCGGCTTGATCGCGGCATTGATCTCAATGAGCAGTCAGTTACAAGACCATTTCCAGTCAGAGAAAAATCAGGCGGATCATGCCTTGACGGAATTACAATCGATGAAAGAGTTACCGCAGATACCGGAGGGAATGCAGGGTGGCGCTGATGGATACGAGTCTGTTGGCCAAGTCTATCGCGACCCGAAAACGGGCAAGCTCATCATGATTGGGCAATGATATTAATCAAGTGGTAATTCTGGCTCTGGCAGTAATGCCGGCGTGCTGTCCGGGAAGATCAGGTAGCTGGACCAAAGTTCATGGGTTCTTACCTGAGTGAGCTTTATTTTACAGCCAAGCGACATGGCACCACGAATAGTGCCGCCCATCCAAATGATGTAAATGCTGTCACAATGGGCGTTTTTATAAGCCTCCCAGGCGGATTGCCCTGTTTCAATGGCTTCTATGACTTGAGTTTCATCGTGATAACGTTGCTTTGCCGCCGCCAGATAATGTTTCATGAGGTCTTGTTTTTGCTGAAGTTCTTCATTAAGACATGCATTAATTTCCAATGTGGTAAAGGCTGATGCGCAGTCAGTTTCTGTATGAGCAAAAACAGAGAAACTAATGAATAAAGTTAGCACCACGAACAGACGACTTAACATGATTGATCCTTTAAAACTCAGGGCACGTTGGAATTTCACACTGACCGCCAGGCATTGATCGTTGTCCGATAATTTCTTGCAGACTGTCTTTTAAATTATCATCGTCAGGAGCTATTCTGGTGGCGCAGACGATGGCACGAGTCGCCGCAAACCTGCAATTATTTTTCATTAATGCATAGCTCAAATTATTCCATGCCTGAGCGTTTTCCGGGGCAACTCTTATCGCATTCTCAAAAGCTAATCCAGCTTCCTTGTAGTGTCCAGCTTTGAACTCGGCATTACCCAGAGCCATATGTGATAAGGTCTGATCTGGCCATTGCTGTGTGGCGGTTTTATGTGCCAATAAGGCATTCTTATCTTGCCCTACTTGCATTAGAGCATCAGCTGCACGGGTATAACTAAGAAGATTGGCGGTGACAGGGACTTCATTGGGTTGTACGAAAACATAGGCCCAGTAGCGGCCTCTTTGCCAGGTATGTTCGAAGGTTTGAAAACTTACCTGATGTCTTTTTTCGGTGCCTGAACGCAAGATAAGTAATTGATTGTCTAATTCATAACCAATAACGACGGCGTAATGCCATACGGGATACCAGGTTAGGCCCAGATTTTGGAAAACCAATACAGGTCTGCCCGAGTTAACTTCTTCAATGATGGCTTTGATATCAGGACTAAGTTTATACGGCATGAGCTGATAGCTACGTGCCGTTGCGATCATTTCTACCTGTAAACTGCCTTTTTTCTCAGGCAGATAGACTTTGGCTGTTAAATCCTGAGGGACTACATCAATACCTTCAGACGTTAATATGGTCGCCAGTGCTGCAGGTCCACATTGGTATTCTTCCTGAGGAAAAAAGGCTGTTTCTGTGAGTTCGTGTTGTAGCGGAATGTTAGCAGGCGGTGAGTTCAGTAAATCTTTGGTTTGTGGTGCACTGGCACAAGCAGATAAGAAAAGCAGAATAAAAAAAACGCCAGAAAGTCTGGCGTTTTTGAATTCACTAAAAAATGATTGTTTAGTGATTAATATCATGTACAAATCCAAATACGTCGGTTGCACCCAGCATATCAGTAATCACTAAAACGATAAATACAACGAGAATGGCTCCAATAATGCCACTACCTGCAGGCATTTCATCAAAGTTTTGTGCTAACTGTGCCAGCTCCTGATCACTCATTTGATTGATACGTGCTTTCGCATCATTCAGGTCAACGCCCATAGATAATAATTGTTGTTTGACTTCCTGGCGGTCAAGTTGCTGTAACACTTCTTGTTTTGTGATGTCACTTTGAGATTGAGTAATAAGTTGTTGGTTATCGATCATTGCTGCATGAACAGGTGCCATGTAGATACTCAAAAAAGCCATGATTGATAAAACCGGAATGACTTTGTTCAAACGTCTAAAAAAATCCATATGTCTTACTCCTCATTAATTATTGGTGTTGATGACTACCCGAGGCAATCAATAACCCGATTCAAAATAACACAAATAAGATTGTGTGCAAGGCAATAAGCCTATTCAAGTGTCTATCCCCATTTTTATCGAAGGACATTTGGCTTTACGTAACCATAGGTTAAAGTAGTGTTTTTCTCATCGTTATCCGGAGTGTTTATGTCCTCAGCATTTGTTTTGCCAGAACCTTGGCAGCATGCCTTAAAGACTTACCCAGAGTTGCTCAATGAAGCACCAAAAGTGTTAGCGGCAAGTGATTATGTTAATCATTGGGGGCAGAGACAGGAAAAGATGCTGATGCAGTTGCTTGAATCACAACAACTGCAAAAAAAGCTTTCTCAGGATGAGATTGGTCAGCAGCTGGCTACCATGCTGCAAGGCGTCACAACTGAGGAGCTGTTACATCAGAAATTACGCTATTTCCGGCAATGGATGATGGTACGCATTATCTGGCGGGACCTGGCCGGTTTGGCTGATTTAGCCGAGACCATGGCAGATCTTTCGACGATGGCAGATGTCTGTATCCAACAGACGTTGGACATCCTATATCAATGGCAAGTTGAGATTAATGGCGTGCCCCGACGGCCAGATGGTCATCAACAACAGATGATTGTGCTAGGGATGGGTAAGCTGGGGGCGGGAGAGCTGAATCTGTCATCCGATATTGATCTTATATTCACTTATCCAGAAGAAGGGGAAACCGAAGGGGGCAGAAAACCGCTGAGCAATAGTGAGTTTTTTGTTCGCTTAGGACGAAAATTAATTCAGGCGCTGGATAACCAGACCGTCGATGGTTTTGTCTTTCGTGTGGATATGCGGCTACGCCCCTTTGGCGAAAGCGGTGCCTTGGTCTCGAGTTTTGACGCGATGGAAGAGTATTACCAGACTCAAGGACGAGAGTGGGAACGCTATGCCATGATTAAAGCCCGGGCTATCACCGGCAATGAAGCCGATAAAAAAGCTCTATCAGATATGTTGCGTCCCTTTGTTTATCGGCGTTATTTAGACTACGGCATGTTTGACTCATTACGTGAAATGAAGTCAATGATTGCTGGACAAATGCATCACCGTGGCATGGACGACAATATCAAATTGGGCGCAGGTGGTATCCGTGAAGTTGAATTTATTGGCCAGGTTTTTCAGCTAATTTATGGTGGGCGTGATCGGCCCCTGCAACAACGACCTATTCTGACCATTCTCGATTTATTAGCGGATAGAAAATTATTGTCTACTTATGCGGTAAGCCAGTTAAAACGCGCTTATGAATTTCTGCGTAGAACAGAGCATCGTATTCAGGCCTGGGCCGATCAACAAACCCATATTTTGCCCAGTGATGACGCATCAAGATACCGACTTGCACAAAGTATGGGCTTTGACGATTGGAGAAGTTTTTATTCAGTACTCAAAGACTATCGGCAACAGATACAAGAGCATTTTGACCAGTTGCTGACGGCGCCACAAGCCGGTGATGATGGTGCTGGGATAAAAATTTCTTTGTTCAATGCCCAGCCTGAAGAAAAGTTATCGTTTATTGAACAATGTGGTTACGACGACCCTGCTGAAATATTGGCCGTTGTCGATAAATTACTTGATCTGCATATCTGCCGAAATTTGAGTCAAACCGGCAGGCAACGGCTTGAGAAATTATTACCGCTGTTATTACAAGCAACAGGCAATGTCGAGAATGCTGATGCGTGTTTGCCACGCTTAATGCCATTGATGGAATCTATTATGCGTCGCAGTGCCTATATGGCGCTATTAGTAGAAAACCCGATGGCATTATCGCAACTGGTCAAGCTCTGTGCTGCTAGTCCTCTAATCAGTACCCAGTTGGCAAAATACCCTGTGTTGCTGGATGAGTTGCTCGATCCTCGCTCACTTTATGAAGTCCCTGAAAAAGAAGAGTTAAAAATACAGTTACTGCAGTTTTTATCATCCGTTGATGCCGATGATTTAGAGCAATTAATGAATCGTCTGCGTGAGTTTCGTCAGATTGCGACTTTACACGTGGCTGCAGCGGATGTGACAGGCGTGTTGCCTCTGATGGGGGTCGGTGATCAATTAACAGAACTCGCAGAACTTCTTCTGGAGCAAGTATGGCGAATCGCTTGGGAACACTTGGTTGCCAAGCATGGTTATCCACCGGTTACCGATAATGATGATCCTCAGCAGTGCGGTTTTACCATTCTTGCCTATGGTAAGTTGGGGGGGCTGGAGCTTGGGTATGGTTCCGATCTCGATCTTGTCTTTATTTTTGATGATGAGCAGGAAGGTATGACCGATGGTGAGCGGCCAGTTGATTTAATAGTGTTTTATACCCGATTGGCTCAACGCATGATTCACCTGCTAAATACGGTGACTCCTGGCGGTATTCTTTATGAAGTGGATATGCGCTTGCGGCCGAGCGGTGCATCTGGCTTATTAGTCAGCCCATTATCAGGGTTTACAGAATATCAGCAAAAAGAAGCATGGACCTGGGAACATCAGGCGCTGGTGCGTGCGCGCAACGTGATTGGAGACCGCCAACTTGCGCAAAAAGTGACGGATGTTCGTCAAGATATATTGGCGAGACCCCGCGACGAAGCGATGCTGGCGGAGCAAGTTAGAGAGATGCGTGCGAAAATGCGTCAGCAACTGGATAAGAGTGATAGCCAACTATTTGATCTAAAACAGGGTAAAGGTGGTATCACTGATATCGAATTTATGGTGCAATATGCAGTATTGGCATGGTCAATGGACTTGCCTGAATTACTCGTTTACACCGATAATATTAGGATTTTGGGAGCGCTAGTGGCTTCCGGAAAGCTTAAACCCGCTGAAGGGGAAATGTTGGCAGACGCCTATCGTTATTATCGGAACGAAGCCAACCACTGTGTTTTACAGGATAGACCCACATTAATGTCGGTAACTCAGTTACAAGACTTTCCGCAGCAGGTTGTGCAGATTTGGCAGCGCTGGTTAGGTGATAACGCCTGAAATCAGACTCAGATTAATCAATGAACTTGGAATAAAGCATATGGCAGTAGCAACAATGGCAGATCGTGATGGCGTTATCTGGCTCGACGGTGAATTAGTACCGTGGCGTGAGGCCAAAGTCCACGTCCTGACTCATACTCTTCATTACGGCATGGGCGTATTCGAAGGGGTGCGTGCTTATAAAACAGAACAAGGCACGGCTATCTTCCGTATGCAGGAGCACACTGATCGTCTTTTTCGCAGTGCCAAAATTTTAGGCATGGGCATGCCATTTGATAAGGAAACGATCAACGAAGCTCAACGGACTGTGGTTCGTGAAAATAATCTGGATTCAGCTTATATCAGACCAATGTGTTTTTATGGTTCAGAAGGCATGGGGATCCGTGCTGATAATCTAAACACACACGTTATGGTCGCGGCATGGCACTGGGGTGCTTACCTCGGTGAAGAAAATATGACAAAAGGTATTCGCATCAGAACATCATCGTTCACACGTCACCATGTCAATATCACCATGTGTAAAGCGAAAGCCAACGGTAACTACATGAACTCAATGATGGCGCTGCAAGAGGCGGTTAGCTGTGGTTATGACGAAGCATTATTATTAGATGCACAAGGCTTTGTGTGTGAAGGTAGTGGTGAAAACTTCTTTATGGTACGTGATGGGGTTTTATATACACCTGAGCTGACATCGGCGTTGGAAGGCATCACCCGTGAAACAGTTATGACGCTGGCACGTGATATTGGCCTGAAAGTCGTTGAAAAACGTATCACCCGTGATGAAGTGTATATCGCTGACGAAGCCTTTTTCACTGGTACAGCGGCTGAAGTTACCCCTATCAGAGAATTGGATAACCGTCCGATTGGTGAGGGTACACGTGGTCCCATCACTGAAAAACTTCAGGCAATGTATTTTGACCAGGTTTATGGTCGCAGTGATGTTTACAAAAACTGGAACACATTAGTTCGATAATTTAGGACTATTCGCCTGAGCAGTGAGGTTCAGGCTGGCAATAAAAGAGGTAAATAAGTACATGGCAGGTCATAGTAAGTGGGCAAATATTCAGCATAGAAAAGGTGCGCAGGATGCCAAGCGCGGCAAACTCTTCACTAAGCTGATTCGTGAAATTACTGTTGCAGCCAAAATGGGCGGCAGTGATCCAGCTTCTAACCCACGGTTACGTGCTGCAATAGATAAAGCATTAGGCGCGAACATGACAAAAGATGTCATCGAGCGTGCAACGAAACGTGGTGCCGGTGAACTGGAAGGCGTTAACTATGAAGAAATACGCTATGAAGGTTATGGTCCAAATGGCACGGCGATTATGGTTGACTGCATGACTGATAACCGTAACCGCACTGTTGCCGCTGTGCGTAATGTTTTCACCAAACGTGGTGGCAATATGGGAACGGATGGTTGCGTCGCTTTTCTGTTTAACAAAAAAGGCATTATTTCACTGGCTAGTGGCACTGATGAAGATGCGGTGATGGAAGTGGCACTTGAAGCAGGTGCTGAAGATATTGTGACTAATGCTGATGGATCTATTGATGTGTTTACTTCGCCTGAAGACTATTCAACGGTCAAAGATGCATTAGATGCTGCTGGGCTGGAAGCTGAATCAGCCCAGGTAACCATGCATCCTGATACCACCGTCAGTCTGGATGTCGATGATGCCCAAAAAGCCATCAATATGATCGAAGCATTTGAAGATCTGGATGATGTGCAGGAAGTGTATTCTAACGCAGACTTTTCTGATGAGGTCATGGCTCAGCTGAATAGCTGATGTCATAAGGTATGCCGCGTATCCTGGGGATTGATCCTGGTTCAAGAAAAACCGGTTTTGGCATTATCGAAATTGATGGAAAAAAAATAAAACACGTCATCAACGGCCGTTTAATGGTCGGTGATGGCGAGTTTGCCGATAGATTAAGGCAAATTTTTGAAGGTTTAACGGATCTGATTGAACGTTATCAACCCGATATGATGGCGATTGAAAAAGTCTTTTTACATAAAAACGCCGATTCTGCTTTAAAACTGGGTCAGGCCCGTGGTGCGGCTATCTGTGCGGCGGTAAATCAGCAATTGACCGTGTCAGAATATACGGCGACCCAAATAAAAAAAGCCGTGGTCGGCAATGGCCATGCAAATAAAGCACAAATTCAATATATGATGTCGGTGATTTTGAGTTTACCTGAATCACCCGAAGAGGATGCGGCCGATGCTTTGGCCTGCGCTCTCACACATGCACATCACTCTGCTATTGGTGGTAGTCAGAGTAAATTACCAGCAGGTATGCGCACCACTCGGCGCGGGGGAAGATATAGTCGATGATTGGACGTTTGCGGGGCATTATTATTGAAAAGCAGCCACCAGAGCTTGTTCTGGATGTGCATGGTGTTGGTTATGAGTTATCAGCACCCATGTCGACGTTCTTTAATTTACCTGCTGTGAATGAAGAAGTGATGCTTTTCACCCATATGGTGGTGAGAGAGGATGCTCAGCTTTTATATGCTTTTGCGACTGAACGTGAGCGCTTACTTTTCAGAAGTCTATTGAAAGTCAACGGAGTAGGCGCCAAGCTTGCCTTAACGATTCTTTCTGGCAGTGATGTGGATACTTTTGCCCGTAGTGTGCAGGAAGGGGATACTGCCAGTCTCACCCGTTTACCTGGTGTAGGTAAAAAAACAGCCGAAAGATTGATTGTCGAAATGCGTGACCGACTTAAAGAAGTCAGCTCAGCTATGGGCATTGATACCATTGTTTCGGAAATGCCAATGACAACAGCGGGTGCCAAAAGTGAAGCGATTGAAGCGCTGGTGGCACTGGGTTATAAACCTAACGAAGCCGATAAAATGTTACGTAGCTTTGATAGTGAAGGTATGAGCACCGAACAAATCATCCGCCAAGCATTGCAGAGAAACTGACATGGAAGAACGGTTTATTTCTCCACAGAGCAATAACGATGAAGAACGTATTGATCGTGCAATTCGTCCGATTACACTTGAGGATTATATTGGTCAACCTGTTGTCCGTGAGCAGATGGACTTGTTTATTTCAGCGGCTAAACAGCGAAAAGAGGCACTTGATCACACCTTGATTTTTGGGCCGCCCGGGTTAGGTAAAACGACTCTGGCGAATATTATTGCCAATGAAATGGGGGTCAATCTACGCCAAACATCGGGGCCCGTTCTGGAGAGACCAGGTGATTTGGCTGCCTTACTGACTAACCTCGAACCTAATGATGTTTTGTTTGTTGATGAGATTCACCGACTGAGTCCTATCGTTGAGGAAGTGCTTTATCCGGCGATGGAAGACTACCAAATCGATATCATGATAGGTGAAGGCCCTGCTGCTCGTTCTATCAAGCTGGACCTGGAACCCTTTACGCTGGTGGGGGCTACCACTCGGGCGGGTTCGCTCACTTCACCTTTACGTGATCGCTTTGGGATTGTTCAACGGCTGGAGTTCTACAATACACAGGATTTAAGTACGATTGTTGAACGAAGTGCTCGAATATTGAATGTAAAGTTAGATGTCAGTGGTGCTCATGAAGTCGCACGACGCTCACGCGGTACACCGCGTATAGCCAATCGTCTGCTGCGCCGTGTTAGAGATTACGCTGAGGTCCGTTTTAACGGAGAGGTGACAGCGGAAATTGCCAGACAGGCACTGGATTTACTTGATGTCGATAATTACGGCTTTGATATGTTAGACCGGAAATTACTGCTGGCGATTATTGAGAAGTTTGAAGGCGGACCTGTGGGTTTAGATAACCTGGCGGCGGCCATTGGTGAAGAACGTGGCACGATAGAAGATGTACTGGAGCCATACTTGATTCAGGAAGGCTTTATCATGCGCACTCCACGCGGTCGTGTCGCGACCAAACGTGCCTGGCTGCACCTGGGATTAAGTCCTGATCTGACATTGGATGGTCAATAATTTTATGAAAGAATTTGTTTGGCCAATCCGGGTTTATTATGAAGATACCGATAGCGGCGGAGTCGTGTATCATTCGCAATACGTGAACTTTATGGAACGGGCAAGAACGGAGTGGTTAAGAGCGTTAGGCGTTGAGCAGAGTACACTCAGACAAGAACAAGGTTTGTTGTTTGCTGTGCATTCAATGCAGATTAATTATCGGCGTCCTGCTGTATTTAATGACCTCTTACAAGTCATCTCCCGTCTGCAGAAAAGATCCGGTGCCAGTATTGTTTTTGAGCAGAGTATCTATCGCGGTGAGGAACTGTTGTGTGATGCTTTGGTCAGAGTTGCGAGTCTTAATGCAGAGACATTTCGCCCCAAACCCATACCTAATTTTATTTTGACGGAGTTGCATAGTGACTGCTGATCTATCGATTATCACCTTAATAGCTGAAGCTAGTTTGATTGTTAAACTGGTGATGCTGGTGTTATTAATGATTTCATTTTATTCGTGGCTGATTATCTTCCGTAAGCGGGGCGAGTTGGCAAAAGCAAAACGTGACGCGGATAATTTTGAAGATAAATTCTGGTCTGGCAACGAGCTGAATCGACTCTATGAAGATATTTCCTCACGTCCACACACCAGCCGAGGCATGGAAGGTATCTTTGAAGTCGGTTTTAAAGAATTTGTCCGCTTAAAGAAAACCTCGACAGATAGTAACTATGTACTTGAAGGCGCCCAGCGTGTGATGCGAATTTCGCTGGCAAGAGAAATTGACCAATTAGAAACCTCACTGCCTTTCCTGGCAACAGCTGGTTCTACCAGTCCTTATATCGGTTTGTTTGGTACGGTTTGGGGGATTATGAATTCTTTCCGTGCATTAGGTAATGTACAGCAGGCAACGTTATCCATGGTTGCGCCAGGGATTTCAGAAGCGTTGATCGCTACCGCAATGGGTTTGTTTGCTGCTATTCCAGCCGTTATTGCATACAACCGTTACTCCAACGAAGTTGAGCGTTTAATCAATCGCTACGATACTTTCCTGGAAGAGTTTTCTTCTATTTTACAGCGTCAACATAGTTAGCCCCGAGGTTAGGTCATGGCTGTACATTCAAACAGACGACAACGACGCAAGGCGATGAGCGACATTAATGTTGTGCCCTATATCGACGTCATGCTGGTGTTATTAATCATCTTTATGATCACTGCCCCCATGTTGACTCAGGGGGTTCAGGTTGAGTTACCGCAGGCAGATGCAAACCCCGTTGACTCACCAGAAAATACAGAACCTTTTGTTGTTTCCGTTGATGCAGAAGGCAACTTTTATGCGGCAGTAGGTGACAAGCAAGATGAAGCTGTTGGGCCAGAAAGACTGATGGCAATAACTAGCGCAGTCTTGAGTCGTAACCCTAAAACACCTGTGATGGTCAAAGGCGATAGTGCAGCGAGTTATGGGCATGTAGTTTCTGCAATGGCGTTATTGCAAAAAGCAGGTGCGCCTAGTGTTGGCCTGATTACCCAGCAGCCAGAATCAACCGAGAACGCTCAGTAATATTATGAAACACAACATCGTCGACAATCTTTTTGCTGGCGCATCATCTCTGGTGTTACATATCGTCCTTTTCGCCATGTTCATCATTGGTATGGATTGGACTTCAACGCCAAAACCATTAGCACAAGAACCACAAAAAGAAATTGTTCAGGCAACCGTGTTAGATGAAAACCTTGTCGAGCAAGAAGTTGCCCGTCTGGAGAAGCTTGAGCAAGATAAGAAAAACGCTGAGCAGGAACGTCAGCAAAAAGTGCAGGAGCAGTTGGAAGAAACACAAAAAGAACTTGCCCGTAAGGAGCAGGAATATCAGGACATGGAAGAACGCTCTCGTATTGAAGCAGAACAAAGAGCGAAGGCTGCAGAAGAAGAAAAACAACGTATTGCTGATCTAGCTAAACAAAGAGAAGCGGAAGAACAAAAACGTTTAGAAGCAGAAAAACAAAGAAAGCTGGAAGAAGAACGTAAACAAAAAGCTGAAGCTGAGCGTAAACAGGCTGAACTTGAAAAACAAAAAGTAGAAGCCGAGAAAAAACGCCTAGAGGAAGAAAAGCGTAAAGCTGAAGCTGAGCAAAAGCGTATAGAAGAAGAAAAACAAAAAGCGGCGGCAGAGAAAAAACGTTTAGAGGAAGAGAAGCGTAAAGCGGAAGAAGCCAAACAAAAGGCCGAAGCTGAGAAGAAACGTTTAGAGGAAGAAAAACGTAAAGCCGAAGCTGAAGCCAAACGTAAAGCAGAAGAAGCGAAACGTAAGGCTGAAGAGGAAGCTCGCAGGAAAGCTGCCGAGTCAGATCTTCAACGCCAACTTGAGCAGGAACAGCAGGAGCGTGAAGCACGCCGGGTAAAAAGCGTTGTCGATCAATACAGCCTGATGATTCAACAACGTGTAAAACGTTATTGGTTAAGGCCGGCAAATGTTCAATCAGGACTTCAATGTACAGTACAAGTGTCACTGTTACCCGGTGGTGATGTTAAGAATGTGAAAATTGTTAAAAGTAGTGGCAATGCAGTCTTTGATCGATCTGCTGAGTCAGCTGTATATAAAGCAGCGCCGCTACCGCAGCCTTCAGATCCAAAAGCTGCAGCAGCATTACGAGATTTTCAATTTATCTTTAAACCCGAATAGAGGATGGATGCGATGTTCACACGTTGGTTAAAAACAGTCGCGCTATTAATGTTTTTTGTGCCATGGCCGGCACATGCGTTATTAACAATCGAAATTACAGGTGGTTCGGAAGCTGCGCTACCAATTGCTGTCGTCCCATTTGGCAATGAAGGCTTCGCGCCGCCGGAAGATATTTCCAGTATTATCAGTAATGATCTAAAAAGTAGCGGTCGGTTCGCACCATTAAAACAAAGCGAGTTAATTTCGCAGCCACATGAAGGCCAGCAGGTGAACTTTGCGGATTGGCGGTTATTGCGCTCTGAAGGCTTATTGATCGGTAAGGTTAGCAGCCAGGATGGGGAAAACTATCAAGTACAATTCCAATTGTATGATGTATACAAATCACAGCAACTTGTGGGTAAACGCTATAATGTGCCCGCGTCCGGTATGCGCAACCTTGCACATCAAATCGCCGATATCGTTTATGAAACCCTGACAGGTGAAAAAGGCGTCTTTTCGACGCGTCTGGCCTTTGTGACAGAAATTAAGAATGCAGATGGCAGTAAGCGTTATGCCTTACAAATCTCTGATGCAGATGGTGCAAACCCAAGAACAGTACTGCAATCAAGACAACCTATCATGTCGCCAAGTTGGGCACCTGATGGTGATCGTCTCGCCTATGTGACATTTGAAAATGCAAAATCTGAAATTTTTGTGCAAGAACTTAGCACCGGTAAAAGACAATCAGTCGCTTCTTTTCGTGGTTTGAACAGTGCGCCAGCATGGTCACCTGATGGCAAAAAATTAGCGGTTACCTTATCAAAAAACGGTAACCCGGAAATTTATGTCTTAGAATTAAGCACTGGAAAATTGTCGCGTGTGACACACAATTCACAAGCGATTGACACTGAAGCGGTATGGATGCCAAATGGTCGTGAGATTTTATTTACCTCTGATCGTGGTGGCAGACCACAAATTTATAAAGTGAATGCAGATGGTGGCCGTGCTGAACGCGTTACCTTTGAAGGCAACTACAATGCCTCTGCAGATATTTCTCCTGATGGACGCATGATGACAATGGTGCATGGCGTTAACGGTAAGTTTCATATTGCCGTGCAGGATTTAGAGACAGGCGCGGTTCAGGTGTTAACTGAAACGCGGGCTGATGAGTCCCCGAGCTTTGCGCCAAACGGCCGCATGATTTTATATGCAACCGAGCAAAAAGGCAGAGGTGTATTAGCGGCAGTGTCCGTTGATGGCCGAATTAAACAACGCCTGGGAGAATCAGGTAGTGCGGTACGTGAACCGGCATGGTCGCCTTTTAAAAAGTAAGTGATAGGAGTCAATTAAATGAAAAAATTAAAATTGTTTGCGGTCTTAGTTCCATTGTTATGGTTAGCTGCTTGTAGTTCAACACCGAATAAAGGTATGAATGAAGGCGATGTGGCTGTAGAGGATCTAAGCGCACAAACATCAGGTGTTAATGGCCAAGGTAATGCTGATGGTAGTGAGTACGGCTCAGAAACTCAGGTTGTCGTGGGTGAAGATGATTACCAGGGTAATGAGTTGAATGATCCTTCAAATCCGTTATCTAACCGTGTGGTTTACTTTGAATATGACAGTGCGAATGTTCGTCAGGAAGATCAAGCTACCTTACAGGCTCATGCTGCTTATTTAGCGAAACACCCTAATGTGACAGTCAGATTAGAAGGTCATACTGACGAACGTGGTTCGCGTGAATATAACCTTGCATTAGGTGAACGCCGTGCTTTATCTATTCGTCAAATTTTAATGTTACAAGGGGCTGATATGAGTCAATTTCAGGTAACAAGTTTTGGTGAAGAAAGACCAGCAGTTGATGGTTCTGATGAATCTGCCTGGGCGCAAAACCGTCGTGTAGAAATTGTTTATTTAGGTCGATAGAAAAATGCAGATTAACGGCAAAAGAAAATTCATTTGTGCCGTGATTCTGGCTGTTACTCTGCCCAATATTAGTTGGGCAGAGACAGAGCCACTTCAGCAGCGTGTAGAAAGGCTGGAGCGAATCATTCAAGGCCAGGGGCTGATGAACCTGATTACTCGTGTTGATCAGTTACAAAATGAAATTCAGCGTCTTAATGGTGATAATGAAACATTAAGGCATGAGCTAGAGCAAGCGCAAAAACGTCAGAAAGAAATGTATATTGACTTAGACGAGCGCCTGCAAAAATTAGAAAACAATGCCTCTACGAATGCCAGTAACTTAGTAAGCAGTGATGAGCCAGCAGATACTTCAATGGCGAATGCTGGTATTAATGAAACAACTGATGAGCCATCTCCTACTGATGCAGCACCAGTCGCTGTTGAAAATGGTGAGGCCGCCTATCAAGCTGCCCTGCAAACGTTGCGAAGCGGTCAATACCAACAGGCAATTGATGCCTTAGCAAAATTCCCTGAACAATATCCGGGCAGTGTGTATTTACCTAATGCCTATTATTGGCAAGGTGAAGCAAAATATGTGTTAAGACAGTTTGCTGACGCGGCTGCGCTTTTCCAAATCGTTATTGATGAATATCCTACAAGCTCAAAAGTAGCAGATGCGCTTTTGAAAAGAGGGTTTAGCGAACAGGAAATGGGGGATAGCCAACGAGCTGAAGCTACGTTGAATCAAGTAGTAGAAAAGTACCCAAATAGTTCTGCAGCCAGACTCGCAAAAGCCAGGTTAGAACGTATCAATCAGCAAGCTAATTAAGACAGTGAGCCGGTAATTTTATGGCGCAATGTCGTATAACGGAAATTTTTTATTCTCTACAGGGTGAGTCCCGTACAGTAGGACTGCCGACTGTGTTTGTCAGGCTGACAGGCTGTCCGCTTCGCTGTGGTTATTGTGATACTGAGTATGCATTTCATGGCGGAGAAAAGATGGACCTCGATGAGATTGTGGCCAAAGTCGCTGCGTTTAATCCTCGATATGTCTGTGTGACTGGTGGTGAACCCCTCGCTCAGCCCAACTGTATACCTCTATTAACGGCATTGTGTGATCGTGGTTATGAGGTGTCATTAGAAACCAGTGGGGCTATGGATATAAGTAAAGTGGATAAACGAGTCAGCCGCGTTATGGACCTGAAAACACCAGGCTCAGGCGAAGAAAGTAAAAATCGTTATGAGAATATCGAACTATTAAATACTCACGATCAACTTAAATTTGTGGTTTGTCACCGTGATGATTATGACTGGGCAAAACAGAAATTACAGCAGCATCAGCTAAATGAACGATGTGAAGTATTGTTTTCCCCTATTCACGGGCAGTTACAACCAGCTGAGCTTGCTGAGTGGGTTGTTGAAGACAATTTACCCGTAAGAATGCAAATACAGATGCACAAATATCTATGGGGTGAGGAGAAAGGACGTTGAAAAAAGCCGTCATTCTTTTATCCGGTGGACTTGACTCTGCGACTGTGCTGGCGATTGCCCAGCAACAGGGATATAAATGTTTCACGATGAGCTTTGATTATGGTCAACGCCATCGAGCAGAATTACACGCCTCAGCCAAACTTGCTGAAGCCATGGGTGTTACTGAACATAAAGTTATCAATATTGATCTCACTGCCATTGGTGGTTCAGCACTGACTGATTCGTCCATAGCTGTTCCACAACAGCACGAAGAAGGCATTCCTATTACCTATGTGCCAGCACGAAATACAGTATTTTTATCAATTGCATTAGGATGGGCTGAGGTTTTAGAAGCGGATGCCATTTTTGTTGGTGTCAATGCGGTAGATTATTCTGGCTATCCGGATTGTCGTCCTGAATACATTGCTGCTTTTGAGAAGATGGCCAATTTAGCAACAAAAACGGGTGTGGAAGGTCATAAGTTAACGATAGAGACTCCACTAATAGACTTAAGTAAGCAGGCCATTATTGAAAAAGGTATTTCCTTAGGCGTGGATTACAGTCTGACGGTGTCATGCTATCAAGCTGATAATGAAGGCCGTGCATGTGGTGAATGTGATTCTTGCCGATTCCGTAAGGAAGGTTTCAGGCAAGCAGGCATAACTGATCCAACACCTTATCAAGACTGATCTAAGGTTAATTCAGCTTCTATTTCAGTTGCTGATTCAATCTCAAATGTTTTGAAACGTTTAAACGCTGTTAATAAATCACTTCTGGCCTGTTCGTTCTCCAATAGAAAATAGTTCTCTACGGCGCTCACAATATTGCTCATGAGATGGTTTCTTTCATCCATATACAATAATGCCTGAGCAACATGTTGATGATCATGGCCTGTTTCGAGCATTAATTCGGCGTTATTTAAAGCGGTTTTTAGTGTCGCTTCATCAGGTTTAGCTATGCTGATCATAGACACCTCACAATTAATTTAAAAAAAATGTGCCAAAAGGGTTGTCATTTATTTAGAAAACGGTATTATATGCCGCTTGGTTTGGGCCGTTAGCTCAGTTGGTAGAGCACCGGACTTTTAATCCGATGGTCCTGCGTTCGAGTCGCAGACGGCCCACCACAAATTCAAAGGGTTATGCTAAAAGCATAACCCTTTTTTATTGCCTGTAGTTTATGCTTTGCTTGAGCCATATCACAAAACTGCACAATTCAATTATCTCCACTCAGTTGTAATCGTTGTTTCCAAAAAAATAAGTTTCTCCATACTAGGATTATGTATCTGCGGTCGTTATGACGAGTGAAAAGTAGATACGGACGTATCAATCACTCCGTTTCATATTTAATACCCTCAATAACAACTTCGATTTCCTACCATTGAATGATCAACTAAATTTTTATAATAAATTTAGCGATGCCTAGCAGCCTTGTTGGGAGGTCTCAAAACTCTGGCTTTATTAGCTAAAGAGTTTGTTCTTATATGCAGGTCTGTATCGTTGGCTAAAATTATCAAGTAGATTTTTAAACGTTTGAATGAGCTAAACGGCTACTTGGCAGCGCTTAGTTTTGCTTATGAAAAGTGGTTATACCGACATAAGCAGAATTAAATACGGTGCAAGTGGAATACGTTTTGATAATTACCTTCTTATTTATTAAGTGGTTATCGGTGAGTAAAGGGGTGTCTGCTTTTAAAGGGAAAGGAAAATGACAAAAATATTACGGTTTTGTGTTGCTTTCATGAATTTCCTCGCGTAATATGCGCCCCTCTTGCTGATGAGGGAGCCCGAAAAGGCTAGTTGAATTGGCATTTGGCTTAAGGTTTACAGTTTCAAAAAATGTAAAAAATTAAGTTGACAGTCTGGCAGAGAGCTGTATAATTCTCGCTTCTTTGTTGCAGGAAACATCAGCAACAAACGCTCTTTAACAAAATAGTATCAAGTAATTTGTGTGGGTACTTACGTTAGG
>NZ_AFIG01000002.1 GCF_000214595.1 Methylophaga thalassica MP | reverse complement strand
AAAATGACACCATTGTTTGATAATGTACTTAGCGAATTAGCTATTGCAGCGGGTACTTTCACTCTCACGCTATTTGATGGGAAGACGATCATTCTCTCTTGATTAGGCTTTAATACTACCTTGATTGGTGTCTTGTCCCAGACCACCTTCTCATCAGCAACTGATTTTGTCGGCAACCAAGCAAGAGTAAAAAGAGCTACTATTATCGTTATATATAGCTTCATTGTTGTTTTACCGTTGAAGTAATTCGTGTTGGATTTTCTTGAAAGCCATCTAACATTAGTCCCCAAGGGTTGAACTCCGGACTTACGTTACTGCGGACGACTCTAATTGGATATCTAATATCTACTGATTTGATGGGGACACCACGATGAGTCTCAGTAATCCTGAGATCGAGCCATACTATGAAGTTGTTTTCATTAAGTATGTCTACTCTATGGTCGTCATAAGCCATTTCGTTAATTAGAGTGACAGTTCTTGTACGCCTATCTAGTTCACCACGATTACTACGACGAATAATGTCTTCCTTTAGCCATTGCTGATAGCTTGGTGAAAGGTATGCAGCAAGTTCTCCTACTCTCGCAGGATAGTCTTTGGCTCCGTCTTCTAGCCATGTATTAAGATATTGAAAGATACTGACTGCAAAGCTATATGCTGATGTGACAGGTATTTCATTGAGCGTAACTGTCGCGCCTGCTCGAAGGTCTGGTGGAATGAATAACCTTTGAACTTCACGAGCTTTATTTGCCGACATCCAGAACAAAATACAAAATAGAATTAATATCCCAACTACTATTCTCAGAGTAGTGATATGAGATTTAAGGTTGTCATTCTCTCCTCTATATTTACTCCCCATCAGTACGTCCAACTCCCCATGTTCCTGAGTAATGAATTACGCGATCATTATTTGTATTAGTTTTTACTCTGAGAAAAATATCTCGTAGCATTAAATAATGTTGATAGTAGTAGTCAGGCCTTCCTCGCTTTATTTTCTGAAATAAAGAGCCACTGACAAGGACTGTCAGCAAAAGCATAATCATTGCTGCTCCCATCCCCATTAGCATTTTCCCCATTAAGGCAGCCATGAACAGACAAACTGGAATCCAGAAAAGAGCTCCAACTTTTAATACCATTCCTAATTCTGAATTAGACAGTCCTCGGAATATTGGAGGCTCGTTATTGAGCCTATCAGCCAAGATATCTTCTGAATCACTCATTTGAAGACATCTGAAGCTTGATAAAGTAAATAAGAAACAAATGCGAAAACACCTGCACCTGCTATAACTGTCACGCCGACTTCACCCCATTCTTTTCTACCTGTACGAGCTTGGTTAATATCTGAAAAAGCAATCCAAGAAAGCCAAATAAAACCAACAACAGAGAGTGTTAACCCTAGTAGTAAAGAAGCATCTTTTATGTATCCTTTTAGAAGTTCTAGCCAGTTTCCATTAGCTGATCCAGTAGATGGTGGAACAGCTGTTGGTAATTTCGCATATGCTTTCTGACATATTGATAGATAAAAGGCCGATGCAGTGATAAGTATTTTCTTCATTTTTAACCCTTATTTTGAAACTAGATTTAAAACCAAACAAAGCAAGATAGTGGAGCGTGTGGCACTCCACATAACATCGAACAAAGTGACGTCATTTTTATTTGATGCCCATTGATTGTAATAAGACAGTGTTACCCAGGCGCTCCATAACAAGATTGCAACAGCTACTAGAGTTGCAAGGACTAACATGATGTTATCCATGGATACACCAGTAGCATTTAGGAAGCTTTCTGTTTGCTTAGAATTAACGGACATGGTTTAGCGTCAGTAGTCGCCAGATAGTGGGGCGTAGTTTCTCGGTTCGATTGCTGGTCCATCGAGATGTTCTTGAATGCCCAGCTTCATCATCATTAAGTCTTTACGAAGTAGGTTGTATTGGAAGCGAATACGGCTATCGGGATTTGCTCGGCCCTGCGCTTCGTCAACAAGTGAGCTAAGGCCATCAATTTCATGAATAAGCTTGGCTAGACTTTCACGTTCAGCAAAGTTGCTGGCGCTAGCTACCGCTGATAACGAAATCGTGAAAATAAGTAAAAGGGGCTTGAGCATTATGTTCATTTCTCACTACATTAACTTTGTGTGAGTGAAGTCTGCCCAAGCCCCTCAATAGAGACAATGAATAACCGGATATTGGTCTGAGCCGGTTATCAGATATATTTCTTGAATAGGTATGTAACCATGAAAATACCAATGCCGAATAACAAGGCAAAAGGTAGGATTACAGCGTTTGGATGAATAGAAACTGGAAAAGCAAGATAGACAACCCATGGTGCGATGAAGGTTATGGGAATCCAGCGTTTTGCGTGATGGTATAAACCAGCATGTTCTCTTCCGACAGACCATTTTCTGATATCACGTTGAACCAGACCTTCCGTAGCTGCAACAATGCCAAAGATTAGAAATGCGGGTAATGCTAATGTCAGAACTGCTAGTCTTATTGCAAATACTTGAGTTACGTAAACAGCAGCTAATACATGTTCGGCAAACAGACGTATTATGCTTTCAGCTTTGTTGTCTCGAAGAATCTTAGAAAGGATATCCATAACACCTGTCTTCTCATACATATACTTATGCATTGTTGATGCTATATTTTCAGCATATTGAACGGGCCGCTGTACAATTAAACTTTTCTGGAAGTCTTTGTTTAAATAACCCAGCTCTGTTTTAACCATCCCCCTGCTGTGCTCAATACCTTCATCTTTCCATTTAGTGTTCATTCCAATCCATTCTGTGATGATAGACATGAGTAAAGCGAGTAGAAGCCACACCGCTATGGTTGTAATTCGTGATATCCATCTACCTATCAGACTTTTTTGGGTTTGAGGGGTATTATCCTGTGCCATTACTCAACCCACCATGTCTCGCCAGTTCGGTATGATGAAGCCATATCATCAGCCATTTCATTGAAATTTGAGGTCATATAGAGGTCATCTTTAGAGTCCGCTAATGGCACTCGGATTTTCCATAGTTGACCACCTGCTGTGAGAATGAATGCTTGACCTTTTGGGAGTGCCATTATGGTTGCCGGTGACAGAAGGGGGGCTTCAGTGAACGTTATGCGGTCTTGAGCGCTTGATGTGAAATCGACCTCACTATCTAGATCTACTGAGTCTGCAGAGCCTGTCACTTCAGTTGCAGCAGCAACCTCGACCATTGGGAGCTGTTCCGTGAATAGCTCAGCTGTAGCTAGTTCTTTCACTCGGAATATAACTACCGTGCCAAAGTTACCAAGTGCTTGACCTGCTTTTGCTTGATCACCAAGCTTCACAATAACGTCAGACATGGTTTGTGTGTAAGCGGTGATTTGCAAGCCTGCGCCCCCGCCTTTGTTAAGCATTGGAAGAAACTCATCTCCCATTAATTCATTCACTTCATCAGCATGGATGTTTATAGGGGTTTTACTTCCAGATGATGTGTCTTGGTTGTGATATCCGAGTTCAGTTCCATGTTTATATATCTCACCTGCGGTAGAAACTAAGTCTGCAAACATTGTGTTACCAACGGTGCCGGCAATAGCCATATCTTGTAATGCATCCAGTCCGATATACACGACTTTCTTTTGTCTTATGACCTGCCCCCAACTAAATACTGGTCGATTATCGTCTGCGTCGTTATATGCTGGTGATATAAGCTCAGCAATACGTCCTGATATAAGTTTCTCAAGTAATGGCAGACCACTAGCCACAATCTTGTCAAAATATGTTTTGTCGTATTCAAATGTAGAACGTAGTCCCATAGCTACAGCATCAAACATTTTTCTATCTTGAGCATATTTAATCATGGCGTTTGCTCTTTTGTTTTTCCCACGTAGACTCATAGGAAGCATCTTATCGTTCAAATTTGAAGCTATTTCATTTACGTGTCTTGGCCAGTCAGGATCAGCCTCATTGTTTAACCAAACCTCGTAATAATCTATGAGTAGATCATCGATACTTTGAATGTGCTGAGCTAATTGTGCATAGTCTGGTCGTCGTCCGAGTGCTACCAGTGCTTGAGCAATAATATTGGTGAAACGCCAGAAAAACTCACGGAATACGTTTGAGTTACCACCACTGTCAAGTTGGTTTGCTGTTCTGGTAGCAACCTCTGTTACACGGCTAAAATGTCCTATGCCGTTATATCTAGCTGATATGTCTGGGAAGCCAAGATGAAAGACAACTAAATCATCTTCTCGACCTGATGCTTTACATTCAGCAATAATTCTTCGCATCAACTCTGCATCACCTTTTGGATCGAAGACTACTGTGATGTCACCACGTCTTATATCTTGAGTAATCAGCACTTCAGCTGCACGAGTTTTACCAACACGGGTGGTACCCAGAACCAGTGTATGACCATTCCTTTCCGAAAGAAGTGAAACTACGGGTTCTTCCTCCCCCCCTACACCGTGGATCTGTGGCTCGCCCCCGATTGGAGGTAATGATCGAACAGGATTAAATTTTGATTCACTGTTGAGTAGTTCAGCGAGTTTAGATAGATACGGTTGTGATTCCCATTCACGCTCTTTTCTTCTTGCGAGTCTGTAAAGTAGTCCAGGGTTAATATATTTGCTTGCAGCTGGCTCTCTTGTGTCCTTTAGACGCTGAGCATGTTTTTGTCCCCACCTAAAGCCTAGTCCATAGAACAAATATTTTTTACTAACTGGAATATCATTGGGTGCCATCTTGAATAGCGCTTGCCGACGAAGCCCTTTTTGATACTTATAGAGTCGAACAAAATCTCTGAAATTACGAAAGGCATTATAGGTGAGGATACCCCCTACCCCATAAGCAATTGATGGGGTCATCATAATAGACCACGGTGCGACATATGAAAGTACCGCACCTGTGGCAGATATCCCGGCAGACCATATTTCAACCTTTGGTCGAAGGAGTACTTCCAACGTGTGTTTCTGTTTCATTGGGCAATCTGTGTTCGAGTGATTAAAATTGGGTAATGATGGAGGTTTAGCTGTTTTGCAAGATCACTTCCGGAAGCCGGACTTATCTGAAGTCCACTTGCTGCGTGTATGACTTGTTGTATATCTGAAGCAGACTTCGAGTTGACGATCAGACCCACTGCACCGACTTTAATGAGTGCTTCTCTGTGTCGCGATAGCCAGTTTATGGATACCTTGTCAGCTCCCACAAGAAACAATGGGCTTGGCAGATAAGGGAGTGAAATATTCCGTCTTTTTACCTTACCAACAGTCATTTCGGGCGTTGTTGGGCTGATCAGGCTCGTGATGTTGGGTTTGCGTTTTGGGAGTTGAGCTTTTTTTTCAGTAGATAAATATCTGTCCGCATTTATAGTTCTACCAGAATCAAATATCACTTTGGGTTCTGCATGGACCAATGTGCTCACCATGAGTAGGACAGATAAAGAGATCATCCTGCTCATTTTGTTGCCCTCATATAGCTAAGCACATTCTCCCGATAACGTTTTGCACGTGCTGCTCTCTCTGGTGTATTACTCTTTGTATGATACTCACCAGCACAATAAAACCAGTCTTGTTTGCGTTCGTAGCACTCACGTAAGATTTTTGCTCCAGTTTGAATATTGTATTCAGGTGATAATGCCTTCCAAGGGTCTTTCAGTTTGTCTTTGTGCCAATACCAATTAGTTTGCATTAGACCTATATCAACTAAAGTGATGTCGTTGGCTAATAACAGCATAATTGCTGCATAAGCTTTCTTACGTGTAGGGAAGTAATATCCTTTGCCACGAACATTGAGCGTCCATGGCCATACCTTTTTAATTTTTGGATTAGTGCTTTCTGCTCGTGAGATTGCATAAAGTAGATTTGCTGGAACACCTTCCTGCTTAGCTACTTTTACATAAAGGGCTGGGATAGAATTTTTTGAATATGTATTTGCGTACGCGGGTGAAGAGAGGCTACTGCTGAGTATTATTGATATAACTAAGAATTTCAGGAATATCTTTGTTGAGTATATGCATGTGAACCCATATGCGGTTTTTATACTCATGTTGCATTGGTGATGCGATGATGAATGCATCTTCCTTAATACCCAAGAATATACATTTGTCATGCAAACCAGCCACCAAGATAGCGTGCTCAGATGAATGTTCTGGATGTTTTGACTGCAAATAGTTAAATATTTGCTCTTGGAAATAGATTCTCTCGCCATGGGTTTTTTTGGCAAGGGTAGATATTTGAAACTTCCAGATAAAGAACTCTCCAGAAAGTTGCTCGACTATTTTTCCCCAACTAAAGCTGTAACTTCCGACGTTGACAGCATTAACAATACTCGTGCCATTGTTGATCTTTGTGTCACTGGCATGTTTCTCGACTTCTCCATCAAGAAATCTTTTATAAGCATTCAAATCAATAGGCGTCGTATTAGATGTCATATTGGGTAATTTAATATTAGTCAAATATTATTCTACCCTTTTTACCCCTCCATTGTTATCGACTTTGAATGTTGCAGGCAGTTGTTCTTCATCAAGCTGGTATTGATTCATGAGTGACTGCCCATGATTTAACGTTAAACGACGGCTTTTAAGCATTTCTGCATCTACACGATTACTTATTGCCCATTGGCGTATTACGCTGTTCTGTTTATCACTCGAATCACTAAAATAGATATCCAAGTGAATCGTTTTATCAACTAGCATTGATGTTAAAAGCTGATGAATTTTCTTGTCACAGGCAGCACATCCATCTAATTTTGTTACGACTATCATTTTAGAAATTGGTAGTCCAGACGATTGTGTAGTCGCTGTAGGAGTGGTTGAAGGCGATTGGCTCTTTAACTGACTAATATCGATTAACGGCCTATTACCTTTATCTTTCCATGCCTGGTCATAAGCGCGTTGGAATGCAAGAACTCGTTCAGTATCTTTCTCCATCATGTCTGCCCAAAGCCGTGCGTATTTTCTTCGTTCAGCTTCGTTCTGAGCATGGATTCCCAATACCTCAAGTGGAGAAATTGTTTTAGGACTTATGCTCCCTCTGATACCTTTCATTAGTTCTTCGTATCGTGCATATTCAGCCGACGATAATCCCCACATGAGGTGTTTCTGTTCTGTTTGGGTTATCGAGCTGTCTGTAGCTTTGGATTGTTTTTCTTGTGATGTGATTTTCTCTGCTGCAAAAGAAGTATTTGATACCACTATCAGCATTAAAAACAGATGCCTTTTAAATCTTAAGTTCAAAGCTCACTCCTTCTTCGTTTTTGAGCACAACGCTATCTTCACCGATGCTAATTACCCCCCAAAGCCCTATTTTCTCGCCTGTTGATAGGAGATGGATATCATGTTTATATTGAATTTGAACAAAATCTACACCGCCCCATGAGTCGATACCCAATAGCTTGAGCTGATCCGTCTTGCTATTTGAGTTTGAGTTTGTTGGTTGATTATTTTTTGTTTGAAGCTTCTGGCTACCGGGTTGGGATGTACGAACTGTGGTATTCGATTTCGTAGACATTTTCTTCAAGTCTGAAAGCTCTTTCTTAAGGTCTTTCAGTGAATAAACTAATGTATTCAATTTGTTGACGCTTTGTGTGTGAAGGTCGATGCCATTCTGAATTAAAGCTATTCGTTCCGAACCCTTATCTTCAACAGTAGCGAGCCTGGCAGATAAATCATCTAATTGATCATTAATATTCTTTATTTCATCAAGAGAGGTTGGTTTGTTAAAACTCTGTTGTTTGGCATCAGGCGGGAAGACTTGAATCTCACTATCAGTATTCTCAAGTTCTACAATATCTATCTCAGAGCTTTGCTTATTCTCTTTATCTTCAACAATAATGTTAGTTATGGAATCTTTAGAGGTATTGGAATCTTCAGATATGAGTTCTGAGACAACTGTTTCAGTTAAATCTGTACCTGGTTCAATTTCATAATCATCATCTGATTCAAGTAAGTAGGCTGCTGTACCAAGAACAGCAACAAGAATTACAAGAAATATCAGTTTTACCCATAATGGCGGGTTTTTCTTTTTACCAAGATCCTTTGGTATTTCACCATCGAAAACATCGTGTGATTTGCTTTTATATGTCATCATTTAAACTCTTCAACTGTGTCAAAAGCTATCAATCTATGTACTGGATCGACCTTCATCCAGTATGCTTTTCCAACCAGCATCATCAATGCATCCTTCAGCATTACTGGTCCTATTTTTCTGTGAATCTGTGGTAGTTTTTTATTGAGTAATTGCTTGACATGCTCACCCTGAATTTCAGGTACAGCTAAAGTGTATCCACTTCTTAGAAGCAAGAAGTTTATAGCTTGGCCAACGGTTTTTTCTTGATTTGGAATTTCAGTATCAACAACTACTTCGAGCAAGTTTTCTTGCTGACGAGTGTTAACAGCAGCTGCACTAGAGTATCGACCAACCCTTATTTGAGTTTCTTTGGGAGGCTCATAGTCGTATCGTTCAATAAAAATGTCAGATATAGCTACAGGAGTATCGGTAGGTCCAGCTTGTTTTGACTGTTGGTCAATAATCGGAAGTGATAAACAGCCTGTCAAGACGACAGGTAGTATTGCAATGAGTAGTATTGTACGCAAAATGCATCTCCATCAAATTTGCGTACATATTCGTTTCAGCAGTTAATAAAGGCAATCAATAACCGGATATTGGTCTAAGCTGGTTATGCAAGCACAGAATCTTTTTCAGATGCATTTTCTTGCTTCATCCACTCAGACAAAGTTGGCCATAAATGACGTAATGCTATAGTGTTTAATGTTTGGCTTACTGCTATACATCTCTCTAAAGGCGTTTTTTCCGCAGTGCTGGCCCAGGAGTTCCAAGCAATAATTTCTTCTTCTTCTGTTAATCTTCTTGGGGGACCACCAAGAGTTTTTGGTGCATTCAATGACTTTCTCATATCTTGGAATAAAGCTCTACTCATCCCGGTAAGAGTGTGCACCATCGGCCATGAAGCATCATTTACTATGAGGTGGTTGATAGCTTCCTCTTCTCGACGTGCTTCCTGTATGTATTCTAAAGCCATTGCTAACTTAACTTCATTAGCAGTGATTTCATAAAATACAATTCCTGTTCTTGCTATAGCTAACGTGTCCTGAATGGACATAGATGCAAGCGTTGAAATTGTATTGTTAGATAGATTGAATTGCTTGGTTAGTGCCTTACTCTCTGTTTCGTGAGCGGATAGTGTGGATAAATTTCTCAGTAATTTGTGTGTAATATCCATATTTTCGATGTCACTACGACAACGAACATTTTCTTTAGCCTGATTGATTGCTTTTGTTAAAAATATTTCATTAATTGAAATATCGAGTAATTTATAAATCCGTGACAGTTTATACAAATCACTATGAGGGAGGTTGGATATAATATTTACCTGAACTGTTGTGAATCCTAATTCAGTAATTCGTTCTTTATCACTTATTAAAGACGTATCCATTAGCTTCACTAAAAAGCTATACGTCATATCCGTATATAGGCTTTGCACTGCCCTACTCCTCAAATATACTCTTTAAACACATCGCTATGTCCTTAGACATAACTAATTTTTCACGCTTATATTTAACGAATAAAAAGAGCTTTTTCAATCACAAAATTTTCACATGTTTCGCTTTTGTGACAAATTTCTCATCTAGGTCTATATCTTCTTAATCGCTATATAATGATGTGTTCTCTCTCCTCTCATACTCATTTGCTAAGCTGAAAACAATACAAATTAATTCATCTGCGCATCTGATGATAATTAACTATGACATATTCCCCCTCATATATAAGAACCACTCATATATATACAACTGCTCGTTTTTATATGTTTACAAGATAGCTATCAGATATCTAAAAGATATCTCAAGTATATTTGATCTAACTCATAAAGATAGCTATCCAGATAGCCACTAGATATCTCAATCAATGTTAAGAGATAGCTAACTAGATATCCAATAGATATCAACCAGATACCTATATAGATATCTAATCAGGTATCTATAAAGATATTAGATAGCTATCTATAAATATTATTAATTTTCCTGGCGAATATTTAATCTAAATATTAAAAAATTCATTAATCAGCTACTATGATAGCTTATAGATATCTATTAGATATCTATTAGATATCTGGATAGCTATCATAGTAGAATTAATAATGATATCTTCTAGATATCTGATAGCTATCTATACATATGTGGTAATAATGTTATAAATGTATTAATATTCATGAAAGAGATAGCTTATGGATATCTGATAGCTATCTAAGTACAAAAAATAGATGAGGATTAAGCATATGCCAACGGTCGTTATGGCTAGTTCAAAAGGTGGGGCAGGTAAGACTACAGCAGCAATAACCTTAGCCTCTGAATTATCAAGACAGGGCGAAGAGAAAGATGTAAAAGTAGCCTTAATTGATGCTGACCCAAATAAACATGGTGCAAAATGGGCAAAAAAACCAGGCTGTCCAGGTAACCTGAATGTGTATGAGTCTGACGAAGAAACAATTATCGATGACATCGAGAAAGCAGAAGATGAGAATGCGTTTGTTATAGTTGACTTGGAGGGTACCGCAAGTATTGCAGTCGCAAATGCAGTAAGTAGGGCAGACTTAGTAATTATTCCATGTCAGGGATCACAAGACGATGCTGATGAAGCAGTGAAGACAATAAAGTTATTGCGTCAGCAAAGTAAGGCATTTAGAAGAAAGATTGCTTACTCAGTGTTGTTTACACGAACAAGTGCGGCAATTGTTCCTAGAACACTCAAGTTCATTGTGAGCCAATTCAAAGATGCTGGGGTTGATGTTTTTAACGTATCACTTATAGAGAAAGATGCATATAAGGCTGTTCGCTCTTATGGAGGAATAGTAAATAATTTAGATCCTAAAGAAGTTTCTGGTATTGAAGTGACAGCCTCAAACGCAAAAGCTTATGCAGAAGAGGTTAAGAGGAAGCTGAAAGAGATAATGTCAGGAGATAGTGATGGCTGAGAGAGCTGGATTAGATTTAGATGATTTTGATGATGAACTAGACATAGCAGAATTTGCTGGGACAAAGAAAAGTAAACCGAAGGTTGATAAGAAAGAGTTGAGCAAAGTGTCTGAAGAGGCAGGCTTTGTAAGTCGACAGCCAAACAAAAGAAGAAGAAGAGGGGGCCGAACACCTTACACACAACAAAAGAATTTCAAGATGCGTCCAGAGATGCCTGAACTAATTGTCGAGATTGCAGATGAGATCGGTGTAAAAGACTCTGAGCTAATAGAATTAGCAATAGAAGCTTTGCTTACAAAAAAGAAGATGAAGGACCAATTGAATAGGTATAAAGAAATAACATCTTAATTTAGAGGGCTAAATTCATTATTATAATGTAAGTGCTTACACACAATATGACTATTAGTATAACCCAATGAAGATATGTTGTATTTAAAAAGACTGTAAATCTAAACAGTCTTTTTTTTATGTTTTGAAGTTAGATACTCTACGTGTTTTCTGTCTGTCTCAGAATTCTCAGGCAATCGATGTACTTGTAGTTGTCCGACAAGGTAATAGATCTCATCAGCTGAAAGTGAGTTGTTCGGAAATGAATCGATAAATGCTTTTAGTTCTGAGCTTTTCAATACACCCTTTGGCCTTTCTGATTTGAACTCTGCATTACCACTAAAAGATACAACATTATGCATATCATGGTGTGAGAAACCGGTAATAGATTCAATAGCCATTAAGTGACTAAAATTTTGAAGTAAAGGATTCTGTAATGAATGTTTATCAAACTGAGTGTATTGGTACCATTCTTTAGAATTATAAGTGCCGACGATTGAACCACGGTAATGTTTAGTCTCAATGACAAAAACACCACGAGTACATATTAAGATATGATCTACCTGACTTGTTCCTTTTTGGTTGTTATCATCAATTATTGGCAGTGTGACATTGGAGAGTAGGGCATAAATTTCTTCAGATAACGAAAGCTCCAATACATCAGTAACAATCTGCTCACCAATATGTACAGCATAATTATTGAATTGATACTTCTTAGTGAAGTGAACACCAGCAGCTAATCCAGCAATAAAGATAATTAGAAATTCCATGATCTAGCCTTTTAAAAGTTCTATTAGCCATTAAATCATGAAGTAGTATTAGCGCAAGTATGATTAGTTGTTTTGTTCAGGTCAGTGATATTCGTTTATATGAAACAACATTTATAGCTGAAGCTGCTGCAGTAGAAGTGGCATTGTGAGGTATCATTCGAATTCTGCCAGTATGATTAAATTGTCCAGATTCGATCATATTTCGAAGACCTTCCTCATCAGTAGCTTCAAAGTTATCGTTGCCATTTAGTGTGTATACATACATGCCAGTCATAGGACCTCTTTGGTACTTATATGGATGGCAGATATCACCATTGGTATTTTTTCCAACGACATCTAATAATATTTCGATCATTTAAAATTAGTTCAATAATTAATGTAAGGAGATTTATGTTGCCCTGGCTCTTTTATGTAGTTGAGCCATTGCACCTTTTTTAGTGTCAGCATGTCTTGAATATCGAGCTGGCATTACTGCAGATTTCCATCCACCTTCATTCATTAACTGAACAGTGGATGCACCATTCAGTGCCAGAGCCTGGGCTGCAGCTACACGTGTAGAGTGAGCTGATATTTCTGTTGGTACAGTCTTTGACTTAGATATTATATTGTTTGCTGAATTATCTGAATAAAATTTGGACAATCTTCTCCCAAGCCGTTTGAAAATAATTCCTACCCTGTCTTTATGCATGCCTTCAAGTTGCTTGTTATTTTTTCCAATAGAACGAAATAACCTTCCAGAGCTGATATTTGTTGCTTGCAGATAATCTTTTAATAATTTGACTGTATGAGAACTCAGATACCTCGTTTGACCTTGACCGTCTTGGTCTGTTTTGGACCAATGTAGTTCAACAATACCGTCACTAAATGCTGGATCAAAAGATAAATCTTCAACATTGACTCTTACTAATTCTGAGCAACGCATCATAGTGTCAAAAGCAAATGAGAGTAGGGTGATTTCTAACTTATCTCTAAGAGAACCATCATGTAGTGAAATAACATCTTCAATTAGATCCAAACTAAATGGTTGTGCTTGTTTTTGTGAGCTATCACGGTATAGGGCTCTGACTTTTTGTAGTGTAGCCTTAACTCTTCTGACAGATGTAGGGTTCACGAAACCTGAACTAAGTTGATAGTTGTTGGTAATGTCCATGATCGCATCCAGGTACAACTTGTTTTTATATGAAAGTGAAGCAAGATATCTTTCTATTGTACTTAGTGCTTTAAGTCGATGTTTTATAGTTGTATCAACCATTTCACCATTTAAGTTTTTAGTAGAAATAGTCTCTGTTACCTCAACAGACATATCATTTAAGAATTTTTCGATATGCTCTGGCGAAGAAGGAATAGCTTTGAAATATGATCCGTAAACATTTTTGCCCCATGCAGTATAGACGGCCAAGTCTGCATCACGAGCACGTTTACTGTTTGCCGGCACACCTTGTTCGAAGTTTTCCATAACATCATCTATAAGTTCTCTGAATTCAATTGGTGGATGATTGACATCGAAAACTGGGATAGGGGAGTTGATCATCTCTTCTTTCATCAGTTGTAATACCTGGCAGCTGTCATTTATTTTCTAGACCTTGTTTCAGAATTTAAAATCTGAGTAGTTGTGTGAGGGATAACCGGTCAGATTTTAAATTTCGAACATCAGTATTTTCTTGGCCACAAAAATCGCTATTAATTTTGATTATACGGGGATTTTATAAATTATCCACCTGATAAGTGTAATTATCAGGTGTAAGTTGGCTGGCGGCGCGTAAAAGGGGAACATTTCAGTTAAAATTAAGAGAAGGAAAGATTGAAATAGAACTAGGACAGTATGTCTAACCAATTACTTGAACTCTAGAATACCTATGCGAAATTTTATGAAATTATCTTCAGTTCATTTTTTATATCGAGTTTGAAAAAATCTAACTGTGCAACGATGGCAAAGAAACTGATTAGTATTTAGTACTGATTGAGGGGCTGGCTTGTTCAAAAGCCATTTTTTCTTGAATTTTGTATTAATTTCTAAATGAGTGTGTTATTATTAATAAAATTTTCAATAGTCTGATTGAACGAATCTGATTTTAAAATACTTTATGAAATTTAGAAGTCTCCTATGCTTGCTCATATTCACGATTGCTATGCAGTCGGGCATAGCTTTGGCTGAAATTCATAATATCATTCCTGATAGCAGCCCAGAACATACCCACCCCCATCAAGATACAGATGCATCATCTGATGCTCTTTCTGATACACAACAAGCTCCTTTTGATGATTGTAGTGGATGTTGCCATAATCATTGCTCACATTTCATCGCGCTGAGTTTTGTGAATGAAAGCTTTATCAATGCTCTCTCAAATTCATCTCCTACTTGGGAAAATGCTCCTTCCATAACCAGCTCCCCTAGCTCACAGTACAGACCGCCTAAAGCCTGAACAGAATCCATTGCTCACAATCACTGTGTGATTGTGTGATTATTTATCTGTTACAGGATCATTATCATGTCTATTCAAAAAGGACTTGGTCATGCAATTTCTACGCATGTTCCAAAACTATCCTTGGTTTTACTTGTGGGCCAATTATTCTTTGCTCCTCATGTTTTTGCCAAAACATTATTACTTGACCAAGCTGTCAATAACACACTCAAAAATAACCCATCCTTGAGGGTCTTCCCATTACGTCAACAAGGCTTAGTCGGTGAGAAAAAGACTGCCTCTCTAAACCCGGCTATGAATATTGGTGCAGAAATTGAGAACTTTTCTGGCACTGGTGAGCTAAGTGGCATAAAAGGCTTAGAAACAACAGTATCCCTCTCCTCTGTTCTAGAACTCGGAGATAAGCGTGCAGCACGAATGTCACTGGTAGATGAAAAGGCCAACAATGTCGACATTGAAAGTGAAATTGAGTCTCTTGATTTGATTGGTGAGGTAACTCGCCGTTTCACCGAAGTGCTTAATGTCCAGGCTCGTTTGGATCTAGCTATAGAATCCTTGAACTTAGCTAATGAAGCTCTTGAGGAAGTCACTAAACGTGTGAATGCCGCTATAGCTCCAGCTGCAGATATGGGCAGGGCAAAAGCAGCTGTTCAACAAGCTGAGCTAAATATTTCATTAATCAAACAACAACTGAGCGCTTCTAGAATGGCATTAGCCAATTTATGGGGTAGCCTTCAACCAGAATTTTCCGACGTAGCAGGCTCACTATATAGTTCAAACAAGCTAAGCCGTTTGAGCAGTTATTTGAGCTTGTAAAGCAAAATCCATCTATCCGCTTTTATGCAGCTGAATCACGTATTCGTGATGCTGAAATTAGGTTGGCAAAGACACAAAGTGTCGCTGATCTCAGTTGGTCGGTCGGCATTCGAAGAAATGAAGAGATTAATCAATCGGCATTAGTTGCTGGGTTCTCTATGCCATTATTCAGCGGAAAGAGAGCGCAGGGCCGAATTGAATCAGCTCTTGCTGCAAAAAATGAAGTCATTTTCAGAGAAGAAAGTACCTTGCTTTCTTTACATACGCAGCTCTATAAAGCCTACACCGGGCGCGAGCAATCAATAGCGGCTGTAAACCAACTCAAGAGCGAAATCATCCCTAACTTAAGATTGAGTCTTGAGCAAACACAAAC
The DNA here is from genome assembly GCF_000214595.1 of Methylophaga thalassica MP. Classification (GTDB taxonomy): domain Bacteria; phylum Pseudomonadota; class Gammaproteobacteria; order Nitrosococcales; family Methylophagaceae; genus Methylophaga; species Methylophaga thalassica. The sequence goes on along the minus strand of NZ_AFIG01000002.1, from coordinate 154,203 downwards.
TGCGTACCGTCGAGGACTATATAGTTACCTAGATCTTCTCAGTGCTCGGCGCGAACTACTTCAAGCAAAGCAAGCATTGATTGATTCTGCAACAGCAGCGGTTCGATATGGCATTGAAGTCGAGCAACTAACAGCTGTCCCACTAACAGCAGAAGCCAGTCTTTAGATAAGAGCATAGGAAATACAATGAATACAAAAACTTACAGTTTGTCGAAATTATCTGCAGTTGTGTTATTTGCCTTAGGTCTGATAGTTACGAATCAAAATAGCCTGATGGCAGCTGAGTCACATCAACAAGAAGACAATCACTCACATAATGAGGCAGGACAAAAAGCTCCTTCAGCACATGCCAAAGATGGGGAGGATTCAGTCACTGAAGGGCATGATTCAGAGACTGAAGGGCATGGCTCAGAAGAAAACGAACATGATCATGAAGGAGAAAAAACAGAAGCAGTATATATGGACAGTGAAATGGCTAGAGCTAACTCCATAGAAACTCAACAAGTTGGACCAGGAACGATTAGTCAAACTACCCGTATTTATGGAACAGCCAAAATTTCTCCTGACGCAGTGAGTCATGTGACTGCGCAATTTCCTGGAAGAATGACTTCCGTAAAAGTCTCTTATGGGGAGTATGTTAAGAAAGGACAAGTCTTAGCTACCATCGAATCTAACTCTAGCTTGCAATCATACACTGTCAGGGCACCAATATCTGGCACTATTACTGCCAAGCATGCGTCATCAGGTGAAATAGCTAATACAGAAACACTATTCACTATTACAGATAGCCAATCTCTCTGGGCAGAACTAAAAGTATTTCCATCACAATCTAGTATAATTAAACCTGATCAGGAAGTTATCTTAAGTTATGGTGACGAAACCCTTATTTCTAGTATCCAACAACTCATACCCAATGCAGTAAACGAGCCCTATATTCTGGCGCGAGTCCCTATCAAGACTAAATCAACACAGTTATTTCCAGGAATGCTTCTTCGTGGTGATGTAGTTGTAAATCAAAAGCAAGCTGCATTACGTATCCCGAACACTGCACTTCAAGAATATGAAGGCAAAAACGTAGTGTTTATCAAGGATGCCGAATCGTTTGTACCCAGACCAGTGGAGCTTGGCCTCAACGATTATTCACATGTGGAAGTTTTAACTGGACTAAACCTCGGTGATGTAATTGTTGTTGCTAATAGTTACTTACTAAAAGCTGACCTTGAAAAGTCAGGTGCAGCACACAGTCACTGAGCCCGGAGTATTTAATGATTGATTCAATATTGCAATTTTCGATTGCGAGACGAGGCCTTGTCTTGTCTCTGATTTTTTTGATTTTAGGTATGGGGATTTGGAGTTACCAAAAACTTCCAATAGACGCTGTTCCTGACATCACTAACGTTCAAGTACAAATTAATACAAAAGCACCGGGTTACTCCCCTTTAGAAGCAGAACAGCGAATAACCTACCCGATTGAGAGAGCGTTGTCCTCTCTGCCGAAATTGGATTACACACGGTCAATATCTGCTTATGGCCTTTCTCAGATTACCGTTGTGTTCGAAGAGGGAACAGATCTCTACTTTGCGAGAGATCGAATCAATAACATTCTTGTATCCGTCAAAAGTGATCTGCCAGATGGTCTGGAACCAGAAATGGGACCGATTGCTTCAGGATTAGGGGAAATATTTCAATATACCGTGTCAGCATTGCCAACAGCCTTGCAAGAAAACGGTCAGGAGTATGATGAAATGGCCCTGAGAGAAATACAAGATTGGATTATTTCACCCAGACTTGAACTCGTGCCAGGAATAACTGAAGTCAATACGATGGGGGGGTATGAAAAACAATACCATGTCCAACCATTCCCCGAAAAAATGCTGACCTACAAAATCAGTATGGCTGACATACAGCAAGCTCTAGCTGCCAATAATAACAATCGTGGTGCTGGATACATTGAACGTAATGGTCAACAACTTCTGGTTCGCTCTCCTGGCCAACTGAAGTCTATAGAAGATATTTAGAATGTTGTAATTAAAACGTATGAGAACTCACCTGTAACCATATCTGCTGTAGCTGATGTTGATCTTGGGAAAACATTAAGAACTGGTGCGGCTACTCGAGATGGTAAAGAGACTGTTTTAGCCACAGCAATGATGCTGATTGGTGAAAACTCTCGAGAAGTAGCTGATAGTGTTGCCAGAGAACTGAAAGAAATACAAAAGTCTCTTCCAGAAGGCGTTATTGCTGAACCAGTATATGAAAGAACAATCCTTGTAGATAAAGCAATTGCAACCGTTCAAAAGAATCTAGTGGAGGGTGCACTATTAGTTATCGTTATCTTGTTCTTGCTGTTAGGCAATATTCGAGCAGCATTGATCACTGCTGCTGTTATTCCTATCACAATGTTAGCAACTATAAGTGGAATGGTTGAATTAGGAATCTCCGCCAATCTGATGAGCCTTGGAGCACTTGATTTCGGATTGATTGTCGATGGCGCAGTGATAATCGTCGAAAATGCTGTCAGAAGATTAGCCATTGCACAACATGATAACAACGGCTTATTACCTCTTAAAGAGAGGCTTCAAGTAGTCTTCGAGTCTACGAATGAAGTTATCAGACCAAGCTTGTTTGGTGTGATGATCATCACTGTGGTCTATATCCCTCTTTTCACTTTAAGTGGTGTTGAAGGAAAAATGTTCCAACCCATGGCAGCAACAGTAGTAATAGCTCTACTTGCTGCAATGCTCTTTACACTGACAATTGTACCAGCTGCTGTAGCCATGTTCATGCAAGGGAGGGTCACAGAAAAAGAGAGTCCATTTATTGTTGCTGTGAAGTTTGCATACAAACCGCTACTTTTGTTCAGCATTAAATTTCGCTGGTTCATTGTACTAGCCAGTATGGCATTGATGGCGCTTGCTATTCAGACTGCTAGCAAAATGGGTACGGAATTTATTCCTCAACTCGATGAAGGCGACATTGCCCTGCATGCGCTTCGTATAACAGGAACAAGTTTGAAGCAATCAATCGAAATGCAGGAGTTGTTGGAGAATAAATTAAAGTCATTTCCTCAAGTTGATAAAGTATTTGCCAAGATAGGCACACCAGAAGTAGCAACAGATCCGATGCCACCCAATGTGGCAGACAACTTTGTCATGCTTAAACCTCGCAGCGAGTGGCCAAATCCAGACCTGAGTAAGGAAGACCTTGTTAAACAAATGGAGTCTGCAGTCGAATCATTGCCAGGTAACAATTATGAGTTTACACAACCAATAGAAATGCGCTTTAACGAGTTAATTTCAGGGGTGCGGGCTGATTTAGCAATCAAAGTGTTTGGTGATGATTTGGATACGATTCGCCAAACAGCAGAGAATGTCCTACAAGTCGTACAATCGATTGATGGCAGTGCAGATGCTCGAGTCGAGCAGGTAAGTGGACTACCTCTACTTTCTGTAGAACCAAAACGAACGGAACTCGCTAGGTATGGATTGTCTGTTGACTCGATTCAAGATCTACTGGCATCTGCAATTGGTGGTACAGATGTCGGCTTGATATATGAGGGAGACCGACGCTTCAATCTAGTTGTTCGCTTGCCCGAGTCTATTCGATCTGATATTGCAATGCTTGGTTCTTTACCTGTAACACTTGATAGTGGCGAGTATGTGCCTCTTTCAGAGGTGGCAACTATCAAAATCACTGATGTTCCAGCTCAAATATCTCGTGAAAGTGGAAAGCGACGCGTCGTAGTTTCATCGAATGTTCGAGGTAGAGACTTAGGTGGCTTTGTAAGTGAGGTTCAGGCTGAGGTAACAGAAAAAGTCAAACTTCCGAGCGGATATTGGATTGAATACGGTGGAACGTATGAGCAATTGCAATCGGCTAGCCAACGGCTCTCAATTGTAGTTCCAATCACTTTGTTACTGATTTTTGGTTTGCTAGTAACGGTGTTCAGTTCGTTCAAAGATGCTGCAATTATTTTCACCGGCGTTCCTTTAGCCCTAACCGGCGGAGTTTGCGCGCTCTACTTACGTGATATGCCATTGTCGATTTCTGCTGGCGTAGGATTTATCGCTCTTTCTGGTGTGGCTGTTTTGAATGGGCTAGTAATGCTGTCATTTATTAGAGATTACTGGCGCCAGAACGGAAATTTAAACGAGGCTATCATTGAGGGTGCTATGACACGCCTTCGCCCAGTTCTAATGACTGCTCTAGTTGCGAGTTTAGGATTTGTTCCCATGGCTCTAAATGTTGGAACCGGTGCAGAAGTTCAAAGGCCACTCGCAACAGTTGTTATTGGTGGAATTATCTCTTCCACCATACTCACTCTGCTAGTACTGCCAGCTCTATATCGGATCATTCATGGACGTGACTCCAAACCATCGGAAGTTATGGCATGAATTTGAGAAAGTTATCAGTCATCCACACGACACCATCTTCAATGGTCTGCGTTGACCAAAGAAAAATTCCAAACGAAGATGAAAATTATTTCAGCAATTTCAAGCGGTTTCTCCTTTCAGGAGGAACCGCAACCATGGCTCATTGGATAAGTATGTATATATTTATTCAACTAGGGGCGAATGCATTAATTGCTACTTTTTTTGGATATTTAATCGGGTTACTTACTAATTACTTTTTCCAGTATCACTTTGTATTCAAATCCTCTGCACCACATTATTTTTTATTCCCTCGCTACTTAGCAGGTGCGGTACTTGGTGGAGTCACAAACTATGGTGTTTTTAAAGCATTACTTGAATACGGTAACGAGACTCTGTTTGCACAAGTTATAGCTACAGCAAGTGTCACATTCGTGAATTACTTAATCTGTAGAAGGTATGTTTTCAATGAAAAAGACTAAACCATGTATCAATGACGCAAGGAGTCATTTAATAACTATTTTGATTCCTGTATTCAATGAAGAGGCCGTACTCTCCAAATTGTTGCAGACGCTCGACCAAGTTACGGGCTCTATGCCATATAAGTTCGAATTCTTATTTGTTGATGATGGCAGCAGAGACAATACTGTAAATAAATTAAGGTTTGCAAAAAATAGATTCAAGCAAATTCGTATTTTAAGCTTATCTCGTAACTTCGGAAAAGAAGCGGCTGTTACAGCTGGGTTACAATATGCAAAAGGGGATGCTGTAATCTTAATTGATGCTGATTTACAAGATCCCCCGCACTGTATCCCAGAAATGGTTTCCGCTTGGAAACAAGGAGCAGACGTTGTTTTGATGAAGAGACGATCACGTCATGGGGATGGTTGGGCTAAAAGAACTTATGCATATTTATTTTATCGATTTATAAGCTACATCAGCGATATTCCTATACCTACAGACACTGGCGACTTTAGGCTCATGAGTCGTCAAGTGGTTGATGCAGTAAACCAGCTTCCCGAGAGAAATAGGTATATGAAAGGAATTTTTGCATGGGTGGGGATGGATACTAAAATAATAGAGTTTGACCGTGAGCAGCGTGCAGCTGGAATTACTAAATGGAATTATCTTAAATTATTTACACTTGCTCTGGATGGAATAACTTCATTTTCTTACAAGCCACTTCGTATCTCATTTTTTTTGGGTATTGCTCTCTTAGCCACATCAATTCTATCTATGTTCGTCAGTAATATAGGCACCACATCTACTCATGAAGTGATTGATTATAATCTACTATTTTGTCTGATTACATTCTTCTTTGGATTACAGTTTTTATGTTTAGGTGTTCTCGGTGAGTATATTGGGAAGATTTACACAGAAAGTAAACAACGTCCCCTCTTCATAGTTTCTGAATTTATCGAGTCGCACGATGATAATTCAAGATCTAAGCAGAGAATTATTAACTTATGAACATTAGTATGAGAAATCTGTTTTTTATGTTAAGCACTATAATGCTTGCAAGGTTATTTTTGGCCTGGCTTATTCCATATGCAGATACTACTGAAGCTAGGTACGCAGAAATAGCAAGACTAATGGTTCAGACTGGAGACTGGATTACCCCGTGGTTTGATGAAGGAGTACCCTTTTGGGGTAAACCTCCACTTTCATTTTGGTTACAGGCTTTGTCATTCAAATTATTTGGTATATCTGAGTTTGCTGGAAGATTTCCAGCCTGGTTAGCGAGTCTTGGAATAATTACGATAATTTATCAAGTGGGCTTACACCTGCACAGACGGCCTTTTTCTGAGTCGGCAAAGCATTATGCATTAATAGCCGGGTTAATATATGCAAGCAGTACTCTGGGGTTTATCAGTGCAGCTACAGTAATGACTGATGCATTTTTTGTGTTAGGCACGACACTCACGATTGGAAGCTTCATCATTAGGCTTCGCAACGGTAGTAACCTTTGGTCATGGTTATTTTTTATAGGGTTGGTGATTGGAGCATTATCGAAAGGTCCGTTAGCGTTTGTCATTTCAAGTGGCCCAATATTAGTCTGGGTCATCGTAAACAATGCTTGGATACGATTATGGAGACTGTTGCCATGGCTAAGAGGCATTCTTCTAGCAATACTCTTAACACTTCCGTGGTACGTACTTGCAGAAATAAAAACTCCTGGGTTTATCGACTACTTTATCATTGGTGAACATTTTAAGCGCTTCGTCATTAGTGGCTGGGAAGGTGATTTGTATGGCAATGCACATGACTTCCCAAGAGGGACGGTCTGGCTATATTTGATAATCGCATTTCTACCATGGCCTTTGTTGATGCTCTATCGATATTTTGGCTCTCTGCGTAGAGGCAATTTAAAACCCTCTGTATGTAAATCTGAGCTCCCTGATACCAGACTCATTTTATTATCGGCAATATTAGTCCCCAGTGTGTTTTTTACATTCGCTGGCAATATTTTGTGGACATATGTTCTTCCAAGCTTGCCTTTTCTAGCTCTTGCCACAGGGGGATTGGTGGCAAATGACTCAAGGGTAACATCCAACTTCTGGACAAGTATGTCGTTGACACTCCTTATACCATTAGCTTTTTCTGTCTATGGTTTATGGTTAGGTTTAAATCCTGACAATATCAAATCAGAGAAAGGACTAATTGTTAGAGCAGAAGTAATTTCAGAAAAGGGATTGGAGAATGTTTTTTATGTTGGCAGATTACCTTTCTCAGCGAGGTTTTATAGTTCAAATAAGGTGAAGTCAATTAATCAATCTACGGTGATTAATGGTTTATCAGTAAGCCCTGGAAACTCCATATTTTTAGCTGTTCGAAAAAAAGATGTAAAAAATCTAACTGAAAAAGGAATCATCAGTTCAGCACTATATGAAAATAAGAGATATATGCTTTTCAAATATACTTTGAAGGCTGATGAGTGAGTTTGATAAGTTTAATATATATATTTTTTAATAATAAAAGAAAACAAATAAACAGAAAGGATTAAGTAGTAAGTTTTAAACCAAGATTAGATTAAGCATTCTTTGAAAAGCGTATCTAACTTTCATCTGCTGTTATTATTACTTATAGCTATGTGAAGCTAGCAGTTGCTGGCCTAATCATTGAATATCAGAGAGTCTTTTATGCCACATTCTCATGAGTCCATGCTAAACAACCAAAATGAACAAAAAGTCTTTGTGTCTTTCTTGTTAATTTTTTCATTTATGATTGTAGAAATTGCCGGAGGTATTATCTCCGGGTCACTTGCATTGATTGCTGATGCTGGTCATATGTTTACAGATGCTGCGGCATTAGCTCTGGCATATATAGCTTTTCGAATAGGAAGGAGAAAGCCGGATACAAGGCGAACCTACGGTTACTCTAGATTTGAAGTTATTGCTGGCTTCATTAACTCTGTGACACTGTTTATTATTGTGGGTTGGATATTTTTCGAAGCTTGGGAGCGAATTCAGGAGCCGCCCCAAATTCTGAGTGGCCCCATGTTAATCGTTGCTATAGCAGGCCTCTTAGTTAATATTCTCGCGTTGTGGATACTCTCACGTGGTGATAACGAGCACGTCAATATTAGAGGTGCTATTGCACATGTGCTTGGAGATTTACTGGGATCGATAGGGGCTATAATGGCAGCTATCATTATCTATTACACAAATTGGACACCAGTTGACCCAATTCTCTCCATCATCGTCTCTCTTCTTATTTTGCGAACTGCATGGAAACTACTCCGTCAATCTCTACATATTCTTCTTGAGGGGGTACCTGAAGGTGCTTCCCCAGAAGAGATAGAAAACCATCTAATGAAGACTATCCCAGAAATTGAATCTGTCAGTCATATCCACACGTGGCAGATCAGTTCAGGGCGCAGGATGGCCACTCTTCATGTACGGCCAGTGGAAAGTGAGCCTGCTCGTAAAATAGAGCAATTAGTTGAAAGAGAACTACGATCGCATTTCAATATTGATCATGCGACAGTTGCGCTTGATTGGCGTCAAGAGAGTGTGATGTGCAGCCTTATTGCTGATGATTCTAAAGATCATGAAATATTTCAGCCAAGGCACAATCATGAAAAGTCAGACAAAACTACTAAGTAGATACGTAACTTACGCTGTCTGTTAAAGCTTTATCTTCTGAAACTAATCAAGGAAGACATAAACAAACATTTATGGCCTTAACTGTTTGTTTTAGAACCAGATTAAAAACGTTGAATGTTTTTGCTCCATCTGGTGACTTCTTCTGGATGAAGTTGACCTGATATGACTAACTTGTGAGCAAATTCAGACAGTGTTTTTCGTTTCTGCTGATACATTTCGTGGTTTAATCTTGGAAGTGCTGTAGTTCCTTCAGTCAATATACTTCTTACTTGTTGAGTGACCCTGATACTCTCGTATATACAGTATGTATTGCCATCCACACCGTGAACTAAATGCTGACAAATTATTCCTTGTAAGGCTTGAGGGAATAGCTGGTCATGTTGATCGTCAAGTAACGCAAACATTCTAGTTATAACATCAGCAATGTTTTCAGCATGTAAAGTTGCAAATACTCTATGACCGGTTAGACCAGCCTGGACTGCCGCCTCAGCAGTATCAGGATGTCTAATTTCACCTATGACAATATTCTTAGGAAACTGTCTCATTGCTTCATGAACACCTTCAAAAAAGCCATTTACGGTTACACCGACTTCTCGCTGTGTAATAAGAGGGTTTGTATGCATGTATTCGATTGGCTCTTCAATCGTTACTGTTTGACCTAAGCTTTTTGATTGACTGAGATAATCTAATATCGAAGCCATCGTCGTTGTTTTACCCCCACCAGTAGGGCCTGCAATCAATACGAGGCCTGTTCCCTGAGTCAAAGGCATGATCTCATTAGGGATAAATTTTAACTCCTCAACTAAATGAGGAATTTTGCTCGGATTTCGTCTTAGTGCACATCCCCATCCATAGGCTGAGTTGTATACTTGACAACGCCATCTGTCACCATCCCATTCTATTGAGGGATCATTAACCTCTGTTGGTTTATCAGGTTTATAAACATCAAGTATTTCCTTATATAAACCTGATAAGGTTTCCCACTGCTCTCCCTCTTTGATGATTTGAACATCATTGCCTATTGTAGCCACAGCAAATTCGCTATAAATTTTTAAATCATTTAAGTTAGGTTTCATTTATTCTTAGCTCATTTTTTTCTAATATTTTGGCTTATTTACGAAGTAGTATTTTTAATCAAACTTCTGGCAAGTTAATAGTGCAAGATTTACTGGCCGATTCTCATTAGCTGTAGGTACTACTCTGGAGGCATCAAAATTTGCAGTATAGTGCTGCTCTGAACCATTAAAGTCTTGTGGGTTATAACCACTTGATTTGTAGAAAGCCCCTCTTGCATTAGCATATCCACCACTAGCAATACCGCTGCCTGTAATATTTCTGATGGCATCTCCTTGGGTGCTTCCAAGGTTCCTCCCAAGATCTAACCCACGCCCTAAATCAAGAGATCTTAAAAACTTACCCCTGGCATCAATTGTTCCCTGACTTCCATCGGCTACTTTCCAGCCATCAGGACAAGAATCTAGATAGAAATGTGCGAGCATTCCTTCAGGACTACCAGCAGCACCTGTCCATACACCTTGGTTACAACTGAGTATTAGTCCACCATTGTTACGAGCAATGAGGCCATTTTTTGAACATGAGCTTCCTTTTGTAACTACTGAGTTTAGGAGAACAGTTTCAGTGCTAATTTGGTTAACATCTTCGATATCATTGTTATCTAAATTCAGATTTCCGGTCATAGGACGTGACCCATCTCTGGGGAGAAGATGATCTAATGCCGGTATGGATGAAGGTAGAGGAACTGAAAAGCTAATTGATTTTCCACTAGCATCGCTAGAAGGTAAATAACTAGCAAGAATCTCGGCCTCTGCAGAGGTTTTAGTCTCTACTTCAACAAAAAAACGACTGCCGTTAATGCTAGAACATAATGTTGAGTAGCTTGTTTCATAGATGGAAATATCACTTAAACTACCTAGATAACCGTCATCTCGCATAAGCGAAATTGCTGAACGACATTGATTATCTTCATCTGGCCATTTTAAGTTTTGCTCGGCAGCATAGTTCTGAGCACTAGTAGCAATATCTGATATTTCGCTCATGGTGATTCTTACTCGCTCATCCTTAAGCTCCACTGTTTTTTGGTAGATATATGGCCCAACCAAAATGCTGGTTATCATCATTACCAACAACAGCTCTATCAATGTGAAGCCTTTATTAGTTCTCATACTATGTTTCATGAACTACAAACAAGAGAATACTGAATGACTGCTGAAGTGTGGCGAAGCCGGTTGTCGGAAATATCTCTTACCCCTGCCATCACTTGCCAACCATCAGCTCTTAAGTTGTAGTAATGAGAGAAATGTCGACTTCTTTTGTAACCTCCATCATTTTTATATGGAACACCCGATAGTGAGATGACACATTGGTCCGGGGTAAAACCATCAATAGGTTTTACTACTTGACCATGTGAAGCCGTGCTAGCCTTAAGCTGAACGGACGAACCGCCACGAGTCCAAACTCCTGATACACAGGTTAGAAGCTCACCATTAATTGTTGTGCCAATCTGTTTTGTTTTGCATGCATCACCGAGCACATAGCTGTTTTCAAGACTAGCCACATCCATAGATACATTATTCATGTGCGATGAATTATTCAGATCAATATAGTAATCAGGGTCATCTTTATCGAGTATCTTGGTAGTTATGATTCTATCTGCTTCGATATCGCCTTTAGCTGTTGCATCATTGATATTCACTATATTGTTATCACCTAAATCTAGATCACCTGTCATCGGGCGTGAGCCATCTCTTGGTAGCAAGTGTTCTAAGGCAGGTATAGATGATGGTAGTGGGATTGAATAGCTAACCGTTTTTCCTGTTACTACACTTGAAGCAAGGTAACTCGCTATAATTTCAGCTTGTGAAGTAGTTTTGGTATCAACTTCAACTGAGAATCTGCTTCCTGGACTGGACGTGCATGTAGTTTTATAAGCTGTGTCAAAAACTGAGTTATCACTGAGACCACTTAAATAGCCCTCGTTCTTCATTAATGAGATTGCTGAACTACATTGATTTTCTTCATCTGGCCAGGATAAGTTTTGTTCTGCGGCATAGTTTTGAGCGCTGGTACCAATATCCTGAATTTCACTTAATGTAATTGCATCCAGCTCTTCTTTGTACTTAACCTGTTTTTGATATACGAAAGGCACAATGAGAACACTGACGATCAACATGCTTATCATCAGCTCAATGAGAGTAAAACCAGCTTGGTTATTTATTTTTTCCATTTTTTATTCCAAATAAAGAATATGCTTATTGCCACGCACATGCATAAGTCTGGTGTAGTTATCTGGACTAACTCGATGGGTGTAAGTTAGAGACGTTCCCGTACCTGATGATTTAGCAATAACTTCAAATGGATTAATGCCTTTTAATGGAACAGTGGTCGTAACCTGTGCAGCTTTTCCCGTTGTCGTTATAAGGTAAGATTCTGACCAATGATTCTTTTTATCAGATGTTGACGACATGCCAATGTTTGTAACGTCATAGGATTCAAGAAAGCTAGCCACTGCTTTGGTAGTGGAATTATTGAACTGGTCACCGCCTGGTAGTTGACGAGCAAGTTCAGCAAAGCCTGCTATGGCCTTCATTTCCTCAACAGTTGCTATGACTCGATAACTGTCCATACTACGAATGGCTGTCGGCAGTAGTGCTACTGCAATAATTGCCATCACCATCAAGACAATTAGCAATTCAACTAAAGTAAAACCTTGCTGCTTCACTTATCCAGCCCTTGAAAAGAACATTGGCGCGTAAAAGCCTAATGCCATTAATAGAACAGATATAGAGCCAGAGGTTAGTCCAGCTTTAAGTGCTATACCTGAAAAGCGTTTACCTGTGACTAGAATTTCAGTCAGTAAAAGTCTTCTCACTCTAGCCAGTAATTTTCTCCTTGCCTCATCATGTGCGTCATCGAAGCTTTTCAAACCTAATATGAGGCTGGATGACCAGTAATTAGAGAAAAGACTGGCCGGGATAGTAGAACCTGCATTAACTCCTTCTTGAATAGTTTCAGTAGCTCTTTTATTTTCACCGCTTAAATTCTTTGAGATTAATTCCAATGACTTATCGTTATCGATACCTGATAGGTAAAGTGGAATCCATGTGGATAGAAAGTTTGCTGACCGTCTAGACTTAATTAGCTCGCTTAATGATTTCGCGATTGGAAATTGCCTAAACCCAACAACGTTTTGCCATAGGTATGTTAATAAGCTGATGATGCCAGCAATTATTACTATAAAAAGTACGGTTTGCTCAGTCATGAAATGGTAGAAACCAGCTATTAAATGCGTTGCTGAATTATCTTTAATTGCTGGAACATCGATCATATTTTGGGCAGCATCACCGAGTGCTAGACTAGATATAAAGATCGATAGCAAGCCACCAATGAGATAAAAAACGCCCACTTTCATGTCGGCGCCACTAATTTTCTGCAGTTCCAGATCCTGTTCAATGTTTTCTACAGCAGAATTCAGGGATTCACTTAGACGCCCTGACTTTTCACCTGCTATAACTAGCAATTTTACGGTCCTACTAACGCCAAAAATTCCTAGGTAATCCGAGACCTTACTCGCATGATTCAGTCTAGGATCATTTCTGAACTTTTTAAGGAAGTCCGCAGAATCGACGATTTCCATAATACCTTTTGCCACCTTTGCCCCTGAATCAACAAGGGTTGCAACTTGAGCAACTAAAAGTAGCTGCTCCGATAACGCTAACTCTGTTCTACCAAGCTTTAGATTGAAAGGGATAGGAATGACTGACTCTATAGTGTCTCCCAAACCTGGAATATCGTAGAGTTCTTCTTCAGTATCAGTTTCAAAAAGCTGCCATCTGCTGCTGCTATCCAATTGAAGAAACTTAACTAAAGCTTGCATTACGGCATTGCCAGAGAAATTGTTACTGCAGAAGATGAGTTTGTGGCATTGCTGATATGATCCACATCGCTTGAGTTTAAGCGTTTAGCTAGCATCTCTGCAGATACTGAATCTGATGTAGGTAGATTTAAGGTAAAGGTATTTCCAGAAATACTCACCGTCCAATCTAGATCCCAGGGTGTTTTGTCATCAAGTCCAAAAGTGACCAGTTCATTCTTGTTACATTGAGAATATGAACGATTCATTCTGTAACATTGAGATGCAGCAGAGAAAAAATCACGTTCAACGAAATAACTTGCTACATCTACATTCGTTGTTCTAATCCATGATTGGTAACCTTTCAGCCCTAAAGAGGCTAAAATACCAAGTACAGCAACTACGATCATCAGCTCAACTAGTGTGAAACCAGTTTGGCTTTTCGTTCTTTGATAATTACTCATTTTTTTCTCCAGATTAAAGTAAGTTTGTTTCTCGACCATAAGTGAAATGTTGACCGTATGCAGCGAGGGTTGAGAGACGTGATTCGAGCTCCTGGATGGTCGTTTTATTTTCTTTTACGAGAGAAATTCCGTTGTCCCACATAGTCATGTATTGATTGTTTCTATGTGTTTTTTCGATTTCATGAGCAGGACTATTCTTAATAATCTCTTGTTGTGTCCATGGGTCGACTATCATTAACTCCGATACAACACTTCTACCCGAATAGCCGGAATCACAATGTTGGCAACCTTTAGTATTGGCAATGCTAATTTTTTCACTTTGCATTGGTGCATGTCTCAAAGAACCGTACTTAGCCGAAACTTCTGTGTTAGCTCCAAATGGCTCCTTAGTACTGCAGTGAGGACATACATTTCTTACCATTCTTTGAGCTGATATCGCTAAGAGACTATCTGCAAGTGTAGTTGGGTCGACTCCAAGGTTGATAAGTCGGGGAATTGCCTGGACAGCACTGTTCGTGTGCAAGGTTGTTAATACCAAGTGTCCGGTCATTGAAGCTTCGATAGCCAGTTTGGTGGTTTCTAAATCACGAAGCTCACCGACAAGGATAACGTCTGGATCTTGACGAAGTTTCGAACGTAGGGCACTGGCAAATGTCATTCCTGAGGAAGAGTTGATTTGTGACTGTTCAACTCCTTGAAGCTCAATCTCTACTGGATCTTCAATCGTTTGTAGGGAATCGCCAGGCCTTAATTCCTGGATACGTTTAAGCATGGCATATAGGGTTGTCGATTTACCTGAGCCTGTAGGACCGGTAATGATTATCAAACCTTTCGGTGACCGACAAAGATGATTTAAGGTTTGCACCTCAATATCTGGAAATCCGATCTCCTCCAGGCTTCTTAATTGACCGGTTGGATTTAATAGTCGTAGCACAAAAAAGTAATGTGCTTCTCCACCTTGAATGACCGGTGACGCTGCAAGACGTACTTCTATCGATCGCCCGTTCCATTCATGACGAAACTTTAGATCTAATGGCGTTGTAGGGCTACCGCCTACTGTTGATGCTTTTGCAAGTATTCGATTTGAAAATGAGCCATAATCATCCATTGCAATATCATGCTTGTAGACAGTCTTTACACCGTCGACCCTAAATTGAATTGATATGTGATTGTTGGTCCTGGGAGATATATGAATATCGCTGGCTCCTTTATGTAGAGCCATTTCAATCATTTTGTTTATGTTTTTATCTAGGTCATTTTCATTTGAGTTCTTTGGTGATGTATCGAAGATACTCCCTTCCAGAATTCCAATTCCCTCGAAGTGATAAACGCCTCTGCCTCGACTATCAAGCAGTTCTTCCAATTCGGGGCTAAATGGGTTTGCTATGAACAGAATGTCATTGGCAATACCCCAACCATTTCCAGAAATAATGAATTCGCCATGCTCAGACTCTGAATATAGTTTCTGGTTTTTATGTATTGAAAAGGCTTTAGCAATATCAGCGGTTGAAACGCTTTCAGATACTAACGTCTCGAAAATCATCGATTCATTTTCAGGTGCTTGCCAATGTTTAGCATGTAATTCTGTAGTAGCCTCGATTTCAATCAGGATTTTTACTATTTTCTGGAATAAAACTTCTGTATTAGTCATTAGCATTTCAATTACCACCGTAATAAAAGAGTTTTAATTGTGTTTGGGTTACGTAGATTTTTGAGTCGTACTTTTGATGCATCGATGTGAACGACTTGCCATTGACCAACCTTGTTACCTACCATTGCCCATTCACTTTTTCCGTTATATTTAAGTTGAGCACTTTGGTTTTGAATGGCTTCAAGCACAGGAGTATCTGAGCCATTCATAACTGGCGTTGATATAAGGCCCTGAATATCTTGAACATCATTAAACTCAGTATTTTTTGGCTGAGACTTTTCTACAGGTTCCATGATTTCTAAAGTCGTTCCAGAGCTACAATCAATCCCTAAGTCTCTACACTCAGCTAGGAGTAAGGCCCTGTCGTGATTCTCCTTAATGATTTCTTTTTGCCTTCTCAATTCTTTTAAGGCTTTTTCATGACTGATCTGCTCTGGTGTCAATGAAATGGAACCCTCCGCTAAAGCTGGATGTTGGATTAGAGCCATTAAAATAGGGAGCATTGCCAATATGTATGTCTTCTTCATCTTTACCTCTTAATTAAAGTCTATGATTCCCATTGCGGCGAAACTAAGTCCCATTACCTTGTTATCAATCACGGCTTGACCGTACATAACTGGTAATTCATTCTGGATTTCCAAAGCAGCTGCAGCTACGTTCTTGCTGGTTCCCTGTAAAGAGCCGAACCAAGCCTGACCGCATGGAATATCCCCCTCGGAAAACTTTGCATCTTCGATTTTTTCAATCGAAGAAACCTTGACGTTGTATTGGCTGGCGATTGACTGAATGTTGAACCAGATTGAATCTAGCTTCGGAAGGTCTTGCTGGACTGACATTTCCTCGATTTCAGTCTCATACATACTTATGAGTGCTTTGGTTTTTTTGAAATCAGGATCAATCCGTTCAGCTTCATTACTTAAGACATACCAACATGTACCTATGCTGGTCACAATAAGTAAAAGGACGAGACTGCTGTACTGGTTTAGTCTTTTGAGTAAGGCTTTAATTTTCATTTTTGTTCACCCAGGTTATAACCGACTGCTCTGGAGAAACGCGAACTGTTTGAATATCACCACTTGCCAGCATTGATATTCGAGCAGCATTAACATTCGTGTTCTTAACAAATACTTTTACAATTTCATTTGATTTCAAGCTGAAACTTGCTGATAAGGCTTCATCATGTAGAGAGTCGGTAACGTTGTAGAGCTTAGTAAGCGTTTCTTTTTGTGAGGGTATGTTGTAGCGTTTTCTCTTTGCCAGAGATGCGAGTTCATCTTGAGTCACAGTCAATTTGTTTTCTAAAGCAGAAAACAACTGAGCTTGTTTTTCATGCTGAATATCGAGGAACGTATCCATGGCCAACCCACAAGCAATAATCAAGACTACAGTCATGGTAGATCTCTGTTGATTGCTTTTTTTCTTGGCTAGAGATTGTTTAACTATCTCTTTTTGAGTTTTGAGCTGTTCAGCAGGTAGCTTGAGAGTGCTTTCATCAGAGTTCAGAATGATTGCGTCATCGAGACTAAATTCTTCCGTCAAAGCAGAACTAGGTAACGACTGGAGTTCACTATTGAAAATGGAACCTGATTGCATTACACCGCTATTGATGTAAAGGTAATAACCGATATCTTTACTGTCGTTTGTATAAAGGACTTGGAGTTTTTGGTCTAAATCAATAACGCCTGAAGCAATTAATGTCTGCCATAGACCATATACTTTGGCATCAGGATTTGCCTCCCGAGTTTCAGTTAGAACTGTCTCTTCATACCAAATATGCAGAGAACCTTCATCCTGTCGAGTGTATTTTTCAGAGGGTGCCTTACCAATAACATCACGAATTAAAACAACTTCTTTGCCTTCAATGGAGAGACGAATATTTGCTGCAATCATGCGCCCACTTCCCTTGGAGTCACAACAATGACAAGTTCAGTATTTTCCTCTTCGAATGAGGCGCTACCGAGTGCTTTTGAAAGCGCTTTGTTCTTAATAGGTAGATTCTTAGCGTTCTGCAGCATTCTATTTACTACAAGACCGCCTAAATAGATCGGGCTGCCACTCTCTGTGATGACTTGTGTGGCCATTTCTTGGAGAGCTATATTTGGAGTTTCATATATCTCACCAGCCGACTTAATTGGTGTGGTACCAGCAATGGTGCTTAGAAATGGAACAATGTTGACAAGAATTTTTCCATTATCTAGTAACTTCGGTGTAACAGCGATTTTTATACCCACATTTACACGTGATAGCTGGGTAGTAATAGCCGTATCAGAAGCGGCATTAGAACTGTTACCTGTACTAAGGGGTAAGAACTCAACATTTGATACAAAACTAAACTCTTGAGTACTTCCTAGGTAGGCTGTATAGCCATTAGTAATAGTTAATCTTGGTTGGCTTTGAACTGATACTGAACCTTGTTCACGAAGAGAATTGATAACTGAGTTTAACGTTACATCTCCAAATGGAATTGAAGCAGCAAATGACCAGGTTCCTCCATCCACTATGGATAAAGCTTGTGAGGCACTTCCACTCAGTGAAAGCGTTTTATCATCATTGGCATATACAGCACTCCAATCAATACCATAGCCATGACCATTAGTGGTTTTGACATCAAGAATGGCACCTTCCATGTAGATCTGACGCTGGCTTTGAGTTGACAACCTGCTCAAATATTCATCAAGTCTGTGAATCTGGCTTGGCTTGCCGAAAGCTGTAATTTTGCCAATACGTTTGTTTCCAACAACCCATGGCTCAATGAAATAAGGATTCATTTCATCATCAAGACGATTGCCAAGCTCATTAAGCATGGCAATAGGATCATCACCTTCTCCAAGTTCTGGAATTAATGTCTTCTCATTCTGAGAATTTGAAGAGTCTGAGTTTTCGTTTATTTCTAGGCCAATTATTCTTTTTGCATCATCAATTAGAGATTGCCATGACTCATCTGAACGAGTTGTGGTTAGCTGAGTCCCACTTGCCTCATTAGAAGTGAAATCTGCCATTTGACCTGCATTTCCTGAATTATTACTGGGTTGACCAGTTGCCGAGAAACCTGATTTTGTCTCTACAGTCGGCATATCGGATAGTGCTGCTAAATCCCATGATTTTGTCATGACAGAAGAAACATATAGCGTCACATCACTACCAGTCTCCTGAAGCTCAATAAAGTAGTCAGTGGTTCCTTCAACCTGAGATATATAATCCTCAATTTTTGCGTTTTGCGTTTTCACGCCAATCTTCATTGCTAAATTGACACCAGCATCTCTTGCAATGACATTTGCCCGAGAAAGAGAGCTTGGCGAAGTTAAAGCATCTATAACCGAAATCTTAGGGTTATTGATGGTGACTCGTTCATCCATCAGTTGTTTCTTTGAGGTAGTTATGCTCACGAAATTACTTGTGCGTGGGGCGCTTTCAACTGTGGATGGGACAGGGTTGGCTCTTGAGGTACGGACTTCCTTTTCTGGAGGCATAGCACAACCACTTAAGCTAACAAGTAGTAGAGCGATAATGGACTTCTTCATTTCTTGCCTCCATGGGTAACAACAATAAGTGGTTTAGGCTTCATGTTTCGGTAAGCCAAGAAAGTGAGGCCTTGTGGTTCCAAGATGTCTTTTAATGCTTGCTGGTATGTAGTTTCACCACTAAAGCTCACTTTGGTTTCATAAAGGCTTTTGTCTATTTGAAGATCTACTACCCAACCTGGTGGAGTTAGTGAGCGGATACTAGAAGGAAGATTTTTGTCCCTAAATGATATTTGCAACGATTCGTTAAGCTCACGTAAAGGGAGATCACTAATCTGCTTAACTTTTGTAGCATTTTCAGGTGATACTGAAGGAACATCACCATTTCTTGTACTTGGCATCTTGGGTACCAAGAAACGTTCTTTAGAGTTGGCAGTCTTTAGCTCCTGAGGTTGATTCTCTTTTAGCTTTTCATTCTGTGCCGTTTTCTCAAGCTTGGCTGTATACCTCAGTCTTTTATCTGCATAAGAGGCACTATTCTCAGTAGGTGTAAGAATATCTGCGTGGATCGGTGACGCAGCTGAGATTAGTAGTGGTATTAAAAGCATCTGGGCTTTCATTGTGTCTCCTTAGATATTTGGCGGCTTGAAAACTGCCAGTCGTCACAATTAATTTGTTGGGGGCAGCTAATGCACATTGATTTGTGTTTGGCGTTAGATGGTGATGCTTTCCCTTTTATGAGTGCATCAGTTCTGTCGAACTCATTGATGACGTCGTGCTCGGAAAGCAGGTTTTGTTTGATGTACTCGACACCGTCAGGCGTTACTACCCTGAAATAAGCATAATCAGCGATATTCATACCGTTACGGGATAGAATCACCTTGTAAGTGGAAACCTGAACAATATCTTTAAAATAAACACGGTGTTTAGCTCGGGTTTTACTATCTACAAGAACGTGTTGTCCTGAAATCACTCTATAGAGCTGATCAAGAGTGCCGTGCATTTTCCGGGGCAAAAGTGTGCTTATGTAGTGTTCTGAGTGAATAAGACGAGCCTGAGATAATTCTCTTGGCATATTCTCTTTGAGAATAAATCTACGGCGTTTTTCACGTCTTCTAGCATCAATCCCATACAGAGAAAGAATTAATAAAACGACTATTACCCCATAAAATGCTTCAGCCATTTCTACTCACCTTTTTTACAATCCAATTGATGAAAGGCTTTATTAATGATCTGACAAAAGGGTAAGCCTGAATTAAACGAACAATGCTTGGTGACAGCTCATAGTAGGCACTAATAAAAAGGTGTCCCCAAATTCGGTTTATGAGAAAGCTGTCTCGAAACTGCCTTAGCTGCTCCGTCTCTTTAGCTAATGGTCCATAGAGCTCAGTTGCAATGAAACAGCGGCTATCTCGTCTCGAACCATATCGCTGTGCTTCGAGATGATGTCTAAGATGTTCTTCTTCACCTCTTTCTCGACGTTGTCTTTGAACATCTGTTTCATGACGACCATATTGCTGATCAAGCACAAGCTGCTTTTCACAGAAGCTACGCTGAGCAATCTTGGTTGCTGAAATAAATCCTTTAGTGTTTTTCTTCATGGCTCGCATTAAAAAAGGTTTAATGCCTAGCCTCAACGAATAACCGGATATTGGTCTGAGCTGGTTATAAAAAAAAGCCCCAAAAAGGGGCTTAATGATTGATAGGTATAGCTTAAAGGCAATATCTAGTTAGGCAGCGAGTACTGTCTTTTCTAGTAGTGAGAATGTCGCTTCCGCAAGCTCTCCCACATGTTCTATAGAGACATGCTCTTTACCAAATAACAGTGACATCATTTTTCTATCTACATTGATGCCAATGCCATACACCTCAATACCACCCTGTCTCAAGTTGTAAACTAACTCGATACAGTCTTGCATATCATCTGGAACACCATCAGTTACCACAAAAAGTATTTTTCGTTCTTCTTTTTGGGCAAAGAGGTTATCTCCAGACCAGATCAGTGCAGGAAGTAATGGAGTACTTCCTTCTGCTTGAACCAATGGGTAATAACCCGCAGTTTGGTCCATAGTCTGATTTTGTCTTGTTAAGACGGTTACAGAGCTATCCAGATAACCTGGAAACATTGCTGATCCTACTGACAAATGTGGTATTTTCTTCATCGCAGCCGTCAGTGACAATGTAACGTATGCAGCAATAGACATGTCATCTTCCATTGAGTAAGACTTGTCGAGTAGTACTTGCACTGTTGTATTAACTGCTTTCTTTCGACTTGTCGATTTAAACACCGATAAATTACCTGCTTTTATTCGATGCAACTTTCGATCATTCAGCCTACGCCCATTCCGTGAAGTCTTTCGCTTCACTTTAGTTTGGGCTTGAACCAATTGGACCAGTCTGGAACGCAATGCAGCAGTAGCTGCTTGTGCTTCATCAAGTGCCTGTTGGTGGTCGCCCGGTGATGTTAGATTTGCAATCTGAGTTGGAGCCAAACTAACAGCATAGTTACCACGCTGGTTTGCCGCCTCTTTAATCTCATTTTCAACGAGGTGTTCAAATGCATCACTAATATCACCTGGCAAGTCACTTGAGTCACTCTCTGTTGTTGCCAGAATGTCTTTCATGAACTGCAAGGCCGTATCAAACTCTTCTTGTGACATTTCTCCAACAGAACTGGATGAATAACCATTACTGGCGTCACCGTTATCGTCTGATATGTCGTCGTTGGACGATGTGCTTAAACCTGATAAAAAGTCATCTGATTCGTCACTTTGACTTGATGGTGTATCACCATGATCGTCATGTGTATCATCGTCCCCTTGATCTAGACCTTCTTCTGACTCACCGGTTGATTGGCTATCATCAGTTTGTATGTCTTGATCTTGTGAATCATTGCCGGCTTGTTTCTGCTGACTTTGATCACTGTTTTGAGGTGGTGTGGTGCGATTACTTTCCTCTTCAAGAATTTGGGCAATCTCTTGAGCCAACTTAACGACATCACCTTCATTCTTTGCAGCTGACAATCTAGCCATAACACTATTAATCCGCGTCATAGATAGTGGTGTCATTACACTTTCGAGAAAAGCTTGAGAGTTCTTTGCATGGTCATTTAAAGCTGTTTGACCAAGCATTTTCGAACGCCCTTTGTGTAACACATAACCGCATAATGTTGCAGCAGGTGAACTATCAGTAGTAACAGTTTGGAAGAAATCATCCTGAACAAGCTTTCGAACTAAGTTCGAAAGCTTTTTGTATGCCCCCGGATAATCCCGGATTATGCATTTCTCCATTCTGATATCTTCCATGATTCCAATTAGCTTTCTCACAATAGGAGAGAACTCTGCGTAATCAATACTGAAATCACTGTAACGTATATGACCTGCTTCATGGATGATATAGCCAAGACCTAGTGTTTCAACTCCAGGATCTTGCAAAGGCAGAGAAGGTAAATAAATAACATTACCATCTGTCCAGGCATGACTTGCATCCAGTTCCACTTTTACACCCATGTTACGCCCCAGTGCCTTTGCAACAATGGGGAGTGATTTAACCAAAGTTGATTGGTTCATAACTTACTCCTTTAGAAGCAAAATAGCGCTGGCTGCGCGACTGGTTTAGGGATAGAGGGAGTGTTGACGTTAACTTCTGATTCCTCAGTAGTATCAAACTCAAACTCTTCGTTTCTGGCAGTGTCTGCCGGTTCCGAAAGGATTAAGTTTTCTTCATCATTTTCCTCAATTTGGTCGAACACATCGTTTTGATGTTGTGGTACCTGGTTAATGAAGTCCGTCATGCGTTTTGACGAGCCCAATAAGTTTAGTAATCCACATACCGATGAGAGATCGGCACCTTCAATTGGTCCGGATTTTGGCATCGAGTTAAGAACATCGTTCACTCGCTTAATGAGTACATTCACTTTATTACTGATATAGCTCAGTGTTTTGAGCTTGTTCAATATCGTGCGAATGGGCGATAACGCTTTTTGACCGGTCTTGTCTCTATTTTCATAGGACGCAACCCACGCATCATTTGCCATCTTCTCGATTTCCAATAACAACTGTCCTAACAAGCCATTCTGCTCTTGTATCAGACCGTCATTCATTAGTGCTCCTTGGCCACCACTTGAGATTTTGTAAGCTTGATATTCAAACTTGAATCGATTCTCAATTTCTCCGCGACTCATCATGGAATTTCTTAACCAATCCTCCCATTGAGGATGATCATTTATCCATTCAATATTGGATTGCTCATAGCTATCCAAATATTCGCTGATTAACATGTGATGCTCGTCTTTTAATTCCTGCAATCTAGCTAGTAATGTTTCTCCAGCTTCGATCGACGTTCCATAAGCACCAAACGCTTTGAGACAGACTTTTTCACATTCCCGATGAATGCGTTTCCCTAAACTGTTAATGCGCTTCAGCTTCTCAGGATCAGCAATTGCTTTAGTACCAGGGGTGATGAGGTCTTCAGGTGGGGTCTTGCTTGGATCAGCATATCGTTTTAATTCATCACGTGTCAGAGTTTTCTTGCCCTGCCATGTACGATAGTTGATATGAATCCAAACTGTTTGATCTAATACTTCCATTAGGTTTCTCCTTATTAAAACGAAAAAACCCGAATAGAAATACTAGTCCCCCGAATGAGGAAAAAATATTTCCCATTCGGGTAGTTGAGACTGGCTAAATTATCTGGGCCAGTTCCAGTTCTTACTCATCAATTCAATGACGAGTCAGAAACCTAGTTCATTGAATGTTATTACGATGCCCCCGTGCATGCAAGACTACTAGTTCACAAATTTAGACTTACACTTCCCATTGATGATCTGAGTAAGTAAAGCTTGTCAGGTTAGGTACGCTTTCTCCTTGTGTTTCCATATCCCAAATCCAATATTGGCCATACTTATTCTTCCATCTGCTTATCGCTATGTGCCTTTGCTCAATCTCATTCTCAGAAGCAAATGTTCTGAATATTGCCATAGGTGTAGGTTTGTTAGGATTATCCACTAGCAGATAATTCGGATAGACAGTGTTCTTTGAACCATCAAAACGCATTGTTTTAATGAATTTATGACCTTCCATGATAAGTTTCTCAGTCATTAATCTGTCTTGCTCAAAGTAGGTTGGGATCATGTGAATATCAGCTAATAAAAAACCAATATCTTGTATGTGGAGCACATCATTGCTATCCCGACTGACCACCATCATTGTATAGACCAGTCTAGGATCATCGGTATCATTCAGAATGGATAACACCAAGCTATTTTCCATTTTTTTCATAACATGCTGGGTTCCCCAGTATTTCACTGCATCACTTTGATGTCTCAGCATAATGGCTATCGAGTTCTGCTGTATGTTGACTTTACGAATCCCACCTATGACTACCATGTACTTTGTTGAAATACTGGTAGAAGTCATAATCCGGCTAAATTCGGCCCTTCTTCGCTCATCAATTGCTTCTTTAGAAGCATCATTAAAATGTTCCGGAATATAAATAACATCAGCGATATTTGTCCGTTTTGTGTAGATTCGTTGTGCAACATCCAACAAACGATTTCTGGCCACCGCCCAGATCCGGCGTTTATTAAATCCTGGGTGCCATCTGTTTAACTCAGCTTCTTCCCACATTAATGCGAGAAGTCCAGACAAAGACATCGCATCACGCTTTGAGCTCTGTGTCTTTGGCTTGGGTGGAACAAGTGAATCAATATCACTTTCCTCCTTAGCTGCTCTGTCGACCCTTTTATAAGCCAATGGCGCTAGGATCTTTAATGATAATGTTCCATCACTTTTTGTTTTGATTACATCATTTTCATATGTGATTCTGCCGCTATCTTCAGTCTCCATTTCAAATGATGGACACTCAGGAGAATGAAGTGAACCGGTGCCAGGATTTCTTGCAAGAAAATATCTTGTCCTATGCGATATGTACATGGGCGGCATTTTTTCATTGCACTCGCAGCGGGGAGTGATATTTCGAGTTTTGAATGTCGCAAGTACTCTCTGAGCCTCTGCTTCATTGTCTGCTAACCAATCACGAGTATAAGCAGTGCCCTGGTCAAAACGAATGCGAATTGGATTCATACATTAACCCTAATTTAGACTAATTCACATTGCACTCTATAGAGCTATGAGATTGATTTGAATAAATAACCGGATATTGTGGAAAGCTAGTTATAAAAAAAGCCGCCCCTAAGGGACGGCTTTTTTGGCTGTTAAAAACAAATAGCTGCCGGCGTACTGACATCCTCATTAGATAGAATGGGTACAGGCTTTGCAATAATACCAATTGCCTGTGCTAATTCACGAACATACTTTGACGGTAGCTCTAATGCTTCTGCAAAGTCAGCGGGTAAGCCTCGTTTGCTTGGCATTAAATCCCGCGAGTTCTGTCCTTTGAACGCTACGGCTGAAATTGAGCCATCAGGAAGCTTCTTAGATAATCCCACTAACAACAACAGCTGTAATGAGCTTTCTATTTTTCCTCCACCAATAACCTTACCGTCTGTTAGAAAGTTTAAACCATCATCTTTAATGATTTTCCATCCTCTACTTGGCAGTAAGCCATCACACGAGATGATGGATCCCTTCAGGTTACTGTCATATTCAGCCGATAACAGCATTTCATTAAAGCCATTGTCAAAGCTATAGGCCACAATGTCATCAACAAGTGATTTCAATGCGGTTTCAACTTCAGCTTGGTCTATCTCCGACATACTCCATGATTGCTCTTCGATATCTTGAGCCATCGTGACATTGCCTTTGTCGTCGATGCGTGCTTTACCAATCTTTGAATAGCCATCATTCAATTTTTGTTTAACACGCTCCAGCTGTTCACTCCAGGCATCCACATTTTTGTCTAGTTTAAGTACTCTAGTGCGAAGCTTGGAGCCGGTCTTACCAAACATCACGGTAAGTTCGTTTGACGCTGTGACTTTGATTACCCAGTCTTTTGTCCCTTGACTACTAGGGCTGTCTTTTCGGTAAAGCTCATATAAATCAGTCATTGAGTGGATTACCTCCATTAGTCCATGTTGCCTTTGTAGTTTCAGAAGCCCATGCATCACCAATGTGTAATTCTGCAACTTCGATGATAGCGGCTCGCGTTGGTCGGTCAGCTACATTAAGTAGAGCCCGATCCATTGCGTAAGCAATAGGTGAAACATCTATTGCACTACTGAATCCATGATAAGCCTTAGTCATGTTAGCCCAGCGTAAAAGTGTTCGAGTACTCATGGTTAATGGAATCCGATTTTCACCTTCGGTATGCAGAGATCGAATGTCATTGGCAACATCAATCATTTTTTCTTGCAACTCGTCAGATAAATCCGGTACCACAGACTTCAGAATAGTCATTTCCACTTCTTTTTCTGGGTAGCCCACAGATACTTTCCAGAAACGATCAACAAATGCTAAGTCTTGCTTATTAGCATTACTGTAATCGTCACTGGCTCCAGCCATATTTGTATTACCTGTGGCAGCAAAACAAAATGCATTGTCAGGTTTTACAACATGATGGCCAGCCGCATCCAGAACTAAGGGACGTCCTGCTAATACTTCATATAATCCAGTTAAGACTGCATCATCTGCTCGGTCAATCTCATTGAGCACAAGTATTCCAGGTTCATTTTCTGCACCCATCGCCAGTGGAACAACACCATACATAAATACGGTATCTCCACCAACGATTTCGGTACGCCCCATCAAAACATCAAATTCCATCCCTTCATATATCGTTTTTTCATACATCGGTATATTTAGTAATGCACAGAAGTTGACTAAAGCAGCTGATTTACCCGCACCAGTAGGTCCGAACAAATACATGCCATCTTTATTGTTTCCAGATAGGTTCATGTTCCACCAGACCATAAGGTCTCGTAAAACACTTTTGTCAAAACGATAATTTTCTTCAGCTGATGGAACATACTGAGAACCAGGTTCATATCCAGTGATGAATTGACCTACAGCAGCATCAATGCCGAATGTTAAACCGATATCGTATTGCATCGTTTTCATGTGTTATCTCCTAATTTGAAATACCACTACCCCTAAAGGGGCGGTGGTAAAAACCACCCCTTTGGGTGAAACGATTTCTAACTATTTACATAGCTAAATATTTTTTAATTGTTTCGCGGTTCGCTTCTGGATCTTCAATCCCTATCATCTTGCAACAAGTTGCAAAGCTAAAGGGGCGATTATCATTAACGATAGGTTCATCTATCCAGGACATTAATTCTTGCCATTGTTTACCTCCTCTAACAGAGTCTCTCAATAACTTAATGCTTCGAATATAGAACTTTTCGTGCAGCTCCTCGGCCAGTTCTTGGGTTAAATTCCATTCATCTGGCTCTAAGGGAAGGAGATCGAAATTGAGTGCTAATTGCATCACTTATCGCCCTCCTATGCTGCCAACTGCAGGGCAGACATCGCCCTATCAGGAATAGACAAATCTTCAGTGCATCCCTCGCTGCATAACCTACTAAAGTTACACATTGAACAAGGGCTGTTAAAGGCTCCAAGCGGACTGCGGTTAAACCGTCCGTTGTTGTAGTCGTTAACAAACCACTGACAGGTTTGAATATATTCTCTAACTCGATTTGTTGGTCTGCGGTCGACTATTTGGGGTAGATGGATTACTGGGTCTTTTTTCTTGTGCAAGCACATGAAACCAACCTGGTCGGCCTGTTCTATACCTAATGTCTCTGCATGACTATCTACTAGCAGTTGATAAGCCGTTAATTGATCTGATTGACGAACAAACAAATCATCGTAGGCGACACCTGTTGTTTTGATGTCTAAAATGATGATTCTGCCAATCTGATCCATAGCGATTAAATCGAGATATCCTTTTAAGCTATCTTTCGGTGATATCTGAACTGCGAGTTCAACCTGCAATGCAGGTGAACCGTCTGGCATGATAAAAACCATTAGTCCGGACTCTTCCCATTTAACTGGAAACTTGCCAGCCATCGCAGCGCCCATCTCTTTCAGTTTGTTCTCCGACTGTGTGGCCGAATACTCAAGTGAAACTGATGTTTGCTTTTTCCAATGTCTAACAAAGACATCTTCAATTGAAGAAATCCGTGTACCTAGCGTTACTGCTTTTAAGTAATCCATAACGGTGTCATCCACCGCTTTACCAAAAGCAAGGTTTGCTGAAGTAACCTTTGGTCTTATACCCAACTTATAGTGGTACCAGACTTGTTTCATACAAGTCTGCCCTTTTTGAACGCGACTAGGACTGAGGATCATTGCTCACTCCTTTGCCATAAAACCCGCTTCTCTACTAGGAAAGCATGCGAATATCTTTTTGCTCGTTTAAGTTGGGATCTGCTGAAAAGGTTATAGCCCACGACTGCTCGTGCCTTTTCGAGAATGATTACTAACTTGTCTCCAGCCCAATATGCTCTGGAAACATGGTCGTCCTTCTTTTCAACTTTTGATGGTCTAAATTCTGCATTTGTCCCCGCCCGTTGAATAACATCTTTCAGGACTTCATCACGTCTCAGCTTTTTAAACTCCATTTGTGCCTCCTTGAATTAAAAATCCTTCGGAATGGCACAGACAAAGCTATCCCTAGAGGGCAGTGTATGTGCCCTGAAGGGTGATTGAGTGCTGGATTAAACGGTCAGCAAGCCGCTTTCAATCGACAATTAAATGTCGATCAGAAACCTTTAATCTGGAGGCACAAAAAAACGTACAGCTGTGCAGACACACAAAAGATTTCTGTCGGAAATAAAGTTACTTCAATCGGATTTGCTCTATTGAGCTGTGAGTACGGCCAGTGGACGTATCTTGGTGAGCTTGGCGGGAGCCAAGTATCGCGAGTAGCGATATTGATTACGAAAGTAGCAATTTACCAGTGTGATGTCAACGCTTCAATCAGTTCTGCTTAATTATTGACCAACCAGTATTTTCCCTATACTTACAAGGCATTTCTGATGTTACTGACAAGGTTATCCACAGAAAATGTGAATGAAATATTACTACGACCAATCATTAAATTTGATACGAGAAAAAAGCGTTATTTCTCAAAAACAGTAAATAAAGATGAGCCTTGTTTTTATAGGCCGTTTTTTTATTTTTTTAGGAGAACCTTAATGCATAGACATAAAAGTGAAACAGAAAGTCAAAGAATGATGTTGTGGTATGAAGTTATTGAAAAGTTAATAGAAATCTACCAATATTGTGATAAACAAGGCATCATCGATATGCTTATGTCGATCTTCATGTAAACATGGATACAAAAGCCCCCAAAACCAATATCAAAAGGTAATGGGGGGATTCATTGACTCGTAAAGCGGTAGGCTCTTTTACTTGTACCCGAAAAACAATACGGATGCATCACTACAATCATCATCCACTTTATTATGTGGTCTCAGAATAAGAGTATGTATATCATCCCTTATCTAAATCAAATTGGAACGTTGTCGTCATATTAGAGATATAGGTAAAAACGATTGCCCCTTCTTTAGATATATAGTCCCACAGTTTTAGGTAGCTAAAGATAAAAACATGTCAACTTTATAAAAGATTAGCAAGCGATTATTTGATTGAGCATAACTAAAATCAAGTTTATTTTGAACTATGATTATTCATTTCAACTAGAACAAGGTGCTTTCTGATTTCCGACTAATCACATGCACAAATACCAACCAACTATTTACTGTAGTTTATAGAGTTTTATTAAATGGTTTAAGTAGAATCTGAGTATTATTCTCGCTTCGATAATTATGAACTAGTTTGTTATTTAGGTGCTTTAGAAAAGCTTTTTTCATGTTGTAGAAATTCTTGTCTTCTCGTTACAGTATGTCGAAAACGATTTTAAATAATTAAACTAGATGAGCAAGAACTGCAGATGAGTACAATCAAACAAATCTTGATTTATCTGTCATGGAGTACCTCTAGATGCTAAAAGTTTTAACCCATACGATATACAGACACCTTTTTTTGGCTCAGGTGATTGCACTATTAGGTACTGGACTTGCTACAGTCGCACTTGCCTTGCTAGCTTATGAGCTAGCACAAGAAAACGCAGGTCTTATTTTAGGTACCGTTTTAACTATAAAAATGCTGGCATATGTATTCATCGCGCCTTTCGCTTCGGCTCTATTGCGTTCATTGCCACGGCGGCAGGTACTAGTATCGCTAGACTTAATTCGTGCAGGGGTTGCCCTATTTTTGCCTTTTGTAACGGAGGTCTGGCAGGTCTACCTTTTAATCTTTTTTTTACAATCAACCTCAGCCTGTTTTACGCCTTTATTTCAAGCCACAATCCCAGACATTCTTACCGATGAAGATGACTACACTAATGCTCTTTCATTGTCTCGGTTGGCTTATGATATGGAAAACCTCATCAGCCCGACACTTGCAGCCCTGCTGCTATCGTTCATGAGTTGGCATGGCTTATTTTCAGGTACCGTATTGGGTTTTATCGCTTCAGCCGTCTTAGTAGCCAGCGTTAGTCTTCCAATAATCCGCCCTAGCCCAAGAACGGAGAAGAGCTTCATACAAAAGACAACAAGAGGTATCCGCTTCTACCTAGCGACGCCCCGATTACGCGGCTTACTAGCACTTAATTTCGGTGTTACTGCAGCCGGAGCCATGGTGTTTGTTAATACGGTAGTTATCATGCAAGCCAAGTTTGGCCTGACTGCCCAGGACACAGCTATGGCGCTAGCATTTTTCGGAGGAGGCTCTATGTTAGCTGCACTGCTTATGCCCGCTATGTTGAGAGTTGTAAAAGACCGCACATTAATGCTTATAGCAAGCCTACTATTAACATTAGGCTTGGTAGTGGCCTCAAACATCAGTAGTCCAAACATGTTGATGGTGATCTGGTCATTATTAGGTTTTGGTTATGCAATGGTGCAGACACCTTCTGGACGTTTACTGACCCGCTCCTCACATCCTGAAGATCGTCCAGATTTATTTGCTGCTCAGTTTTCACTTTCACATACATGTTGGCTCATATCCTATCCTCTAGCTGGATGGTTGGGTGCCACTTGGGGGTTACCCATAACCTTTTTAGTATTTGCTCTCGTTACACTCGTGGCAGTGATCGTAGCAGTAATGTTATGGCCCGCTGACGATCTTAGTGAAATTGAGCATACGCATTATGATCTGCCTGACGATCACCCTCATTCTAGCAATGGTCTTAAGCGACATACACACGTTTACGTTATTGATGAGTTACACACACACTGGCCTAAATAGATGATATAACTGTATTCAGATTCGACGGACGTTATTTTTAGGCTTCCATTGAGAATACATGTGGCTAAGTTAACTCCCTATAACATCACAAGCATGAAAAATAACAACAAAACCGATTGACGATCGGTTTTACATGTGTAATGATTACTTGCCAAACTAAGAAGGTGACCAATACTGTGAACTTAGGTGAACTTGAAAAAGCCGCGCTACAATTTTTCTGGGAATATGGTGATGCTGATGCTAAGCAGGTTTACGCGTATTTTGAGCCTAAACGTGGTGGCACACTGAATACCATTCAAAGTACTCTAGACAGGCTTTACAAAAAAGGTTTACTGAAACGCCATAAAACTGGCTATGCCTATGTATATCAAGCAGCAAAAACAAAAGATGACTTCATTGGAGAATTATTTGTAGACTTGACCAAGGACTTCTTTGAAAGCCCTGAAAGTGCACTTCATGCGGCTTTCTCTTCCATATCATCTAGCCTATCTGATAAAGAAATTTCTGAGCTGGAAGCGCTCATTGATAGGCAGCGAACTATGTCAGATGTGGAGTAATTGGTTTGTTTTTTGACCTAGCAGCGTTCCTGCTTAATATACTCTCTCTAGGGACAGTCGCGTTCTTTAGCGGTATTTTTGCATCAAGCTTATTAGTTAGTGCCAACACGGGTTTGTGGTCCTTCACCCTTGCTCCAGCTCGTAAACAAAAACTTATGTGGCTAACGGTAAGTATGCCATGGGCACTAGCTATAGCTTCGCCTGTACTCCTCGCATTATCACTAGAGACTATTTTCCCCAAATTGTCTGATATGATGCACTGGCATCATTCTAATGAGTTTGTAATAAACAGTTGGCATATTTATCCGACAATACTGTTGATCCTTGTATTCAGTTTCACCTTTGTCAAAAGCTGTGTATTAGCTGCTAGGCATGCACAAACATTCACTCACTTCAGGACATTTTCTGATAGCGAGGGGCTCCTTGACGTTAGAGAGCCAAATGCGTTCTCAGCAGGGCTAATCAACCCCCAGACATTCATAACGAAAGGTCTTGCAACTAAGCTTGATGCCTCTGAGTTAAAGATTGTTCAGTTGCACGAACTCAGCCATGTTAAGAACAGAGACTCCTTAAAAAAGCTCATTTTTGGTTTTATGTCCTCATTTTTCCCAAGAAGCATCAGCAAAAGGCTTCAGCATGAAATGGCTTTCTCAATGGAGTTAATAGCAGATAGCTTTGTGGTCTCAAGTGGAGTTTCTAAGTTTGATATTGCTACTACCTTATTGAAGGTGTCGAAAATTATCAGTACATATGAAAGAGGCCAAGTAGAGGCCAACATTCAATGTAACTTCAGTGGCAATGAGGTTAAGGCTCGCATCGAGAACCTGTTGACGCAGCAACCGGCAAGCACCATCACGAATTTCTCGCTTTATGGTTCTCTCATTCTAATCAGTTTATTTTGCCTGCTAAGCCTAGACACCTTCCATCACCTCGTTGAAACCTTTTTTCATCATTAGGAGTGACTTTTGTGGAAAACCAAAAAAAAGTTCTGCCCATAAAACCGATTGGTAGTCGGTTTTATGGTGTTATTACTCATGGCTCGCCAAAGCCAAAATCTTTCTATAAAAAACCGATTGTCGGTCGGTTTTTATTCACCAAACTTTTCATCGGTGTCGTCTTTGCTACGGCAATGATTGCATGGCTACCTGTGTATGCCAGTGATGATAAGGAGAATTTAAATTCGATTTCACTTAAAGAGGCTGTCAATAAGACATTGCTTCAACACCCAGACTTACCGGGATATAACGAGCTAATTAAAGGCGCTGATGGCTACATTCAGCAAGCAGGTGTGGGGCAACGGCCAGAGCTTAGTTTCATGCTTGAAGATGCCATGGGAACAGGCTCATACAGCAATATAAGAAGTACTCAATCCACACTGAGCCTAAGTTGGTTGCTAGAAAGTGAGCTATTAGATAAACGGACCATTATTGCCGAGAGAGAGAAGTCTAGCTTAGTCATACAGCAGGAAGTAAAACGATTAGACATCGCTTCTGAAACGGCGAGATATTATCTTTCTGCCCTGTACTTTCAAAAGAAAAAAGAGCTTGAAAATGACGCCGTAGCTGAGCTTGAGCGTGTAGAAAAAGAAGTTAGCCGACGTGTAAGAGCCGGAGCTGCTCCAGATGCAGACAGGTATCAGGCAATAGCTAATCTAGAAGAAAAAAAGCTCTCCCTCCACAACAGCAGTTATGAAATTGATGCAGCCGTTAAGAGTCTGGCTTCTCAATGGGGGGAGTACGAACCGTCGTTTTCTGAGGTTGAAGGTGTTTTAGATTTACCAACTAAACGTATTAACTTTGAACAACTCAGAGAGTATCTAACCAATCACCCGAATATCGAAATTTTCTTAAGCGACGAGAGAGTTGCCAAATCAAAAGCTGAACTTGCTAAGTCCGAAGCAAAAACTCAATGGCGTTTCAACGCTGGAATTCGTCGCAATGAAGCGGCCAATGATTATGGTCTGGTAGCCGGATTTACGATCCCCCTGGGCCGTCCTGACCGTAATGCGGCCCAAATACGGGCACTCGGAGCTGAACAAGCAGCTTACCGTGCCGATGCTGAGGCTACCCGTATTCGTATGGAAACCGACCTAGCGAACTACGTTCGTTCATATGAGCGGTATCAAAACTCTGTCACATCACTACAAGAAAAAGTGATCCCCAGCCTTCAGCGCGCAGCTGATGAAGCAGAAAATGCCTACAAGTTAGGAAAGTACAGCTTTGTTCAGTGGAGCTCTGTTCAGCAAGACCTCATCCAGGCTCAAGAAACATTATTAAACCTGCAATTCCAGGCTCACCTCAATCGTGTCGAAATTGAGCGCCTGGCTGGTGTTGCCCTGTAACTCAAAGGAAATCATTAATGAAAAATCTACGCAGTAAAGGCCTGATATTGGCTATGCATTTGGCGTTACTTCCGCTGGTATCTACTCCCGCACACGCAGTGGAGAATGCGGAGGCTGTCTACGAAGAGGTAGAGAAAGGACCAAACAACGGAAGAATGCTAAGACAGGGTAATTTTGCCATTGAATTAGCCATATACGAGGATGGAGTTCCACCTGAGTTCAGGGTATGGGCATCACAATCAGGCCAACCGATTAGTCCAGACAACGTCAAGGTCGATGTTGTTCTAGATCGGCTGGGCGATGTTAAAGATAACATCGGATTTTATCAGCAGGAAGACTACTTGAGAGGAGATATGGCCATCTATGAGCCTCATTCTTTTGCTGTGAAACTTAATGCCGAGTTTCAAGGCAAAGAATACACCTGGTCTTATGACAACTTTGAAGGCCGAGTCGTTATCAATGATGAAATAGCAAAGGCAAGCGGAATTAAAACAGAGAAAGCTGGCCCAGCAAACATACGTAAGACCATTTCAGCCTACGGGCAATTGATTTCACCGATAGAGAACACCAGAACCATTTCTGCCCGCTTTGATGGTCTTGTGAGAAAGGTACATGTCAATCTGGGTGATGATGTAAAAAAAGGCATGCCACTTCTGACGGTAGAGAGTGATAAAAGTCTAAATTCTTACACTATCTATGCCCCTATTAGTGGCGTCGTTACCAACAGAAACATTAATACCGGCGAGCAAACCAAAGGTAAAGAGTTACTACGAATTGTAGATAAAAAGTCTTTAGCCGCA
The DNA here is from genome assembly GCF_000214595.1 of Methylophaga thalassica MP. Taxonomy (GTDB): domain Bacteria; phylum Pseudomonadota; class Gammaproteobacteria; order Nitrosococcales; family Methylophagaceae; genus Methylophaga; species Methylophaga thalassica. The sequence goes on along the minus strand of NZ_AFIG01000002.1, from coordinate 119,368 downwards.
GAGCTGTTTGTCTTCCCTGAAAATCGTTCAAAAATTCAATTGGGTAACCCCGTCTCTCTTGTGATTGAAGGGGTAGCTGCGCCCATAGAAGGTCAAATCGATTACATAAGCCCTGAAATGGACGGCCTTGAGGGTGTGGCAATACGCGTATCGATTAAAAACCAATCAGGAAGCCTGAGCCCTGGGGCGATGGTGAAAGGAACCGTTACCACAAATATTCACGAGGTACCTCTTTCGGTTAAGCGTGATGGCATTCAAGCATTTAGAGATTTTCAGGTCGTGTACGCAAAAGTAGGCACTACCTACGAAGTACGAATGCTTGAGTTAGGAGAACAAGCTGGTGAGTGGGCTGAAGTCAGGGGTGGTCTTGAACCTGGAACAGAATACGTCACCAGTAGCAGTTACGTTATAAAAGCCGACATAGATAAGTCAGGCGCATCACACGACCATTAAGAGGAAACTATGTTAGATACCATATTAAGAGCGTCTCTGAATGGCCGTTCAGTGATCATGGCATTAGTGTTATTTGTCAGCATGCTTGGGATCTGGAACTTCAACCGTTTACCTATTGATGCTGTACCAGACATTACCAATGTTCAGGTAGTTATCAACACTGAAGCACCTGGCTACACGCCTTTAGAAGTTGAGCAGCGAGTTACATTTCCTATTGAGACTGCTATGGCGGGGTTACCTAACCTTGAATACACCCGCTCAGTGTCTCGCTACGGACTATCTCAAGTCACAATCATCTTTAGTGATGACACTGACGTCTACTTCGCCAGACAACTGGTCAATGAGCGCCTCACAAATGTGAGGACCAAACTTCAGGCCTCATTAAACCCGGAGCTAGGTCCCATTGCTACTGGTCTCGGTGAAATATTTATGTTCACCGTTGATGCAAGGCCTGGCGCAACAAAAAAAGATGGAAGCGCAATCACTCCTACAGACCTGCGGACTGCTCACGACTGGATAATTAGACCACAGCTTCTGAGGGTCCCGGGAGTCGTCGAAGTCAACCCAATAGGTGGTTTTAAACGTGAAGTATTGATAGCCATTAAACCGGAAAAGCTACTTTTCCATGAAGTTTCACAGCAAGAGCTTATTGAGGCGATCTCCAACAGAAATCAAAACCGTGGTGTAGGTTTTGTTGAGAAGAAAGGTGCACAGCTTTTATTACGTGTTCCTGGTCAGGCAAGTAGTCTTCAAGAAATTGGCAATATCTTAGTGAAGTCCTCTAAGAAAATGCCTGTACGTGTAAAAGACCTTGCAGACGTCCAAGAAGGTATTGAGCTTAGATCGGGTGCTGCCACTCAGGACGGTCGTGAAGTCGTAATGAGTACTGTCTTCATGCTTGTCGGAGAGAATAGCCGAACAGTAGCGAAAGGTGTGGCAGAAAAACTAGAGGCCATCAATGCGAGTTTGCCAGAAGGAATAGTGGCAAAGGCTGTTTATGATCGCACCAAACTCGTTGATAAAACACTCAGGACTGTGCAAACCAATCTGCTGGAAGGCGCATTACTGGTCATTGTCATTCTGTTCTTCTTACTCGGCAATGTTCGTGCTGCGTTATTAACTGCAGCGGTAATCCCTCTCGCAATGCTAATGACAATATCGGGCATGGTACAAACCCGAGTCAGCGCGAACCTCATGAGTTTGGGCGCGCTAGATTTTGGTCTTCTTGTTGATGGCGCCATCATCATCGTTGAAAACTGTTTACGTCGTTTAGGCATCGAAGCTAAGCAAGGTAAAACACTCTCATTATCTGAACGATTGGACGTGGTCTATAGCGCCACTCGCGAAGTCATCAGGCCAGCAATGTTTGGTGTCTTTATCATCACGGCTGTCTACCTTCCGATTTTCTCTCTTACAGGAGTGGAAGGAAAAATGTTCCACCCTATGGCGATAACCGTTGTCATCGCTTTGGTTTCGGCAATGATCTTGTCCGTTACATTCGTACCAGCTGCAATTGCTTTTCTTTTCAAAAAGCCACTAGTCGAGAAAGAAAGCAAAACTTTCAATGTTCTACAAAGTGGTTATCAGTGGTTACTGATCAAGGCAATAAAAGTTAGGTGGCTGGTGCTCTTGCTTGCTGCATCACTTGTCGCTTTATCAGGCTGGTATGCGACCAAATTGGGAAGTGAATTTGTTCCTAACCTTGATGAAGGTGACATTGCGATGCATGCACTACGCATTCCTGGTACATCACTCTCTCAGTCAATTGAGTTCCAACAAATCTTGGAAAGCAAAATTAAGGAATTGCCTGAAGTACAGAGGGTATTTGCAAAAATTGGTACTGCTGATGTTGCGACAGACGCTGTTCCACCTAGTGTTGCAGATAACTTCATCATCCTTAAACCACGCTCTGAGTGGCCTAACCCGGATAAATTAAAGAGTGAAGTTGTTGCTGATCTAGAGGCGTTAGTTAGTGACATTCCAGGTAATCGGTATGAGTTTCTTCAGCCAATTCAAATGAGATTCAATGAACTTTTGTCGGGTGTACGTGCTGAGTTAGCGATAAAAGTATTTGGTGATGACTTGGATTTACTGGCCGAAGTAGGCAGTAACATCGAGGAGGCTATTTCTGACGTCAACGGTATCGTTGACGTGCAAGTAGAGCAAACGAAAGGTCTACCTTTTCTCACTATCGAGCCTAGATTCGACGTGATGTCTCGTTACGGAGTCAGCCTGGACATGCTTCAAGACCAACTCGCCATCGCGATTGGTGGGCAGGTATCAGGACTCTTTTATGAAGGGGATCGTAGTTTTGATATTACGGTTAGGCTGCCTGAAGATCGTCGTACGGATCTCGATACTCTGGGTTCCTTACCTATCCAAGTTACAAATCAACGGTATGTCCCTTTAATGGAGCTTGTCGACTTTAGCTACACCGATGGTTTGAATCAGGTTAACCGTGAAAATGGCAAACGACGAGTTGTCGTCACAGCTAACGTTCGGGGTCGTGACTTAGGATCTTTCGTGGAAGATGTTAAGAGCACCGTCAATGAACGAGTTGATATTCCAGCTGGTTATTGGGTGGAGTATGGCGGCACATATCAAAGCCTTCAGTCAGCCTCCCAACGTTTGATGGTAGTTGTGCCTGCAACGTTATTGATGATTGTTGGCTTACTTCTGTTGGCGCTTCGCTCCTTTAAAGATGCCATGGTGATATTCACTGGTGTACCACTAGCTCTGACTGGTGGCGTACTGGCATTGGTCATAAGGGATATTCCATTTTCTATTTCCGCTGCGGTTGGCTTCATTGCACTTTCAGGCATAGCCATTCTGAATGGCCTAGTCATGGTGTCGTTCATCCGGGAACTGCTTAAAGACGGACTTGAAGTGACCGAAGCGATCGTCAAAGGGGCAATGACTCGTTTACGACCTGTCATTACTACAGCATTTGTCGCATCTCTGGGCTTTGTACCTATGGCACTCAATACAGGTATCGGTTCAGAGGTTCAAAGACCATTAGCAACTGTTGTTATTGGAGGTGTTATTTCATCCACGTTATTGACTTTGTTTGTACTTCCGGCGCTATACCGGACCGTGCAAAGAACAAACAAAAAAACTACATAAACTCAAAGGATTAAAGGAAAAAGCAATCATGTTTAAATTGTTGTTAGTGCTAGGTCTAATTTTGATTAGTCCGTTAGCTTTTGGTCACGGTATGTCACCTGAAGATCAGGCTCGCATGCTCAATGCTAACTTCATGGAGTACATAAGCTTAGGGGCAACCCATATGCTTACAGGGTATGACCACCTGCTGTTTTTATTTGGTGTCATGTTCTTTCTAACCAAGTTCAGCAGTATCGTTAAATTCATCACGGCATTTACTGTTGGCCATTCGATCACCTTGATATTTGCCACACTGCTAGGCATCAAAATTAATTACTTTTTGATTGATGCTGTCATTGCGTTAACAGTCTGTTACAAGGCCTTTGACAACCTAAATGGCTTCAAACGCTATCTAAATACAAATCCACCTAGCTTAATTTGGATGGTCTTTGGTTTCGGTTTGATCCATGGTTTTGGCCTGTCTACACGCCTCCAAGAATTGCCTTTGGGTACAGAAGGTTTAGTAGCAAAAATCCTGGCATTCAATGTCGGCGTTGAGTTAGGTCAAATCGTTGCACTTGCTGTAATGCTGGCTCTACTCACTGTATGGCGTAAGCGTGAAAGCTTCACTAAGTTTGCAGTCACCTCTAATGTCAGTCTAATGGTGGCTGGTCTGTTTTTGTTGGCGTTCCAACTTCATGGATACGCGCACACAAAATACACAGATGACTTCCCAATGAATAAAGACGATCACTTCCATACACACCAAGATATGGCCTTAGCTATTAAGAAAAGTGCTTCCAGTTCTTCGGAGGTTTTATCTAACAGCGCACTCACCGGTGACGCCTCTTCGAAAGATTTTGAACACTCACATGACGGTAGTAATTATCACAGCCATGTGGATAACAATGCTGAGGAAGAGGTACCTGCAGTCTCAGTTGATAACTCTTATGACGAAAGGCTTCATACCCATGATGGAGAAAATTATCACATAGACAGTGAGGTCATTTCAGAACAAGAGCCAGAACCTATCATGGAACAAGAGACCTATGATGAAAGTGCTCATCGTCATGGTCTTGGTGATTACCACAGTCACTGATATTAATAGAAATCATAGAGTTCACTTGTGTTTGAGAGATAAAAAAGTATGAGTGATAAATTCATCGTCAACTGTGCCCTGGAAATACTTAGAGAGCTAGCCGCAACTGAGAATGAAATATCGGTCGGGAAGTTACATTCAAGCTGGGCGAAAGTTGAAATTCAAGATATTAAGCTCATTGGTCGTTCAGATGGGTATGCTGTTTTAGAAGCAATAAACTATGCTTTACCTGACACAACCTACTTGATGCTCACTGACGCAGGGGAGCTTTGTGAAATCAACGATAGTTGTAACTTCTAGAGTGGTTATTGTGCAATCTAATTCACGAAGATAGTTCATACAAAAATGTGAGAAAACAGCCTAAAATATATGTCGAAATCCCTCCACCGATAATAATCGGTAGAGGTTTTTTGCTTTCATGTGGGTAAAGGTAAATTTTTAAGTTCTAAAAGTGCCTTGCGAAACTCTTCTGGAGTACTCACTTTTGGACACTCTACTCTCTTCACCCTGGCCAATGATTCAAGTTGTCTAAGTTGTGCCGGCTGTATCGTATTAGGATCAGCTTTCACGCCACGACTTTTACTTGCATCTACCACCTGCAACTGTGCAGGTTTGCTGACCGAACCCGTCTGCTCTGTGGAGCTGGCGGTCTTTGTCACACTAGCCGCTGAAGTTTGAGCCTTAGTATCAGATGTTTCCAATTCTACAGGCTTCATCACTACAGACTGACTTGGACTTGGTTTATCAACACTTGCATTATCAAAAGAAAGACCTTGGGCTTGCATGTCGTTATCTTCATCAGAATCGAAGATTTCCCCACCAAAACCCAATCGAGCCAATAATCGCTGAAATGCTGCTGTCTCCCCAGTTTCATAATCTTTAAGATACCAAACTGCTTTGATTGCAGAACTTTCCGCGACTACATTGCCTTCTTTGTCCACTAATTGCGACTTAAAGACAACTCTACGCTCTTCCATGAACTCTTTGATGTGCTGTTCTGGTAGCTTCCCTTGTGCTGCAAGTGCTACACACAATTCCTTTCGGCCTTGTGCAAAATCCAGGTAATCGGTTGCTTGAGACAGTACGCGATAGCCTTTATCTGGGCCATATACCTTTAAAAAATCAGGTATACGGGCAGAGACTTTCACATATCGATTCGTTTCACCGTTGAGGTTTTGGATTTGAACAACTTTTGAATTAGTTGCAGCCATTATGCATCTCCTTCTATTTTAGTTGTCTTGTCCATAACTATCATAATCACCGGAATAGTAATCCATATCGTCAGGCATGTTAGATGATGGCTGCTGCATATCTCCTGCTGGATTGTTTGCACTTGATCTGCTGTCTAACATGGTCATTTCATTACCAACAATCTCTGTTGTGTATTGATCTTGACCTTGCTGGTTTTGCCATTTCCTAGTTTGCAATTTACCTTCGATATAGACTTGCGAACCTTTTTTTAGATACTCCTGTGCAATTTCACCTAACTTATTACGCAGTATTACCCGATGCCATTCAGTCCTTTCTTGTCTTTCGTTTGTTTGCCGGTCTTTCCACGACTCACTGGTAGCGATTCTCAATGTACAAATGCTACCGCCTTGAGGAAAGGCACGGGATTCAGGATCAGCACCCAAACGACCAACCAAAATAACTTTATTAACTGACATAATTTTCTCCTAAAAGGGTTTTCTACACTCTCGTTGAGGGTAGAACCTGAAATTGGTATTTAACCTTGGTCAAATACTGATGAGAGCAGTAATAAACGCTACTGCTGAACGTTTCAGACTGAATATCAAGTATTCAGCGCAGAAACCCTTTTTTTGGTTGAACTGTTTGTCAATGTAGCTAAAAAAAGAGTCACCGTTAAGGCAACTCTTTAAAACGTTTAACCAACCTCCAGTTCGTGTGAAAAGAAACGTCCGTTAGTTGATTTCTTAGTATCCATAGATACTACATTTCGATATGACAGAATATTTATTTCCTTGTCCATATAGAAGTGCTTTTCATATCGACCTAACAACAAGTAGGCAATATAAGAGCTAAAGTTATGTAACCGATACTCAGTACCAGACATTGATGTGATTGGTTCAAGCACAGTTTTCAGCTTTATCGCTATGCGAGATAAGTCTGAACTCAACATATCAGCTGAAAATAATGCACATAAACCATCCAGAATTTCTGGGTTATGACCTTCTAACCAGATAGAACTGGGTCGTTTACGTCCATCAATAACGGGCTCTGAAATCTTGATGGTGAAAGTTTTTTGTGTATATGGATCTAATACATCCACATCCCAGATATCTCCGGTATGCTGCTCACGCTGCATAGGAGTATCCGTCATAGGAAAACTACTTCGATGCTGGAGTAGTTTTGCAATGGCACTTACTTGTCCTTTCATCACCTGCTTTTCTCCCGTAGGAGGAAAAGCCATACTGAATGCTTTGCCTGTGACATTTGCTAATTTATTCAGTTTTTCCTGTACTTTATCTGGCATCTCTTGCTGAAGATCGAGTGTTAATATCTTTGCAAAAAGCGCCAGGTCATCTGTTGCTTTGCCTTCATTGGTCATAAACCAAACTTGTTCAGGCATACCGTTCTTTTCTGTCAGAAATAGACGGCAAGGTTCATTGCTTGGAAGATCGAATGTCCAAGCGTCCTTCGCTAAAGTGGAAATATCGTTTTGATTGCTCATTTGACGCTCCTTTTTTTACAAAAAGGGGCCAAATGACATTATCCGCCCAGGGCCGATGTTCATCTGACCCCGAGGGTGTTGTTGTGATCGGATTAGATCACAAGTATTGAGTGTCGGATAGTGCCGACGTTCACTTCAAAAGCAATATTGTTATTGCTAAGAAAACCTTATTGCAAAATCAACATATATGCAGACTTTGCGATAAGGCCGTTATAGCTAATTTGAATGGAAATATAATTAAATATGTCTGCCCTCCTTAGAAGACAGACTCTTTATGTGAAATACTTTGAGGAGTATTGATACATCCGTAGATATATCTATTTGAGAGCAGAAAGTTCGTTCTGCTAGCGATTCAGTCAGCAAAATTAATCACTGACAAGAATGTAATTCATTTTGTATGAGTGGATTTTGGATGTCAAGAAGTCGACTTTATTATATAAATCTCCAACCTAAGCTTTTTAGTCAGTACCGTACAATATTAATTGAAACACTTGATTAGTTTTTATATTTACTAATGAAAAAACTTTGGCAAATTGACTTTCTTAGTTACTAATGAATGCATTTATATTGTTAAGTACTTGCAAAAGTAGATGCTGTTTCCACACAGTTCTTTGTTTTAGTATACAAAGCAGTTGGGGCACTAATATCATTAGATTAATATATGGGCCAGAAGAGCTAGAAAATATGCAAATATTCCATAACCAATAACAACTGAGAGTGTTACTTTATCACTTCCTGTTTCGGCTCTTAACATAGCAACCGTTGCCACACACTGCAGTGCAACAACGTAAAACAATAACAATCCAATTCCAGTGCCAATTTCCATCCCTTCGCTTCGGACTTTATCAGCTAAACCAACTAGATCACCATCAGCGCCATCCATACCCAACAGTGTACCTAAAGTACCAACAAAAACCTCTCTTGCCAGAAAGGATGAAATTATGGCTACACCATAACGCCAATCAAGTCCTAAAGGCGAGAATACTGGCTCAATAAAATGTCCTATTTTGCTTAGATATGAATTCTCAAGACCTCCAGGCTCTAGTGGGAAGTAGCCAAGAATCCAAACGATAGTAGAAACAAGAAAAATAATAGGGCCTGCACGGTAGATAAATTGTTTTCCGCTATTCATTACACGATTGATTAAGGGTTTCCAGTGAGGTAATCGGTAAGCAGGCAACTCAAGAATGAAAGGCATATCGACATTATCTTTTCCAATTTTCGTATATCGACTGAGCATAAAACTTACCAATAAAGCAGTCATAATCCCAAATAAATACAAACAAAAAAAGGTAATTCCCTGCAAGCTAACAATTCCATTGAGATACTGGACCTCTGGTATAAACACACTTACTAAAAGAGCATAAACAGGAAGCCTAGCTGAGCAAGACAGTAATGGGATTGTCAGCATCGTTATCAACCTTTTGCGTGGTGACTCAATAGTTCTTGCTGCCATAATTGCTGGTATAGCGCAAGCGTGTCCTGACAAGTATGGTATAAAAGTGCGTCCTGATAATCCAAAATAACTTAATGGTCTATGACAAATTAACGCAGCCCTAGCAAGGTAACCACAATCCTCCAACAAACCGATTACAAATGTAAGAACCATTATCTGAGGCACAAAAACTAAAAATGAACCGATCCCTGAGAATACAGCATCATTAATGAAATCTGCAATTAGACCCGTGCCTAAATATGACGAGATATATGATGCGAGAGAAGTAATACCATTTTCTACAGCATCCATCAAAGGTGCAGCCCATGTAAATATACTTTGAAAAAGTAAGAACATAACTACCATAAATACGATGCCACCAATTGAATTGTGGAGTAGAAAATGGTCTAAAGCGTTTTGATTTCTGAGTGATATTTCAGGCTGAATTCCGAACTGATTCCCAACCTTTCTGGCTAGTTTACGTATAGACTTTTCGTCACCAACAGAATGTTTGGGCAAATATAGATTTGGGAGTTTAGTTATAGTCTTGATAGTCTTTTTTAGATTTTCAATACCCTGTCTCGTTTTTGCTGAAATTGGAATAACTGGGCTACCCAGCACCTCAGACAAAGACTCAGAATCAATGTGATGGCTCATGCGTGCTATTTCGTCAATCATATTTAGTGCAAAAAGGATTGGCTTTTTGTATTGCTGAGCCAGGCCCTGCACCTGAAGACCGAAAACCAAACTTCTCTCCAAACGAGTTGCATCAAGGTTACAAACTATCAGTGAAGTTTCCGTCGATGTCATAGCCTCTCGAAGTTTTTCCACCGCTAGAGCTTCATCGTGGGAAAGTGTATTCAGTGAATAAGCACCTGGAAAGTCAACTAACTCATATTCATTCAGGCGCCCAGCTTTTAACTCGACAGTTACTCCAGGAAAGTTAGCAACTTTTTGCTTCAGTCCTGTCAATTGATTAAAGAGAAGTGTTTTTCCTGAGTTAGGTTTTCCAACAAGTAGAATTCGTTGCATAATTTAATAGAACATCTCTCGATAGTTATATATCGTTGAGCTTAGCTCACTTATCCTAAGGCGATTACCTGTATCTGCTTGGCCAGACTAGGATCCAGTGAATAAATACAGTCACCGACTTGTATAACAATAGTGCCGTTGAATGGACCTTTACATAAACACCTTATCTGCTCACCAATTCCAAGACCTAAGTCTTGTATGCGTGCATCAAGAATAGGATTAATGTCTTTATTTGTGGCTAGAATAAAGGCAGACTTTCCCTCCTGCAGTTGCCATAAAGTACAAGCTAATGATGAGTCCGTCATTCTCATTCTGTATTTAGGAAGATTTAGAAATAAATGCGTGGTCTTTACTCAAAACATAGGTACGCCACATTGCATACTTCGGGATAAAGTCTATGTGTTTTTTGATTATAAAGCCGGAGTTTTCAAACTCTTTTTCTACCATTTCAACAGGAAGAACAAATCTATTTTGATAACTTTGGTTCGTTCTTTTTCTCTCAAGTTTTTTCCGTCTCCAGGCTTTATAATTACCATCTACCCATAATGAAATAATCACCGATTGGCGGGTCACTCGATGTAATTCATCAAGAATTTTCATTCTGTCTTCTGATGTCCCGATATGATGTAAAAGTCGAATACAAAAAACACAGTCCACACTATTATCATTCATTGTCAAATCGAATGCCGATGTTTGCAGAGTTTGGATTTTCTGGGTTATCTCATAAGGGCGATAGGCCATACCAATATCTATCATTTCTTGGCTATAATCTGCAGCGATAATTGCTCTGTTCTTCTTTTCAGCTAACAACGGCCAAAATCGACCAGTCCCACATGGCATATCTAGAATAGAATTAGGATTTCCTGCGATTTTAAGAGCTTGCCTACAAATCTGCTGGTCTCTCCAATTAGAAATCTTACGCCATAGTCCTGACTGATGTTTTTCAAAGTATGCTTTTGCATGCTCTGCATCATATTTTTTTGAAAACTCAAGATCTTTTCTTTTCATTGCTTATCACTTCTGAGGTTTATCATATTTATTACTGATGTCTTTTTTTGTCAGGAAGTCAGGACGATGCGTTGAAGCATCAAGTAAACTCTTAGTAGCTGACTGGATATAAGCACTAAGCCTGTGGGACATTACATTTTTGTCATCAGAGGATGAAAGCGTAACCTCAGGCAACTTTCCCAGTTGATAGCTATAAAGCTTTTCTTTGTCATAGGCATCTCTAACCAGTATTTCTTCACCACTGATAATCGCTGTTGTTGGATCTGAGCCAGAAGGTTTAATGATGGCAAACCCTTTATCATCTATATTTAACAAGTCTCTACCCCAACAACTATGAACACTCTTACCTCCAAGTAGGCCAGCGATTATTGGAGCGATGTCCACCTGAGATCCGACCATTGTGTTTCTTCTGCCATACTTCTCAATAATCCCCGGCCCAATAATTAGTAATGGAACGTGAAATCGAAGTAGATCTATGTCTGTAAGTTGACGGTTTGTACCAAACCCATGATCGCCGACAATGACAAAAATTGTATTTTTATAATAACTAGATTGTTCTACTTTCTTAAAAAACTGCCCGAGAGCCCAATCTGAATAACGCATTGCTGTTAAATGTTCATCTAGCGAACCAAATCCTGTAACAGGTCTGACAGGTAAAGGTATCGGTAGTGCATAAGGTGTATGGTTAGATAGTGTCTGTAGAAAAGCAAAAAAAGGTTTGTCTTTTGGAAGTTCTTTCAACTCTATCTCAGCACGATTAAACATGTCCTGATCAGAAACGCCCCATGTAGGATCGGAAAATATAGGATTGACGTAATCATGTCTGCCAATAAACCTCTGCATGCCTTGAGTACCAAAGAAGCCTTTCTGATTATCCCAAGCAAAATCACCGTTATAAACATACAAGCTTTGATAGCCTCTATCAGCGGTGATTTGTATCGAGCCTGAAAATTTCCTTGTTCCCTCAGGTTGCTGCATCAAATACTCGTAATGAGGCAAGTTTGGAAAACATGACACTGAAGCAAACATGCCTTGATGTGTATGCGTCCCATTAGAAAAAAAACGTTCGAATAGCAGTCCCCTTTGACTTAATTTGTCAAATTCAGGGGTGATGGAGTAGTCATGCCCAAGAGCACCGACATACTCACCACTGAAACTTTCCATCAGAATAAATACGACATTTAATGGTTCGCTCTGAAGTCCTTCACCCGCATCGTATTGCCTATAGGTAGGTGAAGTATCAGAAGATAGCAACTTATCTTTGCTTGTTAAAAGCATTGTTTTCACGATTGAATTGGCTTCATCTAACGGCATTTGTTTAAGCCATTTATTGTCAACTTTACGACTTCCAATAATGGCTTTACTCAAGGTATATACGCCATTCAACGCTAAGTGATTTGAAAATAAGTATTCACTATGAAATGCATCTCCCCATCTAAGAGGAGGCCCCTGCCTTAGTGTTCCTCTAGCAGCGACGATACTAACAATCAATAATAAAAAGAAAACACATAATCGAGTTGAATAAGAAATTTGTCTCTGCCCATGAGCTATATGATCACTGTTCTTTTTTAAGGCGTAATAAATAATGGTTACAAGAACAACAACCAGCATTAAATATTTAATAACCGGAAATCCATACCAAACCATGCTTAATACGGTACCGGGCTCTTCCTTTAAATACTCAAAAACAAGGCTATTTAGGCGAGTGTGAAACTCATGATAAAAGTCAAGTTCCATCACTGCTAGGAAAATCAATAAGCTAGCTACAAAAGTCAACCATACAAGATATAGTTTACGAAACTTAAAACCCTGTCTAAATAGCATTCCTAGAACTAAAGGGGTAACAGCATATACCGTAATTATTAAATCAAATCTCATACCAATTAAAAATGATGCACAAAGATCGGTCATTGGTATTTGAGTAGCAAGCTCATGATTTCTCGCAAGTAATATTAGTCTCAATACTGTTTGTAAAATCATGAGAATAAAAGCAGAACTCAATAAAAAATACACGTCTGTTTGTAATGTGGACTGATTTTTTGCTGTTGTCATAGACTTATTTTCCAATCAGATCGCAACTAATTAAAACTTCATTAGCAGCAAATTATTAATACTGATTTATAACTTTTTTTAGTTAAAAGACTCATAAAGACAGAATGTAAAAGAACATTTCTAATAGAGAATGCCTATCCAGATGCCTGCGGCTATCACTAAGCCCAATAAAACCGCTAGAGAGCCGTAATCCTTGGCTCGACCAGACAATGGATGCCAGTCCATCCCAACACGATCGACAACACATTCAATGGCAGAATTAACTAATTCGAGAATCAAAACCATTAGTAGGCTGCTAATTAAAGCAATTCGCTCTATAGCAGTAACATCAAATAAAAACGTAAAAACGGTAAATATGATAAATACTAAAAACTCTTGTCTAAATGCAGCTTCATTTTTTAGAGCCGACCTCAACCCATTCCAAGAATATGTTGTCGCATAAAATAAACGTTTTATCCCTGTGTGCTTCTTGATAAATCTATTATTTTGTCGTGATTCATTCATTTTTCAGTTACCAAATCAATGAGCTTTACTAGCAGGTGATTGTTTGAATGAAAAAAGAAGAAATAGCATCATGGATAAAAGCGCTGCAGTTGCACCATAATGACTGAGTCCAAGCCCACCAGAAGAGGGGGATTTATCCAGAAAATCACCAAGTACAGCTCCTAAAGGCCTTGTAAGAACGAATGCAGACCAAAAAAGTAAGGTTTTAGAAGCAGTCGTTAAATAATTTGCGGCTAACAATATGATTAGGATTCCACTGAATAAAACAGCACTTCCCAAATAACCTACTCCAGCTGTATCTGCCGTCCAATCTCCTAATGCCGTTCCTAATGTTTGAGAAAACATAATTGTCAGCCAGTAAAATACTTCTGCTTTAGGTTGATTAACGGAGGCGACGGATACCGTTCCAAGGCGGCTGTACCAAAGTGCTAAACAACCAATCAAAAGTGTTAAAAGAAGCATTGAGCCTCCGAGGTATCCAATTCCTAAAGACCGAGTTGTAAAGTCGGCTAATGTTGTACCAACAGTTGTAGTGGTAATTATGGTGAACCAGTAAATCAGTGGGTGAAATTTTTTAGCGAAGATCTGAACACTTACAGATAAAACAAACAAAGTGAAGAAAATACCTGTCGCGGCGAGATAACCTAGATTCATTTTCATTGAAACAGCATCACCACCGGTTTCCCCGAGTGTTGTCGAGATAATTTTTAGCACCCAAAACAGTAATGTTACTTGTGGCACTTTAGACATAATATTTTCTGAATAATTATTCACAGTATGTTCCTCATATAATTTCTCTTGCTTGTATCAGTTCAAAGTACTGGCTTGGCTGTTTCAACATTTACGCCATTTTCAAGCACCAGAAAGTGGCCATAATAGACAGCGACAAACAATGTAATAACTGCTGCAGATTCAAGTGTTAATATCAGCCAACTAAATAGACCTTTTAGGCTACAATTTCTCCACCTAATCAATATTTGTGTAAGAGAGGCAAATGCAAATAAAAGCACTGCTGAGTTGGCGACGAATTGATGTTGTTTTAAAGGTTCTTCTGCAAAACCACTGGCAAGCGCTTTATCAAGGGCAATATCACCGAAACCTGCACTCAGATAGGCAATCACCGTTCCAAAAATTAGTAGTTTGAATCCCACACCTGAAAAACCAGAATTTGAGGATAAGTCTTCACACTTGAGTTGAGCGGTGATCTGAATGATTACTGAAGCCGGCAAGACAGCTATTGGAATCTGAACAAGCAATGGGTGAATATGAGCAGGATTAATCATTTTCCTCTCCACTATCGATCAGTATTTTCGATTTTTTTAAGGTATTTTCTCTGGAGAAATATATCCACAAAGCCAAGCTTGAAAACCAGCAAATCAATGCGGATGTTAAATCATGACTTAAAAAGTGTGCCCCACGCAGTTGTTGAGAAACCCCATAAATAAGTCCAAAAAATAGAACACAAAGCAAAACAGTTTTTGCATAATCGGGGAAATAGTTTCGAGAGAAAAAAAATAGAGTGAAATATGTATATGCAGAACTTGCATGCCCTGCAGGAAAGCATTGACCTGATTCTTTTATATTAGACTCTAATATGCTTCTTACCCAGGGGAAATACGGTTGGTCTCCCCCAAATGCAGTTAGATCCCATGGACAACTGATATGAGTAACGTGCTTGAGTAGAGATACAATTAAAGTACCTAAAGGTATACCAATAACTAGATACTTTAATCCTGAATTATAATTAGATAAGCGTTTATTTCTGAATGAAATAACATATATACCCATAATTGATATATACAGCGCGATTACTAAATGATGCCCCCACTTATGAATCAGCGTTTCTGTTAGCCAGTGCTTCTTAAGTACCCAACTACCACCTTCAGCGCCGTAAATAATCTGAGCAATTACGTAGTCACCATTCAAACCTTGCAAATAGAAAATAGATACCAAGTAGATAATAACTGGGAATAAAATCCATCTTGAATATGGCATACAATCGATCCCTAATTAGCCACAATATTTTTGACTTTACAACTTCTGAATATGTCTAATTCTGGCTTGTAAGCGTCGGTATATATATCCAGTCCTCCGAGAATCGAATGAAACAGATTGTCATGTGAATATTTGTGGCTAGTTTTTTTATCTAAGCAACTACGGTCAATACCAAATTCATTCTCAAATGATTCCGATATCCAAAATATCATAGGTATATGTGTCTGCTCTTTAGGTGCCATAAAATAAGGAGCACCGTGCAAAAACATATTTTTTTCACCCAATGATTCACCATGATCTGAGGCATATATCATGGCTGTGTCATTTGTTAGTGACTTACTTTTCAAATAATCAATGATCTTACTTAGCACGAAGTCTGTGTAGAGGATCGTGTTATCGTAAGCATTAGTGATTTCATCTACAGAGCAATCTTGTAACTGTTTTGTTTTACAAGCTGGCTTGAATTGTTCAAAGCTGGACGGTACACGCTCAAAGTAGGCTGGACCATGACTTCCTTTCTGGTGCAAAACAATAAACAGATCATTTTGTGTCGAGGCTAAAACATCATCAAGCCCCTGAAGTAATGCTTCATCGAAGCACTCATTTTTATTGCAAAAACTGGCAAATTCTAAGTGTGATATCTTTAAATTATCTACCCTGTCACATACACCTTTACACCCACTATTGTTATCACGCCATGATACGCTCATCCCCGCGTCTGATATTACATCCAGTAAGGACTCATATTGACGACCTTTTTTATCAGTGTAGTTATCCCGTCCAAACTTTGAGAACATACATGGCAGAGATACAGCTGTGGCAGTTCCACATGAAGACACATCTGAAAAGTTTAAAATGTCTCTTTTCTCTAGTTCAGGAGTTGTTTGTTTAGAATATCCATTCAGGTGAAACTCTTGTGCCCTAGCTGTTTCACCTACCACAAAGATAAAGACAGTGCGTTTGTTCTTTGTTAACCAAGTAGGGCCTTTTGAAACTCCTTGAGAGATTGATTGAATTGGTTGTGCAGCAGATTTCCATTGTTCTTCTAGTAATGATTTAGACGCTGATATGTAATTTACTGGATTAATTAGGTAACGAAGTTCTCTATTATTTCGTAGTAAGGAGGCATAGTCTTGATAAAACATTAAAGCGATTAGTGCGACGACAATCAGGCTTGAAGTCATTGATAGAGTATTAGCTAAGATTTGTTTATGAACTGGTCGGTATTTAATGTTTATTTTGAAAATGACACAACTCGGCAAAACTCCCCATATAAACATGTGTGTCAAAAATGAAAATGTCAACAGATCTCTTGCTTCAGCATAATCTGTTTGGAAGACATTTTGTAACATACTGGAATCAAGTAATATGTTATAGACATCCATAAAGTAGCTTGCTGCAGCCGAACATAAAACGATAATGATAAGAGCGAGTTTTTGAATATGCTTATATGCAAACAAATTGAACAGAAAGTTATTTGTTGCAGTAATGAAAAAGGCACAGGAAATTAGGAATAATAATGTGTGCAGGGACAGGTTAGTTTGAGCGTTATAGATACCTAGCCATAGACTTTGGTTATATACAACAGCAAATAAGACCGCCAAAAGTAACGAGAAATACTCAGCTCTGAAGCCAATGTTTGAAATTTTAAGCAACTTTGCCATGTGGGCGTATCCCTACTCCATAATTGAGATTCACAAAGTCGCAATACTAGTTAAGATTTCACCTCACATCGTTACCAAATAGTAATCATTACAATTTGGTAATATAAGTTTCTACATATGACTATCAGAAATCGCTATTCTCGAATTCTATGAAAATATTGTTAATTGAAGATGATATTGAAGCTGCCACATCGCTTCAAAAAGGTCTAAAACATTCGGGGTATGAAGTTGTTCATGCTTCCGATGGTCTACATGGTTTTTCATTAGCCAATACACAAAATTATGATGTATTGATCATCGACAGAATGCTGCCAAATCTAGACGGTTTAACAATCATACGGAAACTGCGTGAAGAGGATATTCATACACCAGTCCTAATATTAAGTGCATTAGGTGAAGTAGATGATAGAGTCACTGGACTTAAAGCGGGTGGCGATGATTATTTAGTAAAACCGTACGCATTTAATGAGCTACTTGCTCGGATCGAAGTATTAAATAGGCGAAGTTTAACCAATGTCGAGAAAGCTGAATTAGTCATTAACGACCTGAAACTAGATCTTATATCTCATACCGTGACAAGAAATGGAATCGCAATAAGACTACAGCCAAAAGAAATGCAACTACTCGAATACTTTCTTCGCAATATTAACAAAATTGTTACCAGAACAATGCTCTTAGAAAAAGTATGGGGTTTTCATTTTGACCCTGAAACTAATCTAGTTGACACTCAGATCTCTCGTCTCAGAAGTAAAATAGATAAAGACTTTTCTCAGCAATTGCTTCATACCATTAGAGGCAAAGGATATATTCTTAGTGAAGACCCCTCGAATCCTAAAAACTAGTGTCATAAAGCTTGTCTTAAAATACGCTATTTTCATAACAATTCTAACTACCTTAGGACTGAGCTTTCTCTATTGGTCAACAAGTCAGTATACCGATGCACAACTCGAATCAGGTTTGAAATTTGAGTTATCAAAACTTAAAGAAGTCGATGCAACTCAAGGAAGAGAAAAACTTATTTCTATTCTTAGCTCAAACTGGCAAGAAGGATTGGATACACGTCATTACTATCTATTAGTAAATGATAAAGGTGAAAAAATACTTGGTGACTTATTAGCATGGCCCAAGAAACTAGATCCCAATGAAGAAGTTGTGAATATTTGGATTGAAAATGATATTGCGCCTATACATTTAGAGGAAAATGATGGCTACTGGCCAATGATAGCCGGTAAGTTAGCTGATGGCAGTGAGCTACTGATTACATTGAGTGTTTTACCTGCGGAAGATATACAGGAATTTACCCTCTTTATTATAGCTATCATATTGATTACTTCCATCATTTTTACAATGATGATGGGATGGTTTTTAGGACAAACAATTCTCAAACGAATAGATAACATAAATAATACGGCTAAAGCTATTGAAACAGGTGAACTTGACCAACGCATCGTTTTATCAAGTAATAACGATGAGTTTGATGAACTTGGACAGCATCTAAATAGCATGTTAGACATGATAGAAAAGCTTTTATCAGGCATGAGAGAAGTTACTGATAATATCGCACATGACCTTAGAAGCCCTTTAACAAGAGTTCTCAACCACCTGGATGTCGCTTTGTTAGAAAGTCGCAGTGAAAAGGAATATAAGCAGGTTATTCAAGATGCTGTAATCCAGATCCAAAGTTTAATAACGACTTTTAATTCTCTTTTAGAAATCACACAAACCGAGGCTGGCAGTTATAGGGGGGAGTGGTTAACAATTAACATATCATGCATTTGCACTGACATTGGTGAACTTTATGCTGCTGTAGCAGAAGAAAAAAATAAATACATTCATCTCGACATTGCCCCAAATCTTACCATCATTGGTAATCAACATTTACTATCATTAGCAATAAGTAATCTTTTAGAGAATGCTATCAAATACACATCAAATAATGGAAAGATAGAACTCAAGGTTAGAACTTATCAAGACTCAACTGCCATAGTAATCAGCGATGATGGACCAGGTATTCCAGAAGAATTTCACGACAAAGTATTTGAACGCTTTGTTCGTCTAGATAATTCTAGAACTACTGAAGGTAACGGTCTAGGGCTAAGTTTAGTGAAAGCTGTAGTAGAATTGCATGGAGCAAAGGTTTACCTTAATGACAATCAACCTGGTCTGAAAGTGAAAATTGTATTTGATGATTAAAAAACATCGAAATGGAGTTTTGGGAAACTCTCGCGTAGATGAGAAGCAAAAATGGTTGATGAAGTAGCAGGTGAAATAGAAACCGCTCGTCTAGGTTACTTAGCCTCTCCATATACGTTTTATATGGGAAATTTGAAAGGTGTTGAATAATATTTAACAACAGACCTTTTTTGCTCTATCCCAAACTGGCTTTTGTCAAACTGTACACCCCCCTTTCCCATTACGTTACCAGACTTACTCAATGATAAGGTTCTTCTGTTCTTTATAGCATATCAGTTAGCTATATTTCGTAATCTGGCTAATCGATCAACGGAATATTATGGACGTGTAAAACATCATGATTAACAGCTATATATGGCAATTAATGATATTAACCACACATAAACCAAAGCGATGTCACCTCAGAAAAACGGTATTTGTGAACGATTCTATAAGACTATATTCCAAGAGTTTTATTAGCTCACGTTCCGTGAGAAATTGAACTCATCACTGAATAAATTGCAAAAAGACTGAATGCGGCACCGGTCTTCTATACGTTCACCTAGTTAAAGAATGGAGTCACCGAAAACGACTCGCCATATGCAATTGATTGTTGGACCAGCCATTTTACAATCTGGTCAGACGCGGCTATCAGGCCGGAGATGGACAACAGGGCATACGGCGAGAGATATTTGCCAATCATGGACGTTGCCTAACCCTTCAGGGCCAGAATGCGTCTGGCTCCGTTAAGCACGACAATTCCCGCGATGGTACCGATAATAAGATCCGGATAATTGGATCCTGTCCACACGACTAGGGCGCCAGCGGTGATGACGCCCAGGTTTATCACCACGTCATTGGCCGAGAATATCCAGCTTGCCTTCATGTGCACCCCGCCTTCTCGATATTTGGATATCAGCAGCAAACAAGTGGTATTGGCAATCAGTGCGACGAATGCAATAAGCATCATTATCATCGATTCCGGCTCACTACCGAAGACGAAGCGTCTCACCACCTCTGCGATCACGCCAACAGCAAGAATCAACTGGAGCACCCCCGCAAGATGCGCCGCGCATCCCTGCATTTTCACGCTATGCCCAACGGCATAAAGGGCGAGCCCGTAGACTGCCGCATCGGCAAAATTGTCGAGGGACTCACCAACCAGGCCGGTGGACTGGGCGATCAGACCGGCTGCCATTTCAACCACGAACAGGACTGCATTGATGCCGAGCAACCACGTCAGCATGACTGACTCTTTGGTAGCAGAGGCTGCGAAGGATTCGTCGGCCTTGATGTTCTCCGGATCGGCAGTGACGGTTTCCTGAAACGAAGCTCCCAGCCCCAGGGTCGTCAGTTTCGCAGTGAAAGGAGCAGCCTCTCCATCATGCATGATCTTCAACTGGCGATTCGACAGGTCGAAAGACAGCGCCCGAATCTCATCAAAGCCATTCAGGGCCAGGCGAATCATTCGTTCTTCTGAAGGACAGTCCATCTTCGGTACGGCATAAACGCTGACCCATCTCCCCGATGCTTCGAAGGAGATCCACCTATCGGTATCTGCTTTGGAAGTTGCATCACAGCCACAGGCATTTGTGCAGGTCTTGCTCATAATACGATTCCGCTTGAACATTATTGGGTTATCATTTAAAACCATATAGTAACTATAAGGTCAATAAAACGGAAAGAATCCGTTGAGGAGGAGTCTGATGCGCATTGGACAGTTGGCTCGGTCAGTCGGGATCAATACCCAGACGATCCGCTTCTATGAACAGCAGGGCCTGTTGCCTCCGCCTGATCGGCAGGAAAACGGTTACCGCACCTATACCGAGAAGCATGGTGAGCGGCTGGCCTTCATCTGTCGCTGTAGAATCCTCGATCTGTCACTGGCTGAGATTCGCGAACTACAGCGCTATCAGGACGACCCTCGTCAGCCTTGTGCTGCTATCAACACCTTGCTTGATGACCACATTTCTCATGTGCGGTCGCAAATAACTGCTCTGCAAGAGCTTGAGAAACAACTTGTCTCGCTGAGAGCGGGTTGTAGCGATGGCCGGGAAGTTGGGGCTTGTGGGGTTCTTGCTGGAATCGGCAAAGGGAGTGCGCATAAGCAGTAGGTCGAAGCCATAACCAGATAATCCGATGGTATTTTTGCTTGCCTCATTCTAATGCAGAGTAAAATCATGCACTAAATCCGGACACCCAAAATATGTAATGGTCATACACCAATGGCAACCTTGGACGATAGGGAATTAATTTGGGTAAAAAAGAATTTAGCTCAAATTTAATCTGACAGACACGTTTATCTAAAACGGATAACTATCACATCAAGCCCGAACTAGTACAGCTTTTGTTAGTTTTTCACCAAAAAGAACTCAATCATGAAGTACACTCATGCTCGCCTCAACTTCTCTTTTGGCTACTTGTTCGTAAGCGAGACGCTCACTTAATACGTCGTCGAGTAGTCCACGGTGAATTGCAACAGAGATGGCGTCCTGATTGTTAAAGCGGCCCCCGTGTTTAAATATGAGATCGATAAGTTCACGCTCGTTCATAGTCATATATTCATCAAGTCGGGCGCCTTGTTCTGTTCTGACTTTTATCGCTGCAGGATTAACGTTTCTCATCGTCAGGCTGGCGAGATTGTCTATCAATATTAATTCATTGATTGCATCATCAGAAAGGTGGGTTGGATTCATATATCGAAGGTCCACCAGCCCTTTAATTTCACTGTATAAACTGAATACGTCCTGAAACTCAATGTGATCAGCGGCAAGTACTTTTAAAGCCTCAAGTCTAGCTTTTGCCAGTTTAATGACATTGCTTTCTAGCAAAATGAACCTCCATGTTACGTTTTTAATTAGGGCTTAGGCCAGTGAGAAGTATAACTGTCAGACAACATAATGCCTTTTTGTTCAGCAAATTTATGAGTCTCTTGCACCATATGCTCTCTCATTTGAACAATATTTGAAAAGTCATTAGGAGATTCACTGATTATGGCCTTATAGCTAGGATTGTAGAGATATAAAGAAGCATCTACGCCAAATAGTAATAATTTCGGACACTTACCATGACGAAGATTCTGCTCAGCAATACAGCCGTTAGAAATTAGTAAAAATTCCTTAGGACTGGGTTGATTTAGTGTATCAGCTAGGTTAGAGAAACAAATCCCGGTAACAATTACTGCTGTAAGCCATGTAAAAGTTTGAAGAGTCCCTGTCATTTTTTCTTTTTCCTAAGCTTATCCTCGGGTAGATAACGATAGATATTTAATAATGGGCAGTAAGCCGTTTCACATAACGTAGCATCACTACGCCTGATACGTGGTCTGTCTTCCCATTGTTCTGCTAATGGGATGATGATAGGTAGTTGTTCATCGCTATCAGCTGGATAGAATAAAGGTAAATGAGCAGTCGTGACCGGCATACGCTTACCTTGAATGATTATATTCATTTTGGGTTGGGCGGTTGTCACATAAACTCTGGCCAGAATTTCATCTTCGGGTAATTCCATTAACCTAGCATGCTCAGATTTTAAAATTTGAAGCTCTTTTTGATCACGCACTTTTGCAATTTTACGATTAGCGACCTCTATGGCCTCATCTCGCGACAGTTTATGTGTTGATCTTGATTGCGACCAGATAAAACTGATAGATTCGGGCTTGTTATCAAGTACGCGAAACGTCCGACCAGCAGTTTTACGATTAAAACGATGTAATCCTGCTTTCTCTAACAAATACTTGCTCAGTCGAAGTCCCTCAGGAGTAGTCTCTTTGTCGGATTCACGGAGAAAAGCCATAAGGTTTTCTCTCATTTCATTAATTGCACGTACTTCGTAGAGCATTCCATAGGGTACGCCCAAAACAGCAGGCATAGACGAAGTACTCCCCGCTTTGGAATCATCATCCTGGTACTCCATAGATTCGATATGTGATGCGACTAGCTCTCTACTCGCATCCAGATGAGCCCAATATGGATATTCATTATCTACACGGACAAACTCTGCTAGTGCATGCTGCAGTTCTCGCAATGGTAGATATATCTCTTCAAAACGCTCAATAAGACTCATTATCTCTGGCGCCATAGTCATAAATAGCCTTTTAGAATAATTTATATAATGCATAATATAACACAACCACCGTATAACAAGCTTTATACTCTTTCCG
Organism: Methylophaga thalassica MP; assembly: GCF_000214595.1. GTDB lineage: Bacteria > Pseudomonadota > Gammaproteobacteria > Nitrosococcales > Methylophagaceae > Methylophaga > Methylophaga thalassica. Next base: position 95,998 of record NZ_AFIG01000002.1, on the reverse strand, counting down.
AATAAAACACACCTTTCTAGCCTGCATAGCCAACCGTGATCGTATTAAGTCTTTGCTAGACGGTCATACATTTATTCATCAAATATCAACTACTATGAATGCCCCACGTAGCGTTAAATAGACATAAATAGATAGTAAAAAAAGAATATAAAAAAATAAAAAACAAAAGGATTTATACAGCGGAGGAAAACCTATATTTCAAGGCAGAAAGAGAAGGCTTAGTTGTAGAGTTGCGTTACTGTGATTGTGTTATAATATGCATGTAATAGTAAATTATTACAGGAAGCGTCTATGTCATCTCTCACTGTTGAAAATACAAATCAGATCCTGAAAACCGTAGGTATAAAGATGCGAGTGACTGATAAAGGTTTACATTTCGTCAGTCAGGTAGCTCAATTTGCTAAAGCTCTTGCACATTGCACATCTAATCCAAAAGCACGTGATGATCTGATTACAATACTGGCTCACTATAAAGAGCAGCCTGGCTTAGTTTTTGTAATAAACGAATCTCAGCATCAGGATTTAGTGGATTCAGCCCCATCTCAAAACAACCTCGATCAACGTCCAATGAATCACTTTCGACCTCAATATTCTGATCAGCAAATGGACTCTGAAGATAAGGCTGACAATAATCACCCTACCCATCACAATACAAATGATGAACAGTCTCAAAAACAAACTGCACCGGTAGAGTTTGTTGGCCATCATGTCTATGGTAGTAAAGCCGCTCTCTATTTTGCTTATGACAAGACTCGTGATGAAGATGACACTATTGCTATCGATGGTGCTGTGTCAGTAGCTCCTCGCAAATACGATTGGAATAAAAAGCTAAGAATCCAAATTACTCGGAGTGATTTACCCAATGTCGCTGCTGTCATGTTTGGCTTATTGAAGAAAGTTGAACTCTCGAACTATGGCGCTGACAATACAAAGCGATTGATGATCGAAAACCAGGGAAAGAACTATTTTCTAAATATGTCGGCAAAAGATTACAACCAAATTGCTGTACCAATCTCTGCAAGTGATATTTTTGAGATTCGCGGGCTTATTTTGGCTCAACTAATGAAAAACAGACCAGAAATTGGTGTTGAAGGTGTGCTCGCCAACCTTAAGTGCCATGCTGCCATTCTCAAACAAGCAGGTCAGCAATAATGCCATGCTATTTAAAGACTGAACAAAGCTATACTGAAGTGGCTGAGCCCCATGAGGGCTCAGTCTGATACTTCTTTAAAGTATGGATTGAGTAATTAGAGAATAAAACCGTTGTAAATGCCCATCAAGCTTGTTGCTGTGAAGCCAATTTGCATAGCGAGTAAAGCGAAATAACGATTAGTTATAGAAAAATGTATAAAGAATAGGTTTGAGATTAAAAAGAATATAAACCCAGCTTCTGATCCCTGGTCCTGTCTGGCCAGAACAAACGCACCTATCAGTCCAAATAATGATCCGGCAAACTCGCACCAGGTCATTTGTTTTGTTAAATTGAGTATTGCTTTCATAAGCTCCCCTAAATTTACGGAAACTAAATGGCAGATAAGAAGAAATCTCTGAAAATCATCCAAGGCAATCGAGAGGCATTAGAAGTCGAAAAAGCTAATGAGATAATAAAAGCGTTGGTAATAGATAAAGATAGAGATACTGCCTTTCAGATTGCAGATTCGTTAACGCCCAAAGGGGCGTTAACTCTTGCTGCAGATAATCAGCGGAAACCTAAATAGAAACAAGAACTGGTTTAGCAGCTCGTCGACGTTGCTCTTCAGCAATTGCTTCAATAGCAGCCTCAATTGTCTTTTTGCCAGCCGGTGTAGTCATGCTATCTGATAATGTAATCAGATCGTTCATGGTGTCTTCCAGCGTTTGCTCAGACGAATTCTCAAAACTTACTTCAAGAACGTTAGTTTTTGTCATGGTGGACTCCTTAAAGATAAAAAAGGAGAACACAATGCCCACAAGGGAATGTATTCCCCTATGGGTAAATCATCTGCTTACAGATAATCACGATTAATTGACAGCACCTGTTTACAGGTGAGTTATTGAGCGTTCAGTTGGTGTGTTGAACGAACACTTCATACCTAACTAGTAAAAAATAGTAGGTACAAAATCAGTAAGATAAAGATAGCGCTTACTTACAGCTGAGTCAAAGCATGGTAGTGATCTTCTTCACACTTCTCATTAGATTCTCTTATACAAATCACATTTATTAACACCAATAACCGGATAGAGGTTTCCGGGAGAGTTATTAAATAATCACCCTCTAGGTTTTCAGGAGATTTATATATCTTGTTGTTTTGTATATAGTTTATATCGAGGTTTTGCGGAGAGTTAACAAACCAAAAGGTTCATGGTTTTTAGGAGACTTGTCTATATCATTGATTTATATATGTATAGGTTCTAGGTTTTGCGGAGAGTTAGAGTATTTACACTCTTTTTATTACTCATAAAAAGCTCTAGTAATGGTAGAGGTTTTCCGGAGAGTTAGTGGCTAGACAGATGCAATAAATAAGAGTGAATTGGTATCAAGGTTTTCAGGAGACTTACTTAAGCTACTGTTTTATATGGATAGGATTCTAGGAATTGCGGAGAGTAAGACAAGACAAAGATAATGAAATTTAGCGAATTCATTTCACAGAATGACCAAGGCTTAATTTTAAATCGATTTATATGAAAATTAACGTGCAACAGAGACAGTTAATAAGTATAGTTATCACATCAATTTTATAAGTATATGAAATATATGGATTTCCGTTCGAGGTTTTCCGGAGAGTTGGACAAAGCCTCCACTGATAATTTAATTAACTAGCATTTAGGGTTCTAGGTTTTCAGGATAGTTAAGGCTACGTTCGAGGTTTTCCGGAGAGTTGATTTTGTACCTAAAGGGTTCTTTTTGCGCCTGGGTACTAGGTTTTCAGGAGAGTTTAAGGAACATTACATTCTAGGTTTTCGGGATAGTTAATCCTTCCCCATCTAGGTTCTTAGGATTTTTATTCAAGGTTTTGAGGAGAGCACTAGTTATCCACAACATTATGTTAAATTCTAAGAGCCAAAATTTAATAAAATGTTCAAGGTTTTCGGGAGACACCTTCAAGGTTTCAAGGAGAGTTGATACTTCAGTATCTAGGTTTTGAGGTTATTTGTTGTTTTAATGTGGTAAAAAATTATCAGGTTCTAGGTTTTGAGGATTTTATTAGTCATAACTATTTGATAATGTTGAACTTATCAGCCTTTCCTCTCCTCTACTCCTCTTATAAAAAAAGACCATCTTTCTTTCAAGAAGATAAAGGCTTGCGTCATATGTTTTTTATGTCATCATCTCGTAGTACAGTTCTTAGGACAAAGGTATCACACAGGAATGTCAGGTAATAAGTTGAAAGACGACAATGATACAAAAAAAAATGCTCGTTCTATTCTAGACGACATTCAGGAATCACAAGATAAAGCACCGGCTTTCCCTCAAAGCAGTCAGAACTATGATTTGTTTGCTACTTTGCTTGGTCCTTCAGGTGATACAGAGCAGTTATCAAACTTACTGAGTTTTTGGGATTCCATTCCAAGATACAGCGTATCACGACAAATCCAAGCTGCTATGCGTAACGAAGCGGGTAATTTACCTATTCTTAGGAAAAAATTTCAATCACCAGCTGGTGAGATTTGTGAAATGGAATTAAAACCAGCACGCATAGAAGTAGGTGGTGAAGAAAAGGACTTTTATCCTGCAGAGTCTGAAGAATTAATTGAAGATATTTTACGTAAAATCTTCCTTCAACAAAGACATGGATTTCATGACTCCGATCGAGATGAAACTTGGTGCAAATTCACAATAAATATGATTGTCAAAGAACTTAAAGCTTTTGGAAAAGTTCGTAGCCATGATGAAGTTAAACAGGCACTAGAAATCATGGAAAACTGTCGTCTAACAATCACTGTAAATGGTAAGCAGGCATATAGTTCAAACATACTCTCTGACAAGTTACTTCAAGATAGAGCTGCTTATAGAACAGATAGTAATGCCCTTTCTGCAGTAAAATTCTCATCACTTATAAGTAGAGCTATTAATAAATTTGATTATCGTCAGTACAACTACGCAGATGCAATGAGTCTTAAACAGCCATTAGCAAGATGGTTATTTAAACGACTAGCAGATAGGTTCATTAATGCAGGAATTGATGCACCTGCTTATAAAATCATCTTTAGTGAGATAGATCGTGATTCTGGGCTAATGCATCACAAACTCATTACTAGACGAATAGAAACATTAAAAATGGCCGTTGAAGAATTAGTGGAAAGCGGTATTTTGATGAGATATGAAATGAATAGTGTCAAAGACGGGAAAAAAATAGTTGATGCTATTTTTATGTTGCATGCTTCAATGAAATTCATCAAAGAAATGAAAGCTGCAAATGCCAGACAAAAGATTATAAGGGAAAAAGCACAACGAATTTCAAAGAAATAAACAATCTTTTCTTTTGATAATTGCTCTACTTACTCAATAGATATTATTTAGATATCTAGTAGATATCCAATATGAAGTCTTACTAAATAGCAAATTACATTACTAATAATAATTACAGGAATATTAGGGTGGCTTTATATCAAAAGATAATACAGAAAAAATTAAAAGTAAGTTGTCTTTGACAATTAGAAAATCTATTGAAAGTTGTAGTACTTTTTATAATGGAAAATATTGATATTTTAGTTTACTCTCTAGATCTAGGCAATCGATTGAATATTTCTTTAAGTCTAGCGATATATAAACTAGATACCTTATGATTATTATATTTTCTACACTTAACTGTTGTTTGCTTAAGTTGTAGGTAAACATAAACTGATTGTTGTATGTTGATGATTTGAAGTTATACTAATACTCCCTCTATGTGCTTCGATTATAGATTTTGTTATTGCCAATCCTAATCCTGTACCCTCTGTGTTATCACTTCTAGACGAGTCCACTCTATAAAACCTGTCGAATACTTTTGTAAGGTGTTTAGTAGGAATTGGCTGACCAGGATTAATGAAATCAAGCTGGATTATGTCATCATGCTTGACACTTGACACGATCCGGAATTCCTTACCAGAGGGAGTATATCGAATAGCATTGGAAATAAGGTTGGATATTGCACGTCGTAAGAGATCTCTATCAGCATATATCCACGGCACTTCTCCTTCCTGAATAAGCCTGATATTTTTTTCTGAAGCTAATGCCTCAAAAAACTCTAATAATTCTTTAATTTCTTGATTTAAATTAATAAAATTTGAAGCGGGTTTGATGAGATTGTTGTCACTCTGAGCCAGCCAGAGCATTTGGCTAACCATTTTAGCAAGACGCTCTAGTTCTTCAAGGTTAGAATAAAGTAGCTCTCTGTATTCCTCTGATGAGCGTTGCTGAACAATCATGACTTGGTTCTGTGTTATGATATTTGTTAATGGCGTCCTTAACTCATGAGCTATATCAGATGTGAAATTAGATAAACGTTCAAACCCCTCTTCTACATGTTGCAGCATTTCGTTGAATGATAGAGCAAGTCCTCTGAGCTCAATAGGCAATTCATTTGAATTAATTCTCTCATTGAGTCGGTTTGTCTGAATGTTTCTGATTTTTGTACTCAGAGACTTGAGAGGTTGATGGCCCTGATAAATTACAAACCAAGTGGCACTTATGGTGATAATGCCTATAACTAACATCATTAGCCACATCTTTATTGTAAATTTATCAAGAAACTGCTTGTGAAAGGCCATGTCCATAGCAGTTATTACGTTATATGTCTGACCATTAACAGTGAGCTCAGCAATCAATCCTCGATAAAGACCACTGCCGATTTGCCATTTTTTCAATTGTTCTCGACTGGCTATTTCTAGTTTTTGTTCATATTCAAGATGCTCAAGAAACTCAGCGTTTCTGGAAAGAAATATTGGTTTTCCATTTTCAGTATCAACACGGAAAAAAATACCATGATGACCTGAGATCGCTTTTGATAAAGCGTTCTGAACTTTTGCTCTATCAGCATCAATGCTGTTCAATTGGTGCTTAATACTCTCAAGTACGACAGTTAATTCCTCATAGTCCTGCTCTGCAAAATGGTGTTTGACGGACTTCAGTACCAAGAAACCACTGAAGATCAAGCTCAGCGTTATTGCAGTACCAGCAAACATCATCAACCTTAAAGTCAACGAGAGCTGACCCAGCTTACCCCTTATCATTGCCTTGAGTCTCATACTCAAATTTATACCCCATCCCACGAATGGTATGTATTAACTTAATGTCGAAATCATCATCAATTTTGGCGCGTAGCCGCCTTACTGCAACATCAATGACATTGGTATCACTATCGAAATTCATATCCCAGACTTCAGAGGCTATTAATGATCTTGGCAACACCTCACCTTCTCTACGGATGAATAGTTCCAACAACAGGAATTCCTTTTGAGACAAAGTAATTTTTTTCCCTGCCCTGCTGACCTTCCTCGAAGGCAAATCGACTAACAAGTCAGCGATATTGAACTGATCAAATATATTTGACAAAGTCCCGCGACGTAACAAACTTCTTACCCTTGCCAACAGTTCCACAAATGCAAAAGGTTTGACGAGATAATCATCCGCTCCCAACTCCAAGCCTTTTACCCTGTCATTAACACTATCCCGTGCTGTTAAAAATAACACCGGTGTCTGGTTAGCTGATTCACGCAGCGCCTGAAGAATTTTCCAGCCGTTAACATCAGGCAGCATGACATCCAAGATGACCAAGTCGAAAGTCTCAGTCATAGCATGGTGGTATCCATCCAAGCCATTTGAAGATAGCGTGACGAGAAAACCGGCTTCGGTTAATCCCTGCTTAATGTAATTACCTGTTTTTGCTTCGTCCTCAACAACGAGTATGCGCATTTACACCTTCCCTAAAAATCAGCAAATAAATGCTATGTTTGCACCTTATATATTTAGTTCAGCATACTCGATGCATATTTGACTGAGAATTACATTATTGTCATGTTTGAGCAATGTCTATGTAATAAATGAACAAGTAGACTACAAAAAAGTTGAAATAAAATTCGCTATTAAATAGAAATCAAATAACTAGGAAAAATGAAATGAAAATAAAATTAGTTCACATAGTCATGTCAGTTGTTGCACTCCAAGTTCCTATAAGTCTCTATGCACACGAACAAGAAGATCACGCAAACATGGGTAGCAGTAAAGAACCGAATTGTACTGCAATGAAAGATATGGATCACGGTAAGATGGACATGAATGACCCTGTTACGCAGGCAATGATGCAAAAATGTATGTCACATGATATGCAGGGACATTCAAATGATCATAAGAATTCAACCACAGATAAAAAATCTGACATGCAACATAATCACCAGTAAGTGAAACTAATTAATCAATAAATGACTATCAATTATGACGTCACCGCTATCAAGTAGAAGAAAGTTTCTCTCGTCAGCGTTAAAAGTGAGTTCGACACTTTTGCTGGCAAAAATGGCGCCTGCTTGGGCAAGCCCTCTGGGTCGGAGTTATGGGCAGATTATCGACAGCAATGAGACAGTCGATTTGCTGGTAGAGCGCCAGCCTATGACTGTTGCAGGCCAGATGACCAGACCCATCACTATTAATGGTTCTATGCCTGGTCCACTGATTCGACTCAGGGAAGGTCAGCGTGCCAGGCTGAATGTGACGAATGCACTTGATGAGGACACGTCTATTCATTGGCATGGCATTATCCTGCCGGAAAATATGGATGGTGTGCCCGGTGTGAGCTATGCGGGCATCAAACCGAGACAGACCTTTAATTACGAGTTTGACGTTAAACAACACGGGACTTTCTGGTATCACAGTCACTCAGGGATGCAAGAACAACTTGGCCACTTGGGCCCTCTGATTATTGACTCGGCGGATGGTGATATCGGTGCTGACCGGGAACATGTGATTGTGCTCAGTGACTGGACCTTTGAAGATCCGCATGATGTATTCAGACACCTTAAAGTGGCTGAAGGCTACTACAACTACCATCAGCGCACCATTTTTGACACGCTTGATGACATAGACAAACAGGGATTCGAGCAAACCTGGAAAGAGCGCTCGATGTGGAACCGTATGCGTATGAGTCCTCGGGACATTCTAGATGTCACTGGCTCGACCTACACCTATCTTATGAACGGTCGCGACAGTCAGACTAACTGGACGGCACTCTATAAACCAGGTGAAAAGGTACGTCTCAGAATCATTAACGGCTCGGCTATGTCGTTTTTTGATTTCAGAATTCCGGGGCTGGAGATGGTTGTAGTAGCTGCCGATGGTCAACCCGTCATGCCAGTGACTGTTGATGAGTTCAGAATAGGTGTAGCAGAGACCTATGATGTCGTTGTTCAACCCAAAGACACCCGCCCCTATACCCTTTTTGCCGAAAGTATGGACCGAAGTGGTTATGTTCGCGGCACGCTCGCCACGGAAATGGGCCAGTCAGCCGAGGTGCCCGCTCTGAGACCGACCCCAGAACGAGGCATGGCAGCGATGGGCATGGGCCATGATATGTCAGCGATGGCCATGAAAGATGATATGGGGACGATGTCCGATGGTAATCAGACCCATCAGATGGACAATATGTCCGACATGGATATGAAGCAGATGACTGACGACCATTCAGGTCATGCTGGCCTTCCCTCTGCCCCGAAAATAAAAGTCACGCACCAGGACGGCGGCCATGGCCCCGGTGCCGCGATGATTGCCGAGAACCCGATCAGTCGTCTGAATGAGCCTGGCGTGGGACTTGAGCATGTTGATCACCGTGTGCTGGTTTACGGGGATCTGATTGGGGCCCATCCATGGCCGGATGAACGGGAACCCGTAAGAGAAATCGAGTTACACCTGACCGGCAACATGGAAAAATACATGTGGTCTTTTGACGGTATCGAGTTCACAGAGGTTGATGGTCCGATTGAGTTTCACTATGGCGAAAGGCTGAGGCTGATACTCGTTAATGACACCATGATGGAGCATCCGATCCACCTGCATGGGATGTGGATGGAGCTTGAAAATGGTCAATATCCAAGGCCTAGAAAGCATACCATCAGCGTCAAACCAAGCGAAGTGGTGTCATTGCAAATCAGTGCAGATGCGCTAGGTAGCTGGGCGTTCCATTGTCATCTGCTTTATCACATGGAAGCTGGCATGTTCCGTGTCGTTTCTGTTGCTTAAGAGGTCCGCTATGAAGAAATTTATTGCATTGCTATCAATGTCATTAGCGTTGTTGTCATCTGCTGTCATGGCTCAGCATGCCGAGGATGACTGGCCAGAACCTGTCAAGCCCTACTACACTGGACAGTTGATGATTGACCGCCTGGAAATCAGTCAAAATGACAATGGTGACAATGTGGCGACTTGGGATATGCTGGCCTGGTATGGTGGTGATGAAGCACGGGTGTACTTCAAAAGTGAAGGCGAAAATCAGCTGAATGATGGCGAGCCCTCGGAACTGGAGCGAACTGAGATATTGGGCAGCAAGCTGATCTCTCCTTTTTGGGAGCTACAGGCAGGTCTGGGCGCGCGAGGCTCGTTGAAGTCAGATGTTAACCTTGAACACTATGCCGTCGTGAGTCTGTTCGGTCTGGCACCATACCGTTTTGAAATGGATAACGCATTACAGATTAATGAGGATGGTGATGTCTCAGCTAAAGTTGAAGCTGAATATGACATTCGCCTTTCACAAGTTTCCTATCTACAACCCAGGCTGGAACTTAATGCGGCATTCACTGATGCTTTGGAGTATGACCGACCCAGCGGCATCAATAGTGTTAGGTTGGGACTTCGCTATCGATATGAGTTAAGTCGAGAGTTTGCCCCCTACATTGGCGCTTACTGGCGTAGTGCCCTTGGACAGACTGCGGATCTGGAACAGGCTCAGGGGAAAGACCACAATGAATTTGGCTTGGTAGCCGGCGTTCGTATGTGGTTTTAGTCACAAATTTACAGCAAAAATAGGGATGACAGATGTCAGACCACGATGATCACAGTACGCATTATCAGAAAAACAGTTTATCTCTGACAGGCACCGCCGCATTGGGCACCGGCGTGATGATTGGGGCTGGGATTTTTTCACTGACCGGCCAGATGGCACAATTGGCTGGATCTGCCTTTCCCTTTGCCTTTCTGGCAGCAGCTATCGTCGTCAGTTTCAGCGCCTACTCCTACATCAAGGTCTCTGACAAATACCCGTCAGCAGGCGGTATCGGCATGTATCTGCATAAGATGTATGGCCACTCCCTGACTACGGCATTTCATGCCCTGCTCATGTATGTCTCCATGGTCATCGCCCAGAGTTTTCTGGCCAGAACCTTTGGTAGTTACACCCTGCAACTTTTTGATGTTGAAAACACGGATTTCTGGGTGCCTGTGCTTGGGGCATGTCTGTTAGTCGCCGTTTTTCTGGTCAACCTAACGAGCAACAAATATATTCAAGGAACGGCTTATGTTCTGGGCGTAGTCAAAATTGTTGGCATTATTGTCTTCGGCTTGTTAGGCCTCTACCTCATGCTGAGATCGGGACAAGGTCTGGAATCTGACATCAATCTTTCAGCCGTACCGGGCAACTGGAATGCTTTCATCGCTGCCACGGCACTCGGTGTTCTAGCATTTAAAGGCTTTACCACAATTACCAATAGCGGTTCTGAGGTAGTAAACCCGCGAAAAAATATCAGCAAGGCCATTATTATTTCTATTGCCGCTTGCATCATTATTTATGCCCTTGTTGGTTGGTCCGTGGCAGGGAATCTCACGATTGAGGAGATAATTACTGCGCGGGACTACTCCCTCGCTGCTGCAGCAAGGCCAGCCGCGGGTGAAATCGGCGTTTGGTTCACAGTCATCATCGCCATTGTGGCAACTGCTGGCGGTCTGATGGCCAGTGTTTTTGCTGTATCACGGATGCTGGCTATGCTGACTGAAATGAAACTGGTCCCACACAGCCATTTTGGCATGCCCGGCAGTATTCAAAAGCACACCCTTGTCTATACTGTCGTTCTGGGGCTGGTATTAACACTATTTTTTGATCTGAGCCGGATTGCCTCTCTGGGTATTATTCTTTACTTGATCATGGATATGGCGATTCAATGGGGGGTATTGAGGCACCTGCGTGAGGATATTAATGCCAGCCCTGTCATCCCTGTCATCGCCATCTGTTTCAATGTGGTTTTGCTTGCTGGATTTAGTCTTAGTAAGTGGTTAAGCGATCCAGTCATACTGGGTGTTGCTCTGGGCATAATGGCCACTATCTTGTTTGTAGAAAAAGCCTTTTTAAATTCTTATTCAGCAGATGATTACTAACAACAGAGAATTAACAATGCAATCACATTTTACTTATTTCATCAAAGCTTTATTATTTTTAATTCTGGCAGCTGTTCTAGCAGTATTTATTTTTATCTACTCAGGGCTATACCAGATTGGTGCAGATGTGCCACATAACAAAGGGACTTTTTGGTTGCTAGAAACACTAAGAGAAAGATCTGTCGCTAAAGCTGCAGCAAAGGTGCATGTACCAGATGATTTATCATCACCAGCAAGATTACTTAGAGGCGGACCTGACTACAACGAAATGTGTGTTTCATGTCATTTGAGTCCATTTACGTCAGAAACTGACTTTACAAAAGGACTCTATCCTTCTCCTCCAGATCTAACCAAAATATCATCTCAGAAACTCAATGAGAAACAACGTGATCAACGTCGTTTCTGGATTATCAAGCATGGCATCAAGGCCTCGGCAATGCCCTCATGGGCTCCAGGTCATGATGATCAACGTATATGGGATATTGTTGCCTTCTTGAAAAAACTGCCTGAACTCTCTCCGGAACAGTACCAAATTCTGACTGCTAGGGGCAGCGAGGAGAGCCCACACAGTCATTGAATGACTGTAATGGCTGCTCATCAAACTCAGTATCGTGAATAACAACAAGCCAATGATTTCATTGATTAGGGCTTTAGTTTGAAAAGTATTCACACCGGTGCGATTGCTGTAATGCTGATGTGGGCGCTTTGTTACCCACTCATCAAGTTAAGTCTGCCCTATGCGCCAGTGATGATAACGGCTTTTTTGAGGGCTGTCACAGCTGGTTCTGTCCTTATTGCAATCGCGTTACTCATCAATCGCCGCTTTCCCAACACGATCAGAATTTGGGTCTATATAGCCATCATTGGCTTTAGCGGAACAGGTCTTGGCCTGTGGGGTATGTTCTATGCTGGCAAATTACTCAATCCTGGGTTTGCGACTGTACTAACCAACACCCAGCCACTTATTGCTGGCGTATTGGGCTGGTATGTGCTCAATGAAAAGTTAGGAAAAATACCACTAACAGGAACTGTCGTAGGTTTTATCGGAATTATCATAATCTCAACAAACACGCTATTTGATACTGGGGAGACAGTACTGCAAGGGATTCTTTATGTGTTTCTGGCTTCGACCGGCGTGGCTATTAGTAATGTTTTGCTAAAAAAAATTGCGGGCCAGGTTGATGTCTTTATCGCAATGGGACTCCAGTTATTATTTGGCTCAATCCCTCTGGCTTTTCTGGCATTTAACACAAGTCATTTTTCTTTATTAGACTGGCAATTAAATTACACGCTTATCCTTCTGTCGCTGGCATTGGTCGGGACCGCACTTCCCTATGTCACTTGGTTCTGGCTCATGCACAGAACCTCTCTATACAAGCTCAACGTATATAATTTCCTGACTCCTGTATTCGGTCTGTATCTGGGACTTAACTTTTTTTCAGAAACACTAACAGAGCTACAGTGGTTAGGTGCAGGACTTATCATCGTGGCTATTTTGTTGGTAACAGCCACTAATGGAGGTATAAAAACTGAATCATAATCTGATTCCTGTCTCACTGTCCCTTTATACGCTACTGACAAACATGGATTTAACTCTCTTCAGCATCGGTTTTACATGACTCACAAAAATGCACCCTATTCATTGCCAATAATGAAAATGATGCCGACCAAGCAATTAAGAGTAAGCCATTAATGGCTTCTAAGCCATAAAGAAGCATCAATGGTTGTGGTAGTGATAACTCACCGGCACCAAGAGAACTATAGGCCACAAATGAGAAATACAAAGCGTCTGGCCATTGTTGAAAACTTTCTTTAGCCTCTCCCATATCCAGCATATAATCAGAGTGATAGTAGACCATTGCGTAAACTATTATTTCCATAATATGAGCGATGAATAGCCCACAAATAATCAGCACCAATTTTGTTGATTGAGACCATTTGGTCTCAAAAATCACTGCCATATTACTAAGAAACTGATAATGCACGATTACCGTGAGAACCAATATAAATGGAAAGGTGATTAACAACATCCAATGTCCCTCTATTTTTCATTTGATTCAGTAGCTGAGCCTAAGACAGTTTGTGAGAAACACTTTATTAAATTCATTGGTCTAGATCTTTCATTCTCGAGTTGAGTCCATTTTTGGCTTTGGTGCTGAAATAACGCTAGCCAACTTGGGAACTACTATTGATGCCAGTATTACTGTCACCACCGTCATCATGACTAAAGCCACCGTTGCGTGATGAGAAAGGTGTTGTTGTTTCATACCGACACTAGCAACAATTATTGCGACTTCGGCGCGAGGGAGCATAGCAAACCCGAGTAAGCAACCTTCTTTTGGGCTTAGAAGGGGCGCGATGATCAAGGGCGACATGATTTTCCCTAAGATGGATGCAATTAAAATCAAACTTACGTACCAGAGCATATCAATAGTTCCAATAGTCATGTCAGTAAGCTGAATTCCTACAGCTAAAAGAAACAATGGCGCAGCAATTTTACTTAAATTGTTGAAAAAAACTGTATCTGAATCCGTTGGTGAGCTTTTAAACAAAGAAAAAATTGCGCCAGTGATGAACCCGCCGATAACCAGAGATAAGCCAAATTTTTCAGTGAGTCCTGCGGAAATAAATGCAATCAAGACAATAGAAGCTCTGCGTGGAAATTTTATTAGCTTCAACGAGTAAGAATTTATTAGCCTTGCTATGATACTCAACAACACAGTCAGAGCAAATAACATCAGAAGACTCATCAAAAAAGAGAGCAAAACACCGTTTGAATCAGTGCCAGAACTAAAGCCTGCATGAGCTGTAGCTAATATAAATAATACAAAAATATCGTCTACAACAGCAGCGGCTAACAGTATTTGTCCAACCTTTGATTGTAAGCTGCCTGCATAATTCAATAGCGATACGCTCAAACCGATACTAGTTGCAGACAAAGCAATACCGACATATATGGCTTCTTCGAAGTTGTGCCTGAACAGGTAACTGGCCGAGAAACCTAAAACCAAACTAAGTAGTACTCCCATCAACCCAACTAAAAGACCAGGCTTTATGGCTGCCATAAACCTGTCCCAGTTAAGACTGTAGCCGGCCGCAAGCAATATAATTATTACGGCACCTTCTGAAAGGAGCTGCTCGACTTTATTCAAATGAACCAATGTTAAAACTGCGGGCCCGATAATGATACCTAGGAGCAAAGTTAAGGCTGCTTTGGGCAATCTTAACCGCTCAAAGACACTGTCATTAAATGCGAGAATCGCAGCAATGCACAGAAACACTACAGTTTGAATAATCAATGAACTTTCCTGTCAGTGACCCATTAGTTAGAAGCGGTTTTAGTGAGATACTTATCGGCTTCTTTTGCTAGCTGATACTCTTCGTTTGTTTTGATAACAAAAATATGTGTCAAACTTTCCATTGTCAAAATCTGTACCTGTTCAGCTTTAATTTTCATCTTATTTTTCCCCACCTCTTCCAGTCGTATGCCAAATTGTTCAAGGTCCTCACAACAGCGTGCTCGTATCTCTGGATAGTTTTCCCCGATACCGCCAGAGAAAACAATGGCATCGACGCGACCAAGCACCACCATATACTCACCAATGGCTTTACGGACTCGGTAAACGAACATATCAACTGCCAGCTTTGCATCTATATCACCACAATGCATCCGACTGAGGAACTCTCGCATATTGTGGTAACCACACACTGCTTCTAAACCCGATTCAGCAGTTAATTTCTTATTTACTTCATCTTGACCCATCCCATAGCTGTGCTGAACATATATCAAGGAATGGTGGGATCATGATCACCGCTTCTGGTTTCCATCATCACGCCTACCGCAGGAGTAAAGCCCATAGATGTATCAACACTAATACCATTATGTATAGCACAAAGAATGGCACCGTTACCCAGATGCAACGTGACAGAGCCGGCTGTTGTATTACTTTAGCAGTTGTCACTGCCAAATAGTTACAGGCTTGCCAGTAGGCATGTATTTTTTCTAGAGTTGATCCTCGTACGCTGTCGTTACGGCCAGAACTCATAATGTATTCCCTCATTCAATGTATAAAGTAATCTAATATCTCAGTCTCACAGATGCTTGATCACCGTTATTATCTCGTTTAATGTCATAGCGCTTTACAGCCATCGCTTCAAAATGGAAGCAACTAAACCAGCCAACCTGGCTAAAAGGTCACGCTTAAACCACTGGTCTGAAGATACCTTTTCAGCTTCCTTGAGATCGTAGAGAAATTGTTCTTCGAGCGTCTCGCTTAAATGCCTGTTTGCACTGACCAGAGTTAACTCATAATTAATAAATAAACTTCGGTAGTCGAGGTTTGCTGTACCAATGAACGACCAGGTTTTATCAATAACAACCGTTTTCGCATGAAGTATCCTAGGTAAAAATTCGTATATCTCTATACCGCTTGCAAGCATTGGCGCGTAAAGACTTCGGGATGCCCATAATGCAATACGGACGTCACTTTTCCGTGGAACGAGTAATTTGACATCTACACCACGGTTTGAGGTTTTAATGAGCTCGTTAATAGTGTAAGAATCAGGAACAAAATAAGGTGTTGTTATATAGACAGTGCGCTTTGCTTGTTCAAAAACTGAAGCATATTCGCATCTTAGCCGGTGTCGGCAAGCTAAAGTTTGATTGTGTAACAGCTGGCTGCCAGTGGCTGGCTGGCTGACTACCTCTCGCAGGTGCCCAGACCAAAAAAGATCGAATAACTGTGATGCCTCGTTCGCTTTTATACCTGTAAACCGAATGTGTGTATCTCGCCAGCGTGCATCCCCGGATAAATTTTTTGAATTTTCCTTGTGAATATTAAAGCCGCCTAAAAATGCTACTTTACTGTCCACAACCAGCAGTTTTCGGTGGTCCCTGCAGTTATAACGTAATGGATGCTGCCAGCTCCAAGTATGAAACCAATGCAGTTCCACACCGCTTTGTCGCAAAGCTTTAATCAGTTGCTGTGATGACCAGCGTGATGAGCCCACGGCATCAACAAGCACCCTGACTTCAACACCATTTCTGGCTCTTTCTGCCAGTGCACTCACAAAAGTTTTTCCTATCTGGTCATAGGCAAAGATATATGTTTCCAGTTGTATTGAGTGCTGCGCTTTTGAAATGGCAGATAGCATGCTTGTATACAGTTCATCACCTTCAACGAAGACGATAAACTCTTCCTTGGCGTCATCAGGAAGCGTAATGCATGAATTGCATCTATCCATCTGCTTTTCCAAATGTGATCGCCGTAATGAGAGTTACGTTACATATCTTCTGAACGGTTGGCAGACTGAACCATTAACATCATTTCATGCTCCTCAAAGGATTTGAGCATCTCAAGCAACTCTTGAGCCGAGGGAATATCTGCACGATCATGCAAGTAACGATAAAGTTCTATCACTTGATTATGCTGATCGATAATCACTCGCATAATTTCAGTGGTTGATAGTTGAGAAAATGGCGCGTCACAATGGTGATGTTGAACTATGGGGTTTTTATTCAAATATTCATAACACCAGGTGTTTAAAGCATGCTCATCCCCCTTAGTTTCAAACTCATGGATCACATGAGCAAGCTTTTCTTCATGTTCTGATAAATACTTTAGAAGCATTTTCGCTCGTTCACTTTTATTACTGTCGGCACAATGTTTTAAACATGCTGTCAGGTGCTGATGAAAGTCGCTTGTCCAATGTAATACATCTCTTAAAGTTTCTACTTGCATGGGGCACTCCCGACTAAAGAAAAAATTGTTTAGTGTTACAAAAGATCATATATGTAAAACACTCCTATTCTCAGCCACATTAACTGCAAATCGGGTATTTTCGTTCAGATGAACGCGGAAAGCTTCAAGTGCCTCGCTATCACCATGTACCAAGTGGATTTGTGTACCTGGCTTTAAGTCTGAATCTTTTAACCACCTGGTTAATTCCATGTAATCCCCATGCCCAGACAAACCTGATATTGAATCAATCCTAGCTCGCACCGGTATCCACTCGCCATGAATTTTCACTGCGTCAACACCATCTACCAGCTTAGCTCCCCGTGTTCCGCCTGCTTGATAACCGGTGAACAATACTGTTGTTTTGTTGTTGCCCAGCAACCTTTTGAAATGATGTAGAATGCGTCCGCCAGTGGCCATCCCGCTGCCCGCAATGATGATGTGAGGATATGTTTGCCCTGCCAGTGCCTTGGATTCTTCTACTGATCGGGTATAGGTGACAACGTTACACATACGATGACATTGGTCCCTATCAAGACGGTGTTGGTCTTTGAATTCGCAAAAAACATCCGAAACCTTAATCGCCATCGGGCTATCGAGATATATAGGCATTTCAGGAATAACTTCGTCAGCCATCATTGATGCAAGCATGTGTTGTAAAGCTTGCGCTCGTCCCACGGCAAAAGCGGGTATGAGTAAGACGCCGCCATGGTGGGCCACATTACTAACCACATCCGCCAATTGTTTGAACGGATCGATACCACTATGTTGTCGATTTCCGTATGTCGACTCCAACAATAAATGGTCAAGAGCAGGCAAGGGTCGAGGTGCTTTCATCAACACATCTGAAAACCTGCCCACATCGCCAGAGAAGCCTATTCGTTTGCCTTCTGCTTCCAGGATAATGCTTGCCGCACCGAGAATATGTCCGGCCAGTTGCAGGTGAAAACGACAGTCTTTTATTTCCACTGGTTCATCAAAGTCGATGGACTGAAACAGTTCAATACTGTTTTCAGCAGTATGACGGTCATAAAGTGGTTCTGGATGGGCATGTTTGCCTAATTTGTGTTTACTGTAATATCTCGCATCTTCTTCCTGAATATGACCACTGTCAGCCAACAAAATCCTACATAGATTCTTGGTAGCATGATGGGTAAATACCGGTCCACGGAAACCCTGTTTAAAAAGGACGGGTATATAACCTGAATGATCCAAATGCGCATGGGTGAGAATCACTGCGTCAAGTTCATCGACTTCCAGATCGAGTGGTTGCCAATTGCGTTCCCGCAGCCATTTGTAACCCTGAAAAAGACCGCAGTCGATCAATATGCGGCTATGTTCGGTTTCCACAAGAAATTTTGAACCGGTGACTGTCTCCGTCCCGCCAAGAAAAGTTACTCTCATGGCTGACCTCCCTGAATTGTCGTTTCTGATAAGAAAGCTTCCACGGCGGTAACCAATAACGGTGCCATATCAATGCCGTTGGTATGGTGAACAATCGTGTTAGTTGTAACCAGTGATTCCAATCCAGCTGACATCAAATCCATATCGACACCTTCAGCAAAAATGCCATGTATAGCAGCACATAGAATATGAGCGATGCCTTTTGATTTAAGTGTGTTGATACACTCCAGAACGGTATGCCCACTGGAAATCACATCATCAATAATCACTGCTGTATGCGAAATGTATTGGTCAATATCAGGCAAAAAGATTTCGACGTTACGATCTCCATAGCGTTTTTTTGTACCAATAACGAATGGATGACTGCTTTGCTCAGCGATCTCAGACACCCACTGCTCACTCTCAGCGTCAGGTCCTATCAGTAACAAATCTTTTTTTCTTTTAGCCACTGAACTAATGCCGGTGCCCCTTGAACTACTGTTGAAGGAACCTGATAAATTTCATCCAGCGCATGATAGCGATGCAAATGCGGATCCACAGTGACCAACCAATCCATGTGATGGGAAAGGTCTTGCGCGAATATTTTTGATGTTATTGCTTCGCCTTCTATGAAACGCCGATCCTGTCTCATATAGCTCAAGTAAGGTGCTATCAAGCCGACACTGGCAGCACCAAGTTCACGCAACGTATTTAACAGAAAGATCAAAGGTAAATACTTAGCGTTTGGACGCGATAAATCGGCAATGACCAGGCAGCTGCGTCCAGCGACTGGAGACAGGACACGAAGATACGATTCGCCATCAGGAAATCGTCTTGTATCGAACTCGCCCGCCTCCCCATTTAACAGATCTGCAAGTGATAGTTGCAATGGATGTGGCTCAAGGGCAAATACGAGGGGTTGTGCTTTGCCTGCCTGTTTACGTTGAGGAATGTGATTTACTGAATCTGCTGGCATGTGATCGCTTAGCCTTTTAAGTCAAGTTAATAGTGAAAGGGTTGCCCTGCTCACTGTAATAAGCGAGTGCGTAATCGCGTTCTCCCTCACTGTCACTGAATAAAGTAAATAATGGTTCCCCTTTACTCAGGGTGTCACCAACTTTAGCGTGCAGCCTCACCCCGGCAGCGGGACTGCCTGGCGCACCTGCGAGTTTTGCCAGACGTGCTAACTTACGATTATCTATTTCAGTGATTGCACAGGCTTCTGGAACGAGCTCCGTATGCTGATAACGGGCTTCTGGCAGCTGTTTGATACCACCTTGTGCTTGAACAATGCGCTGAAACTGCTGCAAAGCTTTACCACTATCTAATATTGATGTGGCCCTCAAGAGACCTTGTTCCACACTCTCCTGATATGACAGAGAAAACAGGTTAGCAGCCAAGAACAAAGCACGCTCACGGAGATCTAGCGGCGCATCATTGTCTCCCTGCAAGACTGAAAGCACGTCCCGTGCTTCTTCAACGGGACCGATCCCCAGACCAACAGGTTGACTACCATCCGTAATAAGACAGCGGATGTTGATGCCACAAGCAGCACCCACCTGAGTAAACAGCGAAGCCAGTCTGTTGGCTTCTTTGTCCGAGCGGACCTTGGCCGTGGGACCAACAGGAATGTCAACCACTGCATGGGTTGAACCTGCAGCAATTTTTTTTGAAAGGACGGAAGCGATAAGTTGCCCCTCTCCGTCCAGGTCAAGTGCACGTTCTATACGAATTAACAGATCGTCTGCTGGGCTCAGGTTAACGGCACCTCCCCAGGCAAGACATGCGTTAGTGTCAGCAACAACACACTGAATTTCTTTGAGGTTAAGGTTAACGGTAGTCAACGTCTCCATGGTGTCTGCAGTGCCAGCTGGTGAAGTGATCGCCCTTGATGATGTTTTGGGAATGACCAGCCCTGCCGCACTGACAATTGAAACAACCAGCGGTGTAGTACGGTTACCTGGCAGGCCCCCAATGCAGTGTTTATCGAGAATCATGTTTTGACCAGACCAGGATAGGCGCTTACCGCATTCAACCATGGCCTGGGTCAGGCCAATTATCTCATCAACGTCCAGACGACTTCCTGCACAAACACTGAGAAAACTGGCAATTTCTATATCAGAATAGCGGTGCGCACTGATGTCTTTGATAATGTCAGCAATTTCATCGTCACTGAGCTTGTTGCCAAATACTTTTTTTCGTACATGACTCAATGAGGTAACGACGGGGGCATGACTGACCATGAGCTTCTGCCCCTCAATAGCACTCAGGCGGTGCATGGCGATTCTGGATAAGCCTGCTGTGCCTGACGGCAAAAGTTGTCCATCAACCACATTCAAGGTTGCAATGACGCTGTTTTCATTAAAACGGAGCGTGACCCGGCTGTTGGCGGTGAAGCCTTCTGAACGACAGATATGGCAATCACTTCGCATGTATACCACAGGCTCTTGGTGGGTATCTATGCCCATATCAACAATAGACAGTAAGTGTGATGTAGTCATGGCTAAATTTTTAATTCCTTAATTCAGTATGCCGATAGTGATTAAGTGAGCCTGCTGGAACGCATGCAAAAAAGATTCTCATCTCTCTATATCTCAGCACTGGGAAAACAATTCTGTTTACCTGAGTTTGTTACCTGAAGGTGCTTTATTACAGCAGTGGGGCTCGTGTTTGGCATTGTTTTTTATGTTTTCGTCGGTTTGTCGTTGCCAGCCAAGTTTTGTCTGGCTCCACCAACTGTCTTTAATCGACGCACCGTGTTTTTCAACAATTACAAGCAATTCATCGATGTTATGGAGAGATGCCTCGTAAGCAATGTTAAGCGTTTGCTTATTGGTATTCAGCCTGACATCGTCAACCCATGGTAATGAATCGATCTCAGTAATCATCTCACTGCTATTGGTTTGTTCAAGCCCAACTAGCCCCAGCTTATGTTTTGTCAAAAAACCGGGATTAATACCCAGCCTGTGCTTAGTCATCTTCTCGTCTCCAGTGTTAAATAAGACGCGGGGTTGTTGCCTGTTCATCCGTGATTAGAATTTTGGAAACCATCCGGGTGTCTTCGCCATGTAGCTTCGGTATTCATCGCCAAATTCATCAAGTGCCATTCGCTCTTCTCGTTTGGCTAAGCGGACATAGACAATAACCAGAATTGGGAACATGACCAGCGTCGGGATTGTTGGCCATTGCAACAAAAAGCCAAACATAATCATGATAAAAGCGATGTATTGTGGATGACGCATTCTTGCGTACCAGCCGGTTGTTGCCAGTTGTCTGTTTTGTTGGGCGTGGTGTAATACGCTCCAGGCAGAAGCCAGTAAAAAGAAACCAAGAATAATGACGACGTTGCTTGCAATATGCAGTGGATCAAAATGCGGGTTACCTTCAAAACCCAGTAGCGTATGCAATAAATGTCCATTTTCGTGTGACATGAAATCTACACCGGGATACTTTTCCGCCAACCAGCCTGACAAAAAATAGATGGTTAGTGGGAACCCATACATTTCGGTGAATAGTGCAATAATGAATGCTGAAAACGCCCCCAGACTACGCCAGTCTGTTTTGGTCTTTGGCTTAGTAAAACTAAAGGCAAAAAATATAAATATTGCTGAATTTATTAAAACCAACGTCCACAGGCCGTATGCTGATTCACCATGCATATTTTTTCTCCAGTAATGTTCTCTCATCCTGACCTTTAATGATCATGTTCACGCTCTTTTCGGCCATCCTCCAGTCCGCGTTGATAGGCATCCTGTTCAGACTCGCCTCCTTCATGCTGATGACCACCATGTCCCCCATGACTGCCATGCATAAAGAGATGTAAAAAAGGGCAAGCCAGTAGAATCAAGTAAGGCAGGAACTGCCAGACATGCTGGCGATGTTCCATAAGAAGAAAGTAAGTCACAACACCAATCAAAACGAGTGCGGTGAAACCGGCAGGGGTTTTCCAAAATGATGGTCTTTGAGTGTCCATAATTCACCTCAGGTGTGTCATGTGAGAAGTAAACCTTCTACTTCATGTTGTAGTGGAACCTGTTTCGCATTGCTTGGATAAACGTCATAGAAAATGGCAACAAATTTGTGAATACTCATATCCAGGCCCTCACTGTTGTTTTGCCCATTGAGGTCTAGATTTTTCATATTCTTGCCCGCCGGAGTCTCAGCGCATTAAGTACCACTGACAAGGAGGAAGCACTCATGGCAAAAGCGGCAAAAATTGGTCCAATCAGAATCCCCAAGAATGGATACAGAATCCCTGCGGCAATCGGTACACCGGCAGAGTTGTAGATCAAAGCAAAAAACAGGTTTTGCCTAATATTTTTCATGGTGGCGTGGGCAAGTCGTCGTGCACGAACTATCCCGTCTAAGTCACCTTTAACTAAAGTAAATCCTGCACTTTCAATAGCGACATCAGCGCCTGTACCCATCGCAATACCTACATCAGCCTGAGCCAATGCTGGAGCATCGTTGACACCATCACCCGCCATAGCTACTTTGCGCCCCTGTTGCTGTAGCTCTTCGATGATACGAGCCTTATCAGCTGGCAGAACATCTGCACGAATTTCATCAATACCCAGTTGCGTGGCTACAGCCCTGGCTGTACGTTCATTGTCGCCCGTTGCCATGATGATTTTCAGGCCGAGTTGGTGAAGTGTTTTCAGTGCAGCTGGTGTCGTTGCTTTGACCGGATCTGCGACACTTACTAAGCCAGCGATCTTGTCTTCAAGAACAATAAACATCACTGTTTCACCCTGATCACGTCGTTCATTGGCTTTACCTGTGAGCTCATCATTCTGCAAGCCCATGTCAGTCATCAGTGCGAGATTACCGAGTGCCACAGCGTTACCGTCCACAACACCTTTAACGCCCTTGCCAGTGACAGCTTCAAAGTCTGTTGCTTCAGTTAATGCTACTCCTCGCTCCTCAGCACCTCTGACGATAGCTTCAGCCAGTGGATGTTCTGAACCACGCTCAAGCGAGGCCGCCAGTCGAAGTACCTCTGCTTCGTCGTGTCCAGCTTCGGGCATTACAGCAACAAGTTTTGGCTTACCCTCAGTTAAGGTTCCTGTCTTATCGACTATTAGTGTATCAACCTTCTCGAAACGCTCTAATGCCTCAGCATTTTTGATTAATACGCCTGCCTGTGCTCCACGCCCTGTTGCCGTCATAATTGACATAGGCGTAGCGAGGCCTAGCGCACAGGGACAAGCAATGATCAAGACAGCTACCGCTGATACGAGTGCATAGGATAAGGCGGGGGCTGGTCCCCAGATTGACCAAGCAATGAAAGAAATGATTGCGATGCCAATTACAGCTGGTACGAACTTGCCGGCGACCATGTCAGCCCATTTTTGAATCGGTGCACGTGATCGTTGTGCTGCAGCAACCATTTCCACGATTTGAGCAAGCATCGTGTCAGAACCAACTCGCGTCGCTTCCATAATCAAACTACCCGTACCATTAATTGTCGCCCCGGTTAACTTTTCACCTTCTGTCTTCTCAACGGGGACAGGTTCACCAGAAATCATACTTTCATCCACTGACGAACGACCTTCGACCACAACTCCGTCTACGGGTACTTTATCGCCAGGTCTCACTCTGATCTGATCACCGACATGGACTTCTTCAAGAGGAATTTCTTCTTCCTTGCCATCCGGCCTAATAACGCGTGCTGTCTTGGCAGCCAAATCCAAAAGTGCGCGAATAGCCTTACCGGTACCCTCTCGAGCACGCAGTTCCATAATCTGTCCAAGTAGTACTAATGTGACGATGACCGCTGCCGCCTCAAAATAGACGCCTACATGTCCAGTTTTTGGATCTCTAAAGCCAGAAGGAAAGATCTCCGGCGTAATCATGGCGACCATCGAATACAGATATGCCGTAGACACCCCCATGCCAATCAGTGAGAACATGTTGAGATTCATAGTGCGGAAAGAATTCCAGCCACGTACGAAAAAAGGCCAGCCGGACCAGAGGATAACCGGGGTTGCAAGTATTACTTCTAACCAGAGAGATACGTTTTCTCCCAACAGATCACGAATCTGACCAAGTCCTATTAGTGGACTCATTGTAAGGATAAGGAGCGGAATGGTAAGCACCGCACCAACCCAGAAGCGTCTGGTAAAATCAACGAGCTCAGGATTAGGCTCATCCACCGCCATTGCAGCAGATTCAAGCTCTAGCCCCATACCGCATATTGGGCACGATCCCGCCTCTGTGCGACGAACTTCCGCATGCATTGGGCAGGTATAGACAGGGCCGTTCCAGCCTTGAGGAACACTATCGTATTTACCCTGAACAGCATTTTTACTTTTGGTTTCTGTGTCATGTTGATGATGCAATTGGGACACACTCTTATGCCCTCCACAACAATTAGATTCATTACCAGAGGTTTCTGAATCCGTGTGCTGTGCATGCTTATGATGTGATTTGAGCTCAGTTTCTGGCACAAGGTGCATACCACATTTTGGGCAATCTCCCGGCTGTTCGGACCTTACTTCCGGGTGCATCGGACAAACATAGGTTGTATCTTTTTTAGCACTATGTTGGCCAGGCTTGTCTGAGGCTTCTGTATTCTGTGTGTTCATGTGTAAATCCCGAGTTAGTCTAAAACAGTCGCTGGGTATCCCGCTTTTTCCAGGGTTGCAATTAGTTCATCTGTCTGAACTATTCCGCACACTGATACGACACTACTAGCCAGATCCATGCTGGCATTGCTTACACCGTTCAGAGATTGAAGGGCTTTTTCAATGCTCTGTACACAGCCACCACAGTTAGCACCTTCAACTTTTAATTGTTTGACTGGTAAGTCACTGACTAATTGTTCAATGCCTACCTTCGTTATGACGGTGGAATTGTTTGTACAGCAGCAACCTTGCTTAGCTGTTTCACTTTGATGTGTTGAATGTATTTTCATTACTTTTCCTCCGTCGTAAATGGGACAGTAAATTCTTCTATCAAATGGCAAATCATTTGACCTGTAGGCTCCATATCGGGCATTTGTTTCCATTGAGCGAGCGCTTTTTTCATCTTTTTCCTTAATTGCTGCATTTCCCTGAAACGTAGCTCTGTTTCCTGCAGTCGCTTAGCCAGTAGACGCCTTACCCCGGGACAAGGGGACCTTTTCTTGTCGGCGTCGGCCAGTATCTGCTGAATATCATCGACCGAGAAACCAAGCTGTCTTGCGGCTAATATAAACTTCAACCGATTGATATCTTTATTGTCATATTCTCGATAACCGTTAAACCGGTTCTTTTGAGGCTGTAGCAATTTTATACGTGTGTAAAACCGTACAGTTTCAGGACCTATGTTCAATGTTTTCGCCACTTCATTAACAAGCATGACCTACTCCTATTGCCTGACTATCAAGCGTCAAAGCTGCTTTTAAATTTCGGTTTAACTGTCATGCTAGTTAAACTATAAACCTGTGTCCTTGACATAGGTCAACAAATGAGAAGTAAATTAAGAAACATAGACTTAATGATTCGCTTACTCATATCTTCAATCAATATTCATATTCCTCTGACCAAATGATTTAATAGAAATGGAAATCTGAACCTGAGTGTTATTTAACTCCTCCTCGTGTTACTTGTAGGCCCAAAGAAGGTCGAGTGTGAATCGTGAGATTTCATTTAGCCCTCACTTTCCATAAGTAAAATACGACTGGCAGCACCAATAAAGTCAGAATTACTGAACTCACCATACCGCCCACCATAGGCGCTGCAATTCGGCTCATTACTTCAGAGCCAGTTCCTGTACCAAATAGTATGGGTATCAAACCTATGATGACCGCCGCCGCTGTCATCATTACTGGTCGCACACGCAGACCCGCCCCAGTGATCACAGCTTGTCTCAACTGGGTCTTACTCAGTGAGTTACTTAATGTGCTAATTGAGTTCTTTGTAAGTTCTTCTCGCCAAGCTTGATTTAGGTAGACCAACATAATGACGCTGATTTCAACAGCAACGCCCGCCAGAGCAATAAAACCAACTCCAACAGCGATAGAGAAGTTGAAGTTCAGCAAGTCAAGCAACCAAATGCTGCCAATCAAGGCAAAAGGCAGTGTCCCCATTAACAGTGCTACTTCTGTAAAATTCCTAAAATTTATGAATAAGAGAATGGCAATGATCGCTAATGTCAAGGGAACAACATAAGTAAGCTTTTCTTTAGCTCGCAGCATGTATTCATATTGGCCTGACCAATGAATTGAATATCCCGCAGGCAAGTCCAATTCTGCGCGAACTTTTTCCATAGCGTTCTCGACATAGGAGCCGATATCAACGCCTTCTATATCAACAAATGTCCAGCCATTAATGCGGGAATTCTCACTTTTGATAGCTGGGGGACCATTTTCAATTTTTATTTCTGCTACATCACCCAGAGCAATCCTTTGCCCTTTTGCTGTGACTATCGGCAATAATGCCATCTGCTCTGGAGAGTCGCGATATGATTGTGGGTATCGTATATTCACGGGATAACGTTCAAGTCCCTCTACTGTCTGGGTAACATTGACTCCACCAATGGCAGATGCAACAACCTGTTGCACATCAGCAATATTTAGGCCGAAACGGGAGGCTTTTCCTCGATCAATATCAACTTTAATATAACGTCCTCCGGCAACACGTTCAGAATAGACCGAGGCGGTGCCGGGCACCTCAGCCAATATTGTTTCGAGTTGTTGACCTATTTGCTGGATAACTGAAATATCTGCGCCAGCAACTTTGATCCCCACCGGTGTTTTTATTCCTGTTGCCAACATATCAATCCGGGTTTTTATCGGCATAACCCAAGCATTGGTGAGACCGGGCAATTTGACCAGATCATCAAGCTCTTTTTTCAGCAATTCTGTTGTCATACCTTCACGCCATTCGCTTCGGTCTTTTAACTGAATGAATGTTTCAATCATGGTCAGTGGCGCTGGATCGGTTGCTGTTTCAGCTCGACCAATTTTGCCAAAAACAGTTTCTACTTCAGGTACGGTCATAATCAACTTGTCGGTTTGCTGAAGAATTTCTCGGGCATTACCAATAGATATGCTGGGATATGTAGTAGGCATATACATGAGATCGCCTTCATCAAGTGGAGGGATAAACTCACTACCGATGTTCTGCAAAGGCCAGTAGGTAGAACCCAAGGCAAGTAGCGCAATGAAAATGGCCGTTTTGGGAAACGCCAAAACCATTTTCAAAACAGGCATGTAAGAAGCTACCAGTAATCGATTAATGGGGTTTCTATGTTCTGGCAACACTTTTCCACGAATAAAGTAGCCCATCAACACAGGAACTAATGTAATCGCCAATGCTGCAGATGCAGCCATCGCATAGGTTTTAGTAAAGGCCAGCGGAGAAAACATACGACCTTCTTGGGCTTCCAATGTAAAGACTGGCACAAAGCTGACAGTAATGATTAGCAGACTGAAGAATAATGCTGGGCCGACTTCAGAAGCAGACTCAGCCACCACTTGCCATCTGTTTTCCTTGGTTAGAGGCGTTTTTTCCATGTGTTTGTGCATGTTCTCAATCATCACTATAGCGCCGTCGATCATCGCACCGATGGCTATAGCAATACCTCCCAGAGACATAATATTGGCATTAATACCTTGCATATGCATGACAGTAAATGCAGTTAGAATACCGACAGGGAGACTGACAATAGCTACGAGTGATGACCGGATATGGAACAAAAAGAGCATACAAACCAGTGCAACAACAGCAAACTCTTCTAATAATTTGTGCCAAAGATTATCAACCGCACGTCCAATAAGCCCCGAACGGTCATATACCGTCACAAGTTCAACACCCTCTGGCAGGCCTTTCTGGAGTTCCTGCAATTTATCTTTAACACCTTCAATGGTTTTTTGTGCGTTCTCGCCAAAACGCATTACAACTACACCACCGACAGTTTCTCCGAGGCCATTAAACTCTGCGATACCTCTCCGCATTTGTGGTCCAAGCTTGATTTCTGCAACATCACCAAGCGTAAGAGGTGTGCCCCGGCTATTGACGCCCAATGGGACTTGAGCCAAGTCCGTTTTGGACTGAATATAGCCTGTCGCTCTTACCATATATTCAGCTTCAGCCATTTCTACTACGGAGGCACCTACCTCCTGATTAGCTCGTTTGATGGCAGTCTGGATATGTGACATAGGGATGCCAAAAGCGCGAATTTTTTCAGGATTCACAGTTACCTGATATTGCTTGACCATACCACCAACAGCCGCAACTTCAGATACCCCAGGTACTGTTTGTAGTTCGTATTTCAGGAACCAGTCCTGCAATGAGCGTAATTCGCTGATGTCGTGTTGACCGGTTCTATCTATTAGTGCATAAAGATAAACCCATCCAACACCTGTAGCATCAGGGCCCAGTTGTGGTCTGGCATTTTCGGGTAGTGAAGGTGCCACCTGACTCAGGTATTCCAATACCCGGCTGCGTGCCCAGTATAGATCTGTATCTTCATCGAAAATTACGTAGACATAGGAGTCACCAAAAAATGAATACCCTCTTACTGTAACGGCACCCGGTACTGATAACATTGCTGTCGTTAATGGGTAGGTGACCTGATCCTCAACAACTTGTGGCGCCTGTCCCGGATAGTTTGTCTTGATAATGACCTGAACATCAGAAAGATCAGGAATCGCATCTACCGGTGTGTTTTTTAAGGAGAACACACCAACGCCGACCAAAATCAAAGTGGCAAGCACTACAAAAAAACGATTACTGACAGACCAGCGAATTATTGACTCAACCATAAGTATTCCTTTCTACATGCCTGAGTGTTGATGATGTGAATGCTCAGAACTTTCGGAACTATCCATTTGAGTATTTTTTTCTTGATGCTTGTTATGGTTCATACTTTCATCATCTATAGATTGTAATTTGACG
Source organism: Methylophaga thalassica MP (assembly GCF_000214595.1). GTDB lineage: Bacteria > Pseudomonadota > Gammaproteobacteria > Nitrosococcales > Methylophagaceae > Methylophaga > Methylophaga thalassica. The sequence goes on along the minus strand of NZ_AFIG01000002.1, from coordinate 66,680 downwards.
TCACCCTCTGTGGCAGACTCCTCATTCACAGTGCTAGTACCACTTTCTTTAATGTGAATTCCGGTAATTTCGTAGTATTCAGTATCTGAGTTGGTAATTTCCATGTGCAATTGAGTACCTTTTGAGAGAGTACTCAGATCAATATTTTCACTGACACTGAAATCCATAGTCATAGCAGGCCAATCCCACTCGCTGATTGCTGAATGAGCGGCTGTGATCATATGATGTTCTGTCATAACAGACTCAATCTTGGCCTCAACCCACACAGATCGTGGTTTTGAGTCTTCATGATGCATACGCTTGAAATCTGAAGTTTTGCTGGATTCTGAGTCAAGAAGAAACTGTGCAGAACTGACCACTTCCTCTCCCGGTTCGAGACCATTGATGATTTCTACATGACTTTCGCCAATGTTGCCGGCGATAACAGTAATCGACTTAAACTGACCCTCCCCAAGAGCTAGAACAACACGATCTTGATCGCCAGTTCGGATAAGCGCCTCCATTGGGATCATTAGTTTTTCTTTCTCCTCACCGGTCGCTATTGTTACTTGGGCAAACATATTTGGTTTGAGGGCATAATCTTCGTTATCAAAACGAAGACGAACTCGAACTGTTCTTGTCTCGTCATTCAATGTGGGATAAACATAGTCGACTTTTCCAATCCACTTTGTTCCAGGCATATAATCTAGGGTCATGGTAACCGCTTGCCCTGCTTTGACTAACTCTGCTTGACGTTCAAAGATTTCAGCTTCAACCCAGACTGTACTGAGATCACCTACTGACATTAAATTCATTCCTGGCTTGACATAAAATCCTTCACGCACATTAAGGTTATCGATGACTCCGCTCTGTGGAGCATAAAACGTAATGGCTTGCTGAACCTTGCGAGTTTGTTTTATTTGATTAATAACAGAGTTGGCTATTTGTAATGCTTTCAAGCGGTCCTCAGCTGCTTTAATTAAGCGAACATTGTTTCGATTGAGCGCTAAGACAAGCTCTTCTTGAGCGTTTACAAGTTCAGGTGAATAGAGTTTATAAAGTGGTTGTCCTTTTTTAATGGGATCACCGGCTGCTTTGACATATAGCTTGTCAACCCAACCCTCGACTCGTGGATGAATATGAACTAGCTTGTCTTCATCATATTGAACATAACCGACTGTATTTATTTCTGAATGAATTGGGCCATACTCAGCTTTAACAATTCTAACCCCGATATTATTCACAACATCTGGAGAGATGGTAATTGTTCCTGGACCAGAATTCTGAGAGGTTTCATTTTCTTCATACACAGGAATCAAATCCATACCCATTGGTGATTTACCAGCCTTGTCTCGACGGTAGTTGGGATCCATCGGTGCAACCCAATACAGTGGTTGCTTTTGTTCGGCTTCACTATTACTAACGGTATTATTTTCAAAATATACACGCGTCACACTGTATGTAATTACTGCGGTAAGCAGTATTGCAAACAGCATCAATAATAAAGTTTTGTATGAGCTAGTCATGTTGTTTCCCGTTAATAGATGTCATGTATTCAGATGAACTTGAGAAATAATTCAATGCGGCAATTGTTTTTAGCCTGTCTACGTTGATATTTAGGTAGTCGATGTTGGCATTGAGTTCTGCAATACGAGCGCGGACGACTTCGGCAAAGTCACCATCATCATTGGTGTAAGCGTTTAAGGAGGCTTCAGCCTGATCGTTCATCTCTTTCAACAGACGATCGCTGTAGAGTTTCTGGCGTTTTTCCAGCCAACTTAGTCTTTCACTGGCCTCATTAAAACGAGCGTTCATAGCACGTAATGCGAGTGTTTTATCTGTTTTTAAGGCTTCCTTACTACTTACTGCCGCTTCTACTTCCTTGTCTTGCCGTTTTTCCGTAAAAATCGGTAAATCAAAGCTAATACCAACAGAAAATAGATCACTGCGATCTTGCCCCCCTGGTGCATCGTCACGGAAACCATAGCTTGCATTGATGCCAAATTGCGGTTTGTATTTTTGTTTTGTCAGAACAATATTTGTTTCTGAAGCCATGATCTGCTGGTCAAGGCTTCTAATCATTGGGTGATCAGTGAAATCAGGCGCCTCGTACTGCACTTGATTGTTGATTGCTTCGTGAATACTTTTAAGTTCTATTTCTGGCAGTATTTGGGAAACGCCCATCTCTTGCCAGTGTGCCCCTGTGTCATAAAGCCATTCAGCAAGTTTTTCTTGGGTTTCGCTTCTTTTTTTATCGAGTACTGTAAGGCGGTCTTCAATGCGTGTCAGCTCAAGTTGAGCTCTAACTAGATCCTGTTGACGACTTCTACCAAAAGCACTGCTGTAACTAACCTCGGCAACTTCAACAAGGTATTCAAACAATGATCTGTCGTTCTCAATCAGACGAATAGACTCTTGGCTCTCATACAAGTCGAGCCATAATTGAGTGACTGTCAGTTTCACTTTTGCATACCTATCTTGACGCATAAAAGGATGTTGTCGGCTTATATCTTCCAATTTTTGTCTTTGTAACTCGAGAGTTTGACCTCGAGGGAAAACTTGGGAGACACCAGCCATGAGTTGTGTCATTGGCTCCTGATTAAAGTTCAAACTGTCAAGAGGCATATTTGCTAATCCGAGTGATATGACAGGATCCGGTAACTGTCCAGCTGCTATACTCTGAGCAATATTTGCCTGTTCTTTCTGATAACTTCCTTTTATCCAAGGATCACTCTGATGAGCAAGCTCGATCGCTTTTTCAAGAGACAACTCTTGGGCTGTCAAAGACAAAGAATTGAACATCAGAGCCATCAAAACTAAAGCTTTCAGTGGTTCTGTACTAAAAAAATATTTGTTATTACTCATTGCTCATATTCCGAATTAGGCTCATTTAACGCAGTATCAATTACTATTAATAAGAATCTCACTCATTGAGCTCTAATGTAGGTCATTCATTAATAGGCAAAATGCCAAAAGTGCTATTCTTAATATGTAAAACTTTAACGAATGATGACATGTGTGGCACACATTTCAGTGTTGACCTATACAGTTGTCTAGAGTGGCTACATCTATACTGTAATGAGTGAAATCGGAGGACGAAACAATGAGTTTGTTTCAAAGTTTGAGTAGAAGCTCGTTAAGTTAAGAGCAAGGCTGACTGCATTTTGCACTTTGAACGCTTGGGGGGAAAGTGAGAATGTAATAGCCTCTTGACTATGATGCAGACAAGAGTTCATGCCGCAAGTGGAAATAATACAACATTCAGATGTCAAATTTTTACTGCGAACTTGCTGAATATGGCCATCATGGACAGAGCCCATTGAGTAAGATTCTGTCATTGTACGCATTTCCATATCTTTACATGGGGAAGATAAAGCAATTAGCGGCTGACCTAAGTAAGCCATCACGATAAGGATTAGAAATAATAAGTTTGAAACTCTAAACATCCATTTATACACCAGCAACTAATAGTGTGATACTAACCTCAGCCTTAAGAAAAAAGAAGCAATGTAATGAACTTGTAATGATTCACACAAATTCTGACAAAATTGTAATGTAAGAAAGAATTTTATTTATTAGTATTTCTTCTTTCACACATAAATTATCACTCGAAAGTGATACATCGTGGTGACTTATTCTCTAGGAGTTATCTCAGAATGGATGAACAGTACGTATGGTTAGTCTGGTCTTTGGCATTTCTTATACCATGGCTGGCTGTATACCTAATTACACCTACATATCGCTCGGTCATGTTAAAAGCAAGCTCAATCACAATGCTTTTTGGTTTTACCGAACCATTATTTGTTCCAGACTACTGGAGTCCACCGAGCATGTTCAATTTAGCTCTCAAAACGGGGTTTGATATTGAAAGTTTGATTTTTTGTTTTGGTATCGGTGGAATTGGTGCTGTGGCTTACAACGTAATCACGGGTCAGAAGTTGCAAACTATGCCACTAGCTATTCGTTTATCTAAGAGACACGCTCATCATATTCTGGCCGTCACGACACCATTTATTTTGTTTCCAATCTTAATGCTCTGGGAGTGGAATCCGATTTACCCCGCTATAATAGCTATGGTTGCGGGAGGTATCGCCAATAGTTTATGCAGAACCGATCTAGCGCTAAAAAGCATATGGGGAAGTGCACTTTTTCTTATTTATTATTCGGTGTTTGTTCTTGGGCTTGAGAGTCTCTCACCAGGGTATATTGAGCGCGTCTGGAATCTGGATGCACTCAGCGGGTTGTTCGTTCTCCATATTCCGATTGAGGAATTACTTTTTGCAGCGAGTTTTGGCTATTACTGGACTGGCTTATATGAACATCTGACTTGGAAAGAAACTGTCGAATGAAATGTTCAGTTGTCTTTATAAGGATGGCCTAAATTATCTAGTTCTCCGTCCTCATTGTAATGAATCAAGGCATTATGGACTTTATCTATCCAAGATTGTTCGATGGCGATGCCCGTTGATTTAATGAAAGACTCTATTTCTCCTAAAGACACCTGAATCAGGTCGTATTCAATCTCAAGTTGTCCTTGATTAATTCTTGCCTGTATGACCCCCATTAACGAGTTCAAATACTGAATTAGTAGATCTATAGATTCATGATTGTCTGGCAATACAAGCTTTATGGTGTGTTTTTTCTCTACTTTTACACCATGCTGTTTGACTGATTTACCATGCTTAGGATCACCAATGTACAAACTTGGTCTTTGATTGAATCTGTCCCGGCATTGCTCAGAGCATAACCAAAAGTTTATTCCCTTAAACTGAACAATATTATCACTCTTTAGTAATAGCATTTCGCATACGGGGCATTTTTTTGTTTTTATCATTCTTCACATCGAGCTAAATTAACAAATACATCACAATTACTGAATTAGGTAAGACTTACTATGAATTGGCGCGTAGGCTTTCATGAGGAGTACCCATAGCGTTACCGTTAAATCACAAGCTTCTACATGCTAGCGATATTTAAAATCTATCCATAGGTGATTATCGTATATTAATTCTTGGTCACATAATGAATGTGTATCAGTTTATGACGTTAACCTTTAAAAAATATTTTAGTGACAAACCAATACTGTGAAAAGGTTCGATATTTATAAAATCAGTTCTTATTATTGATTTTCTTGGCAATCTTTTTTGCCTTTTCGTTTTGATAATAAGTGTTGAAAAAACACTCAGAAAGGGCAGATTCAACCCCGAAGTGCATAACCGTTTAAGCCGCAATTGCAGCCATGTGATTTCCCATTAACATTGCGGGCGTTTTAAAATTTAATTTCTTTCTGGGACGATTATTTAGCTGAACAATAACGGCTTTAACTTCTTTTGCCGAGACTTTTTTGAAGTCCGTCTTTTTAGGCCAGTACTGACGTAGAAGGCCGTTAGTATTTTCATTCAAACCGCGTTGCCATGAGCTGTAGGGGTCGGCAAAATATACCCGCGCCCCCAGCGCTGCAGTCATCTGCTCATGATAGGCAAACTCCTTACCGTTATCCGCCGTAATCGTTAGCACCGCGCCCTTGAACGGCCTCAGCAACTCAATTGTCGCATTGGTAACGACCTGAGCCGATTTGTTATTGATTCGCTTCGATACGGTAAAGCTAGTCGCTCTATCGACGATGGTTAACAGCGCTCCGCTGTGGCCTTTGCCGATGACAAGATCAATTTCCCAGTCCCCTACGCGTTCCTTAGCATCAACAATCGTGGGGCGCTCATCAATACTGACACGGTTTTTGATGTGCCCACGTCCAGCCTGGCTTTTGCCCCGTGCTTGATAGGCTTTCCCTTGTCGGCGCAGATTGCTATACAGATCACCGCCAGCGGCCTTATCGACCCAAATATGACGGTAGAGGGTTTCGTGACTGAGCAACTTCTCTTTCTCCACGAGTAGCCAACCCGAAATTTGCTCTGGACTCAGCTTTTCGCGCAACTTTGCGTTAACGAGAGAGATCATCTCTGGTGTCATTTTTGTGGGTTTAACCGCCTCTGCTCGGCGCTCCAGGGCTTTACGCTGGGCCTGAGCGAAACGATAACCGCTACCGCCGGTATTGCGCTTAAGTTCTCGACTGATCGTTGGCTGACTCACGCCAATCGCATTCGCCAGTGCTTGTTATGTCATTTTTGTTTTCTTTAGTGCGTAAAGCTGGCATCGTTGTTCATAGGTCAGTTGCTTGTAGGAATTCATCGTTCATCTCTTGCCGGAGAAAAAATGATCAGCCTACAGGTGACTGACCTCTTCTTCTACCTATTCAAGTTATGCACTTCGAAGTTGAATCCAAGAATTGTAGAAAATCAAGTAAATTCCATTCTGTTAAGCTTCTAGTATCTAGCGTTTAACAAACTTGTGATATGACTTTTATTTACCATAATAAAGACTAAAATCGTGCAGAGCTATGCTGCTAGTAGAAGAAAAATTAGAAAATGTTTTAAATTTTTGAAGTATAAAAGGCATCGTAATGAGTAAAAGCTTACCAGCTACAGGAAAAGAATTAAAATATTCAGATGATGTTAGCATATTCTCTACAACAATAAAGAAAGGCGTTATTACCTATATTAATGATGATTTTTTGAGTGCCAGAAGATGAATTACTTGGACAAGCACATAATTTGGTTCGACAGCCTGACATGCCCCAAATTACCTTTAAAGAACTTTGGGACACGTCTGCCAAAGGTCCGCCTTGGATGGGTATTGTAAGAATCGTTGTAAAAACGGTGATAATTACTGGGTTGATGCCTTCGTTATGCCTTATAGGGGAGGCAAGAAGAGTGCGGCCTGTAGAGTGTTCGCTTCAAGCCTGATGGTGAGGCGGTCAATAGGACTGAGGAAGCATACGAGAAAATAAACCTAGGTAAAAGTCCGTTTAATTTGTTATCTCCGAAGCATTGGCCAATCTTTACTAAGCTATTCTTAGCTGGCCTTTGTTCATTTTTACCTTTTGTTGTATCAAGTCTTGTTGGAGCAATAAATCTCGATACATTCATCGTTTTGTTGTTGCTTGGATTCGTTATTTTGGCTTCATTTTCCTATGGAATCTCACGGCCCTATGTTAAAGCGAAAAGCGCTCTATCAAAATTATTTTGGAGAGTTCATTTATACAGGAAGAATGAATGATTAATCTAGGACAAAAATTTTTAAGTAACCATTTAGAAACAGCGCTTTGGAGAGTAGCCAGCTCGACAAAAGAGGTTGAAATTGAAGCTGATAATTCGTTTGCCGTTTATCGTAATACCTTTGATCAAACGGAAAAACAGGCACTTTAACTAGAGCAACGCGCATAGGCTATGAACGAAATGGTTGCGCAAGGTAATGAATAAGTGGGTAGCACAAATAGAATATCGAACTTCTGGTTGAGGAGCTCATGTCAACATCTGATAAGGTGAAAAATATTAGTAAGAGTAGTCACTCAATATCAACTCTGGTTGGAGCCATCTACTGCTGTGTTTTCTCTTAACTCTAAATCATCAGTTTTAATTAAAATGGGTGGTTAATGTTCATAATCATTGGTCTTTAGCGTCCCCGAATTGGTCTCTTTCGACCATAAGCCACTATTGACCCAACCTTCAAACTGGCTGTTTTGTCCTTATCTAAACAATGTATCTGAACGGCAACTTTGCGGACTTCACAGGCACAAGAGCAAAAAAGTCTGATCAGATTTCTTTCGAAGGTCGACTTCTGGGCATCCTAGTGCCATGAACTGCCGTTGAAGGTTAAATAGAGCGTGGCCTAATCGTCATGAATTAGGGTGCTGGAAAATTAAGGCTTTGCTTCAAAAGCGTTCATGTTTGACTGACCCAAAAACAGCTTACTTCAAGAGCAAAGCGATCATTATGAACCGAAAAAAAACTAGCTAACTTCCAACCTTCTTGCTCGCTGTTTTCTGAGGATTTAATAGGTAGCGCTTTGTGCTCGATGCCAGTGGTATTTAGTGCAACCAAAAATGATCGATTTCAACAAAGAGTCATTAATATTCCTGCATTCTTAAAATGTTAGTTTTGTGCTCAACCCCCCATATAGAGTACTGTCCCCGTGAGTTCTTTTTCACTCCAGTCAGTCAAGCTATGAAATAAAATAGTCATCTAAGCTTCATTTCTCTGTCATATTCAAACCTTAGTATTCGATTGTGAACCGCAATACAGCGGTGACAATTATTGCGAAAGGTAATGATATGACGTTAAGCCACTCACCTCAGCCAATTCTGTCCACAGACGATCTTGGCATAATCTATCCCGGCGGAATTGAAGCATTACGTGCAACCTCAATCAACTTTCAACGTGGTGAATTCACAGTGCTGCTAGGTTTATCAGGTGCGGGAAAATCATCCTTATTGAGGTCACTGAATCATTTGGTGAAACCTACCTCGGGTAAAGTGATTTCTGCTGAATTCGGAATACTGGATAATCAAGGCATACTGCGCCGGCATCGACGCAAAACCGCGATGGTGTTTCAGCACCATCAACTGATTCTGCGTCACACAGCCCTGCAGAATGTACTCATGGGGCGACTGGGATATCATTCATTCTGGCGTAGTTTATTGCCGCCACCCAAAACCGATCTTGAATTGGCATTGCATTGTCTGGATCGCGTTGGCCTTGCTGACAAAGCCCTGGTGCGGGTCGATCAATTATCAGGTGGCCAGCAACAACGAGTAGGTATTGCCCGAGCTTTGGCTCAGCAGCCGAGTATTATTCTGGCGGATGAACCTGTCGCCAGCCTGGATCCATCCACATCCGAAAAAATTTTGTCTCAATTGAAACAAATCTGTGCCGAAGACGGCATTACCTCTATCGTCTCATTGCATCAGCTTGAATATGCCAAACGTTTTGCCGATCGCATCATTGGTTTAGCTCAAGCCCAAGTGGTGTTTGATGCCGCTCCGCAAGAGCTCGATGACAAACAGCTCAAGTTGATTTATCAACAATCGGCCAACCCCAAAAGAAAAGATAAACAAACCGCCGATACGCAATCCAATTCTTCTTATCAACATTTACCCACTAAAACGGCAACACAACTGGAGATAGCAAAATGAAACTGTTTAAACAAATACTCTTAGCCACCACCTTGCTGGTGACAGCCATAAGCCCCTGTATGGCAGCAGATGCCGATCCGGATATGCTCAAAGTCGCCTTGCTGCCGGATGAAAACGCTTCCGAACTAATCAAGCGCAATGAACCCTTAAAAAATTATCTGGAAGCCAAGTTAAACAAAAAGGTGGAATTAATAGTCACAACCGATTATTCATCCATGATTGAAGCGATGCGCTTTGGCCGTATTGATCTGGCCTATTTCGGCCCGCTGTCTTATGTGATGGCCAAATCAAAAAGCGATATTGAACCGTTTGCGGCAATGATAATCGACGGTGTACCGACATACCGTTCCATTTTGATCGCCAATACAGAGTCAGGCATTGATTCCTATGCCGACATTAAAGGTAAAAAAATGGCCTATGGCGATCGCGCCTCAACGTCCAGTCATCTCATCCCGAAAACGGTTCTTTTAGAGGAAGGCGGCATCGAAGCGAAAACCGATTACGAACAACACTTCGTCGGCTCGCATGATGCTGTGGCTGTCAATGTGGCCAATGGTAATGCAGATGCAGGCGGGCTCTCTGAGGTGATTTTTAAGTATGTGGTGGAACGTAAACTCATTGACCCGGCAAAAGTTAAAGTTTTGGGCTATAGCAAACCTTATCCACAATATCCCTGGGCAATGCGCTCCAACCTTAATAAGGATCTCAAAGTGAAAATTAAAGATGCGTTTGTCAGCCTGGATGACAAAGAGATATTGAAGAATTTCAAAGCAGAGGGATTTGCACCGATTACCGATGCTGATTATGACGTGATACGTGTTATGGGTAAATTACTGAATCTTGATTTTTCCAAGATGTAAGGATGATTTATGAATACCTACCTGATTACACAAACAGATGTGCTGCAAAGTTACAGCAAGAACTGGAAACGTAAAACCCTGCAGGTGGTGACCTTATTGGTCATCGTTCTGCTGGCAGCCTGGTATGTGAATGTACTGAACTTCGAAATTTTGGCAAATGGCTTGCCTGCAATAGGAACGTTGGCTGGCGAGTCTTTCCCACCGGACTTTACCAACCTTCAAAACTGGTTTTCACCCTTGCTGGATACGCTAGCAATGAGTATTGCCGGTACCGCAATTGCAGTTATATTTTCTGTGCCTATGGCATTTCTGGCAGCGCGTAATACCTCACCTCATGGTGTGATCTTTCAGCTGGCGCGCATCGTTCTAAATGCCCTTCGATCCGTTCCGGAACTGATTATGGGGATTATTTTTGTGGCTGCCGTCGGCTTCGGTGCCTTACCCGGTGTGCTGGCTTTAGCGCTGCATTCCATCGGCATGGTAGGTAAATTCTTTGCCGAAGCGATTGAGCACGTGGATGACGCTCCGGTGGAAGCCGCCCGTGCCGCTGGTGCCTCACCGATGCAGGTGCTCTATCACGCAATTCTTCCCCAAGTGATGCCGCAGTTTGCCGATGTCGCAATTTATCGCTGGGAATATAACTTCAGAGCTTCGACAATCATGGGCATGGTAGGCGCTGGCGGTATCGGTTTTGAACTTATGGGTTCACTACGCATTATGCAATATCAGGAAGTATTGGCTATCCTGCTAGTGATTCTGCTGATGGTCACATTGGTCGATGCCTTGAGCGGCCTGTTACGCAAAAAATTCAAGTAGGAGATAACGATGAAACCAAAATTGGTAATTACGCATAAAGTACATGAAGAGGTGTTGGCCATATTAGCACCGCATTGTGAGTTGATCACGAATCAGACCCCGTTCAGCTTATCACGCAACGATACAATGAAACGGGCGAAGGATGCAGAAGCCTTGATGGTATTCATGCCGGATCGGGTAGATACCATTTTTTTAGAGTCTTGCCCGCAACTGAAGGTCATTGGTGCGGCATTAAAGGGCTATGATAATTTTGATGTCGATGCCTGCACTGAACACAATGTCTGGCTGACCTTTGTACCAGACCTATTAACAGTACCCACAGCTGAATTAACCATCGGCCTAATGGTCGGATTAATTCGGCATATACGGGCGGCGGATCAACATGTACGTATTGGAAACTTTAAGGGCTGGCTTCCACAGTTTTACGGAATGGGAATTGAAGGATCCACTATTGCGATTATCGGCATGGGTGCAATTGGTCAGGCCATTGCACAAAGGCTGAGCGGTTGGGGTGCAACCTTAGTCTATACCGACACTCAGCCTCTGGATGCAGAACAACAAGCAGCATTAAAACTTGAATTTTTGTCTTTGGACGACGCCCTTGCTCAGGCCGATATCGTGATTATGGCACTGCCATTAAACTCGCAAACGCAACATCTTTTAAATACACAACGTTTACAGCAGATGCGGCCCGGTTCATTTTTGGTGAATCCCTGCCGTGGGTCTATTGTTGATGAAAGTGCCATTTTAGATAAGCTTAATAGCGGCCATTTAGCCGGATATGCCAGTGATGTTTTTGAAATGGAAGACTGGGCACGTCTCGACAGGCCAAAGGAAATCAATCCCAATTTATTAACACATCCCAACACCTTGTTCACGGCACATATCGGTTCAGCGGTGAGCAAGGTCAGGTTAGCCATTGAAACACGTGCGGCTGAAAATATTCTCAGGGTTTTGAACGGCGAGCCTCCATTGGATCCGGCCAACCAATTACCCGCACAAAAGGAAATAGCATGCTCAATCTGATCTGGCTGAAAAGTTTGATCATGGTGATTGAGCAGCGCAGTTTTCAGGCAGCTGCCGAGCAGCTGGGATTAGCCCAACCAACTATCTCGCAGCATATTCAGAAGCTGGAAGAAACGCTCTGCGTATCCTTGATTCATCGTGTGCGTAGCGGTTGCCAGCCGACTGAATATGCCCTTCGTCTTTTGCCGTATGCGCAGAGCATGTTGCGACTACAAGACAGAGCCTTGCTGGCTGTGAATCAACCCTCCATGAGAATTGGAGCCAGTTCAAATATCGGCATTTATCTGTTGCAGCCTTACCTGCAGAATTACCGGCATAAACAAGCGTTTATAAATGACAAACTGGATATCGTAATAGACAGCAACCCAGTCGTTGCCGAAAAACTGGAAAATGCTGAAATCGATATCGCCTTGATGGAATGGTGGCCAGGTAAAGCTGGTTTTGAATCTCAAATCTGGAAAACTGAAGCATTAGTCTTGATTACGCCTCCAGATCATCCACTTGCAAAACTGTCATCGATCAGTAAATCAATATTGTCCGGGCTGAATTTGTTAGGCGGAGAATCTGGCAGCGGAACAGGAAGGATACTCAAAAACTACTTGCAGGAATGCCAGCATTTTCCCACTGTATCAATGCAACTGGGCAGCACAGAGGCCGTTAAGCAGGCGGTTCGGGCAGGCATAGGAATATCGCTGGTATTTGCATCGTCTGTTGTTGATGAGGTGCAACATGGAAGTTTATGTGCAATCCCTTTAGAGGATCATGCGCTAACAAAAGACATCCAGCTGGTCTGGCGGCAGCAATCGACCATTCAGCAAAAACAGCCGCAATTTGTTGAATATTTACTCAGTTCATAGGTCAATCTTTAACAAAAAATATGATACTGCTCCCACGCAAATATAGATTCACCCAACGTATGACTAGGCAAGCACTTTAAAAACACAAATGATTCTTAGGATCATTGGGTCAGAATAGTTTATTTTCGAGCAAATATTGGGAGATTTGGTCACTACGACATTTAAAGATAGCCGTTTAAGTTAATACTGAAACAGGCAAGAGAGAAGAGATTGTTTTAGGTGGCGGGTTCAAGATTCAAACTGGCTGTTTTATCTCTATCTAAAATAAGGCTACCGAGCGGCAGCTTTGCGGACCAATAAGCCATAGTGGGGTTGTCAGCTTTAGTCACGACACATATTAAAATTGTAAGGCCGATACACTTTATTGCATACTAGATTTCTTTAATTCTTGTAATTCTCTACGTAGCTCGAAATTCTCTCTAAGAAGATTCTGTAGTGGTCAACTAATTCCGGACACGGGTTTAGACAGAGCTTCCGCCTTTGCAGGAGGGAGCCCATCGTTGAATTGATGTGGCCGTTGCCAGTTATAATAATCCATCAGGTAATAGCTCACATCACGCATTGCCTCACTTATGTTTCGATAACCCAGTCTCGGCAACCATTCAGCCTTAAAGCTCCGAAACAAACGCTCCATGGGGGCATTATCCCAGCAATTACCACGTCGGCTCATGCTCTGAAATATGCGGTAGCGCCATAACCGTTGCCGGTATTTTCGAGCGCTGTATTGGCTACCCTGGTCGCTGTGGAATAACACACTCTGTGGTTTACCCCGCGACTCATACGCCATATCCAGTGCTTTGACGGCCAAGTCTGCATCAGGCCTAACCGACATCGCCCAACCCACGACACGGCGGGTATATAAATCCAGCACAGCGGCCAAGTAATGCCAGCGATGACCTGTCCAGACATAGGTAATGTCTCCACACCAGACTTGATTCGCTCGGTCAGGCTCAAACTCCCGATTAAGCACATTGGGTATATCCGGCCTTTCAATAGTCGCTAGCTTATAGGCATGAGGGCCTGGCTGTTTGCAAATCAGCCCCAGCTCAGACATCAGCCGTCTGACCTTGAAGCGGCCAATCTCTATCGCTTCGTCCCGTAGCATGCCGACAAGGGTGCGACTCCCGGCGCTGCCCCGGCTTTTTGTAAAGAACTCTTTCACTTTAGAACGCAGTTGAAGTCGCTTTATATCCGGCTGTGTACGACGTTTCTGTCTGTCATAAAAGCTACTCAGGCCAACACCAAACAGTGAGCAAATAAGATTTAGCCTACCGTGCTCTCTCAATTGCTCTATCAGCGTGTAGAGCCGAGCTCGTCCGACATCAAGAGAGCGGTAGCCTTTTTTAATATGGTTTTCTCCTGCTCTAGGCGTTTTACTCGTGCTTCCAGCTCCTGAATACGCTGCTGTTCCGGTGTCAGCGCCTTGGATGCAGGCGTATGTCCATCTCGTTCAGCTTGTAACTGTTTAACCCAGCGACGTAGGGCTGACTCGCCCACATCAAGAGCTTGGCATGCTTCTGGAACACTGTAGTTCTGGTCTATCACCAGACTCGCGGCTTCCAGCTTGAACTCAGCAGTAAAACTTCTTCTTTGTTTTGTCATTGAACACCTCTTCGAAGGTCATATTACCTCCTTAAATGGTGTCCGGGATCAGTAAACCACTACATTCATCATCTTCTCCAAACAGAGGTCATGTTCGGCCTTAAGTTTTGAATATCGAGCATTTGCCTTCTTCTTTTGAGATGTAATAAGCTTTATCGAATCGGAATTTTCTGGATCTCTACTAGCGGCAGAACATCTCGTGTTTTCAGTATTTTCAATTGAATCACACAAATCAGGGTATCTTTCCTGTTTTACAAACCCTTTCTTCTTACCCGCCTCAATCGCTACATTATCTTTAGTGAATTTAAAGGAAGGAGAATTAGTATCAATGATCTGAGCTTTCCCAGACTTCAGTCGTTCAAAAGCTTCCCAGTATAAAGCTTCGCCTCTTAATTCAGTCACTCGATGATCTCCTTAACAGGAATTAAATTGTTTCGTGCTGCAAGGTGTTGCTCTACAACAGATATTTCTTTTTCTCGCTGAAGTGAAAAGGGACTTTTTTCACCGTATATGGAGATTTCTTCTTTCCATACTTCGATTTGATCAGCCATGATTTCGGCAGTGTCATCGTTGAAAATAGCATCACTACAATCGATACATGGAAGAATCGAGGTAAATGCGACTCTATCGCAAGGCTCTATGGAAGAGCACCCTCCTACTACAGTTCTCCGATATGATAGTCTGCCTGATCTTACTTCTTTCTCAGTTAGAGCGCGGTCTTCGTAGATTGAAGGGAGTATACCTTTATTTTTTTGCCTCTGAAGAGTTGCACCTGCGCCACCAAATAGGATTCCTTCATAATCAGAAATGTCATTACAAATAGCATCAACCTTCATGGTTAAAACTTCTTCTTGAAGTTCATTTATAAAATCGAATAATCCTTCATTCTGATTGGTACCTCTCTCTACAAAATTATTCGCATAGGCACTTCCATCAGTATAATAAACCGTCATTTTTTCTATTGGATGTTTGAGTT
Source organism: Methylophaga thalassica MP (assembly GCF_000214595.1). Taxonomy (GTDB): domain Bacteria; phylum Pseudomonadota; class Gammaproteobacteria; order Nitrosococcales; family Methylophagaceae; genus Methylophaga; species Methylophaga thalassica. The sequence goes on along the minus strand of NZ_AFIG01000002.1, from coordinate 51,533 downwards.
GATTGGCAATTACTGGAATTGATACTCCTCCACGAGCAGCATATACAACTAATGAACGGCGATACATGTGCCATGCAAAAGGGAATTCCTTGCCGACATCTATACCTTTTTTAGAAAAGTCGACCCATGGGTTGAAACTCTGCATCTCTTCTAGGTCTTCATTTGTAATGACAAAGGCCTCTCGACGCAGTGTATTGTTAGTACTGGCTCTCCATCCCTCTTTGAATGGCCGAGGGTTCACAACAAATATAGGCGTCTCGCTGTCAACCCTCGAACTATGGTTAGGAAAAAGAGGGTACTTATCTTGATTCACAGAATCCATATTCAGCGAATAATAGAACCTGTAGATTAACCTTGCACTGGCAAGAGCGCACTGATAGTAAAGTTCTGCTTGATCTGCCGTAACCCAGAACTGTTTCTTTGGAGAATTACCAGCAAACTTGAATGTATAGCTATCAAACCCGCAAATTACTTCTTCCCCATAAGTAACCCTTCGATAGCTATTTAAAGGGATTGCTCGTACTTCAGAGACCCTCATGCCAGTAAATTGAGAAATCATAGCTGCTGAAGTTTTTTGAATATAGCTAATATAGTTTGTTAATTCCTGAATGCTATCAACTTGTAACTCTTCTAATAGGTTAGCGATATCTGGATATGTTTCTTTAATATATTTCCATACCTGTCGAGCGATAGTAGCGTTACTCTTACGCCATTTCCCGAATTTGATTTCCCCTTTTTCTGCTCTCTCCTTAGTCACTTCGTAATGTTCCCAGGCTTTCTCTACTTCCGTTACGACCTCCATAAACTTAAAACAGGTCTCGGTACTTTGTTCGATAAGCTCGCTGAGCAACCTTATTGGAATGACAGGTGTTTGGATTTTTTCTCTAATTGCTTCATCCACGCGCTCCTGAGCTTGTTCAGCTACCAGTTTAGTTAAATCCACAGAGGGTATAAGGTTGAAATCGTTTACCTGATGCGATAGTTGCGAGAGGTGTTTAATCAGATTGTATAGACTTGCAAGCCTAACCCACTCTTGGTACCGACTTTCCGCCCCTTCCAATCTACATTCGATAAATTCGGTTTTACCTAAAACATCTGCGAACTTAATTCCAGAAGATAGAGCATATCTTGCTAAGTATTTTATTTGTATCCATAGCGCCATTACGCTGTTTACTGATAGCTGTCTTCGATACCATAAATTTAGAATGATTAATTTAGAATCTTGAATGATAGAATTGGCGAGCGGACTCTGTCTTTCAAAGACTCTATGATCTTCGGAAAATATACTTTCGAAATATATACGAGCATTTGGTCTTGACGTGTATAGAGAAAAATCCCAAACATTATCAGCAAAAACAGACAGAATGTCTCCGTTTCTTCGCCGACTTATAACATGGTTAGAATCAGGGGTAGAAACATCAGTAGATAGTGAATCAGGCGAAGTATGCTGAGCAATCCCTATAGTGTCATAGGGTACTAGTTGAACATTCACGAGTATGCCTCCAAATCAGCTAGTAGATCAAAATGACTCTGCCAATGCTTTGACAAATCTCCTTGCTTTACTTTATTCATAGCATCATCAACTAAAGATTTTTTAGCTGGAAATTGCTTTATTAGCTCTTCAAGTATTTCATCAATTCTATAGAGTATTGGTGCAAACTTAATGGCGTAGGAAGCTTCGTTTGCTGCGCGTTTCTGCGCGTATGGAAGCAATACCTTTAAACTAGTTATAAGGTGAATATCCTCTTCGTCAGCATGTAAAACATAATGCCTACAGAAAAAGCATGTTTCGCTTCTACTGCAGTTTGGCTCGGGTGCTGAGTCGGTAAAACCTTCGCTACGCTTAGCTTGAGATAAATCGTTAGCATTACAGTGGCCAGCAGGCGTTTTATGTAGACCGTTATTTATCTGTACAGGAATGTATTTGGCGCTTCTCGATGAATCTATTGCTTCATTCCACATTTCGTTCATGAATGTAGAAAGTTCTTTTAATCCAGCTATCTTCGGTGGATTGGAATAGCTCTTGAGGGTAGTTTTCACGTCATTCTGTAGTTTCCAAGCAACGGTATTGATGTCACCATTACTTAGATTCCAAAAAGACCATGAAACACCTTTTCTTAGCTCTCTAGGGGTATGCCACTTAACATTAGGTAAATGTCCTATTAGCCATTCTTTAAGAGTATCAATGGAGACTTTATTCAAAGGGGCGCATTTACCGATTCCAGAGATTCTAAAAAATCCTACTCTTTGAACATCTAAATCGAATTCAATTTCTCCCCACTGACGAAGCTTTTCATATTTCTTGTGGAATTGGTAAAACTCTTTCCCCATTGTTGGGTAAACTGTCTTATTACCCGCTCTAACCTTTAGCCCAGTGAAACTGTAGCCTCTAGGCGCTTTACAATTGATCGGCTCAGATTTCTCACAAGAGCTTAATCTTAATGCAGAGGTGACACCATTATTGGTACCTACAATCCCAATAAATGCAAGATAGTAGCAATACGTTGCAGAGTTATAGAGCGACTTTCGCTGTAAGTCTGTATTTAGGCTATTGGTCTTGTCTAGGCGTTTGATCCAGTTATCGTAAACAGACATTACACCAACGCATTCTCGCCAATCTGTATATCGACCACGCACTTCTTCTCTAGATACAATGCCAGCATCATCATTCACAAAAGATTTTGTATATGAAGCTTTGCTCAGGTGACTAGATCTTGAGAAAACATGTTTACCAAAGCCCCAATGACTTAAGTCTAATACAAAAGGAAACGGTTTTTCATTGATTAGTATGTCTGTGAAGCGCTCAAAAATAGCAAGCAATACTTGCACAAATTGGTTGCGTTCTAAGTCGTCTCCTGGAAGAGATTCTGACTTACCTTCTTTAATATGAGGTATCTTTAAGCTGACCTCGTTATCTGTTAACTCCAAGGCCCATGCCAATGCTTTTTTGGTAGATGATAGTTCAGCTGAAGCAGAGCGCTCTTTCAAACTACCTTCCGTACCGTCAGCTAAACGCGTGCTCAATACTAGATGTTCATAATAGCTATATACCGACTCAATCCAATCCTTATCATTAGATAACGACATCCCTTTACTATCAGCGAAATCAATAAACCTGGCTATCTTGCCTGCATGGCTATAAACAGTAGCTTGATTGTATGTGCTAGCTCGTAGTCCTTCGATTATTCGTTCGACATACTTTAGCCTGTCTTTAACGATAGATTCCTTAGCGACAGAACGGCTCTTATGGTTAGGGTTTCTTGCATTACTCCTTACTGAGTAACACCAACTTCCTACATCACAAGTTCTGCATGAGTTGTCGATATCGAATTCAAGCACTGTCATTTCGGGTTTCAGAACTTCTGTTATCTTGTCTGTAATGTGGATGATTATTTCTGGACGATACTCCATCAAACTCGATTCTCCCCGTAGATAGCTTCGAGAACTTTGTATCCGTCAAGAATAATAGCTTCATGCATTTCATTAATCGAATTAACGTTAAGCAGCGTTTCGTCAAAATTGACATATAGTCTAGAAGTAGCAATATCGTTATGGTTAAGAGCGGTTTTGACAGCTAGTTCCATATGAGTTGTTGTGAATCTTTTTTCAGGATCGTTGGCAAGCTTTCTAACAATGTTCATACCAAAGGTAGCTCTAAGGTCGTGCGGCGCAAACTCATCAAGTTCAGGCCGATCTTGTCTTACACGAGCAATGAAATTGCGAATATTTGCCCGAAAAGTGCTTCCGTTTTGAGGACTGAATGCAGGAGCATTGACAACCCAATGAGCAGCTTCATCTTGCCTCTTCCTGATCTCACTTCGCGAGGAATAGAATGGATTAGATTGCTCTGTTAAGAATACATAATTTTCATCGCTCAAACCGAAGAAGCTGCTTTTCATTCTTTTAGCGTTTAGTTCGCTATTTATATAGACGAACAATTTCTCAATAAGGGTCTTGGGGAACCTAAAGTTATTAGGCTTTCCAAACTTAGTATCGATTGGGAATCTACTTCTGTGAGAATGAATAAAAACCCAACTTTTACCAGTACGTTTAAGTTCGTCATATGCCTCTTTAATGTGGCCTACACGAAGGGTACATGCTGATTGAATCCGCGCTCCCGTATTGAGCATAGTCAGCATAATTAATTCGGTTGCTACTGAGCAATACTTTCGCTCCAAGCCCCACATTATTGCCTGTTGCTCGGCTATGGATAGAGGGCGCAATTCTCCACCATCCATTATTCTGTCTGGCCGAGTTTCTGCTTTTGTAACCTTGATAGAAATATCGGTTGTTTGGACCTCTTTAAATCGAGATAAACCCTCATTATTCAAAGTCTGAACATACCTCTTAAAGCTTCTAAATGGTCTAGATCCAATACGAGACTCATCTACAAGATTGTGGTTGAGTATACCTCTATAAAAAGCAATGACATGGCCGACATGTTTACTTGCGGTACTTGGAGCCATTCCTAGATCAATAAGTTCTTGTAGTTTATATCTGAAAAGATAGGTTGGTCGTCTTCTCGTTTGCGCTGGGAATTCAAGTAAATCTAGATCTTCGTCTTCAATGAACTTTAGATAAAAACACAAGCTTTTTGCTCGATCCTTGATTGATTCCATTTTTGATCTAAGAGCAGTGTTTAGGTGGCAAAGAAGGTAAGCATTGCCCAGATCCCATGGAACTCCGTTCCCATTCAAAATTACTGGCATCTCTGGCCAAAACCCAGGCTTTCTTTCCCATTGCCAACCATCTTCAAGACAACCTGCTGGATTTGTATAAATTGCTTTTCCTTCTTGAAATTTCTTTATATACACAACTCTTGCTTGTGAACGAAAGTGTTTGGAGGAATTAAATCTTCGTCTAGCCACTAAATTGCCTCTTAATAAATCATATGTTCATTTGTATATTTTTATAGGTAGATGTCAACTATGATTTTACTAGGTAGTGAACAGACAGAAGTAATTATCGTTTTGGAGTGTTGCCAGAATTAGTAAGTCAGTATGGTGCTTGTCCCTTTAAGGTAGATTTTAATGCACGGGTGGCAGAGCCTAGGCCTGAAGCCCGTGGCTTAATTGCTCGGGTTCAATTCTACATGCACGACCGATATAACTTGCCAATGAGCAGACAGCAACAAGAGCTATATATGGCATGGAATACACAATATCCACCAACTGCTTGGGAAATTCTTAGAGACGAACGAATTGCCCGACGTATGGGAAATCATAATCCTTTTGTTACTGGCCAAGTGACTTGGAACTTGGGACATAAAAATTCTGGCGATGGTGTTAAGTCCGAAATGAGAACTTCAAGTGTTGCTACCAATTTAATTAGTAACGACCAATCTATAAGAGGAAACCGTAACAGCAAGGTCTACCACTTACCAAAAGGCTGCCCCTCATATGAAAAGGTAAGCCCTAGAAATATCGTGCCATTTGATACTGAAATTGATGCACAAAATGCTGGCTATCGTAAAGCTGGAAACTGTAAATAACTAAAGAGGCTTATATGTTAATACTTACAAGAAGAATAGGTGAATCACTGATCATTGATGAAGATATTGTTGTAACTGTTCTAGCAACTAAAGGTAATCAAGTTCGTATAGGAATAGAGGCACCTGATGATGTGCACATTGTGCGTGAAGAGTTATTGGATAATGATAATAAACCAAAGAAGTAACTTATGTTTGAGAAAACCCAATGGATACTTAAAGAAACTGAGTCCTATCTTCTAGATTTCAGAGTTAATAGTTTTCTTCTCAATAAGGCAGCAAGGTGGGTTTGGTTTCCTTTAAATTATCTTCTATTTGGTCTCAGAGAGTTATTTAAACCAATAGTAGTTTTGTTGTATTTTTATTTTTCTTTTTTTGTATAGGAGCGATATTTATAGAACAGGTTGAAACTCAATCTTTAGCCGCTAGGGTGGCCTTGTACTTATGCCTTTTTCTTCCAATTGCTTTGGTTATTTTTGCAGTTCCAAGCACATACGCTCTTAATGCCGTTGAAAAAGATCAAGTTGTTTACGTATCTAAGCTAATTCATGATGCTGGGATTAATACATTAGAAAAGATTGAGCTACTTGAACAAAATATTGAAAGCATATTCTCTCGTATAAATTCACGAGTAACGTTTTATAAATGGTTCCTTGGTGTTGTCTGGGCTATTTCTGTGTTTCAGCTAAATATTTATATAGGATTTATCTCAAAAATAGAAGATAAAGGTCTAACTGGAATAATGAGAGACAGCGCTGAGTCATTGGTCTTTATGGTGATTTGTTTCATTAGTGTTTTGGTTATTGTCCAAGGCTACAAGCGTGCTTCAGAAAAGTTAATAAAAACAATTGAGTTTGCTGCTGTAGAGCGGAAGGCTGTCTACTTGGGAATTAGTTGAAGATGGAAGTCGGATTTACCGACTTCCATTTGCTAAAAATTAAACTGCAGCTGCTTTTTTCGTGGAGTTGTTCTGACGTTGTTTATAAGCTGCTCGTTTTGCTTCAGCTTTTTTCTGGTCACTGTCTTTCTTCTTGTCTGCTGCAATATAAGCTTGTTGACCAAGAGCCCTGATAGCATCTGCTGTTTTGAATATACGTACCTGCCAGGCATGAACCCTGTCCTCAGAGTGAGAGAGTGCAATTTCACCAGCCATCCATAACGTTTTTAGTTTCATCGTTAAATTATCCAGTTGGCGAATCAGATTCATAAAGGCCATACCTTCTGGACATGTAATTTTTATATTGAGGTCAACACTATCATCGGTTATTGCAGCGATTTTAAGACCAACATCATCTATCAGATGATTGGCTTGTTCCATATCTCTGTTCATTTCTGTAGATAGTTGCTTTATGCTTTCGGTAATCTTTGCAACATTTTCATCTGAAAGCTCGCGTAATCCAAACTTACGAGTTAACAAAGTCGCTGCAGTCATTTGCGTTTGAATGTGATCAAAAGTACGGCGAAATATACGTTTTGCTTGAGCTGACTGAAGCGTAACAGTCATCTCCATATAATATTCGCTTTTGACCTCTTCTTCGGTTAAAAACTGTTTAACCTTCTCCATTTCTGCATTCTGTTTTTGTTCTCTTTTAGAGTCAAAAGCTTCCAAGTCTTCAGCCATAATGCTCACCTTGCTTTGATAAATATAATCCTCAGGCTGGCATTTAAAATGACTATGTTGAATGAGTCTATGAATAACCGGATATTGGTCTATGCCGGTTAATAAAGAGTCTAGCTTAAAACAACGAACTGCTGTTATTGTCTGTGTAGTACTTAGTAAGGATGCAATGGTGTCATGACAACGATTGGAGCTGTAATACTTTTTTTCTTTTGTGCCTTAGCTGGTGTCTTTTACGCAATGCTTGCAAGCATGGGTGTATTAATGAGTTTGGGAATATGGAATCAGGGTCGTAATACAGTTGAACTGACTTTTGCATCTTTCTATTTCACATTGATGCTATTCATTTTTCCAATGCTAGCACTAATTACTCTTGTATATGTGGAACCTGGTCCTGGTGTAATAGGAGCACTTATATCTACTTCTTTGACTTTTGGTTGGGTGGCCAGAGTTACGTACAAACGTTTAAATTCTGAAGATACTGAGTAGCACTCCTTTATCCTAATTCACTCTGATTCTTAGAAATCTTTCTTTGACACAGCCCTTCTACACTTTACTAAATCCTCCATAGACATCATCAATTTTTTAGACGTTGCTTAAACCGACTTGCGTGATTTTAACTTCGTGAGAACCTGAAAGTGTTGATTTAACTCACTTGAAAGGAGACTCTCATGAAATATTTCGTACCCCAGTCGTTTCTTGAAAACAGACTGAAAATTGCTGTAGTTGGTATCGGTGGCACAGGTGGTGAGGTTATGGATGCATTAACCCGCTTAGACTTTGGATTAAAAGCCCTTGGTCACCCTAAAGGAATCCACGTTACAGCTTTTGATGCCGATGTCGTAGAACCGCACAATATTGGTAGACAGCGTTTCTCTGAGTCAGACGTAGGTCACTATAAATCTATTGCTCTTACACATCGAATCAATATGTCCTACGGATCAGATTGGGATGCGGAGCCAAATTTCTTTGAACCATCAATCAAAAATGTTGAACCTTTTGATTTGATTATCGGATGTGTAGATAAAGCTTCTTTTCGTGTAAAGCTTGGACAATTAGCTAAGTCAGGCAAAACTTCATACTCCCCTGTTCTCTGGCTTGATATGGGGAATGGTCAACATGCTGGTCAGTGCGTGCTTGGTCATGTCATTTCTTCATATAAAGACTCACTCCGACTGCCAACGGTGTTCGACCTCTACCCCGACCTCGCAAATCCTAAGCATGATACTGATGATGCTCCACGTTGCTCACTGGCTGAGGCGCTAACTGGAGAAAATGGGCAAGACTTATTTATCAATGGAACCTTAGCAACTTACTCCATGAACATTATTTGGCAGTTACTCACAAAAGGGGAAATAGACCATCATGGAATGACTGTGGATGTTAAGAACCTTAAATCAGCACCGATGCTAATTGATGAGCAGGCTTCGGCTTTTTATGGTTACTCGAAAGAGTCAAATTCAGCCTGAAACCTATTATTTACGTGCAGTTGCGCGAATTCAATTTCGTGATCAAATGGTAATAACCCAATCGGGTAATAAGTAAATATATAGGAGAAGAAAATGAATGCACCTCTTGCTAATACACAAATAGAAAAATCAGTTTCATTAGATATAGAAGATGTCATGGCAAATGTTTATGACAAGCAAATGATTCACCTGCCAATAAATATGATTTCGGTTCGGGAGGGATTTAATCCTCGTAGATACTTTTCGGAAGATAGACTCAATGAAATGGTTGCAAGCATTCAGGCACAAGGCATCCTCCAACCAATAGTAATCAAACCAAGCAATGATGGAAAAACATTTTATTTAATTGCTGGTGAAAGACGATATCGGGCAGCAACGATTGCAGATGTAGAGACTGTTCCTGCAATGATTCGACTTGTTAGTGATGAAGAAGCACTGGCAATGGCGGTGGCTGAAAATAGTGAGCGTCAGGATGTGAGTGCTGCCGAGGAAGCAAAAGCTTGTCAGAGAATGCTTACCCTATGTAAAGGTGACAGAACCGAAGCTGCACTGGCATTAGGTTGGACTGAAAAGAAACTAGAAGCACGACTGACGCTTTTACACTGTACAGATAGCGTATTGGATGCTCTTGACCAGAGAAAGATTGCAATTGGTCATGCTGAGTTATTTGCAGGACTGACAGCAGAGTTACAGGACTCAATTCTTGTAAGCGTGATTGAAAAACGTGTCAGCGTTTCTGTCTTGCGTGATCAGTTGGGTAAGTTTGCATTCAAACTCTCTGATGCGGTATTTAATCTGACTGGCTGTAATGGCTGCCCTCATAACTCAAGTATTACAGCTGACCTATTTGATGAAAGTCTCTCAGATGGTCATTGCTTGAATCGTGACTGTTATGAGAATAAAACCAGACAGCATCTTGAAGAGAAAAAACAGAGCTGTCGCAAGAATATCCTGTCATTTGGCTCGATGTTGAGCGCCCTGCTGACACTCGATGTCATTTAATGCGAGAAGGTGAAAAAGGGGTTGGACGTGAGCAGTATTCTGCTTGCCAAGGCTGTGGAAACTTTGGTGCATTGATGAATACAGCTAAAGGTAAAGAAGGCCAGATAGAAACGGGCTTATGTTTTGATGTGTCATGTAACAGCCAAATGGTTAAAGCACATCAAGATGAGTTGGAAATTGAACAACAAAAAGTCACGGAGTTAAGCAGCCCAACTCATACTACAGCCATCATTCAATCCGATAAACCAAAGGAAAGAAAAAAATCGGCTGATACACCCAAGCGTGTCAAAGAGTATATTCAAGGAAAACAATACAAAGCTGCAGCTGCCACTGTTTGGTCGAATACTAAATTAACTAAGGTCATGTCACTGATTGCGTTAACAGAAGCAATCAAGCATGTGTGAGTCACGGACAAACTTGAAAAAGGGCTAAAAACATACGGAGCTGAGAAATTGCTCTCTATGACTTCTCGTTCAGAGAAGGTGTCCTTGCTACATAGCTTAGATGAATCAACTCTGGATATGACTATCAGTGCTTTTGCTGCAACGCTTGCAGGCGGCATTGCCCCTGAACGAATTCAATACGAAGAATCAGACGGAATAAAAACAGCCCATACCATTCTCAAGGCTGAAAACGTAGATATGCGTTCTCATTTTCTTGTTGATGAAGAATATCTACAGACCTTAACAGTTAGTGGTTTAAAAGCTCTAGTAACTGAATCAGGATTCTTAGCATGGTATGACGCAAAGGATGGAAAACAAACCGGTCACTGTGAGAAAGAAATACTCAAAGGTAAACGTGATGATCAAATAAAAGCCATTTTTAAAGCTGGATTTGATTGGAGAGGTTATTTACCCGTAGAGGCTCAGTTGCGCGATTAGAAACCTGCGTTACAACTAATGCATGGGGCAGACCTACTGCCCCGCTTATCTCATAAAAGGATCAAACAATGGAAAACAGCATTTTAACCTTTCTCAATAGCATACATGGGGCGTTGGCTGAGAGTGAACATCTTCGTTTGGATATTACACGTTCGGGAGACTCTTTAGACATCATCGTGTTGCCATTACTCAGTGATGATGAAGCCAAAGTACCAGAAGAAGCTAAACAAGTCCGTAGCGCCCTCTCAATGCCTCTGGCTATGAGAAATATGTCACTTGATGAGCTAAGTACTGAATTCGGGGAAAGGCTTTCTGGATATGGTCAGGCTCGTCAGCAAGCAAATGATTCGTATCAAGAATTATTAATGTCATTAAGAGATGCCACGGCTAATGCCAAAAATTCAAAATCAAAAGCCGAAGCTAAAACTAAACCAAAAGCCAAAAAGAACTCCCCTGCGGCTCAGGATGAAGAAAAACAATCTCAACCAACCAGCGAAGCTTTGTCTGCTAATGAAACACAGCCAGAAGCTGTTTCTGAGACAGATTCAGAAAATGAAGTCTCAAACGCAGCAGATGACCATGAGCAGCCTGCAAGTGCCAACGAAGCTTTTAAATTTACTTTCTAATGGGGGAGTTAAATATGTCAAAAATAAAAACGTTAACTTGCATCTTTCGAAGTGGTTCAGTACAAATGCCTGATCCAGACCCGAGCATGAAACCTGAGCAAGTCAAAGAGCTATACAGTGCAAACCATCAACACCTTGCAAATGCTGTTGTAGAAGGGCCGAGTACGCAAGGCGATTATATGGTGTATGAGTTTGTCCCCGCCCCAGTTAAGACTAAAGGGTGAGGAATGAATTATGAATGCATCATTAGACGATCTTAAGGACTTTGCCGAGAATCTTATGGCTGTCTGTAATCATCAAGTTCAAAAGAACAGACCTTTATCAAAAATCAGCATAGATATTTTGGCAAAACAGTTCATATACAGAAAACAAAAAAACAATAAACAAAACTCAAATCCATAGTTCTTAGTTTTTTAGTTCAGTTAGAGACCGGCTTTAAAGTCGGTCTTTTTTATAGTAGTTGCGTGAAATGAAAGTCGTGTGAGACTAAAAAGTAAGTGTATTAAACAAGACTAAGAAGGAGGCACGCATGGCTGATCAGCATCAATCAATAATTGAAACACTGACTGAATGGTCAAAGTTAAACGTCAGGGACAGCTCACAGAATACTTCAGATTTTGCTCAGTCTGATGATGAGAAACGAATTTTTAACATCGTTACTGCTAATCGAGGAAAAGCTCAGCGGTTACCTGCCAAAATATTGTTACCTGTGTGAGTCAGAACATGATTGTCTTACCAACTTTTGAAGAATCTGCCTTAGAGCAAACATATTTACAATTCACTGATGTGCTTGCATTTACGGATAAAGAGAAATGGATAACAGGTGAAATAGGGTTATTTTTGAATTCATTAAACCTTCTTGATCTGAACAAGCTCTCATTTAACCTGAAATACAGTAATCGTGGAGGAATTAATCAGTTATTTCAGAGTGGTCTTAGTGAATGGGATAGACGTTTAAATCAGTCTACTGATGAAAGTCATAATTTTTTATCACCCACTCTTGGTATACAAACTGACTATAACGATAATTTTCGTGAAAAGCTTTTATTGAGCGTTTCTGCCACACCATACGCTTATGACATAAAACCACTTTCATTGCTGCCTCATAATGACCGTAACGTAGTAGTTAGATGTTTAGCTGAAATACGAGCTATTTTTCTTTACAACCCTAATGTTAACGACTTAACTGATTTTGCCGGATACAGAGTAGAAATTTATGAATATCTCAAAGAGTTTTTACCTGATGAGGTTATAGCTGCAGGGATAAATTCAATAGAGAATTACTTGGATGAAAACCAAGCTGAATTAGAGTTTTATTCAATAGAGGATCTGGAAGAATTTCTAGATGATTTCTGTGAGTATATGAAGCCCTTTCCAAAATGGGTCTCTGAACTAGATAACGGAATAGGTAAAGAAGATCCGTTTAAAGCTCTATCCAGACTAAAACGTTTGATAGGCAAATCTCATCATGACGATGTTGTTGAGTTTCTCAATAAGACTATTAATTCAATCACGGATTATCTCAATCATTTTCCCGATAAAAAGTCATGGTCAGACTTTATAAACCAATGCCATGATCTTAAGGGTATTCGGATTTAGTGGTTGATTTTACTCTGCATTACAATGAGGCAAGCTAAGATCCCATCGGATTATCTGGTTGATGCTTCAACCTACTGCTTATGCGCACTTCCCTTGCCGATTCCAGCAAGAACCCCACAAGCCTCAACTTCCCGGCCATCGCTACAACCCGCTCTCAGCGAAACGAGTTGTTTCTCAAGCGCTTGCAGAGCAGTTATTTGCGACCGCACATGAGAAATGTGGTCATCAAGCAAGGTGTTGACAGCGGCACAAGGCTGATGAGGGTCGTCCTGATAGCGCTGTAGTTCGCGAATCTCAGCCAATGACAGGTCGAGGATTCTACAGCGACAGATGAAGGCCAGCCGCTCACTATGCTTCTCGGTATAGGCGCGGTAACCGTTTTCCTGCCGATCAGGCGGCGGCAACAAGCCCTGCTGTTCATAGAAGCGGATCGTCTGGGTATTGACCCCGACTGACCGAGCCAACTGTCCAATGCGCATCAGACTCCTCCTCAACGGATTCTTTCCGCTTTATTGACCTTATAGTGACTATATGGTTTTAAATGATAACCCAATAATGTTCAAGTGGAGTCGTATTATGAGCAAAACCTGCACAGACGCCTGTGGCTGCGCTGCAACGTCCCCAGCAGATACCGATAGGGGGAGCTCCTCCGAAGCATCGGGGAAATGGGTCAGCGTTTATGCCGTGCCGAAGATGGACTGTCCTTCAGAAGAACGAATGATTCGCCTGGCCCTGAATGGCTTTGATGAGATTCGGGCGCTGTCTTTCGACCTGTCGAACCGCCGGTTGAAGGTCGTGCATGATGGAGAGGCTGATCCTTTCACTGCGAAACTGACGACCCTGGGGCTGGGAGCCTCGCTTCAGGAAACCGTCGCTGCCGATCCGGAGACCATCAAGGCCGCCGAATCCTCCGCAGCCTCTGCTACCCAAGAGTCCGCCACCCTGAGGTGGTTGCTCGGCATCAATGCAGTCCTGTTCGTGGTTGAAATGACAGCCGGTCTGATCGCTCAGTCCACCGGCCTGATTGGTGAGTCCCTCGACAATTTTGCCGATGCGGCAGTCTACGGGCTCGCCCTTTATGCCGTTGGGCATAGCGTGAAAATGCAGGTACGCGCCGCGCATCTTGCGGGGGTGCTCCAGTTGATTCTGGCTGTTGGCGTGCTCGCAGAGGTGGTGAGACGCTTCGTCTTCGGTAGCGAGCCGGAATCGATGGTGATGATGCTTATCGCATTCGTCGCACTGATTGCCAATACCACTTGTTTGCTGCTGATATCCAAACATCGAGAGGGCGGGGCGCACATGAAGGCAAGCTGGATATTCTCGGCCAATGACGTGGTGATCAACCTGGGCGTCATCACCGCCGGCGCCCTGGTCGCGTGGACCGGATCCAATTATCCGGATCTGATTATCGGTACCATCGCGGGGGTTGTCGTGCTTAACGGAGCCAGACGCATTCTGGCCCTCAAGGGTTAGGCAACATCCATGATTGGCAAATACCTCTCGCCGTATGCCCTGTTGTCCATCTCCGGCCTGATAGCCGCGTCTGACCAGATTGTAAAATGGCTGGTCCAGCAATCAATGGCATATGGCGAGTCGGTTTCGGTGACGCCATTCTTTAGCTGGGTGCACGTATGGAACACCGGTGCCGCATTCAGTCTTTTTGCCAATGGTGGAGGCTGGCAGCGCTACTTTTTGATCGGAATCGCGGTGGTGGTCTCAATTTTGCTGATCAAGCTGGTCCTTGAGAACCGTCACAAAGGAGAGGCCATCGCCTACAGTCTTATCCTTGGTGGCGCGATGGGTAACCTGATTGATCGGATATTTCGTGGCTATGTTGTGGATTCCTTTGATGTCTATTGGCGAGCCTGGCACTGGCCGGCTTTCAATGTCGCAGATATTGCAATTGTCCTCGGTGTCTTACTTTTCGTTTCCTCAAGCTTGTTGCGTGAAAGAACAAACACCAATGTCGAAACAGATTGGTCTGACTGAGGTCTGCATCTATAAACTGCCATGACGGAAATGCCTAACAACATCTTGCACCTGCCTGAGTACCAGGTCCTGGGCTGCAAATCCACCGACGACGATATGCACTTCCAGGTGGACGCGCCCGATCCCATCGCCTGCGAGGAATGCGGCGTCCAGGGTGAGTTCGTGCGGTTCGGCAAGCGTGATGTTCCCTATCGTGATCTGCCCATCCACGGTAAGCGGGTCACCCTCTGGGTGGTCCGCCGCCGGTACAACTGCCGGGCCTGCAAGATCACCTTCAGGCCCCAGCTACCGGAGATGGTGGACGGCTTCCGCATGACGCTGCGGTTGCATGAATACGTGGAGAAGGAATCCTTCAACCACCCCTACACCTTCGTGGCGTCACAGACCGGCCTGGACGAGAAGACGGTACGCGACATCTTCAACGCCCGTGCCGAGTTCCTGGGGCGTTGGCACCGCTTCGAGACGCCCCGCATTCTGGGCATCGACGAGCTGTACCTGAACAAGCGCTACCGCTGCATCCTGACCAACATCGAGGAGCGAACCCTGCTTGACCTGCTGGCCACCCGCCGTCAGGACGTGGTGACCAACTACCTGATGAAGCTGAAAGACCGGCAGAAGGTCGAGATCGTCAGCATGGACATGTGGAACCCCTACCGGGCAGCTGCCAAGGCGGTGCTGCCACAGGCCCGTATCGTCGTCGATAAGTTCCATGTGGTGCGTATGGCCAACGATGCGCTGAAGAAGGTACGCAAGGGCCTCAGGAAGGAGCTGAAACCTTCCCAGAGCCGAACCCTCAAGGGAGACCGGAAAATCCTGCTGAAACGCGCTCACGAAGTCTCAGACCGGGAACGCTTCATCATGGAGACCTGGACAGGCGCATTCCCGCAACTGCTGGCCGCCTACGAGCACAAGGAACGCTTTTACGGCATCTGGGACGCCACCACACGACCCCAGGCAGAAACCGCCCTGGACGACTGGATAGCCACCATTCCGAAGGGCCAGAAGGAAGTCTGGAGCGATCTGGTCAGGGCTGTGGGCAACTGGCGCGAAGAGATCATGACCTACTTCGAGACGGACATGCCCGTCACCAATGCTTACACGGAGTCCATCAACCGACTGGCCAAGGACAAGAACCGTGAAGGGCGAGGTTACTCCTTCGAGGTGATGCGGGCACGAATGCTCTACACTACGAAGCACAAGAAGAAGGCTCCGACTGCGAAGGTCTCTCCGTTCTACAAGAAAACCATCGGTTACGGACTGCCGGACTTCGCAGAGGAACTCAACTACGGGGTCGATCTATCAACCATCTGAGGGTGGTATCAGGTTGGTGGGGTGAAAGTGCCCCATCAACCATTAAATCCCTATACCCGATCTTAATACAGGCGTTGAG
This sequence comes from Methylophaga thalassica MP, assembly GCF_000214595.1. Taxonomy (GTDB): domain Bacteria; phylum Pseudomonadota; class Gammaproteobacteria; order Nitrosococcales; family Methylophagaceae; genus Methylophaga; species Methylophaga thalassica. Next base: position 35,471 of record NZ_AFIG01000002.1, on the reverse strand, counting down.
ACTGATAACCCCCCAGTTGCTATGGCGTACATGCTTGCATGGTCAGACAATGGCTTTTGGTGGGATGTCCAATCGGATGTATTTAATAGCATGATGGAAGCTGGAGAAACACCAACCTTTTATGGATGGGCTTACGGTGATTATGCTGATACGGTCAAATTAGCTACCGAGAGAATATACAGAGGTACAGGATTATTCACGGATATGGCAAAGATGACAGCAAAAATAGAGCAAAACTTGCCTGATTCACAAAGTATGGATAATGAAGTTAAGGAGGACGTAAAATGACACCATATTCTATAAAGACACATAAAGCCTTACTTTTTCATACTGTAGATAAGCCAGAAATGGATGGACTGTTCGACGAAGACGCCATTCATTCTCTCAATACAAAGCAGCTCTCTCTAACAATCCATGATGTTAAGCAATCTCCTACTGGGTCAGTTATAGGTGCAGGACGGCTTATCAGTGAAGCAGATAAACAGGAGTTACGAGATTATTTAAACGGTGAGGATGGTGTTAAAACTCAATGGTTACCATCTAATCTGTTGATGATTAACAGTCAGAAAATGGTGTGGTACGTCCCGTCTAAGATTCGCACCATGCACATCAAAGCCGGTGATGAAGTTTTACATATCAAACTTAAATTCCCCTCCCTTGTATTCCATGCAGATTGTAATGGTCGTTTAAAGGTAGTGGCCTATGTTGGGAATGGTCGTCCGAAGCTTACTCAGCCGCTTTACCATGCCCCGCTTTGGAACATATATGCAAATACATCTCTGTGTAGCGGTACGGCAGTCACCACTGACATCATCTCTGTGGAATCTATGGCGATTTGGGAAGAGGCAGTCTTTAATACCGTCTTTACACACTCTAATCACAACAACGTGCTTTCAAATAATAAAGCAGGCAAACAACGCTCGTATATGGCTTTCATCAAAAAGAAAGCTAAGTCAGGAGCAGCGTTTAATGTTTCAGATATGACGCCACTCAGAATGACTCTGGAAAATTGGGCAGCATAAAAAGAAGTAGTTCACAGCCAGATAAAAATGAATGTGATTAAATTCGCTTTTAATTATTTGGCTTTATAGAAATTCAAGCAATAAAAAGAGGTGCTTATTAGCCATGAAAACCCCTACCCCGCCCGTATTCTCATATACATTACAACACTATGCTGGTCATCACGTTTTATGCATTACTGATGATTTTGATAATAGTAGGCCGAGTATCACTGTGACCAATACAGCTGAGTATGTTTTGAAAGATATAGCCAATGAAATTGGACAATTACCTGAGCTAATAATCTACCGAGATACACAAGGACATTGGGATAGAATGTTGATGAGTCAAACTGGGACGTTTATCAGGATTGAGCCAATAGTATCAGGTTTAAAGGTTCCTGTTCTGAGCCAAGATACAGCAGTGCAATTGGCAGTAACAAGTACAGCCAACTCACTCTCTGGTGTCGCTTAAGTGGATAGTATCAGTTTGAATGATGTACGGGTTTGAATATTGAAACTGATAGATAAAGATATAGATTGTAGGAGATTCAAGTTGGACAAAGATACATTCGAAAAACGACTAAAGAGACGAGATTTGGGAAGTGCTATTGTGATCTACTCGATTGCAGTAGCCTTGTTGGTCATATCAGTGCCTTATGGCTGGAGTTTGGGAAAAGAAGGCAACCTGATTGACAAGTATTTCATGGCAGTATTCGCTTTAGCCGGGGTTGGCATGATGAATATGTTTTTTATAAATACTATTTTGAAGATACTTAAAAGAACCTATTTGAAGTCATACTGGATTGAAGATCAAGGCGATGTTGTAAAGCTTTTCGGAGCTGTTCCCTTGCATGATATGTCATTTGTCGAGAAAGATTTATTGGCTAATAGAACAGGTTATAAGATTGTCAGCAATGCGTTCGATGAGTTTGGATGTACTATGGCTGCGGTTAAACTTAGATAAAATTCAAATTCATATTTAAGTAATAACACTAAACTAAAAAGGCACCACCGGAAGGTAGTGCCTTTTTTATTATGAGTTTGCAGCTAATTGATTCTTAGCTGATGAAGGATGTATTCCGAACTGTTTAAAGTACTTCGAATCATCGGTTGTAAAATATGTATTAACTTCACTTTGGCATGCTTCTTCAAGAACCTTCTCAAAGCTCTGAGAAAGATCATCAAAGATAATGAAGTGCTGCCCCCACGAGCTTCTAATCCTAACACCTTTAATCTTGTCGCTTTTGGTGTTCGGTGGCCCAGGTCGATTAGTTTCAATCATCACTGTTTCATAGCCAGCAACAGCTTTTGGATTTAGTGCTAATCGTTTTGGTGTATCGCTTTGAGCATTAAGAAGTGCTGGCCTATTAAAACCAAATTCTTTCTCAATGAAATGATATTCAGGGAAATGGTCAATGATTATGTGTCCCATAATACTCTCCTAAAGTTACGGGATACATTTATCCCAAGGAGGATAGATATACCCCTTGGGTGAACTAAATCAGCTTACTGATTAAATATAGAGTGCCGTTTTGTGGTGCGACAAAACCTATTGTGTAACAGAGTTACAGCGATAGATATAAATTACTATTCACCGCTTTTTCTGTCAAACGAACTATTGTGATGGAGTTCATAAAGAATAAAGTCTTTGCTGTACACTCTGTTGTTTTGAGATCAATTGTCTATCGTATTTAGTGTCTGACGGCTATTAAAGGAATATTAATATTGTGTCGAAAAAATTCGTTATAAGAAGAATCAGCTGGTAGGGGATTGGAGGCTCGAAAGTAAACTAGGAGTCGGTGGAAACGGTGAGGTATGGTCGGCTACTCATATAGCCAAGTCATCAGGTGCAATAAAACTATTAAAGAATATTAGATCCGTTGTTTATGACCGGTTTAGATCTGAAGTTGAAGCTATTGAGAAAAACCAAGATATTGTTGGTGTTATCCCTTTAATTGACAGTTTTCTACCTGAAGATATCTCTAGTCAAGTACCGTGGTATGTCATGCCTAAAGCTTTGAAGTTTACCGATTGGCGAGATGGCAAGAGTATTCTCCAAATCGTAGAAGGGATGCTAGAACTTGCAAAAACTATACATGAGCTTCATCAAAGAAAATTTCACCATCGAGATATAAAACCGGCCAACATTTTATTCCTCAATGATAGATTGTACATTTCCGACTTTGGCCTTGTTAAATACCCAGATAGACTTGATATCACGCCTGAAAAAAGTGATGTTGGACCAAAATATACAATGGCCCCTGAAATGAGACGGTATGCCCATCAAGCAGATGGTGAGGCAGCTGACATATACTCTTTTGCAAAGACTCTATGGATAGCCATTGTCGGTGACATGCAATGTTTTGATGGCCAGTACAGCCCTTTATCAGTCATTAGCATTAACTCTGTTTGTACTGGACTTTACACTAAATCACTCAATGAATTATTGGCTGAATGTACTGATAACTCTCCTGAGCTGAGACCTAGAATGAAAGATGTTATCAATAGAATTGAGGATTGGATTCGAATAAATAATGACTTTCATCAGCAAAATCTCACCGAGTGGTTTGATCTTCAAAACAGACTTTTTCCAGCTGGAATGCCTGAATCTGTTACTTGGACAAATAGCGAGAATATCATCACGGTATTGAATGAGATTGGAAAGACAAAGTCCTTGAATCATACCTTCCTACCGGGAGGTGGTGGTAATACGTTTATTGGTGCCGAGCATGCTAAAGAAGTTGGGATGATTGCAATCAAGATTTCAGATAGTATTTATGACTATATAAAACCTAGAAAACTGACATTTGAATCGTTCGGACTTAACCCAAAATGGAATTATTTTAGGTTAGAAGTTGAAGATATTGAATTGACCGATGTTTATGATGGGAAACGATCTTTCACCTGCTACGAAGAATTGGTGGAGCTTCAGGCTAATAAATATGCTCAAAGATATCATTGGGATATTCACGAATACCAAGGTGAGCCACTAACTGAAGATGCTCGTTTGGTCTGTAGGTACTTTAGCGGATGTTTTGTGATCTTCAGTACACGTTCACCTTATAACCTTGACCCAACAACTTATGATGGTCGACATAATAAGATGACCGAGCAAGCGTTTAGAGATTATATTTTTCGTAACGCATCGAGGTCATAGTTGTGTGGATTCAGTTTTATCTCTCTGTAAATTTTCAAGGTCACATATAAAATCAATGACTTACATATTTGTCATATTTGTGTAAATCTTGAAATTAATACTTGTTTCTCTTGTGAATCCAGATTTTGATATGAAATAAATCTAGAATTATGTTGTAGGTAATTTCTATCTAATTGATTTCAGTTGATACCGAGTCTATTTCATAATGTGTGCTTACACTTTGCGCTATGAAAAAGTGTGCATAATTGACAAATAATCTATAAAATGTGAATTAGTGACTAGTATGGGATGTCCATATAGATAACAAAGAGGGGGATGTATGAACGTTATTCAACAACAACTTCCAGACAGAAATGCTGTGCTTAGTAAAGCTATCCTGAGAGCTGCTGAGCAACTTGGTCTTAACCAGACTGAGACTGGCGCAGCAATTGGTTTGCATAGAACCTCAATTAGTAAGCTTAAAAGCCATGCTTTACTGAATCCAGAAACTAAAGAAGGTGAATTGGCTCTCTATGTCATTCGTATTGCCAGAGCTTTATTTGCTTTAACTGGCGGTGATGAAACATGGATTAAACGGTTTATGCGTTCTCATAATCAAATGACCGGTGGCGTTCCTGCTGAGCAGATTGCGACTATTAGTGGCTTAATGACCGTCCTTCGGTATGTGGATGCTATTCGAGGTAAAGTATAGTGATATGGAAGGCCTGCAATGGCCAGGGTCATATAAAACCTATATCTGGAACCCTTCATCGCTTGGTTGAAAGTCAAGAACAGGTAGCTACTATGGGGTATGTGGATGACATGCATGAGCAGTCATTGCTAGAAACAATGCTTGATGAGGTTAAACCACCCTACCCTGAAAACCTTAATGGATATCATTATTTGTTGACGACACCTTTCCGATATCCACCTCTTAAGCATGGTTCTCGGTTTGGTCGAACAAATGAACCAAGTTTGTTTTATGGTGGTTGTAGTCCAGATACGACATTAGCAGAGGCGGCTTATTATCGGTTTGTTTTCATAAGCACCATAGCAGATGTAACAGCATTAGATAAGATTAGCACAGAACACACAATGTTCAGTGTGGACTATTATTCCAATAATGGAATCCAACTCCATGCGCCCCCTTTCAGCCAGTTTGATGCAGAATTAAAACACCCCGAAAATTATGCTCATGCTCAGGATGTTGGATCTGATATGCGAGCTTCAGGCGTAGATGCATTTGAGTACTGCTCTGCACGTGATACTAGTAGTGGGTTTTGTGTTGCTCTATTTAATAAATCACCGTTTCAAAGTTTAGAGCCTAAGAGCAAGGCTGCTTGGTTGTGCATCACTACATTGAACCAAGTTTCATTCAAACGTGTAGATTCATCCGAAACTTTTCATTATCCAGTTATAGATTTTCAGGTAGACGGTAGACTACCTTTACCTGCGTAAGATATACAAAATAGCACTCTCGCATATGCGTACAGGCTAAATTCGATTGAGAGCTGTAAAGCTGGATTTATTACTCAATGAATGGTTCCAATCTTGAGGCCTCAAGTGATTTCAATGATTATTTTTGGATTTGAAGAAACCTCGTTAAAACAGCCAATCTGGAAATAGCTTTTATACCACCTAATGCGCTTTATTTGAGTAAATCCAGCTATTGGTTGATTGTAAATCCAAGGTCTGAATGTGTAGATATTGTATGCAGTTGTTTCTATTTAACATTGAATCTAGCCATGTACATATGCTTACGTCTTCTTGTATTCACGAATTTTCTCCAACATGAATTCTGGTGTTATATCTGGGTGAATAAAACACCACATGGCAATAAATTCAAAAACTCCATCCTTGTACAAATCGTGATTCAGAACATAGTCGTCTTCAAGTGCTTCCTCGATACACTCTGGGAATTCATACTTCCAAGACCGCTCGGCATATTCGATTCTAAGTTTAGTTTCACTCATCTGATTCGGATGCATAACGTGCATAACCATCATCTTATTTTGTTAAAACAATTAGTTATTAATAGTACACATACTTCTATACAAAGTGATCAAAAAAAGAGAAAAGGCCTATTCACCACTTATCGATGAATAGGCACTAAACATGTGACTTCTTAAAAGTTTTTTATAGAAGCTTAGAAGTGAGCTTTATGGAAGTGGTCAGCTTTCCAGTCATTCGTCGTAAAGGTTCACAATCGACATAACACTCTTCTAATAAACGTTTGAGGTGCTTTAGTAATTCCACAACGCCTTTTGAGGAAGCCACTTGCGAAATAAGCGGGTCATTGCCATCAATCTCTCCGTAATAGAAATAATCATATAGATCCGTTATTTTTCTGCTGTGCTCTGCAAGAAACCAATCTTCTAATGTGCTCTTGATAGAAGATAAACGGTTATTAACAGTTCTTGGCTTTGCAACTGATTCCTCAATAGCTTTTATCATTCTCGCTGCTAGTTGATGGTTCTCAACCGACATTTTTGCATTGGGGCGACGTTCATTATCCACAGAGTCCCAGTATCTCATTGGTGCAGTTTTCTTGCTTGGAGTCCTATAGATAGTACCTTTAGCTACTGCTCTGTTTTTATCCTGGGGAGTTTTACATAAAGGGCTGTAAAATATTTCGTGCCCTTCAGCTGACGTGCCTGTCCAGTTTTCAAGTGTTAGAGGCTGAGGGATATTGTCAATTTTAGACATTAAACCAGCAAAGTCATATCCTGTCGTAGCGTCAGTTGCAACATACAGTTTGGACATACCGGGGAAATACATTCCTGGCCACTTAGAAGGCTGTAAAGACCATTTATGTTTTGCAGCCCATGCCTCTCTTTCAGCATTAAATACAGAATTTGGATAAGGCTCATCTATTAGTATGAATTGACCAGTCTTTGGATCATACCAATCAGTTGCGTGATCAGTTTTAGGTAATCTATTTTTTGGGTCTTTCTCTGGATAGGCTGCAAAGATGTCTTGACTTGGTTTCAATCCCGTAGCTTCCATAAATCTTAATGCTCGTACAGCTTTGCAGATTTTTTCTACTGCCGCCTGTTTACTATGAATGACGACATCACTAACAAAGTGATCGGGAGATGCAAGCCTAAATTCAGCTAGGCCGTTTGAATACTTAAGTTCGTTTTTTGTTGCTGTATCAAGCAAAGGTTTTGACAGCTCTATTTCAAGGAGCTCTCTGCCACGCTCATGACTTTCTCGATCATACCAATAGACAGTGAAGAATAATTGGTGTTTTGAGATAGAAAGATTCTTATTTGTTAGGCAGTTTCTAGCATGATTATAATTTTCATAACCAGCTTCTTTAGCTGCAATATCCAAAGCTTCGTGATGATGTATGCTATAAGCTTTCTTGAGCTGTTTGGCGCGACGTTTTATGCCATTGAGGGTCGATGGACGGACTTTTTCTGTCAACATTTCTAATCTCCCAGCTTGCCTAAAAGCGTCACTCGTCTGCCACCACTAAACAAGCCCGATTAAAAATATTGAGCTAGTAGAATAGATATAATCAGTAGTGCTTCAAAAGCTTTGCAATGACGAGTGACAGGCTCCTACCAAGAGCAATACTTTTATAAGCTATATGCAAAAGAAATGCAACCGAGTGACATTTGTTGATCCGGTTTGTAACAGTCAAGGAAATACTCAGACATCAAGTGACTGGATTGCTGGATAGTAATTTTATGTTTAAAGCTAAGGGTTAAACATTTCTAAGTGAATATAGTGTATGGACTGTATCTCAAAACAACCTGTGAACAAGCTGCTTTGAGATACCCCCGTAATGGGGGGATCAATGTTTACCAGTCGTGCAGAATAAACTCTTCTAACGTATCGGCATCACTGTCCAGCTCAATCATCCCAAATCCTTTATCGAGAGCAAACTCAATAAGTTTTTGTAGTGAATAGCTGTAACTTGGTCTGATATTGCTAGCTTTTTCATCTTGGTAAAGCTTAATGAAATAACCAGAATTTCTAACCATTACCATATTTGTCTGATATGCAGCTGCTTTTAGTGCAACATTATCAGATTCTTCAATATGGCCAGTGCTTAATGCCAGAACGCTGTATGTTTCCATCTTTGTCTCTCCAATTTAATAGAGAAACTGGTCTCCCTTTTGGGGAGGCCAGCTCCCCTTGGGATAGATTTATCAGTCGCTCGCTTGCGAATTGACTGTGACTAATTTTATGTTTGAATCTTTCATTGCTGACCAATATGCGTCATCAAAGACTTTCTCTTCTACGAATATTTGATCAGTGACCGTGTTATCAATGGAAGTCGTCTGAAGTAATGCATAAAATAACATCTGACAAACTCCTATAACGAAACGTGGCCAGCGACTAACGTGGAAGATAATTGTTCCTCGTTGATGCCTGGTGACTCATTTTCTGCAACCAAATAAACATCTTCTGCATAATTGGCTTGGATAACGCCATAATCCTTGTTGAATTTCAGAAAATCATTGGCACTTCTAAGTCCATAAATTTGCTTGGCCAGAAATGTTTTACCCATGCTATGAACCGCGTAAGGCAGTTGATTAACTTTGGCTTTGGCTTTAAGTCTGAGTCGAGATTGATATAAGGCACAATCGTTCACTATCGTCGTTATTTCCTCCCAGGTATAGCTTAGAGAGGAACCTGGCTTCTGATTCTGCCAAAACTCGGTAGCAATATTAAAAGCGTCTTGTTCTATTGCTTCGTCACATGACTCAATAATGCAGGCATTTTTATATCCTGACCAACATCCACCTAATCCATAAGCAACTAGAAATTTCTTTCTCATCATCATTCTCCTGATGCGAGAAGTACTCACTCCCCAAAAGGAGTAAATACCTCCCAGGGGGTGAGTTAAATATCTGGCCAGTCGCCAGATAATGCTTGTGATTAATTAACTATCCTTACGCAGCCAGTTTTTTCTGGTACATACCGCTCGTCCACGCACTAGTCGGGACTCGCAGCGGATAGATTTCATGAATTTTGTCGAAGAACCTTAAAGCTACTCTTGCATGATGATGTGCAGCGAGAGGGTTAATGCCCCAGTCATACCGGACATCGTTATCTCTAATCACAACACTTAATGCGTAGTAACCTACCCAGTGAGTAAGTACAATGCTATAAAAGTTGTTCTCAGCAATTATGCTACCGCCTCCATAGCTTTCGTTTTCAACCTTATAAAAGCTATCTGGTAAAAGACTGACTAAGGTTTCTTCTAAATTCTCATAATCCAGATTGGTTTGATCAATATCTAGCTCACCTCCGTTGTAATAACCGTGAACATGTAGATCCTCGATATACACAGTTTCAGCATTTGCTAGTGTGAAATTTCCAACTCCCATGGTACTTCTCCTAAATTAATTGTGTGCTATCCTCATTCACATGAAAAAACACACAGAACTAAAGCTTGTTCATAAAAATACTGAACAACCACTTTCAGAAGCCTTAATTCGTGCCATCGTGCTTGAAAACGATGATGAAAAGGCTGCCGAAATTGTTAAAAGAATTAATAGTCGAGCTAAGCTGACTTCGGTAGTAAACAGGCCCGAGTCACTACTTCCTCATCAATCAGGCGAATAGCCAGTTTTAAGTCAGATTGCACTTCGGTACCCATTGTGTTGCCAATCAATTCTTCTAGCTTTAGCCTTCTTAAGGCTAAGTCTTCAAGGGGGGAATTTTCGATCCAATCAATCAATTCTTTGAGTAACTGTTTTTGCATTTCCTTTCTCCATAAAAAAAGGGATGCCAGCTACTTCCCAAGGGAATAGTTAACACCCCTTGGGTTTTCATCATCATTCAGCGTACTGAATGAACGTTGAGTCCGGTTTTGATAAGTCCGGATTACTTTTCATGGCAACATCGTCACCAGGAATCGTTATTCCAAAATAATCTCCTAAAATTACTTTGGAATACCCTCTCTGTGGAGAAGGTATTCAATTGCATATCAACTTAGTTGATTTGCTCCTATCTGTTCTGACTTATATTTCTCATACAAAGATACATGGCAGTACAGTCCATCTGGCCTTTTAACACTTTCTTTATAACCCGGGTGATTTACCTGACAGCCTGTACAGAACCAGTCTTGAGGATTGTGTAACTTACCTCCTGGGCGAAAGTCTCGTTGGTGGATTTTTCTTGATGGATATCTTTTCATCGTGATTGTCTCCAGTGTTTAGGAGACCACTCCCATACAGAGGGAGTAATCCCCTGTAGGGTGTTGATGCTTTGTCGTCCCAACGTATTGGGAGAGCTGTTTTTCTATTGAACTTGTCCAGCACGGACTAGAGAAGACATGTACTCATCTTCAGAGTCAGGATGCATTACTTGACCACAAGCTGCACACTCATCCCATGGATCAGATGCTGACACTGTGGTCTGATTACAGCCACGTGGACAGTAAACGGTAACGCTACCTTTAGCTTGTGGATCACGAAGTAAATGCATTTCTGCTGCTTGAGTTGCATCAGATACTGCGTCTTCGAACTCTGGAAATTGCTGAAGGAAAACTGATTCACACCAGGAAGAGCCAGATGTTATCGCATTAAAAGTAAAGTTATACACGCGACCCACGGCTAATTCGTAGTAAGAAACTGCTTCTTCGAAATTACATGAAACGCATTCAACTTTTGCCAAAAATTGATATATACCAATATCAGCATAAAAATTGAGTACATCTTCAAGGTTCAATGAATCTTGGCTATTCACCGCTTCTTCTTTAATCATGGAAATTCTCCATAAGAAAAAGGGGCAGCCGTCCCGAAGGGGTAGCATACCCCTTGGGTTCGTAGGCAAAGCAGTTTACTGCTTTGATAATGAGTGCCAGCTTAAAAGTGTGACAGAACTTTCAATGCAACTAGGTTGCAAAGATAATTTGAATTTATCTTATGCGGAGGTAGGTGTCAAACGTCGCACATTAGTTTAGGTAGGTAGTTCACCTAATTCAGTTTTATTTCCATAAAAGAGCGTGAATGATGGATGGAAGCTATCTACATATCCTGATGCATTCACTACGGCTTTTTTTATGTGAAATAACTTATCGTCTTTTTTGTCCAGGACAAATAGCTTTTCACTCGATGCCAGCCTGATATGTCTGATGAGCTGAAATAGCAGCTCTGGAGATTTTGCTTTTGTACCCGAAGCAACAATGACCGGCGCAGCACAATAAAGAATGTCTGAATCGGCTGTAAACATCTTGGAGTGCTTCAAATTCTGCTGAAAGTCTTCTATGGCCTTTGTCGAGTCCTGATTTTTAAGGTTAAACAAGTTATAAATCTTGATTGTTCCACCATGATAATGAGATGAAAACAGATTTAGAATGTTACGCATTAAAGGGTCGAGTTTGAATTCAACATACATCTCGTCTTGTTTGGGCTCTATAAAGAATGGCAGCTCTTGGGAACGTAAGTAATCAGTTTTCGACTCGTTATTTAAAGGTAATGCACTGCCAGGGTTGAGCAGAATTAAATTAGCAATTAGATCCCAACTATTACCAAACTGTAAGATTGTTTGGTCTCTAAAGAAAATCTTAGCATTGTCGTCTTCTTCCCATTTGGCATAACATTTCATACTGCTATAAGTCTCTCAAACTGTGGAGACTTATATTGCATCATTCCAGAGATATCTTCAAAAACTATGCACTCTCATCAAAAAGCCCGGTTTCATGCAGCAAAATAGCGAAAGATTTATAGCTATAAATTTTCTCTGGCATCTAATTCTCCAGTTTGCTAATCTTAAATCTGGCTTATCGACGCCGGCTACCCACTATGCAAACTCGAACGAGACGATGCAAAAAACTATATGGTGAAATCTTTTTCCGTGATGTACGGGCAGTGGGTACTCGTAATAACATCATAGGAGTACAAAGATGATTACCAAAATCATACGTGGCAATACTGCCCACATAGACTCTTCTTCTGTTAGTAAACTCAAGGCCCAGGCTAAAAAGCTTAAGCGTGCTGAAAATATCACTCACACTGAAGCACTTGAACAAGTAGCCAAGAAATTTGGTTTTGATAATTGGCACCAGGTCATAGATGGAAATAAAATCTTTCAGGAAACTGAACGATGTCTCAATCATGGAATCTTCGCCGTATTCAACCTTGAAGATGCAATAGAGATTTTTGATACCAAGCTCTATCTCACTGAGGACGATCTAGCTGAGGTTGTCATTCACGATGCTTATTATCAGTACTTCATTCACCTAATTGAAGAGGATGATGAAGATAATAGGCAACTGAAAGACATCTATACTGAAGAAGAACTTAAAGAAATTTTTGATAATGAAATATCAAGTAAGAAGTTTTATCGCATTAACTTCATGATTCCGGGACTGAGTGACGAAGGTGCTTGTTATTCGTTGAATACCCTTCTTGATAAAGCCATAGTTAAATTACCCGAACTCTATATAGTCAAAGGTAAGTTTGTAGAGAATGACTATATCTTCGATAACGAATGGTTCGAAGATGATGAGAGCTATCTTCCTGAGCATTGACCACAAAATCGAGCCAATATTTTTTTCAGGTATTTGTATCGATCCAAACTCACTACAGAATTTTGATAATAAAGATAATTCATAACGTACAAATTAGACATTTAGCACTGGTGGAATAGGCCGCTTATTGAATTAATCGGTGAAGATGACGAAACCCAATAATTAGTGCTTGTTCTCGATGGTGGTGCTTGGGACCGATGTACAAACCATGGGAGGATTTGATGACTCAGAAATTGCTATCGCTAAAGCATTAGACCTTATGGGTAATAATATAAACGACATTCATTAATATAACTTTCAGATTGATAAAAACATTAGGTTTGACGGGTCACCAGATCCGTCAAAGACTATAAGCCAACTAGTCTTAGTTGTATTTCCATGCTAGAAATTGACACATTTCTTATACCGCTACGAACTCCCCCAGTTTTTTAATTCGATACGAAATCATCACGTGATCGTCACCATTCTGGAGGGCACTTGCGCGATCAAACTTCCATGAGAGATTGGATTTGAGCTTTAGGGAATCACCCTACAGCAAGCAAATTCAATCACTCTGGAGGAATAAATGAATCTGTCACCACAAAATAGCTTCAGCCCTGATAACAAAAAATCAACGATGGCCTTAGTATCGAGGATTAAAAGTGAAGATCAGGACTTTGAATGGTATCCCACTACTGAAGAAATGCTTAAAGTCATAAAAGATGACATCGATAAAATGGTTGATGACTATGATATCAATCCTAACCCTTCTATTCTTGATTGTGGGGCTGGAGATGGGCGGTCACTCAAATATCTTACTGAAGGTCAACGATACGCGATAGAGAAGTCTAAGCCCCTTATCCAGGCTATGGATAAATCGATATTTGTTATTGGTGCTGAGTTCCATTGTAGTGGTTTACTGATCCCGGACACCATTTAAGGAGGTAATATGACCTTCGAAGAGGTGTTCAATGACAAAACAAAGAAGAAGTTTTACTGCTGAGTTCAAGCTGGAAGCCGCGAGTCTGGTGATAGACCAGAACTACAGTGTTCCAGAAGCATGCCAAGCTCTTGATGTGGGCGAGTCAGCCCTACGTCGCTGGGTTAAACAGTTACAAGCTGAACGAGATGGACATACGCCTGCATCCAAGGCGCTGACACCGGAACAGCAGCGTATTCAGGAGCTGGAAGCACGAGTAAAACGCCTAGAGCAGGAGAAAACCATATTAAAAAAGGCTACCGCTCTCTTGATGTCGGACGAGCTCGGCTCTACACGCTTATAGAGCAATTGAGAGAGCACGGTAGGCTAAATCTTATTTGCTCACTGTTTGGTGTTGGCCTGAGTAGCTTTTATGACAGACAGAAACGTCGTACACAGCCGGATATAAAGCGACTTCAACTGCGTTCTAAAGTGAAAGAGTTCTTTACAAAAAGCCGGGGCAGCGCCGGGAGTCGCACCCTTGTCGGCATGCTACGGGACGAAGCGATAGAGATTGGCCGCTTCAAGGTCAGACGGCTGATGTCTGAGCTGGGGCTGATTTGCAAACAGCCAGGCCCTCATGCCTATAAGCTAGCGACTATTGAAAGGCCGGATATACCCAATGTGCTTAATCGGGAGTTTGAGCCTGACCGAGCGAATCAAGTCTGGTGTGGAGACATTACCTATGTCTGGACAGGTCATCGCTGGCATTACTTGGCCGCTGTGCTGGATTTATATACCCGCCGTGTCGTGGGTTGGGCGATGTCGGTTAGGCCTGATGCAGACTTGGCCCGTCAAAGCACTGGATATGGCGTATGAGTCGCGGGGTAAACCACAGAGTGTGTTATTCCACAGCGATCTAGGGTAGCCAATACTACGCCTCGAAATATCGGCAACGGTTATGGCGCCTACCGCATTTTTCACAACCATGACCCGACTGCTATTGCTGGGTAAATGCCCCAATGAAGCGTTGTTCGGAGCATTAAGCTGATGGTTGCCGAGAACTGTTTATCGTACACTAAGYGGAAAACAAAGCTGCCGAGTGGAYTATCCGGTTGAAAGGCAGATCGTCTTCCGTGAAGATTAGTCGAACCGCATTTCGATGGACGTTAACCTGCGTTAAAAAATACGCCTGTTTGAGTTCTGAGCCCGTCGTCTCAAGTCCTTGAACAAGAAAAATGCCCAGCTCAAAAAATTACTGCGAATCCATGCTGACAATGAAGCCCTCAAGTGGCATTGAACCGAAAGTACTGACCGTCAGGAATAAGCGGGAGGCGGTGCGCTCTATGCTGTCACAAACAGCTATTTCTGAGCGCAGAGCCTGTTCCTTGGTCGGTCTGAACCGCGCCACCATGCGATACCAATGCCAGTCAACACAAGAAACTGACATGGTACAGCGTATTAAAGCGATTGCCTTTGAACGACGTCGGTTTGGTTACAGGCGAGTACATCAGCTATTACGTCGAGAGGGACGCCATGTGAACCACAAGAAAGTTTATCGGTTGTATCGAGAAGCTGGACTGGCGGTACGTAAACGAAAACGACGCAAAGGTCTCATGGTGGAGCGTCAGCCTTTATTGCTACCAGACAGACCCAACCATACCTGGTCGATGGATTTTGTAATGGACGCACTCGCCAATGGTCGGCGCATCAAATGCCTGACCATCGTTGATGACTTTAGCAAAGAATGTCTGGATATACCGGTTGCACATGGAATCTCTGGTGAGCAGGTCGCACGAACACTGAACACTATTGCTGCCTTTAGAGGCTATCCGGTGGCAGTAAGAACTGATCAGGGGCCAGAATTTACCGGAAAAGCGCTGGATCAGTGGGCATATCAACATGGTGTTGAATTGAAACTGATACAACCGGGAAAGCCCATGCAAAATGGCTATATCGAGAGTTTCAACGGTAAGTTTCGAGATGAATGTTTAAATGAGCACTGGTTTAGTGATCTGGCCCATGCCAGAGAGCTGATCAATCAATGGCGAATTGACTACAATGAAAATCGGCCTCACTCTTCACTTGGCTATCAAACGCCATTGGAGTTTGCTGCTGCCAACCGACAAATTGATTCAAGAACCACGGGCATTACTAATTTAAAGTTGGACTAGATATTGGGGGCAGGTCAGAGCAATTGGCGCAGGTAAAATATAAAGAAACAACAATTATGGCTGGCGAAGTATTTTTTAGTGGTTATCCATTGCCAAATGACATGACTTCAGATGTTAAATATCTAAATAGTAGGTATGCGCTCTGGCAGTCAGAACATTTGTCGTATGCGGGAGTGTACGGATATAGAGGTATTGGAAATGTGCAAGAAAAAGTAGCAAAAATCGAGATTATAAAAGACATTACTGTTTTAGAGATGCCTTTAAACTTTCATCCCGCGAGTTGTTTTTTTGAATGGAAGTTGCAGGGGAATCGTTATGATGTTTCATATTCAAACCCAAGAAATGACATGTCCTGGGATAAGGAGGTAACGCAGCCAGATCATCATATAGATAAACATTTTTATGAAATTATCAGTCACCTGGGATTTGATAGAAGAATATCTGGATTTATTAGGCGCTCACTAGATGAGGATGAGTATACTACTGGATCCATTTATGAGTTTGCTTTGATGGATAGATCGGCTGCAAAAATTCTTAGTACTGCCAACCTTCCTAGCACTGTTGATGATTTCTGGATGCTTATAGAATCACAAAAGCAAATAGGAAAAAGCTTAGAGAGTGCTTTATTTAAATAGCAATATGAAACCAGCTTGAGATGATAGTTTTCACTATGGACTAACATGCTTGAATAATATGTACTTATCAGCAATAAACTGACTTTTGCATTTTTTTGTCTGTTTTATTGCATTCTCATCCTTAAATAATCCTAGTAAATTTAATGCTGAGTAAGACACTTAAATTATTTCGATGTGGGGTATTTTGTTTCAGAGCTTATCTATTTGGTGAAAGTTAAAATTCATTTAGATAATGCCTTGCCTCAGGGTGAATACACTGTTTCGGCAGTCTGATGGAGGCCAGTTTTTTTGCCGTAGCAAATTACACCGCCTAGTTATACATTTTCGATACTGCAATTTTTAAGTTGAATTAAACCGAACATTCCGTAACTGTTAAATAAGCCTTTTACAGTAATTTTTTGTCCTTTATTAAGATCAAAAACTTTACTTGCTGATGTCGACCCCTCTGGCACCAGGCAGATAACGTCACTATTTAGTGCTCTTTTATTTGGTTCTGCGGTAGTAGCAAGTATATGAATTCTATAATTCTCTTTACGAATATCATTAATACTTGATATTTCTCCATACACTTCAATTTCTTGATTTTTATAAAGGTGCTCAAACTTCATTTTGTTGTTTTTCAACGAATCAAGTAAGTCAACTGCCGAAATAGGCTTAACCGTATCAGCGAAAATTGAAACAGAAAATAATAGGCTTGTAAAAATAAAAAAATATTTATTAAATTACCTTATTCATTAAGTCATGCATAACGCCGCGCTCAAGGGCATTTTTTAATTTCACGTTTTGTGTGTTACCTTTATACAGCAAAGCAACGAATTACAAGGGGTGTAGCATTTTGTTATCAATGGCCGCCAAGCCCAAGTCCCCCCCCCAAAAAAAATTAGTGCTACAACCACACCGACAAGAATTTTACCAATATGATCGAAACCCCATTGTTTGACTGGGTCATCTATAGGTTTTGATGGCGACGTTGTAGTTGAATTTACTTGATTATTCTGACCGGTTTGCAATCTAGATTCATTTTTTTAGTCTTTAGTAACTTTTCATCGTCCAAAAATGATTTAGTTATTATGCAACCTCGACTAATCGTGCAGCATGATCAAGTTTTTCTGTGAATGATTCGTTATGTTGAGCCTGCCACATGTCATTCATGATCTGTAAGTTAAGCCAGAAGCCAGATGTAGTGCCAAGTACTTTTGATAACAACAAGGCCGTTTCTACGGTTACGCTTCGACGACCAACGCAAAGTTCGTTTACAGTCTTGCGACTAACCCCCATGGCTCTTGCTAATTGTCCTTGGCTGACTTCTAAAGGAATTAAGAATTCTTCAGTTAGCATTTCGCCTACAGGAGTTGGGTGAGCAGGTATTTTCAATTCTTTCATCATAATAATTACCTCATCATTTATATTCATGTGGATCTAGGTAAAGGTCAATAGCTTCACCATCATCCCATTTGAATATCAACCGGTATTTCCTGTTCACACGAATTGAACACCGGTCATTCAGTTTCCCAGATAAGTGCTCAAAGCGATTGCCGGGCGGGACTTTTAAATCATTCTCTGCTTCGGCGGCATGGACTATATCTAGTTTACGCCTTAAAGCACCTTCGATAGCTTTAGGTATTCCACGGGCTGTTGTGCCGTGAAAATAGAAGTCTTCAAGCTCCTGGTCTTTAAAAGATTTAATCATGATTTATAGTAACATGTAACGTTATGCGTTACAAGTATATTTTAATCGCCAAGTATTACTTGTATAGCTTATTCTGAGCAGCTTGTAAGCCACTCCTCAAAGCTCTGATGTGTGATGTGGTTCGATTCGAGATCAGGTATTAACTCGAGCCTAATACAATATTGTGCTCCGATAATGGTATAGCTGGCTAGTTTTACTGCTTCTTTTACACTTGGTAATGTTGCCAAGTGAACTGAGCCTGAAATGATCACTACAGCACCCTGGTAGGTCTCTTCAAAATATACAGTAATCCTGTCATCGTCATAATCATCATCATGCAGTTTTAGTGGTCTTGGAGGAATGAATGCTGTTTGTAGATCATTTCTGACTCTAATCACGAAACCATCCTTGTGACTGAATGAATTAAACGTGGATGAAGCATGTAAACTGAAGCATCAATGTCATAGCGATGGATGACAATTTCTGCTTCAACTAACTCTGAAATAGCTCTAAAAACACTCGAGTATCTTTTGCCAGTTTTTTGTTTTAACTCGTGCAACTGAACAAGTGATACATATGTGCTTGGGTCCCCGTTATCGCTAATTCTATTGAGGACATCAAGAGCTGTTGTGCTCAGGTTATCTACTTGCCCTGTTGTAATAACAATATCTAAAAGTCGATCCCAATGGTTATCGCTTAAATAGTAACTCCTAGACATTAGAGAATAGGTACATGTTGATGACATATCTGAATGGGAATAACACATTAATCGTTACTCCCTATGTAAGCGCTCGTGATTGATTCCCTGCTATGGCCAAGGTTTTCAGAAACCATGAGCCTGGCTATCCTTTCCTCAATCATATCTATATCTCGTGCAATTTTCGGTACATCTTTTACTGCTGCAGGATGACCTGTAGTGCGTGTATATAGTCTTTGTGCGTAACCATGTCTCAGGCCGTGTGGCGTTATACCTGTTTCTCTTGAAATTCCATTTCTTTTGGTTACCCGGTAAAAATGTTTAATCCAGCTCTTTGGATCTGAGCGACGAGGAATCATTGACTCATTAGTGTCATAACTATATGACTGAAGCTCTTCCAGGTATTGCCGTTGCTCTGCTGATTCAACAGGTACAGTTCTGGGTCGGCCACCTTTAGTGCCACGACGAACATGAATGAATTGCCCTTCTCTGTCGTAATCCAGGTTGGGTCTAAATAACATTGATTCTTTTGCTCTAAGTCCAAATAGATGCGATAGCTTTAACTGACGGCCACAATACTTGCAGTCATCACTTACTTTTTGAATTAGCTCATCAATGTCGTACTTGTCATCCCAGCTTTTATCTTCTTTCGCTACATATTCTCTCTTCATTAATTCTGGTTTGGAAAATAGCTCTTTATCACTAAGTCCAGTAATGACACCCTCTTTACCCATCCACCGCAAAAAGGTTCTTAGAATAGATACTTTTTGCACTACAGAGGCAGTCTGGAGGTCTTCTCTAGCTTCCCAGAAATGTGTCAAAGCTTTAACGTGCTTTTGACGAATATGGGTAGGCAACGTAATCCGGTACCCCAGGTCATGGAGTGTATGTGCCATAGAGCGTATTTCATTAAATCTATTTGCTTTTGTTTTTTCAGAAACAGGTTTCTGACGTTTTGCATGTTTAGAATTATTCCGATAGAGCACTTGCTGAACGTTATAAACAAATATGGTTCTGACCGTCCAAGGTTTACCATTTCTATTTAGTCGCCCACGCATTTCTGGTGCAGCAAATACATACACACCATCAGTAACTGTCAGCTGAGGTTTGTATGGTTCGTGTAATGAATGATCCATTTTTTTATCTCCAGTTTTTATCTATTTACATAAGCAGCTTTTCCTCTCTATTCACTCATTAGTTTTCATCAGTAGTTATCAATCAATCACCATACGATAGGGAACTCTCATCAGGTGCAGCTCTTAACTGCGGCATCATCTTAAACGTGAGTTATATCTTTCATGGAAGGCTTGGTTCAGACCCGACATGATGCTTCTATCACTGCAAAGCTTTGGTAGATGTTCGACCTACCCCTTCACAGACATTTTTACGATAGTCAGCCACTTTGTTTCTCCCTGTCAAAGATAGACAAAGTGTTCGGTTGGTTTTGATACACACAAAAATACGATCGTGATTGAATTTGTTCCCAATAATCCCCGCCAGCAGGATGCTCGATCACGTTATGTCCGCCCTAGTAAAACGCTACTCCGATCGCAGACTTTGTTTACATCAGGTTTTTGGCCACTCTTTTTGTGGTTTCGTATGGATTACAGGCAAGCCGTAGCTCGCTGTACTTAGATTGATGCGTGTCTCCATAGAGACAGCCTACTTGTTGGACTTTGATCGCCATAGCAATCCGATTGTTACCGTGTCCATGATGAATTTCAGACATAGATATCTGACAACATGCATTTTTCAGCATATTTCAGTTCTTTTGTCTTTGTTTTGAGTGGGCATCGTTTGATAAACAACGCCTAGAGAGAGCCATTTGATGTGCAGTTGGCTTGCTGCTCTCTTCAGACCCAACGGGCCCTTTTGAAGATTGGGTACATTTTCAGATCATACCCCCCTAGTCTGTCAAGTATTTTGACGGAGTGATTTTTTCTCTAAGTCCGGAATAAAGATCTCATTATTCCTACATCGTCTTGTTTTTACTGTGGTTTCTATTCTGGTTCGTCCCCTCAGTCTCCAGCATGTTTTTTTTCAATCCAATTTAAGTGCTTTTTTGAGAAAACTGAGAAATATGTGAGTTTTTGTACTTAGGGTGTCCTGCCGATGTCTCGCAGGACTTGTGATGGATCGTTTATTCAAATTTTAGAGAGGATTGTTGATGAGAATATCTTGGACGTGTTCTACAGGAGTCCTGTGGGACTCTTAGGGGCTTGATTTTATAGGGGGGCTCGATGTAACCTACTCATGCACGTCATTACTGACGCTCCTGCGCATAACTTCCACGGAAGTGTGCATCAAAACGGCCATCTCTAGGCCACATTTCATATTTAATTCTGCGCACTTATTCTAGCTATCACGCCTTCTCTGTGCGCGTTTCTAATTTCCGTGGAGGAACGTTCGTGAATAAAACACCTGTTATCCGTGCTGTAGACGTAGGTTATGGCAATACTAAATACATACGAAATGTTATTGATGGTATAGCTGTGGCTGATCATTTCCCTTCTATTGTGAACCGGCCAAGCGTTAATAAAAACAGCTTTCAAGAGAGTGAAGATATTTACCAGGTTGTTGTTAATGGCAATAACTATGAAGTAGGTCCTGGCGTTGATGCTGCTCTAGAGGGTGGAGTTCGCATAATGCACGATAATTATATCGAGACTGAGGACTATATGGCTCTATTATACGGTGCCATCTCACAAATGAATGTTGATGTAATAGACCTTCTCGTTGTGGGATTACCAGTCGATTTGATGGGTAGCAAGCGGGCTATTTTGGAGAAGATCCTTACAGGTACACATCGCGTTGGTAATCGAGATGTTCAAGTTCGCAAAGTCAACGCAATTTCTCAACCCTTGGGAGGTTTCCTTCACTACGCATCACAAGCTAAATTGCTAGAAGAGTTGAGCAGCACTCGTAACCTACTTATTGATCCTGGCTTTTTCACCGTGGACTTTCTTGTCTCAACGGGATTGAGAGAGATTAGTGGTAAAAGTGGTAGTCATCCAACAGGTATGAGTGCTTACCTTAAAGCTATAGCAAAGGGAATAAGTGAGGATTTAAAGATTAATTACGACAATATCTCTCATATTGATGAAGGTATCAGAAAAGGTCAGTTTAGATTGTATGGCCAGAATATAGATTTAACAAAATACCACCAAACTGCAGTCAGTGAGATTATGCCGGCAGTCGATGCAATATCCAATAAAGTGGGTGATGGTAGAAGCATAGATCAGATCATCCTTGTGGGTGGTGGAGCAAAAATCTTTCTGGATCCAATCAAGAAACTACTTCCAAAACATAACATTCACTGTGATGAGAATTCTGTCGTGGCAAATGTACTTGGTTTTCAAAAGATTGGTGAAGCCTGGTTTGCAAAGCTAAATCGTGAGGTAGCCTGATGGTTGAACAGATTAGAATGAACCAAAAAATACCTCGTAAAGAAGATCCTGAACTATACGAATATCTATCTATGTTTAGTGATCGTGGCCGCGCTTATCAGGCAAGAAAGTTAATGCTTTTAGGTCTTGTACAGCTAGGTAAACTAAATGGACAGGCCCAAACTGGAAACACTAAGCAAAATGAAATTCATCAGCCACGACAAACTGACGTTGATAATGAAATCGAATTAATATCACAAGCTGGAGTCGATGCTTTGTTTTAATCCTGGCTAGCTTTCTGATTTTTTATTTGAAAAAAAAGCCCCTGACATGTTGAGTGACAGGGGCTTTTGATTATTTCCGTGGAAGTAATCTCTTGTGTTAGTTTTTTTTGTGTTTTTTATGTTTTTTGGAATAATGATGTTCTTGGTAGCTTGCTACCGCATAAACACCCAGTACTAATACACCTATTAATGCTGCAATTTCCATCACTCTTCCTCCATAGCATCACGTTCAACTAACCCAAAGATCCAAAGGGTTAGTCCAATACCTACTATTATAGACGTATTAATTAGACCAACACTGTCAAGGATATATCCTGCAAGTCCAGCAATCATGAGAGCGATTGCCATTTTCCTTACATCATCCTTCATATCTTTGTAGTTTTGCCTCATATATATTCTCCATTAAAAAAGGGAGAACATCCCCTGAAGGGAGACATTCTCCCTTCAGGGTTGAGGTTTACTGCTTCATCAGAGGCAGCGACATATTCTAAATACTAACCTTAGTCAGTATTTTATAGCACAGCATAAAGTAGCTGTGAGACTTCAGGTACTTGAAAAATCAAGTACGCAGAACTCATTAAAAATAATCTTACCTTTGTTTATTTATCCTGGCAATTTAACCTTTAAGTATAATTATGCGGTCAGAGGATATTCCTTTCACAGCACCTTCCTCAATAACCTGTCCAAGGAGTCTCAGATCATTAAGTAGCTCAGATGGACTATCGGTATAACTCCGGAATGTACTCGGATATTTAACTTTAATATTATTACCTTCAGATTTTGCGTATTCAGGAGTAATACGTTTTTTTTGCATATCAATTTTGAGTCTTGCAACAAAATTCTGAGGAGTTACCTCATCTTCCGGTTCAGGTGGGTAGTCTTCAATGCTTTGAGGTGGGTCATCCATTTTAGGTGGGATATCATTTGATGGTAATGTTTCTACCTGGCCACTTGAGGGGGTAATAGTTGTAGGTGTATCAATACCAGTATGCCGCATATCTGTTTTTGCACTTACTATCGATATTTCACCAGTCTCCTTATCAATGAGCTCATTAGTAGAACTTTGAGGTTCGTTATTCTGTGTTCCTTCTTCAAGAGTATTCATTGCTGCTTCAAATGTGATTTCATCTCGAAGTGTCGATGTTGCCCGTACAATAATGGAGTAAAGAGGGTTATCTTGAATCTTTCGTGCACCGGTGAGTATATCTAGCATACAGTCCATAAGCTCTAAATCACTGTAGATCCACTCAATACCGTGAGTCGGTACAATATCTCGAATATGTAAAGCAGTGGTTGTATATGAGAGTGACCTAGTTATGCCCTCTTCTTTCTTCATCCTGTAGTGATGATATTCATTCATAGAATGTTTCCAACAAATCCATTCACCCGCGGCTTTATCTACTTTAGTAAATCCTATTATCTTTACTCCAAGCATTTGACCGCCAAAATCTCTTAGAAGAGCGGTAATGAATAGTCCATACGTCCAACATTCTCCTCTATGCGATATTTCCTCTGGTTTGCATTTAAGTGGAAGTAAAGTTCCTAATCTGAGTTTTAGTGTGAGTGCAACACGCTTAATGGCAACTTGAATAGCGCCACCTTTCTTTGCATACTCTCCTTCATGCCCAAAAGGTCTCAATTGCAGCATCTCAGCAAGTCGCTCTAATGCAGGTAAGTAATAATTATCAAAGTATTCTCGCGTACATCCGGCGTCATTTCTTATTTTCTTAATGAGTCGTTCATGAGGACTGAGCAGATCGCTTGCAGTTAGAAATGGTATTCCGTCTGATGGAATTGTGGATGATGCAGGTGGTTTTTTTTTTCGTCGACCAAACATCTTTGTCTCCGGGAGGTAAGTCCGGCAAATTTAGATGTTTAAGCAATAAATGTGTAGGAATAACCGGATATTGGTTAATGCCGGTTAGATAAAGTGAATAAGGGATTAAGGTATCATCAAAGGAAAAAGCCCCATTCATTTCTGAATGAGGCTGGCATGTCTACATCACGTACTGAAGCTTTTTAGCATCGAACGATACTGTAGCAGGTTCAAACCGGGGTGGCTTAACCGTAACGCCTTTATTGTTAATATTTTCTATCATGTACCAAGCGTGCTGGTTATCATCAAAAAAATAGGATAAACGCGTCTTCATTCCTTTACTGTCCAGGCATACTGTTGTGTCATATTGAAACAAACTCAAATCACCTTCTGGCTTCCAAGTTGTGCTCTCCTCACTATTTGGATTTAAGCGTAGTAAAAGAGGTGATAACAACAATTTTACTGGTGATAAAAACAACCTTGATAGTACCGTTTGATGTGTATCAGGATCGTATTTTCCTTGGCGCTGCAGTGAAGCAATGACTTTTTGATCGTAACAAAAAACAAGAAAAGCAGTAGTGGCTAATGTGGGAATGATATCTTGCATCTTTCTTTCTCCTCAAAGTTGATTAAAGCAACCCATGGAGATAGATCTATCCCCCATAAGGAGAGATAAATCCCCTTATGGGTTGATGCTTCCATACATCCGTAGAGGTATGGGAATTAACATCGTAACCGGTCTATAATCAGTTACATATGGGCACAACATGAAGTGGTTGTGGCACTTCCTGTAACTAAATTCTATAGTTACAAAGAAGTCTGAATCATATCGCTTTATATAAAGCCATTCAAGCTTATACCATTGTCTTTGAGTACACAGAATATGAACTAGTAGACACTTCTTTTATTAAGCTCTATAGATTGTGCTCTCAGAGCTTGCGCTATCAATGAAGCGTTATAAACTTATAGTTATAGACATTCACAAGAATAATCATTGTTAGCACTGTAACAGGCTGCACAAAAGACCTTGATAGTTGCTTTCTGACTGGATGTGTTCAACATTAAAGGTTTATTAATCATGAGTGATATAACAACAGTTTTTCTTCTAGTAATAGCTTTCATAACTATTCCAGGATGGCTATTCATGTTTTACAAAAAAATAACAACAGAAGTACATGAGCAGTCGATTCCTTATCGACTAAAACCAATGGTTAAGTTAATGCCATTTATAGCTGCCATTACTGTTGCTATAGCCCTGTTGCTGGCTATATTCGATGTTTTTGTGAGGGTAGCCCCATTTTTTTTCTTAGCATCATTAGTCGCTGTCGGTTTACAAATCTTGTTCATACTCATTGCACTGATAAGTAAAACTGCTCGTCACAAAGCGATTAATTCTACTGAGGGCAAATTCATGGTTGTTTTAGCCTTATTGACGTGGGCCGCAATCAAGTTTTCATGGCAGACATTCAGATACGTTTTGAAACTACATGCAAAAAGCAAATCGGCTTCAGGTCGAGATTACCAAGACAGAAATGTCTTTGGTTATCATGGACATGAATCAGAAGCGCAAAAAGCACGCCGATTGTTTGGTCAGTATTACGAATAAATTAAATACCAAGAGAGCTATGCTCTCTTGGTTTACTTCGTGATTGCACCTTCAGCTATGGAGGCCCCTTTTTGACCAGCAGCTCTGCCTTCATTTGTCATAGCCGACGTTGTACTTGTAGGTGCAGATGCGCCATGCTCACCAGCCCAGCCTAACATTTGCAAAAAGTAATAAGGTACAGCTGTATAAATTCCAAGCATAATAATATCTATCATTGATGCCATGAGCTGATTTTGATGATCGAAGAATCCCATTATCCCAGTGTTACCACTAGCTTCACTCAAGACCTGAGCTAATTTATTATCAAGAAAGTCGGCAACAGCCCATATAGATGTCCAGAACTTAACTGCAAATATTGTTATGGTTGCTGTCTTTATAGTACTCCATGAATAGTTACCAACTATAAGAACCCATGGTAATAAAAAATATGTGGTCATCAACATGGTTGCTTGAACATACGGGGCCATTTGTGTAACTGCATAAGTTACTGGAGCGATAAGAACTTCTGCCAACCAAACACCAGATGTACCAATGATCGAGCCACCAACATCATAAATGGCATCCGTGAAACTTTCTCTATCTAGGCCACTAGACTTTCCATTTCCACTTATATCAAGGCCTTTAGTCATTTCTGGACCTTCATTCTTTAGCATTTGCCTGATAGCTTGATTTTCTGCTTCGAGACTAGATTCAGCAGTCCATGTCGTTATTTTATGCATTAAAGGGGCTGGAAATTCTTCTACAAGTCCAGCCTTGATACCTTGTGGAGAGTTCCACCACTCGCTACAACTAGGATATCCATATTCAGGTGTAGCACCCTCTTGATCTTTTGAGACATATGCCTTGTCACTCTCTCGGTTTTTATCAAATCTGAAACCAGGAACTTGATGTTTTGCATAGGCTGAATTGTAATAGTTTTGGTTAAAGTACTTCGAGCCTGGCCAGTCTATATCATTAATTTCGAATTCATCCGGCAATTGTCTTCGCTCATTATAAAAATCAGCTACAGCAGGTTTGTAGCATTCCTTTACGAATCTTTCTGTTTGTCTTTTTAGATGAGGATTTTGAATGTTTGTAGAAGACATTTCATACGCCGCCTGACGCATGTTGATTTCACAAGGTAATCGAACAATAACGGCATCATTTATACCACCAGTGATAGACATAACTATATAGAACCATGGTGGTGCTTTAGCCTCCTGATTATTCAATAGATTTGATTTGAAAATCGAGTCAAATCTTGTGCCCGAGTTTCCAGCTTTTATTGTCTCACCGGGAGTTCCAGTATCAGCTTGACAGGCCTTAGTATAGGAAATAGCACCGAATTGGATTGTCATATAGGGTGACACAGCAAGTATCATCATAAAGATGAGTCTAATGATGTCTATCTCTAGTCGTCTAAGTGATGTAACAGCAGCAGCTTTTGCTTCTTGGCTTTCAATCGGTTTGATAACATTATCGATTATGACCGCGAAGAAAGGTAGATATGCTAAACCAGTGCTAGATATTATCCCCCACACTATTTCATACAAATGCCACCCAAAAGTGGTCATAAACATCTCAATAAAACTACCGGTAGCCATAATTTAACTCAATATTTGGGCAGGAAGAGCTTCTACGACAAAGATATCGAAAGCGATAATATAAGCAGCAATTCGCCAGCGCATATGTTTTGCGTATAAAGTCTGTGATTCATCTAGCTTTTTGTAACTAGCTATAGCTTGGATAATTTCATCCCAGAAGATAATGATGACTGCTAGAAGTAACCATCTTAAATATCGTAGTTTCGACTCGATAGAACCCATTGCTTGAAGTAATGCAGTCGCTGTTTCATGTGTTTCTGCAACTACATTTAATAGACCATATGACACGATAATCACTAATGTCGTTACCACAAGGAATTTTAACGATCCCTTTAAATATCGATGTGCTCTTTTCGAACCAGCCATTATTCTCTCTCAGAATCGATAGTTTGATTAGGCGTGTTGCTGCGTCCAGTTGGGGTTCTTACTGCATTGCCAATACGCTCTTTTAGTGCATCAATGTCTCTAATTGTTTGTGATGTTGATGACGCTAAACGTTTATTCATTTCATGTTCGAATAGTGTTTCGTCAATTGACTGCTGGAGGCGGTCAGTATATTTCTGGGCAGATTCTTGAGCTGGTCCATTTTGTGAAACATTAGGTTCTTGTGAGCCTGAGCCAAGAAGCCTGATCAGCATCAATGCTTTCTCAATCACTATTGCAGTTGCAACCTCTAGTATTAAACGATTCTTAAGAATAGTTCTCTCTGCAGGTGTCATCTTCCTCAAAGATTGAATAGTGCCGGATGTTATAACTACGCTGGGAGAGGATATAGCCAGCAAGTTATCACCGCTTAATTCCATACTCCCATCGATTAAAGCATCATATTTTGGAGTTAACCTTTCGACTTCTTTATTGATTTCAAATGCCATACCTCTGGAAGGTACTGTCTCTGTAGGCCGGTCGGAATAAGTTCTTATCTTTTCTTCACCTAGTAATGACCGACTGAAGACCATCAGTTCATTTGGAGAAGACCATAGTTCAGCAACTCTACCGCTATTATTTGTAGCAGCCATATTAGAATTTGCACCGCGATTTAAGGCCTGGTTATAGCCTGCTTTAACTATATCTGTAGGTATGTTGATTGGTCTCTGCCCTCTCCCTCCAGCCTTAGTGCCTTCAAGCCATGTAACACCGTTATCACCGTTGTTTTTTTCTACCGTTTCTTTGGCTTCAACAACATCTACCGATGCACTCCTATAACCTCCATTACCCATCTGGTCTTTCCAGTCGTGTGTGCGAGAGATATCAATCCATCCTTCCAATGGGTTTCCACCTTGAGAAATAGTCTTTTGCATTTGTTCGCAGCTTTGTGTCGAGACCCTGACGCCTTGTTGTGCTCTTGCCATACTATTCATAAGCATTTCATATAAACCAGGATTGGCACGCTGCAGCATTAAAAGAGGTAGTGAGGCAATTGCTCCAGTAGCAGCATCAGTTACCTGTTGTTGTATTGCATCAACACCATTCTTTACTTGGTTTAATGTGTTAGCGACGCCAAGAGTTGGATCAAATGCACTACAATTGAAGCCACTACCCCAGTCAAGTGACCCTCCGAGAATTATGCTGTTTGTAATTGGTGAAGCTGGTGCTGAAATTGAGCGTTGACCACCAATACTGTAATACCAGCCCGACTCTGAGTCAGGAATTTGTAATCCGACAGCTGTTGCATTTGCTGAGAACATGAGGGAAGTAACTAATGCTAAATATTTATGTTTCAAAACGTGGTCCTTATGGGTATGACATGAAATTAACGCTATATAGAAAAAGCTGGCCTTTTCTTTCACAGCATTGATAAGAACGCCATAACGTCCAAGCATAGTTGCCGGTTAATGCGTTGTTACCATTTCCATCCCAACCAGCTAGAGATGTAGTGTCGTTCTCACCAAATACAGTGCAGCTATTTGATATTTTTGGAGCAAGCATTTGCCACTTTCCATTTTTATTGGAATTTTCCTCTAATGCTCCAGGTGGCCATATACGTCCGTTATAGCTAGGAGTGCCTGATAAAGACTGATATACATGTGGCTGTCCACTTCGTGTAACAATATCGCCAACACGTTGAGCTATTACTGCTGCTGCTTTTGCATCAGATGATTGAGAGATAAAACCGCTTCTTGGGTAAACAGATCCCCATGTGTTCGATGGGTAGCTTCCTATTTCTCTTCTTCCAGGAATAAGAGCATCTGGATAAGCTGTCTCAGGGATTCCAAGACGCCAGGCAATAGAGTCTGTTCCAGATACAAAATAAGGATTGAACGCAGTGGCTTGTGAAGGACAGCTATAGCTAAATGAGATTGAGGAAACTGGGTGTCCAATAGCATCACTAGACTTGAATTTCAGCGTGTTTAGATCTGTTCCTTTGCTTGTTTGATTACTTCCAGCATCTATAGAAGCGGCTTTATTAATTAGTGAGCCCACGGCAGATTGAGACACACTGCCAACTATACTATTTGCCTCAGTCCATGGATTACTTCCAATTCCATTATGAGCACTAACAACAATATCTGGGTTGTGATGGGCAATTTTTGGTGATGTTTCAACATCACAGCTATTCCCAGTGCATCTAAGCCAGAAACATACGCCAACCAATTTGTAGTCTATGCATGAAGCGCTCGCTGCAGAAGCTATAATGTCAGCGGTATTGATAGTCTCTGAGTCAGCGTTTACTGTAAACGGAAGTAAAGCAGATAAAGTAATTACTAAGGCCTTATTCATTATTTACCTACCTTTCCGTAGTAGATTTTTATTGCCTTGTTAACATCACTTTCACCATAGATTACCTGTTGACCGTTATTAAATACGACAGCAGGTAATTTAGTTATTTCATACTGCATGGCTTTAAGAGAGCCCTCATAGGCAGAAATCAATTGGGATTGAATTTCACTTCCTTGAGCTAGGATTCGTTCTTTTGCTTGTTTCTGAGCAATTAACGGATCTGAAGAAAGTCCTTTACTCAATTTTTCATTGAATCTATCAGGCGCACTCAGATCATATGTTGTCAGTAATGACACTCTCTCAGCTAGATGAATATTAATTAGTCGAGTATTTTTATCGTAGAAGGCTTCAACGATAAGTTGATTGGCATATGTAAAGTTGGATGATAACAATAATAAAATAAATGTCAGCTTATGCATCTGCGGCCTCCAAACTGTGTTCACGGCGAGCTTTTTTAATTCTCTCAGCAACTATTTCAGCAGCATCAACACGGTCACAGCCTGTTTCTTCCATAATCTCGCGGCGCTCTGCTTTTTCGTGTTGTTCAGTCATGGCTAAGGCCAGTGATATTGCTGGAGGTATAGCTCTGAATAGAGGATCAAGGTTGTCAGTAAGAATCACCCCTTCTGTATATTGTCCTGGTGATTTTCTGGCTGCTAGCAGCTTTGATTCTTGTTCTTTTGTGAGATCCTTAAACCGTGATATTTGCGTTACTTCATCGCGAGGCATGACTAGACAGATCCACCACTCCAGCATAGCCAACATTCGACGGCTATCATCCGGAAAATCTTCTAAGTTTTGAGTAGCAATCCAGAACCACGCCCCTAGCTTCCTCCACATCTTTACTATCTTGATTATGTATGGAGCTAAAGTGGCATTCTTTGTGATAATGTGCCCTTCGTCCGTGAGCATGAGTGTTGGCCTACCTTCATGCTGTTCACGTTCGACGAGAGCATGGACGTGATTCATTAAGCTCATGTAGGCAACAGTTAATTTATCCTCATAACCTTCTCTAGCGAGTATGCCCATGTCGAAGATAGTTATGTCTACGTCGGGCCACTCAGTGCCTACTCGGTTAAAAAGCTTTCCTTCAACACCGGTACAGTAAAGTTCCATCGCGTCAGCCATCTCAATAGCTCGTGCAGTTCTATTTTGGTCCAGATCTTCTGTCTGACGCATTGCAGTAACAACATCTTCTGTCAGTACTTGTGTTCGGCCATCATCTTTGGCGCTTTGTGCTGCTCTGTATATTGCTTTTCTTATTACCAACCTGTCAGCACGATGAAGCATGTCATCTTCTTTCTTCTCACCACCAGTGATCATTACGCGAGCTGCTAACTCCATCTCACCTAAATAATCACGGTCCTCTTCCTCATCATCGAGGGTTGATTCATCATCATCTTTGGTTACAACTTCCTCTTCTGACAGCTCAAGAAGCTTCATAGCATTTGTAAATGGTGGGAGTGAGATGTCAGCGCTAGGTGTAACTGACATTTGATTTACAGTTAATCCATGTTTAACCATATACTCACCAAGAAGACCAAAAGAGTCCCCAGCCTCAACAATGAAGATTCTTGGCCTATGAACTGCAACAATCTTCATGACTGCATCAACAAGAGATGCAGACTTACCCGCACCTGTGGGGCCTATAATTAGTGCATGTGCATTCTTCTTGCGGTCTTGGTTGTTTAATGGATCAACTAAGAGTGGTTCGCCACCACGATTGAAATACATAAGGCCTGGATGATTTGTACCCTTAGACCGACCATATACAGGCAGCAATGAGGCAATATGACGAGAAAAAACAAGTCTCGAACGACGCTGTTTTTTTTGTACCATTAAGCTATCAAACTTCATAGGTAGACTTCGGATGTACATGTCCTGTTTAAGTAAGTCTTCCTTTTCCGAAATTGGCTGTAGTCTGTTACTTAGTAGTAAAGAATCGATGATAGAAACAGCATCATCTAGTTTTTGAAGGTTATCGGCACGAGCCAGAAAGCTGATGTAAACCGGGTATAAAGTATTGTTCTTTGCTAATTCATGTTGAGCGATTTTAGCTTCCTGTTTGGCTATTTCTGCTTCTGCATTGTCTCCCACAGCTGAACGCATAATTCGTCCAAGATGGTTAGTAACTTGATCTCTTGGCTTTATTTCAATGCTCATCGACATTACTGTGCCTTCAGGCATCCTGTCGAACATAGCAAATGTATGCTCACCTG
Source organism: Methylophaga thalassica MP (assembly GCF_000214595.1). GTDB lineage: Bacteria > Pseudomonadota > Gammaproteobacteria > Nitrosococcales > Methylophagaceae > Methylophaga > Methylophaga thalassica. Next base: position 3,155 of record NZ_AFIG01000002.1, on the reverse strand, counting down.
AAGATCGCTCAGCAGTGAAGACTCCATTTTCAGGTACTCTTCTCAATGCTTGAACACTAATGGCCGTATGGGGCATTCCATCAAAATACCAGACGCCTTTATCAGCATCTGAGCGTGGACGGGTGAGAGTCAATTGTTCAGCTAGATCATAACCGTATGGTAAGTTTTCATCTCCAGGATAAGGTGCAGCTTTTAATAACTCCTCACAATCGCCTTTAGTGATAACAGGATTGGGGTTAAACCACCGTAACATCCATTCATATAGCTCCTTACCACCTCCAATCCGTATTCTGACTCCAATACCTATAAACTGGGTTATTAACCTTTTACGAATTCGACCTAATTCTCTAACATCTCTATCGTAATCGGACTTGTAGTTTTCAGGAAAATATCTATATAGACACATGCGTACTTTGCGTCTTTTTCCCTGCCATCTCCCACCAGTAACAACCTCATCATTGAAAAGTCCGTTTGGCTGACCAACTTGTCGTAAATGCTCATCCATTACATCGAGGAAGTGCTTTGTATATGGTGTGTCTTTTGCCCTTGGGTGTGCATATTCTCGAATCTGGTCTGTGAGTGTTCTTACACTTAGTTCATCTTGAACAAAGAACTGTAAGGTCCATGGCGCAACATTATCTTCAGGTATTGTTTCTGTGATAGTGGCTTGTAGTTTTTCCTGTATTTCCAGTATGTAGTCATCTGTCTTCGCTTCTACACCAACAGGCTCAACTTCAAAAAGCGCACCTATACCTTTGCCATCTTCAAGTAAGAACACCTGATTTTCACTGTCATACTCTCTCCATGGAAGTAGATTCGTGAACGAGGGTTGTTCAATATAGTCTTTACGAACATCTTCTTTTCTTAATGGGGTGTGAGTAGTTGTTGATTTTCTCTCAAATAGACTATTAAGCATTACAGTTCACCTGGCATTGCATATTCAGGACGTTCATAGAAAGGGAAGGCTGTTGAATATCCCGGAACTGGTAGGCGTGAGGCCGTAGATAGATGCGGGTAGACGTACATTACTAGTGTCGGGTTGGGGAGACGAGGAAACTGTTGCTCGATTTCGCTGTTTACATCACGCGTATATCCAGCTAAGTCTACGTCTTTATTACCAGTGAGTCGGTCTCGAATCCCTGATGTAGAGGATACTTTTTTCTCGCTACCAACTAGCAGGCTACTTTCGTGATTACGATATAATTCCTTCATAGTTGGTCCAGTTTGAGGGAGTAAGTCATCTTTTGTTTGGTATGAACAAGCTGATAACAGACTAATCAAGGCGACGATTGATATCTTTACTGTTGAAACGCGCATGTCTTAATTTCCTGCCATTAGGTTTGTAGTTAATAGGTAATTCAGCATCAATGTGGACTGCTACGTTAGAACCTGTATCTACATAGATCACATCGAATGTTTGTTGTTGTCTTTTTTGTAGCCATTCACTGATTGCAGATGTGCCACCGGAAAGAGTCTCATAGGCAGAGTTTCTTAATGCATCGCCCGTAACTGATGAAGTTGTGTCTCCTTGAGGCGATACTATGCGTGTAGTTTCAGCGTCTGCGACCGCTTTAGCCCCTGCTTCAATACCTTTAGCAAAGATTGAACTTGCAAGAAAGGCACCTGCATTTGATATTCTTTTTCCTGAGACACAGGGAATACCACGGTTATCTGAAATCCATGCAAGTCGATTAACATTTCCTGAGCCATTGCTATTCTGGAGTTCTTGATCACCTTCGTTTAACGTCTGGATTGTTCCATCTTCAAAAACATAGGTCACCGATGTTAGATCCGCTCTGACACATGAAAGAGTCCAGTCACCAGTGGCAGTACCCGAAAAGATCATATGGCTTACTTCTGGCAGCTCAAGACCATTTGCGGTCAGGTTTTCATTTCCAACTATGATCTTTACTGGGTAAGGGTCTTCGACACTGCCATTAATAGGTACACGTCCCATTAATGCTGTCATTGATGTTGATCCTATTAATGTGGAGTTTTTAGGAATTGTGTAAACAGGTTCAACTATGATCTCTTGATTCGTGCCGCCAGTGATGCTTTGGCCAATGCTATTATCTAGAGCACTAGTATCACCAAGAATGTCAGATGCTGTATCCAGTGTTGTTGATGGACTGAATGAAGTTTGAGTCATTCCTGTTTCATCTAAAGTCGTTGATGCACCAATGGGTTCAACCCAGATATCGGTTTGCGGCTGTATGTCTGGTATTTCAATGTCCATATCAAAGCTATCTAGCTCTGGAGGATTTTCATTTTGGGTGTTTGTTAATTCATCTACACGCTCCATCAAATAATCTATTGATGTTTTTGTGTTTGTATTCTCTTTAGGACGGTTGGCGAGCTGCTCTTTTATTTGATTTTGCTCTGCTATTAACCTGTCATTTTCCTCACGCATCTCTTGCACAAGTGCTGTTAATGTTCGGAGTGTGTCATCAGTAGTATCTCCATCAGGAACATAATTATCCCTAAGTTGCTTAACTTGCTCGGCAGCTTCTTTATCAGAATTACGAGCTACAACTGCTACCAATATCACTATCAGTCCTAATGCGATGATAGGAATGAGTTTGTTAGTCCTTTTTTCAGCCATTAGAACGACTCCCAAAATGGTCGATCAGAAATTAGATAAAGAGCCGTGGTATCCGTTATCTCACCAGCTGGCCCTAGAGAGGCATGTTGAAATGTTGCTGCCAGCCACTTCCCTCGAATTTGGCGTGGGTCTAGAATTACTCGTTCTTTCTGTTTGTTCTCAAGTTTTACTGCTGTGATGTATAGGCCACCACTGGAAAATGAGATAACAGGGGTCATATTTATTATTAACCCTCTGATCAGGTGACTGTCAGAATGCTGAGCAACATTAATACGATGTATACCTTCGGGAATGCTGATAAGCCTCTCAGGTGCATATAGATGATGAGCTGCTACTCTTGTTAAGGTCTCATATCCATAATGTGTTGGCTTTTTATCATCAGAATTTGAAGAAGGTATATCTTTCTCAGACTCTGGATATAAGATGGTAACCTGCTCTTTGCTACCACGAGATTCACTGGAAGAAAGATGTATTACTACAGTCTTTTTAGTTACAGTGTCTTGTGCCAGGATTCGTTTATCCGTAAATTCTTCTTTGCTTTCCCAGTAAATTG
>NZ_AFIG01000003.1 GCF_000214595.1 Methylophaga thalassica MP | reverse complement strand
TTGAAGTTTAGATCATGACCTACTTGAACGCCGTGACAAAAACGTCGGGAGCGTTTTTGAATGAGCGAAGCGAACCCGAAGGGTCGCCTACAAGGATGTAGGCGATAAAGTAGGTCACTGCCAGGCTTTATATACAAGAGAAGCCCATCCCAACGGATGGGCTTTTTTTATGTCTCACTGTTTTATATTAACCTGCCTGTGCTGGGCAACACACCCTGTGACGAGTAATCGTAACTGTATGGTTGGCTCACATCACTTGCTTGTGACTAACAAAAAGCAGCGATAAGCAATGTGCCAGAGATTGCTTTGCATAGATTCCATCCTTGGCGATAAGCCTTTTGAATAAGTGAAGCAAACCTGAAGGGGCGCCTACAGAGATGCAGGCAATAAAGTAGATCACCGACAGGCTTTTGGATATTAGAATAGCTCATCCTGTATGTGGCTGGTCTTTTTTATTGTCTCCTACTCTGCCAAGCTGATCGAAGACTCCTGCAATATTGAGCTTTATAGAGCCTTTCAGATAATTTGTACTTAGACGATGATAACTGAAAAGGTGCTTTGTTCAGCTCATCTAAACTACTTAATATCTTGTTAAGCAAAGTCCATTATCGTAACGACCACTATTTATGGACTGTTACTATGCTGAATCACGCCCGTCAACTTAGATTATTTTTTGTTGTAAGTTATCTAATTTTATTTTCTATCACCTGCTTATTTTGGCCATACGCAAAAACTGATAGCAACTGGTTAAATAGCTATTTATTTTTCTCATCTGCAATCTATGCCTTCTTGTATATATTGCCAGCATTAGTGATCACAAAACTGATTGATCTCGTGGCATTTTTTAACAATCGTTATGAGAAAAAGTGGTTGCTGGTGAGTAGGCAGGTTGCCTGGATACTGACATCAGTAATATTTCTAGCATTATATGCAGACTATGAAATCTATACGCTTTATGAATATCACTTTAACGGATTTGTGTGGAATCTGATAATCACCCCAGGTGGTATTGATGCCCTAGGCTCTACGATATCGACCAAAGTGACTATAGCTACTGAGGTTATCGCTATTATTGTATTTACGTATTTATTGATGTGGCTATCTGGTAGATTGGTATATCGAACCCACTTTACAGTTTCACGACGTGTTTACATAAGCGCTTTAGCGATCTTATTACTGCTGGCCCCATTAGAAGAAAGTGTTTACGCCTACAGTATTTATACGGGCAAAGACGACTTTATCCAAGTCTCTAGTGTTATTCCCTTCCATCTCAAATCGAGTGCCCATAGCTTTTTCAAAAACATGGGTATTGAACAAGGTGGGCTTAAAAAGCTGAGACTAGCTCATGGAAAGATACATTATCCATTGGAGACGATTGCAACAGAACCGTTAGCAACATATCCAAACATAATTATGCTTGTTGCAGAGTCATTTCGTTGGGATTTACTTGATCCGGAAATAACACCTAATTTATGGAAATTGTCTCAAAAATCACTCACATTCGATAATCATTACAGCGGTGGTAATCGGACAAGGATGGGATTGCTATCGATGTTTTATGGCATTGATGCACCATACTGGTATGGTTTTCAGCAACAAAAGATTTCGCCTGTGCTGCTGAATGTTTTGCGTGATAAAGGTTATCAGTTTGATTTGCACACAAGCCAGAGTTTTGATTACCCAGAATTACGCGATACGGTTTTTCATAATATGCCTGAATCTGTGATGGAAGAATTAAAAGATGGAGAACCATGGGCACGCGATCATCAGAATATCAGTCATGTCATCAGTAATATCGATACACGTGTGAAAAATAAGCCTTTTTATAGCTTTATGTTTTTTGAGTCCACACATGCCCCTTATGCATTTCCTGAATCAATGGCTATCAGGAAAGATTATCTTAAAGATATGAACTATGCTGATCTCAATCTCAGGGATAATATTGAGCAAATCCACAATCGGTATATCAATGCTGCACACACCATCGATGCTGAAGTAGGGCGTTTGCTGAATTATTTACAAGAAAACAAGCTATTAGATGATACGATTATTTTATTCACTGGCGATCATGGTGAAGAATTCATGGAAAATGGACATTGGGGCCATGGGCATAATGAAATGTTTCCTGAGCAACAAATCCATGTCCCACTTATATTATCTATTCCAGGTACCAAGCCAGAACATATACGACATACAACCTCTCATATCCAGATTCCTGCCACGTTGATGGAGAAACTGGGTGTAACAACAAATGCTGATAAATATGCGCTTGCAGACGATTTAAACTCCATACTGCCGTATCTGGTTGTTGGTAACTATAATTATCTTTCTGTTATAGATAACAACCACAAAATTACCTTTCCTTTTACCTCAACAGATTATTTTCACTATACCGTCTTCACCCGTGATGACCAAAGTGTCAATGCCGATGAAAAGCAGGAGGTAATTAAGCAAATCCAGCCTTTGATAGATGATGTTACAAAGGATTGTCAGCGCTTTGTCAGCCATTAAATAAGGAAAATCATTTTAAATCATTGTAATCTGTTGTATTTATCACAAATAAATAAAAAAAGGTGTCTATCTGAGGTAAAATAACAACAAATTCTGTCTGTACGTAAAGCTCATTAATGCCTTTACCTATAACCACTATAAATCAGCAGAATAACGTGTTGATTTAAAGAGTAGAGGATTGGCGAGCATTGATTAAAGAAGTCTGGTCTGCGAGTAATACTGAAATCGCGACAAAGTTCTTAGATTATTGCCCAACATTAGAAAGTATATTCGACTATCAAGCGACAATCATTTCTAAGGGAACACAAAGTGAAGTAATGCGATTTAATATAGAGGATACAGGCTTTTATATTAAACGCTACTTTAGAACCAAGGGTCTTAGAAGTCACTTAGGTTATTCACGTTTGCGGATGGAAATTCGTAATCAACAGCGTTTCTTAAGATGGGGACTCAATGCTGCAGCTGTGATTGCCTATGGTGAGCGCTATCGCTTTACACATACGCTTAAGGGTGCATTAGTTACTTTAGCTGTGAACAACAGTTCTAATCTTGAAGATATTTCCCGTAATTCACCTGAGTTATTTAAAAATAAGGCTTGGCTGAGTCAAGTGATAAAGCAGGTTGCTGAGATGGCGCGTATTCTCCATGAGCATCGGTTTTGTCATAACGATTTATTCTTACGAAATTTGCTAATACAGCAGAATAGTGACCAGCCAAAGCTGTTTCTTATTGATTGTCCATCTGGTTGTTTTTGGTTCGGCACTTTTCTTTCAAAACGTAAAGTTAAGGATATTGCTAGTTTAGATAAACATGCATCGCTTTACTTATCCAGAACACAGCGTTTACGTTTTTTGCTCTATTATCGTCAGAGTAAACGCCTTACAAAAAGTGATAAACGATTCATTAGAGATGTGTTGGATTATTCTCGACGAAAAAATGGATAATCTCTTCCTAGCTCAGCTCAGTATAGTTTGATTCAGTAAACCGTGGTGAGCAGATAGCTAAAAATATCAGATCGTTTTCACCGTTATTACTGATACGCTGCCGTGTTAAAGGGGGAATAATAACTACATCACCAGTTGATACAACTTGTGATAGCTCTTCGCCTATTTCAACGATACCCTGACCTGCGAGAATTATATAACGCTCAGTTGTTTGGTTTAAATGATGCCATTGTGTTGTGACTCCAGGCCTGACTCTGGCTCGAGCAATTGACACATCCGGATCTGATGCATGATTAGATAACTCATTTATATAACACCCCTCAATAAAGAAATACTCTTTATCAGGATTATAGTGCTGGATTATTGGTTTATTGATCATCTTACTTATAACCGTTAGTTGATGGTTTATTGTTTTTTGCCCAGTAAAGTCCAGTTTGTAAGGTAAAGCTAGCATCTTTCTCTATCGATAATGCTCGCTTTACTTCCTGGTTAGCATCTAACTGTAATTGCTTGAGTATGCCCACTTTATCTGCTGGTGTGTTCATTCTGCTTACCCATGAGTCAAATTGTAGCCTGGTTGACCAGCTTTTATATTTTTCAATGGTGAAGCCAGCATTTTCAATTACTTCCCGCCATTCAGTATGATCGCGGTTTCGTACATGTGATGGGTCACGTAGATACTCGATAGTTTGTAAGTGTGTGTCGACAATTTTATTTATGTCGCCCTCAATATCGATAATAAGCAAATAGCCACCTTTTCTGACTATATTTCCTATGTGCTCAATCGCAGAATTAAAATCTGACCAGTGATGGGCACTGTAACGGCTACACACCAGATCAATATCAGAGAAATGGTGAGCTAGTTCTTCGGCTCGACATTGTTTTGCTTCAAGATTAATAAATTGTTTTGAGTGAGCCTGTTCCTTGACGATTTTTAGCATTGCAGATGATGAGTCTGTTGCAGTGACATTATCTACTAATGGCGCAAGCATGTAACTAAGATGGCCTGCACCACAGCCAATATCAACGGCTGATTTTATATCTGTGCGATGATGATCGATAAGTACTTTTGCAAAAGATAAATCAGGTCCTTGACTATGCACTGGGCTTGTTAAATATTCATTCGCTTGAGGATCGAATTGCTTTCCTACGCTTTGGTAATGTGTAGTCATTTTCTGTCTCCATTTTGTAGAAAACAAAGCATATACGTCTCATTATAGTGTTACTAGATAGGTATTTATCCTATTATAAGAACTGATAGCTAATGATTTAAATTAACGGGTGGAGCGATGAGCAATAATCGCGATAATAGTTTGGGTGCATTTTTGAAATCGGCAAGAGAAAGAACATCACCTGAGCAATTCGGTATAAAGAAAGGACGAAGACGAACGCCAGGACTTAGAAGAGAAGAAGTTGCACAATTAAGCGATATAAGCACGACTTGGTACACCTGGTTAGAGCAGGGTAGAACAACTTCTGTGTCAGCCCAGTTATTAGCACGATTGGCACAAACATTAAAACTATCTCACGCAGAACGGCATTATTTATTTAAATTAGCCAATCAATTAGATAAAGATGAAATAACACAGCTATCGCCACAACTAGAGCAGCATTTGTTAACGTTAACTGAAACAGTATCAGCACCAACATATGTCATGGATCGTCACTGGGATCTGGTCGCTTGGAATGATGAATGCAAAAAATTGTTTGGTGGATGGCTCAATACCGACAAAAATAAAAATTTACTACGATTTTTATTTTTGGACCCTGTAGCTAAAACACTAATTATTGATTGGCAACAACGTGCAGAGCGCTTAGTGGCTGAGTACCGGGCAGATAGTGTTGACTGGCATTACGATAAGGTGCATTTGGCATTGGTAGATGAACTCACTGCATTATCTGAAGACTTTAAAACAGCCTGGAGCAAGCAGCATGTATTACCTAGAGAGGGTGGAAAAAGAGGTTTTTTCCAAGATGGTAATGAGTGTTTCTATGAACAATTTACTTTACGAGTTGCCGATAATCTCGATATGAAAATGGTAATATTACGCCCTATAGATGAGAGTGGTTAAGGTCTATGCACTAAAATGTAGCGCATAAGATAAATTGTAACCAATTGATTTAACGGCTTACATCTCTCGACTCTAGTCTATATCAGGCTTTCGGTCACTGACTTATAAGCTGGCATCTGTTATGCAAGACATTATCCGACATCTGTCATAGGGAGGCCTCTATGAAACTGTTAATGATAGTTTTGCTTCTACTCAGCTCTAAAATGGCGGTTAGTGATACCTCGGTATCATGGAACCGTATTATTTTATCTGGCGGTGCATATACACTATTGGGCTTAGCCCCACCGGAACTCAGAGCTGCAGACACACTCAATATCTTTCTCGAAGGTGATGGCGCGCCTGGTACAGCATTAGAGTTAGCTGAATTCATTGGTGGTAATAGCGTTTATATCGCCAGACCTTGCCAGTATTTTTCGCGTCAACAATTCACCAATTGTGACAAAGCTTTATTGACATCACACCGCTATTCACTGGCTGTGATTGACTCTATCAGTAGAGCCATTACAGCAATGAAAATTCGTTATCAAGCGAGTCGAGTACGGCTTATCGGATTTTCAGGAGGCGGAGCTATTGCAACGATTATTGCTGCACAACGTGATGATATTGACTTGCTTGTTACCGTGGCTGGCAATCTTGATCACAAGCGCTGGACTGAGTTTAATGAGATTGCCCCTTTAATCGGCTCATTAAACCCGGTAGATTTCAGCGGCTCTCTTGAGGGTGTGAAACAAATTCACCTCATTGGTGAGCGTGACAATGTGGTGCCTGGCTCTGTACTAAGCTCTTATTTAGCTCACATGCAAAAACTGGATAATGTGAAGAGCTATATTATTTCTGGTGCTGACCATCTTTGTTGCTGGTCAATGGCACTTGCAGATGTCTTGGATTGACGCAGATGTTTTGGCTAGCTTAACCCAAGCTAGCCAGCCACTCATCATCTGAGCCTTCGTTCATCCCCTCAAAAAGGTATGTGGAAAGATAACGTTCTCCCGTATCAGGTAACATGGCCAAAATAGTACTTCCAGGCGTAGCTTTTTCAGCTACCTTCATGGCCGCCGCTAGGGTGCCACCGCATGATAAGCCAACGAAAATACCTTCTTCTCGAGCAAGGCGTTGTGCCCAATTTTTGGCTTCTTCATCTGTCACAGGATAGAGTTCATCATAGATGTCACGATTTAATACATCAGGAATAAAATCTGGTGTCCAACCTTGGATTTTATGTGGCGCCCATGCATTACCTGCCAGCATGGAAGCCGCGGCAGGTTCAGTTGCGATAATTTTTGTTTCTGGGCGTGCAGCTTTAATGATTTCACCTGCACCTGTTAAGGTACCGCCGGTTCCCCAACCCGATACCCAGTAGTCAAGAGGTTTACCTGCAAAATCAGACAGAATTTCTGGTCCTGTAGTATTTCGGTGATAGGCCGGGTTCGCTGGGTTCTCAAATTGTCTGGCTAGAAACCAACCATACTTTTCAGCAAGTTCTTCTGCTTTTTTGACCATGCCTTTGCCACTTTCAGCTGCTGGAGTCAAAATGACCTTAGCTCCAAGGGCCCGCATAATCTTACGACGTTCCACGGAGAAGGTTTCAACCATGGTCGCAACAAAGGGATAGCCTTTCGCCGCACACACCATCGCGAGAGCAATACCGGTATTGCCTGAAGTGGCTTCAACGACTGTTTGACCCGGCTTCAGAACCCCACGTTTTTCTGCATCATTAATAACAGCATATGCCAAGCGATCTTTGACGGAACCCATCGGGTTAAACGACTCAACTTTCACATACATATCAACGTGGGCTGGAGCTATGTTGTTGAGTTTGACTACTGGTGTATTGCCGATAGTATCGAGAATGCTGTTGTAAATCATAATATGTTTTCGCTTCTTAATGCTGATCAAATAGCTTACATGAAATCTATCAGTCAGAGGCGTGTCGTAAGCTAGAGAATGTTATTTTCGTAATCGTTAATAATTGACTGTGCAAGATTCACTTTACTTTGCTCAACGAACACATGAGCGAAATCAGTGGCTGGAAGATCGCCGACAGCGCCCTGTAAATAGTGGCCACCAACGTGACAGTCAATGTCATGGCTTTTCAACAAGCCAGCTACAATATGAGCTTCTAAAATATTATTAGCACGAAACATCAATTGCATATGTTTCTCCAATGCTGTTGAGGCTTTAGCTAGCAAAATTCGCTGCGTCGTGTTTATTTTGTCGTAACGTGAATCTGTTGTTTAGTTGATTGCTTTGCAGGTTTCTTGCTGCTCTCGATATTTGAGGAGGTTTGCAATGCACGTAGAATATTCTGACGTGTTATTGAACCAACTAAACGATTATCTTTGATGACAGGTAAACACTTATATGCAGTACTGAGAAATGTCTGAGCAACATCGATAATAGAGTCATCAACATCAACTGTTGCACATGTTGTGTTCATAAACTCGCCAACTTGTCCTGCAGCTTCCCCTTGGTAAGCTGCATTTAAAGCTACTTTCATACAATCTTTTTCAGATAAAAAGCCAATCAGGTTGCCATGATGATCGATGACAGGAGCACCAGATAACTTGAACTCTACCAATTGATTGATCGCCCGCAGAATATCCATATCCGGTGTGAAGGTAATTTTAGTACCATTCATATGATCTTTGACTTTTAACGGTGCTAACATATTTAGCTCTCCTCAATATGCATTATTGTTGTTGGGCTTTCCGTCTTGCACATTCATCCCTTTCCTGGGCTGAACAAGCGCCACCACAACTTCCACTTAAGCCAACTTGATTGAGACCACCACAACTACCTTTGATGGCTGAGCGACCAAACAACACGCCTATCGCCATTGCTGCGACAACGACAAGTAACAGAACAAATGCGGCGATAAAAGTTGTCATCTAGCCCCCAAAGTCATCCAAGAATATGTTTTCACGTTCAACACCAAGATCTTCCAGCATTCTAATTACCGCAGCATTCATCATTGGCGGTCCACACATATAGAATTCACAGTCTTCTGGTGCTGGATGATCTTTAAGATAGTTTTCATACAGTACATTATGAATGAAGCCAGTGTAACCCTGCCAGTTATCTTCTGGCAATGGATCCGATAGAGCCACATTCCAGGTAAAGTTCTCATTTTCAGCAGCCAGCTCATCAAAATCTTCAGTGTAGAACATTTCACGCAAGCTACGGGCGCCATACCAGAAACTGATCTTACGGTCGGTTTTAATTCTACGAAGCTGATCGAAAATATGTGAACGCATCGGTGCCATACCTGCACCACCACCGATAAAGACCATTTCTTTATCCGTATCTTTGGCAAAGAATTCACCAAAAGGTCCTGAGATAGTGACTTTATCACCTGGTTTTAAGTTGAATATATATGATGACATTTGACCTGGTGGAATATCATCGTTGTCTGGTGGCGGGGAAGCGATCCGAACATTCAGCATAATAATGCCTTCTTCTTCAGGATAGTTCGCCATAGAATATGCGCGGATAACATCCTCTTTTACAACGGATTTATAACGCCACATATCAAAGCGGTCCCAGTCGCTTCTGTATTCATCTTCTACATCAAAACTTTTGTATTCAACCGTATGAGGTGGGCACTCTATCTGAATAAAACCACCGGCACGGAAATTTACATTTTCACCAACAGGTAATTCCAGTACTAATTCTTTAATAAACGTAGCAACATTGTGGTTAGAGCGAACAGTACAATCCCATTTTTTGACACCGAAAACTTCTTCGGGGACTTCAATTTTCATGTTCTGTTTAACGGCAACCTGACAGGATAATCGGTCACCTTCTGCTGCTTCACGTTTGGTGATATGGGATTCTTCTGTGGGCAGGATTGAGCCACCACCCTCAAAGATTTTAACTTTACACTGCCCACAAGTACCGCCGCCGCCGCAAGCTGATGACACAAATAGATCTGCATCAGCAAGAGCCCCTAACAGTTTACTGCCGGCTTTAGTTTTGATGGTTTTTTCCTCATTGATGACAATTTCAATATCACCAGTTGAGACTAATCTTGAACGTGCCCCAAGTATTAAAAATACCAAGGCCATGATGATAAGGGTAAATAGTACGATGCCGAGTACGATTTCCATCACAATTGAATCCCAGAAAATGCCATAAAACCAAGTGCCATGAGACCTGCAGTGATAAAGGTAATCCCTAATCCTTGCAGCCCATCAGGTACATCTGAATATTTGAGTTTTTCACGTATGCCAGCGATAGCAGTAATCGCCATTGCCCAGCCAAGACCACTACCAACACCATAAACAGCACTTTCAGATAGGTTGTAGTCACGTTCAACCATGAACAAGGTTCCGCCCAGAATGGCACAGTTCACCGTGATTAATGGCAGGAATATACCCAATGCGTTGTACAAGGCTGGAGCATATTTATCCATGGCCATTTCAAGAATCTGTACCATCGCAGCAATAACACCAATGTAGCTGATAAGACCAAGAAAGCTTAAATCAACATCAGGTAAACCTGCCCAGGCAAGCGCACCATCCTTAAGTAGGTATTGGTAGATTAAGTTATTTGCTGGGACTGTAATGGCTTGAACCATGATGACGGCAATACCAAGACCAAGGGCTGTTTCAATTTTTTTCGACACAGCAAGGAAGGTACACATGCCTAAAAAGAATGATAAAGCCAGGTTCTCAATAAAAATTGAGCGTACGAACAGGCTTAGATAATGTTCCATCTACAATACCTCCGTACGATGAACTTGGTGAATTTGATAGTCCGGCGCTTCGACTTGTTCTTTTTTCCAACTACGCACAGCCCAGATGAGCAGACCAATGACAAAGAAAGCACTTGGTGGTAAGAGCATTAATCCGTTTGGTATATACCATCCACCATCATTGGCGACAGGAATCACTTGGTAGCCAAATAATTTTCCTGCACCTAAGAGTTCACGACAGAAAGCAACCAACATAAGAATGAGACTATAACCTAAGCCATTACCAATCCCATCCAGGAAACTCAGCATAGGCGGGTTTTTCATTGCGTAAGCTTCAGCACGGCCTAATACGATACAGTTGGTGATAATCAAGCCGACGAACACCGACAATTGTTTGCTGGCCTCAAATGCATAGGCTTTGAGAATCTGGTCAACAATAATGACCAGCGAAGCAATGATCGTCATTTGCACAATAATCCGAATACTACTCGGAATATGTTTACGGATAGCACTGATACAGGCACTCGAGAAGGCTGTAACCGTGGTCAAAGCCAATGACATGATAAGTGCGGACATCATATTGGTAGTGACTGCTAATGCAGAACAAATACCAAGAACTTGTAGTGTAATTGGATTGTTATCAATGAGAGGATCGATAACATTATTTTTTGCTTGGCTTGCCATAAGTTATTTCCCCAATTCAGAATGCATTTTTTTCAGGTAAGGCCCAAACCCCTGATCGCCTAACCAGAACTGTAGAAGGTTGGTGACACCATTACTAGTTAAGGTCGCTCCTGATAAGCCATCTACCTTGTATTCGGCATTAGCCGTATTTGGCTCAACATGACCACGAATCACACGAATTTCGACATTACCATCAGCATCAAAAATTTTCTTGCCAGCCCACTGAGCACGCCATTTAGGGTTATCAACTTCACCACCAAGTCCCGGTGTTTCCGCCTGTTCGTAAAAACGTAAACCACGAACCGTATTGAAGTCACCTTCCAATGCTAAAAATCCATATAACGTGGACCATAGACCATAGCCATGAACGGGCAGTACGACTTGTTTAATCGCGTCGCCTTCTTTCAATATATACACAGGTGCATAGTTGGCGCGTCGACCGATGCTGGCAATATCATCTTTGTCGTCTATGTTGATACTCATTTGTGGATCAGCTGATGCCGCACGCTGGTCATAACTGACAGGGTCGATGTTATTGTCAGCATAATTACCTGTACTCAAGTCGACCAGCTTAACTTCAAACTGACTAAAAATTTCATCAACAGTACCAGCTTGATTACTCATTCCTGTGACAGCAAGAATATTCTTCTTTATATCGTCTTTTTTATTGTCGTCCTGTATGGGACGTAAATAAACAGCCGCTGTCGAAACCATCACTGAACAAATCAGACACAACAGAATAGCAATAAAAAGAGTTTTTTTCGGATCATCATTAGGTAAGTTGAGTAATCCACCTAACAATCCTTTTTTTGTATTAGTTTCAGCCATGATATTAAGTTCGCTTCATTCTGCGTTTGATGTTGGCCTGAACAACAAAATAGTCGATCAGGGGCGCGAAAATATTGCCAAATAATATGGCTAGCATAATACCTTCTGGGAAGGCGGGGTTCACAACACGGATCATCACCGCCATAAAACCAATCAATGCACCATATATCCAGCGCCCTTTATTTGTCATCGCCGCAGAGACCGGATCTGTTGCCATAAAGACCATACCGAAGGCGAGGCCGCCCATGGTTAAATGCCAATACCATGGAACACTGAACATCGGATTGGTATCACTGCCAATCAGGTTGAATAATAATGAGGTAGCAACCATACCAAGGAATACACCCAGAATGATTCTGAAGTTAGCCACTCGGGTATAAATTAGAAATGCTGCACCGATGAGTATCGCTAGTGTGGATGTCTCACCCAGCGAGCCTGGCATCATTCCAAAGAAGGTTTGTGACCAGCTGTAACCAGCTTCTTTCACCGCCTCGATACCACCTGATGCGGCCAGAGCAAGAGGCGTCGCTCCAGTGTAGCCATCAACTGCAGTCCACACCGCGTCTCCAGACATTGCTGCCGGATACGCAAAATAAAGAAACGCACGCCCAGTCAGGGCAGGGTTCAAGAAGTTTTTACCTGTACCACCGAAGACTTCTTTACCCAGAACTACACCGAAAATGATACCAAGTGCGACCATCCACAGCGGTGTTGATGGTGGCAAGGTCAAGGTGTAAAGCATCGAGCTGACTAAGAAACCTTCATTAACCTCATGGTTTCTTACAGCGGCAAAGATGACTTCAAAAATACCGCCAGCGACCAATGTCGTTATATACATGGGTAAAAAGTAAAGTAAGCCATGAAACATATTGGCGAATAAACTGTTAGGGTCATATGCGATACCCAGCGTACTCATTATCCAGTTACGCCAACCATCCAGGCCTGTCATACCCATTTGGCTGATCGCATTATTCGCCTGAAAACCCGTATTCCAAAGCATCAATAATAAGACGGGGAATGTCGCTACTACGACATAACTCATTACCCGTTTTAGATCGATGGCGTCCCGCACATGTGGAGAACCTCGTGTTACATCAGCGGGTGAATATATAAAGGTATCCACCATCTCATATAACGCGAAATACTTTTCGTATGGGCCGCCTTTTTGAAATTGTGGCTCGATACGATCAAGAAAACGTCTTAAGCGTGCCATCAACTATCCTTCTATCTCAATTTGTGTCAAGTTTGATCTGAGTGCAGGGCCATAGTCATATTTGCCTGAACAGACAAAGGAGCATAATGACAAATCTTCTTCATCAAGCTCTAAACAACCAAGCGCTTGTGCTGTATCGGTATCTTTGACCAGCAATGAACGGAGTAACTGTGTTGGTAAAATATCCAGTGGCATAACGCGTTCAAACACACCGACAGGCACCATCGCCCTGGGGCTACCATTTTGTGATGTAGTCAAGGCCACTTCTTTTTGACGGAAAATGCTGGAAAAGAAAACATTGAGTGAAGAAAATTTACCTTTACCGCCTGGACGAATCCAACCTAATAATTCTCGTTCAATACCTTCTGCGATCACAGAAATTTGATTATGAAATCTGCCTAAGTAGGCTGCCCAGTTATTGGCTGTATGGCCATGCAAAACCGAACCAGAAACAATACGTGATGGAATATTTTGTACTTCACCCAATACAAGATCCTGGGTACTTGCGCCTAAACGTGTACGTATCAATCGTGGTTTATTCACTAAAGGCCCAGCAAAAGCAATAATGCGCTCAACCCAAAGACGACCTGTTGTAAACAGTTTTCCAATAGCTATTACATCCTGATAACCGACCGTCCATACTGATTTACTGGCGTTGACAGGATCAAGCAGATGAATATGTGTTCCAGCTAAACCAGCAGGGTGTGGACCTGAGAAAGTATGAACTTCGATATTACTTTTCTGGTTAACCGGCAGGGCTGTATCAGGGGCCTGACAGACATAGACTTTGCCTTGTGTCAGTTGACTGAGGATGGTTAGACCGTGTTTAAAATCTTCAGCGTGTTCGTTGATGATAATGCTTGGGTCAGCAGCAAGAGGATTGGTATCAATGGCTGTGACAAAAATGGCATGTGGTACGGCATCAACAGCTGGAGAGCGACTATACGGGCGGGTGCGGAATGCTAACCATAAACCGGAGTCAATTAAATTTTTGGTGATATCTGATCTTTTCAGATTGTCGAGCTTGTTTAAATCGTACTGCTCGAATGTGATCTCATCGTCACCTTCCAACTCAATGACGACGGATTGTAATGCGCGCTTGGCACCGCGGTTAATGGCTTTCACTGTTCCTGCGCCTGGAGAGGTGAACTGCACGCCAGGGTTTTTCTTATCAGTAAATAATGGTTGTCCGAGTTTGACCTTCTGGCCTTCTTCAACCATCATCGTAGGCCTCATACCTACATATTCATTGCCCAATATGGCTACCGAATTGACTTTATTGCCATCGTAGATAGTTTGTTCGGGTTTCCCCGAAATGGGCAAATCTAGCCCTTTCTTAATCGAGAAATGCATACTTCACCTGGTCAGGAGACAACGGACGTACCTGCTATCTGTGTTACGTTAAATTCCCAGTCTGTAAGTATAAGTATTGTTTTCAATGAAAGAAAGAACAAATCCAGATAAATATTAGCTCAAATCCTACTTATCTCAGGATGCTATCCGTTTCTTTTAGCCATCTATAAGCAACAATAAAGCCTAAAAAGCTGAGTACGCTGGCAATGATGAATGTCCAGGCCGCCCCAGGACTATCCCATAAATAGCCGCTGAATAAGCTACCTATAACCCCGCCAATTCCAAAACTTGCGCTGCTATACAGCGCTTGTCCTCTGCCTTGTGTGTTGCCAATAAAATGACGATGAACCCAGGCAATAGCCGAGGCATGAAAACTGCCGTAGCTGGCTGCATGTAAAAACTGAGCCATAATCAGTGCAGGTAGGTTTTGCGGAAAGGCTGCTATCAAGAGCCAGCGAAGTGATGTTAATAATAGACTGACCATAAATACATTACGCAGTCCAAACTTGGGCAGCCAGCGATGCATTACAAGAAAAATAATGACTTCGGACATAACACCCAGTGCCCAAAGTTGGCCTATAACACTACTGCTGTAATCATGCTGCTCTAGATAGATGGAATAAAACGTGTAGTAAGGGCCATGACTAGCCTGCATTAATAAGCAGATCAGTAAAAAAGCAATCACACTGGGCCGCTTCAGTATGGTTTTTAATGAGATGGTGCTGTGCTCTGACGTGTTTGATGATTCAGGCACGCTGAGACTGAATAGCCATATACCAGTAATGCTGATTAATAATGCGATGGGAATAATCTTTGGCTCAAACTGCTCAAGTAAATTACCCAACACCATGACGATGACAATAAAACCGATGGAACCCCATAAACGAATCTTGCTGTAGTGATGACTGTGTTCACCGAGATGTTGCAGTGTGGTGACTTCAACTTGGGGTAGTGATGCGTTCCAAAAGAAGCTAAATAACATCAGAACCAGTGCGACACTGAGATAAGATTGATCAATGAAAATTGCTGCAAAGACAATGATGGTGGCAAAACTGGCGAGTCTTACAATTCTCATGCGACGGCTATAATAATCTGCTAACCAACCCCAGATATTGGGCGCGATAATTCTGGAGGCCATCAGAATGGCGGTTAGTTCACCAATCTGGCTTGGGCTAAAGCCTTCCCATTTCAGGTAAAGGCTCCAGTAAGGTACTAATATGCCGAGACAAGCAAAATAAAAAAAATAAAAGCCAGACAGGCGCCAGTATGGCAATTGAGATAAAGGCACCTGAATGAGTTAAGCCTGAGCAGGAATGATCGGGGTATCAGTAGTGACGTCCATATTTTGAGCACGATGTCTCAACACATGATCCATTAAAACTAATGCCAGCATAGCTTCTGCTATAGGTGTCGCTCGAATACCGACACACGGATCATGGCGACCTTTCGTCACAACTTCAATGGCATTACCTTGTGTGTCAACACTTCGGCCTGGTAATCGCAGACTGGAAGTGGGTTTCAGCGCGATGCTGACAAGTAAATCCTGACCACTGGTAATACCGCCAAGTGTGCCGCCCGCATGATTACTGAGAAAACCGTCAGCGGTAATTTCATCACGATGTTCAGTGCCTTTTTGTGTGACCGAATCAAAGCCGGCACCAATCTCAACACCTTTGACGGCATTAATGCTCATCATAGCGTGAGCGATATCCGCATCAATACGGTCAAAAATCGGCTCTCCAAGTCCAACCGGTACATGGCGAGCAACAATATTAATTCTGGCGCCTACCGAGTTGCCTTCTTTACGTAAGGCATCCATATAGGCCTCGAGTTCAGTTTCTTTGTCTGGATCCGGTGAGAAAAAGGCACTTTTCTCTATGTGTGACCAATCTAGTTTTTCTGTTTTTATAGGACCGAGTTGCGATAAATAAGCATTTATTTCAATACCATAACGCTGACGAAGATATTTCTTTGCAATACCACCAGCGGCGACACGCATGGCCGTCTCTCTGGCAGAAGAGCGACCACCGCCACGATAATCACGCACACCGTATTTTTGGTGATAGGTGTAATCAGCATGAGCAGGTCTGAACTGATGCATGATGTTGCCGTAATCTTTGGAGCGTTGATCAACATTTTCAATCAACATACCAATGGGGGTGCCAGTTGTCTTACCTTCAAAAACCCCAGACAGAATTTTGACCTGATCGGGTTCGCGGCGTTGCGTTTCATGACGAGTTTTACCTGGACGGCGACGATCAAGATCGCTTTGTAAATCTGCTTCAGTTAATTCTAGTCCGGGAGGGCAGCCATCAACGATGCAGCCTAAAGCTGGGCCATGACTCTCGCCAAAGGTGGTAACAGTGAAGAGTTTTCCAAAGGTATTACCTGACATATCTCGTTCCGCTTTCGAGTGAAGATTAAACAATAAATAATTTGGCGAAGCCTAAAAAGGCCATAAACCCGACCACATCCGTGACAGTGGTGAGTAGTACGCTGCCTGATAAGGCTGGATCAATACCTATTCGCTTCAACCCCAACGGTATAGTTACGCCAGCAAGGGCTGCTGCCACTAAATTAATAATGATGGCAGTACCAATAAGTAGTCCTAAAGACACGCTATTAAACCAGATCACGGTGACTATCGCGATAGCTGTGGCCCATATCAAGCCATTTGTCGCACCAACCAGCATCTCTTTGCGCAATAACCAGCGTTCATTGTTACTATTCAGTTGACCCAATGCCATAGAGCGAATAACCAATGTTAAGGTCTGGCTTCCGGCTATGCCACCCATACTGGCAACAATGGGCATTAGGACTGCAAGGGCCACTTGTTTTTGTATTGTAGTTTCAAATAAACCAATAACCCATGACGCGAGAAATGCTGTCAGTAAGTTTACGGCAAGCCACACCGAGCGGCGATGAACACTGCGTTTGACGGTGGCAAAGGTATCTTCATCTTCACCCAAACCTGCCATGCTCAGCATCGAATGTTCTGCGTCATCACGGATAACGTCAACGACATCATCAATGGTGATACGACCAAGTAGGCGGTTATCTTTATCGACAACAGGCGCGGAAATCAAATCATGTTTTTCAAATCGTCTGGCGACATCCCGATCCGTCATATTCGCTGGAATCGGATCGACCTGGTGCGACATAACTTCACTTACCAGAAGTGAACGGTTTCGGCTCACCACTTGTGATAAACGTAATGTGCCCAGGTAATGATCATTATGATCCACCACATACAAACTATCGGTATTTTCTGGCAGTTCTCCCAGCATGCGCAGATAGCGTAGGACAACCTCAAGCGTGATATCTGTGCGTACCGTGGTGACGTCTGTATTCATCAAACCACCGGCACTTTCTTCATCGTAGGCTAAAACAGCCTCAACACGACGCCGATGTTGAATATCCATCGCACGCAAGACTTCATGGACGACATGATCCGGGAGATCTTGCAGAATATCGGCGATATCATCGGCATCAAGATCTTCGGTGGCATTAATCAGATCGGCGGTATCCATATCTGTCATCAGATCGGTACGGACTTCCTCACCGATATATGACAAGACTTCACCACGTAAGTCAGGATTAATTAATGGCCAGCAGATTTTCCGCTCGTTAGGCGGTAAAGATTCAAGAAGATGCGCTGTTTCGGCTGGATGTAGTCCTGCTAATAACCTACGCATTCTGACAAAACGTCCACTTTGCAGGGCATCAGATAAAGCATTAATAGATTGATTCAGGGCGTGATCGTGGTCCAGCTCAGACATATCCAGTTCTCAACAACGGAGGTTTTTAGGATTGTGATTAGTGCTTATTCTAGCTTGCTTGCCACTTGCTGAATAGCGTGAAATGCTTCGTGAGCAAAGAAACTAAGGAGATTCAGAGGTTTTATAAGGTGAGTGCTGACACCCATAATATACGATTTGGTGTCAGCACAGGTTCATTATTTAGTGAGACGGGCCGTTAATTTTTTCAAGCAATAAATCCAGCTCTAGTGGGTCACTGGTATTCATAATATCCAATGTGTTAACGGGGAGTTCATTCAAGTTAGTTTCATTGATTACCTGTTTTACTTCGAGTATGGCATTGGGATGCATACTGAAGTTTTCTAATCCCATGGCCAGTAGAAGTCTTGTATAACGAGGGTCACCCGCCATTTCACCACACATAGACACATCCACATTATGCAGTTTTCCCGCCTGCAGCGTCATATATATCAGACGTAATACAGCTGGATGCAATGGGTCATAAAGATAGTTAACATGATCATCAATACGGTCAATGGCCAGTGTGTACTGGATTAAGTCATTGGTACCAATAGAGAGAAAGTCTACCTGTTGCGCAAATATTTCTGCGCAAACCGCACTTGCCGGAATCTCAATCATGGCGCCCACTTCAATATGATGATCGTATTCAAGATGCTCTTTATCCAGTTCCTGCTTACATTGCTCAAGCAGGTTCTTCGCTTGGAGCAGTTCATTCATGGTGGAAATCATCGGGAACATGATTTTGATTTTGCCAAAAGCAGAAGCGCGAAGAATTGCGCGCAGTTGGGTGCGGAACATGGCAGGTTGGCTCAGGCATAATCGAATGGCGCGCATACCTAAAGCTGGGTTAGTCACTACAGTTTGATTGAGGTTACGCCCACCATCAACGGTTTTGTCTGCCCCCAAATCGAATGTTCGAATTGTCACCGGTTGATTATTCATGCCTTCAACCACATCGCGATAGGCCGATAACTGTTCTTCTTCCTCAGGTGGTGACAGGCGGTTCATGTACAAAAACTCGGTACGATACAGTCCAATACCTTGCGCACCGGCGCTGCTGATTGTGGTTACATCTTCCGGTAACTCAGCATTGGCTAACAATGTGACTGATTTACCATCTCGTGTTTTTGTGGGTTGAGACTTATAACGACTCAGCGATGAGATATGTTCACGAAAAGCAATTAAACGGCCTTCATATTCATACTGTGTGCGTTCATCTGCCCCGAGCAACATAACGCCAGTCTCACCGTCAACAATCAGCGGTTCATTATCCTGAACATAACGACGAACAGATTCGACACCGACGATAGCCGGGATGCCCAGACTTCTTGCCAGAATGGTGGTGTGAGACGTCGCACCACCATGCTCTGTCACGAAGGCAACAATACCTTGGTGCTGCATAAGCACAGTGTCCGCTGGCGTCAGGTCTTCAGCAATAATAATATGGCCTTTTAGCCGACCATCTGGAATTTCATGATCCGCGACTTCCTGATCAGCCAGAATACGGTGAATTCGATTGACCACATGATCAACGTCATCTCGACGTGTACGCAGATAAGGATCATCCATCTCATTAAAAACGTTAATCAACGCATCACGTTGCAACTGTAAGGCCCATTCGGCATTACAGCGGCGCTGACGGATCATATCTACTGGAATCTTATTTAGTGATGAGTCATTCAACATCAATAAATGGGTATCAATGAAGGATGTCACGTCAGCAGGTGCATTGGCCGGAATATGATTACGAATGGATTTTAACTGTTGTCTTGCCTGATCAATGGCATCGAGAAAACGGTCGACTTCTTGCTCTATTGCAAAGGCGGGGATTAAATATTCACGGACATCAGGCTGATTGTGAAAAAGAATATGGGCTCGGCCCATAGCAATGCCGCGAGAGACGCCAATTCCTTGTAGCTCAAGCGTCATTCACCTTCTCCAAAAAAATCATTAATAAGGGTATCTAGCGCTTGCAAAGCCTGTTCAGCATCATCACCTTCAGCGGTCACAGTGATTTGTGATCCTTTTGCCGCAGCCAGCATCATCACACCCATGATGCTTTTACCATTGACTGTTCTGTTTTCTCTGGTAACGGTAATCTCAGCATCATAAGCGGAAGCAGTAGTGACAAATTTAGCTGCTGCTCGTGCATGTAAGCCGAGTTTATTAATAATTGTGAATGTTTTTGTCATCATTTTCTTGAGTAGCCTGTGTGATGACAGCGAACTACACCTTCTTGACCGCCACTCAAGGCTTTGATTTCAAGTTCTTCTAAGTTTAGGGCTGGGTAGTTTAAAACGCGTATCAACATGGGTAGGTTTAAGCCTGAAACAACACGGATATCTGTTCTGTCAGATACTGCACAGGCTATATTACTTGGCGTTGAGCCAAACATGTCAGTCAGTATGAGAATACCGTGACCTTGATCAAGTTTTTTTAGATCTTCATCCATTTCCAAACGTATTGCTTCAGGATTGTCTTTGGTCTGGATTGAAATCACTTTGGTGGGAAGCGGGCAACAAGATAACATCTGGCGTGCAGTGTTAATCAGCTCTGTCCCGATGTTATTGTGCGAAACAAGTAAAATGCCTACGGTCATATTAGCTCTCTAAAAAAACAGCCAAAGCTGTATATAGACAAATCGGCTCAGCCTCTGTCTTGTAACGGTAATGAATGTAATGGATATACCGCATGTCATCAAGTTAATGTGAAATCATCACTGCTGAATTTGCTGTAGTTGGCGATATTTTAACTGTTCATTGGCATCATTTGTTGACTGTTGTATGTTTAACCAGGTTAACAGGCGAATGAGCACTGGTACCGGATTAGATAACGACAAATGTAGTGTTGGAATATTAATACCAAGAATAGTTTGATTGCTTTGGTTGCCTTCCAACTGACTATCCAGTGTTAATTTTTCATGCAGGATCAGCTGATAGTGAAGCGAAGCATAATCAGTGACATGTGCTGGACCAAACTGGTGTTCGATATTAATGGTGCCAAGTTCACGTGTGTTAAGCAGGCTTTTTAATAGTGAGGGAGAACGACCAATAAGTTGATTTTTTTCAATAGTGAGGTCAATCACATCATCAGCGACTAATTGATGACCTTCAATGATTAACTGCAAAGCCAGACTACTTTTCCCTATGCCGGGGGAACCGCTAATCAATACGCCTGAGCCATTGACACAAACCATTACTCCATAGTGTGAGTTGGTTTGTATTGCCTGGGCCATGGTTAATCTTCGTCGATAGAAAGGAGTAGTTCGAAAATTTGCTCGGCGCTTGTTGCGTTACGCAACTTCTGACAGATATCAGGATCACGAAATAGAGTAACAAGACGTGATAAATGCTGTAGGTGATGATCTGTATCTTCTTCTGGTACGAGTAAACCAAAAGCAATATCGATGGGTTGATTATCGACAGACTCAAACGGCACTGGCGTTTCCAGTGTCAGCATAGCAGCAATGGTATGTGTTAAGCCCGGAACCCGGGCGTGGGGGATAGCCACGCCCTTACCGAGGCCCGTACTTCCGAGCCGTTCACGTTCCAATAAGACCTGGAATATTTTTTCTGCTGTTGTCGCGTTAGTATTACTGGCTAACTTTTGACTTAAGTTTTCCAGTACTTTCTTTTTGCTCGTGGCATTGTCATGAAAGCTGATACTGTCAGCATTAACCAATAATGCGGCAATTAGCATAAAAAAATCTCGTTTAGTTGACGTTGTGCTTCATATCGGCACCGACAGATTGATGATGATCGGTGATTTTATCTTTATGCTTGATGATTTGGCGATCAAGTTTAGCCACCAAATTCTCAATAGCAGAGTACATGTTTTCATTTTCATCTGAGGCGAACAAATCAGCACCACTTACATGAACAGTGGCTTCTGCTTTCTGACGTTGTTTTTCTACTGATAACACAACATGAACATTGGTCATGTGATCAAAATGGCGAGTCAATTTTTCGAATTTTTTGTTGACGTGATCGCGTAAGCTGTCAGTGATTTCGATATGTTGTCCGCTTAAATTTAACTGCATAATGATGGACTCCTTATTGAGTGATGATAACTGGTTTACACCAGTCGTTTTCGCTCATTCGATGGCGCTATTGCCAACGTTTCACGATATTTTGCAATTGTCCGTCTGGCGACATTAATGCCTTGTTCTCCGAGGATATCGGCAATTTTACTGTCGCTCAATGGTTTCCGTGGATTTTCTGCGGCAACCAGTTTCTTGATGATAGCGCGAATGGCTGTAGCTGAACATTCTCCGCCGGCATCTGTGCTGACATGACTGGAGAAAAAGTATTTCAGTTCAAAAATTCCTCTCGGTGTATGGAGGTATTTGCGGGTTGTTACACGGGAAATTGTGGATTCATGCATTTCTACAGTTTCAGCAATATCAGCTAAAACTAGCGGTTTCATGGCTTCTTCACCAAAGTCGAGAAAATCTTTTTGTCTTTCGATGATCGCTTCGGTCACTTTTAATAGGGTTTCATTGCGACTTTGTAAGCTTTTTAGAAACCAGCGTGCTTCCTGCAAATTATTTTTCAGGTAGGTATTTTCTGCGCTGTTATCGGCTCGATTAATGAGTTGCGCATAATGTTCGGCAATTTGTAAACGCGGTGCATTATCGGGATTGAGTGAGAGCACCCATTGGCCCTTAAGCTTTCTTGCATAGACATCTGGAACAATATATTCCGTGGTATCTGTTTGAATTTGACTGCCAGGACGAGGGTTTAACAGCTGAATGGAACGAACCAATTCGGTGAGTTCATCATCTGAGACTTTCAGAGCACGTTTGATTTGGGCATAGTCACGTTTGGCCAGAGTATCGAGATGTTTATCGATAAGCTCTTTCATCAGATCAATATGAGGTAAACCTGATTCTTCATAAACACGAAGTTGTATCAGCAAACACTCGCGTAAATCACGGGCTGCCACTCCGACGGGATCAAAGTGCTGAATACGATGCAGCACCGTTTCGATTTCATCCAGCTCTATTTCAGCAAACTCTTCACCTAAACTCGCTTGAATCTCTTCTAATGATGTTTTGAGATAACCATCATCTTCAATCGAGTCAATGATGGTTGTCGCGATGGCTTCTTCAATTTCTGTGAAATGAGTCAGCCGCATTTGCCAGAGCAGATGTTGCTGCAGTGAATCGGTGCTTTCATCCTGATTTTCCCTTTCCATATCACCATCATGGATAACATTGCTGTTATTAGTGCTGATAGGCTGATAATCGTAGGTATCTTCCCATTGACTATCGACGGGCAGATCTTCAGGAATGTTTTGATTTTCAAGTTCACTGATTTCACGACTTGTTTGATCTTCAGTGCTTGGTTTACGTGCGTTCTCATCGAAGTCAAAGTCTTCTTCCACTTCGAGTAAAGGATTGCTCTCCAGCGCTTCCTGAATTTCTGTCTGTAACTCAAGCGACGACAATTGCAGCAAACGAATGGCTTGCTGTAATTGCGGAGTCATCGATAGACTCTGGCCTACACGCAGCTGTAATGAGGGTTTCACGAGAATTCTTTATGTGTTTTTACGACCATGTAAATATGTTACCGCAAGTCTTGTGCCATTGCCTACAGCTACATACAAAATCTTAACTCAAGATTTATTTAATCAGCCCTAAACGATCACAAATAGTCAGAGTCGGGTCAACTTTATTCATCGTGTAAAAATGAATGCCGGGTACACCGAGCTCGATTAGCTGCTGAGTAAAGTCAGTCAAAAAATCAACAGTGAAAGCATTCATTGAAGCGCTATCATCATAAAATGCTTCAAGTTTTTTACGTAACCAACGCGGGATTTCTGCACCACAATTTGCTGAAAATCGAGCTAGTTGGGTGAAATTATTAATGGGCATAATCCCTGGAATAATCGGGATGTCTATGCCATGTTTCTGACAGTTATCAACAAAATAGCGGTAAGCATCAATATTGTAAAAATACTGTGTGATAGCACTATTTGCGCCTGCATCGACTTTTCGCTTGAAATTAATCAGGTCATCCTCTGCAGATTGAGCTTGCGGATGAACTTCAGGGTAGGCAGCTACTTCAATGGTGAAAAAGTCTCCCGTCTCTGCACGAATAAACTCAACCAGCTCATTGGCATAACGAAAGTCACCAGGTGCTTGCATACCTGAAGGCAAATCACCACGAAGTGCGACGATACGATGGATATTATTATTGCGATAGGTATCAAGGAGAGCACGGATACGTTCAGCGGAAGAGCCCACACAAGAAAGATGGGGTGCTGCATCAATATTAGTCACTGCATGCTGTTTTTGGATGTCTATTACCGCATCCATAGTATTGTCTTGTGTTGAACCTCCAGCACCAAAGGTGACGGAAAAAAACTCAGGCTTCAGTGGCACAAGCTTTTCTCTGACAGCGCTTAAATTAGCAATGCCTTTTTCAGTTTTGGGCGGGAAGAATTCGCAACTCAGTGTGAGATTTTTTGCCATATCAGTAACTTAAATTAGAAAACTGGGCTGATAAACCAGCCCAGTTTTACATTGATTAAAGATTAATATCTGTAATGTTCAGGCTTGAACGGACCTGTTTTTTCCAGTCCCAGATATTTCGCTTGTGCATCAGTCAGGGTGGTGAGGTTGGCACCAATTCGACCTAAGTGCAGTTGTGCGACTTTTTCATCCAGTTTCTTCGGTAAAACGTAGACTTTATTTTCATAATTGTCAGCGTTCTGCCAGAGTTCAATTTGTGCCATGACCTGATTGGTGAATGAAGCAGACATCACAAAACTTGGATGACCCGTTGCACAACCGAGGTTAACCAGACGACCTTCTGCAAGCAGGATAATACGTTTGCCGTCAGGGAAAATGACATGGTCTACCTGAGGTTTAATATTTTCCCATTCGTATTTACGTAATGAAGCGACATCAATTTCAGAATCAAAGTGACCGATGTTACAAACGATCGCTTCATTTTTCATCTTCAGCATATGACCGTGATTGATAACGTCAATATTACCGGTAGTGGTGACAAAAATATCACCCATAGCAGCAACATCATCCATAGAGACAATACGGTAGCCTTCCATGCTGGCTTGAAGCGCACAGATGGGATCAATTTCAGTGACAAAAACGGTCGCACCCATTCCTCGGAACGCTTGAGCACAGCCTTTACCCACATCACCGTAACCTAAAACAACACAGATTTTACCGGCGATCATCACGTCAGTAGCACGTTTAATACCGTCCAGTAATGACTCACGACAGCCGTATAAATTATCAAATTTAGATTTGGTCACTGAGTCGTTCACATTGATGGCTGGCACTTTTAATGTACCTGCTTTCATCATTTCATACAGACGGTGAACACCTGTAGTGGTTTCTTCCGACAGACCTTTAACGTCTTTTAATAATTCTGGATATTTATCATGCATGATTTGGGTTAAGTCACCACCATCATCCAGAATCAGGTTAGGACGCCAGTTGTCTGGACCCATGATCGTTTGTTCGATACACCAGATGGCTTCTTCTTCTGTTTCACCTTTCCAGGCAAATACCGGAATACCCTGATCAGCAATAGCCGCTGCAGCATGATCCTGTGTGGAGAAAATATTGCACGATGACCAGCGAACTTCAGCGCCGAGTTCGACCAGTGTTTCAATTAACACAGCGGTCTGGATTGTCATGTGTAAGCAACCAGCAATGCGTGCACCTTTCAGTGGTGCTTGGCCTGCATATTCTTCACGTAATGCCATTAATCCTGGCATTTCGCTTTCAGCAATTTTAATTTCTTGATGACCCCATTTAGCCAGGCTGATGTCTGCAACTTTGTAGTCAGGTGTTAAGTTTTCTATTGGTGATTCCATCGTTCATTTCCTCAAATTCTTTTATAAACCGGCAGCATCGCGTAATACTTCTGCCATATCCGTTCTTTCCCAACTAAAATCAACATCTTCACGACCAAAGTGACCGTATGCTGCTGTTGGTTGATAGATCGGTTTGATCAAATCAAGCATCTTAATTAAGCCAACCGGACGTAAATCAAAGTGTTCACGTACCAGCGCGACCAGCTTCTCTTGAGAAATTTTTCCAGTACCGAATGTCTCAACACTAATTGATGTTGGGTCGGCAACACCAATTGCATAAGACACCTGAATCTCACAGCGATCTGCTAAACCGGCGGCAACGATATTTTTCGCCACATAACGGCCTGCATAAGCGGCACTACGATCGACTTTTGATGGATCTTTACCAGAGAAAGCCCCACCACCATGACGAGCCATGCCGCCGTAGGTATCGACAATGATTTTTCTTCCTGTCAGACCACAGTCACCGACAGGACCACCGATAATGAATTGGCCGGTAGGATTGATATGGATTTTTGTATTGGCAGACAACCATTCAGCAGGCAGCGTCGGTTTGATAATGCTTTCCATGACGGCTTCATGCAGATCCGCTTGTGAAATATCCGGACTATGCTGTGTTGATAAGACAACAGCATCAATACCGACTGGCTTACCATCTTGGTAAACAAATGTGACCTGACTTTTCGCATCCGGACGTAACCAGCTCAATTCGCCATTTTTGCGAACTTCAGATTGGCGTTTGACCAAACGATGTGCATAGGTAATGGGCGCGGGCATTAAGACGTCGGTTTCGTTACTGGCATAACCAAACATCAGGCCCTGATCGCCGGCACCCTGATTTTCTTCGGTGTCTCTGTCTACACCCATCGCGATGTCAGAGGATTGTTTACCGATCAATGACATAACAGCACAAGTTTGGCCATCGAAACCAACATCGGAGCTGTTATAACCGATATCTGTGATCGTTTTACGAACGACATCTTCCAGATCGACCCATGCCGATGTACTGATTTCACCTGCAACAATGGCGGTGCCAGTTTTTACTAAGGTTTCGCAAGCAACGCGAGCATGGGGATCCTGACGAAGAATTTCATCCAGGATAGCATCTGAAATTTGATCGGCAACTTTGTCTGGATGCCCTTCCGATACAGATTCAGAAGTGAAAAGATAATTGCTACTCATAGTCAACTTCCTCATTACAATGAGATTGTGGTAATGATAGTTGTGCTATTTGAGGGGGAATAAATCTCGCTCATTACTATCAGTTACCTGTTAATAATGAACGCAGTTTAAATAATTAAGTATTGAATAAGCCTAGCAGGTGAATGACCTGTTGCAGCGTTCCTTATTCGAAAGGACATATTAATCTATATAGAGAATTTTTCAAGCTTATTTATCTTCACAAAATCGTCACAGCGCGCGGCCTAGAGGGTTAATCTGTCTCCATTTTGTCTCAGCCACAGCTTGTGCTCTCTAAATGTGGGACAAACATCAGCCACCAACTGCCAAAAAGACGCTGAATGATTGTGATGATGAAGGTGACAAAGCTCATGCAGGATGACGTACTCGATCACTTTCTCAGGCGCCATGACGAGCTTCCAATTGAGCTGAATCTCACCCGAACGGCAGCAGCTCCCCCAGCGGGCTTTGTATGTTTTGACGATAAGACTTTTAGGCGAGAATTGATGAGCTTCAGCCAATTGAAAAAATCGTGATGTCAGGATTGTATTGGCTTGCTGTCGGTACCACTTTTCCAGCTGGCGTTTAATGCCATCTGCTGTCATATCTTTTTTCTTTGTATAGAGTTGTATCAGATTGTCTTCTTGCTTAATTGTATTTTCAGCGCTGGAGTTATGAATTTTTAATTCATAGGTTTCGCCTAAAAACAAAAAAGACTCGCCATTGGCATAAACTTTTTCTTGTGTTACTGGCCGTTGCTGAAGCTTTTGTTTTATCCAGTAACTTTTTTTGTCTACAAAATGCTGTGCGGTGCTGACTGCAAGTTTCGCTGGTATCCGCACAATGACCTCACCTTGCTTGATAACAAGCGCCATACTCTTTCGGCGTGAACTGCGAATAATGGTGTAATGAAAGCCATCAGGATGTGTGTGTGTCATAAATAATCGTTATAAGCAGATTTTTGCGTGCTGATTTGAGAAAATGTCCCATTAATCTACGTTAATTGAATCATGTCATCATCATTATCTTTTATAGAATCTAGAAAATTATCTGTTGCGCCGATGCTGGATTGGACCGACCGTGATTTTCGTTATCTGTTACGGCTCATTTCGAAACATACCTTGCTTTATACGGAAATGGTGACTACTGGGGCGTTGATTCATGGCGATAGACAACGATTTTTAGCTCATGATGCAACGGAATATCCTCTCGCTTTGCAACTTGGTGGTTCTGAGCCTGCTGCTCTAGCTGAGTGTGCAAAAATGGGAGAGGATGCGGGTTATAGTGAAATTAATCTGAATGTTGGTTGCCCAAGCGACCGTGTCCAGTCAGGCAGTTTTGGCGCGTGTTTAATGGCTGAACCTCAATTAGTGGCGGAGGGTGTGGCAGCGATGAAAAACGCCGTGAATATTCCTGTCACTGTTAAAACCCGACTCGGGATTGATGAACAGGATAGTTATCAATTTCTGACCGATTTTATTGATGCTGTGTCAGCAGCCGGTTGTGAAACTTTCATTCTGCATGCGCGCAAGGCATGGCTCAAAGGATTAAGTCCAAAAGAAAATCGTGATGTGCCGCCACTGGATTATGAGCGCGTTTATCAAATCAAAAAGGACTACCCCGAGCTACATATTGATATCAATGGTGGTATTCATAGTTTGGTGGAGGTTCAGGAACATCTGAAACATGTCGATGGCACAATGGTTGGACGGGCGATTTACCATGATCCCTATCTGCTAGCTGACGTGGATAACGTTATTTTTAACCAGCGTTCTGACTATATATTGAGCAGACATGAAGTGATTGAGGCGATGTTGCCGTATATCGAGCAAAGAATGAAACAGGGCCGACCACTGAAATCCATCACCCGACATTTATTGGGTTTATTTCAGGGCCAGCCTGGAGCCCGTCGCTGGCGGCGGCACTTAAGTGAGAATGCCCATTTGCCCGATGCTGGCATCCATACACTTCAACAAGCGCTAAGCCTGGTCGATAACGTCTAGTTTCTAAGCCCGGTACCTTTTTTCAACAGATATAAGGCATATGCGGTTAAGGCCACTATAAACAACATAATAATGCTAAATGCCGCCATGATAGGGATATCTGAAATACCTAACATGCCGTAGCGGAAAGCATTCACCATGTACAAAATAGGATTTAGCAGTGACACGTTTTGCCAAAAGTCGGGTAATAAATCAATCGAATAAAATACCCCGCCCAAATAGGTTAATGGGGTCAGAATGAATGTTGGGATGATGGCAATTTCATCAAAACTGCGTGCATAAACTGCATTGATAAAACCGCCCAGCGCAAATAAAACCGCACTCAGAAATACCATGCTGATGGTAATAAAAATATGCTCTACCGGTAGATGCGTAAAGAAAAGCGATACTAGCGTGACTATCATCCCCACACATAGGCCCCGTGCTGTACCACCGGCTACATAACCAGCGAGAATTAAATAATTTGGGATAGGGGCGACAATCAGCTCTTCAATATGATTTTGGAATTTGGCACTGAAGAATGAAGAGGCCACATTTGAATAGGCATTATTGATAACGGCCATCATGATGATACCCGGTACGATATATTCCATATAGCTAAAGCCACCCATTTCCCCAATTCGACTCCCGATCAGATTGCCGAAAATGATGAAATACAGGGTCATGGTGATGGCCGGTGGCAGAATCGTTTGCGGCCAGATTCTGAAGAAGCGGCGGATTTCACGAAATAGCAAGGTTGAAAACGCGACCCAGTGTCTTTGGTGACGAGTTGGTGTCATAGGTTTTACTCCGACTTCTCAACAAGGTTGAGAAATAATTCTTCCAGACGGTTCACTTTATTTTTCATACTGGTGACTTCGATACCTTTTTGAGTCAGTTGTTCAAACACCGTGTTCAGTGATTCACCTCGGTGGATTTCGATTTCCAGCGTGGTGTTATCAATCTGATGATAATCAAAGCCATCAAGCTCAAAGGGGTGTTGAAGCGAGTGTTTGAGATCCAAAACAAAGGTTTCTTTATCCAGCCGATTTAATAGAGACTTCATATCGGTATTTTCGATTATCTGGCCTTTATCAATGATCGCAATATTACGGCATAAGCTTTCGGCTTCTTCCAAATAGTGGGTGGTCAGAATGATGGTGGTGCCTTCGGCATTAATCTTTCTGAGGAATGTCCACATGGAGCGACGCAGTTCAATATCAACACCTGCGGTCGGTTCATCCAGAATCAACAGACGTGGATTGTGAACCAGAGCGCGGGCTATCATCAGGCGACGTTTCATACCGCCAGACAGTGATCGAGAAGGCGTGTGCCTCTTTTCCCATAGTCCAAGTTGTTTGAGTAGTTCATCCGCTCTGGGTTCTGCCTCGCTGGCGGGCATCCCATAATAACCTGCCTGCGCAACCAGAATATGCTTTACCTGCTCAAAGCCATTGAAATTGAATTCTTGCGGCACAAGTCCTATATAACTTTTGGCTTGCTCAGCATCGATATCCAAATCGGTGTCAAAGACTTGAATGGAGCCACTGGTTTTTGTGACTAGCGAAGTAACCACGCCAATAGTGGTTGACTTGCCCGCACCGTTGGGACCGAGTAATGCAAAAAAATCACCCTGTTCTACATCGAGATTAATGTTCTTTAATGCATGCAATCCGTTACGATACGTTTTACTTAGATTCTTGATAGATAATGCTTTCACTGTCTCTCTCAAGCGTGATAAAGGTGGCTAGGTTATCATGCCTGCAGCAAGATGAAAATTTGGTAAAACGATGGTTAGAAATTCTGCTCCACAATCAATCGATGACCTGATGCAACGTTGTCATCACATAGCTGGAAAAAGCCTAGGACAGATTGCTCAAGAGGTAGGGTGTCGGGTGCCTGCAGATTTGTTGAGAAATAAAGGCTGGGTTGGTCAGCTATTAGAATCCTATCTTGGTGCTGATGCGGGCAATCAGGCAGAGCCAGACTTTATTTCACTAGGTATTGAGCTGAAAACATTACCATTAAACGCGCATGGTGAACCTAAAGAGTCGACGTATGTTTGTACAGTGTCATTGAGTGAATACGAAGCGCTGACATGGCAGGAAAGCTGGGTCAAACGAAAGCTATCACATGTGCTTTGGCTTCCGGTTGAGGCGGAGTCGTCCATTCCACTTGCTGAACGCTATATCGGCGCGGGTTGGTTATGGCAGCCAGATCAGATTGAAGAAGAAATTTTAAAGGCTGACTGGGAAGAGTTAATGGACCGGTTAGCGCTAGGTGAACAGTCAGAGCTAACGGCAAGGGAAGGCCAGTATTTACAGGTTAGACCGAAAGCGGCTCATAGTCGTATCTTGGCAAAAAGCTCCGATATTTCAGGCGAAACTATTTTGATGAATCCAAGAGGGTTTTATCTGAGAACAACTTTTACTAAGCGCTTACTCGCGAAGGCGTGCATTTGATGGTAACGTTGCATAAAAAATTAATGGATTAATTTGTATTACTCGGGAATTTAGAGAAATATGCTAAACGCGTTAGTTATAGATAGCTCACCAATGTTTTGTGAGCATATGATCGATTTATTAGAGTCTGCTGGTTTTAATGTTGAGACAGCAGAGAGTGGAGCTGATGGCTTAGGCAAGGCTGCTCAAGCGAGGTATCGTTTAGTTTGTTGCTCTGATAACTTACCCGACTATGCCAGCAGTGAATTCTGTAGTCAGCTAAGAGCTCTAAGTGGTTATGATTTTGCCACCTTGCTGGTCTTAACAGAACATGACAATTCTAAAATTCTCAAACAAGCCTTATTGGCTGGTGCTACCGATATTTTCAGCAAAAATGATATGGCTGAAATGGATACTTATCTATCTCGTCTGAGCCAGCGAGAGTCGCGACAATTAAGTGGTCGGGTGTTATTTATTGAAGATTCCCGGGTTTTGCAAACCATTATCATCGACTTATTAACAGATATGGGACTTGATGTAGACGCTTATAACTATGCTGAGAGTGCATGGGAAGCGTTTAAAGGTGGGGACTACGATCTGGTTATCACTGACATTATGCTTGAAGGCAGTATGAGTGGTATCACCTTAGTGCGTAAAATCCGGCGTATGCAGAGTGAATATAGTAATGTGCCGATTATCGCGACATCAGGTTTCGATAATATGTCCCGTAAGATCGAATTATTCCATCTCGGTGTTAATGATTATGTGTCGAAACCGATTGTGCGAGAAGAATTGAGACAGCGCGTTTTCAATCATATAACCAGTTATCAAACAACGCAGGAGCTTCGTACACAACAAAAGTCTTTGCATAGTCTTGCCATGCTGGATGAAACGACGGGATTGTTTAATCGGCACGCTCTGAGAGAGTTCGCGAGTAAATATTTCAGTGAAGCTTATCGGTTTAATCGTTGCTTATCTCTTGCTGTCATTGATATTGATCATCTGAAAGATATTAATGAGCGTCATGGATTTGAGCGGGGAGACCAGATGTTATCTGAGCTGGGTTCGTGGATGAAACGCCATGTACGTGATGTGGATCTGGTTGCCAGATGGGCAGGAGATGAGTTGGTGCTTTTATTGCCGGAGTGTGATCTGGTATCGGCAAAAAATATGATGGAACGAATGGTACAGCGCCTCAATAAGTTAAAACCTGCCAATTTGGAAGTAACGGTAAGTATTGGCATTGCCCAATTAAGGCAGGCAGACAATGATAATCTAAATAGCTTATTCGAGTTAGCAGATAAAGCCATGTATCAGGCTAAAATGGCGGGTCGAAATTGTGTCAGAGTTTATGTTGAGTCTGAGGTCGTGCCTGAATTAAGTGATAATGATTAGCCATAACGCTGCTTAAATAGTTCACATGCGGCTTTATCCAGCATAAATATGCCATGACCACCGTTTTCTAATTCCAGCCATGTAAACGCGATATCAGGCCATTTATCATCGACCGCCAAATCGGTATTGCCCACTTCAACGAATAATAAACCTTGGTCGGTCATGTGCTCTGCGGCCCCAAGCAGGATTTTTTCTACTAAGGCCAGTCCATTATCCTCGGCTTCGAGAGCTGAGACCGGTTCATGCCGGTACTCTTCTGGAATAGAGGCCATTTCATCAGCCCCGACGTAAGGGGGATTGCTCACGATCAAATCGTATTTTGCGTCAGCTGGAAAAGCTTGCCAGATATCTGATTGAATAAGGTGTAAGTGGTCCTCTAATCCATGTTTCTTGCGGTTTATTTCTGCTACAGCAAGGGCATCTGTGCTGATATCACTCGCTGTCACTTCCGCTTGTTCAAAAGCCATGGCTAACGCAATAGCAATACAAGCACTTCCTGTACACATATCCAAAATAGTGAATACCGAGTCAGGCTCACTAAGCCATGGTTGGAATTGCGCTTCTATCAGCTCTGCAAAAGGCGAGCGGGGGATAAGAACTCGCTCATCGACAAAGAATGGTAGGCCTGCAAACCAGGCTTCATTTGTCAGGTACGGTAAGGGAATACGCTTTTCAACGCGTTTTTCAATGGCAATAAGCAATGCACGCTTTTCATCTTGGGTCAGTCTGGCATCTAAAAAGACTTCAGGTAAGGCGTCTACAGGCAAGTGTAAAACACTCAGTATGAGCTGCGATGCCTCATTAAAAGCGTCTTCATTACCATGGCCAAAAAATAATCCCGCTTCATTGAAGCGGGATGTTGACCATCGTAAAAAATCACGAAAAGTGTTTAATTCAGATTGAACAGCCAAATAATCAATCATAGGTTTTGTGTGATATCAACAAAGTGACCTGCGATTGCAGCTGCCGCAGCCATTGCTGGACTGACAAGATGCGTTCTGCCACCTTGACCCTGACGTCCTTCAAAATTACGGTTAGATGTCGAGGCACAATGTTCACCTGCTTCAAGACGATCCGCATTCATGGCCAGGCACATGGAACAGCCAGGATCACGCCATTCAAATCCCGCTTCGATAAAAATTTTATCTAAACCTTCTTGCTCAGCTTGTTGTTTGACTAAACCTGAGCCTGGAACAACCATAGCTTGTTTGACGCTGGCAGCGACCTTTCCACCTTGGATGGCCTCCGCTGCCTCACGTAAGTCTTCGATACGTGAATTTGTGCAAGAACCAATAAACACACGGTCCAGATAAATGTCAGTAATCGCTTGGTTGGCTTGTAGGCCCATATATTTAAGTGCTTTTTCCATGCCATTGCGTTTTACTGCATCTGATTCCTTGACGGGATCAGGAATAGCCGAATCAACCGATACAACCATTTCCGGCGACGTGCCCCATGTGACTTGAGGTTTGATATCTTCTGCTTTCAGTACGACGACTTTATCAAAATGGGCGCCATCATCAGAGTGTAATTCACGCCATGCTTTAACCGCTTTCTCCCAGTTTTCACCAGATGGCGAGAAAGGACGATCTTTCAGATAGTTGATGGTGGTATCGTCAACCGCAATCATACCTGCGCGGGCGCCAGCTTCAATGGTCATATTACAGACGGTCATGCGACCTTCCATACTTAAGGCCTGAATCGCTTCACCGGCAAATTCGATGGCATAGCCTGTTCCACCAGCAGTGCCAATTTCTCCAATGATAGCAAGGACAATGTCTTTGGCTGTGATGCCGGGTTTAACCTGACCTTCAACGCGCACTTGCATATTTTTGGACTTACGTTGAATCAGACATTGGGTGGCCATAACGTGCTCAACTTCGGAAGTACCAATACCAAAAGCTAAAGCACCAAAAGCACCGTGTGTTGAAGTGTGAGAGTCACCGCAAACTACCGTCATACCAGGCAGTGTTGCGCCTTGCTCAGGGCCAACAACATGCACAATACCTTGTCGTAAATCATTTAATCCAAATTCAGTGATACCAAATTCGACACAGTTGCTATCGAGCGTATCTACTTGTAAACGTGAAATAGGATCAGCAATACCTTGCTCGCGATGTGAAGTAGGAACATTATGATCCGGTGTCGCTAAAATAGAGTTTAGGCGATAGGGTTTACGGTCAGCTAAACGCAGGCCTTCAAAGGCTTGCGGTGATGTCACTTCATGAACAAGATGGCGATCGATATACAGTAAAGCTGTAGTGCCATCTGACTCAGAGCGAACGACATGTTGATCCCAAAGCTTATCGTAAAGTGTTTTTGCTGACATATCTCTATTAAAACCGATTAGTGAGTTATAAGTATCAGAGCATTATACAGCGTCAGAGATATAAGCTCTATCTGAACTGTAGACATAAAAAAAACGGGTAACCCGAAAGTTACCCGTTTCTTTTTTTACTGCTAAGGAAAAGTGATTATTCCATATTAGCGTGTCTGTATCGCATTTCTTCTTCTGGAATACCTTTCTCATGGATAAGATGAGAAACGATGGCTTCCAAGAAAATCAATGTCGATAATTCAAACATAGTACCCATAGGCATGCCCTTAGTAGGAGCAAAGCTATCATCGTTACCAATTTGAATTGTTTTGTCCGCTATATCACCAATCGTTGAACTTGCTTTTGAGCAGATTAATACTACTTTTGCGTTCTCTGATTTAGCTTTGTTCGCGAATGAAACCAACTGAGTTGTTTCACCTGAACCTGAGATAACGATTAATAAATCGCCTTCACGGATGCTAGGTGTGCTGATTTCACCTTGAACGTATACGGTGTAACCACTATGCATCAACCTCATACCCAGGAAGTTACCAACAAGACGTGAACGTCCGGCACCTGTAATGAAGATGCGTTTAGCATCATCACACATAGCAACGAATTCAGCTTCAAGAGAACTGTCAGTAGCCCCTAAAATATCAGTGATTTTGTTTACAACTAGATCACGATGCATTGTCATTTTTCTAATCCTTATGCTGCGTCAACTAATGCACGCAGTTCTTTTGCAGATTCAGCTGGAGATGGAGCGCCGTAGATAGCCGCACCAACAACAACGATGTCAGCACCAGCTTGAACTGTGCTTTGGATTGTATCTTTGTTGATACCACCAGCAACAGAAACTTTAACGTTCAGACCTAAACCAGCGATAGTTTTAAGATCTTCAAAAGGTGTTTGACCTGCAGCTTGTGCGTCAAGACCAGTGTGAACACCGATGATGTGTGCACCGTTAGCAGCAGCTTCTTTAGCTACAGCAGCTTTATCTTCAACACCGATTAAATCGATTTGAGCTTCAGCGTTGTTAGCGTTAGCTGCTTTGATAACGCCTTTCATTGTAGCCATGTCAGAAGCACCTAAAACTGTAGTGATGTCACCACCAGCTTCAAAGAAAGGAGTTGCTTCGTATTCACCAGCGTCCATTGTTTTCAGGTCAACCAGAATTTTTTTGTCTGGGTGAGCTGCTTTCAATGCTTTAACCAGTTTCAAACCGTTGTATTTAATACAAGGTGTACCGATTTCAAGGATATCGACATATGGCGCTACTTGTTCAGCCAGAGCCATTGTTGCGTCAAAGTCCAATGAGTCAAGAGCCATTTGGATTTCAGCCATGTTACATACTCCTAATTTATAGTAAAAATTATTGTTATCACGCTTGCTTAGGTGAAGCGGGACTATATGCAGAAATCAGTGACAAGTCAATTTCACTGACCCTGCTGCATTCGGGCCCACTCACAAATGGAGTGGGCTGAATACGGGGAAATTTAATTCTGATGAATTAGCTTTCCAGTTCTGCAAGACGGTTAGCCAGCAACTCTTCAAGAGTTTCAAGTGCTTTAGCAAAACCATCAATACCTTCTTGTAACTTTTCAGTTGCCATGCGATCTGCTGCGTGCATAGCTTTGAATGTTTCTTCAGTCATATCGATGCGTTCAACATCTGATGCTTTGGCATCTTCAACATTTAACTTACGTGGTAAGTCACCTTCAGTTGAGTGTAATTCGTCCAGTAAAGCAGGAGAAATAGTCAGAAGATCAACACCTGCTAATTCAGTGATTTCACCAACGTTACGGAAGCTCGCACCCATTACTTCAGTTTCTAAACCAAATTTCTTGAAGTAGTTGTAGATGTGAGTAACAGAAACAACACCTGGATCTTCTGCAGGTTCATAAGAATCACGACCAGTGTCTTTTTTGTACCAGTCAAGAATACGACCTACGAAAGGTGAAATCAGTTGGATACCATTTTCACCACAAGCAACAGCTTGGTGCAGACCAAATACCAGAGTCAGGTTAGTGTGAATACCTTCCTCTTCCAGTACTTTAGCAGCCATAACACCTTCCCAGGTTGCTGCGATTTTGATCAGGATACGCTCACGTGAAACACCAGCTGCTTCGTATTGAGCAATCAGGTCACGGCCTTTAGCAATGGTCGCTTCGGTGTCAAAAGACAGACGAGCATCAACTTCTGTAGATACACGACCTGGAACGATATCCAGAATTTTCAGACCAAATGAAACTGCTAAACGATCAAATGCGAGTGAAACCACTTCTGATGCAGGCGCGTCAGCACCTAATGTTTCACGAGCTGCTTTCAATGTGTCATCAACAATACCTTGGTATTGTGGCATTTGAGCTGCAGCAGTAATCAGTGAAGGGTTAGTTGTAGCATCACGAGGTGTAAATTTTTCGATAGCTTGAATATCACCAGTATCGGCGACAACAACGGTCATTTCCTTAAGCTGATCAAGTAAAGTAGCCATGTTTCGTACCTTTAATTTTTAAGTTAAAAATTAACAGCCATCGCATCTAACGCTGACTGTATGGTTGATTTTATTGATTATTATGTCGGCAAAGCCGGGATGTTGCCCGGCTTTGCCATAAATCTTTAGTGTGTAAGGTCAGGTTTAACCTTTGTTTTGAATATAACGTTCAACACCTGTCATTGGTTTTGCTTGTGCTTTATTACGAATATATTGCTCAACACCTGTTAACACTTTTACAGATGTGGTTTTATTTCTAATATATTTTTCAACACCAGTCAGTTTTGAACCGCTATTTGCTTGGTTTCTGATATAGCGTTCAACACCTGTCAAACCATCATTTGCTGTTTTTGCTGCTGGGCTTTGCTTAGCGCTGCTGGTTGGAGCAGGACTAGGACTTGATGAAAACAGGCTTTTAAAAAATCCACAAACTGATGCAAAGAAACCTTTATCACTCATAATATTATACCCCTGTTACATTTTAACCCCATCTGCCCAACATAACGAGGTTGGTGCAACGGGTAAATTACTATTTTAGATTAATCGTGGCAAGTCGGAAAAACTCAAGCAAAAATGCCAGAAGTCGACATGCAATACGATTAATCCGTTTGAATTTGAGATTGGTCAATTAAAATCATAATTATTATCAATGACCAATAACCACTATCTTACCTGATTATTTAAATTAATAAATTAATCAGGTGAGCATGAAAAAAAACGAGTGGTCAACGACCACTCGTTTCATTTTCTGCTTAACGCAATGCTAGTGCTTATGCTGCGTCAACTAAAGCACGTAATTCTTTAGCTGCTTCAGCTGGAGAATCCGCACCGTAGATTGCTGCACCAACAACAACAATTGTCGCGCCAGCGCGAACAGTGTCTTGAATAGTGTTTTTGTTCAAACCACCAGCAACTGAAATGCGAACACCTAAGTTTAAGCTAGCGATGTCTTTCAGATCAGCGAAAGGTGTTTGACCTGCTGCTTGAGCGTCAAGACCAGTGTGAACACCGATGATTTGAGCACCGTTACGAGCTGCTTCAGTTGCAACTGCTTTTTTGTCTTTAACACTGATTAAGTCGATTTGAGCTTCAGCGTTGTTAGCGTTAGCTGCTTTGATTACGCCGCCCATTGTCGCTTTGTCAGAAACACCTAATACTGTACAGATGTCAGCACCTGCTTCGTAGAATGGAGTTGCTTCGTATTCACCAGCGTCCATTGTTTTCAGGTCAACCAGGATCAGGTTGTTAGGGAATTTGCTTTTCAGTGCAGTAACCAGTTCAAGACCGTTGTACTTGATGCATGGTGTACCAATTTCTAAGATATCGACGTAAGGAGCAACTTGCTCTGCAAGCGCGATTGTTTGATCGAAATCCAGAGAATCCAGTGCCATTTGAATAAGTGCTTTTGCCATGCTGACATGCTCCTAATTAATTTAATTTATGAGTTATTACGTTGAAAATACGCTCGCAGACTATAAAGCAGATCGACAGATGCTGTCAATTTTTGACTCAATCTCGACATTTATCATCATTTTTATCACTAGACACAATGATTTGCAGTATGCGACTCTCTGTGACCAGATTGTATAGTTGCGAGGATATATTTTGAATACAGAATCTGCGGTCTATTTAGATAACGTGGCTGGTCTAATTATCGATATGGATGGGGTGCTATGGCATGGTAATAAAGCGATGCTCGGATTAGGGGACTTTTTTCAGTTACTCAGGGAAAAGAAGATACCTTTTGTATTAGCGACGAACAATGCCAGTTTGACTCAGCAGCAATATATCGAAAAATTATCCTCAATGAATATTGAGGTCGAGGCTAAGGAAATTCTGACTTCCAGTATGGCCACGGTAAGTTATTTATGCGAACACTTACCCGCGGATAAAAAACGTGTATTTGTTATTGGTGAAGACGGGTTAAAACAACCCTTATTGGAAAATGATTTTGTACTGACCGATTTGTATGAAGTAGACCAGCCTGAAAAAGGAATCACGGGTCGAACAGCGGATATTGTTGTATCCGGACTTGATCGCACATTAACGTGGGATAAGTTGGCAACAGCGACATTAAATATTAATGCAGGCGCTGCTTTTTATGCGACAAATTCGGACTCCACTTTGCCTACCGAGCTTGGTGAAGTGATGGGTAATGGTGGCGTGTTAGCAGCGCTGGAGTCAGTCACCGGCGTGAAACCGATATCTATTGGTAAGCCTGAACCTATCTTGTATGAACAGGCATTAAAAATTTTAGGCACGACAAAAGACACCACCATTGCCATTGGTGACCGTCTTAATACCGATATTCTGGGAGCCGTTAATGCGGGAATCCGTAGCGTGCTGGTTTTAACCGGTGTGTCTTCGGCTGAGGATGTTAAGCAGGTTGATTATGAGCCAACATGGATTTTGGATGATTTGGCAGCATTAACAAAAGCCCTGGAAAATTAAAGAAAACAAAAAAGGAAGCGAGAGATGAAAAAATTGATTAATGGTGTGGAAAGTGTTCTTGAAGAAAGTTTGAATGGTTTTGCCAGAGCGCATAGCAATATTATTCAATTCAATCATCAGCCCCATTATGTCACTCGAAAAAATAAGCCTGAAAACAAAGTGGCTTTAATCTCTGGCGGTGGCGCTGGCCATGAACCATTGCATACTGGGTTGGTGGGAAAAGGCATGTTAGATGCCGCTTGTCCTGGGCAAGTGTTTACCTCTCCAACACCCGACCAAATGCTGATGGCGGCACAAGAAGTAGAAAATGGCGCGGGTGTTTTATTTATCGTTAAAAATTATGCTGGCGATGTGATGAACTTTGAGATTGCCGCTGAAATGTTGGATTGCCCCCATGAAACAGTGCTGGTGAATGATGATGTGTCTTTACCTAAGAATCATAGTACTGGACGCCGAGGTGTGGCTGGCACGTTGATTGTTGAAAAAATCGTCGGCGCTGCAGCAGAAGCCGGGGCAGATTTAGCTGCCTGTAAACAGCTTGGTGACAAAGTCGTCAATTCAACTGCCTCTATGGGGGTGGCTTTGACCAGTTGTACCGTGCCAGCGTTAGGGCAGCCTACATTTGATATCTCGGATAATGAAGTCGAAATGGGCGTTGGTATTCATGGAGAACGCGGACGAGAGGTGATGAGTCTGACCACGGCCGATGATCTTGTTCACATACTCGCTAAAGCGATTGATGAAGAGTTAAAACCAACAAAAGATCAACGCGTTTTACTGCATATCAATGGTTTTGGTGCGACACCATTAATGGAGCTTTATCTGGTTTATGATTTGGCGGCACAGTTTTTTGAAGAGCGTGGTATAAAAATTGTTCGATCACTGGTCGGAAATTACACTACGTCACTGGATATGGCGGGTTGCTCAATTACCTTAACGCTGATGGACGATGAAATGCTGCAATATTGGGATGCACCTGTTCATACTGCAGCATTACGTT
This sequence comes from Methylophaga thalassica MP, assembly GCF_000214595.1. Lineage (GTDB taxonomy): Bacteria > Pseudomonadota > Gammaproteobacteria > Nitrosococcales > Methylophagaceae > Methylophaga > Methylophaga thalassica. The sequence goes on along the minus strand of NZ_AFIG01000003.1, from coordinate 784,103 downwards.
GGGGTATTTAAATTTTGCTGAGTTCGTCAGCAATAACACAGAGAATTAACTGAGAAGTTCTGGCGCCTGCGTCGATGTGGCCGCGGGCGCGCTCACCCAAAAATGATGCTCTTCCCTTGGTTGCCAGCATATCTTTGGTCGATTGCATGCCTTGTGTAGCGGCAGTTTTAATATTGCTTAAAACAGTCGTTTTATCTGCATTTTGTTCGGTATCGCTTTGCAATGATTGCATAACTGGAATCAGGGTATCCAGCATGGTTTTTTCACCGATATCGGCCTTGCCTCGGGCTTTTATGGATTCAACACCCGCCGAATAAACAGCTGTCATTCCATTTAGATCCAGTTCCTGCTCTTTGGCCGCTTTTCCCATACTGACAAACATTGAGCCGAGTAAAGAACCTGAGGCTCCGCCCATGGTGGACATGAGTGTCATGCCAATTTTCATCAAGGCGGCTGACCAATCAAGCTGAACCAGTTCATCATTCAGTTTAGCAACAGCTTCAAGTCCACGTAACAGATTGGTGACATGGTCACCATCACCTATTGCACGATCCAGTGCGGAGATTTCTGCTTCATTGTTAATAATTTCAGATTGAATCGCTGCGATGAGCGGTGGGAGAAAGCTTGTATCAGTCATGTTTTGGCCAGTGATTTTATTGCAAAATATAAAACTACTGAATCCATAGCATTCGGTCAACTGACAACGAGAGTAACAATAGCTTTAAGTTTGTTTGGGCGGTAGAGGGTGGATCGGGGGAATAATATCGGCGTTCAATAATAGTCGGCCGTAGACAACACCACGTAGCGTAATCATTTTGTCAGCGATCATGTTCAGGCGATTAGCTGGACCTTGTACCAGAATGACCGACAGTGTGTTGGTATGGGTTAAATTGACATTGAGGTTGCTAATCACTTCATCAATATATTCGTATTGGAGATCATGAAGGCGCTTTTGCAAACCTGGGACTGAATGGTTATAAACCAGATTAACCGTACCCGTCATCACGGTATCGCCTTGTTGAGCACGGTGCTCATTAATTTGTAAATTGATCATGTCACAAATGGCTTGAGAGCGACTTTCAAAACCACGCTTGCTGACCATCTCATCCAAACCTTCTAACAGACTTTCTGGTAAGGATATGCTGATACGGCTGACTTTTTCTTTGCTCATACGAACTCCTGGCGTATGTCATCATTATTGTTTAGTGATATAAGGCTATCACCCCAGCTTTTGGCTGGGGTGATACCTTTCTCTGTCTAAAATAAATGACTGTAGCGTTCAACTTCCCATGCGCTAACCACCGTGTGATATTCATTCCACTCGGCTTGTTTATAGCGAATAAACTCGTTTCTCAACTCACTACCCAATACTTCTTCTACAAAGGGATCGGCAGCGAATGCCTGAATCGCTTCATCAAGCGTTCTTGGTAAGAACTGAATACCTAATTCTTCACGCTCCGCTTCGGTTAATTCATACAGATTACGTTCCTGAGGTTTGCCGGGATCAAGCCCTTCTTTAATGCCTTCCAGGCCAGCAGCTAAAACTAAGGCAGCTGCAAGGTATGGATTGACAGCGCCATCCGCATTACGAGATTCACAACGGCCACCCCCCATAGGCACACGAACCGAATTAGTGCGGTTATTTGAACCAAATGAGTTAAAGACCGGTGCCCAAGTGAAGTAAGGCATATCACCTTGGCGAACCAAACGTTTGTATGAATTCACTGTGGGGGCAAACACTGCACACAAAGCAGGACCATGTTTTAAAACACCGGCGATGAATTGATAACCTAATTTGGTTAAACCTAAGCCGTGCTCATCTTCTTCCGGTTTACACTGGAACAGATTGGCTCCTGTTTCCAGATCATAAAGCGACATATTGAAGTGGGCGCCCGTGCCTGTTTTGTTCGAGAAAGGTTTAGGCATGAATGTGGCTAACAGATCTTCCTGTTTGGCATATTCTTTTGCCATCATTTTCAAGAAAGTAAAGCGGTCGCAACTGGTAACGGCATCAGCATAGTTAAAATCGAACTCGAACTGAGCGTTGGCATCTTCATGATCGAAGGAATAAAGTCCCCAACCGAGATCGTCAATGCTGGTGGCCATTTTATCTAACCAACTGAAATTACTTAAAAAAGCACGAGTGTCGTAACATGGCTTTTTCAATTTGTCATCAGGATCGGGAACTGATAAAGTCCCGTCGGCATTTTTCTTCACCAGATAAACTTCTGCTTCAATACCCAGATTCATGCCATAACCCAGCTCTTTTGCTTGCTCGAGTACCGACTTAAGTAACACACGAGTACTCAGCATATACGGCTTTTTGTAAAGCGTATTATCGGCTGGCATCCAGGCTATTTCAGGCTGCCATGGCATTTGAATGATGTGATCAAGATCCGGCACAGAAGCGATTTCATCGTCATTAGGTTGTTGGCCCAAGCCATCCACGGCATAACCAGTGTAGAGTTCTGAGCCATGCGCCATATGATGTAAATGAGAGAGCGGCACGACTTTACCTTTAGGAACACCGTGGATATCCACATAGGTGCCCATGCAGTATTTCACGCCTTTGCTTTTTAACTCTTCTTGTATTTTTTTGATTTCATCATCAGTTTTGATGTTAATCATGAGATTACCCTTCTTTGGTTAACGGTTTATAAGAGAGACTGGTGGTAGCTTTGATCAAGCGGCGGTTGTTCCTTAATTGCTCTCATCACCAGTTGAGATAAGTCTTCACACATCCATGAAAAAAGTGCTTCACCATCCGCTTTAGTTGCTGTGGATGGTTTGCCTGTCACACCATTTAAACTGGTGCGATTGACAGGGTGGCTGAACACGCAGCCATCGGTTCGGTCCGGATCGTCAGCGTCGAGTAATTTATCCTCACGCACTAACTCGGGATGTAAAGCCATCATCAAGGCTGTTTCAGCCTGATTGGCATGCCAGTCTTCCGCATCATCATGATGGGCTTGTCGAACTCGTTCTGAAATTTGAGCGGTATGCACAAGGCCGATCATTAAGTCGTCATGACGTGCCCTGAGCATTTCCAGCGCACAACGAAGTGGGGCAGCATTCGTCACATGACCATTGATCAGTAACAACCGTTTAATACCTGAAGACGCCACCCAATCACCGATATCTGAAATAACATCAATCAGTGTTTTAGGATTAAGTGCCATGGTGCCGGGCCAGCGTTTTGAGTGGCCTATTGAGCAACCATAGGGTTGTGTCGGTAATAAAATGACAGGTGTTTGTTTTGCGACTTCTTTACACAAGGTGTCAGCAATAGCTGAGTCCATACCGCAACCCATATGTGGTCCATGCTGTTCAGTTGCGCCAACTGGAAGTAAAGCCGTATCCACGCCACTTTTGACAGCTTCTGCGACTTCTTCCCAGGTCATTTGTGCTAATTCATACATTAGAAAACACTCCCAACTTCATCATTTACCGGCACCATGCGAACAAGATTCAGATGATCGTCATCATCCTCCTGTTTGGGAGGATGAATCAGTTCTTCCAGGCGTTTTTTGGTTGCGATAAATTCAGGGGATAAAAATTGTTCCGGATGCCTCGGTTGTGGAACGGCGACTTCAATGACTTCTTGTACTTCGCCTGGATTCGCTTTCAGCACCAGAATGCGATCAGCCAAGTAAATGGCTTCATCTAAATCATGGGTGATAAAAAACACCGTGACATCGATGTTTTTCCATATCTCCATCAGGTAAGCCTGCATTTTGCTGCGTGTTTGTGCATCAAGTGCACCAAAGGGCTCATCCATCAACAGCACTTTGGGTTTATTGGCTAATGCTCTGGCAATCGCCACTCGTTGTTTCATACCGCCAGAGAGTTGATGTGGATAGCTGTTCTCAAAGCGTGACAAGCCAATTAACTCGATCCACTGTCTGGCTTCGGCTTCTGCAGTACCTTTGTCATAGCCAGATTCAATCAGACCGAACATGATATTTTTCTTGACGGTTAGCCATGGGAACAAGGTGTAACCCTGGAATACCATGCCTCGCTCTGGCCCCGGTTTATCAACCACTTTTCCATCCAGTCTTACTTCGCCTTCCGTAGCTTGTTCAAGGCCCGCCAGAATTCGAATTAAAGTCGATTTACCACAGCCTGATGGTCCAATGACGCAGACAAATTCACGTTTATGGATAGTCAGGTTAATGTCTTTCAGGGCAGTAACAGTGCCATGTCGGCTTTGGAATGTTTTGCTTAATCCCGCAACTTCCATCGTCACCGGACGCTTTTTGATGCGGGCGAAACGATCCCGGACAGCCTCTGACTGAACGCGATAATCGGGTAAGTTTGATTCACTCATATCGGGCTCCTAATTTGCTTTTTGCCATGGGAAGAGACGACGTCCAAACCAGGCGAGTAATAAATCAATGGTCAGGCCTAAAATGCCGATCATCATGATGGCGGCAAACACATTGTCGAAGTTTTTGTAACGAGCTTGCTGAGTGATAAACCAGGTGATGCCTGAGCTGGTACCGATCAACTCGGCCACAATCAGGTAAGTCCAGGCCCAGCCGAGCAGAATGCGAGTATCCCGATACAGATCTGGCAAAATGCCTGGTAATACAATGCGAAACAGCATGGAGCGGTTATTGGCTCCCAAGGTTTGACCTGCTTCAAGTAAAGCCGGGTCAAGTTTACGAGTAGTATTGGCCACGATCAGCACTTGTTGGAAAAAGGTACCGATAAAAATGATGGCAATTTTTGGGGCTTGATAAATACCCAGAATCGCCACCGCTAAAGCGCCAAAGGCGGGAGCTGGCAGGTAGCGAAAGAATTCGATAAAAGGCTCAAATAAGCGAGAGAAAAAGTCATAGGTGCCAGCCAGCACTCCTAGCGGGATACCAATAATGGATGACAAAAGAAAGCCATAAAAAATAACCTGAATACTGCTCCAAAGACTTTCATGTAACCAAAGCTCACTGCTGCGTTTGGGCTCGGTAGTAAATGATGTATAGAAAGCGGTTAATACCTCATGAGGTGCAGGTAAATAAATTGGGTTGGCAGGTATGCCTTCTGGTATGGCTTTACCTGCTGCAGAAGCTTTGTCACGTTCGGCATTAAAAACCGTTTTATCGACCAACATACCTTCACGGAAATAGTTCACTGAGCCTGGTGTGGTGATTTCTACTTCCGGATGCCAGATGAACGGTACATAACTGACCAGACACCAGATAAGAATAGGTAATACAAAACTGCTGATAGTCACCAACTTACGACTACGTGGCTCAAGCGGTTTATTAACTGAAAAGAGTGACATAAACAGTACCTTTGCTATTTTCAGACAACACGATCCCCTGCCTGGTCATGACATAAAAAATCAGGAGGAGAGGGGTACCGACAGAGGCGCCGGTACCCGTTAACGGTTTACTCGCCTAATAAAAGGGATGGATCAATATAATTTTCGACAGTCTGTTTATCTGCATAGACTTTATTGTCAACATTAAACTGGTCTGCAATTTCAGTTGAGCCATACAAAGAACCAAAACCATCCGCTTTTTTCATAAAGGCCTGTGCTTCTTCTTTGGTCAAAATCTTTGTGCCATCGATAAAGGCTTTATAAACCTCAGGTTCGACACCAACTCGCGCAGCCATGATGCTGATGGCATCATCACGTGTTTTAGGGTCATTTAAGTAATCAACGGCCATATACCAGGCTTCAATGACTTTTTTCCATTCATCTTTGTGAGCCGCTAAGCTTGATGGTGATACCGCGAGCACATCATAGATCAGGCCTGGTTCATCAGCACTGGTGTAGATAGGTTTAGAGCCTGGAACCAGTTGCAAAGCCTGACCTGAGTTTGGTTGCCAAGCACCGATGGCATCAACTTGGCCTGATGCCAATACTTGTGGTGTTTCATTGGTCGGGACATTGACTAACTCAACATCACTTTCTGTCATACCGGCTTTTTCCAAGCCATTTAGAAGCAATAAATGATCAACAAAGCCCAGTTCAACACCGACTTTTTTACCTTTCAGATCGGTGATGGAATTAATGCCAGGTGCGCCAACAATCATATCGTTGCCGTTGCTGTAATCATTAATCAAAATCATCACATTCTGTGCACCAGTTGCGCCTGTTACCAGAGCATCACCATTGGTCATGGTGACCGCATCTAACTGACCTGCAGCAAAAGCATCCATACTGGCCACATAATCAAACCATTCAAATTGCACATCCACGCCGACTTTTTCGAACATGTGCTTTTCAATAGCAATTTCCCAAGCAACCCAGCCTGGCCAGTCACTGTAGCCAATTTTCAATGGTTCAGCGTTAGCATTTCCTGCGAGTAAGAAACCTGCAAAAAGAGAGAGAAATAGTCTTTTTTTCATTTTTAGATACCCCGGTTAGTATTACGATTTACCAATTTGGTAATACTGACAGTTGCACTATGTATGCCAGCAGGTGGGGGCAGGGATGTAAGAGAACAAAATTGGCTTATTGATGAATTAATAAAAATGACTGGATAAGCCTGATAGACGGTGCTTTGCGCAATGCGAACAGAGTATAAAAAGAATAAAAGGATGATTGGAGTCTGTTAATTTTTTATTTTGAAGGCGATGCAAAAAGAAGGTTGGTTTTATTCTTGTGCACTAAAAAGAATCATCAGCACATCAATAAGCCCCAAAATTGGGCGAGTTAATATTCATCTGATGAAGTTAATAGCCCGAATACCCAGCAGATATAGGGAGGGATGTATTGAATAATAACAATGATAGCGATAAAAAAAAGCCCCAACCCAAAGGTTGAGGCTCTTTTATTAAGCTTTGAATCAATTCAAGTGAATCGTTTCAGATTAGCTTACCAGCTGATGAAACCACCCAGTGATAATACATCAACTTCGTCATCAGAAGACTGAATGTGGTATTCAGTTTCGATTTTTGAGTATTCAGCAACCAGTTTCAGGTTAGCTGTAACATCATGGTAGATACCAATGGTTGTCATAGAGTTAGTATCTAAGTCAGCAACACCACCAGCAACTGTGTTAGCGCTATCTCTGTCTAATGTTGATTTACCGTATGATGCAGCAACAAAAGTTTGACCACCAAAACGGTAACCTAACTGTGCATAGTAACCATCACCTTCACGAGCTTTGTTGTCAGCCGTAAACGCGCCAGTTCCTAAACCGTTAACGCCTTGGCCTTTGCTGTCGTAGTATGCAGCAACAGCTTCAATGCCACCGAATACTAACTGACCACCAACGGTGTATGCGTCAGATTTTTCACTACCTGTTGCATTGCTGTAACGAACGTCTTGAGTCATTCCATCTAACCACAGTTTCATAGAACCGCCGTCAAATGCTGTTGCATAGCTTAAAGATGCTTCATAACGAGCGTCTTTTTCGAACTGATTAGATGTGGTAGATGAGTTTACCACTTTAGCAGTCAAGAAATCATCAGAATCCATTACTGCAACAGCAGCTTTAAAGCCGTTCATATCAGGTGTGGTATAACGGATTTGTGAACGCCAGTTAGCATACTCATAACCGTAACCGATACGACCTAAGGATGTTTGTCCAGTGTTTTGATCACCAGCAGCTGTTAAGCCTGTTGCACCCACACCGTATAAAGTTTGGTCTAACAGGATGTTGTTAGCAGAATAAAGACCTAAGCCTTTACCTAACATAATTTGACCGAATGAACCGTCTACTGTTGCAAACGCTTCACGTTGTTCCATAGCTGCATCAGAGTTTACATAGCTACCATTGTTTGTTGATGGTGAGATAGAAACACGTGCTGCTACTTTAAGACCATTGATTTCAGGCATTGCAACATTGAAACCAAAGAATGTAGGTAACAGACCGTTAGCTACTTGTTGGTTATCTTGATCGCGGTTAGCACTGGCACTTGCGCTATCTTGATCGCTAGCAATGAAGAATTGGTTGATGTTACCGTCAACGCTGAATTCGTAGCCGTTTTCACCACCGACAACGATTGTCGCGTTAGCTGCACCAGCAGCTGTTAATGCTGCTGCACCGACTAATGTAGCCAGTGTTGATTTTTTTAATAATTTCATTCTGTTTCACCTTCTAATTGTTAACAGATTACTTTAAGTCTCTCTCGTAACCGGAGTATGTCTCGGTTGTTAGCTATTTTGCATATAAAAAAATCTATTGCAACACTTTTACAACAATTTTTTTTATTTTGACGAGAAAATCACATTTCTGTGTTTTTTTTACCACATTGTCAGTGATGTTTGTTAGGCGAAATAGCGGAATAGTGAGTGATAGATGTCTTTGACAGGGGCGAGAATTTGTTGTGGAAAATATGCAACAAAAGTGACAGACAATAAAAAACCCAGCTTCTTTTTAGAAATCTGGGTTCTTTAGAATTCATGGTGGCTCGACCTGGAATCGAACCAGGGACACAGGGATTTTCAATCCCTTGCTCTACCAACTGAGCTATCGAGCCGATAAGGGTGCGTATTAAACCCTCTGACAGTAATGATGTCAAGGGGAAATCATCATTAATTCTGTTCCGGACTTGTCCAGTGATGAGGGGCATGCTCTAATGACCAGCTATTTTTATTGATTATTCAATGGATAACTGAATGTCGGCATCAAGTAAAAAATGGTTCTGGTCGTTGATAATTCTGGCTGCTCTTGCGTTTATTGTAGTGGGATTTTTATCGGATACATCCTGGACTGAGCGATTTAAAACGTTTATTTCCACTCAGCACCTGGCGGATAGTGATGACGACGATGACGAGATTGAACAAGACGATGATGTAAATCGGCCTCTGATTGTCAAACTAGATGAGGAAACAGCCCCTTATACTGGTATCCAAACGCTTAAGCTGACTAAGAGCTTATTGTTCCCTGAATTTAAAGCCTATGCCGAAGTGGTGGATATTCGTGAGCTGATTCAATGGCGCTCACGACTCAATCAGCTTCGTTCGGCTGTCACCATCGCGAAGGTAACTGAAAATGCAGATCGACTCGAATGGGAAAGGTTGAAAAAGTTGGCTAAGGGCACCGGAAGTGTAGCCAGTAAAAATGTGATTTATGCTGAAACCAGTTGGCGCGAGGCAAAAGCCAATCTCGACTCTGCGGAGTTTCAGCTGGAAGATGCTAAAACAGAGCTTATTCAAAGTTGGGGCGAATCCATAGCAAACTGGGTCATGGATAAATCGTCCAAAGAGCTGGAGAGACTAATCAATCGTCACGACACATTATTGATGGTAACCCTGCCGATGGAATCGTCTTTACCAGCCGATGTGAATGTGATTCGGGTTTCACGTGCCGGCGACCGTGCATCAGCAAGAAAAGCCTATTTCGTTTCTCCAGCCTATATCAGTGCAAAACAAATCCAGGGTGAAACCTATTACTTCCGGATTGCGACCGGCAAGCTTCGTCTCGGGATGCGCTTGGATGCCTGGATTCCAGAAAATAGTGATCCTGATTCTGGTTTCCATATTCCGGATGAAGCGATCGTATGGTATTCAGGGCAACCGTGGGCGTATATCCAATTGGATGAGACCAGCTATAAACGCATTCCTTTGAGTGATGGCAAGCTGGTCGCGGGTGGCATTTTTATTCAGGATGAGTTTGAAGAAGGAAATCAACTGGTGATTTCAGGCGCACAAATGTTGTTATCCGAAGAGTTCCGCTGGCAGATTCATGATGAGGACGATGATGATTAAACACGTCTTCTCTAATTGTCTGCTGACCGAGGTGTAGCTGTATGTTGTCTAAAGTCGTTGCTTTCTCAGTGCGCTTTCGGGGTGTGGTCGTGGCGTTAGCCTCCATGCTATTGATCTATGGCATATATAAGCTATCTAATTCCAGCCTGGATATCTTTCCAGAATTTGCACCCAAACAAGTCATTATTCAAACAGAAGCGCAGGGGCTGACGGCTGAGCAAGTCGAAGTGTTGGTGACCCAGCCTTTAGAAAATGCCCTGGGTGGGCTGGTGGGTATGGAGTCTATCCGCTCACAATCTATTCCCAGCCTTTCGGTACTGATTCTGACGTTTTACGACAGTACAGATATTTATCTGGACAGACAGTTAGTGTCTGAACGCTTGTTAGGCTTGAAAGACGCTCTGCCTGCAGGTGTTGGGTCGCCATTAATGGTGCCGTTAGAGTCCTCGTCGGGCACGATTATGACCATTGGTCTGACCTCGGACTCACAAGACTTAATGACACTGCGCTCACTTGTTGACTGGACGCTTGCTCCGCGGTTGTTGAGTGTTGATGGTGTGGCAGATATCAATGTGTTTGGTGGCCATGAACGCCAATTGCAAATTCAAATCGACCCCAGCAAATTAGCGAAATATGGTATTTCGCTCGATGAAGTGATGACTGTGGCGCAACAAGCCACCGGCATTATGGGCACGGGCTTTATTGAAAATCAGAATCAGCGGATGACCATTCAAGTCAGCGGACAACCACTTAATGCCAAGCAGCTAGCCAAGGTTGTTGTCAGAAAACAGGGAAATACTGTTTTACGGCTGGGTGATATTGCAGCAGTGAAAGAAGCGCCAGCGCCCACAATCGGCGGTGCAGCTATTGGTGGTAAACCGGCTGTTGTTCTAATGGTGATTGGTCAGTACAAAGCCAATACGCTGGCGGTGACCGAAGGTATTGAAGCGGCTTTAGATGAGTTCAAAGATGGCTTTGCTGCGGAAGGTGTGGTCTTGCATGATGACTTATTCCGGCCTGCTAATTACATCCAGACCTCCTTGCATAATATTCAAGAGCATCTGATGGTCGGTGGTGGGCTGGTCATGCTGGTGCTGATTTTGTTTTTATTTAATATCCGTACCGCTGTTATTTCGATGACAGCCATTCCACTGTCCTTATTTACGGCCATGATTGTGCTGTTAGAGTTTGGCATCAACATCAATATTATGGTGTTGGGGGGGCTGGCGATTGCGCTCGGTGAAGTGGTGGATGACGCTATCATTGATACTGAGAATATCTTTCGTCGCTTACGACAAAACGCGCTACTCGCGAAGCCAAAACCTGCGATGGAAGTGGTGTATCAAGCGTCGATGGAGGTACGGAGTTCTGTCGTCTATGCCAGCTTTATTGTGATGCTGGTATTTGTGCCCTTATTGACCTTGAGTGGTGTTGCCGGACGAATGTTTGAGCCGTTGGGTGAAGCCTATATTCTGGCTATTTTTGCCTCATTAGCGGTGGCATTGACTGTCACGCCTGCGCTTTGCCATATCTTGCTGACCCGGGCGGGAGATGTCAGTCATGACGAGCCACCATTGGTGAGGATGATTAAACCCGTTTATGGCCGTCTTTTATCATCGATAAGCCGTTTTCCAAGAGTGACATTATTGGGGGTGCTTGGGTTTTGTTTAGCGGGCTTAGCAATACTGCCTTTTTTAGGGGGAAGTTTTTTACCCGAGTTACGAGAAGGTCATTACATTATTCATACTGCCAGTGTGCCTGGGACATCCATTGAAGAATCCTTGCGAATCGGCGGCCGTATTGAGCAACGTGTGGCGGAAATACCCGGTGTTCGTTCAACGTCACAATGGGCGGGGCGTGCTGAGCGTGGTGCGGATACCTTTGGTACCCACTACAGCGAGTATGAAGTGGATCTGGAACCGATGGATGGTCCATCACAACAGCGGGTTCTGGATGAAATTCGTGAGATATTAGAAGCGTTTCCCGGTGTGAATTCAGAAGTGAATACGTTTTTAACCGAACGTATTGATGAAACGATTTCTGGTTATACCTCACCGATTGTGGTGAATATTTATGGCAAAGATCTGGATGCTTTAGATCAGACAGCGCAAGAAGTAGCCAAAGTTATCAGGGATATTGATGGCGCGGCAGATGTACAGTTGCGTGCGCCACCTGGCGAGCCTCAGCTCGAGGTTAGGCTGGATTTAGACAAACTGGCCTATTGGGGCTTACGTCCTGCGCAGGTGATGCAGGCTGTTAAAACAGGCTTTGATGGTGCTGTAGTCGGCCAGGTCTATGAAGGCAATCAGGTGTTTGATGTGGTTGTGGTTCTGCCCGAAAGATTGCGTCGACAACCCCAACAATTAAGAAATTTACCCATTCAGACTCCTGATGGGGTGATGTTGCGCTTGCTGGATATTGCGACCATTCAACAGGTCTCTGGACGTCATATGATTCAGCATCGCGGATCACAGCGTTTACAGACCGTCACTGCCAATGTCACCGATCGTGATTTAAGCTCTTTCTTTACTGAGCTTAAGCAACGGGTTCATAAAGAAGTGGCATTTACAGCGGATATTTATCCCGAATTTACGGGCGCAGCGGTAGCACAAGCACAATCGCGTGAGGATTTAATTGTGCATTCCTCCTTGGCGGGTGTAGCGGTGTTGTTGTTACTTTTTGTGGCATTACAAAGCTTTCGTAATATGTTGCTGGTGTTAATCAACTTACCGTTTTCTTTAGTCGGCGGCGTGCTGGCCGTCGTATTAACGAACGGCGTCTTGTCTATCGGTTCATTAGTCGGTTTTGTCACCCTTTTTGGGATTACCTTGCGTAATGCGATTATGTTGGTGTCACATTATCAATATATGGTGATAGAAGAAGGGGCGGAATGGAATTTGGATACCGCCATTCGTGGTGCTCAGGAGCGTTTACCATCGATTCTGATTACCGCTTTAGTGACGGCGCTAGCGATGTTACCGATTGCAATGAACTCAGATAGTCCCGGCCGTGAAATCATGGGACCCATGGCTAGCATTATCATCGGTGGCTTGATTTCATCGACGATATTGAATTTATTAGTGCTGCCAAGCGTGATGTTGCGCTATGGACGATTTAACGCCGACAAGGAAAGTGAGTCAGGTGTAAACACCATTTAATCAAACGGGATTAAAAAGGCCACACCAATAATCAGCAATACAACAACAAAAAAGGCGATTTCTAAAATCATCAGTGAATGGCAAACGTTTGTGCTTGCTCGTTTCGTTGATCAGCAAAGAATTGATAGATTTGTTTTAACTCATCATTGGAGAAATGAATCAAAATCAGTTGCTGTCCTGGATAGATAAGATCCGGATTATGTCCCATCGTGCTGGTGGTGTAGTTATAGATGTAGCTGGATTCCACTTTATTATTCAATATTTTGCCAAGAAATGAGCTTAGGCCGGTGGGTAAAGGTTCATCGGCATCAGCAGGGATGGTGACTCGAACCAGATCTTTATTAATACCTATGCCTTCAAGGGTTAGGCCTTGGCGAAAACGCTGAATCAAACCTGACTGAATAATGCCCCATAATCCTTGACGATCAGCTTCGGTAACGCGATGCAGGTAAAACAATGCGTTGTCATCCAAACCTCCTGATTTGACAATATCATTCACTGACAACTCGATAGAGCCTCGATCGATTTCTGCGTGAATGGCCTGCTTGGGGGAGAGTTCGGATTGTGATAATTGACCAATCGTGGTTTTTTTCTGGATGGCCTGTTTGTTAATCACGGTAATTTGTGCATTTTTATCGATATTATTATCGTTTATTAAATCTATCAATGGGCTTTGTTGCTGGCTGCCGTCAGCTTTTTCTATGGTGACAATCGTGTTTTTATCTTCAGTGCTGTCATCAAGTGCCTGTATTGTCGTTTGTTGTTTTTCGGTCTCGGTGTATTCGATGGTGACAGGGGTGTCAGGACTAAGGCTTTTATCGGCTAGTAGCTGACCGATAGTTGTGTCACGTTTTTCTACTTTTGGAATCACAATCGTACCGTCTTTACGGACGAACTCACCCTGTTTGCCATCCAGCGTGACAGCTTTACTACCCAGGTGGTCAACAAATTGTTCAGCTTCTTTCTCGGTAATCGCTTGTTGATCTTCGGAAGGTGCAACAGGTTCGATGGTGACTTCTTCTATTTGCGGATCTTCAATTTCAATCGGAGGCGAAACCGTATGCTCGGTGCGGGAGGGTTGTAAGTCAGCAAAAAGTAAATACGCTAATCCGACCAGTACAATTAAGGCAAGAATTGCCGGGACAAGGGATGGGGCTGAACGAGCAGACTTAGCCATAATATTTCTCTCTGGAGTTGTGTCATTATTATTAAGATGAGAATAAGCCAGTCAGTAAGCTAGGATCAAGTTTACGATAGCACTGTGTTTTTTCAATGCTATTACTGAGCACCCGTTCGATAATCGGTTTTGCCTGTTCAAGGTTATGGATGGGATTGTCCGGTATTAAGCGTATTAGTTCATCGGTGATTAACGCGTGACTATCGCTGTTTTTTTCATCGAGTATTGCTGCTAAGCGACTAACTAAATCAGGCAAGGCAACCTGAGATAAAAGAAATGGAATACGTTTAATTGTCAGCGAAGTGTCATCCACTTCAAACTCAACACCATAAGAAGATAAACGGGTTTTAAAACCCTGGAATTTATTGATGTCTGAGGCGGACAGAGGAAAACGAACAGGGACTAGAATCGGTCTGGAGCTCACATTGTTGTTGTGAATAGCTTGCTTAAACTGTTGTTGGCGAATACGTTTGTCCGCTTGTTGCAGATCAATTAGCGCCGGTTCTGGAGCATGAATAACAATAAAACGGTTATGTAAAATCGATGCGGCTGACCAATCAGCTCGAACCGTCATCTTATTTTTAAGACTGGCCGATTTTTCTATCGTTGTTGTTTCTGTCTGATATGTCGACGCCTGCTCATTGATGTGTATATTTTCTGGCAGCGTTAATTCCGTCTGACGATTATTTTTTACTTCAGTTTCTTGCAGTGCTTCCTGAATCGCCTTGTTGATAAGCCCATGGATTAAACGTGCATCTCTGAAACGGACTTCATGCTTGGTTGGGTGTACATTGACATCAACACGGTCTAACGGCATGGTCAGGTATAAAACATAAGCTGCCTGGCGACCAGATGGCAGCAATTCGCCATAGGCCTGACGAATGGCATGATTAATCACCCGGTCCTTGATCACACGGCCATTGATGAAGAAATATTGCACATCGGTTTGAGCTCGGTGGGCAGAGGCTTTGCTGACCCAACCAGATAAATGAATGTCTTCAAAAGACTGTTCCAGGTAGTTGGCATCACGAACAAAGGCCTGACCACAGATTTTTACCAGTCTTTGTGAGTACGCATGAGCTGACTTGAGTGCAGGTAATTTAATCGAAGTCTGTTCATCAAAACGGGCACTGAAACCAATGTCAAAGCGACTTAATGCGAGTCGATAGAAGGTGGTAATAAGATGGTGAAGCTCGGTTTTATTACTTCGCAGAAAACGACGACGTGCCGGTAAATTAAAAAACAGTTCCGCTACACTAACGGTGGTGCCATCTGGATGAGCTGCTGGCTCTGGCTGTAACTGATCTGAACGCACTTGCCAGGCACAGTCTTGTTCGGCTTGCTTGGATGTGAGGCTTAAACGCGTCACTGAAGCGATACTGGGTAATGCTTCGCCACGAAAGCCTAAGCTACCGATCACGCTGAGTTGTTCGCTGCTATGTAATTTACTGGTGGCATGACGACTTAAGGCTAAAGCTAAGTCTTCAGGGTGAATACCACTACCATTATCGGTGACTTTAATCAGTTGGCTTCCCGCGCCTTCAATGACGATATCAATTTGGCTTGCATCGGCATCAATACTGTTTTCAACAAGCTCTTTGAGTACGGAAGCGGGACGCTCTACCACTTCACCAGCCGCAATCTGATTGGCTAGATGAAGTGGGAGAGCGTGAATTCTGGTTTCGTTCATACGCTAGAGTTTAACGTATGGATTCAAAGAGGTTTAGGGGATTTTTAACACATCACCAATTTGAATTTCGGATGAGGCCAGATTATTGACTGATTTAATGTCTGCCATTTTGACCTGATAGCGCTGAGCTATCATGCTCAGAGTATCACCACGGCTCACTATATGTTGCTGCGGCATACTGGTTCCTGGCAGGGGATTTTTTTGAAAATAATTACGAATACCGACCATCATCGCATGTGCCAGTTTATTTTGATGGTTAGCATTTTTCAGTTTCTGTTCTTCTTCCGGATTAGAAATAAACGCTGTTTCAACCAGAATAGAAGGGATATCAGGCGATTTGAGCACCACAAAGGCTGCGGACTCTACATGCTTTTTGTGTACATGCCCTACGCGTTTTAGACCGGATAATACGGTTTCAGCGACTTCCAGACTGCCTTCCAAACTCGCCGTTTGAGAAAGGTCGAGTAACACCGACGCTAATAAGTCGTCTTTATCTTCCAGACTGATCCCACCTGCTAAGTCAGCCGCATTCTCGCGGTCAGCAAGGATTTGAGCAGCCTCACTACTGGCACCGCGGCTGGATAGGACATAAACCGAAGAACCTCTGGCATTGCGGTTAGTGAAGGCGTCAGCATGGATAGAAATAAACATATCGGCGCCATTTTCGCGGGCACGACGAATACGTTGTCTTAAGCTGATAAATACATCACTGTCTCGTGTCAGGTAAGAACGCATTCCCGGTTCTTTATCCACCAGGTAGGCAAGCTTTTTGGCAATAGACAGGACAACGTCTTTTTCTTTGGTGCCATGAGGACCTAATGCGCCTGAATCCTGGCCGCCATGGCCAGGGTCGATGGCAATAATGATGTCCCTTCGCGGCAGAATTTTATTGGTTTTAATGATTTTTTGTTGTTGTTCAACTTTATTTGTCACGGTGGCAGCAGGCTTATTCAACGCTTCATCTTTGACTGCAGCAATGGATTGTTTGAGCTGGGCGTTTGTATAGCTTAAATCGACGACTAAACGGTTCGGATAATCTTTTTGTGGCGGTAAGGACTGAACCTGATATTGCACTTCATGTGCTAAATCCAAGACGACGCGCAGTGTGTTTTGATCATATGCGGC
This sequence comes from Methylophaga thalassica MP, assembly GCF_000214595.1. Lineage (GTDB taxonomy): Bacteria > Pseudomonadota > Gammaproteobacteria > Nitrosococcales > Methylophagaceae > Methylophaga > Methylophaga thalassica. Next base: position 767,286 of record NZ_AFIG01000003.1, on the reverse strand, counting down.
ATAACGCACGGCTTTAATCGGCGTATTAATTAACGATGGTATGGTTAATTTGTCGCGTTGTTGAAAGCCTTTCAAGTCGATCACCAGACGATCAGGATTAGCTAATGTAAACGCTTTGTAGCTGACTTTATTATCAAGATCAAAGACTAAACGGGCACTCTGGTTATCAGCAGATACACGAAGACCTTGAATCGCATCAGCCAAAGCAGGCACTGAAACATATAGTAGAAAAAAACTTAGCAGGAGACGGACCATCTCAACACCCTTATGATCACTTGGGGGTTATTTTCTCTTTGCTTAAAATTAAAATCAAGTTTTCTTTCTAAATAAATGAGATACAAAGGAAAGTTGAACTATTTGTGAAGTTTTCCACAGACTTCTTCACCCAAAGCTGTCATCGCTTGAATATCGACCTGTCTTCCTTTGGATTGATACGTCAATTGAATCATCAGATCGGGTGGCGGTAAAAAATCCTGACCCCTTTGAGCCCACTCGATCAGTGAAATGGCATTTGTGTGGAAATAGTCATCGATGCCCATGAACTCGAGTTCACCTGGGTCACTCAGCCGGTATAAATCAAAATGATAAATATCACGGTTATTGAGCTGATAATGCTCAACCAGGGTATAGGTCGGGCTTTTGACATTGCCCTGATGACCTAAAGCCTGCACAAAGCCGCGGGTAAAGGTGGTTTTCCCGGCGCCGAGTTCACCTTCAAGATGGATAGTAAAAAGCTGGGCAGGCGCAACTAAGGCGAGTTCTCTGCCTAAATCAAGCGTAGCTTGTTCGTTGTCGAGGTATCTATGCACGTTATTTTCTTATTTTGAGTTCAACAGGTGGCGGAGGTGAGGTAATAAGTCTAATGCCAGTAATCCTCGCTCTCCATGTTCTTTAGCCGCTCTGTCGGCTGCCATACCGTGAAGTATGACACCAAGGCTGGCGGCGTCAAAGAGTGACATTTTCTGCGCGAGTAATCCGCCGATAATGCCGGTCAAGGCATCTCCCATACCACCACTTGCCATACCGGGGTTGCCCGCGGTTGAGACTAGCGTTGTTTGACCATCACAAATCAGTGTGCCGGCGCCTTTAAGCACGACCACACCGCCATATTTTTGTTGAATTTGTTTAACTGCCTGAAAGCGATTGGCTTCTATCTCACTGCTGTTGGTGCCGAGTAACCTGGCTGCTTCACCTGGATGGGGCGTGAGTATCCAATTGGGCTTGTTATGGGGATGCTGACTTAATAAATTTAAGGCATCAGCATCAATGACCATCGGCTTATCTGTATTGATAAGTGTGTTAAATAAGGTTTCAGACCATGCATTTTGGCCCAGTCCCGGTCCAAAACTTATCACTGATGCTTTCGCTAATGGCGATGTTAAGTCATCAACTGAATGAATGGCTTTAACCATTAATTCCGGGCGGTCAATATTTAACCAGTTGGCATGTTCAGGATATGTCGCAATGCTAATAAGCCCCGCCCCTGTTCGCGCGCCAGCTTCTGCACAAATCCTGGCTGCACCTGACATTCCCTGATTACCACCCACAACCAGTAAATGCCCAAAGTCTCCTTTATGGGCTGAGCGTGCTCTCGGGCTTAGAAGTGACTGATAATGTTCGAACTGAGCCAGTTTGGTTGCAGTAGGAATTGTTTCGTATACCGTATCCGGTGCATCCAAATCATTAAAATAAATGCAGCCAGATAGATTAGGCCCATCCCCAGTAAACAAGCCCTGATTCAAGCCTAAAAAACTAACGGTAACATCAGCCTGAACCGCTACTCCCATAATCTTTCCAGTATCCGCATTCAGACCGGAAGGGATGTCGATAGATAACACCGGAGTGTGGGTCTTAGCATTCACGGCTTCAATCGCTTTTGCATACTCTCCAGTGACCGGGCGATCCAAGCCTGTACCAAATAAGGCATCAACGAGGACGTCAGCGTCCTTGATGTCACCATTAAATGGTTGTGCTTGTTGGCCCGTGCTCAAAAAGCCTTGCCTGGCCTTCAAAGCTTCTTCACTCATTTTATCGGGATTACCCAGTTCGATAACATCGACATTGAAACCCTGATTAATGGCTTGATGCGCGAGATCGTAACCATCACCACCATTATTACCGGCACCACACAGCACGATGATGTATTTGGTCCGAGGCCAGGTTTTGACCAAAATATCCAGAGCGGCTTTTGCCGCACGCGACATCAGTTCGCTACCGCTAATGTGATGATCTTCAATGATGCTGCGATCAATTTCACGGGTTTGCGCTGCTGTATATAAATTGTCCGGCAGTGTGTGCATAAGATGAGTCCTGTCATTCAATGCTGACAGCTTATAATAGGTTCATGGACAAACAAAACAGCGATATCAACTGGCAAGATTTTATTGTGCGTATGCAGCGTTGGGCGCGCTCGCTTGGTTTTCAGGCATTGGGCGTCAGTGATCTTGACTTGTCTGCAGCCGATAAACATTTACAGAACTGGCTGGAAAAAGGTTTTCATGGCGAGATGACCTTTATGGAAAAGCATGGGAGTAAGCGCACACACCCAGCACAGCTAGTTGAGGGAACACTCAGTGTTATCAGCGTCAGAATGGATTATTGGCCAGGGCAAGCAGCCGAACCGTGGTCGGTGATTAATGACAGTGAGAAGGCGTTTGTATCACGTTATGCCCTTGGCCGTGATTATCATAAATTGATGCGAAAACGTCTCGCAAAACTGGCCGAGCATATTCAAAAAGAGGTCGGCGAGTTTGGCTATCGGGTATTTACAGATAGCGCGCCGGTCATGGAAAAAGCCATTGCCGAAAAGGCAGGACTCGGCTGGATAGGAAAACATACCAATGTACTTAATCGTGATCACGGTTCTTACTTCTTTTTAGGCGAAATTTATACCGATTTACCGCTACCGGCGACGCAGTCTGTTTCTGCTCATTGTGGCAGTTGTTCAGCTTGTATTGATATCTGTCCAACGCAAGCCATTGTTGCCCCATATGAACTGGATGCGCGTCGCTGTATTTCTTATTTAACGATTGAGTTACGTGGCGCCATACCTGAAGAGTTTCGACCTTTAATGGGCAATCGAATTTATGGCTGTGATGACTGCCAATTGATTTGTCCCTGGAACAAATATGCACAGGCCACCACGGAATCAGACTATTTACCCCGCGATGGCTTAGATGCGCCTCAGCTTGTTGACCTGTTTATGTGGTCAGAGCACACTTTTTTATCCCGACTGGAAGGGAGTCCGGTACGGCGAATTGGTTATGATTGCTGGTTACGAAATATTGCGGTTGCTTTAGGTAATGCGAAAACGAGCCAGTCAGTTATTGAGGCATTACAGAGCCGCTCAAATCAAGTGTCAGATATGGTGCAGGAACACATTGACTGGGCGTTACAGCAGCATCAGGTGTCATAAAGCTGTCATTGAAGGGCTATAAACTCAGCACGTTTTTAACTGCTGAGAAATTAAGTGAAGTTATCGTTTGTTTCCCGCCTGATTACCTTTGTTATTGTTTTTGCTCTCATTCTGTCATCTGCTGTCGCCGTATGGGGATGGTACCAACTGGATAAACCTTATCAAATCACTCAGGAATTCAAGCAGTATCGTAATGCCTTTGACATAGATACACGGATTTTGCTCGAGCGTTACCTGGCTTCGGGACAGGCTAATTTATTACAGGATGCGGAAAATCAGCTCGATACCATGAAAACAAAGACGTTTGATTGGTTAAGCGAGTCAGATAATAGCGCAATTCAAGAAGGCATCGACGCATTACAAGCAGAAGTGCAGCAGGTACGTTCTGCAGGCAAACTTTCAGCTAATCCACAAACTTTATTGATGAATAATGAACGCGAACGTAACGGTGACTTGCTGAGTTTGAACCGATATGCGGAAAAAGCAGAAGCCACCCCTGCATCACAGATTGCTGATTTTCTTCAAGTGTTGGTAGAGCTTGAGCATAGCCTGAATCAAATTTCACTTTATCGTCAACGTTATTTTGAGACTCAGGATAAGGCGATTGAGAAAAGCTTATTAGACGAAAATCAACATTTTGCTGACCTCGTTAATCAATTAAAAGCGATGCCGCGTTTTGGCGTCTACACAGAAGTCGATGAAGAAGCATTAATACCTGAAGAACCTGATGAGTTAGGTGATCTCAGTATCTCGTCATTGCAAAGTCTGACTCAGCGTTACGAAAAAGAACTTAACAATACTTTGGCTATGCAACAGCAAGTGACAGTCAGTAGAGAAGCGTTAAACCAGAAAATGCTAGCGTTTCAAGCAAGGCTGGCAACGTATGAAGCGCATATAGGTCAGATAAAAGCTGATATCACTCAGCGTTTGCAATGGATGATTTTATTTGCTGGACTCTTTATTGTTCCGGCCCTTTGTCTGCAGTTTGTCATGCAGAGTCGTCTGATGCGGTTTTTGCTTAAACTCGATACCTTTTTTAAAGCCATGCTCAATGGCCATTATCAGCAGAGTCTGACCTCTGAACTCGCTTTTGCTGAAACCAACTCAGTGGTCGAGGCAGCACTTCACCTTCAGCACTATCTTGGCGACTTGATAGATAAATTAGATCACCAGGCTCAGACATTGATTGATGCGAGTCGATCTTTGCAAGAAGAATCAAAGGCGACATCCACTCTTACACAGCAACAGCAGCATAGTACCGATCAAGTGGCTACTGCCGTGATGCAGTTGTCATACTCTTTTAAAGAGGTCGCCAATAATGCAACAGATGCATCAGAACATGTGATGCAAGCAAACGAGGCAACACATTCTGCCCGGCATAAACTCAGCGAAGCATCAAACGCAACGCAACAGTTAGCTAAGGATCTACTTGATGCAGAAGCGGTTATTCATCGCTTGGAACAAAACAGTCAAAATATTCACTCTGTACTGGAAGTGATTCAGAGTGTTGCAGAACAAACCAATTTATTGGCATTAAATGCCGCTATTGAGGCTGCCAGAGCCGGTGAGCATGGCAGAGGTTTTGCCGTTGTGGCAGATGAAGTTCGATTGCTGGCATCGAGAACCACGGAGTCAACAGAAGAAATCAAAGCCATCATTGATCAACTCACCAGTTCAGGTGCTGAGGCGACAAATATTATTGGCCGCCAGAGTTCGGCTGCGAAACGATGCGCGACACAGACTGACGAAGCAAATCTCGCCATGGCACCCGTTGTTTCTGCAATGGATAACATCACACAAATGAATTCATCGATTGCTGTGGCCACCCAACAGCAAACTGCGACTGTTGATGATATTGCCAGAGCTGCAGAGCAGATTAAATCAAGCTCCATTGATGTGAATCAACATATTGAGGGTATTGGTCAGTCTGGAAAAGGCTTAACCACTATTAGTGAAGAACTGAAATTATTAGTTGTTGCGCTGAAGCAGTGATCAGGACTCGGCATTGCTTGCTAATGGGAGTTCAAACCAAAAGGTCGAGCCAAGCTGTTCTTTACTTTGGTAGCCAATTCGTCCCCCCATTGCCTCAATGAGTTTTTTGGTGATGACCAGGCCTACACCACTGCCTTCAGTGGTCGAATTTTCTTGTCCCAACCGAGAAAAACTTGAAAACAGTAATCGTTGATTTTCATGGGAAATACCTGGCCCGGTGTCAATAACCAGCACACGAAGTGAATCCGCCTGCTTTTTGTATTCGAGCATTAAACGGCCTTCCTGACGATTATATTTGATGGCATTACTGAGTAAATTGATTAGGATTTGTTTTAAACGCATGGGATCAGCATAGACAAATACCGCCGGATCGTCGGCGATCACAAACTTGATCTGCTTCTGCTTAGCCAGTGTGTCTACGAGCGAGATACAATCGGCGACGATGGCACCAATATTTGTCGGCTTGAGCGTCAAATCCAGATGGCCACTTTCGACTTTTGCCAGATCGAGCACTTGATTGACTAATGTTAGTAAGTGTTTGCTTGCTACCATAATATGATCAAGACTTTCAGCCTGCTGAGAACGAAGAGGCATTTTAGGATCGGTGGCGAGTAGCTGAGTGAAGCCTAATATGGCGTTAAGGGGGGTCCTTAACTCATGACTCATGCTGGATAAAAACTCTGTTTTGGCACGATTGGCTGTTTCAGCCTGTTCTTTTGCCATCATAAGCTCAGAAGTTTGTTGCTGAAGAATTTTGGTTAAATAGAGTGACTGCCAGTACTCTGCGTTAGCACGGGTTGCCTGTACCAGCAAAAAAATCATATATGAAACCAGCCCAAACAATATGCTGATGGTGCTTAAGTTCCATTTAAGCACTGTGGACAAAATGATAGGCAGAAATATCATGCACAAATACATCTGAGCGAGACGTTTCCATATAAATAAACTGGTTAATGCGCCCGCACCAATCCCGATGGTAAACATCAGAATCACCATATTGGTAAACAAGGTTTGATAGAGATAAAGGCATACCGCGACATAGATACCCCATGTGGTCGCGGAAATAAAAAAGACAGCAAACAGTTGTTTTAGCCATTTATCCAGTGCTTGCGGTTCTTTTAAAAATGAAAGCACGACATACAGGCGACATAAAAAAACGATACCCATAAAAGCGAATAAGACGTAGGTAAAAAGCGGGGCATCATCAATGATGGGAGAGTAATACGCTGAAATAAGCAAGGCTAGCAATACAATTACACCACCAGGAATGGTACGTTTTGCCAGATCCTTCGCCGCTTGTTGTTGTAATTGGGTTAGTGCTTTTGGATCCAGCTTCGGCAGAGCTGGATCAATATAACCGTCTGATTCACCATAGAACATAAGCGAATCATATGTTAAATCAAACGAATATCAAATACTTAGAGTGATTGTTTTGCCGTTACTTTAATGCATCAAACGCTGATATCGCTTCTTGTCGGGCTTTTTTGTAATCCACAACGGGCTCTGGATAACCAAACTCTTTTCGCTGTGCTGACGTTGGCGAATGTATCTGTTTTGCAGACAGTGATTTTAGCTCCGGTACAAACCGCCGGATAAACTCACCATCAGGATCAAATTTTTCTGATTGTCGCTGAGGATTAAAGACTCTGAAATACGGTGCCGCATCACAGCCGGTGGATGCACTCCATTGCCAGCCACCATTGTTCGCAGCAAATTCACCATCAATAAGGGTTTGCATAAAATATTTTTCGCCCTGACGCCAGTCAATAAATAAGAGTTTGGTTAAAAAGCTGGCGGCGATCATTCGTAAACGGTTGTGCATCCAGCCGGTTTGATTTAATTGACGCATGGCAGCATCGACAATCGGGAATCCGGTTTTGCCCTGACACCATGCTTCAAATTCAGACTTGTTATCATTCCAGCTCAGTTTGTCTGTTTCTGGCTTGAAAGGCTTTTCTTTATTCAACTCAGGAAAGTGGATCAGTAATTGCCGGTAAAAGTCGCGCCAGGCGAGCTCCCTTAACCAGTCATTATCCTGCCAATGCAGGTTCTGCTCTGCACAATAATATTGAATGGTATGTAATAACCGTCTTGGACCGATTCGTCCCAGCGATAAATAAGGTGACAGAGTACTTGTTGCTGGCATCGCCGGATAATCGCGTTTGTCCGGATAGGCTTTGAGTTTTTTCTGACAAAACTGTTGAAGCTTTTGCAGGATTTCAGTTTCTTGAGCGAGCCATAAATCGTCACGGTATTTGCCAGCCCAGTCAGGATTGATGTTTTTTACCTCAATAGCTTTACCTTGTTTGGCTGGTTCGTCATAAGGTGGCCGGGCTCGGTCTTCAAGAAGCGTTCGCCAGCTTCGGTAATAGGGGGTAAATACCTTATAAGGTTCCTCCTTTTGAGTAAGCACCGGCACCGGCACCAGTAAATCTGACTCTAGTGCATGGCATTCGATATGGTTTTCTAATAATGTCTGACTGACCTGTTCATCACGTCTGCATTCATCCAGTGCTGTTTCCTGCTGAAACCACACCGCCTCAATTTTATTTTGCTGGCAAAAAGCCAGTAAAGCGTCTGCTACATCAGCAAAATAATCGACCTCTATCAACGTGAACGCTATGCCTTTCTTGGCAAGATTCTGGCAAATATCATTGATCGAGGCCGCTTTTAGCCCTAATTTGGCATCAGACTCATCATGTTGTCGCCATTGTTTGGCGGTGGCAATAAAAAGAACCTGAATATCGCCAAGTTGCTGGGCCTGTGCAATAGCTGGATTATCATCTAAACGCAGATCATTTCTTAACCAGACTAACTGTGATGCTGACATTAGGCTTCCTTGTTCATTGTATCGAGATGTTGAAATAGCCATTCGGCACGTTCACGGATGGCTTGTTGTTCGCTGTTTGATTTTTTTGCCCAGTTTTTCGCCTGCATCGCAAGCCGAGGGTTATGGCTGATAAGCTCATTATGTTGATCAATAAAAAACCAATACAGTGTAGTAAAAGGGCAGGCTTTATCACCAGAAGCTTGTTTCGGATCAAATGGACAATGCTGGCAATAATTCGACATGCGGTTGATATAAGCGCCACTGGCAATATAAGGCTTACTGCCAACGATACCGCCATCCGCATATTGGCTCATACCGATCGTATTCGGCACCTCGACCCAACTGACCGCATCCACATACATGCCAAGGTACCAGTGATGAATGTGTTTCGGATCAACTTGCCATAGCAAGGCAAATAAACCTGTCACCATTAGCCTTTGAATATGGTGACCATAACCATGATCAAGCACTTGTTTTACGGCTTGATGCAAACACTGCATATCGGTGTCTGCTGTCCAATAGAAATCGGGTAAATCACGCTCGGCGTTGAGTGCATTAAACTGAAGCCAGTCTTTTCTATATGCCCAGTACAACCCTCTGATATATTCACGCCAACCCAGTATTTGTCGAATAAAGCCTTCAACAGCATTAAGCGGGGCTTTGTCATTTTTATAGGCTTGTTCAGCGGCCTGAATAACTTCCTGCGGTTGTAGTAATTTAAGGTTCAGGCTGGCGGAGAGTCGGGCATGATACAAAAAAGGCTGTTCAGTCCACATGGCATCCTGGTAATCACCAAAAAAAGGCAGGTAATGATCAATAAAATGCCGTAGTTGAATCAAGGCCTGGCGACGGGTCACTGGCCAGTTAAAAGTATCGATAGTGCCGGGCAATTGAGAGAAGTCTTTTTTTATCGTATCGATGACATCTTGTGTGATCTCATCAATGCCGTAATTAGGACTTTCCTTAATGACATCGGGACCTTGTTTGGAAAAACTTTGCCGGTTTGATTTATCAAAATTCCATTGGCCGCCCTGTGGTTTGCCATTATCTATCAAGATTTGGCGTGACTCTCGCAAATGACGATACCAGTATTCCATAGTGGGCTTTTTACGTTGTTTTAACCAGTGACTGAATTCTCCCCGTTTAGCGATAAAGTGTACGTCTTTTAACCAGTCTATCTCTAGCTGATGATGCTTAACCGCGTGTTCAATTTCCTGCATCACCAGGTAATCACCGGGGAGCACGCAGCGAACTCGATCTATCTTATGTTCAGTAAAGGTTTTTTTGAGGGCATCAGTGAACGAGCTTAAATCATCGGTAATGGGGGAATAAAGCAACTGAAAATGTTTTTTCTGTATGTCTTCGGCAAAGTGGCGCATGGCTGACAGGAACACTACGCTGCGTTGTTTATTGGAGGGCGGCTGCAGTGAGGCTTGCGATATTTCGGCCATCCAGAAAATATCATTTTTCTGATCAATATCCTGCCAGATGAGACTGTCCCAGTTAAGTTGATCACCCAGAATAAGATTGAGTCTCATGACCGTTAACCCCAACCATCCATGATGATAGGTGATTGATGTTCCAGGGGATGAATTGTCAGATAAGGAAAGTTAGCGGCTTTAGCGGGAGTCAAAAACCGTAATAAAATCTTGTAGGTATCGATATCAAAGAATATCGGGCCCTGCTGATTCGTTAAATAGGTTTGTGGCTCATTTTGTTTATCCACTTGCCCCAAATAACGCCATTGGTCGATAAGATGATAGTGAGTGACATCAGACTGTGTTGATGTTGATTGTTCTGCAACGATGATGGGCGTTGACCAAGGCCATTGTTGATTTTTGATATGACTCAAGGCCATATCAACACGCAGGTTATAGCGCTGTGCTGGCTCTTTAGCACAACACGCTCCCAGGCATTTTTTTAGTTGGTAAGCAAAACAGCTGCCAGACGATTTCTTTTCAATATGGCAGAGACGTTGACACAATTTATATTGAGTAATTAAGGCCAGTAATTTTGTTTGAGCCTGCTTTTTACTGCGAAATAAACCGTATTTGCTAGTGATATCAGAGGCAGCTGTCATATCGGCCAGAATGACATCTAATTCAGCATAACCTCCTTTGTTAATTGTTCTGCTGATTTGGTACAGTTTTTTTATCTTCGTCTGACGACGGTTATAACGCGGTGAAGTTTGTTTGATATAACTGTTTTCCAGCAACTGCGCGCCAAAGTCGGAGGGTGTTTCTATCCAGTCAATATGATGCAACTGCTGACTGATATCCAGTTCTTTATGATGTCTGTGATCGGCAGAAAAGTGACTGAGTACACGTTCTCTGATATTGACGGATTTTCCAATGTAGAGGAGTGCGCCACTTTCGTCATAAAACTGATATACCCCTGGACCTTCTGGTAATTTTTGTATGAGCTGATTATCTAAATGACTGGGCAGACTGGGGCGTTTTAATATCTCGGCGATGCTCTTCTGTATCAGTGTTTCATCAACTTGTTGCTGAATAATTGTGAAATAAGACAGGATGGCATCGGTATCGGCCATGGCGCGGTGTCTGTCTGGAATATCAATCTGATGACGCTGGATGATTTTATCCAGACTATGGCCCTGATGCCGTGGATACACCCGTCGGCTCAGTTTTACAGAGCATAAGGTTTTTGCAGAATAATCATAACCAACACGTTTGAACTCTTGCTTCAAAAAACTGTAGTCAAAACGTGCGTTATGGGCGACCAGAATCGTGCCTTGCAATCGTTCGTACAATTCACTGGCAATCTCATCAAATGTGGGTGAATCAATCACCATCGCATCATCAATTCCGGTAATTTTGCTTATCCAGGGAGGAATCGGCCGCTGAGGATTAATTAAGCTTTGCCATTTATCCTTCACTTCACCATCAATAACTTCGATCAAACCTATTTCTGTAATGCGATCGTGACTGGCACGACCACCTGTGGTCTCACAGTCCAATAGAATCATGTGTTCGGGGAAACTGCTCAGTTTAGTCATAGGCTAATAGTGATGAGCGAGGATGACGACGACAGCGTTGTGAGCAATAAATAACATTGTCCCAGTCGCGTTGCCATTTCTTACGCCAGCTAAAAGGACGTTGGCAGACAGGGCAGATTTTACGAGGAAGAGTGGCTTTATTATGGGTCACAATGGTTCACTAAATAATTTCACAGATAGCTTGTCGCGCTATCTGTGAAATCAATGTGAACTGTGTTTATTCGGCTTCGGGAAGCTTGATGAAATATTCTCGATAGTGTTCCAGCTCACGAATGGAGTCTTTGATATCATCCATTGCCAGATGGGAAGACCGTTTTTTGAAACTCTTTTCCACTTTTGGCGCCCAGCGGCGAGCCAGTTCTTTCAGGCTGCTCACATCAAGATTACGGTAGTGAAAGTAAGCTTCGAGTTCTGGCATGCAGCGCGCCAGAAAACGACGATCCTGGCAGATACTGTTACCACACATGGGTGAGACACCGGCAGGAACGTATTTCTTCAGAAACTCGATGGTTTGTTGTTCGGCTTCAGCCTCGTTGAGCGAGCTGTTGCGAACACGTTCAACCAGACCAGATTTGCCATGTTGGCGAGTATTCCATTCATCCATACCATTTAATATGGCATCATCCTGATGAATGGCTAAAATAGGGCCTTCAGCTAAGACATTGAGTTGTGCATCTGTCACAATGGTGGCAATTTCAATGATATAGTCATTATTGGTATCAAGACCGGTCATTTCCAGGTCGATCCAGATGAGATTATTTTTACTTTTGGCCATGATCTCCGTCTTTTTGTTGAGTTGGGTTTGGACTGATTGAACTAACTTGCCACAGATTGTATCAAAGGCTACTCTGCATGACATTTTATAAAGATTCAAATTGGACATAAATTTATGAACGAATTTAGCTGGATATTTTTAGCGGCTTTGTTTTTGATGACGGCAACGGAACTCTGGTTATCAATGCGGCAAGGTAAACACGTTCAGGCCCATCGCGATAAGGTTCCTAAAGCGTTTGAGGATCAAATCAGTCTGAGTGCTCACCAAAAAGCCGCAGACTATACCGTGGCGAAAGGTCGGTTTGGACGTAAAGAAAATATCTATGGCGTGATTATTCTCCTGGCATGGACATTTGGCGGTGGTCTGGCATTACTTTCTAATGCTTGGGATGGTCTGGGATTGTCGTCCATGCTGACGGGCGTTCTGTTTTTATTGAGCTTTATTGTTATTGGATCGTTATTAGATTTACCTTTTTCTTATTACAGAACCTTTGTTTTAGAAGATAAATTTGGCTTTAACCGTAATACACCCGCATTGTTTTTTTCAGATTTTATTAAGCAAACACTATTAACGCTGATCATGGGCGCTTTACTGATTTGGGTGGCACTGTGGATGATGCAAAGCACCGGTGAGTTATGGTGGTTGTATCTATGGGCGGCATGGATTGGTTTCGCCTTATTTATGATGTGGGCTTATCCCGCTTTTATTGCACCGCTATTTAATAAATTTACACCGCTGGATGATGCTGCTTTACAGCAACGGGTAGAAAATCTATTAGCGCGATGCGGTTTTAAAAGCCAGGGTATTTTTGTGATGGATGGCTCACGCCGCAGTGGTCATGGCAATGCTTACTTCACAGGGTTGGGGAGTAATAAACGTATCGTCTTTTTTGATACTTTACTTAACACACTGAATGAAGATCAGATCGAAGCGGTTCTTGCCCATGAATTAGGTCATTTCCGTCGTAAGCATGTGGTGAAAAATATGGTGGTTATGGCTGTGATTAGTCTGATCGGCCTGGCGCTTCTTGGCTGGGCATCTAATCAGACATGGTTTTATGAAGGCTTAGGTGTCAGCCAGCAATCAAATGCCATGGCTTTGGCCTTGTTCATGTTAGTTATTCCGGTATTTATGTTCTTTTTACATCCGCTGATGACGTCACTGTCTCGTAAATATGAGTACGAAGCAGATGCCTATGCCGCCTCAGTATCAAGTGCGGATGATTTGATTGCTGCACTAGTCGCTTTATATAAAGAAAATGCCAGTACCTTAACACCTGACCCGCTGGTTTCTGCTGTTTATGACTCGCATCCTCCTGCAGCAATGCGGATCGCTAACTTACAAACGAATTCTGCCTGAGATGTGGCAAAAAATAATTGTCTTTGCTAGCGGACTATTATTAAGCAGTATTGTGTACGCTGATGGTAAACAGTTGCATGATACTGCTTGTTTGCAGTGTCATGCTTCCCTTGGAGGAGGAGATCCTTATCAGCTCTACAGTCGAACCGATAAGACAGTGAAAACTCTGGCGGGACTTGAGAAAAGGGTATCTTATTGTGTCAAAGCGGCTGATGTTACATGGACTGAACAACAAAAACGCACTGTGGTCGATTATTTAAATTCGACGTTTTACCATTTTAAATAAAATTTACCTGATTACGACCGCCCGTTTTCGAGCGATAAAGTGCTTGATCGGCGCGTTCAATCAAACTAATCGGGCTATCCTTGTCTTGGAAGCTACTGATGCCTGCTGAAACGGTTACCTGACCAATAGATTCATCACTGCCTTTTTTCTTCAGGCGGCTTTCAGAAAATTTTTCACGAATACTCTCTGTAATCATAAACGTCTCTTCGAGACTGGAATGCATGAATATTATAGCCATTTCTTCCCCTCCGAATCGTGCGGCCAGATGTATGTCGCTACACTGATTTTTTAAAAGGGAGGCAAAATATTGCAGGACTTTATCACCTAATAAATGTCCAAAGTTGTCATTGACTCTTTTGAAGTTATCGATATCAAACAACACAAGCGAAAACGTGTAACCTTTGCTGCATAAATACTGCAGTTCATTGTCAAAGGCGCCACGATTTAATAGTCCGGTCAGACTATCTGTTCTCGCCATTTCTTTTACGCTTTCCAATTCTTGCCGCAGTTTCATAATCTCTTCCGTCGAGCGTGTTAACTCACTCTTCAATTCGCCACTGCTGCTGCTAATCTGTTGTGTGTTTATCAGGATCTGGTTGACCAGCGTTTTGAGTTCATCAATATCATTACAGGTTTCGAGTTGTGCCTGGCTTTGCGTTAAACCCTGGCTGCATTGAGAAGCGGTTGCTTCCACCTTACTCAGGTTTTCCAGAGTATTATCAACAACGAGTTTTAGGCCATTATTGGTATTATTAAGCCGTTCAGGCATCCCCATTAATACATATTTTTCATAAAGATATTGCGTGACTTCTGGGGTAATTGCTTCATTTTTCTTTAAACGAGTATCAATGCTGTTCATCAAAGCCTGATTATCGCCCGAGACGTATTCATACCAAACCGCATAGTTCACAGGGGTGATGGGGGTTTTGTGGCGGTTCGCCAATAATAGACTTTGGCGTAAGTTTTCTGAGGCCTGTTGAAACTCGTGTTTATAGACGGGGGGAAACGACAATGTTTTACTCACGTGCTGGTATCCATATAGGCAACTGTCCAAGAGAATTCACTAATTCTCTAATTAAATCAAGTATATCGTGCTTGTTTACTGTGTTGCCACACGAAACAAGCCAACAGTGATGTGATGATGGGCAAAGCCATTAATATCAATTTACTGGACAACATGGCTTGAGCTGCGATGAAAGTAATGACAAGACACGCGGTCATGACAATGTTCTGTACCCAATTATTACCAGCCAGTATGGTACCCAAATGTTGCTCGGGGGAATGCAACTGAATAAGCGCATTTAATGGAATAATAAACAGGCCACCAAAAAGCCCAAAGCTAAAAATCGCCGCCGCAAATGCTGAAACAGTATGTAATGCAGGAATAATAAAAAGAATGAGACTCATCCCGACAGCACCGACAGGGATAAAAGATGTTTTGATATGGCCTTTTTCTCCGGTTCCAGCGACCATAGAGCCAACAACGATGCCGATGCCAGAGCAAGCCAGTAGTCCTTGAATAATCATCGTGTTATTTTCAGCCAGGACGATTTTTGCAAAAGCAGGGAATACGGCAAGAAAGGTTTGCGAAATCCCCCAGAAAAACGATAACCCCAGCACGGAGTACCAAATAATGGGGTTTGTTTTTAGCTGTTTCACATTGGTTTTCAGTAAATGACCTTTTACGTAATCTTTCCAGGGAAATTGATGTGAAGTAGATGCAATGTTGATATCAGCTAAGCGACAAGCCAATCGCCATTCCACAACAGATAAAATCACCAAAAGCCAACCGGCAGGAGCAATGTGTCTGATTAAGCTGGCTTCATTATGATAGGTCTGATCGAGCAGAAGCCATTCAAATAATACGGTAAAGACAATAATCCCGGTTAAGATAGCAACAATCGTGGTTGCCTGAATAAAACCATTGGCAGGAGATAAGTGAGCATCACCGCCCAGTTGTCGGATATAGCCATACTTTGCTGGAGAATAAATTGCACTCTGGATGGCAAGTATCAATGTCATGAAAAAGGCGAAAACAAACCATCCCTGATAGTAAGCCAATGTAATTAACAGTGTAATGATGATGGCTGAGAAAGCCGAGATTCTCATGATAAAGGGTTTGGAAAAGCGATCTGACAGAAAGCCTGCCGGTGTAAATAAAAAAATGAAGGGTAAAAGAATAAGTCCGTTAACAACGGCAGTCAGCGCAACCTGTGTTTGATCATCATAAATTTTGAAAATGGTATTTTGAATAATAATCTTATGACCCAGATCAACCATCGCATTGATAAAAGCCACGGCAATAAAGCTCATAAAGCCCGGTAATTTTACCGTGCTCAACAGGTTGGATGGTTTCAACGATTAGTCGTCCTTAAGTCTGACAGCGAGCACATCACAGTGAGCGTGATGAAGTACCGCATTAGCTGTTGAGCCCAAAAGACGCTTAAAGCCATGTCGACCATGTGAACCAACAATAATCAGATCAACATTATTTTCGTCAGCAACACGGACGATGTCATGTCCTGGCGTGCCTAATTCAACCCACTGCTGACTTGCAGGAATCGATAAACTTTCAGCCAGCGTTGCCAGTTGTTTTTTACCAGATTCCAATAGGGCATCACGCATATCGATATCGACGCTTATCATTGGTTCATAAGCAAAGTCGGTTAGAGGAAAGTCTTCAATAATATGGCAGATGCTGAGGTTTGCCTGATGCTGTTCAGCGAGTTCACGCGCTTTTGCACAGATCATATCTTTTTGTTTTGAAAAGTCCGTCGCAATCAAAATGTGCTGATATTTCATGTTATTCCCTCATGAAAAAGGGGCTGGTTAAGCCCCCTAATCGTATTATTTAATCATTATCCAAAAAGCGTTCTGCATCTAATGCTGCCATGCAGCCGGCGCCAGCAGATGTAATCGCCTGACGATAAATAGGATCGGATACATCGCCAGCAGCAAACACGCCAGGGACACTGGTTTGAGTGCCTTTTTTGAGAATGATGTAATCATGTTCCATCTCTAACTGGCCTTTGAATATGCCGGTGTTAGGTTGATGACCAATCGCAATAAACACACCGAGAACCGGGACTTCCTGAGTTGAACCATCTTCTGTACTTTTCACCCGGATGCCGGTCACACCAGAATCGTTACCTAATACTTCATCCAGTGTATGGTTCCATAATATTTCGACATTACCTTCTTCTGCTTTTTTCAACAGTTTATTCGATAAAATCTTTTCGGAACGGAAGGAGTCACGACGGTGAATAACAGTCACTTTTGAGGCAATATTCGATAGATATAACGCTTCTTCAACAGCCGTATTGCCGCCACCAACAACAGCGACATGCTGACCCTTGTAGAAGAAACCATCACAAGTTGCACAAGCAGAAACACCACGACCTTTAAACGCTTCTTCAGACTCCATACCTAAGTATTTTGCAGAGGCGCCTGTCGCGATGATTAAGGCATCGGCTGTATATTCACCCGCGTCACCAATCAAACGAAATGGACGCTGAGATAAATCAGTCGTGTGGATATGATCAAAGATGATATCCGTACCGAAACGTTCAGCGTGACGTTGCATACGCTGCATGAGTTCTGGTCCCTGGACACCTTCATCATCACCCGGCCAGTTATCAACATCGGTGGTCGTGGTTAATTGTCCACCTTGTTCAATGCCGGTAATCAATACGGGCTCTAATGCTGCTCTGGCTGCATAAACCGCAGCAGTGTAGCCCGCAGGACCAGAGCCTAAAATCAGTAAACGACAGTGTTTGCTGTCAGCCATAAGAGGTGCCTCCAAGAGAGTTATAAGATATCTATGGTTAGAGTAACCATTGCAATGATTTTGGACAAGCATCTAACTTCAAAAGCTGTGTTAAAATCAAGCGTTAATTTATTGGCAGGGTTGGAAATATCACAGTGACACAGTCGACACGTGTAAATGACAAGCAGAAACAAGAACTCAACTCTGGCGCAGTCGGCTTCCGTCTGCGTGAGGCAGCACTGATTTTGTCAGTCGCAATAGCGGCATACTTACTGTTGTCTTTATGGTCTTACCAACCGACTGATCCAGGCTGGTCAACTACCGGAACCGATGATGTTATTGCCAATAGTGGTGGCATTGTTGGTGCGTGGTTAGCCGATGCGTTGCTGTATGGCTTTGGTTTTCCTGCCTATTTATCGCCATTGATGATTGGCTTCAGTGGTTGGTTATTATTTAGCTGGGGTAAACGTGCTGATACCGAAGATGCGTTGCATTTCTGGGTATTAAAAATGGTGGGGTTATTAATGGCTTTAGCTGCCGCCAGTGGCCTCTCAAGTTTGAGTTTGACTGACTATGCCGCGTTATTACCCTTGGGTGCTGGTGGTGTACTAGGTGAAGTCGTTGGGCATGGATTTGAGTCAGTGTTTGGTGCTTCTGGTACCAGTTTATTATTGCTGGCGGTGTTACTGACAGGGGTCACGCTTTTTACCGGACTGTCTTGGTTGATGGTCATTGATAAGCTCGGTGCTATGGCGATGGTCGTCGCAATTCACGTGGCCCGCTGGTTACGTGAAATCAGAGAAGAACTGGATGCTAAGCGCACTCGTCAAAAACGCGAAGAAACCTTCTTGCAGCAGAAAGAAAAGTTACAGCATAAGGCAAAAGTACGTATTGAGCCTGTCATAGACAAAAAAGAGCCAAGCAAACGCGAAGAAAAAGAAAAACAAGTGCCTTTATTCGAAACGCCTGATGCGCCAGGCATGCCGGCACTGGCTTTATTGGATATGGCTCAACCCAGTAAGCAGGCCTATAGTGAAGAAGTATTGCAGGCGATGTCACGTCAGGTTGAGTTAAAACTGAAAGACTTTGGCGTGGAAGTTCAGGTTGTTGAAGTTCAGCCAGGGCCGGTGGTGACCCGCTTTGAATTGCAGCCCGCTCCAGGTATTAAAGTCAGCCGCATCAGTGGACTTGCGAAAGACTTAGCGAGAGCACTTTCCATCAGTAGTGTTCGGATTGTTGAAGTGATTCCAGGCAAACCAGTGGTGGGCTTAGAAATCCCTAATGAGAGTCGGGAAATTGTTCGCCTGCGTGAAATTCTGTCCTGTGAAGAGTATGAAAATAGCAAGTCAATGCTGATGATGGCCTTGGGTAAAGATATTGCCGGCCGTCCGGTAGTCGCTAACTTAGAAAAAATGCCGCATTTATTGGTGGCGGGGACAACAGGGTCGGGTAAATCAGTCGCCGTGAACGCCATGATTCTGAGTTTGTTATATAAAGCCACTCCTGATGATGTGCGTATGATCATGGTCGATCCGAAAATGCTGGAATTATCTATCTATGAAGATATTCCGCATTTATTAGCGCCTGTCGTGACCGATATGAAAGAAGCCGCTAATGCCTTGCGTTGGTGTGTGGCTGAAATGGAACGTCGTTACCCATTAATGGCTGCTTTGGGTGTGCGAAATATTGCTGGTTACAACAAAAAAGTCAGAGATGCGATTGAACGTGGTGAACCGATTAAAGATCCGACCATTGATGTTGAGCCCGGTGAGGTAGGACCTACCTTAGAGCCATTACCGTTTATTGTGGTGATCATTGATGAGCTTGCTGACATGATGATGGTGGTCGGTAAACAAGTCGAAGAATTGATTGCACGCTTGGCGCAAAAAGCACGGGCTTCCGGTATTCACCTTATTCTGGCAACACAAAGACCTTCTGTGGATGTTATTACCGGCTTGATTAAAGCCAATATTCCAACACGGATGGCATTCCAGGTGTCATCGCGAATTGACTCACGTACGATTCTTGACCAAATGGGCGCTGAGCAACTTTTAGGGCAGGGCGATATGCTCTACTTACCGCCAGGTAGCGGACTTCCTGAACGTGTTCATGGAGCGTTTGTTGATGATCATGAAGTACATAACGTGGTCGAGCATTTAAAGAAAAACTCACAACCCAATTATCTTGAAGAAATCACTCAGGATCAGAGCAGTGATGACGGCGATAGTGCGATTGGTGATCCAAGTGATGCTGAGTCAGATCCTCTCTATGATCAGGCCGTGCAGATAGTGGTGGAAAGTCGCCGGGCATCGGTTTCAGGTATTCAACGCAGGTTGAAAATTGGTTATAACCGTGCAGCTCGAATCGTCGAGGCGATGGAAGCGGCTGGGGTTGTATCCGCCATGCAGGGTAATGGTAGTCGTGAAGTTCTGGCACCACCGCCACGCGACTAATTCAGGAACCAGACTGGCAATCCAGAGTCAGTAGAACATGCAATTTATCTTTCGGAGTCATTGAATGACCATAAAAAATTTAGCACAAGGCTTTTTGCTATTGTTGCTTCCTGTTGTTGCCATGGCAGATATGAGCGGCACAGAAAAGCTTGATCATTTTGTTAAACAAGTGAATACATTTCAGGCCCATTTTGAGCAAACCGTTCTGGATCCAGATGGTAATTTAGTTGAACAGGCTCAGGGCGAATTCCAATTGGCAAGACCGGGTAAATTTCGTTGGGATTACAATGACCCATACCCACAGCATATCGTTGCTGATGGCCAGAATGTCTGGTTCTATGATGTTGATTTAGAACAAGTCACGGTTAAGGCACAAAACGAGGCCTTGGAAGATACACCGGCTACCTTATTATCGGGGCAGGCTTTACCTGAAGATAGCTACAATATTCGTAACCTCAAATCTGATGATGGTCTAAGCTGGGTAGAGTTAACACCTAAACAGAGCGGCAGTAACTTTCAGTCTGTGATGCTGGCCTTTAATAAAGATGAGTTACAGCAAATGATCATGCGTGATAGCTTTGATCAAAGAACTCGCTTAATGTTCAGCCAGGTGAAGATTAATCCGCAGTTTAAAAAAGATACTTTTAAATTTAGTGCACCCGAAGGCATAGACATTGTAGGTGAAGCGCAGCAGTGAGTTTGTTTGATCAAGTTGATGACTTAGCTGGACGGCCTCTTGCGGATCGCATGCGTCCAAAGACGCTTGACCAGTATATTGGACAGACACATTTGCTGGGTGCAGGTAAGCCGCTGCGTCAGGCAATTGCTTCTGGTCATCCTCATTCCATGATTTTTTGGGGCCCACCCGGAACAGGTAAAACTACCTTAGCTAAACTTATTGCAGGTTATTGTGATGCTGAGTTTATTACCATTTCGGCAGTGTTAGCTGGGGTGAAAGAAGTAAGAGCCGCCGTTGCACGCGCTCAACAGTTATTGCAGGAGCGTGGCCGCAGAACCATGTTGTTTGTGGACGAGGTACATCGCTTTAATAAATCGCAGCAAGATGCTTTTTTACCTTATGTTGAAGATGGTACGTTCACCTTTATTGGTGCCACCACAGAAAATCCTTCTTTTGAATTAAATAACGCTTTGTTATCCCGTGCTAGGGTCTATGTGCTTAAATCATTAGAAGCTGAGGATTTACGCCAAATCATTGACCGGGCAATGTCAGATGAGGAGTTGGGACTTGCTGACAGAGGCATCGAAGTTGGCGAGTCATTACGTGATCAGTTAGCACAAACGGCAGATGGTGATGGTCGCAGAGTGTTAAATCTACTTGAAATAGCCGTGGATTTGGCTGATAGCAAAGGTCAAAAAGCGGTGGATGAGCATGACCTTGCTGAAGTCTTATCCGGGACGATTCGACGTTTTGATAAAGGGGGTGAAGCTTTTTACGATCAAATTTCAGCCTTGCACAAATCCGTGCGTGGCTCAGCACCTGATGCGGCTCTCTATTGGTTATGTCGCATGTTGGATGGTGGTTGTGATCCTGTATACCTGATGCGCAGAGTGGTCAGAATGGCAGCTGAAGATATTGGTAATGCCGATCCCCGAGGCTTACGCATTGCGCTGGATGCCTGGGAAAGTTTTGACAAGCTGGGGAGTCCAGAAGGTGAATTGGCCATCGCCCAAGCAGTTGTTTATCTTGCCTGTGCACCCAAAAGTAATGCGGTGTATACCGCTTTTAAAGCCGCCATGCATGATGCAAAATCCCATGGCTCGGCTGAAGTACCGGTACATTTACGTAATGCGCCCACCAAATTGATGAAAGAGCTGGGCTATGGCAGAGAGTATCGTTATGCACATGATGAGCCTGATGCTTATGCTATTGGGGAAACCTATTTCCCCGATTCAATGCGTGAGCGGGAATATTATCAACCGGTTAATCGTGGCCTTGAAATAAAAATAGCAGAGAAATTAGAGCGACTCAGAGCTATGGATAAGCAGGCTCGGCAGAAATAATCTAGCTATTGACGTAGAGATCGTAGCGGGTATTTTTACTCTGAATACTGGCGCTCGGTTTCTGATTGCCAACAAACTCAGCGCCTTTGGGACGTTTCACCACAACTCGACGCAGAGCTACCTGTCTCGCTACCGAGAGTAATTCTTCACTATTTGTATCTGGTCCGATAAGCTGGTGTAGCGCCTGCATCTCTTTTTTCACTAAGGCCGATTTATCCCGGCTGGGGTACATGGGATCCATATAAATGACATCAGGACGTTCCTGTACAGTCGATAAAAAATCGATGGCATTGGCATGATGGATAGTCATTCGCTGAGTGATGTGTCTCACCTCATCTTCCATCTCTTCTTGTTGTAATGCATCCTCAATCAGCAAACTTATCACTGGACTTTGCTCAAGCATCGTGACTGTACTTCCTAAAGAGGCTAATACAAAAGCATCTCTGGCAAAGCCAGCTGTGGCATCAATAATTTTGGGGGTATGTCCTTGTTTCATACCAACGGCTTTGGCTAATGGCTGTCCTTTGCCACCACCGAATTTACGGCGATGATCATATTTGCCTGAGCTGAAATTGATAAAAACAGGCTTACCGATATCAGGCACCTGCAAACTCAATCGCTGCTCTTCAACCAATAGTTGTACAAATGACTTATCAAGTACCTTAATAGGCACAGAAAGTTTTGTTTCGAGAAGTTTTGCTCGTGGCAGTGCTGCTGAAGTCACTGCCACGAGACTATCTAGTTCATTATTCAACGGTGGTAATAAACTGTCCAAAGGAGCGAGGCCCCTTGCCTGTCTCAATGGAATTAATGACTTTTTCTGTTTTTGTATCAATTACAGAAACGGTATTATTTCCCCAGTTTACCGCATAGAGCTGTGAACCATCGGCACTAATATCTATACCTTCAGGTGTATCTTCAATCTCAATAGTATTGGTAATGTTGAAAGAAGTGGTATCGACTACAGAGATGGTCGCCTCATCCTGATTGATGACATACAGCTTTTTATTATCACGACTAACAACCGCGCAATAAGGCCATTCTCCGACAGGAATAGTTTGGATGACTTTGGCTGTTTTAGTATCAATGGCAGTGACATCACTACTTTCAACGTTGACACTATAAACACGAGAGCCATCAGGTGAAATGGCCACTCCAAATGGCGAATTACCTACATCGACGGTGTGGGTGACCTCGTCATTGTTGAGGTCAATGAATGACACACTGTTATCATCGCGATTAGCCACATATAGCCGCTGACGTTTTCCATCACTGACAAGACCAGCAGGAGACTTTCCAACTGCAATCGTATCGATTAACTCTCCCGAGTCAGGATTAATAATTCGAATATTATTTTCGTACCAGTCTGCTACATAGACGCGTTTACCATCCTTAGAAGATGTCACACCAACAGGTCCAGGCCCGACTTTTATCTGACGGAGTTCAGTAAGCGACTTTAAATCAAGCACAGAAATCGTTTGTCCGTCTGGATTAGTGACAAAAGCCATATCATGATATGGGCTGACACTAATACCAGCTGGGTGTTCACCGACAGGAATGGTTTTGATAACGGTCTGTGTGCTGAGATCGATGACGCTGACATTACTCGATAGTTGATTGGTAATCAGCGCATACTCTGGCTTATCATCAGCACAGCTAGTTAGAATGAAGCAGAATGAAAGAAAAAAGGCGACCCTGAGAAGAGTCGCCTTTTGAGCATTTTGAAACCACATGATGGAATTATTTTTCCAGCATCGCTTTCAGGTTGTTCAGACCTGATGTGTAAACACCTTTAACGGCATTAACAGCATCTTCATCACTTTGACCTTCTGGTACTGGAGGGTTATCCATGAATGAACGATAGAATTTACCTTTCCAAGTGACTTCAGAACCACCATCTTTCGCTTTGACTGATAACCAAGATTTATAGTTATTTACAGGCAGAGTGTAGTAAGGTGTGTCTTTGCTGTTATATGTAATTGTTTTGATAACGCTCATTTTTTCGATTTTGTAGATCATCATCATTTTGTCGTTATCAAGCTTTTCTAATTTTTCAGTGATGGTTGGATGACCTTCACCTTTCAGTGTTAATTTACGTTCGTTATCACTTAGCATTTCAACACTTGCCACAGCTGGGTGCCATTTATCAATTGCGGTAAAGTCGCTTAACACGGCCCATACTTTTTCTGGTGAAGCATTGATAAAGACAGATTCTTTAACAGATTGTCTTGTTGGACCATGTGCACTTGCAATCATCGGTAATACAGCAAGTGTAATGGCAAAAAACTGTAATATTTTTTTCATTATTTCTATCTCCGTTTTTCAATAAATCCGACAGTGACGTTAACAAAGCCATCCTGAACACAGTCTGAACAAATGTCATCGAACACGTATCACCATAAGTTGGACTGCACACTGTATCGGAACTATTTAACATTTTCCACAAGGATATTTGACTTAGTCACGCATATTAATGAAAATTAACGACCTTTATATTCTACTAGACAAGCGGAGAAGCCTGTGCCACTGATAAAAATCAGGGACTTGCACTTTTATCGTGGTGACCGAGTCATTTTTGATGGCGTAAACATCGACATTCAGCGTGGTAAGGTTACAGCTATCATGGGACCAAGTGGCACCGGTAAGACCACTTTACTAAAGCTGATTGGTGGTCAGTTACGCCCAGATAAGGGAACGATAGAAGTCGATGGACAGGATGTTCATAAGTTATCTCACTCTGAGCTCTATGAGCTTCGTAAACGTATGGGCATGCTATTTCAAAGCGGTGCCCTATTAACGGATATTAATGTTTTTGATAACGTCGCATTTCCGCTACGTGAACATACCAACCTGCCGGAATCGATGATACGCGACTTGGTGTTGATGAAGTTACAGGCCGTAGGGCTTCGTAATGCCCGTCATCTTTCACCAAACGAGTTATCTGGTGGTATGGCCAGACGTGTAGCGTTAGCTCGGGCTGTTGCGCTGGAGCCTATGATGATCATGTACGACGAACCATTTACAGGCCAGGACCCTATCTCTATGGGAACTCTCGTTAATCTGATTCATCGTATTAACGATGCCATGAAATTAACCAGTATTGTTGTCTCTCATGACGTGGCTGAAACAGCTGAAATTGCTGACTATATTTACCTTATGTCAGGGGGTAAAATTATCGAACACGGTTCTCCTGTGCAGTTGAAACGTTCGGGCTCACAATGGGTTCAGCAGTTCATGCAGGGATTGCCGGACGGCCCAGTTCCATTTCATTACGCTGGCCCCGACTTCGCTGAGGACTTACTCAATCCTGAGGATAATGCATGATAAACTATATTCGAAGTCTTGGACGATGGGGACTCGGCTCATTCGAACGTCTTGGACGTGCCCACCTATTATTAGTGGCGATGTTAGCAGGCATACCTGGTCTGTTTTTGAGGTTTTCGCTCGTTATACAGCAGTTATTTTCGATCGGTGTTCTTTCGGTGATGCTGATCCTGGTTTCTGGTTTATTTGTCGGTATGGTACTCGGACTGCAAGGGTATAATACGCTTGTCGATTTTGGTGCAGAAGAGTCACTTGGTGTCATGGTTTCTCTGTCTCTGGTAAGAGAGCTCGGACCTGTAGTCAGTGCTCTATTGTTCGCTGGTCGTGCAGGTTCTGCACTGACTGCCGAAATAGGCCTGATGAAAAGTACAGAACAGTTGTCAGGTATGGAAATGATGGCTGTTGACCCAATAAAGCGAATTATTGCTCCCCGTTTCTTGGCTGGGATTATCTCGATGCCTTTACTCGCTGCCATTTTTAGTGCTGTGGGTGTGTTGGGAGGCTTTTTGGTCGGTCATGGCTTGCTCGGCGTTGATGATGGCGCTTTCTGGTCTCAGATGCAGGCCAAAACAGACTTATTTGAAGATATTTTTAATGGCGTGATCAAAAGTGTCGTATTTGGTCTTGTTGTTACATGGATTGCCTTATTTGAAGGGTATGATGCGGTGCCAACGTCAGAAGGTGTTGGTAGAGCGACAACTCGTACAGTAGTACATTCAGCCTTTGCTATCTTGGGACTGGACTTTGTACTGACTGCGTTGATGTTTGGAGATTAGAGAGAATGATGCAGAGTAAGAGTACTGAAATTACTGTTGGAATGTTTGTCGCGGCGGGTATTGCTGCGTTATTTATGCTGGCAATGAAAGTGAGCAACCTCGGTGACTTAACGGAAGAAAAGGGATACCAGGTAACAGCTGAGTTTGGAAATATTGGTGGTTTAAAAGTTCGCTCACCGGTCACGATGGCAGGAGTGAGAGTCGGACGTGTTGCTGATATCAGTCTTGACCCAAAGACATTTGATGCCAAAGTCACACTTAATATTTATCCCCAGTTTGATAATATTCCGCTCGATACATCAGCCAGTATCTACACTGCTGGATTATTAGGTGAGCAATACATTGGTCTGGTTGCTGGTGCTGAAGATGAATCTTTAAAAAATGGCGATGTCATAACACTTACTCAACCAGCACTGGTTCTTGAACAAGTTATCGGCCAGTTTTTATACAGTAAAGCTGAAGGCAACGAATAAATGAACACGAAAATGATAAGCAAATATATTTTGTCTCTGATGGCAGGCTTTTTTCTTGCAACAAGTTTAACGGTTTCGGCGGATAGTATGCCTGTGCCTCAAGCATTGGTTAAAAATGCATCCGATGAAATGTTAAAAGCACTGAAAGATAATAAAGCTGAGCTAAACCACAACCCGGATAAGATTTACTCGTTAGTCGAACAAATTCTTATGCCGTATTTTGATTTTGAAAAAATGTCCAAACTGGCTTTGGGTAAAAACTGGCGCCAGCTAGATAATGAACAACGAGTTAAATTCGTTGAAGAGTTCCGACTGCTACTTATCAGAACCTATTCAACCGCTATGCTTGAATATACAAATGAAGAAATCCGCTTGTTACCTTTCCGTGATGATGTCTCCAGAAAACGGGTGACTGTGCCTATGGAAGTCGTTCAACCAGCAGGTCCTCCGATTCCTATGTCATTGGCGTTGTATGAAAATGATGACAATGCATGGAAAGTTTATGACGTGAAAATTGATGGCGTAAGTTTAGTCACAAATTACCGCTCAAGCTTTGCTACACAGATTCGTAACAAAGGTGTTGATAATCTGATCAGTGATTTAGCTGACCGTAATGCAAAATTAAAATCATGAGCGAATTGTTTG
Source organism: Methylophaga thalassica MP (assembly GCF_000214595.1). Taxonomy (GTDB): domain Bacteria; phylum Pseudomonadota; class Gammaproteobacteria; order Nitrosococcales; family Methylophagaceae; genus Methylophaga; species Methylophaga thalassica. Next base: position 740,154 of record NZ_AFIG01000003.1, on the reverse strand, counting down.
CTATCAAATACGAAGAGCACTCTAAGCGTTTTGTAGTGACCGGAGAGATGACACTTGAGTCAGCAAAGATTGCTTTAACAGAATCAAAAGGTGTCTTCGATGCGGTAAACGACATTGAAATTGATTTACAACATGTCACTCAGGCTGACAGCGCAGGTTTGGCTTTACTAGTAGATTGGATGAGAGCGGCTAAAAAAGCCAAGAAATCAATCGCATTCAAGCATTTACCTGAACAGATGGACGCTATTGCTAAAGCATCTGGCTTAGATGAATTGCTGCCACTAAAATAAATTTGAAAGCTATAAACTCATGAAAGCATCTGATATTAAACAAATGATTGAAGCCGGATTACCTGATGCCGAAGTACAGGTATTTGGTGATGATGGACAGCACTTTGATGCTCGCGTCGTCAGTCCATCTTTTGCAGGTAAAACTTTAGTACAACAACATAAAATGGTGAAAGAAACGCTGGGAGATAAATTTACCAGTGGTGAAATTCACGCTCTATCATTAAAAACTTCTGCGGCCTAGCAGTAGACAATACAAAGACTGTTATGGACAAATTGATTATTAGTGGCGGTGTAGCACTAGACGGTGAAATACGTATATCAGGTGCTAAGAATGCTGCATTACCCATTTTAATGGGGGCATTACTGGCTGACTCTGCTGTGCGTATCGGTAATGTGCCACATTTGCATGATATTACCACTACACTTGAGTTACTCGGTCGCATGGGGGTCACACTTACCGTTGATGAACGGTCTGGTGTTGTTATTGACCCAACTACCTTGACTGACACCGAAGCGGCCTATGATCTTGTCAAAACCATGCGAGCTTCTATTCTGGTGCTTGGGCCGTTATTAGCAAAATATGGCAAAGCAGACGTATCACTTCCTGGTGGCTGCGCGATTGGTTCACGTCCGGTCGATCTACATCTGCGTGGCTTACAGCAAATGGGTGCAGACATACGTGTTGAAAATGGTTATATCCGTGCCACAAGTGGTAAGGGGTTGAAAGGGGCGCATATTTTCATGGATCAGGTTACCGTTACCGGTACTGAGAATCTGATGATGGCGGCCACTTTAGCGCAAGGTACTACCACCATTGAAAATGCAGCCAGAGAGCCAGAAGTCGTCGATCTAGCCAATTATCTGAATCAAATGGGGGCAAAAATATCTGGCATCGGAACCGCCACACTTGTGATTGAGGGTGTTAAGTCATTATCAGGTACCAAATATCAGATATTACCAGACCGCATTGAAACAGGTACTTATCTCGTTGCAGCCGCATTGACCCGTGGACGAGTCAAGTTAAAAGATACTGATGCCAATCAATTAGAGTCTGTTTTGTTAAAGCTTGAAGAGGCTGGGGCATCCATCAGCGTCGGTGATGACTGGATTTCTCTCGACATGCATGGCAATAGACCTAAAGCTGTGAATATTAGAACAGCACCATATCCAGCTTTCCCAACGGATATGCAGGCTCAGTTCACTGCGTTGAATAGTATTGCTGAAGGCCAGGCCACTATTGTTGAAACGGTTTTTGAAAACCGCTTTATGCATGTGCAAGAAATGCAACGAATGGGGGCTAATTTACAAATTGAAGGCAATACTGTGGTGTGCAAAGGCCGTGATTATCTGACGGGAGCACCGGTAATGGCGACTGATTTACGGGCATCTGCCTGTCTGGTTCTTGCTGCTTTGGTTGCCGAGGGTGAAACGGTAGTAGAGCGTATTTACCACATCGATCGTGGCTACGAATGTATTGAAGAGAAGTTGCAGCAGTTAGGCGCGAAGATTCGTCGTATTCCGAGCTCTGCGAGGTCAGATAATGTCTGATACGTTGACGCTTGCTTTATCAAAAGGACGCATTTTCAAAGAAACCTTACCTTTACTTGCAGCAGCAGGAATTGTGCCCGTTGATGATCCTGAAACCAGTCGTAAACTGATTCTTGATACCAACCTGCCTGATGTAAAATTAATTATTGTCAGGGCTTCTGATGTGCCTACCTATGTTGAATACGGCGGTGCCGATATTGGTGTGGCGGGTAAAGATGTTCTAATGGAACATCCGCACGCTGAACTATATGAACCTGTTGATTTGAAAATCGCGCGCTGTAAATTAATGACTGCGGGTAAGCCCGATGTTGAGCCGAGCTCTGGTAGATTGCGTGTAGCCACCAAATTTGTTGAGAGTACTCGCCGTTTCTATGCTGAAAAAGGCGAGCAAGTTGAAATTATCAAGCTCTATGGTTCAATGGAGCTGGCTCCGTTGGTTGGCCTGGCAGACCGAATCGTTGACGTAGTCGATACAGGTAACACCTTACGTGCTAACGGTTTGATTCCGATGGAACATATTGCGGATATAAGTTCTAGATTAGTGGTCAATAAAGCATCGATGAAAATGAAACATAAACGAATGCAATCTTTTATTGAACACATTAGAGACGCGGTTAGAGAACAAAACAATGATTGAATTAAAACAGCTCAGTGCATCACAAGCTGATTTCTGGTCTTCCCTTGAAGAAATTCTTGCCTGGGAAGGTGTATCAGATGACAAAGTAACAGACATTGTTAAGGAAATACTTGCAGAGGTGAAATCACGTGGTGATGAAGCCGTGCTCGAGTATAGCCGTCGTTTTGATCATGTCACTGCTGAAAAAATGTCTGATCTTGAGATTTCTCTGGAGCGAGCAAAAGCAGCATTAGAAAATATTCCGGCAGAACAAAGACAAGCGCTTGAAGCAGCAGCACAGCGTGTGCGTCAATATCATGACCATCAAAAACAGAGTTCGTGGAGCTATAAGGAAGAAGACGGTACTTTGCTTGGACAACAGGTGACACCTTTAGACCGGGCTGGACTCTATGTACCAGGTGGTAAAGCCGCTTATCCATCCTCTGTATTAATGAATGCGATTCCGGCAAAAGTGGCTGGGGTACAAGAGCTAATTATGGTGGTGCCGACACCGAATGGTGAAGTCAACGAGTTAGTACTGGCAGCGGCAGCCGTTGCAGGCGTCGATCGTATCTTTGCTGTGGGTGGTGCTCAGGCTGTAGCTGCACTGGCCTACGGTACAGAAACTATTCCACAGGTGGATAAGATTGTGGGGCCGGGTAACATCTTCGTGGCTACTGCAAAAGGCATGGTTTTTGGTACCGTTGGTATTGATATGATTGCCGGACCTTCTGAGATTTTGGTGATTTGTGATGGTAAAACCGATCCTGACTGGATTGCCATGGACCTGTTTTCACAGGCAGAACATGATGAAGATGCTCAATCGATATTGATATCGCCTGATGCCGATTTCCTGGAAAAAGTCAAAGTTTCAATTGCTAAGCTTTTGCCGACCATGGAACGTAAAGAGATTATCTCCACATCACTCAAAAATCGTGCAGCGCTTATTCACGTTGACGATATGGATGTGGCTGTTGAGGTTGCCAACTTTATCGCCGCTGAACACTTAGAATTATCTGTCGATGAACCGATGGAAATGGCAAAGAAAATCCGTCATGCAGGTGCTATTTTCTTAGGCCGCTATACACCTGAGGCTTTGGGTGATTATTGTGCGGGACCTAACCACGTATTACCGACATCAAGAACAGCAAGATTCAGTTCGCCGCTGGGTGTGTATGACTTCCAAAAACGTTCCAGTTTGATTCAGGTATCTGCACAAGGCGCACAGAGTTTAGGTCAGATCGCCTCGGTTTTAGCGCGTGGTGAAAGTCTTACAGCTCATGCTCGTTCAGCAGAATATCGTCTTAAGGATTAATCATGAGTCGCTTTTGGAGCGGTTTTGTTAATGAGTTAGACCCTTATGTGCCAGGTGAACAACCTAAACTGGCCAATTTGACTAAACTCAACACCAACGAGAATCCCTATGGCCCATCACCAAAAGTGATTGAGGCTATTCGCATGGCGGCAAGTGATCGCTTACGTTTATATCCGGATCCTACATCGGCCGAGCTACGCCAAGCGATTGCTGATTTTTATCGGATTGATGCTGCTTGGGTATTTGTTGGAAATGGTTCTGATGAAGTGCTTGGGCATGTTTTTAATGCATTCTTCAGACAAGAAGCACCTATTCTATTCCCAGATATCAGCTACAGCTTCTACCCGGTGTATTGTCAGCTTTATCAGATAAGCTATGACACTGTTCCACTTAGTCATGATTTTAGTATTAATGTTGATGATTATGATCGCATCAATGGCGGGATTATTTTTCCCAATCCCAACGCGCCAACAGGCTGCTTATTAGCACTGTCTGAAATCGAACGACTGTTACAGAACAATACTGAGTCTGTTGTGGTAATAGATGAGGCCTATATTGATTTTGGTGGTGAGTCTGCGGTTAGTCTGGTAAAAGATTATCCCAACCTGTTAATCGTGCAGACCATGTCAAAATCACGCTCGCTGGCTGGAATGAGAGTTGGCTATGCGATTGGTCAAGCTGATCTTATTGAAGGATTAATCAGAGTTAAAGATAGTTTTAATTCTTATCCTGTTGACAGCCTGGCTTCTGCAGCTGGTGTTGCTGCAATGAATGATAAAGCTTATTTCAATGAAACCTGCCAAGCGGTGATCGATGAGCGGAATAAAGTGGTAGCAGGTCTTGAGGAGTTGGGATTTGATGTCCTGCCATCTGCTGCAAACTTTGTTTTTGCTTCACACAAGCAGGTAGATGCTGTAGAAATTGCTGCCGGGCTCAGAAAAGAAGGCATTATCGTCAGACACTTCACTAAGCCGAGAATTAATCAGTTTTTAAGAATCTCTATCGGTACAGCGGGTGAAAATCAGCAGTTATTATCTGTTTTAGATACCTTAGTCTAGTTACTGTTTACGTTTAAGCAGGTAATTAAGACGTTCAAGATCGTGCTGATACTTCGACTGTAACTCTGTAATTTCTGCTTTAAGTTCGGTAATAGCTTGTTGTCTGACTTGAATTTCCTCTTTAGCTGCATCTAGGCGTTTTTGCATATTGGCGGTGACTTTCGCCCCACTTAGCTCACGCTGAGCGGCTTCATTTTGTAGTTCATAGAGATATTGTTTGAGCTCAGGGAGTTTTTGTTGATGCATAGCAATTTGTTCTTGCCTATAAGCAATATCACTATCACGAGCGCGAATAAGATCTGCTTCAGAACGATAAGTAATCAGTAAGGTTTTATCGTAAGATTGTTGTGCCTGTCGAGCTTCTTCTGCCTGTTTGGCCTGTTCTTCTGCTTGTATACGTGCTTCTTCTTCGACTTTTTGTTTGGCGGCCTGCTCGAGTAGTTCCTGCTCAGTTAAGGCTGCGGGAACGCGTTCAATCAGCCGCATGGTTTCAGCATCAATAATATCGTAGCCTTTTTGCGATGCGGCTGATGGTAATGTTGTGCTGAGAGTCATGACACCGTTCTCATCAGGAAAGCGATACAACTGACCTGCACTGACTGAAAGGCTGAATATAGAGCAAAATATCAACAGGGGTAGTTTACGTATCATGATCTTGTCTGCGTGATTGGAGTCAACAATTGAATTTTCTTGATCAATTTATCTTGTTTTTGGTCTCATTGGTAGCCAATACTTTTTCTGCCTTCTCAGGTGGTGGTGCCGGCCTTATTCAATTTCCCGTTTTAATCTTCCTTGGTTTAAGTTTTTCTGTGGCTTTAGCAACCCATAAAGTGGCCAGCGTCGCTTTGGGTGTTGGAGCTGTTTTGCGATATTTGAAAACAAGTCGTTTGGAACGACAGTTTGTTGTTTTAATGTTATTGACAGGGTTGCCTGGAGTTGTGCTGGGAGGAAATATTATTTTGCTCATTCCCGATCGTATGGCAGAGATAGCGCTGGGAATATTGACTGGTGGCTTGGGAATTTACTCAATTTTGAAACCACAGTTAGGGCAAAACTATGAACCTGTACACCGAGACTGGATCGGCTGTGTTAGCGGTGGAATGGTCTTGTTCCTGATAGGCTTCTTAAATGGCTCTCTAACCTCAGGTACGGGACTTTTCGTGACACTATGGCTGGTAGGGTGGTTTGGTATGGATTATCAGCGTGCAGTTGCCTACACGCTGATAATGGTCGGTCTGTTTTGGAATGGCGCAGGCGCTATCACATTAGGACTGCTGGGGGATATTCGTTGGGACTGGCTTCCCGCATTACTACTTGGCTCTTTATTGGGCGGTTATCTCGGATCCCATCTGGCAATAAAACACGGTAACCGCTGGATTAAACGTGCTTTTGAAATTGTGACTTTGTTTATATCCGCGAAATTAATTTACGGCTGATGTTCAGGCTACACCAAATTGTTCGCGATATGCGGTGACTGCTGGTAAATACTCGCCAAAATCAGGGCTATCTTTAAGGTAGCCTAAAAGGTCGTTCAGAGAAATGATATTCAATACAGGAATATTATGTTCGGCCTGAACTTCTTGTATGGCAGAAAGCTCACCCTGACCGCGTTCTTGTCTGTCTAAAGCGATAATAACACCGGCGGGTTCTGCGCCAGCGGCACGGATTATCTCAACAGACTCTCTGACTGAGGTGCCGGCGGAGATAACATCATCGATAATAAGGACTTTGCCTTTCAGTTCAGCGCCAACCAGTTGACCACCTTCGCCATGATCCTTGATTTCCTTTCGATTGAAGACATAAGGCATATCTTGATTATGCTGATCGGCTAAGGCGACCACGGTGGTAGAGGCTAGTGGTATGCCTTTGTAGGCTGGTCCAAATAACACATCAAACTCAAGTCCAGAGTCAGCAATGGTTTGAGCATAAAACCGACCGAGTTTTGCCAGACTGGCACCGCTATTAAACAAGCCGCTGTTAAAGAAATAGGGGCTTTGACGACCAGATTTCAGTGTAAATGAACCAAACCGCAAAACACCTGTGGCAATGGCAAACTCGATAAATTCTTTTTGATATTGTTTAATCATGTTGTTTTTGAACTCGGTAAATCGCGACCTGACCAAATAAGTTAGGCAGACATCGTATTCCTAAGCTGTCTTTATTGTTGTGGTTAACAATGCTTCTGTTATGAACCTTGAGTTGATGATCAGCACAAAGGTTCTCAAAGTCTTGGATTGTGCATAAGTGAATATTTGGTGTTTCAAACCAGGCATTCGGAAGTGTTTTGGAGACCGGCATTTTTCCACCTAGTGCTAATTGCACACGGCATTGCCAGTGACCAAAGTTAGGGAAACCGATAATGCCATTTTTGCCAACACGAACGATTTCTTGCAATAAAAAGTCAGGGCGCTGAATCGCTTGTAAGGTTTGTGACAAGATAACAAAGTCAAAACTCTGATCAGCAAACTGCGCTAAACCTTCATCCAGATCTGCCTGGATAACATTGATCCCAGCTTCGATACATTCAGCAAATTTACTGTTATCGATTTCTAAGCCATAGCCGGTGATGTTTCTTTGTTGCAGATGTTTAAGCAGGCTACCGTTACCACAACCTAAATCCAGCACTTTGGCGCCATCAGGAATCCAGTCACTGATGATTTGCTGATCGACACGTAAGGCCATTATTTCACTCCTTCCGCAGCAATTTGTTGCATATAGGTGCCAAAGATTTCCAAATAGCGAGGTATGGGCATTAAAAACGCATCATGGCCCTGGTGAGCTTCAATTTCGGCATAACAGACGGATTTACCGGCAGCCAGCATGGCGTTGACGATTTCTTTTGAGCGTTCAGGTGAGAAGCGCCAGTCACTGGTAAATGAGATGATAAGCGACTTAGCCTGAATATTCGCAACGGTAGCGACAAGATCATCGTTAAACGCCTGGGCAGGATCAAAATAATCCAGTGCTTTAGTCATTAATAAATAGGTATTTGCGTCAAAGCGTTCAACGAAGCTGGTGCTTTGGTAACGTAAATAACTTTCGATTTGAAACTCAACATCATAGCCATATTGAATAGCACCATTACGTAATTCACGGCCAAACTTTTCACCCATTGCTTCATCTGAAAGATAGGTGATATGCCCCAGCATACGTGCGAGTCCAAGTCCCTGACGTGGCAAGGTGTTATGTTTTATGTAATAACCATCGTGGAAATCAGGATCAGATTTTATTGCGGTTCTGGCGACTTCATTAAAGGCAATATTTTGTGCTGATAGTTTAGGGGCGGCGGCAATGACGATAGCATGCCGAACACGCTCGGGCAGGCTGATTGACCACTGCAAAGCTTGCATGCCACCGAGGCTGCCACCAATGACGGCTGCCCATTGCTGAATGCCTAGTCGATCAGCAAGCATCGCCTGACTTCGAACCCAGTCAGGGACGGTAACGATAGGAAAGTCAGGGCCATATAACTCGCCCGTTTCAGGATTAATCGTGTTTGGACCGGTGGAGCCTTTACAACCACCCAGATTATTCAGACACACCACATAAAAATGGTTGGTATCAATCGCCTTGCCGGGACCGATAGCCGTATCCCACCAACCGGGTTTGCGATCTTCCATCGTATGGAAACCGGCGGCGTGGTGATCACCTGAAAGGGCGTGACAAATCAATACAGCATTGCTGCCATTCTCATTCAATGAGCCATAGGTTTCATAGACTAAGTCATAACTTGGTAGTGTCTTACCACAGTCAAGCTGAAGTGGCGTATCGATATGAATTGTCGATGGTTTCACCAGACCAACAGAGTCAGCTGGTATAGATTCCGGCATATATGGTTGATTCCCGTAAAAAAGCGTTAAGTCTAATCAGACTGCCGTGGCAGCGCAATCTGGATCATATATAGCGACCTGCTAATAGCGGCATGACTAACATCGATAAAACTTGTAATCCCAGTAATACAAACAGTGGAGATAAGTCTACACCTGCAACAGGCGGAATGGTTCTTCTAACTGGACGAAGTAAGGGAGCATTCATCTTACCGACTAAGGGCGCCACCGGATTATAACTTCCTGCGGGCGTGACCCAACTTAATATCACTTCGATAATAATGCTGACGGTGAAAATATTGATAAACAGCTGAAATAGTTCTGCAAAGAGTATTGTCAGCCAGAAAAGACCTTTGGGTAATACGCCAGCGAGCATGCCAACGGCAATGATTTTTATCAGTGCTACAACAATCAGTAATACCAGAGTGGCCGTATCCCAACGACCTGCGGCAGGAATAAAACGGCGAAGAAACTTCACCGGTACCTGGGTGAGTTTGATAATAAACTGCACCATAGGATTGTGATACTCCCAGTGGGCCCACTGCATAATCAAGCGCAGCGCAACAACAACCATGTATAAATAGATGAGGGTATCGATAAGAAAAATAAGCGGATTACTGATATAACTACTAGTCATAGTCTTGTCCTAATTGTTCAGCCAGTTCATCAGCCCGCTGCGCTGCCGCTGTGAGTGCTTGTTTAAACAAGCCTCGCAAATCACCTTGTTCAAACACATCTAGGGCACGTTCTGTTGTGCCACCTGGTGAGGTGACTCGCTGACGAAGCACGCAGGCCGATTCATCACTTTCCAGTGCCATTTTAGCAGCACCGAAACTGGTTTCCAGTGCTAATAATCTGGCAGTTTCTTCTGGAAGACCTAACTCCATTCCTGCTGTTTGCAGGGCTTCAAGTACCAGGAAGAAATAGGCTGGTCCGCTGCCAGATAAGGCTGTGACGGCATCCATCTGTTTTTCATCACTAATCCATAGAGCCAGACCAACAGCTCTTAGCATGGATTCGGCCAGCTCATGTTGTTCAGAAGTCACATAATTATTGGCACAGAGCGCGGTAGCGCCTGCCTGAACCAGCGAGGGTGTATTTGGCATGGCTCTGACGATAGCAGCACCATCAAAGTCTAACCAGCGAGAAATGTCATCCAGCCTGATTCCGGCAGCGATGGAGATGAGTAATTTATCCTGCTGCCATGCGGGTGCTATTTGTCGAATAACCGATTGCAGCTGTTGCGGTTTCACTGCCAGGATGACGACATCTGCATCGGCAATCGCGGCGAGATTATCAGTAAAGGTTTTTACATTGTAGCGTGAGGCTAAATTGTCCAGAGCTTCGGTATTCGCATCCGAAACGTGAATATTTTCTGCAGTAAATTGATTGCTTATCAGGCCACCAATCAGGCTACGCGCCATATTGCCGCCACCAATAAATGCGATCGTGCATTGTTTCATTTGTTCACCTTATATCTATGTATCATCTGAGTCTGTCACATTGAAGAGCTAACGCTTATTACGTTGTCCAAATAATGCCGTACCAATACGTACCATTGTACTGCCGCAAGCGATGGCTGTAGACATGTCTGCTGTCATTCCCATAGATAAGGTATCTACCTGCGGGTATTTATGACGTAATTGCTGAAAAAGTTCATAAGCACGTGAGAAGCTGTCTTTTTCATCTGCGACGGAGTTTTTGGGCGAGGGAATCACCATCAGTCCTCTTAGATTGAGCTTATCGAGTGTTGCAATGTAGTCAGCTAATGTCAGTAACTTTTCTGGGCTGGTACCGGACTTGGTCTCTTCTTCGTCAATGTTGATTTGTATGCAGACATTGAGTGGTGCCAGTGAGTCAGGTCTGTGCTCATTTAAACGACGGGCAATTTTTTCTCTGTCGACACTCTGAACCCAGTCAAAATGCCCGGCGATATCACGGGTTTTATTTGATTGGATAGGACCAATGAAATGCCACTCCAAATCAAGATCGGCTAAAGCGTCAATTTTATCTAAGGCTTCCTGCAGGTAATTTTCACCAAACTGGCGTTGGCCTAATGCGGCTACTTCACGCAGGGCATCGGCTGGCCATGTTTTGCTAACAGCCAGTAACTGCACCGATTGTGGATCACGTTTTGCCGCTGATACCGATGTGCTTATTTCGTGATGAATTTGTTGGAAACGTTTTTTTACATCTGTCATGTTGCAAGCCTCATAAGGGCGCGATACCTTTATACTCATTGCTTAAATTTTGAATTAACTAGACTACACCAAACCGCATAGGAATCGTTGATGGATATTACTGAATTGCTTGCGTTCAGCGCAAAAAACAATGCTTCGGATTTACATGTTTCGTCAGGTGAGCCGCCAATGATTCGTGTGGATGGTGATATCAAGCGCATTAATCTGCCGGCGATGGAACATAAAGATGTCCACGCGATGATTTACGACATTATGAATGATAAACAGCGTAAAGATTTTGAAGAATTTCTTGAAGCTGATTTTTCATTTGAAGTACCGGGGCTGGCACGTTTTCGTGTTAATGCGTTTAATCAGAACCGTGGTGCTGCTGCCGTTTTCAGAACGATTCCATCAAAAGTACTCAGTCTGGAAGAACTGGGCGCTCCCGATATTTTTAAAACCATCGCGGATAATCATCGCGGTATTGTGTTGGTCACCGGGCCTACAGGTTCAGGTAAGTCCACTACGTTGGCCGGCATGATTAATTATCGAAATGAAAAAGATAATGAACATATTCTGACGATTGAAGACCCAATCGAATTTGTGCATCAAAGTAAAAAATGTTTGATTAATCAGCGTGAAGTGCATCGTGATACACATGGCTTTAGTGAAGCACTTCGAAGTGCGCTGCGTGAAGATCCGGATATTATCCTGGTCGGTGAGTTACGTGATCTGGAGACAATCAGACTGGCGCTGACAGCCGCAGAAACCGGGCATTTGGTGTTTGGTACCTTACATACATCTTCGGCAGCCAAAACTATTGACCGGATTATTGATGTTTTCCCTGCTGCGGAAAAAGACATGGTGCGCTCCATGTTGTCAGAATCATTGCGTGCCGTTATTTCCCAGACATTGATGAAGAAAGTGGGAGGCGGACGCATCGCTGCACATGAAATTATGATTGGTACTCCGGCTATCAGAAACCTGATTCGAGAAGACAAAGTACCGCAGATGTACTCGGCTATTCAGACGGGCGGTGCTATTGGAATGCAAACCTTAGATCAGTGTTTGCAGGATTTAGTCAGACGACAAAAGGTCACCAAACAAGAGGCATTACCACGTGCTGTTAATAAAGACTTATTCCGTTAGAGGAGTGTGATATGGAAATTGTCACGATACTAAAAGCCGCTGTGAAACATGATGCCTCAGATGTATTTATTACCGCTGGCCGCCCGGTTACCTTGAAAGTGAATGGCCGAATGGCAACGCTCTCTCAGGAAGCACTGCAGGATGATGAGGCCAGAGATTTAGTACTGAGCACGATGTCAGATGCTCAGAAAAAAACATTTGAACGTGAAAAAGAGTGTAATTATGCACTGGAGACTAAAGGTGCAGGTCGCTTTCGTATCAGCGCGCTTTACCAGCGAAATAAAATTGCTATGGTCATGCGCCGTATCAAAGATGAAATTCCTACCATTGAAGAAATTCATGTGCCTCAGGTCATCAAAGAATTATCGATGACAAAACGTGGCTTAGTCATATTTGTCGGGGCGACAGGCAGTGGTAAGTCAACCACTTTGGCGGCGATGATCGGTTATCGCAATCAAAACAGTACAGGCCACATTCTGACGATTGAAGATCCTATTGAGTTTGATCATAAGCATGCCGGATGTGTGGTGACACAAAGGGAAGTGGGGATTGATACTGATTCGTATGAAGTGGCTTTACGCAATTCACTGCGTCAGGCGCCGGATGTCATCATGATTGGTGAGATACGTACACGTGAGACCATGGATTACGGTGTGGCCTTTGCAGAAACCGGCCATCTTTGTTTATCCACCTTACACGCTAATAATGCGAATCAGGCAATGGATAGGATTATCAACTTTTTCCCTGAAGAGCGTCATCAACAATTATTTTTGGATCTTTCATTAAATCTTAAAGCGGTTATTGCTCAGAGACTCATTCCTAAAAAGGATGGCTCGGGCAGGGCTGTTGCGGTTGAAGTACTTCTTAATACGCCGCTGATTGCTGATTTGATTGAGAAAGGCAAGATTTATGAAATCAAAGAAGTAATGAAACGTTCTAAAGAGCTTGGGATGCAGACGTTCGATCAAGCTGTCTATGATTTATATAAAGCAGGTGATATTAGCTACGAAGAAGCTTTACGTAATGCCGATTCAGCCAATGAAGTACGCTTAATGATCAAGCTAGGCATGGAGTCCGGCGAATTAGCCAAAGATAGTTCAGTTTCCAGTTTGTCATTACAAGCTGAACCCGAAGATGTGATAGGGCGTATGTGATTGTTGTTTTTTTGACACAGAGTTCACACTATGACTTATAAGATCTATTAGACGTCAGGCAAATACTGGTTTAATATGTAGCGAAAGTACCACACTCGGTATTGAGCAAATCAATTTTAAGACGTGTTCGTTTATTTTTCTACGGAAAAGGAAGGCAATATGAAATTAACAAAACTCCTGTCAGCAGCTTTTGCAATAGCATTGCTGGCTGGTTGTGCGGGTAACCCGAAAACAACTAACCAAAACATTATGTGTGCAGTTGGTGGTGCTTTAGCTGGTGGTGCTGCTGGTGCTGCTGTTGGTGACTCTGATGCTTCTGCTGGTGGCGCAGTTGTCGGTTCAATGTTAGCGCTATTACTCTGCCCGAACGGTGATGAAGAACAAGAAGTGGCAGCTGTTGAAAAACCTGTCTGTGCTGTAGAACCACCTCCAGGTGCTTTAGTCGACCAAAATGGTTGCGCATATGACACTGATAAAGACGGTGTTTATGACGGTATTGATATGTGCCAACAAACTCCTCCTGGTGTCACTGTTGACCGTGTAGGTTGTGCGTTAGACTCTGATGGTGATGCAGTGCCTGATTATAAAGATCTGTGCCCTAACACACCGAAAGGCGTTATCGTTGACCAAGATGGTTGCCCATTAGCAGGTGAAAAAGTATTGTCTTTAGAAGGTGTTAACTTCGCATTTGATAAAGCAACTTTGACTGATGATGCGAAACAAATTCTTGAAGAAGCGGTAGCTGTTCTGAAAGATACTGACAGTGTTGTTGAAGTCCGTGTTGAAGGCCACACTGATAGCATCGGTAGTGAAGCTTACAACCAAAAACTGTCACAAGAACGTGCACAGTCTGTTGTTGATTACCTGACTTCACGTGGTATTAACGGTAGCTACCTGATTCCAGTCGGTATGGGCGAAAAATTCCCAGTTGCCACCAACGATACAGAAGCTGGAAGAGCGAAAAACCGTCGTGTTGACTTCGTTGTAAACGAATAAAACAAGACAGCATCAATTGATGTAGAAAAGGCCCTGCTTGCAGGGCCTTTTTTTTATCTGACGTGAGAAGCTTCAGCATGCTTGTCTTAAATATTGCATTTTAATATAGATACTATGGCAATCATTTTCCTCTTTATCTTTGTTGTTTTTGTATATTCAAAAAGAGGTTCTTGTTGCGTGAGTGGATAATTCTGCTGTTGTCGATAAATGAGTGGGAAGGTTCGGGCTTGGATAGGATAAGAACGGTTGTCTGAAAGCCTTAAAATGAGTTTACTGAGAGATAAAGGGAGTTTTTCCTATATTGAGAGAGCCTTTATTTCTCTATTATTGATACCAGCTTTACGGCTTTCATTGGTTTTCCCTTCGCCCTTTCAGTTTTTTGATGAGGGCTTTTTTTTGCCTTAAGAAAATGAACTTAAAAAGGGATTAGAGAGTGAATAGAACGGTAACAGAATCTTTATTTGGCACGAAGACAAAATAAACAGATACACATAAAAAAACTCCGATGATATTTCTATCACCGGAGTTTTTTGCACTGTGTCGAGCTTTGTATTACTACGCTGGCATTTTATAAGCTGAAGACGCTCAGAACGCCGCCTAATGAAGTCCAGCTTGATAGAGATTTATAGGCACCTACAGCGCCTAAGCCATCAGTATCATTTTCCAGGTTATTGGTCATACCGATACCTGCCCAGCCACCAATACCTGACAATACAGCGATGTACTGTTTGCCATCATGTTTGTAAGTGTTCACGTTACCTACAATGCCTGATGGGGTTTTGAAGCGCCATAATTCACGGCCAGTTTGCGCATCTACTGCTTTTAGGTAGCCTTCCAATGTACCGTAGAAGACAACATCACCGGCCGTCGCCAGTGCGCCTGACCATACAGAGAATCTTTCTTTATCTGACCAGACGATTTTACCTTCGCGAGCATCCCAGGCAATAAAGTTACCCATATTGTCTTTTTCAGCGGCGAACATATTTACTTCAGCACCAACATACGGTTGACCGGCTAAATATTCCACTTGGAACGGTTCCAGATCCATACAAATATGATTGGTAGGTACATAGAACAAGCCGGTTTTTGGTGAATATGCGGCAGGTTGTTGGTCCTTAGCACCATGTGCTGCCGGGCAAATTCCCGTCGTGCTTGTGTCTTCACCGTTATATTCTGGTGAGTACTGTTTATTACGATCAGGTAAACCTGTTTTCAGATTAACGCTATTTGCCCAGTTAACAGAGGGATCAAATTTGTTAGCCACTAATAACTCACCTGATGCACGATCCATGGTGTAGCCAAAGCCGTTACGGTCAAAGTGAACCGCTGTTTTGTACATTTTGCCTTTAACTTTCTGATCGGCCAGAATGACTTCGTTTACACCATCGTAATCCCACTCATCATGTGGCGTCATTTGGTAAACCCATTTAGCCATGCCAGTATCTAAATCACGGGCAAACAATGACATGGTCCATTTATTATCACCAGGCCGTTGTAATGGGTTCCATGTCGATGGATTACCCGTACCGTAGTAGAACAGATTGAGATCAGGATCATAAGAATACCAACCCCAAGTGGTACCACCACCAATTTTCCACTGATCACCTTGCCATGTTTTTAAAGATGAGTTTTCACCGATAGGTTTCAGCATTGAAGTTGTTTTCTCTGGATCCACTAACATTTCTGCATCAGGACCTGTGCTGTAGGCTTTATATAAAGACTTACCATTTAAATCATAAGTCTGAACATAACCACGAACACCAAACTCACCACCAGAGATACCCACTACGATTTTGTCTTTAAATACATGAGCAACACCGGTGTTAGTTGCACCTACTTTAGGATCATCGCGTTTATCAGACCAAATGACTTCACCCGTTTTAGCATCAAGTGCTACCAATGTGGTATCCGCCTGATTAAGGAAGATTTTGCCGTCACCGTAAGCTAAACCACGATTGATGACGTCACAGCACATAACCGGCACGGTATCATCGTAGTTTTGTTTTGGTTCGTATTTCCATTTGATAGCACCGTCATTGTTCAAATCTAATGCATACACAATGTTTGGAAATGGCGTATGAATATATAAGGTATCGCCAATAACAAGTGAATTACCTTCATGACCTCTTAATACGCCTGTAGAAAATGACCAGGCCATATTCAGATCTTTGACGTTATCTTTATTAATATCTGTCAATTCACTATAACGGTGGTTGGCGTAGTTACCTGCTGACATTACCCATTCATTTGGGTTTTTTTGCATAGAAAGCAATTCATCTGCATAACTTGTAATAGGCAGAGCCACTGACATCAGTGCCAGAGATATTGTTTTTTTTTTCATAAGTTTTCCCTTCAATCTTAAGATAAAGGAGTGGCGGAAGCTGAAGTCGCCACTCCTGTACCAAACGCTGACGTATAAAAAAACATAGGGCTTTTCTATAAGTCATCATTTACCAAACACAAAATCATGTTTGATAATCCCCGAGGGGTTGGGAAAGACTAACAGTCAAAAAAAGGAATTAATTGCACTTGTTTCCATAAATAAATGCTGTCTGGAATCTCAGACAAGTGGACAGTTTCTATACAACGTTGTTTTTTCTACTTTGAATCTGTTGAGCGGTAATGATCGTAAAGTGTTTGTTTAGTTAGTGGTTTAACTGTAAAAGACAAAGTGATGCTGAGATGATTTAGCCTGATTTTATTCAGATTCGGTCACGGATATTTCGATATAATACATATACTAAAGGCTGATTTCTCTGGTGTTCAGTCTGCTTAATTCAGAATGAGCCAGCTAACGCGACCTCTATCCATTTGAACCATTCAAGAAATAAAAGCCGCTAATTATGAGTAAAAAAGATTCTCAAGATATGATTGTAGAGTTCACGCCTCTGGAAAAAATTGAGGCGCTCTATGAAGAGTTACTCGATTGGTATGGTGAGGCAGATAGCAAACAACTCAGAGTAGCGGCCAAGTTTCTGTTGCTGGCTTTAGAGAAGTTTTCTATCCATGGCGGTAATAACTGGCACGAGTTGGTGACAGAATACATTGATATTCTTCGCAAAGATCCCGAGAAATTTCAAAAAATTATCGAAGCTAACCGGGGCGAATTAAAAGAAAAAAAATCTAACACGCGCTATCACTAGTCAAGTTTGCAGGAAAGATTGTCTTTTTTGCTCATCTTTCAGCAGTTTGGCAAATTTGCGTGTTTGTTTTGGCAGATAAATAAAATCGTCGACTAATGATTTCTTGCGACGTTTTTTTGTCAGTTCGGCAGGCTCAAAAAAATGTCTGGCATTATCATAAGACAATACAAATGGCTGATATCCTTCTCTCATGAGTAGGTAGCTCATGATTAACGAGCCTGTACGGTGATTTCCTTCCAGAAACAGCTGTGGCTGACTCAAAATATTGGTAAACAATCCCGCTGTTCGTTTCCAGATATTGGTATGTTGGTTTAAGGCTAACCAATCCATGAGTTGACCAATTCCGCCATTGCGAGCTGCATAAAAGTGGGCTTTTGTTGCCTCAAACTGATGTTGAGACTCTTGTTTAGATATTGATGAAGTGTGATAAAGAACAATGTGGTTCAACTCTAACAACAGGTGTGAGTTACCCATAGCGAAAAGTTCTATACCATTAGCCAGATAAAAGTCGATCTTGGCGTAACCTGCGACCAGGTTTTCAATCACTTCTGTTGAAGGCGGCGTTCTTTTTACACTGAGTGTTTCATTAATTTTATCGAAGTTTTTTTTCGTATTAAGCAGACGTGACCTGACAGCAGCAATATCCAGTCGAGCGATATTGCTTGTCAGATCGTGCGTTGCATTATGAACTGTATTAAATGATGATGACCCCATAATAACGGTTTAGCTTAACTAAACTCACCTCGCACGTATTGTTTAGTTAACAACTGCTGAGGGTCTTCAAAAATCTTCTTAGTTTCATCCATTTCCACCAGATAACCCGTACGGCCACCTTGTGAAATATCCACACCTAAGAACGCGGTTGTATCAGCCACGCGTGTTGCTTGCTGCATATTGTGTGTGACTAAGGCCACACTGTAATGCTGTTTTAATTCCACCATCAGTTCTTCGATCTGACGCGTAGCAATCGGATCCAGTGCAGAACAAGGTTCATCCATTAATAAAACATCAGGTTCTGTCGCAATGGCTCTGGCAATACACAAACGTTGTTGCTGACCACCTGATAGTGATAAACCGCTATTTTTCAGTTTATCTTTAACGTCATTCCAAATAGCTGCACGTTTAAGTGCTTTGACCACCATCTCTTCTTCATCACCTTTATAACCATTTAATCTCAGACCAAATGCGACATTGTCATAAATGCTCATCGAGAAGGGATTAGGCAACTGAAAGACCATACCGATATAACGTCTTACGATTACAGCATCCACTTTTTTGCTGTAAATATCGTGCTTGTGATATTGGATGTGGCCTTCAAAACGGAATGAGTCGATGAGGTCATTCATCCGGTTCATGCTGCGTAGAACTGTACTCTTACCGCAACCTGAGGGACCAATAAAGCCGGTGACTTTATTTTTCTCAATAGGAATCGTGGTGTCTCTGACCGCTCTGAAATCACCGTAGTAAATGTTTTTTACATGGCAGTCTAAAACAACCGGGCCTTTTGGCTCGTACTTTTTAGCAATGAATTCACCGGTATCGGTTTGCATGTTCATAGATTTTCCTTCCGTTATTCTTTAAATTTCGATCTGCCGACAACGCGGGCCAGAATATTGAAAAACAGCACAAGTAAGACAAGTACCAGTGAGGCTGCCCAAGCTAATTCAAGCTGATTTTCAAATGGCATGCCGGAAAAGTTGTAAATCAGTATGGATAAAGAGGCTGTAGGTTCAGCTAGTTCAGCCATGTAGTAGTTACTAAATAAGGCAGTGAACAGCAATGGCGCCGATTCACCTGCAGCACCTGCTACAGCCAATATCACACCAGTCAGAATGCCTGGTAAAGCCGTCGGTAGCACGACTTTCAAAATCACTTGAGTACGTGTACAGCCCATGCCAAATGCCGCATCTTTCATTTTTTGTGGCACTTGCTTCATGGCTTCTTCAGCGGCCAATGTGACTGTTGGTAACATCAGCACAGCTAATGCCACACCACCTGCCCAAGCCGAGTATGTACCTGTGGTAATAACAATCACGGCATAGACAAACACACCTGCTAGAATCGAAGGGAAGCCAGTCAATACTTTGGCTAAAAAGCGTGACAGAGTTGCGATTTTGCTTGAAGGGTTCAGTATGGATAAATAAAGCGCAGCCATGATACCAATCGGAATACTGATGGCTGAGGCAATGCCGACCATGGTTAAAGTACCGACAATCGCGTTACCAAAACCACCGCCCATTTCAAACCCAGCTGGTGGTAAGGCGGTAATCGCTTCCATATCCAGTCTTGCGCCACCCTGAACAATCAGCATATAAATCACTGAAAATAAGGGGATGCTGGCGAGTACCGCCAATACCCAGACCATAGAAGTCAGGAAGTAATTTTTTAAGGCTCTCACCTCAAAAAGATTTTTTTCCAGCGCCGGTAATTCAATTCTGGGAGGTAATACTGGCTCTTCCATTTGTAATTGACTCATTTTTTACCCTCAAATTTACGCATGGTGTATTGCTGCACAGCAAGGCCCGCGACATTTACGATGAATGTGATGAGTAATAGAACTAATGCCGCATACATCAATGCCTGGATTTCAATTTGACCCGCTTCAGGGAAGGTTGATGCAAGAAGTGAGGCTAGGGTATTTGCCGGGGCAAACAGCGATAAGTTGATGTTGTTAACGTTACCAATCAACATTGCGAGCGCCATCGTTTCCCCTAAAGCACGTCCAAACCCCAGTACCAGACCAGCCAAGATGCCGGACGAGGCGGTAGGTAACATGACTTTTAAGATCACTTCCCATTTTGTTGCACCCATGCCATAAGCCGCTTCTTTCACTTTATAAGGAATGCGACGGAAAGCATCGGCAGAGATAGCTGCCACGGTTGGTAGAATCATAATGGCTAAAACCAGGGCGGCGGGCGCGAGACCTGGTCCGCTAAGATCTGTACCAAATAATGGAAACCAGCCCAATGTCTCATGTAACCACTGCGCGCCGGGTCTGATTAATGGGATAAGCACATAGATACCCCACAAACCGTAAACAACAGAAGGAATAGCAGCTAATAATTCGATGATCGTTCTAAAAATCATTTCGAATTTAGCGTGAACAAAGCTCTGGGTTAAGAAAATAGCAATTGCCACACCTAAAGAGCCACCAAGGAGTAGTGCCAAAAACGAGCTATATAACGTGCCCCAGATTTCTGACAATACACCAAACACACCTTCATTAGTATCCCAGGTGGTGCCGGTAATAAAACCAAGGCCGTGTGTTTTAATGGCAGGTAATGCCTGTGAGCCTAATTCAAAAATGATATAGGCGACCAAAAGAATAATGGATAAGGCGCAAAAATAAGCAAAAGAACGGAATACAGAGTCTTTTAAATAATCAGTGGTAGATGGTGGTGCAGACAGTGTTTTATCACTGCTTGCCTCTTTAAATGGATCGTAAACCATGTGCGTTCCTATCAATTATTCATTCGTATTTGAAACGTGTTTTATGCTGTCTTTAAAACAGAGAAAATGCTGCAAGGTCAAACGTCCTTGCAGCATTTTAATCTGAGTCTTCAACTGCCTGATTACTGAATCATTTTTGCAGCGTTGCGAACTTTCTCAACAACGTTTTCTGGTAATGGGATATAGCCCATAGATTCAGATGATTCTTGACCTTTCGTTACCATGTATTCAATCAAGTCACGCATGGCTTTTGCTTTATCATCGTCTTGATTTTTGTAGACAAGTAACCAAGTAAATGTCGCGATTGGGTAGGCGTCATCACCTGCTGGATCCGTTGCCCATCCGCGTAAGTCTGGCACATCGCTACCTGGCAGAGTTGTTGATGGGAAAGGTGTAGTCGCTAATGCTGCAGCACCACTTTCGCTACCTGCACTCACAAATTTACCTTTTTGGTTTTCAAGAACAGCGGTTGGCATTTTGGTTAGTTTGGCAAAACCATATTCGATATAACCAATTGCACCTGGAGTTTGTTTGATTGTGGCTGTTACACCGTCATTTTTAGGCGCTTTAACAATGGTGCCTGCACTTGGCCAGTTCGGAGATTTAGAACCACCGACTGCTTCTTTGAATTCACTGTTGATCGCTGATAAGTGGTTAGTAAATACAAAGCTAGTACCACTTGAATCAGAACGAACGACGACAGTGATTTTTTCATCAGGCAGTTTCACGCCAGGGTTAGCTGCTTGAATTTTTGGATCATTCCATTTTGTAATTTTACCCATGAAGATTTCAGGATAAACGTCACGAGGCAGTTTCAATTCTTTGATGCCGTCTAAGTTGTATGACAGAACAACTTCACCGGCAGTCATTGGCAATAAAATAGCGCCTTTTTTCACTTGTTCGATTTCGCTGTCTTTCATCGCTGCGTCACTAGCAGCAAAATCAACAGTTTCATTGATAAAGTCTTGGATACCTGCACCACTACCTTTTGATTGATAGTCAATACGCACACCATCAGTTTGTTTGCTGTAGTCCTTGAACCATTTGTTATAAAGTGGAGCAGGGAAGCTGGCACCAGAACCATTTAATTTCAGTTCGGCATGGGCGACAGTTGATGACATAGCACCAACAAGTGCAGTAATAAGAAAGACTGACTTTGCATTTTTTGCAAATAGTTTCATAGAAACTCCTGACTAGTTAATTAAGCAATAAAAATCTTTAACTCGATAAGAGTAACGACCTTAAGTTAAAGATTTATGACAAAAGCAAACTTAGTCAGAAATTTTTATATTGAGATAGAGGGTTAACGCTGAATTCTTAATAAAATTAATAAAGTAGATGCTATTTTAGTAGCCTACATTTTATATATTTCATTTTCTGGAATGCATACCGTTTCATAAAATGAATATAAAAATATGAGGTTAGATTAAAAAGAGCGCCATATATAGGCGCTCTATTACAACATTAGAACGATTTATACGTAACAATCTGTTGCTAAATAGCGAACATCAGAAAGCTGTAGGCAATCCATACAAAACCAATTGTTGTAACAATAAAGCTGAGCGCGGAGAAAATTTTCCAAATAGCTTTATTCCAGAAGTCGGTATCAAAGGCAGCGATGACAAAAATCGTCGGATTGGTAAATCCACCAACAGCAATGCAAAGGCATGCGATCTTTGATAGCTCAATATTGGCGCCTGAAGCTGCACCGTAGAAACCCAAACTAAACAATGCCATAAGCGCATAGTCAACATGCGCTCTGATCATGGTTTTATAATCCACTAAAAAGTCGCCATCAATCCCTTTTATAGGGAACCAGCGAGCAAATGTCATTAACCATGCAGATAAAATCAAGGCTGTAATCATGGCGACAGCACCCAATAACAAAACATTCATTTCTCTCTCCTTATTGTTGGAGAGCGTATTAAAAATGTTTAGATGATATTGAGCAGCTGATAATTACCCCAGATTTTCGGGCAAGTCTCCCAGCATTTGATATGAGAACGTTTGTCACGTCCACAGATAATGAGGAATAGGGTGCTTGAATGTTTTTTGTTTAAAAGTGGCGCGCCTGACAGGAATCGAACCTGTGACCCCCAGCTTCGGAAACTGGTACTCTATCCAACTGAGCTACAGGCGCGTGAAGTTGAGCCGAAGATTATACGGACTTTGCTGATAATCTGCTACGGCTCAAGAGGTGTTTAGCCAAGAGAGTCGTTAACACCCTCTTGGCCGCTCAAAATTAAAACCGTGGATTAATTTTTTCTAATTTCCAGATATCGTTGTTGTACTCTTCCATGGTTCTGTCGGTAGAGAACATACCACTGTTAGCACTGTTCATAATACTCATTGCTATCCAGCGTTCTTTGTCTTGATAGACTTCCGCTGCACGTTGCTGGGCTTCCACATAGCTATGGAAGTCTGCAACCGTCATCCATGGGTCATTGGGGCTGGTGAAAGCAGCAATAATGTCATCAAAAGCACCTTCTTCACATTGGTTGAAGTGGCCTGATTCTAACAAGTTGACGACGCGTTTCAGATCGGCATCATTATCAATAATAAACCGTGGATTGTAGGTGGGCTTGAGCTCAGTGACTTCGTCTTCAGTCAGACCGAACAGAAAGAAGTTTTCAGCGCCGGCTTCATCACGGATTTCAATATTGGCTCCATCCAGTGTTCCAATAGTCATCGCGCCGTTCATCATAAATTTCATATTGCCCGTACCAGAGGCTTCTTTACCGGCGGTAGAGATCTGTTCTGATAAATCAGCTGCTGGGCAAATCACTTCCATGGCTGAAACTTGATAGTTTGGCAAAAAGACGACTTTTAACAGATCGCCCACATCCGGATCATTATTCACTGTGCTGGCAACATTATTAATCAGTTTGATGATGCGTTTTGCCATGACATAACCTGGTGCAGCTTTGCCACCAAACAGTACGCAGCGCGGCGTCATATTTTTGGTATCGCCACGTTTGATACGGTCATAAAGGTGAATAACATGCAGAATATTAAGTAGCTGACGTTTGTATTCATGAATGCGTTTTACCTGAATATCAAACATAGCTTCAGGATTGAACTCAACGCCACAGCTATCTTTCACTAATTTTGCCAAACGTTGTTTATTGGCAAGTTTAGCGGCATGCCATTTCTTTTGGAAAGCCTTGTCATGGGCATAGGCTTCCAGTTTTTTCAGCTCAGTCAGTTGGGTAATCCAGTTATCACCAATGGTGTCTGTGATGAGTTCACTTAAGTCTGGATTACACCAGGCGAGCCAGCGGCGTTGTGTCACACCATTGGTTTTGTTGTTGAATTTATGTGGCCAGAGTTCGTAAAAGTCGTGGAATAAGCCTTTTTTCAGTAACTCTGAGTGTAAGGCCGCGACACCATTGATGGAGAAGCTACCGACGATGGCCAGATGAGCCATACGAACTTGTTTTTCACCGCCTTCTTCAATAATAGACATGCGTGCAAGGCGCGCTTTGTCTCCAGGCCAACGAGTGGCGACTTCACGAAGAAAGCGTGCATTAATTTCATAAATAATTTCCAGAATGCGTGGTAACAGACGACCAAACATATTCACCGGCCAGCGCTCTAATGCTTCTGGTAACAGGGTATGGTTAGTGTAGGCCATGGTGCTGGAAGTAATTTCCCATGCTTTCTCCCAGCCTAATCCATGTTCATCCATTAATAGACGCATCAGTTCGGCAACAGCCACAGTCGGGTGGGTGTCATTTAATTGGAAACAATTTTTCTCAGCAAAATTATCGAAGGATTCACCATGTGTCGTGACCCAGTAATCGAGGATGTCCTGCAGACTGGCCGAGGCTAAGAAGTACTGTTGGCGCAGACGAAGTTCTTTACCATTCTCACTGGCATCATTGGGGTAGAGCACCATGCTGATATTTTCAGCTTCATTTTTGGCAGCAACCGCTTCGGTATAAGAGCCTGAGTTGAAGTCTTCCAGGTTAAACTCATCGGTGGCACCCGCTTTCCATAAACGCAGCACGTTAACTGTGCCATTTTGATAACCGGGAATGGGCAGATCAAAAGGGATAGCCAGTACATCATTTGTGTTGACCCAGTGGACTTTCATATCACCACTGTCGGTTGGGTGATATTCGGTGTGACCGCCAAATTTAACCCGTTGGGTAAATTCCGGACGTTCCAGTTCCCATGGATTACCATCCTGTAACCAGTGATCAGGTTTTTCCACCTGAAAACCGTTTTCGATACGTTGCTGGAACATGCCATATTCATAACGCAGCCCATAGCCTGTAACGGGGAGTTGTAAGGTGGCACAACTATCTATAAAACACGCCGCTAATCGCCCGAGACCGCCATTACCGAGCCCGGCGTCGTGTTCCATTTCGATTAAATCTTCAAAGTTTAAATGGAGTTCATTGAGTGCTTTGGTCGTTTCTTTTTCTAAACCGAGGTTTAGAACCGCATTGCCCATGGCTCTACCCATAAGAAATTCCATTGACAGATAATAAGCATGTTTACACTGCTTTTCTGCATAGGTGTGCTTAGTATGCTTCATGCGGTTGAACAGCCGGTCTCTTAATGTCAGTGCCAGTGATGAGTAGAGGTAATGACCTGAAGCACAACCTTTATCCTGAGCTAAGTGTGTACCGTAATAACGTTTGAAATCTTTGATAAGAGCATCGCTATTCATCCCTAGCTTTTCGGTATTGAATAATTCTGGGGCGGGGTTAGCAGTACATGCGTAACGTGGGCTCATAGACAGATCCTTAAATTATTTCAGCGTTTGTTTGGATAGACGGGAGAAAACCCATCCCGATTAGGCATCTTTACCTGAGGTAGTGTGACTTCATTGAGTTCCACATCGTTCTTGAGTATATCATCCTGATTTAAAATATAAGCGCAAAGTGCGTAGATTTCATTACTTGTTAGAGAAAAAGGGGCTGATGGTGGCATCGCACGACGAATATAGTCGTAAAGTGTTGTTGCATAAGGCCAATAACTGTTTACCGTTTTCTCTGGATACTCCTCGGTTAATGAACCGACATCTCCGACCAGAGGCATTGCGCTGGCGCCTATAGCACCAAACCCATGACAGCTTGCACAGTGTTGTTTAAAAAGTTGCTCCCCTTGCTGTGCATTACCATGCCCTGCGGGTAAGTTTTTTCCATCCGGTGTAATAGTGAGGTTCCATGCTGATTGCTGCGATGCTTGTTCAGCCTCTTTGCCCAAAGGCTGAAAGAGTGGCTCGGCGACAAGTGTCGCAGGAAATAGTAAAACAAGGATGAGATATCTATTAAAGATAGATATGGCTAATCTGACCGTCTTCATTAACTTCCCAACTGACAATAGCGTTGTAGTGGAAAAAACTGTTGTCTCCACGTTCGGTGATAAGCGCTTCACGAGTCGGTTGCTGATAACCTGTTTCATCCGTTGCCCTGCTTTGTAATACGGCGTATTGACCTTGCCACTGCCATGGCAGACTAAAGCGGGTGAAGGCTTTATCCAGAATTGGGGCCTGGAGCTCAGCTTCCACCCAGGTTTTACCACCATCAGCTGAGACATCGACTTTGCTGATTTTGCCATTACCCGACCAGGCAAGCCCAGTAACTTGGTAAATACCAGGATTATCCGGCAGTGTCATACCAACTGAAGGGCTGGTAATAAGAGACTTGGCTTGCATGGGAAAACTGAATTGCCTAGCTTTACCGCTAGGTAATAAGTCAGTGTACTGAGCCGTTTCATCACGGGTCATCGCAGGCTCTTCAACTAATGTTAATTGCCTTAGCCATTTCACATTGACGATGCCTTCCCAACCAGGCAGCAGCAACCGGACAGGATAACCATTTTCTGGTCGAAGTCGTTCGCCATTCTGATACAGCGCCAATATTGCATAGTTCATTAGTTTTTCAATAGGAACGCTGACATTGAGTGCGGCACCATCGGCGGCTTCTGCTATCGCCCATTTCGCTCTCGGTTGGACACCACATTCATTTAATAAAAGTTTGAGTGGCACACCGGTCCATTCAGCATTAGAAACAAGTCCGTGCACATAACCTGCAGCAGATTGGATGGGCGAACTACGCCAGCCAGCATTACTATTACCGCCACATTCTATAAAGCAGATTTTTGTGGTTTGTGGATAACGTTTTAAGGCATCAATCGAAAAGGTTAAAGGGGTATCGACCAAACCGTCTATCATGATTTCATGTGTCGATGGATTGATATCAGGCACACCATTATGATGACGTTCATAATGCAGGCCGTTAGGAGTAATGGTGCCTTGTAACTCTTCTAAAGGTGTCCAGGAGACACCGTTGCCAGGCACATTGGGGTTGGCCGATATCCAGCGAATGATATCTTTTTCGTAAATAGAAGGCTGCCCATAATTACTAAAGTTAGCGCCTGGTTTTAGCATCGACTCAGGCAGTATCTGCTGGAGTTCAGTTAATGATGACTGCGCTTTAACGGGTAAACTAAAGCCAAGAAAAACACTACTTAAAGCCGTGCCTTGAAGAAACTGACGTCGGCTTTTAAGTCGTTGTTTGCTCATGGCTAATAAGATCTAGTCAACAGTAGGGGGGATCGCATCATCAGTGACTTCAAACCAGTCATCTAGCTTTTGAATAGCTTCCTCTTTACCAGATTTGTTGAGCGAGGAAAAAAGCTGCACAGAAGCTTTTAATGACAGTTTTTGCAATTCATTTCTTACAGATAATAAGCTTTGTTTACCGGCACCTTTTTTGAGTTTGTCAGACTTAGTCAGCAGTATATGAACCGGTAAATCCGCCTGATTAGCCCAGGTGAGCATTTGTATATCAAATGGCTTCAATGGATGACGAATATCCATCATTAGCATCATTCCCCGCAAACACTGACGTGTTTCTAGATATTGAGCCAAAGTATGCTGCCATTTTAACTTCATTTTTTCAGGGACTTTGGCATAGCCATAGCCGGGAAGATCGACTAAAGCTCGCTGATCATCAAAGCTGAAGAAGTTGATCATTTGTGTGCGACCTGGCGTTTTACTTGTCCTTGCTAGCGCGCTGATGCCTGTTATGCAATTGATTGCACTGGATTTTCCGGCATTTGACCTGCCGGCAAATGCAACCTCATACCCACTATCTTCCGGTAGCTGGGACAGCTCGGTGGCACTGCCGTTATAATAAGCTTTTCTATATAGTTGTGACATGGAACCATTTTGGGTGAAAAATTATCCTAATAAGAGTAGCATACCCAAAGTTCTCGATGATGATTTAGCTTAGTTTTCAGGTAATAAAATAATGAAAAAATTATTGAAGATGGTCATGCTTGGCGTGGCAGTTACGATGAGTGCTCAGGCAATGGCGGCTGGTGATATTAACGCTGGTAAGCAAAAAGCGGCTGTTTGTGCGGCTTGCCATGGTACAGATGGAAATAGTTTGTCAGATGCCTTTCCTAAATTAGCCGGACAAAATGCCGGATACCTCGAAAAACAATTAGCTAATTTTAAAAGCGGTGAGCGTCAAAACGCATTGATGGCACCGATGGTGGCGAATTTATCAGAGCAAGATATGGCCGATTTAGCGGCCTATTTTGCCAGTAAAAAAATGGCGCCTGGTGCCGTTTCTGAAGATTTAGTCGAAGCTGGTGAAAAAATCTTCCGTGCGGGTAATAAAGAAACTGGCGTTCCTGCGTGTATGGCATGTCATGGTCCAAATGGTAATGGTGTGCCAGCAGCAAAGTGGCCTAAATTATCATCACAATACAGCACCTATGTGGAAGCTCAACTTCATGCTTTTGCTAAAGGGGAAAGAGCCAATGACCCTAACGGCATGATGCGTGATGTGGCTAGCAAAATGAGTGAAGCTGAAATTAAAGCGGTTTCTGCTTATGTCTTTGGTTTGAAATAATCGTCACATTTTCTCTGCATAGCTAAGTCTGTTAGCTATGCAGAGAATATTAAAAAATCGAGTAACGGAACTCGTTTCAAGGCTCACCCCATGTCACAAAATCAGGATTCATCAGTTTCTCATCGCAGTTTCGCTTGGCGGGTTTTCCACTTTTTAGGTACGATGGAATTAGCGATCACTTTATTGATCACCCTAGCTATCGCCTCTGTAATCGGCACCGTTCTTCAGCAAAACCAACCCTATCCTGATTATCTTATAAAGTTTGGCCCGTATTGGTTTGACGTTTTTGAAAAGCTGGGCTTATATGATGTTTACAGTGCGATTTGGTTTTTAGCCATCCTAGCTTTACTGGTGATCTCGACATCCGTATGTGTGTTTCGTCACGCGCCTTCAATGTTCAAGGATATGTTCAATCTGAGAACCAATGTGCAACTGAAATCGTTACGGTCAATGCATCATCGTAGCGAATGGGGAGTGCCTCAGCTTCAAGCACAAACGGTAGAATCTCTTCAATCTACACTCTCATCCAATGGTTACAGAACTCGAATAACGGATAAGAATGGCAGTATTTTAGTCTCTGCAATGCGCGGTGGCATGAATCGTCTTGGATACATACTGACGCATGTGGCGATTATTGTTATCTGTGTAGGCGGTCTGTTTGATAGCAACTTACCATTAAAACTTGCCGAATGGCAGGGGCGCATTCATGTTGAAACGCGTAATTTACCCTTGCCACAAATTCCAAAAGAAAGCCGTCTTCCTGTCGGTCCGCAAGCCTTCAGAGGCAGTGTCAGTATTCCGGAAGGCAGAGCAGCGAGTGTCGCTTATCTGGCCATGCGTGATGGGTATTTAGTGCAAAACTTACCTTTCACCATCGAAGTAAAAGAGTTTCGTATAGAACATTACCCAACCGGGCAGCCGAAGTCGTTTGAATCTGATTTGGTCATTCATGATCCCGATTTGAAAAAGCCACTTGAGGCGACGATTGCGGTCAACCACCCACTTATCTATAAAGGTTATGCCATCTACCAGGCCAGCTTCGGTGATGGTGGCTCTGAGCTGACATTAAAAGCATGGCCTTTGTTTTCAGAAAAAGGTGAGCCCGTCAGCTTGCAGACAAAAGTCTTTGATACTCAGCAAATGTTGTGGGGTGATAAAGAAATGCAGCTTGAAATCACCGACTTTAGACCCTTCAATATCAATCCGGATCCTACCGAAGATAATCCGCAGAATGTACGCAATTTTGGTCCAAGCGTCGGATTCAAGCTTCGAGCCCCTACCGGTGAAGCATTGGAATATCAGAATTATATGAATCCGGTAGAACGTGATGGCAGATATTTTTATTTAAGTGGTGTGCGTAGCTCACCAGCAGAGGAGTTTGCTTATCTATATATACCTGCTGATGATAATGACGGTCTGGAAGGCTTCTATCATTTCCTGAAACGATTACATGATGAAACCGTGGTTAAGCAAGCTGCTGAAGAAATGAAACAAGCTACGCTTGCCAGCCTAAAAACGACGGATGATGACGTATTAGCACAAAGTTTACAAAAAACATTGGAAACCTTGGTTGAGATGTTTAACCGCGGTGGTTTTGGTGAAGTGAGTGACTTTATCGAAAAAACCTTACCAGAATCCGAGCGTGATGCCTTAGCTCCAGCTTATTTAGCGATGTTAAGAGAAATGTTGGGCCGTATTTACTTTTCAGGCTTGGATTTGCAACAAAATGAGACAGTTAATCAGTCTCAGATTTTGTTTCTACAGGATGCGATTGACGCGATAGGCAGTTTACCGCGCTACGGTTCTCCCGTGTTTTTGCAATTAACCGATTACCATCAAATTCAGTCAACAGGCTTACAAATAGCGCATGCGCCAGGAAAAAGTATTGTCTATTTAGGCTGTGCATTCCTCATCGCGGGTGTGTTTTTATTATTTTATTTACCACAGCGACGTTTCTGGGCTTGGGTTACTGAAAAAGAGGGTAAATCACAAATTTATCTGGCGGGGATGACGAATAGAAACCCTCGCGAATTTGATAGTTATTTTGAGGATATCAAAGCAAAACTTCAGTCAGAGTCGCGGAACTCTGACTAAGCATGATGTTCTTAGTTTCTGCTATGGGATGAGGCAAAATATATGACAGCACACCTCTCAACAATGAACTCGACGCAACAGACACCATGGGCAGCCTGGTTCTGGCGTGTGTTAATGGTATTAGTTAGTGTCGGTTTAATAGGTACTTATTACGAGATTCTCGATTATTATGAAATTACCATCATTGCTCTGACAGCAATCGGGATGGGTTTTCTTGGACAATATTGGCCGGGGTTTCGTTGGCACAGCCTGGTTGTTGCAGCGCTTAGCTTGATAGCTGTTTCATTGTATGGCCAAAACCTGCAAGCGGGAGAATCTAACTTCTGGCTCAATTATATACTTGCCAGTCAGTCTGCCTTTATGTGGATGAGTGCTTTATTTGTGATGGCGACGGTGACGTATTTCGCTGGCAATATTTTTCGTTCCGGTTTTACAGAAAAAGTCGGTAACGGCTTAACCTGGGCAGCGGTTACGATGGGTATGATCGGACTTATGGTGCGTTGGCGTGAGTCATATCTGCATGGTGCGGATATTGGCCATATCCCTGTCAGTAATCTCTATGAAGTCTTTATTCTTTTTTCGGTAGTGACTGCTTTGTTATATCTGTTTTATGAACGCCGATATCAAACCCGTAGTTTGGGTGGCTTCGTTTTATTGGTGATTAGCGCCGCGGTTATTTTCCAACTCTGGTATAGCTTTGAACGAAATGCTCATGAGATTCAGCCGCTTGTGCCAGCACTACAAAGCTACTGGATGAAAATTCATGTGCCTGCCAATTTTATTGGCTACGGTGCTTTTTCCATGGCAGCGATGATAGGTGTGGCCTATTTGCTGGTGGTATGGAGACAGCAGGTTAATCCTGACAGCCGCTGGGTTAAGGCGATGCCTGAATTGGGTCTGATGGATGACTTAATGTACAAGACTATTGCTTTGGGTTTTGCTTTCTTCACTCTAGCAACTATTTTAGGTGCCTTATGGGCGGCAGAAGCCTGGGGTGGTTATTGGTCATGGGATCCCAAAGAAACCTGGGCATTAATTGTCTGGCTGAACTACGCTGCTTGGCTTCATATGCGTTTAACGAAAGGTTGGAACGGGAAACCTATGGCATGGTGGGCAATCGTTGGGTTATTCGTGACCTTATTTGCCTTTCTTGGTGTCAATATGTTCTTAAGTGGCCTTCATTCGTATGGCACATTGTAATAATTAATTGAAAATAAAGGATACTCAACGATGATGAAATTAATGAAAACCCTTGCGACAGGACTATTTTTAGGCCTGGTTTCAACGGCAGCTTCTGCTGTGCCGATGAATTTCGTTGAAGGCACCCATTATTTTCCGACTACTGAGAAATTAGCGACACCGGATGATAATAAAATTGAAGTCGTTGAAATGTTTTCTTACACGTGCCCACACTGCTTTAAATTAGAGCCTGAAGTGGATGCCTGGAAAAAAACATTGCCAGAAAATGTACACTTTGTGAAAGTGCCTGCGATTTTCCGTGACAGCTGGTTAGAGTTGGCAAAAGTGTATTATGCCGCTGAAGCTATGGGTAATCTTGATAAAATTCATTCAAAATTATTCAATGCGATTCACGTTGAAAAACGCCGTTTAACGTCTGAAGATCAACTGCTTGATTTTGTTGCTGAGCAAGGTATTGACCGTGAAGAGTTCAAGAAAACAATGAATTCTTTCAGTGTGAAAGCAAAAGTCAAAAAAGCGCTTGTCATGAGCCAAACGTCAGGTATCACAGGCGTACCATCTTTTATTGTTAATGGTGCTTATCGTACGGATGCCAGTACAGCGGGCGGGGTACCTGAGTTATTTAACGTTGTGAATTTCCTGATAGAAAAATCATCTGAGAAGTAATAGAAAAAAGCCCGGTTCACCGGGCTTTTTTTATAAGGCTGCAGGTAATTTTTCGTCTACATCAGGTATAGATGGTGCTGCAGGCGTGGTCATATCTTCATGATGTAAGATGATATTTAAATATCGGCGCGTATTTTGTACATATCTCACCGGCTCACTGCCGCGAGCATAACCATGTTTGGTTTTTGAGTACCATTTTTTCTTTGAAAGTAATGGCAGGCTTTCTCTGACATCCGACCATGAGTCCGGATTTTTACCAATGCTTTGGGTGATCACTCTGGCATCTTCAAGATGGCCAAGACCTGTATTGTAGGCAGCTAAAGCAAACCAGGTACGGTCAGGATCTTTTATACGTTCGGGCAGGCGACTATATAACGATGCTAAGTAAGCTGCACCAGCGAAGATACTTTGCTCTGGATCTTCTCGATCGGTCACGCCGAGCTGTTTTGCTGTAGATCGCGTTAGCATCATCAAACCTTTTACGCCGGTGCTTGAAACGGCCTCTGGATTCCAGTGCGATTCCTGATAAGCCATGGCCGCCAGAAGATGCCAGTCAAAACCATATTCATCTGCTGCCGCTTTGAATAAGTCTTTGTATTGTGGCAAATGCGTTTGAATACGACGATGAATGGCACGCGTATCGACATAATCAAAGCGACGAATATGGCCATAGTATTTTTCTATTAACTTATCCAGTTCACCAGAGGCTTCAATATCATGGAAAAAATCCACTACCTCAAGATAAAGTGATTCATCATCTGTAGGGGCCATAGCCCAAGCTAATGGCTGAGGGTCAGAAATATCAAAAGCGACACGCAGTTCGGGGAAGAGTGATTGATTTGCTGACATTTCATTCGAGTCAACGATGGTGTAATCAATCAGTTCTAATTGCACCAGTTCGAGTAAGCCTCGACTGTCCAATTCTTTATTCTCGCGCCAGGAGAGTTCTGGTATTTCCTGTTGTAATGCCTGTAATTGTTCTACATGACTACTATCGGCTACGACTTCCAGAGTGCCGTTGACGATATCAGTAATATCTTTCGGCCTGATATTGCCATGTTTATAGACGAGCTGCTGTGTGACTTCATGATAAACCGGGCCAAAGCGTAATAATTCTTTACGCTGTTCGGTAACGGTTAAACCGGCGGCAGCAATGTCTGCGCGGCCTTCTTCAATCATATGCAGCATGGTGCCGAGATTTTCAGGCACAATGACTTTGAGTTTGACACCCAGGCGATCAGCAAAGCGTTCAGCAAGCTCATATTCAAAGCCCGCCAGAGCATCATTGCCCTTAACGTAATAGCTGGTCAGGCTGTATCGGTTTAGCACGCGCAACTCGCCTCGCTCTTTTATTTGATCGAGTTGGGGTGGAGCTTCTCCACATGCCGTTAACATGGCCATAGCAAGTAGAGAAATGATCAATCGTCTCAATGAGCTTCCTCAATGTTTTACCAGGCAAAGATTATTACTTTATATTGAGTTGAATGCATCCGTTATCGATCTGTATTTGTGATGAGACTACTGTTTTTATTGGATTTTTATAGATTTAGATTATAATTATCCACTTTTTTTCTATGGGAAATCATCGATGAATGCGCCAGAATTATTATTACCCGCGGGCAGTTTGCAGCACATGCGCTATGCCTATGCTTATGGTGCCGATGCGGTTTATGCTGGCCAGCCGCGCTATAGTTTGCGGGTGCGTAATAATGATTTCCATAAACTGCCTGTTTTGCAACAAGGTATTGAAGAAGCCCATGCTTTGGGTAAGCAGTTCTTTGTGGCAAGTAATCTGATGCCACACAATGCAAAAATTAAAACTTATATGGTGGATATGGAACCGGTGATTGAAATGCAGCCAGATGCATTGATTATGGCCGATCCTGGTTTAATCATGATGGTACGTGAACGCTGGCCAGAAATGCCGGTTCATTTATCTGTACAAGCCAATACCGTTAACTATCAGGCAGTGAAATTCTGGCAATCTATGGGGTTATCCAGAGTGATCCTATCACGCGAATTATCGTTGGATGAGATTGAAGAAATACGCCAGCTTTGTCCTGATATGGAGCTGGAGGTCTTTGTTCATGGTGCCTTATGTATTGCTTATTCAGGACGTTGTTTATTATCTGGTTATTTTAACCATCGAGATCCTAATCAAGGCACATGTACCAATGCCTGCCGTTGGGACTATAAAACGCATGCCAGTGATAATAATGATGATTCGCCACAGAAAATTGAGTTTAACGCCTTTGATGCGATGAATCAGCACAGTTTTTCTGATTGTGGCGGGCAAGAGAGACACCCGCTGGCAGATGAAGTGTATTTGATAGAAGAAACAAATCGGCCTGGCGAGTTGATGCCGATTTTTGAAGATGAACACGGCACCTACATCATGAATTCAAAAGATCTCCGGGCAATTCAGCATATCGAGAGATTAGTGAATATTGGTGTTGATTCACTGAAGATAGAAGGTCGTACCAAGTCCGTCTATTATGTTGCCCGCACCACTCAGATATATCGCCAGGCGATTGATGATGCACTGGCTGGCCGTCGATTTAACCCTGAGCTTATCGGTCAACTGGATAATCTTTCAAACCGCGGCTATACCGATGGCTTTTATCAACGACATCCGACTCAAGAACAGCAAAATTATTTACATGGTTATTCCAGTAATGAGCGTCAACAATATGTTGGTGAAGTCTTGGCGTATCATGCTGACAAGCAGTGTCTGGAGATTGATGTAAAAAACCGGTTTTCTGTCGGTGATAAATTAGAACTGGTTATGCCTGAAGGAAACAAAACGCTGATACTCGATAAGTTATTAGATAAAGAACGTCATGATATTGAACTGGCGCCTGGAAGTGGTCACAAAGTCTATATTCCTTATCAGGGGGATATCCCTGAGAAAGCATTACTTGCTCGATATCTTTAACGTCTTGCTCTGAAAAAGTTTTTGATGAGCTGGCTACTTTCTTCTTTTAAAACATTTGCTGTGCATTCGACCCGGTGATTGAGATTAGGTAAGGCAAAAGCATCTATGCAGCTACCGGCAGCGCCTGTTTTAGGTTCTGCTGTTGCGTAGATACAGCGAGCGATACGGGCATGAACAAGTGCGCCAGCACACATCATGCAAGGTTCAAGGGTGATGTAAATTTCAGAGCCTGGCAAACGGTAATTTTGCATCGTCTGGCAGGCCTGTCTCAAGGCAACAATTTCAGCATGTGCAGTGGCATCCTGGCTAGCAATGGGTTGATTCCACCCCTGGCCAATGATTTGGTCATCGAGGACAATAATCGCACCGACAGGGACTTCACCTTGAGCTTCGGCATTACGGGCAAGCGCTAATGCTTTCTGCATCCAATAATGGTCTTTTTCAGACATGAATATTGTATTTAATTAAGTTGAGTAAACGTTGGCTGCCGCCCTGACTTTGCTTGATTAACTGTTGTCCGGCTTCACCCATAGCGGTGCGTTTTGGAGGGTTTTTTAATAATTCGATCACCGTTGTAGCCAGCATTTCTGCATTATCTACCTGGATAGCTGCCTGAGCAGTAATAAACTGCTGTGTAATTTCAGCAAAATTAAAGACATGAGGTCCCACGATCACGGGACGAGATAATGCGGCTGGTTCAAGGATATTATGTCCACCCGTTGGAACCAGACTGCCTCCAACAAATGCGATATCAGAGCAGGCATAAAATATAGGGAGTTCACCCATACTATCAATGACAAGGATCTGAATATCACTCCGACAGAGACCATTTTCGCTGCGACGAAGAATTTTGAAGCCAGCACGTTGGCAGAGAGCCGCTACTTTATCAAATCGCTCTGGATGTCGAGGAACAATAATTAACAATAAATCTGGCACCTGAGCACGGATTTGGCGTGAGGCATTAAGAATAATTTCATCTTCACCTTCATGTGTACTGGCGGCAATAAAAACTGAGCGGTTCCCCCACATTGATCGAATGGCTTCAGCTTGCTCGACAATAGTAGGAGATAAATTGACTTCAAATTTGAGATTACCGACAGCATGCACTTTATCTCTATCGGCGCCAAGCTCTATAAAACGCTCACGATCTTGTTGAGCTTGGGCAGCTATCACGGTAAAGCTTTGTAGAATTTCTCGTGTTAGAGAAGGGATGCGCTGATAATCTTTTAATGAACGCTCAGACATCCTTGCATTGGCCAACACCAACGGAATATTTTGCTTACGGCAATGATGAATAAGATTGGGCCATAACTCAGTTTCCATAATGACACCAAATACAGGCTGGATAGCCTGTATAAATCGACGCATAATGACCGGCAAGTCATAGGGTAGATAACAGTGAATAACGTTATCTGCATATAATGCTTTTACCCGAGTGCTACCTGTCGGTGTCATTGTTGTAATGAGGATCTGATGCTCAGGGTATGTAGATTGGATTGCTGCAACCAAAGGCCGACAGGCCTCAACTTCCCCCATGGAAACGGCATGTACCCAGATAACTGACTTACTTTTATTGACGCTCGGCAGGGTGATTGCAAACCGCTCATCCCAACGTTTGAAGTAAGCACTGGCTTTTGTGCCTCGCCACAACAGACGCAGTAGGATAAAAGGTACAGCTAAAGTAAAAACGATATTATAAAAAACTCTCAAATCAGACTCATAAAGCAGCGAAAAGTAAGCAGGAATGATAGCATAGGCGCTACTTTGTGAAAGCAACAGAACCTGAATGAACATTTTCCATAAACAACTTCTACATCCCCGCTTTTGGTTAAGTTGGCTGGGGCTGTTACTTATGCGTTTGTCAGTGTATTTGCCAGCCAAATTACAATATCGTATTGGTATGCTGCTCGGTCAGTTGATGCAACCCTTTATGCGTTCAAGAGCAAAAGTGGTGCGACGAAATCTGGAGTTATGTTTTCCAGAGATGAGCGATGCTGAACGAGAATATCTCGTCAAGAAAATCCTTAAAAATACAGGCATGATGATGATCGAAACCGCGATAAGCTGGTGGGCATCTGATAGGCAACTTCGCCGACGTGTCACTTATGAAGGGCTAGAGCATTTAGAAGCGGCTAAAGCAAAGGGAAAGGGAGTTATTTTGCTAACAGGGCATTTCACCAGTATGGAGATTGGTGGTCGCTTAATTATGTTACAAACCCCGGCTTATGTGATGTTCAGACATCTTAAGAACCCCTTATTTAATGCCGTTATGATGCGTTCACGAATTTACCATAGCGAAGGTATTGTAATGCGGGATGATGTCAGAGCCATGTTGCGCGCATTACGTAAGAATAAAGTTGTCTGGTATGCGCCTGATCAAGACTTTGGCCCAAGAAATAGTATCTTTGCCAAATTTTTTGGTGTGACTGCGGCCACCATTCCTGCAACGGCCAGAATGGTAAAAATGACAGGGGCAGAAGTGGTGCCATTTGTGCCTAAACGTAATTCAGATGGTAGTTACCATATTCAAATTTTCCCTGCATGGGAGGCATATCCATCTGGCGATGATATCGTCGATGCTCAACGTATAAATGACTGGATTGAGTCTCAAATTCGACAGATGCCCGAACAATATTTCTGGTTACATCGTCGCTTTAAAACTCAACCCGACGGAAAAGGGCGTTTATATAAGAAAGTCAGATAATTAAAAGCTATAGCTTAAAATTAATGATTCTGCACCAGGATTATTCTCACCGATATTAGCATTGGATAGATGATATAAACCTAAGCCAAGTCGACTTTTATCACTAAATTGATAGGCAAGTTCGGCACCTGTTCTGAACTCAATATCGTAACCTAAATCAACCCCTCCACCTTGTTCATAAGCCGCAATAGCGAAGTTCGGTGTCAGTATCCAGTTGTTGTTGAGATAAATGTCATATCTCACACCAGCATAGCCCCAATAACCACCATCAGAAGTCAACGTTGCTCCAAGGGTAGGAATCAAATTAAAAGCCGACGCTTGTGGGGAAAATCGATATTCAACACCTATCTCAGCAGCAGTATTATCATCGAAAACCTCAAAGGCACCCACAGACAAAGACATTTGTGATTCTTGTTCTGCGAAAGCCATAGAAGGGAGAAGGAGGGTGAGTGCAATTGAGGCGTTACGAAGATGTTTATTCATCGTTGGGTTCCATGCCAGAATTTAATAAAAAGGCTTTATAACATGCCTATTATTTGTGAGGCAAGAATCCCAGCCATAAAAAAAGGCCACCCAAGGGTAGCCTTTTTTCGATCTGCAAAAGCAGCCAACAATTAACGTTTTGAGAATTGAGGACGTTTACGTGCTTTATGAAGACCAATTTTCTTACGTTCAACGGCACGAGCATCACGAGTGATAAAGCCTGCTTTACGCAATTCAGCTTTTAATTCGTTGTCGTATTCGACTAATGCGCGGCTGATACCGTGACGAATTGCACCGGCTTGACCATTATTACCACCACCACGAACGGTGATTTTCAGGTCAAATTTTTCAAGCATGTCAACTAACTCTAAAGGCTGACGAACAACCATGCGAGAAGTTTCACGACCGAAATAATCTTCCAGTGTGCGAGTGTTAATTGAAATGTTGCCGCTGCCTGGTTTCAGGAATACACGAGCTGTTGAGCTTTTGCGGCGACCTGTAGCGTAGTATGAATCTGCCATGACAATATCCGATTAGATTTCCAGCACTTTAGGCTGTTGAGCTGTATGAGGGTGTTCTGCGCCAG
This sequence comes from Methylophaga thalassica MP, assembly GCF_000214595.1. Lineage (GTDB taxonomy): Bacteria > Pseudomonadota > Gammaproteobacteria > Nitrosococcales > Methylophagaceae > Methylophaga > Methylophaga thalassica. The sequence continues at coordinate 700,883 of NZ_AFIG01000003.1, read as the reverse complement.
CGTAAACTTTCAGTTTGCCGAACATCGCGCGACCCAGCGGGTTTTTAGGAAGCATACCTTTGACAGCCGTCTGGATAACACGCTCAGGTGCTTTGTCGAGTTGTTTTTCCAGCGAGATAGACTTGATACCACCGATATGACCTGTGTGGTGATAATAAATTTTATCTTTCATTTTGTTACCAGTTACACGCAGTTTTTCAGCGTTGATAACAACAATGTAATCGCCAGTGTCGACATGTGGTGTGTAGATAGCTTTATGCTTTCCACGTAAACGACGTGCGATTTCAGTAGCCATACGGCCTAATGTTTTGCCGTCAGCATCAATAACGAACCAGTCACGACGAACTTCTGCTGGTTTTGCACTTATGGTTTTCATCCGCGAGTTGCTCCTGATAATTACGCAGGCGGGCTAAATAAAGAGGGAGAATATTACGCACTAAGGAAAAAGCTGTCAACCTTATTTAAGTAAACAACCAAAACAATAATACGCCAAGCACCAGACGATATAGTACGAATGGCCACATCCCAATACGATCAAGCATTTTTAGAAATAAGAAAATGCATAAATAGGCGCTAACGGCAGAAAATAATGCGCCAGCACATAAAGCAAACCAGTCTATCACAAGTTGTGATTCGATAAGCTCAATAATTTTTAAACCACCCGCGAGAACAATGACCGGAATTGATAACAGAAAAGAAAAACGAGCTGCAGCCTCTCGTGTTAGACCCAACATCAAACCTGCAGTAATTGTTATGCCTGAACGTGATGTACCTGGAATCAGCGCAATCGCCTGAGCAATGCCAATAAAAAGTACATCAAACCAATTTAGTCGATTTTCATTACGAATGCGTTTACCTTGCCAATCTGCCCAGCCCAATAACAGGCCAAAAACGATAGTGGTTGTCGCAATGACAAGTGGACTGCGGAAACTTGTTTCTACCAGGTCCCCTAAAAATAAACCTGCTAAACCGACAGGAATAGTGCCAAACAGCACTGCCCAAGCTAATTTACTGTCACCGATAGTCTGCTTTTGCGCAACTGACTTAAACCAGTCCACTATCAAGGCCCGAATTGTCCGACGGAAATAGATAATAACGGCAGTTAATGTTCCGACGTGAACGGCAACGTCAAAGGCCAATCCTTGATCCTGCCAGTCAGCAATAATAGGTAATAAAATAAGGTGAGCCGAGCTGGAAATAGGTAAAAATTCAGTCAGGCCTTGTAATAAGGCTAAGGCGATAATATGTAACAAATCCATGGCAAAAACAGTCGTCCAGAAGCTTATTTAATAAAAGGCTTAATTTATGTGGGTCATATTATAGTCGCGCCCGTGTTAAAATTGCCGCTCTTAAACATCACTCTTACTTTAGAAAGAGGCTTATCTGTCAACATGTCTAACCGAATTCGCGAGATTCCGTACAACTATACCTCATTTTCTGATCGTGAAATCGTCATTCGTTTCCTAGGGGAACCAATGTGGGAGGTTTTGCAGCAACTCCGTGAGCAACGCAAAACTGGCCGCTCAGCAAAAATGCTGTTTGAAGTTCTAGGAGATATGTGGGTTATCCAACGTAACCCATTTATTCAGGACGATTTAGTCGAAAACCAAAAGCGTTGGGGCTCGCTTCGTCATGTTTTGCATCATCGACTGGATCAAATTCGTATCCGCGCGGAAGAGAATAATAATGACCTTGCTCTGCAATTGGAGAAAAGTGCGCGTCAAGCAGTAGAGCGGTTTGAACGTAATTTATTGAGCACCGCGGAACGTAGAAAGATGGTGATGCGTCGTTTATCCAAAACGACAAAAAAACACAATATCCAGTTTGATGGTCTGGCCCGTGTCTCACATGTAACTGATGCCACTGACTGGCGTGTTGAATACCCACTAGCGGTAGTGACGCCAGACTCTGAAGAAGAAATGGCAAAAATTATTGCTGCCTGTATCGACTTAGGATTAACAGTTATTCCTCGTGGTGGTGGTACTGGTTATACCGGTGGCGCTATTCCGCTCACGGCTGAAAGTGTGGTGGTTAACACTGAAAAACTGGAAGGCCTGGGGGAAGTTATTTATCGCCATATTCCTGGTCGTGATGAAAAAGTGCCTACCGTTCGAGCTGAGGCCGGCGTTGTTACACGCCGTGTTTCTGACTTAGCTGATCGTAATGGTTTAGTGTTTGCTGTGGATCCAACCTCACAAGATGCATCCACCATCGGTGGTAATGTGGCGATGAATGCCGGTGGTAAAAAAGCCGTGATGTGGGGTACGGCACTAGATAATCTGCTGTCATGGAGAATGGTGACGCCGGATGCCACCTGGATGGAAGTGGAACGGTTAAACCATAACCTGAGCAAAATTCATGATATTGAGTATGCCGAGTTTAAAATAACGCGCTTTGAAGCTGATGGTAAAACCGCTATTGGTGAGCCAGACGTCATGAGAATACCTGCCAAAGAACTACGTAAGATTGGCTTAGGGAAAGACGTGACAAACAAATTCCTCGGTGGTTTGCCGGGCATACAAAAAGAAGGCTGTGATGGTTTGATCACGTCTTCTGTTTTTGTTCTGCATCGTATGCCTGACTATATCCGTACGGTCTGTCTTGAGTTTTTCGGTAATGACTTAAGTAAAGCCGTACCGGCTATCGTAGAGACCAAAGATTACCTGGACAATAACAAAAACGTGTTACTGGCCGGGATGGAACATCTTGATGAGCGCTATGTAAAAGCAGTTGACTACTCAACCAAAGCGCCGCGTTCAGTGGCGCCGAAGATGGTCTTGCTTATTGATGTGGTAGGGGATGATGAGGATGCGGTAGCAGAAGCCTGCTCTGAAGTGGTTCGTCTTGCCAATGCACGTGATGGTGAAGGCTTTGTGGCAGTCAGCCCTGAAGCGCGCAAACGTTTCTGGGCCGATCGTTCTCGGACAGCGGCGATTGCCAGACATACCAATGCGTTTAAGATTAATGAAGACGTCGTTATTCCTCTGGATCGTTTATCTGAATATAACGATGGTATTGAACGTATTAACATTGTTCAGTCCACTCGCAATAAGCTAAAAACAGCGAAAGCAGTGAAAACCTATTTGAGTTCTAATCCAAAAGAACTGAAAGAGTGTGGCAATAAAGATTTGAGTGATAGTGTTGAAAACGATGCCATCGTCAATTCTAAAAACGAAGCCGCATGCCGTCATGTCGATGTGGTCATGGCACGCTGGCAGAAAATTTTAGACAGCCTGGACAAGCCTGCTAAAGATTTAGCCGATCTGCTGTCTGATACTGCTACAGCCAATATCCTCGACGGTGATACATTATTTAATGTACTACAGCGTCGTGACTTACGTATTTCGTATCGTGAAGAAATGGAAAAACCCTTAAAAGAGTTATTCCAAGGGCAAGCGCTGAGTGTTTTACGTAATAAGCTGGACAGTATTCATAAAGAAAACCGTTCAGGTCGTTTGTTTGTCGCCACACACATGCATGCCGGTGATGGTAATGTTCACACGAACATTCCAGTCAATTCTAATGACTACGAAATGATGCATGATGCTGAAGGCATTGTCGATGAAGTGATGGCATTAGCTGGGCGCTTGGGTGGTGTTATTTCCGGTGAACATGGTATTGGTCTGACCAAGATGCAATATCTCGACAAAGCTACCATTGATGCCTTTGCCGGGTACAAACAGAAAGTGGATCCCAATGGCCATTTCAATGCCGGTAAGTTATTAGCCGGTTCTGGTCTGGACAATGCTTATACACCCTCATTACGCCTGTTAGAGCAGGAAGCGTTGATTCTTGAACAAAGTGATCTGGGTGACATCAACAATGACATCAAAGACTGTCTGAGATGTGGTAAGTGTAAGCCTGAGTGTACAACTCATGTGCCTCGTGCCAACTTACTATACTCACCACGGAATAAAATTCTTGGTACAGGCTTGATTATTGAAGCTTTCTTGTACGAGGAACAAACGCGCCGTGGTATTTCAGTTCGTCACTTTGAAGAGATGAATGATGTGGCGGATCACTGCACGGTATGTCACCGCTGTCTGAATCCTTGCCCGGTCAATATCGACTTTGGTGATGTCAGTATCAAACTACGTGAAGTGCTGAAGAAACAAGGCAAGCGTCGTCCAAATATTGGCACCTGGACATCGATGGCCTATCTGAATGCGACCGATCCTCTGACCGTGAAAATCATGCGTAAAACCATGATTGAGTGGGGGTATCAGGCTCAGAAAATGGCGCATGGTGTTGCTAAAACACTAGGCTTATTAGGCAGCAAGAAAAAACGTCCCCTGCCTACGACAGGTAAAACGCCGATTCGTGAGCAAGTCGTTCATTTCATGAAAAAGCCAATGCCAACAGGTTTGCCGACACAAACTACACGTGCCATGTTGGGTGTTGAAGATGAGAAAATGATTCCGATTCTACGTGATCCGAAAAAGGTCAATGATGAATCAGATGCCGTTTTCTACTTCCCGGGTTGTGGTTCTGAGCGTTTGTTCAGCCAGGTAGGTTTGGCGACCTTAGCCATGTTGTATGAAGTGGGCACTGAAACTGTGCTGCCCCCTGGCTATCTGTGTTGTGGTTACCCACAAGCATCAACAGGGGATAAGGAAAAAGCCACATCGATTTCGACATCTAATCAGGTGTTATTCCATCGCTTAGCGAATACGCTGAATTACATGGATATCAAAACCGTCATTGTCTCATGCGGTACCTGTATGGATCAGTTGCTGAAGTATCAGTTTGAGGCGATCTTCCCTGGCTGCCGCCTGTTGGATATTCATGAATATCTAATGGAAAAAGGTGTCAAGCTGGAAGGCGTGGAAGGGGTTCAGTATATGTATCACGACCCATGTCACACACCTATGAAAACATATCAGCCGACCTCTGTGGCCAGCACTTTAATGGGACAGGAAGTAGCATTAAATGATCGTTGCTGTGGTGAAGCCGGTTCGTTCGCTGTGGCGCGTCCAGATATTGCGACGCAGGTGCGTTTCCGTAAGGAAGAGGAAATTACTAAGGGGATTCAGGAACTGACCGGGCAGGATAAGGCGAAAAATGGCAATGTGAAAATGTTGACGTCATGCCCAGCCTGTCAACAAGGCCTGAGCCGCTACAGTGAAGATACGGGTATTGATACCGACTATATTGTGGTTGAAATTGCCAAACACCTGAAAGGGGATAACTGGCATAAAGACTTCATCGATAGTGTTAAACAAGGTGGTATTGAACGCGTATTACTCTAAGTTAATCGCAGAAAATACTATAAAAAAGGGAGCATCTGCTCCCTTTTTTATTTGATATATGAATCAAAAGACTAGTGTGCTGTTAGTGGTTCACCCTCAAATTGCACGCCATCCCAACCGGTTTTCATAAAGTGGCGAATATTTTGGTGATCGTCCCCGTGTGGATTGGCTAACACATCATCCCGATAATACTGACCAAAGCAGGCTAGGGTTTCGTCAACACTAAGTGCATGTATTTTGCCAAAGCCAAAAATTTTGCATGAGCCATTATTTTGGCCGGCTTCATTGGTGGTACCACCGTTTTTAAATGCGGTAGGAGTAAATACATAATTAGCTTCAATGACTGACATAGTGTCATCAAACGCTATGTTTTCAGGGTGTGTTTTTAACTGCGTTAAAAAAGCCTGCAATTCCATTTTATCTCCATTATTCATCGTAAAATTGAGTGAAATTTTCTACTGTCTCACGTTCAGTTCTAAACTGATTCACCTGGGCTTCAGTATCTTCATAACCCAGCGCCATGCCCGAAAGAATGATGGCATCCTTTGGTAAGGATAAGTGTTCTTTCACAACATTGGGATATTGCGCTAATGCTGCCTGAGGGCAGGTTGCCAAGCCACAATCGACCGCAGCCAGCATCACTGATTGCATGAACATACCCATGTCCATATATGAACCGGTTTGCATGATGCCTTCCATCCAGAAAAACAGCATCAGCGGCGCATCAAAGGAACGGTAATTGGCTGCCCATTGCGCGCGTTGCCCTGCTTTATCGTCACGGGCAATGTTTAGCGTCTGATAAAGCTTTAAACCACAAGCTTTGCGTCTGTCATTGTAGGGAGATGGCATTGGGTTGGGGTAGTACTGATAGGCAGGGGCGGTTGTTTCACCTTGTTCAAATGCAGAAACCATCGCATCAGCCAGACGCTGTTTTGCTTTTCCTCTGACGACAGCCACTTGCCAAGGCTGTGTATTTGAGCCGGAAGGACTGTGTCTAGCAGCCTCCAGAAGAGTCATTAGATCTTGCTGACTCACTTCTTTATCTAAAAAATGACGCACAGAATGGCGTTTTCGCATGGCTTCAATCGTATTCATCTGCTTAGTCTGATTCCTTTACACGAGACAAACAGGCTAACAGAATGAGTCCAATAGTAAATAACATGACTTGTAACCAAAGTCGGCCCCAAACGGCAGCAATTGAAATAGCAAATGACAGGATGATGATTAAATAGGCTTTCTTTTTAATATCCCGGCGCATGCTATGTGTTTGTTGCCATTGCCTTAGTGGTGGTCCGAACCATTTGTGATTGAGCAACATTTGATGAAACCGGGGAGAGCTTTCGGCAAAACACGCCAAGGCTAATATCAGAAAAATCGTTGTTGGCATCAACGGCAAGATGACACCAATGATGCCCAAGGCGACAAACATCCAGCCTAAGCAAATCAAAACAAGATGTTTGATACGTGTCTTCATACGATCGTTTTAGGCTCTCGACATAAATTTACCTGTGTCGGTGTTGACCCTAATGACTTCTCCATTTTCGATATATTCTGGGACTTGTACTTCTAAGCCCGTCGATAAGGTTGCTGGTTTTGTGCGAGCCGCTGCCGTAGCGCCTTTTATCCCCGGCGATGTATCGACAATAGTCAAAGAAACCGCGGCTGGCAACTCTATAGCCACAAGTTGTTGTTGTAATAAAACAGCGACGATATTATCCAGACCATCGTGGATATAGCCCAGCGCGTCTTCAATATCAGCAGCATTGATAGCGTATTGCTCAAAGGTTTCATTGTTCATAAAGATGTAGCTGTCGCCATCCTGATAGGAAAATTGGACTAACTGGCGTTCACAGTCGACCTCTTTAAGAAAGTCTTCGCCTTTGAAGGATTCATCACGTTTTTGTTTCGTTTTAAGATGGTTAAAACGAACTTTATATAGTGTCGATGCGCCACGCGAAGATGGGTTACGAATATCAATATCTTTAACGACATAGGGCTCATCATGTACTTCTACTACCATTCCACGTTTAAGATCACTGGCCTTGGGCATACTCTTGTTCCGATTCTCATAGAAAGTTCCGCATTATACGTTACCGAGACCTTAGCGGAACCAATTGCCATCTAGCAATGAGTAAAGCTGATCGGTGTTAATACGGCTTTGCGTTAGAATGTTATCCAATATCTATCGTAGTGAAAAAGGAACGTTAATGGCAATTCAGTGGTATCCCGGCCATATGCATAAAGCCAGCAAAGAAATGAGAGAGATCTTGCCGCAGGTTGATCTGATTATTGAAGTGCTGGATGCCCGAATTCCCTTCAGCAGCCAGAATCCTATGCTGGCAGAGATTCGCAAAGACAAACCTTGTATCAAGTTGCTGAATAAACATGATCTGGCTGATGTAACAATCACAGAGCGTTGGCAGCAGTATTTTGAGCAGGAAAATCACACGAAAACGCTGACTATGGTGGCTCAGCAACAGGAAGGTATCGCTGATTTACTGACACTGTGTAGAAAAATGGTACCTGCCAAAGCAGAAGCGGGAAGACCGATTAACACGATGATTATGGGCATTCCGAATGTTGGAAAGTCCACATTGATTAACAGTCTTGCCGGTCGCCAAATAGCCAAAACAGGTAATGAGCCAGCTATTACCAAAATGCAACAACGCATCAGACTAGAACAAGGTGTTGTCTTGCATGATACCCCTGGCGTGTTATGGCCAAATCTTGAAAACCCTCATGGTGGTTATCGTCTAGCCGTGACTGGCGCAATCAAAGAAACAGCAATTGATAATGATGATATTGCCTTATATGCCATCGAGTATTTGATGCAGGCCTATCCGGAACAGTTAAAACAACGCTTCGGTCTGGATACTTTAACTGAATATCCGCTGGAGAATATGGAAGCTATTGGAATCAAACGGGGCTGTCTGAGGTCTGGTGGTAAGGTAGATTTGGATCGTACTGCTAAGATCATTCTGACTGAGATCAGAGCAGGCATGCTGGGAAGGATCACCTGGGAGACACCTCAAATGATAGAAGCAGAATGGCAACAGGTTTTGATTGTCCGAGAAGAAAAAGCAGCAAAAAAGGCTGAGCGAAAAAAGAATAGAAAAAACAAATAACGACTTATATAAACTCATTAACTACTAAGGTATATGACAGGAGGTTTGCCAATGATTCGTTTCAGCATACTCATATTAGCTTTGGCTGTGCTAACAGCATGCAGTTATATGTCTCCCAAAATCCAACCGCCTGCGGAAGGGGACTTGTCACTTAAGCAGGTAGCAGACAATATTAATTTATATCAAGGTAAAACAGTTCGATGGGGCGGTAAAATTATTGCTGTTGAAAATAGCGAGCAGCAATCAGAAATTTTGGTCGTTCAGTTCCCGCTTAACCGAGTTGGCCGACCAGACGAAAGTAGTGACAGTGAAGGTCGTTTTTTTATTCGTAGTGCTGACTTTCTCGATCCTGAAGTTTATAAAACAGATAGTTTTATTACAGTACTGGGGCAGGTTATCGATCAGAAAAATATCACTGTAGATCAAAAGCAGCTTACCTTACCGGTTATTCAGCAGAGCAAAGAACAGCGTTGGCCGGCAAATAATCCTGTTTCAGGTCTGCCATACAACCCTAAACATGACTGGCCCTTTGTAGGCTACGGTTACTACGGTACAGGGTCTTATTCTCCGTAAAGACTTTTACCGAAACTTTACATTCTTTAAATAAGAATGATTTGCATTTAGATTTAAATGAATTTATACTCATCTCCACATTGTCAGGACGAGGTGAGTTATGAAAACAGCACAATTTAATACACAGGGAAGACATAGCATTCATCTGGCATTTGATGAAAATACGCTAGAGACCTTAATTCACGAAGGTAAGCTGCATGCGGCTGACTTTAACTGTCTGAATAAAAGTTCTAAAAAAACGGTCTGGAATATGCTGCTTTCTGCAGCGGCAAGGAAGTTAAAATCATGAATATGCCACTTAGTCGACCTGACTGGCAGCGTGATTGTTTGCTGGCATCCATCAAAGAGTTAGTGGCGTATTATCAAGTTAGCCCATCAGCTTGTTTGGCACTACAGATAAGTCGCAACTATCGCTTATTACTCACCCAAGACGACCGTGTTTCTATCAAAACATTATGGCAGTCGTACGCGAGAGGTTGGTGGGATGTTTACTGCCGGCATCGAAACCTCAAACAACGCACAGCATTTTCCTTTTCCTAATCTTTATTTAATGGAGCCCACATGGCGAGTAGAGCATGTAAACCAGAAACAATTTATGAATCTAATACTGTGGATATTCAACATTGCCCTGATTGTAAAATGATTCATCTCACAATGGGATCGATTACTGTGAGAATGAGTGAGCATCACTTCACTCAATTTGCCCAAGACATGAGTAAAGGTTTATTCGAATTTAATGCGGCATATGCTCAACCTAGTCTCCGTGTCATGATGTAATCCTGGTTGTAGGTATGATTATTTCCCATTAATTATATGAAATATTCCTAAAACTAAGTGATAGTGATTCGCAATATAGGTATACTTTCTCTTGTTTTTACTATTGAAAACAGGATGAGAGAGCATGTACAAATTCAAGAAAACACTGCTGGCGAGTACATTGATGGTCGCCATGTCTTCAGCTCAGGCAGCTTCGCCCACGAATGAAGAAATCTGGCAGCTTCTGCAAGAAATGAAGCAACAGTTGAACGAAGTTAAGCAACAGAACGAACAACTGAAAACAGAAAATCAAACACTGAAACAACAAGTCGTTGCCACACAAGCTAAAGCCGAACAGGCAAATGAAACCGCTGAGGCATTAGCTGTGGCAACAGAAGAAGCAGTAAAAGCCTCTGCCGCTCAGGAAAGCAAAACGTCTATCGGTGGTTACGGAGAACTGCACTACAACAATCTACAAAATCAAGGTAGTGGTGCTGATAAGGATGAAATTGACTTTCATCGCTTTGTCTTATTTTTTAACCATGAGTTCAATGACCGACTTCGACTCTTTTCAGAGTTGGAGTTAGAACACTCTATTTCCGGTGATGGTCAAAATGGCGAGGTTGAGCTGGAACAGGCTTATATCCAATACGATTTCAATGACAAGCACCGTGTTAATGCGGGTTTATTCCTGGTGCCGGTTGGTTTATTGAATGAAACCCATGAGCCAAATACCTTTTATGGGGTAGAACGTAATAATGTTGAGAAAAACATTATTCCTACGACCTGGTGGGAAGGTGGTGTGATGTTTAGTGGAGAACTGGCACCTGGTTTTTCTTATGATGCCGCGATGACCTCTGGTTTAAATACTTCAGCCAGCAACGATTACTCAGTTCGTAGTGGTCGTCAAAAAGTCTCTGAAGCCGATGCCAGTGACTTTGCTTACACCGGGCGACTCAAATGGACCGCAATTCCAGGTATTGAAGTCGCTACATCATTGCAATATCAGGAAGATATAACTCAAGGTAATGACCATGATGCGGGTAGTGCAGTGTTATGGGAAGCCCATACCGCTATTCAGCAAGGCAACTTTGGTTTCCGAGCTTTATATGCAACATGGCATTTAGAAGGTGATGGACCACAATCAGTCGGTGCAGATAAGCAAATGGGCTGGTATCTGGAACCTTCTTATAAATTGACTGATGCGATTGGAATCTTCACACGTTATAGCTTATGGGATAACCAGGCGGGTAGCTCTGTTGATTCAGAGGTGCGCTCATGGGACTTAGGTGTGAACTGGTGGTTAGACCCACAAGTTGTCGTCAAATTTGATTATCAGGATCAGGATGCTGAAAATGAAGATGATGAATTTGATGGCTTCAATGTTGGTGTGGGTTATCAGTTTTAATCGATGAGTAATATAGGCGTGGTGAGTGGTTATTAAGATGAATAATGTCATTTCTGGTTTCAAATTAGCTTTGTTATGTTTAATCTTACTGCTCACCACGACGACATCTCATGCTCGTGGCGTCTACCAAACCAATGATGCTTTCTTAGCTGAAGTGTTTAACGGTACGCTTCCGCAAAGTGATGTTGTCTGGATGAAAGGTGATGTCCGACAGACGGTTGCGGATATTCTTGGTCATCCCTATGCCGGTCTTCGAATTCGTTATTGGCGAGAGGGGCAACGCAGCGCCTGGATACTTGAGGAAATCGGTAAAGAGGAGCCAATTACTTTTGGTGTGGTTATCAATGGCGACCGCGTCGAACAGGTCAAAGTACTGGCTTATCGTGAGAGTCGGGGGGGAGAAGTGAAATACCCGGCATTCACACAGCAATTTCAGAATGTTGGATTGGTGTCTAATCGGTTAGACAAACACATTGATGGCATTACTGGCGCAACATTATCCGTCAGGGCTATGACGAATGTCGTTAGGCTGGCATTATATCTGGATTCATCTATTAGCCAGAGTTGATCCATGAACCGCAAATTGCGCAGTTTTCATCGTGTTATCGGCGCCATCTTAGCCAGTTTTTTATTAATGTTTGCTATTACCGGAATAGCACTTAACCATTCCAGCCAGCTTAAACTTGATAAGCGTTATGTCAGTTGGGACTGGCTTATGTCTCAGTACGGTATAGGGGAGGTTAAGCCCGACGCTGCATTTTTGATTGATAACAAAATTTTTTCTCAATTTGGCAATCAACTTTTTCTTGATGCCACGCCGTTAATACATACTGAGCGTCCCTTATTAGGCGGGATCACCCTTGAAGATCTTATTGTTCTAACAACGGATGATGCCTTAATTCTATTAACCCGCGAGGGTGAATTTATTGAAAAAATGGGGGCAGAAGCCGGTATCCCTGCGCCTATCCAAAATATTGGTCTTTATCATGGTGAGCCGGTTTTACAGACCCGCCAATCAATGTGGCGCAGTAATTTTATGTTGGATAAATGGGAACCGATTTCATTACAAGGCGTCTCATGGAGTGTGCCGCATCCTTTGCCACAGTCGGTAAATACAGAGCTAAAACAGTTTTTTTATGGTAAAGGTATCAGTATTCAGCAACTGCTTCTTGATATACATAATGGCCATATTCTCGGTCCATTAGGTATTTGGTTGATTGATGTACTGAGCGTTCTGATTATTTTCTTATCTTTATCTGGATTATGGATGTGGGGTAGACGTCTGGGGTAATTTCTTGTCATGATGCCTTTAACAAAGGAGCGTAATACACGATGAGACAGGCAGATTTCCCTTATTTGCCAAAAGACTTTATTCAGACGGCTGAAGGTCTTATCTTTGCTGTGGTCAGTTATCATCCCCATCAACAAAAAATTGGTTGTTTTCTACGTTATATCGAAAATGAAGGTCAATGGCAGAAAATTGATACTGAGCAGGCCAATCGTTTATTAGCCCGCCATTACCCTAAATATCTTTTTAAATCACTGCAGTTTGATGCTGAGTTTCATGCGGTAAAACCCGAGGATGTTGAGGTTCATCATCAACCAGAACAACATCTAACGTCTGTTCTTGCTCGTTCTCCAAATGATGAAATTGAAGAAAAATGCCACCGTTTAATCGCTATCCTCACTAAATATGGTGTGAATACGGCTTCTCTAGGATTGACAGGATCAATGCTGATTGGTCAGCAAAAGAAAGGTTCGGATATTGATTTGGTGGTATATGGGCGCGAGGCTTTTCGTCAAACCCGTGAGGCAGTTAAACAAGCTGTTGCGGAGCAGCAACTCACGGCGCTTGACCTGTCACTCATGAAAGATAATTTCCAACGACGCGGTGGTGAACTTAATTTTGAAGAGTTTGCCTGGCATGAAGCCCGTAAATATAACAAGGCGGCGATTGATGGTACCAAATTTGATATTGGTATGGTCAGTTTGCCGGAAGAGTTAGTCGTCGATCATCACCACTATATTAAGCAAGGAATTTCTACCTTAAAAGCAGTGGTGATTGATGATCAGCAAGCATTTGATTTTCCCGCCCGCTATCTTATCGATAATGAAATGACGCCGGAAGTCATTTCATTTACCCATACCTATGTTGGTCAGGCACAAGCGGGAGAGACCATTGAGGTAGCAGGAGCGGTAGAGTGTGATTCGGCATCAGGACAACGTCGTTTAGTTGTTGGATCAACCCGTGAAGCTATTGGTGAATATATAAAGGTGTGTAGAGACTTATGAGAGAAGTAGATAATCCTGCAGTAGCAGATATTGGTGTCGTCGGACTTGCCGTGATGGGGCAGAACCTTGTTTTAAATATGAATGACAAGGGCTTCAAAGTATCGGTATTTAACCGCACAACGAGTAAAGTCGATGACTTTATTAATGGGCCAGCGAAAGATACCAATATCATTGGATTTCATGATCTGAAAAGTTTTGTGAACAGCCTGAAATTACCGCGGCGGGTTATGTTAATGGTTAAAGCCGGTCCCGTGGTGGATACTTTTATTGAGCAATTGGTGCCGTACCTTGAGAAAGGCGACATCATCATTGATGGCGGAAACTCCTTATTCAATGATAGTGATAGAAGAACACAAGAATTACGTCAGAAAGGGATTTTATTTATCGGCAGTGGTGTTTCCGGAGGGGAAGAAGGCGCTCGCCATGGTCCTTCGTTAATGCCGGGTGGGAATCATGCAGGCTGGTCAGCAATTAAACCTATTTTTCAGGCTATCGCTGCACAGGTTGATGGTGAGCCGTGTTGTGACTGGGTCGGTAATGATGGTGCTGGACATTACGTCAAAATGGTACATAACGGCATTGAGTATGGTGATATGCAGCTTATATGCGAAGCGTATCAGATGATGAGGGAAGGGCTTGGCATGAGTGGTGACGAAATTCACCAGGTTTTTGCTGAGTGGAATGAAGGTGTGCTTGACTCATATCTGATTGAAATTACCCGCGATATTCTGGCCAAACGTGATGAGAATGGTGAGTTGCTGGTCGATCACATTCTCGATACTGCCGGACAGAAAGGCACGGGTAAATGGACAGGCATGAATGCACTTGATTTGGGTATACCATTAACCCTGATTGGTGAAGCTGTGTTCTCAAGATGTTTATCATCGTTAAAAGATGAACGGGTAAAAGCCTCAAAAGTGTTACCTGCTATTACTTCATCGTTTGAAGGTGATAAAGCGGAAATGGTCAATGCGATCCGTGATGCTTTATACGCATCAAAAATTATCTCCTACGCGCAAGGTTATATGTTGATGCGTGAAGCAGCCAAAATTTATGGTTGGGAGCTTAATTATGGTGGTATCGCTTTAATGTGGCGTGGTGGCTGTATTATTCGGAGTCAGTTCTTGGGCAAAATTCGTGATGCCTTTGATCTCAATCCTGATCTGCATAATCTGTTACTGGACGACTTTTTTATTGACGCTATCACGGAATCGTTGCCGGGCTGGCGTAAGGCTGTAGCGACAGCGGTCAGTCTTGGCGTTCCTGTGCCAACATTCAGTAGCGCGCTTTCCTTTTATGATGGTTATAGAAGTGAACGCTTACCCGCTAATTTATTACAGGCACAACGTGATTATTTTGGTGCGCATACTTATGAGCGTATTGATAAACCTCGGGGTGAGTTTTTTCATACGAATTGGACAGGGCAAGGTGGTGATGTTTCAGCGTCCAATTATGACGTTTAAACCAATAAAAAAGCGGTCATCGGACCGCTTTTTTTATGTCTATCAGAATGATTGTTTAAGTGTTATTTTTCGTTTTAACTTGAGCATTTGGTTTGGTTCTCCAACAATATAAATATGACCATCGTTATCAACCGCCACCCCTTCGGGTTGTTTCATAATCGGCCAAAGATTAAATGGTCCGCTTTTTAATGACAGGCTGGCGACTTTGTCACCGCTTAAATTGATCATATGCAGTGCATTGGATGCTTCGCTTAACACAAGAAGGATAGGCTGTTGTTCTGAGTAAAACAGACTGATACCGGCAAAATCATCAACATGATCGGGTAAGGAGTGATTAAGCTTTTCGACATCAATACTCGTCTCAGTGTGGTGTAAGATATGATTCAAAATCTTAGGGGGATCTTCCTGCAAGACAAAAAAGCCATATTGGGCTGACCATGCCACCCCCTCCATACCTCTATTGCTGTTTTCTGCCCAATTCATGGGTAAGCGTTCACTCTTGTCATAACTGACTTTTTTTGTCGTGTCATTAATGGAAAAGAACACCAGTTGCTGCCTTCGTTCTTCTGACACAACAAAGGTGTTTTTTCCAAGATAATCCACACTTTCTGTATCAACAAAACCATCAAGATGAATACGGCGAACAATATCACCTTGTTTGGTCAGTTCGATAAGCTGGGTAGGGTGATTGATTATGGCGAATAGATGATCGCTTTCAGGATGATAGGTCAGACCTGACAAGTTGTCTTCAATACCTGAAATTTTGACGGGTTTACCAACATCGTAATGAGAGTTTATGTCCCACTTTGGTACATTTTTTATTTCTGCTTCAGTATGGGTATGACTGAGCAATAATAGGGTACTGGAGCATAAGACGGTAATCGTTAACCAGTGACTTAAAATGTATTTTAGATTTTGCATGTTTTTCCCAGATAACACTATAGACGTAGATTAGACTATGTCGACAAACTTAATCAAAGCTGAAAACACGCTGGGAACTGAATTTATTGTAGAGATAACCGGGATTAAATAAAAAAAAGGCGGAACTGTTATCAGTTCCGCCAAACAAGCTGCTCATCGCGTTATTTATGATCAGCTTTCAACCTTCTCCTGCATGAGTTTTTTGCAGTAGTAGATAACGATAATCGAGGCGCCAAGCAAGAAAATCGATGAGGCTATTCCTAGGATGCGCCATGTATCGATGTTTTTCATATCCAGAATCAAATAGCGTGCTAAGGCAACAATCGCAATATATAACGGTATTTTTATTGGCAACTCGCCTGACTCATAATAAACGGCAACCATAGTCAGTACTTCTAGGTAGATGAACATCAACAGCAAATCTGTCAATGACACATAGCTGTTATCAATCATTACTTTCACTTCGATGCCTATAGCTACCATCGTGGCTATGGCGACTAATACCAACCCTATGTCCTGAGCGAAAAGAAGAGATCGGCTTACCGAATTTTTAATTGGGTGCTGCATTGTTTTTTCTCCATTAAAAAAACACACCACACAAGAATGACTGTTTTTTAAACATGCTTTTGCAAGTTGTTTAAGAAGCAGAGATCCAAAATTGTGTAGGGATTAAATACTAGCAGTGCTAATAGGGAGAATGTTTGTCTGACTTTCCGTAAATTTATGTGGGCTTGGGACTGAGAGACAAGTAAAAAACGAAAAAGAGTATAAGGGATTAAGCAATAACGCTTCAGACATAAGGCCATGAAGCGTTATTGATAGGCGTTTAACGACGACGATTTCCTGCTGGAATAAGTAGCAGAAGTGTACCTAAGCCAATACTACTTGCACCGAGCCAATCTGGAATATGGAAGTTATCTTTTTCATCAATCTGAAGTTCAATAACGCCCAGATCCGCTTCATGGGTTGTTTTGGTAAATGGTATATCATCCATGACCAACCCTGTTGTTCCGGCAGCAATCAATAAAATACCGAGAAATTTAAGTAACATTTTTATTCCTGTTTACTTGTTATGACCTGGTGCATTTTCACTATTACCCGGCCCATTGGGATCGTGGCCTGGTGGAACTACTTTATGCGGATGGTAGTGATGACAGGCACTGAGAAATAATAATGCAGAAAGACTAAGCAACTTTAAAACGTGAATAAACATAGGTTTCTCCGTGATAAACACGCTTAAAGACTAACATGACTGACTGTCATCTGCTTGTGAAAAATATGGTTAATGACTGATTGTATCAATGTGCTGGGCTGATCCAGCTTCAGAGGAAGGTATCTCTTGATAGCGATCTGATTGCATCAGATATCGGGTGGCGCAACCATTCAAGGCAAGAAGCAGACAGGTAAATATTATCCCGCTAACGGGTTTAAAAAAACGAGCTGACATAGAGACAAATCCAATCACCATTAATGATTAGATGCTATATGAATTCAGCTAGTTTTTCCGATAATTTTGTTACCAGCAACGCAAACCGATTCTGATACAGAGGGTTATTTTGCAGCTAACCTTTTTGCTTTAGCTCTTCTGATACTTGAATATACTGGTCAAAGTTTTGAATATAGTCATCCATATTCATTTCCAACATTTGACGATATTCTTTCACAAAAAAGTCGATAGTTTCCTGTTTCGCGTCTGCCATATCTTTGCTTTGGGTCCAACCTGAAGCACTGAACCATGCCGTATAGCGTGCCAGGCCATACATAAATGAAGCACTTACTTCACCTGCGGCAGCCCCCTTTTCCATTTGTTCATTAGCTATGCGAATAAACGCATCGGCACGGTCAAAAAAGGCAGTATCTCTCTCACTCATAAGGTTTCGCTTTTTATTTTATAGTTGGCTTTAAAGGCCAGAAAGACGATTTATAAGCATAAACAATATGTGAAATTACGGTTAAGGAATCCAACCTATATATCCATGTGATAATGACTATTTATTGCGCTTCTTTCATTAGATAGGCTGAAATCATTGAGCTAAAACTCATTAAAGCAAACACTAATAAAACGACTTGTTCACCATACCTGTGTGAAACAATACTGAATAAACCGCCTAATAATAGAAAAATGCCAATAATGCTATTCGACAGCGCAGTATAAATCGCCCGTTTATCCTGATCGGCAATATCGACTAAGTGAATTGAGCGGCCCATTCGAACACCTTCATAAGAGACCATAAGCGCAAATAATAAGGTCGGTAATGCCCAGTAAACTTCTAATAAGTGATAACTGGCTGCAATAACGGTAAGTAACAAGGCCAAACCAGCACTGAAACCTGACAAGAGTAAAACCTTCCTGCTGGAAATATCAGCAATACGTCCCCAGACATAGCCACTGACCAGACTGGCCAGGGAGGAGGCGAGTAATAAGCTTCCTAAGCCGCCGATATTGTTATTCAAGTGTTCAGCGTTTAATGCCAGCATAAACGGTGGCGCCAATGCTGTGGCGATAAGCAACGCTCGTGTCACAATAAAAAGTCTTAACTCCCTGTCTTTATAGAGATAAGAAAAATTTTGTTTAGCGATAATAAACAGACTACCCCCACCCTCTGTTGCACCTTTTTGCTCTTCCAATGTAGAAAATAAGGCGCTGGCAATGACCCAAAATCCTGCTGCAAAAAAAAGACCGATGGTGACCAACGTTAATTTATCAACGAGGTTGAGAGAAATCAGTACGGCATAGGCAATAACCAGTCCGGCTGACAAAGAAGAAGCCGTTCCGGTTGCTGTGCCACGTTTAGATTTACTGACTGTTTTACCCAATACGTCTTTATAAGAGACTGAACACATACTGCGTGACAGGGCCAAAAGACCTAATAAACACACAATTGTAATACCGAGCAGGGTTCCTTCCAGACTGAGAACGGCAATGCCCATGCCTGCTGCACACATACCCTGAATAAAACTCCCTAAGACCCAGGCATATTTACGCAAAGGCAAAGAGCGAATGGTATTGGCGATAAACAACTGTGGTAACAGGGAACCTGCTTCGCGAATCGGAACTAATAAACCGATAAAATAAGCAGGTGCACCTAGCGTCGTCAGAATCCAACTCAAAATTAGTTTTGGATTAACAAAGGCATCCGCAGATTTTGTTAATGACAGAGAGATAATATGAGTTGAGAAATTTCTGGGCTGCTCATCACATGCTTGTTCTGGTATATCTTTGCATGCTCGCCCATCATCCTCAGAGGTGAGTGTATTCCATGCTAGCTGTGCAGCCGTTTCAGTGAAATCTTGTTCTTGTTTTGACACGGTTAAGAGGCGTTCCTGTTTTAAGGGCAAGTTTTAATCTTCATCGACGTCATCTGTATCAATTTGACCTGAGATACGACGACGAATATGTGACCAAGACATTCCTACTGCTAAAACCGCGGCAATCAGGAATAAGGCGATATAGCTAAGAATCGAGAAATCGTTGATACCTAATAAACCCAGATCAACCAGCCACCAGATGATAATGGCAAAAAAGGCTAAAGCCAGTAACAAGCCAAGTCCGCCTAAAGAACGGAAGGTCGCTCTAAGGTAAATCGTCCAGCCAATTAGCAATAACACTGTTGTCATCGCAAACGGTGGAGTTTTAAATGTGCCCTGACCAAAGAAAGCGTCTTGTGCCCAGTGGTAATAGCTATAGCCGCTTGGGTTATAACTGACAAAAACTAAAAGCAAAGCAAATAGAAAACGAAGTAAAAAGCTCTGGAAGTTAAAGCGTTGAGCCATGTGATTTCCTTTTTATTTATCGTTTTGGTGATTGGGAATACATCATAGCGTTTGTTTTATGTTTAGCAATCCTGAGCTAAGCAATATAAGAGTGAAACGTAAAGATCAGTGAATCTCAAAATCAGTGAATGTCAGGTCAGCAGATTGTTCTGTGACTTCAATTAATGTGACCTCAGCAAACCGCGGGCCTTGATTGGCCCAGTTGAGCATGTCTTCCAGTTGCTGAGTTTCACCTTGAATGAGTAATTCTACCCGACCATCAGCTAGATTTCTGACCCAGCCGGTTACACCGAGTTTATGCGCTTGTTGCTGGGCCGAGTAGCGGTAACTGACGCCTTGAACCCGGCCACTGATTAAACAATGTTTTTGCTTTATTCCCATTCAATCGTGGCGGGTGGCTTGCCTGAGATATCATAAACAACCCTAGAAATACCGGCTGTTTCATTAATGATACGACGTGAAACAAGATCCAGAAAATCATAAGGCAGATTGGCCCAGCGGGCTGTCATGAAATCAATCGTTTCTACAGCGCGTAGTGATACGACATAGTCGTAACGGCGACCATCACCCATCACACCGACTGATTTCACAGGAAGGAATACAGCAAATGCCTGGCTGGTCTTATCGTACAGGTCGTGTTTACGTAGTTCTTCGATAAAGATGTTGTCTGCTTTACGTAATAAATCCGCAAATTCTTTTTTCACTTCACCAAGAATACGTACACCTAACCCCGGACCTGGGAAGGGGTGACGGTAAACCATATCTGAAGGCAGACCAAGTTCCACACCCAGTTTACGTACTTCATCTTTGAACAACTCACGTAACGGTTCAACCAGTTTGAGTTTCATATGTTCAGGCAGGCCACCGACATTATGGTGAGTCTTGATAACGTGAGCTTTACCGGTTTTGGCTGCTGCAGACTCAATGACATCTGGATAGATAGTGCCTTGAGCCAGCCATTTCACATTTTTTAATTTTGCTGATTCTTCATCAAATACTTCAACAAAGACACGGCCAATAATTTTACGTTTCTTCTCCGGATCTGCTTCACCCGCTAACTCATTCAGGAAACGATCTTCGGCATCGACACGAATCACTCGAATACCCATGTGTTTAGCAAACATCGCCATAACCTGATCACCTTCGTTTTCACGAAGCAGACCATTATCAACGAAGACACAGGTTAACTGGTCACCAATGGCTTTATGCAGAAGAGCAGCCACAACGGATGAGTCGACGCCACCTGATAATCCAAGCAATACTTCGTCATCACCGACCTGTTCGCGGATAGCTTTGATGCTGTCTTCGATGATATTGGCTGAAGTCCATAAACATTCACAGCCACAGATATCGACAAGGAAACGCTCAATCATACGCTGACCTTGTGTGGTATGCGTGACTTCGGGATGGAATTGAACACCATAAAAGCGACGATCTTCATCGGCCATACCGGCGATAGGTGCGCTATCGGTGCTGGCGATGACTTTAAAACCTTCAGGTAATTCAGAAACGCGATCACCATGACTCATCCAGACATCCAACATGCCCCAGCCTTCAGCAGTAGTATGATCTTCAATATCGCGAAGTAATTCAGAATGGCCTCGAGCACGAATCTGTGCATAACCGAATTCACGATGATTTGATGACTCTACAGCGCCGCCCAGCTGGGCAGCCATGGTTTGCATGCCATAACAAATGCCGAATACCGGCAGTCCCATTTCAAAGACGATTTGTGGGGCACTTGGCGCGGCTTCGCCGATGGTTGAGTCCGGGCCACCCGACAGAATAATGCCTTTAGGATTGAATTCACGAATCTCGGCTTCGGTGATTTCCGGATTACGAAGTTCACAATACACGCCGGCTTCACGAATACGACGCGCGATTAATTGCGTGTACTGCGAGCCAAAATCAAGGATAAGAATACGATGGTCGTGAATATTGCTGGTCATTGAGGTATTTTCAACTCTGTTAAATAACAACAGCCCCAGAAAGGGGCAGTTGTGAATGGTTTAGTTAACGCGGTAGTTCGGTGCTTCTTTGATGATGGTGACGTCATGAACATGACTTTCACTCATTCCGGCAGAAGTGACTTTAACGAATTGCGGTTTGGTGCGCATATCTTCAATCGTCGCTGAACCGGTGTAACCCATGCTGGCACGGATGCCACCGATAAGCTGATGAATGACGGCGCTCAGGCTGCCTTTAAACGGTACGCGGCCTTCAATACCTTCTGGGACAAGTTTGTCTGCTTCGCTGGATTCCTGGAAGTAACGATCACTTGAGCCTTGTTTTTGCTGCATAGCGCCCATCGAACCCATACCGCGGTAGGACTTGTATGAACGACCTTGATAAAGTTCGACTTCACCCGGTGCTTCTTCAGTACCGGCAAACATACCGCCGATCATGATGGTGTGTGCACCGGCAACCAGTGCTTTTGCTATATCACCTGAGAAACGAATACCACCGTCAGCGATAACTGGAATACCTGTACCTTCTAACGCTTTTGCTACATTACTGATGGCGCTGATTTGAGGAACGCCGACACCCGCAACAATACGTGTTGTACAAATTGAGCCAGGACCAATACCCACTTTAACTGCATCGGCACCCGCTTCAACCAAGGCCAAAGCCGCTTCAGCAGTAGCAATGTTGCCACCAATGACCTGAACCTGAGGGAAATTTTGTTTTACCCATTTGACCTGATCCAGAACACCTTGTGAATGGCCATGAGCGGTATCGACAACGATAACATCAACACCAGCAGCGGCTAAGGCTTCAACGCGTGTATTACTTTCCGCACCAATACCGACAGCAGCACCTACACGTAAACGCTCCTGATCATCTTTAGACGCCAGTGGGTTATCTGTTTGTTTTTGGATATCTTTGACAGTAATCATGCCAGTCAGATGGAAGTTATCATCAGTAACCAGCACTTTCTCTATACGGTTGGTATGTAAAAGACTTAATACTTCTTCACGCGAAGCGTCTTCTTTTACGGTGACCAGTTTGTCTTTTTTAGTCATGATTTCAGAAACAGGGTTGTCGTAATGCGTTTCAAAACGCAGATCACGACTTGTAACAATACCAACCAGATCATCACCATCAACAACAGGTACACCAGAGATATTATGTGAACGGGTCAGTTCAACCACTTCACCAATGGTAGTGTTTGGTGACACAGTGATGGGATTACGAACAACACCGCTTTCAAATTTTTTGACCTTACGGACTTCATTAGCCTGTTGTTCGATAGTCATGTTTTTATGCAGAATCCCCAAACCACCTTCCTGAGCCATAGCGATAGCTAAACGACTTTCGGTGACGGTATCCATAGCTGCAGAGAGCAAGGGGATGTTAATAGTGATATCACGTGTTAACTTGGTGGTTAAATTGACATCACGTGGGAGAACGTTTGAGTACGCAGGTAGGAGTAATACGTCATCAAACGTCAGGGCTTCTTGAGCAATTCTCATCGGGCACGTTCCTGAAATTACCTGTAATATGATCGTGCAATTATATCAGGAATATCTAGTGTTATGGCAGTACAATCTACATCTAATCAAACAAGCGCATTAGCAAATCGCGCAGTGAAAGATGTGTACCCGGTTTCACGTTTAGTCAGAGAAGCCCGTGTGCTGCTGGAAGGCTCATTTCCATTGATTTGGGTTGAAGGCGAGATATCAAATTTGGCCATGCCCGCCTCAGGACACATTTACTTCACTTTAAAAGACGAAGCCGCGCAAGTTCGTTGTGCCATGTTTCGTAATCGTAATAATCAACTGCGCTTCACGCCTGAAAATGGCATGCAGGTTTTGTTGCGGGTGCGGGTTAGCTTATACGAGGGGCGTGGTGAGTTTCAGCTCATTATTGAGCATATGGAAGAGGCGGGGAGTGGTGCTTTACAGCGAGCTTATGAAGCTCTAAAACATCGGCTTGGGCAAGAAGGTCTGTTTGATCAGGCGCACAAAAAAACATTACCAATATTACCTAAATCCATAGGCATTATTTCATCGCCAGACGGCGCGGCTGTGCATGATATCGTCAGTGTGCTGAAACGCCGTTTTCCAGCCGTTGATGTGGTGTTATATCCCGTCGCAGTTCAAGGCGAAAATGCAGCAGGACAATTAGTGGCCGCCGTTAAACTCGCGGACCAGCGACGTGATTGTGATGTCATCATTATTGGTCGGGGTGGTGGCTCGCTGGAAGATCTATGGAGCTTTAATGATGAGCAGTTAGCAAGGGCCATTTTTGCTTGTGAGTTGCCCATTATTTCTGCTGTTGGACATGAGATTGATTTTACGATTTGTGATTTTGTCGCAGATGTCAGGGCGCCAACACCATCAGCTGCTGCAGAGTTAGCCGTGCCGGATGCGCAACAATATGTGTTGAGTTTTCAGCGCTATCAGCAGCAATTAACGCATATTATTCGCCAACGCCTGATCACTGATCAACGTCATTTACAACATTTGCATAGAGCATTACCCAGACCTGAGCTGATATTACGTCAACAAACTCAGTGGCTAACGCAACAAAAGCGCATGCTGGATTCTGCCTGGCGCCGGTACCTGCTCAACTATCAGCAGAAGCTGGACTATTTATCCGTCAGATTAAAACATCCCAAAGCGCAGATTGATAAACAGCGATCTGCACTCAACAGTCTGTCTCACCGTTTACAGACTGCCTTCAGAACACAACAAAAAAGCGTCTACCAACAATTTCAGTCTTTGCAATTCAGATTGCAGAGACAAGTGCCACTACCACAGATAGATGAACAACAGAAGTTGGTGCAAACGTTGGCGAAACAGAATCAACGCTTGATCCTGCAACAACTTCAGCAAGCAAAACAGTTTCTGGCACAGCAGATGCGAACATTGGCCGCTGTTAGTCCATTAAATACCTTGGATCGTGGATATAGCATTACGAGCAAGCGTGATTCCGGCGAAGTCATTACAACGGCGGCGGCCGTCAGCCCCGGTGATGAAGTGTTAATACGTTTACATAAAGGACTGCTGAGTTGTGAGGTGAAGAAAGTTGATGAAAAGTAGAGCATGGTTATTTTCAGTTTTATTATTAATCTGCTCGGACGTTTTGGCTAAATTACCCGAGCAATCTGCCGTGCCGGGCGGAGTAATGATTTTATCTGTAGGGAATAGTCAACAAACAAAACCAGATGTGTATTTTGAAGATAAGCCGGTCATGGTCGTGAAAGCGGATGGACTCTGGCATGCCGTTGTTGGCATTCCATTATCGGCCAAAGCAGGTACTTTACGTATCGTAGTAAAGCGTGGAGAAGAGAGAAGTACTCAGTTATTTTCGATTAAGGATAAACAGTATCCGACGCAATACATTACGGTGAAGGATGAGCGGAAAGTAAATCCGAATTCATTAGATATGAAACGTATTAATCAGGAATCCAGCCGTATTCATCAAGCGTTAACAGCATGGACTGAGACCAATAATGAACCTGTTAACTTTGTCTGGCCAATAAAAGGCCGGGTAAGTGGCTTATTTGGTCGTCGTCGGGTCTTTAATGGCGAACCCAGAAATCCGCATCGTGGAATGGATATCGCTGCTAAAACCGGAACCCCAATTCATGCACCTGCTGCGGGAATTGTCAGAGGAACGGGCAATTACTTTTTTAATGGTAATACGGTATTTATTGATCACGGCCAAGGGTTGATAACTATGTTTTGTCACTTAAGCCGTATTAATGTGAAAGATGGTGAGACAGTTAAACAGGGCGATATTATCGGTGCCGTAGGGGCAACCGGCCGAGTAACAGGGCCTCACTTACATCTTGGTGTTAGCCTTAATGACGAGCGTGTTGAGCCACGGCTATTTTTCCCGCCGGAGTCTGAACTGAAAAAATAGATCAGAGATAAGGGAGCAATAGTTGGGTTAGCTGAGCGAAGTCGATCGGTTTGGTCACATAGGCTGTAAATAGACCTTGTGCAGAGTCTTTATTTTCTTGCATAGCCGCAGCCGTTAGGGCAATAACAGCGATATCTTTAAATTCAGCTGAATTTTTGAGTATTTTTGTTGCTTCAATACCTGACATTCCAGGTAAATTAATATCCATTAATATGAGATCAGGGCGCTGTTGTTTGATGAAGTCGAGGCCTTCTTCAGCGGATATACAATTATGAAAGGTTACATTAGGGTAGCGTGAGAAGAAGACTTCTATCAGACGAATGTTTGCCGGATTGTCTTCGATGTAAAGCACGTGCCGGGGTTTTGTATTAATGTTTGTATCTTTTCGGCGTGATGAAACTGGCTTTTTGACGGGCTCTAAAGCTGGACGCTGATCTGATTGCCAGGCTGGTTGCTGTGTGGATAAAGGAAGCTCGATCCAGAAGCTACTGCCTTGACTTTCCGTACTGGCAAAGTCAATTTTACCCCCCATCGCTTCGATGAGGCGTTTACTGATACTGAGGCCCACGCCACTACCTTCAATATTGGCATATTCTTGCCCCAATCGTTCAAAGGCGGTGAATACATGGGCTTGTTTGCTGATTGGAATGCCATGACCGGTATCGGTGATTGTCATTTTTAAACAGCCATTTTGTGGCAGCAGTCGTGTGCTGATAATGACCTGCCCACCGGCTTTATTGTATTTAATGGCGTTACTGACTAAATTGATGAAGACTTGCTTTAGTTTGGTCAGATCGGCAACTACCACGGTGTCATTGTGTTCTGGCAGGGTGATGTCTACATTATATTTTTTTGCCATCGTTTCCAACATTGGTAAACAAGCATCAAAAATATGTTTGATCGGAATATGCTCAGTAGATAACTGAATATTACCTGACTCGATTTTTGATAGTTCGAGTACGTCATTAATCAGATTTAACAAGTGTTCGCCACTTTCAATGATCTGTTTGATTTGATGGCGTTGTTGTTCTGAAGCTGGCGTATCATTATCTGTCAGAAGCAGTTGAGAAAAACCTAAAATACCGTTTAAAGGGGTTCTGAGTTCATGACTCATGGCGGATAAAAATTCAGATTTAGCTTTATTAGCACGTTCAGCTTCTAATTTGGCTTGGATTAAGGCCTTTTGTTCCGCTTTTTGTCTGGAAATATCCCGAGCAATACCGGTAAAAAAATGTTTTTCATCCCATTTGAAATGGCTGATGGTTAATTCAATGGGAAAAATGGTGCCACTTTTATGAAGTGCTTCTAATTCTATCGGTTTGCCAATAATCCGGCTTTCATCGGTGGATAAAAACCGTGACATTCCCAATTGATGCATATCTCGATAACTGGCAGGCATTAATGCCGTTATGTTCTGGCCGATAATTTCATCGGCTTCGTAACCATAGAGCTGTACCGATGCTTTATTGAAGCTGACAATAATGCCATTACCATCGATAGTAATGACACTATCAATAGTATTGTCGAGTAATGTCTGCAGTTTGAGACTTTCCTGTTTCGCGGTCGCTTCTAAAGCAGAACGGTTCTCCAACTCTTGTTTTATTGATTCAGTTTTGGTTTGGATCTCTTCTGTTAATATCCGGTTATGGTGGCGTTTGAACAAATAGAAAATAATGATGACAAGGCTAAGACTGCCAAGGATCATCACCAGCCATTTAAACATCAGAACTTCATTGTCAGGTTCTGTGTAGATAAACTCATCCAGATCTCGTTGTTTCTTGTTAATTCCCAAGCTCTCGTAAACGTCAGCAATTTGTTTCCAGCGACTGACCGTGATATGACCAAACTCGACCGTTGGATAAAGACTAAGCTTTAATAATTGTTCTGCTTCATAGTGAACATGAGCAGGTGTTTTATGTTGAGGATTATATTTCTCCAGAACCAAATCGATGATTTCATCAGTGTGTTCGGCGGTGTATGTCCACCCTTGATAGGTCGCGTTTCGAAACGCATCTACCAGATCTGGGTTGTCATCAATATATTGTTCAGTTGTAAAGAGGATGTCACTGTAGAAATTAATGCCATAATCCCTTGGTGAAATAACCCTATAGGGTTCATTCTGTTCTTGCATGTAAAAGGGTTCATTGGAAATATAGGCTGTGACACCATCGATGCGACCACTGATCAGATCATTGAGGTAGTTTTTACTGGGGGGAACAAAATTTATCTTAGACGTATCAACATGCTGCTGCAGAAAAATAGCTGTTAAATCATCAGCTTCAGATTGCCGGGTGATGGTTCTGCCGATAAAATCTGCTGCAGAATAAATACCAGAGTCAGCTTTAACTAACCATACATATGGACTACTTTGAAAGGTGGCTCCCAATGCGACAAAGGGACGGCCTTTCATATATTCCATCACTATTCCGGTGCCGGATATGCCAAAGTCGACATTTCCATTTTCCACTTCATCGTAGGGATGGTTATAACCGCTAAGTATCTCTACATCCAACCCTGCCTGACGGTAAAATCCTTTCTCTTTGGCAGCATAGATTCCTGCGAACTGAAACTGATGTTCCCAGTGAAGTTTTATCGTGACATGCTTAAGATCGTTATTTTTTGTATTTTCTTCAGCGTATGCTGCACTACTGTAAAAAAATACAGAAATAATGAAAAGCCATTTTAAATTCATAGACATAGCCAAAGTAGATCTGTTTCTATGGTAACTGAACAGATTACTCTTCCGCTAGTAATGTCACATCCTGAAATCACGGCCCAGATAGACACTTAACACATTTTTATCTTTAAGAATGTCTTCAGGCGTTCCACGGGCAATTACTTCACCTTCGTTAAAGATATAAGCTCGTTGACAAACTTTGAGCGTTTCACGGACGTTATGATCAGTGATTAATATACCAATCCCTCGTGCTGCCAATTCTTGAATGATACCTTGAATATCCAGAACTGAAATCGGGTCTACGCCAGCAAAAGGTTCGTCTAATAAAATGAATTGAGGATCCATCGCGAGTGCACGGGCAATCTCTACACGTCTTCGTTCACCCCCTGATAAAGCCATGCCTTTTGAGTGACGGATATGTTCAATATGGAAGTCTTTTAGTAACTGTTCGAGTAGTTGTTGTTTGGAGAGATCATTCAGTTCAGTGCGGGTCTCAATGATGCCATAAAGGTTATCTTCCACACTGAGCTTACGAAAAACCGAGGCTTCCTGAGGCAAATAACCAATGCCCAGTTTAGCTCGATCATGGATGGCATAATGGGTAAGTTCTTGTTGATCGAGATAAATATAACCGTGATCAACGGGCACTAAACCAACAATCATATAAAAGCTGGTTGTTTTACCGGCGCCATTAGGGCCCAACAAACCTACAATTTCACCACTATTAACGTCCAGTGATATATCTTTAACGACTTGCCTATCGCCATATTGCTTAGCAAGCTGATGGGCTGAAAGGATACTCATTAGTTGTCAATCGCTTCTAGATAATAATCATTCACCCAACCAATCACGGTCTCTCCATTGAGCGTACCTCTGACTTGGGCCCAGCCTTGTTGGCGGCTTAAAACGATCACACGAAGATTTTGGTCGAGAGTGCCCAGACGTTGATAACCTGTTCCTGGACCTGTGCGGACATTCAAACGGCTGGTGGTAATAACTTCAGGGTATTCCTTAACTGACAATGGTGCTTCAGCAGCAGGTTTGGGTGTTGTCGGTGTGGCATCTTCAGCTTGAACGGGTGCTTTTTCAGCAGGCGCGGCTACTTCAGGCGTGTCAACCGGTTTAGGATTAGGCGTGGTTGGCTTAGCTTTTTTCTGCTGCGTCATGGGTTGGATGATCATGTGGATACGACCTGAATCATGCGTTTCGCCACCCACATTCACAGGTGCAGAGTTAGCACTAACAACATTTTTAGCGATGTCATACTCTATACGATTACCGATGAATTCATCACCATTTTGCCAGACGTGACCTTCACCAATCAGATAAATTTTTTGCTTATCTGCATAATATTCCATACGAATCGCTTTCGCTTTGACAGGTGATTCGCCTGGCTTGTGAACTTGTTGATAGGTGGCCAGTTTCCCTACTGCGACAGCCTTGGTCAGCTGTTTATTTTCATTGTAGTAAAACGTGATGATATCACCAGTGATTTTTAATGTACCCTGCGTGAGGATAGCATCCCCTTTGTATTGGGTTACACCTTCCTGATCATCCATCTGAGCATGGTCGGCTTCGATATTAATCGGCTTTTCACGGTCACTCGGCAACGCCCAACTGATTGCTGGTAACATCAAACATACCGTTAATAACTTAGTTAGCAGGTGCATCATATTGTCCTTTCACCCTGGAATGCAGGTTAATGGTTTCATCATTCATATCTGCATGTAAACCTACTGAGTCAGTATCGCCATTTGGGGTTTTGATGGTGACAGCATGGTCGGTATATGCAGTATTGTATTGTGTGTCTAAAGTTAACTTATCGGTCAGCATTTTAAATGCCGGATCGTTCTCATTAGTGATAATAACATTTCCTGTTAACAGGATAGTTTTGTTATCACCCTGGGTGTGACCATGATCTGAGGTGATGACCCACGAGTCTTTACCCGGTTTTAAGAATTCTGCAATGGGATCAATGATTTCAGTACTGTCATCGGCTGGATAATGAGCCATTTCTTTACCTTTGATAACCCTGGCCGGTGTGCCATTGATATCCATGATCGTCATTGTAAAATCAGTCATTGCGTAATCACTGCTGCGATGAATATCGTTCTTTTCAGCTTCAACAGGTTCGTTTTCGCCTGACAATAGGAGCCAGATGCTCAGGATGGCTACCAGAGGCAATAAGATGCGTAGATAACGAGGTAGATTAAAAATGGCGTTCAATTTGGTCTTGCAGGTTTCCCTGTCCTTCCATTATCAACTCACACACTTCACGAGCAGCACCGTGCCCCCCTTTTGAGGTGGTAATAAAGTGAGCATGTTTTTTTACAATCGGGTCAGCATCTTGAACCGCTATGGCGAGTCCAACACGACTCATGATAGATAAGTCTACCCAATCATCGCCAACATAGGCACATTCTTCCGGCGATAATTTAAGTTCTTTTATCAGTTGCTGGAAAACCGGCAGTTTTACTCGTTGGCCCTGATAAACGTATTTTATACCTAAACTTTGCATTCGATGTTCAACTGTACGGGAGGTGCGGCCAGTAATAATGGCAATTTCAACACCAGTATATTGCAACAGTTTCATCCCATGTCCGTCGCGTGAATGGAAGGCTTTGTATTCTTCACCATTATCACCAATGATGATTTGACCATTGGTTAACACACCGTCCACATCGAATACGACGAGTTTTACCTTTTTTGCTTTTTCTAAAATATCTTGCATGAGTTTCTCTTAAACGACGCCTGCCCGAAGCAGATCGTGCATATTAATCGCACCACATAATTGCTGCTGTTTATCCACTATCAGTAAGGCATTAATTTTAAACCGCTGCATTAATTCTAATGCTTCGGCGGCCAGCATCTCAGCCGTCCCCGTTTTACACTGCCGCGTCATATAGTCTGACAATTTTTCTGTATGAATGTTTATTTCCTGAGATAACACCCGGCGTAAGTCGCCATCAGTGAATACGCCCAGAATGTGTTGTTTTTCATCGACCACTGCCGTCATGCCCAGACCTTTGTTGGTCATTTCAATCAATGCTTCACTGATGAGAGCATGTTCATTGATTTCGGGGATAGCATCTCCAGTATGCATAATGTCAGAAACGCGAAGTAATAAACGACGTCCTAACAAGCCGCCCGGGTGAGAGCGGGCAAAATCTTCAGCTGTAAAACCACGGGTTTCGAGTAAAGCTACTGCCAGGGCATCTCCCATTACCAAAGCTGCTGTGGTGCTTGAGGTTGGGGCAAGACCTAGTGGACAGGCTTCTCGCGCAACACTCACATCTATATGCGCTGTCGCACAGGTCGCTAAAGTCGATTCAGGTCTGCCTGTCATGGCGATAAATGGAATGCCCAGGCGTTTAATCAATGGCAGGATGGTCAGAATTTCACTGGTTTCACCAGAGTTGGATAGAGCAAGGACGACGTCTTTATCGGTAATCATCCCCAAATCACCATGGCTGGCTTCGCCGGGATGAACAAAAAACGCGGGAGTGCCGGTGCTAGCAAGCGTCGCAGCTAATTTACTGCCAATATGACCTGATTTGCCCATACCAATGACGACTACGCGTCCCTGGCAGTTGAGCATAAACTCACAGGCACGCATGAAGTCTTCATTGATACGTTCATGTAATGCCTGAATAGCCTCAATTTCCGTATCAATCACAGCTTTGGCAAGTGTGCTGAGTTTTTCTTTATCGATCACGTTTAACTTAATCCTGGTGTGTTTTGATAAACAAGCAAGCCATTGTATGTGACATAAACGACTAACATCAGTACACCGGCAACACGGCCAATTCGCCCATTCTGGCTGAAACGGGCGAAGCAGTATAGGCCGACGGATAATCCAATCATGAAAGGAATATCTCTGTAAAGTAACATAGGATCAATGTGGGAAGGCGCAATCAATCCAGGCATGGCCAATACCGCGAGAATATTAAATATATTAGAACCCAGAATGTTACCGACGGCGATGTCATGTTCATTTTTCAATGCCGACACAACAGATGCGGCCAGCTCAGGTAAGCTGGTACCAATAGCGACCACTGTCAGACCAATGATTAAGTCACTGACGCCAAGCAGGTGAGCAATACCTGTTGCACCCCATACTAGGGATTTAGATCCGATTAACAACGCGATAAGGCCAATCACAAAATAAAATGTCGCCTGTTTCCCGGTCATTTTAGTGGTGCCGTATTCTGCTTCAAACTCTGCTTCCAACGGATCCTGCTTATTACTCCCTTTGATAGCTAACCAAGCCATTCCGGCCAAGGTAATAATAAATCCGCTGAATAGGATAATGCCGTCCATCCTATTCAATTCACCATCGAGTAATAATACTAATGACAATGCCATCACGAACAATAAGACGGGAAATTCACGTTTTAAAGTGTCAGAATGCACGGTCAAAGGGGCAATAAGTAAGGTGATAGCCAGTACCAGACCAATATTGGTAATGTTAGAGCCAATGGCATTACCAATACCCAAAGCCGGAGCACCGTCGATAGCAGCCAGTGCTGAAACCAACATTTCTGGGGCGGATGTGCCAAAACCAACAATGGTAAGACCAACGATTAGCGGTGATACACCAAAATTGGTGGCGATGTTTGCGGCTCCATCAACAAATCGATCTGCTCCCCAAATCAAAATCACGAATCCAGCGATAATGGCTGATATAAACAGAATAGTTGTCATGAGTTTCCATGTGGATTAAATGTTAATTTTAGATATGAAAAAGCCGGGATATACCCGGCTAATCATTATAAGGACTCGCTTGCGACTTGTCGTTAGATCATTCGTCAAACAAATCAAAATCATCATCACTAGTTGGAGGATGACCGTCATGGACAAGATATTCTCGATGCTGAAGATAGGCATCTCTTACATAGCTGTATTCATCTGAAGCTGCTGCTTCATCAAGTACTTTTTCAGCTTTTAATAAATTGGCACGGTTATCAACTATGCGAACACCACGGAATGCATTACGAGCACCAGGACCCTCAACATAGGTCACGGGATCAGTGTAGTAATCACCTACCAGACCAAATGAGTCACGTACCGTTCTTGGTCCGAAAAATGGCAGCACGATATAAGCACCTGGTTCTACTCCCCAAGCTCCTAACGTTTGGCCAAAATCTTCATTATTTTTGTAGTTACCACTGAGGCTAGCCACATCAAAAATACCGGCGACACCAACCGTTGTATTCAATACAAAACGGCCAGTATCGTTAGCCGCTTGTTTAAATTTGAACTGTAATAAATCGTTGATAATCACAGTGATGTCGTTGAGGTTACTAAAAAAGTTGCTCACGCCTTGGCTAAGTGGGGCAGGCATTACCGTGTCGTATCCCTTAGCTACAGGTTTCAGGATGGCTTTATCCACTGTGTCGTTAAACTTGTACATTGCACGGTTATATCCCTCAAGAGGGTCTTTGGGATTGTTGCTTGTGGCACAGCCAGTGAGCAGCAATACTGTTGCCAAAAAACCGAGTTTGAAAACTGAGCTCAGGGTAGACATCGAATTATGATCCTTTAAATTTTATTCTTATCGACCCGAGAAATAATCGCACGCGGACTTATAGCAATGCAAGTCATCTGTTGCGTTTATGACATGGTAATGTGAACTGAGTTGCAAAAAAACAACAGGACGGATTTTAAAGACACCAAAATGAGTGATTTGTGATATCGGTATCTTCCAGTTTACTGCTCTGCTGATTATTGAACATGAAGTCTGAAAATACTCTTGTACAGGCCATCCAGCTATGATTTTTTGCATACTCAATACAATCGTCAGCAGACAGTGTTAAGGCTTTTTTCGCAGCTGTTGTGAGATCGTCATCAAGAAATCCGGTCACCCCCTGTTGTACGATGTCAGCCGGTCCTGTGACAGGGTAGGCTGCGATGGGAACTCCGCAGGCCATCGCTTCCAGTAATACCAGACCGAAAGTATCTGTCTTACTTGGGAAAACAAAGACATCTGCTGCAGCGACATAAGAGGCGAGCTCTCTGCCAAATTTAGCTCCAGTAAAGGTAACGTCAGGATATTTTTGCTGCAGGTGTTCGAGATCCGGGCCATCACCCACCACCACCTTATTACCGTCAATGTCTAACTGCAGAAAGGCTTCAATATTTTTCTCAATAGCTACGCGTCCCATATTCATAAACACAGGACCGGTTAAACCAAGCTGTTTTGGATTATCAGGTGAGAATATATCTGTGTCCACACCTCGTCCCCATACTTCAACATTCTTGAAACCATGAGAAATCAGACGTTGCTTTTGAGAGGCTGTTGGAACCAGTGTATGCACGGCTTTGCCATGAAAACGTCGAAACCAGGCATAACTCCATCTCAATGGAATGGGAAGGCGCAAACGGACATATTCAGGGAACTGCGTATGATAAGAGGTGGTAAATTGCACATCGTTTTTAATACACCATCTTCTTGCTGCCATCCCTAAAGGACCTTCAGTAGCAATATGGACGGCATTAGCCTGATAGGAATCGAGTAATTTACTAACCTTTCTGCCTGGAAATAACGATAATGGAATGCTCGGATAAGTCGGGCAGGGGACAGTCTTAAACTGTTCAGGGGTAATTAGATGAACATCGTGACCCAGCTCGATTAAATGTTTACGGGTCTGCTTCAGGGTGCGTACCACCCCATTTACCTGAGGTTCCCAGGCATCGGTGATGATGACGATTTTCATTAGGCTGCCTGAGCGATGGCTTGTGGTTGTTCGATGATGTCGGCCCAGTACAAAATTTCCATTTTGCCATTAGGGTGTTCAACTAAAGCTGTACAGCTTTCTACCCAGTCACCACAGTTGAAGTAATCGACATTATTAATACGAGTGATTTCTGCGCGATGAATATGACCACAAACAACACCATCAACTCCTTGTTTGGCTGCTTCATGGGCCACCGCTTCTTCAAAATTACTGATGTACTGCACCGCATTTTTCACTTTATGTTTTAAGAATGCTGCCAGTGACCAGTAAGAGAAACCCATTTTACGGCGAACATAATTAACAAGCCGGTTCGCTCTCAGCAGATAGTCATAGAGTCGTCCGCCTAATTTTGCCAGTAAGGGAGAAATTTTGACCACACTGTCGAATTGATCACCATGCAGAATGAGCAGTTTTTTACCATCCGCCGTGGTGTGAATCATTTCATTTTGAATTTCGATATTACCGAATACCGCGCCATTGAAATCACGCAATAACTCATCATGATTGCCAGGTACGTAGATGACTTTGGTGTTATGTTTTGCTTTACCTAATAAGGTACGGACAACGTTGTTATGTGCCTGAGGCCAAAACATACGTTTTTTCATTTCCCAGACGTCAACAATATCTCCTACCAGGTATAAATAATCGCATTCGACCTTATGCAAAAAATCCAGTAAAAAGTCTGCGCTGCAACCACGAAATCCCAGATGGATATCAGAAATCCAGACGCTGCGAACTTTTAACTTCTCTTTATGACTCACTTGTGTTTGCATAATGTGTCGTTTCCTTAGTATTTTGAGGGCACACTATCGAATAAATATTGCAGCATGATGAATATTATGTTGCAGAATGATGACGATAACTTATTGAATTAATTGTCGTATCATTAAACAACAGCCAAAATTGAGACGCCCAATGAGCAATCCATTATTAGAAAATTATGTATTACCGCCTTTCTCTGAGATTAAACCTGAGCATGTTGAGCCTGCGGTGACGCAAGCCATCAGTCAGGCTCGGCAAGCAGTAGATAAACTACTCACTCAAGTCAGTCATCCGACATGGGAAACCCTTGTCGAGCCGATGGAAGATATCGATGTATCAATTGATCGTGTCTGGTCGCCGGTGAGTCACATGAATTCAGTGGTGAATTCTGATGAGTTAAGAAAAGCCTACAATGCGTGTTTGCCTATGCTGAGTGAGTTCGGTACCGAGCTGGGTCAGAATGAAGACCTGTATCGCGCATATAAACAATTGGCTGAGAGTGAGGCTTATCAGTCACTCGATACGGCTCAGAAAAAAGTCATTGATAATGCGGTCAGGGATTTCCGTTTATCCGGGGTTGAGCTAAATCAGGCCGATCGCGATGAATATAAAAATATCACGCAAAAACTGACCGAATTGAGTGCTAAGTTTGAAGAAAATCTGATGGATGCGACACACGGTTGGAAAAAGCATGTTACGGATAAAGAATTGTTATCTGGATTACCCGAATCCACCATTGCCATGGCAGAGCAATTCGCCAAACGTGATAATGTTGATGGCTGGGTGTTCACACTGGATTTCCCGTCTTATATGCCGGTCATGTCTTATGCGGATAATCGTGAATTCCGCGAAGAAATGTACACCGCATTTGCGACCAAAGCCTCTGACCAGGGACCGAATGCCGGACAGTGGGACAATACGCAGGTCATGGCGGATATTCTCAAACTTCGTCATCGTTTAGCTAACTTACTTGGCTTTGCTAACCATGCTGAGCGATCACTGGCAACAAAAATGGCACAAAGTCCGGAACAAGTCATGGACTTTCTGACTGATCTGGCCGAGCGTAGTAAACCGATTGCGGTTAAAGAATTTGAAGAACTGAAAGTCTTCGCAAAAGAAACAGCAGGCATGGATGAATTACAAGCTTGGGATGTCACTTACTTTGCTGAGAAATTACGCCAGCAGCGCTACAGCATTTCTCAGGAAGAGTTAAAGCCATACTTTCCCGAAGATAAAGTCGTCAGTGGCTTATTTGCTGTCGTCAACCGCCTATATGGTTTGGTTATCAGTGAACGTACCGATATTGATACCTGGCATAAAGATGTCCGCTTCTTTGAAATTCGCGAATCAAACGGCAACTTACGTGGTCAGTTTTATCTGGATTTATATGCTCGCCAGCACAAACGTGGTGGCGCTTGGATGGATGAATGTCTGGTGCGTCGGAAAACGGCCAAGGGGCTGCAAACGCCAGTGGCTTTCCTGACCTGTAATTTCTCTGAGCCTGTCGGTGATAAACCAGCCTTATTTACCCATGATGAAGTTACGACCTTATTCCATGAATTTGGTCATGGTCTGCATCATATGCTGACAAAAATTGATTATGCGGGTGTGTCAGGAATTAATGGTGTGGCTTGGGATGCGGTCGAGTTACCTAGTCAGTTTATGGAAAACTGGTGTTGGGAAAGAGAAGCCTTAGATCTCATTTCTGGTCATTATGAAACCGGTGAAAAACTGCCTGAAGAACTGTATGAAAAAATGATTGCGGCGCGTAATTTCCAGTCAGCGATGATGATGGTGCGTCAGCTCGAATTCTCTATTTTTGATTTCCGTTTGCATCTGGAATTTGATCCAGAAGGTGGAAATCAAGTGGATAAAATTCTGGCCGAAGTACGCGATCAGGTTGCCGTGGTACAGCCACCAAAATTTAATCGCTTTGCTCATAGCTTTGGTCATATCTTTGCTGGTGGTTATGCCGCTGGTTATTACAGCTATAAGTGGGCAGAAGTATTATCAGCCGATGCATTTTCTAAGTTTGAAGAAAAAGGCATTTTTGATCGCGAAACGGGGCTGGAATTTTTGAATAATATTCTGGAGCAGGGCGGTTCAAAAGAACCGATGGAATTATTTATTGCATTCCGTGGCCGCGAGCCTGAAATAGATGCCTTATTAAGACATTCTGGTATTGCTGCATAAATAAAAAAAGGGCCGAAAGGCCCTTTTTTATTCTATCGCGTTATTTTTATTAAGAGTTTGCACAAATCTGCACAGTTTGTTGTGCTGACTGGATAATGGTCATCACTTCATCTTTAGAAATTTTGCCAGCATCAATATCTTTTTTAAGTTCTTCATTCAGGGCTTGTGTGGCTTGTGCGACATCACCGCCTTTCGCAACAGGCATAATCGCTTTTTCGCGATATTTTTCAGGGAAGATGCCTAAGCCTTCCAGCTGACATCCTGCCATTTTCTGCACATAAGCATCGGCTTCTCTTTTAATTGCCGCTGCACTCAGATCGGGTCTGTCCATACCGAGCTTTTTGATCACCATGGGACGGAGTTGCTCACTGTAGTGTTTTTTGTAGGCTTCTTCATGCTCTGCATCTACAGCAAACGCCTGTTGTGCAAGAAAAAGCAGAGGGATTAAAGCAAGGTATTTTTTCATTATCTATTCTCTCTTAAATATAGGTCATTTTCAGCTAGAGACTGATCAGGCTGAACAATAAATCGCTCACAGTCAATTTATATTTGCATGCTCAAGCTCAAGTGATATCAATAATGAAAACCAAATACTATGATCGTCAGCGTCTTTGAAAAACAGACGTCGAAGATTTCGCCCAACTGAGTTTGTTTCTCCGTAGTAATTACGGTACTGAAAAATGCGACTATTTTTTAGTTTTCTTTTTATCTTTGGCTTTTTTCTTGTCTTTTTTAGCGGACTTATCTTTTTTAGATTTTTTATCTTTATTTTTGGTTTTGTCGGCTTTTGATTTTTTCTTATCTTTGCTTTTGACTTTTTTAGGTTTTTCTTCAGTTAAGGCATCTGCTGTTTGAGCACTTTGGGCTGGATTTTCATTTGAGCTGGAAGGGAAGGCATCCATACCGAGTTGACGAAACCGAGCAGCCCAATAACGTACCTGACCGATAGTCAGTCCAGTTTGTGTTGCTGCCTGCATTTGACTGGCACCGCTATGGAGAGCAAGTAAAACATTGGCTCGAGCACTATAGTCATTGGTGGAAGCAGCTATCGTTTTACAGCGTTTAACCTGGGCTGGGGTGAGTAATTTTTTGCGGGGACTGCTTACCTGTTCTGTGCTTGTCATTGTCAACTCCATAAAGTGACCGAAAAAGAACTAAATAGCGGCTATATCAAAATATTACGATTATGAATGAAGCGTATGACATTTTTGTGACAAATGAAATGGTGAGAAAAACTTAATTGTTTACTGGCATTAAAAAAGGGCTATTTGCCCTTTTTTATTTGAGTACATTTCTACTCAGCGTAGTTGACTGTCTTTACTGCCTCGCCGGTTAAACATACTAGCGGCTTTATTTTCGTTATCTATTTCCTGCTGGCATTTTACACACAGGTAAACGCCTGGAATGGCTTTACGGCGACCTTCAGGTATTTCAGCATCGCATTCTTCACAATGCGTCAGACTTTCGCCTTGTGGTAAACGTGAGCGCGCTTGTTGAATCGCGTCATCAACACTGGCATCTATTTGATCTTGTACTGCCCCATCTCGGGACCATCCTCCAGCCATAACAACCTCCAACTGACTGATTTAATTATTTTTCATTATAGGCCTAAGTTATCTTAGACCCAATAGTCATTATTCAAGAGACTTTTTTGCCTAGCCGTTGTTTCCAGCGATAGATCGGGTACCAAGTCTGTCCGAGAATATGTCGTGGTAGCCGAACTGTTGTGCCGTATTCGGCAGGCCAGTAATTTCCTGAGAGATGATAGGTACCGAATAAGCGATCAAACAACACTGTGTGAGCTGAGTAGTTGGTATCAATAGCCGGTTTCTCTGAGCTGTGATGCCAATGATGGAATTGTGGTGTGACAAAAAGATACTTGAGGGGGCCAAAAGGAATATCCACATTACAGTGAATCAGAATGGCCTGAAGAGCAGCAAAGGTGACGTATATATTTAATGCCGACTCATCCGCACCCAGTAAATAGAGTGGGATCATTACCATGGCACGTTCGGAAAATACCTGCACAAAATGACCACGAGATCCTGCTAACCAGTCCAGATGTTCAACAGAGTGATGAACTGCATGAATAGGCCAGAGACTTTTAACTTCATGATAGGCCCGATGCTCCCAATACAATACAAAGTCTGCTGCCAGGACGATTAATATGACTTGCAACCAAACGGGCATAGCTTGAACGGCAGACTGCACCGATGGACTCACGGCCCAATCAAAATGGCTGGCATGATAGTTGGCAAAAATCAAAATCGCGGAGATAGCCAGATGGTTAAAGCAGAAATAAAACATATCGATTCCCCACTCAGGCGGGTGATAACTTGATCTCGATATTTGGGAAACAGCTTTTCCATTGTCATGAAAATAGCAACGGAACCCAAAAAGGCCAGGATTAACCAATCGATGCCCAAAGATAATTCTTTTGGCTCTACATTACCGATAGGGATGCTGTAACCACCTAAAGCAAAGCCGATTAAGGTTAAAGTGATAGCGCCTAAACCATACGCTTTGTATTTGCCCTTGTTTAAGACAAAGGTCAATACAGCAAAAAATAATGAGAAATACATAGCGTATTTCAAAACTTGTTGTAACTGCTCAGCATCATAGACCTCGCGCAGAGCGGCGGTTGTTAAATAAGCTGGATATAGATAGGCCAGTACGGCCAAAAGGCTTAATACACTGAGTGTAAACGATAAATAACAGCTAATTCGACCCTCGCCAAAACGGAATTCTTTCGCTGGATTTTTTTCAATCTGTCTCGATTGATATTGGTAATGTTCTGTCATGATTTGAGCTGAGATTATTAAACTTGGCAGACATAATGTCGGTATTACTGAATTTCTTCAATATGCTTAGCGACGACTCTAATATGAGTTGAGTAGCAAAAAGGCGTGTTTTAGATAGATACTTTAGTATTATGGCTTTAGCCGATCTTTGTTATCCAGTAAGATTCTGACGTAAGCTCATCAGAGCTTGAATCTGTAGTTAACTGAGTATCTGAATGAAATACACCGATTTACGTGACTTTATCAATGGCCTGGAGCAGCAGGGTGAATTAAAACGGATTAAAACCGAAGTCGATCCAGCACTGGAAATGACGGAAATTGCTGATCGCGTATTACGAGCCGGTGGTCCGGCATTACTGTTTGAAAATCCGAAAGGATCTAATATTCCTGCGTTAGTGAATCTGTTTGGTACACCCAAACGAGTGGCGATGGGAATGGGAGAAGACTCTGTCGAGGCTTTACGTGAAATCGGTAAGTTACTCGCTTTTCTGAAAGAACCTGAACCACCCAAGGGCATGAAAGATGCGTGGGAGAAACTCCCCATCTTTAAAAAAGTGCTGACCATGTCACCCAAGCTAGTCAAAAAGGCAGCGTGTCAGGAGTTGGTGCTTCAAGGCGATGATATTGATTTGGCAAAGTATCCAATCCAACTATGTTGGCCGGAAGATGCCGCGCCTTTAATTACCTGGGGGCTGGTGGTGACCAAAGGCCCGCACAAGGAACGGCAGAACTTGGGCATTTATCGCCAACAAGTCATCGGCAAAAATCGAGTGATTATGCGCTGGTTATCACATCGTGGCGGTGCACTGGATTTTAAAGAGTGGCAACAGACCCATCCGGGAGAGCCGTTTCCTATTAGCGTGGTTTTGGGTTGCGATCCAGCCACCATTTTAGGTGCTGTCACACCTGTGCCTGATACTTTGTCCGAATATGCTTTTGCAGGGTTACTGCGTGGCAGTAAAACCGAATTAGTCAAATGTATGGGTAATGATTTACAAGTACCGGCTAATGCGGAAATTGTACTGGAAGGCTTTATTTATCCCGATGATATGGCACCAGAAGGGCCGTATGGCGATCATACGGGTTATTACAATGAAGTGGATAGCTTTCCTGTCTTTACTATCGAACGAATAACACAACGCCAGAATCCGATTTACCACAGTACCTATACCGGTCGCCCACCAGATGAACCGGCTATTCTTGGTGTTGCCCTGAATGAAGTGTTTGTGCCGATATTACAAAAACAATTTCCAGAAATTGTTGATTTCTATCTACCACCAGAAGGCTGTTCTTACCGAATGGCGGTGGTGAGTATGAAAAAACAGTATCCCGGCCATGCCAAACGCGTGATGATGGGCGTATGGTCTTTCCTGCGTCAGTTTATGTACACCAAGTTTGTGATTGTGGTGGATGATGATGTCAATGTAAGAGACTGGAAAGATGTGATTTGGGCGATCACCACGCGGATGGATCCTGCCCGGGATACCACGCTGGTAGAAAATACACCCATCGATTATTTAGACTTTGCTTCGCCGGTCTCAGGACTGGGTTCTAAAATGGGTATGGATGCCACCAATAAACTGCCTGGTGAAACCGATAGAGAATGGGGACGGCCGATCGTGCGAGATGCTGAAGTGGTCAAACGCATTGATGCTATATGGGATGAGCTCGGTTTAAGTAGCGATTAAAGTCAATTGATCGGCATCAAATAGGCTAAAGCAAAATAGACGATATTTAATATCGATAAGGCAATAATCAGATAAAGCGTGATTTTCATGCCAAGAACACGCTTCTTTATATCCTGGTTTTTGATGCCAATAGCATGAATGATCCGACCGGTTAGCAATGTGATGCCAGCAAGGTGAATTATCCAGTTATACACCACAATATTTTCCAGTAGAAACATCAAAATTAAGGTGATCGGAATATATTCGGTAGCATTTCCCTGGGCACGGACAGCGGCTTGTAATTCATCATTACCACCGTCGCCCAAGCCGATTTTATGCTTGCGACGGACGGCGATAACGCCCAGTGATAATTTAACAATCAGTAAGGCGCAGAGGCTGGCATACAATGCTGTAATCATAATGACTTTCCTTGTTTGTTAGTGGCCATCAGTGTTCCCTGTGACCCAATGTCCACCTTCATTCGTAAACTCTTTTTTCCAGAACGGTGCTTT
Organism: Methylophaga thalassica MP; assembly: GCF_000214595.1. Classification (GTDB taxonomy): domain Bacteria; phylum Pseudomonadota; class Gammaproteobacteria; order Nitrosococcales; family Methylophagaceae; genus Methylophaga; species Methylophaga thalassica. The sequence goes on along the minus strand of NZ_AFIG01000003.1, from coordinate 658,102 downwards.
GTACTTCAGCTCTTCAATTAACCAGTCACAAGCATCCAGCGCGGCACGACGATGCGCTGACCAGCAAGCAATGACGACAATGGCATCTCCGGGATGGACTTCCCCGACACGATGAACTATCAGACAATCGAGTAATGGCCATTTTTGCCTCGCCATATCTTCTAACTTTTCCAGGTAGCGGGCGGTCATCGCTGGGTAATGTTCAAGCACCATCTTTTTTATATCAGTACGATCACTAAAGTCTCGCATAGAACCGATAAAGCTGGCCGTCGCGCCATACTGACCTGCTAAGTTCTGCGCTGACTGTTGCTCAGCAATGATTTGCCACGGCTCAATAAGATGGTCACTTACCCAACTCGCCATATTAGCCTCCGGTTACCGGTGGGAAAAAGGCGACTTCATCGCCGTCTTGTACTGGTGTGTTGAGTTTTGCGTAGTCTAAATTGATAGCGACAAGCAGATTATCCGGCACAGGCTTATTTTGGGTGGCCTGATTCCATGCATCTAGAGCGGTACTGGCAGTAGTCAGTTCCATATCGGCTTGACCGAGTTTTTCTCGAAGACTGGCAAAAAATTTGACTTGAATACTCATCTGGTTGATCGTTTCAGCTAATTTAAAGTTAGAGGATAACATTTGCGATGACGGATTTGACCCATTTTAATCAAGCAGGTGAAGCACATATGGTTGATGTTGGCGGTAAAGCCACGACAGACCGTGTTGCCATTGCTGAGGGCACCATCGTTATGTTACCGGAGACATTTAATTTAGTAGAACAGGGCGGACATAAAAAAGGCGATGTATTAGGGATTGCCCGGATTGCTGGGATTATGGCGGCGAAAAAAACAGCGGATTTAGTGCCATTATGTCATCCATTGGCGTTGACCAAGGTGTCAGTCGATTTTGTATTAGACAGTGAAACAGCTTCTATACATTGCCGGGCAACAGTGGGAACCAGTGGTCAAACGGGCGTAGAAATGGAAGCGCTTACCGCGGTACAAGTCACGCTTCTGACCATTTACGATATGTGTAAAGCGGTTGATAAAGGTATGACGATGACCAATATTCGTCTATTGGAAAAAGCAGGTGGGAAAAGCGGGCACTGGCAGCGTAGTTAAGCGAAGATTTCATCAAAGCTCACAAGCTGACCAGAACGTGTTGTGTCATAGCCTTTAAAATCTTTCACTTTTCGATGGAAAGACGGGCTTTTCAATAAACTGATAATGGCCTGTACTCTTGGGTCATCCACTAATAGCTGCGGTACTGCCAAGCAGTAGTGTTCCCATACCAAGGGGATAAACTCCAGATTGAATTTATCGGCAATGGGAGCGATACCAAAGCCAATATCGGCAGCACCACTAGCCACCATGGCTGCCACTGCCATGTGTGTGAACTCTTCATGTGAGTAGCCTTTAATATGGTCACTGGAAATAGCATTCGCTACAAGAAGTTGATCAAATAATGTGCGGGTGGCCGACCCCGTTTGCCGGTTGATAAAAGTGACCCCATCCTGAGTCAGCGAGCTGAGATCGTTGATGTGTTTCGGGTTATCCCTGGTAACCATCAGACCTTGATTCCGACGAACCACATAGATCAATTGATGTTGTTTTTCATCAAGTAGTTTTAAATAGTCGCTCATTAAGTGACGTCTTAACTCGCCAATCGGAAGATGGAAGCCTGCAATATGACAATCACCAGCTTTTAATGCTTTCAGACTTTCCTGACTGCCGTGAAAATGTAAATCCAATAAAAAGTCAGATTGCTGATCGAGTAATTCTTTTAGTGCACCAACGGCTAGACCATGACTGGTAAAAATTTTAAATGTATCGCGGGGGCTATGATCCAAGATGGCTTCAAATTCACGTTTCAATTCGGTGGAAAAGTTATCCAATTCCGGAGAAAATGAGGCGCTGAGATGCCGGTTCGCATGCATTAGTTTCTCCCCGACAACAGCTAATCGCGCACCTCGGCCTCGCTCAAGAATAACTAAAGGCTGGCCAAGTAACGCTTCCCATTTATTCAATAAGCCCCAGGCAAAGCGATATGACACGCCAAGTTTGTCGGTGGCTTGTTTTAACGATCCTTCCTGCTGAATGGCTTCCAGCATCTGAAACAGAATGTCATCAATGTGATGCGGTTTTCCGTGCTGGGTCAGTTGCCAGTGAAAGTCTATTTTAATTTCCATGATTTACATCGGGTAATTGTTGTAACAAAACTGTCATGATAAGCGCCTTTTAACCGCTAACTAAGATTACAAGCTGTTTTGCAGCTATGTAGTGTTAAAAATTCAGACAAGGAGAAGAACATGACGATAAAGAGAAGCCTGCTGGCTGCCGGTGTTCTGGCGGCATTATCGGGTCCTGCCTATGCGGGATCTGAAATTGAAACTCTGATTAATATGCTGCATGAAAACGGTATGGTCAATGATGACCAGTATGGTCGCTTGATGGCAGAATTAAAACAAAATCAGGCTCAGGCAAAACAAGAAAAACAACAAGTCGATGCCAAACTCGCTGAAGCGACCAAGCCTTCAGATGTTGAAGTCACCGTCAAGGGAGGGATTGGTGTTAAGACCCGTGACGGTAAGTTTGAAAGTAAGTTAGGTGGTCGCTTACAAGCCGATGCGGCAAGCTATAGTGGTCAACCTGAAATGGGGGATGGTTCAGAATTTCGCCGTGCCAGGATTTCCTATTCGGGCACAATGTATAACGTGTGGGACTTTAAGCTCGAATATGATTTTGCCAGTACCGGGTCAAATGGCAGGGGGATAACGGATGCTTACCTGGCCTATACAGGCTTTGAGCCAATGGATATCACTGTCGGTAATTTTAAAACACCGTTCAGCTTAGATTATCTGACCAGTGCAAATAACACATTATTTATGGAACGCGCGCTGCCTAACGCTTTTTCTTCAGGAAGAAAGATGGGAATCATGGCGAGTAATGAAACAACGCACTGGTCATGGGCGACAGGCATCTTCGGTGACTCCATCACTAATAAAGGTGGTCAAAATGATGAAGGCTGGGGGGCAACGGCTCGTGGCACCTGGGCTCCCATTAACGATGGTGTGCATTTTGTGCATTTAGGTCTTGGCCTTAACTACCGTGATACTGGCGATAGTGGAAAAGTGGGCTTCGATAGTGAGGCTGAATCACATGTATCTGGTGTGAGCATTATTGATACCGGAGATATTACTTCAGTTGCAGATTATTACAATATCGGTGCTGAACTGGCTGCTGGTCACGGGCCATACTCTGTACAAGGTGAATATATCACCACAAAGGTGAATCGCAATAACGGTAAAGATGCCGACTTTGATGGCTGGTATCTGCAAGCGGGTTATATCCTGACCGGCGAGACCCGCCAATACAAAAATGGTGTGATGGGTGGCGTGAAACCAAGCTCGATTGTCGGTGAAGGTGGTTATGGTGCTTGGGAGTTGGCCTTGCGCTATAGCTCGCTTGATTTAAGTGATGCCGGTATTGATGGTGGGGAAGCGGATGCAATGACGTATGGTGTGAACTGGTATCCAACACCAACATTACGTTTCTCTGCTAACTATGTGGACGTGCTGGAAGTCGATGGTGGGCCGAATGATAATGATGAACCATCCGTATTTCAGGTTCGAAGCCAATGGGCGTTCTAAGATAACTTAACTATTGAGGGCTGTTTACAGCCCTCAATGCTGTTTCTGGTTTTAATTGGCTTTTTTAGGTTTTACTTCGCCAATTGCGCCGTCTGCTCTGGCTTTAAGATAGTTATAAATGTCTTCTCTGCCTTTCATGACTTTTGCATTTGATGACCAGGCCGGCATGCTGCCGATAGTGCCCGTTTTCCCATGCTCTACCGTATTAAAAAATTCGTCTTTGGAAATTACCTTCAGGCTTTCCGCTAAGTTAGGCCCAACCATACCTTGACCATAGGTGCCATGACAGCGGGCGCAGAAGTTTCTATACAGTTTGAAGCCAGCATAACTTGAGGCATCAAGTTCATTGCCATTCGTTACGGTGTAAGGTTTGTCATCAGCAAAAACTGATGGTGCTGAAATAAGCAGCAGTGTTGCTGAAAGCAAAACTGGCTTAATTGATTTAAGTTGAAACAACATGAACATCTCCATTAAATCTGAACTTCCAGCCCCTGTTTCGGGGCCGGATAATTCAATAATAAGATGTTATTTTTTGACCTGGTTGGGTGATTTGCCATGATGTATAGGTCAAATACCTTTCTTTTGTAGGATTTTATCCTCGATTTAACAGATCTCTTAAATCAATCAAAGCCGCATTGGCCCGAGACACGTAAGAAGCCATCACTAATGAATGATTAGCGAATAAGCCAAAACCATTCCCATTCAAAATGACCGGGCTTAACACCGGCTCCTGTGTGGCTTCCAGTTCGCGAATGATCTGACGAAGGCTGACTAGAGCGTTTTTCTTCCTTAAGACATCAGAAAAATCATATTCGACGGCTTTCAATAAATGGATGAGGGCATAGGTTGTTCCTCGCGCTTCGTAGAATACGTCGTCGATTTTATTCCAAGGCGTTTTTGTCACCACTTCATCTGCTAAAGGGGTTGATTGCAGCGCCTCAGCATCACCGGCTAAGTCAGTATTAATCCGGACCTGACCCACACTGGCGGTTAAGCGCTGTGACAAGCTACCAAGACGTTTTTCTGCCACGGATAACCAGGCGACTAAGTTATCGGCCCTGGCATAAAATTGAGCATCATCCTGATTACTGCTCAATCTCGCTAAGTAGGATTTAAGAGACTTAATGCCTGCACGGTATTCACGTTCAGTGGGCGGGAATAACCAGGAGTTGGAATTAAAGTTAAACTGAGGTTCAGCAATCGCCAGATCCTCATCTTCACGTGATTGTGATTGTGAACGACTGATGTCATTGCGCAAGACCCGAGCAAAATCACGAATCTGCACCAGCACACCGAACTCCCAGCGAGGGATATTGTCCATCCACACGGATGGTGGCATGACATCATTGCTCAAGTAGCCACCCGGTTTATCCAGTAGCTTTTCAGCGAGTGTGATGAGTGTCGCTGTGGATGTATAACCGGTTACCAGTTGTTGTTGCTGTTGAGATGCCATAATTCGGGCATTTTCAGTGGGGTCAAATTCACTGGGGGCGATGCTCCACCACACCATCAGAATGACCATAATGGATGCAATCACACCTATGATGACGCCGGTGGTCTTAATGATACGTTGACGAGTTGTGGTATCGGCAAAACTGTCGCTGACTGACCAGCCGAAATCACGGATTTTATGTGTTAAGCGTTTCATTGACATCTCATATCTGAATAAGTGGGAGTGTTATGTGACAGCTTATGCGCTATGAATCTTTAAGACAATGGGGTTGATGAAAGACAATTCAAGCTTGACTTAAATTGCTTCACCTCAGAATAATGACAGGTTTGCAAAAATGATTAGGAAGCGGGGGACGCTTTTGTTATGACATTGAGAATTGAGATCGATGATCTGGCCAAATATTTTGGTGCGATCAAAGCCGTTGATGGTGTGTCATTTTCTGTCAGTAAAGGCGAAGTGCTAGGGTTTTTAGGCCCGAATGGTGCCGGCAAATCAACGACGATGAAAATGATTACCGGGTTTTTGACACCAACAAGAGGTACGGTAAGAGTTTGTGGTTATGACGTGCTGACAGACCCTATTTCGGTGAAAGCACATTTAGGATATCTTCCTGAGGGGGCACCGGCTTACGCGGATATGACGCCGGATAGTTTCCTGAAGTTTATTGCTGAAATTCGAGGTATTAAAGGGGCTGACAGACGTCGTGCTGTAGACAGTGCAGCTGAGCGGGCAAGAATTACCAATGTCATGTATCAACCGATTGAAACCCTGTCGAAAGGGTACAAGCGTCGTGTTGGTCTGGCTCAGTCTATTTTGCATAATCCGCCGGTGTTAATTCTTGATGAACCTACAGATGGTCTCGATCCGAATCAAAAACACGAAGTCAGAACATTAATTAACGAAATGGCGGAAGATAAAGCCATTATCATCTCTACCCATATTCTCGAAGAAGTACACGCTCTGTGTACGCGTAACGTCGTTATTGCTAACGGTAAAGTGAAGTTTGACGGCACACCTCAACAACTGGAATCAAAATCACGCTATTACCATGCAGTTGTGGTCAATGTCGCTAATGTCGAACAAAAGGCATTCGAGACCTTCTTGAACTCATTGCCGTTTGTTGCTCAAGTTGAACCTGTGGAAGGGGCTGGCTTCAGAGTCTATCCAAAAGATGGACAGCAAATTACCGCCGACTTATCAGAGAAAATTCGTGAGAATGGCTGGAGCATTGATGCCTTGCATGCGGAAGCAGGTCGCCTGGATGAAGTTTTCCGTAGTATTACCATGCCTAGTACGGGAGCCAAAAACTGATGAATATGCGTAATATCTGGTTCATTATGAAACGTGAGTTTAATGGCTATTTTGCTACACCGGTGGCTTATGTTTTCATTATCATTTTCTTGTTGTTAACCGGCTTTTCAACATTCTATGTTGGTAACTTTTTCGAACGCGGTGAAGCCGACCTTTATCCTTTCTTCTCCATGCATCCATGGTTGTACATCTTGTTGATTCCGGCCATATCAATGCGTTTATGGGCCGAAGAACGTAAGAGTGGCTCAATTGAGTTATTGATGACCTTACCTGTTTCTGTTTTTGAAGCCGTTATTGGTAAATTCCTCGCGGCCTGGGCGTTTACTGGCTTAGCGTTGTTTTTGAATTTTCCATTGTGGATTACCGTGAATTATCTGGGTAATCCTGATAATGGTGTCATTGTGGCGAGTTTCTTAGGCAGTTTATTAATGGCGGGCGGTTTTCTGGCCATTGGCTCATGTATCTCAGCGATTACCAAAAATCAGGTGATTGCCTTTGTGATTAGCCTGATTATTAGCTTGGTATTTGTACTGAGCGGCTATGGTATCGTCATTGACTTTTTCAGCGGCTGGGCACCTAAGACATTAGTGGAAACAGTGAGCTCGTTTAGTTTCTTGACCCATTTTGACGCTATCAGCAAAGGCGTAATTGATATGCGAGATATGATGTATTTCATTTCATTAATCGTTATCTGGCTGTTTGCTAACGCCCTTATCGTCAATGCTCGTAAGGCTGACTAGGAGAGAATTGCGACGATGAATAAACAACTATTATCTGCAACAGGTCTGATTCTGGCCATCATTCTGTTTGTATCATTCAATATTGTGGTCAATGGCAACTTCAAATCAGCACGTGTTGATTTGACTGAGGATAATCTTTACACCTTATCCGATGGCACGGTTAACATTCTCAAATCGATGAAAGAGCCGATTAGTCTGCGTTTTTACTACACAGAAAAAGCAGCTCAGGCGTTGCCTAGTTTGAAATCCTATGCACAACGTGTGCAGGAACTATTGCTTGAATATCAACGAGCTTCGAATGGCAAGATTCGTTTGTTTGTGATGAACCCTGAACCTTTTTCATCCGATGAACAGCGTGCTGATCAATATGGTTTGCAGTCTGTGCCGATTGATGGCGAATCAGATCCATTATATTTTGGTTTGGCTGGTACCAATGAAGTAGATGGTGTTGAGACGATTCCTTTCTTTCAGCCAGAAAAAGAAGATACGCTGGAATATGATCTGACAAAATTGATATACAAACTGTCTAACAACAACAGAAAAACGGTGGGTGTGATTAGCTCTCTGGAAGTTGATGGTGAGCAGTACGATCCTTTAAAAGGTGAAGTCGCCTCTGCTGATGGTGCCAAACCTTGGGCTATGATGGCTGAGTTACGTCAGATGTTTAATGTCTCTATGCTACCTACCGACGTTCGCCGTATTCCCTCAAGTATGGATGCTTTAGTGGTGATTCATCCCAAAGAGCTGTCTGAAAGTACACTCTATGCGATCGATCAGTACGTGTTGGCTGGTGGTAAGTTGATTACCTTTGTTGATCCTTACGCAGAAGTCGATAAGCCGAAAAAGGATCCGGACAATCCAATGAGTGCCATGTTGGCGCCTCGCAGCTCAAATATGGATGAATTATTTGAGGCATGGGGCTTTAAGCGTTCCAATACTGATGTCGTAGCGGATCGTAAAACCGCAACGAAAGTGGATTTTGGTGCTAAGACAGATTATCAGCCCATCGATTATGTACTCTGGCAGAAGTTGACCAAAGGCAACTTTAATAAAGATGAGCGTATCACCTCAGCTTTACGTCAATTGAATGTTGCCACTCCAGGGCGTTTTGAGATTCTGGATGGTCATACCACAAAAATTACGCCTTTATTCTCATCAAGCAACGAAGCGATGCTGGTGGATAAGCGGGTGGTTCAATTCCGTAATGATCCTGTTGCCCTGTTGACCAAATATCAACCGGGGACAATTAGTTATCCAATGGCTATTCGCGCCCAAGGCGAGGTAAAAACAGCGTTCCCTGATGGCGCGAAAACGGTGTCTGGTGAGTTGAAAAAAATGCCAGGCCATTTAGATAAAGCTAAGAGTGATATTGATGTTATCGCCATTGCTGATGTCGATATGCTGGATGATCGTTTTTGGGTCGAAACTCAGGACTTTTATGGCAAGCAATTAGCCTTTAATACATCAAATAACATTGATTTTCTGATTAATGCTATTGAGGATATGACTGGCAGTGAAGGGTTAATCAGTATCCGTTCCCGAGCAGGTTTTTCCAGACCTTTTTACAAGGTAATTGAGCTGCAACGTGATGCCGAAAAACGCTTCCGTACCAAAGAGCGTGAATTACAGAACAAGCTGAAAGAAACGCAGCAACGTATCGCCCGTATGCAAGTCCAGCGTAGTGGTTCAGGACAACAAATATTATCTCCTGAGCAACAAAAGGAAATTGCTGAATTCCGTCTTACCGCCAATAAGACTCAGCAACAACTTCGTGATGTACAGGCTAACTTGCGTAAAGATATTGATAAACTTGATGCACAGCTGAAGTTTTTCAATATAGGTTTGGTACCGATATTAGTCGGATTATTAGCGGTTTTCACTGGCTGGATGCGTATCCGGAAACGCAATAAAGCACGTAGCCAGCAATAACGATGCTGTTTTAGTCGACTCGATAATAGGTTTATAACATGACAAAAAAATTCAACAGTTTGACTATTCTTTTCATTATTACGGTCGTGATGGTATTGCTGATGTTAGTAACCATTTATCGAACTGATGATAATGATGATGATTATGGATTGTTGTTTCCTGATTTATTCAGTGAATTGAGTCAGGTAGATAATATTCAATTCAGCAGTGGTGAAGATCAGTTTTCACTGCATCGAGAAGGGGAAGACTGGTTTATTCCTGATCACTACAACTATCCAGCAAACTTTGATGAAGTGAAGCGTATGTTGATTGATCTATCAGAAGCAAAGCTGATGGAGAAAAAGACCTCTAATCCAGAGCAATATGCTGTGCTGGGCGTGGATGGTGCTAAGCCTGAAACGCCTGATGGTGATTCGATCAAAGTGTTGTTAAAGCATGGAGATAATGACATTGCAGGCTTACTATTAGGTAAGCAACGTGACGTGACTGTCGCCAGTGCTGGCCCTAAACAGTTTTATGTCAGGCGTGTAGGTGACGAGCAAAGCTGGTTAGCCGAAGGCTACTTGCTGATTAGTCCAGTGATGTTGAACTGGATTGATAGTCAGGTTATTGATTTAGCGCGTGAACGTATTGCTCGGGTGGAAATTATTCAGCCTAATGGTGATATTGCTACGCTGGTAAATTTAGGCAAAAAAGACAAATTTGGCACACCTGAGTCGGGTGAAAAAACCGTATTTAAATATCCTCAGTTGGGGTACGACATAGCGGGATCATTACACCAGTTGCGTATGGAAGACGTGTTACCGAAAAAAGATTTTAATCGGGGCGACGCGGACGTGGTCATTGCGCGGTTTATTACATTTGATGGTTTGGTGATAACCACCAAAACGTCATTTATTGATGGTTTCTACTATTCAACGTTATCTGCGGATTATCAGCCGGAACTGATCAGCGAAGCATCTGATGATATTAAAGCGCTTGATGTACTGAAATCAGAAGAACAAGTCAAAACTGAAGCGGAAGCCTTAAATAAAAAACTGTCTGACTGGGTATATCGTGTAAGTGGTTTTACAGGGACTAATCTGATGAGAGCGAAAGCCGATATTGTTACAGAAAAAAATAATGTTATCCCAATGCCGGCTGATTTAAATGGTTTTGGACCACTCCGCTAGGCATAAAAAAGGCTCTGAAAAGAGCCTTTTTTTATTTCAGCATTGACTGTACTGCTGCCGCTAGTTCATCAGCAGAAAATTTAGGGATAAATTTATCTGCACCGACTTTTGAAACCAGTGCCTGATTAAATGTGCCGCTCATTGAGGTATGTAATAGAATGGGCAAGCTCTTCATTGCCGGGTCATTTCTAACTTCAGATGTCAGTGTATAACCATCCATCTCTGGCATTTCGATATCGGATATCATTAAGGCGATTTTTTCATAGATATCTTCACCATTCGCTTTCCACGCCTTGAGCATATCCAGAGCTTCCTTACCATTTTTAGCTAAGGTAATTTCTAAACCAATTTGCTCAAGCGTGCGTTTAATCTGATTTCTGGCCACACTGGAGTCATCAACCACCAGAATATGTTGTCGTATCTCTTGGTTATGTTCAGAATAATTATTGACCAACTCAGAAGATACGTCAGCCTGAATACCCATCACCTCGGCTAAAACTTGCTCAACATCAATAATCTGGACTAACTTGTCTTCAAATTTGGTAATAGCAGTCAGATAACTGCTGGCACCCGATGCTGCTGGTGGCGGTAATACATCAGACCAACTGATATTAATAATACGTTCAACAGAGGTGACTAAAAATCCTTGAACAGAACGGTTATATTCGGCGAGGATGACAAAACTCTCTGCCATATCTTGTATAGGTCGACGTCCGATGCTTTGTGATAAATCAACAATGCTGACGGTCTGTCCACGTATAGAGGCCATACCTTTAATATTAGGATGAGACTGTGGAAGCTTGGTTAAGGCCGGACAAGCAATCGCTTCACGAACTTTAAAAACGTTAATGCCGTAAAGCTGAGCGGTGCCTAGACGAAATAACAATAACTCCAGACGATTCGTACCGGCAAGGTTGGTACGTTGGTCTACACCATCAATAATGCTGCTCATGTTGACTCCTCTATACTTAATGATGCTATCGGCAATGCTTAACAAGTCTTGAGTTTTTGCGATTGAGTCTAGGCATATAACTTGCAGCATTGAAATCAAGAAGTTTTTTAACCTCACATATTAGGTAAACTCGCATGATTCGTAGATTTTTTTTATGCTTTCTAAGTGTCGTTTTTTTGACGCCTTCTGTAAATGCCGAATCTTTACAAGCTTTAGCCGGAATTGAGCAAACTGCTTACGTTTTTGCCATGAACGATGCACAAGCCTATTACGACAATCCTCAAGTGATTGTTGATGCTATGGATAAACGCTTACGACTGCAAGCCTGTTCTGGTGATTTAGAAGCTTTTTCTACATCCAATGCTAATACAGTCGGAAAAAGAACTATCGGCATCCGCTGTCTTGCGCCAATAGAGTGGACTGTATACGTAGCTGTTCAAGTCAAAGTCATGCGCCCTGTCGTTGTGGCAGCGAAAGCGTTGTCAGCAAATCAGACTTTGAAAGCATCCGATGTTAAAATTGTTATGCAGGATATTAGTGACTTACGGCAAGGTTTTTTACTTTCAACTAACAAGGTATTGGGTCAACAGTTAAAGTATCCCGTTGCTTTGGGAACAGCGCTGACTCCACGTAGTCTCAAGCAACAGAAAGTCGTTCAGCGAGGTGAACAAGTCATACTTGTTGCGCAAGCAGGATCCATGGAAGTGAGGATGAATGGCATGGCGATGGAAGATGCCGTTTTAGGTGATAAAATTAAAGTAAAAAATAATTCTTCAAACCGGGTGGTAGAAGGTGTCGTACAGGCGCCAGGCATTGTTCAGGTGACAATGTAAAAAATTCTCAACTTTCTTTCTTTGCTGCCGATACAACAAACATAAGATAAACGGAGACAGCTTATATGTCTGATATTAATAGTATTAAACCACCATCTCAGACGGAATATAACCCGTCACGAAATGTAGGTGAACGCAATGAGACGGCAGAAAAATCACCGTCAGTGACAACATCAAGCCCAAACACGGAAAGTGATAAAGTGAGTTTAAGCGATACACTGTCGCAGGTAGAAAAAAGCTTAGCTGATGTCCCTACTGTAAATCAGACTAAAGTCGATAGTATTAAAGCGGCAATTGATAACGGCACTTATCAGGTGGACAGTCAACAGTTGGCACGAAAAATGATTGATTTTGAGGGTAACTTGTAGAAAGGACATCCTCATGTCAATGAATGCCATGCAGCAGCTGAGTACGATTTTACAATCTGAAATCAGCAATAGTACTGCACTTGCAAGCCTGTTAAAGCAGGAACGTGATGCGTTAAAAATTTCAGATGTTGATAAAGTCTCTGAAATAACCAAACTCAAACAGCCGTACCTGTTAAAGCTGGAGCAACTTGCCCGACAGCGTGAGCAGTTACTGTCTGCTGTCGGTTTCCCAGCAGGAAAGTCTGGTTTAGAGGCCTTTATTGCAAACCAGGAAGAAGCCGACGCAACTCGTATGTCTATGCAGGTATCGCGGCTTCGTGAAGTGGCAAAAACTTGCCGGGAGTTTAATCAAATAAACGGTGGCATTATCAATGTAAACCGGCAATATTTGGTCAGGGCTTTATCTATTCTCCGTGGACGCGATCCCGAAACTGGCGCTTACGGACCCGGTGGTGAATATACCAGCCAAGTTGTCAGACAACCTTTAATTGGTCGCGTCTAATTTTGACACCAATCTGCTAGCACATTTACCCATGCCGGATCATCATTCATACATGGAATGAGCGTCAATTTCTCGCCGCCGGCTTCTTTAAAGACTTCTTCGCCACGAATGGCAATTTCTTCTAATGTTTCGAGACAATCGGTGACAAATGCCGGACATAAAACCATGACATGTTTTGCACCTTGTTGAGCTAAATCTCGCAAGGTGTCTTCTGTATTTGGTCCTAACCATTTTGCCCGGCCTAATCTAGACTGGAATGCGACGGAATAACGCTGTCTTTCTAAACCGGCTTGCGTGGCGAAACATTCAGTGGTTCTCATAACCTGATGTCGATAGCAGGTTTTATGAGCGGGATGACTCCCCTGGCAGCAATTATTCTGTTTTAGACAGTGTGAACCCGAACTATCCAATTTAGTGATATGTGACTCGGGCAGCCCATGATAACTAAATACCACGTGGTCATAAGGTTGTTCGAGATAAGGCTGAGCACTTGTCACTAAAGCTTCTATGTATTGAGGGTGATCGTAAAAGGGAGGGATGATCGTCAGCGTAATATCTAATCCATGTTTTTTGATAACACGCTTAGCTTCCTCTATAGATGTGGTCACCGTGCTGTCTGCGTAATGCGGGTAAAGTGGGATATAGAGTACTTCTTCTATCGATTTATCTGCGGTAATTTTTAATAGCTGCTGTTCAATACTAGGATTGCCATAACGCATTGCCATTTCTACAGGCATTGTTAGTCTAGCCTGAAGTGCATTTTTCAACTTTTCTGATAAAACGATTAGCGGAGAACCTTCAGGCATCCATACACTTTGATAGGCTTCTGCTGATGCCTTTGGCCGAGTGGGCAAGACAAACAGGCTGACAATCATCCTGCGTAGTATCCAGGGCAGTTGAATCACATATGGATCCATTAAAAACTGATTAAGATATCGGCGTACGGCTGTTGTCGTAGGTGCGTCAGGAGAACCAAGGTTAGCTAATAAGATGGCACGTTTTGTCATAGGATTAGTTTACGGTTTATTCAAAAGATTGTAGAGAGCATTATCTAGCTCAGTATATTGGAATTGATAACCAATTTCCTTGGCTTTTTCCGGATACGCTCTTTGCCCCCCTAATAAAAGTTGAGACATTTCACCTAATGCCAATTTTAAAATTGATTCGGGTGCTTTTAGGAATGTGGGGCGATGTAGCTGCTCGGCCAGAGTGTGGGTAAACGTTTTATTTGTGACCGGATGAGGAGCTGTAGCATTGAATACCCCTGTTGCTGAAGGATTCTGGCTGATATAAATAATAAGTTGAACGATGTCAGTAATATGAATCCATGGCATAAACTGGTGTCCATCTCCGAGCGTGCAGCCAAACCCGAGTCTAAAGGGTAATAGCATACGTTGAAGAACACCACCATCCATGCTCAGAACGAGTCCGGTACGAATGATACAGACTCTGATATCATCCGCAGCGGCTAATGCGGCTTGCTCCCACTTCTCACAAAGTTCGTGAGCATAGTCACTTTTGTAAGCGCTATCCTCAGTCAACGGTTGAGCCCCCTGATCGCCATACCAGCCAACGGCTGAGCCGCTGATTAATGTATGTGGCTTATGCTGAAGACTTTTTATCCAGTTGACTAAATTTCTGGTCAAGTCGATTCGGCTTTTTTCCAAAATTGTTTTTTGTTTTTCACTCCATCTCTTATTCGCAATAGGTTCACCGGCAAGATTAATGACAATATCTACAGCATGTTTCTGATCGATTTCATCAAGAGATTCTACGGTTTTTACCTTGTCACTAAAGAGGTTGTAGACTTTTTGTCTGTCTCGGCTTAGAACAGTGACATCATTACCCGATGTTAAGAGATGCTGGCAGAGTGATGAGCCAATGAGTCCTGTACCACCAGTAATTAGATAATGCATATTGATGTCCTTAATAATCTTCGCCAGACCTTCACATTTTTTAGTAATTCCAATGCTAATATAATTTACACAAGATGAGATGGACGTGAAGAGATGAAAATTAAAGTCGGCATCAGTAGTTGTTTGCTAGGTCATGAAGTACGTTATGACGGTACGCATAAACATTTGCGTCTGGCTACAGAGAGTTTGTCGCGTTATTTTGATTTTGTACCTGAGTGTCCAGAGGTGGGAATAGGCATGACTATTCCACGCAAACCAATACGTTTGGTGGGTAACCCTGAGAGCCCGGATGCGGTTGCCGTTCATGATGAGACGTTAGATTACAGTCATGCACTGACGGCTTTTGGAGAAAAAAAAGCAGCAGAACATCAAGACTTGTGTGGATATATCTTTATGAAAAATTCACCGAGCTGTGGTTTGTTCAGGGTAAAGGTTTATCAGGAAAATGGTTATCCTTCTGCTACTCCTGGACGAGGCTTGTATGCCAAAGCGTTTACCAATTTACATCCTTTATTACCGGTGGAAGAGTCGGGGCGATTATGTGAGCCTTTACTAAGAGAGAACTTTGTAACACGTGTTTTTGCTTATGCGAACTGGCTTCAGCTCAAAAAGCAGGGCTTAACGGTAAAAGCCATTTTAGATTTCCATGTCCGTTATAAATATACCTTGATGGCACATTCTCCATCGAAGTATGCCGAGTTGGGCCGTATGTTAGCGGATGCGGGTAATCATGAACCAGATGCATTGGGTGAGCGTTATTTTGCAGAGTTAATGACGACACTGAAAACATTAGCATCAAGAAAAACCCACACAAATGTATTGATGCATTTACAGGGGTACTTGAAGAAAAAAATTTCGAGCTCTGAAAAACAAGAGCTGGCGACGATAATTGAACAATACAGAACTGCGCAAATTCCTTTGATAGTGCCTGTGACACTGTTACGGCATCATTTTAACAATCATCCAGATCCATACATAAACAAACAGGCATACTTGCAGCCTTATCCAGATGATTTAAGCTTAAGGAATGCTATTTGACGTTATTAATGATGAATTATGATGAGGGTGAGTTCCGTTTAGTGATGGAGAATTTAGCAAAAACTTCTGCTGCTTAGTTTATTCCGGTGACATGGGGTTAGTAATGAGATTCTAATCAATGATATTCTCATGTATTCATAACGTTACGGATAGATAAGCTAGATATGGATGCTCAAGTTATACTAAGAAAACAAGCTGATCGCTTATACGACGAAGTGTTGTTTTCTAACCTCACAGTAATGGGCGTCTCCATACTGGTTTTTATCGTGTTTTTTGATCATGTCCAGTCCCACTCAATATTATTATTTAGCTGGAGTCTTACTATTTGCCTATTGTCTTCAATACGGCTGATAGTTCTGTTTCTATATAAAAAACATAATGATATTTTTGGTTTTACGCCAAAAAAATGGATTATTCTCTATACCTTTCTGACGGGGTGTGTTGGGATCGTTTGGGGGTTGGCAAGTATTTTTTATGTCATTATCGACGATGTTCAAATCAATACCTTATTCTATATTCTAATCAGCACTGTGATAGCTGCTGCTGTGCCTGTACTAAGTGCTTATTTCGCTACTTTTCTGGCGTACACCCTTCCCCAATTAGTATTACTTACCAGTATGTCAATTTATCAGATCGAGACTACGTCAGCGGATAAATTGGTTTACATCCTAATGTTTGGTTTTATTGCTTTTTATGCCTTGATGTTTTCTATGGCGAAGCGGGCGAACCACAATCTGATCAGAAGCTTGAACCTGCAAGAGAAAAATCAGTATTTAGTAGATCAACTTAATGATGAAATGATAAAACGCGAAGAGCTTATTGAAGAGCGAACCAAAGCGTTACAACTGAGTAATGAAAAATTACAAGCCAGTCAGGCGCACATGCTCAAGTTATCTCGGGCGGTAGAGTCAAGTCCAAATTCTATTCTGATTATGGATGCAAAGGGTACGATTGAGTATGTCAACAAAAAATGCGAACAGGTATCAGGTTATTCTGCCACCGATATGATTGGCCAGAGACTCGAGAGCTACAAATCGAACAAAATGGTTTCAGCATTTTTTGACGAAATCTGGCATCAGGTTGCTTCTGATGGGCAATGGTCAGGAGAAATCGAAAACCGCCGGAAAGATGGCAGTCTCTACTGGGTTAAGCTTTATCTCGCAGCAGTTTATGATGACAAACAACAGATTAGTCACTATGTCGCTATTTATGAGGATATCACCGAGTCAAGAAAACTAGCGAAGAAATTGTCATTTCAAGCAACACATGATGATTTGACTGGTTTGATTAATCGTACTGAATTTGAGCGACGATTGTCGATGCTGGTGAATGATGCTCAGCGAATAGGAACTGAACATGCCTTATGTTTCCTTGATTTGGACCAATTTAAAGTCATTAACGATACCTGTGGTCATATTGCAGGAGATGAACTGCTTCGGCAGTTAGGATCGTTACTCGGTAATTCCACACGAAAAAGCGACACGTTAGCAAGACTTGGCGGTGATGAGTTTGCGATTCTTGTGGAAGATTGTGAGCTGGAAAAAGCCGAGTTTATTGCAAATGAAATTAAAGAATTGATATCGCAATTCCAGTTTATCTGGGAGTCTCAAGTTTTTACTGTCGGTGTCAGTATTGGTGTCACGATGGTGACCTCCCACACTCGAGATAGAACTGAGGCGCTTAAACAGGCCGACAGTGCATGCTATGCGGCCAAAAATTCTGGCAGAAACCGCGTTTACATTTATCAGGAACAAGATCAGCAGTTAACCACTCAGAAGGGAGAGTTTAAATGGGTCAATGAGATAAAGGATGCATTGACCGAGAATAGATTCGAGTTGTATGCACAACCTATTGTTAGCACTGCAACAGGCTCACTGGACATGTATGAAGTACTCGTCCGACTGAGAAACAGAGCGGGTCGATTATTCCCACCGGGCGCATTTCTATCCTCGGCAGAGCGTTACAATTTGTCTGAACGAATTGATAAATGGGTTGTAAGCCATGTATTTGAATGGTTGGAGGAACATTACACTTCCGTACCCCATTTAAAATACTTAGCTATTAACCTTTCAGGTACGAGCCTAGGTAATGAGGATATGTTGGACTTTATCAAGACAAAATTATCCTCAGCGTCTTTTCGTCGGGAAATGATTAAGTTTGAAATTACTGAAACCGCCGCTATTGGTAATTTGAAACAAGCTCACTACTTCATTAAAAGCTTATTGGAGTTAGGCTGCAAATTCTCTTTGGATGACTTTGGTAGTGGCTTGTCATCGTTTGCCTATCTGAAAAATTTACCCGTACAAAGTATTAAAATTGATGGAATGTTTGTGAAAGATATGCACATCGACCCACTTGATTATGAAATGGTTAAATCGATTAATGATATCGGTCATGTTATGGGATTGGTAACTATTGCTGAATTTGTTGAGGATGAAAAAATCTGGCAAAAGTTAAAAGCCATTGGCGTTGATTATGGTCAGGGATATCATTTAGGAAAACCTGAACCTATTGATGGCATTCTTCATCATACTCAAACCATTGAGCCTGTAGCATAATTTGATAAGACTCTAGCAAGAAAGTTGCGCGTGATATTTCTAGTCAGATAATTGACAGTTACATAATCGATTGCTATCGCTTTATTTTTAATTTAAGTTATTGATAATTATATAAAAATATATTTTATTGCTATCTTGTTGTTTGGGCATGGTTCCTGCAAAAGCTTAACTATCCAGCATGTTTTACTTTTTTGGTAATTAAGTCTGTATAGGAGATGATGTATGAATGCCCTGGCAAAAATGGATGACGCCGCTCAATTACAACAGGAGCAAAATCAGTTTTCACAACTATCTACACATTATGATAAAAAATATCGTACAGGCTGGTTTCGTATGCATGGAGAGCCCAGACCTTGTTTTACACCGACCTTACTGAGTGAAATTGCTAGCTATTTTTCGAGTGTTAAACAAGACATGCGATTATCTCAGGGGCAAAAATACGATTACCTGGTGCTAGCCTCAGATGTTGATGGCATCTTTAATTTGGGAGGTGATCTGGGGCTGTTTGCAAATCTTATTGAGCAGCAAGATGCCGATGGTTTGCTGGCGTATGCAGTGAGCTGCATTGACGTTTTATATGCCAATATGTCCCATCTCGATAGCGATCTGACCACTATCGCTTTAGTCAAAGGTGATGCACTGGGAGGGGGCTTCGAGTCAGCGCTATCAAGTAATGTATTGATTGCTGAAAAGGGCGCCAAACTCGGGCTTCCCGAGGTCTTATTTAATTTATTCCCTGGTATGGGTGCATTCTCACTTTTATCAAGAAAAATTGGCGCATCAAAAGCAGAAAAAATGATTCTGGCCGGTAAGTTATATTCTGCTGAAGAGCTTTACGAGATGGGCGTTGTCGATATTCTCGCTGAGCCTGGACAAGGCGAATGGGAAGTTTATCGTTATATTGAAAAATCGAACAAAAATGCGAATAGCCATCGGGCTATGAGACAGGTTAAGGATGCCTGTAGTGCGGTTAGTTATGACGAATTATTGACGATCACTAAAATTTGGGCTGAGTCAGCATTGAAATTGCAACCTCGTGATTTACGTATGATGCAACGTCTAGTCCATCGTCAATCCAGTAAAACAGATGTCTTAGCATCGGCTAATGTTTAGTTTCATAATTATGGTCGGTAATGGTTTTTTTGAGGGCAACTAATGAGTCATTAAATACCTGGCTGATATCTCGGGCGATTTGTTTGATCTCGTGACTGTTGATTTGATCGGGTTTTATCTGTTCAGCCTGACGTGTTAACCCGGCAAGTTTGATGGCGCCAATTTCAGTGGAAGAGCCCTTAAGGGCATGTAAACTTTCACGATATTGATAATAGTCATCGAAGACGGCACTGTTGATAATATCAATGTGCTTGCGGCCATCGTACTCAAAGCCACTGACGAGGCTATTGATAAATTGTTCACCTCCGCCAAGTTGTTCTAATTCGGAGATGAGGCTGTAATCGAGTAATTGTTCATTGTCTGGTGTTGAAATACTCTCACTGAACGGAGGCGATGACTGCTTTTGTTTTGATTGTTTTGTGAAACTTGCTATCTCTGACAATAGTGCTTTTGAATTGATAGGTTTTGTCAGAAAAATATCAGCACCGGCGTCAATGCTGTTTTGTCTAGCTTCAGGTGTGGCATCAGCGGTAAGGATTATGGACGGTATTTTTCTTGATGTGTCCATGAATTGAGTTGCTTTGATGATATCAATTCCAGAATAACCGGGCATATTCATATCCAGTAGCATTAAATCAATCTCGTCGTAATGCTCGCTGATAAGACTCATCGCTTCTTCACCGGTATTGGCTAAGATAAGCTTGTGTCCTATTTGACTCAAGATGCCTGATAATACCCGCTGATTAACAACATTATCTTCTGCGATAAGAATAGTTAATTGAGTCTGGGAGTTAGCTTCGGATTGATAGTATTCATTGAGCTTAACCACCTTATCAGCGTTATAGAATGTAGACTCAGCTGAATGCAGCGCATTAAATAAAGCTCTTTTATCCAACACATCTTTTACTGAAGAACGATAAAACTGGTTAAGCTCTTCGTCCTGAAGCACATCTTCATTATGATTGACTAACACTAACGACAAATGTTGAAGACTGTCTTCTTGAGTTAAAAGTTGTGCATATTGAACGGGGCTGATTCCAGCCATACAATCACTATCGATGACTAAAGTAGAAAAAGGTTGTTCATTTTCTGCTGCGGTCATTAAGGCTGACATTGCCTGAGCTGAAGACTGTACACATTGATATTCCAAATTCCATGTGTCAAAGCTTTGGCATAAAGATGAAGTGATTTTTTCTGTAGCGAGAACGAGTACTTTATGTTCGTTTAATTCCAATTCATATTCAGAGTGGGTGTCAAAAGGCAGTTCAAACCAGAACGTTGTTCCTCTGCCGAGTTCACTTTTTACACCTATCTCTCCTCCCATGAGTTCTACGAGCTGTTTAGAGATCGTGGTTCCGAGCCCTGTACCCTGGTATTTCGACGTGTTTGACATATTGGCTTGCGTGAAGTTATCAAATATCTTATCCAGATATTCTTCAGCTATGCCGATGCCAGTATCACGTACTTCGAACCGTATCGTTATTTTTTGACTTATTGTATCAGTCGCTAATTTTTCTAACAGTAATTTTACCGAACCAGAGTCCGTAAATTTAATGGCATTTCCCAATAGATTAATTAGAACTTGACGTAAATGTTGTGGATCGCCTATCAGTCGATAATCAATATTTGAGTCGATATGATAACTGACGCGGAGGTCCTTAGACTCACCCATTACGGCCTGTAATTCGATAATGTTATTAATCAAAGAATGTAAATCAAAACTCTCTTTAGCAATATGTATCTTGCCAGCTTCGATTTTTGAAATATCCAGCACATTTTCAATTAAACCCGATAAGGTCTGCGCTGAATTACGCATGATATTAACGAATTCGTACTGTTGTGGGCTTAGCTTGGTTTCACCTAGCAAGTCTGCAATGCCTATTACACCGTTTAGGGGTGTCCTTAATTCATGGGACATATTCGCTAGAAAACGGCTTTTAGCTTCATTGGCAAGTTTTGCCGTTTTTATAGCGACATGCAGTTTATTGATTAAAAATGCCGAGTAGACAGGGATGACCAGCAATAACAACAGTAAGCTAAACCCAATGGGTTTGTGCTGGAGATCCTGCCAATAAGGACCGTAAACCACCGCGATACTAAAGCCAATCAATCCCACGCAGAGTGAAAGATAAAGGTATCGAGTGCCATAGCGGAAGCCATTACCCAAAATTACCCAGAGATAGAGAATAAACAGAAACACACTCTCATCGCCTGAATAAAACATCAGAATCGACAAAGAGCCCAGATCTAAGAGGATACCGGCAAAGCGTCTGAAAGGAGAGGGATGAGGATGGCGCAATATCGCTATGGCAATGGCCATAGCGCCAGCATAATAAATTAAAGTGACTAAGGTGGGATGAGAAAGCAACGTATCTTGTAGCTGCTCACCATCATTCCATGGCAAGGCGAAATAGAAAAGAATACCAAGACCAATAGTTAAGCGTACTTTGATGGCTTGCTCAGGCTCACTGTCACCGGTGTTATTTAGGATGGAACGAAAGTGTTCTAAGCGAGCTAAAAAACGGTGTTTACGATTGGGCTTAGCGTTATCTGAATCGTTCATTAGGTTCATCCGCATACTCAGCCTGAATTGCTTTTATCTTATCGAGACTTTCGATAAACGCATCAACACATTCAGGGTCAAAATGGCTGCCAGATTGTTTTCTTATATAGTCAATGGCGTCTTGAAATGGCCATGCCACTTTGTATGGTCTTTCAGAGACAAGGGCATCAAATACATCGGCTACAGCAACAACACGTGCGATGAGGGGAATTTCATCACCCTTTAATCCATTCGGATAACCTTTTCCATCGAAACGTTCATGATGATTCAAGGCGATGATAGCGCCCGTTTGCATGTAGCGAGACTGGCTGTCCGATAAAATGGCATGTCCAATAGTCGTATGGGTTTGCATGATTCCCCACTCATGTTCACTTAGCGGGCCTGCTTTAAGCAATATACCGTCAGGAATACCAATTTTCCCAATATCATGCATGGGAGCGGTATATTCTAATTCCTCACACTCTCTCTGACTGAAAGTATTAAGCGACTCAGCAATCACGCGTGCATACTTCGCCATACGAATAACATGATTTCCTGTGCCTTCATCTCGATATTCGCCAGCACGAGCTAATCGTAATAAGGTTTCTTTTTCGCGATCGACCACTTTCTTTGTGGCAATCTCAACTTGCCTTGCCAGCCAGTCTGCACGGTCTTGAATAATCAGGTGCTGTTCCTGCATTTGAAGTAGATTTCGGCAAGTGGTTCGGCATTCAATCTGATCTATTGGTCGGGTTAGGAATGCGGTAGTACCTGCTTCAAGAGCATCGTAGCGAACAGATTTTTCACTAACAACAGTGATCATCACAATAGGTACAGTCTGACAATGAGGCATGACGCGAATTTTTTGAATAAATTCCACACCATTCATATTCGGCATACGATAGTCGGTGACGATGAGATCCGGTTCATTATCGTTAAGCCATATTAGACCTTCTCCCGGACTACTTAACGACGTAACAACAATATTGTCAGCAATTTGTTGAATAATGCGTTCTAGAATTGTGCGCCCTGTAGATTGGTCATCAATGATCAATACGTGTTTTGATTTTTTCAGAATGCTTTGCCTCCTGGCTTTTGCATAGGGACTCTGAGTGATTAGTTTGTCTTCGCGAATCAAGATGGTTTACCTGATTATGTGGCACTTCTGACCGCGCATCCTGCAATAAAGCCACTAAAGACAGCTTACGAAACCTGTAGGCTGCTAGTTAAAAGTATCAAAATGCCTCAATTAAACTTGGCTTTCAGACTCTAAATCTAATCATTATGCGTATAACGTTTTTTTTAGTCTAGTCGATAGTCGTCCCTGTATTGCGAAATGTCAGGTTATATCTAAATTGACCGGTTAGAGGGTGATGAGCGAGTTTGATCGGTTTTATACCATGAAAGCGTAAACGGTCAACGCCTCCCCAGATGACGATATCACCATGCTCAAGTAAATGGTAATTAGGTGTTTCATTGCGTTTATTACTACCAAATTGAAATATGGCCGGTACGCCGAGAGAGACGGAAACAATAGGCTGAGTGAAGTCTTTTTCGTCCTTATCCTGGTGCAAGCCCATACCGACACCGGGAGTGTACTGATTGATAAGACAAGCATTAGGCTGGAAATGTTGAAACTCTACCAATGAGGCATTTTCTTCTGCCAGCGATTCAAATAACTCAGGCATGGATGGCCACGGCATATTTGTCAGTGGGTCAATAGCTGTATAACGGTATCCCTTGTTATCACTTACCCAGCCTAAGTCACCACAATTGGTCATTTTTGCTCCTACATAATATCCGCGCTTAGTCGACATTTGTCGAAAAGGGGAGAGTGCGCTTATCTGATTTATTTCAGTGAGCAAGTTTTCTGCAATCTGTTTTGCTACTCCTTTAAGAAGGTAGCTTTGCTCTGCAAGTTTGATAACCATGTCAGACATTGTATTTCAGTATACGTTTATAGCAGATTAATTAAGTTGATGAGTGTTGTTACCTGCGATTGGATAATGCGCTCATTGGATAAAAGCCGCCAATAAAAAATGCAGATTAACCATAGGCAAATAATTAGATAACAGCTAGAATATTGTCATCGTCTTGGGGGAGTAGTCTACTCACCTACCGGTGTTTGAAGCTGTCAACATAATTGGACCCTCAAGGTCCATGGCAGTTTCGTACCAGCTTGCTGGTATTGACAAGACCTAAGACAAATAATGATTCCTCTTGGCGGGAGATCGTTGTTTGTCTTGGTATTGTTATCCCGCCGGAGTTTATTTAATGGATGCTTTCTTTACTTCTGTTCTCACGGTTTCGCTAGCGGAAATCGGTGATAAAACCCAGCTTTTATCTTTAATGCTAGCTGCACGTTTTAGCCATAAATCAGCCATCGTGGCTGGAATCCTTGTTGCTACACTCCTCAATCATGCTGCATCTGCCTGGCTGGGCACCTGGCTTGGACAATTTATTCTTGGTCCAACAGGTCAGTGGATACTGGGCTTGAGTTTTATTGCGATGGCCGCTTGGTTATTGATACCAGACAAGGAAGATGATGATGCGATTAAATATGCTAGATACGGGGCGTTTGTCGTTACCACCGTGTTATTTTTCATTGCTGAGATTGGTGATAAAACGCAAGTCGCTACTATTGCGCTTGCTGCAACCTACCAAAATATTTTTATGGTGACACTGGGCACGACAATTGGCATGTTATTAGCCAATGTTCCAGTAGTATACGCAGGAGAAGCCATGTTGAAAGTGATCCCTTTGAATGTGGCTAGATGGGCTGCTTCCCTAGTATTTGTTATTGTTGGTTTAACCATTATTCCATGGTAAACCCTGTGACAAGGGCACAATAAATATTATCGAGCCACACACCTGTGTGCGGCTCGATGGTTTATCACTAATAGTGTTAGTGAAGATTCGATAAATTTTCTACCACTTCCACGACTTTTTTTGCACCGCTTCTGATTTGGCTGATGGTATTCCCTGCGGTATTAGCAAACTCAACGCCTGATTCGACACCCGACATGCTTCCGGACATACTTTTTATGACGGAATCACTTTTAGACTGGATTTTATTAATCATGCTCGCTATTTCGGCCGTTGATTGTGAGGTCCGTGTAGCCAGTGAGCGAACTTCATCAGCCACAACAGCAAAACCACGCCCACTATCACCCGCTCTTGCAGCTTCTATTGCGGCATTTAAGGCGAGTAAGTTTGTTTGTTCAGTGATATCGCTGATCGTTTTAACGATAAATGATATTTGTGCGGTTTCTACACCTAGCTGTTCCAACTCGGTTGATGAATGACTGAATTGTTGTTTCAATTCTTCAAGTTTATCAATGGTTTTAAAAATAATATCTTCACCTGTCGAGGATAACTTTTCTGTCTCCAGTGATATTGTATAGGCTGTGTTAGCGGCCGCTTTTTCTTCCTCGGAACGGCGAACTTTTTCAGTAATGTCAGTGGCAAATTTAATGACTCGATAGGGCTTGCCATTACTATCGAATATAGGGTTATAGGTGGCTTCCAACCAAACAGCAGATTGATATTTATTTATCCGTTTAAAATTGTCTGCAATAAAACGTCCCTCATTCAATTGTTCCCAGAACTTGGCATATTCAGGACTTTTTACATAGTCTGAGTCACAAAAAATTCTATGGTGCTGTCCTTTCACTTCATCAAGCTTATATCCCATAAGGCTCAGAAAATTTTGATTGGCATTGGTGACACGACCTCCCATATCAAACTCTATGATAGCCATTGAACGATCGATTGCAGATAGCAAACTATCATTACTACGAGAATGTTCTACACGTTCGGTCACATCGTTAGCAATCTTAAAAATTTTAACGACACGGCCTTCACCATTTTTTATTGGGAAATAATTGGCTTCCAGCCATATATCATGGCCGTTTTTATGCTTGCGTAATACTTCCCCTGAAAAATACTCACCGTTCTTTAGATGCTTCCAAAAATCTTTATATCGGGAAGATTCAACTTCGGATTTATCGCATAACAGTTGATGATGCTGTCCTATCAGTTCAGAAGAGGAATAACCTGTTACCCGAGAAAAATTGTCGTTTACTGTGGTGATGATACCTTCAGGTGTGAACTCAATAATGGCGAGTGATGACTGCATTGCGGTGAAAATCTCCAGCAAGGGAGTGAGTTCGTTTTTTAATACCGCATTCTCGGTGATTAACTGTTTTGTTTTACCAAACATGTCTTTTTTTCGCCTCTTCGCAAATAGTGTGCAATTTAATTGTATGCATCTTATATCGGCAGTGAAAAGTGAAAGTTAACTGCTTTTATACGAAAGCATGATGTCTATCACGTTACTGGTAAGTTAATGATTATGAATGGGCGATAGTGACTTTGGAGTTCCAAAGAATTGCTGCTTAATTAAGGGTAAACAGTGTGTTAGCGATTCAACATATCTTTTGTAGAGGATTTGTTCGCTCTACTGAATCTAAACTCAATTAGAGATATGTTGACGTGAGTTAATATTCTCTCTGAACATTTTTTTGACTCAATTTTTACTATGAATTTAAAGTCAATTTTTAAAAAAATCATACTTAAGGATGATTTTTTTTCTAATTCGATTTAAGTAACCTGTTAACAACAGAATATAAGTGTTCATCTGTTACTCGCCATAGCAAGTTAACTTTAATTTATTAATTTTGTTCAACATATTATCGCCAAACCTGATGTGAGTCAGGGACGGAAAACCTACAGCTGTGCATTAGTGGCATCAGGGCTGGGCTGCATGAAATGGAGATTTTTATGAAAAAAATAGTGTGGATGCTATTAAGCCTGGGTTTATTGACGTTATCTCTGACAGCTTCTGCTGCGACTGTTGTTAAAGCTAATTTTGATGCAGGATGGCCGACTTATGACGGTGGTGAATTTACGTTTTCTGGGAATTTTGTGGGAGAAGATCTGAATAACGACGGCGTATTGTCTTTCGGAGAGTTTTCCGTTTTTAACTGGAGCTCTGCTTCTAGCTCATTCACTTTATCTGACCTGTTTGATACTGGCGATATTGTCATTAGCACACAAACTTGGTTGGCTAATGGCATAAGCTGGGTTGGAGCAGACGATTTAGCTTACATAACTTGGGATGACAGAGGACAATCGATAAATACTAACATCCTGGGTGAAGTTCGCTTTACTTCTTTCGAAGTTTCTGCGGTTCCTTTACCACCAGCTGTCTTGCTGTTTGCACCTGCACTACTGGGTTTTATGGGCTTACGCCGTAAAGCAAAACTAGCTGTCTAATTAATTTCAGTATTTCAAACGTTTAAAGCCGTCATAGAGTGACGGCTTTTTTGTCTGTTTAAAATCACGTTGAGTTAAAACACATAATCCAGACTAATTTGACCAGTGGCGTATCGCGTTTTAGTGATGATGACTCAGAAACAATATTGAGTTTTAGGCTTCAGGCTTATCGCTGTTATAATGCCTGCCCAATGTCCCCGTAGCTCAGCAGGATAGAGCGTCCCCCTCCTAAGGGGAAGGTCGCAGGTTCGACTCCTGCCGGGGACGCCAATTAATCTTCATTTTTTCAATAAGTTACATTAATCTGGTTTCAGCGTCAGATCCTAAAAATGCCCATTTGGGACAATTTTGGGACACTAACAAAATGATACTGACGTGATAATGGATGATTCAGCATTATGGTTTCAGACTCATTTTTACCAGATAAAACTGTCTGGCTAATGTCAGGCATCATTAGTAAATCGAAATAGAAGAACAAAATACCTCATCACAATTTTATTCCTGGTCATCGAGCAGGAGTGTTCCATTAAAAAGGCTATCTGTAGATAGCCTTTTTGGTGTTCTGATGGATAAAAATATTAAAGCTAATCAGTTTATTGAATCGCCAGCAAAGACGCGTTTTTCAATGACACCATGAACGCCCCAATTACCATCTACCACTTGTGTAATACCGAAGTCAGCGGATACTGACATTAATGAAATGGCCTCATCTTCAGTGAGTCCCTTAGCCGTCATCAGGAAGTGGCGCATTTTTCTAAAAGCATCGCGCATGGCATTGTCGATAGAGGATTTTGCGTAAATCTCGCTCTGTGCTTTTTCCCCAAGTGCTTCAAGGTAATTAGGATAACTAAAGCCGTGAACAACCCATTCGGTGTCTGTTTCCAGTAGAGGATAATCCAGGCCTTGCAAAACCGTATCTTGCAACTCATTTTGTTTGTGAAGAATAACTTGAACGACGCCTGTCATTGAGGTTTCGATAGCGGTTCCAGCAAGTTCTGAGTCACCTTGTGCTGCATGCGGATCGCCGGCACTGAGTAAGGCGCCTTCAACCGCAACCGGATAGTACATGGTGCCACCTTTACCAATACGCCAGTCATCAATGTTGCCGCCAAAATAGCCTGGAGGAATAGAGTCGACATAATCAGTTTCGACCGGAGCTACCCCCATTGTTCCAAAATGTAATCTGACAGGAACGCGAATATTCTCAAGGACTTTTGTGTTTTTTGTGATGGTGCTGTGATCAACGGGAACACCAGGGTAGTCAATTTTTTCATGGACAACCCCATTTGGGTCTGTCTGTGGTACCCATCGATAGTTGTAGATAGCTTTTGCCCAGTCTTTCTCACCTGTTGCGTCAAGCTCAAAAATAGTAATGACTTCACGCGGTTTTGGATCTTCGATCATATCGTTGTAGTGATATCCCCACCATGCTGCAGCATTGACCCCATATGTTTTGCCAGCATACTTAGGGTTTCCAGAGGGACGTGGGTACATATCCAGAATGCGTACTTCAAGAACGTCACCTGGCTCTGCACCACAGACATAGACCGGACCAGTTAAAACATGAACTCCGAAACCTTCACCGGCACCACGACCATAGATTGACGCATCCATGGGGCCAGCACCGCGTCGATCCACACCTTTATCATTTTTTTCCCATTTAAAAACGCTCTCAGCACCGGGATCGCCCTTTACCATTCTTTCTGCGTCGTCATTAGCATGATGTGTCAATGTTTCCAGAGTCACAAAATCACCAGATTGAACAACTGCCTGTGGTGCTTTATTTTTACTAAAGTAGCCCCAGTGGACCGTTTTATTATTAGCCGGAATGTAATGATGTTTCGCTTCTGTTGATTCTGAATCACAGCTTATTTCCGCAAATGCCGGGCTGCTTAATATCGTGAAAAAGATAGAACTGGCAATGAATCCTGTGTGTTTGAGTGGACTGATGTTGTTCATTAATAACTGCTCCATATTATTTAAAATGAAAAAACATTTTAAAAACAAGCAGATAAGGTGCCACCTTTTACTCTGGCATTAAAACAGATATTAGTTACTGTTTTTTATAGAGTAAATTCTGTTCAGCGCTTATTCAGCAGTATTTGGCGATGTGCTGTTTCGGATCATAACTGAGCAAGTGATCAATATTGGCGCGTAGTGTGATGAATCGCCACCATTCAGTACGATGTCAAATTAGGCTTTCTCAACAACAAAATGATATTTATCGTCGACTTCAGACATTTCTATTAATGTATTGCCTGTCATTTTACAAAAAGTAGGAATATCTTTATTTGCACCTTTGTCGGTGGCAATCAATAAAAGCCGTTGTCCAGGTGACATATCGGCGAGTGCTTTCCGGGCTTTTAACACAGGAAGAGGGCAATTGAGGCCGGAGGTATCAATTTCTTTTTGAAATTCTGACATACTACTTATCCCATTTTTTCTTAGAATGATGCAATGATAAACGGATTTATATTCAGTGTCTCACTGGAACCGTGTACCTTACTGGCGGGTCTATTTGGCTTATGAGAACAATATTTCAAATCGTAAGTTTAGTTTTTTTCAGTCATCTTAGTAGTGGCTGGGCGCTGGATATTGCCTTACCTGAAATGGGGGATAGCGCAGGTGAATTGATTTCTCCTCGAGAAGAGCAGGAGATTGGTCAGGCGTTTTTCTGGCGCTTACAACAAAGCACTGACTTGGTAGAAGATCCTGAGGTGAATAGTTATATTCAGTCCTTAGGTTACCGATTGGCTTCTAATAGTAATGAACCTAATTTGAACTACACTTTTTTTGTTGTTCCTGACGCTACTGTAAATGCGTTTGCTACGCCAGGTGGGTATGTAGGTGTCAATTCAGGCTTGATTCTGACCGCAGCAAATGAAGATGAGCTGGCTTCGGTAATGTCGCATGAGATTGCGCATATCACGCAACGCCATATATTGAGAAGCTTTGAAAATTCAAAACGGATGACGATTCCCCGAACAGCTGCCATGATTGCTGCAGCACTGTTGGGTGCCGCTGATCCTAAAGCCGGTTCGGCGGCGATCATGGCAGTGCAGGCAGGGAGTATTCAGAGTCAGATTGACTATACCAGGGCGAATGAGGCAGAAGCTGACAATATAGGGATGCAGACATTAGTTAAATCAGGGTTTAATCCTGATGCGATGCCCAGTTTTTTTGAAAAGCTCCAGCAAGCGAGTCGCTTTTATGGTGGCGATGCGATTCCAGAGTTTTTACGAACTCACCCAGTCACCACATCACGTATAGCCGATGCTAGAGGTCGTGCATCTCAATATAAGGTAAAACCAAGGCTTTCAGATCATGAGCAGTTTTACTTAGTCAGAGAAAAGCTTCGTGTGATGACGGCGCAGGATAGTCAGGATTTGATTAAGTATTATCAACAGCAATTAACGGAAGATAAACCAGAAAATAAAGATCCGCTGAATTATGGTTATGTGCTGGCATTAATGAAGAGTGCACAATACACCCTAGCGCGTCAGCGTTTGATGCCATTGATTGAGAAAGAGCCTGATCGTTTGGCCTATCAATTGGCGTTGGCAGATATTGAATTATCAATAGGTCGTGTCGATGCAGCCCTGGCGATTTATGAAGACAATCAGCGTCTATATCCTGACGATCGTGCATTGACGCTGAATGAGGTGCATGCCTTGTTAACAACAGGCAGACCCGATAAAGCGGCTAAGCTATTACAGACCCAGATTGAGCTGGGTGAGACAGGACGGCAGATATATAAGCTAATGGCCCAGGCGAAAGGTGATATGGGGCAAAAAAGCGAGTCGCATGCATGGCTTGCTGAGTATTACTATCAGTCAGGCTTACTGAAGGCCGCTGCAGATCAATTGCACCTGGCTGCAGAGGCGGCTGGTCATGATGAATATCAACTTTCCAAAATTGCTTCAAGATTGCGGGAAGTTGAGAATGCGATGAG
The DNA here is from genome assembly GCF_000214595.1 of Methylophaga thalassica MP. Classification (GTDB taxonomy): domain Bacteria; phylum Pseudomonadota; class Gammaproteobacteria; order Nitrosococcales; family Methylophagaceae; genus Methylophaga; species Methylophaga thalassica. The sequence goes on along the minus strand of NZ_AFIG01000003.1, from coordinate 626,802 downwards.
TGAGATGGAAAATTAAATAATGACGGAGAATGCCGACAAGCGACGCAGACAGTTTTTGAAAAGTGCTATTTCAGCATCTACATTGGCATTGGTGGCCAGTACTGGCTTGCTGGCTCCAAAACGCGTACTGGCACATTGGCCCTCTGATGCCTTTACGGCGGATACGGTTGAGGATGCGCTGCTTGCCTTATTAGGACAGGCACAAGATATTCCAGAAGATAAAGTGAGTTTTAAAGTGGGCTCACCACCTAGCTACGCCGTTAATGGCGCCTCTGTGCCATTTGAGGTGATATCCAGTTTGGAGAATATAGAACGGATTGCTATTCTCGTGGATAAAAATCCCAATCCATTAGCAATGAGTATCGAACTCACAGAAGGTGTAAAACTGCCATTCAAAAGCATGATAAAAGTGGCGGAAGATTCAAAAATCATTGCTGTCATTCGTGCCGATGGCAAGCTTTATCAAACCTCACGTGACATCTCAGTTGATATTGGAGGATGTGCCTGATGGCCATAACTGCCCGAGACCGGATTCGTGCCAAACTAAAAGAAGGCGATACGACCGTTAGAGTATTACTCGCCCATCCGATGCATACCGGTAGAGGTAAGGATGAAAACGGTGAGTTGATTCCAGCCCAATTTATTCAGGATATTCGTTGCTGGCGAAATGGTAACGAGGTGATGGCGATAAAATGTGGCACGGCAACGGCTCGTAATCCTTATTTCTCTTTTCAATTGGCGGGAGGAGCCGTTGGCGATAAGATTATGATTCGCTGGGTCGATAATCTGGGCGCTAAGGGCGTAACAGAAACTGAGTTACGATGAGTCTTAAGTTAAAAGTTAATCTGTTTTTTACCGTGCTCTTACTGGTGGCATTACTCGCCAGTACCGGTGTTCTGATTACTAACGCACGAAAATCTGTTCAGATTGAAGTTGAAGATACGATGGCTGCCGCAGCTCGTCTTATTACTCTGACCTTAGCCGATAAACCGCTTAACCGGGATTATGGTATCAACCAGCAAATCCATGAAATGGTCAAAGCGCTGAGTCAGATAAGAAGTTTACATATTTTGATGTTCGATTCGCAGGGGCTTCTTTTCGAAGGAGAGCCGGATGAAACACTCAAAGTCGAGCCTCCTGAGTGGTTTGTCAAAGTGCTGTTTCCCGAAGTGACACCTCTCTCTAAACGGTTTGGCACCGGCCATATGGTGATTTATGCTGCGCCAATGCAAGAAATCAGTGACCGTTGGATGGATATACGGAGCATCCTGGCCTTAGGTATGGTGGCTTTTGTATTTGTCAGTATTTTCCTTTACTGGGGTGTTGACTGGTTTTTAAGGCCTTTGCAGAGACTATTGCAAGTTTTGTCTGCGTTTGAGAAAGGCGATTTGCACTTACGCCTGCCGGATTTCAGCCTGACTGAAATGAATCAAATCAGTCATACCTTCAATAGAATGGGTCAGGCGCTGGAACTGAGTATGGCAGAAAATCAACGTTTAGCCATGTTAGTTCGGCAGTCCGGCGATGCCATTTTGTCACTGGATCATGCTGGTAATATCACATTTTGTAACTCTACAGCCGAACGTTTATTTGCCAAACAAACCTTGGTGTTAAAAGGTGAAGCACTTGCTAACCTGGGCTTTGAACAGTCTCATCAGAAAATAGCTTCCATTTTAGAAAACTGTGAAATCACAGAAAACATGGAGACTACGCTGTTACGACCAGATGGCGAAAAAGTGGCCTTACTCATGTCAACGGTGCCGTTATTTGATAAAGAGCAGCAGGTCATTGGTCTGATTTGTACACTGCGTGATATCACCGAGCTAAAACAGGCTGAGGCCGCTAGAACGCAACTCAGGGAGACGCGTTTACTGACTCAGCATATGGATGAAGTACAAGAAGCGGAACGGCGTCATTTAGCCAGAGAGCTTCATGATGAGTTGGGTCAGTGCCTGACAGCGATAAAAACCGATGCGGTATTAATCCGCAATCGTACGGAGCAGAGCGAACCGCGAGTGTTCAACAGTGCCCAGGCTATTATTGATACGACGAGTCATATATACGATGTAGTTCATAATATGATCACGCGTTTACGCCCGAGTCCTTTGGATGATTTAGGATTGGTGCCGACACTTGAGCAAGCGATTACCAGCTGGCAGGCACGTGAGCCTGATATCCAGTTTGATATTCGGGTGTCAGGTCGTTTAGATAATCTGAATGAAATGATGAATATGACGGTATTCCGTGTGGTGCAGGAAGCAATAACCAATGCAGTCAGACATGCGGAGGCAAGTCAGATCAATGTTATTGTAAAAACACAGAAAGCCAGTAATAGTGATATAGATAATCTTTCTATCGAGATTAAAGACAACGGTAAAGGTATGGTTGTTAAAGACCTACATTCTGACGTCGACTTTGGATTGTTGGGTATGCGCGAGCGTGCTCACAGCCTCGGGGGTGAGTTTGAACTTACCAGTGAGCCAGGCAATGGCGTTAAAGTCAGCGTGGTTATTCCTCTAAGAGCGGACAGATTATTATGAGTCTGGATAAAAAAACAATATTGCTGGTTGATGATCACGAACTGGTGCGAGCAGGATTTCGTCGACTTTTGGAAGATGGTGACAAATTTACGGTGATTGCAGAGGCAGGTAGTGGTGAGCAGGCTGTTCAGGATTTCAGTAAACATCATCCTGATATTGTTGTTATGGACATATCTATGCCTGGCATCGGTGGTGTAGGCGCCATAGAAAGGATCACTGCCAGAGACCCCTCTGCAAAAATTCTTGTCCTCAGTGTGCATGAAGATAGTGTCTTTACGACAAGGGCAATGCAGGCAGGGGCGTTAGGTTTCATTCCCAAACGCAGTGCGCCTGAAGAAATGCTACGAGCAGTAGAAATGGTCGCTCAGGGTAAAACCTGTATTGCGCCTGAAATCGCTCAGCAGTTAGCCATGCAAAAACTGACTGGTTCAGAGAATCCGATTGATGTTTTGAGTCAGCGAGAGTTTGAAGTCTTCCGTTTGCTGGCGGAAGGTAAAACGGTAAACGAAATTGCGGATATCTTGAATTTAAGTCCAAAAACAGTGGGCACTCATCATACCAATATCAAGCAAAAATTGAATGTCTCAAACTCTGCAGAGTTAGCGCGTTTGGCAATTCGTAGTGGTTTGCTTGATGCGTGAGATAATCCTGCTTAGTTTATTCAGAAAAATCCTGAGTCATGACCAGTAAAAACCTCTCTGAATTGTTTACACAAATCCGTAGACTGTGAACTATGGAATTCAGCCAATAATGACTGAATCAATTAAGAGGAATTGACTATGTGGACTAAACCAGAATACTCAGACATGCGTTTCGGCTTTGAAGTAACAATGTATATTTGCAACCGCTAAAACGCCTTTCTTTCAAAGAAAGTCAAAAAGCCCCGTTAATCGGGGCTTTTTTTTGTCTGTCATTTTTGTAAAAGGGAATTTCTCCTATCTCCAAGACATCACTGCAATACTAGAATGCTTATTTATTTCACATAGTCCTAGTGCATGAATCTCAGATATAGACTCAATCTTATCGTCACAGCTGTCTTGTTAATTATCTTAGTGATTGGCGCAGTAAAAGCGATCCATAGTGCTCGTGAAGATGTTAGGGCTGAAGTCGCCTCTACCATGGACTTCGCCTTACACATGCTAAATGCCGAGTTAAGTCATTTTAAATTCAAAGACAAAGTGCTTAAAGAGCAGCCTGAGTCACCTTTTATGCTGAATAAACTCACGGGAGTCAGGCATTTAAGAATCGAATTTTATGGCATGCATAATCAGCTTATCGAAAGTAATGAAGATGAAACCAGTAACGACCATAAGCCATATCCTGACTGGTTTGGTCGCGAAATGTATTCTGCCCTTGATGATTTAAAACCTGAGCGACTGCCGGTTTATGTGAATTCGCAAAAAATTGGTGAGTTAGTCATAAAACCTAAGCCTGATAATGAAATAGCCGAGGCCTGGGATGAGACGAAAACACTATTGACCATGATTTCATTATTTTTTGTCTTTGTGAATATTCTGGTTTATCTGGTAGTGGCCCGCGCCTTAAAACCCATCGATCAGATTATTTCTGCGCTGACTGATATCGAAACTGGGAATCTGGATAGCAGATTGCCTATTTTTGAATTACCCGAAATGGCCAGTATCAGCCATAAATTCAACATGATGGCTTCAACCTTACAAAGCAGTATTCGTAATAATCATCGCCTGACACAACAGATTATTCGTTTGCAGGAAGCTGAGCGAAAAAGTCTTGCTCATGAACTGCATGATGAAATTGGTCAGCATCTGACGGCAATTCATGTTGATGCTTCGGTGATTAAGTCTACCAACGATCTTGAGGCTGCTAAAAAAAGTGCTTCGGCGATTGATGAAGTGGTGGGCTTGATGATGGATATTCTGCGAACCATGCTGCAGCGCTTGCGTCCGGGCGGACTCGATGAACTAGGTTTTATTGCAGCAATGCAGGAGTTAGTGGATAGCTGGCGTGAAAGACATCCGAATATTGAAGTGGAATATCAATTTGATGGTGAGTTCTCGTCACTGGAAGAAAATGCCCAATTAACACTATATCGCGTCATACAGGAATGCCTAACCAATATCAGCCGCCACTCAAAAGCCAAGCAGGCATGGATCATTTTAAAAGAGGAAAAGCGTGCCATTCATTTGACCGTGAGTGATAACGGCAAAGGCTTTGAACCATCACAGCACACACAGCGTTTTGGTCTCGCAGGAATGAAAGAACGCTTAGACAGTGTGGGCGGCACTTTTGATATTACATCTAATTTAAATCAAGGCGTCACGATTGATGTGACGGTTCCCAAACAAGGAGATAATGCGTGAGCCAGTTAATTAAAGTCATGCTGACTGATGACCATGCCGTAGTCAGATCAGGTTTATGTCGATTACTCGAACAAAATTCAGACATAAAAGTGATTGCTGAAGCGGAGAGTGGAGAACAGGCCTATCAAACTTATCCGGAGAATCGTCCGGATGTTTTAGTGATGGATATGTCGATGCCTGGTATGGGGGGGCTTGAGGCATTACGCAGGATTCTTCATCGTTGGCCTGATGCACGAGTCATTATGTTCTCTATGCATGAAAATGCGACCTATGCAATTCAGTCGCTGACCGCTGGCGCCATGGGTTACGTAGCAAAATCGGGTAATGCTGAGGATCTTGTTAAGGCAGTAAAAGAAGTCGCGTCAGGCAAAAGCTTTTTGAGTGCAGATATGGCACAAAAAGTCGCTTTGCAAAGTTTGACTGGCGATGATAACCCGACGCAAAGATTAACTTCACGGGAATTTGAAGTTTTCCGTTTATTGGCGGAAGGAAAGTTAGTAGAAGAAATTGCGGGACGATTAAATATCGGTCAAAAAACAGTAGCTAATTACCAAACAAGTCTCAAACAGAAGCTAGATATTCATTCTCCGGTTGAATTGGTCAGATTGGCCATGAAATATGGTGTAATTACGGAGCAGTGATTTTTGATTAAATGACAATTATTTCATCAGTTTAGGTTTTACTTCCTTAAGTTGTGTCGATTTGTTCCCGCTAAAATCGGGAATCTTTGGTAATGATTCTTGGGCATAACGAGCATAAAGTGTGGGAACCATGTCGTTGTTATTCCTCTCGACATGTTCTGTAATCAAACACTAGGGATTAAAAATGAAGCTGAAAACTTTGTCATTAGCAATGATGACATTGGCAGTGCCAGGCTTGGCTGCTGCCGATGAATTGCTTGAAATGCAAAAAAATCCGAATAACTGGGTAATGCCAGCAGGTAACTACAACAACCAACGTTACTCTGAATTAACTCAAATCAACAAAGACAATGTCAAAGATTTAAACATGGCATGGTCTTTCTCAACCGGTGTTTTACGTGGTCACGAAGGTAACTCTTTGGTTATCGGTGACACTATGTATGTCCATACTCCTTTCCCAAACATCGTTTATGCGTTGGACTTAAACAACGATGGTGCGATGAAATGGAAATATGAACCCAAACAAAACTACGATGAAACAGTGCCTGTTATGTGCTGTGACACGGTTAACCGTGGTTTAAGCTATGGCGATGGCAAAATTTTCTTGAACCAAGCCGATACAACACTTGTTGCATTAAATGCTGAAGACGGCAAAGTGGTTTGGTCTGATAAACGTGGTGATCCTAAAAAAGGTGAAACCAGCACAGGCGCTGCATTTGTTGTTAAAGACAAAGTCTTAGTCGGTATCTCAGGCGGTGAGTTTGGTGTACGTGGTTATATCAAAGCCTATAGCCTGGATGGTAAAGAACAGTACACGGCATACAGCACAGGTCCTGACAAAGAAATGTTAGTTGATCCAAGCAAAACCATGTCTATGCTGAAACCAGTTGGCAAAGATTCATCTTTGAAAACCTGGCAAGGTGACCAATGGAAAATTGGTGGTGGTACCACTTGGGGCTGGATTTCTTATGACCCCGATCTGAACATGTTCTACTATGGTTCAGGTAATCCATCTACCTGGAACCCGGTTCAACGTCCTGGTGATAACAAATGGTCAATGTCTCTATGGGGTCGTGACTTAGACACCGGTATGGCGAAATGGGTTTACCAAATGACGCCACATGATGAGTGGGATTATGACGGTATCAACGAAGTCATTCTTGCTGATCAAAAAGTGAAAGGCAAAATGCGTAAAACCGCTGTCCACTTTGACCGTAACGGTTTTGGTTACACCATGGACCGCGTCACGGGTGAACTGTTAGTGGCTGAAAAATATGATCCAGCAGTTAACTGGGCAACTGGTATTAATATGAAAACAGGTCTGCCTGAGCGTGCTGCAAAATACTCAACAGCAGCCAATGGCGAAGACGTTAATACTACGGGTATTTGTCCTGCGGCTTTAGGTTCTAAAGACCAACAGCCAGCGGCATTCTCGCCTCGTACAGGTCTGTACTATGTGCCAACCAACCATGTATGCATGGACTATGAACCATTTGAAGTGGAATACGTAGCGGGTCAACCTTATGTGGGTGCAACGCTGAATATGTTCCCTGCACCAGGTGGTACTCACATGGGTAACTTCATCGCTTGGGATGCCCGTGAAGGTAAGATCGTATGGTCAAACCCAGAACGTTTCTCAGTCTGGTCTGGTGCCTTAGCAACAGCGACTGATGTCGTGTTCTACGGTACATTGGAAGGTTATCTGAAAGCCGTTGATGCACAAACAGGTCGTGAACTATGGCGCTTCAAAACAGCATCAGGTGTAATCGGTAACGTCAATACTTACACACATGACGGTAAACAGTACGTTTCTGTGCTGTCAGGTGTCGGTGGTTGGGCTGGTATCGGTATGGCGATTCCTGACTTAGAAAACAGCTCAGATGGTCTAGGCGCAGTCGGTGCTTATAAAGCATTGTCTAGCTGGACTAACCTGGGTGGTGTTCTGAGCGTATTCAGCCTGTAAGACCCAGATGATATAGATTACTCTGTAATCTTAGTCTGAATAAAAGGCCCGGTATCTTTTGATGTCGGGCCTTTTTTTATATCTCTAAATCAAAATGGGATTCTAGGTGTGTCTGTGGTTAAAAAAGCTATAATAGTCGGCTTCGACTGCATTGTTTATATCTAAGGATGTTGATGTAGCAAGGTGTGCTTGGGTATGAAAACCTAAATACCAAACTTATTTCGTTAGGGACTACAGGTATTTTTAAGCCTCACGATAAGGGTATTGATGAATAAAATATTGACCGGCTCAGTTGCACAGAAAGTAGCGTTATTTATCGCTGGATTAATTTGCTTTCTAATTTTCTTAGAAGTCTTAGCCCTAGTACAAATCTACTTGATTAACCATCGTGAAACTACTCAGGAAGCCACCTTGGTTTCATCTATGATTCGTGAGCAGATTGACGATTTTAATATCGCCGAGACAGATAAAAATCAGATTCCTATATTTGAACTACAACAATGGCGTAATTTAGATCGTTTGAATATTGAGTTCATCTCTCAAGATGGTTCTATGATTGAAAGTAATCATCAATATCAATCTGATACTGATGGGGTGATGACAAAAGTGATGAAAGTCATTTTAGATATCTTTCATCTTAAATCTGTTTATATTGTTGAGCCGGTAGTGATTCACTCCAGGCATGTCGGTGAAGTCATTATTCGCAGTGATATATATCATGAGCTGAAATATGTTGGGATAGGTATTGCCGAGTTATTAATTCCCATTTTATTTACATTCATATTATCAAGCTGCCTGGTCGTGTTTCTGTTCTCACTCATTTTAGAGCGTATTGACGGTCAACTTAACTTTCCAAGGCAGAAGGAAGAGAAAACTGGACGTCTACGTTATCTATCCTTATCCAATATCAAACGCCTTATTTTTCGTATTATTGAGTCAAGTGAGAGTTTAAAAAAGGTTTTTCACATACAAAAGAGAAAAGCCGTTGAATTACAAGAAATCGAACGAAAGCGTATTGCGGCAGAGCTACACGATGAGCTTGGTCAACTTTTAACCACAATGCGTATTGAGTTGGACAAGTTTTATCACTCAGATGATCCCAATACAAAAGAAAATACCATCGCTAATCTAAGGCAACGTAGCGAGAGAATGTCAGATATTCTGAGATCGAATCTTAAACAATTACGCCCCCCTAATTTATCTGAATTTGGTTTGGCACATTGTTTACATGAGTTGGTTAATGACTGGATTTATAACCATCCGCAGCATCAACTTGAATTGACCATAAATTGTAATTTGAGGTTACTTGATGAGCATATGCAATTAAGCTGTTACCGTATCATTCAGGAAGGTTTAACTAACATCAGTCGTCACGCTGGTAACAATGTTGAAGCTAAAATTCTGCTTTACAGAAAAGACAATGACATTATTATCGACGTGATGGATAACGGTCAGGGATGCGATTTAAACTTGATAAAAAAAGGCTATGGATTATTAGGTATGCGAGAACGGGTAGAGACAGTATCAGGTCACATTCATATTGAAAGTCAGCCAGGACAAGGCATGAAAATTAAAGTGAAGCTACCGTGTGGTATCGGAGAGATCGATGGCAAAAATTAAGATTCTATTGGCTGATGATCATGAGATTGTACGATCAGGTCTAGCGAGTATGCTGAACAGTTACGATGAGTTTCAGGTTGTGAAAGAAATTCCAAGCGGGGAAAAAGCCTATCAGGCATACACAGAATTATTACCCGACATCCTGATCACTGATATGTCGATGCCGGGTATTGGCGGTTTGGAAGCAGTAAGAAGGATCTGTGGTAAGTTTCGAAATGCTCGTATTATTGTCTTTTCAATGCATGAAAATGTGACATTAGCGATGCAAGCAATGAGTGCTGGAGCAAAAGGTTACGTTATCAAATCAGGTGATAGTCAAGACCTGGTGACGGCTATTCATCAGGTAATGAATGGCAAAAACTTTTTAAGTGCTGAAATGGCACAGAAAATTGCTATGCAAAGTGTGTCTGGCTCGGATGACCCTACCCAAAGATTGAGTACTCGTGAGTTTGAAATATTCAGGCTGTTGGCTGAAGGACTGACCATTTCACAGGTTGCCTCCCAGTTAAGTCTGGAAGCGAAAACTATTGCTAATTACCAGACCATGTTAAAACATAAATTGGGTTTTAATTCATCGGCAGAAATGGTTCGCTTAGCCATAAAGTACGGTGTAGTCAGCAGTTAATACTAGATTTTCAATTATTTTCAGGAATCTTATTAATATTGTGTGGGAAGCCTTTCCGCCATGCTTGGGAATATATCCCGAACTATGGGTGATTATTCCCTAATGAAAAGAAGGTAAAAGCCGAATAGAGTCCTCCCTGACCGGCCAGTGTTGCCGTCATGTTAAATAACAATTAATAGAGGTCACTCTAATGAAGCTGAAAACTTTATCAATCGCAATGATGACTTTAGCTGTGCCAAGCTTGGCTGCTGCTGATGAATTATTGCAAATGCAAAAAGATCCGAATAACTGGGTAATGCCAGCAGGTAACTACAACAACCAACGTTACTCTGAATTAACTCAAATCAACAAAGACAATGTCAAAGATTTAAACATGGCATGGTCTTTCTCAACCGGTGTTTTACGTGGTCACGAAGGTAACTCTTTGGTTATCGGTGACACTATGTATGTGCATACTCCTTTCCCAAACATCGTTTATGCGTTGGACTTAAACAGTGACGGTGCGATCAAATGGAAATATGAGCCAAAACAAAACTACGATGAAACAGTGCCTGTTATGTGCTGTGACACGGTTAACCGTGGTTTAAGCTATGCAGACGGCAAAATCTTCCTGAACCAAGCCGATACAACACTTGTTGCATTAAATGCTGAAGACGGCAAAGTGGTTTGGTCTGATAAACGTGATGATGCTAAACGTGGTGCAACAAGCACGGGTGCTGCATTTGTATTCAAAGATAAAGTGTTAGTCGGTATCTCAGGTGGTGAGTTTGGTGTACGTGGTTACGTTCAAGCCTATGACTTAGATGGTAACGTTAAATACAAAGCCTACAGCACGGGTCCTGATGATGAAATGTTAGTTGATCCTAACAAAACAACGTCTATGCTGAAGCCGGTTGGCAAAGATTCATCTTTGAAAACTTGGCAAGGTGACCAATGGAAAATTGGTGGTGGTACAACATGGGGTTGGTATTCATACGATCCAGATCTGAACATGTTCTACTATGGTTCAGGTAATCCATCTACCTGGAACCCGGTTCAACGTCCTGGTGATAACAAATGGTCAATGTCTCTATGGGGTCGTGACTTAGACACCGGTATGGCGAAATGGGTTTACCAAATGACGCCACATGATGAGTGGGATTATGACGGTATCAACGAAGTTGTACTTGCTGATCAAAAAGTGAAAGGCAAAATGCATAAAACTGCTGTCCACTTTGACCGTAACGGTTTTGGTTACACCATGGACCGCGTCACTGGTGAACTGTTAGTGGCTGAAAAATATGATCCAGCGGTTAACTGGTCAAACGGTGTGAACCTGAAAACCGGTTTACATGATCGTGTAGCGAAGTACTCTACTGCACGTAACGGTGAAGATGTGAATACATCTGGCGTATGCCCTGCAGCATTGGGTTCTAAAGATGAGCAACCTTCAGCGTATTCTCCACGCACAGGTCTGTTCTACGTGCCAACCAACCATGTATGTATGGACTATGAACCATTTGAAGTGGAATATGTAGCAGGTCAACCATACGTTGGTGCAACATTAAGCATGTACCCCGCACCAGGTGGTACACACTTAGGTAACTTCATCGCTTGGGATGCCCGTGAAGGTAAGATCGTATGGTCAAACCCAGAACGTTTCTCAGTCTGGTCTGGTGCCTTAGCAACCGCTTCTGACGTCGTGTTCTACGGTACATTAGAAGGTTACCTGAAAGCCGTTGATGCGCAAACAGGTCGTGAGCTGTGGAGATTCAAAACTCCATCAGGCGTTATCGGTAACGTCAACACCTACAAACATGACGGTAAACAGTATATTTCTGTACTGTCAGGTGTCGGTGGTTGGGCTGGTATCGGTATGGCGATCCCAAGCTTAGAAAACGAAACAGATGGTCTAGGCGCAGTCGGTGCATATAAATCACTGTCTAGCTGGACTAACCTGGGTGGTGTTCTGAGCGTATTCAGCCTGTAAGACCCAGATGATATAGATTACTCCGTAATCTTAGTCTGAATAAAAGGCCCGGCATCGTTTGATGTCGGGCTTTTTTTATTCAGCCAAGGTTCACTTGTCACATGTGAAAATACTCAGACTGGTCAGATCGGGAAGATTTGCCGGTGATTCATTCGTTTTTTAGGCATAGAGTGTGATGACCTACATGCCCTGAAAACGCATTTTTAATGAATAAACTGAGTAATATGACATTTCTAAGATTTTTAATTGCTTCTGCAGTCGGAATTTATGCTGGCACCAGCCAAGCTGATGAATTACAAAAACTTCAAGATGATCCGGCAAACTGGGTGATGCCAGCCGGAAATTATAATAACCAACGATACTCATCACTCAAGCAAATCAATAAAAAAAATATTAACAAGCTGAACATGGCCTGGTCTTTTTCGACAGGTGTTTTACGTGGTCATGAAGGCAATTCTCTAGTCATTGACGATACTCTATATATTCATACACCTTTCCCTAATATTGTTTATGCGCTCGATTTAAATAATGACGGTGCTATTAAATGGAAATACGAACCCAAGCAGAGCTATGACGAAACTGTGCCAGTCATGTGCTGTGATACGGTCAACCGAGGCCTGGCTTATGCAGATGGAAAAATATTTCTTAATCAGGCAGATACGACCTTGGTTGCGTTGGATATGCACACAGGTAAAGTCGTTTGGTCTGATAAACGTGATGACCCAAGGACAGGTGCCACCAGTACTGGCGCCGCTTTTGTTTTTAAAGATACGGTTTTAGTCGGCATTTCTGGCAGTGAATTTGGTATTCGTGGTTATGTTCAGGCATATGATTTACAGGGGAATGTGAAGTATAAAGCCTATACCACAGGACCCGATGATGAGATGTTGGTAGATCCTGTAAAAACCACCTCAATGTTGAAACCGGTAGGTAAAGATTCATCTCTGAAAACATGGCAGGGTGATCAATGGAAAATCGGTGGCGGTGTCACATGGGGTTGGTTTTCATACGATCCTGACTTAAATCTGTTCTATTACGGGACAGCAAATCCTTCCACATGGAATCCCGTACAACGACCCGGTGACAATAAGTGGACTATGTCATTGTTTGCCAGAGATTTGGATAGTGGAATGGCAAAGTGGATTTACCAAATGACACCTCATGATGAATGGGATTATGACGGTGTGAATGAAATTATTCTCAGTGATCAGAAAATTAAAAATAAACTACGCAAAACCGCAGTTCACTTTGATAGGAATGGTTTTGCCTACACCATGGATAGAGAAACGGGTGAGTTATTACTGGCGAAGAAATTTGATCCATCTGTGAACTGGTCAAAAGGGGTTGATTTAACCACCGGAAGGCATGACCGTGTTCAACAATATTCGCCCGATTTTAATGGTGAAGATGAGAATACAACGGGTATTTGTCCTGCAGCGTTAGGGTCAAAAGATCAGCAACCGGCGGCTTATTCTCCACGAACCGGTTTGTTTTACGTGCCAACCAATCATGTTTGTATGGATTATGAACCATTTGAAGTCGAGTATGTGGCCGGTCAGCCATATGTTGGAGCCAGCCTGTCAATGTACCCGGTAAATGACGATCCCAACTTAGGTAATTTTATTGCCTGGGATGCCCGTGAAGGCAAGATTGTCTGGTCTAACCCAGAACGTTTTTCTGTCTGGTCAGGTGCTTTGGCGACTGGGTCAGATATTGTTTTTTACGGCACCCTTGAAGGCTACTTAAAAGCGGTGGATGCCAAAACTGGACGCGAGCTTTGGCGTTTTAAGACGGCATCGGGAATCATTGGTAACGTCAATACCTATGAACATAATGGCAAACAATACGTTTCAGTGATATCTGGACTGGGTGGCTGGGCCGGTATTGGTATGGCGATGGGACTAAAAAATGATGCTGATGGCGATGGAGCAGTAGGTTTATACAAATCACTTTCCAGCTGGACAAATCTAGGTGGTGTATTAAGTGTCTTTAGCCTCTAAGCCAACTTACTTTCCTAAGATAAAAGTGATGTAAATATTAATGATAACAGTCATTCTGGTTGATGAGCATCATGTTGTACGTGCTGGTATTAAACGTCTAATTGAAGAACAGAATGACATATTAGTGATTGCAGAGACCAACCAGAGTGATCAACTGCCAGCCTTGTATGAAGAGTATCAACCGGATGTATTCATCATTGATATGAATACGGCTTATGGCTCGACCTTAAATAGGGTTAATGAGCTTACAATGACATACCCAAGCGCCCGTGTGATGATATTTTCGAACCTGCCGGAGTCTTTTTTTGCTAATGAAGCTATCCAATCTGGTGCAAAAGCCTACATAAGAAAAACCAGTACAACTGAAGAATTGCTGCTAGCCATTAGAAGTGTCGCTGCAGGCAAAACATATCTGAGTGTGGATATTGCCGAAAAATTGGCATTAAAAAATGTTGCTGATGATCTGGAGCCAAGCACAATACTTACCCCTAGAGAGTTTGAGATTTTTCGTTTACTTGCTGAAGGTATGGAAGTAGAATCCATCGCGAAAGAATTGAAGATCAGCCTCAAAACAATGGCTAATTATCAAACGCAGTTAAAGCAAAAGTTGAATATAGCGACACCCATTCAGCTGGTTCGTTTAGCACTCAAGCATCACGTTATCACTCTAAATGAATAATCAGAATTCATTTCTAGCGCCAAGTCAATCCCGAGTTAACTATGATTAATTCCTGCTTATATAGGGAGTTGCTCCTAATGTGCTAGGGGAAAAATAAGAATAAAGTATTCAGCAGTGGTTATTTATAGATTAGCCACCTATAAAAACAAACCTTCAATACTAGAGGTATATAAAATGAAGCTGAAAACTTTATCAATCGCAATGATGTCATTGACTGCGCCTGGCTTGGCTGTAGCTGATGAATTGCTTGAAATGCAAAAAAATCCGAATAACTGGGTAATGCCAGCAGGTAACTATTCAAATACACGTTACTCAACATTAACTGAAATTAACAAAGATAATGTCAAAGATTTAAACATGGCATGGTCTTTCTCAACCGGTGTTTTACGTGGTCACGAAGGTAACGCTTTGGTTATCGACGGTACTATGTACGTTCACACACCATTTCCAAACATCGTATTCGCATTGGACTTAAATAATGATGGTGCGATCAAATGGAAATATGAACCCAAACAAAACTACGATGAAACAGTGCCTGTTATGTGCTGTGACACGGTTAACCGTGGTTTAAGCTATGGCGATGGAAAAATCTTCCTGAATCAAGCGGATACAACATTAGTTGCTCTGAATGCCGCTGACGGTAGCGTAGTTTGGTCTGACAAACGTGATGATGCAAAACGTGGTGCGACCAGCACTGCAGCGGCTCACGTATTTAAAGATAAAGTTCTGGTAGGTATTTCAGGTGGTGAGTTTGGTGTACGTGGTTATATCAAAGCCTATAGCCTGGATGGTAAAGAACAGTACACGGCATACAGCACGGGTCCTGATGACGAAATGTTAGTTGATCCTAACAAAACCATGTCTATGCTGAAACCAGTTGGCAAAGATTCATCTTTGAAAACCTGGCAAGGTGACCAATGGAAAATTGGTGGTGGTACAACATGGGGTTGGTATTCATACGATCCAGATCTGAACATGTTCTACTACGGTAACGGTAACCCATCTACCTGGAACCCGGTTCAACGTCCTGGTGATAACAAATGGACCATGTCTTTATGGGGTCGTGACTTAGACACCGGTATGGCGAAATGGGTTTACCAAATGACACCACATGATGAGTGGGACTATGATGGTGTGAATGAAGTCATTCTCGCTGAACAAAAAGTGAATGGTAAAATGCATAAAACCGCTGTCCACTTTGATCGTAACGGTTTTGGTTACACCATGGACCGCGTCACTGGTGAACTGTTAGTGGCTGAAAAATATGATCCAGCGGTTAACTGGTCAAACGGTGTGAACCTGAAAACCGGTTTACATGATCGTGTAGCGAAATACTCTACTGCACGTAACGGTGAAGACGTTAACACAACAGGTATTTGTCCTGCGGCTTTAGGTTCTAAAGACCAACAGCCAGCGGCATTCTCGCCTCGTACAGGTCTGTACTATGTGCCAACCAACCACGTTTGTATGGACTATGAACCATTTGAAGTGGAATACGTAGCGGGTCAACCATACGTTGGTGCAACATTAAGCATGTATCCCGCACCAGGTGGTACACACTTAGGTAACTTCATCGCTTGGGATGCCCGTGAAGGTAAGATCGTATGGTCAAACCCAGAACGTTTCTCAGTCTGGTCTGGTGCCTTAGCAACAGCGACTGATGTCGTGTTCTACGGTACATTAGAAGGTTACCTGAAAGCCGTTGATGCGCAAACAGGTCGTGAACTGTGGCGCTTCAAAACAGCATCAGGTGTAATCGGTAACGTCAACACCTACAAACATGACGGTAAACAGTATATTTCTGTACTGTCAGGTGTGGGTGGTTGGGCTGGTATCGGTATGGCGATTCCAAGCTTAGAAAACGAAACAGATGGTCTGGGCGCAGTCGGTGCATATAAATCACTGTCTAGCTGGACTAACCTGGGTGGTATTCTGAGCGTATTCAGCCTGTAAGACCCAGATGATATAGATTACTCCGTAATCTTAGTCTGAATAAAAGGCCCGGTATCTTTTGATGTCGGGTCTTTTTTTTGAGCAAAAAAAAACCAGGCACAGGGCCTGGTTAAATGAAATATAGGTAATGCAATAATGTGGTAAACCACAAAAAGATTAAAGAAGCTGAAATTCTCTAACTTGGTGAATAGTCTATCTTCCATGGTTAATCATGTCGTGAGCATAAATGCATTTAAATTTAGGTGTTTTTTGCCTGACCAGGCTAAGAAGATCTTCCCGCACATTTAGTCATTTTCATCAAATTTTAAAACTACTGCTTTAGCTAAAACTAAGCAGATAGAGCCTCTACAGCTTTTCGGTGAATCAGGAAAATCCTGAATGGCAAGGCGGGGAATCCTGACGAAACATCTCAATCTGCTGTGTACTATCTAATCGTCATTCAAATAGGTTGGATGACATTAAATAAAACAATTTTAGAGAGGATATAGTTATGTGGACTAAACCTGAATACTCAGATATGCGTTTTGGTTTTGAAGTAACCATGTACATCTGCAACCGTTAATCACGGTTTTGATGTATGCCCGGGGCTTTCTGCTCCGGGCAACGTTATACCAGATAAAATTTGTTAAAGTCTTATCTGGTCTAATGCAAGTTTCTAAGGATAATTATGTTTGTACATGTTTTAGGTTCTGGAGCCGGTGGTGGCTTTCCTCAGTGGAATTGTAATTGCACTAACTGCAAAGGTGTAAGAGAGGGCACAATCAAGGCCAATCCTCGCACACAATCATCCATTGCTATCAGTGCAAACGGAACAGACTGGATTCTGTTTAATGCTTCACCTGATATCAAAAAACAGCTGGATGATTTTCCCGCTTTACAACCTGCCAGACAAGTCAGAGATACCGCTATCTCGGCGATAGTGATCACAGATGCACAGATCGACCATGTCACCGGTATGCTAACCCTTAGAGAACATAATAAGCCATGGGATGTATACACAACCAAGGCTGTTTATGAGGATCTGACCACAGGATTCCCAGTATTTAATATCCTTGGTCATTTCCGCGGCATCAACCATCATGAAATTGCAACGGATGAATCAAGCTTCACCATTCCTACAGCAGAAGGACTCGTGTTTACTGCCGTGCCTTTGAAGAGTGAAGCACCTCCTTATTCACCGCATCGTCATAATACGGTCCCTGGCGATAATATCGGTATGCGTATAGAAGATACGCGTACCGGCAAAAACTTATTCTATGCACCAGGATTAGGTGTAGCAGAACCGCATGTTATGGAATATATGGCAAATGCCGACATGGTTCTCGTTGACGGTACCGTTTGGACCGATGATGAGATGTCACATGAAGGCATTAGTAATAAACGTGCGCAGGAAATGGGCCATCTTGATCAGTCGAGTAAAGGCGGGATCATGGAGATCCTCAGTGGTATGGATAAACCACGTAAATTCCTGATTCATATTAATAATACTAATCCAATACTCAACGAGGAATCACCCCAGCGAAAAACGCTGGAAGCGGCTGGAATTGAAGTGTCGTATGACGGCATGGATATCGAGCTTTAACAGTCTAAGATGATTCTAGAGGAACAAAACATGTCAGAAAAACCAGCACCATGGACACGCGAAGAGTTTGAACAAAAATTACGCGAAAAAGAGTCGCTGTATCATATCAACCATCCTTTTCATAAATTGATGCACGCAGGCAAGCTAGATCAAAAACAAGTTCAAGGTTGGGTCGCTAATCGTTTTTATTATCAAACGGCGATTCCAATAAAAGATGCAGCCATTATGGCAAATTGTGAAGATGCTTCAGTACGTAAACACTGGGTGCAACGCATTCTTGATCATGATGGTTATGATGGAGAAGAAGGTGGCATTGAAGCCTGGTTGCAGCTGGGTGAAGCTGTTGGTTTAACAAGAGACGAACTGGAATCACATCAACATGTATTACCAGGTGTCCGCTTTGCGGTAGATGCGTATGTCAATTTCGCGCGTCGGGCTAACTGGCAGGAAGCTGCAGGCTCTTCGTTAACAGAGTTATTTGCACCAAAGATCCATCAGGCGAGGCTAGATAACTGGCCTGATTTGTATCCCTGGATCGACGAACGTGGATATCGTTATTTCCGTAAACGTTTAAGTGAAGCGCGTCGTGACGTAGATCACGGCCTACAAATTACGCTTGATTACTGTGACACACGTGAGAAGCAACAACGTGCTGTCGACTTATTACAATTCAAGCTTGATATTTTATGGACCATGTTAGATGCGATGTGGATGGCGTATATTGAAGGACGTCCTCCTTACTTTATGGAAGTTGAAAAATGACCGATCGCATCTTTAATGCTGACTCGACTCCTGTGCTGGCCCTGGGTTACCGTTTCCAATGGGAGCCAGCTCAGGATTGTTATGTACTGCTTTATCCGGAAGGTATGGTGAAATTAAACCCTGCTGCGGGTGAAATCCTGAAACGGGTAAGTGAAAAAAAACAAACTGTCGGCGAGCTTATCGTCGAACTTAAAGAAGCCTTTAATGGCGCTGACTTAGACGATGATGTCTATCAGTTTTTGGAGGAAGCTCATGACAACGACTGGATCAGACCAGAATAAAGCGCCTGGCAGTACCGGTGGTGCTGTAGGAATGAATGTCCGTGATAGCATTCGTCAGCCTCTATGGTTATTGGCAGAGCTTACTTATGCCTGTCCTTTACAATGCCCGTACTGCTCAAATCCTATGGATTTTGCTAGCGTCAAAAAAGAGCTGACAACTGAAGAGTGGATTAATGTTTTTCGTCAAGCACGTGAAATGGGAGCTACTCAGCTGGGGTTATCGGGTGGTGAGCCTCTAACTCGTCCCGATCTGATTGAACTTATCCGCGAAGCCAGAAATTTAGGGTTTTACACCAACCTGATTACCTCAGGTGTGGGATTAAATGCAGATAAAGCAAAAGAGTTTAAAGAGGCTGGTCTGGATCATATCCAGGTCAGTTTCCAGGCGAGTTCAGAAGATTTAAATAACCTGATTGCTGGTACCGATGCTTTTCAGCATAAGATTGAGATGGCAAAAGCGGTCAAAGCCGCCGGTTATCCTATGGTGTTGTGTTTTGTTACACATCGTCAGAATATCGATAAGATCGATGAAATTTTGGATCTGGCTATCAACCTCGATGCTGATTATGTTGAGCTTGCAACTACTCAATATTACGGCTGGGCAATGCATAATCGTGATCAACTATTACCGATGAAAGAGCAATTAGTCCGTGCTGAAGCGATTGCTCATGAATATCAGCAAAAGCAAAAAGGTAATATGAAGATCTACTACGTGGTGCCTGATTATTACGAAGATAGACCCAAAGCCTGCATGAATGGTTGGGGTAATGTATTTTTGACCGTGACACCAGATGGTACTGCTTTGCCATGTCATGCAGCTCGTGAATTGCCTGGCATGGAATTACCCAATGTTAAAGAATTAAGTGTGAAGGAAATCTGGGAAGGGTCGAATGACTTTAATCGTTTCCGTGGCTTTGACTGGATGAAAGAGCCTTGCCGTAGTTGTGATGAAAAAGAAAAAGATTTTGGTGGGTGCCGCTGTCAGGCTTATATGCTGACAGGCGATCCTGCGATGGCCGATCCAGTTTGTACTAAATCACCGGATCATCACCTTATTTTGGAAGCCATTGAGAAAGGTCGGCAGGAAGCTGAGAAACCAGCTGATATTGCCAAACCACTTGTGTTTAGAAACCCGAAAAATTCAAAAGAAATTTGTGGCTTATAAAAATCAATATGCGATTTTAACCAAGGGCCTGACCAAGCAATATGGTCAGGCCCTTGCTGTTAATGGGCTGGATCTTAGTATCGAGCCTGGACAGTTTTATGGTTTGCTTGGTCCAAATGGTGCCGGTAAAAGTACCACTATTCATATGTTGACGACGATGACTTCAGCGTCATCGGGCGAAGCTTGGATAGCTGGTCGTGAAGTCAAACGTTATCCAGTGCAAACACGTGCTTTAGTTGGCTTGGTTTTCCAGGATTCAGCCCTTGATCGGATGATGACGGTGGATGAAAACTTACAGTTTGCTGCCGCCTTGTATAACTTGAATAAACAGCAAGCAGAACAGCGTATTGCTGAGCTACTGTCAGTGTTTGGCTTAGAAAAGAAACGCCATCAAAAATTAGTCGCCTTATCAGGTGGTCAACGACGCGCTGTGGATATTGCCCGTGGGGTTTTACATAAACCACAAGTGTTATTTTTAGATGAACCTACCATTGGTCTAGACTTGCCTAATCGTCGGTCAATATGGCGATTTATTGAACAGCTAAGAAAAGATGAAGGCATGACGGTATTCCTGACCACACATTATCTGGAAGAAGCGGAAGCCTGCGATCACGTTGATTTTATTCAAAAAGGGCAATTACAAAAAGGTGGTGCGCCTAAAAAGCTGATTAAAAATTTAGCGGCCTATATGTTAGAAATTGATTGTGCTG
This sequence comes from Methylophaga thalassica MP, assembly GCF_000214595.1. Taxonomy (GTDB): domain Bacteria; phylum Pseudomonadota; class Gammaproteobacteria; order Nitrosococcales; family Methylophagaceae; genus Methylophaga; species Methylophaga thalassica. The sequence continues at coordinate 605,973 of NZ_AFIG01000003.1, read as the reverse complement.
ATACTGAAGTGGTGAGTCAGCAGATGCGTCCGCAATTTGGCGAGCCTTTATGGGAAGATCAGCATCTGACATATCGTATTCAAGATAAAGAAACCGATTTTTATCAGTTACAAAAAACGCTGGGTAATGCCGTTAATGCGATGCAGTGGCGTAAACCTAATCTTAATGATGTGTATCTCTGGACGGTATGTCCACCTGATTATGGGGTAGTGACATGACACATATGCTTGCTGTTAAGGCGGTGGTGGTAAGAGAGCTGACGAAAGTCTTCCGTCAACGCGCAAGACTTCTCAGTGCCATGGTCAGACCTATGATTTGGTTATTAGTCATAGGTTCTGGCGTTGGTAGTATGTTGCAGGGAGAGCAACAAGCCGGCTACCTTAGTTTTCTGGTGCCTGGTATTGTGGCGATGACCTTATTATTTGCTGCTTTATTGTCAGCATTAACTTTGGTTTATGACAAAGAGTTTGGTGTGATGCGTATGATGTTGATCGCTCCTATTCCTCATTATCTAATAGTTATCGCTAAATTAATTGCGGCAGCCATTACCGCTATGGTCCAGGCTATTCTACTATTAGTGATTTTGACCGTGATTGGTTTGATCGAAGTGAAAGTCGCATTATGGTTATTATTACCGGCTTTAGCGACGGCGGTATGCTGTGCGGCAATAGGCGGTTTGATCGCTGCCTGGTCTAAAACCTTGGATAATTTTGCGGTGATTATGAACTTTTTCATCTTCCCGGTGTTTTTCTTGAGCGGTGCGCTATATCCAGTCAATCAATTACCCGAGATGCTGAAATATGTCGTATTAATCAATCCCTTTAGTTATGGCGTTGATTTGATGAAACATGTTGTGCCGACGGCGAATAGTGATTTTTCTATCATGACGGATATTTCAGTGTTGGTAGTTTTTTCAGTGCTTGCGATAAGCATTGCTTGTTGGCGTTTTTCTCGTGAGTCAGTTCATGAACCTTTATTTCATCGGGCTACTGGTAAGAAATAGGCAGTCTTGAGTGCGCCATAATCCGTGGCTTACAGGTCTAAGCTTATTGAGCTCTGACAGTGAAAGGCTGAATTAGCATATGTTAATATTCCCCTGTTTTCTCTACAGTTGCACCTATATAATAAAGCACTTATCCTTAGTCTCCTAACTGCCATAGCTCAATAATAGGGGCAACATGTGTCTTTGCTAAATCATGCTCATACCAATATGGTCATTCAACAGGTGCGTCCAAGCGATGTTCTGAATGACACTGTTTTAGCCGTGATGACGGATATCGCCAGAGCAGACTTTGTCGATGAAGATTCAGTGAGCATGGCGTATGCCGATACGATGCTAGCCATAGCTCATGGGCAAACCATGTTAACGCCCATCCAGGAAGGTCGCTTTTTACAGGCACTTGATTTAACACCAGAAACAAATGTGCTGGAAATCGGAACCGGCTCAGGCTATTTCACCGCGTTATTGGCTAAACTCTCGAATCACGTTATTTCCGTTGAATATTATGCTGATTTATCTGAGTTAGCAGCTAAACGCTTAGCTGAAGCAGATATCAGAAATGTCACGTTAACGGTGGGGGATGCCAGTCAGGGATGGCCGTTGGTTGAACGAATTGACACGATCGTTATCACTGCTGCCTGTGCCCAGGTTCCTGATGACTATTTACAAAGTCTGAAAGTGGGTGGCAAATTATTGATAGTAACAGGTACAGCACCTGCGATGTCGGTTCAACTAATCACAAGAGTGAGTGAAAGAGAATGGCAGCCACAATTTTTATTTGAGACCGTTATTCCGTATATGATTCATGGTGAACCAAGCCAACAATTTGAATTCTAAACCAGAGTAGAAAACATGAAAGAAATGACCGCCACTGAATTTAGCACTTTATTACTAAGTGAAGCTCCACCAGTCATGATTGATGTTCGGGAAAGTCATGAACTGATTCATGGCATGATTGAAGGGGCAATACATATTCCTATGAACGAAATTCCCGCTCGTTTGGAAGAGCTAGGTCCTTACCAAAATAAAACGGTTGCGATTATTTGTCGTAGCGGTAAACGAAGTGCCCAAGTCGGCCAGTTTCTTGAGCATGTTGGCTTTAATGATGTGATTAACCTTGAGGGTGGTATGAATAGCTGGGCTATTGATGTCGATACCACGATGTCGACATATTAGTACTGAATATCATCATCTGAATGACTCCTAAGGAAGGAAAATGAAAAAAATTGCGTTAGGCGCATTGATTGCTTCGGCATTATTTTCCAGCTCAATTTGGGCTGAAGATTTATTAGATGTATACAAATTATCTCTTAACAGCGATCCACAGCTTTTAGCTGAAGCCGCATCTCGTCAGGCGGTCGGTGAACTAGATGATCAGGCGATAGCGAATTTTCTGCCGCAGATTGGGCTATCAGCAAATGAGACAAAAACCTGGCTGGATTCATCATCACGTAATTTTACCGGTAACACGGACTACACCAGTCATGGCTACACATTGAGTCTGACCCAGTCTGTGTATAAACGGGAAAACTTTGTACAGAAAACCCAAGCTGAAATTGCCATGAAAGGGGCTGATGCCAGCTATAGCGTCGCTGAACAATCCCTGACATTACGAGTTGCAGAGCGTTATTTTGGTGTATTAGGAGCACAGGATGATCTGACCTTTGCTCTGGCAGAACGAGAGGCTATTGCCAAGCAGCTAGAGCAAATGCAACAACGGTTTGACGTTGGTATGGCGACAATTACTGATATTACTGAGTCACAAGCAGCTTATGATTTGGCTAATGCTAGAGTGATACAGGCTCAAAATGACCTTGCTAATGCGCAGGAACAATTGCGTGAAACGGCTGGCAAGTACATTGATGATCTGGTCGGGCTTTATGGTGAGTCACCGCTGGTAAAACCCGAACCGGACAGCATCGATGCCTGGAGTGAAACCGCTATTTCTCAGAACCCGTCTTTGTTACTGGCGAATATCAATGTTGAAGCCGCAAAACAGACAATTGAATTACAACGCAGCGGCCACTATCCATCTTTAGGTATCGTAGCTCAGAAGAATTACAACTCTGACAGCGACGGTATATATGGTCGAAGTAATGCGACCAATGAAAGTGTGGGGCTGGAGTTCAATCTGCCAATCTATTCAGGTGGCGCTGTATCATCCAGAACACGCGAAGCGGGACATCGTCTAGACGAAACCATGCAGGTTGAAGAACAACAACGTCGTGCCGTTACTCGACAAACACGTGAGTCATATAACGGCGTGATGTCAGGCATCAGCCGTGTTAAAGCACTTAAACAAGCGGTGGTTTCAAATCAAAAAGCATTAGAGTCGACAGAAGCAGGTTACGATGTAGGAACACGGACAACGGTTGATGTGCTGAATGCGCGCCGTAATCTGTTTAGTGCAAAGCGTGACTACGCACGTTCTCGTTATGATTACATTCTGGATACATTGCGCTTGAAACAAGCCGCCGGTATTTTGAGTGTGAATGATTTGGTTGATATTAATAACTGGCTGGGTAAAGGCACTTCTTAAGTGAGTCAGGCTTTATCCATAGCGAATGCTGAAAAGGGTGTGCTGATAGTGGTCGATATACAAGATCGACTTCTGTCAGCCATGCCGCAACAGCAGCAAGAGATGATCCAAACATCGGTGCAGACCTTACTCGCTGCAGCCGATGTTCTTGCTTTACCAGTCTTAGTCACAGAGCAATATCCGAAAGGCTTGGGTCATACAGTGGCTGCCTTAAAGGACATCTTACCGGCTAATACGCCCATTTTTGAGAAAACACAGTTTTCCGCCTGGCAGGTTGATGATATTGCTGCTGTGCTCAAGCAATCGGAATATCAGCAAGTATTTCTATGCGGGATGGAAACACATATCTGTATATTACAGACGGCCTTAGATCTGCTTAAGCAAGGGTTTGAAGTGTTTGTGATAGAAGAAGCGGTATGCTCACGTGATAACAAGCACTATCAGAGTGCTTTAAACAGACTTCGCGATGCCGGAGCAGTGATTACCAATATCGAGTCATTGTTATTTGAATGCCTTGCTGATGCCCGCCACCCAAAGTTTAAAACCATCTCAAAACTGATTATTTAGTTTTTCTTTTTTGAGCTAAACGTAGCTGCCTGCGTTGCTGGCAACGTTCTAGGGTTTGTAATTTTGCCGTGTCATCCATTGCAGACCAGCCAGTGATTTCATCAAGCCGGCGATAGCAGCCTAAACAGACATCTTTTTCATCCAGACAACATTTTCGCAGACAAGGGCTGGGAATGACTTGTTGAGATGAGTTAGATTGTCTGGTCATAGCTTGTCTCTCATGAGTACATGAATTAATTAATTGATCGTTCTACAAGCATCATGGTTGAGTTAATTTTAGCCATGATAACGCTGACGTTTATTGGCTACCCCTGCTTTTGCCGGTTTATTCAAGCTGGGTAAATTTTCGTAGTCTGGAATACCTTTCACACCCGCTCGAGCGTAATCAAGCTTTAGATGATCTTTGACTGTCTGTTGATCAATGGCTAAATCTTCAGTCAATACAACAAACAGCAGTTCAAATAATCGTTTGAGTGCGATTTTCCAGGTACTACCGCTAATGTCAAAAAGTCGATCAGAGAGCAGCATGAAACGAGCAAATGCATCATCGCCCAGAATAAGTGGCAGCGTATTAATAAAGCGGCCGGAATTGCCAATCATATCCCAGAATCGTGCAAAGCGATTTACCCGTTGCATCGTCATAAAATCGACGCTGCTGGTCGATAAAATATTATACGGCGCTTGTGGATTATAGTTTAAAGCGAAGTTTTCATTATGACGATTAAGTGGCGCACCACGCAGCCGTTTCAGAATGCCTAGCTGAATTTCATGTGGGTTCAGAGCGACCAATTGATTAAAACTCTCAGCAAAATTATCCAGCGAGTCAGAGGGCAGACCAAAAATCAGATCGGTGTGTAAGTGAGCACCGGTATGTTGCCTCAACCAGCGAATATTCTCTCGGGTTTTATCATTGTTTTGTTTACGGCTGATAAGAGTTTGAATATCGCTGTCAAAAGTCTGAATACCAATTTCAAATTGCAGACTATTGGGTGGGAAACGTTTCAGCGCCTCTTTCAATTTATCAGGCAGATTATCAGGCACAACCTCAAAGTGCAGATATAAGTCATCCGTCATTCGTTCAAGGAAAAATTCCAGAATACGAATACTGGTGGAGACTTTCAGGTTGAAAGTGCGATCTATAAATTTAAAGTTCCGAACACCGCGTTGCCACAATGCGTCCATTTCAGCCAGGAATGATTCCAGCGGGAAGGCGGTAGCTGTTTTATCTAATGCCGATAAACAGAATTCGCACTTAAACGGGCAACCACGAGACGCTTCGACATAAATCAGCCGGTTACGAATATCTTCTTCATTGTAGAGGTGGTAGGGCAGTTGTAATTCAGCTAAATCAGTAGCGATACCATCAATATATTTTGTTTCAGGCCGTGCCTTGTCTAAAATTTGGCTGCACAGCTCACGAAAGCTTTTTTCACCCGGACCACTGATCACAAAATCAGCTAATGCACAGATATCCGGTACATCCGGGTAATGGCCGACTTCAGGCCCACCAAGCACGATAACGGTGTCGGGTGAGATTTGTTTAATGACGGTGACAATGTCGCTGATTTCACGAATATTCCAGATATAGACACTAAATCCGATAATTTTAGGTTGATACTGCAATAGCTGTTCGGCGATATTCAGTGTCTGTTCCTGAATGGTGAACTCGAGCATTTTAGTTTTGAACGCCAGTTCTTCCATATTGGCGAGAAGATAACGCAGCCCAAATGCTGAATGCATATAACGCGCATTGAGGGTGGTAAGCAGAATGTCGACTTGCTGAGCCATATTAGTTCGCTTGGTAACCAAGTTCAGCCGCTAATTGGCTGGCGTAGTGAGTGAGATCAGCCAGGACTTTTTGTTTTTGTTCAGGCAAGTCTTGTTGTTTCGCTTCAGCAAGCGCTGAATAAAACCGTGAGAAGTTAAGAATAGCGTCTGGTGTCTCATCTGCCAGTCGTTGTTGACGGTATTGCAACCATTGATCTTGTTCATCTTCAGTTAAGGACCCAGGCCAGTTACGGGCACGATAACGGAATAACATCTCGGCCAGACGCGAGTCTTCAAAAGGGATTGACAGTGTTTTTAACATATCCGGCTCAGCTGAACGAATCAGCTCCATTTTGCGTTTGTCATTGTCACTGAAAAAACCACCGCTGTAGAGACTGGCATCAGGATCAGCCACCGGATCAAAAGGCTTAGGTGTAAAAATCTGTGACAGCTTTTCGCTTAAATCACCTGCCGCATTCAACATGTCCAGGTGACGTTGATGCTGGGCACGATCAATATCTAAGCGTTTTGCTGCATCGTCGTTTAATGTCGCTGCCGGCACAACCACCGGGCATTTATTGATATGAATGGTTTTGAGGGCCGGTCGTTGAATACCTTCAGCCAGATCCGCTGAGGGGGTAAATAAACGTTGCTGTAATGTCTCTGCATCAAGCTCAATCAGATCGATAGGATCATAACGACAGTCGTAGACAATAACCCCATTAGGATTAGTCGGATCTTTCGCTAAGGGCACAACCAGTGCAGTGCCACAATATTCACTCGGATACATTCTCGATACATGAATGACCGGGGTTCTGTCATGGATGTTGAGCAGCGGCGCAATATGGTTTTTGCGACGATTCTGATAAACGTAATCAAACAATTTGGGTTGGGCATTTTTGATGAGCTTGGCAATTTCTATCGTTGCATAAACGTCGACTAAGGCATCATGAGCACCGATTTGTTCGATATTGTTTGCGGCTGTTAAATGTTCCAGGCGGAAACTGGGTTTGCCATCATCATGATCCGGCCAGTTGATGCCTTTTGGTCGTAAAGCCCGGGTGAGTCTGACCATATCGATAATGTCCCAACGGGAATTACCGTTTTGCCATTCACGGGCATAGGCATCATAAAAATTACGGAACAAACTAAAGCGTGTGAACTCATCATCAAAGCGCAAGCTGTTATAACCAACGCCACATGTGCCGGGTTCTGCGAGTTCGGCATGAATACGTGCAATGAACTCGGCTTCTGTTAAACCTTCCTGCTGAGCTTTTTGTGGGGTAATACCGGTGATTAAAGCGGCTTGAGGATGGGGCAAAAAGTCATTGGCGGGTTTGCAATAAATCATCAGCGGCTCGCCGATGATATTAAGATCTTCGTCTGTACGAATACCGGCAAATTGCAAAGGTCTGTCATAACGGGGATCCGTGCCAGAAGTTTCATAGTCATGCCAGTAAAGCGTATTCATAGTTAATTCAATATCTTAGATTTGTATAGATGGGATGTATACCATCTTAACGTACAAAGCCATACATCTGCTGAGCATGTATGGCTTTGTACCGGTAATGGGGATTTATAAAGCAGTGAAAGCGGCTTTTGCTGCTGATAAGGTATGCTCGATTTCTTGTTCGCCATGGGCAGCAGAGACAAAACCGGCTTCAAATGCTGAGGGCGCCAGATACACGCCATTATTTAACATTAGGTGGAAGAAGTGTTTGAAGCGCTCCTGATCACAAGCCACTACTTGCTCGTAGTAGTTCACTTGGCTGTCTTCGGTAAAGAATAAACCAAACATACCGCCAACCTGGTTCGTTGTCATTGGAATACCCGCTTTATCAGCCAGTTCCTGTAAACCTGAGACTAATGTTTCGGTGGTTTTTGTTAATGCATCGTGAAATCCAGACGCCTGAATCAGTTTTAAGGTTGTCAGTCCCGCGGCCATGGCGATAGGGTTACCTGATAAAGTGCCCGCCTGGTAAACGGGGCCAAGCGGTGCGATATGCTCCATCACTTCACGTTTGCCACCAAATGCACCTACTGGCAGACCACCACCAATGATCTTGCCAAAGGTCGTTAAGTCCGGGGTGATATTGTAATGCGCTTGCGCCCCACCCAGTGCAACACGGAATCCGGTCATCACTTCATCAAAAATCAGTACTGCACCATATTCATCGCAGATTTCTCTAAGCCCTTGCAGAAATCCGGGAACAGGTGGAATACAGTTCATATTACCGGCAACAGGTTCAATAATTATGCAGGCAATCTGATCACCGGCTTCTTTGAAACAGGCTTTGACGGACTCTAAGTCGTTATAACGTAATGTCAGTGTGTGTTCTGCTAATGAGGCTGGCACACCTGCAGAAGAGGGCACACCTAGGGTTAAAGCCCCTGAGCCTGCTTTCACTAATAATGAATCGGCATGGCCGTGATAACAACCTTCAAATTTGACGATTTTGTCACGACCGGTGTAACCACGTGCTAAACGAATGGCGCTCATCGTGGCTTCAGTCCCAGAACTCACCATACGAACTAACTCCATTGATGGAACAAGTTCACAGACTAAGTCGGCCATGGTTGTTTCAATTTCTGTCGGTGCACCAAAACCTAAACCATGATTAACCGCCTCTTTGACAGCATCAATCACTTCCTGGTGTGCATGACCGACAATCATCGGCCCCCAGGAACCAATATAGTCCACATATTTTTTCCCTGTCGCATCTGTCAGCCATGCGCCTTTTCCTTCGCGGAAAAATACGGGATCCCCACCCACACCTTTAAATGCGCGGACGGGCGAGTTGACGCCACCTGGAATATGTTTTTGGGCCTGTTGGAACAAGTCGTGATTATTTTGCATGCTGTTTCCTAATCGTCTCCGTTGTAACTGTGCGATAATTCTAAACTTATCTCATCTATTGTACTGATGATCATGAGTTTAAAACTACGATTACTAATAATAGTCAGCATTATTTTGCTGATTAACTTCGCTGCTGCCGGTTATTTTATGGTGCAAAACGCCAGATTAGCGCTTGCCCAGGAAATGGCCTCCAGTACGCAGCTGGCTAAAGGTTTGCTGGTAAATGCGCTCCCGACATTACGTTTTTCTAATGATCTGAGTGAGCGATTGACGCTGATTGTCGATAGTGTCAGACATACCCGTCATATTCGTGCCTGGTTTGAAGATATGCATGGCGAACCGTTGATTGGACAGGAAGATCAAACCGGCTTTTTTAATAAACCCGATGCACCGGACTGGTTTATTCGAATGATGGAGCCTGAAGCCGTCGCTTTCCGACGATTAATTACCAAAGGCAGTAAATCTTATGGTTATCTGGTGGTAGAGGCTGATCCCAGTGATGAAGTCACCGAAGTCTGGCAGGATATCCAAACCTTATTTTGGCTGGGTGTGTTCTTCTTATTACTGATTTTGAGTTTAATTTATCTGGCTTTACGTCAAGGTTTAAGGCCGTTATCACAACTGTCAGATGCGCTGGGGCATCTTGAACAAGGCGACTTTACAGCACGAGTGGATACTTCTGCTGTAAAAGAGTTGAATCCCATTCAGATCCGCTTTAATCATATGGCCAGCGTGTTAGAAAAAACCATGGCAGAAAATCATGCACTTGCCGGTAATATGCTCAGCTTACAGGAATCTCAACAGCGCGATTTGGCAAGAGAACTTCATGATGAGTTAGCGCCATGTTTATTCGGGATTCGCGTTGATTTAGGTGAAATTGAGCGAATTGCTGGCGAAAATCATCTGATCGAGATCGAAGAAAAAGTAGGCTCTGTAAAAACGATTACTAATCATATTCAATCTTTAGTCAGGAAAATGTTAAGCCGACTGCGTCCGATGACGCTGGATGATTTAGGTTTAACAGAAGCATTAAGAGATATGTTGCACAACTGGCGTGAGCGTCAGCCGGAAATTGACTGGGAGTGGGACTTTGTCGGTGAATTTGAATCACTGCCTGATACGCTACAGGTAACGATTTACCGTCTGGTTCAGGAATGTACGACCAACTGTGTACGCCATGCCCATGCCAGTCATGTCAAAGTTGAAGTACGCCGGGAAACAGAGACCATCAAAGTGGCTGTAACGGATGATGGTAAGGGGCTGGATGCTAATCTGGTCAAAGGTTTTGGTTTAATTGGTATGCGAGAAAGGGTGTCAGCACTCGGTGGTCGTATAGCGTTTGATACGGAAGAAGGACGTGGTTTACAGGTCCGGGTGTTGATTCCATTAAAGGGTGAAGCAAAAAATGAAACAGGCATTAACAATTTTGGTAGTGGACGATCATCCGATAGTCAGAGCAGGTTGCCGTCAACTGATTCAACAAATTCCCTCGGCTACAGTTCTCGAAGCTGAAACTGGCGAAGAGGGTTATCGTCTCTTTCAGGAGTCGCAGCCAGATATGGTGTTGCTTGACATTACGCTGCCAGGTGTCGGTGGTCTGGAAGTATTAAGACGGATCAGAGCAAACCGTGAAGATGCCAAAGTGTTGATGTTTAGTATGCATGAAGATCCGGTGTTTGCATCACGTGCTATGCAGTCAGGCGCCAGAGGTTATATCACTAAAAACAACGCGGCGGATCACTTGGTCGAAGCGGTGAATAAAGTGCTTGATGGTAAAATTTACTTAAGCCCGGACATGGCTCAACAATTGGCCATGCTGAATATTGATGCAGGCACCAGTGCTCTGAGTGACTTATCACGCCGTGAGTTAGAGATTTTACGACTCTTGGGCGAAGGCAAGAGCATGACTGAGATTTCTGAAGTATTAGGAATCAGTTATAAAACGGTGGCTAACAATTTGACCCAGATAAAAAGTAAGCTGGATATCAGCAAAACAGCCGAACTGATGCGCTTTGCAATCAGCCATGGTATTTCATCGTAAATAATTGATATTGAAGGAAAGAGGAATAGGAATAAATTCCCGAGTTATTAGGATAAGTCGCTCATTTGAAAATCAGGAGTGATTTGTATTATGTATCTCAAGTTTATAGAAATTTCAGCTTCTATAGTCTTATATTTCTCTCTCCTTCTATGAAGGTTTCGCCAGATACAATTTGTATCTGGCTTTTTTTTGTCTAAATTCTACGCTAAACCGTTTCCCACTTTCCATTCTCTTGTTAAGATGACTCCTTTCGTTTACTGCCGTGATGACGGCAAATATGGGATTTGAAATCTATGCACCTCAAGCAAACCATCAAACGTGGTTGGCAGTTGAGTATTTTTCTTGCGTTGCCTTTTTTAGCCAATGCAGGCGCCTTGGATGAGGCGATTGATACTCAGGTCAATACCGATATTGCCGCTCAGAAGTCTCAAGAGAAAATTGACAGTTTATCCGATGAAACCACTGATATGCTGGCGGAGTACCGTGATGTTCTAAGACAAACGCAAAGTCTCAAATCCTATAATGACCAACTCCAGTCACTGGTCAATTCTCAACAAGAAGAAATGGCCTCCATCGCTGAGCAATTAAATAATATCGAAACAACACAGCACGACATTGTGCCGCTCATGCTGAAAATGATCGATGTCCTGCAACAGTTTGTGTCATTGGACGTGCCTTTTCTGAAACAGGAACGTCAAACGCGTTTAGAGGCGTTAACTACGATGATGGGCCGCGCTGATGTGTCATTAGCAGAAAAGTATCGTCGTATTATGGAAGCCTATCAGGTCGAAACTGAATATGGTCGAACCATCGAAGCCTATCAGGCTGATTTGGAAGACGGCGAAACGAAAAAAACAGTCGACTTCTTAAGAATTGGTCGTGTCAGCCTGTATTACCTCACACTGGATGGAAAAGAAGCGGGTATGTGGGATAACGATAAGAAGCAGTGGGTCATATTGTCTGATGATTATATTCAGCCCATAACCGATGGCTTGAAAGTAGCGAAAAAACAATTACCACCGGATCTGATGGTGTTACCAGTTAATACTGTAGGAGAGAAACAATGAAACAACTGATTTCTCTTCTTTGTTTACTGACGCTGAGTTTGCCTGTATTCGCTGCGGATAAACCGGCGAATCTTGATGAGTTATTGCAGCAGGTCAAACGTGAACGTGTGCTTGAGCAACAACAAAATCAGGTACGTGAAGCTGAGTTTGCGAAAGCGCATGATCAACAAGCCAGTCTTTTGGCCCAAGCCAAGCAAGAATTAGCGGACCAGGAAAAGCGTACCCAGCAACTGAACACCATTTTTAATGAACAAGAGCAGCGTCTAGCCGAGCAACAAAGTCTGTTGGATGACAAATCAGGTTCATTAGGTGAGTTATTCGGTACCGTCAGACAAGTCGCCAATGATAGCCGTGCTGTGCTGGAAAGCTCGATGACCAATGTTCAGCATCCTGAACGTGTCGATTTCCTTAATCAATTAAGCGACAGCAAACAGCAACCCACCATCGAAGAACTTCGTCAGTTATGGTTGACCCTGCAAGAAGAAATGACCGCTTCAGGAAAAGTGGAAAAATTCACTACCCCCGTAATCACCACTACCGGGGATGTTGAGGACAAACAGGTTACCCGAATTGGTGTGTTTACCGCGTTTACTGATGGCTTGTTCCTGCGTTATTTGCCAGAAACAGGCAATTTAGTTGAGCTGGCAAGGCAACCTGTGGATCGATTCAGAAAGCTGGTCGCTGAGTTTGAAGATGCCCAGCCAGGTGAGTTACTACCAACGGTGATTGATCCGACCCGGGGTGCGATTATGGCACTGTTAGTGCAAACACCGACCCTAAAAGAACGTATAGAGCAAGGTGGCTGGATTGGTTATATCATCCTGGTGCTAGGTGCGATTGGTTTGATTATCGCTCTTATTCAGTTCTTATCTTTGACCAAAGATGGCCATGGTATTGCCAAGCAGCAAAAACAAAAAGAAGTCAGTCAGAAAAATCCGCTGGGACGCATTTTGTCTGTATACAACGATCGCTTAGCACATGATGTCGAAACCCTGTCATTAAAACTGGATGAGGCCATTCTCAGAGAAATGCCAAAACTGGAACGCGGTTTAATCACGCTAGCTATTCTGGCAGCGGTTGCGCCAATGCTGGGCTTACTAGGCACGGTTTCAGGCATGATCGAGACATTCCAGTCGATTACCTTGTTTGGTACCGGTGATCCGAAATTAATGTCTGGTGGCATATCCCAGGCACTGGTCACCACAGAACTGGGTCTGGCTGTCGCCATTCCTTTGTTATTGATTCACAGTGGTTTATCGAGCAAATCAAACCGTCTAGTGCAAATTCTTGATGAAGAAAGTGCTGCTATCGTTGCTCGTAATGCGGAAAAACAACATGACCAGTCTGTCTGACGGACTCTTTCAGATTGAATTGCTGATGGAAAGCGGCGGCAGTGTGCTGTGGCTGATCCTGTTTGCTTCGGTGTTAATGTGGAGTTTGATTATTGAACGTTATTTGTTTGTGGTGTTTGAGCATCCTAAACAGGTCAAACGTTTGATTAATGAGTGGCAGCAACGTAAAGACAGAAATAGCTGGTTTGCCCATCAAATACGTCAAGGCATGATTACAGAGAGTCGTATTTCCTTACAACGTTATTTGATGACGATTCGTACACTTACTATGGCGCTTCCTATGTTGGGTTTGCTGGGCACGGTGAGCGGAATGATTCAGACATTTGATGTGATGACTGTATTTGGTACCGGTAATGCCCGCGGTATGGCGGGTGGTATTTCTGTTGCGTTGATTACCACGATGGGCGGTCTGTTAACTGCATTATCAGGTTTGTATTTCAGCACTCAGTTAACCCAACGTGCAGAACGTGAAGTCGATAAAGTGGCTGATGCCTTGCGTAGAGAGTAAAGGATAAAAATGAGAAACCGACATTCCCGACGCCAAAGTGGTGGTATCGCTGAAATCAATATGACACCACTGATTGATATGGTGTTTATCTTATTAATCTTTTTCATTGTCACCAGTTCGTTTGTAAAAGAAACCGGCGTGGATGTGAACCGTCCTTCGGCAAAAACAGCGGTGAAAAAAGAACTGGCCAATATTCTGATTTCTATTCGTCCCAATGGCGAAATCTGGATGGATAAACGCCAGATTGATCGTCGTGCTGTCAGAGCCAATGTAGAACGTATGCATGCTGAAAACCCGGAAGGTTCAGTTATTATTTTGGCCGACGAAGAAGCGAAAACCGGCCTGTTAATTGAAGTTATGGACCAAGCCCGACTGGCGGGCGTGGCCAATGTGTCTATTGCTGCTGAACGCGACTAACGGCGGATTTGATGAGATTAGTTGTTGGTATTGTTCTCGCACTACTGGTTAACTTTGGTTTGTTCTATTTAATGGAACATATGACCAATAGTAAGAGTGTGGATAAACGCGATATTGAAGAAGTTCAGATTCTGGACTTTGTGCGTTTGAAAAAGGAAGAAGCGCAACCGGAAACCAAAAAGCGTGAGTTGCCCAAAAAACCGCCTCCACCGGATGAGCCGCCACCGCCACCTGAACCTGCGCCAACCCAGGCAAATAAGCCGGATGCACCGACACCAGAAATGGATATTCCAGCGATCGATGTACCGATGAATATCACCGGGGGACCGTATTTAGGGGATTTCTCCGCGGCCCCTAAAGCAGCACCCGCTCCAGCACCTAGTGACGCGCCGATGCTGGATAATGAAGTGGTGCCATTGGTACGTATTCCACCTAAATATCCGCGTGTTGCGTCACGGCGTGGTATTGAAGGCGTGGTGACGGTGACATTTATTATCACTAAAGATGGCAGGGTACGCGATCCAAAAGTGATTAAAGCTGAACCCGCCAGCGTATTTAATGATGCGGCGCTGAAAGCTATTTTGAAGTGGAAGTTCAAACCTAAATTAGTGGATGGACAGGCAGTTGAGCGTCAGGCCACTCAGGAAATCGAGTTTAAATTGTCACGATGAAAAAGCCATTATTAACGATCCTTTTTCTTACACTATCTCTGTTGGTACTGGGAAGTGCATCCGCGGCTGATGATGAGAAACAATTTTTACTCAGTGAAAAAACATACAAAGCCTTGAATCAGGCACAGGAGTTGATGGAAAAAGAAAACTATCAACAGGCCAAACAGCAGCTTGATAGTTTACTGAGTACCGTTGAAAAGGGCAGTTATGAGCAGGCTGTTGTTCTACAAACTCTAGGCTTTTTATATTCATCATTAGATCAGTATAAAAAAGCGACAGAGACATTCCAGCAGGCGTTAGATTTAAACGCATTACCTGAAGATGTCACACATACACTGCGTTATAACCTGGCGCAATTACTTATTGCTGATGAGCAATATAAAAAAGGCATTCCTTTAATGGAGAGCTGGTTAGCCGCTGAGAAAAAACCAGATAATACAGTTTATGTGCTTTTGGCCAGTGCTTATTATCGTGTAAATAATTTTTCTAAAGCGGCCGACAGAATACAAATTGCTATCAAAAACGATAAAGCACCTCAAGAAGACTGGTACCGATTATTGCTGTCTTCTTACCTATCGCTGAAACACTACAAATCAGCTATATCGGTGCTGGAATTACTGATTACCCGCTACCCTGACAAAAAAATGTATTGGGATCAGCTGGCGGCTTTATATATGCAGGAGAATAAAGAATTTACTTCTCTTGCCGTGCGTATGTTAGCTAAAAGGCTGGATCTGACCGAACCTAAAACGCTGGTAAATCTGGCTGATATGTATCGTTATCTGCGAGTACCATACAAAGCTGGTCAGTTACTTGAGCAGGGAATGAAACAAAACGTTATTCCCAGTAACTTTGAAAACCTGAATAAGTTGGCAGACAGTTGGTTAGCTGCCAGAGAAAACCAGCGTGCCGTAGATACTTTAAAAGTCATGTTACCTATGGATAATAGTGGTGATACCCAGTTAAAACTGGGGCAAATCTATATCAGTATGGAACAATGGGGAAATGCCATTGATACTTTATCTTCAGCATTAAAATTACTGAAAGGTAAAAAATTAGGCCAAACATACGCTATGTTAGGCACGGCTTACTATCATCAGGACAACTTTGAACAAGCCAAAGCACAATTTCTGAAAGCGGCTTCCTTTGAGGCTCAGAAAAAACAAGCGGCTCAATGGCTACAACATATTAATAGCCTGTTAGAGAAAAATGATGAGCCGGTTGCCTGATTTACAGCAACTGAAACAGGCTTTAGTTCAGCACTATAAATGGCTGCGTCAGTATGGTTGTAATGACTCTCATAGCGGTAATGCGTCTTTTCGTTGGCATGATGATGTCTGGGTCACGCCAACAGGCTGTTGTGCTGATACTTTAACCACTGATGATTTGGTGCTTTGCCACATTGATGGTCATTGTGGTGAGGGCGCGTCGCTTGATGCCCCTTTGCATGTGGCGGTGTATCAAAAAAATGAACAAGCTAGAGCGCTTTTTCATAGCCATGGTCCTTACACGGTCGCTATGACGATGAAGGAAAAAAGCTTCACCCCCATCGATTTCGAAGGCCAGTATTATTTTCCAGAAGTGCCAATTATTCATATCAACTATGCGCAGTATGTCGAACTGGCACCTGCTGCAGTTGCGCAGATCCTTCAGGACTATAAAGTAACAGTCGTAAGTGGGCATGGTGTCTATGCCTGTGCTGATAGCATAAATTTGGCTTATAAATGGACATGTTCCCTGGAGTTGTCAGCAAAAACAGCATGGATCGCCAAACAAATCTGATGTGTGTGACTTATTTTCGCAACAAATTCACAGTTCATTAGTCATAACACACAATAAAAATACAGAGATGGAGTAGCAATATGACTGCTGAGAATGCCTTGAAAAAATATGCCTCGATGGAGAGTTCTTATTTGAGAACGCCTTTATTAGATGGCGGTAATGCTGCAGATAAACGACAGGAGATTGCAGATTACTTCAATTTCACTTTTGAGCGTTATGAATCGCTGTTTGATACGTTAATTGATGATCAGGCGTATTTTCAGAAGTCTATTCCTCTACGTCACCCGCTGATTTTTTATTTTGGTCATACCGCCACCTTTTTTGTAAATAAAATGTTGCTGGCCGGGCTTATCGATAAGCGGATTGATCCCAAATTTGAGTCTATGTTTGCTGTCGGTGTAGATGAGATGAGTTGGGATGACCTCAATGAAGATCATTATGACTGGCCAGCAGTGGAAGAGGTGAAAGCCTACCGCAAAAAAGTCCAGGCGATGGTGAATAAAGTCATTCGTCAAGCTCCCCTCAAGTTACCTATTGACTGGGAAAATCCATGGTGGTCGATCATGATGGGGATTGAGCATGAACAGATTCATCTGGAAACCTCTTCAGTACTGATTCGTCAACAACGTCTGGAGTGGGTCAAACCTCATCCAGCCTGGCAACCGTTCAGAGAGACGAATGAGGCCCCGAGAAATAGTCTGGTGGATATTCCCGCAGGTAGCGTTAGTTTAGGTAAGTCGTACTCAGATTCTATCTATGGTTGGGATAATGAATATGGTGAGCATGAAGCCGATGTTGAGGCCTTTCAGGCAGCCAAGTTTTTAGTCAGTAACCAGGAGTTTCTCGAATTCGTTGAAGACGGTGGATACCAAGCAGATGAGTTCTGGTCTGAGGATGGTTTGCAGTGGCGTCAGTTTACCAAAGCACAACACCCCACATTCTGGCTTCAAACAAAAAAAGGCTGGCAGTGCCGTTTGATGGCGGAAGTCATTGATATGCCCTGGGACTGGCCCGTGGATGTTAACTATCACGAAGCAAAAGCGTTTTGTAACTGGAAAGCGAAACAAACCGGCCAATCTGTACGTTTGCCAACAGAAGATGAATGGTACCGACTCTATGAGGTTGCAGGACTGGATGAATTAACCAGCGATTTGGCACCCGCCAATATTCATCTGGATTATGCGGCATCCTCTTGTCCTGTTAACTTTTTTAAACATGGTGACTTATATGATGTGATTGGCAATGTCTGGCAATGGACTGAAACGCCAATTTATCCTTTTGATGAGTTTAAAGTTCATCCTATTTATGATGATTTTACAACACCGACCTTTGATGGCCGACATAATCTGATTAAAGGTGGTTCGTGGATTTCGTCTGGCAATGAGAGTCGTAAAGCATCAAGGTACGCGTTTCGTAAACACTTTTTCCAACACGCTGGTTTTCGTTATGTCGTGTCAGAGGCTGAACTGGAAGAATACAGTTCTAATTACGAAACTGACATCATGCTTTCACAGTATGCTGAATTTCATTACGGTGATGAATATTTCAATGTCGCTAATTTCCCTAAAAAATTAGCGGAATTGGCTGTGGAGATGATGGCAGGCCGGCCAATGAAAAAAGCCCTGGATCTAGGCTGTTCTGTCGGCAGGGCCAGCTTTGAGCTAGCAAGACATTTTGACAAGGTTACTGGTATTGATTTCTCAGCACGCTTAATCAATCTCGGCACGCAAATGGCTGAACAGGGTGTGGTGCGCTATACCATTACCGATGAAGGTGAGCTGGTTCACTATAAAGAACGCCGTTTGGAACAGCTGGGTTTGGAAGATACGGCCTCTAAAGTTGAGTTTTTACAAGGTGATGCCTGTAATCTTAAGCCGATGTTTGAAGGTTATGATCTGATCCTGGCTGCTAACTTGATTGATCGCCTTTATAAGCCTGCACAGTTTTTAGCTACTGTTCACGAGCGACTCAATCAGGATGGCATTCTGATGTTGGCCTCACCTTATACCTGGCTGGATGAACACACTGAAAAAGAACATTGGTTGGGTGGGTTCAAAAAAGATGGTGAAAGCTTTACCACATTGGATGGGCTGAAAGCGATTCTGGAACCTCATTTTGAACTTATTCGCGCGCCAGAAGATATTCCGTTTGTTATTCGTGAAACCAGCCGTAAATTTCAGCATACCTTATCTGAGGTGACGGTCTGGAAACGTAAATAATGACGGTTGATTTTGACCAGAAAATAGATCGAAGTTTTAGTCAAAGCCTGAAATTTGATGCCAGAACGGCCTATTTTGGCCGTAGTGATGTTATCCCAATGTGGGTGGCGGATATGGACTTCGCTGCCCCTGAAGCTGTGACTAAGGCTCTGGTAGAGCGTGCTAAACATCCCATCTATGGTTACACGCTTCATCCTGATTCCATGTATGAAGCATTGATTGAGTGGAGTGCCAAGCGCTACGACTGGCAGATAAAGCAAAGCGATATCATTATGTGTCCAGGCGTTGTACCTTCAATCAATGCCGTCATTGAAGCGATAACGGAGCCCGGTGATAAGGTCATTGTTCAGCCACCGGTTTATTTCCCTTTTTTCTCATCGGTAGAAAAAACGGGGCGAGAATTAGTATTAAACCCGTTAAAGTTAGACAATAATCGTTATTTTATCGATTTTGAACATCTAGAGGACTGTGCCCAACAAGGAGCAAAAACATTACTTTTCTGCTCACCGCATAATCCTGTGGGGCGAGTCTGGACTCGCGAAGAATTACAGCAGTTGCTGGAACTGGCCGAACGTTATCAGATGACGATTATTTCTGATGAGATTCATGCTGATCTTATCTTCCCCGAGCAACAGCATATTAGCCTTGCAACCTTAACACACAGTAATAATGTGATTACGACGTTGGCGCCCAGCAAGACATTTAATATTGCCGGCCTGGGGCTTTCAGCGTTGATTGTCAGTAATATGCAACAGCGCAAAGCTATTAAAGCCGTATTTGAACAATGGCACATCAGCCCCGCTAACCCTTTTAGTATCACCGCATTTGAAGCGGCTTATCGCTATGGTGAAGACTGGTTAAAACAGCTGAATGTTTATATTTACAAAAATAAAAAATGGGTAGAAGATTTTCTTCAAAAGCGTTGTCCTCAGATCCAGTTAATCGAGTCTGAAGGTACATACTTATTGTGGCTGGATTGTCGTGCACTGGGTATGGATAACGAATCGCTCAGACGCTTTTTTATTGAAGAGGCCAGAGTGGGCATGAATCCGGGGTATGTGTTTGGCGATAATGGCTCAGGGTTTATGCGATTAAATATCGGAACACGTCTTGAAGTTGTCCAGCAGGCTCTGGAAAACATGGCGGATGCTATTGCTGGTCTCAAAACAGTCTAATCAACACTCTTTCATGAGTTAAATGGAGTTTAGCCCCATGATGAATGATGAAATTGGTGAAGCTGCAGGCCTTATCTGGACATATTTAAATACCCGTGGCGAAGCGTCAGTCACGCGTATATGCAAGGATACGATGCTTGAGCCTAAGCTGTGTCAGCGTGCTATTGGCTGGTTGGCAAAAGAAAATAAGTTGGGCTTTAGACAGCAGGGGCGAACAGAACTGATCAGTCTGCTTTAAGTTTTGAGTAGCGGCGTTTCACAGAAAACGCTCCACGGATATCACCCATTTTGTAGCCGGTGGCCATGTCTCTGGGATAATTTTTATCTATCAACTTCTGAACGGGTAATGCAATCTGACTGCCATGACACGATAAGCAGAGTTTATCAGTTGCAATGGCTTTCATATAACGCCACTCATATTCCAGCTCTGAATCTACTCTTTCTACGAAGCTGAGTGATTGAATAGCCTCACCCGTCTTTAGACGTGTTTCAAAACTTTGTAATACACCAGTTTCCCAACTGTCTGCCTCATTATCAGGATTTCGAACGCGTAAACTGGTTCGATGAATATCAAGACTGTATTTTTTTGAGACTTCGTCAGCAAGAGTAGGTGCCACCAACTTACAGACTGAGATAGCCTCTATAGGACCACCATCCTGCAAGGCGGACATCAACGCTTCTTTGAGATGGGTAGACAAATCCTTAATAGCTGCCTGAGCATCACGTTCAAACGCGATTTGCTCTTGGTTTTCAGCAAAAGCGGGTAAGGCTAAACCGAAAGCAACAATGAAAGGGATAAAACCTCGCATAGGCATTAGTTCAGAGCCATATGGAATACGCCATAGAACATAATCGGCCAGCAGGTGTATGGGCTGAGTAAAATATGCAACAGCGTCTTTTTAGGAGCGAAACCGACACCATGAATAAAACCGATACAGACACCAACTAATAACACCATTAATAAATCATGATCCGATTTACCATTTTCCATCAAAAGCCGGTTAGGGAAAATTAATATGGCAGCAGATAAGCCCAGTGCAGTTAATAAACTAATTAAACGTACACCAGACTTATCTATCCACGAATTAGTCATCCAATGTATCCATCGGGCAGTTTTCTAACCACATCACATTAATGATACCGAATGCGACGGCTAATAAAACGCCAAGTATCCAAGCAAAATACCACATAATAGATTCCTAATAGGTTGAATGTTGGTTACCGCGAATAAAGTTCACGTCGAGTCTTCGCCACATACGACGATAGGTCCAGAAACTGTAACAAATTATAATTGGCACCATGACGATGGCCACCCAGAACATGATTTTTAATGTCAACAGACTGGAGGTGGCATCCCACATGGTCAGACTATGATTCACAGCATCACTTGATGGCATGACAAATGGGAACATAGAAAAACCAGCTGTCAGAATGATGCCTGTCAGTGTTACGGCACTACTTATAAAAGCCATACCAGGACGGGACAAGTGAGAGAATAGATACACACCAATCATCCCCAGAAAAGCAAATGCTGGGGCTAAAATCATCCATGGATATTGCTGATAGTTCAGCAACCAACCTCCCACTTGGGTGGTGACTTCTTTCATATCCGGAGTGAAACTTGAGTTTGCGGCTGGCATAGCGCTCACAACATAGCCATCCATACCAAAAGAAACCCACAAACCTGCAAGAGCAAATGCGATCAATAAAGCAACCGAACTGGCTTTAGCCACCTGAGTTGCCCGCCACTCCAGGCTATCCAGTGTACGAATTTGTAACCAAACAGAGCCATGCATAACGATCATTAACAAGCTGACCACGCCGGATAACAAGGCAAAGGGATTAAGCAGTTGTAAAAATCCACCCGTGTAATTTGGACGCATCATATCGTCGAAGTAAAAGGGGACGCCCAATAATAAATTACCAAAGGCGACACCGAAGATAATCGGGGGGACAACACTTCCCACAAATAAACCCCAATCCCAGCTTGAACGCCAGCGTGAGTTATCCAGTTTGCTGCGATAATCAAAGCCAACAGGTCGTAAGAAAAGTGCAAATAGCGTTAACATCATGGCTAAATAAAAGCCTGAAAATGCCATGGCATAAACAAGGGGCCATGCAGCGAATAAAGCACCACCGGCAGTAACCAACCAGACTTGGTTGCCTTCCCAGTGAGGGCCTACCGTGTTGATCATAATACGGCGTTCTTCGTCTGTATGACCGATAAACGGTAATAAAATACCGACGCCCATATCAAAGCCATCGGTGAGAGCGAATCCGATGAGAAGAACGCCCATCAGCAGCCACCAGATTAATTTTAGTGTTTCATAATCAAGAATCATGATTAGCCTCTCTCTGCTGATGCTTCATAGTGGTAACGGCCGGTATGCAAGCTGCTCGGCCCTTGCCTGACGAACCGAATCATCAGATAGAGTTCAACAATTAACAGCAGGGTATAGAACACAACTAAGGCAATTAAACTGTTTTGAACATCACTGGCAGATAAGGTTGAGGTCGAAATATGTGTTGGCAAAATGCCACTGATGGTCCAGGGTTGACGACCAAATTCAGCAACAAACCAGCCTGTTTCTGCCGCTATCCAGGGTAGCGGTAGACCGAGCATCGCCAGACGCAGTAACCATTTCTTTTTGTATTCTTGTCGCTTGGCACAATGATAGAAAGACAAGAAAAAGATAATCAGCATGGCAAAGCCAGATGCGACCATGATCCTGAATGCCCAGAACATCGGTGCAACAGGTGGAACGGTATCATGCGCTGCTGCTTTTATTTGCTCATCCGTCGCATCGGTAACGTTATTGGTATATTTTTTCAGTAACAAACCATAACCCAAGTCATCTTTGACTTTATCAAATTCGGCTTTGGTTTCCTCTGTTACAGGGCCGTCACGTAATTGTTTTAACAGCGCGTAGGCTTTCATACCATTACGAACACGGTCTTCATGCTCTGCTCTCAGGTCTTTAATCCCAGCTACGGGCTCAGTCACTGATCGTGTAGCAATTATGCCCAGCAAATAAGGGATTTTAACGGCGTAGTCTGTTTCCATTGTTTCGTCATTAGGCCAGCCGAACAAGGTAAAGGCGGCTGGTGGTTCTGCTGTTTCCCACTCGGCTTCAATTGCCGCTAATTTGGTTTTTTGCACATCACCTACTTCATAACCGCTTTCATCACCCAGCAAAATGACTGAGCATATTGCCGCTACGCCGAAACCTGCAGCTACAGCGAAGCTGCGGCGGGCAAAACCGACATCACGGTTTCTTAGTAGGTAGTAAGCGCTGATACTTAATACAAACATAGCGCCAGTGACATAACCGGCTGCAACGGTGTGAATAAACTTCACCTGTGCGACAGGGTTGAAAAATACGTCGGCAAAGCTGGTGAGCTCCATACGCATTGTTTCATAGTTGAAGTGCGCTCCGACCGGATTTTGCATCCAGGCGTTTGCCACCAGAATCCACAATGCTGAGAGATTTGAACCTAGCGCGACCAGAAAAGTGGTGGTGAGATGTTGTCGTTTACTGAGTCTGTCCCAGCCAAGGAAAAACATACCAACAAAGGTCGATTCAAGCATAAATGCCATCAAACCTTCTATGGCAAGTGGGGCGCCGAAAATGTCGCCAACGTAATGCGAATAATATGCCCAGTTGGTGCCAAACTGGAATTCCATAGTCAGTCCGGTGGTCACCCCAAGGGCGAAGTTAATCCCGAATAACTTACCCCAGAACTTTGTCATGTCACGGTATATTTCCTTACCTGTCATGACATACACCGATTCCATAATCACCAGAATCCATGATAGCCCCAGCGTGAGCGGCACAAATAAAAAGTGATACAGTGCCGTGATAGCGAACTGCAAACGGGATAAGTCGACTAAGTGTTCAGAAATCAAGGTGAATCTCCATCTGAAGAGTGATTAATAATCACGTCAGCGACGGCGTCATGGGTAATGTCGTCGGGGGCGCTACTAAAAAACAAATGCCATATAAGAAAAAGTAACAACAGCTTGCAAACCAACATAATGCTAAGCTCAATGATCAATTTTCTATCAGTGAATAATTTCTTTGCCACTATTCCACCACAACACAAGTTAAGAAAACATGATCTTAGTCAATTTTAGTTAAATCAGGTTGCACGCTCTGCCAAATTAAGGGGCGAATAATACGCCAGATGCCACAAAAGACAGTATTCTTAGCGGGTTATTTACAAAACTTTACAAACTTGTCACTTTAAAAGCGAGGGAATATTTACACTAATTCGGATTAAACCGGTTTTTTTTCACAGATATGTTGCTTCTGTGTTGTCTGTTAGGCTTTTATCCTGCTAACCTTCGGTGGGAACAATTTTAGGTAGATATCTCAATAATGACGAATACATACAATGCATCTGCCATTGAGGTTTTGACGGGGCTAGAGCCTGTCCGTAAACGACCAGGCATGTACACCGATACAGCACGTCCCAACCATCTTGCTCAAGAGGTCATTGATAATAGTGTTGACGAAGCGGTAGCAGGCCACGCGAAACAAATTCAGGTTACCTTACATAAGGACAATTCACTGGAAGTCAGTGATGATGGTCGTGGTATGCCGGTTGATATTCATCCGGAAGAAGGTGTTCCAGGTGTTGAAGTTATTCTCACGCGCTTACATGCGGGGGGGAAATTCTCCAACAAAAACTACCGCTTTTCCGGCGGTTTGCATGGTGTCGGTGTTTCTGTTGTTAATGCATTGTCCTCGCGTCTGGAAGTCAAAATTCGTCGAAACGCTACCGAGTATCAAATTGCGTTTGAAAGTGGTGCTTTGGTTGAGGCCTTGAATGAAATCGGCACGGTGGGTAAACGAAATACTGGCACCACTGTCAGATTCTGGCCTGAAGAACCGTTTTTTGATTCTCCTAAATTTTCTGTCCCCAGACTAAGACATGTACTGCGAGCAAAAGCCGTTTTATGTCCCGGCCTCGTGGTGACCTTTACTGATTTATCTGGTAAGGAGAAAGTGGAAGATCGCTGGTGCTACGAAGATGGTTTAAATTCATACCTTTCTACGGCGATGACCGATGCACCCTGTGTTCCTGCAACGCCTTTTGTTGGTCATATGAGTGAAGAGTCACAGGAAGTGGACTGGGCGCTTATGTGGCAGCTGGAACCTGGCGATGAGTTGGCAGAAAGTTATGTCAACCTGATTCCAACAGCTCAGGGTGGAACCCATGTTAATGGCTTACGTAGTGGCGTACTGGAAGCACTCCGGGAATTTTGTGAGTTTCGTAACTTATTGCCAAGAGGTGTGAAGTTAGCACCGGAAGATGTCTGGGAGCGTTGTTGTTATGTGTTATCCGTCAAGTTAGAGGATCCCCAATTCTCCGGTCAGACCAAAGAGCGTTTATCTTCTCGTCAATGTGCTGGCTTTGTGTCTGGTGTGGTGAAAGATGCCTTTAGTTTATGGTTGAATCATCATGTAGAAGATGGTGAAAAAATTGCCGATTTGGCAATTAATAATGCGCAGTCCAGATTAAAGCAGGCGAAAAAAGTGGTACGCAAACGCGTACAGTCTGGTCCGGCGCTGCCCGGTAAGTTAGCGGATTGCGCTTCTCAGGATCCTTCGCGTACGGAATTATTTTTAGTGGAAGGGGATTCGGCTGGCGGGAGTGCCAAGCAAGGCCGAAATAGAGAGTTTCAGGCCATCATGCCATTACGTGGCAAAATTCTGAATACATGGGAAGTGGAACCAGGACAGGTGCTGGCCTCTCAGGAAGTCCATGATATTGCCGTCGCTATTGGTGTGGATCCCGGTTCTGATGATTTGTCGGGCTTACGTTACGGTAAAGTTTGTATATTAGCCGATGCGGATTCAGATGGTGCCCATATCGCCACCTTATTATGTGCGTTATTTGTCAGACATTTTCGCCCCCTGGTTGAAGCAGGTCATATCTGCGTTGCTATGCCACCGCTATATCGCATTGACGTCGGTAAACAAGTGTTCTACGCACTGGATGATGAAGAACGTAAGATTATTCTCGACCGAATTGAAAAAGACAAAATCAAAGGTAAAGTCAGTACACAGCGCTTTAAAGGCCTAGGGGAAATGAATCCCATGCAACTGCGTGAAACAACGATGGCACCTGATACCCGACGTTTAATTAGACTGACCATTAATGCTGAAGACGATACGATGATGACGCTGGATAAGCTTTTGGCTAAAAAACGTGCTGCTGATCGTAAGTCCTGGCTTGAACAACACGGTGATTTAGCGGATCTGGCCGCTTTATAAATGATAAAGAGATATAACCCATGACTACTTTCGTCGATGATTTGGAGAATATGCCGCTACGCGATTTCACTGAAAAAGCGTATCTGGATTATTCGATGTATGTCATTCTGGACCGTGCATTACCGCATATTGGCGATGGTCTAAAACCTGTTCAGCGGCGGATTATTTATGCAATGTCTGAACTCGGTCTGAGTGCCTTATCCAAGCATAAAAAGTCAGCCAGAACCGTCGGTGACGTGTTAGGTAAATACCATCCGCATGGTGATTCTGCCTGTTATGAAGCCATGGTATTAATGGCGCAGCCGTTCTCTTATCGTTATCCCTTAGTTGATGGACAAGGAAACTGGGGCTCAATCGATGACCCTAAATCTTTTGCTGCAATGCGTTATACCGAAGCGCGTCTGGCAGCTTATTCGCAGGTTTTATTAAGTGAGTTGGGACAGGGCACAGCGGATTGGGTGCCGAATTTTGACGGCACCATGGATGAGCCGTCATTGTTGCCAGCCCGGCTGCCCAACCTATTATTAAACGGTACGACAGGGATTGCTGTGGGGATGGCCACTGATGTGCCTCCTCATAATCTGCGTGAAGTAGTTAATGCCTGTTTACGCCTGTTAAAAACACCCAAAAGTACTCTGGAAGATTTGCTTGAAGATATTCAAGGGCCGGATTTCCCAACCGGAGCTGAAATCGTCTCCAGTCGCGATGAAATTCATAAAATGTATGCCACCGGGCATGGCTCGATAAAACAACGGGCATGTTATAAAAAAGAAGAAGGTGAAATCATCATTTATGAGTTGCCCTATCAGGTGTCCGGGGCAAAAGTGCTGGAGCAAATTGCGGCTCAGATGCAGGCAAAAAAATTACCGATGGTAGCCGATTTGCGCGATGAGTCGGATCATGAAAATCCAGTTCGTCTGGTCATTATGCCTCGTTCCAACCGTGTCGATATCGACAGCCTGATGTCGCATTTATTTGCGACGACTGATTTAGAACGCAGCCATCGTGTCAATATGAATATGATTGGCATGGATGGTCGTCCGCAGGTGAAAAATCTGTTGGATATGCTGCAGGAATGGTTGGCCTATCGTGTAGAAACGGTTCGTCGTCGTTTGCAATATCGTCTGGATAAAGTGCTGGATCGCATGCACGTCCTGGAAGGTTTACTCGTTGCCTATCTGAATATCGACGAAGTCATTGCGATTATCCGTACTGAAGATGAACCCAAAGCAGTGATGATGGAACGATTCGGTATTACTGACAGACAAGCCGAAGCCATTTTAGAACTGCGTTTACGCCATTTAGCCAAGCTGGAAGAGATGAAAATCCGTGGCGAAATGGATGAGTTGAGTAAAGAGCGCAAACAGCTTGAATTATTACTAGGCTCAGACACACGCCTAAAAACACTTATTCGAAAAGAATTGACGGCTGATGCAGAAAAATTTGGTGATGATAGACGCTCAAACATCATTGAAAGAAAGGCCGCAAAAGCATTAAATGCCACCGAGTTATTACCGACAGAACCATTGACCATCGTGTTATCTGAAAGTGGTTGGGTACGCGCTGCTAAAGGTCATGATGTTGATCCTGCTTCGTTAAATTTCCGTACAGGTGATCGTTATTTTGCTTCAGTAAAAGCCAGAAGTAATCAACAGATTGTGTTTCTGGATGATACTGGACGTAGTTACTCGCTGGGAGCACACACGCTCCCTTCTGCCAGAGGTCAGGGTGAACCATTAAGCGGGCGTTTACAATCACCTGCCGAGGCCAGGTTTGTGGCTGTGATGGTAGTTGAACCTGAACAGTCAGTCTTACTGACCAATACGGCAGGTTACGGATTCATTACTACGCTTGATAATTTATTGGCTAAAAATAAAGCAGGTAAGGCCATTTTTAATATTCCAAAAGGCGCTGCTTTGCTGCCACCGTTATTTATTGACAGTAAAGAAACACAGATTGCCGTAGCCTCCGGCGATGGTCGTTTACTGGTGTTTCCTGCTGATGACATTCCAGAAATGAATAAGGGCAAAGGGGTTCGTTTGATCAATATTCCTCAGGCGAAATTCACTTCGGGTCAAGAATGGATGCAAGCCGTCGTTATAGTACCTAATGAACAGGGGCTCACCTTACATGCTGGCCGACGTCATTTAACGTTAAAAGCCGCTGATTTAGCCCATTATGAAGGCAGTCGTGGTAAAAGAGGACATAAGCTTCCACGCGGCTTACAGAAAGTCAGTGGCATGGAAGTCGCTGAATAAATTTCATTACCGTGACAACGATGTCATATGACGCTGATAGCGTTGAAGAACAGCCAAAGTATTCTTTATTCAGCCACATGACTGTTTTTGCGTGATTTTATAACGATCGCTGCTCAATCTTGTTAAGATATGAGCGCTTAAATAACAAGAGCTTAAAGACCAAACAATCTAATGAAAATCCTGATAAGCAATGATGACGGGTATATGTCGAAAGGCATTCGCACTCTGGCAAAAGCGATGGCAGAACTGGGGGAGATCACCGTTGTCGCCCCTGATAGAAACAGAAGTGGTGCCAGCAATTCACTGACACTGGAAAATCCGCTAAGACTTGAACAACAAGAAGATGGCGTCTATCGCGTTGAAGGCACGCCGACAGACTGTGTGCATCTGGCGATTACAGGCTTACTGGAGGATGAACCGGATATGGTGGTGTCGGGTATTAATGCTGGCGCCAATCTGGGTGATGATGTGCTTTACTCTGGTACGGTAGCGGCGGCCATGGAAGGACGTTTTCTTGGCTTGCCAGCAATCGCTATATCACTCACATCGCATAATGGCACTCACTACGAGACAGCAGCTTGGGTAGCCAAGAAACTTGTTGCCCAACTTAAGTTATCTGCATTACCCGCTGATACGATTCTGAATGTGAATGTGCCGGATTTACCTATTGACGAAATTACCGGTATTGAAAGTACCAGACTTGGCCATCGTCACAAAGCCGAGCCTGTCATTAAAGAAGTGGATCCACGTGGTCGTATGATGTACTGGATTGGCCCTGCTGGTGAAGAGGAAGATGCGGGTCCAGGAACTGATTTTGATGCTATCCGGCGCGGTGCTGTTTCTGTGACTCCTTTGCAAATTGACTTAACACGCTACGATGCTATTGATGGCGTTGCCAACTGGTTGAAAGATATCTGAAATGAAAACCGACTACCGAGGCATCGGCATGACCTCACAGCGCACACGCGATCGATTGGTAACTCGATTACAGGAGCGTGGAATCAAGAATAATGAAGTGCTTTCTGTCATTCGTGAGATGCCAAGACATTTGTTTGTCGATGAAGCTTTAGCCAGCCGTGCTTATGAAGATACGGCTTTGCCGATTGGTCATGGTCAGACTATTTCACAGCCATATATTGTGGCAAAAATGACTGAAATCCTGCTCGAAGATGGGCCACGCCAGAAAATTCTGGAAGTCGGAACGGGTTCCGGTTATCAGACAGCGGTGTTATCTAAACTGGTTGAACGGGTCTACAGTGTTGAACGAATTTCACCGCTGCAAAATCAGGCTCGCGAACGTTTTTATCAACTTAAACTCAATAATATAAAACTCAAACACAGTGATGGTAACTGGGGTTGGGAATGGTATGCACCGTATGACGGTATTATTGTGACCTGTGCGCCTGAACACATCCCATTAGAATTATTAAAACAGTTAGCGCCGGGTGGACGTCTGGTGATACCGGTTGGTACAAGTCAGGGTCAGTCTCTACGTGTGATTGATCGTCAGGGTGACAGGTACGAAGAAACGGAGTTAGACCCTGTCAGTTTTGTTCCTCTATTGAGTGGTCAGATTTAATGCGCTTATTTTCAGGTTTGTATGCACAAGTGATGATATGGGCCCGACATAAGTACGCGACCTACTGGTTAGCTTTGGTCAGTTTTACCGAGTCTTCCTGTTTTCTTGTGCCACCCGATGTAATGCTGGCACCGATGACCTTAGCCAGACCAGAACGTGCCTGGTTTCTGGCTACTTTAACCACAGTGACCTCAGTTTTAGGTGGACTGTTAGGGTATCTCATTGGCTTGTTTGCTTTTAATATGGTTGAACCCTGGCTGGTGTCTCTAGGTTATATGGATGCTTACACCCATGCTGCCGAGTGGTTTCATGAGTGGGGAATCTGGGCCATCTTTCTTGCTGGGTTTACGCCGATTCCCTTTAAAATTTTTACTATTGCGGCCGGTGTAGCCAGCATGGCCCTATTACCATTTATATTTGGTTCTTTGGTTGGGCGGGGAATGCGTTTCTTTCTGGTGGCGGCTTTAATGCGTTGGGGCGGTGCTGAGTTAGAGTCAAAACTTCATTTATGGATTGATCGTATTGGCTGGTTTACAGTGTTAGCACTGGTGATAGGTTATTTTATCTTCATATAAATTTATGCAATGGATCTGGCCGTTACTACTGGTTTTTACCTTAACATCCTGTGGTGGTGGAAGCCGGGCGTTGGCGCCAGTTGGTTCCTATGGTTATGAAAGCAATCAGCGAAAAATAGCCAAAACGCCTTATTCTTATACGGTCAAAAAAGGCGATACTCTGTATTCCATAAGTTGGCGTTATGGAATGGATTACAAGGAATTGGCGCGTATTAATGGCATTCGGTCTCCTTACACCATATACGTCGGACAAAAGTTAAAATTCAGAGGTTCTACGTCAAGTACTAGGGCGCCGTCCAGTTCCAGCTCCAGCAAACAAAAAGTAGTGACCAAGCCGATGACGCCTGTACCAAAACCTAAAACACAAGCGAAGCCAACTTCCCAGCCAGCAACTGCGTCAACAAACTCCAGCTATACGGGCAGCCAGAACTTGCAATGGCGCTGGCCGACGGATGGACTGGTGATTGCGACATATTCCAATAGCAGTTCAGGTGGTAAGGGTATTGATATTTCTGGAAAAGCCGGGCAACCGGTAGTCGCCGCCGCTTCAGGAAAAGTGGTTTACAGTGGTAATGGTTTGCCGAGATATGGCAACTTATTGATTATAAAACATAACGATGTTTACTTGAGTGCCTATGCGCATAACGAACGTTTGTTAGTGAAAGAGGGCGAGGTTGTGAAGTCTGGGCAAAAGATTGCCACATTAGGCCGGACTGGTACTCAGCGATACCAACTGCATTTTGAAATTCGTCGTAATGGTAAACCTGTCGATCCACAACGTTTTCTACCCAAACAATAAACGCTGGGTACGCCATTTTTATGACAAATCAGCTACAATATGTGGCTTGCCGGATTCGCCGGTAGTTCAATCAAATTTACTAGAGGTTACCTTTGGAACTAGGCGCAACGATGCAGCGAATCAAAGACCTACGGGATCGCAGTGACGATCTTAGGGGGTATCTTTGACTATGATGAGAAAGCTGAACGATTAATTGAAGTCACGCGCGAACTGGAGTCGCCCAGTGTGTGGGAAAATCCGGAAACTGCCCAGAAACTAGGGCAGGAACGTGCAAGTTTAGAAAAAATTGTCACCACCTTATCCGGCCATCGTGACATGCTGGATGATGCAAAAGAATTACTCGAATTAGCCGTTGAAGATAATGATCAGGCCACGTTTGATGCGATCCAGGCTGATCTGAATGAATTAGAAAAAGGTCTGGAAAAGCTGGAATTTCAACGCATGTTCTCCGGTAAGCTGGATAAGAACAATGCCTATCTTGATATTCAGTCAGGTTCTGGTGGAACTGAGGCGCAAGACTGGGCAAATATGATTTTGCGTATGTATCTGCGTTGGGGTGAGTCACAAGACTATAAAGTCGAATTGATGGAAGTCTCTGCTGGTGAGGTGGCGGGTATTAAAAGTGCCACAGTCCGGTTTGAAGGCGAATATGCCTTTGGTATGCTGCGGACCGAAACCGGTGTACACCGCCTGGTTCGTAAGTCACCGTTTGATTCTGGTGCGCGTCGCCATACCTCATTTGCATCGGTATTCGTTTATCCGGAAGTGGATGACACCATTGAAATTGATATCAACCCGGCAGATCTGAGAACCGATACTTATCGTTCCAGTGGTGCCGGCGGTCAGCATGTTAATACGACGGATTCTGCTGTTCGTATTACGCATGTACCTACCAATACGGTGGTGCAATGTCAGACCGAACGCTCGCAGCATCAGAATAGAGACCGTGCAATGAACCAGTTACGCGCGAAACTGTACGAACTGGAGTTGATGAAACAAAACGAAGTGAAACAGGCTGCTGAAGAGTCGAAGTCAGATATTGGCTGGGGCAGTCAGATACGTTCTTATGTGCTCGATCAGTCCCGCATCAAGGACCTGCGTACAGGCGTCGAAACCGGCAATACGCAAGCGGTCTTAGATGGTGACCTGGACCAATTTATTGAAGCCTCACTCAAATCAGGATTATAAGCTGGAAACCCGAATGACAAATGAAACAGAATTGGACGAAAACCGATTAATTGCCCAACGCCGTGAAAAACTGGCCGACTTAAGAGAGCAGGGCAATGCTTTTCCTAACGACTTCCGTCGTAATGTAATGAACGCTGAATTACAGGCAGAATACGCAGAGTGGGATGCTGAAAAATTAAAGGCAAATCCATTACGCGTGAAGATTGCCGGCCGTATGATGACCAAGCGAGTCATGGGTAAAGCAAGTTTTGCCACCATTCGTGATATGTCAGGCAATATTCAGTTGTATGTCGCACGCGATGAATTACCGGAAGGTGTTTATGCGCAATTTAAAAGTTGGGATTTAGGCGATATTATCGGTGCTGAAGGCACACTATTTCGTACCCAGAAAGGCGAGTTGTCGGTGCATGTTGATAGTATTCAGCTTTTAACAAAATCGCTCAGACCGTTACCAGAAAAATTCCACGGATTATCGGATCAGGAAACACGCTATCGTCAACGCTATGTTGATTTAATCATGAACGAAGCCAGTCGTGATGTGTTCCGTATTCGTACCAAAATTGTTGATGGTGTTCGTCGTTACCTGATGAGCAAGGATTATCTGGAAGTGGAAACACCGATGATGCAGGCAATTCCAGGTGGTGCCACAGCCCGTCCATTTACGACACATCACAATGCGCTGGATATGGGCTTATATTTGCGTATTGCCCCAGAGCTTTACCTGAAACGTTTGGTAGTCGGTGGTTTCGAACGCGTATTTGAAATCAATCGTAACTTCCGTAATGAAGGTTTATCGACTCGTCATAATCCAGAATTCACCATGGTGGAGT
This sequence comes from Methylophaga thalassica MP, assembly GCF_000214595.1. GTDB lineage: Bacteria > Pseudomonadota > Gammaproteobacteria > Nitrosococcales > Methylophagaceae > Methylophaga > Methylophaga thalassica. The sequence goes on along the minus strand of NZ_AFIG01000003.1, from coordinate 572,501 downwards.
TTTACCAAGCCTATGCTGACTACCATGAATTAATGGATTTGACTGAGGATATGCTGCGTACCATCACGCAAGATGTGTTGGGTACAACGCAAGTGCACTATCAAGGTTTAGACATTGATTTTGCCAAACCCTTTACCCGAATGACCGTGAAAGAGTCGATTCTGCATTTCAATCCTGAATTAAAAGCTGAACAACTGGATGATATTGAGTCTGCACGTGCAATCGCTAAATCATTAGATATCGCGCTGAAAGACAGTTATGGTTTGGGTAAAGTCCAGATTGAGATTTTTGAAAAAACCGTTGAACACCGTTTAATGGATCCGACTTTCATCACGGCTTATCCAACCGAAGTCTCACCATTAGCGCGTCGTAATGATAATGATCCGTTTGTAACAGATCGCTTTGAATTCTTTGTCGGTGGTCGTGAAATAGCCAATGGCTTCTCAGAGCTTAATGATGCCGAAGATCAGGCGGAACGTTTCAAAGCACAGGTGGAAGAAAAAGACGCCGGTGACGATGAAGCGATGCATTATGATGCCGATTACATTCGTGCTCTTGAATACGGTATGCCACCTACCGCGGGTGAGGGTATCGGTATTGATCGACTGGTGATGTTACTGACAGACTCACCTTCTATAAGGGACGTCTTGTTATTCCCGCATATGCGTCCTGAATAGTTTTATAAATTAGTTAATAAAAAAGGCGAGTTTTGACTCGCCTTTTTTGTTTCTGTTTTATTGCAGGGGGAGGTTGTAAGAGGCACGAACCCCAACAGCTTTTTTATTCTGACGCCGGACATGCCCCAATCCGTTTTGCGGTAAAGTTCATCTTCATTACCATCACCCCCATCGGACTATTCATTTCACTGCTCATTTGACCATCCATATGATCACCGTGGAAATTAGTATGGCCGATAAAGTGATTTTTTATACCTTGAATATCACAGTCAACAGCAAAGTCAGCGGTATCCCGTAATACCTTTACTTGTTGAACAATACACTGCTGAGGTATTTCCAACATATTCACACCTTTATCAATCTGAGCCTGGGTCAGACATTCCTGATTAGTGCTGGTTTGTGGTTGCAGTGACATCGGACCTTCGATGGTTGTCGTCGTGGTATGAGCCCAAATGCCAGGTTGGAGGTTAGGTGTTTCAGCAAGAACGGGGAAACTGATAGTAGTCAGACTAAAACAGATCAGTAACATACAAGCGCGTTGAAACATGAGACGTTCTCCTAGAGTTTTATACATCACTGAATAATGAATCTCGCACATATTGCCGCGAGTTTCTCAATATAGCAATGCGTCTATGGTGAAATAGTGATAACAGGCTTGACACGCACCGCTTGCCAAAAATAACGTGACCAGTAGCTGTTGTGCATGCTGGAAATAGTAACGCCGATTTTGGTCGACACATGCAAAAATTTATCGTCTTCCAGATAAATCCCGACATGACTGCCCTTACGGAAAAAAACCAAGTCACCTGATTCAAGTTCACTTCGTTTTATCGGATGCCCCTGCAAGATTTGTTGCGACGTTGTTCTGGGCATAGTGATACCAAACAGTGTTTGATACGTCTGCTGTACAAAAGCAGAGCAATCTAAACCTGAGCGACTGTTACCACCTAAACGATAAGGTGTGCCAGTCCATTGTTGATATTGACGATACAGCAGACTAAGCGTTTGTTGCTGATCAAGCGATGCGATGGCTTGTGGTGGAGAACTATAACTATAGTTGGGAGGACTCGTCTGACAAGCAGCAAGCAGACTGAGTAAAGACAGAATTATGAAGCGCCATAAATAGCGGTTTAACCGATTAATCTCTAAGTGGAGAATATGCATATTACACAGTTCTGTCTCTTTGCTTCCAAATAAACAAAAAGGGCAGTATGACTGCCCCTTATGCATAAATTTAGTTTTAAGGTTTGATGTTAAATAAAGCTAATGCTTCCAGATATTCTTCACTATTCTCATCAATTTCATACACAGTCAGACCTGTATCTGCACCCACTTTCTCGAAAGAAATCACTTTATTTAATGTGAGCGGGTCTAGTGCTTTTTCAGTATCAAATAAGCTTTGAAGGTAGGCAACTTGCACCACATCGACTAAATCAGGACCGGAAGGACCACTATTACGATTGAGATTTTTATGTTCAGCGGCGACCTCAACCAAACTTTGTGGAAATTCCCATTTGCGGAGGATTGCTGCGCCAATACGCGGATAAAGATTATCGATAATCTGGTCTAAACGCTGCGGATTTTCTAATAAACCGGGTTCGTCTTGGGCCTGCATTAGAATAGGGAGTGTGCCGATGGAGTGAATTAAGCCCGCTAACATCGCTTCATCTGTATTCATTTTGGGAAGTTTGCTGGCCAGCACCTGACTCTGCGCAGAAACCTTAGTGCTATGCTCCCAGAGTGTTTTTAAACGTTTTTCCAAACGTTTATTGGTCGCTTTAAACATTTGTTCCATCATCAGACTGGTAACGATATTACGCACCATTGTAAGTCCCAGTCTTGGCACGGCCATGTGGATACTTTCAATCGGGACTCGGCCACGGTATAGCGGACTATTGGCAACTTTTAATAAGCGCGCTGACAGGGCAGGATCGGTTACAATAATATCTGCCAATTGCACTGCAGTGGCATCTGGATCATCGACAACTTCTCTCACCTTCAAGGCCACTTCTGGCAATGTCGGTAGAAGAAGTTTACCGTCCTCAAGATCTTTCAGGATTTTGTTATAAAATAGGTCTTGCTGGCTCATAGTAATCGCTTCTGATAAATGAATTTGAAGTGTTTATTAATTTCAGTTATTTTGCTTAGTTTGCCGACAGTTTTTAGCTTATCGCAGGTATTCAGTTGAACGACGAATTTCCAAGAATTAAACGCCTTCCGCCCTACGTTTTCAACATTGTAAATGATTTGAAAGCAAAAGCACGTGCGCGTGGTGAGGATATCATTGATTTTGGCATGGGTAACCCCGATCGCCCTGCACCCGCACATATTGTAGAAAAACTGGTCGAGGCGGCGCAGCGGCCAGATACCCACCGTTATTCGGTTTCTCGTGGTATTCCCAGGTTACGTAAAGCTTGCGCGGGCTGGTACAAACGTAAGTTTGATGTCGAACTTGATCCGGAAACTGAATGCATTGTTACTATCGGCTCTAAAGAAGGTTTAGCGCATCTAGCACTAGCTACTGTCGGTCCTGGTGATGCGGTATTAGTGCCTAACCCCGCTTATCCGATTCATCCTTATGGCTTTGTTATCGCGGGCGCAGATATCCGCCATGTGCCATTGACGCCTGATGTCGACTTTTTTGCTGAGCTGGAAAAATCGGTTAAGGATTCATGGCCTAAACCCAAAATGCTGGTCTTGAATTTCCCTGGTAATCCGACAACACAATGTGTTGATTTGGACTTTTTCCAACGGGTAGTCGACTTTGCTCGCGAGCATAAAATCTGGGTGATTCATGATCTGGCTTATGGTGAAATTGTATTTGATGGCTATAAAGCGCCGTCCATTTTACAAGTGCCGGGCGCGAAAGAAGTCGCTGTTGAGTTTTATACGCTGTCAAAAACGTACAATATGCCTGGCTGGCGTGTCGGCTTTATGTCTGGTAATCCGACATTAGTCGCTGCTTTGGCACGAATGAAGTCTTATCTGGACTACGGTATGTTTACGCCGATTCAGGTAGCAGCCATTACCGCTCTGGAAGGGCCACAGGACTGTGTTGATGAAATTGTGGAAACTTACAGAAGTCGTCGTGATGTTTTATGTGATGGACTGAATGCCATTGGCTGGCAGGTAGAAAAACCCAAAGCCACCATGTTTGTCTGGGCGAAGATTCCTGAGAAATATCGTGAGCTTGGCTCATTAGAATTTAGTAAAAAATTATTGAAAGAAGCGAAAGTCGCTGTATCACCAGGTATTGGTTTTGGTGAGTACGGGGATGATTATGTACGCTTTGGATTGATTGAAAATGAACATCGTACACGTCAGGCGATCCGTGGGATCCGTGACATGATGAGAAAACCGTAGGGGGCAGAGTGCAATCAGTAAAAATCGGAATTCTGGGTTTAGGAACGGTTGGTAGTGGTACTGTCAACGTATTAACTCGGAACTCGAGAGAAATCAGTCGTCGTGCAGGCCGTGATATTGAAATATATCGCGCTGCTGATCGTGACCTTGATAAACCTAAAGGCTGTGACACTTCTGCTATCAATTTAACGGATGATGCTTTTGACATCATCAACGATCCTGAGATTCAGATTGTTGTTGAATTGATTGGCGGTACAGGTGTTGCTAAAGAGTTGGTGATTAAAGCCATCGAAAATGGCAAGCATGTCGTGACAGCCAACAAAGCGCTTATTGCCATACATGGTAATGAGCTATTTGAGCTTGCTCAGGAAAAAGGCGTCACAATCTCCTTCGAAGCGGCAGTTGCTGGTGGTATTCCGATTATCAAAGCCATGCGTGAAGGCCTGGCTGGTAATCGTATTGAATGGCTGGCAGGCATTATTAACGGTACAGGTAACTTTATCCTGACTGAAATGCGGGAAAAAGGTCGTGACTTTGCCGACGTTTTAGCCGAAGCGCAGGCCTTGGGATATGCAGAAGCGGATCCTACGTTTGATATTGAAGGTATTGATGCGGCGCATAAACTTACCATTATGGCTTCCATTGCATTTGGTATACCGTTGCAGTTTGATAAATGCTACACCGAAGGTATCAGCCGTATAGCGCAAGAAGATGTGCTGAACGCCAATGAATTGGGTTACCGCATTAAACACCTGGGTATTGCGAAGAAAACCACAGCTGGTGTGGAACTAAGAGTCCATCCGACACTGATTCCACAGCGTCGTTTATTAGCTAATGTAAATGGTGTGATGAACGCGGTTGTGGTGAAAGGTGATGCAGTTGGCCCAACACTCTATTACGGTGCAGGTGCAGGTTCAGAAGCCACGGCTTCAGCTGTTGTGGCTGATATCGTGGATATCGTTCGTGCTTTGACCACTGATCCTGAAAATCGCGTACCCCATTTGGCCTTCCAGCCTGATGCATTAAAAGACACGCCGATTCTGCCTATGTCAGAAGTGGTGACTTCGTATTATTTACGTATTCATACCTTGGACAAGCCGGGTGTTTTAGCCGATATAACCCGTATTTTGAGCAATGAGGGCATCAATATTGAAGCTATCTTGCAAAAGCAGCCTGAAGAACATGAAGGCATGGTACCGATTATCATGTTGACCCAAGCTGTGGTAGAGAAAAATATGGACCAGGCCATTGCACAAATTGAGGCATTGGATACGGTGCCGGATTCTATTATGCGTATTCGCATGGAATCTCTCGGTGGTTAAGCCTGTATAAAGAATTCATTTAGAGGAAATTATTATGTCATTTCGACCACGTTACACTGGACTCATTGAGCGCTATCGCGACCGTTTACCAGTCAATGACGATACCCGCCTGATCAGTCTTGGTGAAGGCAATACCCCGCTTATTAAGCTCAACCACATTACCAAAGAGCTGGGTAAGGATGTCGATATTTATGTGAAGTACGAAGGTCTGAACCCAACGGGTTCATTTAAAGACCGTGGTATGACCATGGCTGTGACCAAAGCGGTAGAAGAGGGAAGTAAAGCGATTATCTGTGCCTCAACAGGTAATACATCGGCTGCAGCTGCGGCTTATGCTGCACGTGCAGGCATCGCTGCATTTGTACTTATCCCAGACGGCAAAATCGCACAAGGTAAACTGGCCCAGGCAATGATGCACGGTGCAACCGTTATTCAAATCAAAGGTAACTTTGATCAGGGCATGCAGTTAGTCAAAGAAGTCGCTGAACACGCACCAGTAACCATTGTGAACTCGATAAACCCATATCGTTTACAAGGACAGAAAACAGCGGCCTTTGAAATTGTCGAAGAACTGGGTCGAGCGCCTGACTATCACTGCTTGCCTGTAGGGAATGCCGGTAATATTACGGCTCACTGGATTGGCTACTGTGAGTATTCATGTAATTCAGGTGATCATGTCACCGATTCATGTGCTTATTGTGGTGGTAAATGTAAATATGCAGGTGGTGCCATTGTCGGAAATCGTCCTAAGATGATTGGTTATCAGGCGGCTGGCAGTGCGCCTTTCATGCGTGGTCATATGGTAGATGATCCTGAAACAGTCGCCACAGCGATTCGTATCGGTCACCCGCAAAGCTGGGATAAAGCCTGGCAGGTGAAAGAAGAATCGGGCGGTTGGTTTGATGAATGCTCTGATGAAGAAATTCTGGCTGCGCAGAAGTTATTAGCTGAAAAAGAAGGTGTGTTCTGTGAGCCTGCTTCAGCAACATCTTTGGCGGGAGCTATGCGTGATATTAAATCAGGCAAAATCCCTGAAGGCAGCACTATTGTTTGTACTTTAACGGGTCACGGCTTAAAAGATCCTGACACAGCGATCAAACAAAGTACATCTGCTGTTGTTACCGTAAATGCTGAGCTTGATGCCGTGCGTGAAGCCATTTTGAACAATATGGCGTAATCGATATGACGCATTTCGCGGAACCAACCGAAACAGAGATTGCACGTGCCAAGTTGCCGCATGATATTTTTCTAAGCAACCTGATTGGCAATCATATTCTGGTGTTTACCGCGATATCTACGTTTGGTCCAACGTATATGAAGTATTTATTCCTGGTGCCATTAATTTCTTTTTTGGCACTGGGATATACCTACTGGCGATCGAGTCGGGTCAAACGTGAAGAGGGTGAGTTCGTCTGGGCACATTGGCAAGTAGCACGTCGCTGGAGTCGTTTTTTTATGATGATTCTTCTACTGCTTGTCAGCGTGTCGACCCTGGGTGTGCTCGGTCATATGCATCTTGGCATGATGAAAGAAGCTGTCTATGCCATGATCGGTGGTCTGGGAATTTTGCCAACGCTAGTCAGTGTATTGGTGTTGATTGTTATTGAGTCTGATTCTTTGCATCATGCAAGGATGGGAACGCTGCCGAAATGGGCATTAAAACGGTTTTTGAATATTGATGCTGAACCAAGTCAGGACGATTAACGCGACTATCTAATTTAGTGGTCTCGATATTTATTTGACGACAACAGAATGAATTACTTTGTCGTACTCAAACACCACCTCAAACTTTGTATATTCCCAACGCGTAATTGGCGGCTGTCCGACGGCCGGACGGACGGCCTCTGGTTCCCCAAATTGTTCTTTTACCTGAACCATTGTCATTCCTCGGGTGGGCCGGACAATGCCTGAGGGATCATTAGCTACCTCATAACTGGGATCCGTAATGGAAATCACTTCTGCCTGACAGAGGTTGGTAAAAAACAATAATGCGGTGCCAATAATTAGCAGAGAACGGTTTGCCATAAACGTTTCCTTATGTCTTTGTGCAAAAAGCATACTATGCCTATATAAATAGCTCAATGAGACTGTTGAGATAACGTTGCCCCTTCTCTGTCGGCCGAATTCTCTCGATAGTATGTTGCAATAATTCTAACTGTTCAGCTTTTTGCATAGCCTGTTTTATTGTAGAAATTGGCAAGCCAGTATGTTGCTGGAAAAGCGGTGTGGGAACGCCATCAAGCAAACGCATCGCATTCAACATAAATTCAAATCCAACCTCATCCTCGCTGACGAAAGTTTGCTCAAGCAATCCCGCTTCTGTGCCTGCCGTATCGATATATTTCTGTGGCTGTTTTTGTTTAACACGCCGTTGAATCTGTTGTGGAGAAGCACTGCTGATTTTGCCATGAGCACCGGCACCAATGCCGATATAGTCACCATAGCGCCAGTAGTTAATATTATGGCGGCATTGATGGCCTTTTTGAGCGTAGGCCGAGGTTTCATACTGCATATAACCCGCTTCAGCCAGACGTGCCTGATTGGCAAGCTGCCAGTCATAAATTGGATCGTCATCCGGAAGACTCGGCGGTTGAGCATAAAACAGCGTGTTGGGTTCTATCGTTAATTGATAGTAAGAAATATGCGGTGGCGCCAGGGCAATGGCGGTTTCAACATCATGCCTGGCTTTTTTCTCATCCTGTCCGGGTAAGCCAAACATCAGATCCAGATTAAAACTATCAAACCCTGCCTGATGGGCATATTCCACGGCTTTGATCGCTTGCTTGCTGTCATGGATACGGCCCAGAGACTGCAGTGCATCCTGATCAAAACTCTGGATACCGATACTCAGCCTATTGATACCGACATCACGATATTCGCTAAAACGACCCGCTTCAACAGTACCTGGATTGGCTTCTAAAGTAATTTCAGCATCATGTTGCAAGGGCAGTAAGGCACGGACTGACGAGAAAAGTCGGTCATACGCTTCTGCTGAAAATAAACTGGGTGTGCCACCACCGATAAAGACCGTATTGATCGAGCGTCCCCAAATCAGAGGTAATTCTTGTTCTAAGTCGCGAATCAATGCATCAATATAGGCCTGTTCTGGCAGTGATTGATGATTATCATGAGAGTTAAAGTCACAGTAGGGGCATTTACGCACACACCAGGGCACATGAATATAAAGACTAAGAGGCGGTAAGCTTGTAAAGTTGAACATTATTGTTGTTCCGGTTCCCAGCCTGACATCCATTCATCCAGATTGATAATGACTGGGGCTTTTCCATTTTCATAAAACCAAGAGTCTACGGCATAACGGATCTGTGTTTGTGTATCAATCATCGTCGCCGTGTTGTGTGGCGCCTGACCCTGAAAAATACCTCGTGACATACGTGAAGCGGTAGTATGCCATGTTAAAACACCAGCATTTTCAAGCATACGCAGATAGACACTGGTATTGGTGGCCTCATCAACACAGTCCATCTGACCATAACGATTAGACGCTATCTGGTTACGAGCTAAATCATGCTGGCTGCCAATCTGTATTCCGACCAGGTGTTCTAAATTGGCAATGGCTTGTTGAACTGCTTGTCGTTCATCTTCAGCACTGTCGGTGTTGGCAAACAATGTGAGAATGTCCTGCCAATCCTGCTTATTAATACTCGCTTCACTGATTTTATAGCAGCTCATGCTGTGACAGACTGAAAAACGATCGGGAGTGGGCTGACCAATAAAAAAACGATAATCATTGTCCCATATATCATTCAGGCTCTGACTACTGCGGATCGGTTTTATAGGATGCTCAGCGTAGGGGGATGAACAAGCAGATAAAGCTAAAAATAGCGTGATGAATGGAGTCCGGTATCGAAGCATCACATTAAATAGTAGCTAAAAATGTGATCAAAACTGATGGCGATTGTATGGGAATTCTTCCACAAAACGATGCATTGCTTGGCCACGGTGGCTGATCGCATGTTTTTGTTCTGAGCTAAGTTCTGCTGCACTGCAGCCCGTTTCGGGAACAAAAAAGATCGGATCATAACCAAAACCTGCTTCACCAACGGCTTCCGTCATTATTTGACCTTGCCAACTACCGTGAAATATCAGGGGAGTCGGGTCGTCAGCATGACGCATGAAGACAATAACGCATTGAAAACGGGCGCTGCGCTCAGAAGCCGGTACATCTTTCAGTGCGTCTAACAGAGCAGCAATATTGTCTTTATCTGTGGCAGACTTACCGGCATAGCGAGAAGAATAAATGCCCGGCGCACCGCGCAGGGCATCTACTTCAATACCAGAGTCATCAGCAATGGCTGCCAGGCCAGTCTGTTTACAGGCATTGCGAGCCTTGATGATGGCATTTTCGACAAAGCTTAAACCGGTTTCCTCAGCCTCAATGACACCAAGATCGGCTTGCGAGACGATGTCGATTTTGAGAGGGGCGAGTATTTCTGCAAACTCACGAAGCTTGCCTTGATTGCCGGTCGCTAAGACGATTTTTTTCATGATACTGCCAGTACTTCCCGTTGTTTTTCCATCAGCTGACTGATGCCATGACTAGCCAGATCCAACATGGATTGTAATTCTTCAGCTCGGAAGGCATGACCTTCAGCGGTGCCTTGTAATTCGATATAAGCGCCTGCATCGTTCATGACCACATTCATATCAGTTTCTGCAGATGAATCTTCATCATAGTCCAAATCCAAAACCGGTGTGCCGTTATAGATACCAACGGAAATTGAAGCAACTTGACCATGTAGGGGACTGGATTTCAGCTTTCTGGTGTTGAGTAAATGGCTGATGGCATCGTGTAATGCAACATAAGCACCCGTGATAGAGGCTGTACGAGTACCACCATCGGCCTGAATCACATCGCAGTCAATGGTAATACTGCGCTCACCTAATGATTTCAGATCAATGGCTGCGCGTAATGAGCGTCCGATAAGGCGTTGAATTTCCATTGTACGGCCGCCTTGTTTTCCTCTGGCCGCTTCACGTTGCATGCGGCTACCGGTAGAGCGTGGAAGCATGCCATATTCAGCGGTCACCCAACCTTCACCTGTACCGCGTAAGAATTGTGGAATACGTTCTTCAACGGTTGCAGTACAAAGTACTTTGGTGTCACCGAACTCTACCAGTACTGAGCCTTCGGCATGTTTGGTGTAGTTACGGGTGATATTGACGTGTCTTAATTCATTGGCTTGACGACCACTTGGACGCATATTCGCTTTTCCTCAGTCAAATTTAACCTATTATACCTGCCCTAAATCACTGCCGCAGATGCTTTTTATCAATGGTTTTCTGTAAGATGTCAGATTAATTCAGAAATAGGACATGATTGTGACACGAAGTATGACCGCCTTTGCCCGCCATGAGGAGCAAACTGAGCTTGGCAGCTTGAGCTGGGAAATTCGCTCAGTAAATCATCGTTATCTGGAAGTGTCTTTTCGTTTAGAAGAAAGTTTTCGTCCGTTTGAAATGGCGATGCGCAAACTGATCAGCGACACGCTGAGTCGGGGTAAGGTGGAAGTCGCATTACGCTATCGTGTGCCTGAGCAAGCGCAGAATGCATTACAAATGAATATAGGCCTGGCTAAAACTGTTATGGAAAACTATCAACAGTTGGCTTCTTTTACTGATAATGCGGCGCCGATTGATATCTTACGGGTGATGCAATGGCCTGGCGTCATTCAGACTGAAAGTCTGGATCAGGATGCCTTACAAGCAACCGTATTGAATTCTTTAAAACACGCGCTGGATGATTTAGTGGCAACCCGCGAGCGAGAAGGTGCAGCGCTGGAACAGATGATTATTCAACGCTGTGAGCAAATCAACGATATTGCAGAACAAACTAAAATTCGTCTGCCAGATATTCTTGCCAGCCATCGACAAAAATTATCAGACCGGATTGCTGAGCTTGAGGTGAGTCTGGAACCAGAGCGGCTTGAGCAGGAAATGGTGCTATTGGCGCAAAAAGCCGATGTGGCAGAAGAAATCGATCGTTTACAGAATCATGTGAATGAAGTGAAACATACATTGAAACGGAATGAGCCTATCGGTCGCCGACTCGATTTTCTGATGCAGGAATTAAACCGTGAAGCCAATACATTAGGCTCTAAATCGATTGATACTGATACCACACGATACTCAGTTGATCTGAAAGTATTAATCGAACAGATGCGTGAGCAGATCCAAAATATCGAATAGTTTTTTTACCCGTCCAAGAATGTCTTAAAAGCCCTGTTATTTGCTTGTAAATACAGGGCTTTTTTATTTTTCCCGTCCAAATCGGTTTGCAGATGTCCGTTACCAGTTGCTGTTTAAGTGGTGGGCAAAATGGTGGGCAAGCCCTGTTTTTTTGACTCAATAAGCAAAAAGTCAAGGCATCTGGTGAGCAGATTTTTGCATCTATCTCACCACCGCCTTATGCCATCTCCACTTATCGTGCTGCTTGCAGATTGTTCAATCACTCAACTATCGAACCAATCGATAAACAAACAGTGGTGGGCAATGGTGAGCAAATTTTAACGATTTCTTAGGAATATAGAGTAACAAACGATGGCAAAACTAACCGCAACTCAGGTGCAGTCTTATGCTCGCACCGCAACAGCAAACAAAAAATACAGTGATGGGAATGGCCTATATTTTTGCGTAAGAAAATCTGGCATGCCGTATTGGATGCTAAGGTATACCAGCCTAAACGGACGACGAGAAGCCACGCTCGGTCAATATCCAAGCATGACCTTAGCAGAGGCTCGACTTGAATCGTCTAAAATGCAGCTACAACTTCAGCAAGGTGAAGATCCATTAGCAATTCGCGCTATTGAAACCATCCCAGAGATCCAAAATGTCAGCCAGCTGTTTCAAGACTGGTATGCCAAAGACTTAAGTCGCCGATTAAAACACCCAAATATACCCAAACGTGTTTTTACCAAAGAGATTGCACCCGTGATTGGTCAACTCCCTATCCAAGCAGTGCGCCCCACACATGTACGAGAAGTATTAGAGCGCATTCGAGAAAGTAACCGCCCTACCATCGCCAACGACACATTAATGTACATGAAGCAGTTGTTTCGACATGCGATAAAGCTCGACTTAACGCTGAACAACCCCGCCGCAGCATTTACCGTGGACGATGCCGGTGGCGTGGAGTCCAGTAAAGACAGGATGCTCAGCAAAGAGGAAATTCACTACGCCTTTAGCGTGTTTCATACCCATATCAATAGCTTTGGTCGCGATAACTACCTCGCTTGCTGCCTGTTTTTGGTGTTGGGCGTGCGCAAAAGCGAACTGTGCGAAGCCATGTGGCGTGAAATGGATTTAACCACGGGCGTGTGGGATCTACCCAAAGAACGCAGCAAAACCGGCGTGCCAATCAGCATCCCCTTACCGCGCCAAGCCATTGCTTGGTTTAACGAGCTGCAAATCCGCGCTTGTGGCTCGCCTTATGTTTTCCCGGCCAGACGAGCAAGCCATCGTCCCCATATGGGGCCAGATACGCTGAACCGAGCCATTTCTAAACTCTTTGGTCGAGAACCGGGTCGCAAAAAACAGCCACCCAATAAAATGGGCAAACTTGAACACTTCACCGTACACGATTTGCGCCGCACCTTTCGCAGCCTTGCCGCCTCTTTGGGTATCGCAGGCAACGTGGCCGAACGCTGTCTTAACCATAAGCTAAAAGGCGTTGAGGGCATCTACGACCGACACGATTACTTTGAAGAGCGCCGTATTGCCCATCAAACCGTGGCTGATGTGGTTGAACCGCTGGTGAACTTTGAGCACACTTCACAGCACAACACAGGAGGGCGTTAACATGCAACTGATGATGCGACTCGCCCCCATTACCTTTCCAATAGCCATGCTGGCATGCCTTGGTTGGTGTATTGGCATTGCCTTACTCGATCAACCTCATGGTATAGGCTACGCACTTACTCGGTATTGCCTGTCGACATTGGTGGTACTCGCCCCTTGGCTGGCGCTAAAACTCACGTTCTACGTGATTGTCAGCCTAGGACGCAAACTGGGGCTTATCCCGCCTGCACGCCCAACGTACAGCTTGGGTTATGAAGAATCACTCTATTGGTTCAGAGTATTAGCCTTTTTCGATGGCAAACGCAGCCGCATGCCGAAAAGGCCCATCAGGCGAAACTAACAAACCACCCATTTGCTCACTTACCGTGGGCAGTTGGGACAATGGGGCAACACTTGATATACAAGCTATAGAAGGTGAATAAGAGGGATTTGAACCGCCCCAAGGAGTGGGGCAATCGGGGCTTTGATTGACAACACAAGTCACCAAACATACCTTTCAAACACAGCTTTCAAACCACTATGACCGGCGCCTCTGCATTTCTGTACGCGTCGGTTCTCATTTTAGCGTAGCGGTATGCTTCGCAAATGTGTTTCAATTGCTTCAATCATCGACTTCGTGAGCGGTAAATGCGCTTTTTCTTTCGCCCAGATTTCATGAAAGCCTGCCACGGTTTGCTTGGCAGTATCTAACACCAATTTTTCTGGCAGCATGGCTTTAGCCGCCAAGTGTGACAGCTCATCCAGCGTGAAATCACTGAATTTCTTGCTACGACTCACCTTCAGCGATGCACTATCATCGGGGATATAAGGAATGGTCGAGACAAAGTCATAGGCAGGCGCAATCGATGCTGCGCGCTTGTCTTTGTAAATCACAGACCAATTCTTCAGATGCATATCCGCATTGCCAATTAGGGTATTGAACACCAATCGACGCGTAAATTCTGCAATGTCTTCGTCTTGACCTTCGATGCCGATAACCTGAGCAATATTGCGCATACTGGCTTTTTTGTATTTATCTTGAGGATAGACGCCAAACACTTGCGCAAAATCTTCAATATGTATGGCTTGATCACCTGCACGATCAAAGCGCTTGATCACAAACGCCTGAGCATTTTTAAAAGCATCGCCAAATTTACCAATACCATCTGGGATATTAGCAATCTGGTTAATCGGGAGTAGCTGCGTTTCTGGCACATCCATCCCCAACATGCGAGCCAATTCCATCATCGAATATTCATTTTCTGGCACAGCGTCAAAGCGAGACGATGGCAATTTCACAATCCAAGAGCCACCTTGACCGGTTACTGGAATAGTCAAACCACCGTTTGCCTGTTGTACAGCTGAAAACTTCAACTGCACACCCGCCAATGAGAAGCGCATCGGCGCTTCAATTTTCGTTTCTTCGTCAATGTCTTGATGCACATTAGGCGGCAGCGCTTCGCCATCAGCAGGTTCAACCGTGATCGCACCTGCTAAATCTTGTCCTAACACCCACAATAGAAAAAACTCCCGTGCTGGATTCACTCCGGCACGCTCAGCCAGGTAATGACGCATGGTTTCTTCTGGCAAAAGGTTAGAGAAAAACGGAGTTAACTTGGTTTGGGTCGGTTTAAAATTAGTCAGTAAGCCACCCAGTGCATCTTTAAAACCCAGCCCTAACACGGGCCGCGATTCGTCATTAATGTACGAATCCATAAAGGCAAAAAGCGTTCTGTCATTGCCCACGTTAGTGATCGTTGCGATAGGTTCCCCGTAGAGCAACACGTTGAGCGTAGAGACATGGTTAGTCATTGTCGTCTTCCTCTAACTGATATGCGGGCGACATTGGCTCACCCTCGTCGCTGATGCCGTTAATACCTTGGCCACTTCGAATGATTGACTTGATGGCAGGAATGGACTTTTTAGGCGCAACCAATAGCTCTAGGTCGAGTACACGGGCAAGTGCAATTAAACTGGATATTCTTAAATCAACACCGCCAGACTCGATTTTCGAAATATGGCTTTGCGGTACACCCGACCGTGCGCTTAACTCTCTTTGGCTAAACCCCTTGCGTACCCGAGCTTCTCGAAGACTTTCTAGTATCTGCTCTGTTACATAACTCATTTCGATACGCCTTGATGCATCAATTAAGAATAATTATATACAAAAACATATCACCGCAATCCCGCAAACACAAGAATGATTAGCTATTATGTATCAAAAAGCACTTTCTAATATGCAATTATAGATAACTTGTAACGCGCGCTCACTTACCGTGGGCAGTTGGGACAATGGGCTGTAATTTGAATAGCTTGCTTACAAAATACCACATCCAGATTTAAGCTGAATCAACCAACCCAACTACTTACTTTGATCAGCTGATGCAATCCCCCTATATGCCTCATTTGCTAATCCATGAGTTTCAACAGCCGCCACACACTTCCCCATGCCTTTACCCCCATACGCCAAAACCACTATCCGTTTGGCTTTTGGATCGAAACGCCAAACAGGGAAACTAGCCCATTTACTGTTTGGCTTCTCGATTGAAATCCAACGCTGGTAGGCCTTGCCAGTACAGGCTCAAAGCAAGGTTTGGCACTTTTTTCACCCTAAACCAACCTCGAATCCAAAGTACAAACCGTTTGATTTTTTAAACCCAGAATGCAAACGATCGTTTGGCGTCTCGATTTTTTTCACTAGCCAAATGCCGCCAAACAGAGCCGTATTGGACTATGTATATCAAATAGTTAGCCGCGCACAGGTCATCATAAAAAACCGATTTGACTGGTGAGTTTGATGGCCATTTCTTTCATCTAATTCACCACCGCGTCTGCACTCGACGACTGAAAATAGACGGCATGACGAACCAACAAGGTGATAAGTGACGTGTTATGGGCAAGTGCTAACGATTGGGATAGAGAATGGATACAGCAGGTGGTCACTTTACTGGTTGGGCATGGCGCGTTTACCCTCTACCCAGCATTAAGCCAGTGCGATAATGCCGCTGAACGCTTAACCCGCTGGCTGACCTTTCAGTTACCACGCGTTAAACAAGCACACCCAGGCTGCCCGATTCACCAATGGCTAAATAGCATTGGCGCACAAGAGATCGTAGAAAAATGGCAAAGCCCCGAGCAATGGCCAAACCTGTATTGGCTACCTTTACCTGAGGTTGATGGCCACGCGCAAGGCGGGTTGGTTTTGTTACCAGCACATTTTTTACCGGTATATATGAACGGCACAATACAAACCAGAACATTGCAAGCAAACACACCGGCCAACGCCTGTATCTTTTGGTGCATCACGCCTTTGTCTAAAACAGGAAAGCGCGCTACCTTGCACCCCAAACAGCAAAACCGCGGCTTTTGCCTGCCCAGTTCGCCGGAGCAAATAGGAAAATCATGCACAGGGTTATTACTGAGAGGTTTGAAAAAAGAAAGCCAAAAACGAAACGGCAACGTGATCAGCCACCAAATCAACCTAGCGCTGCTGCACCACATTTGTGGGCCGGAGAATGATGTGTGGTTGGAAGCTAATTTTGGTGCCGTAACTGATTACGGTAGCAAAAATTAGAAGCCTTAAAAACGAGTAACCCCTCGCGGGGCGCTGATCTAACGGGTAGCGGGAGGGGTGTTGTTGATGCGATTTTAATATCAAAAGCGCCAAATAGCTCGATATTTTTTGATGTCGATTTTACTTAGCAGTTGTTCGGAATAACCGAACAACTGCATTTTCGGCCAATTCATCTTCTGCATAATTAATAACACTCGCTCACACCATTGCCGCTTCGTACACTTTTTCAACCTCGGTAAACTTAGTGACGCTCTCTAGGCGCGTTAAGGTTGTGAGTTTCATCGAGTTTTTCATTGGACGATGCGGCACATTGGTCACTGGCGTTTGCAGTGACAGTGGTTTGCCTAACTCAAATAAATAATACAAATCAGCAGAACCTGACTTCTTACCTGCTTGATCTTCGGTAATGGCGTAACGTGGTAACACTGTGACTCGTTTAACTGGCCAGAGCTTGTCAATTTGCTTGGTTGAACTTTGAGTGTCTGAGGTAGATGCCAATGCTAAATAGCGAATTTCCTCGGCAATATGCTGCTTAAATTTCTGCAAAAACGTGCTTTGCGGCAGGTGATACCACAGCGCTGTGCCTTGCTCAAATTGTTCAAAGTAGCCATTATCACGGCCACGTTGCCCACCCAATGCCACGGTCATCGTCAAATCAGGATACAGCACTTGGCGCATGCCGTAATAAGGTATGCGTGCTGCTTCTTGTACGTAGAGCCTTTCCGCCATGCCAGCCACAGGATACATGGCCTCATTGCCTTGCCCTGTTTGTACATTCGGCGCTGTGCCAATTTGCGCTTGCAAGAACTCTAGCAACCACTGGTGACCAGAATAACAGCTCTTAGTCTGGGTTGATTCAGTTTGACTAAGTTCGTTTTGGCTGGGTAAGAGGGCAAACGCACCAATACCCACTTCTTCTATCGCGGCTGCGTAGGGGTTGGGGGTTGTAGCTTGATCAAAAAAGCCTGGGTATAAAGCAAACGCACCAAAAACAGGGCGGCTTTTCTTAGGAGATTGGCCAGCGTTTCCACTTGATGGTGATTTAGAATCGCGCGGCTCTGAAAAACGGGGCTCTGATAGCCGAATCAAGGCATCCCGATAACGATGCATTTGGTTAATGGCATCGTCTGGTACGTAATCCTTACTTTCGATATCTTCATTGCTGTCATCAAAGCGGTTTTTCTCAGTTTTAATACGGTACTTGGCATCAAACAACCAAATAAACTGCTTTTCTTCTAATGAGTCTGCTTTCGTTGAACCAGCGCTTTTAGGCAGTGTCACTTCCAACACAATATCTGGCTCTTGGTTAACCAAGTACGAGCGGATTGATTGGCCCTTTTTGGTAAATTTCGGCTCGTGTGCCAGCCGAGCGGTCACACCATCGCTGCGTTTAAAACGAAAGGCTCCAGCAAAACCATCTTTTAGTTGGTACTCAAAAAAGTTATTCTGGGCGAGCTTAGTCGCCCCGTTTTCGACCAATTCAAAGCCGAGATCCTGCTCTAAAATCTGTTTCAAACACAAAAAACACCACACTTCGTAAATCTCGGCCACTGATTTCATTGAAATGCTCGACTGATTGCCAAACACATCTAAATAAAATTTCAGCTCCTGCCAAATGCGATAGACCGCGCTGTAACCTGTTTTTTGCTGTAGCACTAACGACTCACGGCTTAACCCTGTGTATGCACCCACCTCTTTTAAAAAACTCTGACCTAACACTTTTTGTAGCGGCTGCTGCCAACTATGCAGCTCATTTAAAAATGAATCAGACAACCGTTGCCGTTCTGGTGCTTGGTTACTCTGCCTAAGCTTTTGTTCAAACTCCGCTAATTGCCGCTTACTTTTACTCACCGCCATTTTGATAAAACGGTTTTCTGGGGTATCGACACTCAGTTGCTTTTTTTCGACTGCATAGCGCTTATCGTACTGGCCATTGGCAAAGTCTTGCTTAACTTTCTCGGCTAACTTATGTGGCAGGCGGCCTTTTAATTTAGCCGCTTTAATATTGGCTACCGTCGGTTGCAAACGGCTATGAGGGGCTGCACAAATCACTTTTAAGCCTTGCTCAAAACGCTCCCGTAACGCGGCAAAATTAGCTAACCACATAAGTGGAAAATGCCCGCGTTGCTGGCTAGTCGCAGCGTCTTGTTCGGTTTTTTCGACCAAACTAAAGCGCCAAAGAGGGTAAACTTTGTCTATGGCTTGGTACATGGCGGGTAAGTCTTGGTGAAGTGCCATTTTGGTTGGCAGCACTTCAAAGGCTATGTGCTGAGTCTGTGTTTTGCCATTGTGCTCAAAGGTAAGTGGCAAGCGTAACCAGCCCACATCATTGCCAGTATTAATGGTGCCGGTTAAACGTGCGGGCACTACGCCCCTTGCGGTTTTTACTTCGGGAGCAAAACGAAACGCCTCATTCACGTTTTGGCTTCGGTGAGTTAGCCGCGCATGAGTGACTTCACTAAAAAATACCCACTCAAACTGGTACTGAGTATTCTCAAAAAACAGCGGGGAATTTAATGTAAGCTCAGCGTGTTTCGCTAAGCCATTGGCAACAAGTTCATTTTCGGCTAAGTCACTTTCATCTAACCCACTTTGTACTAAGCCATCTGCAACTAGCCCTTGCGGTTCAATCGCATTGCTCAGCTGCGCCGCAGGCGCAAAGCGCAATTCGTAGCTAGGTTGTACATCATTAGCGCTCGCCCTGTGCGCCATTGTATTCTGGTACACGCGCAACCGCTGGCTAATATCATTCGCCCAGACCGAAAACTCAAAGTCAGGGGTTTGTAATCGTATTAACTCCGGCATTCCCTACCACTCCTTACACCATCACTGTACGGGTTCTGCTTATAGGTTTCATTCATTGCAGAAGGCATCAAACAGCACCGACTCATTAAGGCCAGAAACTGGTAAAGGTCGCACTGGCTAATCGCTCGCTCATCCACTGCAACTTCGCTTTTGAACGGCAAGGTATACGCAGTACTTTTTCCTCTTCAGTAGCACCATCGGCCACGATTTTCTCGCGATACAAGTCAGGGCGTTGATTGGCTTCGTCTGCGTCAGACGCTAACCAAATAGGGGCAAACTGGTCTGCCAACACAGTATTAAGTTCAACCAACAAAGCCTTACCATCAGATGTAGTCAGTTTGTCGGTATCGCCTTCGATACGCGGCAGAACCTTACACATCATAAAGTCGTCCCATACAGCTTTTAGAGTCAGGTCATCTTGTGGTTGGCTGCTGGCAACCGCGAGAAGAAGTTCATTGAGCGCACGAAATGCCAATTCAAGCGGTGTATTTTTTAGCACCGCATTAACGGCCGATAAAAACGCAACGGTTTTTGTGCCATCCGCATCAAAGGTATTGTCTAAGTCTGCTTTGCTGGCGTTTGACCAAATAGGATAGCTAAGGCGTTTATTGCAACTGGTTGGGGTGAAAAAGTCGTGATAGTCGTTCGGGAAAAACGCACCAAAATCAAAGCTCAGCGCTCGGTCAATCACTTTGCGTGAAAAGCCGTGAGTGGTTTCATCCATATTCACCGTGCCTGCGACCAGCAGGTTAAACGGAATACTTAAACCATATTGGCAAATGTCAGCCCACAGCTCATCGTATTGCGAACCCTCAAAGCCTAGCGCTTCACGCAGCTTTTCTTTATCCGCGACTTCTTTAATGGTGGCGGGTTTCAATAGCGCATCGCAGCTGTAGGTAAAGCTATCATCTGTCCAACTCCATTCGCGGGTTTCCAGTACCGACAAATAATCAGCAAAATACTGCTCAACAGGGGCAAGGTTCATTTCATCTAAGCACAGCCAGTAAGGCAGCACCTTATCTAGCTCATCGCGTTCACCGGCCACAACTAAACGCTTGCCTTGGTCTTCGTTCTCTTCAGGCTTAATGTTTAAGCCGTTATCAGCAATCGCACGCCATGCTTTAGCTATAAACTGCAATACATCGGTAGTGATGTATTCGGCTTTTCCGTCTTTTGCAAGACGAGAAATATAGCCAAGCAAATCACTCGGCTCATGCCAGTCAGGGCGCACCGAAGTTAAACAATAGGTTTCAGCAAACTGCCCCGAGGTTTTAGCCTGCTCACGCACAAAACGGGTTTTACCTGTGCCTGAGATGCCTGCGAGAAGGAGGAAGGGTTTGGATAAATATTCTCCCTGTCCAACGTTATTTGTTGTGCTAGTAAGAACATAAAACCCATCTTTTTTAACTATCTTCAAGTCTTGATAAATAGCGTTGAATATCGATGAAAAAGCCCCCAAGTCACGACTATTTTTTGAATCTCCGTTATTATCAGCCCACTGATTCGTTAGATACAACAACTGACTACCATTATTAAATGGTTCATTGAAGTATCGAATATTGCTACCTGATGTCAGTTCAGAATCTTCCAAGCGGGTATCAGAAACCAAAAATAATCTGTATATTTTTTGATCTCCTCTGACAAGCTCTAGATACTTCTTACCTAAATCGGTTTCAACTTCCACCAAACAAGAGGACAAAGGATCGCTAAGATTCTCACGATATAAGTATTGAAAAACTTCTTTTACAAAAGATCTTATTGTTTCTGATTTTAAAATCTCTTTTCCATGCGTATCAATATGTAATGATCTTGGCTTATTCACAAATATGGGTGTAAATGAATCTTTCAAAGCTGGATATTCAGACATTTGCTTTGCTATTTCGGCTACTGCACTTTGAGTTTCTGCCAACAAATTTCCAGCCTGTAATAATGGGGATACGTAGTAATCATTACGATCTATTGTTTTACCTCCTCCCCAACTTTTGTAATCCGATACGAATGATAAAAAGCACTCAAGATCATCATTTGTATAACCCTTTGAACTGAAATAATTTTCAATCTTGCTTTTTTCTTGTTCGGAAACTCCATCTCTTAGAGCGACGGCAGCTTGTTGAAGATCTGTATCCTTATATATATCTTTAAAAATATTTTTTTGTTGTGATAGACCATCTAAGTAATTAGAAAGCTCTGCAGCAATATAGAACCAAAAGTTAGTTATAAAAATGGCTTTACCTGTTGATGTGGTGATTTTAGTAGAAAAATCAGCAAACTCTACTTTAGAGTAACCATTTGCCCTATTCTCACTAAGATAAAGCTCATATTCTTTTTTGAACTCTTCTGTTAGCTTAACATCAGTAAAGTTGACCCCATCAACTGAGCTTCTGATTTCTCTGAATTTCTCACTTAAATCAATTAATGCCATCTAATATATTCCTAATTTTTTTAGCTAATCCATCAATTACATTAACAGTAACGCTATTACCAAATTGTTTATACGCTTGCACTTTTGAAGCGCTTGGTTCAAATTCATCAGGGAACCCTTGTAATCGTGCAGCCTCTCTTGGGCTAATCTTCCGAGGATTTTTTCCAACCTGTTCAATCAGTACTTCGCTACCGTCTTTGTAATATCGTGCCGAGATAGTATTGGTGTAGGGGGATGCTTTCGTAACCAAGCCAAAACCAAAGCCTTTGCCATTTTTTTTATTTTCAATTTTTCTACGTTGATGGCCTTCCCATAATCTATCAGAAATAGTTAATTTAGGATCTGGGTTTTCCTCAAGCATATCACCAACTTTAACTTCAATACCTAGTGGTTTTGGGTACTCAAAACTTTTAACTTCGCCATCACGCCATAAAACGATGTATATGCGCTGTCTATTCTGCGGTATTCCAAAGTCCACTGACTTCAGAACCATTTCTTTGGCTAAGGCTTGAATTTCCTTTGTAGAACCATGCTCAATAACACTTTTAGGAATATTGCAGCTATATCCCATTTTGGTTAGCGTTTTTAAAATAACCTTGAGCGTATAGCCTTTATCATGGCTAATTAAACCTTTCACATTTTCAAGTAACGCAAACTTAGGCTTTTTCGTTTCTAGAATATTGGCTATGTCATGAAATAGAGTACCTCGGGTATCTTCAATCCCTAGTTTAAGGCCTGCATGCGAAAATGGCTGGCATGGGAAGCCAGCCAAAAGAACGTCATGATCAGGGATTTCATTCGCAGGGATCTTTGTAATATCGCCAAATGGAATCTCGCCATGATTATTTTTGTAGGTTTGCTGAGCATGCTTATCAAATTCGGAAGAAAAAACACAAACGCCGCCGTTTTGTTGAAAACCGAGTCGAACTCCACCGATCCCTGCAAATAAGTCGATAAAACGAAACTTAGCGTCAAAATCAGGCTTTAGCTTTAAAGCACCAAATACCTCATTAAAGAACGCGTCTCTTGTTGTGTATAAACCATTTTGCTGTAGCAGGCTGATTACACGCTCTTTGAGCTGTTCTGGCTTGCTGATATCTGGCTTGCAGTAAAACTGGCTATCAGTCGCAATGGCGTGTAACCATTGGTCAATTACCGCTTCAACGACACTGTCTTGTGGCACATGCTCAAGTGCTAAGGGTTTAATAATTTCTTCTGCTTGTAGAAGGACGTTGATTTTATTGTTCATTATTGACTACTACTAAAAATTCTTGATGGGTGACGGTAGGGCGAAGCATGTTTTTTGTACTTTGCATTTCAACCAAGTTGTACTTGCCCAATGTTTTCAGTGTTCTCGACACATTACTGACCGCTCGGCCTGTTAGCATGGCCAGCTCAGTGACCGATTGTGGCTGTTGTTCGGCGATTACTTTTAACAACTGCTGATTTTCTTTCGACAGCACATTGGCCACCGATTTCAGCGAATCGAACCAGATATCAACGGGGAAATCGGGGTCGGGCGTTTGCCCTTTAATGCCAATCACGCAGCGCGATTGTTTGAGGTTTTTCATATTTCTCTACTGACAAAAATTGAAGATGAAACCTAAGAATGGAAATAAGCGATCAAGTCTTTAACGTCATCGGATCTAAAAATATCGTTTTTGGATGTGTCGCTGTAAATTTCGGGATATTCATCATCCCCTTCGTTGATGGCGCAGCTTATGGCATACCTTGGTAAGTCATCACTCTCTCGATACTCAGCATTTTGGTGCTCAACCCAAAGCAGATAGTACTCACCATCCTGACGGAAGTAGAACGACGCGCAAGCATCGTTTGGCGATGTATTGTTAACCAGCGTTACTGGTATATCGTGAGAATTAAACCCAAATTTAAGCTCTTCCATTACACGCCCCTTGATAACTGTGCATTTATACATGCCATGCATCTTATCATCTACTGATTAGATCACAAGATTATTTTCCATCATTCAGCGCAATGGCGATCACCAATCACAGCAAGTACACAACCAGTACACTGGCGGTATTGTCTGCCTTAGCCTTTAATCCTCGCCCAGCCCTTAGGTTGACTGTCGGCACACTGCAAGGCGACAAGCCTACACAGGATTCATCGCCATTTTAGTCATCCAAGATGCTGCCTTTCACGCAGTACATTCGTGGGCGGGTGTTATCGGGGAGGCTGACTTTGCGCTGTGGCCGA
Organism: Methylophaga thalassica MP; assembly: GCF_000214595.1. Lineage (GTDB taxonomy): Bacteria > Pseudomonadota > Gammaproteobacteria > Nitrosococcales > Methylophagaceae > Methylophaga > Methylophaga thalassica. The sequence goes on along the minus strand of NZ_AFIG01000003.1, from coordinate 548,327 downwards.
TTACCATCGGGGACTAGGTAGCCTGCGGCCATCAGTGCTTTGGCGGCGCGATCTGGGCTTAGGCCTTCGGTGGCTTCACGCCAGCCAGTTGGGTAAAACAGGTAGAGGGTTTGTGGGCCAGAAGTATCAAGCCAACCCGCGCGCTGGCGTACTTGGCTGCTGTAACCGGTTTGTTTAGGCGTAAAGCGGCTTTCGCCATGCTGCTCAATAAAGCTACGCACTTGGCGAATGGCTTGTTGGTCTTCATTGGCGGCCACACCACCGCGGGCAAGTATCCATTGGTTAAGCTGGCTTAAACAGGCAGCTTCGACACTTTGAGCTGGCCAATCAAGTACTTCGGCTTGAATGGCTAACAGGCCTGCGCTGGCCAGTAAGGCAAATTTTTCGGCAACTCGGCGCACTTGGCCGTCAGCCTCGGGTGGTAAACTGGCTAAAAAGCGTTGGCGTACGTTTTGGAAAACGGGTCGCACCTGCGCGCTGTGCTGCGTTAAATAACGTAACCAGTCCAAGGCCAAGCAGCCGTAGTGTTGGCGACTTTGCTGTTTTAGGTGATCGGCTAAATCGGCGGCATTCATGTCATGGCAATGGTTAAACACGCCCATTTGCGCTCCGGCATCGGCACTGAGATCAATCACGCGCACTTGCTGCCCCGCTTTCACGCGCTTGCCGATACTGGCAAGATGGCTTTCGAGCGTCACTTCACCAGTAGATAAAAACACTAAACGCCAACGGGCGGGTAAGCGCATTTCACCGTATTTGCCTGCACGGGTTTTACCTTGGCCATTGGCAAGCATATAAGCGACATCTCCCGCCTCTTTTGGATCAACTTCGCCCATTTCATCGAGCGCCAGCAAGGCATCGTTATGCGCTAATGCTGTGCCTTCTAAACCGTTGGCCGTGGCACGCCAACTGTGGCGCAGTTGATTAGGCTCGCCCCACACCGATAATGCCGGATACAGCGCCGCAGTTTTACCAGTACTGCTGGCACCATAGAGGTGTAAACCAAAACCATCCACCCCACACAAGTGCAACAAAGGTGCAGCCAGTGCAGCACAAACGCCAACAATTAATAGCGGGTTATCCAGACAATAACAGCCAACGTGCTGCCGCCAACTGTCGCTACTGCCTTGTTGAATAAAGCCTTCTATCGGGTGCATAGTTTGCAGCACCATGCGCGGGTTATTGCTGTGTTCGCTTGGGTAAAAGGTGAGGCGCGGATGCACATAAGCGTGATGATGCCAGCCAATGCAGTTCACGCTGATGGCCTTTTGCGTGGCCAGTTCGCCCATTTGTTGAATAAACAGCGAGAGCAACTGCCGCGCTTTGACACTGTTACTTAGCCGCATGCCTCGGCTAAGTAGAATTCGGCGGTACTCGCTGCCGTCTCCGGCTAAGAGTTCTGCGGGCATGGCCCAATAGCGATGGCGATTGTCATCGTCTAACCAGTGCAATAAATAGCCGTAGTTGTCTCCTTGCGGATCGCGGGTGCGTGCCGCTACTTGCAGCCAAGAGCAGATTTTAACAGGGCTATCTTGCCCAGCCAGTTGCATCACCAGCCAGTTTTGCGAGTTATAGGCAAAACCAGCCGGTAATGTTGGCATGTTGTTATTCACCTCATTGGCAGGTAACGGGGTTGATGCTGATGGTTTATCCACGGCCATAAGCAGCACCGATACGGCGGGTTTCAATCCACTGGTCGATATCGCTTTCTAACCAGCCCACGGCACGCGCACCAATACGAATGGAACGGGGAAATTCACCGTTGGCCATCAAGGCATAAATGGTGCTGCGGCCAAAGCCTGTTTTGGCCTTTACCTCGGGCAAGCGCAAAATCCGCTGCTGACGCGCTGGGTGTGTTGATGTGGTGGATGATTGTGTAGTTGGGTTCATCGTTTGCTTCCTCACTGATCTGTTAAGTTCAGTTAGGAGTTTGCCAGTACTAAACGGACGCAGTAGGCAGATAAATGCCCAGATCGTGCAGCTTTCTGAGGGTACAAGTAGCTACTTGCCCCAGTTTGTAGAGAGTGCCCAAAACAATAAATGCTCTGTGGGCAGAGTTAGTGCATGGCTAAGTGGCGTGAACTAAGGCTTTGCCCAAACTGCCCCAAAAGCCCAAGGGATGAGCGAAGTGTTAAAACACATGGAGTATGAGGCAAAGCATAAAGTGAAACTAAAACTTCTTTATCTGCTGAAAAATGAAAATATAGTTTCACTGACTCATTAAACGTTAAACGCTGATTGTTTCATGGCTTGCTCCGCTCGGCTGATCCCTAGCCGCTTAGCAACGGTTTGCCATTGCTTAACCGCCATTAATACTTCATCGTAAATTTGCGTGGCTTGGGTTTGCGAAAGTCTGAAGAAGTCTTTCACATCAAAGGCTAGCTGGTAGTCTAAAGCGTTGTCTGCATCGGTAATATTCAGATGCAGGCCATGCTTACCCACTATCGGGTTTAAATCATAAGCAGGTGATAACTTCCAGCCATTCTTTGTTAATAAAAACCCATGGTTACGCAGGTGATCATCCGTGTTGGACACCGCAATATTAAACACGATTCGACGCCATAACTGAGCTAAATCGGCGGCGGTTTGTGCACCAGAATTGGAAATAAATTCAGCAATCTCTAAGTAGCTAGCACCTTGAGATTGTTCACCATCATAGTATTGAAGCTGTGTCATGGCCGATGAAAAATGCAGCCGCTTTTCACCGTCGCGGTCAAACCGTTTGGTTAAAAAGGTATGGTGCTGTGACGAAAATTGCTTGATCTCACTTGGAAACATGTGAACACCTGCCGCAAGAGCCAATTCATAACAGACCATCTCCCATGCGCCCACGTCATGGGTATCATTTAGATTGGGAAACTTGGCAATCCACAAGTGGCCTTGTTCATCTGTGACACAAGCCTTGGGCCTTGCACCACCTAATGATGAGCCTGGAGAAATCAGCATTTTCAACCAGCGGTAATACTCGTCACTGTCGATATTATCGTCTTTTTCAATCTGCATTGCTGCGTGCTCTAGCTCTCGCAAAGAAGCCATTGGCGGCGCAGCAAACTCAGAGTTGTCGTCCAAAAAAGCATCCGAGCCTACTCGCTTAAATCGAATCCCCCCCATCCGATAAGAGTCATGTACGCCCAGCAGGTAATCCAATTCGTTTAATCGACTTGTTGCTCGAATACCTTTGCGCGCCTCAATCGCCGCACGCCGCTGCATTAAAATACGCCCCCATCTATCAGGCGATGAATCAAGAAATGCGCGAAAGTTTTTATCGGCTTCATCGTTATAGAGTTCACCGGAGTGAAGCGACAGGATGGGATCAATTTGCAAGCGATAGGCTGAGGTTAAAAATGCTTTATCGTAGGCAAAACTAAATACGCCACCTCGGCTTGAATCACTGTAAGCAAGCAGCCCAATTAGCAAAGGCGCTTCAATTGGCTGCCAGTCGGCATAGACTTCGACGATTTCACGGCTCATTTTGAACCTTCCAGCAATTTTATGTTTTGCAGCTTGATACCCACTTCATCATGAGCGGCCATTTCTGCAAAGTTGCTTTCCATGCCAAGAACAGCCATCACTTTTAAGTAAGTGCCTATGGCAACGCCCGGATCACCGGCGAAGACTTTATTCACGGTTTTATGATCAAAACCAGTACGTTCACACAGTAGCTTTTTTGTAAAACCACGTCGTTTCATCGCCAACAGCAAGTCTTCACCAAAATGCGTCAGGATTTTGCGCTGCTTTGGAAACAGTACATTGTGTAAGTCACGCTTAGCCATATCACCAACCAAAGGGACTATATTCCCACTATTTAACCTTTAATGGGAATATAGTCCAACTTTGAATCCCAAGCAACTCCAACAATTTACATATAGGACTATATTCCCACTTTACTCAATATAATTGGATTTATATCCCACCTTTAGGTTTAGCTTGCGCGTTGGCCAAGGCGATGAAATGGATCCCTGAATGCCAAAGGTTGCGGATTACACTTTTATGCGCATAAAAATGTAAAATTCCTCACTTTTCTGCGCGTAAAAGTGTAGACTGAGTTATACTACAGGCAGTTAACAGTCTTAATTGGCGGGAAATGACAATGCAGCGCAACTTACTAAACGCCCTAATAGCATGGAAAAATCAACCGGTGCGCAAGCCATTATTGATCGATGGTGCAAGACAAACAGGTAAAACCTATCTGCTACAAGAGTTATTTGGGAACACCTTTGCCAACATCCTTCGTATCGACTTACTTGAAAACCCTGCTTACAAAGAAGCGTTCGATGGCTCTCTGTCACCTGACGAGCTAGTAATGAACATTGAGTTGTTAACCAACCAAGCGTTCAACCCAGAAACCGATCTGCTGATATTAGATGAAATTGGCGAATGTGAACGTGCCGTTACCTCACTAAAGTACTTTGCTGAAAAAGCACCGTCCTATTTTGTCGCAGCCAGCGGTTCAAATATTGGTTTGCTCAACACCTTCCCTGTGGGCAAGGTAGAACAATACAATTTACGACCACTGACCTTCCAAGAATTTATTTACGCATCCAACGAGCAAGCACTGATCAAAGCATTTGATAGTCAAGCAAGTACACCGGCGGTACATACTAAATTGATGGATAAACTAACCGACTATTTTTTTACGGGTGGTATGCCGGAAGCCGTTTCTGCTTGGTATCAGTATAAGGATTCAAGCATTCTAGAGCGTGTTGAAAAAGTCACAAAAATTCATGCCGATTTAGTTGAAGGTTATCGCCGCGATTTTGGTAAGTACGCGGGCAAGGTCGACGCCACACTGATTGAATCGGTGTTTAATAGCATTCCAGCCCAGCTATCACTTGTCAGCGATGAGTCAGTTAAACGCTTTAAATTTAAGCATGTGCATGAGCGTAAATCTCGTTATAGCGATTTTGAAACCGCGATCCATTGGCTTAACTGCTGCCGCTTAGCTTTGCCAAACTACCCTATTGAAGGATTACCGAAATCTCCGTTGGCGGCCTATAAAAAAGACAATATGGTTAAACTATTTCTGTTTGATGTGGGCCTGCTCAATCATATGCTGGGCAGCAGTTATAAAGAGATTAAGCAACAAAACTATGAATACAAAGGCTATGTGGCTGAAAACTTTGTGCAACAAGAGCTCACAGCTATTGGCGTTGACCCAAGCTATTCATGGAATGACGCCCGCGCCGAAATCGAATTTATTTTGGCGACCGATGAAGGCGATATCATCCCTGTTGAAGTCAAAAGTGGTAAACGTACAAGAGCAAAATCGTTGGCATCCTACGTTGAAAAATGTACTCCCCGTAAAACCTTTAAGTTAACGGGTACACAAGGCTCTTCAGCGTTAGAACAAACCAATATCGTGATGCCTTTGTATTTCACGCAGTATTTACCAGAGAGATGGTAAAGGCGCGTTGCCTAGCCCCGAAGGTCTACACAAAGTTACCTTAGGGATAACAATTTGTAGACCTGATGCTTATCATTCGACACTCAGTCTTATCTCTCTTGGATACCATAGTATCCATATTGAGCTTATTCCTATTAAAATGGACACCATAATGTCCATTTCAGGCTAAGTGAGCTTTCTGCTGACTCATTACTATTGTGTAGAACCAGTGAAAAAATGGCAAAGCTATATTGACAGAAATCGTACTCGATAAAGCCTTTCAAAACTGCTATTTTTAAACCCTAACAGCAGCATAAAAACGGCACTGTTTTTCCATTGCTAACCACTAAGATTTCGTAAAAGCCATAGACAAGTGGTGGGCAGTTTGGTGGGCAAACAGGCATTTTTGAACGGTTTATTCTCGGTAAGTTATTGAGTTGGTTAGAGTCTAGGCCGCTACTCAATGAGCAGATCCAGAATATTGAGTGATTGAAAATCTTTTCAATCAGACATAAAAAAACGCGGCTTTTGGCCGCGTTTTTTTGAGCTTTTACGACAATCTTACTTAATCTCTGATTGCCTTCTACGGAAACCAACTAAACCAAGTAATGCTGGAGCAAACAGCCATAAAGCGGCAGGCACTGGCACTGCAGAGATAGGGGCTGTGTTGAACAAGGCAATATGAGAAATGCCCTGTTTAATAAAGGTTTTGAAATACAACTCTGAAATCGCATCACTGAATAAGGCGACAAGGGTAGTGTTACCTGATTTGATCATGATGCCTTCAAATGTCAGACCGAGTGAGCTTGTATTCACATAGCCGGTTGAAAACACATCTGAGGTGAAAAAGTCGGTGCTTTCTGTAGCCGCAGGGTAGGAACCCGTGCTGTAAAAATCTGATACATCGTAGCCAACCAGTTCAGAATAATTACCAGAAGCTTCAGCAGCATTAAACGCGGTGTTTAACTGGTCTTGTTTAACCGAGTTTGTTGTTGCCTCTGGATTGATTTGATATGCGTAATCCGGGCCTGTACCAGCGGTGAAGCTACCATCTGTACTTACGTACTGATAAGCGCCTGCAAAGTGCTGAATTGTGCTTTCTTTTTTATTTTTTGTCGCATAAATAACTTTGTCGCTGAGGTGAGCAGCGGAAGCTGAACCTGCAATGAAGAGTGACAGAGCCACACCTGCTAAAGTCTTTAATATTTTCATTTTCCCCTCCAAATGAGGAAGTAGTTAATCGCTGAACTAGTTTGCTTTCAAAGAAGTTATGAAGGAATCGTCGGTAATTCCACTAGTTTGTTACGCTGTGATAATTATATGCATGGACAATTATTTTTATATTGTACCTTGGTACTAGTGCACATAATTTGTTGCGCACAATCATTATGATTGATAATTGTGCCAATGTGAATTGGCTTAATAAAAATAGTTGCTTATGTTCATCATTTAGATCGGTTTATTTATGAAAATAGAGGCAGCATTAGATCCTTCATGGTGAAACACAGGACTTTTTGTCATAATTGCCCAATTATTCCTAACAGCGTTCAGAATTATATGATGGGTAATCTTTTTATTGTGGCTGCACCGTCAGGTGCGGGCAAAACGAGTTTGGTCAATGCGCTTATTGCACAGCATGCTGAAATTAAACTATCAGTCTCACACACAACTCGGGCTCCTCGTGATGGTGAGATCGATGGCAAGGATTACCATTTTGTTGATCAGCAAACCTTTTCAGCGATGCGAGATGCTGGCCAGTTTCTAGAGTCAGCCACGGTATTTGATAACAGCTACGGCACATCTTCTGAAACAGTTGAAACCTTATTAAGTGAAGGCTTTGACGTCATTCTGGAAATTGACTGGCAGGGTGCGCAACAAGTCAGAAACAATTTCCAGCAAGCGATTGGCATATTCATTCTGCCGCCATCAAAAGCGACTTTGGAACAACGCTTACGCAATCGCGGTCAGGATAATGAGGATGTCATTTCCAGACGTATGCGTGATGCAGAGAATGAAATCTCGCACTATGTTGAATTTGACTACATAATCGTCAATGATGATTTTGAACAGGCACTGACCAGTTTGTCATCTATCATCGTTGCACAGCGTCATTCCTTAGCGATTCAAAAAAATATTCAAGCGGACTTAATCGCTGAATTACTGGCTCAAAGCTAAGATATTTCGTAAAATTGATTCTTTAAATTTTAACTGGGAAAAACCATGGCTCGTACTACTGTTGAAGATTGTTTAGAAAATGTTGATAACCGTTTCCAATTAGTCCTGGTTGCTTCAAAACGTGCTCGTGAAATCGCCATGGGTGATGACGCTATGGTCAGCATTGATAATGACAAACCTACTGTTCTAGCGTTACGTGAGATTGCTGCAGGTTTAGTTGGTCGTGAAATTCTCGAAAAGACCAATGCCCGTGAACATGCTGCTGAAAGCATCGTCAGTGACGAAGAATTACAAACGGAAGAATAAACGACAGTGAGTGCCAAGCCATCCGTTGCTTCTGAACTGGATTTTATCCAGGAGTCAGAACCCAAACTGACAATAGATGACTTGTGCTATGCGACGGCAAATTACCTGGAATCAGGCCAGGTCGATGCGATACGAAGAGCCTATCATTTCGCGGATAACGCACATGAAGGCCAAACTCGCCGGAGTGGCGAGCGATACATCACCCATCCGTTAGCCGTCGCCCATGTTCTGGCCATGATGCATATGGATTATGAATGCATCATGGCCGGATTGCTTCATGATGTGATTGAAGACACTGCTCTGACAAAAGCTGACCTGGCCGCTGAATTTGGTGAAGAAGTCGGTGAGTTAGTTGAAGGTGTTACCAAATTAGCAAAAGCCGCTTTTGAAACGCAAAAGCATGCTCAGGCTGAAAACTTAAGAAAAATGCTACTGGCGATGTCACGTGATATCCGCGTTATTATCGTTAAGCTGGCAGACCGTCTCCACAATATGCGCACGCTGGGTCATTTACGCCCTGAAAAACGCCGTCGCATAGCCAACGAAACATTGGATATTTACGCGCCCATTGCCCAACGCCTTGGCATGAATTTAATGCGTTGTGAGCTGGAAGACCTGGGGTTCCATGTTCTGTATCCGATTCGTTACCGTGTGCTTCAAGATGCAGTAAGAAAATCGCGTGGTAACCGCAAAGAAATTGTCACACAGATCACTGCGTCTATTCTGAATCGAATGGAACAGGAAGGGTTGAGTGCTGATATTCAGGGTCGTGAGAAAAACCTGTATAGCCTGTACAAAAAAATGGTCAGTAAACAACTGTCATTCTCTGAGGTGATGGATGTGTACGCTTTCCGCATTATCGTCGATGATGTGGACGCCTGCTATCGGATGCTGGGGGTGGTGCATAACCTCTACAAACCGGTACAAGGTAAATTCAAAGATTATATTGCGATTCCTAAAGCCAATGGCTACCAATCATTACATACGGTGTTGTTTGGTCCTTATGGTGTGCCTATTGAAGTGCAGATTCGTTCCCGTGATATGGATCACATGGCAGAAGCGGGTGTTGCTGCTCACTGGTTATACAAAACCGGTGAATCAGTGGGTAATAATTTAGCCCACCGTAAAGCACGCCAATGGCTGCAAGGCATTCTGGAAATGCAGAAAGGCTCTGGTGACTCAATGGAGTTTCTGGAAAATCTGCGTATCGATTTATTCCCAGACGAAATTTATGTGTCGACGCCAAAAGGGGAAATTCTGACACTGCCACGTGGCGCTACAGCGGTCGACTTTGCTTATGCTGTTCATAGCGATGTGGGTAACAACTGTGTCGCTGCCCGTGTCGGCCGTCATCTGGTGCCGCTGAGCAGTCAGCTGGAAACCGGTGAGTCAGTGGAAATCATTACTTCACCCGCTTCACATCCAAATCCTGCCTGGCTCAATTTTGTGGTGACGGCGAAAGCGCGAACCAATATTCGTAATTATTTACGTCATTTGCAGACCGAAGAAGCGGTGTTACTCGGACGTCGTTTGTTAAACAAACACCTGACCGCGTTCTCGACTAATCTGGATGAAATTCCGGTTGAACGCTTCAACGAGCTGATTAATGAGTTTGAACTGAAACAATTTGATGACTTATTAGAGGATATCGGTCTCGGTAACCATTCTGCTTTATTGATTGCCCAGAAACTGGTGCATGAATCAACGCCGGATACAGAAGCGCAGGCACTGATGATTGCTGGTACCGAGGGTATGGTGGTGAGCTTTGCCCGTTGTTGTCATCCGATTCCGGGTGATCCAATTCATGGTTATGTCAGTAGTGGTCGTGGCATCATTATTCACCAACGTGGCTGTAAAAATACCTCGCATTTACGCGTGCAAAATGAAAAATGGCTGGATGTGGCCTGGTCGCCTGACGTATCACGTGACTTCCCGGTCGATATTATGATTCATGTGAAAAACCAACGTGGCGTCCTCGCGACGATTGCAGCCGTGGTATCTGAGTCCGATTCCAATATCGACAATGTTGTCGTTGATGAGCGTGATGGTGGCTACTCTGATTTACGTCTGACCATCGAAGTCGCTAATCGCCAGCATTTAGCGCGTGTTATCCGCCGCTTACGTCGCCTCGACATGGTAGAAAGAATTACTCGTATTAATTAAAACCAGACTTTGATGGAGAAATGAATGTCTCGCGAAATTATTCATACAGCGGATGCCCCTGAAGCTATTGGCACATACTCACAAGCAGTAAAAGTGGGTGATGTGGTTTACCTGTCAGGGCAGATTCCATTGGTACCCGAAACAATGACCGTTATCGAAGGTGACTTTAATACACAGGTTAAACGTGTATTTGATAATTTGTCTGCGGTAGCCAAAGCGGCTGGTGGTAGTTTGCAGGATGTGGTGAAGTTGAATATTTACCTGACCGACTTAAGCTATTTCGGTGCTGTTAATGAAATTATGGCGGAGTATTTTGAGCAGCCTTATCCAGCACGTGCAGCGATCGGCGTGGCTTCTTTACCGAAAGATGTGCCTGTGGAAATGGATGCAATTCTGCATCTTAATGCGTAATTATTAACCTTTAGGAGGTTAAGGTTGTGGTGGCGGATAATGGATTATCACAACCCGTGACTTCATTAAAAGGCGTGGGCGGAAAAGTCGCCGAACGTCTTGTCAAAATTGGTGTACAGCAGGTCCAGGACCTGCTGTTTCATCTTCCTCTCCGCTATCAGGACCGTACCCGCTTAATGCCGCTTGGTGCATTGAGATTGCAACAGGAAGTTCTGGTTGAAGGCACCATTCAACTCTCCCAAGTCAAATTTGGCCGTCGTCGTTCATTGCTATGTCATATCTCTGACGGAACAGGCTCATTGATCCTGCGTTTTTTTCACTTTTCTAAAGCTCAACAATTGCAGCTGGAAAAAGGCCGGAAGATTCGCTGTTTTGGTGAAGTACGTAATGGGCCTTCCAGTTTTGAGATGGTACATCCTGAATATCAGTTAATCGATGCCGGTAAAATTGTGCCGGTCGATTCTGAACTGACACCGGTGTATCCGACTACAGAAGGACTTCATCAACTTTCCCTGCGTAAACTGATCACACAGGCGCTTGCCAGTCTTGAAAATGGCTTGATGCCAGAGTTAGTGATACCTGAAGCCCGTTGTCACAATGTGGCTGATTTTTCTCTGACGGAGGCCTTGAAGTTTGTGCATCAACCGCCGCCAGATGCACCTGTCCAGCAACTGATCGACAGGCAACATCCTGCACAAAAACGACTGGCTTATGAAGAGTTACTGGCTCAGCAACTGACCATGAAAAAGCTGCGTCAGCAGACACAACATCATCGGGCACCAGCATTAAATCCAGACCCGGCACAGCGCGAAGCCTTGTTAAATCAATTGCCATTTCCGTTAACCAAAGCGCAGCAACGAGTACTAACGGAAATTGAAGCGGATATGAGCAAGCCGTTTCCGATGCAGCGATTGGTACAGGGAGATGTGGGCTCAGGCAAAACCGTTGTCGCGGCACTTGCCGCTATTGATGCTGTCAGTGCTGGTGCACAAGCAGTGATGATGGCGCCAACAGAGCTACTGGCAGAACAACATTTCAAGACCTTTACACAATGGCTGACGCCATTGGGTATGAAAGTAGGCTGGTGCGCTGGAAAACAGACCGCAGCAGAACGCCGACAGGTATTAGAACAGCTAAAGTCCGGTGAGATTAAAGTAGCAGTAGGCACCCATGCCTTATTTCAGGATGAAGTGGTATTTAATCAGCTGGGTTTAGTCATTATTGATGAGCAACATCGCTTTGGCGTACATCAGCGTCTGGCCTTACGAGATAAAGGCCGTGATGTGGATACCATGCCACACCAACTGGTGATGACAGCAACCCCGATTCCCCGCACACTGGCGATGACCGCTTATGCCGACCTAAGTGTCTCGGTGATTGATGAGTTACCGCCCGGAAGAACACCAGTCACAACAGTGGTCGTTTCAGATGGCCGACGGCAGGATGTGATTGAACGTGTCCATGCCGCTTGCCAACAGCACCGTCAAGTCTACTGGGTGTGTACCTTAATTGAAGAGTCTGAACATTTGCAGTGTCAGGCGGCGGAAGATACCGCGACTACCTTGCAGGATTGCTTACCAGATTTGAAAATCGGTCTGGTCCATGGCCGCATGAAATCAGCACAAAAAGAGCAGGTGATGACGGCGTTCAAGTCTGGAGAACTGGATATGCTGGTGGCGACCACGGTGATTGAGGTCGGTGTGGATGTGCCTAATGCCAGTTTGATGGTGATTGAGAATGCCGAGCGACTAGGGCTGGCACAGTTACATCAGTTGCGTGGCCGGGTCGGACGTGGCCAGATCGAGAGTCATTGTGTTTTGATGTACCATGCGCCACTGTCTGAGAACGGTCAGGCCAGATTAAAATGTCTGCGTGAAAGTAATGATGGTTTTGTGATTGCTCAGCGTGATCTGGAAATCCGAGGCCCTGGTGAAGTTCTCGGCACTCGTCAAACTGGTCTGCCGCAATTTCGCGTTGCTAATTTACTGGAAGATCAGGAACTGTTAACGGTGATGGAACAGGCGGCCAATAAAATGCTGGAGTTAGCGCCGGACAAAGCCGAGGCCTTAGTAACACGTTGGTTTGCCCACAAACTTGATTTTGGGCATGTTTAATTAGTTGGATTTTGAATGAAGCATTGGACAAACTGGCTGCCAGCTCGTAAGCCATCATTACCGTATGACTTACGCGAGTGGCTGACGGATAGCGGATCACTGACCAAGCGACTGCAATCGGTCAGTGAGCAAGCAGTGAATGTCGAGTTATTACATTATGACTGGCATACCGCTTTGCCTGAAGAAAGCCTATTTCTTCAGCAACCATTACGGCGTATTCAACTGGAGCGTGAGGTTTTATTGTGTGATGGTGACAGACCGGAAATTTATGCCCGAACGATTATTCCTCAATCCACCTATCAAGTCTTGCCGTCTCGGTTCGATAACCTAGGTACAAAACCATTAGGCCAGATGTTATTTGATGAGCCAACATTAAGCCGAAGTGATATTCAGGTCGCGTGTTTAACGTCGCAGCATTGGTTGTATCAATTAGCGACCGAGTGGTTGGACATACGTCCTGATATTTTATGGGCAAGACGGTCATGTTTTTACTTGAAAGGTAACCCAGTACTTGTGTGTGAAATATTTTTGCCATCAGAAAAATGGAGTCATGTGTGAGCAAGGTTCAACAACGTATCATGCCTTATATCCAGTTGATGCGACTGGACAGACCGATTGGCATTTTACTTTTGTTATGGCCAACATTATCGGCATTGTGGATTGCTGCTGAAGGCATGCCTGATCTCACGGTGTTAATCGTATTCATTTTAGGTGTGATTTTAATGCGTTCAGCAGGCTGTGCGATTAATGATTTTGCCGACAGGGAAATAGATGGCAGCGTCTGGCGAACACAAAACCGTCCTCTGGCGACGGGTGAGTTAACGGCCAGACAAGCGGTGTATGTCTTTATAGGCATGGCCTTGGTGGCCTTTATTCTGGTGTCCTTGCTGAATAGTTTGACCATCTGGTTATCGTTGGGTGGTGTCTTTCTGGCAGCGACTTACCCTTTCATGAAACGCTACACCTATTTCCCTCAGATTTATCTGGGCATGGCATTTGGTTGGGCGATTCCCATGACATTTGCAGCACAGACGAATACGGTTCCGGTGATGGCCTGGTTATTGTTTCTGGCTAATATTATCTGGACAACGATGTACGACACATTTTATGCGATGGCAGACAGGGAAGATGATCTGTTGGCTGGGGTCAAATCAACAGCCGTGTTATTTGGTGATGATGACCTGATTATTCAGGGCATTATGCAAGTCGCCTATATCGTGGTGATGGTATTAGTCGGCCTGCAATTAGAGATGAGCTTTATTTTTTATTTGGGGTTGTGTCTGGCTAGTGCCCTGTTTGTCTATCAACAGTTTTTGGCAAAAGACCGGCAGCCACAACGCTGTTTACAAGCATTTTTAAATAATAACTGGGTTGGATTGATTATTTTTATCAGTCTGGTCATTCATTACAGTATTGTGTCGGTGGGAAAATGAACGCGATATCAGAAATATCTTCTTCAAGTTTGCAGCAGCAAGCAGATGCTCTGGCAAGGGCAATGGATGATCTTAATCCCATGTTAAAGAAAATGCGTTTACTGGCTTCCAATGCAGTCAGTGCGGCTGCCAGGGCTGGTTCCGAAGGTGATGCCTTCCGTGTGCTAACCCAAGGTATTCAGGAATTAGGGCTGGAAATCAAACATGAAATTGATAATTCCAAAGAGCTATTGCTGGCACTCGCTGACAGTCAGTCAGAGGCTGAAAAGAAAAAACTCTTATTTGAAATCAAGTCAACATTGGAAGAATTACCAGCGGCAGTGGCCAAAGGCGATTATTTAGCTATTTATTGTTCTGTGGAAGCGGCGCATGCAGAGAGCCACGCGACACGATTTAATTCAGTTGCACAAATGTTGAAATCCTTGATTACGGATCTCAGAGAAGAGATTGTTAAGCAAAAAACACTAATAACGAATATGCTCGAAGAAGTTTAGTCATCACTATCGTTATTCATGGAGGAAAACGATGCGAATGATTCTGGTGTTTATCGCCATCATCATACCGACCGTCTGTTATCCCACATCGGTTTATCAATCACAGAATGAGCAGGGGCGGACTGTTTTTTCCGATCAGCCCTCTGACAATGCGACCTTAATATCAGTCAAGTCAAAACCCTACCGTTACCGCGTCAGTCTTAAACGAGTGATTGACGGAGATACCCTCGAATTACAATCAGGACAAGTCATTCGTTTACTGGGCATCAATACCCCTGAGGTCCAGAGCCGTTATCGGGATGGCGAAGCCGGTGGTGAGCAGGCGAAACAGTGGCTAAAAGAAATGTTAAGTCAGCCGGAGCTTTTTATTGAATATGATCAGCAACAGCGAGATAAATATGATCGTGCTTTAGCTCATTGTTTTTTGCCGGATGGCCGTTATTTAAATGCCATGCTGATTGAACAAGGGCTTGCCTCACTAACATTGATTCCACCTAATTTGCGATACAGCGATAAACTTATTGCTGCACAAAACAAAGCTGAGCAAGCTAAAAAAGCCCTCTGGGCTTTGTCTGACTATCGGGTAAAACGTCTTTCCGAGTTAAAAACAGGAAAGAACTACCGTGGCTGGCAGCGAATTAGGTTAAAACTCAAATCAATAAAATACGGCAAAAAGACGGTTTTTCTGGAAGCGAATACGCATTTCAGATTAGCGATCAAAAAGAAAGATATCGTCTATTTTGGAGATGTAAAAAATTACCTGAATCAAACGCTTGAAGTGCGTGGCTGGATTCGTCGACAGGGTAAACAGTTTTATATGAATGTCAGACACCCTTCAGCGATTATAAGCCAATAAATATTAGCGTTTTGGCCAGTATTTCTGCATCTCCAGAAATACAAAAGAGGCGGACCAGGTAATCATCACTAATCCTGTCAGTGATTCGAGTCCGGTTAAAAAGCGGACATAACCGGTCGGTTCGATATCGCCAAACCCCAGCGTGGTATAAGTAGTGAAAGAAAAATAACTGCAATCAAGCAAACTGGAATCAATATTTCCCATCAGCGTGCCGAAACCATCCGCCTGTATCATCAGATAATAAGCGATAGCAAATAGCCAAATCTCAACGATATGAGCCACCATAACCACCATCACCGAGAGTAAAACCCGATAACGATGAATAATATGCAAGGCAGGGAGGCGCTTAGCTAGCTGGTAAAGTGTCTCGTAGTGGATCAATATGGTGCTGACAAAAACAAAAGTATTAATGACAAACGTCGTAAGTAACATTTAACGTGCCTGTTTGATTTGATTTCGACCTGATAATTTGGCTGCATAAACAGCCTGATCAGCCGCTGCTATCAGTGATTTTGTGTCATGGATATGACCATATTGACCAAGTGTTGCCGAGCCAATAGAGAGAGTGGCGTGTATGGCTTTACCGGATGGAATAATAAATTCAGTTTTCTCGACGCGATGGCGAATTTGCTCTGCTATCAAAGCGGCGTCTTCGGCGCTGGTATCCGCTAATAAAATGACAAATTCTTCTCCACCATAACGAGCCAGCACATCACTATTACGCAGACGGTCATTGAGTAATTGTGACACTTGTTTGAGTACCGCATCACCCGCTTGATGGCCGTAGTGATCATTGATACGTTTAAAAAAATCTAAATCAATAAACAAGCAGGTTAATGGACTATTTACCCGCTTGGCCCGACTGACTTCTTCACTGATGCGTTGATCGAAGAAACGACGATTATTAATGCCTGTTAAAGGATCACGCAAGCCGACTAATTTAATATGTTCGTGTAAACGGGCATTTTCCAGACAGGCTGACATGACTGCGGCCAGATGTTCCAGAAATTGAGTGCCGATATGACTTTCAAAGCGATTCGGGTTGCGACTGCCTAAATTCAGACTGCCAATTAATACGTTATGTCTGATTAATGGCAGCAAGGCGATGGAACCGAGCTCAGCTTGATCAGGAAATAAAAAAGCGTGTTGATGAGGAGAGTAACGAATCAGGCGTGGTTTACGTAAGGGGCTGAAATATTGATTTAATAAATGGGCTGATTCAGTAAATATCAGTTTATCGAGCCAGGATGATTTGACGGGCTGCGCCTCGATCAAGCGCTGGAATTCATATTCCGGATCATGTAACAGCAAAGTCACATCAGTCAGCTGAAAACGTTCTTTATGTTCCTCAAGTACAATCCCTAACAGCTCATGAAGATTGTTACTGGCAAGAAGTGCCAGTTCATATTCCTGGAAATTGGTTTGTTTTCGCTCATTGCTTTTAGCGATGCGAAGCAGTTCATCCAAACGAGCTTGTAAGGTGGCGATATCTTGCATCCAAACGCCTTATGAGCCTAAGTGTGATTTAGTTAACACTAATAATGGCTTATTGCACGTGCAATTGTCCATACTTCTATTGTCTCTACGCCAGCTCGCTTTAATACACGTGCCGCTTCATGTGTGGTTGCACCGGATGTCATGACGTCATCGATAATAGCTACATGCTCAGGTACAAAAGAAGAATCATACTTAAAAGCTTGTCGCATATTTTTATGTCGTTGCTTGGCATTAAGTTGAGTCTGTGTTGCTGTTTTCTTGATGCGTTTCAGTAATTCTGGTCGACAGGGAATCTTCAATAACTGAGCGAGCGTATCGGCAAATAACAGAGATTGATTATAACCACGTTGTCGGAGTCGGCTCGGGTGCAGTGGTATGGGAAGTAACACATCCGGTGGTTTAACCAATCCGTGATGCAGAATAAATTCTCTGGCACAGATGTCTGCAAGCTGAATTTGCCGATGATATTTCAGTGCTGACATCATTCTGGGGACTGCCTGTTCATAGCGATATAGACTCAGGCTGGAATCCTGAATGGGTGGTTTTTTCAAACATTGTCCGCAAATCTGTCCTTGTTCTATGGGTATCGCGCAGTGAATACAACACTGTTGGATAACAGGTAATTCAGCGATGCAGCTCTCACATAGCGCTTGCCCTTCTGTTACCAAGCCGCAGAGTAAACACGGAATTGGAAATACTTTCCTGTATAATTGTTGCAATTGTTGTGTCAGTGAGAGCAGATTTGCCATGACATGACCTAATTTAATCCTTTAAATCAGTAAAGAGTCATCATGCCTGAGAATGTAGCAGAAACCCAAGCAACAATCCGCAACGACTGGAGCCAGCAAGAGGTTGAAGCCTTATTTGCCATGCCCTTTAACGACCTGATGTTTAAAGCACAAACTGTTCATCGTGCCAATTTTGATGCTAATGCGGTGCAGATTAGTACCTTATTAAGCATTAAAACCGGTGGTTGTGCCGAAGACTGTGGTTATTGCCCACAGAGTGCACATCACGAGTCAGCCGTAAAAGCTGAGCCTTTGATGCCGCTTGATGAAGTGATGAAATCAGCCAACGAAGCCAAACAAGCCGGTGCTAACCGTTTCTGTATGGGCGCGGCCTGGCGTAGTCTGAAAGACCGTGATCTGGAACGTGTCGCCGAAATGGTCGAGGGTGTGAAAAGTTTAGGTCTGGAGACCTGTGTCACATTGGGCATGCTGGAAGAGCACCAAGCGAAACGTTTAAAAGAAGCCGGTCTGGATTATTACAACCATAACCTGGATACCTCACCTGAATATTACGGTGAAATTATTACTACCCGTACTTATGAAGATCGTC
This sequence comes from Methylophaga thalassica MP, assembly GCF_000214595.1. Classification (GTDB taxonomy): domain Bacteria; phylum Pseudomonadota; class Gammaproteobacteria; order Nitrosococcales; family Methylophagaceae; genus Methylophaga; species Methylophaga thalassica. The sequence goes on along the minus strand of NZ_AFIG01000003.1, from coordinate 530,157 downwards.
TGAATACCCTAAGCCACGTTCGTGATGCCGGTATTAATGTATGTAGTGGCGGTATTGTGGGCATGGGCGAAGGTCGTCATGACCGTGCTGGTTTATTAATCAGCCTGGCTAATCTGCCAACCCAACCACAAAGTGTGCCTATCAATCTATTAGTTCAAGTTGAAGGTACACCATTAGATGGTGTTGATAATCTGGATCCTATCGAGTTTGTTCGCACTATTGCTGTCGCTCGTATCATGATGCCGAAATCATTTGTGCGTTTATCAGCCGGTCGTGAGCATATGACCGATGAGTTACAAGCGATGTGTTTCTTAGCTGGTGCTAATTCGATTTTCTACGGTGAAAAACTGTTAACCACTGACAATCCTGATACCAACCATGATCAGCAACTGTTCAAACGTTTAGGTATCACACCTTGGGTGGGTGAAGAAAAAACCGAAGAACACAGCTGTTCTTCAGCAGCATAACGTCTTTATTTTCGAGTGGCCAAACTCCCTTGGCATAATGAACTGACCGCCGCTTTAGCTGAACGCAAAGCGGCGGGGCGTTACCGGCAAAACCGGCTTCGTATCGGTGAGCAGGGCGTGCATATTCAACTTGGTGACAAAACTATTTTGTCATTTTGCAGCAATGATTATCTTGGATTGGCTGCCCATCCTGCTATCAAACAAGCATTTAAACAAGCGGTAGATAAAGAAGGTGTCGGTAGTGGCGCCGCACATTTATTAACCGGACACAGTTTTTATCATCAGGCTTTGGAAGAAAAGCTAGCCGACTTTACGGGTCAACAGCGCGTATTACTTTTTTCCACTGGTTATATGGCGAATCTGGGTGTGATTGATGGTCTGCTTACTCGCGGCGATGCCGTGATTCAGGACAAATGGAATCATGCTTCTCTACTGGACGGTGGCCGTCTCACCGATGCCGACCAGTTACGTTACCCTCACGCGGACATGAGTCTGTTACACAAACGACTCCATAACGCCGCCACAGCAAAACACCGACTCATTGTCAGTGATGGCTTATTCAGTATGGATGGTGATATCGCCCCATTACCCGAGATTATGGCGCTATCGGAACAGCACCGTGCAGCGGTATTGATTGATGATGCCCATGGTTTTGGTGTCATTGGTGAAGGTGGTCGCGGCACAGTATCTCATTATCAAATCGCAGCAGATAAAGCCCCCATTGTGGTGGGCACCTTAGGTAAAGCCATTGGTACTGGCGGTGCCTTTGTCGCCGCAGATGAACTGGTCATCGAAACCTTAATTCAGCAAGCACGCAGTTATGTGTACACCACAGCACAACCACCGGCGATTGCGGCTGCGACGCTGGTGAGTCTGGATCTGGTTGAAAAGGAACAATGGCGACGTGACCAACTTCAGCAGTTAATTCAGCAATTCAGACAAGGCGCTGAACAACTCGGCTTAGAACTAATGCCATCGATGACACCGATCCAGCCGGTGATTATCGGTGATGATAAAAAAGCGTTGGAAATAGGCGCGAGATTAGAAGAGCAAGGTATTTTAGTCGGTGTTATCCGGCCACCCACCGTGCCTAAAAATACGGCTAGATTGAGAATTACGTTTTCTGCTGCCCATACAGAACAGGATGTGGACAGACTGCTTGTTGCTCTGGAGCAGGCGTATGCACATTAACAGCATAGGCCAAGGGCCTGATTTAGTTCTGGTACATGGTTGGAGTATGCATAGTGGTGTCTGGCAACCACTCGTTGATTTATTGGTTAAACATTTTCGTTGTCATCTGGTTGATTTACCCGGACATGGTCAAAGTGATTGGCACGAAGGTGATTTTGAATTAAGCACCTTATTAGCCAAGCTAGCAGAGGCTTTACCAGAAAAGGCCATTTGGCTGGGCTGGTCATTAGGCGGGCAGGTGTCATTAGCTATGGCTAAACATTATCCTGATAACTTAAAAAAACTGATTATGCTGGCAAGTAATCCACGCTTCGTTCAAACAGATGATTGGCCTTGTGCGATGGCACCAGAAGTCTTTGACACATTTTCAGCCAGCTTAGCTGATGATCAACAACAGACCTTGCAACGTTTTATTATGCTGCAAGCGAAAGGCGCGAATCAGCCTCGACAAGTGATAAAACAATTAAGCGAACAACTGGCTCAACAGCATGAACCAGAACCAGATGCATTACAGGCAGGCTTAAAGTGTCTGGCTGAGTGGGATTTACGAGATGCGCTTGCCACTGTAAATTGCCCCACACAAATAATCATGGCAGAGAATGATCACCTCATTCCGCTGTCATTAGCAGAATACGCGCTGACATTGCAGCCAAAACTACGCATTGATGTGATGCCTGGCTTAGGTCATGCCCCTTTTATTTCCCAGCCTCAGCAATGCCAATTAGTGATAGAACAGTTTATCCATGAGTGAATATCGTCCCGATAAAAAAAGAGTGGCTCAGTCATTTTCTGCCGCCGCCGAGCATTATGATGATGTGGCAGTGTTACAAAGACAAACAGCCGATGAATTATTAGAGCGGCTGTCTTACATCACTATTGAACCTCAGACGATAGTGGATTTAGGGGCGGGGACGGGACGTAATTTATCGTTATTGCAAAAGCGCTATCCTCATGCCCAATTAGTCGCCGTCGATATCGCACCACAAATGTTAAAGCAGGCCGAAAAGCGTTATCGGCATGATCAAGGCATTAAACGCTGGTTACCGAAACAGCCACGTTTACAGGTATTGGCGGGGGATGCGGAAGCCATTCCCCTGGCTGATAACAGTGTCGATCTGATCTATGCCAATCTGGCATTACAGTGGTGTGATCCTAAACGTTGTTTCAGCGAGATCTTTCGGGTGCTAAAACCACAGGGACTATTGATGTTTACCAGCCTTGGCCCTGATACCTTGACGGAGTTGCGTCAGGCTTGGGCTGAAGTCGATAGCTATCCTCATGTGAATTTATTCTACGATATGCATGATGTGGGTGATGCCATGACAGCCAGCGGCTTAGCGGATTGTGTGCTGGATATGGAGCCTTACACATTAAGTTACAACGATGCAATGAGTGTGATGCGCGATCTAAAAATCCTTGGTGCACGTAATGTGAATGAAGGACGCCGTCGTGGCCTGACAGGCAAACAATTGATGCAAAAAGTGATTTCCTCGTATGAAACATTTCGCCAAGCTGACGGTTTACCGGCCAGTTATGAAGTCATTTTTGGTCATGCGTGGAAATTAGCTCAATCAGGTCAGTGCCGAGCTGATGATGACAGTGTTTATATTCCGATCAGTGAGATTAAACGATTATGACCAGCACACATTTTTTTGTGACAGGCACAGATACTGAAGTTGGGAAGACCTTCATCAGTGTCGGCTTGGTATCTCTACTGCAACAACAAGGCTATAAAACAGTTGGCATGAAGCCGATTGCCAGCGGTTGTGAGTGGTTAGATGGTCAGTGGAAAAATGAAGATGCACTCGCGTTAATCAAACAAAGCCAGACGGATTTAGCTTATTCACTGATCAATCCTTATGCCTTTGAACCGGCGATTGCTCCCCATATTGCGGCGGAGCGAGAGGGGGTAACACTCTCTATTGCCAACATTAAAGGCAACTATGAATTAATCGCTGAACAGGCAGACGCAGTCATTGTGGAAGGTGCGGGTGGCTGGTATGTACCACTAAACTCAGAAAGCACCATGGCCGATCTTGCTGTTGAACTTCAATTGCCAGTGATTTTGGTGGTGGCAATTAAACTAGGTTGTATTAATCATGCCTTATTAACCGTGGCAGCCATTGAACAACAAAGTCTCAAACTGGCTGGCTGGGTGGCGAATCATGTGGCTGAACAATCAGAATCAACTGAAATGATAGAGACCTTAACCAGCCGAATTAATGCCCCTTGCTTGGGAGTGATCCCTCATCTTAACAGTAATGAGTCGGCGGCCAGTTTCCTGCGACTACCTGAATAAAATCATTACCTGACTTCATAAAACCGCCTTTCCAAAATAAGTAATGTCAGGCACTATTTTTCACTGTTAGTTCAAAAAATTGGCCTCATAATTCAAAAGCAATAAATAAAAATTGATTAATAATCAATTTGTTATGTTTTTAAAAATGAATTATAAGGCCGCCCCTTTAATATTTATTATGAGGCCAGTGGCCTTATAAAACAGACTGTTAGATTTTACAAAAGGTAAACATGTCTAAAACAATTAACATTGAAAGCTTTGATTTTCCTGGTTTTAGCGGGGTCGAATCGAAATGTTCAGTCAGCTTGCTTTTTCCGGAAAATAAAGAAAATTGCGTTATAGTGGCTTGCACACAAAATAAGAATTACACAGGAACTTCAATAACCAACGGTTTTGAGATCATTCTGCAGAAGCTCTGTAAAGAAGGTTTGAATGGGATTTATGGAGAAGAGTTCAAGGAGTTATTAGCAAAGAACATTGCCCAAGAAAGTAGCTTTTTTGCAAAGTTGAAGTCATTGCTTAAGAGCAATACAAATGCATCACCTAATTACCCCGAATTATTTGAAAAGGGCATTCTAATTTGGTTAGAAATATATCCACCAGGAACAGGGATAGTAGATGACAGAATAACTATTCAAAGAGTTTACATTACTGAAGATGGCTCACCTGTTTGGAGCAACCTTTTAAGTAAGGAATACTTAGAAGAGAAGATTGGAGTGAAGTACGAAAGGATTGTTAAGAATGCCTTATAACCCTGATTATGAATGGGCTGTTCTTTTAGGACGTAGTTTGGTTAAGAAAGCCATTTCAAAGCTGGATGATGATGAGGCCGGAGATTCAAAAGAAGTTTCAGAGAGTTTTTTACAGGAAGAGGCGTTGAATAAATTGCGTGCTCTGCTGCCATCTTCAAATTTAAAAAACAAAGAGTTTTCTATTCGAGATGATTTAGGATTTGAAAGCTCGAAAAACCCATGTGCGGATATTGTTATTTTTAATCCATGGGAGAACCCAGAAAACAAAAATGTGTACACAATTGCTGAAATCAAGAGGAGCTATGAAAGATCGTCCAATAAGAAAGAAGTAATTCAGGACATAGCGAGACTTGCAGTATTGGCAAAGAGAAGAAGCGTTTCAACATATCTATTTTTGTGTGGTCGTGACGTTAATATATCTAAGTTGTTCAATACATCAGTCAATAAGTATATAAGCCAAGATTCAATTAGCCCTGCTATACAGGTTGGCAGCAAGGTTCTTTTTGACGACCTAGATTCAAGTTACATAGATGCTTTAACTAAAGCTGGTGTAAAGAAAGTAAAAACAAAACTACTTCAGCCATTTAGTCTTGATGGGTACTCGTCTTATGTGTGGAGAGTGCAAAGCCAAGAAGATGAAACAATTAGAGATAAAATTACTTGCTGGATATATGAGTCAAAAATCTAACAAGGCCAAGCACAATCGTGCAATGCAAAAAGCGCATTGCACTGGACCTCGCTTCGCTCGGCCTGGAATCAATAGCAGAATCAATAGGGTCAGAGTATTTGATTTTAAATAAAGGGATTAAATTAATTCGATAGTTATTCAAGCAAGGATTGCTTATGGCACGTTTACCAAGATTGTTTATCAAAGGTTGTCCCCAGCATCTCATTCAACGGGGTAACAATCGTCAAGCTATTTTCTTTTCTGATGAAGATTACACCGTCTATTTAGCTAAACTCAAAGACTTCTCCGAGCAGTATGAAGTTAAAGTACATGCCTATGTGTTAATGACAAATCATGTTCATTTATTAGTTTCGACCGAACATGAGGGTGCCATCAGTAAGATGATGCAATCGATAGGGCGTTATTATGTTTTATACATTAATAAAAATTATCAACGAACAGGCACTTTGTGGGAAGGACGGTATAGATCAACAATTGTCGATAGTGATAATTATTTATTAACTGTAATGCGGTATATTGAGATGAATCCTGTGAGAGCAGGTATGGTAGAGCATCCAGCAGAATACCCTTGGTCAAGTTATCAAGCTAATGGAGTTGGGAAAGTTATCGAGTTGCTCACGCCACATGAACGCTATATAAAATTAGGTAAGAGCAATGTTGAAAGGCTTGAACGGTATGTTGGTTTGTTTGATGACTTCATCTCAGACAATACTTTAGAGTTGATTAGAACGGCAACTAATAAAGCATGGGTTTTGGGTAGTGACCGTTTCAAGCGAGAAATTGAAACTCAGGTTAATAGACGAATAGAGCCAACTAATCGTGGTGGTGACAGAAAATCGGAGAAATTTCGTGAGCAGGCCAAAAATCAAACACTCTGACCCTATTGATTATGACCCTATTGATTAAACACTCTGACCCTATTGATTTTTTGATTCTAAATTAAAGAGAATATATGGATATTAGAATACAAGCGGTAGTGATTTCGTCAGTAGTAGCAGTGTTTTTGTTATTCATAAGAGACTTTCTTCTTCCGAAGTTGAAAGCAACAAAAGAAGAGAAAAAACAAAAGATTGAAATCTACAAAAAGTATGCTGAACCACTAGGGAAGTCTGCTGAGAGCATATTTTGGAGATTGAATGAAATCTTTTCTAACGGTACAAAGTCAAAGTTTTTGGAACGAGGAAAAGTTATAACAGACTTCGATAATTACAAGTATATCAGTACTTTATATCGTCTAGGGGCGCTGTTAGGTTGGATAACTGCTATTAAAAAAGAGCAGTCATATATTAGAGCAAGTAATGATGGTGATAGTAAGAAACTCTCAGGGTCACTCCACAAACTAGAAAAGTCACTAGCTGATGGACCTCATACTGAAGAAAATAGAGCAAGATATTTGTGCGAGATTTGGAGTATCGAGGTGCCAGAAGGTGAATTAATGGCACTAGGTTCTGAAATATCACGTATTGTTAAGCATGAGCTAAAAGTTAGCGAGGTTCAGTTAATTAGTGATCTATCTGCAGACCGAAATCTAGAAGTTGCTCGAAAATGTGCAGATTATTTATGTGATTCTCTCAACATAGATAGAATTGCAGATGAAAAATTGAGAGCTACACAGTTCGATGTAGCAAAGAGATTGGCTATTAGAGAAGCGTGGATATATCGCGATTGGCAAACAGGCATTGGTGAGTTGATGCTAGTCAAATCTGAGTCTAAGAGTCGTACTTTTGATGTGATTGGCTATAAAGAATTTGAAGCCATGTTTGAAAGTGAAGAACCTGAACAACAAAAGTGGATTAAAAGGCTTAGTAAATTATTTGATGGTGTCGCTGTAAATAATGTTGATGCCAATGATATGCGTATTGAGCAATTGAAAAAGACGTATAAATCTATTGCCAATCTGATACTCATAATTGATGAGTCGGAAGTCGATTTAGGTTTGTTGGGTACAGAGACAATAGATATGGCTAAGTCTATATGTTCAGAAGCTTAACAAGAGCAAGCATCAGACTAGCTAATCGTTTAGGCACTTGGTTAACTGCTGGTGCGAGCGTTATACGAAATGTTAAATATCATGGTTCTGCTCAGAAAAGCCTTCATCGGCGACAGCTAATCTAACGAAGATAGAATAATGATTTACGTTTATTGGCGATTAAAAAAACGCTTTTAAACAGTTTCCGTGAGTTTTTCGCTCTTGAATGTTATTCAATAAAAACAAACTAGTTTTTATAACTATCGTCTTCAAAGTCATCGAGGCTATCGTAGTAGATGATAGCCAGATACTGAATCGGCATTTTTAGTTTTGTTTCCGGTCGGTGGGGCTGTTCTGCATGAAATGTCAGAGAATCGCCAGGTTCCAGAATAAAACGCTCATCACCTACGGTGTATTCCAGTTTACCTTCCAACATATAAATGAATTCGGTGCCGGCATGTTCAAACGGATCAAACACTTCACTTTCTTCATTTAAGGTAATCAAAAACGGTTCAAACAGTTTTTTCGGACCGGTGTCATACGCCAGTAAATGGTATGTGTGACCACTTTTGGTGCCACGGCGAACCACTTCCATTCCTTCGCCATTCTTCACATATTGAGCACCACCCATGGGCGTGTCGTAATCATGAAATAACCGCGAAAGCTTTACACCCAGAGCATTAGCAAGATGTTCCAGTTTTTCCAGGCTGGGCGAGGTCAGTCCGTTCTCGATCTTACTCAGCATGCCGCGGCTGACATTGGCTCGCATAGCGACATCCGCAATCGTTAATCCATTTTCAGTACGAATATGGCGCAGCGTATTTCCCAGGTGTTTATCTAACGACTGATGTGTCGCAGTTTCAGTCGTCACGATCGTTTGCTGTTTGCTCACGGCAAGAATACTCCGTCTTCTTTAAGGCTGTTTTGCCTGATTATACCTGAGGTTTTTTTATTTATCCGCACTAAATGTTTCCTATTGTGAAAAAAAGTTTACAAGGCTATTGACATGTTTTTTTCGACATGAGTAAATAGAACCATGTTTCATCACATGAAATATTGTTTACCTAGTTAGAGGTAGATTCGCATACTACTTAAGTAGTATTGAGCATTATGAGTGGAGGTTAAGAATGCCATTAGGGCTATTAAAATATGGTCTGAGTAGTGAACACCCGGCACCACGTTTTTTTAGGGACTGTACCGAGCCTAAGAAATCGTACGATGCCGTGATTATCGGTGGCGGCGGACATGGTTTGGCTGCGGCGTATTACTTAGCGAAAGACTATGGCATTACCAATGTAGCAGTATTAGAGAAAGGTTATATTGGTGGCGGTAACACGGGCCGTAATACCACTATCGTACGTTCAAATTACCTGACACCGGAAGGGGTTAACTTCTATGATGCCAGCGTTAAATTGTACGAAGATTTATCAGAAGAATTAGACCTGAACCTGTTTTATTCAACTCGTGGGCACTTCACTTTAGCTCACACAGAATCAGCAATGAGAACCATGCGCTGGCGTGCAGAAGTGAATAAACATGTTGGGGTTGAGAGTTATGTCGTTGGTCCTGAGGAGATATCCAAAGCCTGTCCGCAATTGGATATCTCCTGCAGTGGCCAAGCACCTATCCTGGGCGCTTTATATCATGCACCAGGCTCTGTGGCTCGTCATGATGCCGTGGCATGGGGTTATGCCAAAGAAGCGGATCGCATGGGTGTTGAAATATTCCAAATGACGGAAGTCACGGGTATTGATACTAAAGGCGGCAAAGTCGTTGGTGTAAACACATCTAAAGGCTATATCAGCACAAATCGTGTTCTATCTGCAGTGGCAGGTTTTACACCACGCATCACTGAGATGGTGGATTTGAAAACACCGATAGTGATTCATCCCCTGCAAGCTTGCGTATCAGAACCGATGAAGCCCTGGCTCGATACCATTTTAGTTTCCGGTAGTTTGCATGTGTACGTGAGTCAATCGTCTCGTGGTGAACTGGTCATGGGGTCATCACTGGATCCTTATGAATTCCATTCAACACGTTCATCACTGGATTTCGTGGAAGGACTCACCACACATATCACCGATATGTTCCCGTTTTTATCGAATGTCAAAGTGGTACGCCAATGGGCGGGTATGGCTGACATCACGCCTGACTTTGCACCGATTATGGGTAAAACACCACTAGAAGGGTTTTATCTGGATGCCGGATGGGGCACATGGGGATTTAAAGCCACGCCAATCAGTGGCAAAACCATGGCCGAGACAATAGCCAAAGATATGGCTCCTGATCTTATTAAATCATTCCGTTTATCACGTTTTGAAGACTATGAGCTGACCGGTGAAAAAGGCGCAGCTTCAGTTGGTCACTAAGTTAAGAGTAAGGCTATGAAACTACTTGAATGTCCCGTTAATGGTATCAGGCCGATGAGTGAATTCACCTACGGCGGAGAATATCGAAATATGCCCAACCCTGACACATGTTCAGATTCTGAGTGGGCTGCCTATGTGCACTATCGTAATGGAGCACCTGGTTTGAAAAAAGAATGGTGGTATCACACCCCCAGCGGTACTTGGTTTATCGCTGAACGTAACACGATGACTGATAAGGTCAACCGTACTTATCTTCTGGGTCAGGAGGAAGCTAAATGACCAGCCGTATTGCTAAGAAACGAGGTGAGTGGATTAACCGTGACAAGCCACTGACTTTTCAATATGAAGGTCAGACTGTGCAAGGTTACGAAGGCGATACCATTTCCAGTGCGCTGTGGGCGGCTGGTATTAATGTGCTGGGCCGTAGTTTTAAATATCACCGTGCACGTGGTGTATTGAGTTTTGCCAATCATGATGTCAACGCCATGATGACAGACGGCGTGGATACCAATATCCGTGCTGATGTCTGGCCTGTTGCTGATGGTATGGATATTAAAGCCGTTAATACTATTGGTGGTGTATTAAAAGATAAAAACAAATATATCGATTATTTATCACCGTTTCTGCCGGTCGGTTTTTATTACAAAACGTTTTATAAACCAAAAAGTCTGTTTCCGTTCTGGGAAGACAAAATCCGTAAGGCGGCTGGTTTAGGCGAAGTTAACTTTAACTACCCACGTATTATTAAACCGAAAAAGTTTGCCCACTGTGATGTGTTAATCATCGGTGCCGGTCTGTCTGGTTTATCAGCAGCGGTTAAAGCGGCTGAGCAAGGCCTGGATGTGATTGTTGTTGATGAAAACAAGCAGGCGGGTGGCAGCCTGACATACGACTATGCTGGTGACCAAACGACAGCCGATACGCTGACAAGCCTGTTAGGTAAAGTGGAGTCAAACCCGAATATTCGTTTAATTACCGATGCGTATGCCGGCGGTTTTTATGGCGATAAATTAGTGCCATTAGTCGGTAAAGACGGCATCACGAAAGTCTGGGCGAAAACGGTGATCGTGGCTGCTGGTGCGTTTGAGCAACCACCTGTATTTCGTTACAACGATCTACCGGGCGTGATGATGGGATCGGCAGCACAACGTCTGATTCATCGTTATGCGGTTAAACCTTTTAATAAAGGTGTGGTTGTTACAGCGAATGATCACGGATATCGAACAGCACTGGACCTAGCGTCTGTTGGTGTCGAAGTTGTGGCTGTCATTGATATGCGTAGAAACGGCGCACCACGTGAACTGGCTCAGAAAGTCAGAGATCTAGGTATTCCTGTTCATATCTCAAGCTGTATTTATGAAGTGATCCCGACCTCTGACAAGTTAGGTGTTAAAGCTGTTGCTGTTAGCCCTTATGACGATATTAGTGCAGGCGCCGATAGTGGCCATACTGTGCGTTTGGGATGTGATGGTGTAGCGATGAGTGCCGGTTGGGCACCAGCCGCTGCCTTGCTGTATCAGGCAGGCACAAAAATGCGTTATGACTATAGCGTCGAGCAGTTTGTCCCTGACGAGTTACCGGAAGGGGTGTTTGCAGCGGGTAAGGTCAATGGCGTATTTGATTTTAAAGCTCGCCAACTTGATGGTCAGCGTGCAGCAGCAGAAGCAGCCGCTTTCCTGGGTAAAACGGTCGATGTGGTTACTGTGCCAAAAGTTGAAATGACATCACCCAGTCATCCTTATCCGATTGTTGAGCATCCGAAAGGCAAAAACTTTGTCGACTTTGACGAAGATATTCAAGTCAAAGATTTCATCAATGCCGCCAAAGAAGGTTTTGACAATATCGAGTTGATGAAACGCTTTACCACGGTGGGTATGGGGCCAAGTCAGGGCAAACATTCTAATATGAATGCGATTCGTATTTTGGCTCGTATTCGTCAGTTACCGGTTGAGAAAATTGGTAGCACCACCGCGCGTCCATTCTTCCACCCAACACCGATTGGTCACCTGGGCGGACGCGGATTCCACCCTCATCGTTATACCGCGATGCATGAATGGCATGTTGAGAATGGTGGTGTGATGATGGATGCGGGTATGTGGATGCGTCCTGCTTATTATCAATATTCGGGTCGTTCAATGACGGCCATGGAAGCGGTACAGCAAGAAGCGTTAGCGGTCAGAAAACAGGCTGGCATGATTGATGGCAGCACCTTAGGGAAAATTGAAGTCTACGGTGCCGATGCCACTGAATTTCTGGAACGCTTTTATACAGGCAAGTTCAGCAAACAGAAAATCGGCGAAAGCCGCATTGCTCTGCTGCTGGATGAAGCGGGTGTCATGCTGGATGACGGGCTGGCTGTTCGTGTCGAAGCTGAAAAGTTCTATGTATCAACGAACTCATCCAATGCCGCGACGGTTTACCGTGAAATGCAACGTAATGTTCAGGCATGGGGATTACAAGTCACTTTGGTGAATCTGACCGGCGCCATTGCAGCGATGACACTGGCCGGACCGAAGTCACGTGAGATTTTAAGTTCACTGACCAATGCCGATTTGAGTGAAGCCGCGTTACCAGATGGAAACATGATTGAAGCTGAGATTGCCGGTGTGAATGCCAAAGTCATGCGAGTGAGTTTTGTTGCTGACCTGGCTTTTGAAATTCATGTGCCTTACAAAGCGGGACTGCATGTCTGGAAACAAATCATGGCTGCCGGACAAGATCATGGTATTCGTCCATTTGGTACAGATGCACAGCGTCTGCTACGTCTGGAAATGGGACATCACCTGATTAGTCACGATACCGATGGTCTGACCAATCCATTTGAAGCGCATTCCGAAGCGTTACTCAAAATGGATAAGCCGTTCTTTATCGGCCAACGCAGCCTGAAAATCATCGCTAAGAAAACGCTGAACAAGAAGTTAGTGAACTTTGTACTGGAGAAAGGCTTTGCCAGGGAAATGCCGAATGAATGCAATCTGGTGATTGATAACGGCAACAACATCAAAGGCCGTGTCACCAGTATTGCATACAGCAGATATCTCGACAGAGTAATCGGTTTTGCTTTTGTTGCACCAGAACAGGGCAATGTGGGCTCAACGTTTTCCATTCGTACCGATAGCGGTGCAATGGTTGAAGCGACTGTCGTCGAAGCCCCTTTTTTTCACCTACTTGATAAAGACGGAGAGTAAGCATGCAAGACGGCATTTTTAAAAGCCCGGTCGCTTTTGCTCAAGCCCCTTTGAAGCCGATTAGTGGCATCGTGAATGGCATGGAGACTGCAATAACCATGGCGGACAAGGCCATTGAATCTTCACGTTACGAGTTATTAAGTATTTGTGATGTGAGTGCATTAAATCGCTTTGGCGTGAAAGGACCTAATGCAGCGGAGTGGTTAGCCTCTGCCAACCTGACACTGCCAGAAGCAAAAAACAGTTGGACATTACAAGGCAAAAGAGAGCTGGTCTTAAGATTGGGGGGAAGTGAGTATCTGATTGAAGAGCCACTGAACTCTCATCTGGTCGCTCAGTTAAATGCCTTGCCTGTGAACAAAGCAGGTGTCCACAAGGTAATTCGCAATGATGCGTCGTTTATTGTCAGTGGCAAGCTGACATCAAAGTTATTTTCTGAAGTCTGTGCTATCGACCTGTCAGGAGATGCACTTGAAGAGAATCGTCTTGTCATGACTGTCATCGCCGGTGTATCGGTAACGTTGCTGAGACAGATGCTGAATGGCCAATCTGTTTATCGCATTTGGTGTGATGGTACGTTTGGACCCTACCTGTGGAAAACACTATTGGGCATCACCGAAGAATATGGTGGCGGTGCTATAGGGTTCAGTTTTTATTACGAGATCAATTGATACGACCAAGTGTTGATCATTCAAACAGAGGAAATGTTATGAAGTATGAATTCGACCCTAAGGCTTCGCCAGCAGACCAATTAGCCTATGCGCAGAAGTTTTTGGCTGAAAACAATGTGAAATATGTGTTGGCCCAGTTTGTTGATATCCACGGTGTGGCTAAGGTCAAATCTGTGCCAGCAGATCACCTGGAAGACATCATTAAAACCGGTGCTGGTTTTGCTGGTGGTGCTATTTGGGGAATGGGCATTAAACCTAATGGTCCAGATTACATGGCAATGGGCGACTTAAGCACATTGAGTTTATTGCCATGGCAACCTGGTTATGCACGCCTGATCTGTGATGGTCACGTTAACGGCAAACCATACAGCCATGACAGTCGTGTTGTACTGAAAAAACAAATTTCCCGTCTGACTGAAAAAGGCTGGATTTTATACACCGGTTTAGAGCCTGAATTCTCTTTACTGAAAAAAGATGAGTTCGGTCATCTGCATCCATTTGATCCAACCGATACACTGCAAAAACCGTGTTATGACTATAAAGGCATCACACGTCAGAGTGCTTTCCTGGAAAAACTGACTGAGTCATTAATTGATGTCGGTTTGGATATTTACCAAATCGATCATGAAGATGCGAATGGTCAGTTTGAAATCAATTACACCTATGCCGATGCACTGAAGAGTGCGGATGACTATGTCATGTTCAAAATGGCAGCCAGTGAAATTGCTAATGAAATGGGCATGGTGTGTTCATTCATGTCTAAACCGTTCAGCAACCGCCCTGGTAACGGCATGCACATGCATATGTCGATTGGTGATGGCGAGAAAAGCTTATTCCATGATGACAGCGATGAAACCGGTCATGGTTTATCAAAACTGGCTTATCACTTTATGGCGGGGATTCTGGCTCACGCACCTGCGTTATCAGCGATTGCAGCGCCTACCGTTAACTCATACAAACGTTTAGTGGTCGGTCGTTCATTATCCGGTGCGACTTGGGCGCCAGCCTATATTTCATATGGTAATAACAACCGTTCGACCATGGTGCGTATTCCTTACGGCCGTATCGAATTACGCCTGCCAGATGGTACTTGTAACCCTTATCTGACAGCGGCGGCAGCGATTGCAGCGGGTCTGGATGGTGTGGAGCGTCAACTGGAAGCGGGTCCAGGTTATGACATTAATTTATATGACTTAAGCCCAGAAGAGTTGGAAGAAAAAGGTATTGGCATCCTGCCACAAAATCTTCATGAAGCTCTGACTGCGTTAGAAAAAGATGACGTGATTAAAGGGGCTTTAGGCGATGAGTTTGTTAAAGAGTTCTTAGAACTTAAACACATGGAATGGGTGGAATACATGCGTCATGTATCTGATTGGGAAATCAATCGTTACGTTGAATTTTATTAAAAGAGTCCCTTCCCAGGGAATGATGTTAGGAGAATAGTTATGTGTGGAATCGTTGGCCTGTATTTGAAAAACGATAAATACCAAGACCGTCTGGGTGAACTGTTTGCGCCAATGTTAATTGCGATGACAGAACGTGGCCCTGACAGTGCCGGCTTTGCTGTCTATGGTGATGAAGTAGATCAAGGTGTGAAGTTAACGCTTCGCAACGAAGATGAAAATTATGATTGGGCTGCATTGGCAAAAGACATTGAAGCCAAACTGAATACAAAAGTCGACTGGTTCCAAAACAGCAAAGTGGCGGTCTTTAAAGTCGATATCGATGCTGAAACCGTTGAAAACTATCTGATGGAAAATCATCAGGACGTGCTGATCATGAGCTCAGGTAAATCTATCGAAATCCTGAAAGAAGTCGGTTTACCAGAACGTATCGTCAATCTGTTCCACCTGGAAAACATGAAAGGCAGCCACATCATCGGTCATACACGTATGGCAACGGAATCTGCTGTAACCATGGCGGGTAGCCATCCTTTCTCAACAGGTATGGATCTGTGTCTGGTACATAACGGTTCTCTGTCTAACCACAACCGTCTGCGTCAGGAACTGAAACGTGAAGGCATTCATTTTGAAACTGAAAACGATTCAGAAGTGGCTGCAGGTTACCTGACATACCGTTTACAACAAGGCGATAGCCTGACAGAAGCGTTAGAGCATGCCTTAGACGATCTGGATGGTTTCTTCACCTTCACTATCGGTACTAAAGATGGCTTTGCTGTCGTGCGTGATCCGATTGCTTGCAAACCTGCGGTGATTGCAGAAACAGATGATTATGTGGCCATGGCCTCTGAGTATCAGGCTTTAACAACATTACCTGGCATTGAAAACGCCAAAGTTTGGGAACCAGAGCCTTCAAAAGTCTATGTTTGGGAACGTACCACGCACTAAGCAATGGTGTATGAGGAGAATATAAATGAGTACTAAATCTGTAGCAGAATCAGTGACCACATCCGGCGGCAAGCAAACGGTGGATTTGGCACAACAAACAGTTCGTGATTTGAATCAGGCGCTGCATGATCAAAACAAGGAACTGACCATTGCTGAATGGGAAGTATTAAACCCAAAAGGGGAGCATAACCTGGCTGTTGGTCTTGATCAGAAGCTCAAAGTCGATATCCACGGTCCGGTCGGTTACTACTGTGCGGGTATGAACAAAGAAGCCGACATCACCGTTCACGGTCATGCTGGTCAAGGCATTGCTGAAAACATGATGTCAGGCAGTGTGCGTGTGAAAGGTAACGCTTCATCAGCAGCCGGCGCGACAGCCCATGGCGGTTTGTTAGTGATTGAAGGCGATGCCGGTTCACGTTGCGGTATCTCGATGAAAGGCATTGATATTGTGGTGAAAGGCAATGTCGGTCATATGAGCTGCTTTATGGGCCAGGCTGGTTCACTAGTGGTGTGTGGTGATGCCGGTGATGCGTTGGGTGACTCGCTGTACGAAGTGCATATCTATGTAAAAGGCGCAGTGAAATCACTGGGCGCAGACTGCATCGAAAAAGAAATGCGTCAGGAGCACCTGGATGAACTGTCGGCTTTATTAGAAAAAGCCGGTGTGGATGAAGATCCAAAAGCCTTCAAACGTTATGGTTCAGCTCGTCAGTTGTACAACTTCAAAGTTGATAACGCGAGTGCTTATTAATTGCTGATATTGCGAGGAAATAGAAATGACTGAAAAGAAAAAATACATGACCGTACCGCGCGAGTCAGCGACGTTTGATAAATTGACGATGGCTGAAATCCGTCGTGCTGCTGATACGGGTATTTATGATATCCGCGGTGCCGGTGCCAAACGTAAACTGCCCCATTTCGACGATCTGTTGTTCCTGGGGGCGAGTATGTCGCGTTACCCATTAGAAGGCTATCGTGAAAAATGTAATACCTCGGTGACCTTAGGTACCCGTTTTGCGAAAAAGCCTATCACTATTGATACGCCTGTCACGATTGCCGGTATGAGCTTCGGTGCGCTGTCTGCCTATGCTAAAGAAGCGTTAGGACGGGGTGCATCAGCAGTGGGTACATCTACCACCACAGGTGACGGTGGTATGACACCGGAAGAACGTGGTCAGTCAAGCAAACTGGTTTACCAATACCTGCCATCACGTTATGGCATGAACCCAGACGACTTACGAAAAGCGGATGCGATCGAAGTGGTATTGGGCCAAGGTGCAAAACCAGGCGGCGGCGGTATGTTACTGGGTCAGAAAATTACTGAACGTGTTGCCAAAATGCGTACCTTACCGATGGGTGTTGACCAACGTTCAGCCTGTCGTCACCCAGACTGGACAGGGCCTGACGATCTGGAAATCAAGATCAAAGAACTGCGTGAAATTACAGACTGGCAAGTGCCTATCTACATCAAAGTCGGTGCAACACGTACTTACTATGATGTGAAGCTGGCGGTGAAAGCAGGTGCTGACGTTATCGTGGTCGACGGTATGCAAGGTGGTACAGCGGCAACGCAAGACGTGTTTATCGAACACGTAGGTATCCCAACCATGGCGGCCATTCCTCAAGCGGTTCAAGCGTTACAGGAAATGGGTATGCACCGTAAGGTTCAACTGATTGTGTCTGGTGGTATCCGTAATGGTGCTGACGTCGCGAAATGTATGGCTTTAGGTGCTGACGCGGTGGCTATCGGTACCGCTGCATTGGTGGCATTGGGTGATAACGATCCTAAATGGGAAGAAGAGTACCAAAAACTGGGTTCAACAGCCGGTTCCTACGATGACTGGCACGAAGGTCGTGACCCAGCCGGTATTTCTACCCAGGATCCGGAGCTGATGAAACGCTTTGACCCGGTTGAAGGTGGTCGTCGTCTGGCTAACTACATACGTGTTCTGACGCTGGAAGCACAAACATTAGCGCGTGCTTGCGGTAAGAATGATCTGCGTCATCTGGAACCAGAAGACTTAGTGGCATTAACAGTGGAATCAGCAGCGATGGCACGTGTGCCATTAGCCGGAACAAGCTGGATTCCAGGCACACATACATTCTAAAAAAATGTTGTTGTGCCATTGATAGTTAAAAACCGGTGTTACAAAGACAATGTGTCTTATAGCGATCCTTACCCCGTCAATATAAGTTGCCTTGTCTGCGTAACATCGGTTTTTTTCTTTTTCTTAGCAAAACAGGAGGACAGTGTGTAAATCATTTTTAACCATTAGAAGAGAGAAATATAACCATGAATAATAAAATAAAAAATCGTATTCAAAATATGTATCTACGAGACTGCATCATGGCTTGGGCAGATGTGCTACTTATCTGGCTGGCTGTGGGTTTCGTCCTCATTAGCATCTTAAGCATTCTGGAAGATCCGGTTATCCGATGGGTAATGATTATTTCCAGTGCTTTGCTCGTCTTTTTCAATACCGCTTCTGTCGGTGCGATGACTAAGCACTACGCAGAAGATAAAGAGTTTATCTACGGATTGGACATCAAACATCTCGATGAAAATAGAGCAGCGAAGCGCTAATTGCCGAGTGATTTTAATGAGGAAATCTTATGTCTACTTATGTACCAAAGGTACAGTCTAAAAAGGGGCAGTTGTTTGATAGTCTCTTTATTCTGATACTTGTCTATGTCAGTTTGTATATTCCTTTGTTTCTTGAATCTGATTCTAAATCAGCAAGTGACACCACCTCATCTCAGGTTATCTCCTGGGAATCCCTAAACGTCTCACCTGTTGAGCAGGAACAATGGCAGAAGCTGGGTTTTGATGAAACCTCAGCGGCTGAAATCATTAACGATAAATTTGATTACACCATTGATCCGTTGATGCTTGGCATTACGGCTTTAGTCATTATTGGCTATTTCATCTTTATGCTGCGTGTCTCTGAGTCTCAATACCGTGAAGTGATTGCTGAAAAATTTGGTGATAAGTCTTCGCTTACGGAACAGGAGGCACACCGATGAGCTATTGGGAAATTTTAAGTTACGCCGCCTGGATTATCTCAGCCATGCTATTGCTGTGGATTCTGGTGGATGCACTCAGTGTGTCTCGTCAGTTTGATGAATCGCTACTCATGAGTTCGCGTGAAGGCGCTGATGAACTGATGGCAGAGCTCGAGCGAGAGGAGCAGCAGTCATGAGTCAGCAATCTTCTTCTCAATCCGGGGAACAACGCATTTCAATGCTGAAGGTATTGAACCCTTTTCATATCTGGGCGCTGGGTGTGGGTATTGTTCTGGTCGGTGAATTTATGGGCTGGAACTTCTCTGTTGCCAAAGGTGGTGCTTATGGTGCCTTGATTGCCTGTTGGGTTATTGGCTTACTCTATAGCTGTGTCGCGATGATCGATTCGGAAGTCACGTCTACCGTGGCGGCGGCCGGTGGTCAGTACACGCAGGCAAAACACATTATTGGTCCGTTAATGGCCTTTAATGTGGGCTTGTATCTGGTGATGGCATATACCATGCTGGAAGCGGCGGATGCTTTGATAGTCGGTGACTTGATGGCGGCTGTGGCATCAGCAACTGGCTTCCATGATCTGAGTCCTCAACCCTTTGTGGTACTGACCATTTCGTTTCTGGCCTGGCTGAATTACCGCGGCGTGTTTATGACGCTGACGGTAAATTTTGTCATTACCCTGTTTGCCTTTCTGGCGATTCTGGCTTTATTTATTGGGGCCGATCCGCTTAACCCCGGGCATATTCTGAAACACAGTGATCTGTTAACAGAATTACCGTATGGCTGGATTGGGGTTGTCGCTGCATTGCAGTTTGGCATGTGGTATTACCTCGGCATTGAGGGCACCTGTCAGGCAGCGGAAGAGGTGAGGAGTGCAGGTCGGGCGATTCCACTGGGCACGATTGGTGGCATTTTAACTTTATTAGTGGCAGCGACACTGACCTGGTATATCTCGACGGGTCTGATGCCATGGCAATATTTAGGTCAGGCGACCACGCCGTTATATGACGCTGCTTCGATTATTGGTAATCCGGTATTACAGGTCGTGTTATTTATCGGCACCATGTTTGCGGCCATTGCTTCGGCTAATGGCTGTATTAATGATGCGGCGCGTGCCTGGTTTTCCATGGGACGGGATCGCTATATGCCGACATGGTTTGGAGCGATTCATCCGCGTTACCGCACGCCGTTCAGATCGATTATTTTCCTGATTCCAATTGCTGTGTCATTTGCGTTCACAGGTTTATTGGATCAGGTCATTACCTTTTCGATTCTGTCAGGTCTGCTGGGTTACACCTTCATGTCCATCAATATGGTCAAGTTCAGAAAAATGTGGCCATTGGATGTGATCAAGCGGGGCTATATCCATCCGTTCCATCCTATTCCAGCTTATACCTTGCTGGGTTTATGTTCTCTGGTCTATTTCGCGACCTTCCTGGGTTACGGTGCGTCATTATTGTCGATTATGGCGTTTTATATCGTGGCCTCGGTCTGGTTTGTGAAACGACGTTACCAGTTCGTGAAACGGGGTGATCAGTTCACCATGCCCTGGCCACGGCCTAAAGGTTATTAGGAGGAAGCAGCATGAAACATATTTTATGTGCAACGGATGGATCGCATAGTGCGATGAAAGCCGTGGATTTTGCTGTGGAGCTGGCGAAATCGGTCAATGCCAGGCTGACATTTATTCATGTGGTTAGACCGACCAGTGAAGACATTTCACATAGTTACTTTTGGGATTCGAGCATTCTCGATGCAGCAGATGCTCAAATCAAACAGGAGCTACGTGATGCGATGGTTAAGGCCACATCTCAAGGACTAGATGATGTGTTTTGTATAACGGCAGCTGGCCACGATATTGCCAAAGCCATTGTTGATTATGCTGAGAAACATGAGCATGACCATGTGGTGACTGGATCGGTTGGGCGTAGTGGTATTGCGAGAGTGTTATTAGGATCGATAGCGCAGCATATTGTGCAGCGATCCCACTGTCCGGTGACCGTCGTCAGATAAGCCTTAGTCCCGCAGTATTGTCATGGCTGCGGGACTCTTTTTCTGAGGGAAAAGAGGAATATTGAATGAATGTAGATGCTATATACGCCATGATTTTTGTGTTGTTAGGGAGTACTTGCTTGCTGCTTCTATATCGCCATCATCATCGCCATGTGTTGGTATCAAGACAGCAGGTATTTGATGATTGTCATGAGGTTGTTCAGATGACGTCATCAACGCTTGATGGACAAGGATATGCCTCTGTTTTTGCCGATTGGAATAATGCCAGGGTAAAGCTTTCAGTCGAGGTGGATAACCTCACGGCAAGAAAATTACCAGTGATGTGGATGCATATAACCTTGTATCGAGCACATAAAGACAGCAGTGGCGCGACACTCGATATTTTAGTCAGACCACAAAATACCGAGAGCTTCAGTCCGTCATGGCAGTGGATAAAACCGGTGATGCCTTTAGCTGGCTGGCCGCAACATGCCCGTTATATGACAAAAACCCAGCCGCCGCCATTAGCAGGGATAGATCAAGATATTAAAGACTTGTTTGCTGATTCTCGCTGCAAAGAGTTACTGATTACCCCGATGGCGATTCGGCTCACTTGCTTAGCTAAGCAATCAGATCGCGGCCATTATTTATTACTACGGGCCATTAATTTTGATGACAAACCCATTGAGGCAAGTTTGGTAGCCGGTTTATTACACAAGTTAGATAACTTAGTGACTCACCTGGATGAGGTGCAAGATGAAGCAGCCTAGTCGCCTATTGCAGGGACCCGTTCATCCCTATCTGGTGCTATTGATTGCCATTGTGTTGCCTGGGGTGGGGCAGGTCGTGAATCACAATCCCATGCGCGGTTTGACCATGTTGTTTTTTATGCTGGTGTTAGGTGTGGTGACCTATCAAATGGCCGCACCAGGTATTTCGGTGATAGGCCAGTTTGCTGGCGGGATTTTTATTTATGCACTATCGATTATGGATGCCTATATGTGGGCCAGAATTCGTTGGGAGCAAGCCAATTTCTCTCAATAGGTAAGGGTATAACCCCAAGGTAGTAATCCTTCTTTGGAATTTTTTTATCCCTGAAACTAAGCAATACTTAACCTGAAGTTGGTTTTAGATGAAACCGTTTCTTCATGGTTATCCTCGGACTCTTTGCGATTTGAGACCTTTGGGTGAATGACTGATGAGATTCAGTCATTCACACCATTTTTTCAGTTGATTCAACCGATGTGTGAATCAAAAAAACAAGGATACATAATGAATCTGCCTTTAACACATCGACTTGAAGATGTTCAAAATACGCCTGACAAACGCCAGTTAATCATTGATAAAGTCGGTATAAAGTCACTGCGTTACCCGGTTTTATTTCAATCAACTACCGAAACACCCATACGTGTTGTGGCCGAATTTAATATGTATGTGCATTTGGCGGCTGATGTGAAAGGCACCCATATGTCACGTTTCATTGAATTACTGGAACGCCCTGACGCGATATTCAGCCTGAGCAATATGCCCGCATTTATGACCGACATGCTGGAATTATTAGGCGCAAAACAAGGTCACGTCAGCTTACGTTTTCCGTATTTCATCAGCAAAACCGCACCCGTTTCAGGTGTGAAAAGCTTTATGGATTACGACATTACGCTGACAGCGGATTACACCGATAAACTGGAACTGACCGTGAAAGCTGAGATCCCTGTGACCAGTCTTTGTCCTTGCTCGAAGAAGATTTCAGATTATGGTGCACATAATCAACGTTCTTTGGTCAGTGTTGAAGCACGCATCAGCGAAGAGATGACGCTGGATGCCTTGATTCAATTGATTGAAGAACAAGCCTCCAGTCAGCTTTACGGGCTGTTGAAACGCCCGGACGAAAAGTATGTGACCGAATTTGCTTACGACAATCCCAAGTTTGTTGAGGATTTAGTTAGAGATATTGCTGTCGCATTAGCTCAACAGGACACCGTGTCAGGGTTCCGTGTTGAGTGTGAAAACTTTGAATCTATTCATAATCATTCTGCCTACGCCGTTATTGACCAGTTATAAGGAGCTATATCCTCATGCCACAATCTAAGTTGACGTCTTATTCTCAACCCGCACAAATCGCTAGTGCAGAAGCGATTATTGAGGATATTAGACAGGGCAAAATGGTTGTCTTAATGGATGATGAAAACCGTGAAAATGAAGGTGATCTGGTTATGGCGGCCAGTCATGTTACTGCCGAAGCAGTGAATTTTATGGCGATGCATGCACGCGGTCTCATTTGCCTGACTTTAACTGAAGCACGCTGTCAGCAGTTAAACCTGCCATTAATGGTAAAACAAAATAAAGCCGGTTTTGAAACTAACTTTACGCTGTCTATTGAAGCGGCTGAAGGCGTCACCACCGGCATTTCTACACAGGATCGTGCGTTGACGATTCAGGCTGCTGTGGCGGCTAATGCCACACCGGAAGATATTGTCAGTCCTGGTCATATTTTCCCGGTTATGGCCAGAGCGGGGGGCGTGTTAACCCGTGCAGGACACACAGAAGCTGGCTGTGACTTGGCGGCATTGGCAGGGCTGGAGCCTGCTGCTGTTATCTGCGAAATCATGAATGAAGACGGCACCATGGCCCGTCTACCGGATCTTATTGAATTTGCTAAACAGCATGACTTAAAAGTAGGCACCATTGCCGACCTTATCGCTTATCGTCACCAGCATGAGCAAAATGTCATCCGCCTGAATGAACGTGAAATGCAAACCATGCTGGGTTCATTCCGTCGTCATGATTATTTAGATAAAACGACAGGTATGAAACATCTGGCACTGGTCTACGGCACGTCAGCGGCTGGTGAAGAAACCCTGGTCAGAGTTCATGCACCGTTTAATAGTATGGACTTGCTGGATTACGACCGGAACGGACATACCTGGAGTGTGGCCGAAGCCATGCAATATATTCAGCAGCAAGGCTCGGGTGTGCTTGTCCTGCTGCATGGGGATGAAGAGGAGTGGCAGAGACTCGTTCAGTCAGATCGAAATTATGCTGAAGAGTATGTACTGAAACACTATGGCATTGGAGCTCAGATATTAAGAGATCTCGGTGTCACTGAAATGAAGTTGATGACCTGGCCGAGAAAACTGCCATCAATGAGCGGTTTTGGCTTGAGTGTCACTAACTATGTCTTACCAGAAGACTTAGCAGAAAAACTTGCTGCATCAGCCGTTGTATAAACGCTGTTGTTAGCTGGTTAGGTATCAATTAATAAGTAATAACAAAGGATTAATATGGCTTGGGTAGCATTAGTAGTAGCGGGATTACTGGAAGTCGTCTGGGCGGCTGGACTGAAATATTCAGAAGGTCTGACTAAGTTAGGGCCCAGTCTGTTGGCACTGGTCACCGTTGCCTTGAGTTTGTGGCTTTTGGGTGTAGCAATGAAAACCCTGCCATTAGGCACTGCTTACGGTGTCTGGGTCGGCATCGGTGCGATTGGCACGGTGATTTTCGGTATTGTGTTTTTATCTGAGCCAGCGACCATTGCACGTCTGTTCAGTATCCTATTAATTCTATCGGGTATCATCGGGCTGAAAATATCTCACTAAACAGGCGGCAGTCTGCTTTTGTTTATGGGCTCACCTGAGTGGTTTCTCTATACCCGTTACTGTTAACCGATACCGTTAATAAGAGGCGTGGTATGTTACTGCTTGTTTTGACTGACAATGGTGTCAGCATAAGTTAGGTGAGGTTAGAGACGTTGGAAAACAAAGCCCAGCAGCCGATAACACTTTCTCTCTACAATCGTTTTTCATTACATCGCAGTATCGACTGGACTGGTGCTTTCTGGCTGGCCAGTGGTGTGCCAGCACTGGTGTTATTTTCGATGGGGGCGATTGCCGCCACAGTCGGTAAACCGGCCTGGTTAATCTGGATTGTGTCTATTTCTATCGGGCTTGTTCAAGCCTTTACCTATGCCGAAATTGCCGGATTATTCCCTCATAAAACCGGCGGTATCTCGGTGCATAGCTCGGTTGCCTGGGCAAATTACAGTAAATGGATAGCGGCCTTATGTATCTGGTGTAACTGGGTGGCATGGGGGCCGGTATTAGCCATCGGCTCTGCTTTGGCAGCAGGCTATATTTTGAATGTGACCTATCCGCCGGATGCGGTGATTAATACCTGGCAGATAACCTTACTCGATCTGAGCTTCCTTAAAGCGGGACTCTGTCTGCGAATCAATGCTGTGTTTATTATTGGCGCGGTATTGATGGTGTTGGTATTTGCCATTCAAAACGGCGGCATTTTACGCTCCGCCAAAGCCATGATGATTATTGGCTTGTCCGGGCTGGCCCCATTGATGCTGATTGCCATTGTGCCATTGATTACCGGTGATATGGTTATGAGTAACTTTTACCCATTAGCGCCGCTTGCCTATGACAGTGATGGTTATGTAATACCCGGTGTTTGGGATATTAAAGGCTGGTCTTTAGTGGCAGGCGCTTTGTTTATTGCGGCCTGGTCAACCTATGGCTTTGAAACGGCCGTGTGTTACACCCGTGAGTTTAAAGATCCCAGCCGTGATACCTACCGCGCTATTTTATATTCCGGTTTATTATGTTTATTTGCCTTTGTGCTGATTCCTTTTACTTTTCAGGGCCACATGGGATTAGGGCAAATGATTGAGCCACAGCACTTTAATGCTGCCGGTGAAGTGATTCAACCAGCTCAATATGACGGCATGCTAGCCGCGGATATTTATAGTGGCATGGGCATCGCCAATGCGCTTTATGGCATTGTAGGTAATAGCGGCATTATGGTGGATATGTTTGTGGTGATGTTGGTGCTGGCATTGATGTTATCGATTATGACCACGATGTCCGGATCGTCTCGTACGTTATACCAGGGCTCAATTGATGGTCTATTGCCTAAATACCTGTCACAGGTAAATCAGCACGGTGCCCCCACTAGTGCGATGTGGACTAATCTTATCGTTAACCTGATGTTGCTGAGCCTATCTGACTATGTATTTTTACTTGCTGCATCTTGTGTCAGTTACATCATTTTTAACTTCCTGACCCTTAATGCCGGTTGGATTCACCGCATCGACAGACCCAACTGGAAACGCTCATATCGAACCCCAAAAGTCTTATTTATCGCCGGTATCGCCATGGCCTTTTTGAATATTACCTTTATGGCACTGGGAGCCAATATCTGGGGCGGTGGCACATTGATGAGTGGTTTGATTCTGGCGAGCCTGAGCATTCCACTGTTTTGCTGGCGGCATTACCTGATTGATAAAGGCCAACTGCCATCATCGATGCAAGAAGATATTCAGGCTGGCAACACCATAGAAACTTCCCGTAAAGCAGGTCGATGGCCTTATCTGGTTTTACTGTTCAGCGTGTTGCTGGTGGGCGGGATTCAGTTTTTAGTTAGTTAACTATCGGGGTGAACGATATAAGGCATAAAAATTATTTATCCATTTTGCCGATTCCCTTGATCTCACTGATTTCTAAATACTTCTATGAAAGCAATATATATGTTTCTTTCTTAAACGAGATTGCTTTTTATACTTAAAAGCGGCTTATATGTTGCTATTATGAAAAAAAAGAAACTAATATGTTTCTTATTGGTAAATAGCAACTTATATATTTCATTATGAATTCACTACTCGACCAGATCAAAAAGCGCCGTATTGCATTAGAACTCAAGCAACACGATATGATGCTGCGTGTTGGTATATCTCGCCAGCAATATCAGCGATTGGAATCCAAAGGCAATCCACGGCTTGATACCCTTGAACTTATTGCCAAGGGGCTTAAAAGTGAATTACTGCTGATACCTCAGGAAAAATTAAATGCTGTACTGGCAGTATTGGCTGACGATAACGTGTCACCAACAAGAGTATCAACCAAGCCACACCAGACGGACAAAGAAAAAAGTAGCTCATTGGCCGATGATCCATGGCAGGGATTACTGGGAGAAAATGAATGAGCACAGACAGCAATGATGAAGTAAACGAAATCAAATTCTCTGACCCTTTTAATTCTGAATTATTTATTTCGTACGTTTTTTACCAAGAAAGAATTATTGGGTCCACGTTTAAGTTCGAATAAGTCAATGGCTTTGAACAAGCTGCTAAGATTCTTAAAGCCATAATTTCGGGTATCAAATGAGGTTTTGTTAGAAATATTTGAGCCTACTGGTCCAAGTGCCGCCCAGCCTTCTTCGTCTTCTGTTGCCTCAATGGCCTGTCTTAGTAAATTAATTAACCTAGTATCCGATTTAATATTCTTCGGTTTAACGGTTGTTTTGGTTTTTTCTTTTTCTTCATCCAGGAAAAGAAACTTAGAGCAGGCGTTTACGAATGCTGCTGGCGTTTTTCTCTCACCAAACCCCAAAACCACCTTTCCTTCAGCTAATGCTCTGGTCACCATCGGCGTAAAATCACAATCCGATGATACAAAACACATTACATCAATTTGCTTGGTATACATCACATCCATTGCATCAATCACCAGTGCAATATCCGACGCATTTTTCCCTTTGGTTAAATCATATTGCTGTATGGGTTGAATGGCATATTCATGTAGCAGATCTTCCCAGGCCTTTAACGTAGGCGACTTCCAATTACCGTAAGCCTTACGGATAGTAACTACACCATAGTTGGCAACCTCGCTCAGGACATCTTCAAACTTACTTGCAGGCGCATTATCAGCATCAATAAATAGTGCTATTTTTTGTTTTAATTCATCCATGTGAGTACCTTAAGATAGTTTTGGTTTATATATAATTCAGTAGGGTCAGATTATCTAATTAGGCCAATGAATGCTCTAAACTTTGTAATTATCAAGTTGGGTATCTCCTTGAGCCCTGCTGGGCTGACTCGTCAATTCTGTCAGTCTCCTTGATTCTGCCTTGATTTCTGTAAGTCCTTTTTCAGTATGAAACCGCAAAGCCCAAAAATACAAAATACAGACAACAGTACAATCCCAAAATCAACAGAACTGGCAGATTCTAGTAAGAGGCTGCTGGTGTATATCATCAATAAGAGGAAAATGAATGAAAAAATAATATATGTAGTAAATCCCCAATATTTTTTCCAGAGAATGCCAATGCCTGATAATGATGACAATGCAGCCATTGCGAATACGAGTATAGTTAACGGCAAGGTATATTCGTTAATGAGCATTGCGTAGAGACTATAAAACCCCCATGCTAGTAAAAGTAGTCCAATTAGTACTGATACGCTTCTTTGATTGATCATATTTTTTCTATTGCTTTAATCTGTAATCAGATGAGTTAACATTATCAATAAAGCATTTTTGAATTATGGATTCATATTTTTAACGTCCTTATAAATTACTGAAAGAAGTAATCAATAGAGGCGGAGTTTTTGATTTGATTGACCTCATTGATTTTTCCTTGTAGTTGTCAAGCTGGCTGACGCCATGATTTAGTCTTGAGTATCTATTTGAATCTCTTCCACAATAAATCCTAGGTTTCCTTTCAATCCAAATAACGTTGCTTTTAGGTTTCCTTCTGGAAATTTATTATACGAATGCTCAGAAATACTGAATCGAAAGAGAGGAATGGGAGGACTATCGATAAGTCGCAACTCGTAATGATAATCACGAAAGAAGCTCCTTCTTCCGTGACGAGTCTTAACTTTGTGAACCTGTGTCTGTTCTTCAAAATCTTGTCCAGTTATTTTGGTTAACTGATAAGGAATGACTGAAGCAAGAAGCATCCAATAAGTAGCAATTAAGAGGATGGGAAGTATCAGTATAGAAGCTAACTTATTTCTTAAAGGCATAGTCTTCACAACTGTCCCGACACTTTGCTTTGCCTTTATTTTTAAAATAATGATTGCTGCACAAAATAACAGGGAAATTGCAAAGGCTATATAGAATGAAAATAAGCTGACTGTTGGATCGGGTATAAAATTGTCCACACAGACAAATTGTATGAACGCAATACAAAACGAACTGAGAAAAATAACTCCTAGGATACGTTGCTCACGAGGAGTGTCTTTTTTCCAAAAGTGTTCTCTATGCTTCATTGTCTATGAGCCAGGATGAACACTCACTCAATGATAATATTGAAGTGTTGTTGAGAGTTAAGGTTGATATGCAGAATTCCTTTTCAGTCTGAAACACGGTGTTACCTCAATCCTTTGTTACTGTATATAAGTTAATCGATATGAGCGTTTTTCAAAATCAAATGCTCCTACCCTATTGATTATTATGTAAATTCACCTACAGCCATGTTTAAACCTACCATGATCAAAAAAATGGCTGAAATAAGATATGAAATTGAGACTATCGCATAGCTCAACTTATTGATATCCATAGAGCTAAATTTAGCCAAAGCGACTATTCCAGACGCCAAAGTGAATGCAACTGCCGATAATGAAACTATTACGAGATGCAGCATAATAGAATCTATGTCTTTGCCTTTTACCTCGGCGGTGTGAATCATAAAATAAACAGCTGCTAGCATGACAGTGGGTATTGCTAATCTTTTATATGACTTTTCCAGCTCACTTAATATCTGATCTACTTTATCCATGTGATATCTCCAAATATTTCATAACTCTGAGTAAAGTAGTGTCTCGACAGAGACGTCCTTTACTTGCGACTTATTAGCTAAAAACTCCGAAACGTACTACTAGAAAATCAATAGGGTCGAAGTGTTTGATTTTACTGACCCATTGATTCTTGGATTGTTGTATTTGTTATTCATACAGGACTTCGGTTAAAAGCTGAGCGAATCAAACCTATACCTGCAACGGCAAAAAGCGCAGAGGCAATGCCGTTTATCCAACGGCTTATGCGCTGATAAATATTCATCACACCGGTAAATGAAAAAACTAAAGAATACATAGCGTTTACTGAGAACCCAACAAAAACGCATACTAAAACACCTGCAATTAAGGCATGTATGTCGTCACCAGCATCCAGACCAACGGAAAGTGCTGCTAACCAAGCAATAACAGTCTTGGGATTAGAGATATTAAGGATGAACCCACGGATAAACCACTTTTTTGCAGTTGGAATATTGCTAGGGTCATTGATGTCCTCTACTTGAGGATTGAAAGCTGACTTTCCTGATAGATAAGCTAACCGCAGCAAATAAAGCCCACCAAAGACTTTAAGAAGCATCAATAGATAGACAGAACTTTGGAGGATGGCCCCCATGCCACTTGCAGCTATCACACCCCAGAATACCAGCCCAAACGATAAGCCTGCACCATAGATTAGGCTTACTTTTCTTCCTCGTCTCATAGCAATTATTGCATTTGAAATATTGGCAGGACCGGGCGTTACAGCAACTACAAAAAAGGAAAGGCCAATCATGAAAAGTGAAAAAGGATCTAACATTTTTTCCTCTCCCTCATGTTCTTCTTCTCCGATTCAATTAACCTTATTAAGTTGGCTGACACCTTGATTCCTTGATTCGTTATGAACTTCTGCAAGGTTACTCAAATCTCCTAGATT
Source organism: Methylophaga thalassica MP (assembly GCF_000214595.1). Lineage (GTDB taxonomy): Bacteria > Pseudomonadota > Gammaproteobacteria > Nitrosococcales > Methylophagaceae > Methylophaga > Methylophaga thalassica. The sequence goes on along the minus strand of NZ_AFIG01000003.1, from coordinate 499,711 downwards.
CAAGAATTTGAAACCGTTTGGTTCTTCACCATTCTGTGGCATCCATAAGAATCGATATTCTCTTTGATATGCGAATCTAAAATTTTTTGACATCGTAGCGTCAAAATACTCGTTTTTTGCTCTTTCATAAGGATCAAAGTATTGAATAGGATTATGATGAAAGTACCATCCAGGCAACCTAGAAGTTGCGGCATATTCTAGCCGACGCGAAAATTCTTCGACGTTTTTGATAATTAAGCATGCATCTCCATCAAAGGCGGGGAAGAGACCCTGATCCCAGTCACAAGACATGCAAAAAATATAGTAGTTGGGCATAGTAACCATCCTTTCTACATCTCCTGTAATTGGGATGGAAGTTCCATTCTCGGTCGTAATGCGCGTATACCCTCCGGGAAGGTAGTGCTTTTTTGATCTCTCCTCATCTTGTCGAGCAATGTTATGCTCACTAGCTTGAAAATCTGATGCAGGTCTAATTCTGATAATTCCTTGATTAACAATATTATCCAAGTGCTCTCGTTTGTCGTAACGAAAAAGTACATCGCCAGAATTAGGATGTTTTGGCCTAACTATAGAGTCAATCGGCACATTATTAAAGGTAATGTCTAGGGGGACTGAAGATGGCAATTGCAAACCGCGAAGATAGAATTCAAAACGTGTTTGATGTTCTTTTCTAAACCAATACCAAGAACTCAAAAAGCTTTGTATTGGAATAATGTGTCTGTCTTCACTAACTAGAGCTCGCATGTTTTTCAATATATCCGCATACCTAGTGAGCAATGATTCGTCTGGAAGGCGTTCTAAATATCTGTAGGTTTGATACTGAAATTCCCAGAACTCAGCCTCATAACTATGCTGATTATCTTTAAATGATTTTATAGCCTCAGCGTGCGGAAGACGTTGAGGAAGCCGAAGTACGGGAATTTTTGTTACTTCCATGATCCAATTCTAGAGCCGATTATAATGAACAGCTTTTTCCGTTCGTTAAACATTTTAGTTTTGTGTTTGTAAATGTCAGTAAAGATCATATTTTTAGCCTATTCCCTCGGTGACCTAATAAAACTAAACAGGGAGCAGTCACTGTTTTTCATCCTTCCTATGTATTTCATAATTACAAGTTTCCTCAATTTAATCAATTGTTTAAATAACTAAAGTTCATATGCTTTGGTGTGATTAATGGACGAGCACAAACACATTCCCAAAGTATCAAAGCCTAACTTATCCTTGGCTATACTCCCTAAAAAGCAGCTCCCTCTGAGATTCGTACTACCTAGGAAGTAAGTCCTCTTAGTAATTGTTGAGAGGGGCTGTGGAACTGAAAATAGCGTTGCCAATACTCATAAAATAGGGAGAAATATAATGGCACGCGATCCTAAGCACGACATACTTTTTGAGCCAATTCAGATTGGTCCAAAAACATTGCGTAATCGGTTTTATCAGGTTCCCCATTGCATTGGTGCCGGTTCAGATCGACCAGGCTTCCAGGCAGCACATCGTTCGATGAAAGCGGAAGGTGGTTGGGCAGCGATGAATACCGAATACTGTTCAATCCATCCAGAATCAGATGATACCCATCGTCTCTCAGCACGTATCTGGGACGAAGGTGACGTACGTAATTTACGTGCGATGACGGATGAAGTTCATAAATACGGCGCTTTAGCAGGTATCGAAATGTGGTATGGCGCCGCTCATGCACCGAATATGGAAACCCGGGCAACGCCACGTGGCCCCAGCCAGTTTGCCTCAGAATTTGAAACATTAAGCTACTGTAAAGAGATGGATCTTGATGATATCAAGATGGTTCAGCAGTACTACGTGGATGCCGCTTATCGTGCTCGCGATGCTGGCTTTGATATCGTCTATGTGTATGGTGCTCACTCTTATTTGCCACTGCAATTCCTTAATCCGTATTACAACAAACGCACTGACGGCTACGGCGGTTCATTAGAAAACCGTGCTCGTTTCTGGGTGGAAACGCTGGAAAAAGTGCGTAAAGCCGTGGGTGATGATTGTGCGATTGCAACGCGGTTTGCTATCGATACGATTTATGGCCCTGATCAGATTGAGGTTGAAGAAGACGGCGTTAAGTTCATTGAAATGGCCGATGACTTTGTTGACCTGTGGGATATCACGGTAGGTGATATTGCTGAATGGGGTGAAGACGCTGGCCCATCACGTTTCTATCAGCAAGGTCATACGGTGCCTTGGGTTGAGCATGTTAAACGTGTTTCGAAGAAACCGGTTCTGGGTGTAGGCCGTTATACCGATCCAGAAAAAATGACGGAAATCGTCACCAAAGGTGTGGTAGATATTATCGGTTGTGCTCGTCCTTCTATTGCTGATCCATTCTTACCGAAGAAAGTGGAAGAAGGCCGTTATGACGATATTCGTGTCTGTATCGGCTGTAACGTCTGTATTTCGCGTTGGGAAATCGGTGGTCCTCCAATGATTTGTACTCAGAATGCGACGGCTGGTGAAGAGTATCGTCGTGGCTGGCATCCTGAGAAATTTGCTAAAGCAGGTTCTGAAGACTCGGTGCTGGTGGTGGGTGCAGGTCCTTCTGGTTCAGAAGCGGCTCGTGTATTGATGGAACGTGGTTACACCGTTCACTTATACGATAAGGCTGAAAAAGTGGGTGGTCATGTCAATCAGGTTGCCACATTGCCTGGACTGGGTGAGTGGAGTTATCACCGTGATTATCGTGAAACGCAGCTGGATAAGCTGGTCAAGAAAAATAAACATAATGTGATTGCACTGGGTCAGAAACCACTGACCGCTGATGATGTATTGGAATACGGTGCAGATAAAGTGGTTATCGCCACCGGTTCACATTGGAATACCGACGGCACTAACTGTCTGACACATGCACCGATTCCGGGTGCGGATGCCTCTCAACCTGAGCAACTCACACCAGAACAAGTGTTATCGGGTGAGAAGAAAATTGGCAAACGTGTGGTTATTTTGAATGCAGACAGCTACTTCATGGCACCAAGTCTGGCTGAAAAATTAGCTACAGAAGGCCATGAGGTTACCGTTGTATCAGGTGTTCATCTGGGTAACTACATGCACTTCACTTTGGAATACCCCAACATGATGCGTCGTCTGCATGAGCTGGGTATTGAAGAGATTGGTGATCACTTCTGCACACGTATCGAGAAGAATCGTCTGGAAATCTACAACCTGTGGGGTGATGGTTCCAAACGTAGCTATCGTGGTCCTGGTGTTTTCCCACGTGAAGAAAACAAAACTCACCGTTGGTTGGAATTTGATTCTTTAGTACTGGTTACGGGGCGTTCTTCTGATAATGCTTTGTACAAAGAACTCAAAGAGCGTCAAGCAGAATGGGATGAAAACGGTATCAAAGGTATTTACCTGATTGGTGATGCTGAAGCACCGCGTCTGATTGCTGATGCCACATTTACTGGTCAGCGTATCGCAAGGGAAATCGAGGAAGACAATCCTCAATATCCATTGCCGTACAAACGCGAAACGATTTCATGGGGTACACCGCACATGCCGGGTGGTAACCACGAGATCGAATACAAGATCTAGACCGGAAAAGGAGTGTGCTGTCGATAACGGCAGCACGCTTTTCCAACCTCAGCAATCACTTATTCCTATTCCAAAAAAGCTTGCAGGTGTGTCATGAACGAAGCACAAGAGATTACTAGGATTTTATTTCAAGGTTTTCAGACCTCATCCATTTACCTTTTTTATGCGTTTGGTTATTCCGCAATCGCTGTATTTCTTTATGGTTGTTACGTGCAGGTAAGAAAATACCGTCGTGGTAAACCTGATGCAGCCTGGGGCGAGTTTCTGGCGAGATTCGGTGAGATGCTGAAAACCATGCTGACGCACCGTACGATTAAACGTCGTGACAGGGCGGCTGGCAAAGCGCATGCAGGAATATTTTTTGGCTTTGTTTTGCTGTTTCTCGGCACAGCCACCATCACACTTGAATACGATATTTTAGAGCCATTATTTGGCTTTAAATTCTGGTATGGCGACTTTTACCTGTGGTTTTCATTGGTACTCGACATTGCCGGAACAGCCGTTATCGCTGGCGTTTTATACATGATGTATCGCCGAAAATGGCTGAAATTACCTAAACTGGATTACAAACGTCCCGATCGTGAACCTACCGATCCTGACTACGACCGCAGTGCTTATCGTCGTGAAGACTGGGCATTTTTATGGGGCTTTATCATCATTCTGATCACGGGCTTTTTGCTTGAAGCCTCGCGTCTGATTTGGCTGATGAATGATCCTACTGTCTGGGACTACCGCTGGTGGTCACCGATGGGCGCACTGATTGCCAATGCCTTACATGGAATGGGGATGGGGCCGGAAGCGGCAGGGCATTTCCGTACCGGACTCTGGTGGTTCCATGGCTTTATTGCCTTGACCTTTGTGGCGCTGATTCCTTTTACCAAAGTGAAACATATCTTTACGGCATCTGCGTCATTGATGTTTCGTGACCCGATGGTCGGTCGTCGTTTACCGATGGTGCCAGAAGAGCAGGAAGAGATTGGGGTTAAAACCATTACCGATCTGACCTGGAAAAACTTACTGAACCTGGATGCCTGTACCAAATGTGGTCGCTGCCATGAAGCCTGTCCGGCCAATGCGGTAGGCGCACCTTTATCACCACGTGATGTGATTCTGTCATTGCGTGAGTTTGCCAATAACACCTTACAGAAAAAAGAGTTACCGGACGAAGCCGAGTTGGATGTGCATGGTAAAGATATCGGTCAGGTGTTTATGGAAACGCTGTGGTCATGTCGTACCTGTCTGGCCTGTGTAGAAATTTGCCCGGTGGCGGTTGAGCATGTGCCGATTATTGTGCAGATGCGTCGCAAATTAGTGGATGAAGGCAATATGGAGCCGATTCTGCAAAAAACGCTGCAATCCGTGCATAAAAACGGTAACTCGATGGGCGAGTCCAAACGTAAACGGGCGAAATGGACCAAGGATTTACCTTTCGCGATTAAAGATGCCCGTAAAGAGCCGGTGGATGTGATGTGGTTTGTCGGCGACTACGCCTCTTTCGACCCACGTAATCAGGTAGTGACGAAATCGTTTGCCAGATTAATGCGTCAGGCTGGTGTGGATTTTGGTTTGTTATACGAAGCCGAAATGAATGCCGGTAATGATATCCGCCGTGTCGGTGAGGAGGGGCTGTATGAATTTTTGGCAACCTCAAATATCAGCACTTTAGAACAATGTGATTTCAAATCGATTGTGACCACCGATCCACATTCATTTAACACCATCCGTAATGAATATCCGGATTTTGGTGGTGAGTTTGAAATTAACCACTACACCACGGTGATTAAACAGTTGTTAGAACAAGGCAAATTGAAGCTGAAAAAACAGCTGGATCTGACGGTGACTTTCCATGATTCATGCCACTTAGGCCGTTATAACAAAGGCTATGACGCCCCTCGTGACATTATCAAAATGCTAGGTTGTGATCTGGTGGAAATGGCACGTAATCGTGATAACTCATTCTGCTGTGGTGCCGGTGGTGGGCGTATCTGGATTCCTGATCCGGTCGGCATCCAAAAACCTTCTGAAAACCGGATACATGAAGCTGGTGAGATTGAGGATCTGGACGTGTTTATCGTGTCGTGTCCAAAAGATCTCACCATGTTTGAAGACGCACGTAAAACTGCCGGTTATGAAGGCAAGTTTGAGGTGAAAGAGCTGATTGAGCTGATCACTGAGTGTGTTGAATTTGACGATGAGTCTGTTGATGAAGATGCAGACGCAGCTTAATGATTCGATGCCGGGCTCTGCGGCTGAGTTAATCTCAGTCGCGCTCGACAGTGGCGATATTTACAGCGCGGCTGCGGTGTATGGTCTGGCAGATTTTCATGACAAAAAATTGCTGGCAGAGCTGATAACGGCACAGCGTCGTGATGTACTTAAACTGGCACGCTGGCAGCATACTCCTGCCGATGTACTGGCTTTGCTGGCTGGCCTTGAAGATGATGCCGTGCGTTTACGCCTGGATAAAAACCCGGCGACTCAAACCCAGACCTTAAGCAATTTATACCGTGATGAAGTGGACATCAGCTTTATTACACTGATTGCCAAACATGCTCACACCAGTGCGGATGTGTTGTGGCAGATTTTACATACCACTACGGCAACAGATTTGGTGAGAGCTGTGGTGAAAAATCCGAATGCGGATAGCAAGACTTTAGCCTTGGTTGCAGAAAAGTTTGCTGATCAATTTGATGCTGAACTTGCCAGTCATCCAGCGACATTGGGTGATTTATTAATGACGTTATATGCGCGTGGTAATGAGTTTGTTCAGGCCGCTGTTGTTGCTCATAAAGCGTGTCCGACCGCTATTTTTACTATTGCCGCGAAACTGGAAAGCAGTCTGATCCTGCGTCATTTAGCGACCAATCCACATATCGATAAACGACTCAGCGCCCGTCTGGCTTTGGATAAGGATTATTCCGTCAGGCGAGCCGCAGCGAGTCATAAAAATCTGCCGGTATGGGTTTTAGAAGAGCTGGTTGAAGATCAGTCGGAATATGTCAGACGCGTGGTAGCCGCCAGAGAAGACCTGACGCCAGAGATGATGAATTGTTTGCTGGCAGATACGGATCACTGGGTCAGACAATGGTTGGCACTCAACCCAAAACTCACAGAATCACAGTTGTACAGCTTAGCTCAGGATGAGCATAAAGAGGTTCGCCGTGCTGTGGCCAGAAATCCGAAAACCAATTCGGCATTACTGAGCCAACTGGCTAATGATCAAGAAGTCTGGGTACGTGCTGCGGTAGCAAACCAGCCCAATACGCCGGCCAGCACCTTAATCATCCTTGCCGAGATGGACGATATCGACGTGCTGGGTGGTGTCGCTGCCAACCCAAAAACACCGCAGAAAGTACTACAGCGCTTGAGCTATTCAATCAGTGCTGATGTCAGGCGGGCGGTCATTCTCAACAATATGGCGACTCGTCAGACCTTACTGCCTCTGCTGGATGATCCGTATTACCTGAATCGCATGATGCTTATCCAAAGCAGAGCACTTAGTGCTGATGACAAATGGACCTTATATGACGATCCGGACCCGGCGGTTCGGTTCAGCCTTTTTACCTGGTTTTCCAGGCAATACCAGCAGTAACTCACTGCAAATAAAGCTGATGTAGACAGCAATTTAGGAGAAATAGCATGAAAATTTTAGTTGCAGTCAAAGAAGTCGCTTCACTTGACGATGACTTTGAAATTCGTGACGACCAATTGGACGTCGATGAGGACTTTCTGCTTTATGACCTGAATGAATGGGACGATTTTTCCCTGGAAGAGGCCATGAACATTAAAGAAGCCTCGGATTCAGAAGTGGAAGTGGTGGTGGTGTCTGTTGGTCCCGATCGGGTTGAGGAAAGTCTGCGTAAATGTCTGGCTAAAGGCGCAGACAGAGCAATACGCGTGTGGTCTGATGAGATGGAAGGGTCGGACTCGATTACCGTGGGCCGCATTCTGGCCGCGGTCGCTGAACAAGAAAAACCGGACATGATTTTTGCCGGAGTGCAGTCGTCAGATGATGCAAATGCCTCGACTGGTATTTCTTTATCGTCTTATCTGAACTGGCCTCATGCCGCCGTGGTGGCTGGATTGGACTATACACCCGGCAGCAATAAAGCCGTGGTCAGTCGTGAGCTGGAAGGTGGGATGGCACAGGAAGTAGAGATCAGCTGCCCTGCGGTGCTGACTATTCAACTGGGGATTAATACACCGCGTTATGCCTCTTTACGCGGTATCAAACAAGCAGCTGCCAAACCCATCGAAGAAATCAGCCTGAGTGATTTGGGATTAAGTGCCGAGGATGTCGGTGCCGATGCGAGTTTTGCACGGGTACGTCGTATGTACATTCCTGAAAAAGGTATGGCGACCATGATTGAGGGTACACCCGCAGAACAGGCTGCAAAACTGGCTGAGATAATTAAAGAATACAGAGGAGAACTCTAATGAAAACGATTTTGGTGATGGCGGAAACCCGCCAGAATGAATTACGCCCGAATTCTCTGGAAGTGATCTCAGCTGCCCAGGAATTACGTCAGGCGGATGACAAGGTCATTGTGGCGGTGACAGGGCAAAACGCCGACAACTACACCAGTGCATTATCGCTCGCAGGGGTTGATGGAGTCGTGGCGGTGAAAACGGCAACAGAAGATTTTGATGCCGATATTCAGGAAGCCGTTGTCTCTGAATTGATGGAACAATACGCGCCATCTGTGGTATTGATGCCGCATTCTGTGGATAGCCTGGGTTACGCACCAACGCTGGCTCGTAAAGGCAATTATGGTTTTGCCAGTGATGTGTTCGGGCTGGCTTATGATGGTGACGATCTAGTTGCAACCCGTGCTGCCTACAATCAAAAAGTGAATGTGGAAGTGGATTTTCCCGGCAAAGATTGTGTGCTGCTGACGATTCGTCCAAGTGTGTTTAAACAAGCGGAAGACGCAGGGTCACCGGCGATTTCATCTTTGGATATGACTTCGCTGACCAGTCGTAGTCAAAATTTGCGTTATGTTGAACCGGAAGGCGCAGATGATATTGATATTACGGGTGTGGACTTTATTATGTCTATCGGCCGCGGTATCGCAGAAGAAAATAATGTGGATACCTTCCGTGAATTATCTGAGCTGGCGGGAGCAACATTATGCTGCTCGCGTCCGATTGCTGACTCAGGCTGGTTGCCAAAGTCACGTCAGGTAGGGCAATCTGGCAAGGTAGTCGGTGCTTGCAAGCTTTATGTGGCGATGGGAATTTCCGGCTCAATTCAACATATGGCAGGGATGAAACATGTGCCTAGTATCGTGGCGGTGAACACCGATCCGGGCGCATCGATATTTAATATTGCCAAGTACGGCATTGTGGCGGATATCTTCGATATTGAAGAAGAATTGCGCACACACTTTGAATAACGTTATTTTATTCGGCATCGGGTAAGACTCTGACTTACCCGATGCTATTTATTTATATGAGGAAACAGATTTGGCAGATATACATGGGGCAGGTGTTCGCGACGATATTGACGGCAATGGCTTTCGAGTAGGTATCGTTGTCTCGCGGTTTAACTCTGAGATTTGCACGGCACTGTTAAATGCCTGTGTTGACCAGTTAAAAGCCAGCAACGTTCAGGAACGGGACATTCAGGTATTGTCTGTGCCGGGTGCATTGGAAATTCCGATGGTTTTACATGAACTGGCATTAAAAGGTAATTGTGATGGTCTGGTCGCATTAGGCTGCATCATTCGTGGTGAAACCTATCATTTTGAGATTGTGGCCAATGAGTCAGCACGTGCCTGTACTGATATTCAGATTGGCACAGGAATTCCGCTGGCCAATGCGATTCTGACCACAGAAGATGAGCAACAAGCAAAAGATCGCATGATTATCAAAGGCCGTGAAGCGGCATTAGTGATTATTGAGATGATTCAGACACTAAAGTCTTTGCACGCAGAGTAAATTTTTCTTAATTATTTTCTTTCTTATCAATGGATTATAAAAGGTAGAGCATAAAAAATCAGATGGTTTTTACCCATTAAGGAGTACTCCATCATGAGAATTTTTATATGCGGCTGATTTCGGTAAGTTTTTTACATTGAATTCGTTCTATGTAACCGGAGTTAGACCATGAATAATCCACTGCCCAAAGAAACTACCACACGGAACTCAGTACTCAATGTTCGCCATAAAGAACTTGGGTCAACACTGGATGGCGAAACATGGAATGGCATGCCCATTCCATGGAGCTACCATTCGGATGTGAATGATGAGGTTGTTGCGGTCCGTACCCGGGCAGGTCTTTATGATGTGTCTGGTCTCAATATTGTTAATGTATCTGGGCCAGCCGCATTAAAAATTATCGACAAGCTGGTGACGATTGATGTCACTAAGCTCGAACCAGGTACTTCCCGACTTGCCGGTGAAGTTAATGAAGAAGGTGCGCTGGTCGATGACATCATGGTCATTTGTGATGATAAAGAACATTACCGTTTATCTCATGGCAGTGGCGCCACACAACAAACCTTAGCCGAACTCGCTAAAGGTGAGGATGTCACAGTTGAACAGGATTATGATGTTCATATCCTGTCGCTGCAGGGCCCTCGTTCTATCGATATTCTGGATCCGGAACTGGATTTCGACCTCGCCGGATTACCTTATTTCAAACATATCAAGACGACCTTATTCGGTCGTGAAGTGATCCTCGCTCGCGGTGGTTATTCCGGTGAACGCGGCTACGAAGTCTATTGTTCCGCGGCTGATGCTGTGTACCTGTGGGACATGATTCTGGAAAAAGGTCAGCCCTATGGCTGCATCCCGGCATCATGGGACTCACTGGATCTGACACGCGTTGAAGCCGCCTTACTGTTCTTCCCATTTGATATGCCTGAAGGCGATACCACACCGTGGGAAGTCAATATGGACTGGTGTGTCGATGAAGATAAACCCGGTGATTACATCGGTAAAGAAGCAGTGCTGAAGTTAAAAGGCAGAGAACGCTTTAAACAAATCGGTCTGGAATGTCGCTCAAAGCAAGCGGTAGAGGTCGGTTCTAAATTATTCATTGATGGCAAAGAAGTCGGTGTGGTGACCAGCTCCAGCTACAGCCAATATCTGATGAAGTCACTGGCGATGGCACATATCAAACCGGAATACAGCCAACTTGGCACCACAGTAACAGTGACCGACGGTGATGAGGTCAAAGCGACCATCGTCAAGATGCCTTTTTATGATCCTATGCGTGTTCGCACTCACCCTGAGTAAATTGAGGAATAGATGATGGAAAAAGGTTACTCAATTACAACCAAACCTATTTACGGCACCTTGGTCTGGCAAAAAAAAGCGACACATCATGTGGTGATCGTTGGCGGTGAAGGTGGTGGTAAAGCCTTGCTGAAGTTATTTCAGCAAATGGTGCCAAAACAACCTGTATCCGTGTTTTATCTGGCTGATGATGCAGCAAGTAACAAGTATGTGAGCATCGTTGAAGAGATGTCAGGTGAGTCAATTACTGTCTGCGACTCACAGGAAGCCTTAACGGCGGCGTTGAACACTGAGCTGGACAATTGCTATATGGGCACACAGTTCTACGTTGCTGGTGAAGAAAAACTGATTTGGCCAGTCGCCAAGTTGCTGACTGAATATGGCGTCGATGACCGGAATATTTTTAAAGAACAGACAGGTTCTTTAGCCAGACGTGTGTTCTGCGTGCATTGTGAAACGATTAATGAGGACGTTCACCACAACATTCATCAATGTGTGAACTGTGGCCTGAATTTATTCGTTCGTGATCATTTCTCCCGTCATTGGGGTGCCTATATGGGCTTTATGGTCGATGGTGAAACACCCGGCGAGATTCCACCAGCACAGGAGGTTTACCCATGAGTGCTTTAAAAGTCAAAGTCACTTCCGTTGAGCAAGTGGCTGAACAAATCAAACATTTTACGATGGTAGCCGAAGATGGCAGCCCACTGCCTTATTTCTCTGGCGGCAGCCATGTGGTTGTATCGATGGATATCGATGGCCGGACCCATCGTAACGCCTATTCCTTAATGGGCCCAACCAACGATAACAGTGCCTATCAGATTGCGGTGCGTAAGCAGGAAAAATCACGTGGTGGTTCAGTGTTTATGCATGAGAAAGTGGAACCAGGCACCTTATTAGAAATATCGATGCCTACCAATTTATTCTCGATTCACCGTCTGGCGAAAAAACACATTCTGGTGGCCGGTGGTATTGGTATTACGCCTTTCTTGTCACAGATTACCGATTTAAATCGTCTCGGTCATGACTACGAATTACATTATGCTTATCGCAGTGCTGAACATGCGGCTTTCCGCAAAGAAATTGAAGCTTTATGCGGTGATAAAGCATTTTTCTATCCTGAAAATGAAACCGGCCGACTCAATATCACTGAATTATTGAGCAAACAGCCACTGGGTTCGCATGTGTATGTGTGCGGTCCGGATCCAATGGTAAACGGTTTGGAACTGATCGCTTCCGAGCTGGGCTGGCCAGAAACGTCTGTACATAGTGAGAAGTTCTTAGCACCAGCTAGTGGTGCGCCATTCACTGTCAGCTTATTGCAATCCAATACCGAGGTCGTTGTGCCTAGTGACCTCAGCATGCTGGAAGCGCTGGAGGAAGCGGGTATCGATGCGCCTTATATGTGCCGTGGCGGTGCCTGTGGTCGTTGTGAGGTGGAAGTCGTCGAATGTGACGGTGACTTAGTTCATCACGATGAATACCTGTCCGACGCTGAGCGTGTCGCTGCTAAGAAAATTTTACCTTGTGTCTCGCGTGCCAACTGTACACGCATGGTCATCAATTTGTGAGGAATAAACGATGAATATGGCATTTAATGAAGAAACATTTCGTGGTGATTTCACGTTTAGAAACTCGCCGGAATCAGTACGCCGTTTTCCTTACCCGTTTGAAGAAGACGAGTATATGTATAGCGTCAACATTGAGCAGCACACCCCGGGTGCGCCTGGTTCTGTGTTTGAACACCCGATTGATGTCGACGAACACTATGTGGCCGAATGTAAAGAGCGCGCCATTGTATTAAGTGAAGATCACACACGCTGTGTCGCTTTACCACACATGATGGATGCTCAATGGGACACACTGGAATTAGTGATGACATCGCTTTCTGAAAGTTATCCGTCTGAGTTTCAGTTAACCATTGATGGTGATAACTGGCACTGGGTCAATAAACCACTGGGTATTGAAGATCGCTTTGTGTTTGGTGACGTATCCACCTTACCGATGGAGCCGTTCGAATACGTGATGCGCCAGGTTCAGGGTGACTGGGTCATCATGGATCAACGTGATAATGATCTCTATGCCGATCTCGGCATGGTAACCGGACAGGCAGATTGGTCGGTCGCATTTGATGCCGGCATGTCATTTAAAGAATGGCACGCACCTGTGCCTCATGCGCCTGAAATGGGTATTTTTGATCGTGCGTTGAAATACCTCTTACATCTGCAATACGGTAGCCCGGTTCGTCGGACTAACTGGCGTATGTGTGTTAACCCACGACTCGATACGTCATCAGAAACCTATGATGTCTGGGGCACTGATAACGTGTCGGCCACCAAAGAAAATGCCGGTGACAAAGTCTTTTTACGGGTAGAGCTGCAAGCCTTGTTCAGACTGCCACGCAGTAATGCGATTGCCTTCAGCATCCGTACTTATATGGTGAGTCTGGCAGACTTGGCGACCTACCCACGTTGGGCAAAACGTTTAAACCGCGTATTACGCAGCCTGCATCCGGATCTGGCGGAATACAAAGGCTTGAATAGCTTTAAACAACCGGTACTGGATTGGCTCGAACCACTTGATGATGGCGCCTTTTTGGAAAAAGGAACGCATCCGGAATAACACTAGATTAGGGGTAATCATTTAGTTAAAGGAAGGGAAGATGAAAAAAACAGTTTTGATGGTGGCAATGGCGGCAGCATCAACGTTCTCAGCAACTAACACCCTGGCAGAAGAAACATCACCACATAGTTTTAGTTCCAACGTCGGAATTTTTAGCCAATATGTATTTCGTGGCATTACTTATAGTGATGAAAGACCTGCGTTACAAGGTGGTTTTGACTATGCTCATGATAATGGGCTCTATGCGGGAATATGGGGCTCGACGCTAGAAGAGGACGACAACTCCGGTAACAGTCTGGAAGTGGATTTTTATGGTGGTTATTACCACCAATTAACAGATGATATTGGGATTGATGTCGGGTTGCTGCAGTTTTATTACCCTGATCACAAAAAGTATAACGGTGAAAATATTGATACCACCGAAGCCTATCTTGCTGCGACCTGGAAATGGTTTACTGCAAAATACAGCCGGACATTAACCGACTGGGGTGGTGTGAATAATAAATCAGCCGGTATTGATGGTTATGCTAATGGTGATACCAAAGGCACTGAATATATCGAGTTGAACTTCGCCTACCAATTACCGTGGGAAGTGAATCTGAATTTGCATGTAGGTCACCTGGATGTGAAAAACTACAGTGATTTCAATTACACCGACTATATGATTGGTTTGAGTAAAGACCTGACTATCGGTCAGTCAGAAGGTTGGACGGTGGGGATTAACTACACCGATACTGATGCGGATAAAGACTGGTGGACAGGTGTAGATGGTGATAACCGTGGCGATAATCAGTTTATCGGCTATATATCACGATCGTTTTAAGCGTTTCATAAGCGGCAGCAGAGGGTCAAGGATGACTCTCTGTTATTGCTCTGAAGTCATCTGTTCCAGTCCATCCATCATTGATTGATAATTCTCACTACTGATATCAATGATGATGCCTTCCAGAGTTAATAACTCATCTGTTCCTGAAAAGACGCCTTTACCTCGTTCCATGACCCATTTGATTTTATTACTACGCGTCTGGATGCGGTAAATGATTTGAAAGCTGCGCTGTTGATTAACTTGTTGTTGGACATATTCCCAAACACGCTGCTGATCATCAGGATAAATCAGCTGCATATAGTTGAAATGGAGGGAGTTGGTAATTTCATAAGGCTGGTATTCGGTTACTTCCAGGCAGCCGTCGCTGACATAGTCAAAAGTCCAGTTACGATCATTTTTACAGCGATATAACATGCAAGGCACATTCGGCATGATCATATCGTTAGCGAGTCGGGCACTGGCTTTAAGGTCGGCAGATGTTTGCTTGATACGACTGATATCTGTGAGTGTGCCCATCACGCTGCTGCGTTCACTCTTGAGTCGGGATGTGGTGGAAGCACGCATTTCAAACCATTGCGAGCGTCCATTTTTTGCAATGAGTCGTAATTCGAACTGACTATGGTGGCGTTTGCCTTCAGTCAGGGCATTTATCCGAGCTTCTGCCAGTGGCAGATCTTCCGGGTGAATGAATTGGAATAAGGTTTTTTGCATGCACTCCTGCGGCGTGTAGTCGAGCATGCGCTCCCAGGCAGGATTGAGAAAAATGATTTTTTGATCAACATTCATTTGAAACACGATTTGATCAAGTCGATCGATAAGATAACGGTAGGTGTGATCCACATCCAGTTTGGTTGAGGTCGGTTCGGATGATGACGTGGTGGTGAACTGCAACAAGAACTGACCATGTTGCTGCAAAGAGTTGAGAGGAGACAGTGATATCTGAGCCGGGATGGTTGTGCCATCCACATACAGCATGCGTAACATCATGGTCTCGCTGGAACGTTGATTATGCTGACGGCTGATAAAGTCTGTCATTTGTTGGTGTGAGCTGGGGTGAATCAGATTGGTGAGCGGTAGGTCGGTAATCATATCGCGCATGCCGTTCATTCCAAGCTCTTTTAGAAAGGCATTGTTGGCGAATTTAATGTTATAACCATCAATAACAGCAGCAGGTGTAGATAGCTTGCTGGAGAGATCCTGGCCCCAGATAACATCATCAAAGGCGATGGGGGATTGAGGTTGAGGACGACGTTTTAAACGAGGATAGAGCGTCATGGCTAATGTGGCGGATAAAAACATAGCAAGCACTGCAGCGAGCGTGGATATATGTACTTTAAATGGGGCGGTGCTATCCCACCAGAAACCCAGTACCAGTACAAAAATACTGCTTAACATGACCAGACTGAACAAGATGATATTCATGTTTATATCCTTATTTTATTGCCCAGCTTTTGATGAAAAGTTTGCAGCATGATGAGATTAAAACAGCGTCTTAGCGAAATTTTCTGCATTTTTTCTCGACGCACACTCTATACAAAGTGGGTGGTTTTGCTGATATGTATTGCTGCGACTATCTCATTGATGCAGGCTGGGATTTTCTTCCTTTTGGATTATATGCCTTCTGTGCAAATAGCTCTAGCCAAGGTCAACGAGCAGAAATATTATTGGGAAAATCAATTAGTTCATATTGATTTGAAGGACAGTCAGCAGTCACAACGACTGTTCCACAATATGCAGTCCCATTTTCTCGATACACAAGATCCTGCGGTGCTATGGATGTTACGTCAGAAGAATGATGACATCGCCGAAGCGGTCAGGCTGATAGAGTCAGAACAAGCCAACTTTTCTCAATTGGCCACACTAAATCTTCGCGCAGCGGTGCAGTTACGCGGAGCAGACCGTTTAGCCTCGGCCTATAAAAACCTTGAACAGGCCCTGCATAAAGATATCGAAATCAAACGAGCCGTATTAACGTTGCTGGAATCGGTCAGTCTGGTGTTTGTGCTGAGCTGTATTTTGCTGTTGGTGCTAAGTACCAGAAAGGTCCTGGTTGAAAGGCTGGATAGAC
This sequence comes from Methylophaga thalassica MP, assembly GCF_000214595.1. Classification (GTDB taxonomy): domain Bacteria; phylum Pseudomonadota; class Gammaproteobacteria; order Nitrosococcales; family Methylophagaceae; genus Methylophaga; species Methylophaga thalassica. The sequence continues at coordinate 483,404 of NZ_AFIG01000003.1, read as the reverse complement.
TTCTGGCCTTTATCTACGCCAAAAATAGTGAAAACAGTGAACTGGATGTGGATGATGAGTTTGCTTTGCTGGAGCATCGGGTTTCAGAGTTATCCGCCAAAATGGAAAGCTTTGAGACGGAAGTCGCCTGGGCACACCGAACCAGTGAGCACATTCGTGTATTAACCCGTGCCCAAAGTTTTTTATTACGCTTTATTGAAACCGTATCTGAAGATGTATTGAGTGAAAAAACATTACTTAAGATGCTGTATTCACTGGAGCGAACCATGGGCTTTACCAACACCGCTCTTATTTATACTGACGATGCCGCAGTCATTTCTACCGAACAAGTGATTTATTCACATCACGAGCCTAACCCGATATCAGACAAAGTATTTGATGAACTGATCATGTCGGGCACGGCCTCATTTCTGTCGCTTAATGCCGAATCAGAAGAAGTGGAGTGTTTGGGACTCAGTTTTTCGGGGAGTCGCAATGAGGTCGGTGTGCTGGTGGTAGAAATGCAAAAAGGTCGCTTTCTTGAAGATGCTGAAATTAAAGTGCTGGAAATCACGGCGAAATTACTCAGTATGGTCACTAAGTTTCAGAGTCATGATGAAGAAGGGCGACGTCTGGCGATCCTCGAAGAGCGTGCGGCGATTGCCCGTGAGTTGCATGATTCACTGGCTCAGTCATTGTCATTTATGAAAATACAGATGGCCAGACTGCAATCCAATGTGATTGATGATAAGCAGCGAGAAGTGACCACCGAACTCAGGGAAGGCTTAGATAATGCCTATCGTGAGCTAAGAGAGTTGTTAACCACGTTCCGGGTTCACATGGACTTACGCGGACTGGGGTATGCCATTCAGGCCACTATTGATGAATTTTCACAGCGCTCCAGTCTCGCTATTACTTTAGATAATCGCTTGGTGAATTGCCGGCTAACGGTCAATGAAGAGTTTCATATTCTGCATGTTGTGCGCGAAGCCTTATCGAATATCGTCCGCCATTCTGGCGCCAAGCATGTGTCAATTTTGATGTTAGTGAATAACAAGGGGGAATTAGAGTTAACCATCGATGACGATGGGGTGGGGATGAGCAAACTATCTTCCACCTATGATCATCACGGGCAGGCAATCATGAAAGAACGAGCTAAGACTCTAGGTGGAGACATTGATGTCATGGCCAGACGTTACGGAGGGACACGGGTACGCCTGAAGTTTGTACCCAAACTGACCGAATAACTCGTCATAAAATTAAGAGAGAGAAATGAACACTATAATAAGAATATTAATTATCGATGATCACCCCTTATTCAGAAAGGGAGTAGGTCAGATTATTTCCGATGAACCTAACTTCGAGGTGGTGGGGGAAGCGGCATCCGGGCTGGAGGGTATTGAACTGGCTCAACAGTTAAACCCGGACTTAGTGTTGCTGGACTTAAATATGAAGGGCATTGATGGCCTGGAAACACTGAGAAGGCTGAAACAAATGGATTTGAAATCACGTTATGTGGTGCTCACTGTGTCAGATGCTGAAGAAGATTTACTGGAAGCCTTAAAATCAGGGGCGGATGGTTATCTGCTCAAGGACATGGAGCCGGAAGATTTACGTTCCAATCTGGTGAAGGCAGCTTTAGGTGTGACGGTATTACAGGATAGCCTGACAGAAGTACTCAAAAAAGCGCTGATCGAGCCGGATACCAGAACGACCGCATCAGATGTGAGTCTGACTGACAGAGAAACAGAAATTCTGGATTGTCTGGCTGAGGGGATGAACAATAAAAATATTGCCAGAAAGCTGGGGATAAGCGACACCACCGTGAAAGTGCATATTAAAAACATCCTACGCAAACTCAATTTAACGAGTCGACTTGAAGCGGCTGTCTGGCGTCATCAGAATAGATAAAAAAATCGGTAGGCGATAAGCCTACCGATTCTTGAGCCTTTTAAAACGCTTTGGTTTAGAGTGGTTTGCGTTGACCCACAAAGAAACCAACACCTCTGGTCGGTGTGGTGAAGGTAATGGTTTCGCCATTGCCAAAATACAATACGTCACCCACTTTGGCGTGGACTTGTTTGCCTGATTCGTCGCTGATAATAAATTCACCTTCAGCCACATACTTCATTTCTTCATAATCGTAGGTATAAACCAGCGGTTTATCACTTTTATTTAAATGAAAGAAGCCAGCACAAATAGTTTTATCTTTGCTGTCTGAAATCACTGTATCGCCAAATGTGGCGTTTACACCGTCAACACCCATTGATGGTTGTGGGTCTTTTACAGCTTGTTGAATATATTTCATATCTTGTCTCCAAATAGTTTTGTGTAAAAACACACAAGCTATTAAATCGACATGACTGCACGGCAACAATTATTAAGAAGGCTTAATCAAAAAGAAGTACAGGTCCTGTGAATAAGCGATAAACACTGGCTTTAAGATAGTAAAGCAACAAGCATTTGAAGAAATACAGGTTTTTTCAACGCAATATTATTTAGCGTGTATGGCTACGGAGTAACGGCCTTAAGTCTAAGCCATTACATAGACTAGATGAGATCAGTGAGAATCTGGGCGGGCTGATTAATGTTGTCATCTAACGGTGAAAACACCTAAAAACCACGTATTTATAGGCATGTACCACTTAAGTGTTAATTTCTAGGAAGAATAGACGGATAAAAAGGCAGGGAATAGATTCCTCTGTATGTGACTGAATTAACAGGCACATTTACTATGAGGACTGAAAACCATGTCGTTTGATATAACTACACAGTTTGCAGAGCAGGTGTCGCTGGCATCTCTTGTGCAAAACCTTGTTTACGCCTCTGGCACCGTTGGGGCAATTTTTGTCGTAATAGGACTGCTCTTAATTGATGCAGGCGGTGTTAGGAGGCGTAATGCATTTAATGCAACTATAGAAAAATTAGTCGGTTTTTTTATCGGCTTTACCACCTATTTTGTAATCGGCTTTGCATTCTGGGCTGCCCAGTACTATGTGATGGTCGATTACACATTAACCGATAGTATTAAGGATTGGTGGGCAGGTGGCATTTTAGCTAATGAGCTTGCTCAAAATGTGGATCCGGCAGTTTTTCCGGGCCTGAATAACTTCCAGATCTTTATTTTCTTCCTGGCGTGTTTTGCCGGGATTATCAATGTCTTATTACACTTCGCGGTGTCTGAAAGAATGAAGTCATCGGCGTATTACATTACGTCATGTGTCGCGACTTTAGTGTCTTCTGTATTGAGCTGGTGGACATGGGGCTCTGTCGGCCCACTCACCAATATGGGATTTCATGACTTCTTTGGTGTGGGCTTTGTGTATCTTTTCCCTGCCGGTATGGCCATGGTATTTGTGAATAAACTAGGTGCCAGACCCGGTATGTTCTCTGCGCATTCAAAAGTAGAAGAGTATCGTGTTCCCAGTCTCGCTTTAGTGACGGTGGGTGTATTTAGTGTGTTTGGCAGCTTGCCGATGGTTATCCTGTCTTGCCTGTTTTTCTTTGATCCGGGCGCTCATGCGGTCAGTGTCACTATGGCTGATACCAGTGTTGGTTTAGCGTTTAACAACTACGCGGCAGCCTGGGCTGGCGGGACATTAATGGGCGCTATCCTGGCTTACTCAAAACGTAAATACAGTTATTTACTGTTAGGCCCATTTGCCGGTTATGTGTCGGGCGCATCGGGTTTTGATGTCTATATTCCCTGGCAGATGTTCCTGGTGGCTTTTGGTTCACCGCTGGTGGCTTATGTTATCTATGAATTCCTGCAAAGACGGGAGATCGATGAGCATAAATTATTGCCATTATTTGCTGGTGTCGGTTCCTACGGTCTGATTATGACTGGCTTACTGCATATCGGTACGCCACGTGGTGGTTATGTCGGCATCACTGAAGGTGCCTATGCTTTCCAACACGGTGAAATCGGTGTGCTGATGCAAGTCGTCGGGATTGTGGTGTGTTTGGGTACCGGTATTGTGACCGCGTTTATCCTGTCATTTATTCTGGAAAGAACGATAGGTATGCGTATTACCGATGAAGAACAGGCGATTGGTCTGGATAAAGTCCATTGGGGCCTGGATTCAGATGTGTCACCTGAGGTAGAAGCAAAATAAGGGGTTTCTTTCTCTAGCTCGTTAGAGCGTTTAGTGGCTTATTCTTATGGTAAGCCACTTTTTTATTGTTATGAATAAAGCCTACTCTTTTTCTGTATTAATCACCCATTGCCGTTCACCTGTCGGACAGCAACGTGGTTCATCCGGTTTATGCATGGTGGTGGTGAGTGTAATCTGTCCTGGCGTAATCACGACATTACGTGGATTACCACCAAACACATTATCAATACTGCGATAATATCTGAGCTGACCATTTTCATAACGGAATAAGGCGACATCAAGGAAATCACTATTACCGCCACTGGGATAGAGAATCCAGGCGAGCGCGTCATCCATACCATCCCCAGTAAAGTCACCATAAAATACTTGTACGGGTTCGTAGACATTATGACCATGCTGTTCATGTGCCCAGGCGATAATGGCAGAGTCGGAACGAGATTGGATATTGTCATTAGCAGCGTCTTCAGCATATACCACTGACATCAGCGATACTGTAATGAAATAAAAAAGAAGGTTGTGTTTTAGCATGGCCAGCTCCCTTCTCAAGATAGGGGGGTGCTCATCTCATCTTTGGTTTTGATGATATCGCTCACTAAGGCTGTGGCAGATTCCAGAGTCAGACCGCCTGCAAGAATATAAGGCTCACTGTTACCCTCGGCTCTTATTTCCACACAATAATCGCGTTCTGCCTGTCGATGTCCCCAGTGTCGGCCTAACATCGAAGAAACGGGGACGCCATTGGGTCCAGGCATAATAGGATCTTCTGCTACAACCAAGCCGTTATGAATGACCTTAATTTCTGCGATAGAGGCTAGTGGCAGGCTAAAGTCATTACCTTCGATACCTTGTTTGGAAACGGATACCCGTGCTGGTTTTCGGTAACGTGCTCCGGGTAAAACAAAGCTACAGCCGACGCCGATAAAGATCAGCGACAGAATATAAAACCATACGGATGAAATCAGAATAAAGCTGAACAGGAAAAACACACCCACAGCAAATAGAAAAATGGCTGGCGTACGTGTCGCTCTGGCAGGCTGAACATCAAACAGATAGCCACCAGTTGCTGGATATTCTCGGCGGGTAAAGACGGATACGGATGGATTGCCCCAGGTTTGCAGAACGTTCTTTAAGTGCCAGCGCCAGATTGGAATGGCGAGCGTGGCACCTGCCAGTATTAACACAAAGAGTTTGCCGAAATATCTGCCGAATATTTCAAACACAAAAAAGAGGGCGACGCCAACGGTGTTGAATAAAAGAAAAATGATCACAAGCCATAGCAAAAGACGTTGCCAGAGGGGGCGATCTTTACTCATCAACTTATCGATAAATTCACTCATGAGCTAGCTACCTATAACGAGTCTGATGGATTATTTAAAAACGCTGATAGAGCCGTCTTGTTTGAATATCAACACCGCAGGCAAAATGAATTCTCCCGTTTGGACTTTGTTTTTAAGCACATCGGCTTCGGCCCAATCCGCGGTGATTTCACGGTTAACAATCACTTTTACTGGAATTTGCATGCCTGGTTTGAAGCCATCGTCGGTATCAGGCAAACCTTCAACATCTTCATAGCGTTGCGTGCCATAACAGAAATGACCTTCATTAGTGGAGTATTTCAATGCTTTTTCGGTCATGGTGTAGATGTATTCTGAGCCCGAATTCGTTTTTGATTTCCGTTCCTCCATATCCAGAAGGCCATCATCTACCATTGGTTGGAGCCAATCGCGTGGCTTAGGTCGTGCTACATAAGGGAACTGTTTGAGTTCTTTAAAACACAGATTGGTATCGAACTTAGTGGCTAAAGCTTCATCAATCTGGCTTTTCTGACCATCGCCGCATGCGCTTAATAATAGAGATGAACTGAGAACGACAAAACCTACCAAATTCCTTGTATTCATTAGAGATTCCCCCTCAAAAAACTCTAAAGATGATTAATGTCAGTTGGGTGTTGCGTTAGAACGTCCTTTTTGTGCGATAAAAAGACTGAATCAAGCTTAGTCAGTGTTTGTGTGTGAATGAATATTTAACGGATTTTTTTAGTTTAATCAATACTTTGTTTGTTGTTGGTGTTGATTCTAAGATGGATAGACACTTTGTTGAATATGGCGTTTATCTGAGGTGTCATGTCGAGGGTTTGAATGCGACGTTTCTGTGATTCAATATGCTTTATCAGCGCTATATAGAGCCACGGCAGAAGCTGACTCTATAAGCTATGTTCCGACATTATGGAAACAATATTTGTGGCTGATCGGCATGCCATTGTTCGTATTTTGTCATCACACTGGCAAACAACTCACTTTGTAGGAAGTGATTTAACCAGTCTCTGACGAGAGGATAAGGTGCTGTGTTAAACCAGTCTTTATCAACTAAAGCAAACTGACGAACGAAGGGCAGCAGCGCGATATCTGCCATCGTCCATTTTTCACTCAGCAGGCAACCATTTTCTTCTAATAACGATTCCAGATTTTGTAAGGTTTTTTCACCTTGCTCACGGTAATAGCTTTCTGGATGTTCTGGGTAACGGTCAGCATATTTATAGCGATCAAGGTAGTACTTAAAGTCACCATCATTATTGGCAATCAGTTCATCGCATTGGATTTGTTGACGGCGATCGAGCGTTTGATACCAGTTTAATGGATCGCGTTTATCCAGTGCCCAACGCATGATATCAATACTTTCATCAATCACTCTGCCAGTTTCAGTTTGTAAAACAGGTACGGTCGCTTTGGGGGAAACAGCCACTAATTCTGCGGGTTTATCTTTTAATACCACTTCACGAAGTTCGGTTTTTATTCCGCTGGCGGCTAGTGCAAGCCGGGCCCTCATAGCGTAAGGACAACGGCGAAAGCTATATAAAGTGGGATACTTCATGAACAGATTATTTCCAGCTTGAACAAAAACTCAGTATAGACAATCAGCGGTGATAAATGTAAATTAGCAAATGCTAATATTGATGTTGAGATTACCATGGAACATTCATTTACTAGATGGATCGTCTTTTTCATACTGCTTTTTCCTGTGAGTTTTACTGTTCAGGCGGAAGCGCCACCCCACGCCGAGGCGGTGTTCAAAAACTACGCTCAGCAATGGACTTTTGATGGCAGTATTGAAGCCGTTAATCAGGCGACTGTCTCTTCTCGCGTTTCAGCGCAAGTGGCTGAGATCTTTTATGACGTAAATGACCGGGTGGAAAAAGGTGCGCTGATTTTACGGTTTAATGATGAAGAAATTAAAACCCGTCTATGGCAGGCAGAAGCGAATCTGCTGGCCGAACAGGCGCAGTTAAAAGAAGTTCAGGCCAGATATACTGAAGCCGCTGCTGAAGCCAAACGCATTAATGATTTGTACCAACGTAAACAAGTGACCCGTTCCGCTTTAGATAAAGCGGAAGCCGATAAAGCGGCGACGGCAGCTCGGGTCAATGTATTAAATGCCCAAATAAAAGCGCGGCAAGCGGAAGTCGAGCAGGCTAAAGTTGAGCTCTCCTATACCGAAGTGCGAGCACCTTATGCGGGTGTGATGACCAAGCGCTGGATTGAAGTTGGCGAGATGGCAACACCTGGACAGGCATTGATGTCCGGTTTATCACTGGATGATTTACGCGTGGTGTTTACCGTGCCACAGAAACAGTTAACTGAAGTGATGGCGGCCAAGCTGGATGTGCTTTTACCTACAGGCGAACACTTAACACACCTTGATAAAACCTTAATTCCAGCTGCTGATACGCAGACTCACAGTTTTCATATCCGTTTGGATTTACCACAAAATCTCAATGAGATTTTCCCTGGCATGACGACAAAAGTCACCGCTTATGGCAGTGAGCAGCCGGTGTTGGTGATTCCAAAACAGGCGCTGTTAAAACGGGCTGAAGTGGATGGGGTTTATGTGCTCGCGCAGCAACGGGTTGTATTCCGACAACTCAGAGTTGGGACGGAATACGATGATGGCTGGGTTGAAGTCTTATCCGGTATCGATGCCGGAGAACAAGTGATTACTCAGCCAGATAGGGCTTTATTGTATTTGCAGCAACAACATGACTGATATTAAGCCAACATTGGGAATATCCGGCCGTATTGCCGCGTTATTTCAGGACAATGCACTGACGCCGTTAATGGCATTGCTGGCTTTATTGCTGGGGTTGTTTGCATTGATGGTGACGCCGCGTGAAGAAGAACCGCAGATTGATGTCACCATGGCAGATATTTTCATTGCTTACCCTGGTGCGTCAGCCAAGGAAGTGGAGAGTTTGATAGCGACACCGGCGGAGCAGGTGGTGAGTGAAATTTCTGGTCTGAAACATGTGTATTCAGTATCGAAGCCAGAGTTGGCTATCATCACTGCCCAGTTTGAAGTCGGTGAGAATCGTACCGATGCGATTGTACGTTTGTACAATAAAATATATTCCAATCTGGATTGGCTGCCTAAAAACTTAGGTGTGTCACAACCTATTATTAAACCCAAAGGCATTGATGATGTGCCTATTCTGACGCTGACCTTATGGCGTCAGGGCCAGCAGGATTCAAATCAGTTGAAACAGTTGGCACAGTCCTTGGAAGTGGAACTGAAGCGGGTTGATGGAACACGGGATATTTATACTGTTGGCGGCGCTGATACCGTAGTGAATATCACCTTAGATCCAGAGGCAATGGCGGCTTATCACATTGATAGTCATCGTTTAAGTCAGGCATTGTCAGCCGCTAACCAATCTGCTGAAGCTGGGACGACAGTACAGAATAATCAAATGACTAGTGTTCAAGCGGGTCAGTTTATTGTTTCCGCTGACACGCTGAAGTCATTAATTGTCGGTGTATTTAATGACCAACCGGTGTATTTAACTGATGTGGCTGATATTGCTCTTGGTCCAGAGCAACCCCGTCAGTATGTGTGGTTTGGAACCGGACCTGCTGCTTCAGACAAACAGATTAGAGCTCAGGGTGAATATGATGCCGTCACCATCGCCATTGCCAAACAGCCTGGAACCAATGCCGCCGATATTGCCGATGCCGTTCTGCAGCAGGTAACAGCATTAAAAGGTGTGATGATTGCCGATGATGTGCAGGTGACCGTCACGCGTAATTATGGTGAAACGGCGGATCAAAAAGCCGATACGCTGATCCATAAACTTATTTTTGTCACGGTGGCTGTGGTTTTATTGGTGTTATTTGCACTGGGCTGGCGAGAGGCCATTATCGTTGGCGTAGCGGTGGTGATTACCTTATTACTGATGTTATTTGCTTCGTGGGCATGGGGTTTTACTTTAAATCGGGTGTCGTTATTCGCCTTAATTTTTTCTATTGGCATTTTGGTGGATGATGCGATTGTGGTGGTGGAGAATATTCATCGTCATATTCAACAAGGAAAATTAACCTTAAAACAAGCGATTCCCATCGCTGTCGATGAGGTAGGCCAGCCAACCATATTGGCGACTTTAGCCGTGATTGCCGCCTTATTACCCATGGCCTTTGTCAGCGGTTTGATGGGCCCGTATATGAGCCCGATTCCGATTAATGCCAGTATGGGCATGCTGCTGTCATTAATGGTGGCCTATATCGTGACACCATGGATGGTGTTGAAGATGCTTTCACATTCTCGTTCGGCCAACCATGAGAAAGTCGCTGAGTCCCAATATAACGCCGTTTTTCAGCGTATTTTGAGCCCCTTTCTATTACATGAAAATGCTGCCCGCCGCCGAAAATTACTGTGGGGTGGACTTATTATGCTGGTCGTTGTGTCTGTTGGTCTGGCAGCAGTGAAACTGGTTATTCTGAAAATGCTGCCGTTTGATAATAAGTCTGAAGTACAGATTGTGATTGATATGCCTGAAGGCTCGCCATTAGAAAAAACAGCAGCAGTCACCCGTGCGTTGACAGATTATCTGTCGACCGTTGCCGATGTGACCGATTATCAGGCCTATGTCGGCACAGCTTCGCCGATTAATTTTAATGGTCTGGTGCGTCAGTATTATTTGCGTGAGGCCTGGCATCAGGCAGATATTCAAATCAACCTCAGAGATAAACATCAGCGTGATGAACATAGCCATGCCTTAGCACTAAAGCTAAGAGAACCACTGACAGCGATTGCTAAGAAATGGGATGCGCGTATCAAGGTCGTTGAAGTGCCGGCGGGGCCACCTGTGTTATCACCCATTGTGGCGGAGTTGTATGGCTTGAATGAACAACAGCGACAAAATCAGGCATCACAACTTGTTAAGGTGTTCGAGCAAACCGATGGCATTGTCGATATTGATAGCAGCATTGAGGCGAAAGCCGACAGACAGATCATTAATGTAGATAGAAATAAAGCGAGCTTATTTGGCCTGAGTCAGCAACAGATTGTTGAAGCTATTCAGTTAGCGCTGACTGGTGAGGACGTAGGGTATCTGCACGATGATAATGTGAAATATGCAATACCATTGCGGTTGCAATGGTCAATCGAGGATAAAGCGAATCTTGATGCCGTATTGAATATGAAGCTCATCAATCAACAAGGTGAGCTGATTCGTTTATCTGATGTCGTCAATGTGGTGGATGGTGAACATCAGCAAACGCTTTACCACAAGGACTTACAAGCCGTGACTTACGTCACAGCGGATATGGCTGGCAAGGTCGATAGTCCATTATATGGAATGTTTTCGGTGTATCAGCAATTAGAGAATATGCCGATTCAGCAATATTTGGTTTCAGTGCCAAGTCTGGCGCTACAAGATTCACTGAAATGGGATGGGGAATGGCAAATTACCTATGAAACGTTTCGTGATATGGGGTTAGCTTATGCCGTGGGCATTATTCTGATTTATCTGCTGATTGTGGCGCAGTTTCGATCTTATTTATTACCGTTGATTATTATGGTGCCGATTCCGCTGACCGTGATTGGCGTCATGCCTGGGCATGCTTTATTAGGCGCACCTTTTACAGCAACATCGATGATTGGCATGATTGCAATGGCGGGGATTATCGTGCGTAACTCTATTTTGTTAGTCGACTTTATTCGTCATGCGATGGCTGAAGGCATGACGGCTGAGAAGGCAGTGATTGCCGCTGCTGCAACCCGTGCCAAGCCCATTATTCTGACTGCGCTGGCTGCGATGGTAGGGGCGGTCTTTATTCTCGATGACCCCATATTTAATGGCTTGGCTATTGCCTTGTTATTCGGAATTCTGGTGTCGACCTTATTAACCTTATTGGTCATTCCGTTGCTGTATTACAGCTATATCAAGACTCGATAAGGGTCATAGCGCCTGTGAGCTCACCTTCGCGTAAACGTTCGGCCTGGCGTTTTAAGGTGTGGCGAATAAGGACATTGCGATCCATTTCATCCATATGAGTGAAGGCCATACGTAATAAATAAGGTGTTTCAGCCGGTGCTTGTTCGATTTTGTCACAGCCAATCACCGTCGCCAGAGTATGAATGGTGCTGGCTGATGGCACTAACTGCATAAACAGTTCAACATAATCTCTTGGTGGAATAGGGGTGGCCACTAATAAGGCGACGCCACCCCCACTTAAGTTAACGTCTGTCAGTTTGTCAGGATTGATCGGATTGTTATGACGCTCGATTCGCTGCGCTATCAGATTTACTTTGTCATCCAATAATCGTAGGGCACGTGCCATTTCACGATCATGCTGGCTGATTTGGTCCAGTAAATGTGAAAACACGTTTTGCATTGTGCGTAATTGTGCCCGTTCAGAATCACCATCATTATCTGATGATTGTGAAATACGTTTTGCGACTTCACCAACGTGTGTTTTTTCTACTGGTTTGAACTCAATCACCACCGAGTCATTGATTCGAAAAAATTCACGTCTGTCTGAACCTGAATGTTGCATCACTCTCTACCGTTATCCTTGAAAACCTAATGCCACTTAATCGGCTTGAATATAGGATTCTTTATATCATGTTCCGATTAAGTTGCCAGCATTAAAGGTTTTCGGAGGCATAATCAGCCAGTCTTGAACGTTCACCTCTGAGTAACGTAATGTGACCACTGTGCTGCCAATATTTAAAGTGATCAACCACATAAGTCAGACCTGAAGTCGTCTCACTCAAGTACGGCGTGTCAATTTGAGCGATGTTACCTAGGCAGACAATTTTAGTGCCTGGGCCTGCACGGGTAATTAAGGTCTTCATCTGTTTTGAGGTTAAGTTTTGCGCTTCATCAATAATTAAAAAGCGGTTCAGGAATGTGCGGCCGCGCATAAAGTTTAATGAACGGATTTTGATCCAGCGCTGTAATAGATCGTTGGTAGCCTGACGACCCCATTCACCCCCTTCTGTTTTATTTAATACCTCAAGGTTATCCATTAATGCGCCCATCCAAGGCGTCATTTTCTCTTCTTCGGTACCCGGTAAGAAACCAATGTCTTCACCGACAGGCACGGTAACTCGTGTCATGATGATTTCACTGTAACGTTTGTGTTCGACAGTTTGTGTTAATGCTGCTGCCAATGTCAGTAATGTTTTACCGGTACCAGCCTGACCCAGTAAGCTGACGAAATCAACGTCAGGATCCATTAATAAATTCAGTGCGAAATTTTGTTCGCGATTGCGTGCTGTAATTCCCCAGATGGCATGATTATCTTTACGGTAATCGTTGATAAGCTGAATATCAGCACTGGTTTCAGTGACCGAGCGCACTACCGCTTCAATATTGTGATCTTCACCGGGCGAGTAAATGAGCTGATTGGGATACCAGTCTTTAACCACATCGCCTTCAACTTCATAAAAGGTCTGACCATCAGCCGTCCACGATTCCAGACGATTTAAGTCATCCCAAAAGTCCGCATTCAGTTCGCTTGCACCGCGATAGAGCAGATCCACATCATCCAGGACTTTATCGTTGTAGTAGTCTTCGGCACAGATACCTAAAACGGTGGCTTTGATGCGTAAGTTAATGTCTTTTGAAACGAGAATAATCGTGTGATCTTTAATCGCTGCCTGTAATGCAATTGCCACACTTAAAATGGCGTTGTCACCTTGATGACTCGGCAGCTCTTTGGGTAACTCCTGCTCCATTTGTGTGGTCTGGAAAAACAGGCGACCACTGGCATTAGGCATATCGCCGCTATTCACGCTGGGCAGAGGTATGCCTTTGCTAATGGCTTCATTATCTTCAGCCTGTAACAATAAATCATCGAGGAACCGGCTAACTTGACGGACATTGCGGGACACTTCAGATAAGCCTTTTTTACCGCGGTCAAGTTCTTCTAATACCACCATCGGTAAATAGATATCATGCTCATCAAAACGGAATAAAGCCGTTGGGTCATGCATTAACACGTTGGTGTCCAGAATAAACAGACGTTTACCTTCGGCGGGACGTTTGATCATTGGTTCGAGATCCTCTTTGGTTAGTTGGAGACCTGAGGTTGATTATGGTGCAAGAAATCATTACTGCAAAGAGTGAGCAACGATTATTTTCCCAATGCTATTCATATCAACCGCAAGCCACTCCACAACTGCTTAATTAGTGTTAATATGAAAAGCCTTCCCCGAATGATTTATCTTCGAACGTTTCGCCATTATTCTGCTTTTCTAGGTCGGTATTCCTTTTGGCTTGATCCCATTATCTCGTTGATTAATAAGCAATCGATATTGTTTTTATCCGATATGACTGAATTGCTGAGCCCATAATGATTGACCGCTTTTCTCTGACTTAAAGACGGTTTTCTCCTCCCGAAATAACGGCAAAATTTTTCTGTTTTCCCAGCAAGCTGATATCAAAAACGGAGGCTTTTGCGATATCACTACATCACCGCATTAGGAGTCAGTCACAATTATCACTAGGACATCTTGTTCTGTCTTACCAGCAAGATTAGTGTTGTCGGACGAGTTAGGTGGGTGTTATGAATATCGATGAAGTAATGAATCCTCCTATATCAATGCAGACATCTAAGGAGGGTGATTCCCCATGAAATTAAAAACAATGTTGGCTGTACTGGCTGGTCTATCTATATCAAGCATGGCTCTTGCGGAAGTAGCATTCGATGATTTAATTGGCACCTGGTATGCCGAAACCGATCATGACGGTGAAACTATGAAATGGTTGGTCAAACGTGAAGCGGATCAGAGTTACGCCGCATTGTTTCTGGTCTGTGACGGTGAAAATCTTTCCTGGGTGCAAAAAGAGCGAGGTCAGTGGAAGATGGAGGGCAAAGAGTTACATACGGTCATTGCGGCTTTTCAGGATATGAATGGAAATTCTTCTGATCAGATTGGTAAGCAAATTCATTATGAGAATCTGGAATTAGTTAATGACGAGTTGAACTATGAACAGAAAGGTAATGACAACACTTACAGCTTTAAGCGAGTCAAAGATGGCTATCAAGTCAGTTGTCAATAATCGAGGAAGGTCAGCCTGATTAAGGCTGGCCTTTTTTTTAAGCAGCCAAACGTCTCTGACCACCTAATTCTATATTTACTCAGCACTATAATATTGCTCTAGGTTTATTTTTTGCGTTTAGACCTTATCTGTATGCCATTTTTTATCTTTGACTAATTGAAAACAGTAATCGAAAAAAAGCAAAATTTGATTGCGCACTCTGAAAAAATGTGAAATATTTCACACTTCAGAAGCAGTGTCATATAGAATAGAAATAGATTTTAGCTATGGATAGCGAGTAAATACTCTGCATTAATTCCCTGTTTGTCTCCTTATTTCAATGATTCATCGTCGGCGTTTCCTTCGCTGATGTTTTGTGCTGCCTGAATATCTAAATTATTTGATTAGGAGTGATAAATGAGGATTATAAAACTCGCGGTTATTGCGGCGATTTTTTCAGGTTTATTTGGTTGTGCCTCAGGCGCCAAAGTTGAAAATATGGCTGTTATGAAAAAAGCATCAACGTCTTATCCAGAGCAGATTCAACAAAATATTGGTGTTGAGAATGTTATCGGTGGACAGGAGACGAACCCACTATGGTCATCTGAAATCAGCAATGATGATTTTAAAGAGGCGTTGAAACAAAGTCTTAATGCTCAGGGATTGTTAGCTGAAGACGCTCAATATGAAATGGAAGTTCAGTTAGTCAATGTAGATCAACCTATCTTTGGTATGAACTTTACTGTCACCACAGAAATTCGCTATATCCTCAGAAACAAACAAGATCAATCCATCGTAATGGACGAAAAAATTAGTGCCCCATTCACGGCTGGCGTGGGTGATGCGTTTGTGGGCGTCGAGCGTTTGCGTTTAGCTAATGAAGGTTCTGCTAAACATAACATTGAAATCTTATTAGAAAAGTTAAACACACTAAATATTGATACACAGGCGATTTCTCTCGCTGAATAAATCATTGATAAGTGATACCTAGCGATTGTTTATTTTAAGTTGTGAGTTTTCCGTTCGGCTCATTTCTCAGCATCTTTAAGAATGGAATTTATGGAGTAATAATGAAAAAAATATTGAGTGCGGTTTTATTATCATCGGTCATGTTACTGGGTGGCTGTGCCACGATTATGGGTGATAAGACTCAGGTGATGCCTGTTAGCAGTTCACCATCAGACGCCACTATCAAGATTACTGATGAAAGAGGTATTGAAGTCTTTAAAGGAACTACACCGACCAATGTCACTTTACAGAAAAGTGATGGTAGTTACTGGGGTAAAAAAAGTTTTACAGTTGAAATCAGCAAGCCTGGGTTTGCAACGCAAACTATCCCTGTTAAAGCTAATGCAAATGGTTGGTATATCGGCGGTAATATCCTATTTGGTGGTTTAATTGGCTGGTTTATTGTCGACCCAATGACGGGGGCTATGTATACCTTGTCGCCTGAACAGGTTAAACAAGCATCTGGTGAAAAAATGACGCATAACAATAGCTCAGCTGACGGTATATCTATTGTTTTGTTGGAAGATGTGCCTGACTCAATGCGTAGTGAGATGAAGAAATTGAACTAGACATTGTGGTCGTCATTTTCAATCAGCAAAAAGGGGCGAGGATTCGCCCCTTTTTTTATGTCTAATTTGCTCCTGATAGTCGATTCCAAGCGAATAATGACAAAGCTTTTTATAACGACAGTACTATTTTCACACTCATATCACTGCACAATTAATTTACTACTCAAATGAAGCAAAGCGCTAATATAAACATGTGATTATACAAATCAGTTCAAGGACACTAATTTGTTTGTTGATGGAGTAAACAACGATGTTTGTAAGGCCATTTAAATTAAGCAGACGGGTCAAAGCATTAACCACAAGAACACGTTTGGAATTATTTTTGTTTACTCTGATGATCTCTGTTGGTATTGCTAGCAGTCTGATTTTTTTTAAACACCATATAGAACACGTCAATACTGAAGTATCCGATACGCACGAAACGACAGTTAAACTGTTTAGGCAATTTCTTGAAGCAGATGCGGTAGGTCTGGCCAGAGCAATTACTGCACTTTCCGGTAATCAAACATTGCTCGAAAAAATGCAATCAGGGCAGCGCGATGCGATCTATACTGAATTTGAAGATGATTTTGAGCGCTTAAAAAATCAAACAAAAATCACCCACGCCTATTTTATCGGTCCCAATGGCGATGTTATTTTGAGAGCTCACAAGCCCGACCAGTTTGGTGACCGTTTATCTCGCACTACCTATCTTAAATCTGCCAGAACACAGAAACTTGCCTGTGGCATTGAAATGGGCATGAATTTTTATTCTCTCCGTTGTGTTCAGCCGGTTTATCTAGGAGAGTCACAGGAATTCATAGGTTATATTGAGTTAGCCGAAGAAATCGACCATATCTTTCACGAATTAAAAGAGGCCACGGGTAATGATCTTGCCATTTTATTAGTGGATGACTTTATTACTTTCAGTGAGGCTGATATCCAAGGTCAGGCGTTTAGTCATTACCAGCTGATTTATTCAACCGATTCATCGCTGATGGAGACTCTTTTGCCTAAAGTCGACCTAGATGCTGGATTTATCTCTACAGCAAATAATTTCATTAATGATAAAGAGGAGAAATATGGTATCGGTGTAAGCCCGTTTGAAGATATTACTGGGCAGATATCCGGTGTATTAGTGTCGGTTGAGAACATCACTCGCCTTTATAAAAGTGCCATAAACGAGCTGTGGATCAATGTCGTCGGGGCACTGCTTATTATTTTGCTCACTATCATATTGTTTAGCATCGCCATTAAACGTGCTTTTAAAGCTATGGAAGAGGCGCTGGACGAACGCACGCGCCAGATTGAGTTTATGGCTTTGCATGACGAGCTTACTCAACTTCCCAATCGTGCGATGTTCTGCAAAATGGTACAACATCAGATTAATGAAGCTAAGCGCTATGATCGTCAGTTCTCGCTGTTATTCATGGATTTAGATGGCTTCAAGGCGGTGAATGATAATTTGGGTCATGATGCTGGCGATGAATTACTCAGACAAGTGGCTGAAAGATTAAACTTGAGTATTCGTGACAGTGACGTAGCCAGTCGTATTGGTGGTGATGAATTTATTGTTCTACTACCCGAAGTATCTGGTGAGGAAGAACATAAACATGTAGATGTGGTTGCTGGCCGAATTCTGAATGCTATTGCTGCCCCATTTATGCTCAAAGACCAAGTCATTCACATTACCGCAAGTATTGGTATCAGCTGTTATCCGGAGCATGGTGATAATGAAGATGAGCTGACTAAACATGCGGATGCCGCTATGTATGCTGCAAAAGAGTCAGGTAAAAATGGAATTCAGCGTTATTCAGCAGAGCTTCACAAACAATCTTTTGAGCGCAGAGCATTGGAAGCCGACTTAAAGAACGCCCTACATAACCATGAGTTCGAGATGTTTTACCAGGCCAAGCTGGATTCACAAAGCGTTGAAATTATAGGTATGGAGGCACTTATCCGCTGGCATCATCCTAATTTAGGCTTGGTTGAACCCGTTGACTTTATCAGTATTGCAGAAGATACCGGGTTGATTATTCCCATCGGTAAATGGGTTATAGAAACGGCTTGTCGTCAAAATATGCAATGGCTAAAAAATGGCAATAGATTATTACCCATTGCGGTTAATTTATCGCCGAAACAATTTAATGACGAAAGACTTTTGGATGATATTCTCAAGATACTGTCCGAAACTCAGATGCCAGCAGAGTATTTAGTGGTTGAAATTACCGAGCGTGTCGTGGTCGAGGATGCGGTTAACGCTAACAAAGTTCTCAGGGCCTTGAAAGAGCTTGGAGTCGGATTGGCTATTGATGATCTAGGTGTGGGCTATTCATCATTCAGTAGCTTAGAAATTTTCCCTGTCGATAGCGTCAAGATTGATCGATCATTTATCCATGGACTGCCGGAAAATCAGAGCAATAGTGCCATCACGGAGGCGATCATTAACATGGCTGATAGATTAGGGCTTAATGTGATTGCAGAAGGCGTTGAAACCATTGAGCAACTTGAGTTTTTAAGAAAATATCAATGCCCGCAACTTCAGGGATTTTATTTTAATAAACCGATGCCAGCAGATGAGTTTGAGAAATACTTGAATAATTCAAAGCAGAGCTTAGCTTGATGGCCGTTCGAGATACTGTGGTATTGGCAAATAAAGATGTTGAGCCTCTCACCCACATAGAGTGAGAGGCTGATTCATATTAATTTTTAGAAGATGTTTTTCTTCTTAATCCACACAAGCCTACCAAGGCTGAACTTAATAACCAGAATGCTGACGGAACTGGGACGGCTGAAATATTGGCACCATAGAGATATTGAATACCAGCGATATCATCAGCTTGAAGACCTGTCAGAACAGGGTTGTAATAAGGCCCCATGATAGCGTTAGATTCGTTTGAATGACCCAAGCCCAGGGAGTGGCCAATTTCGTGTAAAGCTACCCAGAAGATGCTGATGCCATCAACCAGATTATCAATACTCCATGTTTCTGATGTATCAAAATGCAGGTCACCTCCAGCAGAAAAATACCAATGGGTATCGGGATAAAAAGCATGAGCTAATACGCCACTTGGGCCATCAATCGTTTCACCACCGATGCGGATATCGCCTGAGGTGGTTAATGTATTAAAGTTAGCGCCATCGTCTGCAACTTCAATAAAATTGAGGTTGGCGACACTGCTCCAGGTATTAAATGCTTTTTTGATTTCTTGCTGAAACCCCAATGGCATAAAGCTATCTAACGCAGAGCAAGTAGATGTATCGCATTGTTCTCCACCCATCATAAAGCTGTAACTGATCGTTGCACCAGTTCCGAGTGTGGGGTCTCCCCATTTCTGTATTGGGCCATAAGATAGGGTGTAAGCATTGGCTGTTGATAATAAAAATAAACAGAGTAGGGCGGTGAATGTTTTCACTAAAGTCATCCTTGTCTTGAGTTGATAAAGTAGCGTTCTAGCTAATGTGAAATTTATCACATTTTTTAGCCTTATCGCTTGGCTGAATAACACAAAAAAGTCCCTTGTTTATCGACAAAATAAATGAATCAACGTCTATACTCAGCACAATGAACGAACTTGATACCATGATATGGCAAACCGTTGCCGATATACCTTTCGGAAAAGTGATGACATACGGACAAATTGCTAAGCGTTGTGGCTATCCAGGATATGCTCGTTATGTCGGGACGGTACTGAAAAATTTACCGGCAAATACGTTATTGCCCTGGCATAGAGTCATTAATGCCCAGGGGCGTTCATCTTTTCCTGAAGGCAGCGATAAATACGCTATGCAGATACAGTGCCTTCGCGCAGAAGGCATTGTCATTCATAACGGGAAAATACAATTATCGGTTTACCAGCACCATTAATATGCACCGTAACTCTCTGATAAGGGAAGCTAGCTGATAAAAGTTTATAGCCGTTTGTGTCACTGATACCATATGTATTTAAATTTCTGAGAACACCATGCAAGGTCTAATCTTAGCCATTCTGGCTTATACCATCTGGGGTACTTTTCCACTCTTTTTCAGTTACCTGAGCCACGTGTCACCAATCGAAGTGACCGCGCATCGGATTATCTGGTCACTGGTGGCGACTTTAACAGTGGGCTTGTTGCTAAAGCGCGGTAAGCACCTATGGGAAGCATTGCATAATAAAACGACCTTATTGTGGCTGGGCGCATCAGCGGTATTTATTGCCATTAACTGGTTGGTGTATATCTGGGCCGTTGGTCAACATCGGGTGCTTGAGGCCAGTTTAGGCTATTTCATCATGCCTTTGGTCAGCTTGCTGATGGGGCGACTCTTACTAAAAGAGTCTTTGCATCCGTTGCAAGCCATCGCAGGGGGGATTGCGTTTCTGGCAGTGCTTTGGGAACTGTGGTCATTTGGCAGCTTGCCATGGGTGGGCGTAATTTTGTCATTTGCTTTTGCCTTCTACGGACTTATCCGTAAAGTTCATCCGATTGATGGTATTAACGGACTCACCATAGAAGCTTTGTGGTTAATGCCTTTTGTTATGCTGTGGATTGGCTGGCAGGCCAAAGCTGAGCCGTCAATATTACAATTTGGCGAGGATACAACGACAACTGTGTTGTTGATTAGCTCAGGCTTTTTGACGGCATTACCTTTGGTTTTATTTGCTATGGCAACCCGACGTATCAATTTATCGATTGTCGGTTTTATTATGTATATCAATCCAACCATACAATTTTTGATTGGTGTGTATGTATTGGATGAGCACTTTCCCCAAGCCAGATTAGTGACGTTTATTATTGTTTGGTTAGCGATGCTGCTGTTTATGGCAGGCATGTGGCAGCTGCAAAAGCAGAAACGACCTGCTGTATAACTTAACTTTAGCTGATGCATCAGTGGCATCAGCTAACAGGCAAAGCCGTGGTTTTAATTGGCGACTTCATCACAAAGGAAGTGTGAACACCGGTGACACCCTCAATTCGAGTTAATTTATTGAGCAGAAATTGTTGATAGGCATCCATATCTTTCACAATGACTTTTAATAAATAATCTGCCGATTGGCCGGTGATCAGATGACACTCAAGGACTTCAGGGCAACCGGCGAGGGTTGACTCAAGTGCTTCGAATCGTTCCGGTGTATGTTTATCCATACTGATACCAATAAACGCCATTAAGGTCAGGCCTAATTTTTTGGCGTTGAGCAAAGCAACGTAACCATCAATTAAGCCTTTTTCTTCCATTTGTTTAACCCGGCGCAGACAGGGCGAGGGTGAAAGTTTGATGGCTTCGGCTAATTCCTGGTTGGTGATACGTCCGTCAGTCTGTAATTTTTGCAAGATCATGACATCGTATTTATCAAGTTGCTCAGACATGAAATATTCCTGGTAATTTATATTGTGGTTATATATTTCAATATTTAATAAATATAAGCAATATTATTCTTTTATTTATTGGTTTTGTGCAAGCTTAGCAATTTAATTCTATTAACACTTCTTTATACTATTTCACATGGCTGGAACTGATAGCCATGCGCCAAAAGCGCGGCTGGCACGATGTACGGACATGATCAAAAGTCATGAACGGTACATCGGAAAAGTATCAATTAACCCGATTGATATGGTGAGTCAGGCAAATTTGTTTCAGCATCTTTTGTGTCATTAATGTGTATTGTCAGGAGTCAGACATGATTAGTCAGCCCGCTCAGAAGTATCGCCGCTTTGATGCTATCCAATTGCCGGATCGGCAGTGGCCTAATGTGGTACTGGATAAAGCCCCCATCTGGATGAGCACCGATTTACGTGATGGTAATCAGGCTTTGATTGATCCGATGTCTGTCGACACTAAAATGCGGTTTTTTCTGGCCTTGGTGGATATGGGCTTCAAAGAAATTGAAGTTGGCTTTCCATCAGCTTCGGAGACGGACTTTAATTTCGTACGCCGGCTGATTGAAGAAAATCGTATTCCTGATGATGTCACCATTGAAGTGTTAACTCAAGCCAGAGAAGACTTAATTGCCCGAACAGTGGAATCCTTAAAAGGCGCAAAGCGTGCTATTTTGCATATGTACAATCCGATTGCACCGGCATTTCGTGAGATTGTCTATCGCACAGACAAGGCTGGGGTGAAAGAGATTGCTGAGCGTGGAACACGCTGGGTCAAAGAAATGACGGCAAAACAGCCGGAAACTGAGTGGATTTATCAATATTCACCGGAGACATTTTCCAGTGCTGAAATTGAATTTGCCAAAGAAGTCTGTGATGCGGTGACGGCGATCTGGCAGCCGACTCCAGAACATAAGATGATTATTAACTTGCCGGCAACCGTGGAGATGGCTACGCCGAATACTTATGCCGATCAGGTGGAATGGATGCATCGCCATTTAAACAATCGCGACAGCATTATATTGAGTGTGCATCCACATAATGATCGCGGTACAGCTGTGGCAGCAGCTGAATTAGCGGTAATGGCAGGTGCTGATCGTGTGGAAGGCTGTTTATTTGGTAACGGTGAACGTACCGGTAATGTGGACTTGATCACTTTGGCAATGAACTTGTACTCACAAGGGATCCATCCCGGTGTTGATTTCACCCAGATGGATCAGATTCGTCAGTTGTTTGAAGAAACCACACAATTACCTGTACATCCTCGCCACCCGTATGCAGGAGAATTGGTGTTTACCGCATTTTCAGGTTCACACCAAGATGCGATTAAAAAAGGGTTGGCTGTGCAAAAAGCCGATGATTACTGGCAAGTGCCTTATTTGCCAATTGATCCAGCGGATGTGAATCGTAGTTATGATGCGGTGGTTCGGGTAAATAGTCAGTCGGGCAAAGGGGGGGTGAGTTTCTTGTTACAGCAGCATGCCGGATTTGAATTGCCACGACGTTTGCAGATTGAATTCAGCAAAGTGGTACAGAAAGTCAGTGATAGTAGTGGGCGTGAAATTAATGCTGACAATATCGCGACCTTGTTTGATAAAGAATATATTCAGGTGAATAGCCCATATCAATACATGGGAAGCCATATTGTCGATGAAGAAAGTCATCAGGTGTTGAGCCATGTGGTGGTGAAATATCAGCAACAACGTATTGAATTAAAAGGTCAGGGAAATGGCCCATTGGATGCGGTGGCAAAAGCGATATCTGAGCATATTGGTGAAACGGTTACCGTTGCTGATTATCACGAGCATGGGATGAGCGCCGGGTCTGATGCGACGGCAGTCAGTTATGTTGAGGTTAAGGTCGGTGAGCATGCCACCGTGTTTGGTGTTGGTCAGGATCAGAATATCACCACCTCGGCAATAAAAGCCTTGTTGAATGGCGTGAATCGGTTTATCAACGTTACTAAACCTGAGAGAGCTGAGAACGTGGCGGCAGGATAATCAGTGATTTCCCGAGTGAGCATTAAGGATTATCTGACGTGATGCTCGGGATTATGCCTGATCTGGTGTGATGATTTTAGTTGTTGATTATTAAAGGAAAAATATCTTTTCGTGATTTGAATTTTACTCAAGAATTCGTTAGGGTAGGAGTCAGTCCTGAACACATAGGTATTTGTTCAGGTTCTTCTTACCGATGTTTGATGGAGTCAAACAAAGGAGAAAATCATGTTAAAAACACAACTAACAACTTTATTATCCGTTGTCATGCTGGTTTTATTTAGCTCAGGTGCAGCCTTCGCAAATGAACATGAGTCGTCCCATGAGGGAGCAAAACATCCGGCGCATGAAATGGGTGAAGAGCTGGATACCATTAAAGATAAAAAACATAGCGAAGAATATAAAGAAAATATGGAGGAAGCAGAGGATTCTGCTAACTCACCGCATCCGGCATATGAGATGGATGAAAATGAAGAAGTTCAGGAACGCGGTCAATAATCTGAATTTCTGAATGGACACTGCGTCCATAAGCTTTAACAGGCGCCGTGCTTTTGAAAGAAAGTGCGGCGCTTTTTTTGTGACCTTTCAATTTAATCTGTCTGATAAGCTTGAATTAAGCCTCTGAGGGCATCATTTGTTGTGGGTTACTCGATTCTAAATCATCACAGGAGCATTCAATGCGACACTTTCGTTGGGTCATTCTTTTTATCATGACTTATACCTTATCAGCATGCGCTACATTGTCTCCTCAGTTCGAACAGCCGCAGGTCAATATCACCTCCTTTACTCTGGCGCCTCAATCAACAGCTTCAACACCGACATTTCTTGTTGGCTTAAAAGTCATTAATCCCAACCGGAGTGCACTGCCATTGAAAGGTATGAGCTATTCCGTTGAAGTTGATGGCTATCGTATTTTAAGTGGTGCTGAACCTGACTTGCCTCGGGTCGCAGGTTACGGCACGGAGGAGTTTACAATCAGGGCTGTGCCAGACTTGATTGGCGGTGCGAAGTTAATCAGTCAATTGATGAGTAATAACAAAGATTCATTTGATTATCGATTTAAGGCGCGTCTGGATGTCGGCAGCCTTTTACCTTTTATTGATATTGAAGAGGCCGGGACATTTAGTTTAAAAAATCCCTCATCACCGCGATAAATTCACTGTCATTTCGTGCTCTTCCGAGCATTTGTTGCTATGTTTATGACATAGCTCATATTTAAAAGCGCCCCTATGAATTCGATAAGTATGTTGTTTCTGTTAAGTGGTTCCCTGATTGCTCTCAGCATTCTGGCCAGCCGCTTATCGTCATTATTTGGTCTGCCTCTGCTGATTATCTTCCTGGCTTTAGGTATGTTGGCTGGGGAAGACGGTGTTTTAGGTATTCAGTTTGATAATTATTCTGTGGCCTTTGTCATCGGTCATCTGGCATTAGCGATGATTTTGCTTGATGGTGGGATGCGTACTCGCCTGAAAACATTCCGTGTTGGTTTTAAACCTGCCTTATCTATGGCTACAGTCGGCGTGTTTATTACCAGTGGCGTCGTTGGTTTAATCGCAATGTGGATTTTTGATCTGACATTGGTTGAAGGGCTGTTGATTGGTGCTATTGTCGGATCAACCGATGCGGCCGCTGTATTTTCCATGTTGCGTGGCCAAGGGATTAATATCAACGAGCGGGTTGGTGCTACCCTTGAAATTGAATCCGGTACTAACGATCCGATGGCTATTTTCCTCACCTTGATGTTTATTCAGTTATTGATCAGTGATGAAAATACGGTTTTAGGCAATGTCTTATTTTTCCTGCAACAATTTGGTTTTGGCATTGGTATTGGTCTTTTAGGCGGTTGGTTAGTCAAACGTTTATTGAACAAATTAGAGTTGGTACCAGGCCTGTATTCTCTGCTGGCTTTAGCACTGGGGTTTACTATTTTTGGGATGGCTTCCTGGGTGGGGGGCAGTGGTTTTCTGGCGATCTATCTTTGCGGCTTAATGATAGGCAGTGAAAACACGCGTCAGTTACAACACATTTTACCTGTGTATGACGGCCTGGCCTGGTTAAGTCAAATTGGCTTATTCCTGGTGCTGGGTATGTTGGTCACGCCAACTGAATTGATGAAATATGCTTTACCGTCACTGGTTATTGCCTTAGCCCTTATTTTTGTTGCCAGACCGCTGGCTGTCGTGCTCTCAGTAAAACCGTTCTTTAAGTTCCGCTGGCGAGAAATCGGCTTCATTTCCTGGGTTGGATTGCGTGGTGCTGTACCGATTGTGTTAGCGATTTTCCCTGTTATCGGCGGAGTAGAGAATTCGTCAATGTATTTCAATGTGGCGTTTGCTGTGGTCCTGCTGTCGCTATTAATTCAGGGCGGAACATTATTGCCGATGGCAAAATGGATGCGGGTACAGATCCCTAAAAAAGCCAGCCCAAGACAGCGTGGATCTCTGGGGATTTTGCCCGAGCGTGATTATGAAATGTTTGTCTATAAAGTAGAAAATCATCGCCTTGATGAGCAACCTATTCGGTTATTACGCTTTCCATCAGGGGCAATGATTTCTGCATTATTCCGTAATGAAGAGATGATTCATCCTAAAGGTAGTACCCGCTTAAAATTAGGCGACATTTTATGTGTGATTAGTCGCGAAGAAGATTTAGATAATCTGAATGAGTTATTCAATGGCGATAATCAACTTAACCAGAAACAGTTAGCCTTTTTTGGTTCGTTTGTACTCAATGGCGATGCTATGTTAGTGGATGTGGCTAAGGCCTATGGCTTAACCATCAGTCCTCAGGAAGTCGGCGTCAGTCTAGGGGAATTTATTGCCCGCCGTGTAGGTGGACACCCTGTAGTGGGGGATGATATTGATTGGCATGGCATTCATTGGGTAGTGAATGAAGTCGATGGCGATACCGTGAAAAAAGTCGGCATGAGACTGTATTGAGAAAGTGATATGTGACTGAATCCATGTTTCCTCTCATTAAACATTGTTTTCTATTTCGCTTTCTGTCATATTTTGCACATCATCATTTCTTTGGTGACTTGTCATAACTTATAGAACACGTTTGAGCACTGTTTAATGGAGAACAGTAGCCTGAGTTTGTCGTCTGTTTGTGTACATTTTTATAGTGGCGCTTTAGCTTTATTCATCAGCTAACAAACAGGATACAGTTTTGACGGGTGGCTGTATTTCTACGGAGTTAAAATGAATTTATCTATTCAGCAACGCTTTAGCGTTTGGGCTGGGCTGAGTCTGCTGTCTGTTGTGTTGGTAACGGCACTTGTTGTGGTATACAACTTTGGCAAAATTAACGATTCACTAGCAGATTACAGCAGTGAAATAACAAAAGAGCAGGCAGAAAACTATCTGGATCTGCTGGCCAGTGATACCAGTGCCAGTCTGCTTGTGCCTCTTGAAAAAGCGTTAAATGTAGCCACTACCACATCGATGTCTATGCAGACACTCGCCGATGCCTCGAATAGCATTGATAAACGTCAACTAGCACTTGATATCCTGAAAAAGACCTTAAATCTGAGCCCTAATTTCTTAGGGACCTATGTCGCTTTTGAACCGAATCAACTCGATTTTTCTGATGGTTTATATCGTTCAACAACGGGTAGTGATGAAAATGGTCGTTTCCTACCTTATGTCATTCACGGTAATGATGAGGGGTTTACTATTGAGAATCTGGTTGGACTTGAAGACCAGAGCCGTGACGAAAATGGTGTCAGAGCTGGCGAATATTACCTATGCCCGAAGGATTCCAACAAAAATTGTGTTATTGACCCTTATATTTATCCTATTAATGGTAAGGATGTTTTATTGACCAGTATGGTCGTCCCCATTAACAACAACGGACAGTTTATTGGCATGACGGGTGTGGATATCAGTGCTGACTTCCTGCAATCCAAAGTCATAGATGTTGATAAACGGCTTTATGATGGCGCTGGTCAGATGCTGTTATTAAGCCCCAAGGGTGTCATCGTTGCTGATAGCGAGCATCCTGAATTAGTGGGCAAAAACCTGAAGTCTATCGATGCTGATCTGGTCGAAAAAATTAAAGCCGTATCTGCTTCGGGTGAGGGCAAAATATTTGCTGACGACTCTGCATTGAGAGTTTTAAAACCGTTCACTCTAGCTAAAGCTGATAAGCCATGGATTGTCTATATTTCAGTGCCTGAAGCGGTTATCTATGCTGATATTGAGAAGCAGCAGTCATTCATGGATAAACAGCAGTCACGATTTATCACCCAGACAACGTTACTCGGCATCTTATTCGCGATCATCGGAATGGTTATTGTCTGGTTCGTCGCGAAAAGTAGCGTGAAACCCTTACATGATATGACGGGCATTGTGGGTAAATTGGCCGGTGGAGAAGGTGATCTCACTCAACGCATTAATATCACTCGCCAGGATGAAACCAGCAAATTGGCTGGTTTATTAAATACATTTATTGAGAAGTTACAGACGCTCATTAAAAAGATGCTGCCTATCGGTAACCGCATAAGTGAATTGTCCGCACAAGGTAAGCAAATTAGTCAGCAAACCAGTGAGCAGATGAATGAGCAAAGCAGTTTATTAGATCAGATGGTGTCTGCAGTTACTGAAATGTCGGCCTCAGCTCAGCAAATTGCCGGTAATGCTGAGCGTACAGCGACACTTGTCAGTGATGCACACCAATCAACCGAAGCCGGTGCCGATCTTGTCAGTCAGAATGCACAGTCAATCAGTGATGTGAAAAACAGTGTTCAACTTTCTGAAGCAGCGTTGGATCAACTGGTCAAAAACAGCGGCGCTATTGCCGAGATTTTGGTTGAAATTCAGGGCATCGCCGAACAAACCAATTTATTAGCATTGAATGCCGCGATTGAAGCTGCCAGAGCAGGTGAAAAAGGACGTGGTTTTGCTGTAGTGGCAGATGAAGTACGTGCATTGGCTAACCGTTCGCAGTCAGCGACTGTAGAAATCCAGAATCGTCTTTCATTATTGAATCAGGGTAATAAAGAAGCCTCTGAAGCGATGAAGAAAAGCGGTCAGCAGGTAGAGCATAGCGTGGAATTAGCGCATTCAGCTGCCAGTGCCTTAATGAAAATTAAAACCGCCATTGATGAAGTCTCTGAAATGACTTTACAGATTGCTTCAGCCACTGAAGAGCAGAGTAATGTCTGTGAAAACGTCAGTGAGAACTTAACCCGTATTTCTGATCTGGTTCAGCAAACGGCGGAAGGCGCAAAACAATTGAGTCAGGTCGGTAGCGATTTGGATGCCACAGCCAATGAGTTGCAAACCGGCTTATCGTCATTCAAGGTGTAAATCGTTAATCAGCCAGCAGCAATGCTGGCTGAACTACATCGATCAGAGTTAAAAAGTCATGGTGAGTATCTGGTATAATCGTGCGATTTTTATAATCGCTTTACCAGATGGGAAATCTGCTTTAAATGACTGTGCTTCAACAAATTAAATCCTTACTCGAACAACGTATCCTGATTCTTGATGGTGGCATGGGCACGTTGATTCAAAGCTACAAGTTGGAAGAGAAAGATTTCCGTGGAGCGCGATTTGCTGATCATCCTTGTGATGTTAAAGGCAATAACGATCTTTTGTCTCTGACCCAACCGCAGATTATTCGCGATATCCACCGCGCTTATTTTGAAGCGGGTGCGGATATTGTCGAAACCAATACCTTTAACGGCACTTCTATTGCCATGGCTGATTACCAGATGGAAGATCTGGTGTATGAGTTAAACAAAGTCTCCGCTGAACTTGCCAAAGAAGTGGCTGCTGAGTTTACAGCGAAAAATCCGGATAAACCGCGTTTTGTCACTGGGGTGTTAGGCCCAACTAACCGCACGGCCAGTATTTCTCCTGACGTAAATAACCCTGGCTTTCGTAATGTCAGTTTTGATGAACTGGTTGAAGCGTATCTGGAAGCCATTCGTGGTTTGGTTGATGGCGGTGCGGATTTATTGCTGGTGGAAACCGTTTTTGACACATTAAATGCCAAAGCCGCTCTGTTTGCGATTGATCAGTTCTGCGAGCAGAACAATGTGCATATTCCGGTCATGATTTCTGGCACCATCACTGATGCCAGTGGCCGTACGCTTTCTGGTCAAACCGCCGAAGCATTCTGGAACTCACTGGCACATATCCAGCCGCTGAGTATTGGTCTGAACTGTGCGTTGGGTGCAGAGCAATTACGTCAATACGTAGAAGAATTATCCAATGTGGTAACTTGCCACGTCAGTGCTCACCCAAATGCGGGTTTGCCAAATGAGTTTGGTGAATATGATGAGTCACCAGAAGTCATGGCGGCGCAAATTAAAGAATGGGCACAATCTGGTTTCTTGAATATTGTTGGTGGCTGCTGTGGTACCGCACCTGCACATATTAAAGCCATTGCCGATGCAGTGGCAGGCATTAAACCACGTCAGCCAAAAGCTAATTTACATCATTGCCGTTTAAGTGGTTTAGAACCACTGAATATCACTCCTGACAGCCTGTTTGTGAACGTCGGTGAACGAACCAACGTCACGGGTTCCGCCCGCTTTGCCAAGTTGATTAAAGAAGGTGACTACGACACCGCTTTAGAAGTCGCTCGTCAGCAAGTGGAGAATGGTGCTCAAATCATCGATATCAACATGGATGAAGGCATGTTGGACTCGAAAGAGGCTATGGTCACCTTCCTCAATTTACTGGCTGCTGAGCCAGATATCAGTCGTGTTCCTGTGATGATTGACTCATCCAAATGGGAAGTTATTGAGGCCGGTCTGAAATGCATTCAGGGTAAAGGCATTGTTAACTCCATTAGCTTGAAAGAAGGCGAAGAAAAATTCATCGAACAGGCCAAGCTGGTTCGTCGCTATGGTGCGGCAGTGATTGTAATGGCGTTTGACGAAGTTGGTCAGGCTGATACCCGCCAACGTAAACTGGAAATCTGCAGACGCTCTTATGAAGTGTTAACTGAAAAAGTGCATTTCCCACCAGAAGACATCATTTTCGATCCGAATATTTTTGCCGTGGCTACAGGTATTGAAGAACACAATAACTATGCCGTCGATTTTATCGAGGCGGTGCATGATATTAAACAGAGTCTGCCACATGCGCTGATCAGTGGTGGTGTGTCGAATGTCTCCTTCTCATTCCGTGGTAATAATCCGGTTCGTGAAGCGATTCATGCGGTTTTCCTTTACCACGCCATTAAAGCCGGTATGGATATGGGTATTGTCAATGCCGGCCAGTTGGCGATTTATGATGATTTGCCAGAAGAATTGCGTGAAGCCGTAGAAGACGTCGTGCAAAACCGTCGTGACGATTCCACTGACCGCCTGCTGGAACTGGCAGAAAAATACAAAGGTGAAGGCGGCAGTGTTGCTAAGCAGGAAGACCTGGCCTGGCGTGAACTGCCGGTGATAAAACGTCTGGAACATGCTTTGGTTAAAGGCATTGCTGATTACGTTGAAGACGATACGGAAGAAGCCCGTCAGCAATATGCCAAACCATTGGAAGTGATTGAAGGGCCATTAATGGATGGCATGAATGTGGTTGGTGACTTATTTGGTGAAGGTAAGATGTTTTTACCTCAGGTGGTCAAGTCTGCCCGCGTGATGAAAAAAGCCGTCGCCTATTTGATGCCCTTTATCGAAGCGGCGAAAGAAGAGGGTGACACCAGCAAAAATAACGGCAAGATCCTGATGGCCACGGTCAAAGGTGACGTACATGATATTGGTAAAAATATCGTTGGCGTGGTGCTGCAATGTAATAACTTCGAAGTCATTGATCTCGGTGTCATGGTGCCAGCACAGAAAATTCTGGATACAGCACGAGAAGAAAATGTCGACATTATTGGCTTGTCTGGCCTGATTACGCCATCACTGGATGAAATGGTGCACGTCGCTAAAGAAATGGAGCGACTGGGTATGGAGACGCCGTTAATGATTGGCGGTGCAACGACCTCATTAATCCATACGGCTGTGAAAATCGAACCGAACTATCATGGCTGCAGTATTTATGTAAAAGATGCGTCACGTGCGGTGGGTGTGGCCCAGCGTTTAGTCACCAAAGACACACGTGATGCCTTTATTGCGGATCTGAAAAAAGATTATGAAGAGAAGCGTTCAAGACATAAAGGACGTAAGAGCAGTCGCCGTCAATTAAGTATTGCTGAAGCACGAGCGAATAAAACCAAGATTGACTGGGCCGCTTATCAACCTACCAAACCCGCTAAATTAGGTTTGGAAGTGTTTGATGACTATCCATTGGCTGAATTAGTTGAGCGTATTGACTGGACGCCATTTTTCCAATCATGGGAACTGGCGGGTAAATTCCCACGTATCTTGACTGATGAAGTGGTGGGTGAACATGCCACGCACTTATTTGAAGATGCGAAAAAAATGTTGCAGCAAATTGTCGATGAAAAATGGCTGACAGCGAAAGCGGTGATCGGTCTGTTCGCAGCCAACAGCATCAATGACGATGATATTGAAGTCTATCGTGATGATAATCGTGATGAAGTGTTGATGACGCTGCATAGCTTACGTCAACAAACCGAACGTCCACCTGGTCGCCCTAATGCTGCTTTAGCTGATTTTATCGCACCAAAAGAAACCGGCGTGAATGATTATATCGGCGCTTTTGCGGTCACTGCGGGTATTGGCATTGATGAACACGTCGCCCGTTTTGAAGAAGATCATGATGATTACCACAGCATTATGCTGAAAGCGCTGGCGGATCGTCTGGCAGAAGCCTTTGCTGAACGTATGCATGAACGGGTGCGTAAAGAGTTCTGGGGGTATGCCAAACAAGAGCAATTAGATAATGAAGCGCTGATTGACGAGAAGTACCAAGGCATTCGTCCTGCGCCAGGTTATCCGGCCTGTCCGGACCATACTGAAAAAGGGCTGTTATGGGATCTGATTGATCCTGTCACACATGCCGGCATGACTATTACTGAAAGCTATGCCATGTTGCCGACAGCCGCTGTCAGTGGTTTCTATTTTGCACATCCTGAATCACGTTATTTTGGTCTGGGCAAAATCGATCAGGATCAGGTGGAAGACTATGCTCAGCGTAAAGGCTGGGATAAGCAAACAGCAGAGCGTTGGTTGGGGCCTGCCTTATCTTATGACGGAGATGATTAATGAATAATGACATTATTGATCTTCAAACCCGTTTAGCTTTTCAGGACGGTTTGCTGGAAGAGTTAAATCAGGTAGTCATCAATCAACAAAAACAGATTGATCGGCTGGAACAACGTATGGCTGCTTTCAAAGCGCAAATGGAAAGCATGCAACAGATGCAACTCATGCGGCCGAGCGATGAGCCACCGCCACCGCACTATTAAGCTTTAAATGATAAATGATGTCTTTGCCACAGCGTCACTGTTGGATATTACAAGGCGATTTTGATTGGCTTAATAAACAGGCACAGATTTTTTATCAATCAGTACCCCCGTCTACTTGCTTTTGGCTAACTGACAATACTGCTTCAGATGAAGCAGTATCGGT
Organism: Methylophaga thalassica MP; assembly: GCF_000214595.1. Classification (GTDB taxonomy): domain Bacteria; phylum Pseudomonadota; class Gammaproteobacteria; order Nitrosococcales; family Methylophagaceae; genus Methylophaga; species Methylophaga thalassica. Next base: position 450,585 of record NZ_AFIG01000003.1, on the reverse strand, counting down.
TAAAAAGGCGCATCAGCATTTAGGGCAAGAGTGTGAGCTGCTCATTTTTCAGGTAACAGCGCAGTTTGACGCTGATGCATTTGGTGCTCTTATCGGCTGTGTCAAAGCCGGTGGTACAGTGTTGGTCCTGCTCAATACGGCATTAAAACCGACGCGCTGGCTGACACGGTTTCTGGCTATCGCCACTACCTTTCCCGCGATTCAATGCTTTAATCAGCAGCAAACGTTACCTGATTTAATTCCTCTGCAAGCTGCAAATCCTCCATCTCCCCTTATTCCGACGCCGACGGAAGAACAAGGTGAAGCGATTGCTGCTGTGACGAAAGTTGTTAACGGGCATCGTCGCCGTCCATTAGTGTTAACGGCAGATCGGGGACGGGGCAAAACGGCTTTATTAGGAATGGCCGCTGCTGAACTTCTGAAATCAGGTAAGCAACATATTCTGTTGACGGCACCCAGTCCGGCAAGTATCCAAACTTTACTGCTACATGCTCATCAGCAATTAGCAGAGAGTAAACTGGGTAAAACATCTGTTCGCTGGCATGATGCCATCATTGAGTTTATGGCACCCGATGCTATTTTGCTGAGCCAACCAGCCACCGATTTGTTGATCATTGATGAAGCCGCGGCCATTCCAGCCAGTATGCTGGAGCAATATCTGATCAACTATTCCCGCTTAGTATTCAGCTCCACTATCCATGGTTATGAAGGGACCGGACGCGGCTTTGTGCTGCGTTTTTATAAAACCTTGGATAGATTAGCTCCAGGCTGGCGGGCATATGTGTTGGAGAAACCCGTTCGCTGGGCTGAGAATGATGTGGTTGAGCAATTTAGTTTTGCCGCATTGCTGTTAGATGCTGAGCCAGTTGATGGACAAGCAATCTCTGCTGCTGAGGAAAACCAGCTGATTTTTGAAACGCTTGAACAACAGCAATTGTTGAATGATGAACGTTTACTCAGGCAGGTATTTGGTTTGATGGCACTGGCCCATTACCGAACACGTCCAGCTGATGTGCAGATGTTATTGGATCATCCTGATATGCAGGTCAGTGTTTTGCGTTTCCAGGGGAATGTCGTTGCCACACTATGGACGATTACTGAGTCAGCTCTGGACGGTGAGTTAGCACAACAAGTTTATGATGGTACGCGTCGTCTAAAAGGACATTTATTACCGCAATCCTTACTAGTGCACGCCGGAATTGAGGATGCTGGGCAATACCATTATCAGCGAATAAGCCGTATCGCTGTGCATCCTGATTGCCAACAACGAGGCTGGGGTCAGCTTTTATTACAGCATTATCTTGCTAGTGTAGATGGTGCTGATACGGTCGGTGTCAGCTTTGCACTGTCGGTCGAGTTACTCCGTTTCTGGTCAAAAGCCGGGTTTAAAATTGTGCGTATCGGCCAACACCGGGACGAGGTCTCTGGCAGTCTATCGGTGATGATGTTAAAAGCCATCAATGCTGATGGAGAAAAGCTGGTCAAAAGGGCACATCAAACGCTAGCCCAGCAGTGGACTTTTTTACTGGAAAGGCAGTGGCAAGAACTGGATGCGGAAGCAGTCATGCAAATCAGTCAGTCTTTTGATGATGAAACGTTGATGCTTGATTATCAGCAGCAAGTAAACAGTTTTGCTTTTAAACAACGCCCTTATGAGTCTTCGGAATGGGCATTGTGGCAGTGGCTTGGCGATCAGCTTTCTCAGCCATGTTTTAAGCAACTGCAATTAAAGCAACAGCATCTATTGATTATGCTGATTTTGCAGGGCAGATCATTTGATGCTGTTGCTGAACAACTCAAGCTGACAGGACGTAAACATATCGTTAATGAGCTAAGAGAAGCAGTGAGACATATACTTAGCGCTGAAACAGATTAATTCAGCACTAATTTCACTAATACGCCGCCTGCTAACCAAACCCCTGACAGTATCGTTAGTGAATTCATCACAATGTCAGTCCATGACATGGTTTTGTTATGGTCATGATGATGACTGGATTGCGCGTTTCTCCATGTCAAAAAAAGATAGGCTGAAATAAGTAAGAAACCAATATTCAAAAAGAAATTGTAGTTAAGTTTAAAGTGATCTTGTTCCGCCGGTGATGACCAGTTCTGTAGATTGGGAAGTAAATCGAATACCTGGAAACCATAATGCAGTAACAGAGAGGTAATCACTAAACAGGTGAACAGCATCATTAAAATAAATAATGCCATTTTCCAACCATAATATTTCGCATTGATGCGAAGTACAGGCAAAACAACCATATCTGAGAAGATGAATGCCATCACACCGGCAAAAGCTACACCCTGACCATACAACACAGCTGCAAGTGGAATATTACCCATAGAGCCTATAAAGGTGAAAAAAGCGGCTATTGGACCCACTAATGTTTGCTGTAATACTGACCAAAAGTCTGGATTTTCTGTGCCTGCACCGATAAATAACCATTTAAAAAAAGCGTCAGGGACAAACGCAGAGATAATGCCTGCCACAGTAAAACCAATCAGTACGTCCTTCCATACCATTTGCCATTCCATGACATATTTTTGGCTGATTTTTTGCCAAATTTCTTTACTGAATAAACGTGACCACTTATATCCGTCTGATTCGTTGGCATTCATCTCATCAGGTTTATTTTCGCGTGCCTGTTTTATCAGGGACTCAGGATTGGTCAAATAAATAAACAACCAGGCAATCAGGATTAATAAAACGGCACCTATATATTCCCCAATAACAAATTGCCAGCCGAGAAAAATGGCGATGACAAAGCCGAGTTCAATAACAAGGTTAGTGGAAGCAAGCATATAGGCCATGGAGGCAGCAAAAGTAGCCCCTTTCTGGAATAAGGCCCGGGTGGTCGATAATGCGGCAAAACTACATGAGCTAGAGATAAAACCGAACAAGGTACCTGTTGATATGGATCTGAGGTCATCGCCTCCCATTAGGTCACGCATTTCTTTTCTGGAGACCATCACCTGAATGATACTGCTGAGGATATAGCCAAAAATAAATGCCCATAGCGCCATCCAGAAAAAACTCAGGCTAGTAATTGAGGCTTCAGACCATTTTTCCAATAATTCCACAATTATCTCCGAGACAAGATAATTGTTCACCCTATCAGCTAGAAGAGATCAGGTAAACATCCCCAGTGGCTGAAACCTTGATATTCAGTGGGGTCAAACTCTCGCCTCGGCATGGCCCGGAAAAGCAGTAACCATCTTCCAGTTGAAACAGGGCACCATGTGTTGAACATTGAATATGGGTACCTTCCAGCGACATAAACTGATCAGGTTGCCAATTAAGCGGAATACCCAGATGAGGACAAAAGTTTAAATAGGCTCGAACTTCGCCATCCTGTTTTAGCAGGAAAAAATCCAATGTTTTATCACCGCCTAGTTCAATATCGAAGCCGCGGGTTTGATATTCCTCAAGCTCATTTTGATTGCATAGATAGATTTCTGTCATGGTATCGTTAAATTAGTCAGTCCATCCTGGCCGCATTTGTGTCCGGCCAGACGACATGCATACTCAAGAGTCTCTTGGTGAGAAAGCTGCTTAGCCAATCCTGAAATAATGCCTGCATTAAATGTATCACCAGCAGCCAGCGTATCAACTACCTCTGGCGGAGGGAAGGCGGGGCAGTGAATGATTTTATCATTGGCCTTAAGCCAGGCGCCTGCCTCTCCCCAGCTGCAGGTCATGATATTTTCCTTTGTTAAACTCTGAAGAAAGTGTTGTGCTGAGCTAAACCCCTGACTGATTGCATAAGGTTTTGAGAACAGAAGTACATCCGCTAAAGAAAACAGCTGCTCTATTCCTTCACGCGGTTTCTCAATTTCCAAAGAGCAAGGTAAATGAGGGTAGTGTGTTTTTAACCAACTCAGCATTTGCTTTAATTCAGCTACATTTCGGCCTTCAAAGTGCACCCAGTGAAATGTGTTTAAATCGAGTTGCGAAAAAAACGCAAAATCCAGTTCTGGGCAGTCCCGGTAATGCACAATCGTTCGGCTTCCGGTACTTTCGCTGACATTAATATAAGAGGTGGGTAATTTGCCCTGAGAAATGACTTTGCAGTGGTTAAAGTCAATCTGATGCTCAGCTAGTTCATTTTTGACAATGGCAGCATCGCTCTCGTCTATTATTACACCAGACCAAGCACATTGGTGACCTAACTGACTGAGTACAACCAGTGTATTGGTGGCATTACCACCGCGCCGAATGGTCTGACTGACAGCCCGAACTTCGTCATCTTCTTTTGGATAGCGACTCACACGATTGATAATATCAATGGTGGCGATCCCAACAGCTAAAATATTGGCCATAAAGTAAAACCGGCCCAAATGTGGGCCGGTATATGATGCTTGCAGTTAGATAGTGTCGAAGACAGCGCCAACGGCATTGGTGATTTCATCGATGTCACCTGTGCCTGGGATAGCGTGCAGTTTGTGTTGTCTCTGATAATAACCAATCAATGGCGCTGTTTGCTCTTCATAGACTTTCAGACGATTACCAATGGTTTCTTCGTTGTCGTCAGCGCGTTGAAATAATTCACCACCACAGCTATCACATTGGCCTTCTTTTTTAGGCGGTGACAAGTGAATATTGTAGATAGCACCACAGTCTTTACAGGTGCGACGACCTGTTAAACGTTGCATCAATTCTTCAAATGGTACGTCCAGTAACACAACCCCTTGTAATGGCTGGCCTAATTGCTCAAGCATACTGTCTAACGCTTCAGCCTGAGCGATATTACGTGGGAAACCATCAAGAATGTAGCCATCTAAAGCATCTTCTTCTGATAAACGCTCACGGATCAGACCGATAACGATATCATCAGAAACCAGGGCACCGGCATCCATCGCACTTTTAGCTTGTTTACCTAATTCTGTGCCAGCTTTCACTGCGGCACGCAGTAAGTCACCTGTTGAGATTTGAGGGATATTGAATTTCTTTGATAACACAACACCTTGTGTACCTTTACCGGAGCCTGGTGCACCGAGAAGAACCGTTCTCATTGTAAGCCTCTTGAATAGATTAGTCTTATTTCGAAATTTAATGTTCAGTCATCATAACCGATTCCAAACGTTCGATTTGCTTGGCAACTTGTCTCAGCAAATCCGGAATCTGATATTCATTTAAACCCAGTAAGTCCCATGCTGCTGGGTCTAATGGGGGAACATGGCTATCACCACTGTGTCCGAAGGGCACGGAAGATACCAAGATGTCAGCAATATGTACAACTGCTGCATCAATCATATACTCATCAGCTTGCGACGGTGAGTGATGGTAGCGTGCTACTTCCTGCAGTGATTTTGGCAGTCGCCATGCTTTGGTGAGAGCTTCACCCACATGGGTATGATCAAAGCCCATCGCACGTTGTTCTGCTTCATAAATCACTTCATGACCAAACTCCGCACTATTAATCGCTTCGCGTGCCAGTTCAGGCACCGTTTGATATATCACTAAGCTACCAATATTATGCAGAAGTCCAGCAATAAAAAAGCGTTCGCTTGCACGTTGACCACATTCTTCCGCCAACATTTTACTGGCAATAGCACTGGCAAAACTATGACGCCAGAACTCATTCATATTAATGAGTGACGTCGGAATTCCCTTGAAGGAATTGAGTACGGATGTGGCCAGAATGAGGTTGGTCAACTCACGAGTACCAATGATGGTGATGGCACGTGAAATGGTATTGATTTGCGATGGAAAGCCGTAAAAAGGGCTATTCACAATCTTTAATAAACGTGTGGCTAAGGCTGGATCGGTATTAATGACAGCACTGATATCATCAATACTACTGTCTGGATCTTCCATTAGCTCGTTGAGTTGAGTGTAGGTAGTGGGAGGAGAAACCAGTTCCAGTGATTTATTGACTAGGGATTCGGCGGAAAGCGTCATATTTGCTCCTCCTGCTCGTTCTCTAAGTCTAAGTCCAGCTGCATTTCATACAACGCCTTCATTAGCGGATGCGTCAGATCAACATAACGAAAACGCTCATCACGTTCTTGTCGTTGGGCTTCGGTTAATTCAATGGTATCTGCCATATCAGTTCACACTCCATGATGCCTTCTCACTGACAAATTGAGAAATTGATGCGCCGAGCTTTCCTGCAAACTGGTCAAGATAGTTGGGACGTGGGGTGTAATCAACAATATCTTCGGCACCTAACATATCACGTGCAACCGTACTGGTATTGGCTAAACCGTCAATCAAACCAAGATTGACCGCTTGCTCACCTGACCAGAACAAACCTGAAAATAGATTATCATCCTTCGCCAGTCTGTCTCCACGACCTGCTTTTACTACGTCAATAAATTGTTGATGAATGGTATCCAGCATTTGGTGAGCATGTTTGAGATCCGATTCTTTCATCGGCAGGAATGGATCTAAAAAGGCTTTATGTTCTCCAGCCGTTAAAGAACGGCGTTCAACGCCCACTTTATCAATCAAATCGGTGAAGCCAAAACCATCCATTCTGACGCCAATTGAACCCACAATACTGGCTTTATCTGCATAAATTTTATCGGCCGCTACAGCGATGTAATAACCACCAGAAGCACAGACATCCTGGATCACAGCATAAACTGGAAAATCAGGACGTGTTTTTTTCAGACGTTGAATTTCGTCATTCACAATGCCAGATTGTACAGGGCTGCCGCCCGGCGTATTCATTCGTAGGATCAAGCCTTTCGCTGACTGGTCTTCGAAGGCATTACGAATACCGGTCACAATATTGTCAGCATTGGCTTCTGAGTCACTGGCAATAGGTCCACTGATTTCGACCATGGCGGTATGAGGACCAGTGGCTGAAGAGAGTTTACTTGGTGAGTAGCTCAGTATTAAAAAAGCGATAAGGTAGAGGAAAAGCAGACCTTTAAAGACATAACCCCAGCGACGTTTATTACGTTGTTCTCTGATGGCTGCAAAAGCTAAATCTCTCAGAACATTACGCTCCCAGCTATGATCTTCCTTGTCGTTGCCCTTATTTTCCGAATTATTATTAGATGGGAAATCGCCGAATGTTGCCATATTGATCTATTCCTGAAAAAAACATAAGTATGCCATCATATCAAAACTCTGTGTCAGGACGAGTTAACCATTTCTCGACTTGATAAAGATTATGGACAATAGCTTTTGGCTTAGCTGCTTTTAGTGTTGTTTCTGAGTGGGCACCATGTGTGATACCTAAACTATGCGCGCCGGCATTATGAGCCATCATTAAGTCGAATTCTGTATCACCAATCATCAGTGTTTGTTCGGCATCAACACCGACAAAATCCATCAGTTCCATTAACATCTGAGGATGGGGTTTGGAATGACATTCATCCGCGCATCGGGTTGAGATAAATAACTCACCCAGCCCCGTTTCCTTTAGGGCTCTGTCCAGACCCCGACGGCTTTTTCCTGTGGCTACACCCAAAAATATCTCTTGCTCATTAAGTTGCTTAAGCAGGTTTTCCGCATGTTCAAACAGCGGTGTCGATTCTGGGGTGCTGATCCAGGTTTGTCGATAACAATCAGCTAATGCATTCCAAGTCGTGGTATCCGCATCAGGGTAGAGCGTTTGAACCGCTTCGTTTAATCCCAGCCCGATAATATGACTCACCTGGCTGTCGCTCAATGGCTCAAGTGATAATGTGGCAATGGCTTGATGCATACAAGCCGTGATATGACCTGTTGAATCCATTAAGGTCCCATCCCAGTCGAACACAATGAGTTGGTAAGGACTCATGCTTGCTCCAGCTGTTTTATGACCTGCTGCAATTTCTCTGGAAGTGGTGCTTCAAGTGAGAGTGGTTCCTGAGTGATAGGGTGGTGAATACCCAGTCGCCAGGCATGTAGAAATAAACGTTTAAGTCCAAACGTTTTCATTTGTTTATTAAATTCACGGTCGCCATATTTATCATCGCCTGCTACCGGATGACCAGACCAGGCAGAGTGAACACGAATTTGATGTGTTCTTCCAGTAAACAGTTTGACTTCGCTCAGTTGAGCGATGCTATAACTTTGTCTTTTTATGAATAGTGTCTTTGCCGATTTACCTTCTGGGTCGACTTTAACCATACGTTCACCGGAAGACACGGTGTTTTTTTGTAAAGGTTGCTCTATATAGACTTCACCGCTATTCATTTCACCTTTGAGTAATGTCAGGTAGCGTTTATCGATTTGATCCGAAAGCATCTGTTGCTGAAGATTGAGCAGGCTTTCACGACTTTTCGCTATTAGTAAACAGCCCGATGTATCACGATCCAGACGGTGAACTAATTCGATAAATTCCAATTCGGGTTTAATTAGCCGAAAAGCTTCAATGACACCAACCTGAATTTGGGTTCCGGCGTGTACAGCAAGTCCTGAGGGTTTATTCAACACCAGCATGGCATCATCTTCAAAAATGATACTGGCCAGTAATTGCTGCTGAAGTGATTCATTAATCTCGGTCGGTGCTGTTTTTTCAGAAACTTGCAGTGGTGGCACACGAATGACGTCACCGGCTTCGATTTTATAGGTTTGTTTGATGCGTCCTTTATTGACCCGAACTTCACCTTTACGGATAGCTCGATAAATGCGACTTTTGGGCACTCCTTTTTCAAGAGTGAGTAAAAAATTATCGATACGTTGCCCGGCTTGAGAAGCACTTATTTCGATAAATTGCACTTTTTGTGACTGTGGTTTGTGAGCTGCCATAGAATAGGTTTAATTTTTCAGTTGCTGAGATGGCAATAGACTGCTATATTCGATCGTTGGTCCGTGCGTAAAATGAGGTCAGTATACCTACTTTTGCCCACGTTGACTGATTTTTGCGTCGCGCCCTCCACAAATGAGGTTGATGCGGCGCCCGGTAAACAAATATATCTTGGCTGAACAGGGGTTCAGCAGGCGGACTCATAGGGAGTCCTTGTAAGAATATCAGGTTCCCATGTCTTGATTGCCATCAAAACGAGTAGAAAGACGCATCAGGCAGGACGACAATTTAAAGTAATTAATATAAGAAGAACGGTTCAGATACATAAAGCTTAACTTAAGCTGAGAAACCAATGAAAGTTGCAGAACCTTATTGCAACACGAAAAAGATACAAAGATGGATCATGCATGCCTTGATGGGAGGGCACATGAAGAAACAATACGATTTACAATTAATTACTGAATAACAGACATCGTCGCTCTGTAAAGCCCGATTGGCTAACGCGTCCGCTACGGTGGTGTGCGGCAGGATATGCGGACCTCAACATTGAGGTTAGTGCATGAAACGAATTTTAATTAACGCAACGCACGAAGAAGAGTTGCGTGTGGCAATGGTCGATGGCCAACGCCTGTTTGATCTGGATATCGATACACCTTCCAGAGAACAAAAGAAAGGTAATATTTATAAGGGAAAAATCACTCGTGTAGAACCGAGTTTAGAAGCTGTCTTTGTTGACTATGGTGCAGAAAGACAAGGCTTCTTACCACTGAAAGAAATTTCAAAAACCTACTTCAAAAAGCGTGATGACAATGACGATACTAATGGTCGTCTGAATGTTCAGGACGTGCTTTCTGTTGGCCAGGAACTGGTTGTCCAAATTGAAAAAGAAGAGCGTGGTAATAAAGGTGCTGCGCTGACTACCTTCATCAGCCTGGCTGGTCGCTATTTAGTCTTAATGCCAAACAGCCCTCGTGCTGGTGGTATTTCTCGTCGTATCGAAGGTGATGACCGTGCAGAGCTGCAAGAAGCCCTGCGCTCACTTGAAGTGCCAGACGGTATGGGCATGATTGTGCGTACCGCCGGTGTGGGTAAGCAACCTGAAGAACTACAGTGGGATCTTGAATACCTTATCCAGTTGTGGACGGCGATTGATGTGGCTGTAAAAGATCGTAGCGCGCCATTCCTTGTTTACCAGGAAAGCAACATTATCATCCGCGCACTACGTGATTATCTGCGTAAAGATATCGGTGAGATTCTGGTTGATTCGCCTGAAGTTTACCAAACAGGCTATGACTTCATGCGTATGGTAATGCCGCATGAGCTGAGTAAATTTAAGCTATATCAAGACAAAGTTCCGCTATTTACCCGCTATCAGGTTGAAAGCCAGATTGAGAGTGCTTTCCGTCATGAAGTTCGTCTGCCGTCTGGTGGTGCACTAGTGATTGATCCGACCGAAGCGTTGATTTCTATCGATGTGAACTCAGCACGCGCTAACAAAGGCGGTGATATTGAGGAAACAGCTCTAAACACTAATCTTGAAGCGGCAGAAGAAATTGCCCGTCAGTTAAGGTTGCGTGACCTAGGCGGTTTGGTGGTAATTGATTTCATTGATATGGGGCCAAGCCGTAATCAGCGTGAAGTCGAAAACCGTTTACGTGAACATTTGAAAGCAGATCGTGCCCGTGTTCAGGTTGGCCGCATCTCTCGCTTTGGTCTGTTGGAAATGTCCCGTCAGCGTTTACGTCCAGCTTTAGGTGATGCGCATCAGGAAATCTGTCCTCGCTGTGCGGGTCTGGGTCATGTTCGTGGTGTTGAATCACTGGGCTTAGCGGTATTACGACTCATTGAAGAAGAAGCCACCAAAGACAAAGTCACGCAATTAATCGTTCAGCTACCTGTTCCTGTGGCGACATTCATTCTTAATGATAAGCGCACACAGGTCGATATCATTGAGAAGCGACACGGTGTGAAGTTGGTTCTAATTCCGAACCCGCATCTGGATACGCCTCATTATGATATCGAGCGCATTAAGGATGGCAGCGAGCGCAATGAAGTCAGTCATCAATTAATTTCTCCGCCAGAACAGGAAGTACCAGTTGTTTTACGTGACAAACCTGTCATGGAACAACCTGCTGTGAAAGGCATTTCGCCTGCAGCACCTGCTCCTGTGATTGTTCGTGAGAAAGAGCCTGAACAAAAACCAAGCCTGCTTAAACGTCTGTTGAATGTGTTGACAGGAAAAAGTGAGCCAGAAAAGGAAGAAAAGTCCATAGTGGATACTAAAAAAGAAAAAAGCTCACAGGAACAACGTTCGCAGAATCGTCGTGGACGTAGCCGTCCCAAAAATAATGCAGCGAATAATCAAGAGTCTGCTGAAAAAAATGGTGAACGTAAGAATCCGCGACGCAGGAATGATAAAAACGTCGATAACACTGAACAGAAAAAGGCTGACATGCCTACTCCACCAGTGAAAGAGGAGTCGGCATCAGACAATAACGATGATAAACAGCCTCGTAATAGTAATGGTCGTCGTTCACGTCGCGGTGGTCGCCGTCGTCGTCCAGCGCGCGCTGAAAACGGTTCAACTGACAACAATGCAGTCAATCCTGCTGAGGTGGATAAAGGCAATATAGCGCCACCACCGCCACCAGAGGTGAATGGAAATGCTATTCCTGAGCCAGAGCCTGAAGTGAATGGCAACGTCATTAAATCGGATAAAGAACCGGAAATAGATGGCAATAAAGTACCAGCCAACAAGCCTCGCCGACCTCGCTCATCAGGACCTACAAACAGACGTCGTCGTCCAAGTGATAAGGACAAAGCAGAAGCGGCAGCGGCTAATGCGGCAAAAGAGGGTGATTCAGCTAAACCGGTAGAAAAAGCAGAAGCAAGTGATAAGCCGGTTGAAAAACAAGCGGAAAAACACGCTGAAGACAAAAAAGCAGTGGTAGAAAAAAGTTCGACTTCGGATGATAATGGTTCTGAAAAGAAAACGAAGGCCAAATCTGAAGCGAGTGAGACGAATGCCACGCAAGAGTAATATTCTGCACGAAGAACTGCTGGCCTTAATTGGCCAGCAGGTTTCTTATCAACAACATCGTTGCGAGATTATTGAGCTGCTGGATGGGGCTGAGTTAATCCTGCAAGTATTAGAGTCGGGCCATAATATCCAGCCGAATCAATACGGCGAGGGCCACAGGCCAGTCCCCGTGACATATACCTTGCCTGTATTTGATGGTGAGGGAAATTTACATGCCGAACTCATTGCGGCAGGCTTGGATAAGCTACTCTGCCAGTAAACGTCTGACTTCAAGTAAGTCTGCTTCTGTATCTACCCCATGTCCGGCACTGATTAAAGCTTCTGACATGTGTATTCTTTTACCGTGAAACAATACCCGCAATTGCTCTAAAGATTCTTCTGTTTCTAGCAAACAGGGCGTCATTTCAGCGTAGTTTTTCAGAAAAGCAGCCCGATATCCATATAAACCAATATGACGGTAGTGGGGGAGTTCTGGAGGCAACGGGGTTGTATGAAAATGATCACGCATCCAAGGAATCGGCGCGCGGCTGAAATATAAAGCATAGCCCTGACTGTCCATGACGACTTTGACCACATTAGGATCAAACACCTGTTTTTCCTGATGAATTCGACTGAACAGTGATGCCATATCTGCATCGGCATGTTGAGCAAGATCGGCCGCTACCTGATTAATTAATAAAGCGGGCAAGCAGGGTTCATCACCTTGCACATTAATGACAATCTCATCATCCTTAAACTGTCTCAGCTTGATAACCTCTGCTAGCCTGTCTGTGCCGGAACGGTGATTGTCAGAGGTCATACAAACATCGGCATCAAAAGCTGTGGCTGCTTCAGCAATGCGTTCATCATCGGTGGCAATGATAACGTTATCTGCATCACTTTCTAAGGCACGTTCATACACGTGCTGAATCATGGGTTTACCGGCGATGTCCAGTAAAGGTTTACCAGGTAAACGCGTTGACGCATATCGTGCAGGAATAACAATGCTAAAGCTCATTTATACCTCTTCATCCGCAGGCACCTGACGTGCTTCTTCTATCAGCATGACAGGGATATCATCTTTCACAGGATAAGCAAGGCGACAGGCTGAACAAAATAATTCCTGAGCCTCTTTTTTATAGTGCAATTTACCTTTACAGGCCGGGCAGGCAAGTATCTCTAAAAGTGCATTATCCATTAGAAAGTTCCTTTAATGTTTGGTGAATAGCGGGGAATACTGAGCTATCAATGGTGGCTTCAACGGGTAGATACCACATATTTTTATGAGCAAAAGACTGACATTTTACGGCATCTTTCTCGGTCATTAGAATGGGCAAGTCATCATAAAATTCCAGATCTGTCGGTAGATAGTCATGATGATCAGCAAAGGCATGAGGATGAACAATAATCTCAGCTGCGGCTAATGAGTCAAAAAAACGTTTGGGGTGACCAATTCCCGCGACAGCATGGACTTCACTGTGACTGAAACTGTTCAATGCTTGTTTGAGGCTGGGATCCAGCAGATTTGTCCACGCTGAGCCGCTTAACTGCATTGAAATAGTATTATGCTCGTCACTCTTGCCGTTGTAGATAATGAAATCAACGTTGTTAAGCCGGGAAAGCGGTTCACGCAGCGGCCCTGCAGGCAGACAATGTTTATTGCCGAACCGTCTGACACTATCAACAATGATAATTTCCATATCACGTTCTAAAGCATAGTGTTGCAAACCATCATCTGAAATAATCACATCACAATGGTATTGGCTCAATAGATGAATAGCCGCTTGTGGCCGATCCGGATCAACCACCACCGGACAAGCTGTGCGTCTTGCTATCAGTAACGGTTCATCTCCACAATGTTTTGCATCACTGTTTTTATCAACATCGAGTGGATATTTACGACTATTACCACCATAACCTCGGCTGATAATGCCAGGTTTATAGCCTGCGGCTAAAAGCTGCTCAGCCAGCCAGATAACAAATGGCGTCTTTCCGGTGCCGCCCACAGTAATATTTCCCACTACAATTACCGGTACGGGCATTTTGTGTGTGGTGAAGATGCCTGAGCGGTAGGCCCATTTCCGCATGATAACAACAAGCCGATACAGCCAACTCAGAGGTAATAAGAACCAATATTGAGTTGATGACTGATACCAACTGTCAGTTAGCCAGCGCATTATGCTTAGTCATCCTGAAATTGTAGACGGTATAACTCTGCGTAATGTTTCCCGTTTGCCAGTAATTCCTGATGAGTACCGGTTTCAAGAATTTCGCCATCATGCATAACAATAATTTTGTCGGCTTTTTCAATGGTGGATAAACGATGCGCGATGACCAGGGTAGTGCGTTCACGCATCAGCTCTTCAAAGGCTGCCTGGATATGACGTTCTGCTTCGGTATCAAGTGCTGACGTGGCTTCATCAAGAATCAGGATGGGTGAATTACGTAACAGTGCTCGGGCAATGGCCAGACGTTGTCGCTGCCCCCCCGACAGAAGTACACCGTTTTCGCCCACTTCTGTTTGTAAGCCTTGCGGTAATTTTTGAATGAATTCCCAGGCATGAGCCGATTTTGCAGCTTTTATAATGGCTTCTTCACTCACTTCACCCGCTTGGCCATAACTAATATTGTTAGCTATGGTGTCATTGAATAATACAACCTGCTGATTGACCAGTGATAATTGTTTACGTAAATCTTTTAGCGTGAGTTGACTGATATCTACGCCATCAATCAGAATTTGACCTTTTTCAATATTGTAGAAACGAGCGAGTAAACTGACCAAGGTGGTCTTACCACTGCCAGAATGACCAACAAAAGCGATAGTTTGACCCGGCTTAGCCATAAAACAAATATCATTCAGCACACTGCCTTTGCCTTCATCATAGCTAAAGCTGACATGACGATATTCAATTTCTCCCTTGGCACGATCCATGGTCAGTGTACCGGTGTCATGCTCTGGCTCTTCATCCAGTAAGGTGAAAATACTTTCTGCAGCGGCAATACCTGCCTGTAATTTAGAGTTCACTTTTGTCAGACGTTTAAGTGGTGTAAGCAGCATAAACATCGCCGTGATAAAGGAAATAAAGCTACCGACAGTAATCGAGTTCAGGACTTCTGGTAAGGTGGCCAGATAGATCACCACGGCAAGCCCTAAGACGGTAATCAGTTGAATGACAGGTTCACTGGAAGCATCGGTGGCAATTTTTTTCATTTGTTGGCCACGATTTTTTCGGTTTATGCGATCAAACCGTTCTGTTTCATAAGCCTGACTGCCAAATGTTTTGACTTCACGGTGTGCTTCAATGATTTCGCCACAGACATGACTGACATTGCCCATCGAGCCCTGAATTTCTTTACTGATCCGACGAAAACGAATACTGACAAAATAAACAAGGATGGCAACAAAGGGCACGGTCACTAAAATGATCAGAGATAAAAAACCGTTCAGATAAATCATCCAGGCAATCAGACCAATAATCGTTAAGGTATCGCGGATAACCGTCAAAATCGCATCGGTCGCCGCTCCGGCGACTTGTTCAACGTCATAAAGCAATTTCGACATGAGCTGACCAGAGTTATTTCTATCGTAGAAACTGGCCGGTAAGGTAATGAGTTTTTCAAACATTTCTTCGCGCAAGGTCTTGATAACATTGCGGGCAATCCAGCCAAGGCCATAGGTGGTCAGAAAGTTAGCCACGCCACGGATTAAAAATAAGCCGATCAGCATCAGCGGCACGTACTTGATAGTGGTGGGATCTTTTTCCACAAAACTACCATCGAGCAGAGGTTTCATTAACGCCGCCATCCCGGTTTCTGTGCCGGCGAAAGCAATCATAGCAATAATGGATATTACAAAAGCCAGCCAGTATGGCTTAACGTAACTTAATAGACGTTTGTATAACTGGACTGCTGTCAGGCTGACAGGTGTTTGACTCATTGATTATTCCGCAGTTGTTTGACGTGTTGCCAGGGTCAGTTTGGTATAGCCTAATTGTTGTGCTGTATCCATGGCTGTGACGATAAGTTGATATTCAGCTTTGGCATCAGCACTGATAATGACATGAGGATCTTTTTGTTCGCCCACCACGCGTTTTAATACAGCGGCCAAGGCTTCAGATGTGACTGTAGCGAGTTCCTGATCATTTACCAGCACTTTACCATCTGCCTTGATCACGATATCAACAGGCTCAGCCTGTTCCGTCATTGCTTCACCGGTCGCTTCGGGCAAATCAACTTTTAGTGAACTTTCACGAATGAAACTGGTGGAAACCATAAAAAACAATAAAAGCAGGAAAACGACGTCAATCATCGGTGTCAGATTGACATCTGGTTCCTCAGATCGTTTTGGTGATAGATTCACGTCTTGCTTCCTCATCTGGATCATACTGACGATCACCATGCAGAATCTCGATTAACTGCATGGCTTGTTCTTCCATCCCAACCACGAGCATATTGATTTTACCGCGGAAATAACGGTAAAAAATTAAGCTTGGAATGGCAACCACAAGGCCGGTAGCCGTGGTGATTAAGGCTTCTGATATACCGCCAGCGAGCACTTCAGGGTTGCCTACACCTGCGGTGGTAATCACGGTAAACACTTTAATCATGCCAAGTACAGTACCCAGTAAGCCAAGTAGCGGGGAGATTGCTGCAATGGTTCCTAACGTGTTGAGATTTCGTTCTAAAGCTACAGTGACATGACGACCAATGTCCTCAATACTCTCTTTGGTGATTTCCCGTGAACTATTACGGTTCAGCAGTCCGGCAGCCAGAATCTGGCCCAGAGGAGAATTGCTTTGCAGAGCTTTGATGCGATGTTCATCAACTTGATTAAACTTTAGCCATTGCCAGATTTGTGTGATTAATTCTTTAGGGGCAATGCGTTTTTTTTGAAGACTCCAAAAACGTTCTGCGATGATAGCAATGGCGATGACCGAACAGATAAATAGCGGGATCATCAACCAACCGCCTGCTTTAAACAATTCCAGCATGATGTCAGTCTCAGTTGTTTAAATGAAAATAGCGCTCATGATACGTGAAAATTGTCTTACTCAGTAGCTTTCGACGTCCACAATTGTTCTTCATGCTGACGCCATAAAATGGGAGCGTCGGCGTTACGGAACAGGATGGCTCCATTCCAGTCGGTTCGAAGAATTTCACTTTCTACAGTCGTATAGCGTTGGACAATGTCTTTCACCGGAAAACCATAGCGATTACGAAAGCCAACAGAAAAGACAGCGTATTTTGGCGATACGGCGTCGATAAAAGGCTGGCTTGAGGAAGTTCTGCTGCCATGATGAGGCACAAGTAAAATATCTGATTTCAGCGCTTTGCCATAGTGCTGAACTAATAGTTGCTCACTTTGTTTCTCAATATCGCCTGGTAACAATGCGGATAGATTCTTGCCGCGGACCAGTAGTACACAAGAACGTTCATTTTCTGAGCCAGCTTGAGCAGGAAATGGCTGTAATACGGTGAATTTAACCTCATCCCACTGCCAGTGTTGACCGGCTTTACATAGACGGGTGTCGATATTAGTGATGCTTTGGCTAACCATGACCTTATCTACAGCAATATTATTGATGACCCCCTGTAGTCCTCCTATATGGTCATTATCCCCGTGACTAATGAGTAATGTATCAATATGATCTATAGCGCGGTAGCGTAAGAAGGGAACAACAACAGCTTCTCCTGTGTTAAAACTCTCGCTGTATCGAGGACCCGTATCGAATATCAGTGTGTGATGTTTTGTTTCTATGACTGATGCTAAGCCTTGACCTACATCCAAAACGGTCAGATAAAACTCACCCGTATCCGGGCGTTCGGATTCGTAAAAAAGTACTGGTATTAAGAATACTAACGCGAGATATTTTCCAGGATGCCCTCTGGGTAGTAAAACGAATAAGATGGCCAATAAAAGCATGAATAACAGTGGCCAGGGATAAACAGGCGTAGTCCAACTGGCAAAAGACAGATCACTTAAAAATGACAAAATATGCCAGAGTATATTGAGTAAAAAGTCAGCTGCATAAAGCAATATTGCAGCTAATGATGAGCTCATAGGTAAAACGATCATCGCCAAAATAATCAGCGGTACAACCAATACACTTACTAGTGGTATAGCAATCAGATTCGCTATTGGGGATATCAACGACACATCGTTAAAGAAAAGAATCAGTAATGGGATCAATCCCAAAGCCATTAAAAAGTGAATCTTTAACCAAGCAAGTCTGATAGCTGGAAAACGCTGGGTAAAACAAAGCAAGATAATGGCAACAGCAGCAAATGATAACCAAAATCCAGCACTTAACAAGGCAAAGGGATTAATTAGCAACACCAAAATACAAGCCAGTGACAAAATATGTGAAGGATAGACCGACCTTTTCAGAAACAGGGCTAACATGGCGAGGCTTATCATTACTAAAGCTCGTTGTGTTGGAATGGACAAGCCAGCAAGACAAGCATAAAAAATAGCCACTGTCAGTCCTCCCACCGCACCAATCCGATGTGCAGGTATACGAAGTGTATTAAAGGGGATATAGCGCCATAACCAACTTATCAGATAAAAGCCTAAGCCAGCGGCTAAGCCGATATGTAACCCCGAAATCGCCATCAGGTGACTGGTACCGGTTTGTCGTAAAACTTGCCATTGTGTCTGACTGATATCATCACGTTGACCAATAGCTAACCCAAGTATTAAAGGTAATTGTGTTGTGGATGGAGATAGTGCCCGAAGTTGTTGTTGCAGTTGGAAACGCCAATCGTTGATTTGCCAGTATTTGGATTTAGCCAGTCGTTGGTTGTCTGCTGCTTCTTTGACATAACCCGTCGCGCCGATACCTTGACTGAATAACCATTTTTCGTAGTCAAAACCGCCAGGATTCATCATGCCAAAAGGCGGTTTCAGTTTGACCGTCAGTTGCCAGCGTTCCCCGGCTTTGGGAGTGTGTTCAGGAGGGAAATACCAGCTTAGTTTTATTTTGTTGGGCAGTGACGGGTCATCTGGAAAAAAGTCAAAGCGGATATGATCGCTATTTGTGTCAGGAATTGAGGCGATAAGTCCTTGTACCTGCGATACTTTTACAGGTGTGTCTGCAGCCAGTTTATTTTCAATGGCGAATTGTGCTTGATATGCACACCATAATAGTCCGACAATAAAACCCAATATCCATATTTTTCGATAGCAGATAAATGTCACTAAACACAGTAGTAACAAGCTTCCAGTTACTAAAGGATAGCTTACGTACAGACTAATCAATGTGCCGAGCAAAAATGCAATGGCAGTTTTATTCATATATCCCTATAATGACGCCCGACTTAGCATGTTACTGAGACGCCATGCCTCGTAAATTCCTAAAACGCATCATGCCAGATCACAACACGATGCGCGAACATCCACATCTCCGTAAGTTTGGTCAGAGATTAACTGAACCACGTTTATGGCATACCAACCGTCGTTCCATCTCTGGTGGCGTGGCATTGGGTCTGTTTGTTGGATTTATGCCGATTCCGGGGCAGATGTTTGTTGCCGCGGCATTAGCCATTCTGTTTAGAGTCAATTTGCCTATTTCTGCGATGGGCGTTTGGATTACTAATCCTTTCACGATGGCCCCCATCTTTTTCTATGCCTATAAACTGGGTGCTTGGGTATTAAATGAACCGATGGGCACACCTGCCTTTAGTCTGACCTGGGAATGGTTCTCAAAAGAGTTTTTATCGATCTGGCAACCCTTACTGCTGGGATGCACTATCTGTGGCGTGGTGTCAGCGATAGTAGGTATTATTTTTGTACGGTTAGGTTGGCGACTGGTTGTTATCCATACCTGGACACAACGTCAGCGCCAACATAAAAATAAATCAGGCTCCGGCAGCTAAGCAGCCGTCAATCAAGGTGAGTTGCTGATCCATTTTGGCTGCAAGCCCGGTATCGTGAGTGACAATTACCAGTGCAGTGCCAAAATCCTCATTTAATTTCAAAATAAGATCAAATATGCCTTGAGCTGTACGATGATCCAGATTACCGGTCGGCTCATCCGCCAGCAGACAGGCAGGTTCGGTGATTAATGCTCTGGCAAGTGCTGCGCGTTGACGTTCACCACCAGATAACTCACTGGGTTTATGTTGAAAGCGATGGGCTAGTCCGACTTTATCAAGCAGTTCAGTCGCTCGTTCTTGAGCTGAGGTGGGCGACATGCCACCAATCACTAATGGCATGGCGACATTTTCGACAGCGGTAAACTCTGGTAGCAAATGGTGAAACTGATACACAAAGCCTAATTGTTGATTACGCAAACGACTGGCGGCTTTGTTTTTCATCGCATGGATATCCTTCCCCTGAACCAACACCTGACCTTCTGTAGGTGAATCAAGGCCACCAAGGATATGTAAAAGTGTACTTTTACCAGAGCCAGAACTACCGACAATCGCAATACGGTCGGATCGGTTAACCGTTAAATTAATGTTATTGAGAACATCGGTTTTTAACTGACCATCGGTAAATGATTTTGATAATTGGCTGGCAGATAACACTGCTTGATTAGTCATAACGAAGCGCCTCGGCCGGTTTAATCTGTGATGCACGCCATGAAGGGTAAAGCGTGGAAAGAATAGACAATACAAATGCGGTAATAGCAATGACGCTGACATCACTCCATTCTAGCTGTGATGGCAGACTACTGATGTAGTAAACATCAGCAGGCATGAACTGATAGCCAATCAGTTTCTCTAAACTGGCAATCAAAGATTCAATATTCCAGGCCAGCAGTACACCACCGACAACACCCATGGCGGTACCAATTAAACCGATCAAAGTCCCTTGCACCATAAATATGCCCATCACGCTGCCAGGATTCATACCTAAGGTCCGTAATATAGCGATATCCGATTGTTTATCTGTCACCATCATCACTAATGTTGATACGATATTGAAGGCCGCCACCGCGACGATAAGCATCAAGATGACAAACATCACGGTTTTTTCTGTTTTTAGTGCACGGAAGAAGTTCGCATGTTGGAAGGTCCAGTCAGCGGCACGGTAGTTAACAGGAACATCCTGCATTAACTTGCGTAATAGTTGCGGTGCTTTGAATACATCATCGAATTTTAAGCGTAAGCCGGTGACGCGTCCCGGTATTTTGAATAATTTAGCGGCATCGTTAATATTCATAACAGCCAGCCCACTGTCATATTCATACATGCCTATTTCAAAAATACCGACAACAGTCAGTCGTTTCAGACGTGGTATGACACCAGCAGGGGTAGGGCTGACATGAGGAGTAATCATGGTGATTTTGTCGCCGGTTGTCACACCCATAGCAGTTGCTAAATCTTTACCGAGCACAATGCCGAAGCTGCCATCAGTTAAGTCAGCTAATTTACCCTGAATAATTTTATCGCCAATGGTCGATACACTTTGTTCCAATTCAGCGTCAATCCCACGAACCAGGGTGCCACGTACGCGACTTCCCTGACTCAGCATGGCCTGACCCTCCACAAAAGGGGCCGAAGCGACTACATCTGGATCATGTCTAATAAGATCTTGTAAATCCGGCCAGTCTTTTAATGTGCCATCCTCGCCAGTAATAAAAGCATGGGAAGTCATTCCCAAGATGCGATCTTTCAGTTCTTTCTCAAACCCGTTCATCACGGAGAGTACGGTAATTAATGCCGCAACACCCAGAGCTACACCGAGCATGGAAGTTAATGAAATAAAAGAAATGAAATGATTACGACGTTTGGCGCGTGTATAACGCATGCCGATATAGAGACTGAGCGGTCTGAACATAATGTCGCCAATGATGAGAAAAAAGAAAACTGATCCCGCTGAGCAGGATCAGTCCATATTTAGCCTTTTATGATTTCGCGAATACGGTTTTGGTTCCCTCTGGCGAACCCAGTAACAGAACATCCGCTGGACGCATGGCAAATAAACCATTTGTGACCACACCGACGATATCATTCAAGGTTTTTTCTAACTTAATCGGTTCCATGATATCCAGACCATGCACATCCAGAATCACATTGCCATTATCGGTAATAACACCTTCACGGTAAACAGGCTGACCGCCTAGCTTGACGATCTCACGGGCGACGTAGCTGCGTGCCATCGGAATCACTTCAACAGGTAAAGGGAATTTACCTAAGACGTCGACCAGTTTTGAAGCATCAGCGATACAGACAAATTGTTTACTGGCTGCAGCAATGATTTTTTCACGTGTTAATGCGCCGCCACCGCCTTTTACTAGTTCCAGTAAGTGATTCGATTCATCTGCGCCATCAACATAAACTTCAATTTCATTGCAGTCATTTAAATTGAAGACTTTAATGCCGTTAGCTTCTAATTTTTGTGTAGAGGCTTCAGAACTTGATACTGCGCCTTCGATACGATCTTTAATTGTTGCCAGTGCATCAATGAAGTGATTGACTGTCGAACCGGTACCGACACCGACAATACCATCACCTTTAATGTACTCAAGCGCTGCCCACGCAGCTTGTTTTTTCATTTCATCAGCATTCATATGCAGCTTCCTTTGTTTCAAATCACTTAAAAAATATCCCGGCAATTATAGAGATAAATGGCGGTCAATGGTAACGTAAGCGATTGCTTAGAAAGTGATGGCTGGATTTGGCTGTCTATCACTGAGTCTTTTTCTCAACATAACTGATTGATTTGGGCTGAAATGCTGACTGGATACGTAGAAAAAATTCTTAAAGCTCGCGTTTATGATGTGGCGAATGAAACGCCTCTTGAGGTAATGCCTCGTTTATCGAAAAGACTTAACAATACGATTTTACTCAAGCGGGAAGATCTTCAGCCGGTTTTTTCATTTAAACTGCGAGGTGCGTATAACCGCATGAGTCAGCTATCGGCTGATGAACGTGAACGCGGCGTGGTTTGTGCTTCGGCGGGGAATCATGCGCAAGGTGTGGCCTTAGCGGCAAGTAAAATGAATATTCCCGCTTTGATTGTCATGCCGAAAACGACGCCGCCCATCAAGGTTGAATCTGTTCGTGCTTATGGTGCTGAAATTAAATTACATGGCAATAGTTATGATGATGCCAGTGCTTACGCCTTAGCTGTTGCAGAGAAAGATGGTCGTGCCTTTATTCATCCTTATGATGATCCGGAAGTCATTGCCGGGCAGGGCACGATTGCGATGGAAATTATCCGTCAGCATCCTGAACCTATTCATGCTGTTTTTGTGCCCGTTGGTGGTGGCGGTCTAATTTCCGGTGTATCGGCTTATATCAAAGCCTTTTGGCCAGAAATTAAAATCATTGCTGTCGAGCCGGCCGACGCGGCCAGTTTGAAAGCCGCACTGGAAGCTGATGAACGGGTCAAATTGGATCAAGTAGGCTTGTTTGCCGATGGCACAGCCGTCAGACAAGTGGGTGTCGAACCTTTCAGAATCTGTCGGGAAACAGTGGATGAAGTCGTCACCGTCAGTAGTGACGAATTATGCGCCGCAATTATGGATATATTCCAGGACACCCGTTCTATTGCTGAGCCATCGGGCGCGCTCGCTGTGGCGGGTGTGAAAAAATATTTAGCACAGAACCCGATGGAAAATCAGCAACTCGTTGCGATTAATAGCGGAGCCAATATTAACTTTGATCGCCTACGTCATGTTGCTGAGCGTTCTGAGATTGGTGAGCGCAGGGAAGTCTTATTTGCCACTAAAATCGATGAACAGCCGGGTAGTTTCCAGAAATTCTGTAAAACACTGGGTGAACGAGGCATTACCGAATTTAACTATCGCTATGCAGATGAGCAAAAAGCGCAGGTATTTGTCGGCGTGCGGATGAATGGGCAGGAAGAAGAACGACAGCAGCTATTTTCACAGCTCGATAATGCTGGCTATGACTGGGTTGATTTCACTGATAATGAAACTGCGAAACTGCACGTTCGTTACATGGTGGGGGGGCATGCGCCTCAGATTGATAATGAACGCTTAATTCGATTTGAATTTCCTGAGCGACCTGGCGCTTTACTGCGTTTTCTGACTCGAATTGGTCAGCGCTGGAATATCAGTCTTTTCCATTATCGCAACCATGGTGCTGATTATGGTCGCGTGCTGGTGGGTATTCAGGTTGGAGAAGACTATAAGCAGGAGTTTCAGACGTTTCTGGATACGCTGGGATATACCTACTGGGAAGAAACCGATAACCCGGCTTATGCACTGTTTTTGAAATAAGGGGATATCCGCGGTGATGTCCTTCTATCACCGCGGATATGACAGGATTTATTGATTCAGTTTGATACTGCCACGGACGTTGACGGAAATTTCGTTACTACCTCCGGCTAATGCGGCTGGTGCGCCTTTCATTTGCATATCAGCGGACATCATATTGGCGCGTTCCATCATCGGCATTGGGTTAAATGCATTACCATCAATGGATATAGACACGATTTCGTAACCACTGCGATCAAATTCGCTGCTGATAAGTTTAGCTTTATCTTTAAATTTGCTGATCGCTTGTTTGAGCAAGTCGGTTTTCACCTGTTCAGCTCGGTCATCTGACACCATAAACTGCATAGATTGGATATTGGCCAAGGTATTGATATCAGCAATAAATTGGCTCATTTGGTCAAACTGGCGTGTTTCCAGAGTCAGTTGTTGACTGACGCGCCAACTGGCAATTTTGCCATCATCATAGATAGGCTGGGTGGAGTAGTTGGATGTTTCGGCTTTAATGGCGTTGAAATTTTTAACCGCATCCAGAACAAGGGCTGTTTTTTTATTCACCATATTGGTTAATTTGGCTGGATCTTTTCCTTGCTCAAAAACTTGCAAGCGGGTGATGAGTTCATCATTTTCAACGTCTATACTAGCGCTGGTATCAAGGGTCACCATGCCCAGTTGTAGGACGTCTTCAGCAAAACTGAGCGGGCTGATGGCAAAAAGCGAAATGAGTGCCAAAGTTTTTTTCATAGATCCTTCCTTAATTATATAAAAAATGCTGCGTATTTTAAGACTAGCTCAAAAGCGTTAAGTTTTGATATATCATGCTAAAAATTCATTTGGGAATTGCGGTGATTAATCGCCATAGTTTCAGCATAGTTTAAATAATCAGAAATTGAGGAACACAATGAAAGCAGAACAAAAAATCCTGCCTGATGCGACGAGTTTAATTACCGCTGCAGCAGAACATTTTGTCAGTACAGCGCGGTCAGCGATTGCAAAAAGGGGTGTTTTTTATGTGGCACTCGCAGGTGGTTCTACGCCAAAAGGTTTATATGAAAAATTAGCGACATCACCTTATATCGAACAGATTGACTGGGCGCGGGTACATTTATTTTTTGGTGATGAGCGATGTGTGCCTGCCACACATGATGACAGTAATTTTAAGATGGCCCGTCAGGCCATGATCGATTTAATACCGATCCCGGCAGAAAATGTGCATCGTATGCCAACAGAAAGTGGTGATGCAGCTGATGTAGCAGCACGATACGCCGATACTATGAAAATGATCATGGATGGTGCGCCGTTTGATTTAGTCTTGTTAGGCTTAGGGCCCGATGGGCATATTGCTTCATTGTTCCCTGAGACACCAGCTTTAGAGGTCACTGACACGCTCACGGCAAGCCTTTATGTGGAAAAATTTGATTCATGGCGAGTGACTATTACCTATCCCGTTATTAACGCCGCGCGTCAGGTAATTGTATTTATTGCTGGCGAAGCCAAAGCGGCGATCGTCAATGATATTACAACTGATGCTGTCTCTGGCCTACCAGTACAGCGTCTGGCGCCGGAGAATGATTATTACTGGTTTATGGATAAAGCTGCTGCGGGTCAGTAGTGATGTCACGTATGCTGGCCGTTGATGTAGGTGGAACAAAAACACTATTTGAGTTATCCGATGCTGATGGCCATGTTTTATCTAAGCTCAGATTAGATAGTCAGCGCTTTGATAGTTTTGATGCGATTCTGGCTGCTTTTATTGAACAGCTGCCACAAGCATATTCGATTGATTCAGCCTGTATTGCGCTTGCAGGCCCGGTCAGCGATCAGTATGGACAAGTGACAAAATTACCCTGGAAGTTAGATGCCAGCTTGATTGAGAAGCAATTCTCAATCAAGCGTGTCACGCTGTGTAATGATTTTGAAGCAGTGGGTTACGGCATTGCCAGTCTTCAGTCAGCGGATTTTGAAACCATACAAATTGGAGGGCCTAGTGAAATTTCGCCCCGCGTTGTCTTAGGTGCCGGCACCGGACTAGGGCAGGCGATATTGATTCCCGACAATGGTGACTGGCGAGTTTTTCCGACAGAAGGTGGACACGTTGATTTCGCACCATTAGATCGGACGCAACAGCTTTTTCTGGAGCATCTACAACAACGTCATGGTCATGTGTCTTATGACCGTATTGTCTGTGGTAGCGGTCTTGTTAGTCTTTATCATTTCTTACGTGATTATAAACAAATTGACGAAAATAATGCTTTGCGATTAGCCATGGTTAATGGTGATGCGGCATCTGCTATCAGTCAGTTTGCGCTGGAACACAATGATGTTCTAGCAAATGAAGCCTTAGACATGTTTGTAGATATTTATGCGGCGCAAGCCGGGAATTTAGCGCTGACAACACTCGCTCGAGGTGGTGTTTATCTGGTTGGCAACATTCTGCTGAAGAATATGGCTAAGTTTAGATCCCCATCATTTATCAACAGCTTTGCTGAAAAAGGCCGTATGACGACGTTGATGAAGCAGATACCGATCCATATCGTACTTGATGAGGAAGTCGGTCTGAAAGGTGCACGCTTATTGGCACAAAAAGCCATGTATAATTAAGCTATGAATGAACAAAATAACGATATTTTAGTTGATGTAGAAACGACCTATCTGGATGAAGAGTCAGATCCGGAAAAAGCACGCTATCTATTTGCCTATACCATCACTATCAAAAATCACAGCCAATCATCGGCACGGCTGTTATCGCGTTACTGGAAAATTACCGGTGGCGACGGTCATGAGCAAGAAGTAGAAGGCGATGGTGTCGTAGGACTTCACCCTTATCTCGCCCCTGAACAGGAATTCACCTATACCAGTGCAGCGATGCTAGATACGCCTGTTGGTATGATGCAAGGTCATTACAAAATGATGGGTGATAATGGCGAACGCTTTGAAGTGAATATTCCGGCATTCACCCTGGCTGCGCCACGTAAATTGCACTAAGCCCAAGCTCTGCGTAATGCTGACAAGTCATAATATAGAAAAACTGATCTGGTTGGGATTCGTTTCTATTGCCTTGCTTGTTTCTGCCATAGATCCGGTTGCTGATCGATTGACCTGGTTTATGGAAACCGTGCCGGTCATGGTTGCAATACCCCTATTGCTAGTGACTCATAGACGATTTCCACTGACTATTATTTCAATTCGCGCTATTAGCATCTTTGCTTTTATTCTGATTATTGGCGGTTTTTACACCTATGCAGAAAATCCCTTATTTAACTGGATTCAGGACGAGTTCGACTTAGCCCGTAATCATTATGATCGTCTGGGCCATTTTATTCAGGGTGTTATACCAGCATTATTAGCTCGTGAAATATTATTACGCGCTTCTCCACTTCAGCGAGGCAAGTGGTTATTTTTTCTGGTCTGCTCTGTAAGTCTGGCTATCAGTGCCTGTTATGAGTTTGTCGAGTGGGCCGCTGCTGTAATTAATGCCCAGGCGGCTGAGGCTTTCCTGGGAACGCAAGGTGATAACTGGGATACACAGTGGGATATGTTCTTAGCCTTAAATGGCAGTATCTTTGCTCAATGCGTTTTTGCTAGAACTCAGGACCGGCAATTAGCCGAACTATTGCACTGATTGTCGGCAAATACCAATCGAGTTTTTACCGCATATTGCACCATTAATCCAGATGGCATTATCTAACTGAACGCCTTCCAGCTTGGCACCATTGATATTGGCCAGGGTTAAATCGGCGTAGGACAAATCTGCATAAGACAAATCGGCATCACCTAAATCTGCTTCTCTTAAGTTTGCACCTTTCAGATCAGCCTTCATTAATAGGGCGTAACTCAAATTCGCCTTACGCAGATCACTATAAGCCAAATCAGCTCCCGATAAGTCACTGTTCATCAGGTTAGCATTGCTAAGATTACTAGCACGCATTAACGCCATGGAGAGAGAGGTATTGGTAAGATTTTGGCCTGAAAGCTGACAGTTATTCCAATTGACCTTAGGTGTTGCTGGAGACTGGCAATCAGATTGTGGGGTTGGCAAAGGAGTTGGAAAGCGAACGGCTAAAATACTGACAATGACAAGGACAATTAAAATAGAGATGCTGGGCCATAATATGTTTTGGTTACGGTTTAAGTAACGATGCATTAGGATTCGACGCAGATATCGTCTTTTCAGCTCTATTTCCGCTTCCTCCTCGCGCCGTTCGCCTTGACGTTGTTGTAATACTGACTCATCGACTACAGTATCTGTTGAATTACGTCGATCCAAGCCTGTACGCTCATCTAAATAGCCTTTTACAGGCTGATCTTTTGAGGGAGCAATAGTGAAATCAGCAGAATCAGCAAAGCTATGCCAATGACGACGGTCACGTGAGACCTCATCATCCAAACTAAGCCGGCCTACTTTTAGGTGATTACTAATAACAGAAGCGGTAAACGGGCCTGAAATCTTGCCCTGTTTACGAATATACCATTGTCCATTTTTATGTTTCATTGCCATTGCTCTTAGCAATAACCAGATTGCTATACTAGCACTATGTCGAGTTATATAGTGACTTTATGCAGATAAATAGATCTCAACAAGCGAATACTGAAGTGATTGTAAATGCCTCTACAAAATTAGCGGATGCACTTCCTGTCGGCCAAAAAGTAGAGGCGACAGTGATTGGAAGAGTCAATGCCGATCAGATTAAACTTCAGCTTGGTGATAAGGTGTTTCAGGTCAATACGCAACAAGAGCTGACGCCTGGTCAAAAAGTCACTCTGCAGAAATCTATCGAAGCTGGCCAGCCAGTCATTCAATTAACGCCTGCCTCAGCACAAAAAATCGATATTGAGCCAATGACTTTGGCAACACTATTAAAAGCGGGGCAAGTCATTGCTGCCGATGTTGTCAAAATGCTTGCACAAAATCGCTTATTAGTGGCACCTAAATTTATTACTGATGCGTCGGTAACTCAGCCTCAAGCTAACCAGCTTGCTCAATTAAACAACGCTTTACCTAAGCTAATGGAAATTGATGTTAGTGGTATCAATCAGCTGTTTAAAACAGGCGATAAACTTGCTGTTGAGGTATTAAAAACACTGCCATTATCGGTGAAGATCATGCCGGATGCTGCGACTCGTGAACAGCGGGTGATGAATTACCAGCGAGAATTATTACCATTATTACAGAACCTGATAGCTAAACCGGCGAGCATGAATTTATCGCCAGATACTACGCAATCTCTGCCTGAGCCCGTGCGACAAGCACTAACTGGTTTAATACAAAACCTGGTGGATAAGAGCAGCTTGCAGCAGCCGGAAAAGCTGCAACAAACGATTAATAACAGTGGGGTGTTTTTTGAAAATCAGCTGAAGCAAACGACTGCGGAGACGAATTTACAACAGAACCTGAAAGGGAATTTATTACGATTAGCGGATGTGCTTAGAGCACAATTACAATCCCCATTATTACCTAAATTACTGGATAACCCAGAGCTCATAAAACAACTACCGATCGAGGTGCAAACTGCTATCAGGCAGGTATTATCAACACCGCAGGATATGAGACCTCTGCCAGCACAAATATTGCCAGCTCTGGCAAATCGTGGGCAAACACCAACTCAGCTGTTATTCAGTTTATTGTCAGGATTAACAACAGCTAGCAATACAGATAAAACAGCATCACCAGTGACGACAAGTTCACCACCGGTCACGACTGCACCAGTTGTGAATGTGGCTGCAAATGCGCAACAGGCTGTTACACGAGCGATTGAGTTTCAAATGATGCGTGATTTATTGCAGGATGTTGAGTCAGTCACTGCGAAAATTCAGTTCAATCAATTGTCGATGGTCCAAGACAATGATCTCAATACCAACGCCAATGTCTGGCTATTTGATCTACCCGTTAAGGAAAAGCAGCAACTGGAAATGTTGCAGATGCGGATTGACCAGCAATATACCGGGAAGAACAAAAATAAGGATTCAGCGATTTGGCAGGTCCAACTCAACCTTGAAACTCAGAATTTAGGTCCTATGCAAGCCAGAATCACACTGCACGCGCTTGATGTGAGTGTGGTGTTATTAGCGGAACGTCAGCAAAGTGCCACATTATTGACAACTTATTTAGAGCATTTAGATGGACGCTTAAATGATATTGGGCTTAATGTCAGTCATCTAAGTTGCAGACAAGGCATTGTAAAGCCTGTAACACCGATTGTGATGACAGAACGAAATGATCACCTGGTGGATATTTCCGTATGAGTAAAAAAGATATTTTGCATGCCATAGCACTTCAATATGATGGTGAGAATGCACCTATTGTCACCGCCACTGGTCAGGGTGATATTGCGGATGAAATTATTCGCATAGCACGCGAACACAATATCCCATTGCGTCAGGATGCGCTGTTGACCGAGTTATTGAGTGAACTCAAACTTGGTGAAGAAATTCCCCCGATACTCTACAGAGCGATTGCCGAGGTTATTGCGTATGCGTATCTGGTGTCAGGAAAAGTTCCTGTAAATAAAAGAGAAAATAAAAACCAAAGCTGAAACTCAGCATTTATATACATAAGCATTTTCTGGAAACATACTCATAAACTTTATAATCAGGATTATAAAAATAACATTAAGTGTTGATTTTAATATATATATCCGATATTGTCGGTGCATGTTTAATTTCTGGTCTACAGAATGTAGCTCCCCTAACTGATGAAAAATAAAATCAAGGAAACGTTGATGCGTGAGATAGCACTTGATCAGAAATCTGATCTACCTGCTAGCATAGCTTCAGTTACAGAACTCCTTGATGCAAAGATCATCATTGGCGGTCGCCATCCAGCCGAAACGGCATTTACAAAAACCTTACTTGAAATCAGTGGTTTTAAACGCATACAAAGTGCGACTGATACTGATGGGGTTATGCTGTTACTGCGGCAGAGTATCCAAAACGACTTATCCGATATCGACTTATTGATTTTAGATAATGATTTACCTGGAATTTCTACCAAAGATATTCGTATGGTGATGGATCAGTTTGATGAATGGCGTTTGATCCCCATTATTTCGTTATGCAGGCAATCTATTTGGGATCATGCTCAGTTACTTACTGATTTAGGCTATGGTGTGACTTCGCTCCTTTACCACCCGATGACAGCTGAATCATTACCTCCAGCGATTATGACGGCATTAGCAATTAAACGAGAGCGTGATAAAACGTTTAAACGACAAACAGAGCTTGAAGATGAACTTGCTAACCTGAAAGTGATGGAAGCACGCTTACAGTTTTCAGTGAATCATGATGATTTAACCGGCCTGGCTAATCGACGACGTTTAGAGAATGCACTGGATATGACCTTGAGTCAGGTGCGTAATTTCATGAGCGTCAGTGCACTTTTTTATATTGATTTAGATAGCTTTAAAGTGCTGAATGACGCCGAGGGACATGAAGCAGGCGATACTTTGCTGGTACAGGTGGCTAACTCGCTGAGGCGTTATTTTAATATTAACGATATTCTGGTGAGGATTGGTTCGGATGAGTTTGCTGTGCTGGTCAACAATACGGATAAAGAAACAGCAATCAAATTAGCTGAAGATCTACGCAATCTTTTTGATGGCTATGATTTTGAACATCATGGTCATCATTATCATCTGTCAGCCAGTATCGGTTTAAAAGTGATTGATGCGGACAATGCCACCACGGTAGGGGAAGTACTGTCACATTCGAATCAGGCTTGTTATACCGCCAAAACTCGCGGACGCAACAGAGTGCATCTTTACAGTCCTGATGACCGAGAAATGCATACCTTGCGTCATAGTGTGGAATGGGCACCACGCATTCGCGCTGCGTTGAAGGAAGGTTTGTTTTTATTAGAGTTCCAACCGATTTATTCACTTGAATCCGAGCAGGTCTCACACTATGAGTGCCTGATTCGTATGCGTGGTGATGGTAACGTTATTTTTTATCCAAAAGAGTTCATTCCTGTTGCTGAAGCAATGGGGTTGATACATCAGATTGATTTCTGGGTAGTGGCGAAAGTCTTTGAGCTAATCGTCAATATGCCAGAAAATCTATCTTTTGCTATCAATCTTTCAGGCAATGTATTTCTGGATGAGAATTTATACAAGTTAGTACGGGATAAGCTCAGTCAGACCAAGATAGATCCGAATCGTATTGTTTTTGAAATTACCGAAACCTACGCCATCTCTAACTTTGAGCAGACAAGAAGAATGGTGTCAGATTTGCGTTCACTGGGATGTCGCTTTGCACTCGATGATTTTGGGGCAGGCTTTAATTCGTATAGTTATTTAAAACATTTCCCTGTCGACATTTTGAAAATTGACGGCGGATTTATTACTGATTTGGATAACGACCCGGTTGATCAGCAATTAGTGAAATCGATGATCGATATTGCTCATAGCCTTGGTAAAAAGACGGTGGCGGAGTTTGTCGAGAGAAGAAGTACCTTAGAATTGTTAAAGAGTTATGGTGTTGATATGGTTCAAGGCTTTTTAGTCGGTAAACCCAACGCCAAAATACCGAAACCAAAAGATTAATGTACATTACGCTGTCCATGTAATGTGGTAATCAGATGAGCCTCTTCATCGCTTAAATTACAGTTATTTATCAGCTGTTGAATATCTGCCCCTTTCTTAGCTAAACGAATCGCATGGTCGTAACCCGGTTGATGATTGGCACTGAGGTCGAGGCTGCGTTGATGATCACGCAGTTTACTCAGTGTTTGCTCGAACTTATGGATACGATCATCAGTACCAGCAGCACCCGAGCATAAGGCGGTGATTTGATTTTGAAGATCATGAATACGTTTAGTTTGCAATTGATACAGTTTCAGCAGACGCATGGTAGCGAGGCCAATGACCAGAAATACGGCACTCATCACGGTAAATACGACGAAAATAGTCATGGTTTTACTCCCCAGACAGCTGTCTGAACTTAAACGTACTCATCAATAAACTCGCCCTTATCATCTTCTTTTGGACGCGGTTTCTCTTCTTCTTCATTCGTCTCTTGTTTCTTCTTGTGCTGATCCTGTTGCGCCGGTTTATCTTCATCTGAGACAGGATGAATAATCGGCAAGGGCGTGGTCGGCTGGATAGGGTTGATATCATCAGCCATTGACGTTATCCCTTAAAAACCAGAAATGTCAGCAATCTCTTCATCGTTTAATAATTTATTGACGTCGACCAGAATCAACAAATATTTATCACGTTTGCAGACCCCTTGAATAAAGCGTGAACTGTCATCACTGACATTCGGTGCAGTATCAATTTCTGACTGGCGTAAATAAACGACTTCTGCCACACAGTCGACCAACATACCAATAACATGGCCAGAGACTTCTACGATAATAATTCGAGCCCGATCATCAGGTTCAATCGCGTTTAAACCAAAACGCATTCGTGTATCGATGACGGTCACTACATTGCCACGTAAATTAATAATACCCAGTACATAAGAAGGCGCGCCTGGTACCGGCGCAATTTCAGTCATGCGTAATACTTCCTGCACCTGCATGACGTTAATACCATAGTATTCGTCTTCGAGTTGATACGTCACCCACTGTAAAATCGGGTTTTCGTTACTGTTATCTTTCTCGCTCATGTTTTATGACCTTCTGATATGGCTGTCATTTTTATGACAGCGAGCTGCTGATAAAGGATATGCAGACATCATGCCAGTTAACATCACTCTAAGGCATTAATGATGGCAGAGATATCCAAAATACTGTGCATTGTTTCGCTCAGTACGCCTGTAAACCATGGCCGCTGACTTGTATCATGGCGCCAGTTAATGTCGCCACTGTTTTTATTGATAATTTGCTCAATGTTATCGCATGCGATACCAGTGCGTCTGTCATTGACCAGAAGTATATAGTTTGCTTGTAATGCTGTTTCTTTATTGGGGGTATGTAATAGCGTTCTGATATCAATGACATTAGTATTTTGACCATTGTCACTGAAAAGACCGACTTCCCATGATTTACGTCCAGGAATTTGACTCAGCCCCTGCGTTGGCCAGCGAATAATATTATCAAGCGAATCAACTTTGATAGCGACTTTCATACCACCGATATCACACAATAATATTTTGAGAACAGTGTTCGGTATTTGTCGCTTGTCTGCTGTCGTTTCTGATGCGGCATCAGATTGGAGGGACTCTTCTACTATCGATTCTGTTTCGCTGCTCACGTCTTGAGGCGGTATGTCATCCTCGTTTTCTGGCGTCGGTGTCGATACCAGCGCGCTGGCTGGAACGACAATATCTTCATCAGACTGGATAATATCCTCTGTTGGAAATATGACAGTCTGTTTCAATGCGGGTTTGGTTATTGGTGGTTCTGAATGGCTTACAGCAGCATCGCTCGCGGTCTGCTCTGAATCCAATAACATATCATTGAAGTAAGCGGATAACGCATCCCGCTGTTCATAAATTTTTTTCTTAGCCATTGGAAACATTCACCTCTGGCTCATTTAACATATTCAACAATTGTTTATAGGCTCTTGTGCCTGCGCTATCGGGTGACATTTCTGGTAAAGGCAGTCCAAGCTTACTGGCTTCACGAAAGCCGATATCGACAGGAACAAAACTTTGCCAGACATTATCACCATAGCGTTTATGAAGTTCTGCCAGGCAGTCGATAGCTGCTTTTGTTCGGCCATCATGCATGGTCGGAACAATAAAATAGGGCAGGGCGCTTCGTCGCGAATGATTAATCATCGACACGGTATGCAACATATGCTCAAGACCTTTGAGCGATAAAAACTCAGTCTGGACCGGAATAATCAGTTTATCGCAGGCTGCCAGCGCGTTGATCATTAACACCCCAAGCATTGGCGGGCAGTCAATAAGCACGTGTTTAAAGCGATCTTTGAAAAAGCTTAATGTTTTACGAATCACTAAGCCTTTCCCTTGTTGAGCACCTAACTGTCGGTCCAGTGTTGCCATCGCGGTGGAGGCGGGTAATAAGAAAATATTATCGTGACGAGTTTTTTTCAGACTTTTTAAAATGGCTTCTTTGGGAGTGTTGTCTAATTGCTGAAATAAGGTGTAAATACTGGTTTCAATGCTGTCAGGATCATAACCGAGATAGGTTGTCAGTGAGCCATGAGGATCAAGATCGAGCATCAGCACGGGCTCACCTTTCTGAGCAAGTAGGCTGGCAAGCGACACTACTGTTGTCGTTTTTGCGACCCCGCCTTTCTGATTACATACTGCCCAGACAGCCATGATTATTGTTCACCTGTATTATTTTGGCCAGACTGGCTTGTGTCAGAATTAACGGGGATTGACGATCTGGATGAAGGGGAGCCTGTGCTTGCATCATGGAAAACATTGATATCCCGACGGCTCATATCATTACCCAACACAACCAACACCACCCGGCGGTTTTTCTGCCGTCCTGCTTCAGTATCATTACTTGCAATCGGTTTATACTCACCATAGCCGATAGCTGACATACGGTCAGGTTGAATACCGTACCTGTCCAATAAATGGACAACACTGGCAGCACGTGCAGCCGATAATTCCCAGTTAGATGGAAAACGTGGCGTATTAATGGGGTTATTATCAGTAAATCCTTCAACCTGAATAGGATTAGCTGATTTTTGAAGGATACTAGCTATCTCCCCCAGAACAGGTATAGCAGGGCGGGCCAGCCTAGCTTCACCACTTTCAAATAACACTCGTGACTTTATTTCCAGTTCTAGCCAGTCTTCACCTTGTTTTATCATGACATCGTCAGATTTAATCCAATCGGATAATGCGGAGCTGAATTGTTTGGATAGATCATTGATGGTACGGATATCATTATCTGTCGCTTTAGGTGGAAAGTTGGAAACAACCTCAGGTAGAGGCGTTTCCGGCACAACTGGGGCGAGAGGTTCAATCACTATCTCACCTTTTCCCCGACTGATTTCACCAATTTGTATTGGATCTTTACTACGAACAGGTTCTGAGAATACCGCTTCCAGAGTATCAGACAGCACACGGTATTTACCTTCATTGACGGAAGAGATCGAGTACATCACGACAAAAAAAGCAAATAAAAGGGTGATAAAGTCAGCATAGGAGACCAGCCAACGTTCGTGATTTTCATGTTCTTCATGTCTGTTTCGACGAGCCATAGAGCATCACTCAGTTTAAATAGGCCTGAAGGCGACTTTCGATATTTCTTGGGTTGTCACCATCAGCTACACCAATTAACCCTTCAATCAACATCATTTGAAGACGACTACGCTTATTAATCAACGCTTTTAGCTTATTACCGATTGGCAGGAATAATAGATTGGCAAGACCCACACCATAAATTGTAGCGACAAAGGCAACAGCAATACCTGAACCCAGTGAGGCAGGATCTGCCAGATTTCCCATCACATGAATCAGTCCCATCACAGCGCCAATAATACCAATAGTGGGTGAGTATCCACCCATGGCTTCAAACACTTTGGCTGTCTGAAAATCATCTGATTCCTGAATATCCAGGTCATTCTCCAACACTTCTCTGAGTACTTCCGGTTCAATGCCATCGGCAATCAATTGCAGGCCTTTTTGCGTGAAAAGATCGGTCTCTTCAATCGCCATAGATTCCAGTCTGATGAGTCCTTCTCGTCGTGCAACCTGATTCCATTCCAGTATTTTTTCTAATTGCAGGCGAGGTGATAACTTGGGTGGTTTGATGATCCATAAAGACATTCGCATGGCACGCAGAAATGTACTCATTGGCGTTTGTAGCATGACTGCACCAAGCGTGCCGCCCATCACAATCAACAGGGCGACAGCGTTCATAATGGTGTCAATATGACCGCCTTCAAGATACTGGCCTATCAGTATGGCCCCAAAACCAATAATGAGTCCGAGGATACTCAAAATATCCATATCAACTCAGTTCCGCCAGTTGTCGACCAATGTCGTTGATATCGAGAATTTTGTCAGCCAGGCCAGCTTTAGCGACAGCCATTGGCATGCCATAAATCGTACTGCTTTGTTGATCCTGAGCCCATACGGTGCCAGTTCTTTTCTTGATATTTTCACAGCCATTACGACCATCACTACCCATACCCGTCAAGATAACAGCTAAGGTTTTGGCTCCACATATATTGGCAATAGAATCAAATGTCAGATCCACACAGGGTTTATAGGTCTCATTAGCGTCACCGGCTTCGATACTGACATAGAGATGATTTGGGCGGCCTTTAAGTAACATTTGTTGGCCACCAGGTGCCAGATAGGCTGTACCCGCTTGCAACACTTCACCATTTTCTGCCTGTTTTACCCGAATTGCACATTGTGTATTCAAGCGTTCTGCAAATGAGGGTGTAAATGTGGCCGGCATGTGCTGAATTAATAAAATAGGACAAGGAAAATTCGCCGGCAATTGTGTTAATACTTTTTGTAGAGCAACCGGGCCACCTGTCGAGGTACCGATGGCAACCAGCTCAGGTGTCGTATTTGAGGACTTATCAGCTTTCACTGGAACAGATACTTGGCTTTTGACTATTCTGTTCGCCGCTGATAAATCTGAGTGATTGGCGTGAAAGCCACTGGACAGTTGATATATTCGCTGGCAAAGCTTGCGTTGAGCTTCAACTTTATCACTCGATAAATCTTCAAAACGCTTTGGTAAAAAATCTGTCGCACCGGCTTCCAGTGCATCCAGCGTCGATTTCGCTCCTTCCGTGGTCCAGGTCGACAACATAAGGACGGGTGTATTACGGATTGCTTTTATTTTACGTACGGCGGTAATGCCATCCATCACCGGCATTTCTAAGTCCATTGTGACCACATCGGGATGGTGACGTTGTACTTCCCTGATAGCTTCTTCGCCATTACTGGCAGTGGCAATGACTTGAAGTCGCGGATCGGTTGCTATGATTTCAGCAAGACGTTTACGGAAAAAACTTGAGTCATCGACTATCAGAACCTTAACCGTCACACCTACTCCTAATATCCACGGTTAGCATGGACTTTCATTAATTCTGGGAAATCCAGAATTAATGCAATGCGGCCGTCACCAGTAATAGTCGCGCCAGCAAACCCATGAGTTCCTTGTAACAAAGCTCCAAGTGGTTTAATAACAACTTCTTCTTGCCCCAGCAGGACATCGACCACAAAGCCGACACGCTGAGTACCTACATTTACGATAACAACATGTTCAATTTCAGGTTTTTTGCCATCAGTCCGACCTTTGGTCAGCCATTTGCTGAGATAAAATAAGGGTAAGGCTTTATTTCTCACCATAATGGTTTGTTGACCATCCACCACATTGGTTTTAGAAAGATCGAGATGGAATATCTCATTCACGTTAACCAACGGGAATGCAAAAATTTGTTCACCCAACATCACCATCAATGTCGGCATAATGGCTAATGTCAGTGGGACCTTAATAGAGAGGGTTGTACCCACACCGACTTCAGATTGAATATCGATAACGCCATTCAGTTTCGATATGCTGGTTTTTACCACGTCCATACCGACACCACGGCCGGAAATATCTGATATTTCCTGTTTCATGGAAAAACCGGGAGAGAAGATCAGTGAAAAGCACTCGGATTCTGTAAGTCTTCCTGCTGTGTCTTCATCCATCATGCCTTTTTCAACAGCTTTACGGCGCAGTGTTTCAGGGTTCATACCCGCACCATCATCAGCGATAGTCAGTAAGATATGATCACCTTCCTGAGCGGCAGAGAGGACGACTTTACCTTGACGAGGTTTACCAGCAGCTTCACGCACATCGGGCATTTCAATACCATGATCCACCGCATTTCTGACCAAATGCACAAGCGGATCGGCCAGTGCCTCAACTAAGTTTTTATCAAGATCGGTTTCCTCACCACGAAGCTCAAGATCAATATCTTTTTTAAGGCTTCTGGCTATATCCCGCACAACGCGAGGGAAGCGACCAAATACTTTTTTGATTGGCTGCATACGCGTTTTCATCACAGCCGTCTGTAAATCCCCTGTGACCACGCGCAGATTATTGACAGCCTTTGCCATCTCTTCATTTTCAAACGCTGATTCAAGCGTGCTTATACGGTTTCTTACCAGTACAAGTTCACCCACCATATTCATGATTTCATCAAGACGGCTTGTATCAACACGTACACTGGTATCCGCTGCTTGTTTGGCAGGAGCCGCTTTCGCTTCAACCTTTTCAGCAGCAGTAGGGGCTTTTTCTACTGGTTTCGGTGCAGAAGCTTTGGTTTCTGCCGCTTTATCAGATGCTGGCGGGCTAGCTGGTTTGGGCACGGATGGTGTTGGGGCAGGGGGCTCAGCTTGTGCCTTTTTTGCCCCCTGTAATTCATCCAGAAGAGCCTCAAACTCTTCTTCAGTTATGTCATCACTACCTGTTGAAGTGGGTGTTGGGGTAGGAGCAGGTGTACTTGCTTTTTCTGTGTCTTTAATGCCTGGCGCAGAATTACCATGGAGCTGGTCTAATAAAGCTTCAAATTCATCATCCGTGATTTCATCATCTGCAGCTGCACTGGCTGATTCTGATCCTTGAGATGGCGCAACTTCCTCAACTTGTTCTTCAGGCGCGACTTCTGGTTCTGGCTCTGGCGCAGCCACGGCTGAATCATTATTGATGTATACAGATAATTGCTCAATAATTTCATTATCAGCAGGGCTTGGATATTGACCGGATTTAATTTCGGCAAACATCGTATT
Source organism: Methylophaga thalassica MP (assembly GCF_000214595.1). Lineage (GTDB taxonomy): Bacteria > Pseudomonadota > Gammaproteobacteria > Nitrosococcales > Methylophagaceae > Methylophaga > Methylophaga thalassica. Next base: position 411,025 of record NZ_AFIG01000003.1, on the reverse strand, counting down.
AAGAATATCGAGCACTTTGAGGAAGGTATCCATCATATCGGCATCGACAAAGCGTTCACCTTGTCTTAACAGATTGAATAAGTCCTCGCTCTTGTGGCAAAGATTGACCATCGCTTCCAGACTAAGAAAGCCTGCACCACCTTTAATGGTATGAAAACCACGAAAGATGGAGTTAAGGAGATCGGCATCTTGCGGGCTATTTTCTAGCTCAACAAGTTGCTCATTCAGACCTTCTAATATTTCTTCTGCTTCAACAAGAAAGTCTTGCAGGATTTCATCATCTGTGTCCAGCGCCATGAATCATTTCCTCAGAAGCCGAGGCTAGATAACAAGTCATCCACATCATCCTGGTTATTCACCACGTTCGGGTTGTCTTGTGCATTTATCTGCGGACCTTCAGCTTTAATTGGGTCAATTTCTTTTTTATTCGGAGACTGTTTCGGTTTGCCAGCCACTTTGACTAACTGCACTAAACTGTCTTCCACTTCTTCTACCAAGCTAATAACCTGACGAATCACTTGTCCGGTTAAGTCCTGGAAGCCCTGAGCCAACATCATTTCAGATAAATTATGGTGAACCTGATCTGCATGTTGTTTCACTGTAGGTAAATACTCTTCTATTTCTTTTACCAACAAGCGAAACTCATCTGCATTCATTTCCTTTTTCCGAAAACGGTGCCAACTCTCATCTATCTTTTCGGCAGTATTTCGGAGTTCTTGAGCTAAAGGTAAGGTGTTATCGATGTAACCTAAGGTTTTGTGTGCCGCTTCTTCTGTCGTGGTGATGACATAGTTAAGCCGTTCACGTGTGTTAGGCATATTATTCTGGGTTAAATCGACCAGTTTTGCATCAAGATTGAAGTTATTCAAAGAATCATGAAGTTCACGTGTAAGCTTGCCTACTTCTTTGAATAAATGACTTTCCTGTGCTTTTGCCAGAATTGTCAGTTGTTCCTCCGCAGCGATCTCATCATTCTTTTCAAGCGCCTCGACGAGGGCTCTTGCTGCTTCTAATTGGGTTGCCTGATTTGCTGAAGCCATGAGCCGAGTGCTCCTTATTGTGCGTTGATGCGTTCAAAAATCTTTTCGATTTTTTCTTTAAGCGTTGCTGCAGTAAATGGCTTGACGATATAACCATTCACGCCAGCCTGTGCCGCTTCAATAATCTGCTCGCGTTTTGTTTCGGCGGTGACCATCAGAACCGGTAGTGATGAAAGTTTTTCATCGGCACGAACAGTTTTAAGCAGATCAATACCTTGCATGCCTGGCATATTCCAATCGGTGACCAGAAAATCAATTCCGCCTGCCTGAAGAATAGGCAAGGCCGTAAGACCATCATCAGCTTCTTGCGTATTGTTAAATCCCAGATCTCGTAACAGGTTTTTTATTATCCGACGCATTGTGGAAAAATCATCCACGATCAGGATCTTCATATTTTTATCCAAAGCACACCTCCAAAATTTACATAATCCAGTCACGAAGTTTGGCGCGAAGTCGAATCACAGTTTGGCTATGAATCTGACTGACCCTGGATTCACTGACTCCCAGAACCTCGCCTATCTCCTTTAAATTTAATTCGTCATTATAATACAGGCTCATTAATAAGCGCTCTCGCTCTGGTAGTGTGTCTATGGCTTGTGCCAATGCCTGTTGGAAATCATCATCCTGAACTTCATCATCGGGTCCGCTGGGGCCGACAGATATTGGATGAGCATGGGTTTCATCATTATCAGTAAACTCGTCAAGACTGAAAATCTGATAACCACTCGAATCATTTAACTGTTGATAGTATTCATTGATATCGATACCAAGTGCACTCGCTACTTCACTGTCTGAAGCATTTCGCCCTTTTTCTTGTTCTATTTTATGCATTTGTTCTGCAATTTCTCGGGCTTTTCTATGAACGGATCTCGGTGCCCAGTCATTACGTCGGATTTCATCCAGCATCGAACCACGAATACGGATACCGGCATAGGTTTCAAAACTGGCACCCTGAGCTGAGTTATACTGATGTGAAGCATCAAGTAAGCCAATCATACCTGCCTGGATCAAATCTTCTACATCAACTGATGCTGGCAGTCTGGCGATCATGTGATAAGCGATTCGCTTTACCAATGGCGCGTGCTGTTCAATCAATTCTGATTTACTTTGACCCGATGTGTACATGACAGCTCTGTTGCTCATACCATTTCCATACTTGCCTGAATGAGTCTTTCAACAAAAAATTCCATGTGCCCACGTGGTTGCTTCTGTACTGGCCAATACTCTATTTTTTTGGCTAAATGATTAAATGCTGTAGCCGCTTTGCTACGTGGAAATGCTTCTACTACACTGCGTTGTTTCTTTACAGACCGTCTTAAATCCTCATCAAACGGTACTATACCCATAAAATCGAGGGTGACGTCGAGAAAGCGATCACAGACTAGCGAAATTTTATCAAACAGTTCACGACCTTCTTGTACACTTCTACACATATTAGTGACGATATGGAAGCGCTCTACTTGGTGTTCACGACTGAGTAATTTGATTAAAGCGTAAGCATCGGTGATGGAAGCGGGTTCATCACACACCACCACAATGACTTCTTGAGCAGCTTTACTAAAGCTGATAACACTATCTGCGATCCCGGCTGCACTATCGATAAGTAAAACATCAATATGCTGATCCATTTCGCTGAAGGCTTGTATCATGCCAGCGTGTTCAGCACTGCTTAACTCGGCCATTTTTTTCACGCCAGACGTCGCAGGAATGATTTTTAAACCAGAGGGTCCCTCAACAATTATTTCATTCAGTGTTTTTGAGCCATCCAGAACATGAAGCAGATTGAATTGAGGATGAAGCCCTAACATAACGTCAATATTTGCCAAGCCTAAGTCAGCATCCAATAGAACGACTTCTTTGCCCAATGCAGCAAGTGCAACGCCCAGGTTAACGGTGACATTGGTTTTACCAACCCCACCTTTACCACTGGCAATAGCAATGACCTTCACTGGTCTGGCTGCTTGTGCCATTTTTCGAAGGCCAGCAGCTTGATCATGGGTATTTTCAGCCATAGGCGGCAAAACCTCCATAACTGGATACTGTTTGAGGATCCAGTTGTTGCTCATCATTCATCAACTCACTGGCCTGATTAACAAGTGTATTTGGCCGGGCGAGACTCAGATCCTCAGGAACCTGCTGACCATTAGCAATATAGGCCAGTGGTAATCGATGCCGCACTAAAGCTGAAACGGCACCACCAAGACTGCTGGCTTCATCTGTTTTTGTCAGGATACAGCCGCTCAAGTTCAAGTGAGAATAGGCATTAATAATATCATCCATAGCACTTGTTTGAGTGTTCGCTGACATCGTTAAGTAAGTTTTGACACGAGGTGACTGCTGTTTAATCACGGCAAACTTCTCTGTCAGTTTTATATCACGTTGATTCATTCCCGCAGTATCTATCAGGATAAAGCGGCGATCAAGCAGGTCATTGAGTGTTTCAGTCAGCTCAGCATGGGTTCTGGCAACTCTGACAGGCACGCCTAGAATCCTGGCATAGGTGCGTAACTGCTCTTGTCCACCAATGCGATAGCAGTCAGTAGTGATGAGCGCAACCTGCCGGGCGCCATGCTTTAGAGCGCAACGAGCGGCCAGTTTAGCGATGGTAGTGGTTTTGCCAACACCGGTTGGTCCGACCAGTGCATAGATGCCGCCCTGCGATAAAATATCTTCTTCAGTGAGATGAATTTGAGAGGCTAACTGCCCGAGACAATGACGCCATGCTGTTTCTAAATCATCAATACCTTGTATTTTTGCGGTAATGGATTTGGCAAGTTCAACATCAATACCCATTTGCATAAAGCGCTTCAGTAGCTGTACCTGAGTTGGATTTTGACGTTCCATATCTTTCCATGTCAGATCGGAAAGCTGGTTTTGCAGCATATTACGTAAGCCAGCGATTTCTTTACGCATCTGGACTAAAGTGGGTTCCTGAGACCAGATATTTTGTTTCGGAGCAGGCTGAGATGGCTCAAACGAATTACTCTCAAGACTGGGATTAATTTCTACCCTTGGAGATACATGAGGTTGTGGCGCTTCGTCTACCTGAGACTGACGACGAAACTGCGATTCGTCATAATCAGTGGCCGCGACGATCTCAATCCCACCATCAACACGTGTGTTGGAGAGAATGACTGCATCCGGACCGAGAACATCTCTTACTTCTCGGATAGCTTGACGTACATCAGCTGCCTGGAAACGTTTGATTTTCATACATCAACCTCAAACTCTAATTCATCGGCCGATATTGGCCACTATTCTTATTTGTTTGTCATCCGGTATTTCGTTATAGGACAACACGTTCAAACCGGGAATGGAGTGGCGAATAAAACGAGAAATCCAACTTCTCAAACCTGCCTGAACTACCAGAATAGCTGAGTCACCCGTCATTTCCTGTCTTTGAGTGGCTTCCTGCAAGTTCTTGTGCATATTCTCTGCCAGTCCTGGTTCCAGGCTGGCTCCACCTTCTCCCGATGCCTGTAAAGTTTTTAGCAATATCTGTTCCAGTTCTGGATCTAAGGTGATAATCGGCAAATCAGTGCGAGTGCCATTGATATGCTGAATAATAGAATGACTCAGTGCCATACGTGTTGCGGCTGTAATGGCTTCAGGATCTGGATTACGACTCGCCTGTTCAGAAATCGCTTCGGTGATGGTGCGAATGTCACGCACAGGAATGTTTTCTTCCAACAGGTTTTGTAAGACTTTTTGTACCGTACCTAATGGCACGGTATCAGGCACCAGACCTTCAACCAGTTTAGGCGCAGATTTTCCAAGGTTATCAAGCAAGTGCTGAACTTCTTCACGTCCCAGCAGATCATGGGCGTGATTATTCAGAATCTTACTCAAATGGGTAGCAATAACCGTGTCGACATCAACAACGGTGTAGCCTTGCGCTTGTGCATATTCTCGTTGACCGGTTTCAATCCAGGTAGCATCAAGCCCAAAAGCAGGATCTTGCGTTTTGATACCTTCAAGCGCACCAAAAACCTGACCTGGATTGATAGCCAGCATTCTGTCTGGATGTACTTCTGCTTCACCAAATGTCACTCCAAACAGGGTGATTTGATAGGCCGTTGGTGCTAGGTCCAAATTATCGCGAATATGTACCGGTGGGATCAAAAAGCCCATTTCTTGTGATATTTTCTTACGTATTCCTTTGATTCTATTCATTAATTGTCCGCCCTGGTTTTTATCTACCAGAGGAATAAGGCGATAACCCACTTCCAGACCAATAGGATCAACCGGGCTCAGATCATCCCAACTGAGTTCACGTTGCTCACGGGAAGTCTCAGATGAAGGTTGTTGGGACGCCGTTAATTCATTCTGCGTGGCGACTTTTTGACGCTGATGAATCATAAATGCACTGCCACCACCGATGGCGGCTAGAATCAGGAAGGGGATATTTGGCATACCCGGAATTAAGCCAAGTCCACCGATGATAATTGATGTCACTGCCAAGGTTTTGGGATTACTCAATAACTGACTGACAATCTGTTGCCCCATATCCTGTTCTTTTGTGGAGCGTGTAATCAGCAGGCCGGCTGCTGATGCCAGTAATAATGAAGGTAACTGGGCAACTAGACCATCACCAATAGTTAATAATGTGTAGTTCTGTGCGGCTTGAGAAAAACTCAAATCATGTTGGGCAACACCGATAATGAAACCGCCAATAATATTGATAAACAGGATTAGGATACCGGCGACAGCATCACCACGGACAAACTTACTGGCACCGTCCATGGAACCGTAAAAGTCTGATTCCTGCATAATTTCTTCACGACGGCGACGTGCTTCATCCTGATCGATAAGACCAGCGTTTAAATCAGCATCGATGGCCATTTGTTTACCAGGCATAGAGTCCAGAGTGAAGCGGGCACTAACTTCGGCAATACGTGTGGCACCTTTGGTGACTACGACAAAGTTAATAATGACGAGGATAGAAAACACCACAAAACCGACAGCATAGTTACCACCAATCACGAACTCGCCAAAAGCTTCGATAACGTTACCAGCCGCTGCAGCACCTGTATGTCCTTCCAAGAGAATGATACGGGTTGAGGCGACATTTAATGCTAAGCGCAGTAGGGTTGCGATCAACAAAATACTGGGAAAGGCTGCAAAGTGCAGCGGCTTAAGCATGTAAATACTGGCAAGTACAATCACCAGTGATAGGGCGATATTAAAGGTAAATAGCATATCCAGCATAAATGCTGGTAAGGGAAGGATAACCATGGCCAGCAATGCCACCAGTAGCATTGGCGTGGCTAATTGACCGTTTACAACTGATTTAAAACGGGCAGCCAGTACGTTATTTTCCATGTAGCGTTAATCTCGTCTAAATTCTTCAGGTATTGGTAAATCTTCTGGATTCAAATGCGGTTTCTTGCCACCTTGTTTTCGGTAGCGACGCAATTGGAATACAAAAGCCAGTACCTGAGCTACTGCAATATATAGACCAGATGGAATTTCTTCGCCGATTTCTGTTGAATAATATACGGCACGAGTCAGCGGTGGTGCTGCCAGAATAGGAACTTCATTATTTTGTGCCACCAGTCGAATTTGTTGTGAAATCAAATCTGCGCCTTTAGCCACAACAATAGGTGCGCCAGGACGAGATTGATCATAACGAAGCGCGACAGCGTAATGAGTCGGGTTAGTAATAACGACATCCGCTGAGGGAATATCCTGCATCATCCGCTGCTGGGACATTTGAATCTGCATACGTCTGATACGACCTTTGACTTCAGGATTACCGTCTGTTTGTTTCATTTCATCTTTGACTTCCTGCTTGGTCATCCGCAGTTGACGGTTGTGATTCCATAATTGAAATGGCACGTCGATGAGTGCGATTAAAATCAAACTGGCTGTGATTGCAAGAAATACCCACAACGTTAAATAACCTAAATCGGTCATGGCAACGTTCACTTCCTGGCTGCCAAGCGTCAATAATTGGTCACGTATTCCCCACAAAATTGCGGTAGATATAGCACCAATAAGAATGAATTTACCTAATGCTTTTGCCAGCTCAGCTAAACCTTGAGGACCAAAAACGCGTTTAAGCCCCTTAATGGGATCCATTTTTTCAGGTTTAAACGCCATGGCTTGTGTGGAAAAATTCCAGCCGCCTATGAGGGCTGGTGCTGCCAGTGCTGCAAAGACAGTGACGGCAAGGAACATTCCTAGATCAAAAGAAATAATTTCGATCATATGCATGAAATGATGCACCATCGCCATCGGATCAAATATTTGTTTTTGGGTCAGGGTAAGGGATTCATTCATGACCGCAGCCATATCCGCAATCAGACTGCTTCCCATAAAAAAAGAGCGATGGCACTGGCTACCAGAACCATCACCGTAGTTAATTCTTTTGAACGTGGAACCTGGCCTTTTTGTCGGGCGTCTTCTAAACGCTTGCCCGTAGGCTGTTCTGTTTTTTCTTGTCCAGTTTGCTCAGCCATCCTGAACCACCATTAACCTTATCAGTTGTAATATGTGATCTGTCATCTCCAGTAAGTGATCAGCCACTAATGGCAAGGTCACAAACATAATGACAAACCCCATCACAATGGTCATCGGAAAGCCGATAGAGAATGGACTGATTTGCGGTGCAGCACGCGATAAGATACCAAACGCTAAATTGACCATCATAATGGAACCTATCGCAGGTAAAGCAATAATGACGCCAGCAGCAAACATCCAACTTGCCTGAGCAGCAATATCTCGAAGATCAGTAGGGGGTAAGCCGCTTGCAGAAATCGGCATGGTGACAAAACTTTCGGATAACACCTTAATTAGAATCAAATGCCCATCTACGGTGATAAACAGTAGTGTGATAAAAATCAGATAAAACTGACTGATGACCGGGACCAGTACGCCGTTTTGTGGGTCAACCATGGAGGCAAAGCCCAACCCCATCTGCATCGCAATGATTTGCCCGGCAACGATAAAGGCATTGAACAGTAATTGCAGCATAAAGCCCATGCATGCGCCAATCAGAATTTGCTGAGCGATGATCAATAAACCTTCGACACTTAGCGGTTCAACGCTAGGCATACTGGCGGGGATATTCGGTACCAGAATAATACTGATGGCCAAGGCGATAATGATGCGTGTGCGGGTACTTAAAAAATTACTACTAAAAATCGGGGAGACCATGATCATGGCTGCAATACGAATGAAGGGCCACATATAAAGCCCTAACATACCGGTAATCTCAGCGGTGCTGATTTCCATCATTAACCGATAAGAAACGGTATTTCTTCATACAAACGACGAGTGAAGCCAAGCACCATTTCCAGCATCCATGGTCCGGCCATCACCAGGACAAGCAGGGTGATAAACAGTTTAGGAATAAAACTCAACGTTTGTTCATTGATCGAAGTCGCGGCCTGAAACATGCTGACCAGAAGACCAATCAATAGCGCCGGCAATAAGATAGCAGCGATCAAAATCGAGATGATCTGTAAGGTCTGCTGCATCACGGTGAGAACGGTTTCTGGCGTCATAATTACACGTAAAAACTCGAAGCTAAGGTTCCCATAAGGAGTGCCCATCCATCAATAAGTACGAACAGCATTAATTTAAAGGGTAGTGATATCAACATAGGAGAAAGCATCATCATCCCCATTGCCATCAGTACACTGGCCACCACTAAATCAATAATCAGAAACGGAATAAAAATCAGAAACCCAATCTGAAAAGCAGTTTTGAGTTCACTGGTCACAAATGAGGGTAGTAACAAACTGTAGGGAATATCCTGCGGTGTTTGCATTTCTTCATAGCCGCCAATAGAGGCAAACAAGGCAATATCACTTTCCCGTGTTTGAGCAAGCATAAATTCTTTAAACGGTTGCCCAGTCTGTTCAATAGCTTGCGTAAACTCGATGTCGCCATTCATATACGGCACAATGCCATCATTGTATGCATGGTTAAACACCGGATGCATGATAAAAATAGTCAGAAACAAGGCTAAGCCGATGAGTACCTGATTGGAGGGGGTGGATTGCACACCAATCGCCTGACGTAATATTGCTAAGACAATAATAATCCGGGTGAAAGAGGTCATCATCATTAAAGCAGCAGGCAGTAATGTGAGCGCCGTCATTAATGCCAGAATTTGTAAGGTGACGCTATAGCTTTGTCCACCTTCACCATCAGTCACCGTCACAGCCGGAATGCCGGGATCAGCGAGACTGATTAATGGAAATGCCAATAAGCATAGACTCAGCAACAGTCGTATCATGTATCACCTCGTTGCATTAACTGGCGAAGTTTATTGGCGAATTCATTGGGAGATGACGATTCGGTCTCTGTTAACGGCGTTTCCAGTTTGTGTAAGGTATTAATCTGTTGAGCCGTTACCCCAAGTAATAATTGTTCTTCACCGATTTGTACCAAAATGACACGCTCTCTGGTACCCAACGGAATGCCCGCAATGACCTTTAATTTACCGTTGGCGGCGGCGTGAAAGCGATTTGTCCGTTTCAGTAGCCAAGCTACGGCGACAATACAGGCCAGAACCAGTAACAAACCAAATAAGGTTTGCAATAAATTAAGGGCGGACAGTGGTGACTGGTTTAGGCTATGCGTCGCGGACTCAGTAGCAGCATAGCTTGATACTGAAAAGCCCAAGCCGATTATGAGAGGCCAGAGTTTTTTCATCAGCGCAATTTCTTGATACGTTCTGATGTGCTGATAATATCCGTCAGACGAATACCAAACTTATCGTTAACCACAACAACTTCACCATGGGCAATTAGAGTATCGTTGACAAGCACATCCATCGGTTCACCCGCCAGTCTATCTAGCTCAACCACTGAGCCCTGACTGAGTTGTAAAAGGTTACGAATACTGATTTTGGTACGACCAATTTCCATTGAGATAGTGACAGGAATATCCATCACCATATCCAGATCGACATCTGATTTTGGTCTTCCTTCATCATCAAGCTTGGCTACTGGAGCAGGATTCGCTTTTTGACTGGCTTCTGATTCAGCTTGCTCTTCTAAAGCGGCTGCCCATGGATCCTCTTCAGCACCATCGGCATCACCTTGTTGTTCCAGTGCAGCCGCCCATTCGTCAGCCAATTCCTGATCTTGTGTCTGGGTGTCTTCACTCATAATTTTTTACCTTTTTTCAGGTGGATCGTTGAACTTGTATCGTGAGGATGTTCAATAATTTCCATGATTTTTAATGCCGTTTTTTCATGATGTTCACCAAATGTGGCACGAAACATGGGAATGTCTTCTACCATGGTCGTGACTTGCTTGGGCATATCAATCGGGATGATATCCCCTGGTTTTAATTTCATTATTTGTCCAAGTGATAATGTGGCTTGAGCTAAGTTTGCCCAGAGCTCTACATCAGCCAGCATAATTTCTTCACGCATGGATTTTTCCCAGCGTCCATCATCCATGCTGCGGTCACTTTGTAAGCCGGTGTCCAGCAACTCACGAATAGGTTCAAGCATAGAGTAGGGGAAAGTAATGTGGATATCGCCACTGCCACCGTCTAAATCGACATGGAAGGTAGAGATAACCACGACTTCACTTGGACTCACAATATTGGCAAATTGTGGATTAACTTCGTGGTTTACAAATTCGAATTCAACCGGCATCACTGGTGACCAGGCCTCAGTCAGATCTTTGAAACAGAGGTTGAGCACCATATTGATGACGCGTAGCTCGGTTGAGGTGAACTCTCTTCCTTCAATACGTGCTTGAAAACGACCATCTCCACCAAAGAAATTATCTAAAAATGTGAAGACTAATTTGGGCTCAAACACCACCAAGCCGGTACCTCTGAGCGGATGCAGATGAATCAAGTTCAGACTGGTCGGCACAAATAAGGTGTGTATATATTCGGAGAATTTCATCACCTGTACACCGCCCACTGAGATTTCAGCAGAGCGACGCAGCATATTAAAAAGGCTGATCCTTAAATAACGACCAAAACGCTCATTAATCATTTCCAGGGTTGGCATCCGGCCACGGATGATACGTTCTTCATTACCGAAGTCGTATGGTCGGGTGCCTACATTGGCATTATTGTCTGATGAATCAGTTTCAAGATCGCCATCACCCAAGCCATTAAGCAGCGCATCTACTTCATCTTGTGAAAGGATGTCATGAACAGCCATGATTATTGCATTATGAAGCTGGTAAAGTAGACGGCTTCCAGTTGTCCATCAACGGAAGATTCATTTTTCAAAATTTCATTTATGGTATTTAAACAAGCTTGTTGCAAGGCTTTGGTACCTTCGACAGTCTGAAGTTCGTCATAATTTTGACTAAAGAACAGCATATTTAGCTCATGTTGAATCGCTGGCAGGTTAAGCGTGACCGCATCAATCACATCCTGAGAGCGGGCTTTAACCTTGAGTTTGATCTGCATGTATTTCACTTCGCCTTTGCTTTGCTCAGAGAAATTCACAATGAAAGGTTCTTCAATGGCGTAATAAATAGGGGGGTGTTTGACTTCAACTTTCTCTTCTTCAGCCTGTTCGTCACCGCCACTCATTAGCAAAAATGCTGCTACACCGCCCCCGATAAGTACTAATGCAGCAATGATGATAATCAGCAGTTTTTTCTTACCACCTTTGCCTTCAGTAATTTCAATGTCTTCGCGTTCTTCAGCCATGGTATTGTTATTCCGTTTTGTTAGTTTAATTTAAGCAAAGAGCGTGCCGTTTATTGGAGAATGAAACTCGTAAAATAGACTTTTTTAATATCACTGTTGCCTGTTTCTTCTTGTAGTACTTTTTGTACGCGTTCAGTTGCAAGAGCATCTAATTTTTCTCTGCCTTGTATCGTCGTCACCGACTCGTATGTTTGTTGTGAAAACAATGTTCTTAACTCATCCTGAATCATGGGCAGATTGAGTACAGCACTATCCATAGCTTCCTGGCTTGAAGCCATTAAAGCAACTTTGATTTGCAGGTAGCGTGCGCGTTTCTGACTCTGATTAACAAAGTTGATAGTGAAGGGTTCTTCGATTTTGTAATAAACAGGTGGTGTTTTCTCGCTTTCATCAGCAGCATGAATCGGCGTCACTAACAGAGACATTAATAAGATGGTGATTAGCGACAGCGACTTCTTCATTGCTTGTTATACTCCATGATTTATTTGATAAAGGTTTACACAGAATTATGACAAGCTTGGGCAATTGGTTAAAGAGGCAGGCATGAGTAAAACGCAAAAACACCAACAACCTTCTTGGTTCAGCAAACTATCTGATGTGATTTTGACGTTGCCGCAGTATGTGATTCCGCAGCATACCTTATCTGTCATCATGCATGCGCTGACACGTAGTCAGATGACATGGTTTAAGAATGCATTTATCCGTTTTATTACTTGGAAGTTTGACGTCAACTTGAGTGAAGCTGCGGTGTCTGATCGTGATTTTTATCCAAGCTTCAATGCTTTCTTTACGCGTGAACTTCGTCAGGGCATTCGTCCTGTTGCCGCAGGAAAGGATGTGGTTGTTTCACCCGTCGATGGGGCCGTGAGTCAAATAGGACCTATCATTGAGCAAACCATTGTTCAGGCTAAGGGTCGAAGTTACAGCGTTGAAGAATTATTGGGGGGCGATAAGTCGTTGGCGCAGCGCTACGATAATGGGCAATTTGCCACTATTTATTTATCACCTCGCGATTATCATCGTATCCACATGCCGGTAGCAGGAAAGTTAAAGGCAATGCGTTATGTGCCTGGAAAATTATTTTCAGTTAATCCTCGAACCGCGAGAGCCGTACCCCGATTATTTGCTCGTAATGAACGTGTTATTTGTGTATTCGACACGGAATTTGGTGATGTTGTTTTGGTATTGGTGGGAGCTATTTTTGTTGGTAGTATGGAGACGGTATGGGCCGGCCAGATAACTCCGCCTTATGGTAAAACAATCGAAAACTGGACTTACGTAGGAGATGAAGCGCTATCATTTGAAAAAGGCCAGGAAATGGGCCGGTTTAATATGGGCTCGACGGTAGTGATGTTATTACCTGCTGGTATGAAACCCTTTAATCAAGAATGGCAGCCAGAGAAAAAAATTCAACTCGGGCAGGCAATGAATTAAGTTTGTTTGTAGATGAAATAAAAAAGCCGGCATAAAGCCGGCTTTTTTGTTGTAGAACAGATTAAATGTTGTTGCGCCATGCGTGACATGAATTGTCCTGAATACGGCTTACTTCTTCAGGTCCCCATGTACCCGCAGGGTAGGTGTGAACAAAGCTTTTATCTTTTGCCCATTTCTCGATGACAGGATCAACGACTTTCCATGCCAGGTTGACTTCATCAGAGCGAAGGAACAGTGAGCGGTCACCTAAAATAGCATCCAGAATTAATGCCTCATAGGCATCTAAGCGGTGTTTTGTGTCTTCGGTTTCAACTGTTTCAAGTGCCACTGTGTGGTTGCTTAATTCTAAACCAGGTTGTTTGGCTTGCAGTTCAATACGTAAGGTATTGTCTGGTTGCAGCCCCATGACGATCCAGTTGGCATGACTGTCACCAATCACCGTATCTTTAAATAATTCTTGAGGTGGTTTCTTAAAGCGGATAGCAATCATCGCTTTAGATTCAGGCATGCATTTACCCGTTCTTAAATAGAACGGTACACCGCGCCAACGCCAGTTATCGATATAAAGCTTCATAGCGGCGTAAGTTTCTGTCACGCTGTCATTAGGTACTTCATCATCTTCCAGATAACCAGGTTCTTTTTTACCATTGACTTCACCTGCCGCATATTGTGCGCGGAAGGCATGGTCATCGACGATATCTTCAGTAATAGGACGAATTGCTTTTAGGACTTTTACTTTTTCATCGCGTAATGATTCATCACCTAAGTCTGCTGGCGGTTCCATTGCCACGAGTGCCATGACTTGCATCAAGTGACTTTGGATCATATCGCGCAGCGCGCCAGAGGTATCGTAGTAACCGGCGCGGCCACCAACGCCTTGTTGTTCAGCATGAGTAATCTGGACGTGATCAATATAGTTACGGTTCCATAATGGCTCCAGCAACAAGTTAGCAAAGCGGAATACAAAAATATTCTGTACAGTGCCTTTACCCAGATAATGATCAATACGATAGGTTTGTTGTTCTGTGAAGTTTTTGCGCAAAATACCTTCTAATTCTTCCGCGCTCTTCTGGTCGTAACCAAAGGGTTTTTCCACTACTAAGTGACGCCAGCCATTATCTTCTTTATTCAGGCCAACGGCGGCTAACTGATCTCCCACAACACCGAATAAAGCAGGTGCGATAGAGAGATAGAAAACAATGTTCTGTGAGAAATTATTTTCTTCTGAAGTAATTAATGTATTCAATTCGTGATAGCTGAATGCATCATTAATGTCGCATTGGAAATAATGAATACGGTCCAGGAATGTGTTGAGAAGATCACTATTCACGCCGCCACGTGCTTTGGGGCTGACAAATTCTGTGACCTGTGCTTTCCAATCTTCTTGACTGGATTCGCGACGACCCATACAGATAATGCGTGTATCTGCCGTTAAACGCTTTTCCGCATCAAGATGGTATAAAGCAGGCAATAACTTTTTCTTAGATAAGTCGCCTGTGGCGCCAAAAATAACAATGGTACAAGATTGCATGATTTCTCCCGTTGCAGGCTATTACTCAGCCGTTGACCGTATATAATTTGGAGAATTGTACAATTTTTGGGAGATAAGCGTGCGAAAAATTCTTTTTGCCAGTAGTGAAGTTCATCCTTTAATGAAAACCGGCGGCTTGGCTGATGTTTCTGCCAGCTTACCGACTGCTCTGGCGCAACATGGACAAGATGTCAGAATTTTTATGCCTGCCTATCGCCAATGCCTGCAAAAAATTGAAAAGATTCAAATAGTCGCAACATTGAAACTGGATGGTTACCACATGCCGGTAGAGATTATCGAAGCGCGATTACCTGGTACCGAAGTTATCGTATGGTTATTAAATTCACCATATCACTTTGACAGAAATGGTGGCCCTTACAGCCACCCTGATGGTTACGACTGGGAGGATAATGCGGCTCGGTTTAGTCTGTTTTGTCGCGCCATTGTAGCCTTGGCTATAGATGAAGCTGGTCTGGACTGGAAACCGGATATTTTGCATTGTAATGATTGGCAAACGGGTTTGGCGCCGGCTCTGTTATCGCCGAGAGAAAATAAACCTGACACCATTTTCACTATCCATAATATGGCCTATCAGGGATTATTTGAACGCCCGGTGTTTGATGCGCTCGACTTACCTGAAACGCTCTGGTCTATTGAGGGGCTAGAGTTTTATGGGCTGATGTCATTTATGAAAGCAGGCCTGATTTTTAGTGATCAGATTACAACGGTGAGTCCAACTTATGCCAAAGAGATTTGTCATGCTGAATTTGGTTACGGTTTAGAAGGTTTATTATCTTATCGGGCTGAGCAGGGGCGTTTAAGCGGTATCTTAAACGGGATTGATTATGAAGAGTGGAATCCGGCCATTGATCCCTATTTGAATTATCACTATTCAGTAAAAACACCGAACCGTAAAAAGAAAAATAAGCAGGCATTGCAGCAAAAGTTTTATTTACCTCAATCTGAACAGACATTATTCATTGGCTTGATAAGCCGTTTGGTGTCACAAAAGGGCATTGATCTGTCGATAGAAGCCGTGACACGCTTACTGGAACAAGGACAGGATGTTCAGCTGATTTGTCTGGGCAGTGGTGAATCAGATTTTGAGCAAGCATTACGTGTACTTCGTGCCCGTTTTCCTGATAAAGTGGCATTAACAATTGGCTATGACGAAAAGCTTTCGCATCAGATTGAGGCTGGCGTTGATGTTTTTCTGATGCCGTCCCGTTTCGAGCCTTGTGGCCTGAATCAGATGTATAGTCTGCGTTATGGTACCCTGCCAATTGTGCGTAATACCGGCGGCCTGGCTGATACCGTCGTTGATGCTAACGACGACAACCGTAAATCCGGCACCGCTAATGGATTTTGTTTTGACGAGGCTTCAGCAGAAGCTTTATATGAAACACTGGAACGCGCTATCGCACTGTTTCAGCATCCGCGGAGATGGCGAAAACTGATGATCACCGCAATGGAGGGGGATTTCAGTTGGGAAAACAGCGCCAATATCTATATCGATCTCTATCACCATGTAAACGAACGTTGAAACTATGACAGATTATGAACCTGTACTAAGTACGGTCGAGCAATTATCTATGCTTGACGATAAAGAGCTGCGCCAACACGTCCGCTTTCTTGGCCATATCCTTGGTGAAGTTATTGATGAGCGTGCCGGCCGTGAGGTCTATGAGACGGTAGAGCGATTACGTAAGGGCTTTATCAATCTTCGCAAGGACGATAACGCTTTATTACGAACAGAGTTATTAAGTTTTCTGAATACCCTGGATGCGACGACACTCCGTGAAGTGATTCGGGCGTTTAATTTGTATTTCAGTCTGCTAAATACGGCGGAAGAAGCGTTTAACTACCATAACCGACTGATCCAGCTTCGTAACGGTCGTGATTTATGGCACGGGTCCTATCTAGATACCCTGACCCAGTTTAAACAGGAAGGCGTCACCCTCGAGCAATTACAGCATATGATGGATACCATGGTGTATATGCCTGTATTTACGGCGCATCCGACCGAGTCAAAACGTCGTACCTTGATGGAAATCCTGCGTCGTATTTTCTTACTTGATGAAAAGCTGACCAATGATCCGTTAACGGCTTTTGAAGAAGAGCGCACACGGGCAGAGATAAAAAAACAGGTGCAACTACTGTGGTCAACGGATGAAGTGCGTGCAGTTAAACCCACCGTGCGTGATGAAATTAAGAATGGTCTTTATTATTTCAACGTGAGCCTGTTTGATGCGGTGCCTAGAAGTTATCGCAATATGGAAAATGCGATTCGCCGGGTTTATAAAGAGGAAATCGCGGCGGGTGCGACATTTAAAGTGCCGGGTTATATTCAGTTTGGTTCATGGATTGGTGGTGACCGTGATGGTAATCCTTTCGTGACCGCAGAAACAACTGATATGGCAATTCAGTTACAGAAACGTACGGTGATCCGGCGTTATCTGGAAGATGTCACTAAACTGAGTTACCAACTCACGCATTCACAGCCTTTGTGCCAAATCAGTGACGAATTAGCGGCGAATATTGATGAATCCGAGCAGCGTTATGCTGGTGCCTTCAGAGCCAAACCAGATCGGTTCCTGAACGAGCCTTACCGTCGAAAACTTTATATGATGCGGCATCGGCTGGAAGATAATTTACGTCTATTGCAGCAATATTTTCGTCCTGATCTTGAACCCACTTCATTGGGGCTGGCTTATCAGAATGAAGAGGAATTATTGCAGGATCTCCGCATCATTCATCATTCATTAGTCTCACACGGTGATGCCGATCTGGCCGGCAGTGAACTGACCGATTTGATTCGACTGGTAGAAACGTTTGGCTTTTATTTATATCACCTGGATGTACGTCAGGAATCGACATTACACACTGAGGCAGTGGCTCAGGTTCTTCGTCAAACGGGCTTATGTGAAGATTATCAACAGTTGGATGAAACACAACGCCAGTCTTTACTCACCGATCTGCTGGCAAGGCATGAATTACCACCATTACCCGAATTAGAAGGACAAAATAAAGAGATATTGTCAGTGTTTCAACTGATGAATCGATTACAAAAAGAAGTCAGCGCGAATGCATTTGGCAGCTATGTGATATCGATGACACATCAGGCGAGCCATATTCTCGAAGTGTTAACACTGGGGCGCTTTGCGGGCTTATGTGGTTATCAGGAGAATGGAGAGACGTTCTGTCTGCTTCGGGTTTCACCTCTGTTTGAAACCATTGAAGATTTATCACACATTGAACCGGTGATGTCGGCCTTGCTGGAAAATGAACATTATCGTCGTTTATTAACGGCTTCGGGCAATTTACAGGAAGTCATGCTCGGCTATTCTGATTCCTGTAAAGATGGCGGTATTCTGGCTTCGGTATGGAATTTATATCAGGCGCAGCAGCGCATAAGCCATCTGGCAGAACAACATGGTGTGAAATGCCGCATGTTCCATGGCCGTGGTGGCACCATTGGTCGCGGTGGTGGCCCAACTCATGATGCGATTCTCTCTCAGCCTGTTGGTACGGTGCAGGGACAGATCAAGTTCACTGAGCAAGGCGAAGTGTTGTCGTTTAAGTATGGCAATATCGAAACAGCCGCCTATGAATTAGGTATGGGTGTGTCTGGATTAATGAAGGCTTCGCGTAGTCTGGTGGCCGAGACCGGCCATGATGAACCTGCCTTTATGGACGTTATGCATCAACTCACCACCGTGGGTGAGCAGAGTTACCGTAAATTAACAGAAAATACAGCGGGTTTTCTGGATTACTTTTATGAGGTGTGTCCGGTCACAGAAATCGGCATGATGAATATTGGTTCCAGGCCGTCGCACCGTAAACAGGGCGATCGTTCCAAAGCCTCAGTACGGGCTATCGGTTGGGTCTTCTCCTGGGCACAGTCACGACATACTTTACCGGCATGGTATGGCATCGGCACTGCGCTGGAACAATGGCATCAGAATGACCCTGAAAAAATTGAAACATTACGCAGAATGGTGAAGGAGTGGCGTTTCTTTAGTGCACTGTTGAGTAATACTCAAATGTCTCTATCGAAGGCGGATATGAATATCGCTCGCCGTTATGCGGCGTTGTGTGAAGATGCGTTTCAGGGGCAGCAGGTGTTTGAGGTGATTTCAGCCGAATATCATCGTACGGTGAAACAGGTGTTGCTGGTGGTGAATGAAGATAAACTCATGTCGGAAACACCGGCACTGCGCTCCTCTCTGCGCAGACGCGAGCCGTATCTGGACCCGATTAACTATATCCAGATTCTGTTATTGCAGCGTTATCGTGAAAATGCCCTTTCCGAAGAAGAACGCGATAAATGGCTTGATCCGCTGTTACGAACCATTAGTGCAATTTCGGCAGGGATGCGAAATACGGGTTAGTCTGTCTGACTGCGTAATGCATTCACTGTCAGTTGCGTGGTCAGCATAATCAGTAATACGGCTGCGCCAAACACGTACAAGCCCGGGTGAATTTGAATACTGGCAATAGCGCCTAGTTTGACGGTGACAATCAGCATGGCAACCACCATAACGTCGAGCATTGCCCAACGACCATAGTCATGCATGAGATTTAATAATTTCATTTTTACCGGTGTCGGATGCGAGTCTGCCCGTAATAAACGAAACAGCAGGCCGATTTTGGCTAATGGCATCACAATGCTAAAAATGCCGATTATAAAAAATAATACGTACTTTTGTGCTTTCCATAGTTCAGTGATACCGGAAATCACCGAGAAATCATCACTGATGACCAGAAATTGCGTAATCGTCAGCATGGGCATAAACAGCCCTGCCAACAACAACACACTGCTTATGACTAATAAGCAGCGTAACAGATTGACTGACTTAGCTGATTTATTCCGGAGCACGATCTTTTTTAGCGATATAGCGATTGCTTGCTGATTTTTTGCTTTTTTGTTTGTTGGCTTTACCTTTTGGTGCCAGACCTTTCATTTTGACCACCGGCAGAGTTTGGCCGATATGATGCTGGATACGTTCCAGGTTTTTTTGATCGTGCGCTTCCACTAGATTGACAGCAATCCCTGACTGCCCGGCCCGACCGGTTCTGCCCACTCGGTGAATATAGATGTCGCCGCGGAATGGCACGTCATAATTAATGACATGGCTTACCTGTGGTAAATCCAGGCCGCGAGAGGCAACGTCAGTTGCCACTAATACTTTGGTTTTACCCTGGCGAAATTTGCGGGTACGTTCGCGCCGATCTGCTTGTGAAAACTCACCATGCACAACTTGGGCAGAAATGTTTTGTGACTGCAGATAGTCAGCGACTTCATCAGCGCGTTCTTTTTTATTACAAAACACTAAAGCACTTTTACAGTCATCTGAGTTGATAACGGCTGTTAATAAAGCCTGTTTATGCTCACGGTTATCAGCCAGATAAACACGTTGTTGTACTTGTTCTGCGTACTGATTTGAGGCATTCACATCCACTCGTGTGGCATCAGGCAATAAGGTATTAGCAAAAATCTCGACACCAGCACCGGCCAGGGTGGCGGAAAATAAACAGGTTTGAAAAGCGGTTGTAATGGAGGCTAACAGTGTTGCCACATCCGGACCTTGGCCCATATCCAGCATACGATCAGCTTCATCAATCACCACAAATTCAATCAGTGATAAATCGGCCTGATCTTGTTCAACTAAATTTAATAGACGGCCAGGGGTGGCGATAATGACGTCACAACCTTCATCCAAAAACTTTTGCTGTGCTGCGGGCGCCTGACCGCCGGTAATCATCGCAATATCAATAGGATCTTGTTTACTAAATGTTTTTATCACGTGCTGGATCTGGAATGCTAGCTCACGTGTCGGCGCCAGAATTAAGGCAACAGGTTCATGCGAACGCTGCTTTCTATCCCACAGTTTTTGCAACAAAGGCAGCACAAAGGCCGCTGTTTTTCCGGTACCTGTCGCTGCACAGGCCAGTACATCCTGACCTGCCAGAATAAGCGGTATAGTTTCTGTTTGTATTGGGGTGGGTTCAGTATAGCCTTGAGCAGAAATTGCACTTAACAGGCTGTCTTCTAGTAAAAGATCTTCAAATGACATTTAACGATTTATCCGGAATGCGGTGATGACGTTATCCATCATCATCGGAACAATAACGAGGTCTTTCTCTGGCATCACGGTGTGATCAGCACTACCCTGATTAAACTCAATCAAGGTTTCACTGTGACCCTGAGGTGTAATTTTTAATAAACGACCATTAAGCCAGTCAGTGACCAGATAGTTACCCTGGCCATCGGCTTCAATGCCATCAAGATTACCTGCAGGAGATTGATCTCCCAGGCTTTTCATTTGGTGAGTAATAAGATCAATGATTTTTAAATGACCTGGTGTTTCGGTTTCAAAGCCATTGGTCATATGACCCCAGCTGGCGACGATTAAATTATTGTGTTCTACCAGTAAGCCGTTGGGAGCTTCCAGCGCGGGGTCTTCCATCCAGATAATAAATTTGTCATCAGCTAAACGATAGATGCGATCTGTCATCATATCGCTTACATAGACATTACCTTGTTTATCCACCGCAACATCATTTAGAAATTTTGCCCCTTCGGCAGGATAACGTTTAATAATCCGTTGCTCTGCAATGTCAATGACGACTAATTCATTAATGTCAGAAACATAGAGATTATTGCCATTCAGTGCCAGGCCTTTGGGTGCATTGAGTTCATCCAGCCAGTGCAGTTTTTGTATCTTGCCATCTACAGATAATTGGCTGATAAAGCCATTGCCATCAACATCAAGCGGGCTACCATTGACGTTCGAGACGTATAACAATTTTGTTATCGGATCGTAGATAACGGACTCAGGGTTTTTGAGTTCTGCCGGACTCGTCCATACCGGTGTCAGTATGGTGTTGGCAAAAACGTGCATTGACATGAACAGGCCGGTCAGCATGACAGTTAACCGTTTCATTGTATTCTCCATTAGCAATCTGAGTGCATGATAACAGGCGACGCCTGATCTCGCTCAAGCGTTTAACACCAGTAAGCTGCCAGCAACCATCACCAGGCAGGCTGATAGACGCCGCCATATATATTGTTCATTAAAAATACGGTAGCCCAAGAAAACCTGTAACACCATACTTAACTGAAATAATGCCAGAGAATAAGCGACGAATAGTTGTGAAAATACCAGCATTGTCATGTATTGCATCAGAAAGATCAGACAACCCAGATAAATAAACGACTGAATATTTGCCTGTGCTTTTGTCATATTTTCTTGCAGCTTGCCTTTGATGAAAAACCATTGGGTCATGGCAGCCAGTGGTAGTCCCAATAGACACCAGAAGACAGTTGTCGCTAAAGCGCCACCATTAACCACTGCTGTTTTAAGTGGCAGGGTGCCGATAGAAAAAAGCAGAATAGATAAAAAACGGTATTGCACACCCTTATCTTTCAATAAGGTCCATATACGGCTCTGTTGAGCTGTTTTAGCTGGAAATAAAAAATAACTACCGGCAACGATGACAGCGACACCAAAGAAACCTTGCAGGTTTGGTATTTCACCAATAAAGATCATTGCCAAAATCATTGAAACAACGACTTTATAGGCATTCAATGGGCCAAATACAGATAAATCAGTTTTTGACAATGAGATCACCAGATACACCGTACCTGCCATGTCGAGTAAAGCGGCAAAAAAAATGTTGATCCAGAACGTGGCCGTCAGCGAAAACGGATCAAATAAGAACAGTAATGGCAGACAAATTACAGCCAGAACAATGTAAGCACTAAACACAATAAACAGTGAGTCAAAACCACGGTGAGTCAGCTGCTTTTGAAAAACATTAGAAAATGCCGAGAACAGTAACCTGCTCAGCACAACGAGCACTTCCATCGTTATTCCTCGGTTGTGCTGGCCTGATATTGGTGATTCTTATCAACTTGGTATGTTGTAAAAATAGAATATTGCTGTGCTTGATTAAATTCGATAACAGCAAAGTTATCTTTACGCAGTCCCATTTCCATTCCGGGTGTACCGACAGGCATTTGTGGGACGGCAAGTCCGGTGATATCCGGCTTTTGGGTTAATAAGCGCATAATGTCTTCTGCTGGTACATGGCCTTCAATAGCATAACCGTCTACCAAGGCAGTGTGGCAGGAGTGCATCGCACTGGGCACACCGAGCTTCTCTTTTATGGCATCAAGATTGTGTGTTGGTTGATCAATAACATGAAAACCGTGATCTTCCAGGTAAGTCATCCATTTGTGGCAGCATTGGCAATCAGGGTTACGGTAAACCTTGATATCAATCGGTTTATCCACTTGGACATCTGAGGCAGCCCACTCTGAGTCGGCAAATACAGACAAACTGATCAAACAAAAGACGATAAAAAGGACATTTTTCATTTATAAATATTCAACATAGATTTCATTGTCACGACTATTTTTTTCTACGTGACTTAAGGCATTTAATACCGCTTTCTCATTGCCTGCATCAACCTGTTCGGGTAGAAAATAACAATCACAACCTGCAGCGATAAACCCAGACAATTTATCATTTTCTTGTAGACCAGGATTCAGCCAGAGTGTGGTTTTCTCTGCTTTTATCTCTGCAGCGGCTTCTGCTAAGCCTTCAGCGGTAAAGATCAAAAAAATCATTGTGCCGGTTCAATATTAAGATAGCTACGCTCAGAGATTTCAGACCAGGCAGCATCTTTCTTACGAAATGCCTGATATGCCTGATACACACGTTTAAACTTAGGATTTTTCGCCGCTTCTTCGGCTAATGTCTCTTCAGATAAGGTTTTTAAACGTTGTAAAACATCATCAGGAAATGGTGCAATGGTGATGTCATCGCGGGCTTTTAAAATCTGTAATGCCTCGGCATTTTTGTGTTCCATTTCTGACAACATAGTCAGGTTTTCTGCTTGTGCGGCATTAGTGACGATTGCCTGTAGATCTGCCGGTAAGCTATTCCAAGCACGTTCATTGACGGTTAATTCGAGTACGGTGCCCGGTTCATGCCAGCCCGGATAATAATAATGCTGTGCAGCACGGTAAAGGCCTAAACGCTCATCATGGTATGGGCCAATCCACTCAGTGGCATCAATGGTATTACGTTCAAGCGCACTATAAACTTCGCTACCGGCTAATAAAACAGGGTTACCGCCGGCTTTCGCTAATACTTTGCCGCCTAAGCCCGGAATACGCATTTTTAGACCTTGCAGGTCATCAACTGAGTTGATTTCTTTATTAAACCAACCACCCATCTGAACACCCGTATTACCAAGTGGGAAGGGGATGACATGAAACGGTTTATAGATTTCACGCCATAATTGGAGACCGCCGCCATCGTATAGCCATGAATTCATACCTAAAGCTGTCATACCAAAAGGCACGGTAGAAAAGAACTGGGCTTCAGGCACCTTACCAGCCCAGTAATAGGCACTGCCATGACCCATTTCAACTGTACCTTGTGACACGGCTTCAAATACTTGTAATGCAGGAATAAGTTCGCCACCCGCATAGACTTTGATTTCCAGGCGACCATTGGACATCGCTTTGATATTGGCGGCAAAACGTTCAGCCCCCTCTTGTAAAACAGGGAAGCCTGGTGGCCATGTCGTGACCATTTTCCAGCGGTAGGTCTTATTGTTCGATGTATTATCAGTGACGGACTGAGATTGATCACTCTGTCCACATGAGGTCAACATCAGGGCGAGAAAACCCACAATGAATGAACGTGATAAACATGATGCCAACATAGATAATATCCCTGATTAAAGTATGTCTAATTTAGCATAAGCAAGTACCAACCACTTACTTCCTGCATGCTTAAAGTTGACTTGTACCCGTGCATTTTTACCTGAACCTTCAGTATCTACCACAACACCGGGGCCAAATTTTTGATGATGTACATGTTGTCCGGTTTTGATGCCGGTTTCATTTAATGTCTGACTTTCCCGACCTCGAACACCATTGATGCTTGGGCTAATGTGATTATTGCGAGCACGAACTTCTTCTGTACAGCTGCTGGGTAATTCGCTCAAAAAACGGGAAGGCCGTTGCATCATTTCCTGCCCGTAAAGAAAGCGCGATTCTGTGAATAGCAGATATAACGTCTTTCTGGCACGTGTCATACCGACGTAGCAAAGACGTCTTTCTTCAGCGAGTCGAACCGGATCATCACTGGATTTCTGTCCAGGGAAAAGGCCTTCTTCCATTCCCACCATAAAGACGATAGGAAACTCCAGACCTTTAGCCGAATGAAGCGTCATTAACTGCACACAGTCTTCCCAGCGATCGGCCTGATTCTCACCTGCCTCCAGTGCGGCATGGGCAAGAAACGCATCCAGATCGGACATATCTTCAGCTTCTTCAGGCTTGTGAAACTGTTTGGTGGCGGAGATTAATTCCTCTAGATTGTCTAGCCGGCCCTGACCTTTTTCAGTTTTATCTTTCGCATAATGGGCTTTTAAACCACTTTCATCGATAACCAGTTGGGTGATTTCGTTTAAAGACATCACACCTTCTTGCTCAGGCGTTAGCGAATCAATCAAGGTGAGAAAAGCCGCTAATGCATTGCCAGCACGGGCAGCGAAAGTTTTAGCATTCAGCATTTCAATAGCGCTATGCCACATGGAAATACCGCGCTCACGGGCATATTGACGCAATTGTGTCAGCGTGGCCGCCCCTATGCCTCGGGTCGGGGTGTTAACGATACGTTCGAAGGCGGCATCGTCGAGACGATTTGATACCAGCCGTAAATAAGAAAGCACATCCTTGATTTCGGCTCGCTCGAAGAAGCGTAAGCCACCATAAACCCGATAGGGCATGGCTGCTTGTAATAAGGCTTCCTCAATGACACGTGATTGGGCGTTGGAGCGATACAGCACGGCAGCATCACTGCGTTTACCGCCATTTTCAACCCATTTGCGGATTTGTTCTACCAGATAAGAAGCTTCATCGCGCTCGTTATAAGCGTTGTAAATCTGGATGAGATCACCATCATCATCTTCAGTCCAGAGTTCTTTGCCTAAACGCTCACTATTATTGGCGATAACCGCATTCGCCGCTTTGAGAATATTCCCTGTGGAACGATAGTTTTGTTCCAGACGGATGGTGCTGGCACCTTGGTAGTCTTTATCAAACTGTTGGATATTTTCAATGCGAGCACCACGCCAACCGTATATCGATTGGTCATCATCACCGACGATGAAAAGGTGTCCGCTACTGCCAGCTAACATACGTAACCAGGCATATTGCAGGGTATTGGTATCCTGAAATTCGTCGACTAAAATTTGTTTAAACCGCTGCTGATATTGCGCCAGAATATCGGGACGTTTTAACCACAGTTCATGGCTTCTGAGTAATATTTCACCAAAATCAATCACACCAGCGCGCTGACAGGCCTGTTCGTAGGCACTATAAATCGCCAGCATATTTTTTGAATAAGGATCATGGCCGGCTTGAATGTCTTTAGCTCTGAGACCTTCGTCCTTCTGAGCATTGATGTACCACTGAGCCTGTTTGGGTGGCCACTGGGCTTCATCAAGTTCCATGGCTCGGATGATGCGTTTTAACATACGCAGTTGGTCATCACTATCAAGAATCTGAAAGTTCTGTGGCAGTTCTGCCTCTTTCCAGTGAGATCGGAGTAAACGATGTGCCAGACCATGGAATGTGCCTACCCACATTCCGCCGGGTGGATAGCCCAGAATGTCTTCAATTCGACCACGCATTTCAGCAGCAGCTTTGTTGGTAAAGGTAACAGCAAGAATATTGCCCGCCGAGAAACCTTCAGCCTGAATCAGCCAGGCGATACGATGAACTAATACACGCGTTTTACCACTGCCGGCACCCGCTAATATTCTGGCGTGGCCCAACGGAGCAGCAACGGCTTCACGTTGTGGTTTATTTAGGTCATTTAAAAGTTCTGAGACATCCATTTTGTGATCATATAGTTCAGGCATAAAGAAACCAGCGCATTATCAGATGTGACTGAATGTACTGGTCGAGGGTGGTCATGCATTACCAGCCAGGCGGGGGGCTGATGAATAGCCGGCATAACTCACAAGCTTAAAAAGCAAACTCCCCGCTGAGGATATCCGGCGGGGAGTTCATTTTTTTAAATATTGCTGTCTAAGAACGCAGCCAATTGTGATTTCGTTAAAGCACCCACTTTTGTTGCTTCCACTTCACCATCTTTAAATAGCATCAATGTTGGGATACCACGGATACCGTAACGTGGTGGAGTGTCCTGGTTTTCGTCAATATTCAGTTTGCAAACTTTCAATTTACCAGCGTACTCGGTCGCGATTTCATCCAATACAGGGGCGATCATTTTGCATGGACCACACCATTCAGCCCAGTAATCGACCAACACAGGCAGGTCAGACTGTAGTACTTGGCTATCAAAGTCGCCATCGGTCACGTGGGTGACGTTTTCGCTCATGTTTTATCTCCAGTGGTATATAAAGTATCGTGGGTCTATACTCCCATACGATATAGCCTAACATTTTTTCCTATCATAAAAGGTAATGCAAGTATTCTATGAGTGCACATCTAACCGAGCAGGCCTTCTCATCCTTGCCACTCCACGCTTCACTAAAAGCCGGGCTGGCACAGGCCGGATTCGAATTTTGCACGCCGATCCAAGCATCTGCGCTGCCACTATTATTATCCGGGCGCGATGTCGCTGGTCAGGCACAGACAGGAACAGGAAAAACCATCGCTTTTTTACTGGCGACTTTCCAGTGTTTACTTGAAAAAGCCCCTGCGGAAAACTGGGATGGAAAACAACCCAGAGCACTAATCCTGGCGCCAACCCGCGAATTAGCCATTCAGATAGCCAAGGATGCGGAAAAACTGAATGTGGAATCAAATTTACGCATAGGCATCGCTCATGGTGGTAAAGATTACCAACGTCAGCGAGATATGATTACTGGTGGTCTGGATATTTTGATTGGTACACCCGGACGCTTGCTGGATTATCAGAAACAGCATGTTTTCAGTTTAAAATTTATTGATGTGGTGGTGCTGGATGAAGCGGATCGGATGTTTGATCTTGGCTTTATTAAAGATGTGCGTTATTTCCTGCGCCGCATTCCCAAACCCGAACAACGTTTAGGCATGTTGTTTTCCGCCACCTTGAGTTACAAAGTCAGTGAACTCGCCTATGAACATATGAATAACCCGGAAAAGGTTCAGGTTGAGCCTGAAAAAATGATGGGCGATCGTATTGAAGAATGGGTGTATTACCCGGCGAATGATGAAAAGATTCCATTATTACTTGCGTTGATTGCTCGGTTAAACCCAGAGCGAGGCATTATTTTTGTGAATACCAAACAAGCTGCTGAAGTAGTTTGGGGCTATTTAGAAGGAAATGGGTACAAAGCTTCATTACTTTCTGGCGATGTACCGCAAAAAAAACGCGAGCGTCTGTTACAGCATTTTCAGGATGGTGAGTTTCCTTTTCTTGTCGCTACCGATGTCGCTGCGCGAGGCCTGCATATTCCTGCAGTCAGTCACGTGTTTAATTATGACTTACCTCAAGATGTGGAAGATTATGTGCACAGAACAGGCCGTACAGCCCGTGCCGGCGCTAGTGGTGTCGCCATTAGTTTAGCTTGCGAAGAATATGTGTTTTCATTACCGGATATTGAGGCTTATATTAAGCATAAATTACCCTTGGCTTCGACGTCTGATGAACACTTGGAAACACCAAAACCGCGGGTAAAAAGAGAAAAAGAAGCGATACCGCAGCGAAAAAGACATGACGTGAATAAACCAGAAAAACCCAGACGCAGGCGTAACAAGCCGAGAAATGGCGTAAATTCACATGCAGATAAACAATAACAGACAAGCTAATTTCTATCCGCTGGTTCCCGCTGAATCACGCAATAGCTCACGTTTACCTGTTACTTTTGATTCTGCTGTTGAAACCAGTTTAACGCTGATTGATAAAGAACAAGCCGATACCTCCAATATTGTTACCCCTGTGGTATCTGCTCAAGATAGCCAACAAGCACAGTTTATTCGTTATTTTATTAGCACTGAAAGTGAATCGTCTCAGTCTGAACAAAAATCGACAGTGTTACCAAAAACAGTGCAGCAGTATTTGTATATTGAGAATTTAGATAACACCAAGCCATCAGGAGGGCAAATAGTGGATGAGATGGTTTAGTGTTTTATTGCTTGTCTGCTTTTTAGTGGGGTGCGCGACAAGCGGAAATAACGGACAGTCTGAGCCTGGCGTTTCTCGACTGGCTAAGAGCGATATAGATGAGGTGATAGAAGTTCACCAGCAAGCTGTTATGGCTCAGCTCAAAAGGTTGATGTTTAAGCTTTATAAACGTAATCCAAATCTGCGCCATGACAGGGATGTCAGAACCATAAAAGAGAGTGTAGAGAGAACATTCTCCAGACAGGTCGACTTTATCTATCCCGAATGGGCCATCATCAGAAAACCCACCGATATTATACGACTTGCGTTGGATGAACGCTTTCAGGGAGATCGTGTACTGGCCTATATTATCGGCTTAAGAAAAATGCTGATGGCGTCTTACGATAATCATAGCGAGTTTTTTTATCTGACTTCTATCGATCAGCAAAAACTATACAACAGTGCGCGTAACATCGAAATTGCTGCCTGGTTACTGGCAAAAAAACGTGACTCTGAGGGTAATTTACTCATGCTCAGTGACAGCCTTTCAGGGGAAGTACGTAATTTAAGCTATCAGCGTATATTTGGAAAAATGATAGCGACACAAGATAATCTTGCTCAAATCATAGCCCAGAAAAATGGCCGTATTATCAAGACTTTTGTCGTCAGGGCGGCCACATTAGCTTTCCTGCCTATTTAGGTTTTGTATGACCCGCGACACCAGCGGTTAATACAAAACGCATCGCCTGTTCCATTGTCATATCAACAGGTTTCAACAATCGTCTTGGCATAATGACTGGGTAACCACCGATGTTGTAACTCATCGGAAAATAGACCAGCACGCGTTCTTCATCATCTTGTGTCGGTAAATGTTCGGCATTATCCAGTGTAATAAAACCAATCATTTCCATACCATTATCGAGTTTGACGGCGACAACTTGTTGAAACTCTGTTTCTCGACCGGGGGTGAAGTAATGGAAAAAGTCATGCATGCTGCCATATATCGATTTGATAACAGGTAAGTGATAAAGCAGACTTTCTGCAAATTTGAATAAGCGTTTGAAAACATAGAGCCGCATCATGATGCCGAGTGAAAAAATCAAGGCAATGGCAGCGAGAAATCCCATGCCAGGCCAATACATATAATCAGGCAGAATAAACTTGATGACGTGACTTAATGCTTGTTCAGTTGAGGAAATAACCCAGTAAATCAGATAGAGCGTTATGGTGATAGGCAGTATTGTGATAAGGCCGGTCAGAAACTGACGGGTAAGAAATCGAAACATACATGGCTCCGTGGAGTAGGGTAAGTCATCAAAAAAAACAGACAGGTCTGTCAGCCTGATTTTTCAACTAGTGATGATCATGAAGGCGTTGAGCTAATTTGGGAGTGGCAAAGGATCGACTTGCCGCTTGCTGCATAAACAGGTTTTTTAGTAAACGGCTTTTATTGACCTGGCGTAAAGCCAATTGACGTAACCATTTTACTGGGGTCAGAGAGTTAGTGAATACACGCTTAAACATATCCATACTCATTTGCATCAGCAGATTATCCGCATGTCGTTGTCGCTGATATTTTTGTAATGTATGTAACTGGCCGATGTCCCGGCCTTGCTGGGCTGCAGCAATAATGACTTCAGCCAAGGTTGCCGCATCTAGTAGACCAATATTAACGCCTTGGCCAGCCAGTGGATGAATTGTATGAGCAGCATCACCGACAAGAACTAAACCTGGTTTGATATAGGTGTCAGCATGGCGTAACTGTAAAGGGAAAGCATTGCGATGACTGATTTTTGTGACTTTACCAAGACGTTCTTCAAAAGCGATATTGAGCTCGTTGATAAACTCATCATCAGGCAGTGCCAATAAATGATCGGCATTGTCAGAGCTCAAAGTCCAGACGATAGAACACTGGTGACTATCTGCGAGAGGCAGGAAAGCAAGAGGGCCTTCCGGTAAAAAGCGTTGCCATGCCGTCTGTTGATGTGAGGCTGTTGTAGTGACGTTGCATACCAAGCCTTTTTGTTGATACGTCCAGCCTTTTGTTTCAATGTCAGCGAACGCTTTTATGGCGGAATGTGCGCCATCAGCAGCGATGATCAGTTTCGTTTTCAGTGTACGATCATTGTCGAGATGAAGGTGCTGGTGTTCAATAGCGATCGGTTTTGCCGGTGTAATCACATCAATATTGGGCTGCTGCTGACATAAAGAGAAACTGGTTTGCTGCAGTTGTCTGTTTTCGATAATGTGGCCGAGGTTAGCTGCCCCCATATCCGCACTATTAAAATGTAGTTCACTGCCTGCCGTTTCCCAGACTTTCATATCAGAAAATGCGGATAACCGGGACGGCGGTATCAATGACCAGATCTTAAGAGCTTTTAAAATATTCTCACTGCCCTTGGTTAAGGCGCTAACCCGGATATCGAAAGGGGCATCTTCAGCTAAAGTTTCAAATGTCTGCGCTTCAATCAGGGCAATACTAAAGTCACTGTGGCGCGATAATGCTAAGGCCAGACAAGAGCCAACCATACCGCCACCGACAATCGCAATGTCATATTCTTGTTTCATCTTAGTGGAACACCTCTGGCTAATTTTGGCTGTGCCTGCGCCAAGCCCATACTTTTTGTGGCAAGCCAGTGTTTCATCACTGGCATGGCGTCAACTAATGTCAGGCCTGCGCCTCGCAGATGACCCAAAACAGGGATATTGTTACTGAATAATTTGACCAAATGATCAGTGGATTTGACCACTTGATTCTGGTCTTGTTGGCGTTGTTCCTGATAGTTTTTCAGTAGTTCTGCATCACCGCAGTCTTTTGCGTTAAACAGATGTTCTGCTAATACGGCAACATCACGCAGTCCGAGGTTAAACCCTTGTCCGGCAATCGGATGCAGACTGTGAGCAGCATTACCAATAAATACGATCCTTGGCTGAACAGGCATATCCGCTTGCATCAGAATTAAGGGATGGCTATTTCGCTGGCCTACACGAGTAAAACGACCGGCACGATAGCCAAACTCGCTCTGTAATCGTTCCAGAAACGCATGCTCTGGCATGGCCAGCAGCGCCTCTTTCTCACCTGCCTTAACAGTCCATACCAGACTACTCCGTTTGTCAGTCATTGGTAACAAAGCCATAGGACCAGAGGCTGTGAAACGTTCGTATGCCCATCCCTGATGAGGTTTATCCGTAGATATATTGGCCGTGACAGCAACCTGATTGTAATCTTGTTCCCACGCCCCTAATTTCAGGTAATGGCGGATAGTGGAATTGCGGCCATCAGCGGCGACAATCAATTTTGTCTCTAATACTGCTCCATCACCCAAGGTGACCTTAACTTTATCAGTCTCAGTTAATACACTCGTCACCATGGCAGGGCAGAATAATGTCAGATTACTAAGTTTCAGTAATTGGCGGTTAAGACTGTGACCTAAATGTCTGGCAGTGATAACTTGCCCTAAAGCAGGCACTTGTTCTTGTTCAGCAGATAAGCGGGTAACGCCGAATCGGCCGCGTTCAGACACATGAATATGATGAATGGGGCTGGCATGCTGAGCAATGTGAGACCAGATACCCATGGTGTCAAATATGCGCTGTGAGCCATAACTAAGCGCAATACCACGATCATCGTAACTGGGTTGTGAATCAGTCTCTAATGATTTGGCTTCAATAAGTCCAATTTTTAACTGGCTATTTTTTAACGCGATAGCAAGGCTGGCTCCTGCCATGCCACCCCCTACAATGAGCACATCAAATACGCCGTGATTCACGTTTTTATATTGCCTCCGCCATTAAAGCTTCAATTTCATCAATTTCTTTGGGTGCCGCCTCTGTTAATACTTCACAGCCGTCCTTTGTTACCAACACATCATCTTCTATACGAATGCCGGTGAAGTGCCATTTTTTATCAACATGAGCCTGATCACGTATGTACAGACCGGGTTCAACAGTCAAGACCATGCCCGGTTCAAGCAGTCGCCATTCGCCACCCACTTTATAATCGCCGACATCATGAACGTCCATACCTAACCAATGACCGGTACGATGCATATAAAATTCGCGATAGGCGGCGTCTTCAATAAGCTGAGCGACATCGCCTTTCAGAATACCCAGATCAACCAAGCCTTGTGTCAGCACTTCTACCGCCACTTCGTGAGGCTGATTCCAATGATTGCCAGGTTTGACGGCCGCTATAGCCGCTTTTTGCGCATCTAATACCACCTGGTATAAGGCCGCCTGAGCTGGGCTGAATTTGCCATTAACAGGGAACGTCCGGGTGATGTCACCTGCGTAACATTCATACTCTGCACCAGCGTCTATTAATAACAAGTCGTTATTTTTCAGTTTGGCGTTATTTTCGATGTAGTGAAGGATGCAGCCATTTTCACCACCACCGACGATAGAAGGGTAAGCCGGAGAACGGCAGCCATGTTTCATAAATTCATGAATAATCTCGGCTTCGACTTCATATTCCCATTTGCCTGGTTTAGTAAATTGCATTGCACGAATATGCGCTTGAACAGAGGCTTTTGCCGCCTGTTTCATCGCTTTGATTTCCTGACTGCTTTTGAATAAGCGAAGCTCATTGAGGCAATGCTCTAACTCAATAATTTCAGTCGGTGAATGTTTTCCTGAGCGAGAGGCCTGTCGTAGGTGGTTTAACCAAGACACCATATGCTGGTCAAAGCTGGGTTGGTTTCCCATCGTGTAATAGACTTTTTCTTTGTCTTCCAGCAGGCCCGGTAAAATATCATCGAGATCGCTGATAGGGTAGGAATCGTCCGCACCAAAGTTATTTATGGCGCCATCCTGACCAGCACGGTAACCATCCCAGATTTCCTTGTCCAAATCACGTTCACGGCAAAACAAGATATATTCACCATGTTCTCGGCCTGGAATCAGCACAAGCACTGATTCAGGTTCATCAAAACCGGTAAGGTAATGAAAATTACTGTCACTACGGTAAGGGTAGTCAACGTCACGGTTACGGTTGGCGACGGGAGCATTCGGTAGCACGGCTATCGTGTCAGGCCCCATAATATCCATCAGGTGTTGACGGCGTTTGGCGAATTCTTTCTTTTGCATTAGTGTTCGGTAGCTTCGTCTGTAGGATCGGCAGGTTGTAACTCTCCATATAATAAAAAGAGTCCCATGCGGATGTATTCAACTAACTCTTCAAAGTTAGCACGTTCTTCTTCTGTATCTTCCACGTTTTCAAAGTTTACCTGGCTGATTTTGATCACATCGGTGACGTATTCCTGACAATCATCAGATAACTCGGTCTCATTAGTCATACCTGATGTACCGAGGCCATAGACTAGTCCCTGACACCAATCAGCCATCGCAGATAAACGCGAAACTATCGGAGCATTATCATCCGGAAGTTCAATCTGAAAATCGAAGTCGAGGCTGTTTAATGACTGAATGGTCTCGTCAAATAAATGTGTTAAATCTTGTTTTTCTTCTTCGGCTGGCGAAAAGTCTTCAAACAGCCGTACATACCAGTTTTTTCGATCAG
The DNA here is from genome assembly GCF_000214595.1 of Methylophaga thalassica MP. Taxonomy (GTDB): domain Bacteria; phylum Pseudomonadota; class Gammaproteobacteria; order Nitrosococcales; family Methylophagaceae; genus Methylophaga; species Methylophaga thalassica. Next base: position 376,720 of record NZ_AFIG01000003.1, on the reverse strand, counting down.
CTAATGCATCCATACACAGCAAACCGCATAATGCGCCCTGGAGTTCTGCCAGGCTTGCCGGGCCATCACCTGTCTGATTATCGGGAGATAAGGATGGAAAATAGAGTTGTGACATAAAGTTAAAACCTGAATAATGACTAAAAAGATATCTTGTTCAATGTGATGCATTGGAACACAAATTGTTCCTATTATGACAGTTGTTGACCGAGTCGGCAGCGCACGTCTATAGTTAGGCTTTATTCTCGCACAGCGAAAGAACTCATATTAATGGATAAAAACGCGATACAACAATTGGAACAACAAGTGGATGAGCTACTTCGTACCAGTCGTCGATTGCGGGAAGAGAACATGTTGTTACGCTCACAGCAGACAGCATGGCTTTCAGAACGTACGCAACTGATCGAAAAAACCGATGTTGCTCGAAGCCGGATTGAGAAAATGGTTAGTCGTTTGAGAGAATTGGATAGCGAATTATGAGTTCACCGGTAACCGTCACCATTCTGGGTAAGGAATATCAAATTGCTTGTCCTGAGGAAGAAAAAGAAGCATTGATTGCGTCCGCAAAAATGGTCCATGACAATATGGAAAAAATCCGCCACACCGGAAAAGTCGTGGGGGTGGATCGGATTGCTGTGATGGCAGCATTAAATTTAGCGCATGAGTTGCTTATTTTTAAACATGACGAAGGTCATGACATGGAAAAAGTAAACAATAAAATTCTACAATTGAAAGAGCGTGTTAGCGCTTTTCTGGAAGAAGATAGACAGTTAGAGCTCTGAAAAACTTGAGCTAAGCCAACTTATTTTGCGTATCATTAGTTATGTCCCTGCGGTGCTCGATAGCGACATGTGTGTCTTGAGCCGATAAGCAAATGCTTAAGGAAACTGAAAATTAGAAGTTGAAAAACAAGCCCGCTTGACGGGAAGTTTGCCATCTTCATGAAGTTTCCCTCTTGAATCTCATGGTTCAAGAACCCCCGTCGCACCGACACTGTGGGGCTCAATTTCCCCTTCATCCTCACCTGATCCTAATCATAAAAAAGAAGCCGGTCATTATCGGTGGGGATGTTTTTCTTAGTCTGTTTATACGCCACTGTAAATATTATCTGAGTCGCTTTTTTCGGCTTTTTTGCTATGGCGGTTCCGTCTTGATGAATAGTTGTGATATGTTGCTGAAAAACATAATAACTATATCTAGAGAGGAATATTACTGATGTCATTGTTCGATAACCTAGCCGCTCGGCTATCCAAGAAACATATCATCGCCAAACCCGGATTTAATCGCTGGTTAATCGCACCAGCATCTGTTGCTATCCATTTATGTATTGGTTCAGTGTATGCGTGGAGTATTTTTAATCCTGCATTAACCAAACAATTTGGTGTAGTAGCGAGTGCCGCCGATGACTGGAGCTTTTCATCAGTAGTCTGGATTTTTTCAACGGCCATTGTTTTTTTGGGTTTAGCTGCTGCTATTGGCGGTAAATGGCTGGAAGAAGTCGGACCAAGAGCCACTGGATTTCTCGCTGCCTGTTTGTGGGGCGGTGGTTTTCTTGTTGGTAGTATCGGTATTGCCACACATGAACTTTGGCTTATCTATTTAGGTTATGGTGCTATTGGTGGCTGTGGATTGGGTCTGGCTTATGTCACACCGGTAAGCACACTGATTCGTTGGTTCCCTGACCGACGAGGAATGGCAACGGGGATTGCCATTATGGGGTTTGGCGGTGGCGCGATGATTGGCGCACCACTGATAACTTACCTACTGCGTTTGTATTATCAGATGCCGGAATATCTGGGCAAAGTGGCGGATGTTAATCTGATAACAGAGGCAGGCAGACGTTATGCTGACGTCGCTGGCCAACAAGTTGAAGTGGTTATTGCTTCTGCTGCCGATATGTTAAAAACCCCGATTCCAGGGCCAGAAGGGGTGTATGTCGTCGGTACTGGTGATACTGGTGCTACAAGCGTATTTATTACGCTGGGCATTGTTTACTTCATCGTGATGACAATAGCAGCGTTTAGCTTCCGCGTACCAGCCAAAGACTGGAAACCTGAAAACTGGACTCCTCCTGCTAAAAATGAATCAACAAAAAATCGTCTGATTACAGATAATCACGTTCATATTGATCAAGCATTAAAAACTCCTCAGTTTTATCAACTATGGATCGTCTTATGTTTTAACGTGACAGCAGGCATAGGGGTGATTGGTGTTGCAAAAACCATGATTACCGATATCTTTAGCCCTAGCTTGCCAGGTATCGTCGATGCCAGTTTTGCTGCCACCTATGTGTTGATGATCAGTGTCTTTAATATGTCAGGCCGTTTTTTATGGTCAACAGCATCTGACTATATTGGTCGTAAGAATACCTATCATTGCTTTTTCGTTCTGGGCGCATTGCTGTATTTATCTATTCCCTATATTGCAACGCAAGCAAGTGTGAGTCCGAGTGTGACCGCATTAGTCATGTTTTATGCGGTAACCATGATTATTTTCACAATGTATGGCGGTGGTTTTGCCACCATTCCTGCCTATCTAGCCGATATTTTTGGGACCATGCATGTCGGCGGTATCCATGGAAGACTATTAACCGCCTGGAGCACGGCAGGTATTTTGGGGCCTTATGTCATTACGCATTTACGCGAAAACTCGCTGAATAAAGTGTTACATGAATTAGCTGCCAAAGTGGATCCGGCAGCCTTTTTGCAGAAATTCGGGGCGAGTATTGATAATCTTGATCAATTGATTGCGGCAAAAACGGTGTCTATTTCGCAGTTGATGGAAATTGCACCTGCAGGGACTTTGGATCCAACCCCTAGCTTGTATAACTCAACCATGTTCGCCATGGCGGGGCTATTGATCATTGCCTTCATTGCAAATTTATCTATCCGTCCGGTAAGAGACAAACATCATGTTCACAATACGCATCCGGAATTAGCGCAAGAGCATAAATAGTTTTGAATGCTTTCAGAATAAATAAAGCCTGCTTACGCAGGCTTTATTTTTTAGAGTAGGACACAGTCAGCTTGCTTGCATACCGTCTCGAAGCTTTTGCATGACTGAGCCGGTGTCAGGTCTGATTTTTCGCCAGAGATAAAAAGCTTCGGCAGCCTGTTCGACAAGCATGCCTAAGCCATCTACCGTTTTGCTGACATTATGTTTCTTGGCCCATGCAATAAAAGCGGTGTCGGTATCTGCATACATCATGTCGTAACAACAGCTTTGTTCAGTAAAAATGCTGACTGGTAAGTCAGGCACTTCACCTTGTAAGCTTGCAGCAGTGGCATTGATAATCACGTCGAAGTGATTATTTACCTCACTAAAGCCACCTCCCTGAATCTGGCCTAAATCAGCAAATAGCTCTGCCAGTTTTTTCGCTTTGCTGGCGGTTCTATTAGCAATAAAAAGCTCAGTAGGCTGGTAGGTCATTAACGGTGCAATCACACCACGCGCCGCACCGCCTGCACCAATTAATAAAACCCGTTTATCTTTTAAGCTAACATCATGGTTTTCAAGATCACGACATAAACCAATGCCATCAGTATTGTCTCCAAACATCGAACCGTTGTTTTCAAACATCAGGGTGTTTATCGCACCGGCACGTTGAGCACGGTCCGATAAATTGTCTGCCAGCTCCCATGCCTGTTCCTTAAATGGAACGGTGATATTAATGCCTTTTAATTTCAGAACGTCACGTAGTTGCTGAAGACTTGAAGCCAGCGAGTCCAGTGGCACTTCTATTGCGGTGTATTCAATATCCTGCTGACATTGTTTGGCAAATTCAGCATGAATAAAGGGCGATTTACTATGTTTAATTGGGTGGCCGATAACGGCATATTTATCTGTCATAGATATAGCTAATAAATTTCTTGAGAATCAGATCCCAGCTTTCAGGCGCTGAGCAACATCTTTGGCAAAATAGGTCAGAATGCCATCAGCACCAGCGCGTTTGAAGGCAAGCAGACTCTCCTCAATCACCGCATCTGATAACCAACCGTTTTGAATTGCCGCTTTTAACATGGCGTATTCACCACTGACCTGATAAACATAGGTCGGCTTTTTAAATGTCTCTTTGACACGGTATAAAACGTCAAGATAGGGCATACCTGGTTTGACCATCACCATATCAGCCCCTTCCTGAATATCCAATGCGACTTCATGCAAGGCTTCATCACTGTTGGCCGGATCCATCTGGTAGGTAAATTTGTTACCACTACCTAAATTACCTGAGCTGCCAACGGCATCACGAAATGGCCCGTAAAAGCTGGAAGCATATTTGGCGGAGTAAGCCATGATGCGCGTATGAATATGACTGTTGAATTCCAGTGCATCACGAATGGCGCCAATTCTGCCATCCATCATATCTGACGGTGCGACAATTTGAGCACCGGCTTCGGCATGAGATAGAGCTTGTTTAATCAGCACATCGACAGTCTGATCATTAACGATATAACCATCATCATCGAGTAAACCATCCTGGCCATGTGTTGTGAACGGGTCTAACGCGACATCAGTCATAATGCCCAGCTCAGGGAATTCTTTTCGTAATGCACGGACGGCTTGTTGAACAAGGCCGTCAGGATTATAAGCTTCACTTGCATCTTCTGTTTTTTTCTCAATAGGCGTGACAGGGAATAAGGCCATCACTGGCACACCAAGCGTATGAATGGTTTCGGCTTCTTTTAGAAGAAGATCAATACTAAGCCTATCCACGCCAGGCATCGATTTTACTTCTTCACGCTGATTAGAACCTTCCAGAACAAAACAGGGGTAGATTAAATCATTAACCGTCAGCACATTTTCCCGCATTAAACGTCGAGAAAAATCATCTTTACGCATTCTTCTGGGGCGTTGGTTGGGGAAACCACTATTGATTATTGATTGTGTCATGGCTGACCTCATTGATTACACATTAAACGCTTCAATATACCCAAGCAATCCTAATGTCACCAGTGATTTTCTAATGTGTCTGGCGTGAGTTTGTGTAGACCTTATTTTTGTTATATTTTCGCTAGAGGGGATTAGCCGCGTAAAAGATAAGGTGATGTGATGGTAATTGATGTAGGCATCGTGCAGATGAATTCGTCCGAAAGCTATGAAGATAATCTGGCTTTTTCTGAGCATATGATTGCAGAAGCCGCTGAGCGAAAGCTCAATCTTTTAGCCTTTCCTGAAACCTTTCTCTATGTCGGTAATGACCATTCAGCGAAGCATGATGTGGCCGAGAAACTGGAAACGGATATCCTGCCTCGCTTTAGCCAGCTTGCCAAACAGAGTAACTGTGCTCTATTGCTGGGCAGTGTGTATGAAATCACTGATGAAAACAGTGGAAGGTTGTTCAATACGTCTATCTTCATCGACCGCGATGGCAGTGAAAAAGCCCGCTATCAGAAAATTCATATGTGTGACGCCGTTCCACTGGGGTATATGGAGTCAGCCGGCATAAAGCCCGGTAGTAAAACAGTAGTGCTTGATCATGAGCTGGGTCGGCTGGGATTTAGCATTTGTTATGACTTACGTTTTCCGGACTTGTTTCGATCACTGTCAGACAAGGGAGCTGAAATTATTTTTGTTCCGGCGGCATTTTTTCTCCATACAGGTAAACATCACTGGTTACCGCTGTTAATTGCAAGGGCTATCGAAAATCAGGTCTACATTGTCGCGCCAAATCAGTGGGGGAAACATTATGGTGATCGGATTTCATACGGTAGCAGCGTCATTATTGATCCCTGGGGAAGCATCCTGTGCTGTGCGCCTGAAAGAGTCGGCCTCACCCTGAGTCGAATTGATATTGAGTATCTGCGTCAGGTTCGGTCAAATATGCCGCTACACACACATCGCAGACCGGAACTTTATATATAGAATCGCAGATACACTTCAGGAAATTGAAATAGTTAGCACCAGCGCCAGAGGATAATCGTTTTTAGCGTGGACTCGACCGGCTGTTTTGCGATAAAATTACAAAGATTTTGTCTGGGGAGAACGTCATGTTTGCCCCATTATTTTTATCTGGTGGAGGTTTCCCTTGCGAACGAGTGCGTTACTTGCTCTTGAAGACGGCACGGTTTATCACGGCGAATCGATTGGAGCCATTGGCCAGTCAGTCGGTGAAGTTGTTTTTAACACGTCAATGACTGGCTATCAGGAAATCCTGACTGATCCTTCTTATTGTCGACAAATAGTCACATTAACCTATCCTCATATCGGAAATACCGGTGTTAATGACGAGGATGAAGAATCTGACAACGTTTACGCAAGTGGACTTATTATTCGAGAACTTTCTCCTGTTGTAAGTAGCTGGAGAAGTGAACAAGCATTGGATGCTTACCTGGTCAAACACAATATTGTCGGCTTGGCAGGTATTGATACACGCTCATTAACACGTTTGATTCGTGAAAAAGGGGCAATGAAAGGCTGCATCGTCGCTGGTGATAACATCGATGTTGAAGCGGCTATCGCTGCTGCAAAAGGCTTTCAGGGTTTAAAAGGGCTGGATCTTGCCAAAGAAGTCAGCACAAAAGCATCCTATGTCTGGGATGAGGCTTGCTGGCATATTGATGGCCAGTCTCAAGCGGCTGAAGCTAAATATCATGTGGTGGCTTATGACTATGGTGCCAAGAAAAACATTCTGAGAATGTTGGTGGAGCGTGGTTGCAAACTCACTGTTGTGCCGGCACAAACCCCTGTTGAAGAAGTCTTAGCCCTTAATCCGGATGGGGTATTCCTATCAAATGGACCTGGTGATCCAGAACCCTGTGATTATGCGATAAGTGCGATTCAAACGTTGCTGGAAAAAGATATCCCGACCTTTGGTATTTGCCTTGGTCACCAATTGTTAGGTCTCGCCTGTGGCGCCAAAACAGTCAAAATGAAGTTTGGTCATCATGGTGCTAACCATCCTGTGCAAGAACTGCTGGCGGGATTGGTTATGATCACCAGCCAGAATCATGGCTTTGCCGTAGATGAAGAAACACTGCCAGACACATTAACAGCAACGCACAGATCACTATTCGATGGCACCTTGCAAGGTATCCACCACGTCAGCAAGCCAGCATTTAGTTTCCAGGGACATCCTGAAGCAAGTCCTGGTCCGCAAGACGCAGCTCCACTTTTTGATCACTTCATCGATCTACTTGAACAAGCAACGGGTAAATAACACACGATGGCTAAACGTACTGATATTCAAAGTATTCTGATTCTGGGTGCAGGACCGATTGTTATCGGTCAAGCCTGTGAATTCGATTATTCTGGTGCACAAGCGTGTAAAGCGCTGCGAGAAGAAGGTTATCGTGTCATTCTGGTGAACTCGAATCCAGCCACGATCATGACTGACCCTAATATGGCTGATGCCACTTATATTGAGCCTGTTACCTGGCAAGCTGTAAGCAAAGTGATTGAAGCAGAACGTCCAGATGCCATTTTGCCTACCATGGGCGGACAGACAGCGCTTAACTGTGCACTGGATCTGGAAAAACACGGGATCTTAGAACAATTCGGTGTCGAGATGATCGGTGCTGATAGTGAAGCGATTAACAAAGCTGAAGACCGTGACTTATTCCGTGAGGCCATGCGTAAAATCGGTCTGGATATGCCACAATCTGATATTGCACACACGCTGGACGAAGCCTTACAGGTTCAAGAAAAATTTGGTTTCCCAGTGATTATCCGTCCTTCTTTTACGATGGGCGGTAGTGGCGGTGGTATCGCTTATAACAAGCAGGATTTTATTGAAATCTGTCAGCGAGGTTTATACCTCAGCCCAACTTCTGAATTACTGATTGAAGAGTCAATCATAGGCTGGAAAGAGTATGAAATGGAAGTGGTGCGTGACCGTAAAGATAACGCCATCATTATCTGTTCCATTGAAAATCTGGATCCTATGGGCGTACACACAGGTGATTCAATCACCGTTGCCCCAGCTCAAACCCTGACAGATAAAGAATATCAAATCATGCGTAATGCCTCTCTGGCAGTATTGCGTGAAATTGGTGTGGATACCGGTGGTTCAAACGTACAGTTTGCTGTTAATCCAGAAACAGGCCGTCTGATTATCATTGAGATGAATCCACGTGTCTCGCGTTCTTCAGCCCTGGCCTCTAAAGCAACAGGTTTCCCTATCGCGAAAGTCGCTGCAAAACTGGCAGTAGGCTATACACTAGACGAATTGCAAAACGAAATTACCGGTAACGCGACACCGGCTTCGTTTGAGCCAACAATCGATTACGTGGTGACAAAAGTACCGCGTTTTACATTTGAAAAATTCCCACAGGCTGATAACCGTCTAAGTACGCAGATGAAGTCTGTCGGTGAGGTGATGGCTATTGGGCGTAACTTCCAGGAATCATTACAAAAGGCTTTACGTGGCCTTGAAATTGATCGTGATGGTTTGACAGAAGTCATAGATCTGACAGAGGAAAACATAGCAGAAACATTACGCCGTGAGCTGAGCTTACCGGGCTCAGATCGTTTATGGTACGTAGCAGATGCCTTCCGTTATGGTTTCAGTTTTGATGAAATTCAAAAGCTGACACATATAGACCCATGGTTCCTGATTCAAATTGAAGAGTTGGTGACATTAGAAAATCAACTTAAAGAACGCTCGCTTAACGATATCGATCAGCAGGAAATGTATGCCTTAAAACGCAAAGGTTTCTCTGATTCACGATTGGCTAAACTGTTACAAAAAACAGAAAAACAGATCCGTGAGTATCGTCAGGCGATGCAAGTACGTCCGGTCTATAAACGCGTTGATACCTGTGGTGCTGAGTTTGCAACTGGCACGGCGTATATGTATTCAACTTACGATATGGAATGTGAAGCCAACCCAAGTGATCGTGACAAGATTATGATTCTGGGGGGGGGGCCTAACCGTATTGGTCAGGGTATTGAGTTTGATTATTGCTGTGTTCATGCGGCATTAGCATTACGTGAAGACGGTTATGAAACCATCATGGTCAACTGTAATCCAGAAACGGTTTCAACGGATTATGACACTTCAGATCGTCTGTATTTCGAGTCTTTGACGCTGGAAGATGTATTAGAAATCGTCGAGCTGGAAAAACCAAAAGGGGTGATCGTGCAGTTTGGTGGTCAAACGCCATTGAAACTGGCACGTGCGCTTGAAGCTGCGGGTGTTCCTATTATCGGAACATCACCAGATGCCATTGATCACGCAGAAGATCGTGAACGTTTCCAGCAAATGGTTGAAAAACTGAACTTGTTACAACCACCAAATAGACTAGCTCATTCTGTTGATACGGCTGTCGCATTAGCATCGGAAATTGGTTATCCCTTAGTAGTACGTCCCTCGTATGTATTGGGTGGACGCGCGATGGAAATCGTTTATAACGAAGAAGAATTACAACGTTATATGCTGAATGCGGTGAAAGTATCGAATGAATCGCCCGTTTTATTAGACCGTTTCCTTGATGATGCTATTGAAGTCGATGTAGATGCTATCTGCGATGGTAAAGATGTGCTGATTGGCGGCATTATGGAACACATTGAACAAGCCGGTGTTCACTCTGGTGACTCTGCTTGTGCCTTACCGCCATATAGCCTGAGTCAGGCAACACAGGACCAGTTGCGTGAGCAAGTACGTCAAATGGCGTTAGAGCTCGGTGTAAAAGGTTTAATGAATACGCAGTTTGCCATTAAGGGTGAGCAAATCTATATTCTTGAAGTCAACCCACGTGCGTCACGTACAGTGCCTTATGTATCGAAATCCATTGGTGTGCCATTAGCCAAGATCGCTGCGAGAGCCATGGCGGGTCGCTCACTAGTAGACCAAGGCGTAACGAAAGAGGTCATTCCTTCTTATTACTCTGTTAAAGAAGCGGTATTCCCATTCATTAAGTTCCAAGGTGTCGACCCTATCCTTGGCCCTGAAATGAAATCGACGGGTGAAGTCATGGGGGTTGGCAGAACATTTGGTGAAGCTTTTGCAAAATCACAGTTAGCCGCTTCAGTTGTACTGCCTACTGGAGGCAAAGCCTTTATCAGTGTGCGTGAGGCTGATAAGGTAGCTGTTATACAAATTGCGAAAGACTTGTCCTCACTTGGTTTTGCATTGCTCGCTACACGAGGCACACAGCGTGTATTAGAAGAAGCGGGTGTGAATTGTGAGCCTGTGAACAAAGTCGCGGAAGGCCAGCCTCATATCGTCGATATGATTAAAAATGATGAAATTGACTTGATTGTGAATACGACCGAAGGTCGCCAATCTGTTGCCGATTCAAGAGAAATTCGTCGTGCAGCACTGCAGCATCAAGTCAACTATACGACAACATTGGCAGCTGCTAGAGCCACTGTTCAAGCACTAAATAGCGAAGATATTGGCTCAGTAAACAGGCTGCAATCTTTGCATGGAGAGTTAAATTAATGGCTGTACCTATTACTTCACGTGGTGCTGAAGCACTTAAAGAAGAATTAAAACACCTGAAGATGGTGGCAAGGCCTGAAGTGGTTGCGGCTATTTCAGAAGCCCGCGCACATGGTGATTTAAAAGAAAATGCGGAGTACCACGCAGCAAAAGAGCAGCAAAGTTTTATCGAAGGTCGTATTCAGGAATTGGAGTCGGTATTGTCTAATGCTCAGATAATCGACCCGGCTACTTTACCTAAAGAAGGCCGCGTGGTATTTGGGGTGACAGTAACCTTATTAAACATAGATACTGATCAGGAAGTGAAATATCAGATCGTGGGTGACTATGAATCTGATATCAAATTAAATCGTATTTCTGTATCTTCGCCGATTGCTCGTGCACTGATTGGTAAAGAAATTGATGATGTGGCAACAGTGCAAGCGCCAGGTGGTAATATCGAATATGAAATTATTGATATAGGCTACGAGGCGTAGAATGCTGTCTGGCTATTCAGGTGAACGATTACTTTTGACCCTTTGGATCGGTTCACTGTGGTCGATAGGATATTTAGCCGTGCCAATGGCCTTTGCGAATTTAGAACTAACAATTGCCGGTGATTACGCCGGCAAATTGTTTTATGCCGTCAATATTCTAAGTCTTATAAGTGCCTGTATTTTGTTGATAAGTCGGTTATTTGTTTTTGGTGTCACCACATTTCATCGCTATTGGCGAAGCTGGCTTATTTTAGCCATGCTAATCATGAGTGTTGTCTTTCTACTTTTTATCCAGCCTGATATGGCATCGATAAAATTATTAGACTGGCGTACAGATCCAATTTTAACTGAACGGTTTGATACGCTGCATAAACTAAGTGAGAGTATGTATATGTTAATGAGCTTACTTGGTTTGATGTTAGTATTAACTTCAGATAAGCGTTCAGAAGCAGAGCAAATATCCTGATATGGCTAGAAGTAAATCAAGTCAAAGCTGGTTAAAAGAACATTTTGATGATCAGTATGTCAAACAGGCTCAGAAAGAAGGCCATCGTTCACGTGCGACTTTCAAATTAAAAGAAATTGATGATAAAGATAAACTTATTCGTCCTGGTATGAGTGTCGTTGACCTTGGCTCAGCACCTGGCGGTTGGTCTGACTATGCCTTAGCCAAGGTTGGCGATAGTGGTAAAGTTATCGCACTAGATATATTAGAAATGACACCTCTGACGGGAGTACATTTTATTCAAGGTGACTTCCGTGAAGACGATGTACTAGATGAATTGAATAAAGTATTGGATGGTCGGCAAATAGACCTTGTATTATCGGATATGGCCCCCAATATGACAGGTGTAGGGTCGATAGATCAGCCTTCAAGTATGTACTTGGTCGAGTTGGCTTTAGATTTTGCATTGAATAATTTAAGTAAAAGCGGTTGCTTTCTTGTCAAAGTGTTTCAAGGCGAAGGATTCGAAGCTTTTTTGAAAGAAATGAGAGACAACTTCACGAAAGTTGTTACCCGTAAGCCGGGGGCTTCTCGAGCGAGAAGTCGTGAAGTTTATTTGTTGGGGCGTGGTCTCAAATAACATTTAATGGTAACCAGAGGTACCTTACATTGAATGACATGATGAAAAATATTGTTTTGTGGGTAGTCATCGCCGTTGTGCTGATGTCTGTTTTTAATAATTTTGGTCCACAAAGTAATGATTCAGGCAGCATGGATTATTCTAGCTTTATCAGCAACGTGAAAAACGGGGCTGTAGCCAGAGTTGATATTCAGGGCAGAACCATTTCAGGTGAACTGACAGACGGTAGTAAATTCACGACATATAGTCCTGATTACGATCCCGGTTTGATTGGTGATTTATTAGATAATGGCGTCACCATCAAAGCGGAACCAGCAGAAAAAACCAGCTTACTGATGCAGATCTTTATCTCATGGTTCCCAATGCTTCTATTGATTGGTGTCTGGATTTTCTTTATGCGACAAATGCAGGGTGGTGGCGGTAAAAACCCCATGTCATTCGGTAAAAGCAAAGCGCGCATGCTTAACGAAGATCAAGTTAAAGTCACCTTCAAAGATGTCGCTGGTGTAGAAGAAGCCAAAGAAGAAGTGGCTGAACTTGTTGATTTCCTGCGCGATCCAAGCAAGTTCCAAAAATTGGGTGGTCGTATCCCTCGCGGTATTTTGATGGCTGGTTCACCAGGTACAGGTAAAACCTTACTGGCTAAAGCGATTGCAGGTGAAGCTAAAGTACCGTTTTTCTCTATTTCTGGTTCTGACTTCGTTGAAATGTTTGTTGGTGTGGGTGCGTCGCGTGTTCGTGATATGTTTGAACAAGCCAAAAAGCATGCGCCATGTATCATTTTTATTGACGAAATTGATGCTGTAGGTCGTCACCGTGGCGCTGGTATGGGCGGTGGTAATGATGAACGTGAGCAAACACTTAACCAATTATTAGTAGAAATGGATGGTTTTGAAGGTAATGAAGGTGTCATCGTTATCGCGGCAACTAACCGTCCTGACGTACTTGATCCAGCATTATTACGTCCTGGCCGTTTTGACCGTCAGGTCGTGGTACCGCTCCCAGACATTCGTGGTCGTGAACAGATCCTCAATGTGCATCTGCGTAAAGTACCAGCCGCTGATGATGTCGATGCAAGAGTGATTGCTCGTGGTACACCAGGCTTTTCTGGTGCAGACTTAGCTAACTTGGTTAATGAAGCGGCATTATTCGCTGCTCGCGGTAATAAACGTCTGGTTGGCATGGAACAACTTGAATTGGCAAAAGATAAAATCATGATGGGTGCAGAACGACGCTCCATGGTGATGAATGAAAAAGAGAAAGAGTTAACGGCTTATCATGAGGCTGGCCATGCCATCATTGGTCGTTTAGTACCGGGGCACGATCCTGTCTATAAAGTCAGTATTATTCCAAGGGGTAGAGCATTGGGTGTGACGATGTTCTTACCGACAGAAGATAAATACAGTTACAGCAAACAGACCTTAGAAAGCCAAATTTCAAGTTTATATGGTGGTCGTTTAGCTGAAGAGCTTATCTTCGGTCAGGAAGCGGTGACTACCGGTGCGTCCAATGACATCCAACGTGCCACTGAGCTCGCTCATAATATGGTCACTAAATGGGGGCTTTCTGACAACATGGGACCATTGTCTTATGGTGAAGATGAAGGCGAAGTTTTCTTGGGCCGTAGTGTGACTCAGCATAAAGCGGTGTCTGATCTGACAGCGAAACAGATCGATGAAGATGTAAGACGTGTTATCAACCGTAACTATGATCGTGCAAAACAATTGCTGATTGATAATATGGATAAATTGCACACTATGGCTAAACTATTAATGAAATATGAAACCATTGATAGTGATCAGATTGATGCCATTATGGAAGGTCGTGAACCGGGTGAACCAAAAGACTGGACTGATCGTTCGTCTACGCCACCATCTGGTGATACAGAGTCTGATTCTTCAGAAACACCTTCTGGCAAACCAGCTGATCAGCTGCATTAAAAACCAGGAAGTCATTACGTGATTTTTGATTGCGCGGGCAAGTCCTTGGACTTGTCCGTTCCTCGTATTATGGGCATCGTAAATGTCACTCCTGATTCATTCTCAGATGGTGGCAAATTTCTTAATCGTGATGCTGCCCTCAAACAAGCTGAAAAGCTTATCGCCGAAGGCGCGGATATTCTGGATATCGGCGGTGAATCTACGCGGCCTGGTTCAGACATCGTTGCGGAGCAAGAAGAAATCGAACGTGTTGCACCCGTCATCGAAATGATAAGTGCGGAATTCGATATTCCTATTTCTATCGATACCATGAAGCCTGGAGTCATGAGAGCAGCGGTCAAGGCTGGTGCTGGGCTTATCAACGATGTGAATGCATTGCGAACTGAAGGCGCATTGGCAGCCGCTGTTGAGCTAAATGTGCCCGTCTGTTTAATGCACATGCAAGGCACACCCCAAACCATGCAAAATGAACCTCACTACAGCGATGTGGTTGCTGAAGTGAAAGCGTTCTTGTTGGAACGCGTAGATACCTGTCTAAAAGCAGGTATTAAAGCTGAACAGATCATGCTTGATCCCGGTTTTGGCTTCGGTAAACGTGCCCGCCATAATCTAAGGCTGATGAAACATTTATCCACTCTGACGGATTTACCTTATCCGGTTTTAGTTGGTGTTTCACGTAAGTCTATTATTGGTGATATGTTAAAAGTCAGTGTGGATGAACGATTAGCTGGGAGTTTATCGCTTGCTTCAATCGCGACATGGTTGGGTGCAAAGCTTATTAGAACTCACGATGTGAAAGAGACTCATCAAGCCGTAAAATTAAGTCAGGCAGTTATGCAGGTAGAAGATTTTGACTAAACAAAGACGTTATTTTGGAACAGACGGCATTCGTGGTCGTGTCGGTGATGGTGCTGTCACGCCGGACTTTGTATTAAAACTCGGTTGGGCCGTTGGCAGAGTCCTGGCGAAAGAACGTAACAGCAGAGTCATCATTGGTAAGGATACCCGTATTTCGGGCTATATGTTTGAGTCTGCCTTACAGGCTGGTTTATCTGCCGCAGGCGTTGATATTTATTTACTAGGGCCCATGCCTACTCCGGCAGTTGCTTATCTAACCCGTACTTTTCATGCTCAAGCTGGCATAGTCATCAGTGCTTCGCATAATCCTTATCATGATAATGGCATTAAGTTTTTTTCGGCGCAGGGGACAAAATTACCTGATGAAATAGAGCTGGAAATTGAGGCGATGCTGGAACAACCATTAAAAACGGTTGATTCTACCCGTTTGGGTAAAGCACATCGTATTGGTGATGCGGCAGGTCGTTATATTGAGTTTTGTAAAAGTACAATACCAACTGGCATTGATTTAAGTGGGCTGAAAATCGTTGTCGATTGTGCGCACGGCGCTACCTACCACGTCGCCCCGGATGTCTTCAAAGAGTTGGGCGCACACGTCATTGTTATGGGCGCAGAACCTGATGGTTTTAACATCAATCTAAACTGTGGCTCAACCGAACCGCGACTTCTACAACAAGCTGTGCTTGAGAATAAAGCCGATCTGGGGCTTGCCTTAGATGGTGATGGTGATCGTATCATTATGGTTGATCATCGCGGGGAAATCGTCGATGGTGATGAACTATTATTTATCATCGCCAGAGCAAGACAACGGATGGGAGCAAGTATGCCTGATGTTGTTGGTACACAGATGTCAAACCTTGGCTTAGAGCATGCGCTGGCGAAATTCGATATGTCACTTCATCGGGCAAAAGTCGGTGATCGTTATGTCATGGAAAAACTACAACAGGTCGGTGGTTTACTGGGTGGGGAAGCATCTGGTCACATCATTTGTCTGGACAAGACATCAACAGGTGATGGCATTGTTGCAGCGCTTCAAGTGGTTGCAGAAATTCAGCAAACTAACAATAGTCTGCATGAGTTACGATCTGTCGTAACAAAATATCCTCAACATTTGATTAATGTCAGAGTCAATAAAATGATTGACCTGAATAAAAATGCTGAGATTAACCAAGCCATTTCATCGGTAGAGAAAAGACTGGGAGATGAAGGAAGAGTATTACTCAGAGCCTCAGGAACTGAACCGGTTATCCGTGTCATGGTCGAAGGTATTGATGCGACATTAACCAAACAACTGGCTGAGGAACTTGCCTCTGTAATTGAGCAGGAGCTGAAAAATTAAATGAGATGTTTTGATATTAGCTGAGTCTTATTCTGGTAATTGCTTAGCCAGAACTATTTCATACATTGCTTTATCCATAGTGGGTATGTAGTCTGATGTTTCATTTTATATTGAAAGAGAGTGTTAAGTGCGTAAACCACTAGTCGCTGGTAACTGGAAAATGAACGGCTCTAGTGAGAGTAATAAAGCACTACTTGAAGGCATACTCTCTAAAGCCGATACCTTTTCGGATATCGAGGTCGCGTTATTTCCGCCGTCTGTTTACCTGCAACAAGTACAATCTGCCCTTACAGGTACAGGATTATCTTGGGGGACGCAGAACCTATCTCAGTTTGAGAAAGGGGCTTACACGGGCGAAATTTCGGCGAGCATGCTGGTAGATTTTGGCTGCAAATATGTATTAATAGGCCATTCAGAAAGACGCTGTTTATATGCTGAGTTAGACCTGGATCAATGTCTACTTGACCGTATTATCGCTGAAAAATATGAAATGGCAGTCAGAGCGGGCATTACACCAATTATCTGCATTGGGGAAAGCCCTGACGAACATGCTGTTGGTCGTACCGAAGAAGTGGTGTTGCGATTACTGGATACTGTTATTGCGCATCAGGGCGTTGAAGGGCTCGCTCATACGGTTTTAGCATATGAACCGGTATGGGCTATCGGCACAGGCCGCTCAGCCACGCCAGAATGGGCGCAAGACGTACATAGTTTTATGCGACAACGTGTAGCAAAACACGATAAAGAGATAGCAAAAAATATAAGAATACTTTACGGAGGCAGCATAAAAGGTAATAATGCTGCGCCATTGTTTCTACAACCTGATATTGATGGCGGACTTGTCGGCGGGGGATCACTCGACGCCGATGAATTTGTTAAAATATGTCAGGCCGCAGTTTTAAAATTAGGTTAACAACACATGCACGCGATTATTCTCACAGTTCATATTATTGCCTGTCTTTTGCTGATTGGATTTGTTCTGATTCAGCACGGTAAAGGCGCTGATGCAGGTGCTGCATTTGGTGGCGGCGGTGGCGGTGCTTCAGGTAGTCTGTTCGGCAGTCAGGGTTCAGCTTCATTTTTAAGTCGTGCAAGTGCGATCTTAGCGACTATCTTTTTCATCACCAGCCTGACACTAGCCTATTTTTCTGTGGAAACACCAGGAAAAGCAAAAAGTGTGACTGAGTCTGCGCCAACAACAGAACAAAAAGTCGATAAAACACCTGCAGATTTGCCTGAATTACCGTAGAATACGCAACCTTGATTACCCTTGCCGACGTGGTGGAATTGGTAGACACGCTATCTTGAGGGGGTAGTGCCTTCGGGTGTGCCGGTTCGACTCCGGCCGTCGGTACCAAATTAAAGAGCCTGACTAATGTCAGGCTCTTTTTTTTGCCTATAGACTTTAGTAAAAACAACGAAATAATAAATTTTACATCAAGGGACTAGGAATAATTAGTGAAGTCGGTAATATCTACCTCAATATATTACTTACTTAGATGAGGAATTTTTTGTTATGGAAAATATTGTTTGGCATAAACACAAGGTAGAAAAGTTAGAGCGATCAAAACAAAAAAAACAAAAGCCCTGTATTTTATGGTTTACAGGCCTAAGTGGTGCTGGTAAGTCTACGGTTGCAGATGCTGTAGAACAAAAGCTATTTGAGCTGGGACATCACACTTATTTACTTGATGGTGATAATGTCAGACATGGCTTGAATAAGGACCTGGGTTTTTCAGATGCAGATCGTGTTGAGAATATTAGACGAATTGGGGAAATGGCCAAGTTATTTGCAGATGCTGGTCTGATTGTGATGAGTGCTTTTATCTCACCGTTTCGCAGTGATAGGCAAATGGTTCGTGACCTTGTTGAAGAAAAAGAGTTTGTTGAGGTTTATATATCTACTCCTCTAAGCACGTGTGAAGAACGTGATCCGAAAGGTCTCTATAAAAAAGCCAGAAGTGGACAGATAAAAAATTTTACGGGCATTGATTCCGATTACGAAGTACCACACCATCCTGAAGTCACACTCAATACAGCTGAACTCAATGTAAATGAGTGCGTTGATAGAGTGATTTCCTACTTAAAACAAAACGAGATTATTTAAAGCTAATGACAAACTTTGATGTTTTTAATGGCGATGCTGATGGTATTTGTGCGTTAGTTCAATTGCGATTAGCTAATCCCATTCGCTCTGAACTAATTACTGGTGTTAAGCGAGATATAAAATTACTGAGTAGGGTCGATGTAGAAAAAGCGTGTCAAGTCACAGTATTAGATGTCTCAATGCAGAAAAATCATGATGCGCTGCTAAATCTGCTATTGAATGATGTCGATGTGTTTTATGCCGATCATCACAACCCAGGAGAGCAAATCAGTCATCCTCGTTTACAAGCACTGATTGATATGCATCCCAATAAATGCACTGCGTTGATAATCAATGAGTACCTAAATAATGCCTATGAATTATGGGCGATAACAGCGGCTTTTGGAGACAATCTTGCCAGTGTTGCTGAAGATTATGCTAAAAAAATCCACCTTGATGAAAGTAACATAATCAAACTCAAAACCCTGGGGCAGCATATTAATTACAACGGCTATGGTGCCAGTATTGACGATTTATTCTTCGCGCCTGATGAGTTGTATACATGTTGTGTTAACTACCGCTCTCCGCTAGATTTTATTGATGACAATGCTGAAATAATTGAGACTCTGAACTCAGGCTTCAACTCTGATTTGGCACAGGCCAAACAACAAAAGCTTAGCTATGAAAATGAGACAGTGGGAGTAATCACACTACCTGATGATAAATGGGCAAGACGTATTAGTGGTACCTATAGTAATTATTTAAGCAATCAGTATCCTTCACGGGCACATTTAATTCTCACTGAAATACCTGAATCATCTGCTTACGTGGTGAGCATAAGAGCACCCAAAATACGTCAAGAAGGAGCTGATTATATTGCAGGCCAATTTGATACTGGTGGAGGTAGAAAAGCAGCTGCAGGTATTAACTTCATGAAAGAAGATGAATTGCCTAGATTAATCTCTGTTCTTGAAAGCTATTACAAGAGCGAAGCGAATTAATCCTGCATCATTTATACTTAAACTATAGATGTCACTCAATACCAATAAATACTAATAAGGCAAAAAGGAACAAATGGCTCAAGGCAGGATTAGACAATACGATGCAAAAATTAATGCGATATCACGCCTGATTGATAGTGGCATTATCCTGCTTACCTTTTTAGCCTTATTTGATATTTTTAAGGCGGGATGGGATGTCCTTTATATATGGAGTCTCTTATTCGCTATTTTATTGTTTAATTTTTTTGCCGAATCTCAAGATGCCTATCGTTCATGGCGAGGCACAGCATTGCGAGAAGAAGTTTCGGCAGTTATGTTTTCATGGTTTACCAGTGTTTTCATTCTGGTGATGATTGATATCTTTTTCATTCACTCTGGTAGTTATCTGGATAGCTTTGTTTTTTTATGGTTTTTATTGACGCCAATTGAATTAATTTCCTGGCATGCCATTGTGAGAACATCGTTGGCAATCCTCCGGGCTCGCGGAGTCAACACCAGAAACGTTGCTATCGTTGGTGAAACAACTTTGGGAAAACGTCTGGAGCGTGCATTTAATGAAATGGACTGGTCAGGATTCAGGCTGGTAGGTTATTACGATGACCGCTCACAAAAACGAGTCGAAACGGAACCTAACTTAGTCGTTACCAATAAAAATGTGGGTGATTTCAATCAGCTGATTGAGGACTGCAAAGCAGGTAAAGTGGATACGGTGTATATCACTCTTGCTATGTCAGCAGAGCATAGAATACGGCATATAACCGAGCTGTTGGCAGACAGCACCGCCTCAGTATACTTAGTACCAGACTTGTTCACGTTCAATCTTCTTAATTCACGTTGGGTGGATTATCAGGGCATCACGGCTATTTCAGTTTATGAAACGCCCTTTGCTGGTATCGATAGTATATTGAAACGATTAGAAGATATTATCCTCAGCTCCATTATTCTGATGATTATTGCTATACCCATGTTGATTATTGCCGCTGGGGTGAAGTTCACATCTAAAGGTCCTGTATTTTTCAAACAGACCCGTTATGGTGTGGATGGTGAAAAAATTAAAGTATGGAAATTCCGTACAATGACAGTCACGGAAGATGGTGAAAAAGTCACACAAGCTCAAAAAAATGATAGCCGAATTACGCCTTTTGGTGGTTTCCTGCGTCGAACGTCTCTTGACGAGCTTCCACAATTTTTTAATTCTCTCGGTGGGTCGATGTCCATCGTTGGACCACGACCACATGCTGTAGCACATAATGAGCAATATCGTGCGCAGATTCAGGGATATATGCTGAGACATAAAGTGAAACCGGGCATTACTGGGCTTGCACAGATAAATGGTTTTAGAGGTGAAACAGATACGCTGGATAAAATGCAGGGACGGGTGCATTATGATTTGAAATATATCCAGAACTGGTCGTTATTACTCGATCTTGAGATTATTTTTTTAACCCTGTTCAAAGGGTTTGTCGGTAAAAATGCCTATTAATTGTTTGTTTAGTTTTAATTAGTAATGTTACTTACTAAATATACTTGTTACTTACTTTGAGACACAGTATCATATCCTTACTGTTAAGGTATCGGTGTAAAGCATATACACCAGATAATACTAGTTATCGTAAATATCTTAATAGCAATCAGAACAATAGACATCAACGGTGATGGCTTTGTAGCAAGATCATACTGGTCTTACACAATGTCGGCGTGTTTGATGTTGTGTAATTAAAGCCAAACTCGCTGTGAGGCGGGGTCGGAAAGCCACAGATCTTTAAATCTACATTTAAAGATGGCTGGGTTGCATTGCTTGTTTTTTCGAATTCTTATGCATAAGGAAATTATTATGAAAAAAGCGATGCTATTTATCGTAGCTTTATTGTTTTCAGTAAGCGTTAACGCCGCGACGTTATCTCTGACTGAAGCTGGTTCAACTAACGCAAGTCAAAGTGTTGATTTATCTGGTAGTTCAGTTGTTTTAGCTGGTGGTACTGTCTCTAAGAAAAGTACCTGGGGTTCAGCATTTTCACTCACAACTGATACTGATACACCTGTTGTAATCGCATGGTCATTTAATCCTGCAATTACTGGTGCAACATTAGTTTTTGGTACATTGGGTGACACTGTGTCATATGCAATTACTGAAGACTTCAGCTTCACAGCTATGTTGACTGCAGGTACTAGCTATATCCTGAGCATTATTGATGCTACGTCAGGCGTTGTTAAATATGACGTTTCTGTATCTGCGGTACCTGTACCTGCTGCTCTATTCTTGTTTGCCCCTGCTTTATTAGGCTTTTTGGGTATGCGTAGAAAAACAGCTGTTGCAGCTTAATTTAAAGTTACAAAGGATATAAAAAAAGGGAGCTTTGGCTCCCTTTTTTTATATCCTTTAGAGCATTGATTTTAAATTCCAATAGCAAAATTGTACCAAGGTACAATAGACACGGGTGGACAATGCTCCATATCATTCACTCATCTGAAAAAGTCAGATAGGTGATTATCATATCTTATGGATATGGTAATTTAACAAAAGCCAAACTCGTCGTGAGGCGGGGTCGGAAAGCCACAGATCTTTTTTAAAGATGGCTGGGTTGCATTGCTTGTTTTTTCAACTTATGCATAAGGAAGTTTATTATGAAAAAGGCGATGCTATTTTTAGTAGCTCTCATGTTCTCTGTTGGTGTTAATGCTGCAACATTGACTCTTACTGGTATCGGATCAAGTGGCGCAACACAGTCAGTTGATGTCAATAACAACAGTACTGTTCTTGCTGGTGGTACTGTGGGTGAAGTTGGTAACTGGTATTCAGAGTTTGATCTTATCTCTGATACCGACACTGGAATTAAAGTGGAATGGTCATTTAACCCATTCACTGCATTATCCGGTGCGACCATAAAGTTTGGTCAAATTTCTGGCCCTAGTGGTTATTATTTACCTGGTGCACAAACTTTCGCTATTACAGGTGATTTCAGCTTTACAGCATTTTTAACAGCTGGTGTTTACTACGGTATTGATATCATTGATGCTGCATCTAACATTTTGAAATATGACGTATCAGTATCTGCTGTACCAGTACCAGCAGCATTATTCTTGTTTGCTCCTGCCTTAGTAGGTTTCTTGGGGCTTAGAAGAAAATCAGCAGTTGCTGCATAAGAATTAAGATTTAAGTTAACAGTAACTTAACTGTCACAAATTGAAAGGGAGCAAAAGCTCCCTTTTTTTTTGAAAAATAGAGTGTTAATATCAATTTTGAATGTTATTTATAGATAAGGATTTTCCCTCATGCTTAAGCGCTTCCTTGTACTTTTTGTTGCACTTTTTTCTCTATTTTCTTCAACGACGTTTGCTGCAGAACGCTATTTATTAAACTCAGGTGACGTGTTAGATATTTCAGTATGGAATGAAGAGTCCTTACAAAAACAAGTAACGGTCCTGCCTGATGGCGTTATTACCTTTCCTTTAGCTGGAGAAGTTGTAGCCAAAGACAAAACGGTGGCTGAGGTTGAAGAAGAATTAACTAAAAAACTCAGCGAATACCTGGCAGATCCAGTTGTTACGGTCTCTGTCACAAATGTTGAAGGTAATAGAGTTCATATTTTAGGGAAAGTATTAAACCCTGGTTCATTTGTAATGAATCAACCCTTAGATGCCATGCAAGCGCTAAGTTTAGCCGGTGGTTTATCACCTTATGCAGAAGAAAACAACATTATCGTGCTTCGCAGAGATGGGAATAAGCAACAAGTCTTACCTGTCAAGTATGCAGAGATAAAAAAAGGCAAAGCATTAAATACCAACATTACATTGGAAAGTGGCGACGTTATCATCGTACCTTAAGCAAAATAGCAGAGACACATGTCCATGAGAAAATATATTCCGCTATTATTGCCTTGCCTGCTCATAAATACAGCATCAGCAGCAGAATGGGTATTTAATGCACAGGCTGATCCTAAGTTTAAATATGACGATAATGAGCTACTTCGTGAAGATAGGTTAGATGATTTCAGTTTAAATATTGATCCTACATTAAGCTTAACGCGATCATTAGAAAACTCAACATCAGAAGTTCGTTTAGGTTATAGAATAAGCAGATATCAAGATCTAAAAGAGCTCGATAAAGAAAATCCCTTCGCCAGTTTTAGTACATCTTATGCTACTGAGAGAAGTACCTATGGCCTCAATTTAAATTATGCAGAACGTGAATCACGCGATATTGCAGAAGAAGATACGGCCGATTTTAGTAACACATCCACCACAATTACGAAAAGTATCTCGCCATCATATAGCTACAGATTGACGGAATTAGACACAATAAGTTTTAGCTTCTCATACCAAACTCGAAAACAGTCAGATTCAGGAAGCAATAACACTATACTGGGTTCATCGTCTAACCTAACAGATAATGAAACGGCTAGTCTTAACCTGGCCTCGCAACATCAATACACAGAACGGTTAAACGCGGGTTTGTCAGTCAGTTATGTTAACTATCAAGCTGAATCTGACAGACTGGATAATGAATACGACTCTTACTCATTAGGACTCACAAGTGAATATCAATTGTCTGAACTTTGGTCAGTGAATGGTTTATTGGGTGCACGTTATTTGGATAGCGAAAATAACCCTGCCGTTGGCCCGCAAACATCTGATCAGAGTACTGGTTTAGATTACTCAATTAGTACAACAAGAGAAGATGAGTTAAATAGTTATACATTTTCAGCAAGTCGCTCATTAACGCCATCAAGTGAAGGTGACGTAAATGAACAGGATGCCTATAGGTTCTCATATCGGAGGAACTTCACCGAGAAACTTTCTGGAAGTCTATCAGCAAGCTATCGTAAATATCGCAGCGCAGATGATCTAGATAGTACAGAGACAAAATACATTGATTTTTCACCCAGTCTATCTTGGAAACTAGCTGAAGACTGGGCACTTGTTTTTTCATACCGGTATCGTAGTGTTGATGAGTCAGATGGCAAGGATGTCGACAGCAATGCGCTTTCATTCAACATCGACTACAATTGGGATGGAATTCGTTT
Source organism: Methylophaga thalassica MP (assembly GCF_000214595.1). Classification (GTDB taxonomy): domain Bacteria; phylum Pseudomonadota; class Gammaproteobacteria; order Nitrosococcales; family Methylophagaceae; genus Methylophaga; species Methylophaga thalassica. The sequence continues at coordinate 352,533 of NZ_AFIG01000003.1, read as the reverse complement.
TTCTCGCTAAATCTACAGCAAAGAGCAATAATAAATGGAAGAAGAAGTAAAAGGCTTAGGGGATTATCTTAATCTTCTCTGGCGCAGGAAGGTTTGGGTTATTATTCCTGCTATGTTGTTAGCCATAGCGACATTTATAGTGGTATTTTCACTTCCTGCCACCTATAAATCTCAGGGAACTATCCTGATTGAATCACAAGAAATTCCAAATGATTTAGTTCGTTCAACCGTCACAAGTTATGCTGACCAACGTATCGAAGTCATCAAACAACGATTGATGACGACATCCAGAGTGATGGAGATGGTTAGCAAATATGATTTATACAGGACTGAACGTCAAAAAACTGCAGCCACTTCAACCATCGTCGAGTTGTTTAAGTCCAATGTCAGTGTGGATTTAGTCCAGGCGAATGTTACCGACCCTGTAAGTGGTCGTGCAAAACGAGCCAGTATCGCTTTTACTGTCTCGTTCATGGATAAATCGCCTCAAAAAGCACAACAGGTCGCAAATGAACTGGTTACTGAGTTTTTGAATGAAAATGTCAAAGCTCGAACTGATCGTGCGGCAGAAACGAAAGACTTCCTGAAAGAAGAAGGAGATAAGTTTCAGGCAAAGGTGCGTGAACTGGAAAAACAAATTGCAGAATTTAAAGACCGCTATAGTGGCAGTTTACCAGAGTTATTACAGTACAATCTTTCAATGATCCAAAGATTAGGAGATGAACAAACCTCCAATCAAAACGAAATATTACTATTAAAAGATCAAATCACGACTCTGAGTTTGCAACTTTCAACTGTTCCAATGTATTTGCCTTTAGGTGCCACAGCAAGCAGCACGAATGAACCAAGTAGTTCTGAAGTGAGACTAGAACAATTAAGAATTGAATATAGCACCTTATTATCAAAATATGAGCCAACTCATCCTGATGTGGTAAGAGTCAAGCGACAAATTGATGCCTTAGAAAAAGAATTAGGCGTGACGGGCAATGATGCTCAAGTGATTCAGGCTGAATTAGAGCAGGCTAAAACGGAGTTGAATACCCTAAGTGAAAAATATGCTGATAGTCATCCTGATATAAAAGCGCAAAAAAATAAAATTGCTAGTCTTGAGGAGCGCCTTAAAAAAGCAGATAGTCAGCCGACTCAAACGAAACCATCTAATGATCGTTTGAATCCAGCCTATGTGCAGCTTAAGTCAAAAATTGACTCTACTGAGAATGAGGTGTCGAGGCTACGTAATAGGCAAGAAGAAATTAAAACCAAACTGGCCGAGTTTGAGCGTCGTGTTTCAGAAACATACCAGGTACAACGGGCTTATGATGAGCTGACACGTGACCATGAGAATACGGTCGCAAAATATCGTGAGTTACGCTCCAAGCAGTTACAGGCTGAGCTGGCACAAAATCTTGAGTCTGAAAATAAAGGTGAAAGCTTTACCTTGATTGAACCTCCTGCAGTTCCATCAAAAGCCGAAAAGCCTAACAGGCCAAAATTGTTAGTGTTGGGATTAGGCGCGTCAGTAGGTGCAGGGCTTGGTCTAGCCTTTTTAGTGGAGATGTTTTTTGGTGGTGTCAGAGGCTATACACAGGTGGCCCATATAGTGGGGAAATCGCCACTTGTTGTGATTCCTATGATTACGACCACCAGAGAGCTTGCTCGTAGGAAAACATTAAGAAACCGCTGGATTATAGTGGCTATCATCCTCGCGATAATTTCAGTCATTGCAATACATTTTTATGTCATTAATCTCGAAGTGCTCTGGTATCGGTTGATGCGTAAAGTCAGCTTGCTGTAATCGTGACGTTATACTTCTGAGTAGGAAATAAGAATGGATAGAATTCAAAAAGCCTTAGATAAAGCCAAGCAGAAGCATGCGGGGATCGAGGTCGAACCAGATAACACAGTCATTCAAACGGAGACACAGGAAAAGACATCTTTTCCCGAAGATCCGCTAGCGCCACCTCTACAGAATATTGAATATACACAGACAAAAGTCGTTAAAACACCTCAAAGTGTTTTAGAAAATAATAGAGTCATCGCTGGACACTACAATAATCCACAATCCGCTGTCTTCAGGATGTTGCGTACCCAGGTTCTGCAGAAAATGCGTCAGAATGATTGGCAGACAATAGCCATTACTTCCCCCACTGCGGGAGAGGGTAAATCATTGGTTTCAGCTAACCTTGCTGTAGCGATTGCCATGGAGTTAAACCAGACAGTCTTGCTAGTGGATATGGATCTGCGTAATCCATCCATTGCCAGCTATTTTGGACTAAATGTGGAAGCGGGCTTAAAAGAATACCTGGAAGACGATTTGTACCTCCATCATGTTCTGGTCAACCCTGGAATAGAAAGACTGGTTATCTTACCTGGTATGGGAAGGGCTGAAGACTCTGCCGAGTTATTGTCCAGTCCGAAAATGGCCTCGTTAGTGAAAGATATTAAGTCACAATACAATTCACGTTTGATTATTTTTGATGTACCCCCTCTATTACAAACGGATGATGTATTAATGTCCTCAAACTATTTTGACTGCACATTGTTAGTACTGGAAGACGGTAAAAACAATGAAGAGAACATCAAAAAGTCATTGCAGCTTTTAGAGGGCACGCACCTTGTCGGTACTGTTCTTAACAAGGCAGAAACACATCCAACCCATCAGAATTATTGATTCATGTATACAGAACATTTTGGTCTGAACTTCAAGCCATTTAACCTGGTACCCGACCCTAAGTTTTTATATCTTAGCCCAGTACATAAAAAAGCTCTGACCATGTTGGAATATGGCTTGATGAGTCAGGCTGGCTTTACTGTGGTCACCGGTGAAATTGGTGCAGGGAAAACAACCTTAGTGCGCTCCTTGTTAAACAAATTGGATGACGAATATCTCATTGGGCTGATCAATAATACCAGTGAGTCTTTCGGACAATTAATGGAATGGGTGTTGGATGCTTTGGAGATTCCCTCATCTGCTACTGATAATGCCGGGCGTTATCGTGACTATGTCGACTTTGTTATTGAACAACACGCTAAAGGTAAAAAAATTGTTCTGATCGTTGATGAAGCACAAAACCTATCGGTTAAAGCACTAGAAGAGTTAAGGCTACTATCAAATGTGAATATCGATGCTGATATTTTTATGCAATTGGTATTAACGGGCCAGCCTGAGCTCAGTGATAAATTAAACTTACCTGAACTTGAACAGTTCGCACAGAGAATAGGGGTTGAGTATCACTTGAGAGCTTTAAGTTATCCTGAAACGCAAAAATATATTGAGCATAGGATGGAAGTTGCAGGCGCTGACCATAAGATTTTTACCAATGAAGCCTGTGCTGCCATTTTTTGTTATAGCGAAGGTGTTCCAAGACGTATTAATAACTTATGTGATTTTGCTTTGGTTTATGCATTTGCTGACGACTCTAAAGAGGTGAACGTCAATACAGTGATTGACATGATCAAAGACAAACGATCATCTACGATTATTAAAATGAAAGAAAGCCAAAACCCTGATGTTAAACGTGTTCGTAGTTGGCTTCTAGAGCTTTACAATATTCATCTAGTATAATCTTTGCTGAATTAACCAAGATATACTTTTGCACAACTAATATTTTAATCTAAATGAGAACTCCATCATAAAGGAAGCTGGTATTCCGTGCATTATAGCGGTAAAGTAGTTTTTGAATTATCTGTTACCTGAGGTGCATGTTATGTATATGAAATATAAACTATTCTTAGTGTTTTTTGGCATGTTCCTGACAGCTGGTCAACTTTTTGCTGACTGTATCGTAACCAATAACAAATTTAATGAGTCATCACGAATTATCTTCGTCAATCCTTATAATGGTAGTGATCAACTGGCTAAAACTTATACACTGAACAATATACGGAATCCGTACCAAGCTAATAACGTAGCAGCTTTTGAAAGTATAGAAAAAGCCAAGTTATTAGCCAACGCCAGTAATGGTGATCTCATACTTATAAAAACAGGCCGTCAATGGACTAACTACCAAGCATGGGAAGATAAAAAGCTCTCGGATTTTAATAAAGAAGTCATGAAAGCAAATTCCCTAACTCAAGGGGAGTGTCAAGGGGAGTCTTTAACATGGGTGCCATCTTCTGTTATAGAAACCATACCTTCTGGTAATCCAAGCGCAACTGAGTATTCAAGTGGTAATGGTAGTGATTCAGTAACTCTGGCGAGAACACAAGAAACAGAATCTTTGAGATTTCCAAATACTCAAACAAACGATAGATATTCTGATGATCGCTCTGCAAGCACAACATCCAGTTCAAGTACCAGCAATAATAGATTTAGCAGAAACAATAGTGGTGGTGGAAGTAGTAGTCAAGCTTCATCGGAAACTACACAATCTACACGTCAAAATCTGATAGAAAAATCATCAACCAGGAACTTTAGAAACAGTGTGTCAGAAAAACTGACTTTAAATGATACCGACGCTACCTCCGATAATAATCAATCTGACTCAGTTGCTGAGACTGTCACAGATGTTGTTGATAGCAGTAACTATCCTCAATGCGAAGTAGATGCCCCATGGAGAGCGGCCATACAAACTTATCCACAAGATAGCAATGGTTGGTCAATTATAACTCCTGATAGTGAAACCAGAATAGTTTATGTTAGCTCAACGGACGGAAATGATAGCACTGCAAAAACATATCTCAGTGCTGAGTTGGATAATCCATTCAATCCAAAAACTATTCAACCATACAAAACGATTGAAAAAGCATACGAGCAGATACGAGATGGTAAGCCTGATTGGATATTATTTAAAAAAGGTGATGTATTTGAACTGAAGAACAAAATCTGGTTGAAATCAGGTAAATCACAAGCAGCTCATCTTGTTTTTGGTGCTTATGGTGACAAAGGAACAAAAAGGCCGATAATAGATTCATATACGGCAGACGTAATGCAGGGTATTAAGGATAGAAGTTTCATTACTGTCGTTGGCATTGAGTTTTACGCAAGTGGGCGAGATCCTAAATCTAGTAGTTTTGTAGGATGGACAGGTGATTTACAATCGCCAGTTGTATTTGCGAATGTGAGTGGTAAGTTTGTTCAAGGTCTGCATTTTGAAAATAACCGTTTTAACTTCTTTGCAGGTACCGTAGTTCTTGGTGCGATGACCGGAGCTATAAATCAGAATATTGTAATTAGACGAAACCAGATATTGAATTCATATAGTACTAAAAGTCATTCTCAAGGGATTTTTCTCAGTAAAATCAATTCGGCTTTAATAGAAGAAAATATTTTCGATCATAATGGTTGGTATCAACAAAGACCCTTAAATGTTGCAATTAATACAAAAGATTATGGCTATGCCACATTTTTCAATCACAATGTATATATCGAAAATAGCTCAAATTTGATCATCGAAAAGAATTTGTCATCTCGATCCTCAAGCATTGGCATGAAATTTACATCGAACTCTGATTCTGCTACGAAAATTGATGCCATAAATTCATACAATATCTTGCTTAATAAAAATATAATAGTTGAAGGTGAAGTTGGGTTTTCTATTGGTGGAAATACTGACTTCGATAATGGTTACCGATGGGATAACATCCAGATAACTAACAATGTGTTATCAAATATTGGACGCACACAACCTACTAATAGAAATATTGCATTTAATATTGAGGCAAATGATTGGCAGTCAGGGCTGATATGCGGAAATACTGTTTCTGATAATGCTGCTGAGCTCACTAATACATATGGTCTGAAGGTAATTGGTCATACTAGAGATACTCAAATTGTAAATAACAATTATGTAAATCTTGGAATTGATAAAGATTCATCCGTACTTGACTCAGCAGAGAATGTAACAGGAAGTAACAATATCTACTTATCAAAAGTTGATAATGTAAATTTATTGGATATGTTTGTTGCAAGCCAAGGGTTTTCAGATTATCAGTCTTATGTACTTTCAGTGTTGAATAACCTTAAGAACAATCCAGAATCTTACTATAATGTCGACAATATCATTAACTACATTAATGCTAAGACTATAAATGTAAAACAAACTTTTGAGTTAAAGGAATAAATTAAAAGAATGAAAGTTTTGATCTTGGCAGAACAGTGTAACCCAGAGTGGCCTTCTCTTCCAATTGTAGGATATAAAGCATCAAAAGCCATAGCTGAATTAATCGACTGTACGGTTGTAACTCATATTAGAAATAAAGCAAACATAGAGAAATCTGGATTTCATAATGCAGAAATCATCTATATTGATAATGAGTATATTGCAAAGCCTATATATAAACTTTCTAAGTTTATACGAGGTAACGAAGGTGGGTGGACAACGGCTATGGCCTTTAATTATCCTTCTTATCTTGCCTTTGAATGGGAAGCATGGAAGCTACTCAAAGATAGAATTAATGCTGAAGAGTTTTCTTTAATTCATCGTGTAACGCCTATGTCACCCACTCTTCCAAGCATAATTGCCACAAAAACACATACTCCATTTGTTCTCGGGCCTCTTAATGGTGGTTTGAAATGGCCGGAACACTTTTATGATGAGAGAAGTAAGGAAAAAGAGTGGCTTTCTCCAATAAGAAATATATATAAATATTTACCATTCAGGAAAACAACATTAAGAAAAGCTACCTCTATACTTGCAGGATTTCAACACTCTATTGATGACTTACCCAATGAATTTAGAGAAAAGATAATTAATTTCCCTGAGGTAGGAATTGACCCTAAACTCTTTAATAATGACTCAGAAAGAACTTATCAGAAAAAAAAGAAGATCCTCTTCGCAAGTAGATTAGTTCCGTATAAGCTTCCAGATGTTGTGTTGCAAGCATTCATTTCTAGCGAACTTCTTCAGCAGCATGAGTTAGTCATCGTTGGAGATGGGCCTATGCGAGAAGAAATGGAGAAAAAAGTTAAAGACTACCATTTAGAGCATGTAATTAAATTTGTAGGCTGGAAAACACAAGCTGAAGTAAGCCAGTATATGCGAGAGTGTGCTATTTTTGCATATCCAACAATTCGAGAGCTAGGGGCTGGAGCATTAGTAGAGGCTATGGCTTGTAAAATGACACCTATTGTTGTCGACTATGGTGCTTCTGCCGAATTGGTTGATCAGACAAGGGGGATTAAATTGCAATTAGCTGATAAAAATGAAATTACCAAACAAATGATATTCGAGCTAGAAAAACTAGTTAGTGATAATTTACGTTTAAAAGAACTATCAAATAACGCCTATAACCATGTTATGACATTTTATGCATGGCAAGCTAAAGCAAAGAAAAGTTTACAAGTTTATGACTGGGTACTAGGAAATAGCTCAAAAAAACCCGTTTTCTGGGAATAAAACTTATTTCAAAATGACTTAATGTTAATAGATTTATTTCCATAGGTGTTCAGTCGATAACTTATTCAAAGGATAACTAGTAAATATTTATTAAGTCGATTAAAAAATTATTCAAAATCAGCCCTTATTTCGTCTTCCGACGGTCATTCCGGTTTCTATTATATGTTCCGCCCATATTGTCCAGTTTAGTCTATCTTCATACTCTTTTCGGGATGACTTTGATAAATCGAGATAGAGTTTTTTATCTGAAAATATCTTGTGTATTAAACTGGCATATTCGTTTGCTGTTGAATCTATATTAAATAGAAATCCATTTTGCCCTTCCTTTACAAGTGTTGGTATGCCACCAACATTGGTAGTGATAGCCGGTACACCAAAAGCATTTGCTTCAGCAATCACCATGGGGGTGCAATCTGCTTTTGTTGGAAGTAATAAAAAGTGAGCTTTGCTAAGTATTTCAAAATACATTGCTTGATCACTTTCACTACTCTTATTCACATATTCAATTATTCTGATATTGTCAATATTACGAGTTTGTTCCGGGTTTGCGCCAATTATCGTTAGATCCACGTTATAACCCCAACTAACAAGAATCTTAAATGCAGATAATACTTTTTCACCTCCTTTACGTTCCCAATCTCTTCCAACAAACAGAATATTTAATTTGTCCGAATAATTTTTATTTGGAATGGTTTCGGGGGCAGTACTCATATTCAATCCAAAAGGGATTGTTAAAAACTTTTTCTGATCGAATTCACCGTACTCAGTAGATGCGAGTTTTCTCATATAATCTGATGAGTAAATGACATAAGTAGCGTTTTTTATTGCCGTTTGTTCAGTAACAAAAGCATTATCTGGAATATCCCATTGATAGAAGTCTTTCAGAAAACTTGGAGTAGCATCAGTAACAAAGAGGATTGCTGGGATACTTGGGAGCTTACCAATTTCTACGATGAGGTGACTGCAAACTGGAGCAACGATGAAATCGAAAGTATTTTCTTTGAGTTCTTTTTTTATTGCTTCAAGAAAAAAATATTGTTCAATCAGATCAACTTTCTCTCTAAGCTTTGAAGAAAAACAAAAAAGTTTTCTCAGTAATTTGCTTGCTTGACTAATGAGGCTTTGTTTTTTTAAATATTTTTCTCCTAACAAATGCACTGCGACATTTTTAGTTTTACAGAGTGCATTAAACATATAAAAGCCTGTACCACTGAAACTTTTTACATCATGCGGATTGTCGTGTACTAAGTAACCGATTTTGATCATATAGTTATTCAAATTTGAGTTAGGTGTGATATTGAAATTCACTAATGGAAGTAAATTTTATACTTACATTAGTGAGCATTAATTTTGGTAGCATTAAGAAAAGCTAATAAACATTACTAGCTTCAATTTTCAAAAATTTGTCGAGTATATTTTCTGAAACCAATAACGTCGCCTATATTGAGATTAGATCTCTAATTTATCATTATCAGCAATACTGACAAACGATTAGCTATCATTGTAAATACCCCTTGTTAAACTTTTGACTACAGTGGCAGTGAGCACTTAATAATGATTCAGCTAAAAAATCGATACTTTTGGGTTGTATACGACTTATACTCATAACAAAATTATGCTTATATATTACTGGTGTGGTTAGAGTATGGCTAATATACTTTAAAAATTACTGAGAGAGTTTTGCGTTACAGACTCTTGGTTACTAGAATAATTAAACACATTTAGTAGGAAATGCCTTACTGTTATTGAGTTTTAGTTATATTGTTGAAATTCATTTTATGTGCTTTTAGGTAAGTATGTTGCTTATTTTGTAACTTGCATAATGGCTGAATCAAAGATTTATAAATATGTGGTTATCGTATATTAGTAATCAGGTTTTAAGTGGCTACCGATGAATAGAGTTAAAGTTATATTGGCAGATTGGAATGGTTACTCACTTAAAAGAAAAAAGGTTTTAGGTCGAAACAAAATCAATTGTGGACTTGGTAGGCTTCTTAGAGCAATTAATAGCCAGAACTCTGGGGTTGATTTCGAACTTTATCTGGTTATTAACACTGACAAGCTAGTTCCCGATTCAGTATTTGCTTCAATATTCGGTAAAAGAAGTGTTCCAAAGAAGAAATATATTTCATTGAAATCTAAGTATCCATTTGTTAAAAAAATCTTTTTCAGAAATAATCAAGGCATGGATATTGGCGCATACGATTATGGGTTAGAACTATTGAGAAAGGAAAATTATACTGGAGATGTATTGTTCTTAAACTCATCAGTTGTTGGGCCAAAAGACGATAATTGGTTGAAAAAATATCAATTATTGTTTTATAAAAATGACAGCACTGGAATGTGTGGTATTTCACTGAATTCGCATAATACAATTAGTGATGAAAAAGCATTCATGCCCCACATACAGTCTTTCTTCCTCTATACAAACATGGATGTACTTGAGCATGTTTTCCCTGATGGATTCCTCGATAAAAGTATTAACTACGATAAACAAAAACTGATTCTAGACGGGGAAATTGGTATCAGTACGAGAGTGATCAATGCGGGTTATTGCATTACAGCAAGCTCGTTCAGTGATTTTAGATATTTTGCTGGAGATAAATGGGGCATTCCTGAAGGCGATATAAGATTCACCGACGAATACAAGCATTTAATTAATAAAATATGATTTCATGATTAGAATTAGTGAAACAGTTTTGAGCTGAAATCTGAATAATAATTTGTCATATGCGATATGGTTTTGCAATTAAGGCATAATAAAAACATGGATAATTCTACACATAATGTCTACACAAGACCTTGATACAAGCTCTTCAAGCCTGAGAAAAAAAGCAATTAACAGTTCTGTCTGGGTCGTTGTTGGATATGGCATATCTCAATCTTTGAGACTTGTTAGTAATGTTCTTCTAGCTAAACTACTTTTTCCAGAAGTATTTGGATTAATGATGCTTGTAAATGTCTTTATACAGGGAATAAGTATGTTTTCTGATTTGGGGACCGGGGCTAGTATTATTCAAAATAAAAGAGGAGCGGATCCGGATTTTTTAAATACAGCATGGACATTGCAGATAATACGTGGGGCGATTATTTGGGCCGTTGCATGTTTATCGAGTCCAATTTATGCGAGTATTTTTGATGAACCAAGATTGATAGATATAATCCCCATCGCTGCTCTATCAGCCATCGTTTCAGGTTTTTATTCGACATCGATAAGTTCAGCGAATCGCAATTTAAGTTTGAAACGATACACCTTAATGGATCTGTCTTCACAACTCCTCGGTGTGGTTGCCACGCTATTATGGGTTTATTTTAGTCCTACGGTCTGGGGTTTAGTAGCAGGAAGTTTAGTAGGGGTATTTGTTAAGCTAGGTTTGAGCCACTTTTTATTAGATGGGATCCAGAACAAATTCAGATGGGATAAATCTGCTATATATGAGCTTTTTGGCTTTGGAAAGTGGATATTTCTGAGTACTGGGGTGACATTCTTACTTTCACAGATAGATAGAGTGCTATTTGGATACTTCATGGGTACGACAATGCTTGGGGTTTATACCATAGCAGCAATGTTTAACATGGTTTCACAAAATGTTATCCAACTTATCAGCAATAAAATATTATTTCCCTCTTTTGCGAATATTGCTAGAACAGAAAATATATCCAATGTTTGTGTGACCTTGAGAAAAACACTCAAGTTGATGGTTTTGAGTGCATGGACTATTTCTGTTGCTATGATGACCCTAGGGTCTGAGTTGATAGGAATACTTTACGATCAAAGATACTCTGATGCTGTTTGGATGTTAAAAATATTGCCATTATCAATGCTAATTGGTGTGTTATCGATGTCATATCAAAATGTTATTCTTGCATTAGGTCATCCAAAACTACTTACTATATTGAATACAACCCAAGTTCTCGTTCAGATCACATCAATAATCTGTGGCTATTATTTATTTGGAGTATTGGGGTTAGTGATAGGTTACACATTTGTAACCTGGTTTATGTATCCTCTAAATGCCTATTTAGCATACAAAAAAGGAATATGGCAACCAGATATAGATATTATTTTTATATTGATCGTTATAGCATTCACAATATTTTACTTCTCTTTTTATAGTAACGAGTTACTTCCAAGCGTTTAAATCATTAACTGTTTAATGGAAACCATCATGTCTTATAGCCCCTTAGTGAGCATTATCATCCCTTGTTTCAACAGAGAGCGTTATATCCAAACCGCTATTGATAGCGCAATGTCTCAAACTTATGGAAATATAGAAGTTATAGTTGTTGATGATGGTTCTACAGATAATTCTGTTTCTGTAATTAGCTCTTTGTATGGTAGTAATGTCACTCTCATTACACAGAAAAATAAAGGTGTGAGTGCCGCTCGAAACACAGGTTTTAGAGCGGCATCGGGGGAGTATGTTGTGTTTTTAGATTCAGATGATTGGATTTCAGAGGATCTTATTGAATGTCATGTGAAAATGGCCAGAACATACCAAGAGGTTGATATATTTTGTTCAGACTTTAAAGGTGTGGATGAGAAAGGTGAGATTGGTCCACTAAATCGAATCAATTGGCCAGATGAACCCGGCACACCAGTAGAGTTATTTCTTTTGTATCCACCCCCATTTCCTGCCTGCGAAATGTATAAAGCCGCTACAGTAAGAAAATTTGGTGGTTATGATGAAGACATGAAGGGATTTGCTGATTCTACATTAAGGCTCAATATTATTTTGAGTAACGGTAAGGTAGTAAGAACTAAAGGTGGCTTTGGTGTCTATAGACGGGTTGAAAATTCCATAACAAAGTCTGGTAGATTGCACTACTATGCAGTCAAATTAATTAAGAAATTACTTGAACATCCTGAAGTTCAATCCGATTCTAAGCTTAAAGAGTTAATCAATTTAAGGTTAGTTAGACACAGACTTCGCATCTGGAGAGATGTTCTTTCTTTTCATACACAATTCAATGTTTCCTCGATTCCAAAATTTCTATTTCACTTATTTAACACAATGAAAATGGACCCTGGTTATCTTCTTTTTATAGTGACATACAAACCATGGAAAAAGTCAAGCGATGCAGTATTCTAAAAGCGCATTGGTAGATGAGTGAATATAGGCAAACATGTCGCCTTGTGAAGCTTATTGAATTATTTTCAATCCCGATTTAATAATATGACACCTAATAATTTTGCTTACCTTGTAATGGCTGTTTGGCCATTTGTAACATTTGTGCTCTTGCGCAATTATGGGATCGGGAAAGGTGCACTGTTAGCGCTATTATGTTCTTATATGTTCTTGCCCGCTCGCATGTCGATAGAAATCAGTGGCCTGCCAGACTTGGACAGGTTTCTAATCACTATATTGACCATAATAGTGTATATGCTGTTCAGTGGGTCATTATCTTCATTAAATTTACTAAGTCGAGTGTATAAAGTACTTTTATTTATACTAATACTATCACCCATTTTTACGGCTTTGAGTAATCAGGAACGTTATCTCTTTTTACCTGGTTTGACCTTATATGATGGAATAAGTAGCTCAATAACTACATTACTGAATTTTTTTCCTTTTTTTATAGGAGCTACTTATTTTCGTGAGGAAAATCAACAAATATATTTATTCAAAACTTTTGCTATAGCAACTTTTGTCTATGCATTCTTGGCCCTTTATGAAATAAGAATGAGTCCACAATTACACAGCATGATATATGGTTATTTTCCACATGCATGGGGGCAGCAATACCGTGATGGTGGGTTCCGAGCCGTAGTATTTATGGGGCATGGCTTATTAGTTGCAATGTTTTTCGCCGTGGGGGTAGCTGTTTGGACTTGTATGTTCAAATTAAAAGTTAAGGTATTTAGATTTAAAACAGGCTCAGGATTATTAGTTGTTTTTCTTACATTGCTTTTATCCAAAAGTCTTGCTGCATTGCTTTATGGCTTGTTAGCGTTCGTAGCTATAAAATTTTCCAGTCCAAGAAAAATAATTTTAGTTTCAGTGTTGATTACTATTGTGTTTGTTACTTATCCAATATTATCAGCTACTAAAATTTTCCCTCATCAGGACTTAGTTGAACTTGCTGCTTCTGTAAGTGCTGATAGGGCTGGTTCATTGCAATATCGGTTTGATAATGAACATATTTTATTGGAGCATGCTAATGAAAAGCCCTGGTTCGGCTGGGGAGATTGGGGAAGGAATCGAGTGTTTGACCCAGAGACTGGTCAAGACATTAGCACAACAGATGGTGCATGGATAATATCAATTGGTGTTTCAGGATGGATTGGGTTTTTGTCTACTTTTCTTTTTATGATTATTCCGATTTGGTTGATTTTTAGTAAAGATAAACGAATCAAATCTATGCCTATTCAGAGCCAGTACCTTATCTCTGCGCATTCTCTTGTTGTAGGATTAATTATTATGGATCAGATGCCAAATGCATCAATCAACCCTTTATATTGGTGCGTGATCGGTAGCCTAGCCGGTAGAGTTCACGATTTAATATCAACTAAATACTCAATAAGTCAAACTAGATAATTCTGGCAAACACGCTATGTAATTAGTTATGTATGTGTCTTGTCAATATCAATATTGAAAAGTAAATAATAACTGAGGGTAACCATGTCACAAATATTGGACGTTAGGACGTTAGTCTCTATCGTAAACTACTGTACAGCAGAACATGTTTGCAACTTACTTCCACGGTTAATTGAACAGATTGATATTGATTGTGATCGAATCATCATAGTTGACAATATGTCGCCCGACGATTCATTTGCAAAGATAAAGTCTTTTGTTTCGGAGTCGCAATATGACCAATATGTATTGGTCGTCCTTGCCGAGAGAAATGGCGGCTTTTCTTATGGCAACAATTTAGCAATAAAAGAAGCTAAAGATAAATTTATGAATTCTCCTGAATATGTATGGTTGCTTAATCCTGATACAAGCCTTTTAGATGATGCTTTAACTAACCTGCTTAATTTCGCTGAGGAACATTCTAGAGCAGGCATTATCGGTAGTCGTCTAGAAGATGAAGCTGGTCGGCCTCAACGTTCTTCATTTAGATTTCATTCCCTGAAAAGTGAGTTATTATCTGGTCTAAGGTTAGGGATCACAGATAAACTGTTCCATCGATATTTAGTTTCTTCGAAAGACATCCCATCTCAGCCTGAAGTTGTTGATTGGTTAGCAGGAGCAAGTATGTTCATTCGTTACTCCATCATTGACGATATTGGATTAATGGATGAAAACTATTTTCTTTACTACGAGGAAACAGACTACTGTTTACAGGCTCAAAGGTCAGGTTGGCAATGCTGGTATGTTCCCTCGAGTCGTGTAATCCACTATGTGGGACAAAGTACTGGGATTGTAAGCGGTGATAGTCTTCGAAGAAGGCGTCCAAAATATTGGTTTCAGTCACGTCAGTACTATTTTCTTAAGAATTATGGTTTTTTTTATACGATATTGGCCGATTTGTCGTGGGGAGTTATGTTCACAATCCACAAGGTTTTAGACATGATAAGACTCCGTTTTAAAAATGATACTAAGTATTTATGGCTCGATTTTTGGCGAAATAGTATTTTCTTTTCATGGTTAGATAGGTTGTAACATGTTTTTCTCCAATATCAGGGATGACCGTAAAGCGAATAATAAAGCGATTAACCTCGCTGGTTTTAGAACATTGACTGTTTATCGCTTTGGTCGTTGGCGTATGTCTGTTCAACCTCGCTTTTTAAGGGTAGGGTTGAGTCTGATATATCGGATGATGGAGAGGCATGTTCGCTTCAAGTATGGCATCGAACTTCCCTATACAGTTCAGCTAGGGAAATGCGTCGTTTTTGAGCACCAACACGGCATTGTGATTCACGGTAATGCCAAAATTGGCGATGGATGTACTATTCGACAAGGTGTCACTATTGGAAATAAAAGTCTTGAATCGCCATTCGATGCGCCGGTTATCGGCAATTATGTCAATATTGGTGCTGGAGCTAAAATACTCGGTAAAGTGACTATTGGCCATCATGTCACTATTGGAGCCAATGCTGTTGTAACACATGATATACCTGATTACGCAGTTGCTGTTGGTATTCCAGCGAAGGTAATAAAAATAAAATCAGAAGTGAGGATAAATGAATAATATCTCAGCTGAAGTACCTGACTGGACACGCGAACAGAGTCAATGTTTTTGGTCACCTTCCAAAAAATTATTACGTGCCACACGAGACTATCAGAAATATACAGCCAACACGGGATTTTTGAATAAATTATTAAAGAAACTAGCTGTTTTACGTCACAGGTTCTGGACGGTGATTACTGGAGCTGATATTCCATTGAATTGCCAGATAGGTGGCGGTGTGTTGATTCCACATCCAAATGGAATTGTTATTCACTCTGCAGCTATGATTGGGCCTAATTGCCTGATTCATCAACAAGTCACGATTGGCGTTAAGTCTAGCAATGACGGCGCACCTATAATTGCAGGACATGTAGATATTGGGGCAGGTGCAAAAATAATCGGGCACATCACTATTGGCAAACATGCTCAGATTGGTGCTAATGCAGTAGTAACGAAAGATGTTCCAGACTTTGCTATTGTTGCTGGTGTACCTGCGAAAGTCATTGGTTCGACAAAAGAAATGGATAGTTGATTTTGAATAACAATTCAATAGGTGCTGTTGTTATTGGTCGAAATGAAGGCGAGCGCCTGAGAGTTTGTCTCGAATCAATTAGAGAGCAGTTGAAATATGTGATCTATGTAGATTCTGGTTCCACAGACTCTAGTGTCGAATTAGCCGAGTCATTAGGCGTTTATGTAGTTAATCTTGACCTCACTATTCCATTTACCGCTGCACGAGCCCGTAATGAAGGGGCAAAAGCTTTACTAAAGCTAACCCCACAAATTGAGTTTATTCAGTTTGTCGACGGTGACTGTGAGGTTCAAGCGGGTTGGCTTGATCAAGCCTATGTTTTTCTCAAAGAATCAGTTGATTATGCGATTGCTTGTGGGAGACGCCGGGAACGCTACCCAGATGCTTCAGTATTAAATAAACTTTGTGATATTGAGTGGAATACGCCTATCGGCGATACAAAATCTTGTGGTGGTGATGCCCTGATACGCGTAAAAGCATTCCTGCAAGTGAATGGCTACCGTGAAAGTTTGATCGCGGGTGAAGAGCCAGAAATGTGTTTTCGCATGCGTCAGCAGGGGTGGAAAATTAGGCGTTTAGATGCCGAAATGACACTGCATGACGCTGCTATGACTAAAGTCTCACAATGGTGGAAACGGCATAAACGGGCAGGGCATGCGTATGCTGAGTCTTATTTTCTTCATGGACATACTGAAGAAAAATTTCGTTTAAAAGAAGTCCGAAGCAACATGTTTTGGACGGTATTATTACTCACAATTCTTTGTTTATCATTCTGGAATCCCCTATTTTTTCTGGCAATAATTATTTATTTAATTCAAATTGTACGATTAACACTTCGAGAGCGATTAAAGTCAGGTAGTGTTTATCATTCGCTGATAACCTCTGTCTCCAACGTGTTTTCCAAATTGCCACAAACTCTAGGAATTATGATGTTTTACAGAAATGTCATATTAGGTAAAAAGCAGCGATTAATTGAATATAAATAACGCTTAAGTCTGTTTCCTCTCTTTGAGTTTCTCATATGCAGCCTGAATACTTGTAGCTGATAGTAAAGCAATAAGAGGGATGATTGGAAAATGATAACGATCGCCAGACGCAATTATTATGTGAAGAACAATAAAGTATCCCAGCAAAGCAAATATTGGCGTGCTGATGGACGCCTGCCAGAAACCATTCTTTTTGATTAGATTGCCGATCGCATATACAGATAAGCCAACCAAACTAAGCCAATAGATGGTACTGAGAAGTTTCATGGGCAAGACTAAACTTTCAGCCCCTTTTTGTTTTATACCTTCTATATTCCAATTAACACCAATATTTTCTGAACGGAAGTAATCCACAAACCGCTTGCCGGCTCGTTTAAGAAATAGCATAGGTTCTTGTTTGATGTGTTCAAGTGCTTTTTCTTTAAAGTAATTAGCTCTTTCAACTTCAGAGTCAAAATGAATATCCGGTAATGGCATGTATTCGCCACTTGACGCCGGATTATTTCCCATCCATAAAACTGGTCCGCCATTAGTTGAGATTAGAACAGGTTCCCCAAACAGGTGATAATTTCTAACAGCCCACGGTGAAATGAGAACTGCCATGGTGATAGCCACCAACATAGATGAAGTAAATAGCCTTTTCCAATCAGCATGATTCAGAAAGTGCAGAGCGAGCAAAATGAAAGGTAGTAATAAAGCTATAGGTCGAACATAGGCTGCACATACGAAGAATAGTGTGGCAGTCAAAACTGATAATACTGGTTTGTTTTGGAATCTGTACCAGCAAAATAGTCCGATTATCATAAAAAGATTGAAGAGTAGTTCGCTCGCAAGTATTGTTGTGTAATGTATTTGTGATGGCCAGAGAGCGTATATGAGACCAGCGATGGCTGCTGTTCTGGCTGAGAACCATTGTTGTGCTAATAAGATGATGAACAACGTTGTTAATATTCCTACAAAAACGTTGAATATGGCGATGACTTCGTAGTGCTGTCCAAACAACGCATACAGACTGCCATAAATCGCGGGAGTGCCAACAGGCCAGTATGCCGTTAGGTTGCCTGCAGGGTAGGCATAGCCTTTTCCTTCGCTGATGCTTTTAGCAAATTCATGGTACATTACTGAGTCAGAAACTGGTACGACAGGTATCCATAACATCCATACGATTCGTAATATAGCGGCAAGTATTAGAATGTATACTAGATGTTTGGTGAGTAATGTATCCTGCTTCATTTGGCTTCCTGTTGCTATATATTTTTAAAGTATTTTAGATGTAAAAATAAGATTGAGTAAATCAATGAATGGATTGGTATGAAAAACGGAAATAATCAGCGATTGCCACTTTTTGTAGATTTGGATGGTACTTTAATTTTTTCAGACTTGCTTGTTGAATCATCTTTAAAGTTTCTAAAACAAAACCCATTAGGCTTTATTTATTTACTGGTTTGGTTATTTCACGGAAAAGCTTACCTTAAGTCTCAACTTGCTCTTCATGTTGATCTTAATATTGAGTCACTACCCTATAACGATGAATTTATAGCATTTTTGAAGGAAGAAAAGCGTCAAGGCAGAATACTGTATCTTGCTACAGCAAGTATTGCTAAATATGCTGATCAGATTGCTACACACATGGGAATTTTTGATGGGGTTATAGCAACTTCAGCGTCATCAAATTTAAAAGGCATAGCCAAATTAGAAAAGTGTCGTGAAATTTCTCCAGACTTTGCATATGCAGGTAATGAAGCGGTAGATTTTACAATTTTTGAACATGCTAAACAGTCATATCTGGTTAATCCAACGGCAAAGGCACTTGCGCGAAATAAAGTAACGCCTGTCGACAGAGTCTGGTTAGTTGAAAAAAATCCAGTTAAAGTTGTTTTAAAAGGACTTCGTGTCCACCAGTGGCTTAAAAATCTTTTAATTTTTGTACCTTTGCTTGTTTCTGGTCTCTATCTCGACATACAATCTATCGGATATTCTATTCTTGGTTTTTTATTGTTCTCATTGTTGGCTTCTGCGACATATGTTTTAAATGATTTGAGCGATTTAGAAGCCGATAGACTGCATCCTCGTAAAAAAAATCGCCCCATCCCGTCTGGTTCTTGGCCTTTGCAAAATGCAATAGTCACGGCTATTGCATTATTTTTTCTAGTAGTAATATTGTCGATATTGTTGACGCCACTGAATTTCCAGATAGCTGTGTTGGCTTACTTATTTTTAACTTTAGCATATACCTTTTATTTCAAAGATTATGTGATTGCTGATGTGATTTCACTTGCCAGTTTATTCACTATCAGAATTATTGCCGGAACGATGATAATTAATGTCGAGTTATCATTCTGGTTACTGGCTTTTTCTATGTTTACTTTTTTTAGTTTAGCTTTAGTCAAGCGGTGTGCAGAGTTAAAATTATTATCACAAATGAACAAAACAAAGACATCTGGAAGAGATTATCATGTTGATGACTACAATCTGATGCAATCTTTTGGTGTGACTTCAGCTTTTGTTTCCTTATTGATAATGTCTTTTTATGTACAGACATCTTTGCATGATGGTTTTTATCAAACACCAATTCTTCTTTGGGCAACATTACCAGCATTCGCTTATTGGCTTTGTCGTATGTGGTTAAAAACAAATCGCGCTGAGATGCATGATGATCCTATCGTTTTTTCAATTAAGGATAAGGGGAGTGTAGTTACTATCGCTTTTATTATCTTTATTACATTACTAGCGAAGTTTTAATGCAATTCATTACTATCTCAGCCATTTTAACTAGCGTCTTACTCTCTGTTTTAGCACAGATATTTCTAAAATTTGGCATGAGTCGTTTAGCTCTTCCGGCAGAATGGCTTTCATGGGACTTTATCAATATAGTCATTAATAAGTATGTTGTTTTAGGCTTGACGTGTTATGGAATGAGTATGGTGTTTTGGTTGTATGTACTGACCCGAGTCGATGTAAGTCGTGCTTATCCATTTGTTGGTCTTGGCTTTATCGGTACGATGCTGTTTGCACATTTTTTTCTGCAAGAACCGATAACGATTCAAAAACTTGCGGGTACATTGCTTATTGTGTCTGGTGTTGTGTTATTAGCAAGATAAAACCCTTTAACGGATTATAGAGAAGAAGTTATGAGCTATTTATTGGTTTCACCATGTCGCAATGAATCTGACTATATGCGGATAACGCTGGATAGTGTTGTGAATCAGACTATTCAGCCTGATCTATGGGTGATTGTTGATGATGGTTCTACTGATGCGACGCCACAAATTTTGGCTGATTACGCAGAGAAATATCCCTTCATCAAAGTGATAACACGTGAGAATCGTGGTCACCGTAGCGTAGGGCCTGGTGTGATCGAAGCCTTTTATTATGGCTATGATCAGGTGGATGTCAGTCAGTTTGATTTTATCTGTAAATTTGATTTGGATTTAGATTTACCCCCACGTTATTTTGAGATTTTGATTGACCGCATGAAGCAAAATCCACGTATTGGTACATGCAGCGGTAAAGCGTATTTCAGAGATAAAAAATCTGGTGAGCTTATAAGTGAGAAATGTGGTGATGAGATGTCTGTTGGCATGACAAAGTTTTATCGCCGAAGCTGTTTTGAAGAAATTGGTGGCTTTGTTCGACAGGTGATGTGGGATGGAATTGACTGTCATAAGTGCCGTCAATTGGGCTGGATAGCGGTGAGCTGGGATGAGCCTGATTTACAATTCATCCACCTTAGACCTATGGGGTCAAGTCAGAAGGGGATATTTACTGGTCGTATGCGTCATGGTTTTGGTCAGTATTTTATGGGAACTGGGCTGATTTATATGACCGCTTCCTCGGTTTTCCGTATGTTGCATCCTCCATACTTTCTGGGGGGAGCTGCTATGTGGTGGGGCTATGTGAAAAGCATGCTGACCCGTCAGCCACGCTTTGCTGACAAACCTCTCGTTGCGTTTATTCGTCATTATCAATGGCAATGTCTTGTCAAAGGGAAAGCTGAAGCAACCCGACAGTTAAACGAACAACAAACTGTTGTTTGGCAACAATCTCACGGCTAGAAGGGAATACGTTTGAAACTGGCATATCTGGCACCTGAGATTCCTGCGTTATCTGCCACATTTGTATATAACGAAATTCTGGCCTTGACTGAACTAGGCCATGAGATAATACCGTTCTCTGTGCATAAACCAATCATGCCTGCCACTGATCAACACCTTGATGAATTGAGGTCGAAGGTTATATACCTTTATGCAATGTCAAAAAAGACTGTTTTTTTTAGTCATCTCAAATTACTGACTAAAAAACCTATTCACTACATCAAAGCACTTAGTAAGTGTGTGAAAGATATGTTCCAAGTGAACATTCTATCGCGTGATGCACGAGGTCTTCTTTATCGCTTCTTCTATGCAGCTAAGCTGGCACAAGATTTATTAGACAATGATATTCAGCATTTACATGTGCATTTTGCACATGTGCCCACTGATATTGCGATGTATGCCAGTATGCTTTCAGGTATTTCTTTCAGCGTAACAGCTCATGCCAACGATATATTTGAGCGCGGTTTATTGTTAGATAAAAAGGTCGAAAGGTCAGGTTTTTTTGCCACAATTTCTGACTTTAATCGTCACTATATTCAGCAGACCTATCAAGTTGATCCTGGTAAATTAGAAATTATTCGCTGTGGCGTAGATAGTCGTGTGTTCACTCGCAAGTCTTCAATCGCATTATCAGATCCTGTTCGGATCGGTGTGGTCGGCAGATTGGTAGAAAAAAAAGGCATTGATACGCTTATTTCTGCTCTAGCTATTCTGCAAACTCAATTTTCTGATTTTAAAGTGGAGATTGCTGGTTCAGGTCCACTGGAAGAGCAATTAAAACAGCAAGTCAACCAACTTGAGCTGACCGATAAAGTTACATTTTTAGGGGCATTACCTCACGATCAGGTGGTTAAATTTGTTACTGGATTGGATTTGTTTGTCTTACCCTGTAAAAAAGACAAGCAGGGCGATATGGATGGTATCCCGGTCGTGCTGATGGAAGCTATGATGGTGGGGACGGCCGTTATATCCGCAAAGATTTCAGGTATTCCTGAGCTGGTGGTTAATGAACAAACCGGTATGCTGATTGAGCCTGACAACAGCGAACAATTGGCTGTAGCGATGCTCGGGCTAATAAAGGACGAGGCTTTAAGGACGACACTGATCAGTAATGCCGAGAAAAAAGTTCAACAAGAGTTTGCACAGGATATCAACGCCAGGCGTTTGCAGACATTATTTACTGAAACAATCGGTCGTTTTTAGATGCAAAAACAGGGACGGTTTTTCAGACGACGATATATTCTTGTTCCTACGCCATGGACAGTAATTATTACTATATTGTTATTGCTTACCATAAGCGTATTTCTTGTAAACAATGTTGCCTTCTTTTTAGCGAAACAAGAGCCAGTTGAAGCTAATATTCTAGTGGTAGAAGGCTGGCTCAAGCCAGCCGCACTCAGTCAGGCTTACACTGAATATAAAACAGGTCATTATGATTTGGTCATTACTACCGGCGGCCCTGAAGCAAGAAATTTTACCGACCAGTTCGATTCATATGCCGAACAATCGGCATATCAGCTAGCCTTATTGGGGCTTGACGAGAATAAGTTACAGGTTGTTGCCACCCCAGCTTCTGCTCAGGATAGAACCTATTTAAGTGCCGTTATGGTGAGAAAATTTATTGAGTCATCAATTGTCGGAGATAAAGTGATAGGCATTAATGTATTTTCTGCTGATGTTCACAGCCGTAGAACTCAGTTTTTATATCAACAGGCTTTTAATGCTTTGCCCATACCTATTGGTATTATCCGTGCTGTGCCTGAGGACTTCACTTTGCAATATTGGTGGCAAACCAGTGCCGGAGCCAAAACGGTACTGGTTGAATTAATCGGCTGGATTTATGCTCATTGTTGTTTTGATTTACCAGCCAGGAACTCTCACCAGGAAATGTGGGGATTACCTCGCGATGAGACTATAAAATGAGTAACACATCTTTTTTTCCTGACCTCCATCAGCGAAACAAACAACATGTATTGATGGGCTTGCCTTTTGACTTTGTCAGTATGGCTGAATCAGCAAGCCTAATTGAGCAGGCGGTTTCATCAAAAAAACGCTGTTTTCTCTCTACCCCAAATATTAATTTCACCATAACAGCGAATGAGGATGATGCATTTTATCAATCAGTCGCTGTCAGTGATTTATCTGTGATTGATGGCATGCCTTTAGTTTGGCTAGCTAAAATGATGAAATTACCGGTCAAAGAACGAGTAGCCGGTTCAGATTTATTTCAGTTTTTGTCCGAAAAAAAGAGAGAGCAGCCGATTAAAGTCTTTTTCTTCGGTGGTGAAAGCGGTATTGCCGAAAAAGCACATAAACAACTTAATATTGATTCCGCGGGTATGGTGAGTGTTGGTTTTTATGATCCGGGGTTTATCAGTATTGAAGAAATGAGTCAGGACAATATTATCCAGAAAATTAATGACGCAGAACCTGATTTTTTGCTTGTTGCGCTGGGTGCCAAAAAAGGTCAGGCCTGGATTATGAATAATATGGATAAGCTAAACGCGCCAGTGATTAGCCATTTGGGGGCGGTGATTAATTTCGTGGCTGGTTCAGTTATCAGAGCGCCTGAGAAATGGCGTAAATTCGGACTGGAATGGCTTTGGCGTATAAAACAAGAGCCAAACTTGTGGAAACGGTATGTAAAAGATGGCTGGAGTTTGAGTTGGTTATTACTGACAAAGCAACTTCCCTATTATTTTGTCGATAAAAAGTATAAGCGTGGTGTGAGTCAGGATAATGCCGTCAACTGGCAGCCAAACACATACACCTTATTTTTAGCCGGCTGTTTTCAGTCTAGTAATCTTGAAAAATTAGATGCATTGATAAGTACCATGGTGTTAGCTAATCGCTCCCAATTAAAGATCGATTTGTCTGGTGTTAGCTATATTGATAGTGCATTTATGGCGAGATTATTGACACTTCAGGGCAAGCTTAATTTGGCAGGTTGTGAGCTTATTGTTTTGAACCCCAAACAGAAAATAAAACGATTAATGTCATTAGCTGGTGTTTTAAAACGATTCAAGGTAATCTCAGGCTAATTCATTACATGAAACAGCAAGGAGCAGGCACAGTGTTAAGCTATCAAAAAGCAAGTGTATTTATAGTCACGCTTGTGTTGGCTTTTATCACCTATTGGGGGGGAATTGCTGAAGCATATACGCGGTGGAATACACAGGAAGAGTATAGTCATGGTTTCCTCATTCCACTGGTCAGTCTGTATATACTTTGGGAGAAAAAAGATCTGATTCTCTCATCGGTCTCTCGGCCCATGTGGAGTGGCTATTTTTTAATTCTTCTTTCACTACTCGTATACATACTTGGAGAATTAAGCGCCTTATTTATTCTGATTCAATATTCCTTTGTTCTGACTCTGGTTGGCTTGTCCATGATTTTTCTTGGTAAAGCCAGTCGATATACACTCGCTCCTATCTTGCTACTGTTATTTGCCATACCTTTACCATACGTCATTGAGGTCGTGCTGACGGCGAAATTGCAGTTGGTGTCATCCTGGTTAGGTGTTCAGGTTATTCGTCTGTTTGATATTCCTGTTTATCTGGAAGGGAATATCATTGATCTTGGCGTCTACAAACTTCAGGTGGTTGAGGCCTGTAGTGGTTTGCGCTACTTATTCCCATTGATGAGCCTTGGGTTTATTGCAGCTTATTTTTACCGTGCCAGCTTCTGGAAAAAAGCCGTCGTTTTTCTGGCAACCATCCCTATTACGATTTTGATGAATAGTTTCCGAATTGGTGTAATTGGTGTGCTGGTGGATAACTGGGGTATTGCCCAAGCAGAAGGTTTTTTACATGATTTTGAGGGCTGGATTATCTTCATGGCCTGTGCTGGCCTACTTGCATTGCTGATTTGGTTAATGGAAAAACTGACAACGGGCTATTCGTTTGCCGATGTCTTCGGGGTAGAGCAATATAATAAAACCAAACCAATATTTTATGAAAATAATGCTTCGTCATCGGGTAATCTGATAATTTTTTCTCTGACTGTTCTCACTCTTTTATCCAGCTATGGTGTAACACACTATATTGATAATCGTCAGGAAATCATTCCAGAGCATAATGCCTTAGTAAATTTTCCGATGCAACTGGAGGAGTGGACAGGATATCAAATGCCTTTGGATGACAGGGTTGAGTCCAAATTGGCCATGACCGATTATTTATTAGCAAACTATCAAAATAAGCAAAAACAAACAGTCAACTTTTATGTGGCTTATTATGAAACGCAACGTAAAGGTGAGTCACCGCATTCACCACGCGTATGTATTCCTGGCGGTGGTTGGGAGATAGCTGCATTTGACCGAATCGAAGCGAATGGCCACCCCGCGAATCGTGTCATCATTAAAAAAGGCACACAAGAACAACTCGTGTATTACTGGTTCCAGGGGCATGGTCGTATTGTCGCGAATGAATACATTAACAAGTGGTATTTATTACAAGATTCAATCATTAAAAACAGAACTGATGGCTCATTGGTGAGAATGGTCACCATGGTGGCAGACAATGAAACAGTGGCGCAGGCAGAACAACGAATATTGTCGTTTATGCAGGTCGCCGAGCCAAAGTTAAAACAATATATTGCGGAATAAGGTAGGGATATGAAAGCGAGTAAAGGTTTATTGCTGGTATTGATGCTGGGGATGGCAGCGGGATGTGGAAGTTCTGCTGATAGTGCAGCGGATTATGTTGAAAGTGGTAACGAGTTTTTTGATAACGGGAATTATGACAAAGCTCGGTTAGAATATAAAAATGCTATTCAGATTGATCCCCGACAAGCAGAACCTTACTATCGATTAGCCCTGTTAGATGAGCAAAGCAAAAACTGGAAGCAAATGTTTGCTAATCTGACCACGGTTGAACAGCTGGACCCCAACCATGTAGATGCTCAGATTAAACTGGGACGACTCTACCTGCTGGGCGGTAAACTTGATGAAGCGATGACCAGAGCCGACAAAGCGCTGTCTTTAAAACCTGAGAGTTTTGATGGTCGAATTCTCAAAGCCTCTATTCTGGCTAAGGAGCAGAAGTTTGATGAAGCATCCAAACTGCTTGCTGAAGTAGCAAAAGATTATCCTGATCATAAAGACATTCTGTCTTTAGAAGTTTTAATCCTGAAAGACAAAGGCCAGTTACCTGCCGCACTGGCAAAAGCTCAAGAGGCTGTTGAAAAATATCCTGAAGATCTGTCGTTGCGATTAATCGAATTAAGTCTTTATAACGAAATGAAAGACTACAAGGGTATGGCTAATGTCTATGAAGAGATTTTAGAGCGAAAGCCTGATGAACGCGAAGTGGTATTGTCTTACGCTAAACTTTTAGTCTCACAGTTGGATAGATATGACGATGCGCTAAACATCTTACAGTCTTTCCTGAAAATACATCCTGATGACGCTGAAGCTCAGCAATTTTTACTGGGACTAATTAATCAGAAAAATCCTCAAGAAGCACTCACTAAACTGGACGAGATGATTAAAGCCGCACCCGAGAACTATGACTTGCGTTTTGCTAAAGCGGCCTTGTTAGATAAAAATGGTGATGTGGATGGTTCTGTCAGCGAACTTAACCGTATTGTTGAGGAAGACCCACAGGGTATTAACGGAAATAAGGCGCGGGTGATGTTAGCGTCTTACTATGCGTCAAAACAGGATTTCAACAAGGCACGTGAATTAGCACAGGCGGTTCTTGATGTTGCTCCTGAGGAAAGTGGTGCATTGTTGGTCAGAGCCAAACTGGACTTAATCGATCAAAAGTATGATCAGGCAGTCACGGATTTAAGAACCGTATTAAGAAACTCGCCTGATTCTGATGAAGCTATGATATTACTTGCACAAGCCTATCAGAAACAAGGTTCTGAAGCTCTGGCAGAAGACAGCTTCCGACAAGCTTTAGCAGCCAACCCTTATAACGCAACTGCTGCATTAACAGTATCGAGTATGTTGGTTCAAGAAAGTAATTACGATAAGGCTGAACAAGTTTTGGTGACGGCTTTAGACAAAAATCCGACCAACGCTACATTGCTGCAACAACTGACAGAGGTCAGAATTCTTAAGAAAGACTGGAAAGCAGGCATTGAAACCATTGACCTTCTTAAAGACCAGCAAGGTGATACCTTACTTTCCCATTTATTATCTGGACAGTTATACGAAGGGCAGGGTGACTACGCGCTTGCCAAGGCCGAGTATGAAGCTGCTCTTGAGTTGGAACCTAATTCAAGTCGTGCAATGCAGGGACTGGCTACCAGTATGGAAGCATTGGATGAAAATGAACAACTAGAAAGTTATTTGAACAATTTCAACCAAAAATACCCTAATTCGATGAATGGTTATGCCACTCTGGCTATTCACTACTTTAGGGTCGACAAAGCGGAACAGGCTGTCAGTATTCTTGAGAAAAAAATTGCTGAACAGAAAAACTGGACGCTGGGTTACTCGCTCTTAACAGATTATTACTTACGTAATGACAAATTAAATGACGCTGCAAAGGTATTGAAACAAGCGGTTGATAATATAGATGACAATATCCGTTTTTCACTACAACTGGCTTCTATTGAAGAGTCGCGAGGTAATTATGGTGAAGCACGTAATTTGTATGATGCAATTCTGAAAAAGAATAATAATGTGGATATTGCTGCTAATAATTTAGCCAGCTTATTAACCGATCGGTTCGAGTCGCCAGAAAACTTGAACCGTGCGTTGGAAATCACCCAACGCTTTAAGTCTTCAACACAACCTTATTTTCTGGATAGTTATGGTTGGGTCAATGTAAAACTGAATAAGCTCGATGAAGCAAAACCCGTGCTGGAACAGGCGGTTTCATTAGAGCCGAATGTTGCGGTATTTAATTATCACCTCGGTGTTTTACATGCGAAACAGGGCAATAATGATTTAGCCAGACAATATCTGAACACGGCTAAGCAACAAGCATCACAAGATAATGATAGTACTTTAATGGCCGATATTGACACGGCATTGAGTGCACTAGATAACTAAAGCTATTAACTTGTTAAAGCGGAATTTTAAATGATACCTGTTGTAATGTCTGGAGGAAGTGGTACGCGTTTGTGGCCACTTTCACGTAAACATAAACCCAAACAATTTTTGAATTTGTTTGGTGATGACTCTATGTTTCAACAAACTATTCTTAGACTGAAAGGTT
Source organism: Methylophaga thalassica MP (assembly GCF_000214595.1). Classification (GTDB taxonomy): domain Bacteria; phylum Pseudomonadota; class Gammaproteobacteria; order Nitrosococcales; family Methylophagaceae; genus Methylophaga; species Methylophaga thalassica. The sequence goes on along the minus strand of NZ_AFIG01000003.1, from coordinate 324,297 downwards.
TAGATAGTGCATCTCCTATAGTGGTATGTAATGAGAGTCACCGGTTTATGGTGGCGGAGCAATTACTAGAAATTGGTATTGAATCTCCCAGTATCTTACTGGAGCCTGCTGGTAGAAATACAGCGCCTGCTATTGTGAGTGCTGCATTTCAAGCACTTTCTCGTGAACAGGATCCGGTACTGTTAGTTTTGGCTGCTGATCATGTTATTGCGGATATTGAAGCCTTTCATCAAGCAATAAAAATCGCTGAACAGCAAGCATTAGCGGGAAATTTAGTGACATTTGGTATTGTTCCGAATTGTGCCCATACAGGTTATGGCTATATACAGGCTGAAGAAAAAGAGGCGATTTCTGCAGTTAAACAATTTGTTGAAAAGCCGGATTTAGAAACCGCTGAGCAATACCTGGCCTCTGGCGAGTATTACTGGAACAGTGGGATGTTTATGTTCAAAGCTTCGCTATTGATCGAAGAAATGAACAAATTCAATCCTGATATCGTTGAAAAATGCCGTTTAGCCGTATCACAAAGTGAACAGGATTTAGATTTTGTCCGCTTGAATAAAACTGCTTTTGAAGCCTGCCCATCGGACTCCATTGATTATGCTTTGATGGAGAAAACCAATAAGGCCGTCGTCGTGCCGCTTGATGCTGGCTGGAATGATGTCGGCTCCTGGTCATCGTTGTGGGAGTGTTCACAACAGGATGAGAACAATAATGTACTGAAAGGCGATGTCGAAATACAGAATGTGAAAAACGCTTATATTCACAGTGAGCACCGACTTGTTTCCGCAATTGGTGTTGAAGATCTGGTAATTGTAGAGACGGCGGATGCGGTGATGGTCGCCAGTAAAGCACAGGCGCAGGATATCAAAGATATCGTTGCAAAACTCAAATCACAATCACGCCCTGAAGCTGAAAATCATCGTCTTTGTTACCGCCCGTGGGGATATTATGATTCTATTGATTTGGGTGAACGGTTTCAGGTCAAGCGTATCCGAGTAAAACCGGGCGCATCACTTTCTCTGCAAATGCATCATCATCGTGCTGAGCATTGGGTGGTAGTCCAGGGGACGGCTGAAGTAACCAGAGATGATGAGGTTTTCTTACTTTCTGAAAATGAATCAACTTTCATTCCTGTCGGACAAAAGCATCGACTGCATAATCCGGGGCGAGTGCCTTTAGAAATTATTGAAATTCAATCCGGTGGTTATCTTGGTGAAGATGATATTGTTCGCTTCCAGGATAATTACCACCGCAACTAAACTATCCAGATGAAAATTCATATTGAACAATTGATGTCAGATTCTGGCGTCAAATTTGGTACTAGTGGTACCCGTGGTCTGGTCACTGATATGACAGATCGTGTTTGTTTTGCTTATACCGCAGCATTCTTGCAGCATCTGATAGCTGGTAATCAGATTCAAACAGGTGATGAGTTCGGTATTGGTGGCGATCTGAGGTTAAGCAGTCCGCGTATTATGAATGCCGTGGCTAAAGCCTGCCAGTATTATGGTTTACGTCCCGTTAACCTGGGGTTTATTCCGTCGCCAGCGGTTGCTTTGTACGGTATTCAACATAAAATGCCGACCATTATGGTGACCGGAAGTCATATCCCCGATGACCGCAATGGCATGAAATTTAATTTGCCGATTGGGGAAATACTGCAGGCGGATGAACAAGCCATAAAACAACAGTTTGTTGATATTCCTGATGAGTTGTTTAATAACGACGGCCACTTTATCAAACAAGATGATGTTTTCGCTGAGCCATCTTTATTAGCTGAAACGCTCTATATCGAACGCTTCTCACATTTTTTCCCAGAAAATTGCTTGTCAGGCATGACTATTGGTATTTACCAGCATTCTGCTGTGGGTAGGGATTTACTTCAACAGATTTTATCTGTGTTAGGTGCAAACACTATTTGTCTCGGGCGAAGTGAGCAATTTGTATCAGTGGATACTGAAGCGATTCGTCCTGAAGATGTTCAACTTGCTCAACAATGGGCTTCTAAACATGAGCTGGATGCGATTGTGTCCACGGATGGTGATAGTGATCGACCGCTTATCAGTGATGAAAAAGGGCGTTGGCTTAGAGGTGATATTGTCGGTTTGTTAACGGCGATCTATCTTGCTGCTGATATTGTCGTGACCCCTGTCAGCAGTAACTCCGCTGTCAATGCTGACTTTTTTGAGCAGGTCATACGTACCCGAATAGGTTCACCTTATGTTATTTCAGCCATGCAAACGACCGTCGGAGAATCAAAAAAACGTATTGTGGGTTATGAAGCCAATGGTGGTTTTTTACAGCAATCAGCCATTGAATTAGCAGGAAATACATTAAGCCCTTTGCCTACAAGGGATGCGGTTATTGTTATTTTAAGCGTGTTGTTATTGGCCAAACAACGACAACAGAGCGTGTCTGAACTGAATTCTTCTATGCCAGCGATTTACACCAGTAGTGATCGACTGAAAAACTTCGCACTGGAAAAAAGTCGTTTACTGCTTGAAACATTATTACCTGATAATGAGCTGAGTCGAGAGCAGGTTAAACAGCTATTCCCATTCATGGGTGAGGTCAAAGCTGTTGATACAACCGATGGTGTGAGAATGTCTTTTGCTGATGATGAAATCATTCACATTCGGCCCTCTGGCAATGCCCCGGAACTCCGTTGTTACATTGAAGCCAATCACGAAAAACGTGCAATAGCGTTAAACCAGCAGGCGTTAGACGCCATACAACTTTGGGCCGGGTCAGTTTAACTTATACCTGTTTAGGGTGACTCAACTGAGCTTAGTGTTTGATAGCTTTTTCTATAGCTTGGTTGATAGTTTCAATTAACAGTTCAAAGTTAAGCGGTTTAGTCAGATAATAATCAAAGCCTGCTTTCAGACCTTTATCAATGTCTTGTGGCATCGCGTTAGCACTTAAAGCAATCGTTTTAATATCCCGGGTGATTGCTGAACGCTTAAGGTCTTTTAACGCCTCAAAGCCACTCTTGCCTGGTAAGTTAATATCCATAAGAATAACTTGGGGCTCAAATTGTCTGGCCAGCTCTAATCCTGCTTCTGCATCAGCGGCTGTTAACAGAGCAAATTGCGGATATTGTTTAAACACGCGCTGCATCAGGTTCAGGTTGGTTGGATTATCTTCTATGCATAAAATTTTGATATGTTTAATTTGAGCGCCACTCAGTTGATCCGGCTCACTATCTGCAGGAGATAAGATCGAGCTATTGTTAGCAGATGAGCGTTGCAGCTCTATCCAGAATGTCGATCCTTTATCTGGCTCACTTTCAAAGCCAAAACGTCCATTCATCAACTTAATCAGTTCACGACTAATGACCAGTCCTATTCCGGTTCCTTGTATATCTGAGGTGTCTTTGTCGAGACGGTCAAAAGGTTCGAATAGCCGTTGCTGTAATTTTTCATCAATACCATAGCCCGTATCTTTGATAGCAATGCGGGTTGATTGGTTATCTGTGTGGCTGATAATAATTTCTATACTGCCATTAGGTCTATTGTATTTTGCTGCATTGGATAATAAGTTAAGCAATACCTGTTTTAATTTAACGTGATCGGCACGCACAAAGAGGGATGTGGTTTGTTTTGGGTAACTCTCTGTAATACTTAAATTAAGTGTCTTAAGATGCGTTTGTATAAAAGGTAGGATGTGATCGATGAGTGGTTTTAGCTCAACATCTTCAACAGACACTGACATATGGCCACTTTCTATACGAGACAGATCAAGTACCTCATTAATTAATGACAGCAAATGATTTCCTGAGCTTTCAATCATACTGACCGATTCGCGTTGGTCATCATTTAACTTATCCATCTGTAGCAGCTGAGAGAAACCGATAATGGCATTGAGCGGTGTTCTCAGCTCATGACTCATCTTGGCAAGAAACTCACTTTTAGCCTGATTAGCATGTTCAGCCTGCTGCATGGCTTTGATCAGTTCTTGCTGATATTGATAACGTTCAGAAATATCACGAATCACGCCGATATAAAATTTACGATGGCCAAACTGCATCGGGCTGACATTGAGTTCAATCGGAAATTGACTGCGATCTTTCCTGGTCGCTGATAATGAACGGGTCCGATGAATAATTTTCGGTTCATGTATATCAGCTTGTTTCAGATAATTATCATGTTTATGTCGCTGTTCTTCATCTATTAAAATGGATACCGGCTGGCCAATCAATTCGGCTTCCTGATAGCCAAATAGTAAACAGATGGCGGGATTGACCATGGTGATTCTTCCCTGATCATCGATGGTGACAAAACCATCATCTGTTTGTTTAATAATGGCATCTCGTTGTTGCAGTGAGACAATTTGTTGCTGGGTGGAACGGCGATAGAAATAGGTACCAAATGCCGTCATAAAAATGATAAACACAATACTGACAATGACGCTGAATAACAGCGAACGGTATAGTTTGTATACTTCGGAAACCTCTGTTTCTGTGACAATCCCCATATTGAGTTGCTCATCCCAGCGCCAGCTGCCGATGACTTTGACGCCACGATAATCACGATAGCCTTTCAGGTTGACCCCAGTTTTATGCTGGGTCAGGGACTTAGCCATCAGTGTCAATGGCATAGGGCTTTTCACTTTTTTGTCGGGTGACTCCAGTAAATCAAAACCGGGGTCACGGACTTCGAGTTTCAACTCAGTGAGCGGATTCGAAGCATCGATTAATCCTGCTCGAATTAATTGGTTAGTAAATTTACTTTGGGTCAGCATCCGCCCTTGTTCATCTATGGCATAGGCTTGACCGGTTTGTCCGACCTGATTTTCATGAAAAGCCGGGTTAAACAGCTTGTCTGGATTAATTTCAAACGCAAAAAAAGCGACTGTTTTTCCCGCCCAATCATGGATAGGAGCAATAAATAACATGGTTGGTAAGGGATATTGATGCCGTAATGTTGATTGCCATACGGATGAAGGCATAAATGGATGAGAGGTATAGACATCCTTTTTCGATAATGCAGCAAGAATATTATCTGGCAGGGTAATATTCTGTTCAGGCTTTGCGAAACCGCTGATGCCTGACAAAATCAACTCACCGTTGAGGTTAAATAATTTGTAGTCTCGGTAACCTTCATTGGTGATCGTTGCTTTCAGACTGCCATCAACGAGTTGATATAAATCCTGCTGCATCGCTCTGTTTTCATGTTTATTAGCATAAAGCGATTTGCTGAATAACGGTATTCTCTGCCCAATAAACACTATTTCGCTGGTGATTGGTGAAAGATTGTTTGACTCTGTTAATGGAGGTAACTAATGCCGTATTTAGACGTGACGTGACATCCTCCTGAATCAGTGAGAATAAATGCGAAGCTGCCACACCAGCGGCTATTAAAGCCGCTAATAAAATGATGATCGCTACCACAACAGGTGTACTTAACCACTTATTCTTATTCACCTGAAATGATGCACCTTATTGTTTTTTTATCTGAGACATTGGTTTGTTGGGAGTTGAGCATTGCTCAAATCAAAGTAAGGCATATTCGAGCACAATCTATTCAGTTCTGTCCAGTCTCATAAGCTTGGTAAAAATCGTTATTTATCAAATATTGTGACTTCTCATCAGCGTTTTTAGTGTGTAGTATCAATCCTGATGATTGCGGTCATAGTTGATAATGCAATCAGGGGCATGAGCAGTGACGCAAGTCCCTCATGCTGAGTTGTCGAGACATCGTAAGGAAGCGCAGCATGCTGGAGAATTATCTCCCGATTTTGTTGTTTATCATTATCGGCATCGGCTTTGGTGTTCTGCCATTGCTGGCTGGTTTTGTATTAGGACCTCGTCATCCGGATAGTGAAAAACGCTCAGCGTATGAATGTGGGTTCGAGCCTTTTGAAGATGCTCACATGAAGTTTGATGTTCGTTATTATCTCGTCGCTATTCTCTTTATTATCTTCGATTTAGAAATCGCATTCCTGTTCCCCTGGGCCATCGTATTAGATGAGATCGGTGTATTCGGACTCCTAGCCATGTTCTTATTTCTGGGCATTCTGGTGGTTGGGTTTGTGTATGAGTGGAAAAAAGGAGCGCTGGAATGGGAATAGAAGGTGTTCTTGAAAAAGGCGTTGTCACCACCTCTGCTGACAAGCTGATTAATTGGGCAAGAACCGGATCCTTATGGCCAATGACATTTGGCCTGGCCTGCTGTGCTGTGGAAATGATGCATGCGGGTGCTGCACGTTATGATCTGGACCGATTTGGCATTGTATTCAGAGCCAGTCCTCGTCAATCTGATGTAATGATCGTTGCCGGTACACTGGTAAATAAAATGGCGCCGGCACTTCGTAAAGTATACGACCAGATGTCTGAACCACGCTGGGTGATTTCAATGGGTTCCTGTGCTAACGGCGGCGGTTATTATCATTACTCTTATTCTGTAGTCCGTGGTTGTGACCGGATTGTACCCGTAGATATCTATGTGCCTGGCTGCCCCCCAACGGCTGAGGCATTACTGTACGGAATATTACAACTGCAGAAAAAAATTCACCGTACTAATACCATAGCCAGACAACCCTGAAAGCGACCTGTTTTATGATGCAAACCCTAAAAGCTAAACTTGAACAGGATTTTTCAGAAGCCTTGCTGGACTGTGAGCTGGTTAGAGATGAAATCACTTTGCATGTGGCAGCAGAGCACCTTATCAACGTTTGCACAACACTACGTGATGACTATCAATTTGAGCAATTGATGGATTTGGCGGGAGTGGATTACTCAGAGTACGGTGGCAGCAGTTGGGAAACGAAACAATCAACAGAGTTTGGCTTTAGCCGCGCTGTAGATGGATTGGGTCATGCAGAACCAGTGACGGATGGTTATCGCTTTGCTGTGGTTTATCAGTTGCGGTCAATCAAACATAACCAACGCTTACGGCTAAAAGTCAGACTGGCTGCCGAACAGCCCCTCGTCGACAGCGTAACAAGTGTCTGGGCAAGTGCGGATTGGTATGAACGTGAAGCCTTTGATATGTTTGGTATTTTATTTGAAGGTCATCCTGATTTACGTCGCATTTTGACCGACTACGGCTTCGTCGGCCACCCGTTTCGCAAAGATTTCCCACTTATTGGCAATGTTGAGATGCGTTACGATGAAGACAAAAAACGCGTGGTGTATGAACCGGTCAGCATTGAACCAAGAACCCTGGTACCCAGGGTGATTCGTGACGATAACCGTTATCTCAGGGATGAGAAATAATGGCTGAGATAAAAAATTTCACACTGAACTTTGGTCCACAACATCCGGCTGCACATGGCGTACTCCGCCTTATTCTAGAAATGGATGGTGAAGTCATTGTCAGAGCGGATCCGCATGTTGGTCTGCTGCATCGGGGTACAGAAAAACTGGCTGAATCCAAGCCGTTTAATCAAAGCATCGGTTATATGGACCGTCTCGATTATGTGTCGATGATGTGTAACGAACATGCCTATGTGATGGCTATCGAAAAACTGATTGGTATCGATGTGCCCGTCAGAGCGCAATACATCCGCGTCATGTTTGATGAGATTACCCGGGTGTTAAATCATTTGATGTGGCTGGGAGCGCATGGCCTTGATATTGGCGCAATGACTGTTTTTCTTTATTGCTTTCGTGAACGTGAAGATTTGATGGATTGTTACGAGGCGGTATCAGGAGCAAGAATGCATGCCACCTATTACCGTCCCGGCGGCGTTTACCGTGATTTACCCGATAAGATGCCTCAATATCAAACATCGAAATGGCACAACGAAAAAGAGATAAAGAAAAAGAATCAAAATCGTGAAGGCAGTCTATTGGACTTTATAGAAGACTTCACACAACGATTTCCTCATTGTGTCGACGAATACGAGACCTTATTAACCGACAACCGTATCTGGAAACAACGCACTGTCGGTATTGGTGTGGTCAGTCCGGAGCGAGCTTTACAACTTGGTTTTTCAGGGCCGATGTTAAGAGGTTCAGGTATTGAATGGGATTTACGCCGTAAACAGCCTTATGAAGTCTACGACCAATTGGACTTTGACATTCCGATAGGTAAGGAGGGCGACTGCTACGATCGCTATTTAGTCCGCGTAGCCGAGATGCGTGAGTCTAACCGCATTATCAAACAATGTGTGGATTGGCTCAGAGCGAATCCGGGGCCTGTGATCGTTGACGATACTAAAGTCGCCCCACCTAAACGCAGTACGATGAAAAACGATATGGAAGCCTTGATCCATCACTTCAAATTATTTACCGAAGGTTATTGTGTCCCGGAAGGTGAAGTCTATACTGCGATTGAACATCCCAAAGGCGAGTTTGGGATTTATATGATTTCGGATGGAGCCAATAAGCCTTATCGCGTGAAAATTCGCGCGCCAGGGTTCCCACACCTGGCAGCTATGGATGAAATGGCAAAAGGTCATATGTTGGCGGATGTGGTTGCCATTATCGGTACGATGGATATTGTGTTTGGTGAGATTGACCGATGACAGAAATGGTATTGACCGGACCTAAACAGACTTTATTTACTGAGCAACTTCGTGCTGAGTTGGATAAGTGGATAGCCAAATACCCGATAGGCCGGGCTCAGTCGGCGGTCATTCCATGTTTACATATTCTGCAAGAAGCGAATGGTGGCTGGCTTTCCAGAGCCATTATGGATGCGTTGGCGGAATACTTATCCATGTCAAACATCAGTGTCTATGAGGTGGCGACCTTTTACAGCATGTTTGAGCTGGAGCCGGTCGGTAAACATAAGATCAGCCTGTGTACCAATATCTCTTGCATGTTGTGTGGATCAGAAGAAATTCTCGAACATTTGCAGCAACGCTTATCCATTAAGCCAGGGGAAACAACAGAAGATGGTTTGTTCACGCTAAAAGAGGTGGAGTGTCTTGGGGCTTGTGTCGGTGCACCAATGTTGTTGATGGATAAGCAATATCATGAATACCTCACTAAAGAAAAAATTGATGCTTTAATTGATGGGGTTCAGTCATGAAGCTGGATCAAGTCTGCTTTCGTACCAGCCATCTGTCTCCATCGTGGACCTTGGAGGCCTATCGTCAGGTGGGTGGTTATCAGGTGCTTGAAAATATCTTGAGTAATAAACTCAAACCTGAATCTATCATCGAACAGATTAAAAACTCGGCATTACGTGGCCGTGGTGGCGCCGGCTTCCCTACCGGGTTGAAATGGAGCTTTATGCCCAGACGTTTGCCCGGCGATAAATATATTGTCTGTAATTCTGATGAAGGCGAGCCCGGTACCTGTAAAGACCGTGACATTCTCAGATTTAATCCACACCAGGTGATAGAAGGCATGATTATCGCCGGTTACACCATCGGTGCCCAAACGGGTTACAACTACATCCGTGGTGAATTTTATGAGCCAATAGAACGCTTTGAGGCGGCATTGGAAGAAGCCAGGCAAGCAGGTTATCTAGGTAAGGATATTCTGGACAGTGGCTTTAATTTTCAGTTGCATACCCATATCGGTGCTGGCGCTTATATTTGCGGGGAAGAGACCGCCTTACTCGAATCACTGGAAGGCAAAAAAGGCCAGCCACGTTATAAACCACCATTTCCAGCCGGCTATGGTTTATATGGCAGGCCGACCACGATTAACAATACTGAAAGTCTGGCGTCTATCCCCGTGATTTTGCAGCATGGTGCTGACTGGTTTCATGACTTGGGAACACCGAATAATGGTGGCAGCAAAATTTTCTGTATGACCGGCCATGTCAATAAACCCGGTAACTATGAAGTACCGCTCGGTACTCCCTTTGCTGAGTTATTGGAATTAGCCGGTGGCGTCAGGTATGGCCATCAATTAAAAGCGGTGATTCCAGGTGGCTCCTCGACCCCTGTGGTGCCCGCTGACATCATGATGGGACTGGATATGAGTTATGACGGCATTGCAAAAGCACGTTCAATGTTGGGTGCCGGTTCGGTGATTGTTATGGATGATTCAACTTGTATGGTGAAGGCCTTACAGCGTATTGCTTATTTTTATTATGAGGAGTCGTGCGGTCAGTGCACGCCATGTCGAGAAGGCACTGGCTGGTTATATCGGGTTGTGAAACGGATTGAAGAAGGCCAAGGCAGACAAGAAGATTTAGATCGGCTGGTGGATGTTGCTGAGAATATTAATGGCAATACGATTTGCGCCTTGGGTGATGCTGCCGCGGCCCCGGTTGTCAGTTTCATCAAACATTTTCGTGATGAATTTCAATACCACATCGATCACGGTCGGTGTATGGATAACACAGCGTGAAGGCTGAGTAGACATGGTTAATATCGAAATCGACGGTATTCCGCTGAAAGTGGATTCAACAAAAATGATTATTCAGGCTGCTGATGAGGCGGGCATTGATATTCCACGTTTTTGTTATCACAAAAAGCTGTCGATAGCGGCGAACTGCCGGATGTGTCTGGTTGAAGTTGATAAATCCCGTAAAGCGTTACCAGCGTGTGCGACTCCCGTTACGGAAGGCATGAAGGTGTTTACTCATTCCAAAGTCGCGGTCAATGCTCAACGCAGTGTAATGGAATTTTTGCTGATTAATCATCCGCTGGATTGCCCTATCTGTGATCAGGGTGGTGAATGCGAGTTGCAAGATCTTTCCATGGGGTATGGCGAAGGCGTTAGCCGCTTTACAGAAGGCAAACGTGTTGTCAAAGACAAAGATATTGGGCCTTTGATTCGTACCGATATGACACGCTGCATTCATTGCACTCGTTGCGTTCGTTTTGGTGTGGAAATCGCCGGCGTTAAAGAGCTTGGGGCAACTGGGCGTGGCGAACATATGGAAATCGGTACCTATGTCGAGCACAGTCTGGTTTCAGAGCTGTCCGGCAATATTATCGATCTCTGTCCTGTGGGTGCCTTAACCTCAAAACCGTTTCGTTATAAGGCGCGTGCCTGGGAAATGAAAGCCCATCCTTCTATCGCACCTCATGATGCCATTGGTTCCAATATTGAGCTGCATGTCAGACAAAATGATGTGATGCGAGTGGTGCCAAGAGATAACGAGTCTATCAATGAGGCCTGGTTATCAGATAGAGACAGGTTCTCCTACCAAGGCTTGGCACATTCAAAGCGACTCACTGATCCGATGATTAAGGTGGAAGGTGACTGGCAGGTGGTTGACTGGCAAACCGCGCTGGAAGCAGCGGTAAAAGGTTTGCAAACCGTTATTAACAAACATGGAACAGAAGAGGTGGGTGGCTTAATTTCCCCGACAGCGACCTTGGAAGAAGCGTTTCTTTTTCAGAAATGGTTACGGGGCTTAGGTGTTGAGAATATTGACCATCGCCTGCGTCAACAGGATTTTTCAGATCATCCAGAACAGTATCCTCTGAATAATTGGACATTGGCAGAAGTGCAGGAAAGTGATGCTGTTGTCTTGATTGGCAGCAATATCCGGGCTGAACAACCTATCCTTGCTCATCGGATAAGACAGGCGGCCTTGGTTGGAGCGGCAGTAACTAATATCAATTTTTTCCTGACCGATATGCTGATGCCGGTTGAGTATGAAATGGCTGTTGATATCAATGCGATGCTCACAACATTAGCTGGTATTGCCAAAGTCTTATCGTCAATTGCCAATGACACTGATGATGAGTGGCAAGCTTTGTATCCGGAACGTACGCCCAGTGCGTTTGAGCAAAATGTGGCAATGCAATTATCCAATGCCACTACCGCAACACTTATTGTAGGAGATTTAGCCAATCACCATCCCAATGCAGCGAAAATTCGTGCTTTAGTGCAGAAGATTGCCGAGTTATCTGGCAGCCGTTGTGTTGTTATGCCATCAGCCAATAGTCAGGCTCATTTGATTGCCAATACGCTACCCGGTGGTGCAGCTAAGAATAGTCTGCAAATGTGGCAACAGAGTCTGCGGGCTTATGTGCTGATGGACTTTGATGCATTACAGGATACTGCGGTGCCAGTAATAGCCAAACAGGCATTAAAACGCGCTAGTTTTGTGGTGGGGCTGCATAGTTTTGACAGTGAATTTTTAAGACAAACGGCCGATGTGATATTACCCACGGCCTGTTTTACTGAAACATCTGGCACGTTTGTCGGAATGGATAAACAATGGCAGCAGTTTGCTGGTGCTGTTGCTCCCAGAGGTGATAGTCGGCCTGGTTGGAAAGTTCTGCGTGTACTGGGCAATGTCAGCCAAATACAAGGGTTTGACTATATTTCGTCACAGGATGTGGTGGATGAGATTCGACAAAACCAGTCTGAGATGCAGGCGAAGACGGTTTCAGCTTATATTCCTGATTCGTTGACGGCGGAATCAGAGTTGATGATGATTTCTGAAGTGCCAATGTATCGGACTGATGTTTTACTAAGACACAGTGACGCATTACAAAAAACGCCTGAAACTCAGCGTGCCCAGTTTGCCCGTATCAACAGAAAAGAAGCAGAAAAATGGGATTTGAACCATCAAACGCCGTTGACGCTGACACAAGAAGACAAAGTGGTACGCTTACCATTAGAGATTGATGACAATATTGCAGATGGCTGCGTGTATGTCGCGGCCACTACAGATGCGGCTAACCGCTTAGTCAGCTTATTTGGTCAGGTCTCTGTTTCTCAAAGTGAGGCAGCCACATGATCGATATGTTTTTACAGGATATCTTGCCGAATCTGCTGAAGATCTTATTAATTATTGTGCCTTTAATGCTGTCAGTCGCCTATCTGACTTACGCCGAGCGTAAAGTGATTGGTTATATACAAACGCGGATTGGTCCTAACAGAGTCGGTCCCTGGGGATTATTACAACCGATAGCAGATGGCCTGAAACTGCTACTTAAAGAAGTGATTTTTCCAGCAAAATCCAATTTATATTTGTTTCTGATAGCGCCAGTTTTGGCGATTGGCCCGGCGCTGGCGGCCTGGGCGGTAATGCCGTTTGATGATGGCATGGTGTTGGCTGACATTGATGCCGGTCTTTTGTACATCTTAGCGATCACCTCAATGAGTGTGTATGGCGTGGTGGTGGCAGGTTGGGCATCTAATTCTCGTTATGCCTTTTTAGGCGCATTACGTAGTGCGGCACAAGTGGTGTCGTATGAAATTGCTATGGGATTTGCTCTGGTCGGTGTACTCATTGCGGCTGGCAGTCTGAATCTTGGTGAGATTGTGCTGGCTCAGCAAGGTGGCTTCTGGCACTGGTATTTCATACCACTGTTTCCGCTGTTTATTGTTTATTTTATCTCCGGGGTGGCCGAAACCAACCGGGCGCCGTTTGATATTGCTGAAGGGGAGTCTGAAATCGTCGCCGGTTTCCATGTGGAATATTCCGGTATGGCGTTTGCTATTTTTTTCCTCGCTGAATATGCCGATATGATTTTGATTTCCATGCTGGCTGCGACGTTATTTATGGGCGGCTGGTTATCACCGTTTGACGGTATCCCTGTGTTGGAATCGGCTTTTGCCTGGGTACCTGGTTTGGTGTGGTTATTAGCAAAAACAGCCATATTCTTGTTTATGTATCTGTGGTTTCGAGCAACATTTCCGCGTTATCGTTATGACCAGATTATGCGTTTGGGCTGGAAAATATTTATTCCGGTGACACTTGTCTGGTTGGTGATTGTGTCGACGGCTCAAGTATTGGATATCGGGCCTTGGTTCACAGAAAGTGCAGTATTAACTGCGGGAGGGGGATGATGTCAGGTCTCCGTCATTTTTTTAAGAGTTTTTTATTGTGGGAGCTCATTCAGGGACTTCGTTTAACCGGGCGTTATTTATTTGCTGGTAAGGTGACGGTTCAATACCCTGAAGAAAAAACACCTCAGTCACCCCGGTTCAGAGGACTTCATGCATTAAGACGTTACCCGAACGGGGAGGAACGCTGTATTGGCTGTAAATTATGTGAAGCGGTCTGTCCGGCATTAGCCATTACTATCGAAACCGAGCCCAGGGATGACGGCAGTCGTCGCACCACACGTTACGATATTGATTTGTTTAAATGTATTTATTGTGGGTTTTGTGAAGAGTCCTGTCCGGTCGATTCCATTGTCGAAACTCGTCATTTTGAGTTTCACTTTGAAAATCGAGGCGAACAAATTATGACTAAAGATAAATTACTGGCAATAGGGGATAAATATGAGCCAGAGATTGCTGCTGATCGTGCGGCTGATGCACCATATCGTTAGGATGACTGACTAGTGGAAAGCATAATCTTTTATACCTTTGCGGTTATTTTATTGTTTGCTGCAACGATGGTGATAACAGTACGTAACCCAGTGCGGGCAGCGTTATTTCTGGTATTAGCCTTTTTCACCAGTGCTGGTATCTGGCTAATGCTAGAAGCAGAGTTCCTTGCCATTAGTCTGGTCCTTGTCTATGTGGGGGCGGTGTTGGTGCTATTCCTCTTTGTCGTGATGATGCTGGACATTGATCTGGCACCACTCAAAGAAGGTTTCACGCGTTATTTACCACTCGGCATTATTGTGGCGGCGTTGATTGTGGTGGAGATGATTGCTGTGTTGAATGCTCCACAATTTAATATTAGCGCCGCTGCAGCGACTGATGCCAGCAATACCAAAATGTTGGGACGTTTGTTGTATACCGTCTATGTGTATCCGTTTGAAATTGCCTCTGTCATTTTAACGGTTGCCATTGTGGCGGCCATCACACTGACATTGCGTGAGCACCACCGTAAATTGCAGGATCCGGCTAAACAGGTGACAGTTAAATCGACAGATCGGCTCAGAATGGTGGATCTTCGGCAGACACAGGAAGGAGAGGGGAGAGAGCCATGATGGTGTTATCTGACTATCTTATTCTCGCTGCCATATTGTTCAGCTTGTCTTTAGCGGGCATTTTTTTGAATCGTAAAAACATCATTATTTTATTGATGTGTATTGAATTAATGCTGTTAGCGGTAAATCTTAACTTTATTGCTTTTTCGCACTTTCTGGGAGACCCCGCTGGTCAGGTGTTTGTGTTCTTTATCTTAACGGTGGCAGCAGCGGAAGCGGCTATTGGTCTGGCTATTTTGGTGGTTTTATTCCGTAATCTCAGTACCATTAATGTGTCTGACCTTGATAGGTTAAAGGGGTAACGAATGCCACAGAGCTTGCTGCTTGCCATTGTCATCGCGCCTTTGTTTGGCAGTATCGCTGCAGGTTTGTTTGGTCGCCATTTGGGACGAAGCTGGACGCATCGGATTACTATTTTTTCTGTAGGTGTTGCTTTCTTTTTATCTGCCTGGGTACTGAAGCTCGTTACTGTTGATGGGCTGACTTATAACGGTATGGTTTATCAATGGTTACAGGCTGGCTCATTGCAGCTTGAAGTCGGTTTTATGATTGATAGCTTAAGTGCTGTCATGATGACCGTGGTGACCTTTGTTTCGCTGATGGTGCATATCTACACCATTGGTTATATGCACGATGACGATGGTTATTGTCGTTTCTTTAGTTATATTTCGTTGTTTACCTTTGCCATGCTGATGCTGGTGATGGCGAATAACTTTATGCAGCTATTTTTTGGTTGGGAAGCCGTAGGGCTGGTGTCCTACCTATTAATTGGTTTTTGGTATAAAAAACCGACGGCGATTTACGCCAATCTTAAGGCTTTTCTGGTCAATAGAGTCGGGGATTTTGGCTTTTTACTGGGTATTGCTGCGGTACTGATGTATGCCGGTAGTCTGGATTATGTGACGGTCTTCCAACAAGCGCCATATATGGCAGAAGAAACCATTAGCCTATTTCCTGATGTGACATGGTCGGTAATGACACTGGCCTGCATATTATTATTTATCGGCGCTATGGGTAAGTCTGCACAAGTACCATTACATGTTTGGTTGCCAGATTCAATGGAAGGGCCGACGCCTATTTCAGCACTGATCCATGCGGCGACCATGGTGACGGCCGGTATTTTCATGGTGGCGCGTATGTCACCTTTGTTTGAGCTTTCAGAAACGGCATTGTCATTTGTACTGATTATTGGCGCCATTACTGCCTTTTTTATGGGGCTGCTGGGGTTAGTTCAAAACGATATTAAGCGTGTTATCGCTTATTCGACCTTGTCACAATTAGGTTATATGACGGTGGCATTAGGTGTGTCAGCCTATGCCGCTGGTGTCTTCCACCTGTTGACGCATGCTTTTTTCAAAGCCTTACTTTTCTTGGCGGCAGGTTCGGTGATTATCGCTATGCATCATGAGCAGGATATGCGCAAGATGGGCGGGCTGAAAAAGTATATGCCGATAACTTACTGGACCAGCCTGATTGGTTCCTTAGCGTTGATCGGTTTCCCTGGTTTTGCCGGCTTCTTTTCTAAAGATGCCATCATTGAGGCTGTCCATGCTTCGAATATACCCGGTCATAGCTTTGCCTATTTTTCTGTGTTATCGGGCGTATTAATCACATCCCTTTATAGTTTCCGCCTGTTTTTTATGGTGTTCCATGGTAAGCCACGATTTAACACTGAGCACGGACATCAGCCTAAGGAGTCTCCATGGGTGGTCACCTTGCCATTGATACTGCTGGCAATCCCTTCGGTTATTGCTGGTTACTGGATCGGTAGCGTGGTCTACGGTGAGTTTTTTGCGGATGCTATTTATGTGGCAGCAACTCATGAAATTCTAGCTGAGCAGGCAACAGAATTTCATGGTGTGTTGAGCTTTATATTGCACGGGCTCACGGCGGCTCCGTTCTGGTTGGCCATGGCGGGTATCGTGATAGCTTGGTTTTTATATTTACGGCGACCTGATTTACCGGCTGTTTTACAGAATAAAGGTCAGTTTATTTATCGAATCCTGATCAATAAATATGGTTTTGATGACTTTAATCAGACGGTGATTGCTGGTGGCTCCCGTCAACTAGGCCAGCTTTTATGGCGAGTTGGTGATCGTATTCTGATTGATGGTGCCCTGGTGAATGGTTCAGCCAAGACGGTGGCATGGTGTTCACGTTTAGCCAGACAGATACAGACTGGCTATTTGTATCACTATGCCTTTGCAATGATTATTGGTGTGGGCCTGTTACTCACCTTTTTTGTAGCATGACAGGGACGGAATAGAAAACCATGCTGACACAACTCCCATTGTTAAGTCTGATTATCTGGTTACCCATTGCTGCAGGCTTGTTATGCCTGTTTTTGAATGATCGGGAATGCCTGAGTAAATGGCTCGCGGTGGGGACAGCGTCACTGACTATTTTATTATCCATCGCTCTGTATATCGGTTTTGACAATACCTCATATCAAATGCAGTTTGAGGAGTTGCATCCCTGGATTGCGACGTTTGCCATTAATTATCATCTTGGTATTGATGGGTTTTCTTTACCGTTAATCATTTTAACAACGATTTCGACATTGCTGGTTGTAGTGGCAGGCTGGCGTGTCATTGAATATCGCTTAAATCATTACCTGGCTGCCTTTTTGATTATGGAAGGTTTGATGCTGGCGGTATTTTCAGCATTGGATGCCATATTGTTTTATGTGTTTTTTGAAGCCATGCTGATTCCATTGTTTTTGATTATCGGCATCTGGGGTGGGCCGAATCGCGTTTATGCCACGATCAAATTCTTTTTGTATACGTTTTTTGGTTCGGTGTTTTTATTAATTGCTCTGCTGTATTTGCATCACGTTGCAGGCAGTTTTTCATTGCTGGATTATCATGCGGTCACTTTATCCATGACCGAGCAAACCTGGCTGTTTTTTGCCTTTTTGATTGCATTTGCAGTCAAAGTACCGATGTGGCCAGTGCATACCTGGTTACCAGATGCACATGTTGAAGCCCCTACCGGCGGTTCAGTCATTTTGGCGGCTATTACCTTAAAGATTGGCGGTTATGGTTTTATCCGATTCGCCTTACCTATTACACCGGATGCCAGTATGGTTTTTGACTGGTTATTGATTACCTTGTCATTGATTGCTGTGGTTTATATTGGCTTTGTGGCACTGGTACAGTCGGACCTGAAAAAATTAATTGCCTATTCGAGTATTGCTCATATGGGCTTTGTGACGCTGGGCTTATTTATTGTTTTCAGAATATTTTTTAACTCAGCAACAGGTAGTGGGGCAGTGCTGGCGGTGGAAGGGGCCATGGTGCAGATGGTGTCACATGGCTTTATTTCCGCAGCGATGTTTTTGGCTGTCGGTGTATTGTATGACCGGATGCATACCCGTGAAATTAGTGCCTATGGTGGGGTTATTAATACCATGCCGACATTCACGGCATTTGCGGTATTTTTTGCCATGGCAAATGCCGGTCTACCAGGCACATCAGGTTTTGTGGGTGAGTTTATGGTGATTCTGGCTGCTTTTCAGGCGAATTTCTGGTTTGCTTTTCTGGCAGCGACAACCTTAATTCTTGGTGCAGCCTATACCTTGTGGATGGTGAAACGAGTCTTTTTTGGTGAAGTGGCAAATCAACACGTTGCTGAACTGGAAGATATTAATACCCGTGAATTTATGCTGTTAGCGAGTTTAGCGGTGATTGTTTTAGTGTTAGGTCTCTGGCCTGATCCATTGTTAGACGTGATGCACGCTTCTGTTGAAAATTTATTAACACAAGTGTCTCAATCCAAGCTCTAAAAGGACAATTGATAATGAACTACCAAGTGCCAAATATGTTGTTTGCATTACCTGAAATGGTCATGCTGGCAATGGCTTGTGTTGTCTTATTATTTGTTGCTTTTACCGGCAGTAGAAAAGTGAGTTGGGTCTATGGGCTCAGCCAGTTAAGTTTACTTGCTGTACTGATTATCCTGGTTTCTTCCTGGGGCGAAGCCGGAAAGACCTTTTCCGACACTTATGTTAAAGATGGCCTGAGTGATGTATTAAAAATAGCCATCTGTCTGGTGAATATGTGTGTCTTGTTATATTCCGTTGAATATTTACGGGTACGCCAATTACTTCAAGGCGAGTTTTATGTTTTAGCCTTGTTCGCCACGCTGGGTATGTTGATTATGGTGTCGGCGAATCACTTTCTGACTTTGTATTTAGGGCTGGAGTTATTGTCCTTGTGTCTTTATGCCATGGTAGCAATGCATCGTGATTCGGCGATTGCGACTGAAGCTGCGATGAAATATTTCATCCTCGGTGCGATTGCTTCGGGAATGTTGTTATATGGCATGTCTATTATCTATGGCATTACAGGAAGTTTGATGTTGCAGGATATTGCTACAGCTGTGTATTCATCGTCCAGCAATGACACAATTCTAAGCTTTGCACTGGTTTTTATTATTATTGGTATCGGCTTTAAGTTTGGCGCGGTGCCGTTTCATATGTGGTTACCGGATGTTTATCATGGTGCACCGACAGCGATGACGCTTTTTATTGCCGCCGCACCTAAAATTGCTGCTTTTGCTTTGTTGATTCGATTATTAGTCGATGGACTGATAGACTTACAAAGCTATTGGCAACCGATGTTGATGTTGATGGCTGTTTTATCGATGATAATCGGTAATGTTGTGGCTATCGCTCAGACCAATATTAAACGCATGCTGGCGTATTCTACGATTTCTCATGTCGGTTTTTTATTGATGGGTGTACTTGCCGGTACGGAAGCAGGTTATGCCGCTTCGATGTTTTATACCTTGGTATATGCCCTCATGACATTAGGCAGTTTTGGTGTGATTCTGTTGATGAGCCGTTACGGCTTTGAAGCAGATAATATTGATGACTTTAAAGGACTGAGCAAACAACATCCGTGGTTGGCTTTGTTAATGCTGATTTTGATGTTTTCAATGGCAGGAATACCACCATTAGCAGGTTTTTATGCCAAATTAGGTGTAGTTAAAGCGGTGGTAGATGCAGATATGTTAGCCGTTGCGTTGGTTGCGGTGGTGATGTCAGTGATTGGTGCTTTTTATTATTTACGTGTCATAAAAGTCATGTATTTTGATGATGCCGAACACCATCATGAAGCGAATACCTCAGGTTCAGCTGGTTTTGTATTGAGCATTAATACTTTATTGGTGCTAGCACTGGGGATATTTCCAGGATTATTAATGTCGGTTTGTTCTACCGTTTTTTCTTAGGAAACAACATGTCTATTTGGCTTATGTTAGGGCTGTTTTTTATATTGGCAAATCTACCGTGGATAGGCGAACGTGTATTTTTTGTTTATGCACTGGAACAAAAATCCAACTGGATACGGTTACTTGAATTAGTCGTGTATTTTTTTATCAGCCTGCTTATCGGTATTGCTTTTGAAATCCGCTTTTCCGGAGATGTTTACTCACAAGGTTGGGAATTTTTTGTGACAGTGTTGAGTTTGTTTTTGGTGCTGTCGGTACCAGGGGTTGTATATCGTTATCAATGGGTACCGATGCAACACAGGTTTAAATAGCCTTTATAGATTCCGCAAATGATTTAACATCACGCTGTCATTACCTGATAGTAGATTTATTGAATGGCGACATAGCAGTCTTTGTCGCTTTTTTACTTATAAATGTGTGCATATACAAAGATTCTAGTTTAGAATTGGCGGGTTTAACTCCGTGTAAATGCACGAATTGTTCATTTAAATAATAGAGACAGGATTATGGCTTCTGATTTATCCAAGTACAGAAATATAGGTATCTTCGCCCACGTTGATGCGGGTAAAACCACAACAACTGAGCGTATCCTGAAACTGACCGGTAAAATTCATAAAACTGGTGAGGTTCACGAAGGTGAATCAACTATGGACTTCATGGATCAGGAAGCTGAACGTGGTATTACCATTCAGTCTGCTGCTACCACGTGTGCATGGAAAGGTTACCGTTTAAATGTTATCGATACACCGGGACACGTTGACTTCACTATCGAAGTATATCGTTCATTAAAAGTACTTGACGGTGGTATTGGTGTTTTCTGTGGTAGTGGTGGTGTTGAGCCTCAATCAGAAACTAACTGGCGTTATGCTAACGAATCAGAAGTATCTCGTCTGATATACGTTAACAAACTTGACCGTATGGGTGCAGACTTCTACCGCGTTGTTAAGCAAGTTGAAGATGTTCTTGCTGCCACACCTTTAGTTATGGTTCTGCCAATCGGTATCGAAGATGAGTTCAAAGGTGTTGTTGACCTGTTAACGCGTAAAGCATGGTACTGGCCTGACGAAAAAGATCCTGAAAACTACAGCATTGAAGAGCCACCTGCAGAGATGGCTGACCAGATCGAAGAATGGCGTGAAAAACTTATCGAAACTGCGGTTGAGCAGGACGATGATTTGATGGAAAAATATCTGGAAGGTGAAGAGCCTTCTATTGATGAACTGAAAAAATGTATCCGTAAAGGTACATTAGAATTAGCGTTCTTCCCAACTTACTGCGGTAGCTCGTTCAAAAACAAAGGTCTTCAATTAGTACTAGATGCTGTTGTTGATTACCTGCCTGATCCAACAGAAGTGGATCCACAACCAGAAGTCGATTTAGAAGGTAACGAAACAGGTAAAGTGGCGACTGTTGATATCAATGGTCCACTACGTGCATTGGCATTCAAAATTATGGATGACCGTTTTGGTGCACTGACCTTCGTTCGACTCTACTCTGGTGAAATTCGCAAAGGTGACACCATTCTGAATACCTTCACAGGTAAAACAGAACGCGTTGGTCGTATGGTGGAAATGCATGCGAACGACCGTAACGAGCTTGATTACGCTCACGCGGGTGACATCATCGCTATTGTAGGTATGAAAGATGTTCAAACAGGTCACACATTATGTGATCCGAAGAACGCAGCAACACTTGAACCAATGGTCTTCCCTGATCCTGTTATCTCAATCGCTATTGCACCTAAAGATAAAGGTGCGGCAGAGAAATTAGGTATCGCTCTGGGTAAAATGATTAAAGAAGATCCTTCATTCCGTGTTGAAACCGATGAAGACAGTGGCGAAACCATCATGAAAGGTATGGGTGAGCTGCATTTGGATATCAAAGTAGATATCCTGAAGCGTACTCATGGTGTGGACGTTATCGTTGGTGAACCGCAAGTGGCTTACCGTGAAACTATCACGCAACGTGTGGAAGACAGCTACACGCACAAGAAACAATCAGGTGGTTCTGGTCAGTTCGGTCGCATTGATTACATCATTGAACCAGGTGAACCAGGTAGCGGTTTTGCTTTTGAATCTACAGTAACTGGTGGTACAGTTCCTCGTGAATTCTGGCCTGCTGTTGAGGGTGGCTTCAAGAAAATGATGGGTAGAGGTGTATTAGCCGGCTTCCCATTACTGGACGTTAAAGTGAATTTATTTGATGGTTCATTCCACGCCGTTGACTCATCTGCCATCGCGTTTGAATTAGCCGCAATGGGTGGTTTCCGTCAGTCTATTCCTAAAGCGGGTCCTCAGTTACTTGAGCCGATCATGAAAGTTGACGTGTTTACACCAGAAGATAATGTCGGTGACGTTATTGGTGACTTAAACCGTCGCCGCGGTATGATCAAGTCTCAGGATGCGGGTGCAACTGGTGTCCGTATTAAAGCTGAAGTACCACTGAGTGAAATGTTTGGTTACATCGGTTCACTACGTACAATGACATCGGGTCGTGGTCAGTTCTCTATGGAGTTCTTACACTACATGCCATGTCCACGTAATGTAGCTGACGAAGTTATCAAAGAAACAAAAGAGCGTGAAGCTGCTAAGAAATAAGTTATTATTTCTAGAGAAAATAAAAAAGGGCTGATTTATCAGCCCTTTTTTTATGCCTTAGATTTAGTTAACTAGACTTTGTATTGGAGATGGAATACGTCCACCGAGTCGAACAAAGCGGTTCTCATGACTACCCATGTTAACAGCCATGACCGGGCCTTCACCTAATAAACCACCATAGACAACATGATCACCGGCTTTCTTGCCTGGCGCAGGAATCAGACGTGCTGCCGTGGTTTTTTTGTTGATAACACCAATGGCCATTTCATCTGCAATAATGGCTGAAATCATCTCTGCAGAGGTGTCACCAGGTATAGCGACCATATCCAAGCCAACAGAACATACGGCTGTCATGGCTTCCAGTTTTTCCAGTGATAATGTGCCATTCACTGCGGAATCAGCAATCGTCAAATCTTCACAAACCGGAATAAAGGCGCCACTGAGTCCGCCGACGTGTGAACTGGCAAACGCACCACCTTTTTTAACCGCATCATTCAACATTGATAAAAAGGCCGTACTACCAGGTGCGCCTATCGCAGGTAAACCGATAGCCTCAAAAATTTCACCGACGCTATCGTTTTTATTCGGCGTAGGGGCGAGTGAAAGATCAACAATACCAAAGGGTAACCCTAATAATTGAGCGACTTCACGGCCAACTAATTCGCCCGCTCTTGTAAGGCGCGCTGCTGTCTGTTTAATCACATCTGCGGCACGACTTAAGTCCATGCCGTCTTCTTCTTCAAGAGCACGTTCCAGGGCCGCTTTGACCACACCTGGGCCACTAACACCGACACTGACAACGGCATCAGCTTCACCAATGCCAAGATAAGCACCGGCCATGAATGGCACGTCTTGCGGGATATTGGCAAACACAACCAGTTTTGCTGCTGCCAGGCCATCGTCTTTTGCTGTCATCTCAGCGGCTTGTTTGATGATGACGCCCATATCTTTGATGGCATCCATATTGATACCGGCACGGGTGCTGGCGACATTGACTGAAGAGCAGACGCGCTGACTCTCAGTTAATGCTTGTGGAATAGCATTGATGAGTGCTCTATCACCATGTGTCATACCTTTTTCCACTAGAGCGGTGAAGCCACCGATAAAGTCGATACCTAATTCTGAGGCAGCTTTATCAAGCGTGAGCGCAATTTCCACCATTTGATCAGAGTTAAAGGGGGCAGCCACTACTCCGATGGGGCTAATAGAAATGCGTTTATTAGCCACTTCGATGCCGTAGCGTCTTTCAATACGGTTACAGGTACTGACAAGATTGCCGGCGATACGGGTGATTTTGTCGTAGATTTTGCGTTTAAAAGTATTAATGTCGTCACTGACACAATCAGCAAGACTGATCCCTACGGTCACAGTACGTAAATCCAGATTTTCTTCACGTACCATTTGTAAGGTAGAAATAATGTCTTTGGGATTAATCATTTTATGTCCTGATATGAACGGGTAAGAATATAACGGCGATTAATTAAGTATATTGCTCACGGAATCAAAAATTTTACGATGTTGCACACTGACTTCCAGATCCAGTCGTTGTGAGATTTCTGCAAGCGCATCACGTAAATCATTCATGATCGTGGCTTTAGGTACATCAATTTCAAATACCATTAAATTATCCATGGGGTTTTTACCACCCTTGAAAATAGCTTGCATATTGGTGATATTCACACCGTGTTTAAACAGTTGTCCAGCCACTTCAGCCACAATGCCCTGACGATCTGGCCCAATAACCGTGACAATATAGGGTTGAACCTCAGGTTTATTTTGATACCAGTCTGATGCTTTTTCATTCCATGGGTGTACACGGATGAATAGCCCCATGTTGTTACAGGCGTTTTCTAATGCTGTTTGAAGTTCTTCAGCCACTTCCTCATGCTGAACATCAACAAGTAATAACGCACCAAAAACAGAGTTGAGCAGCGTTTGACTCAAATTCTCAATATTGCCATTGCGCTGATTAATCACATCTGCAATAACGGCCATAATTCCGGGTTGATCACTTCCCAGAACAGAAATTAATACTTTATTCATTTTTCACCTTAGAGAGGTTTGCAGGATCTAGCGTTATATGATCGCAACATTATTGATCATAGACAAATACAAAAATGCCGGGATAAGTCCCGGCATCAAAAAAAATTCGATTTTGACGTGATGCCTTGATTACAAAAGGCATCATACTCGGTATTAACGCTTGGCAATGATCCATACTGCGTGAACAATACCTGGAATATAGCCGAGAATAGTTAGCAGGATATTTAGCCAGAAAGCACCACCGAAGCCGACTTGTAAGAATACGCCAAGCGGTGGTAACAAAATAGCAATCAGAATTCGTATTAAGTCCATAATAACTCCCTTTTATTGATAGTTGTTTTTCTTACTATGATTGAAACAATGCCGTCCAGATTAAGCTGATAATCCAGCCGACAAAGGCTACCGCCAGGCCAATCATGGTGATTAAGATAAGAATAATAGCGATATTTTCCAGCAGTGTTTTACGATATACCTGCCGGGGTTGTTGCTCATACTCGCTGAGTAGAGCGACATTTCTCCGGTTAGCTTTCCAGACAAAATCAAAGACATCACCAATGACCGGAATAGCACCAAGTGTGGTATCAATTAACATATTGATAGCCATTTTTAACAGAATCATTTTTGGTGCACCTAGCTGATGAGCCTGATAAATAATCACACTGGAAAGCAGGCCACCAATAAAGTCACCAAAGCCAGGAATAAGACCTAGAAATCCGTCAGCGCCGATTTTATAGCCACCGGGTAAGGTGATCGATTCATCTAAAAACCAACTAAGTCGGTGTATAAACCGTGTTCGATTACTCATGTATCTCCATCCTTCGCATCTGGAACAACAACATTCAGGCTATCGCGTTTGAAACGATAGTGTAATGGTGGTTTGAGTTTGATTAACTCCCCATCAACAGCAACAGTAAGCCATTTCTTACGTGAACGCAGGGTCACTTTCACCTCGTCAATAATGGCGTTATCGACAAGCTTTGCTTTTTTTAAGGGATCAATTCCCATTAACATCGCACTAAAAACGAGTTTGATAGCTGACCAGCTACTGTTGCAGCGAATAACGATAAGGTGCAGACCTTCACGGCCACCAGCTTTAACTTGTCCTGCTGATGGGATTTGAAGATCGCGTTCACCGACGCCAACAAACACCAGAGGCGTTTTGATTTTTTGTTCATTCAGAATAATGTGAGTATGGCGAAAATGGTAGAGTCTTCTGATACCTGCCAATATGCTGGCCATCATATATCGCATTTTTCGTTCCAGATATTCACGGGTGCGAACAAAAGTCACATAAGCGCCAACAGAGCTTGTGTTGAGAAATATCTGATCATTAACATAAGCGACATGGGTGCTGGCCACCTTACCATGAGTAGCCAGTTCGATGGCTAAAGAGGTATCGGTCGGAATGGATAAGCGCTGGGCAAAATGGTTGAGCGTGCCACCTGGAATAATGGCCAGTTCAGTTTCTGTACCGGTGATTATCCCAGCGGCTAATGCCAACGTACCATCACCGCCTGAGACGATAATGCGTTTATGACCATCATCAATGGCATTTTGAATAGCCGTTTGCATATCGGTGGCAGATAAGCTGTGGAGAGTAATGCTGTCATATGCTGTTAAGCTGTTTATTACGGCTTCAGCACTACCCGCGTGTTTATTCACAAAAACCGGTATTTTGGTTTCGGGCCTTCTGTTTTGATTAGGCTTCATGCCATTGCCCGTTTTTACGTTGAAAAGTCTGTGACTGAGATAGTTGAAATTCACCTTGCTGCCAATGGTGACGGGTAATAGTCAAACGGTTTTTATCACCTTGAATCACGTTAAAACTATTTGGCGTATCGGGTAGAAGCCTATCTGATGTGGTGGTGCCAGCATGAGAGATGATCATACCGTCAAGCACGTGACAATAATCAATATGCACATGCCCACTGAGTATTAAATCAAGACCACGGCCTTTAAATGATGCTAACGCTTCATCGCGACCGCCGATGAGATGCCTGGCTTCATATTGCGGAGGTAGCCAGAAAGGGTGGTGTGCCACAAGCAGTTGAAGTTGTTGCTGCGGTGCATGACTCATCTGCTGTGTAATTTGTTGTATTTGTGAAGGACTGATTCGCCCTCTGGACCAATCCATATAAAAACCGGCTTTTCTGGCAGTGTTAATACCCATAAGCTGATAGTCTTCTGTTGAAAACTGGGGCTCTAAATCAGACTGAATCCACTTTTTCCAATTACGCCATGGACAGATAAACCGCTCGACAACTCGGAATGTACTGAGATCATGATTGCCGGGAACGATAAAATAAGGTGTATTGAGTGAGCTAAGAAATTCAGCGGCTTGCTGATATTCTTTGGCTGTTGCACGCTGGGTCAGATCACCACTAATGATAATCATCTCGGGTGCTAAGACACGAATACTACGTTTTAAGCCTTCTAAAACATCAGTCAGAATACGTCCAAAGTGTAAGTCGGATATATGTAAAAGTGTTGTCATAGAAGGCTAACCACTAGCTTGTAGGTTTAGTCATGATGTTTGACCAGGCCATGTGTTTTGAGTTGTTTCACGGCTGACTCTTGTGAGAGTAAGGCAATCAACTCAACGGGTTCTAATGTCTTTTCCAGTTGTTGCAGAGAGGAGGCATGTCGAATTTTCCATTCGGCCGTTACTGTCGGTGCATGGAATTCGTCAGGCTTCGGCGCATCAATTAACGGCAACTGAGCCAGATGCCATTTACAGAGTCCGGCATGTTGATCCAGACAAATAAGCGGAGTATCAATAGGCTCTTGTTTAGGCGTGTTGTTAATCTGTTCAAGTAGGCTTTTGACAATGGCGCTAGGACGTTTTTCTTCTGGTGCCCTTAGGAAGCCGAAAATCGTAAAGGGTCTCGCCCGTTTTGCTCCTCCACTTAACCATGAAAGAGGAATAGACAGCATCAGTCCACCGGATATGGGTAACAGCCAATAAAACATTTCGATGCTTAAGCCGTAAGAAATACCTGCCAGGATAAAACCAAACAAGGTATGGCCCCGGTGGGCACGGGTAACTTGTCCTAAACTCAGGGCACCATCATCTCGCGACTGAGGGTTCCAGCCACTGTCTTTGCCCATAAGGATATGACAGACAACACCAAACTGAGCAACCATTAGAATAGGCGCATAGAGTGCCGACATTAACGTTTCAAAAAGCGTACTCAGGGTTAATAAAATTGGTCCGCCAAATTGTCTGCAACGGCGCCAATTCACCAAAGCAGCAAACCAGCCAAACAGTTTTGGTGCGAGAACAATCGCCATAGACACAATAAACAGCTCCAGTGCACGTTCAGCATCAAATACTGGCCAGATAGGGAACAGTGACGGGTTTGCAAAATATTCGGGGCGAACTAACTGAGCCTGAACAGCAATGGCTAAACCGACCATGATTAACGATAACCAGAGCACAGCGCTGAGGTAGGACATCATGCCAGAGAAAATATGCAGTCTGGTTGGAAATGCCAGATCATGCGCAAGCAGAATGCGCCCATGCTGTAAGTTACCCTGACACCAGCGTCTGTCACGCACAATCACATCGGTTAATGACGGAGGTGCTTCTTCATAAGAGTGTTGAATATCGGTATCAAATCTGACGCCCCAGCCTGCACGTCGAAGCAGCGCTGCTTCTATAAAGTCATGACTGAGGATATGACCACCAAAAGGGGCTTTACCGGGTAATATCGGTAATGAGCATGATTCAGCAAACGCTTGAGTGCGAATAATGGCGTTGTGACCCCAAAAGTTGGAAGACAATCCATGCCATGCGGCCAGGCCTTCAGCGTAAATAGGACCGAAACAGTGATTGGCAAATTGTTGTAACTTGCCATACAGGCTACTGGCGCTAATTAAAGTGGGTAGCGTCTGGATTAATCCAACACCGGGCGCTGCTGCCAGTCTGCGAGATAATGTGAGCATGCTTTGTGCACTCATCAAGCTATCTGCATCCAGCACGATCATCGCTTCATATGCGCCACCCCAGTTAGTGACCCAATGCGCAATATTACCGGCCTTACGCTCCTGATTATTGGCACGGCGGCGATAATAAACCGGGCAGTTTTCATCCTGGGTTTCAAATAATTCAATAAACGCTTTTTCTTCTGCCAGCCAGGCATTGGCTTGATTGGTGTCACTTAATATAAAAAAAGCATATTTACCGGGTGCCTGTTTTAATAAATCTTCACGCATGGCTTTTATTGCTGCCACAATTCGGCCGGGTTCTTCTTTATAGACGGGAAATAAAATGGCCGTTTTGAAGGCGGGATCGGTCTCGGCTTTTTTAATAAGGCGTGGTTTGAGATTAATTAAAAACCCCAATAATGCCTGCGAGAAAGCAAATGATATCCAGATAAAGTTCAAACTGAACAAAAACAAAAACACCCACTGTAATGACGTAATGCTATTGGTGCTGAGCACGCCATGCATTTCGATAATACCGTAGCTGGATAAGCCAACCGTGACCAATAAAATAAATAACCGTGAAAAAACAGTACTTAATGAATAAAAAAAGGAGACTGAATTTTGACGTAAGGCTTGACCGCGTTCATTAACACGGTGACGTGGCATATCTAGTGGTGCGCGCTCAGGTAAAACTTTATGTGCTTTCATTATTCGCCTGTAAATAGACCTGGCTTAATCCAACGATATAGCCATGTTTCGCTGATAGGAATATTTTTATTCATTAATTGCAATCGTAATTCGGCAACATCTGCATTTTCCGGATTGAAGGTCAAAAATACACGAGCGCCGTCGATATTAGGGTTAGCTATCAGCTTTGTTTTAACAACTTTTCCATGATTGCTGGATGCATTAATGCTCAGCGTTTTCAATTGTTCGGCACTAATGTGACTAAAATCGATAATCATCACTCTGTTGCCATCTTCTGACGATTGTCCTTTGGCACTGCGCACAATCTTTGTTTTGCCGGGCATTGGATTGATATCGTTTAACCAGATAAGACGGTAGTTGTAACTAAAGGTCTGGCCTTTTTTTAATCCGCCTTCCGGGCGCCAGTAAGCCACAATATTGTCATTACTATCCGCATTAGAAGGAATTTCAAATAGTTGAACCTGACCTTTACCCCAGTCTTCAATAGGCTCTACCCATAAAGAAGGGCGAAGTTCATAATGTGCTTCTAAATCCTGATAATTCACAAACTGACGATCACGCTGAATCAGTCCAAATCCTTTGGTATGTTCATCCATAAAGCCACTGATCTGTAGTGAACTAGGGTTATTCAGGGGGCGCCATAAATGTTCGTTATTCCCTGTGGTGATGGCCAATGCTTGTGAATTATGCACTTCTGGCCGGTAATCCGTTGATTTCGCAGGCACCATCCCGCCATGTAGGAACATTGAGGTCAGCGGTGCTAGACCAATATGTGGGATATCAGCACGTGGAAATAGAGTAACTTTGACATCCATATGGGTGGGATCATCAGGATAAATCCCAAAACGGTATGCGCCGGTGACACTTTTACTATTAAGTAGGGCATGAACAACGATCGCTTTTTGCTCTCTGCCTGGCCGTTCTATCCAGAAGTGAGTGAACGTAGGGTGTTCTTCACCTTTGGGCTCTGCTACATCAATGGCTAAACCTCTGGCTGAAATGCCGTAAAGCTGACCTTTTGAGACGGCTCTGAAGTAGCTGGCACCCTGAAAAATAATGAACTCATTTTTATCCTGACTATTATTAAGCGGGTAGTGCAGACGGAATCCAGCATACTTCCCAACTTGAGCGAGCGCTTTGGCAATTTCCGGATTAGGTACCTTGAACGAAGATTCGGTGACATTAATTGGTACACTTTTTCCACTTTCAACAATATCAATATTCACCAGGTTCTTATATAAAAAACCGGGAGCAAATAGTTGGATAGAAAAGGGGGAGGGTGAGTTACCCCAAATAGCGGCATGTTGCTGGAAGCGAATTTTCTGATAGGTCTCGGCATCCAGGCGGGTAAGTGAAATGGGCGCTTGTTTAGGAAGCTTATAGGGCTCCTTGGCTAATTTTTTGGCTAAATCAAGCACTGTTTGATGACTGAACTTTGCGTCTTTGACATTCTCAGCTGATGCCAGGCTGGACAGGCTAAAGAAAAGCAAAAAAGCACACAATCCTGCTTTAATGAGAGCAGATAGAGATGGATATAGATGATTCACAGTCATCACGCTGTATTGTCTCCTTGATGAGATAATCTGAATACTAATGGCGTACCAACTGATGTATGAATTGACTCATGACCGTGAAGTATTGTCCACGACAGAGAATTCAATGCAATGTCATAGGTTAAAGTCAGTCAATCATTTCTGCATCAGCTGCCAGAGCATCCACCAACTGTTGCATATCATCAGGTAAATCGATTTGCCATGACACTTCTTCGCCAGTCGTTGGATGGATAAAGCCAAGTAAACCGGCATGTAACGCTTGTCTGCGGAAATTCTGAATGACTTCTCGGCAAGACTCGGTCATGCCTTTTGCCTGTTTAAATCGGCCCCCGTAAACCGGATCTCCTAAAAGAGGGTGTCTAATATGAGCCATGTGTACGCGGATCTGATGCGTGCGACCGGTTTCAAGCTTGCACTTAATCAAGGTATGCGCACGATAACGTTGTTCAACACGATAGTGGGTCACTGAAGGTTTCCCTGTTGCGCTGACTGCCATTCTTTTGCGATCAATACCATGACGACCAATTGCTTCATCAACAGTTCCTCCGGCGGTGAAAACACCACAGGCGACAGCCAGATATTCACGTTTAACGCTACGAGCCTGAAGCTGGGAAACCAGTGAGTTATGCGCAGTTAAGGTTTTGGCGATCATCAATAAGCCGGTTGTGGCTTTATCGATTCGATGCACGATGCCGGCACGAGGAATATTGGCCAGTTGTGGCGCATGGGCTAATAACGCATTGACTAGGGTGCCTTGGTGATTTCCAGCGCCGGGGTGTACGACCATACCCGCTGGTTTATTGATAATGATGACATCGTCATCTTCGTAGATGATATCTAAAGCAATTGTTTCAGCCAGCCAGCTTTCATCCTGGACTTGCAGTTCTGTACCGATAGTGACTTTCTCACCACCCTGAATACTTTCCTTAGGTTTAAGTAACTGCCCATTGACCAGCACATCACCGGCTTTAAGCCACTTTGTCAGTTGTCCGCGTGAATATTCGGGAAACATTTTGGCGAGCGCCTGATCGATGCGCATACCCATCAATTCATCCGGAATGATATCTTCTAATTGAATTTTTTCTGACATGGAAACTTAGCTGATGATTAAAGCGACATTATAACGTAGGCTTATAACTGGCGTTGGATTATGGAGACAAAAATGCGTTTTTCTCATTTTATGGTAGCTGGGATTATGTTGATTTCAATTCATACTGCACAGGCTGATCCCCGTAATGTCGCGTTATTGGCATCTGCATGTGCTGTTTGTCATGGTACCAATGGTCATAGTCAGGGAGGAACGCCTAGCCTCGCTGGCTTAAACAAAAATTATTTTGTTCAGCAAATGCTGGCTTTCAAGCATGGGCAGCGAGAGGCGACTGTCATGACACAGCATGCCGCTGGCTATACTGAGCAAGAGATTCGTTTGCTGGCGCAGTATTTTTCAGAGCAGAAATAATCAGCGAGGCTGACATTGGGGGCAGAAATAAGTAGCTCTTTGCGCTTGCCTGATACTGCTTATCGGGGTGTGGCAGCGTAAGCAGGCTTGTCCTTCCCGTCCATAGACGTGGAGTTCTTGTGCGAAATATCCCGGATTGCCATCACTTTTTCTGAAATCACGTAAGGTTGTTCCTCCTGCGAGCAAGGCTTTTTCCAATACTTTTTTGATGGCATCGACTAATTCAGCAAGTTGTTTTTTGCTGATTTTACCGGCAGCAGTACTCGGGTGAATGCCCGCCATAAAAAGGGCTTCATTAGCATAGATATTACCGACGCCGACCACCACTTCACCATTCATAATAAATGTTTTTATAGGGCTGGTCCGACCTTTGGCACGCTGATGAAGATAGTTAAGATCAAAGGCATCTGACAAAGGCTCTGGCCCTAAATGGGCAATGAGTGGATGGTGTTCATATGATTTCTCTGTCCATAAAACGGCACCAAAGCGGCGTGGGTCGGTAAACCTCAACACATAACCGTTGTGAAAAAAGATATCGACATGATCATGTTTATTGATGTTGTTATCATTATCGAGCACACGTAAACGTCCGGACATACCTAGATGGATTATCAAGGTGCCGGTGTCACAGTGTAAGAGTAAATATTTTGCTCGGCGCTCAATTGTGTGCACAGTTTGATCTTTTACGATGGATTCCAGCCCTTCAGGAATCGGCCAGCGTAATCCGCGATGACGCACCACCATTTTGGTAATGGACTGGTTTTTAATAAAGGGCTGAATACCACGCCGAGTGGTTTCTACTTCAGGTAGTTCAGGCATAGTCGATTAATTTGTTTGAGTCGGTGTGTCCGGCAACAACTGCGTGCTCATTGCCATAGGGAAAATATATTCCAAACCTGAGTCTGGATTAATCAGAGTAAGATTATTATCTGTGGTTTGCAGGATAAGAGAAACAGGCTGTTGCTGATCCTTGAGCCATACGCGTATTTGAGGACTAGGCAACGCAGTTAAAGCCTCTGGCGCGAGTTTTCTTACCTGAGTGGCGTAGGCAAACTGCCAGCCATCTATCAGTATTTTTAATTGGTCAGCCGTGAGTTTTTTATCATCGCTATGCCATTGCCCATCGACATTATCAATCTGAACTA
The DNA here is from genome assembly GCF_000214595.1 of Methylophaga thalassica MP. Taxonomy (GTDB): domain Bacteria; phylum Pseudomonadota; class Gammaproteobacteria; order Nitrosococcales; family Methylophagaceae; genus Methylophaga; species Methylophaga thalassica. Next base: position 290,870 of record NZ_AFIG01000003.1, on the reverse strand, counting down.
TATCTGAGTTACTCAGTGAGTGGGGAAGGCTGAGTTTTTCAATCGTATTATTTTCAGTAATCAGTCTGTTATCAATAAAACTATCAGCACTTGCTGTTAATAAAGGGGTGACATCATCCTCAATCAGATAAATCATATGCTGATATAGAACATAACGTCGTTTGCTGATTGATTCCACATCACCAAAAGCAAAACTCTCATTATTCATGCTGACAATGACGGCGGGTGTATTCAGACCAAACTGGGCAAGTGATGAAGTGTCCATTGGCTGAAACTCGCCATGCACCGGCGTTTTTAACAAGCTCAGAATAAGATTAATACGAGTTTGACTCACCGGGGCAGGGTAAGGCGACATCAGTTGCCAGGACTGATTATTGCGTATTAGTTTTATATCGTCTTTTTGACGTTGTTGGATATCAATCGTGTTGATATCTTCTGGATTTAAAGAGGTTAATAACTGAACTGAGTTGTCAGCTTGCTTGTTAGTGTTATGTTGCGAAAACCAGAACAACCCGACAACTAATAACAATAAAATGAAGTTTGTAAAATAGCTGCTTTTCATCGACGTTTTCTCCGCCACCACAAGGTCAGCCCGATAGTGAGGAGGAGTAATGGCACAGCAAATAAAAAGCCAAAACCAATAATAATAGATTGTGTTTTTGATAAGGTAAGCTGCGTGCCGATACTGGTTTTTATCGGAATAGAAATGAGACCATCATCTTCAACTAACCAATTAATCAGCGCCATACCTAAGTCCAGATTGGCAGCGTTACCGATATAACTATTGGCGACAAAGTCGGCATCACCAATAACCGCGATGCGCTGTTGCTGACTATCGTCCTTTTCTGTATCACGGTCAATTAGCATGCCGAGTGAAACCGGGCCTGATACATCAGCACCCTCGTTATATTTTTGCTGGCTAAGATTGGCTTGTGTAATGGGTGTTGATTCTACCCAGGCGTTAGGCTGACTGTTGAGCAAATTAATGTAGTGCCACGGACTTTCTGTGTTTTCATCACGTTTTTGTATGGCTGTCGCTTCTGCCAATAAGGTCACGCTTTTCACTGCCTGCCCGACAGGATGGTTCGCATAATCAGTAATCAGAACAAATCTTGGATCTTGAATTCCCAGCATGCTGGAGTTGGGATCGAGAATCGTGCCCGGCACGAATTCAATGCCTAACTGCTCAGCTAAAGGCGCTAATGATTTTGTCTGAGTCGGGTCGGCTAACCATAAGAGGTTACCGCCTTTATCTAAATAGTCACGAACGATTTTGATTTCACCTGGAAGCCATTCTTTTTCTGGGCTGGCAATGACTAAGGCCGCTGTATTATCTGGTAGTTCGGGCGCTTCCAGAAGATTCTGTGACCGAAGTTTTATACCCTGACTTTCCAAGTTTTTCGCCAGTGTGTCGAGGCCAAAATCACTTCTGTCATAAGGGCTTCTCTCACCATGACCTTCGATAAATACTAACCAGGGTTGCGATTGTCTGGAGACAGTGACAATGGCATTGGTCAGTGATTGTTCCGAGAGATCAAATACATGCTGATTTTGTTCACCACGGCTGATGACCATTTCGCCTTGCTGTTGAATATTAAATTGTCTGACTATATCCGGTGAGAAGCTGGGATCAACAAACTGGATTTTCAGTTTATCGCTGTGTTGTTGATAACGTTGTAGCAACTCAACGATAGCTGAACGGTACTCATAGTCAGGGCTAACAAAGACCTGGATAGTGATGCTATCTTTTAAATTATGGAGAATAGTTAAACTGGTGTCAGATAAGGTATGCCGATGATTCTGAGTCCAGTCAAACTGTTTATTAGTTGAAATAGACAGCTGACTCAATAAGACCACAGCTGCAATTAATAAGGCATAGAAAACGATTTGCTGAAAACGAATCAGGTGTTGTGCGCGTTTGGTGATTTTCATTAGTCTAAACGCTCTCTATCCAGTCGACGTACAGTCAATAATAGAAAAGCCGCAATAATGATTAAAAAGTAGCTGATATCTTGTGTATTGATTTGTCCCTGAATCATCGGTTCAAAGTGCTTTAGCAGGGATAACCAACTAAACAGTGAGAATTCGGTGGTGCTGTGGCTTGCCCAATCGATAATCCAGAATAAAAAGAGAATGGCAAACGTACTGATGGCCGCGATAGTTGGCTGTCTGGTCAGACTGGACATATAAATACCAACGGCGGTAAAGCTGGCAACTAATAAAACAAGCCCTAGTACACCGGCGCTTAACTGATAAAAATCTAGTGTGGTGCCAACAGCCAATGAACAAATCATGAATACCGTGAGCAATGTCATTAATAGGAAAAAGGTTAAGGTACCAAAGAATTTTCCAAGCACAATATCGAATATGCTGAGTGGCGCTGATGAAAGCAAAGGCAAGGTCTCGTTTCGTCTTTCTTCAGCAAGGGTGCGCATCGTTAATAATGGGCTGATAAGCAAAGCAATAATTGCGGCATTACTCAACAGAGGCATAGCAATAAGTTCTGTCACACCGGGAGCACCTGGAATAGCAGAAATTCGACTCTGGATGCTGTTGAAATAATCCATATGCGTTAAAAACAGGTAAGCCAGCAATAACTGACTCAACGCTAACATCACCCAGGCAAGTGGTGATAAAAACAAGCGATGTAATTCATTACGAGCAATGTTAAGCATGGGCATCTTCTTCACGAATAATTTTCATAAAGACATCTTCTAAAGAATGCTGCTCTGGTATTAATGACCTTAACGGCCAGTTATTTTCAACAGCACTTTTTAATAGGGCTTGTGTTGGGTTTTGCTCAGGAAGATACGTCACTCTGTAGCGATGACTATCCATTTTTTCTACATCGATCACACCAGGAAGTGAAGTCAGAGATTGTTGCCCAATACTTTGCGAAAAACCAACAACAATAGCGGTAGATTGCATTTGCTCAGTAAGCTTTTGCAGACTGTCATTAAATAATAACTGGCCTTTTGAAATGATCTGCACCCGGTCACATAACATCTGCACCTCAGGCAGAATATGGGTAGACAGGATAACGCTGTGTTCATTGGCAATATCGCGGATAAGCTGACGTATTTCACGAATTTGTATAGGGTCCAGTCCCGATGTCGGTTCGTCCAGTATCACTACGGCTGGTGAGTGAATAATCGCTTGAGCAATACCAACACGTTGTTGAAACCCTTTTGATAGATTAGCAATCAAGCGCTTACTGACATCAGCCAGGCCACAACGTTCAATCACATTGTCGACAGCGGTTTTTTGCTGCTTTTTAGCTATGCCATTCAGGCGGGCGCAGAACTGTAAAAATTCGCTGACAGTATGCTCTTTGTATAGTGGTGGTGTTTCGGGCAGATAGCCAATGCAGGCTTTGGCCTGTTTAGGATTATCCAGTAAATCAATGCCGTTAATGATTATCTGTCCATTATCAGGAGCAAGGTTGCCGGTCAGCATACGCATGGTGGTACTTTTTCCGGCGCCGTTTGGTCCCAAAAAACCAAGTACCTCACCTTGTTTGATATTAAAACTGACGTTGTTAACAGCTGCAGTATCGCCGAAAAAACGGGATAGTTCTTTCGCTTCGAGTAAGAGTATGGGATCAATCATTTACACTAAATCGTATCGAGAGTAATTGTGGCCCAGTGACAGGCTTCAATATAGGCATTGCTCATCACTTCCAGTGATGGTCCGGTACTATCGGCTACCTTATTCCAATGTCCTTCACAATAATCAGTAACACAGTTTAATAGTTGACCTTTTATACCACCACGACTAATCAGTGCAAGGCTCGATTCATTACTGAGTGGGATTGATTTAATAATTTCGTCCATCGGTTTTGACAATATGGTGTCAATGGTTGAAAACAAGCCTAATAAAAAGCCACTATCCGGTGAGCAGCCAAATTGAGCTGCTATCTTTTCTGCCATTTTTGCTCTGACCAATGTCATATGAATTAGTTCTGCCGGTCCAGAACTCATTTCACTCATCACAATCAAAGTTGTCCAGGTTTTTATTGCTTTTAAACCTAAAATAACGAGGCCTTCACGCAATGAGTTTATCTGTCTTGGAAACCCTATCGCAGCTGAGTTGAGTAAACGTAACAGCTTTAAACTGAGACCAGGATCCTGACGAATGATTGCTTCTATCGTTTTAAATTCAATATCCGGATCTTGTAGTTTACCTAATAACTCGAGCAGTTTAATCTTATTATCAGGGATGGGATTATCTTTAATGATTTCAGGCCGACAGAAAAAATAACCCTGAAAATAGTCAAAACCCAATTCCATGCACAGTTCAAATTCAGCCTTGGTTTCAACTTTTTCTGCCAGTAGCTTGACTGGAAACGCTCGAAGCCGCTCGACATGATGCCTTAATTCCGACTCTGATAAAGAAAGTATATCGACTTTGATGATGGAGGCTAGCTCAATAAGTGGCCGTAATGATTCATGGAAAATAAAATCATCAAGTGCGATGTGATAACCACTCAATGCTAGTTTTTTAACCGCATTAATCAGTTCTTCATCAACCTCAATATTCTCCAACACTTCCAGGACAACACGCTCACCACCAAAAGGTATTGGGTCATCACTTAGTATAAAATTCCGGGTCAAGTTGACGAAAGCCAGGTGATTGCCGATAACGCGCTCTATACCCAGTTCAAGAAAGCTGTAATTGATAACACGTGTGGTGGCGATATCGCCAGAGTAATAATCTAAATCAGCTGATTGTGATGTTTGGTTATTACGGAATAACAGTTCATAAGCATAAGTATTATAGTGACGATCAAATATAGGCTGCCTAGCGATAATGATAGAAGATAAATCAGCGTCGTCACTCATGTATCAGAACTTATAATAAAGAAATAACCATAATAGTGTGATTTCAGACATAAAAAAACCCGCGAAGGCGGGTTTTTCTAAAATAATATTGTGAACAACATTATTTGATTTTAGCTTCTTTGTACATAACGTGTTTACGCACAACTGGATCAAACTTTTTGATCTCTAGTTTTTCAGGCATAGTACGTTTGTTTTTGTCTGTGGTGTAGTAGTGACCAGTACCCGCAGATGAGACTAATTTAATTTTATCGCGCATGTCTTACTCCTAAATTTTTTCGCCACGGGCGCGGATGTCAGTAAGAACGGAATCAATCCCTCTCTTATCGATGATGCGCAGACCATGGTTGCTGACACGCAGCTTAACCCAGCGATTTTCAGACTCAACCCAAAAACGGTGTGAGTGAAGGTTGGGTAAGAAACGACGTTTTGTTTTGTTATGAGCGTGTGAAACATTGTTACCGCTCATAGGGCGCTTGCCCGTTACCTGACATACTCTGGCCATTTTAAAACCTGCTCCTGATACACTTTTACCACAGGGCGCCGATTTTGGTCCCTGCCTGCATTTACAAAGCCGTACTTTATACCATATAAGACTATAGAAGTGTAGTGTAAATGTATTAGAATTTGCTACAGCCCCATACTGCTGAGTTTCTCGCTGAGCATTTCTTTTGACACACTACCGATTTTGCGCATAACAACATCACCATCAGCGGAGTATAAAAAGTGAGTGGGGGTAACACGCACATTATTAAAAGCATCCGCCAATTTACCAGTTTTATCCCAGCTAATCAGATAAGGGATCTGTTTTTCAAGCCGCATTGCCAGTAAATGTTCAGGTTTATCATGTGCTAAAGCAATACTAACAACACCTAAGCCTTTAGGCGCGTACTCTTTATAAACCGCTTTGAGTTCGGGTAGCTCTTGGACACAGGCAGGACAATCCGTCGCCCAGAAAATAACTAATAATGGTTTCCCTTTAAAATCCTCAAATGAATGTGTCTTTCCATCCAAATCCGTAAAGGTTTGATCAGGTAGTCCTTGTTTTGTTTGGACGACATTAAAAATAAGTACTGCGAGGATCGCAAGAGCGATGACGCCAATGGCGGGTTTTATAAACTGTGTCATGTGAAATTAAATCGTTAACGTTAGTTGGCCTAATGCTTCTGTTAGTTTGAGGTTCTCTCGATAATCAACCGGGCAATCAATAACCGTCACGGTATTTCTGTCTAAGGCTTCTTTTAGAATGGGCATTAATTGCTCTGTCTTCTCAACTCTGACACCAAACGCACCAAAAGATTGCGCGTATTGAACAAAATCTGGGTTGGTGAATTGTACATGACTGGTCCGGCCAAATTGATTTTGTTGTTTCCACTCAATCAGGCCATAACTGGCATCGTTCCATACCAGAATAACAATGGCGATATTCAGTCGCATGGCTGTTTCGATTTCTTGTGAGTTCATCAAAAAGCCAGCGTCACCAGTGACGGCTACAACTTTGCGTTGTGGATTGGCTAACTTAGCAGCAATCGCCCCCGGTACGGCAATACCCATGCTGGCAAATCCATTGGATATGATGCAGGTGTTGGGGTATTCACAGCGGAACATCCGAGACATCCACATTTTATGGGCACCGACATCACAGATCACAATATCCTGCAAATCCATCGCGGTACGTAGATCCCAGATAATTTTTTGTGGTTTAACCGGAAACTCAATATCGTCACGGTGAATATTCATCTCAGTGATCAGGCTGTCACGCAGGGTACGCATAGCCTTGCCCTGATGCGGTGTCGTTAGTGCAGCCACTCGGTTGAGACTGTGGCGAATATTACCAACAACCGCCAAACTGATACTGTAGTGTGCATCGACTTCTGCATGTGTTGTGTCGATATGGATGATGGTTCTGTCACGTGATGGATGCCATAGATAAGGGTGGTATTCCACAATATCGTAACCAATACAGATAATGACATCAGCATTAGCAAAACCACAGTTAGCATAATCATTAGATTGCAGACCAACACTACCTAATGCCATTGGGTGACGAAAAGGAACAACCCCTTTCGCCATAAAGGTATTGGCGATAGGAATGCCCAATTTCTCTGAAAACTCGGCCAGTTCATTACAGGCATCGGCACGGATCACACCATTACCAGCGAGAATGATCGGGCTTTTTGCATTGGAAATCACTTCTGCCGCACGTTCAATTTCTTCTGCAGCAGGTTCCGGAGCGGAGGCATTTTTGACCCGTAATGGGACATCATCAATCTCCATCTCAGCAATATTCTCAGGAAACTCAATAAAGCAGGCTCCGGTTTTTTCTGTTTGAGCGACTTTAAATGCTTTTCGAACCACTTCTGGAATGACTTCAGGACTAACAATACGCGAGGCGTATTTAGTAATCGGCCGAAACATCGCTTCCAGATCTAATACTTGATGAGATTCTTTGTGCAGGCGGTGAGTGGATGCCTGACCAGCTATAGCAATTAATGGTGCGTGATCCATATTCGCATCCGCAACTCCGGTGATCAGGTTGGTCGCTCCTGGACCCAAAGTAGCAATACAGACGCCAGCACGACCGGTAAGACGACCATAAACATCCGCCATAAAAGCAGCACCTTGCTCATGACGAGTCGTAATAAATTGGATATGTGAATCCAGCAAGGCATCCATCACATCCAGGTTTTCTTCTCCCGGAATACCAAAAATATATTCAACACCTTCATTTTCAAGTGCTTTGACAAATAGCTCTGCTGCCTTCATCGAGCGGTTTCCTCATACCCAGATTGATTATTCAAGCAAGAATAACAGAAATAGACCTGGCTTAGGCGTAGAAAAAAAGGGGCGATGAGCCCCTTTAATTTCTTATTTAAATGCATCCGGTATACGTTGATGCCAATCTGTTTCTTGTTGGTAACGATGACCAATATTTAATAATCTCGCCTCATCAAAATAGTTACCAATAATTTGTAAACCGACGGGTAAATTATCAACAAAACCAGCAGGAATTGACATGCCGGGTAAGCCCGCCAGATTGGTATTGATGGTGTAGATATCTTCCAGATACATGGCAACCGGATCATCGGCTTTTTCACCAAAACGGAAAGCGGGGTTGGTGGCTGTCGGCCCCATAATCACATCGACTTCTTTAAATGCTTCCTGGAAGTCATTACTGATAAGACGACGACATTGCTGAGCTTTTAGGTAATAAGCATCATAGTAACCCGCTGATAGGGCATAAGTACCAATCATAATGCGACGTTTGACTTCTTCACCAAAGCCTTCGCCACGTGAACGGGTGTAAAGATCCATTAAGTCTTTCGGATCTTCGGCACGGTGACCAAATCGTACACCATCCATTCTGGACAGATTTGATGAACACTCTGCAGGGGCAACCACATAGTATGTCGGCACAGCCAAACCGGTATTCGGTAAGGTAATTTCTTTTAATGTCGCGCCCATTTTTTCATACGTTTTGATAGCGGCTTCAACAGTTGCTGCTACACGAGGATCAAGACCTTCGCCAAAATATTCTTTAGGCAGGCCAATGGTCAGGCCTTCCAGTGAATCATTCAAACTGGCCGTGTAATCAGGCACATCACGATCCACACTGGTCGAATCTTTCTCATCAAAGCCTGACATAACGTTCATTAACCAAGCCGCATCTTCAGCACTGTTAGCCATCGGCCCTGCTTGATCCAAACTGGAAGCAAAGGCAATCATGCCGTAGCGAGAAATACGACCATAGGTGGGTTTCAGACCAGTAAGATTACATAAAGAAGACGGCTGGCGGATGGAACCACCGGTATCAGTACCAGTGGCGATAGGCGCTAAACGCGCTGCCATAGCTGCTGCTGAGCCGCCTGATGAACCACCCGGCACACGGTCAGTATCCCATGGGTTTTTTACTGGGCCGTACCAACTTGTTTCGTTAGACGAACCCATAGCAAATTCGTCCATATTGGTTTTACCCAGAGTGACCATACCTGCCTGATCGATTTTTTCAACGACGGTGGCATCATAAGGCGCAATAAATTTATCCAGCATTTTGGAACCACAGCTGGTGCGGATACCTTTTGTGCAGAAAATATCTTTATGGGCGAGAGGAATCCCGGTTAGCGCGCCGGCTTTTTTTTCTGCCAGTAATTTATCTGCCGCTTTTGCTTGTTCTAGTGCGCGTTCTTCGGTGACCGTGATGAAAGCATTTAAGGTACCGTTGTGTTGATTGATACGGTTCAGATAATGCTGTGTGAGTTCAACACTGCTTATTTCACTGTTGTGCAGGGCTGCCGATAATTCTGAAAGTGATTTGTTATGCATGTGTTTGCCTGTGTTGCTTTATTCGATGACTTTAGGAACCAGATAGACACCGGCTTCAGTTTTGGGAGCAATCGCCTGAAATGCTTCACGCTGATTGACTTCAGTAACCGCATCAGGTCGTAAACGTTGATGTGCATCAAGAGGATGGGCCATAGGAAGTATGTCGTTTGTGTCAGCTGCGCTCAACTGGTTAACTAAATTGAGAATATTATTTAAATCCCGTGCATAATGAGGGATGTCATCTTCCTGTATCGACAGGCGTGCGAGGTGCGCGATTTTTTCTACATCGTGTTTATCTAAACTCATCGACAGTTCCAAAGGTTAATTGCTTCAACAAAGCAGTAAGTTTAAATGATTAGTTGCTTGCCCAACAGCCCAGAGCATTGCTAAAGTATCTATTTTACCCCTTTCAGGTGTGGTTTCTTCAATGTTTGAACGTTTACGTGGAATTTTCTCCAACGATCTGTCGATCGATCTTGGAACAGCGAATACGCTGATTTATGTGCGCGGCAAAGGTATCGTACTAGACGAACCTTCTGTTGTTGCTATTCGTCAGGATAAAGGTCCGGGAGGCCCTCGTTCTATAGCTGCGGTCGGTGTCGAAGCCAAACGCATGCTGGGACGAACGCCGGGTAATATCACCGCAATCAGGCCATTAAAAGATGGTGTTATCGCTGATTTCACGGTAACGGAAAAAATGTTGCAGCATTTTATCCGTAAAGTGCATGAAGGGCGTTTCTTAAAACCAAGTCCGCGCGTTTTAGTTTGTGTAACCTGTGGTTCAACTCAGGTTGAGCGTCGCGCAATTCGTGAATCTGCCGCAGGTGCAGGGGCACGAGATGTCTTTTTGATTGAAGAACCGATGGCCGCAGCGATTGGTGCGGGCATGCCGGTAGATGAAGCCAGTGGTTCAATGGTATTAGACATTGGTGGTGGTACTACAGAAGTCGCTGTTATCTCATTAAACGGTATCGTTTATTCAGCCTCTGTACGCATTGGTGGTGATTTATTTGACGAAGCCATTGTTAATTACGTTCGTCGTAATTACGGCACGCTGATTGGTGAATCCACCGCAGAAAAATTAAAAAGAAATTGGTTCAGCCTATCCAGGTAACGAAGTTCGTGAAATGGAAGTGCGTGGACGTAACTTGGCTGAAGGTGTGCCGAGAAGCTTCACATTGAATAGCAATGAAATTCTGGAAGCGTTGCAAGATCCGCTTTCAGGTATTGTCGCAGCAGTTAAGACAGCGCTTGAACAAACGCCACCAGAATTAGGTGCTGATGTCGCTGAGCGTGGTATCGTGTTAACCGGTGGTGGTGCATTATTGCGCGACTTAGACAGACTGCTTATCGAAGAAACTGGTTTACCAGCAATAATTGCAGAAGATCCACTTACTTGTGTCGCTCGTGGCGGTGGTCGTGCACTTGAGATGATTGATGAAAAAGGTACTGACGTATTTACCTTTGAGTAATTGTGACTAGATTGAGTAGCAAGACCTTTGCAAGTGTTATTCATTTGCGAAGGTCTTTTAGTTTTTGGACTTTGAGTTATTAAACCTTTATTCGCCCATACACCTTCTTTAAATACCCGGATGATGCTGGCTGTTATCGCATCAATTCTGGTGTTTTTTCTCGACACACGTCTGGATTATTTCAAGCCAGTTCGTTCGGCTTTGTCGACGGCTGTTTATCCAATGCAGGCGGCTGCCTCTTTACCCACAGATTTAACGGATTGGGTTAATGACTTTTTTCTGGATCGTAAGCAACTGCGTGAAAAAATTACCGTGATGGAAGCGAATAACATGTTGCAGAGTATTCGTTTACAGAAACTACAGTCCTTAGAACGAGAAAATATGCGATTGAAAGAGTTGTTAGGCTCTTCATTTCGTCTCCAAGAGAGAGTTCAGGTTGCTGAATTGTTGACGATTGACCTTGATCCCTTTTCTCAACAGGTGGTGATTGATAAGGGTAGGAATTATGGTGTCTATGTTGGTCAACCGGTATTAGATGCCACGGGCGTGATGGGACAGGTGACGGAAACATCAGAAGTGTCGAGTCGAGTGGTGCTGTTAACTGATCCCAGCCACAGCATACCTGTACAGATTAACCGTAATGGTTTACGAGCTGTCGTAACGGGGCGTGGATTAGGTGAATATCTGCAGATGGACTTTTTGCCTCACAATGCGGATGTCCGTGAAGGTGATTTATTAGTGACATCTGGCCTGGGTGGACGCTTTCCGGTCGGTTATCCAGTGGGTAAAGTGGTGTCAGTCGAATTTCCCCAAGGTAAACCTTTTGCGGATATTAAAGTTGAACCTGCGGCGAAGCTGTCTACCAGTCGTGAGGTGATGTTGGTGCTCCCAGGAGAAAAAATTCAAACAGAGCGTTTACCAGCTAAACAAGCGGATGTTGAGTCGTCAAAAGCGGAGATAGAGCATGGCGACGACAATTAAAACGCGTAACGGGTTTGTGATCGTCATTACACTCATTATCGCTATTTTGATGATGCTGGTACCTCTACCGGATTATGCCCGTTTTTTTCGTCCGGAATGGGTCGTCATGACATTAATTTACTGGGCAATGGCTTTACCTCATCGTGTCAGTATCGGTGTTGCCTGGTGTACTGGATTTATAATGGATGTGACCATGGGCGGCATATTGGGTGTGATGGCTTTTAGTTATGCATTGGCCATCTATTTAATAGCCCGTTTCCATCTTCAATTACGTCAATATCCGCTATGGCAACAGGCTTTGACCATTCTATCTGTTGTATTTTTGGTTGAATTTATTGATGTGGCGGTAGCGCGGGCAACATTACATTGGGAAAGCTGGATGCCAGTGTTAACCAGTACACTTCTGTGGCCATTAATGTATGCGGTGTTACGTAAAATTCGTCGCACATTTCAGGTGACGTGAACTTGATATGGCATCAAAGTTCACCCTCAAAGATCATTTTCGTGAAAGTCGCCTGGTAAACGGACGTTTATTATTTTCCGGCCTACTCTCGGTCATTATTTTTGGCATCGTTATCTTTCGTTTGGTTTATCTGCAAGTGTTTGAATATGAACACTTTGATTCTTTATCAAACCGCAATCGTGTTGATATCGAACCGCTGCCACCACAGCGCGGACTGATTTATGATCGTAACGGTGTACTGCTTGCCGAGAATATTCCAACGTTCAGCCTGGAAATGGTGCCGGAAAAAGTCCCAGATATTGACCAGACACTGAAAGAGTTAAGTCAGCTTTTAGCTTTATCTGAAGAGGATATTGATGCCTTTAAAGACCGGATGAAACGTCAACGCCGTTTTCATCACGTGGTTATTCGGCAGCGATTGACAGAAGAGGAAGTCGCTAGATTTTCTGCTAACCGTTATCGATTTCCCGGTGTGGACATCGAAGGCCGGTTGATTCGTCACTATCCGCAAAATAATCTGTTTGCCCATGCTGTTGGTTATGTGGGCCGTATCAATGAACGTGATATGGAACTCATTGATCAGAAAGATTACAAAGGTACTTCTCAAATAGGTAAGACAGGTATTGAGAAACAATACGAAGATACCTTGCATGGCAGCGTTGGTTATCGTCAAGTTGAAACGAATGTGCAGGGCCGTATTGTTCGAGAATTAATGTCGGTACCTTCGCAATCGGGTGATGATTTATTTCTGAATCTGGATATTAATTTGCAGCGAGTGGCTGCTGATTCTCTGGGGGATTACAACGGCTCCATTGTCGCTATTGATCCGCGAAATGGTGGGGTTTTAGCCTTGGTCAGCAAGCCTGACTACAATCCAAATTCGTTTGTTTCAGGTATCAGTAGCAAGGAATATGGTGAATTGAGAGATTCGCCTGACCGTCCTTTATTTGACAGGGCACTTCGTGGGCATTACCCCCCTGGTTCAACACTGAAACCATTTGTTGCACTTGCTGGCTTGGAACTTGGCGTTGTGGATGAGCATTCCAAAACCTATTGTCCCGGCTGGTATAGTTTGCCTGGCAGTAGCCATCGCTATCGCTGTTGGAAAAGTTATGGCCATGGCATGGTGGATATGAAAGACGCTGTTGCTCAGTCCTGTGATGTCTATTTTTATGATCTGGCGCATACATTAGGCATTGATCGCTTACACAACTTTTTAGACTATTTTGGCTTCGGGCATCGCAGTGGGATTGATTTACCTAATGAAAGTGAAGGCTTGTCACCTTCCAGTGAGTGGAAACGAGCCAGTCGTAATCAAGCCTGGTTCCCTGGCGAAACCTTGATTTCAGGAATTGGACAAGGCTTTAATCAAACCACACCCGTACAATTGGCTCATGCCACTGCGACGCTGGCTATGCGTGGGATTTCGATGCAGCCACAGGTAGTCAGGGCAACCCGTCCTGCCGGGCAAACCGATATGAATCTCAGAAATAGCGAGATCATGAACAATTTGCCGATGCAAAATAGTCAGAACTGGGAAAATGTGGTGCAGGCGATGGTAGAAGTGATTCATGGCGCGCGGGGCACAGCCAGATCGGTAGGAAAAGATATGCCGTTCAAAGTGGCTGGTAAAACGGGCACCGCTCAAGTCTTCGGTATTGCTCAGGATGAAGAATACGACGCTGAAACGTTGGAGCGAAAACTGCATGATCATGCCTTATTTATTGCCTTCGCACCTGCAGATAAACCCGAGTTTGCGGTCGCTGTTGTAGTCGAAAATGGTGGTAGTGGTAGTAAAGTGGCCGCACCGATTGCCAGAAAATTAATTCAACAATATTTTGGACTTAAAGTCGATGAGTAGCCTGCTAACAGACAGTAGAAAATCACAACAGTGGCAACTGTCTTCGATGCTGAGACGTTTTCATATCGACCCGTTATTATCGCTTGGCTTGCTGGTTCTGATAGGGGCTGGTTTGATGATGTTGTTTAGTGCCGGAGGCCAGGACTTTGGCATCATTCTGCGGCAGCTGGTCAGGATAGGTATGGCCTTAACAGTAATGATAGTGATTGCACAGATTGATCCGGATCGGCTGCGCGATAATGCTTATTGGTTGTATGGGTTTGGTTTGATTTTGTTGATTGCGGTTTTACTATTCGGTCATGAAGGTAAAGGTGCTCAACGTTGGCTTAATCTGGGATTCTTCCGTTTTCAGCCTTCTGAAATTATCAAGTTAGCGGTACCTATTTTAATAGCAGCCTATATTGCTGAACGGCCTTTGCCGCCATCAGCCTGGCGCATTCTTTCTGGCTTGATACTGATCGGTTTACCATCATTCTTAATTGCCAAGCAGCCTGATTTGGGGACAGCCATTCTGATTGCCAGTTCGGGACTGATTGTGTTGTTTCTAGCTGGAATCAGCTGGAAGATTATCATTAGTTTTTTAGTGGCATGTGCATCAGCTGCGCCGGTTTTATGGTATTTCATGCACGATTATCAGCGGCGTCGTGTTCTGACTTTTTTAAATCCGGAAAATGATCCTCTGGGTGCCGGCTACCATATCATTCAGTCTAAAATTGCGATTGGTTCAGGTGGTTTATTTGGTCAGGGCTGGTTGCAGGGAACACAATCGCATCTGGAATTTTTGCCTGAACGATCCACCGACTTCATCTTTGCGGTCATCTCTGAAGAGTTCGGCCTGGTAGGGGTGGCCATTTTACTATTCATTTATTTATTGGTTGCCAGCAGAGGGCTGTATATTGCCAGCCAGGCTCAAAGCAGCTTTGCCAGATTATTAGCAGGAAGTATTTCTATTACTTTCCTTGTCTATGTGTTCGTTAATGTTGGGATGGTAACAGGATTGTTACCCGTTGTAGGGGTGCCGTTGCCCTTAATCAGTTATGGGGGAACGTCTATGGTGACCCTGCTGGCAGGCTTCGGTATCCTGATGTCTATTCATACTCACCGAAGGATGATGTCACCGTGAAAAAAAAGCTATTCAGTTCTTTGCTGCTGCTTGCCAGTCTTAATTTGCAAGCCAATGACCAATTGCCAGATGTCGAGCAATTTATCGATGAAATGGTCGTCAAACACGGTCTTGATCGTGCTGAGTTAGAAAATGTCTTTGATCAGGTCGAAGTGAAGGATGCCATTCTTAAAGCTATTTCCAGACCGGCAGAAAAAAGTAAACCCTGGTATGAGTACCGGAATATTTTTATCACTGACTCGCGTATTAATGGCGGGTATGAATTCTGGCAACAGCATAAAGAAGCCCTGGAAGCGGCTGAAAAACAATATGGCGTGCCTGCAGAAATCATTATCGCGATATTAGGTGTTGAAACCCGCTATGGTCAGCATATGGGGGGATACAGAGTAATTGATGCCTTATCGACCTTGGCTTTCCGTTATCCTCCACGCAGTCCTTTCTTCCGTAGTGAGCTGGAAAAGTTTCTGGTTTTGACGCATGAAGAGAAAATATCAGAGCTTGAACCTGTAGGTTCATATGCCGGTGCCATGGGGCTTGGACAGTTTATGCCAAGTAGTTATCTTGCCTATGCTGTTGATTTTGATGGTGATGGACATCGTGATATCTGGACGAACCCAACAGATGCCATTGGCAGTATTGCCAATTATTTGAAGTTACATGGTTGGGTGCCCGGTCAGTCGATTGTACATCGCACTCAGGCCAGTAAATCGCTTCCACAAGCGATGTTAGCGAATGATCTTAAGCCAGCGTTCACACGACAACAGCTGCAGGAAGCAGGCTTCTCACTGTCACAATTGCCAGCTGGCCAAGATGTTTTATCCGTCGTTGGTTTAACTCAACAAGACGGTGAAGAGTATTGGTTAGGACGTCAAAATTTTTATGCGATTACCCGCTACAATCACAGCCGAATGTATGCCATGGCTGTGTATCAATTAGCACAAGCTATTCGAGAAAAAATGGATAATACAAAATGAGGTTAGTGGTACACCGGTCAGCAATATTATTGCTGATCGGCTTTTTAACTTCTTGCGGTGGAGGTGTTGGTGTTGTCAAACAGGATCAGGATAGTGCACCGACTCGTGTTCCGGATCTCAGTAATGTGCCTGATGCCGTTCCTAAAAATGAACCCTTAAGTAAATATGGCAATCCACGTCAGTACAAAGTATTAGGTAAAAATTATTACACCCTAAGTAGTGCAGAGGGGTACCATGAGAAAGGTATTGCTTCATGGTATGGCACCAAATTCCATGGACGCAGAACATCGAGTGGTGAAATTTACGATATGTACAAAATGACGGCTGCGCACAAGACTTTGCCGCTGCCAACTTATGTCGAAGTGACTAATCTGGAAAATGGTAAAAAAGCGATTGTGAAGGTCAACGATCGCGGTCCATTTCACGAAAACCGTCTGATTGATTTATCATATAGTGCAGCGACCAAACTCGGTATCATTGCGAAAGGTACTGGACTTGTGGAAATCCGTGCACTGACAACACCGGGCAAAGCCAATACGGTGACTCCAGTAGTAAAGGAGCCAGCATCTGAGGTGACTGCTTCGGTAAAGTCAATAAGCTCAGCAGAAATGTTCCTGCAAGTGGGGGCCTTCAGTAGCCTTAGCCGTGCTGAGCAAGTTAAACGGAAATTACAGCATGAAATTACAGGTGTGATTACGATCACGCCTTTTAAAAGTTCGCAGGGAACCCTATATCGTGTGCGTATAGGGCCATTAAGCAGCGTTGAACAAGGTGATAGCCTTGCAACGAAAGTCGCTGGTCTTGGCTTTCCCAATTCGCACATCGTTATCGATTAAACATTTAGATTCAGAGAGTTCAATATGCTGAAAACCACGAAAGTTGTTTTATTTCTGTCCTTTTTATTTGCATTTACCCAGGTTTTTGCAGGTGCAATCACACCTCAGCCGTCTGCGCCGAGTGTCGCGGCAAAATCCTATATTTTGATGGATTACGATAGCGGTCGAATTCTTGCTGAAGAAAATGCCGATGAAAAATTACCACCGGCAAGTATCACCAAACTGATGACTTCTTATGTCGTGTCTCATGAACTGCATGCAGGCAATATTCATCTGGATGATGAAGTGTTGATTAGTGAAAAAGCCTGGCGTATGCAAGGTTCACGCAGCTTTATGGAGGTTAATACTAAGGTCAGTCTGGAATCTTTAATGCGCGGTATGATTGTGCAGTCAGGTAATGATGCCGCTGTCGCTTTAGCTGAGCATATTGCCGGTAGTGAAGAAACCTTTGCTCAGATGATGAATCAGTATGCTCAGCAACTCGGCATGTACAACACCAACTATATGAATGCCACGGGTTTGCCTGACCCTGATCACTACACAACAGCTCATGATATTGCGATTTTATCAGCCGCTTTGATTCGTGATTTCCCCGAACATTACGAATGGTATTCAGAAAAAGAATATACCTACAATGGCATTACTCAGCATAACCGTAACAAACTGTTATGGCGTGATAATAGTGTGGATGGCTTAAAAACAGGTCATACAGAAGAAGCCGGTTTTTGTCTCGCTGCCTCTGCAAAGCGTGGTGATATGCGTTTAATTTCTGTGGTACTTGGCACTCGCAGTGAAAACGCGCGTGCACAGGAAACACAAAAATTACTGAACTACGGTTTCCGTTTCTTTGAAACACATCAGTTATACAAAGCCAACACCGGCATTATCGATACCAAAGTATGGAAAGGCGCGACGGATCAATTATCACTGGGCCTGGCTAAGCCATTATCGGTCACCGTACCTCGTGGTCAGTATGATCAGCTTCAAGCGACGACAAATATTCAGCAACCGGTTATTGCGCCTGTTAAAGCCGGTACAGTATTAGGTGAAGTCGATATTCGTCTTGGTGATGAAGTGGTAGCAAAACAACCATTAGTTGCATTAAATGATGTTGAGCAAGGTAGTTGGTGGCGTCGCCTGATTGATGAAATCATGCTGTGGATCTGGGGTTAACAGTCCATGGCAACGGTTTTCTTAAACGATACCTTTTTGCCTGCTGAGCAGGCAAAGGTATCTGTTTATGACCGGGGGTTTTTATTTGGGGATGGTGTCTACGAAGTGATCCCTGTCTATGGTCGCCAACCTTTTCGTTTAAAGGCACATTTATCCCGACTACAAAGCAGTCTGGATGGCATCCATCTAACAAATCCGTTTGATGATGAGCGTTGGACACAATTAATCACGCAGCTGATTGAGCAGAATGACAGTGATAATCAGGCGGTTTATTTGCAGGTAACACGGGGCGTGGCTCCACGTGAACATGTCTTTCCGGAAGGGGTTAAGCCGACTGTCTTTATGATGAGTAATCCGCTTAATTCGGTACCTGAGTCATACAAAGAACAGGGGATCAAAGCGATCACTGTCGACGATATTCGTTGGCAGCGCTGCGATATCAAAGCTATTACTTTGTTACCAAACACGATGCTAAGACAGCAGGCGCACGAGAAAGGAGCTGGAGAAGCCATTTTGATTCGCGATGGTGTGATGACTGAAGGCTCAGCCAGTAATAGCTATGCTGTTTTTGATGGTGTGATCTATACGGCAGCAAAAGATAATACGGTTTTACCCGGTATCACCCGTGACTTCGTGTTAGAGCTGGCTGCTAAAGCCAATATTCCATACAAGGAAGAATCGGTGACAGCAGACAGGCTTACCCAAGCTGATGAGATTTGGATTAGTAGCTCAACGCGGGAGTTATTAGCGGTGACGACGTTGGATGATAAGCCCGTAGGGCATGGAATTCCTGGACCCCTCTGGCAGAAACTGGATGCACTATACCAACGTGATAAGTTGGAGGCGAATCAATGAGTGAACAAGAACAACAAGACACATTATTAGAGTTTCCTTGTGACTTTGCTATTAAAGCCATGGGGGAGTCGAGTGAAGAACTTGATAGCATCGTGGTGGAAATTGTCAGGCGTCATGTTGATGATATTGCTGAAGGAGCTGTCAGCCAGAAACAAAGCTCTGGTGGCAAGTTTACCTCGGTCACAGTAACAATAAGAGCGACAAGTAAACCTCAGCTCGATGCCATTTATCAGGATTTGAGTGATCACGACGCGATTAAGTACGTACTTTAACGTTCATGCAGATTAAAGATCTGGGGCTGGTTGATTATCTGCCAACAGTTGATGCCATGCAGTCTTTTACGCTCAAACGACAGGCTGACACAGAAGATCAGTTATGGTTACTGGAACACAGTCCCGTATTTACCCAAGGGGCAAATGGTGATGCTGCCCATATTTTGATGGATTCTGCGATTCCCGTTGTATCCACAGATCGTGGTGGCCAGGTGACCTATCATGGTCCCGGACAACTGGTTGTGTATACCTTAATTGACTTGCGCCGAGCTGGGATTGGCGTAAGACAAATGGTGACGAATATTGAGCAGACAGTCGTGAATCTGCTCGCGCAATACGGTGTTGATGCCTATGCTAGACAGGATGCGCCTGGTGTCTATGTTGATGAGCGAAAAATCGCTTCGCTGGGTTTACGAGTGAAACGAGGGGCCTGCTATCACGGCGTCAGTCTGAATATTGATATGGATTTGACACCCTTTAGCTACATTAATCCATGCGGTTATGCTGGCATGGAAGTAATTGATATTAGATCGCTGGGCATTGATATAACAATGACAGAAGCGAAACAACAATTTGTGTCTGCTTTTCAGCAGCAGACGCAATTAGGATAAAACATGACTGAAATACTTGACGGAAGACGAGATGTTCGCGCTCTGAAGGGCGAATCAAAGGTTTCCCGTATTCCCATAAAAATTGAACCGAGCGAGCCAAAACGAAAACCAGAGTGGATTCGGGCCAAATCGCACGGTGATCCGAAAGTAAAACATATCAAAGATATGTTACGTGAGCACAAGCTGCATACCGTCTGCGAAGAGGCTGCATGTCCTAATTTAGGGGAATGTTTTTCGCATGGCACAGCGACGTTTCTGATTATGGGCAATATCTGTACCCGACGCTGCCCGTTTTGTGATGTGGCGCATGGTCGTCCTGATCCATTAGATGAGAACGAACCAGCACATCTGGCAAAAACCATTGCTGCTATGCAACTGAAGCATGTTGTGGTGACCTCAGTCGATCGTGATGATCTACGTGATGGTGGAGCGGCCCATTTTGTTCGTTGTATCGATGAAATTCGTCAACAGTCACCGCAAACCAATATTGAAGTACTGGTGCCAGACTTTCGCGGTCGTATGGATGTGGCGCTCGATATTCTGAAACAAAGTCCGCCGGATATCTTTAATCATAATCTGGAAAGTATTCCACGATTGTATAAGGCCGTCAGACCAGGTTCTGACTATCAGTGGTCCTTGGATTTAATCAAACGTTTCCAGGAAATGCATCCCGATGTGCCGACCAAATCTGGTTTGATGCTGGGCTTGGGTGAAACCATCGATGAAGTTAAACAGGTCATGCAGGACTTACGTGACCATGGTTGTCGCATGCTGACTTTGGGACAATACCTGCAACCCAGCAGACATCATTTAGCCGTTGAGCGCTTTATTACGCCAGCCGAGTTTGATGAACTTGCCGTGACAGGTAAACAAATGGGCTTTGAGCATGTTGCCAGTGGTCCGATGGTGCGTTCTTCTTATCATGCCGATTTACAGGCACAGGGTGAGCACGTTTCTTGATTAAGTAGGGGAGTTATTATGGCCATTAATCGCCGGCAAGTGATGAAAAGAGCTATAACGGTATCTGCGTTAGCCGCATTTCCGAATATAAGCTCAGCCATGATGACTCCGTCTAGAAAGCCTCAACGTGTTGTGATCATTGGTGGCGGGTTTGCGGGTGCCACTGCCGCCAAATATTTACGCATGTGGTCACCGGATCTGGAAGTGATTCTGATCGAAAAGAAAAGCGCTTTTGTCTCCTGCCCGCAGAGTAATTTAGTGCTAAGCGGTCACCGAACCCTACAACAATTAACCTTTGATTATCACACGCTGACTTCTCACTATGGCGTTAAAATGATTCAGGCCACAGTAAATGCGGTTGATGTCGATAAGAAAAATGTTCGGCTCAGCGATGGTTCAGTCGTTGACTATGATCGTCTGATTGTTGCGCCTGGCGTTGATTTTATCTATGACCAACTGAGTATGCTGACGCCGGAGATTGTTGAGACCAAAATCCCTCATGCCTGGAAAGCCGGACCACAAACCCAGTTATTGCATGAACAATTAAAAGCGATGCCTAAAGGTGGAAAAGTGGTGATGACCATTCCACAAGCGCCATTTCGCTGCCCTCCCGGCCCCTATGAACGTGCCTGCCAAATAGCTTTATTTTTGAAACATCACAATCCTACGGCAAAATTAATTATTCTGGATGCTAATGGTGACATCATCTCAAAAAAAGCCTTATTCAAAGGGGTATGGGATGATTTATATGCTGATATCATTGAGTATCAGCCCAGCAATGCAGTTGAAAATATCGATGTTGATTCACTGAGGGTTGAAAGCGTTTTTGATAGTGTTCAGGCGGATGTTTTGAATGTGATACCCCCACAAAGGGCGGGTAAGGTCGCTGAGCTGGCAGGCGTGATTAATGTGGATAAACGCTGGTGCGAGGTTGATTTCAGAACATATGAGTCAACCGCTGTTAAGGATGTTCATGTGATAGGAGATGCAGTAGCATCTACCTTACCCAAATCTGGTCATATTGCGAATGTGCAGGCAAAGGTATGTGCAGCGGCGGTCATTGCATTATTGGATGAGCAGGATGTTGAACCTGAACCGGTATTTGGTAATACCTGCTATAGTTTTACTGACGGAGAAAAAGCAGGCCATGTCGCGGCTGTGTTCAGATATGATCCAAAGACGGAAAAAATGGCGGTGATGCCAGGTGGGGGGATAACACCAACACCTACGTTGTTAGAAGGCGAGTTTGCCGATGCGTGGGCACATAATATCTGGTCAGATATTCTTAGATAACCCCGTAAAATCAGTAGTTAAGAACATCGGTGATGCTGCTGTATCTGCAATGCAGTATAATGCCAGCTTTTCCGATAATCTCCACCATCAAGATAATTATGAGGTTGTAGATGAGTGATTTTTTACCAGGCCTGGAAGGTGTACCCGCAACAAAGTCAGCCATTTCATTTATTGATGGTGAAAAAGGCATACTGAGTTATCGTGGTTATCCACTCGAAACTCTTGCTGAAAACAGTACATTTGAAGAGACCACCCTGCTTTTATTAGATGGCGAGTTACCTACTAAAAAAGCATTAAACGATTTTTCCCAACAGTTAAAAGATAATTACCGCATCAAATATCACATTCGTCAGATGATGCGGCATTTTCCCCATACCGGTCATCCCATGGATATGTTGCAAACGGCTGTATCCAGTCTGGGAATGTTCTATCCAGGCACGGAATGTCTGACAGATGCTAACAGCTGTGAAGATCTGGATTACGTACGTAATATGACGGTGAATATCATCGCTCAAATGGCACCACTGGTGGCGATGTGGGAACACATCCGTAATGGCTGGGACCCGGTTAATCCAAAGCACGATCTCTCCGTCGCAGAAAACTTGTTATATATGTTTAACGGTGAAGAACCGGATCCATTAATGGCAAAAATTATGGATGTGTGTTTGATTTTGCATGCAGAACATACCTTGAATGCTTCCACTTTTGCGGCATTAGTCGCAGGTTCGACACTTGCTACACCATATAGTGTTATTTCAGCTGCTATTGGTACCTTATCTGGACCATTACATGGCGGTGCCAATCAACGTGTCGTTGGCATGTTGCAGGAGATAGGCTCACCGAAGAATGTCGAAAGCTGGGTTGATCAGAAGCTGAAAAACAAAGAAGTTATCTGGGGAATGGGCCACCGTGAGTACAAGGTCAAAGACCCGCGTGCCACCATTTTGCATAAACTGGTTGAGCAGTTAGTGGCTGAACGTGGTGGTCATCTGGACGATATGTTTGATACCGCATTAAAACTGGAAGAAGTCTGTGCTGATCGTTTAGGGCATAAAGGTGTTTACCCTAATGTCGATTTCTATTCAGGCATTCTTTATAGCGAAATGGGCATTCCTGAAGACGAATTCACCGCTTTATTTGCTGTCGCTCGCTCTGCAGGTTGGTTGGCTCACTGGCGTGAACAAATCTGTGATAATCGCATTTACAGACCGACACAAATTTATGTGGGTAGTGATATGCGTGATTACACACCAATAGACAAGCGTTAGTCTAGCTAATCACGGTTTTACTGGCTTCACCTTGTTGCTCACGTACCAGACGGGGCACAAGGTAGCCAGGCAATTGTTTTCTCAAAGCCTCAATCAAATTAACCGCTATTTCTTCTTCCACATCAAAATGATGGGCACCGGCTACTTTATCCAGCAAATGCAGGTAATAAGGCTGCACATCGACTTCATTTAAACGTTCACTCAAGTCTCCAAGTGCCTCTACAGAATCGTTAATCCCTTTTAATAACACTGTTTGATTCAGTAATTGCACATCAGCTTGCCTTAGGGCATACAGCACCTGTGCCGCTTCCTCATCAATTTCATTGGCGTGATTCGCATGAATCACCATCACCACTTTCAGATGGGTATTTTGCAGACAGTCCAACAGCGAGTCTGTGATACGTTCTGGCAATACTACGGGTAGCCGGGTATGAATTCGAAGCCGTTTTAAATGCGGGATTTTATTCAGATCGCTTATCGCCTTATTTAGTTTTTCATCATTCAGTGAGAGCGGATCGCCACCACTGAGGATAACTTCAGTAATTGACGTATCGGCTTTTAATACATCCAGCGATTGCTGCCATTGACCAGCCAGCGGATTGCTTTCTGAATAGGGAAAGTGACGACGAAAACAATACCGACAATGGATGGCACAAGCACCTGTCATCAATAATAAAGCGCGTCCCTGATATTTTTGCAAAATACCAGGGGACTTAACCGCCAAATGATCACCCACCGGATCGCTATAAAATCCATCGATTTCATAAGCTTCATCAAGCAAAGGAAATACCTGACGAAGTAGGGGATCGTTCACATCACCGTAGCGCATCTTTTTAATGTAACTGAGCGGAACGCGAATAGGAAACTGGCGTATTTTATCTTTATCAATCGCCGATAGTTGGCCGCTAAGCCCTAATAGCGCTAATAACTGGTCGGCATTGTTTACGGCGTTAGCAAGTGAGTGCTGCCAGTTTTGTTTTGTCTTTACGGTGGTGGTTTGCGGTATCATAGTGGCTTTTATTTTGAAGCAAGCGAAGATCGTCCCCTAAAAGAGGTTAAGATGGCAAGTTATAGTACAAATGAATTCAAATCCGGCCTGAAGTTTATGCTTGATGGTGATCCATGCAGCATCATTGAAAACGAATTTGTTAAACCGGGTAAAGGCCAAGCATTTAATCGTGTTAAGTTCCGTAACTTGAAAACTGGCCGAGTGAATGAGCGGACGTTCAAGTCTGGCGATACAGTAGAAAGCGCTGACGTTATTGAAGTCGATTTGGAATATTCATACACCGATGGTGAGTTTTGGTATTTCATGGATCCAACCTCATTTGAACAATATGGTGCCGACGCCAACGCCATCAGTGAAAGTAAAGACTGGCTGAAAGAACAATATGTTTACACCGTGACATTATGGAACGGCACGCCTTTGTTAGTGACACCGCCTAACTTCGTTAATCTCGCTGTGGTTGAAACCGATCCAGGTGTACGTGGCGATACTTCAGGCGGTGGTGGTAAACCCGCTACACTGGAAACAGGTGCGGTTGTTCGTGTGCCATTATTTATTGAAATTGGTGAAGTCCTCAGAGTCGATACTCGCTCTTCATCCTATGTTGAACGCGCAAAAGACTAAATCCTCATATGTACGATAAAGACTGGCAACCTTCTGCAAGTCTGGATCATTTAAAGCGACGGGCTCAGTTTCTGACTGAGATCCGTCGTTTTTTTTATCAGCGAGATGTGCTGGAAGTCGATACGCCCATTCTGTCTCATGCGGCGCCTACCGCACCGTACCTTGATAGTTTCACTACGGAATATATTGCCGCTGGTGGACAGAAAACCTCATGTTATTTACATACTTCACCTGAATTTGCGATGAAACGGCTGTTAGCTGCTGGTTTGGGGGATATCTATCAAATAGCAAAAGTGTTCCGTAATGGTGAACAGGGCCGACACCACTCTCCAGAATTTACGATGCTGGAATGGTATCGTCCTAGTCTGAATTATCACCAGCTGATGGCTGAAGTCGATGATTTATTACAAAGTGTCGTGGGCTTACCGGCTGCGGTTAAATTGAGCTACCAACAGGTGTTTTCTCAGTATCTCGCTATTGACGTGAGTGATGTGAGTGAACAGCAACTCAAACAGTTTGCTATATGCAAAATAACGAGTCTGCCTGATGACTGGCAAGCTGACAAAGATGGTTGGCTGGAACTGTTGATGAGTGAACTGATCGAACCACAATTAGCCTTGTCGGGTCAGCCCTATATTATTTATGATTTTCCTGCCTCACAGGCACAATTAGCAAAGTTACATCGGTCAGATGATGGAGCAGTAGTGGCCGCCAGATTTGAAGTCTATGCGCGAGGACTTGAACTGGCGAATGGCTATGACGAATGCCTGGATGCTAACGAACTGAGTCAGCGGTTTGCCAAAGATAATCTTATCCGTCAGCGACAAGGTAAAGCTATGATGCCAATGGATCAGCATTTAATTGCGGCCGTCAATGCAGGGTTACCTGCTTGTACTGGTGTGGCTATCGGTGTCGATAGACTATTGATGTTAAATCTCGGTGTAAATGATATAAATGCCGTCAGCAGCTTTAGGTTTGAGCAGAGTTAATGCCCGACATTTTCTTGGGTGATGAGTTTATTAGTGAGTTTTGATAAAAGGATCATACCTATGGGCGATATGGATACTTCTATTACCCAGAATAATGATGTTTATAAAACATTATTGGAATCTACAAAAGCTATTCCCTGGCGTATTGACTGGAAAACTATGCGTTTTTCCTACATCGGACCACAAATAGAGAAGTTATTAGGCTGGTCGCCAGAAAGCTGGCAAACGGTCAATGAGTGGGCTGAAAGAATGCATCCTGAAGATCAACAATGGGTGGTCGATTTCTGTGTTGCACAGTCAAAAGCCGGTGTTGATCATGAAGCCGATTATCGGGCAATGACCAAAGATGGGCATTATGTGTGGATTCGTGATGTTGTTCATGTGGTCAGAGATGAGCAGGGTGAAGTCGAAGCTTTGATTGGTTTTATGTTTGATATTACTGAACGAAAAGAAACCGAACAAAAATTGCTGGATTTGCAAAAAGAGCTGGAAGAACTGTCCTTTAAAGATGGTCTGACCGGTATACCTAACCGACGAATGTTGGACAAAGTGTTAGAAGAAGAATGGATGACGGCTAAACGTCACCAGCAACCCCTGTCTCTGCTGGTAATGGATATTGATTTTTTCAAACAATATAACGATTGTTATGGCCATATTCAGGGCGATGATTGTTTAAAACAGGTTGCCCAGACGCTCACTTCAGCTGCTACGCGATCCAGAGATTTTTTTGCCCGATTTGGTGGTGAGGAATTTGTGATGTTATTGCCGGAGACTGATAATCCTGCTGCAGTAAAAATCGCTGAGCGCTGCCAGCAATTAATGATGAAATTACAAATTAGCCATCAGCAATCTGAGGTTTCACAGCTGCTGACCATCAGTATCGGCATCGGTACGATTGTTCCAGGTCCTCACGATCAGCTTGTCGATTTTGTCGAACAAGTGGACCAGGCCTTATATCGTGCGAAAGAGTCAGGCCGTAATTGTATCAAGGCAGCCTAAACAGATTTGGAGTCTTTAACTCAAACCTGTTTAGGCCGTTCAGGATTATCTTTATAAAGTAGTTTTAAATGACATGGTGATTAAGCGCGGATCACCTGGATAAATTTTACTATCGTTAGAGCCACCCGTGTAATAGGTTTCATCAAACAGGTTTTCGATATTCAGTGCAAAACGATACTGTTTGATATCGTAATAAAAGCCGAGATCGACGCGTGTATGGCTTGGCAGTTCAACGCGTTTTTCTTTATCCGAGCTGGTGTACTGCGAGGATTGATAGTTTAGTCCCAATGAGGTGCCGACTTTTCCACCCCAGACAGGTTGCGGGACGTTATAGCGCGTCCAGATAAAGCCATTATGTTTGGGAGCAAACGCATTTCTGTTACCTACTGTCTCGCTATCAAGGCTATGAGAGATGAACGAGTCAACATTGGCGTAACCGACACGAATCTGCCAGTTTTCGATGGGCAGTGCTTGTATTTCAAATTCTGTGCCTTTGCTTTCCAGTTCACCTACTAATCGGTTTTCATCAGTAACGCTATCTTTTTCCGTAATATTGGTTTTGATGATTTTAAAACTGGATGCGGTGAAGTTGAGTTTGTCATCGAATAAAGCCGCTTTAATACCAAACTCATTTTGTTTACCTAACTCTGGATCAAAGCTTTTACCATCGGCATTTCTACTTTCAATGCTGTTGGGATTAAATGATTCAGAATGACTTAAGTAGAGCGAGATTTCATCTGTTGCTCTGAAAACAAGGGCAGCTTGAGGCAAGAATTTTTTGGTATTTTGTTTCTGAAATTCATCGTCCTTACCGACATTTTTCTCCACAAAACGTGTTCGCTGTGTATCAAAGCGTCCACCAAGCATCACAGAGATATAATCATTCAGATCTACCGTATCCTGAGCGTACAAACCCAGATTGTAATTATCGGTAATCCGGTGATTGCCGGAATCTTGTGCGAGAGGGGTTCCACTGTCTGATGTGGGATTAAACACATTCAAGTTAGGTGTAATACGGTTTGTTGGACCAAAACGTTTTCTGTCAAAATCAGCACGTTCAAAACCGCCATTGATACCAATAAGGGTGTTATGGAATAACTCACCAGTTTCAAACTTATGAGATAAGTTGGCATCAAAGAAATGATATTGGCGTTTATTAACCTGATAACGGTCACGTCTTCTCAAGGTTGAGTCCACAATGTTCGTGGCATCTATCACGGCATTATTTTCATAGAGTTCGCGCTCATCTTCGTGATAAACACTTCTCAGATTCAGGCGGAATACGGTGCTGTCATTAATCTGGTTTTCCAGTCGACCAAATAACGTTAATCCGTCATCATTATCCGAATCACCGTCTCTTTGATAGCGAGTCGACAATGAAGCCGTTTGAGTAATATCGTTATTGACGGCGACCAGGCCATCATCGGCATCACGACGTTCACGAATATATTCCATGCCAATAGTGGCATTCATATCCGGATTAATCTGATAAGAAAGAGTGGGGTAGAGATAGAGATTATTATCATTGACGCCATCACGGAAGGAATCTATATTTTCGACACTGCCAATAAAACGGTAGAGTAAATCTTTATCCTCAGTGAGTGCACCAGTAGAGTCATAGGTAAACGTGCCGCCGACATCAGAACCAAACCCTGAGTCACTTGATGCATAACTGCGACCACTAAAGCTAAGGCTGGTTTGTGCCTCTGCCTGTGGTTTTTTAGTGACGATATTGACAAGGCCACCCGGTTCCATCAAACCATAAAGTACAGAAGCCGGTCCCTTAAGTACTTCGACGCGTTCAATATTGGCTGTAGAGGGAGAACCGAAGCGTGAGGCAAGGCCCGGTAAGCCATCAATCTGCACATTCTGTAAGCTCGAAGATAAACCTCGTAAGGTAAAACTATTGGCATTGGTGCCTGATTGACTTAGTCCGACAATATAGGGATAGACATCAGCTAGCGTTTCAGCTTGCAAATCCTGAATAAAGTTCTGGTTAACAATATTTACGCTAAACGGTGTGTCTAATAAATCCTGATCGGTTTTGGTCGCTGTTTCGGAGAGTCGGATATAGGGTGTTTGTTGACCGGTGACGACGAGGGTGGATAAAGAGGCTGAATTATCTTCGGCCATCACCGATTGAAAAGATAATAAGCTACAGCTCAAGCAAAGAAAGGGAGTAATTGGTTTCATTTTAATCTAAATGTTAATGGTTATCATTAACGATATAGAATAGGTTTTTTAATGAAACTTTACAATTTAAATCACGATATCCAGTGGCTGTTGAGTAAGATTTAGTCCGTTAACGTAAGCCGGTGCAGAGATGGAGATGAAAACTCCAGCTCTGCAACAGGCCTCTTATTTGGACATGAGCTCGGGCAACCAGAGGCTAATTTGTGGAAAAGCGATGATTAAACCCAAAACCACAATTTGTATTGCTACAAAAGGCACAATGCCTCGGTAGATTGACTCCAGTTTTAAGGAAGGAGGCGCACTGGCTTTTAGATAAAATAGTGAAAAGCCAAAAGGTGGCGTTAAAAATGAGGTTTGCAGGTTTAAGGCTATCAATAAAGCAAACCATAATGGATCGATACCCATATGAATGGCTACCGGAGCAATCACTGGTACAACAATGAAACAAATTTCGATGAAATCCAGGAAAAAGCCTAAGAAGAAAATCAGTAACATACTGAGTACCAGAAATGTCCACTTTCCTCCCGGTAAGCCTGTAAATAAATCCAGAATCAGTTTATCACCACCCATACCAACAAAAACCAGGCCGAATGCGGTGGCGCCGATAAAGATAATAAATACCATACTGGTTAATCGGGTTGTACGTTGAAGTGCTTCACGTAAATTCGCTAGGTTCATCCGTCGGTGAATAGCAGCAAGTAGAATCGCACCCAGAGCGCCAACAGCAGCTGACTCTGTTGGAGACGCGATACCAAAGAAAATAGAACCTAATACCGCGAGAATTAATAACATCGGTGGTACGAGACTTTTAATGACACTAAAAACTAAATGCGTAGAATCATCGGCCGAATTAGTGATTGCTGGTGCGGCTTCCGGATGTCGCCAGGCGGTCCAGATGACATAAAGAATATAGGCAAGAATTAATAAGGTGCCTGGTACCGCGGCTGCCATAAACAATTCGCCTTCAGGTACACCGACTACATCACCTAATAAAATCAGAATAATACTAGGTGGAATGATTTGGCCTAATGTGCCAGAAGCGGCAATGGTGCCACTGGCTAAAGCAGGTGAATAGCCACGTTTTAGCATAGACGGTAAGGCAATCACCGTCATTGTGACTACAGAAGCACCAACCACACCGGTTGTTGCAGCGAGAAGCGCACCCACAACAACCACTGAAATAGCCAGCCCGCCTCGCAGATTGCCAAACAAGCGACCCATGGTATCAAGCAGTTCTTCTGCTATCCCAGACTTTTCGAGAATTACTCCCATAAACACAAAAAGCGGCACGGCAAGCAAAGTGAAGTTTGTCATCACCCCCCAAATACGCAGCGGTAACAGACTAAAAAACTCGAAACCTAAAAATATACTGCCAAAACCAAGCGCGATAGCACCTAATGTAAAGGCGACGGGATAACCGATTAACAGCAGTAAAAACAACACCAGAAACATGGCCAGAGCCAAATACTCCATTATTTGGACTCCTTATTGCAGATAATTTTCAGATTCTTAAGTATGTCAGCTATACCTTGCAGCATAATAAGTGCAAAGGCGACTAAAATCGCTCCTTTGAGAATGAAGCGATAAGGCAGACCGCCGGGGTCAGGTGAGCCTTCATTGTAATAAAATGCATTTTCAGCAAATGGCCAGGCAGTTAATACAATCATCATGCAAAACGGGAATAAAAAGAAGAGCGTGCCTAACAGAGAGATCCAGGCGCGTCCTAAATCAGAAACGAACCGGCTTTGATAGAAAATATCAACTCGGACATGTGCGTCATGCCGAAGGGTATAAGCTCCACCGAGCAGAAAAACCAGCGCAAATAAATGCCATTCCAGTTCCTGCAAGGCGACAGAACCATAGTTGAATAAATAGCGCATAGCTACGTCATAACAAATGAGTAACACCATGGCCAGTATCAGCCATGATACTGCTCGACCAGTCAGGTCGATAAAATTTTCAATGACGGAAATGAATGGCTCAAAGCGTGTTTTCATGTCGATATGTCTATGTGCTCTACAATCGAACAAGTTTCCCATAAATCACAGTTAAGCTCTAGTTTCTGTCATAGACCTTCAATGTTCTTACTCATATAAAGAGGGAAGTGATAAAGTTGTCTCTGGAATAATTTCAGGAGAGGGAGCATGGATAACGAGCAAATTAAACAAAATATGAGTGATAAAAATCAATGGACACGGATCCTGTATATGGTTCTGTTTGCGATCATTCTTTATTTGAGCATGATGGTGGTCTGGCTGGTGGTATTGGTTCAATTACTGTTTGCACTAATAACAGGTAAACCACATCATGATATTGCTGATTTTGCAGCGGATTTGAGTCAATATGTCTATCGGATTGTGGCGTTTTTAACTTATACCAGTGAGTATCGTCCCTTTCCCTTTAGTGACTGGAAGAGTGATGGCTTTTTAAGAGATGTGACACGCAATGATAGCGATGTTAATTGAAGCCTTTAACGTTTTTATTCTTTGAATTTATGCAGGAAAATTTATGCTGATTGTTATTTCACCGGCGAAAACTCTTGATTTTGATACGCCGCCAATCACACAAACTTACTCTCAACCGCGATTTTTGACGCAGTCAAAACAACTCATTGATACATTGCGCAAGTTAAATGTGGCGGATATTGCCAGTCTGATGAAACTCAGTGATAAATTAGCCGGACTGAATGTAGCGAGATACGAGTCGTGGCATACCCCTTTTGATTTGGATAATGCTAAACAAGCCGTTTTAGCGTTCAAAGGTGATGTTTACATAGGTTTAGAGGCTGAGACACTTGACGAAAAACAACTGGCATTTGCTCAAAAGCATCTCAGAATTCTGTCTGGTCTTTATGGCGTATTAAAACCGTTAGATCTGATTCAGCCATATCGTCTTGAAATGGGCACCAAGCTGGAGAATGCACAAGGTAAAGATCTTTATTCCTTCTGGGGCAGTGATATTCGTGAATCACTACAGGCCGAAGAGTCGCTGCAGGATGAAGTGCTGATTAACCTGGCCTCAAATGAATATTTCAAAGCTGTTGAAGCAAAAAAGCTGACTGCTCGAATTATTACCCCCGTATTTAAAGATTGGAAAAATGGCCAATACAAAATGATCAGTTTTTATGCCAAAAAAGCACGGGGCATGATGAGCCGATATATCATTGAACATCAGATACAAGATCCTGATAGAATTAAGAATTTTGACACGGATGGTTATCGTTACAGCGCCGAAATGTCGAAAAAAGATGAGTGGGTTTTTATTCGTGACCATGAATGATTCGATGCTATAAGTGATATGAGGCTATCAAGGAAGATGAAGTTGAGCTTACGGTTTTTACTGTTACTTTGTGTTTATATCTCGGTTCAAGCTCCCTCGTTTGCTCAACAAACACTTAATCTGACAGTATCAGAACAAGCTTTCCTTGATAAAATCGACGAGATTCATCTTTGTACCGATCCAGATTGGATGCCATACGAAGGGATTGATAAAAGCGGCCATTACACTGGCATCATGTCGAGTTTTCACCAATTATGGTCAAGCATGATTGGTAAGCCGGTAGTGCTGGTGGAAACGGTCAGCTGGGATCAATCACTCGAATTTATTCAACAAAAAAAATGTGATGTGTTATCCAGTGCCCAGGATATCCCTGAAAGACGCGATTATCTGACCGTTACTAAACCCTATATAACCTATTCACTTGCGTTGGCGACTCACCCTGATATTCCATTTATTATTAACTTGTCTCAAGTGAAAGATAAAAAATTTGTCATGGTTAGAGACTACGCTGCCATAAAACTTATCAGGGACAATTATCCTGGATTGAATATTATTGAAGCCGGTAGTGCTGTTGAGGGCCTGAAACTGGTAGAACGCGGGATGGCGTTCGCATTTATTGATACCGTGCCGAGTATCAATTATCAAATGCTGGCACACGGTATTTCTCATCTGAAAATCAGTGGTGTGCTTAATGAACAATACAATATGTCTGTTGGTATTCGTAAAGACCTTCCTTTGTTATTGTCGATTTATAACAAAGCAATCAATGCAACTAGTGAAGCCCAACGCCAACAGATTTTGAATAATTGGCTATCGGTCAAATTGGAATATGATGCTGACTATAGTTTGTTATGGAAATTACTTGCTGGTTTATTCATCATTCTCCTCTTGTCTCTTTATCGTTATCGCGTTGTTCATCGACATAATAGGGAGTTGAAAGCGGTTAATAAAAAACTGGTGTATATGTCACAAAATGACCAGTTAACCGGATTACCCAACCGTTACTATCTGCATGAGGCATTTCAGGAAGCATTGCAGACTTACCATCGATATCAACATCAATTTTCGGTCATCATTATGGACATTGACCATTTTAAGAAAGTGAATGATACCTATGGTCATGTCATTGGTGACAAGGTTATAAAAAAAATTGCTGATATGTTGTCTGAGAATTTGAGAGACACAGACATCGTTGGCCGTTGGGGTGGCGAAGAATTTTTAATCGTCTGTCCTGAGACCAACAATCATGGAGCTAAGGCTGTGGCCGAGCATATGAGACGATTGATCGAGGACACTGATTTTGGCTTAGATGATCTGCAAGTGACGGCAAGCTTTGGTGTGACTGAGTACAATGAAGATGAAGCAGTTGATGACTGCATAAAAAGGGCCGATATGGCGCTATACCGAGCCAAAGAACTTGGTCGCAATACAACGATTGTGTTTTAGCGATCTAATATGCGACGTGTGTTTTTTGCACTTTGGCCTGATGATACGATACGCACTGAGGTGAGTCAGTTATCTGAGCGTCTCGAACAACCGGGTTTAAGAAAATTAAAGTCGACCAATTTACACGTTACATTAGCTTTTTTAGGGAATGTTGAAGAGGACGTTATTCTGACATTAAGACAGAGGGCAAGAACACTGAGGTCATCTTCAGTCACACTTCAATTTGATGAAATTGATTACTGGTCAAGACCTCGAATAGTCTGCTTAACCTGTCAGAAACAGCCATTATCCTTATATCAATTGGTCAATGCTTTAAACCAGCTGATACGGGATTTACCTGTCCATAAAGAAAGCCGTCCATTTCGTGCTCATATGACGTTGGCCAGAAAAGCAAAATATCGACCTCAGATCTGCTTTAACGCGATTTCAATGCGGGCAAAAAAATTTGCTTTGGTTGAGTCAGTTTCTTTAGCATCAGGGGTGGAATACAGGCTAATAGAAAGTTGGGAGCTACAAGCATAAGCATCACTATTTTGCTAGCAGTGGTTGCTTATTCCAGGTAGCTGATTCCGTAAACCAATATTCTTCTTTGATACCCAGAAGCCGGTATAAGCCTTCAGGCAGATCTTTTCTTACGGTTGAAATATCAGTCTGAAGGTGAGCAAAGCTCATTACACCGTGAATATAGGTGTACATCATTCGGCCTAAACTTTCTGGATCGGCCTTGTAATTGAGATAGCCAGCTGATGCCAGCGCTTTAACCAGAGCAATATCATAATTAATGGCTGTTTGTGACAGCGATCGTAAGGCTTCCAATACCTGTTCATCATCCGTACCAATTTGTGCTCCGGCGTTAAAGAAGGGACAGCCTGGTATCGGTTTATTACGTGTACTTATTTTCGATTTAAAAACAAACTCGATGAGATTCTCAAGTTGTTGCAGAGGCGAGTTGATAGGTGAAAAAACAGCATCTAGGTCGGTTTTTATAACTTGCCAGTAATAGCTTGCGGCTTCACAAAATAATGATGCTTTAGAATCAAAGTGATGATAAAACGCGCCTTTGGTCACGCCAGCCTGCCGACAAATATCATTGACGCCAACGCAGTTGTAGTTGCTTTGCCAGATCAGCTCCAGTGCTGTTGACAATAGCTTTTCACGAGTTTCTGTGACAGACATATTTTATAAACCATTCATTCTAATAATACAGTATAGATACCGCTCGGTTTGTGTGACAAGTTTCTTACAAGAAACTATCCAAAATGAAAGCATACTTTAAATAAGATGAGTTACCGTGATGGTGAATTAGATCGTTGTTTTATATGAATCTTGTAGAAAAGTTGACTATTTTCTCGGTCATATTGACTAACATACCGGTCGGTATGTCTTCTATTGCAGTTTATCCTGAACAGGATAGTTTTATCAAGGACCTGCTAGGCTTATCTGGCTCACGGAGATTTCCATGTCTGAAGTATCATCAAACCGTCAAAATCGCGGTGGATTAAAGCTACTTATTTTTATTCTTGTGTGCATCGCAGCGGGAGTTGCCTATGTGATGTTTGCAAAGCAGGGTGAGAAATCTGCACAAGCCGCAGCGCCAAATACGCCGCCGCCACCTGTCGCTGAGGTGATTACCATACAACCAGAGAAAGTTCGCATCTGGACAAGCTTTTCTGGTCGATTGAGTGCAGTTGATAGAGCGGATATCAAACCGCTCGTTGGCGGCGAACTTCAACAGGTATTGTTCACTGATGGCCAGTTAGTGGAGAAAAATGAGCTACTTTTTGTTATCGACCCACGTCCTTACAAAGCGGCTTTAGCCAGTGCCGAAGCGCAATTGGCATCTGCTAAATCGAAAGCGACTCTGGCCAAAGATGAGCTCGCTCGTACAGAAAAACTGGTCAGAGATAAATTGGTGTCTGATAGTGTGTTTGATGCCGCTAAAAATGAAAATCAGGTTGCCATTGCGGCTATTCGCGAAGCAGAAAGTGCTGTCTCACAAGCAAAACTGAATCTGAATTATTGCTATATCCGTGCGCCATTTGCTGGTCGTCTCAGCCGCGCTGAATTGACGGTAGGCAATATCATCGAAACGACACCGAGTGCGCCCGTATTAACCACCATTGTGGCCAATGATCGTTTTTATGCTGAGTTTGATGTCGATGAGCAAACATATATAAAGATGATGAGAAATACGGAAAAAGAACACACAATGCCTGTTGATATGACTCTGGCGGCAGATGAAAGCGTTGTGTATCACGGTGATATTTATTCTTTAGATAATCGTTTGGATATTGCCAGCGGCACCATACGTGCCCGCGCTATTTTTGATAATAAAGATGGTGCGTTGACGCCGGGTATGTATGCCAATGTAAAAGTCGGTTCACCTGATAAACAAGATGCATTGCTCATCCCTAGCAGAGCGATTGGCACCAATCAAAACAAGAAGTTTGTGTTTGTGATCAATGATGAGAATCAGGCGGTTTATCAGGAAGTTGTGTTAGGTGGACATCACCAAGACAAGCGTATCGTGTTATCGGGCTTAAAAGCCGGTGATAAAGTCGTTGTAAATGGCCTGTCTCACATTAGACCAAATATGGTTGTTTCACCGAAAGCTGTGGCTGAAACAGATGCTCCGGTGTCAGAAAAATAGCTTTGACAATAAGTTAAGTCGCTAAATAGCGTAACGAAGGAACGCAATGAATATTTCCAAGTTTTTTGTGGACAGACCCATATTTGCGGGTGTTTTATCCATTCTTATTTTTATTGCCGGCTTACTGTCGATGTTTCAGCTGCCGATATCGGAATATCCTGAGGTATCGCCACCCTCAGTTGTCGTCAACGCTCAGTTTCCGGGTGCCAACCCTAAAGTCATTGCTGAGACGGTAGCCAGACCACTGGAAGAGCAGCTGAGTGGTGTAGAAAACATGATCTATATGTTTTCACAAGCTACCTCAGATGGTCGCATGACACTGACTGTGACTTTTAAAATAGGCACCGATCCGGATTTAGCTCAACAGATGGTGCAAAACCGTGTCACTCAGGCAACCCCTAGACTGCCAGAAGTGACTCGCCAACTGGGCGTAACAGTGGTGAAAAGCTCCCCTGATCTGACCATGGTTGTGCATTTAACCTCTCCTGATAAACGTTATGATGAGTTATATCTGCGTAACTATGCTGTTTTGCATGTTAAAGATGAGTTAGCCAAAGTTGAAGGCGTGGGCCAAGTTCGTTTATTTGGTTCAGGTGACTATGCCATGCGTATTTGGCTCAACCCTGAAAAAGTAGCCGAACGACAATTGACGGCGATGGATGTGGTCAACGCGATCAGAGAGCAAAATGTTCAGGTAGCTGCCGGTATTATCGGCGGCGCGCCGATGACCGAACCGGTTGATGTGCAATTACCGATCAATGCAAAAGGTCGTCTGGAATCACCGGAAGAGTTTGAAAACATCATTATCAGAGCTGGTAGTGATGGTCAGGTGACACGTCTGAAAGATGTTGCCAGAGTTGAATTACAAGCGGCTGAGTTCAGCTTGAACTCAATGTTAAATAATCAGCCTGCGGTAGCGATTCCTATCTTCCAGTCACCGGGTGCGAATGCCATCGAGATTTCCGACAATATTCGCAGCACCATGGCCAAGCTGAAAAAGAATTTCCCTGAGGGCGTCGATTACAGCGTGGTGTATGACCCGACCGTATTCGTTCGTGACTCCATTCATGCGGTCATTAAAACCTTACTGGAAGCGCTTGTCTTAGTCGTTATCGTCGTGGTCGTGTTCTTGCAAACATGGCGTGCCTCATTAATTCCATTATTAGCCGTGCCGGTTTCAATTATCGGTACCTTTGCGTTGATGCATGTGTTTGGCTTTTCCATCAATACCTTGTCCTTATTCGGTTTGGTGCTGGCCATTGGCATCGTGGTGGATGATGCGATTGTGGTCGTGGAAAACGTCGAACGTAATATTGAGAATGGTTTATCTCCGCTTGAAGCAAGTTACCAAGCCATGCGAGAGGTCAGTGGGCCTATCGTCGCGATTTCGTTAACGCTGGTTGCCGTGTTTGTACCTATCGCTTTTGTGAGTGGTTTAACCGGGCAGTTCTACCAACAATTTGCGTTGACGATTGCTATCTCTACAGTGATTTCAGCCGTTAACTCCTTGACCTTGAGTCCAGCATTATCGGCGCTGTTGTTGAAAGGGCATGATGCGCCTAAAGACAGACTCACCAGAATCATTGATTTTCTGTTTGGCTGGTTCTTTAACATCTTCAACAAGACGTTTAAGAAAGCATCAAATGGTTATTCTGGTTCAGTCGGTGGTTTGTTAAAACACAAAGTCATCATGTCTTTTGTGTACATCATCTTATTAGGGATGACGGTCTATGGTTTGAATATATTGCCAAAGGGCTTTGTACCAGCACAGGATAAACAATACCTGATCAGTTTTGCCCAATTACCAGATGGTGCATCGCTGGCGCGGACACAGGACGTTATCAAAGAAATGGGGCGTATTGCACTGAATGAACCAGGTGTTCAGAGTGCTGTGCAGTTCCCGGGATTATCCGTCAACGGTTTCACAAATAGCCCAAGCGCCGGTATTGTGTTTGTTACTTTGGATTCATTTGATAAACGTAAGTCACCTGACCTGTCTGCTGCGGCTATTGCAGGTCGTTTGCAAGCGAAATTTGCTCAGGTAGAAGAAGCCTTCATCGCCATTTTTCCGCCACCACCCGTGCGTGGTTTGGGAACGACAGGTGGTTTTAAATTGCAGATTGAGGACCGCGCAGATCTGGGTTATGAAAAACTTGCTGAAGTAGTCTCTCAGGTGCAAGGTCAGGCATGGCAGAGTCCAGCACTTACCAGCGTTTACTCGAACTATAAAATTAATGTGCCTCAGCTTTATGCTGATTTAGATCGGACAAAAGCCAAACAGCTTGGACTGAACATCAAAGATATTTTTGACACCATGCAGATTTATCTCGGTTCACTCTACATCAATGATTTCAATCAGTTTGGTCGTACCTATCAGGTGATTGCTCAGGCTGACTCTGATTATCGTAATGCACCGGATGATGCGTTGAATCTAAAAGTACGGAATAGCAATGGCGATATGGTGCCATTAGGCAGCGTATTACAAATGCAAGAAAGCTATGGTCCGGAAAGTGCGGCTCACTACAACGGGTATCTGGCAGCTGACTTGAATGGTAATGCCGCACCGGGTTACTCAAGTGGCCAGGCCCAAGATGCGATTAGTGAGATCCTGGAAAAAACCTTGCCTTCGGGAATGGAATTTGAATGGACTGATTTAACCTATCAACAAGTGATTAGCGGGAATACTGCGTTATTCATTTTCCCTTTATGTTTGTTATTGGTTTTCTTAGTGTTAGCTGCACAATATGAAAGTCTTATCTTGCCGCTGGTGGTGATTACCATTGTGCCGCTATCGATTCTGGCAGCAGTGACGGGTGTATGGTTAACCGATGGCGATAGCAATATCTTCACGCAGATAAGTTTCTTTGTGCTGGCGGGACTGGCCAGTAAAAATGCCATTTTGATTGTTGAGTTCGCTCGCGAGCTTGAGATTGATGGCATGGAAACAGTAAAAGCGGCAATCAAAGCCAGTCGTATGCGTTTAAGACCGATTTTGATGACATCCTTTGCGTTTATTATGGGGGTTGTACCGATGGTGCTATCGACCGGTGCAGGTTCAGAAATGCGTAATGATATTGGTGTCACCGTTTTCTCAGGCATGCTCGGGGTCACATTCTTCGGCTTGTTCTTTACCCCAGTTTTCTATGTGATGTTACGGAAGCTGGAAGGTAATCGCCGTTACCATAGTCACAATCATGTGGTAATGAAATAAAGCCCGGCTTTGAAATAAAGCCCGGCTTTATCAGCGACGGGCGGTAATCGTCCGCCCGTCTGCTGTTTTCAAAATCAAAGCGCCGTTGATGCTGATATCCAGCGATTCCACATCCGTCAGTATCGACAAAAATAATTTTTCCTGATTCATAATAGCCACCGGACACACTTTTTGTGTGGTAATCGCTGAAGCGATATCCAGTCGTTCATTAAATTCATAAGCCGTACTGTACTGGTTACATGAAGTAAATCCTGATAAACGCCCCTGATCATCAAAGGTCATCGTCAGACGCGAAAAATCAATCACACCTTGTTGATTTAAGTCCTGAA
This sequence comes from Methylophaga thalassica MP, assembly GCF_000214595.1. GTDB lineage: Bacteria > Pseudomonadota > Gammaproteobacteria > Nitrosococcales > Methylophagaceae > Methylophaga > Methylophaga thalassica. Next base: position 250,841 of record NZ_AFIG01000003.1, on the reverse strand, counting down.
CTATCCATTCCTGACCTACGAGTAAATCACGACTATGGCCCCCGCAGCCCTGAAAATCGAGATTGTCCAATCGCACGCTAACCTGATAAGGGTAGGGTAATCCCGACATATCATCACGGCATAAAGTAGCTAAGGTTTCTACTTTGATATAGCGGGTGTCAGAGTAGGCTTTGAGTTCAAAACCGGTGTGGTAAATATTCAGTTCTGTCTCAGCCAGCACGCTCTGTTTCTGTCCTTTATCCCACGTCATAATCACCTGGTCATACGTTGCAGAAAGCGACCATTCTGGCTCGTGGCCTTGAGCTCGGAAAGGCAGTTGTTCCAGTTGATCCTGATTAACAGCAGTACAATGACTCCAACTCATATCAGCAATGGTCAGAATCCCCTGATGACCTTTACTCCAGAAACTGACTAATTTATCTTTAGACTGATATTTGGCACCGGAAGCGGTTGGCACCTGAAATAGCATATACAAATCATCGTTCATCTTGAGCTGCATAGACTCATTTTTGATGACGGTTATGATCTGTTGTTCACCACATTGAAACAGTACCGTGTGACTATTATCATTCTCAGGCTGTTGAAATTTCACCAGATTAAGTAGGCCGAGCGAAACCTTATCGGTATCTGTAGGAACCAGATTCAGTTCATCGGTGGTCCAGAGTAATTCCCCACTTTTATCCTGAATAGAGGCACGCAGTGCATAATTTTCATCTTTGTTCAGCTGATCTTTAAACACCTGTAGCTGAAAATCGATGGGCACTTGGCGGTTGCCGAGTGATATCGTTTTTTCGGCGATGATTTCGCCATTTTTTTGTGCGCTGGTGATATTTTCCAGTTTAATGATGAGTTGGGATTTTTTGGGAAGTGCAATACGTTCGCGATAACTGATTTGACCACTGATATTCAGTTGTTGTTGCTTAAGAGTTCGTTGCGCCGAGTCAGAATCACATACAGCCACCGTCAGACTGATTAACACAAATATGAAGAAACGGTACAAAGGCATAACATGTCATCCTGAATATAAGTCCTGAGTATGCATCATAATGTGAATCAGCACTGTCTTGCCACCACTGATAGTCGTCATCCATGACGCTCTGTTATGTCAGACTTTGAACTGAGTAATCAGTTTTTGCAAGTCTGCGGCTAGTCCAGCAAGGCCCTGACTGGTTTCCGTTGTTTGTGATGTGCTTTCAGCATTTTCTTCGGCTACTTGTGCAATGTGATTTACATTACGGTTAATGTCTTCAGCCACGGCACTCTGTTCTTCGGCGGCACTTGCAATATGTGTGTTCATATCCATAATCGATCTGACACGTTCTGAAATCATACTGAGACTTTCGCCAGCTGCGCCAACTTTAGTCACGGTGGCTTCTACATATTCTTTGCCTTTCATTGTAGCTGTCACACATTGATTGGCTTCATTTTGCAAACGCTCGATAATCGTTTTAATTTCTTCTGTTGACTCTTTGCTGCGTTGTGCCAATGTTCTGACTTCATCTGCGACAACAGCAAAACCTCGACCAGACTCGCCAGCACGTGCCGCTTCAATCGCTGCATTTAATGCTAGTAAGTTGGTTTGTTCGGCAATACTTTGGATGACGGTTAATACGGTGCCAATGTTTTCACTTTCTGACTGCAGGTTTTTAATGGCATCTGCGTTACTTGAACTCTGAACAGCCAATTGTTTGATGGAATCAATGGTGTCTTTGACCAATAATTGTCCCTGACTGGTCTCGCTATCAGAACTTTTAGATAAACTCGCTGCTTCAGCCGCATAACGTGCGACTTCCTGCACAGTCGCGGTCATTTCATTCATGGCTGTAGCAACTTGCTCACTACTGCTTTGTTGGTTGATAACACCTTTTTTGGTTTGTTCAGCCACTACAGAGAGTTCCTCAGCTGCGGCACTGACGGTGAGAGCAGAGGTCATGACCTGTTGAATCAGCTTTTGAAATGAGGCCGTCATTAGGTTAAAGGAGTGTGCCATTTCGGCAATTTCATCTTTACCACTATCATCAACACGCAAGCTTAAATCGCGATTTTTTTCGACTTCTTGCATGGTTTCAGACAGCTTATGAAGTGGAATGATAATACTTTGGCTTAATAGCCTGATAAGCCATAAAATCAGTGCTGCCAGTGTCAATGCGATAACAAAAACAGTGATCTTTGCATTTTGTATCGCTTTTGGGATTTCATTACTGATATGTTGTTCAAGCGTATCAAGTTCACCTTCACTTCGATGGATCGTGCTACGTAATTCTCCCAGCAATCCTGATTCAGAATTCATCCCACGTGTTTCATAACCTTTCACTAAAGATAAAAAATCAGCACGATACTTTTCTATTTCATTGCCAATCTGTTTTTTCATATCCGTGGAAATATAGCTGTCATCCAGGCGGCGATTAAAATCAGTATAGGATTCTTCAAATTTACTGACATATTTGATGTCTGAACGCAGCATAAAGTCTTTTTCATGACGTCTCAGCATCAGCATGGCGGCAAGTAAAGTATCGTCATTAAATGTGTTGATGGTCTCCTCAACCTGATGCACTGCTTTTCGAAGGTTGCCATATAAACCATCGGTAGGGGTTAATCCTATGGTTTGTTCAACGGCTGCAATTTCATCAAATTTTGTGCCGTATTCAATCAGCACATCATGAAGTGCATTGAGTGACTCGTGTGACTGACCCAGCTGATCCAGTGACTGAGAAAGTTGTTCAAGATTACTGAGAAAAATCTGTTGTGTTTGATGAAACTCATCTTGATATTTCAAATCAAGTCGTTTGAGAAAGTCTTTTTCATGTCGACGTAACATCAACATATTCGTTTCTAACTTAACAGCTTGATGAGCGGCATTTTCTAAGTGAATAATTTTGGATAGGAATATCTGCCCGAGAATAATCATCACTAATATTGTCACACCGACCAATACTGACAAAATGAAGAGTTTCTTTTTCACAGTGAGTTGATTAAGCATGCGGTTTTCCTTAAAAAAACATGAAGTTGTCATGTTGATTGATAATACTATTCACCTTAGCGGACAGGCGCTTACTTTCCTTAGCTTTTTTCACTGTTTTTTTGGATGATTTTTTTCTGAACTCCTGAGAGTTGCCAATGGGGCAATGCCCACTGCCATAAAGTTGAAACCGGCATCGCTGAAGACAGAGCTGTTACATCAAGCCCCAAAAAACAGAGGGCGTTAATTAACTGTGCAGCTGCCTCCTTGTCTTTGATTGCTGGTGCAGCGGTTTGTTTACTCAGCTTTTCACCTTGAGCATTTTTTACTAGAGGAATATGGGTATAGCTTGGTGTCGAAACACCTAATTGCTGCTGTAGATAAATCTGGCGACTGGTCGAATTTAATAAATCTGCACCTCGAACAACATGAGTGATACCTTGCTCGGCATCATCCACTACCACAGCTAACTGATAGGCAAAGAGCCCGTCAGCGCGTTTTAATATAAAGTCACCAAAATCATTCTTTAGATGATGCTGGAAGTTACCATAGACCCGATCACTAAAAACCAGTCTGTCGCTATCTACTCGAAGTCGCCAGGCTATCTGTTGCCGGTGTGATGACAGACCATGTCTACATGAGCCTGGGTAGATAGGACCTTCTATTCCTGCATGGGCAATGTCGGCAATTTCGCGGCGGCTACAATTACAGGGATAGACACGTTGTTTATCAATGAGTTGGTCAAGATAAGATTGATATAAGTCACTACGTTGGCTTTGATAAACAACCTCTCCATCCCATTCAAAGCCATAACTTTCCAGCGTACGTAATATCTCATCTGCGGCGCCAGGCATTTCTCTGGGTTTATCCAGATCCTCCATTCGCAATAGCCATTTGCCTGACTGGGTTTTAGCCTCAAGATAGCTGGCAACAGCAGTGACCAGTGAACCAAAGTGTAGTGGTCCAGTGGGAGAGGGGGCATATCGCCCGATATAATCGGTCATCGTAGAATCTTATTGTTCGTTAACCACTATTTTTGCCACTCAGACTCAGGAATACGCTGCAGGTGAATATGAGAAGCTAAACGTAAAGTGGGCCGTAATAAAAACTGAAAACTACCAATAATGAAAAGCCATACTGCGGTATTTTCGTACTCGGGATACAGAAAGAGAATACTGCCGATCAAAAACCAGATAGCAATCAGAAAATCATTGAGAATACTAACCACTTCATAGCGTCGACGAATCTGTAATTGTTCGTGGCCTATAGTGAAGGTAATCGGATTATCGAGTTTTGTTGACTCAGACATTGGCACCTCAGATAAAGACGGTTTTTTTCAAAGAAAAGTAATCGTTGATAGAGTTATAAACCGAATCATTAAATGAAAATTACCTTATCTCTGCAAGTTCATGCTGCCTTAAAAATACTGTTCAAAGTAGGGCCAGGCTAAAGAGAGTAGCCAAACAGCCAGCAAACACCAAATGATGATAATACCCCACACGATCCATCGGTTAAGCGGCAGTTGGATAGAACGATGTTGTGCTTTTTCCTGACAATCGAGCCAGATGGCGGAAGGCATTAATCGAATAGCCAGCCAACAGCCGAGAGGTAACAGCAGAAGTTCATCCAACCAGCCCAAGATGGGAATAAAATCGGGAATCAGATCAATCGGGCTGACGGCATAAGCGATGACAAGACTAATAATGATTTTACTCAGCAACGGTACATCTGGACGCTGATAGGCGATATACAATGCGGTAATTTGGGTTTTTAATGCAGTTGCCCATTTTCTGAGCTGTTCGATGATTTTCATCCTTAAAGCTATCGACTCAGGGTAAGTCAAAAGCGGCGATAAGTGGCGCGTGATCGGATAATTGGTTCCATGCCGAATGCGGTGGTCTGCCACATAATGTCGGCTCCATACCCCGATAATAAATACGATCCATTTTCAACATTGGCATCCATGAGGGCCAGGTTCGCGCATAGCGATTATGCAGGGTACGGTAAGCTTCTTTTAAATCCAGACGCTGTGCCAGACGCTTTTCAGCCTGACCAGTCCAGTCATTAAAATCACCGGCGACAATGAGTGGTGCGCTATCCGGTACATGCGCCTGTATACGATCACATAACAAGCCAAATTGCTTGCGACGTTCTATACCGGTTAAACCCAGGTGAATACAAATGATATGCAAAATCTCATCTGACCAGGGCAATTGAATTTCGCCATGTAACAGACTACGGCTGGCCCAACTGAAAGGGGAGACATTGATATTTTCCCAGCTGACAAGTGGGTATTTGCTGAGAATAGCATTGCCATGATGACCGACTTCATAAATGGCATTCTTGCCGTAAGCATGATGAGGCCAAACATCTTTTGCCAAAAACTCAGAGTGTAAACCTTCCGGCCAAGCGTCATGAGTTAAACCATGTTTACTGTGCTCGCCCTGAATCTCCTGCAGCAGCATGATATCGGCATTGGTTTCCACCAAGGCATCTCGGATCGGATGCAACGTGAATTGGCGGTTACTGGTGTTAAAGCCTTTATGCAAATTGTAGGTCAGAATGCGGAGCTGGTTTTTCGACATGTATGTAGAATCCAATGTACTTGTGTCAACCGAGCACTATCCGGCTTTAGAAAATTATTCACTATTATGGTTGGCTGGGAAGAAAAATCCAAGTGACAGATATTCATCATTTGCTCTTGATTTTAAAAAAGCCGACCCCATCTGCTTCCCATGTCCAAACAAATAGCCATACGGAGGCATTTTTTCAATGAGTGTTGATGCACATAAGGAAACGCTAGGTTTTCAAACTGAAGTCAAACAACTATTGAATCTGATGATTCACTCTTTGTACTCCAATAAAGAGATCTTTTTACGTGAATTAGTTTCAAACGCGGCCGATGCAGCTGATAAATTGCGTTTTGAAGCGTTATCAGACGATGCACTTTATGAAGATGATGCGGAATTAAAAATTCGTGTCGAGTTTGATAAAGATAAAAATACCGTCACTATCAGTGATAACGGTATTGGTATGACGCGTGAAGAAGTGATTGAAAATATCGGCACCATTGCTCGCAGTGGTACTCGTAAGTTTTTTGAAAAGCTCACAGGCGATCAAAGTAAAGATTCACAATTAATTGGTCAGTTCGGTGTCGGTTTCTATTCTGCCTTTATCGTGGCTGACAAAGTGACATTACGAACACGCCGTGCTGGTCTGACGGCTGAGCATGGTGTGCAATGGGAATCTGCCGGTGAAGGTGAGTTCACCATTGAAACCATCGAAAAACCACAACGCGGTACAGAAATCGTGCTACATCTTCGTGAAGGTGAAGAAGAGTTCGCTAACGGCTGGCGTCTGCGTAATATCATCACCAAGTACTCAGACCACATCAACCTGCCGATTGTGATGGCAAAAGAGCCATTACCGAACGAAGATGGCGAAATTGATGAAGCCGATAAAGGTGATGAAACCATCAACAAAGCGACAGCCTTATGGTCTCTGTCGAAAAATGACATCACCGACGATCAGTACAAAGAATTCTATAAACAAATCGCTCACGACTATCAGGACCCCATGCTGTGGAGTCATAACAAAGTCGAAGGCAATATCGAATACACCTCACTGCTCTACATTCCGTCAAAAGCCCCATTTGATTTGTGGGACCGTGACCGCATGCACGGCATCAAGCTGTATGTAAAACGCGTCTTTATCATGGAAGACAGCGAACAATTGATGCCACGTTACCTGCGCTTTATTCGTGGTGTGGTGGATACTAACGACTTGCCATTGAATGTGTCACGTGAAATTCTGCAAAGCAGTAAAACCATCGATACCATCCGTGCTGCGTCAGTGAAAAAAGTCCTGAGCGAATTGAGCAAACTGGCGAAAAACGAACCGGAGCAATATGCTGAGTTCTGGAAAGAATTTGGTCAGGTGTTAAAAGAAGGTCCGGGCGAAGACTTTGCTAATAAAGAAACATTGGCGAAATTGTTCCGCTTTGCCACTACCGAATCTGGCTCGTCAGACCAAACGGTTTCTCTGGAAGACTACGTCAGCCGGATGAAAGACAAGCAAGAGAAGATTTACTACATCACTGCAGAAAGCTACGCGGCAGCGAAAAACAGCCCGCATCTGGAAGTTTTCCGTAAGAAAGGTATTGAAGTCTTATTGCTGACAGATCGTGTGGATGAATGGTTAGTGAATTCGCTGACGGAGTTTGATGATAAACACCTGCAATCAGTCGCTAAAGGTGACCTGGACTTAGGTGAGCTGGAAGACGAAGAAGAGAAAAAAGCGCACGAAGAAACCGATAAAAACTTCGAAGACTTAGTGGAAAGAGTGAAAAAATCACTGGAAGACAAAGTCAAAGATGTACGTATCACGCATCGTTTAACAGACTCTCCAGCCTGTTTAGTCGCTGATAACTACGATATGAGTATGAATCTCGAGCGTATGTTAAAAGCAGCCGGTCAGGATGTGGCAGGCACAAAACCGATTATGGAACTGAACCCTGAGCATCCGATGGTCGTGAAACTGAAAGATGAATCAGATGAAAGTCGCTTTACCGACTGGACATCGATTCTGTTTGACCAGGCATTATTGGCAGAAGGTGGGCAACTGGAAGATCCAGCCACCTATGTCAAACGTATCAACGAGATTTTGTTGAAGATTGCTTAGTTAAACACCGCAGATGCGATAGAATAGCCGGGCAAACATTTGTCCGGCTTTTTTATTGGATGAGCGAAATGTCATTATTTCGTTTTAGCCATTTGTCGTATGACACCCATTCCCAAACTTAAAGAAATAGGTATCACAGCAGTGAAATCAGATTGTTTACAACGTTTTATTTTTGACAATGCAGCGATTCGCGGTGAGTGGGTCAACTTGCAGGAAAGTTGGCAGGAAGTGTTAAATCGCCGTGACTACCCTCAAGCCTTACGCAATGTCTTAGGTGAAATGATGGGGGCAGCAGCACTGTTAGCCGCCACAGTCAAAATCACTGGCCGACTGGTATTACAAGTGCGTTCTGAAGGTCCGGTTTCATTGATGATGGTGGAATGTACCAGTAAAGATACCTTACGTGCTCTGGCTCAGTGGGATGGGGAGATCGCCGACGATGCCAGCCTGACTGATATGATGGGCGGTGGTACCTTAGCAATTACCATTGAGCAGGAAGGGGCCAAACAACCTTATCAGGGCGTAGTCAGTCTGCAAGGAGTTAACTTAGCTGAAACTCTGGAAAACTACTTTGAAAACTCTGAGCAATTAGCCACTAAAATCTGGCTGTCAGCTAATGAACATAATGTCGCTGGCTTATTCTTACAGCAACTACCCAGCGAAGAAAATCAACGTGAAGATGCTCAGGAAGACTGGTTCCGTATCAGCCAACTGGCAAGCACGATTACCGATGAAGAATTGCTGACATTAGAATCAGAAACTTTGTTACATCGTTTATTCCATGAGGAACAAGTCAGACTGTTCGAACCAACTGATTTACGTTTCTCCTGCACCTGCTCACGTCAGCGCGTAGAAGAAACCATTGCCATGTTAGGGCAGGAAGAGGCTGATGATATTATCGCCACCGAAGGTGAGATCGAAGTCGCCTGTGAATTCTGTAATCAGCATTACACCTTTGATAAAGTCGATGTCGCCAAGTTATTTAATAACACCGTCGCTTCAGCAAGTGATCCAAATACATTGCATTAATCCAAAACAAATATCTGAGTATGAAAGAGGGGGAGTTAGCTGGTGCTGATTCCCTTTGGTATTGAGCCAAGATTGATCAAAAATGTACCGTCGTTATGCATTATGGTTAGATAAAAAATTTCATAAAACGACTTGAAATCTGCTGAGTCAAACCTTATTAAACATAGCGTGAGAGGCTGCCATTAAGGGGCACTCACCATTGATTGTTTTTGTTTTATATTGCTTCTAACGGAGGATATACCATGAATGCAATTGACCTAACCCCTCTTTATCGTAGTAGTGTTGGCTTTGATCGTTTGGGATCACTGATTAACCATGCACTCACTGCAGACTCCACTTCCAGTGGATACCCTCCTTACAATATCGAGCTCATCGAGGACAACCGCTATGCCATCACACTAGCCGTTGCCGGTTTTACTCAAGAGGAGCTTGATATTCAGGTTGAAAATGGTGTGCTGACAGTACGAAGTGAAAAAGCGACTAAAGAAGAGCGTAAATACCTCCATCAAGGCATTGCTTATCGTTCATTTGAACGTAAGTTCAACCTTGCGGACTACGTCGAAGTGACTGGCGCCGATCTTTCCAATGGCTTACTGACTATCAGCCTTGTGAAAGAAATTCCTGAAGCGATGAAGCCTAAATCGATTCCGATTAATCAAACGGTTAACAAAGCTTTGGAACATGATATGGAAGATCAAAACGCTGACACTTTTAAAGCAGCCTAACTCAACCGGGGTGCGCGCAAGCGCACCCTTCTTTAAACTATAAGAGAATATGTTAATCTGTATAATGGTTTGATTTTTATAATAAAAACTATGGGGTATGTAGGTTGGGTAGAGGAACGAAACCCAACGGATAGTTTCTTTTGTTAAATCACACGCTGCCGCAAGGCGTTCATTTAATTTGATTCGTGACATCCATGTCACTCACCCTACGGGCGCCTCTGGCGTCCAAATTCGTTCCAGACGAATTTGTGCATGCCCAAAATAAACGAACCAAACAAAAGGGCACCCGATATTGCCTTTCATCCAAAAATTAACTTTGCTTGATGGCGTGGTCGATAACTCCCTTCGGTCAGACACTCGACCACTTAGTCCATCAATCAACCCTAATTTTTGGCGGCAATAGACGGGGGGTTAGGAGCTTTTCAAATTTCCGATTTGTGCTGATAAGTTCTCAACTTAATGCTAATGCTTTTTTTTAGCGTCAGAAGTATTTTGTTTCTTGATTTCGCCTTTCTATTTCCCCAGCGCCATCTCTATTTTTCCTCTAGTATCACATCAGGTTTCTATGTCGGTATTTTCTGGATGAAAGTTTTCACTACCGCGTGCCGAGAGAAAAGTACCAAATGCTTGCAAGCTGGGGATATGTTCGCAAAAGGTGCGAACAGCAACCAATAATGGCACTGCTACTAACATACCCACAATCGACCACAGCCAGGCCCATAATGCGACCGAGAGGAAAATCACGACGGGGTTCATTTCTAAACGCCGACCAACGAAATATGGTGTGGCAATCTGTCCTTCAAAAATAGTTAAGATCAAATAAGTGAGGGCCGGAAGCAGTGCGGTACCGGTATGGTCAAAGGTAAGCAATCCCACGAGAGCCGCGATCACAACGCCGACAATAGCACCAAGGTAAGGTACAAAATTAAAGGCGAACGCTAACACTCCGAATAAGATGGCATTTGGCATGCCCAGTAGCCACATTGATACTCCAACCGCTATACCAAGCACAGCATTAATAAGGGTGATAGTGAATAAGTAATTCGACAACTTACGCTCAATGTCATAGCTAATTTTGATCGCATTACGCTTATCTTTAAACGTCGGCATGATGTGAACTAGCTTCTCGTAAAACATATCACCTGAGGCCAGCAGAAAGAACAGCAATACTAAGGTAAATACCACTTGTGCCAGAATTTCAGGCACCGAAGTGGCCAGTTTCACAAGTACGCCAGGTTCGCGTGGTGAGACCTTCTGTACTTGCTCTGTCTCGTTTTCCAGCGAGGCGATCTGCTCAATCTGCTTACCGGCATCAATGACCTCTTTTGCTGACTGGTTGGCACCACGCAATTTCTGTTCTATTTTATAGCCGATGGTGGGGGCTTCTTTAATCCAACGCTGTACGGGATCGGCGAGCGTGCTTAAGCCCAAGCCTATTAGCGTCATCAGTCCACTGACAATAATAAACGCGGAGATAGCTGGTGGTAGCCGACGGCGCTCAAGGAAGCGTCGCACCGGACTAAATACCAGTGCCAATAACACGCCAAGCGCTACCGGCACGAGAAAATCACGAGCGTGAGCAATACTGGCCAGTAAGAGCAGTAAAAATATACCGACTACTGCCCAGTGCGAACTTGACTTAAATATGGTGTTGGCAGGCATATCGTTTGACACTAACTCGGGGTTGGCATCTGCTGGCATGGCGTGGTTATTTTGTATATCGTCTGACATGTCAGCCTTGCCTCGGGTCGAAATCAATTGGTTTATAGTGTTTGAATGTTTGATTATTAATCATCAGAACAATAACCTTTTGCTACATTCTGAATAAATAAAGACAGAAGAAAAATTACAAAAAAGGTTGCTCCCATTTTGCTCAAGATGACAAACACGGGTGGAGATGCCCAAATTGCTCCAATGACGCAAACTGCCACCAATACGATAGAAACAATCGCAGATATAGCAGACCAAAATCTAAATTTTTGTGCAGATTTCATTTGATTCCTTGTTATGCATTATGTTCACTTCCTTCATCAATACGGCACTTGTTTATGCCTATAACTTTTTTCAGACTCAAAATTAATCGTCACTTTGATTTTCAGAACAAAGTCCTTTAGCTAAATTTTGTATGGATAGAGAAAGTAGAAAAATAACAAAAAATGATGCCCCAACCCTGACGAATACATCAGATAGTGGCATAGCTGTCCAAACCGCACCGATTACAGAAACTGCCACCAAAATGATTGAGATAATCGCAACGACAGTGGACCAAAATTTGAGCTTTTCTAATGATTTCATCTAATTCCTTATCAGGACTGTGTCCATTTTGGAGCATGCCAGTGTTAAGCCCATGCTAGCCCGATTGGTAACTGAAAGCTACTGTACTCTATATGAACAATACGACGGTGATTTGGCTCTGTGCCTTTGCTTGATGAATGCAGTAAATGTGGCCGCATTACTAATAAGTCTCCCGATTTAGCTGAGCAGATATATGCTTCTGATTCAGCAACAACACGATCTTGTTCATTTTTGCTGAGAATGCCCAATCTATGACTTTTTGGTATGACTTTTAAGCAGCCATTGCTCTCATTTGCATCATCTAGATGGATGCGGAAAGTTACCATTTCCTCCAAGACATTTAGCTTAGGTTGAACATGGTGAACCCCATCTTTCAAAGTCCAAGGCCCCCAACCATCAATCTCTTTCTTGTCACTAACTGAAATTGTCTTATCTTGATGCCAAGCAACAAGCCAGTTCTTATCGGCCGTTTTATCAAAGACAATAACTCGCACTACTTCAGGTTTTCCTGTGATATAAATCCTGGCCTTTTCTAGAAGCAAGTCTGACTCGACGAGATTTTTAACAGAGCTGAGTTTCTTCTCAGCGTTACGAATTCCATGTGTCGGGAAGTCTGAATCTAACGTTTCAATCTAAGTAATTATTTCACTGATAGAATCGTTATCTAGAAAGCCAGAGTGAATCTCAAATCCATTTTCTTCGATGCCCAAATTTAACTCCACTCTCAAAGCCTTTAACGCTTGCAGCAGTTGCGTGGTCTTTTTGCGTCGACTGCCTGTGGTTGTTAGGCTAATGGCCGAGAGAATTTTATCCATGCCGACCAAACCTCTTTTGCTATTTCTCTATAAATTGGATTGTTTTTATTGCCAACCAACTCCGAATCGAACCAACGACAAAACTCTTCATGAATGATATCCAATACCTCAAGTTCTGTATTTGCCGTTTTCAATCTCGGTAGAATGATGTCTACTTCTGGATCATATTCGTCAGTATTGTCTTCGAAATTAATCCCCATAGGATCAAGCCTAAATAGAATTCTTTCTACTTCTGAATAAAGCCCTTTAAATTGGTTTTTAATACTAGCTCGCTCTGTTTTCATTAGTGAAGCCTAACAGTATCTTTTATGAAGCCTCTGGCTTCACAATAAATATTAAAGAAGTCGCTCTGTAATACTGGTTTAGATTTCTTAAGTATCTGTTTATTAATAAAAACGCGATTAATTTTTTGGGGAAATAGAGCCGGAATGGTGAGCCTGGCTGGAAAAATAAAGCCAACTTTTTAGTATTCATGAAACCTTCCATATTTTCTGAATTAAGTTTAACTCTGACTTATTTTGTGTTTTCTGGCAATAGCTTAAATACAAACTCACTAGCGTTTTTTGTGAAGCCAAACAAAGGTAAGCGAGGTGCTTTATTGTTGGGTAAAAAAAGGGCATCTAGCACTGTAGGTTGGGTTGAGGTACGAAACCCAACATGTATTCAGGTATAGGATATGTTGGGTTTCACAGGTTCAACCCAACCTACGTTTTTAAGCAAATTTATTTTTTGGTCAAATGCTAGCGGACTAGCTCTTAGTTGTGATGCTTAAGGTCTGGAAAATAGATAGGCATACAAAAGGGCATCCAGTTGGATGCCCGAGTGTGTGATTTATCTAAGCATTACTTTTTCAATTTCCAGTCTTTACGAATCCAATGGCAGGTATAGCCATTCGGATAATGTTGTAAATAGTCCTGGTGTTCGGGTTCGGCTTCGTAAAATGGACCGGCTTTGGTGACTTCGGTGGTGATTGGGCCGGGAAGAATGCCGCTGGCATCGAGTTCTTTTATTAATTCATCGGCGACTTTGGCTTGTTCACTATTTTCCACAAAAATAGCCGAGCGATAGCTGTCACCGATATCATTCCCCTGGCGGTTTTTGGTGGTGGAGTCATGCACCATAAAGAAAAACTCGAGGATGTCACGATAGCTGGTTTGTGAAGAATCAAACATCACTTCAATCGCCTCAGCATGTCCGGTGTCGCCTTGTTTGACATCTTTATAGGTGACATCAGGCACATGGCCGCCGGTGTAGCCAACGCGGGTATTAATCACGCCGGGTTGATGACGGAATAATTCTTCCATTCCCCAGAAGCAGCCACCGGCTAAGATGGCGGTTTCAATGGTGTCGGTATCCGTTGATTCGTCATTATCAAACAAGGGCAGGTAGTCAGCATAACCTTCAGCGGCTAACTGGTCTTTTGGAATAAAACGTAAGCTGGCCGAGTTAATACAGTAACGTAAACCACCCTGTTCTTCAGGGCCATCAGGGAATACATGACCCAGGTGCGAGTCACCGAATTTTGAACGCACTTCGGTTCTGACCATTCCTAGTGTGTTATCACTATGCTCAGTGATATTATTGGCGTCGAGTGGACGTGTAAAGCTGGGCCAGCCAGACATCGAGTCGTATTTATCTAATGAGGTAAATAAGGGCTCGCCAGAGACCACATCGACATAGAGGCCCGGTTCTTTATTATCCCAGTAGGCATTGTTAAACGGAGGTTCAGTGCCACATTGCTGAGTGACGTGATATTGCAGTTCATCAAGCTCAGAAATGGCCGCGTCGTTTTTATGATATATCTTCGTCATATTCGTCCTTTGATTATTTTGCTGTAGGTGTATTGACACATAATGGCTGTGAAAGTGGCATAAATAAACAGAAATAACCAAGAATAAAGCGTCATCTTTTTGGGCAGGCCCTTATGATTTTATTTGAAATGCGGTTTGATTCTGATCGCTTTTTTCATTTCAGCGTCAAGATTTGCCATAATTTGTATTTGCTTTATATCCTTCTACCATCGTATATCGATTGAGTTCGCTGACATATCATCTATGTCAGTTTTAAACAGTGAGTGTGTTTTGTTACCTGATCTTCGTACTATCATCCTTGTTCTGGTTATTACATTGTTTATTTCTGCCATTGCTTCTTTCTTTTTACTGCTTCCTAAGGGTATTGATGTCAGCTTATGGCACAAACCGATATCGACCACCAGTTAAATGATAAGACCACCTTACTAGCGAATATGGGCATCGGTTATGACCTCATCAATGACGATACCAGTATGACGGCATCCTATACCGGTGGTGGCACTGCCTTCACAACAGAAGGTATTGACCCTTCACCGTGGTTAGCCAGAGCCGGTGTTGGTGCCACCGTTAACATAAACGACTATACCGATATCACCGCTCAATATGATGTCGAAGGTCGTGAAGACTTTTTAAATCAAACGGCATCAGTGAAATTACGTTTGTCGTTCTAAGCTAATTTTTGTCTGAAATAAGAAACGCCTCAGCAGTGCTCTGTTGAGGCGTTTTTTTGTTTTATATGCCATAAGTAATTGAATTAAGGTATATTCATTGCCTATCTTCTTTTATGGTTTTTTCTTCGAATGCTTAATTTATATACCTGTGCCAACACATTAATATGATACCGACACAAGCGCTTGTGTATTGTGATCAGCCTTTGTTTGATGCTTATGAACAGCAGCTTGTGCAAGATTGGTTACCGATTGAGATTACCCAGTTATCCGCAGGTCAGTTTTATGGGCACTACCGTGAAGTGGGTAATGAGGCGTTCAGAGTGGTGTTCGAGCAGCAAAATCAGGTCGTACATAAACGCGCCATCATCGAAAAAGACTTTTGTACCATCTCCTTCGAACGTACCACACAAAATCAGGTACGAGTATCTGAATATAATGCGTTTGAGAATTCACTATTTTTCTTGCCAGCTAATGTTGAAGTCGATATCCAGGCTGAGGGAAATGCTGAAACGGTTTATTTTCGATTCGAACAATCGGCCTTACTTGAGTCTGCCAGAGCGATGAATCCACGGCAGTGGGAAATGCCTGTGGACAGTGTTTTAGTATTTGATGGTGTAAATCGACAACCGTTAGAGCTGTTTACTGATTACCTATATCAATTATCAGCGATGTCTTCGGATGACCGTCAGCCAGAGCAGCAAAAACACTTAAATACTTCTGTGATGGAACATGTGCTGCTGTCTTTAGATTCATCCTTACTTTTTGATGGGCAAGAAACTGATGTCGTGGCACGGCGAAGAGCGGCTAAATCAGTGAGATTAGCTATCGACTATATTCACGCTAAGCTGGACAGTCATATTTGCCCAACCATTATCGATATTTGTAAAGATGTCTGTATCAGTCAGCGTAACTTGCAGTATCACTTTAAAAAAGTAATGGGCATCACCCCTAATGCCTACCTTTATCGCTTGAGATTAAATCGAGTGCGATCCCAATTACTCAGGCCTACAGATATTAATATGACGGTGACGCAAATAGCCAGCGATTGGCACTTCTGGCATTTAGGGCGGTTTTCTAATGATTATCTACAGTTATTCGGCGAGCTACCGTCAGCGACATTACGACGAACATTTAATTAAGGGGCAGATTTCTTAGCGGCAGATATTTCCTGCAATAGCTCTGGCCAGTGCTCAACCCAGCAGCAATGATGAGTCATACCGGTGATTACTCTTACAGTGGGGCGTTTTGATTGAGGAAAATGTTGCTGGTATGCATTAGCCACAGCAACGGGCATGATCTTATCTTCACTCCCCACAAAATGAATTTGTGGAATGGCCTGTAATGAAGGCCACTGGTCTGCTGGATTTAATGAGCCTGTTAACGGTGAAATATGCTGTAATGTCGTCCAGTAATCAGTATCAATATTACCTGCCACAGTGACTAACTGAGAAACATCGTCTCGCTCAGCGGCTAATAACGTCGCGACAGCACCCCCCCCAGAGTAACCAATAAGCCGTAAAGAAGAAGCCTGATATTGGGCTTTTAACTTATCCACGGCTTGATTCATCGCTTGTAATACCTCAGGAGAAAAGCGGGCTGAAGTCCACAGACGCTGTTCACAGCCTCCAGACCACACATATTGGCATGGGCGGGCCAGATAGACGGCATGGTTATCGAGGAGTGCGAGCTTGAGTGTTAATGGATCGATAGGGGTCGGATCTGAAGACATTTTCCGTCGACTCAACCAGGCTAAACCATCACCTTCTATGTAAATGGTTAACTCTTTAGACGGTGAGATTTTTTCAGGGATAAAGCTTTGCAAGTTAAATGAGGCTGTAGTGATGATCTGGGATTGCCAGCCATTGAGCTGAGCTAAACGAACTGCCGTATCAGTGCGGTTTTGTGTGGTGGGTATGGATGAGCAGGCCTGTAATATCAAAAAAAGCAGGCAAATAAAGTAACGAAAAACCAAAATAGCTATCCCTTATTATTCCGTCTTAGGTATGTGAAAGCACATCATATACGAGTCAGAAAATATTATCCTTAATGCCCGTCTCTCATTAATTTATACGTTTGCGAAAATCGGATAGTGCCGTTGTAGCTGTCTCTATATCATCAATCCTGGCTGGGTTGGATGCCCATATCATTATTGCCAAACTCAGCGTGAGCTGAGGACGGAAAGCTACAGACCTTAAGCTCTTAAGGTGGCTGAGTTACATAGACCGAGAGAGACTCAGAACATGCATACTCAATTTATAAAACGTTCTTTATTCACGACGGTATTTACATCATCACTCCTATTAAGCGCTGCCGCCAGTGCTGATGGTGTTTTATCTGGAATAAACACTTCGCCTTTAACGATTGATGATGATGCCACGACAAGCATTGTGTCCGGAACACAGTTTCAAAATGATAGTGAGTTGTCAGTGATAGGCTGGCCTTTTTCTGTATATCCTGTTTTAGCTAATCAGGGTACCTTTATTAATAATGGTACTTTTTATGGTAAATACAGTGATTTAAATAATTCTGGCATCTTGCTAAACACGGGAAGCCTGACCACGCATGTCAGTGATTTGAATAATGCAGCAAGTGGTCAGATTACCAATACAGGCTATATAGAGAATAAAGGTGGCAGATGGATCAATGATGGCCAAATTGATAATCAGGCTGAATTTCTGAATCAGGGCACCTTTAGCAATAACGGACAATTGAGCAATAACGATATTCTCACCAATACCGGTACTTTATCGAGTTACAGAGGTGGGACCGTTACTAATAATGGCATTTTGACCAACAGCCGGGCCGGTAAATTAAATAACTACATTGCTTCTACCCTAGTGAATAATGGCACGCTGAATAATGAGGGCACATTCACTAACGCAGGTCGCTTAATTAATCAGGGTTCAATGACGAATAACTATGTCTTGACCAATGCTATTAATGACACCGTGGTGAACAATGGTGTGATGACGAATAATAAATCGATATATAACCAGAACGCCTTCGTTAACACTGGCACGTTTATTAATAATGAAAAAGCGAAATTGGTCGGTAGTGGTGCCTGGGTTGGTGATTACACTCAAACCGCAGGTCAAACCATCAACAATGGTGTCATGAGCCAAACCAGCGTCAATATTAATGGGGGTAATTTGTCAGGAACCGGCACCATTAACAGCCTTGTGACGGTAAATGGTACCGGGTATGACAACTATGCCAGTCTGACCGCCGGTAACTCTATCGGTACGATGACGATTAATGGTAATTACACGCAAGGTGAATTTGGTTCGATGGTTGTGGAGTTTGATGAAACGCACTCCGATCTGCTGGATATTTCGGATGTCGCTTCGCTGGCTGGTTTATTAAGCTTTGAGTTTATTGGTGATGATGTGCAAGAAGGTACATTTAACTTCCTGACCTTCGCCAGCATTGTCGGTAGTTTTGACAGCATTATTTTACCGGCGATAAGTGGTTTTAATTTTGAAGTGGTATTTGGCGATACCTTTGCGAATCTTGTGATAAGTCAGGCTGTGAGTGCTGTGCCTATTCCTGCCGCGTTTTTCTTGTTGGCACCGGTCTTATTCGGCTTTTTGGGTTTGCGTCGTAAAGCGAGTTTAGTTGCATAAACATCACATATAAAGTTAAGCAAAACCGATAAAATTCAGGGCCAGTTTAAACACGAAAAAAGATGTTTAAACTGGCCCTGAATACTGCTTATGCTGCTGTCAGTGTTTAACCATAACTGAACTAGGCCGCTTTAGAACCTGTAAGACGTGAACGACCCGCCCACATGCCAATCAGACCAAAAGCAAACAATGGCAGTGCTGCAGGTAATGGTACGGCACTTGGGTTAGAGAACTGGCTGGCAAGATACTCAGTAGAGAACATGCCATCACCAAAACCCCATGATGAGAAGTTTTTGAACTTGCCTGATAACAGCTCGCCACTATCGACGCCTAATGACAGGTAGACAAGTGCATCTGATATTTCAAATGACAAAATATCTGATAGATCAAAGTCCTTGAAGATAATGCTGTTATTACCCAAGCTGCCATCGAAGATACCTGAACTCAGCTCACCTGTGGCAGTGAGTCCGTCAACGATCACCATATCGTCACCGCTACCGAACATCACATCACCGATAATTTCACTGTTACCTGTCAGTGTCAGGCTGCTGTTACCTTGATTGGGCGCAAAATGGATAGCTGTGCCTGAACGACCGACCAATGTACCACTGTTGGTGACGGTGACTTCAGAAGTACTTGCGTCATCCGAACCAATCGCATGAACGCCTTCGATATAACCTTCGTTGATGATGGTTAGTGGACCGGCTGTGCGAACATCACCTACATTCGGTTCGAAAAGTGGATCAATATCAATACCATTACCCCCATTTAAAGGGTCACTTTCTGTACCTGTTGAAACAATCACACCGGTAGCATGGTTGTGTACTTTGCCTTCGTCGATATCGATACCATCATCGGTGCCCAAAATCACACCGTAGTTATCTGCGGTACCGCTGGCAAATTGCACGCCGTCTTCATCGTCGGTGGCACCAGTGTTAGTCCAGGTTTTCGTCGCTGCATTCCATGACAAACCATTCAGGGCGATGGTGCCGTGATTTTCCAGGGTGAAGTCTTCGCGTGCTTCAATCACTTCTTCATTACCACGTAATGTCCCGTAGTTAATGACTGTTGTGCCTGCACCACGACTCTGAATAGCACGACCTTTTTCACTCTCGATCTGACCATAGTTGGTAATGTGTGCATTTTTCAGTTCGGTGTCGTCATCTAATCTTACGGCTTGATTTTCAGCAAAGATTTTTCCAGTTTCTCGGTTAATCAAGGTGAAATTATTGGCATCATCTTGAAGGCGTATACCACGATCAGCACCAATAATGGTGCCAGAGTTATCGATAGTCAGGTCAGTGCCTTTAGCGCGAATAGCATCATCATCGCCACTTTCAATAAGACCGTAGTTAATGACTGATTGGTTTGAACCGTCCAGCTTTACAGGGCGATCGTTTTCATCGACAAGTTGAGCACCACTTTCAACAGTGATAGACAAATTATCACGGCTGTCATTAATGTTATTACTGTCTGCTGCATTACAAAGCAGTGTAGGGGAGTCAGCTGTGCCACCGGCGACACAATCTTCTGCCAGCACGGGTGCGTTGTATAAAGCGGTTAATATCGAAGCAATAAGTAGTTTATGTGTATGTTTCACGTTAACTCCAAGTCAGGTAATAGAGATGACGCTCAAGATAATGATGGATTATGACAATGTGATGAATTTTCAAAATAATGTGAGGTATGCCACAAACAAACATCATAGAAAATGCTAAGCAAGCTCGAATGGGCGGGATGACCTGAGGCTTGGCTGTTCAGCTGTTTTTTATAAAGCAGATAAGCCCTGATTTTTAATGGTGTTAGCTTCAGCCCTTGTTCTGACATTCAAAGCAGTTTGTTTCAACCGCAACATCCCGTAATATGTGGCTTTTGACGTGAAGGAATCCACATGCTGAAGATGGTTTACAGTAATGACAGCAGACAACTGGCTGCCTGGCTTGCTGAACAGCTTCAGTCCGCGCCGCTCAGTCCGTTTGAGCAGGAAAATATTATTGTGCAGAGTAACGAGCTCGCTCGCTGGTTGTCACTGTATCTAGCCAATGAGCATGGTATTAGTGCCAATACGGAGTTTCCTTTTCCTTCTGCCTATATCTGGCGTTTATTTCGGCAAATCTGGCCGGATATTCCTCTGCATTCACCTTATGCCAAAGCACCGATTAGCTGGCGTTTATTTGCCCTGTTGCCCGAGTTAACAGATGAGCCGGAATTTAGTGCGATTGCCGCTTATTTAGGTGAACAAACCGATGAATTAAAACGCTTTCAATTAGCCGAACGCCTGGCGGATACCTATGATCAGTACCTGATGTACCGACCAGACTGGATTGCAGAATGGGAGCAGGGAAAAAGCGATAACTGGCAAGGGCTTCTCTGGCAAAAAATCACAGCGAATGATCCCGAACCTATGCATCGGGCCAGGTTGTTAAACCAGCTTAATCAGCTTTTACAAACAGCGACAGAAAAGCCTGCAGGTCTGCCAGAACGACTCAGTATTTTTGGTATTTCTTCGTTGCCACCAGTCTATTTACAGACCTTTGCCCTGATGGCGAAATTTGTCGATATCACGCTGTTTTATTTATCCCCCAGTCAACATTATTGGGGCGATTTAATCGATGCTAAACAGCAACAGCGTCAGCAATTGGAACTCATGCTGGAAGAGCCCGAACCGGAACTGAGTGCGGATGTCGGTCATCCTTTATTAGCGAGCCTGGGCAAACAAGGGCAGGAGTTCTTTCGTCAGTGTCAGGAACTGCCTCATGAGGCGGAAACTTGTTTTGTAGAGCCAAATCCCGACACCATGCTGGGCATGTTGAAAGCCGATATGTATGAGCTGGATATCGGTGAGCAGCAAGCAGTGACTGCCGACGATAACTCTATCCTGATTCAGGTCTGTCATAGTCCGATGCGAGAAATGGAAATTCTGCAAGATCAGCTGTTGGCGATGTTTGAACAGCAGCCCGATTTATCACCGACCGATATTGTGGTGATGACGCCCGATATTGATGTGTATGCTCCCTGGATTGAAGCAGTATTTGGTGCGGCTGATCCAGCTCATACGATTCCATTTAGTATTGCTGATAGCAGCGGTCAGCAGGAAAGTATTTTACTCAATGCCTGGTTCAGTATTTTAGCGTTGCCACAGTCACGATTTGATGTGGAAAGTGTGTTGGCTTTGCTGGAGTGTCCGGCCATTCAACAGCGTTTTCAGTTAGATGAAGCGGCTTTATTGTGGTTACGCGAATGGTGTCAGCAAACCCGGATTCGTTGGGGTCACGATGCCAAAGATAAAATGGCATTGGAGCTACCCGCTAATGATGCCAATACCTGGCGAGCAGGTTTGGACCGTTTATTACTCGGCTATGCGATGCCACTGACCGAGCAGGGCGAGCCATGGCGTTTGTTTGACGGCCAACTTGCTATGGACGGTATTAGTGGTGATAAAGCCCGCATTGTGGCGGCAGTATCTCAGTTTATTTCTGCACTGGATGACTGGCGACAACAGCTCAGCCGTCCACGCACACCCCATGATTGGCAACAGCATTTAAACCGCTGTCTGGACACCTTCTTTGAGGCAGAACAGCTGGATGATCCGTTGGTCGAACGTGAGCTGATTTCCATCCGTAGCCAACTTGATCGGATGATTGAAAGTACTGATTTAGCTGGTTTTGAGGAAACGGTCGGCATTGATGTGATCTTAAGCTGGCAGCAATCCCATCTGGAACCCTTAGATAATAGTCATCGTTTTATGGGGCATGGCATCACCTTCTGCGGCATGGTGCCGATGCGTAGTATTCCATTTGATGTGGTCTGTCTGATTGGTATGAATGATGACGTGTTCCCACGTCGTCAGCCGAGTTTAGGTTTTGATCTGTTGGCGCACCATCATCGCGAAGGTGATCGTTCACGTCGTGATGATGATCGATATCTGTTCCTGGAAGCCTTATTGTCTGCTCAACAAACGCTTTATATCAGTTATATCGGTGCCAGTATTACCGATAATGCTGAGATTCCACCGTCTGTGTTGATTAGTGATTTGCTGGATTATCTGGATGAGCGGTTTGTCACTGATCAAGGCGATTCAGTAATAAAACAGCTGGTCACACATCATCCACTGCAAGCCTTTAGTCGCCGTTATTTTGATCAGCAGCATGACAAGCTGTTTAGTTTTAATGACTTGCAATGTCCCAAACCAGACACAAAAACTGAATCGACATTATGGTTTGCAGAACCTTTACCCGAACCCGATGCGTCATGGCGAGACATTAGCCTGATGCAACTCAGCCAGTTTTTTATGCACCCGGCCCGGTTTCTTTGCCGTGAACGTTTAGGTGTCAGACTGGAACTGGATGAAGATGAATTAAGCAGTCGTGAACCGTTTGAGTTAAACGGGCTGGAAGCCTGGCAGCTCAGACAATGGCTGCTGGAAAGTAAACTCAGCCATACCACTGAAACCCGTATTTCTGAACTGGTACACGCCACCGGCATGTTACCTCAAGGTGAGTTTGGCGAAGAATGGCTTCATCAGGAAAACCGTAAAGTTGAGGCATTTGTAGAGACATTAACTCCCTACCTAGGTGATGAACGTTTACCTGCTTTACCCTTTGAAATTGAGATAGGCGAGTTCAACATCAGTGGTCAGCTCGATAATCTGAGTGAAGCAGGGCTATTGCGCTATCGTTTATCACGTAAAAAAGGACGCGATCTGATTAATGGCTGGTTGGAACACTTGATCCTCAATATTCTGAAACCGGAAGGCATGAGTTTAACCACCCAACTGGTCTTTGAAGATGATGAGCTGTGTTTCACACCAGTAGATAATACGCATCAATTACTGGAGCAATATCTGAATTTATATTGGCAAGGCTGCCAACAACCTTTGCCATTGTTTGATAAAACCAGTCTGGCGTATGCCAAACAAGCACTGAGTGATAAACCGGAGAAAGCCCAGCAAGCGGCTGAAAGAGCCTGGGCACCCGCCGGTGAGTTTGTGATGGCTGAACAGGACGATGCTTATTATCAATGTTGTTTCCCGGCAAACCCTCTCGATGAAAACTTTACTGAGATTGCCTTTCAGGTCTATGGACCGATTCAGCAGCACATTGAAGGAGGGCAGTTATGAGTGCCCAATTTAATGTGAATACGGTTGCACTCAAAGGCATTAATCTAATTGAAGCCAGTGCCGGCACCGGTAAAACCTTTACCCTGGCAGAACTGTATTGTCGTTTAGTTGTTGAGCAGAAACTGGAAGTCAGCCAGATTCTCGTAGTGACTTATACCCGTGCAGCCACCGAAGAGTTACGTGGACGTTTAAGGGCTCGACTGGTTGATGAACGTAAACAACTGAGCCAACAAGAGCAGGCAGATCCTCAAGCGCTAAAACGCCTGCAACTGGCGATTCAGAGTTTTGATGAAGCGGCTATCTATACCATTCACGGCTTTTGCCAGAGAGCTTTGCAAGACTTTGCGTTTGAAAGCGGTCATTTCTTTGATATGGAAATGGTGGCCGATGAACAGGAACTCAAGCAAGCGGTTGCTGATGATTTCTGGCGTCGTTATGTCAGCTCGGTAGATAACGCTTTTGCGCGTTATTTATTACAAAAACGCCAAAGCCCCGAAGTGTTATTGCAGTCAGTCAGCAGCTTGATTGGCAAACCCTATCTTGAAGTTATACCGCTGCCGGAAATGGCGGTTGAACCATTACAAGCTTTATATGATGAACAGTTTGAACACGTTCAGTCGATGTGGTGGCAACAGCGTGATGAAGCGATTGCGGTTTTGCAGGATAAAAACTTGCTCAACGGTAATAAATATCGTGCTGCCAGTGTCAGTGGCTGGATAGCTGAAATGGACAGCCTGATGCAGGCTGGAAAACAAGCGGGATTATTTGAGAAGTTTGCCAAGTTTGGTCAGGCTGAACTGACACAGGCATTGAAAAAAGGGCAAGAGTTACCCGAACTGAGTTTATGGCGGGCATGTGATGCCTTGCTCGATACCGACCAGCAATTGCAAACGGCGCGTTCATTACAATTGCAGCAACTACGTCAGCAATTATCAGAGTATCTCGCCACTGAGTTACCCAAACGTAAACAGCAATTAAAACTGCAGGCCTTTGATGATTTGTTACTTAATCTGCAACAGGCCTTACATGGCTCGCAAGCCGATAAATTGATCGCTAAAATTCGTGAGCAGTTTCAGGCGGCATTGATTGATGAGTTTCAGGATACCGATCCGATTCAATACGACTGTTTTCATACGATTTTTGCTAATACCGAGCAGCCGGTGTTTTTTGTTGGCGACCCAAAACAGGCGATTTACAGTTTCCGTGGCGCCGATATTTTTACTTACCTGAAAGCAAAACATGCGGCTGGCAATGAGTTTAATCTGGATACCAACTGGCGTTCGCACCCCCGTCTGGTGAAGGCGGTTAATCATTTATTCGAACGCGTGCCACAGCCGTTTTTGTATGACGATATTCCATTTTATCCGGTGAAAGCGGCTCGTGCTGATGAGGCGTGTTTAACGGTGTCAGGCCAAGCCGTGTCGCCGTTATCGTGGGTATGGATGCCATCTGACACGCCATTTAATGTTAGCGATATGATGCAAAATGCGGCAGATGTGACCGCCGATCAGATCGCGACTTTGTTAAATCAGTCAGCCAACGATGAAGTGATGCTGACCGATAAAGATGGCAGCCAACGTATGCTCAATGGCGGTGATATTGCCGTCTTAGTCAGAAGCCATAAACAGGCAACAACCATTCAGCAGGCTTTACGGGCACGTGGTGTGAACAGTGTGCAGCAGTCACGTGATAGTGTGTTTGAAACACCGCAAGCAGTGATGCTGGAACGGGTGTTAATGGCGATTGCTCAACCCAGTAATGACAGCCTGATTGCCACGGCTTTAGCAACCCCCTTATTTGCTAAAAGTGCATTAGACATTTATCAGGCTCAGCAAGACGAACAGCAGTGGCTGCAGCAAACAGACTTTTTTGTCTCGCTGCATGAGCAATGGCAGCAGGCGGGTTTTATTGTGATGTTTCGTGCCTTAATTGCTGCACTGGATGTGCAGCGTCGCTGGTTAGCTTTAGCTGATGGTGAACGGCAACTGACCAATTTATTGCATTTGGCTGAATTGATTCAGGCGCATGCAACGCGACGCAATAATACGATGGAAGCTATTTTGATGTGGTTAGCTTCACAGCGACAGGCGGCGGATAAAAGTGGCGATGCCGCTCAGATTCGCCTGGAAAGCGATGAACAACTGGTCAAAGTGATTACCATTCATACCAGTAAAGGCTTGGAATACCCGATTGTGTTCTGTCCTTTCCTCTGGCATCAAAGCCAGTTCAATCAACAACCGACTGTGATGACATTTCATCGGGCAGACGATAATCAGGCCTGTGTCGCCTTTGGTGAGCCTGGTTTTTCCGAAGCACAACCGATTATGGCTGAAGAGCAGCAAGCTGAAGACTTACGCCTGCTTTATGTCGCATTAACCCGTGCTCGCGAGCAGTGTGTGATTGTGTGGGCAGCAGTGAAAAACGTTCAGCAAAGCGCCTTATTTCAGTTGCTTCATCCTGAGTTAGCACACGTTGATGCCGGAGAAATGCTGCAAAATTTGCAGCAGATGGTGGCATCAAACCAACACAATATGAACGTGATTGCCTGGGATGCTGACGTGCCACCGGTTGTCAAACAGGCGGATATTTCAGCACAGACATTACAAGCGAGGCAATTTGCAGGACAGATTCAGACACCCTGGCATATTGGTAGCTTTACCGGCTTGAGTCACGGGCAGCATATCGAGTTACCGGATCATGACGCACCGTTGCTGCCAGTAGACATGCCAAGCAGTGAGCCACGTCAGGATCGGTTTGGGTTTCCAAAAGGCGCAAATGCCGGTACCTGTTTACATAGCTTGTTTGAACACTGGGACTTCCAGCAGCAGAATGAAGAACTCACCATCTTGGTAGACAAAACGTTAAGCCAGTTTGGCATTGATAATGAGTGGTCTGCTGTCGTTTCATCCTGGTTGGATGCCGTGGTCAGTACTAAATTAAATCAGCAAACCGGGCTGACCTTACGTGATATTCAGCCGCAGCAGCGTTTAGATGAAATGGCATTTTTCTTTCCAGTAAGGCAGTTAACAGCAAAAAGTTTAAAACAGACATTAATGCCTTTTGTCGACGATTACCCGATTCTCAGTCCGGTGGTGAAGTCATTACAATTTGTCGATCTTAGCGGCTTTATGAAAGGCTTTATCGATCTGGTGTTTGAGCATGAGGGGCGTTTTTATATTGCCGACTATAAATCCAACTGGTTAGGAACTCAGGCTGACAATTATCGGCAGGCAGCGTTAGATGAGGCCATGGTGGCTCATAGCTATCCGCTGCAATATTTAATTTACAGCTTGGCATTGCATCGTTATCTGCAAACGCGTCTGACTGATTACGATCCTAAGCAGCATTTTGGCGGTGTGTATTACTTGTTTATACGGGGTATGCATCCGGATTGGGGTCAAGCGGGTGTGTATTTTGAACGTCCATCGACTGCCTTATTAGAAGCGCTCAACCGTTGCATGTCTGAGGTGGACGATGTCTGATTTGCTGAAGTTATTACGCCAGCACGGTTTAAGCGAATTAGCCTGTCAGTTTGCCGCCTATATCGATCGTAAAGAACAGGGCATGCGTCCAGTGGTAAGCATGACGGCAGCCATATTGTCAGAAGCGATTGCTGAAGGACATGTGTGTCTGAATTTGCATCAACTCCCCACATTTTGTCAGCCCTTAAAATCGGTATTACCTGATTCTGTTGCTGACTGGATGGAAATATTGTCACAGGCCAAAACAGTTGGTCAGCCCGGTGATTACACGCCACTGATTTTGACAGAACAAGGCCTGGTTTATCTTTACCGTTATTATCGTGATGAGCAGGATGTGGCTCGGCTGATTCAGCAACGTTTACAGCCCGTCGATGATATCGATATAGAACAACTCAATGCCGATCTTAGCCGCTGGACCAGTGTGATTGGAGGTACAGACTGGCAAAAAGTCGCTGTCGCTGTAGCCTTGACCAGACAATTTGCGGTTATCTCTGGTGGCCCCGGCACGGGTAAAACCACGATTGTGTTAAGCATGCTTAATAGTTTGCAACAGCAATTTCCTGATCTACATATTGGGCTGGCGGCACCCACGGGTAAGGCCGCTGCCAGACTGCAGCAATCGATTAGTGCTCAGCATCCCTATGAAGTAAAAACGCTGCATCGCTTATTGGGCATTACTGAGCATAACGACCAGGGTCGTTACCATGCCGAACGTCCTTTACCATTAGATGTATTGATCATTGACGAAGCATCGATGGTCGATATCAGTTTGATGGCCAAATTAATGCGAGCTTTATCGCCTTCAGCCAGACTGATTTTATTAGGTGACAGCCAACAATTGGCCTCCGTTGAGTCTGGTGCGGTGTTAGCGAATTTGAGTGATGAACAACAAGGCCAGTTTTCGGCTGAGTTCAGTGAGCAATTTCCCGAACTGGATATTCCTGTCTCAGAAAACTCAGCGCCATCGACGCTGTTAAATAGCTTTGTGCGTCTGCAACACAGTTATCGTTTCGATAAAGACAGTGCGATTGGCCAATTAGCCAAACAGGTGAATGAAGGTGATGTACTGGCCGCGCTCGCTTTATTAAATCCAAGTGTGAATGATATCTGGTCGGATAGTGATGAAAAGCAGCAGCAAAGATGCTTTATGGCTGGATACCAAAGTTTTATTGAGGCGGTGGAATCCAAACAGTCACCACAACAAGTAGTACAGGCCTTTGATACGTTCAGAATTCTGGCTGCCTTAAAGCAAGGGCCACAATCAGTGTTATCAGTGAATCGTTTGCTGATGCGTTTATTGGCACAACGCGGCTGGCGAACCAGCTTACCGTTTTATGCTGGCAGACCGATTATGATTACGCAAAATGATTACCGGCAACGACTGTTTAATGGTGACACGGGCATCATTTTGCATGATGAGACTGGACAACTTCGCGCCTGTTTTTGTTTTGATGAGGAAGTGCGTTGGGTACCGATTAACCGACTTCCTGCTCATGAAACTGCGTTTGCGATGACGGTGCATAAAAGCCAGGGCTCCGAGTTTGATAGCGTTAGTATTTTATTACCAGATGAAATCAGCCCTATTCTTAACCGTGAACTGCTTTATACCGCGATTACCCGAGCCAAACAGCAGGTATTTATCCTCAGTAAAGAAGTGACATTACGTCACACGATTCAAACCCGACATCAACGTGAGAGTGGCTTGAAAAGGCACTTGATGAATGAAAATCAAAATCACTGATAGCTGATTTTATAACACTTTATCCATACTGATTTTTTTATGTAAAACAGTGTCGTTTTTGCTGAGTTGAGTGCTACTATACGAAAAAGGATGAAAATCACAAATAACACTTGGAGATGCCAGTGAAATATCTGTCTTTTATAGGTATTTATCGATTTGTCTTGTTGTCGGTTATTTGGTTTTTTGTCTCGACAGGGGTGTATGCCGAGGATTGGATTTATACCGTCGTTGAAGGTGATAATCTCTGGAGTTTGAGTGAACAGCATCTTGATAAAGTCACTCGGTTTGAGCAGTTACGTAAACTCAATAATATTGAAAACCCCAAACATCTACAGCCAGGCACCAGGATACGTGTACCTCTAGACTGGATTCGCAGTAACCCCGTCGCCGCCAAGATTGTTTCCATCACCGGAACTGCTGAAATTCAGCGCGCCAGAAGCGCTTCCACTGAGCCTGCAAAAGTCGGCTCTTTAATGCAGCTTGGTGATCAATTAATGACGACTGATAATAGCAGTGTTGCCATTGAGTTCGCTGATAAGTCGATACTTTCCCTTCATGAAAAAAGCATCGTTCACTTCGACCATTTGAGTGCACATGGAGTAACCGGCATGGTCGATTCCAGGCTGAACTTATTAAAAGGCCGGATAGATACCAAAGTGACTCCGGCCGTTGGTCCTGGTTCACGCTTTGAAATTGAAACGCCGTCAGCTATCAGTGCAGTTCGTGGCACGATTTATAGAGCACTCGTCATGGAAGAGGGGGATGTCTCAAATATAGAAGTACTTCGTGGAAAAGTGGCCGTTTCCGGCGCCAATAAACAGTTATTGGTGAATAAAGGTTTCGGTACTCAGGTTGTGTCAGGTAAACCGCCTATTCCGCCTCGTGAACTACTACCTGCGCCAGTTTTTGAGCCAGTGCCGAATACCATCACAGAAATCAATTGGCGACTATCCTGGTCAAAAATTGCCGGTGCTAGCCGTTACCGGGTTGAAGTGGCAGTCAGTGATGATTTTGAAACGTTGTTATGGCAAGAGCTGACACCGCATAACCGTATTGCCTTTCCTGATTTGAGTGATGGCAATTATGCCGTGCGAGTTCGGGCGATTGACACACTAGGGCTTGAAGGCATGGATCAACAGGTGCTGATTAGACTCAATGCTCATCCACAACCACCTATTGCACTCAAGCCGGTTGAAGCCCAGGTCTTACGTGGACAGTCACCCGTATTGCAATGGACTGCAGCTGAAGAAGCTTCGGCTTATCGTCTGGAAATTGCCTCTGATAAAAACTTCTCACAGTCACTATTGGATCGAACCGTTACAGAAACACAGTTTGATACAACATCTTTGTCAGCGTTAGGAAATTATTATTGGCGTTTATCCAGCATTGCAAATGATGGCGAAGTGGGTCCTATAGGGCCGATACGCTCCTATCAAATCAAAGCGATTCCAGAAAAAGTAGATGCATCGCTGTCTGCTGAAGAAGACGGCCTGTTAATGGCCACCTGGAATGTCAGTTCAACTGAACAGCACTATCAGGTGCAAATTGCTAATGACAAGGCGTTTAGCGACATCATTATTGATAAAACGGTAACAGAGCCACAGTTTGCATTTGAACCGTTTAAAGATACTCCGCGATATTTACGTGTGAAAAGTATTGAGCAGGATGGTTATGAAGGTCCCTGGGGGGCAACACAAACTATCGAACCGTTGCCCAAGGAACCATTTAATTTCTGGCCCTTAGGCTTATGGACAATTTTTACAATCATTTTAATTTAGTATAGCCGTGAGCATGTCTGACTATCAGCGTAGTTGGATTATTGGCTTTTTTTTAGTTATCTGTCTGGCTTTAGCTGGTTTTTTTCTTTCTGCGAATAAATCACTGCAGCGTTTAGACTTACTTATTTATGACCTGATGCTGCCGTTACAGGCCCCGGCAATGAGTGATGATATTGTCATTATTGCCATTGATGATGCTAGCATCCAGGCCTTAGGCAGATGGCCATGGACCCGACAGCGTCATGCTGAACTGCTTGATACGTTATTGGCTCTGTCACCACGGGCCATTGGTATAGATTTGTTATTTTCCGAACCAGAAAATAATAGTGATGCTGATCAGTCTCTTGCCAGGGCGATGACGGAGAATAATCGCACTGTTCTGGTCGTTGCACCTATTCAGGAAACGCCGGATTCCATCATCATAGAACGATTACCTATTCCTGTTCTGGCCTTAGCTGCTGAGGCTTTGGGGCATGTTGATGTGGAATTGGATATTGATGGGGTGAATCGTCATTTTTATTTGTATGGCGGTATTGCTGATCCACATTGGCCGAGTATGGCGCTGGCAATGTTGAATGTGGGGAATGATAGACCCATCAGGATGCCACCATCCTATGCAGACAAAGCCGATAAACAGACAGGAACTGGCTGGCTTCGTCGCCATAAGGTGATGCTTTCATTTACATCGCCAGAAGATAAAGCACAACGAATTTCTTATGTAGATGTCCTTGCTGGTCGGGTTGCTGCTTCGGCTATAGAAAACAAGTATGTATTAATCGGGGCCACTTCAGCTGGTATCGGTGACATGATTTCAACCCCAGCTAACCAGTCTCATCAACGAATGCCTGGTGTGGAAGTCATCTCTCAGGAAATGAATACATTACTTCAGAATAAATGGTTATATGAGTTAGCACAGCCGATTCAGTCAGCATTAACGATGATCTTGATTGTGCTTAGTGTCACGACATTATTTTGGTTGCCACAGCGTTATTCGCTTGTCACTATGATCGTGGCATTGCTTCTTATTACAGGCTGCTCATTAGGCTTATTGCTATGGCCAAAACTCTGGTTTGCACCGGCAAGTGCTTTGATCATGACACTATTATCCTGGCCTCTGTGGACTGTCTGGCAATATCAGCTTAACGATCGCTTTACAAAAAAGCTCATGTCTCAGTTAGAAAAACAGTCCCGGCAACATATCATCACAGGTTTGCCAAATCATGGTGTGTTACAGGAACAATTGCATAAATTAAAAAATCTAAGCCAACCCAATTCATTGGCAGCCTTGTTTGTTATTCATGTGACTCGACCTGATTCAGCTATCAGTGTTATTGATCGCTCGATTAGTGATTCTCTGTTGCTAACGATTTCTGAACGGTTAAAGCAAGCGACGGAGAGTGATGCGTTTATTGCGCATTTAAATGAAGATGATTTTGCTGTCTTAATTATGGAGCAGCAAGATATCAACACAATCCAATATGCAGCCAATAGGCTGTTATTTCATTTGCAAACCCCCATCCATGACTTTGGTGAAGAAATTGTTCTGACACCCAATATTGGCCTCAGCATCTGGCCAACAGACAGTCGTGACTGTACAGAATTACTCCGAAAAGCCCATACTGCTATGTTTAAGTCACGCTTGGATAAGACGCTTCCTATTTGCATTTACACTGCTGATATTGGGCAAGAGATTGAATCGCGCGCTGAGTTGGAACGAGCAATGAGTGGTGCTTTGGGAAGAGGTGAATTTGAAATTTATTATCAGCCTCAAGTTGAGGCTCTGACTGGTCGGTTGGTTGGGGCTGAAGCACTATTACGCTGGCATAGTCCCGAATTAGGTGATGTCGGCCCAGAATCATTCATCCCCGTTGCTGAGCAATCCGGATTGATTAATGCTATCGGACAATGGGTACTCAGAAAAGCTTGTGAAGATCTGAAGTTAATGAAGGATATAGGTTTGGACCATATCAGAATCGCAGTGAATTTATCGCCACTGCAGTTTTCGAATATGACACTTGCTGATGAAATTGCAGAGACATTGCGAAATGCCGATATTGAACCATCCAGACTTGAGTTGGAAGTCACGGAAAGTACGCTGATGAATAATATGAGTACCGCTGTTGAAGCCATGATGAATATTAAAAAACACGGTATGAGTCTGGCAATTGATGATTTTGGTACCGGTTATTCCTCACTGAAGCACTTGCAGTTGTTTCCGTTGGATTGTTTGAAAATAGATAAGTGTTTTACTCAGGACTTAAGTCGTAAAAGTACGGCGGAAATTACCTTGTCTATTATTGAGCTGGCTAGACGTCTTAATCTTCGCATAATAGCGGAAGGTGTCGAGACTCGTGAGCAAGCGGATTTTTTTCGTCAACATAACTGTGATGAGTTGCAAGGGTATTTATACAGCAAACCCATACCTGCAAAAGCGCTAATCGAATTAATGAAACAGCAAGCCAGCACCCGCATAAATTTCAATACTCAATAATGCTGTAGTCGTCACTTTAAGTTTAATTCCGGCTTGGCTACCTTCTTATTTTTCCCTTGAACCATTGGGTTTTCTTCCTGTCACTAGACTGATGGGGCGGGTTTATTGACTTTAACCATCTAATCTATTGAAACAAAAGCTGAAAAGGTAAAACGATTCGTCTTTATTTCAATTTAAGAGAGAGAAGTTTTATTCACTATAACAAGAGGAAACGTGTTGCATGTCTAATGAAAACAACAAGACTTCACTGCCGCACTGGGCAAGTATCCTCGGTGTTGTCGCCATTATGCTGGGCGTTTTTTTAACGGCTGTGCAGGGTAATGAGGCGATGAAACAATCCGTGGTGACCAACAATATGCCAGCGGATGGTGTGATGCCGGCAGCTGACTGTCCAGAGGAAGAACTGGAAGAGGAGGGGATCACAGTAGCTGAATGTGAATACCTGATTGAGCATGTTAAAGGCGTAGCGCTCGCTGCACCTGACTGGTTCCCTAATGTACAAATGACCTTAGCGGGTATCGGGGCCGTGTTGGCGTTTATCTCAGTGATTATCGGCGGAGCATTGGTAAATTACACACCATGGGCATCAAAAGCGGCAGTTGTCGTCTTTAGTGGTCTCGCCGCCGTTGATTTATTGCAGTTTGCTGCTGTGGTGAATACCGGCCCAACTCTGAGAGAAATTTATCTGGGCGGTATTTTGCTCTGGTTCATTCTGCATTTGATGTTAGTCGTGGGCACATTAGCTGGCAGACACACAGAAGCCAGTGCCTAATCTCCTACAATTGCAACGAAATATAAACGGAAGCTGTTATGCAAAGACAAGGTTTTAGTAGAACGGCGGTAATCCTGCATTGGTTGCTAGCTGTTTCAATTTTCTTTTTATTTATCTCAAGCTGGTGGATGATGGGCTTACCTTTGCCATCACCCGAATTACAATTTCGGGCATTTCCTTTCCAGCTACATAAAAATATTGGTATCACTTTGGTGATAATCATTCTGATGCTGCTTTATGTTCGTCTCAGACACCGGCCTGCGCCACCAGATTCAAGCGATATGGCGCCATGGATGCACTGGTTAGCTATCGCTGCTCATGTCGCTGTCTATGGTTTGGTGTTAGCGGTATGTATTACTGGCTATCTTTCATCAGCTCATACCCGTTGGGATACGGTGTTTTGGTGGACGATTGAGTTTCCACGTATTGCGGCACCCAGTGAAGAGTTAAATGAATTCTGGGGTGAGCTGCATATGTGGACAGCATGGGCGCTGCTGGGCATTATTGCCGTGCATGTCAGTGGCGCGATTTATCATGCCTTCCGTAATGACGGCATTGTGAGACGTATGATGCGTTGGTAATAGTTGACGTGTTTCAAGAAACGAAATGGGGCCTTACCGGCCCCATTTTTATTGTGGTGTTAAAAAGTCCCTTTTAGCCAGACAAAGCCGAGTAAAGCTGTTGCCAATCCTAAAATACCTTTGGCATAACGGAACAGCGTTTCACTTCGGTCATACAAAAGTGATTGAGTAAATCCTAATAGTAAACCAAAGCACAACATGCTCAGTAATACCCCGATTGAAAACAGGACGACATATAAAATGCCAAGACTGGAAGACTTGGCGATGAGTGCTGGCAAAACGGCCAGCAATGGTCCACTACCTGCAACCCCATGCACAATGCCAACGGATACGGGCAAGTGAGAGCGATGAGGTTTCGAGACTTCAACGATATGAGTGTGCTTGGTGCCATCGGCATGCTGATGAGTCGTTATCTTCAATCCAGCGTTCGGATGAATAAATCGATAAGCTAAAAATAAACCAACAGAGAGTAAAAGCACGCCAATAAATCGTTCAGCCCATAGACTGGCTTGTTCACTCAGATGCCAGTCAAAAACGATAAATAAAATCGCCAGTAACAACACGGTTGCCCCATGACCCAGCGCCCAGCGTCCACAAAAGAAGGCTATTTGACGAGGTGAGGAGCGCTTCGCTGAAAGGCTAGTCACAGCCATAATATGATCCGCATCAAAGGCATGTAACATGCCTAAACTGAGGCCGGTAAACATAAGTGTTAGAGTAGAAATATCCATTAATTTTTACCTATGATGTTTGACTAAAATCAAACTGAAATAAGAGAAGCCTGTTAATAGCTGTTTATGTTTTTTCATTGGAAAATGACTGTTTTGCAATAATTTCTTTTGCTAACTCACCTACTGGCATACGTTGTTCCATAGCCTGTTTTCGTAATAATCTATAGGCTTCTTCAAGACTAATATTTTGTTTTTCACTGATAAAATGCTTGGCGTTTTCAATATGCTGACTGGCATTGAGTTTGGATTCCAGGTTACGTATTGTCTTTAACATAGACCGCGTTTGTTTAAACTCTTGCAAACTCAGTAGTAAGTTACTGAGTACACCCAAAGGGTGAAATGGAAGACCAATAATCGCTTGCGCATTCAAACTTAATGAATATTGCAAAACCAGTGGGTTTTCATAGTCCACCACCAACACTAAAGCGGCCGGTGGGTTGCTGACATCCCAGTGAAAGTCATAATTATTCTCAATAATAGGGGTAAGCCCCAGCATCACCACCTGATAATTGGATGAAAAGTCCTCAGGTGGTGGCCACTCTGTTTTTAGTGGAAAGCCAATGCGTCGAATCTGTTGTTCGATTTTTTTACGATTTTCACCTTCAGGCATGATCAGCAAGATTTCATGCTGGCGTAAGTTTTTAACTAAGGTGGAGAGTTCCAGAGGCTGCTGAACAGCGGTTAAGCGCTTACTCATAACGACTCTCAACTGCTGTTTCCAGAGGGCTTGTCGAATATGAGACTAGGTAGGGATCAGGTTTCAGCGCCGTGTCGGAAGTCACTAATATATCGAATTGACCTTGTTGATTAACCCGGCCTATCCGTGACCATAAAAAACAATGATTATTATCGGGATCAACTCTTACCGGACCCTGCGGTGCAGAATGTCGAATATCGGCTATTTTTTCCATCACCTTATCAGCATGAAATGACTCAGCCAGTTTGACGGCTTTGATTGCCAGATGCACTTGGAAATAGGCTGCTTCCCAGCACATTGTCGTCACTTCATCCTGACCATAGGTGGCCTTATATTCCTTGACGATTTCCTGGTTTATCGGGGTTTCAACTGACTGGAAATAAGGCGCGGCGGTGTAGTGTCCAAAACCTGCCTTAATACCCATCGCCTGAATTTCTGTTTCGGTCGTTGTCAGACTGGCAATAGGAATAGGTTTATCGGCATTTAATTCCAGCATCGCTTGATAGAAATACTCAATGCTTTTGCCGACAAAGTTAGAGAAGACAAACTCGGGGTGCTGTGAACTGACGTGTTTAGCTACCTGGTAGACAGCTTCTTTGTTGGTTTCTAATGGCAGAAACATTTCTGATATGACGTCACCATCTGATGTTTCGATGAGTTCACGCATGATGCGGTTAATCTCACGAGGCCAGATATAATCAGAGCCAACCATACAGACGCGTTTACCGACGTTTTGAAGCATATATCGGGCAAGCTGCACACAGCCCTGATTTGGTGCTGCACCGGTATAAACGACATTTGGTGCATACTCAAATCCCTCATATTGCGTTGGGTAAAAAAGTAAGACATCGTAACGTCCGATAACAGGTAGCATGGCTTTACGGCTAGCGGATGTATAACCACCGAAGATGAGTTTGACGTTATCTTCAACGATTAACTTTTGTGCGAGCGGACCATAATTTTCTGGAACAGATTGAGGATCAACACAAATAGGATGGAGTTGCTGACCATTGATGCCACCCTGACGATTGATCCTATCAATTGCCAGCAGGGTTGCCCTGAGCATGGTCTGTTCTGGATTAGCTGTGACACCTGTCTGAGAAAAAATGACACCAACAGGGATTTCAGCGGGATACGTATTAGACATTAAAAACCTCATGTAATACCAGGCATAGAGCCACAAATGTTATTCATTCTGCGTTTTTGCAGAAGCTATACCCTGAAGTTGGGTAGATAAACAATAATGATAATGAGTTTCTAAATGTCTATATTCAGTGGACCATACCGTTTTGATGTTGTCAATTAGCTTAATGGATATAAAAAAAACGGTTTTTAATCACACACAAAAATGGTGCGATGTTTATGTGATTTGCACCAAAGTTAAACAAAGTTCATCCAAAAATAAAAAGCGATTTTTGTAAGTTATTGTTTATTTTGTTATATTTTTCTTTGGCATAAATTGTGCGTAAACCCTAAATGAGGACTGATAGTTATTCTGCATGAGATAACTGCCCGCAAAAGCGCGTTCAGTTATATATTCATCATCCAGAATCTCCAAAAGCGGAGTGTGATTATCTGTCTCTAAATGTCATGTTATTTTTCGAGCGAAAGGGCTCCCTAATTTATTAGGGGGCCCTTTTTGCGTTTTAAGGGGAAGCATTAATGAAATTACTAAAAAATCTTAAGGCAACTATTGCAGTTGTTGCTTTCAGTCTCCCGTTTATTGGGCAAGCGAGTGCGGCTGATGAAATTAAAGTGGGCGTACTTTTTTCACTAACGGGTGGCTTGTCTATTGTAGAAAAGTCTTTGTCGGATGCCACCTTAATGGCAATTGATGAAATCAATGCCAATGGTGGTGTTGACGGTAAGATGATCAAACCCATCGTAGAAGATGGTGCGAGTGATCCTAAAACATTTAATGAAAAAGCAAGCAAACTGGTGATTCGTGATCGTGTCGTCACCGTCTTTGGTGGTTACACTTCAGCTAGTCGTAAAGCGATGCTACCTGTTATCGAAAAACGTAAAAATCTATTGTTTTATCCTACTTTTTACGAAGGATATGAGTGCTCAAAAAATGTCATTTATACCGGCTCTGTTCCTAACCAGCAGTTGAATAATTACATTCCTTATTTGGTTAATAAGTTAGGTAAGAAGAAGTTCTTCATTGTTGGCTCTAACTACTTATTTCCAAAAGAAATGGCAAAAGTGGCTAAAAAGTTAATAGAAGCTAATGGTGCTGAATGGGTGGCAGATGAATACCTGGAACTAGGTCATTCTGAATGGGGCTCAATGGTCAAAAAAATCAAAGACAGTGGTGCTGATGTTGTGCTGTCGAATGTGGTTGGTGACTCAGTCATTTCTTTCTATCGTGAATATTTCAACCAGGGTATTTCACAAAAAGATATTCCTATTGCTTCAACTGTGACCTCTGAAATTGAGGTGGCTGCATTAGGTGGTAAATATGCTGCCGGTAGTTATACCTCATTCCCTTATTTCCAAGCTATTGATACCAAAGAAAATCACGACTTCATCAAACGTTATCGTGCTTATGTTAACGATCCGAATGCTGTCACACACGTCACTATGGTTGCAGCGTATGAGAGTGTTTACGAGTGGGCTAAAGCGGTAGAAAAATCGGGTAAAACCAAACCATTAGACATCATGGAAGCGGCAAAAGGGGTATCTATAGATGGACCGATGGGCGTGATGACAGTAAGTCCTGAAAACCTTC
Source organism: Methylophaga thalassica MP (assembly GCF_000214595.1). Classification (GTDB taxonomy): domain Bacteria; phylum Pseudomonadota; class Gammaproteobacteria; order Nitrosococcales; family Methylophagaceae; genus Methylophaga; species Methylophaga thalassica. Next base: position 212,110 of record NZ_AFIG01000003.1, on the reverse strand, counting down.
ATAACTCGATGACGCCTCGTATTGCTCAATGGCAAGAAGATGGTCAGGGCAAAATCGTCGATGAATACGATGTTCCAGTACAGCCGTTGCCTTATTCCGCTTATGGTGAAACAGCTGACAATCTGTTCTGCACAGCGTCCGGTTTGGACAGTTCTAAATTGTAATTATCTAATCCTTACGGCCTGTCACCTCAGGGTGAACAGGCCGGTAAGAGGAGAATTTTAATATGTTAGATACTGTATTCATTGGGCTAAGTATTGGTTCTATCTTGCTTTTAGTCGCATTAGGTTTATCCATAGTCTATGGCTCGATGGGGGTCATTAATATGGCCCATGGCGAATTAGTCATGATGGGTGCCTATACCACAGTCATGGCTCAAACCTATTTAGGTTTTAACCTGTTTGCAGCTATTCCTCTGGCTTTTATCGTCTGTGCTGGTTTGGGTTTACTCATCGAAAGGTTGGTTATTCGGCGCTTATATAACCGGTTGTTTGATACTTTGCTGGCGACATGGGGCGTAGCTATTTTACTGCAGCAAGCTATTCGTCTTGAATTTGGTTTGTCTTTTTTCGGCATCCACATTGAAGGGCTTGGACCGGGACTGCAGTCTGTGACTTTGCCAGAGATCATGACAGAGTCATTTACTGTAGGTGAGTTTGTGATTCAGCCATATAGAACATTCATCATTTTAGTGTCTGCACTGCTGGCAGTACTGACCTGGTTTCTTATGTATCGCACACGAATTGGGCAGCAAGTAAGAGCAATCATGCGTAATCCTGATATGGCAGCGGCCTGTGGCATCGATGTCAAAAAAGTGAATGCCTTAACCTTTGCTTATGGCGCAGGTTTGGCTGGTGTCGCTGGTGTCATGATGTCTGGCTTTAAAACGGTTATGCCAGATATGGGTAGCTCGCTGGTTGTTGATGGTTTTTTAGTAGTCGTGGTCGGCGGCGTTGGTAGTTTAGTTGGTTCGATTGTCGCCTCTGGCATTCTTGGTCAGTTAAATGGCGTTGTTGCCTTCTTTAGTAACGATATTATTGCTCGGGCAGTTGTTTTTGCTGCTGTTATCGCCATCATTATCTGGCGTCCCCGTGGCTTATTTAACTACAAGGGGCGTTAATGATGAAACTGACATATTCACACCTGAAAATAATGGTTTACGCCATATTTATCGCGATTATCCTGTCTTTACCTTTATTTTTAGATGAGTTCTGGCTAAACCGGACGGCAAAATATTTAATTTACGGCATGTTAGGTGTCGCCATTTCTTTGAGTTGGGGCTATGCCGGCATTCTGAATTTAGGTCAGGGCCTGTTTTTTGGCGCTGGTGCTTACATGCTGGGCATGAGTCTGAAATTAGCTAGTCCTACCAGCCTGGAACAAGGTGGGCAGACGCCGATTCCTGACTTTATGATGTGGAATGCAGAGCCTAATGCGGTGGTTGATCTTTGCTGCATCAATCATGTCTCATTCTTATGGATGCCATTTCAATCACAAAGCTTTGGGATATTTATGGCTATTGCCTTACCAGTGCTGATTGCCTGGCTGATAGGCACGATCATTTTCCGCAAAGGCATTGCTGGTGTTTTCATTTCCATCATTACATTAGCGATGGTGTTATTGGCTCGCCTGTTGGTCGTTGATGCACAGTCTTTTACTGGCGGTTTTAACGGTTTAACGGATCTGGCCTGGTTTAAGATAAATGGCTACGAGTTTGATCCCTATACGGTCAGTACTTATTACCTGGTTGCTATCTCACTGGTGATTGTCTTACTTATCACTCGAGTGTTAATTAACAGTCGGGCAGGCCTGATATTACAAGCCATTCGCGATGATCAGAATCGGGCTAAATACCTGGGCTTTGATGCTGCATCGTATCAGACCTTTTTCTTCTGCGTGTCAGCAGCCATCTCTGGATTTGCCGGCATGTTGTATGTCATTACCGCAGAGTTTGCCTCGCCGACATTTATGGATTTGTCGTTCAGTATTGCCATTGTTATTTGGGCAGCAGTCGGCGGCCGTGCCTCTATTTTAGGTGCCTGCATTGGTGCCATTTCTATCTCTATGTTAGGGGCTTCAGTGAGTGAAAACGAACTGTTTGTAGAATCGTGGCAAGCCATTCTGGGCTTATTTTTTGTCTTGGTTGTTTTGTATATGCCTAAAGGTCTGGCCGGTATTGCCCATGGTATTTGTAGAAAACTGACTGTAAATCGGGGAGAAGGCTGATGAAAGCTAAAAATCGTGATCTTTATATCGATGGTTTAGGGGTTAACTTCAGTGGTTTTCAGGCAGTAAATAACTTCAGCATGGTCGTAAAACACGGTGAAATGCGTGTGCTTTTAGGCGCTAATGGTGCAGGTAAAACGACTTTGATGGATATGATTTGCGGTAAAACCCAGTCAACGGCGGGCAGAATTTTTCTTGGTGATAAGGAGATCACCAATAAACCGCCACATTTAATTGCCCGGATGGGGATAGGACGTAAATTTCAGATCCCCAGTGTTTTTAAAGAGCTTTCTGTCTTGCAGAATCTGTCGGTGGCAGCGATGCAGGAAAGTACGGTACTTGCCAACTTAGGCTCAATGAAAAGACGAGTCGATCATGAGCGTATGAAAGAGGTGATGTCGATGACTAATCTCGAAAATAAGGCTCATGAGCTGGCCGAAAATCTCTCTCATGGGGAAACACAGTGGCTTGAACTTGCCATGTTGATTATTCGTAAGCCTCAAGTGATTCTGCTTGATGAGCCTACAGCCGGTATGACAGCCGATGAAACGATAAAAACCTCTCGGATTATGAATAATCTGAAAGGCCAACATACGATTATTGCTGTTGAGCATGATATGGCCTTCGTTCGTGAAATTGCTGACAAAATTACCGTTATGCACCAAGGTGAGTTTCTGGCAGAAGGCCACATCAGCGATATAGAAAATAACCAGGCAGTCAAAGATGCCTACCTGGGAAGTGGGGGCATTCACTAATGTTAACGTTGCAATCAGTAAACAGTTTTTATGGTGGCAGCCATATTCTGCACGATATTGATTTCAGCCTGGAAACGGGCAAGATTTTATCGGTATTAGGTCGTAATGGTGTTGGCAAAAGTACTTTGCTGAAAACACTGATGGGGTTGACCAGTTCTATGACCGGTAAGCTGACACTTAATGAGATTGAGCTGGGTGATCAGACAACCTTCTATCGGGCACGATCAGGTATGGGGTATGTACCTCAAGGTCGTGAAATCATTCCTGACTTTTCGGTGAAGGAAAACATTTTGATGGGACGTTTTGCCGATCAATCCAGTAAGGCAGAGATTCCGGATATTGTGCCAGAGCTATTCCCTTATTTAATGGATAACTTGGATAGGGCAGGTGGATTGTTATCTGGTGGCCAACAGCAGCAGTTAGCTATTGCCAGAGCCATTGCTACCAATCCTCAGGTGTTATTACTGGATGAGCCTACCGAGGGTATTCAACCCAATATCGTTGAGCAAATAGAAGACTGCATTCTCAGACTTAATAAGGAGCTGAACTTAACCATTATTCTTGTCGAGCAGAATATTCGTTTTGCGAAGAGGGCTTCTGATGAGTTTCTTATATTGGATAACGGACGTCTTGTTCATCAAGGCAACGGTAATGAGTTGACCGATGAACTGGCTAATCAGTATTTGACCATATAACGCGATTGTGAGGATAAATATATGCTTGTGTTAAATGACATTATCGGCAGTGTTAATGACGATGAAATTGCTGAAAAACTTCACCATCTTGGACATCATGACCGTATAGAGTTCATTCGAATGAATGTGGCTGATACTGCACGTAGTCGGCAAAAAGTGACGACGGATAAAGGCACACCGTGTGGTATAGCCTTATCTCGCGATAAGCGCCTGTATAACGGGGCTGTATTATTAATGGATGATCAGCGGGCTGTGGTGATACGGGTCAATGAAGAAGAATGGCTTCGATTGTCACCGACCAGTACCGATGCGGCGTTAGAGCTGGGTTATAACGCAGGTAATTTACACTGGCGTATTCGGTTTGATGGCCCTGATCTGTTGGTTGCTCTTGAAGGACCTGCACAACGTTACATCGACAGACTTAGCGGGCTGATTGATGCCAATCGTGTAACTGTCGTTCAACCTTGACTACAACTGTACCAGATGAAATGACCACTTCAGCATTAGCTATGTTGAGCATGATGCAGTTTGGAGATAGCCAATTTCCAAGTGGCAGCTTTGCTTTCTCAAATGGCCTAGAGACCTTATTCAACGACAATAAGATCAAAGGTCCAGAGCAAATATATGACTTGATTACAGTGCAACTTAAGGGGCGTTGGAACAGTTTAGATCGCGTCGCCTTATGCCACGTCTATCGGCAAGCAGAGAATCTGGATGCTATCAACGCGATTGATAATGAAGTTGAAGCCTTAAGTCTTTCTGCTGGTTTAAGAACAGGATCGAAACGGAATGGGGCAGCATTATTAGGTATCCATGCACGTTTAGGCACAACCTTGAGTGCGGAATATCGTCAACGTGTTATGGAAAAAAAAGCACCCGGTCATATTCCCGTGGTCCAGGGTTTAGTGTTTCGTCAGTGTGGATTAACGGAGCTGCAGGCACAGATAGCAAGTGCCCATGGCTTATGCAATGACATGCTGGGCGCCTGTATGCGACTGGGTAAATTAGGTCATATTCATGCTCAGTTGATACGACAAAAACTGTCTTCTGTTATTGCCACACTTCTCGAACAGCCTGTTTCAGATGACCAACTTATGCATAGCTATGTGCCATTAACTGAAATTGCGGCAATGCGTCATGAAGTCAGTGCCCAACGGCTATTTGCCAATTAACTATTTAAGGAGAAATTATGTATTTAACTCCATCAGAACTTGAACGTTTAACTATCTATACCGCAGCAAAACTGGCACAAGAGCGGCGTGAGAGAGGGTTAAAACTGAATTATCCGGAGGCCACGGCATTAATCGTTAATGAAGTGCTTGAAGGCGCACGCGATGGTCGTACTGTGGCAGAGCTGATTAGTTTTGGCAGCACGATTCTGAGTACCGATGATGTACTCCCAGGGGTCAGTGACATGATGCACATGTTGCAAGTGGAAGGTGTTTTTCCAGATGGTTCTAAATTAGTCACCATACATGATCCTATCCGTTCAGGAGAGCAAGTGGTGCCTGACTATCCTATTCCTGGCGAGCTATTCCCAGCAGAAGGTGAAATCGAGCTGAATGCCAACCGTGAAAAACGCACTATCCGGGTGGCGAATACCGGTGACAGACCTGTACAGATTGGCAGTCATTACCACTTTTTTGAGGCTAATAAAGCCTTGGAATTCGATCGTGAAGCTGCGTTTGGGATGCGTTTGGATATCCCCGCTGGCACAGCCGTAAGGTTTGAGCCGGGTCAGGAAAAAGAATGCATTTTATGTGAGTTTGGTGGCGAAAAAGCACTGTATGGCCTTAATGGACTGACCAATGGTTTAGCTGATGATGAGGCAGTGAAACAAGCGGCATTGAACAAAGCCAAGCAAGAAAACTATTTAGGAGCATAACGATGGCAATAATGAGTCGTAAAGAATATGCAGAAATGTATGGGCCAACTACCGGTGATGGTATCCGCCTTGGTGATACCAATTTAATCGCTGAAGTGGAGTACGATTTCACCGTGTATGGCGATGAGTGTCTTCATGGCGGTGGCAAAACACTGCGTGATGGCATGGGAATGACCTCAGGGCTGGGAAGTGAAGATGGCACATTAGATATGCTGTTATGTAATGCCCTGGTAATCGATCCTGTTATTGGCATTGTTAAAGGCGATGTCGGTATTAAAGATGGCAAGATAGTGGGTATCGGTAAAGCCGGTAATCCAGCCATTATGGATGGGGTAGATCACAACTTATTAGTGGGGCAATCGACCACAGTAAGAGATGCCGAAGGACTGATTGCCACACCGGGTGGCATTGATGTGCACGTCCATTTTGATAGTGCTCAGTTATGTGACCATGCCATTGCTGCAGGCATTACCACTTTGTTCGGTGGTTCGTTGGGACCTATCACCGTGGGGATTGATTGCGGTGGGGTATTTAACGTTGGAAAAATGCTGCAGGCAGCAGAGGACTTTCCGGTTAATTTTGGTTTTCTGGGGCGAGGAAACTCATGTAAACCTGAGTCATTGTATGAGCAGATTGAAGGTGGTTGTGTTGGTCTGAAAATCCATGAAGACTGGGGCGCCATGCCTGCTGTTATTGATACCTGTCTTAATGTCGCTGATGAACTGGACTTTCAGGTTCAAATCCACACCGATACTTTGAATGAAAGTGGCTTTTTAGAAAATACATTAGCCTCTATCAAAGGCCGAACCATCCATATGTATCACACTGAAGGCGCTGGCGGAGGTCATGCACCGGATATTATTTCTGTTGCAGGTGAGGCCAATTGTTTACCTTCATCAACTAACCCAACAAATCCGTTTACTCACAATACATTTGATGAGCATTTGGATATGACCATGGTTTGCCACCATCTTAGCCCGGCTATTCCAGAGGATGTCGCCTTTGCCGAAAGTCGGATTCGGGCTCAAACTATTGCTGCTGAAGATATTCTGCATGACATTGGCGCCATCTCCATGCTCGGGTCAGATAGTCAGGGAATGGGACGAATCAATGAAGTGATTACCCGAACCTGGCAATTAGCCAGCAAAATGAAAGATCAACGCGGCAGGCTGGAGACAGAAAAATCACGTATTGGTGATAACGAACGCATCAAACGTTATATCGCTAAATATACGATTAATGCAGCGAAAAGTTTTGGTGTGGCTGAACATATTGGCTCGTTGGAGCCCGGCAAAATGGCGGATGTTGTTCTTTGGCGACCAGCCATGTTTGGGGTTAAACCTGAAATCATCGTGAAAGGTGGCTTTATTGCTTACGGTGCAATGGGTGATAGTGCAGCGTCATTAATGACCTGTGAACCAATCATAATGCGTCCTCAATGGGGTGCTTTTGGGATTGCCAAACAAAAACTGAGTGCCAATTTTGTGAATCCGCTGGCCATTGAAAAAGGATTAGCTGAGAAGTTGGAGTTGAAAAAAAACTTGCTCCCAGCCACTGGTACACGAAATCTCACAAAAAAAGACATGCTGCATAACGATGCTTGTCCTGACATGTATGTTGATCCACAGACTTTCGATGTTTATATCAATGGTGAGCTGGCTTATTGCGAACCCTCTACCGAACTTCCATTAACACAGAGGTATATCCTGCGATGAATGCATCTTTTGATTTAAATGTATTAGCTGGTCCAGCCAGAGTAGGTATTGGTGGTCCTGTTGGCTCTGGTAAGACAGCATTAATTGAAAAACTTATTCCGGCATTTCAGGAACGTCAGATTGAAATTGGCATTATTACTAATGATCTTGTGACCAAAGAAGATGCTGAGAGGTTGAGAAAAAGTGGCTTGATTGAGCCTGAACGGGTCATGGCTGTTGAGGCGGGAGCTTGTCCTCACACTGTCATTCGAGAAGACCCGACATTGAATATAGAAGCAGCAGAACAGATGGCAATTCAGTTTCCCGAAATCGAGTTAATTCTGATTGAAAGTGGGGGTGACAATTTGGCTTCTACTTTCTCTTTGGATCTGGTTGACCAGTGGATGTTTGTGATCGATGTGGCTGGTGGTGATGATATACCGCGTAAAAAAGGGCCTGGCGTTTTACAAAGCGATCTCTTGATTATTAATAAAAAAGATCTCGCGCCCTATGTTGGTGTCGATTTTGACGCTATGTATTCTGAAGCAAAAAATGTTCGTGAAAACAGGCCCGTTGTCGCTATAAACAGCCGCTCAGGGGAAGGTGTTGAGCAAGTGGTTGATTATATGGTTTCCAATTTATTGTTTAATAAAGCAATGTCATAGGTAGAAATATGCGAAACGCAGATTTTTCATCTTTAAACAGTCCTCCTGTCACGCCGATTGGTCTTAATACTATGCAGTCGCGTAAGGCACGTGCAGAACTCAGGTTTACAAAGAATACTTCAGGTAAAACCTTTATTTCTCATCAACGTGCAGAGCATCCCTTTCATATCACGCGACCTTATCATTACGAGCGAGATCCAGAAGGTATGGTCACACTTTATCTGCAATCATCATCTGGTGGTATTTACCGCGGTGATGACTTAAGTATGGACGTGACTCTGGAAGAGCGGGCACAGCTACATCTGACGACACAAGCTAATACGATTGTGCATAACACACGAGGCATTAAAGCGCGTCAGTCTGTTGATATCGTGCTGGGAAAGGGAAGTTATTGCGAATATATTCCAGATCCCACTGTATTATTCAGCGGTGCTGCTTTTTGCTCCAATATTCAGATTAAACTGGAAGAAGGCGCGAAAATTCTATTTACGGATAGTTTTATGTGGCATGACCCGAGTTACAGACTGGTAACCGAACGGGGAGAACATGCCTTTGCTGGATATGATGGCAATATAAAGATCGTTGACCAGCATAAGAATTTATTAGTTCTGGAGCGATTTCGACTGGAAGGAAAAGATGTGCTCCAACATAACTGTGCCATCCATGATTCTTTTCGTGCACAAGGTTCGCTTTTTATCATTGACCAGTCACCGTCATTAAATTGTGTACTTGGAGCCATAAGGGAAGGCTTATCACACTTTAAAGATATATATGCTGGTGCATCAGAATTACCTAATAACAGCGGCATCATTATTCGTTTTTTGGCGAAAGATGGTATAGCTCTGCAGAAAGCATTGAATATGAGTTGGTCCATTTCGCGAGAGCAGTTAACTGGGACCACTCCCCGGTTAAGACGGAAGTAGTGGAAGTAAGATAAATTTCTATTTGCAACTATTTAGTACTACTTATGGCTTCAGGGCATTTCTATAACTGACGTGATTCCTTGCTGGTCGGTTTCTTGATTATTGGTATCGCCCTGAAGCTATTTCTTGTCCTTATTAATGAAATAGAAAAGCAAATTCGACGTTTTGTGATGAATTCATAAGTGATCTGTTGTCTAGCTTTAGGGCATAAATCAGCCCTTTTTATGTTTTATGTCGAGTGATGCAAATGACAAAAGGACGTCTTATATGAAACAGGGAGATGTAATCTACGGCCAGATTGAAAAGGGTCAATGGTCTGTAATTAAGCTGTTAGAGATTGATACCAATGATGATGGTGGCCCCTTTCATTGCTTGAAACGTATTTTAGCGATAAAAAAAGCAGCTGGTTTGTTGCCGTTTATGCAAGACAATAACATTCCTTTTGAATCCTAGCACCGATATGGCGATTAGCCTTTAGTCATAAATGTGCTCACATGATTTAGTCGTTGTGATGTTTTAGGCTGGCAAAAGAGGACGAGCGAATAAATAAACTATCGCTTATTGATAATTGAGCCCATACTGGGTGTCTATGTACCAACATTGATTGGCATTGATGTTTCTACCTAGACATGCCCTCAAATCAGCCAACAAGCCGTTGAGGTTAATGCATTCACCCAAAGGGAAATATCATGAGTAAAGGTCAGGATACTAAAAAGGACAAGAAAAAGGCACCGTTGCTAACACCGAAAGAAAAGAAAGCAGCAAAAAAAGCCAAGCAAACGGACAAGAATGTTTTCGGTCATTAATCAAAAAAGGCTACTCAATTTATGAGTAGCCTTTTTTCTGCCATCACTTATGACAACCGTCGGTGATAACACTGTTTTTATTTAGATTCTTCCAAAAGTGGCAACAACACTGGCTTAATATTCTGTAACACAACCGGTTGTCCCTCTTTGTTTGGATGTAGGCCATCGGCTTGCATCAACGCTTTATTGAGTGCGACACCTTTAAGCATAAAGGGCACATACGCCAGCTGATATTCCTCGGCCAACTCTTTGTATAAATTAAAAAACATTTCGGTATAACGTTTGCCGTAATTCTGTGGAATCTGGTTGCCCAGCAATAGCACTTTGGCGTCAGCCTGATGTGCTTGTTCAATCATGGTTTCAAGATTGTTTTTGGTTTGAGTAAGTGGATAGCCTCGCAAGGCATCATTGGCACCTAGTTCTATGATCACCCAGCTGGGTTTATGTTCTGACAACAGTTGTTTAAAGCGGGCTAAACCGCCCTGCGTGGTTTCACCACTGACGCTGGCATTCACAACAGTGATTTCTGGATGGGACTTTGATAGTTGATTTTCCAGTAAACTAACCCAACCTAATTCTGGTCGTAGGTTATGAGCAGCACTCAGGCTGTCTCCCATAACTAGCAATGTCGATGCTGATACTGCGTTGCTCATCAATAAACTGATGAGTAACACAAACCAATATTGTCTTTTTAGAAACATACAAACCTTCAAGAGTGGAAAACATGGCAGTTACAACTGCAATCAAAGTAACAAATTTAACCCATACGGTATCGGCAAATACAGGCAATTTGACCATATTAAAAGGAATTAGTTTAGATATTCAGGAAGGTGAGTCGGTCGCCATTGTGGGAGCATCTGGTTCAGGTAAGTCGACCTTGCTGGGCTTACTGGCAGGTTTAGATGTGAATACGTCTGGCGAGATTTATCTTTACGACCATGCTTTCTCAGCCATGGGTGAAGAGCAACGAGCCTTACTGCGCGGGCAATATGTCGGCTTTATCTTTCAATCTTTTCACTTGTTACCGAGTTTGCAGGCAGTTGAAAATGTGATGTTACCGGCCGAATTGAAGGGCGATAAAGATGCTCGTCAAAAGGCAGAAGCTTTATTGGAAAAAGTAGGGCTGTCACATCGTTTAACGCATTATCCAAACCAGTTATCCGGTGGTGAGCAACAACGTGTTGCCATTGCCAGAGCCTTTGCATCCAGTCCAAAAATTCTGTTTGCTGATGAACCCACGGGTAACCTGGATGAAGGTAATGGTCGCATCATTATTGAACAACTTTTTGAGATGAATAAAGAGCAGGGTACGACACTGGTGATGGTGACACATGACAACCATCTGGCAGAAAAATGTGATCGTCAACTCGTGATGTCTGCGGGTCAGCTGGTGGAAAAAAACTAATGCAATTTGCCTTACGATTACTGCTGCGTGATATCCGTAGTGGCGACATTCTAACGCTGATTTTTGCGTTGATTATTTCTGTCAGCACCGTTACTGCGATTAGTTTATTTATCGATCGCCTACAACTGTCATTTGAAAGCGAGTCAGCCAACTTAATGGCGGCAGATCGCTTGATTAGCTCTGATGATGCGATACCTGATAACTGGCAAACAAAAGCCGATGAGCTGGGGCTGAAACAGGCTCAACGTACCTCATTCCGTACCATGATATTTGCCGGTGATAATTTACAACTAAGTCAGGTCAGTGCGGTGACAGCACTTTATCCTCTCAAAGGTGTTTATTTGGTTGACGATGCCTTGTTCGGTACCGGGCATGAATATACTCAGCCGCCACAGCCGGGGAATATCTGGCTGTCCTCACGCCTTGCTAGTTTATTAGGCGTCAAGATTGGCGACCAGGTTGAGGTGGGCGAGACAAGCTTAACCGTTAGTCACTTTCTGGTCAGAGACCCAAATGCCAGTAGTTCGGCGTTTGCTATATCACCTCGTGCGGTGATTAATATGGCTGATCTGGCGGCAACACAAGTTATTATTCCTGGTAGTCGGGTGCGTTACAGTCTGTTACTGGCAGGTAATAAGAATGCATTAGATCAATATGAATCATGGGTATCGCCACAGCTGAATGATGGTCAACGCTGGCGTACGCCAACGCAGAAAGACGAGCGTATTGGCGACACCATTGGTAAAGCACAATCCTTTTTATTATTAGCTGGAACACTCGCGGTTATCCTGTCTGGGATTGCTATGGCCTTAGCTTCATCTCGATTTGTAAAGCGCCATTTGATGCAGGTCGCCGTGTTAAAAACATTAGGCGCGACACCGAAAAAGCTAGTGCAGGTGTTCCTTATTCAGTTTATTGCCCTGTTTGTAATGGGGGCTGGCATTGGTCTGGCTGCTGGGTGGGCAGGGCAACTGATTATTTCATCGATGCTGGCGGGCCTGATGTCGACCGCCTTGCCCGAGCCTTCATTAAGTCGTTTATGGTTGGGTGTGGCGACAGGACTCGTTTCTATGCTGGCATTTTGTTTTCCATTAATGCAGCGTCTGATTAAGGTGTCACCGATGTCCGTGTTGCAGCCAGATTTTAAAGTAGAACAAAACACGGTCATTATTTATGGCATTGGTTTTGTCGGTATGTTTGGTTTGATGTGCCTGTATACAGGCGGCGTAATTCTACCGAGCATTATGATGTTAGCCATTGTCGGCATTGGCGTCTTGGTCGCACTACTCGGGTATGGCGTATTTAGCTTCGGCCGTTCACTCACCTCCGGCGCTACTAGTGGCTGGCAGATTGGCTTTGCTGCTTTATATCGTCGATTGTTGCCCAACTTATTTCAGTTATTGGTGTTTACGCTGATTATTATGCTGGGTCTGATATTAGTCGGCGTGAAATCGAACCTGATTTCAGACTGGCAACAGCAGTTGCCGGCAGATGCACCTAATCACTATTTGTTTAATGTTCAGGCCGATCAGATTGAGCAGATAGATAAGGTCACTGACTCATTGAATATTAAACGTTCAGACTGGTACCCCATGATTCGCGGTCGTGTCACCACTATCAATGATACTGCGGTGCAAACGCTTTACCCTGAAGATAAACCTGAACCCGAATTGTTTGAACGTGAATTAAACCTGACATGGTCTGAAGAAATAGGTAAGGGTAGCAAGTTGATTGACGGTGATTTTAATGCGAATGGCCTGTCTATCGAGCAACGGGTGATGCAAGAAGCGAATTTGAAAATGGGCGACAAGCTCACCATCAATATTGGTGGTAATGACGTTACCTTACCCATCACCTCTGTGCGAGAGGTCGACTGGGGTTCAATGCAGCCAAATTTCTATTTGATTTTGCCAAAACAGGCTTTAGCAGATTATCCAGCTAACTTTGTCAGCAGTGTGTTTATCAGCCAGCAAAATGCACAACCGTTTTATAAGGCTATGTCTCAATTTCCCACGGTCTCGATGTTGAATGTGGGGGATTTACTAAAACAAGTGCAAACGGTAATCGGGCAGTTATCACAGGCGATTCAGCTGGTGTTACTGTGCATATTAAGCGCCGGTGCATTGGTATTACTGGCAAGTGTTCGCTCAACATTAGAAGAGCGCCTGGAAGAGGGGGCTTTATTACGCGTGCTGGGTGCTAAAAAATCTTTGGTACAACAAGCCTTATTTGTCGAGTTCGGCGCACTGGGATTATTCTCAGGACTGATTGCTGCCGCTGGAGCCGAAGCCTGCCTGTATGGTTTACAGGTATTTGTCTTTAAAGCAGAAGCAAGTTGGCATCCTTTGTTGTGGAGTTTAGGACCACTAATTGGTGTAGTCGTTATTTCCGCAATCGGTTTATTTGCCAGCAGAAAAGTATCCAGCGTGCCACCGATGCATTTATTACGGGAAGTGTAATTAAGACCTAAGCAAAGTTAGATTTGTGATAGCGAAACTAACGAGTTCATATATAAACCAGTATCTGAATATACTAAATGACTGGCACTATTTTTCGTCAGCAGTTCAAGACTTTGGCCTCATAATTCCATGGATAAGAAATTACTTCCATTAATAATCAATATGTTAAAGTCCTTGAAAAGGAACTATAAGGCGACCTCTTTAATATTTATTATGAGGTCGGTGGCCTCATAAAACATACTGTTAGCTCTCATAAAATGGAGGATTCCTGTGAAGGAAAAGATTGAAAAAGTACTCTTCAAAAAGCTTCGTGAACTCCCTTCAAATAAGGCACTTTTATGGCCCGACTTTCAAGTGGCTTTTGACGTAGCCACGGGGGCGTCTCTGAGTGATCACCTCGAAGAAGTGCAAGAGGTAGCAGATACACTTGAGAAATCCGATTATGCACGCTTCGAACAGCTTCCTAACGGTATGCCTCGCATTACCAAAGGCGTAGATTTTGACAAATGGGAAAATGAAATGGCTCCTACCAATCCAGGCAGTAGTTTGAACATCGGGTCACTAAATGCTCAGAACGTGCAGGTCGGTGATCAGAACACTATGAATGTAAATATTACCCCTCAAGAATTCATTGAAGCGCTAGAAAAACTGCAAAAAGATCCTGAGAAAGCAAAATCCGTGCTTTCTCAACTAAATGATTTTGCGAAGCAGGGGCTGTCTTTCGGTCAGACAGTCGCTAAATTCATCGGACTAATGAGCTAACAATTCCATGCAGGCGACGCTCGTACCTCGCGCGCCTGATGGTTGGCGTTATACGGTGGGCGTAGTAAGTCCGATTTCGACCCAAAGCGGACATTCATAAAGGTAAGAATTTCAAAAGATAATGGATATCAATTTTTTAAACATTCGATCTTATGATGGTAGCCAAAATAATGGTTTTGAAGAGCTGATATGTCAACTGGCACATCTCCAAAAACCAAATGAAGCTAAAGCTTTTGTAAGGAAAGAGGGTGCTGGTGGAGATGCTGGTGTTGAATGTTACTGGGTGCTCAATGATGGAAGTGAGATTGGCTGGCAAGCTAAATTTTTCATCGGAGAAATAAGTTCATCACGATGGAGCCAAATTGACGAATCCTTTAAAACCGCCCTCAAAAAGCACCCTAATTTAAAGAAATACATAGTATGCCTGCCTCTTGATAGAACGGATAGCCGTAAAATGGGGCGAGGTGGCGATCAGGTAGTATCCGTTCTTGATGAGTGGAATGACAAAGTAAAATCTTGGGAAGTTCTTGCGGCAGAAAAAGGGCGGACTATTGAGTTTGAATTTTGGGGCAAGCATGAACTTACTCAATTTTTGACTATAGACGACCCATTGTATGCGGGACGAGCGCTTTATTGGCTGAATGAGCCAGTTTTAGGTTTAGATGTATTCAAATCAATTACGCTTAAATCAAAAGATAGCCTTGGCGATAGGTATACACCAGAATCTCATATCGATTTACCTGTTGCGGAGAACTTTGATGCCCTTGGGACGAGTGCTAAGTGGTGGAAAAAGCTTAAAGAAAAAAATGGTAAGCTCAAAGATCAACATGGGCAATTTTCTAATAAATTTGGAAATAAAGAAGCCGCAGCCTTACAAGAGTGGTTTTTAGAGAAAGAGTGGGTTGATAGCTTAGAGAGCATTAGCTTGAAAATTATTAATCTGATTAATGATAGTTTGAAGAACAGGAACTTTCTTCAAAACCTAGGTCAGATGAAAGCTTTGTGCGAAGAGCTTTTAAAGCACGAAGGTGAAATTGTACAAGACGAGAATGGAGATATTACTGAGATCAGAAGGCAGTTCAGTGGTGAATTCTCTGTAATTCAAAGCCTCTTCTATTCATACAGAGAATTTGCACGCTTTTTGGACTCAAAACTAATCAAGGTTGCGGTAATCAGAGCAGCACTCTTACATGGCGAGGCTGGCATCGGAAAGTCGCACTTGTTGTGTGATTTGAGCCTTCGCCGAATTGATGAAAACCATCCCACAGTATTTTTGTTGGGGCAGCATTATGAAGGAGGCAATCCGCTAGATACTCTGAGGAGTTCATTAGACTTATCCAAATGCACTAACGCACAGGTATTAGGGGCTTTGGATGCTGCCGGGGAGGCACATAAGGGAAGAACTCTAATAATTGTTGATGCAATTAATGAAGGCTTGCACCGAGATGACTGGCAAAATCATATCCGAGCTTTTCTAACCGAGATATCGAAATACCCGAATATCTCGGTGCTGTTAAGTTGCAGGACCAGCTATTTGGACTACATGATCCCAGAGAGCGCTGATGAAGATTGCCTTATTCGAATACAGCATTTTGGCTTTCAAGGCTATGAGCATCGCGCTGCGGAGAAATACATGTCTAAGCAAGGCATATCAAAGCCTAGCGCACCCATTTTGGCACCTGAATTTACCAATCCTTTATTTTTAAAAACTTGTTGCCAAGCTCTAAAAGAAAATGAAATGACCAGCTTTCCAAAAGGAATGCATGGCTTAACGCAGCTCTTTGAATTCTTCTTGGAAAGCGTTGAAAAAACCGTTGCGAAACGAAAAAGATACAATCCATCCGAACAGATTATAAAAACTGCCCTCAAGGATTTTGCTTCTTCGCTCTTTCCGAACAATTTTAGTGGTTTGCCTACTGGGGATGCAAGAAAGCTTATCAACCCACATGATCCTAATGGAAGTAAAGGAGAGAGTCTTTTTGATGAGCTTCTTTACGAAGGGATTTTGTCAGAAGATATATCTTACAATGATAAGGGTGAAGGTTATCCAGTGGTGCGTTTCACTTATGAAAGATTTAGCGATCATTTCATCGCCCAACAAATCGTAGGTCAGTATGACGAAAACACTATAAAAGGTATTTTTTCTGAGGATGAGCCTATGGGCAAACTCCTAACCGAGAGAGGTATTCATAGATATGAAGGAATCTTTGAGGCGTTATCTATTGTCCTTGCGGAGCAATACCGTTTAGAGCTTGCTGACATGCTTCCGGAAGATTTTGACGGTTTTAGAGATGGCTGGGTGTTAGAACGCATTTTTACTCAAACAATTTTGTGGAGGTCTCCAGACTCATTTACAGACCGAACATTAGAAATTCTCAATATGTTACGAGGGCATGAGTTTAGTTCTCCAGCTATTGATACATTGCTTAAATTATCAACCGAGCCCAATCATCCTTGGAACGCAGATCTACTGCACAAAAACCTTGTAGATAAATCTATGGCTGAACGAGATCATTTTTGGTCAATTCAGATAGCTTTAGGGGATCAGTTTGAAGAAGATGGGGAAGCTGAAACGATTGTTAGAACACTTATTGAGTGGTCATGTTTTGGAGACATAAAAGACATTGAGAAAGAACGAGCTAGATTGTGTGCAATTACGCTTTTCTGGTTTTTAACAACTTCCAACAGAAAAGTTAGAGATCAGGCAACAAAATCGCTGGTACGATTACTCTCAGTCCATCCAAAGCTATTGCCAAATCTATTGAAGCAATTTCATAGTATAAATGATTTATATTTGGTCGAAAGACTATACGCCGTTGCGTATGGGGTTGCTTGTAATATAGACGACAATCCGTTGATTTCTAAAATAGCAGGCACCGTCTTTGCTTTGGTCTTTAAGGATGGCGAGCCAATACCACATGTTCTATTGCGAGATTATGCAAGAGGGGTTCTGGAGTACGCATTGCATTTAGAGGTGCTTCCAGAAGGCATTGATCCTGAGCAATTCAGACCACCTTATAAAAGTGAATGGCCAATAGATAACCCTTCGAAACAAGATATAGATCAAATTGATGGTGATGAATTTTCTTCTCACATCAAAAGCTCGTTAATGGGTTTTCCGGGAGATTTTGGGAATTACACAATGAGCTGTATTCACGAGTGGTCGCCAACTCCTCTATCGGAGCCCGCTCCAAAGACTGGCTATGATTATAAAAAAGAATTTGCAGAGAAATTTTTCGAGGGTGAATTAAAAGATCAATATTTGGAAAAAAACAAACCTGTTAAAAAAGAGCCTTTTGATCCTGCTGATCTAGAAGCTGCTCGAAAGCGAGTTGAAATCATGAGAGATAAAGACCTCATGAAATTAGTTCAGCAAAACAGAGAAGATGAGCAAAAAAAAGAAAGCGCTTTCAAGGATGAATTAACGAAAACCCTCGATGAAGATCAAAAGGAGTATTTTCGTTGGCTTTCAGGCTTAAGCAATGATCGCCCTGCTGCTTTTAGCAGAAAATGGGCTCAGCGGTGGGTATGTGTGCGTGCCCATGAGTTGGGTTGGAAAGAAAAACTATTTAAAGGATTTGAAGAAAGGTGCTCTTATGGTCGAGATGCTGGGCGAGGCGAGGGCTATATGGAGAGGATTGGTAAAAAATACCAATGGATTGCCCTTCATGAGTTATTGGCTCGTCTTTCCGATAACGTTCATTGGATAGATCGGGGATATAGTGACATTGAAGACGAGACGTATTATGGCCCATGGCAAATGCACAAACGGAATATAGACCC
This sequence comes from Methylophaga thalassica MP, assembly GCF_000214595.1. GTDB lineage: Bacteria > Pseudomonadota > Gammaproteobacteria > Nitrosococcales > Methylophagaceae > Methylophaga > Methylophaga thalassica. Next base: position 194,052 of record NZ_AFIG01000003.1, on the reverse strand, counting down.
AACGATTTGGATTAGAGGTGATGCAGAGAGGGACTCTTATTACAATGAGCAAACGAAGTGGTGGCAGAGTTACAAATTTCCTTTAGATAATTTTACCGATGTAGATGCTCAGCTCAAATTTATGTGGTCGGAAAGCGACATTCCTGACTCTTCTAAAATTGTTAGTATGTTAGACCCCTACCAATCAAAAGATTGGTTAGCTCTAAGAGGTTTTTGGATGCAAATCCAAAATGAAGATGAGGAAAAAGGAATGCCTAGACTAGATGCTTGGTTTAGGATTAATTCAATTATCATTCAAAAAGGTGACTTTGAGAAAATTAGAGAATCTATAGGAAACAAAAATCTTATTGATCCTCATACTGTCAATGTGCCTTCTACCCAACATCAAGGTTATATTGGCGAGTACCCATGGCATCCCTCTTGTCGCTTCATGGCAGGTTGGGTCGACAATACTGAAGATCCGTGGGAGCGTGATATTAAGGGTAAATACCTTGTTCCTGTTTCTCAATATGAATGGGAAAATGGAAGCCCTGATTACTCTCTAGATAGCTCTCTTTCATTATATATGCCTGCGGGTGAAATAATTCAGGGTATGGGCTTAAAGCGTTCCATGGAAAACTTCGGTGCTTGGTGCAATTCCAAAGGTGAAATCGTTTTTCAAGATCCCAGCATAGTAGAAGGCGGCCCGTCTTTTGCTTTAGTACAAAAAGAAGCTTTCTTAAATTGGTTAGATGAAAATGATTTAGAAATTTTATGGCTTATAGGAGGAGAGAAGCAATTGTTTAAGCCTAGCAGCGATTTCTTTGGCCGTTTGGTTTATAACACACTATGCCGTATTGAGAACAAGCAGATTAATACTGATGTTTGGTTTGAAAGGCAGGGATCAGCTGAGCCATAGAGAGTCTCTTCTTGTTGGTGAATGGTTGATATTGAAATTGTCCGCTTATGGCCGAACTTGGACATAGCGAAGATGGTTCAGGTCACGTATAACAAGCGCAAGCATTTGGAACAATTTTCCACTTCGCTCCAAATTGTCCGGTGTTGCGAGCGTTATCTATGAAAATCAATAGGGTCAGAGAATCAATAGGGTCAGACTGTTTGATTTAACTTCATCAAGCGAGCCGTCAGTACCTGACTCCTTGATTACCCTTTGTTGTCAGGACTGATAGCTGCTGGAGCAGAAGCCTGCCTGTATATAGTTGGCTAATTAAACACGCCACTTAACACAATAAACAAGAGAAAGAGAGTTGTCGCTAATGTCTAAAAACACATTTTCAGCCTTGCTAGTAGAGGATAAGGAGTCTCAAGCAAACCTTATAGAACTGGAAAATGTGGATGCTTTACCGAATCAAGGTGGGGATCTTCTAATTCGTGTTACCCATTCTAGTTTGAATTACAAAGATGGGCTTGCTGTTACAGGTAAAGGCAAAGTGTTGAGGTCGTTTCCTATCGTTCCAGGAATCGACTTGGCTGGTGTGGTTGAAGACGCCGGTGAGAGCACAAAATTCAAAGCGGGTGACCAGGTTTTTGTCACTGGATGGGGTGTGGGCGAGCAGGTTTCCGGTGGCTATGCCGGATTTGCCAAAGTTAAACCTGAATGGGCGGAGTTAATACCTGAAGGACTCAGCGCCATGCATTGCATGGCTTTAGGTACCGCTGGTTTTACGGCCATGCTAGCGACATTGTCGCTTGAAGATCATAAGGTGCTTCCCGACTCTGGACCTGTATTAGTGACAGGTGCCTCTGGTGGGGTGGGGTCCATCGCCATTTCGTTACTAGCCAAACGTCAGTATAACGTCGTCGCATCGACTGGCAGAATCGAAGAACAGGGAGAGTATCTAAAGAGTCTTGGCGCATCTGAGATCATTCATAGAGAGGAATTATCGTCGCCAAGTGGCAGACCTCTGGACTCCGAACGTTGGGCTGGTGCGATTGATTCAGTGGGTGGTGAAACCCTCGCTAGTATTCTTCGTCAAACTCAGTACCGGGGCAGCGTTGCCGCCTGTGGTTTAGCCGGTGGAGCCAGTCTGCCGAGTACCGTGCTGCCATTCATACTGCGTGGTGTGAACCTGTTAGGCATTGATTCCGTAATGTGTCCGTCTTGGTTGCGGAAAAGAGCGTGGAGTCGCATGTCAGAAGACATCGATCTGAAGACCTTGGAACAACTGATTCAAGTGATTCCGCTTGATGCGGTCCCCGATGCCGCTCAGCAGATTCTTGCCGGAAAAATTCGTGGCAGAATCGTGGTGGATATGAGCTTGTGAATGCGATGATGCTTTCAATAAACGCTTATACCAGAGACCAACAGGCTGCACGGATTCGCCGCCGTTGGTCTTAGTGTTCAGTGACCAGAATGAACAAAAGCTCACTAGGTAATGATGTCATTTTCTTATTCAGTTCCAGTGTTGATTATCAAGCTGTGACGCTTCGTTTTTAGCCATAAATGCTTAAATGCATTTAGAGCTATCATCGTCAACAAATTTTAATTTGATAGCGCTACACTTAACGCTATTAGTCATCTGCTATAAGTCTGTGTTTTGTGCTTAATACAATGGAGGTGTAGATATGCTTAACGAGCAAGCCAGGGCTGTGATCCCTCATCAATTATTGGTATTTAATCTGCTGGTCTTTAATCTGTTGTTGCCGATCGGTTCTTTATTGATGGGATTGGAAACAATATTGTTACCCATTGCCATCGTTTGCTCTTTATCAGTGATTCTGTATATATGGTATCGGTCGAAACACGTTCATCAAACCCCGTTAATCAATGCACACTGGCATATTGTCTGGAAACGCTGTCGTATCGTATTAATTGCTTACTGCATCTCGATTTCGATAGAGCTGCTCAGTACTCTGATGATATCGTTTCAAAAAGATCCGCAATTACGTTCCATCATGATGATTGCCTTTACACGCATTGCGATTGTGCCGACTCTATTGGTAGTGACACCATTACTGATTTCGTCGACGATCGCGATGAGCAAAGTGCGGCGTGGGAAGTTGAAAGTAGCGGGGATTACGCCGCAATAAAAAGATAGTTTTAGCGAGAGAATCTTAGGATAGAGCCCTTATAGCTTTCTTCTAAATAGTCAGTGTGTTCAGGCTTTATATAACTACTGGTAAAGCCAAATGCGATCATTTCCCGATCCAGTTTGTTTTTTCGGCCCCTGTCCGGATCGACCAGAATAATGTCACAGTGATGATTCGCATGGTTATTGATGAAGTTGGCCAGCAACAGGACATGCTCATCTTCATAAAGCAGATCGCTACCGATAATTAAATCAAACTTGCCCAAATCACTTTCATCATTTGCCCAGTCCACTTGTTCAAAAGCAATATTCTTCCCACTGTTGAGATCGGTGTTTCGATCAAGAAAATGATTAACTTCAGGGTGGTAGTCAGTCGCGGTGATATCGGCCATGCGTTCATTGAGTAATAAGCTGGATAAGGCCATACCACAACCAATTTCAAGGATACGTTTATTCCTAATATCGTAATCCAGCATATGATTGGCAAGCACAATGCTGGAAGGCCAGACAACACCGAACAGGGGCCAGGTAGCTGAAGAGATACCCATATTATCGGCTTCACCCTCAGGGTCACTAAATTGCTGTTTGTCACGAAGAGTACAAAGGTGAATATCCATGTCACCGACTTCAATTGTCTGGTAACGAACACGAATGGGCTTGGTCATCATTTATCCTGATAAAGCAATGGGAGCTGAGCCAGTTATATGGGATAAATGACAAAACGAGAGTTAGCCAGAATATAGTAATTGTGGATAACTGCAAGTTTCTTATTTTAATTCAGTGATCTAGTCATGATGTTTGTTTTTTGTCAGGAGTATTGTGATACATCAATCACTGAGTAGAAATATAAACCGTATAGATAAAAACAAGCCCTATGGCACTTTTCACAGACGTGCATAGGGCTTGTTTTTAAGTATTAATGTTGTGATTCGATGAGATGGGATTCTGCATATTCCAAAGCAAGGTCATAATCAAATTTTGCGCCTGCTTCGATAAGTTGATCTAATTGGGATTTAGCATGTTCTTTGTTGACGTGGTCTGAATCTATTACCGCCAGATAAGCATACGTGCCCGCGACTTCTTCTGGCGAGTCACTGTTCGTTCCACCATGATCGATTAATTGAACAACGTCTTGAATTGACCGAGCTTCCTTAATTTCAGTTGAAATCATTTCAACCTCCTATTTAATTGGCTGGATGTTCAGTGAAACGCGATAGCGTCTTTGAGTCAAGTCGATGCCTTGTTGTTTTACCTATTTTTACAACAGATATTTTTATCAATGCCTGATGATGTAAGCATACAGTGAGAGAAAATGTCCACAATCAGACTGAAGTGAAGTAGAGGTATGTTTTCAATTTCTTGGTGGTTATCTTCGTCATTTGACGATATGGTTTATGCTCTGTGTAAATCTTGAGTGGAAGAACGATTTGATATGTCTTATTTAGATGATCCAAGAGTGTTGTTTGCTGCGGAACGCACATTATTAGCCTGGAACCGCACCAGTCTTGCCATGATTGCCTTTGGCTTTGTTGTCGAGAGAGCAGGGCTGCTACTGGCTGTCATGCAGGGACAGCAAACACCACATACCACTTCATCAACGTTCATTCTGGGGCTGGCATTTATTCTTCTCGGGGCTGTATGTGCGCTTGTTTCCTCCTATCAATACGGGATCGTGCTGAAACAATTAAGCGAATCAGAAATTCCGGAAGGTTATAAAGCACGTTGGGGGATTTTAGCCAATCTTATCGTGGCAATACTCAGCTTGGCTTTAGCCGTTTCCTTATTTAACGTGGCCGGCTCATGAAACAAGCTGCTTTTTATTGGCCGGGCACAATCCTCGGTCTCCTGTCACTGCTTTTTTTATGTGGCGACCTCAGTGCTGAGAATGACTGTGGTGAACAGGAGACGGTTTCTTTTAGCTGCGATATTAAGTCTAAACAGGTTTCAGTGTGTGTCACTAAACAGGACACATTAGTTTATCGTTATGGCAAACCAAATCAGATTGAGCTGGAACTTCACGCACCAGTGCAATTTAGTTCAACAGCCTATAGTGGTGGTGGCGAAGGACGTTTACGATTCTCAAATGGACGTTATGACTATATTGTCTATTCCGGCATTACCAATGGCGAATGGTTAGATGCTGAGGCGGGTATCAGAGAGAAGGTGGAGTTAGGCGGTATTTATGTGGTGAAAGACCAGCGTCTTCTGGCTGACCTCAAGTGCACTGCTTATTCAGATAAGCATTATATTCATAACTTGCCTGAGCATGAAACAGAGCCCTTTATCTATTACGATTAGTTTTATTTGACCAGTGCGAGTGTGGACCCAGCGTAGTGGCATTAAAAAAGCCCTGCTCAGAGCGAGCAGGGCTTTTTTTATATGGCAGAAAAGTCGTGAGATTAGAGACCGATTTTTTTATGTTCCCCCATCATGTCTGGCTCCACTTTGCCATCGGTGAATAGTTTAAATAGGCCTTTAATGCTTGGATCTGAAATCCAAACTTCCGCATCATCTAATTCAAAACGCATCATAAGTAGAGATGGATCCTCACGTCCTTGGTCATACCAGGATGCGGCCATTTTTGACCAGTATTTATCAATCACCGCTTCATCCGTTTCAGGTTTTAATACGCCACGGATGGATGCAAACACTTTGTTATCTTTACTCACAAAAGTCGCTTTCGCTGGTCCGCCTTCTGCTATTCGATTAGTTTTAGTCGTGTAAAACCAGAACTCACTATCGGCATTTTCATCTAATTGTGCTGTCATGGGTTCACTGTGTTGCAGCGAGTGATCCAGCCCGATCATCAGAAAAGGACTGTCACTCATCGCTTTCCACATGGTTTTTCGAATATCGTTACTCATCTATATCTCCTTGACAGTGGTAAATTCAAATTCAACTAAAGATAGCAATGCACATGTTTGTATAGTGTGAAATGCTTTTTATTCATGTCATTAGATTTTGCACACAGCTTATCTTTAGATGAATCAACGCATTGATCAGTGCGACAACTGACGACGGCGATGATTCCTGATAATCCTTTCACTCTTAAATAAGACATACATTTATAGAAATATAATTTTATGCATGGTCATAATTTTGATTGTTCTGATCGAATAATCTGTTCAGATAATGGGAGGTAATACAAATCCTCAGCAAGTTTTTGACCGTCATTAAGCGTCCATTTTATTAAGTCTCGAACTTTTTCTGTTTTTCTAGGATCGCTGTAGTCTTTACGTATCAAAGCCCATATATATGTCACGATTGGATAGCCATCAGGATCACTAATTGATGAAGCACGTTCCTCAGATTCAGGGTACTGCTCATCATTAAAACTGACTTGACCTGATTTAATGTCAGGCAAAAGAAACTTTCCATGTTTATTCTCTAGTCGTGCCATTTTTAATCCAAGTTGTTTTGCAAAGCCAAACTCAACATAACCAATACTGTTTTTTGTAATAGATAATCGTTGAGACACGCCTTCATTCCCCTTAGTTTTCATCGCCTTTCCCGGCCAGTCTATGACTTTATGGGCACCGAACGTGTTTTTCCATTCTGGGCTGATTGCTGAAAGGTGTTGAGCAAAAGCATAGGTTGTACCGCTGCTATCGGAACGCGTAATGAGTTGAATATGACTTTTCGGCAAACTGATATCAGCATTAGCAGATTGTATTCGAGGGTCATTCCACTGGGTTATTTTCCCAAGGAAAATATCTGTATATACATCTCTTGGTAGGTTTAAAGGTGTATTAACTCCATCAATATTGTATGCAATGCTAATCATGCCAGAGGTGATAATAATCTCTTCATACCCCTCTTTCAGGCGACTGGATTCTGCTGTGTTGATAGGGGCATCTGTTGTTCCGATATCGGCTTCGCCAGTTATGAACTGTTCAATGCCTGCTCCACTACCGATCGAATGATAAGCATATTGGGTGCTTTGATCTCGTATTTTGTATTTCTCTAATACATTCTCAAAAAATGGGCGAGCAAAGGTGGAGCCCGAGATAACAATACTCTTGGCAGCATTATCAGCATTCGTCGTGACCGACGAAGAGGATTCGGAACCACACGCTGTCAAACCGAGTGAAGTGAAGACAATACCGATATAAATACTATTTCTAATAAACGATTTCATGACTATTCCTTTATTTGTGGTGAGCATTTCAATAGCGTTGCTGAGAATTGAGTAGAAGGAATATATATATGTCATGTTACATATATATGAAATTTCATATATTAGTTTGCTCTTAATGTTATACTACAGAAATCATTATATTTATGCGGTTTTATAGTTTTATTTTATGTGTAATATTAATGAAATATATATCAAATATCATATATTTAATCGACCAGCGAAACTGAATAGAAATGCAAAAAATTTGTTTCCAATGCCAAGAAAATCCTGTTTATGCTTATCTGGCTACTTTATTGTTGAATAAAGCAGGCGGAAATGACTTCCGAGGATATTGTCATGACATCACATTAGATACTGAGGTGTCAGAGGCAATAGCTTACTCAAAGCTAATACCTCATCAAACAACACCTATGAGTCTCACCGAACAATACGATTTCTCAATCCAGTTATGTGATAAACAATCTGAGAGTTGTCCTCAGAACGATGGCAGCTCCAAGCAACTGTGCTGGCATCTAGATATTATATCTCTTCCACAAAATATGGCTTCTTGGATTTCTGTCATAAGAGAGCTGAGTAACCGTATTCATTTATTTACCTTAGTTAAGTCCAAACCTGGAATAGAGTAATGAGCCCAATAGATTTTTATAAATGTCTCTCCGATGAAACTCGTTTACGTTGCATTTTATTAATTTACAAACAAGATGAGCTGTGTGTTTGTGAGTTGACTGAGGCGTTAAATGAAATCCAACCTAAAATCTCAAGACATTTAGCTCAACTCAGAAATTGCGGACTTATACAGGATAGACGTCAGGGACAGTGGGTCTTTTATCGTATCAGTACTGACCTTCCTCTCTGGATGGTATCTGTCATTTCAACCACCCAAATACATAATCAGCAACTTATCGATGAGGACGTGCAACGATTACAACAAATGTCTGATCGTCCAGATAATCAAAAAAATTGCTGCGGATAACTTTTAAGAACGTCTTTAAATCATGAATACACATCCTATTACTTTTCTTCCCCTGCCAACCGGCGGGCAATTTATTTTTACGCCATGTCCTGGCACAAAAGAGACTGACATAGAACAGGCTTTAGACGTTTTACATCATGCGGGAGCAACATCTGTCATAACAGCCTTACCCGATCACGAGCTTGCGGATTTAGGTGTGTCTGACCTGGGAATGCTGATCCAGAAGAAGGGGATGCACTGGTTTCAGTTACCCATCGAAGATGATATGTCTCCAGATGCACTTTTCTTAACGAGACTGTCTCAGGTCAAAACTGAGCTACTTAAGCTGTTAAAGAATGCATCGACCATTGCTATTCATTGTCGTGGTGGCTCAGGTAGAACAGGATTGATCGCTGCCATACTTTTACTTGAGATGGGCGTGGAATGGAAAGAGGTTAAGGAGCTTGTCCAGTCTGTAAGACCTCGTGCTTTAACAGTAACGACACATCTGAATTTCTTAGAAACATACTACGCAATTAAGGACTAAACATGACAATCAAAGTAGGTATTAATGGGTTCGGTCGAATCGGTCGCTTAGCGTTACGGGCTGCGTTTGATTGGGATGATATTGAATTTGTTCAGATTAATGATCCTGCTGGAAATGCAGATACATTGGCTCACTTACTCAATTTCGACTCAGTTCAAGGTACTTGGCAGCATGAGGCGATGTCTGATGATAATGTCATTCACATCAATGGTAAACACATCATCTGCAGTCAGAATAAAACTATCGCTGATACTGACTGGTCATCCTGTGATGTTGTGATTGAAGCCAGTGGCAAAATGAAAAGCAAGGCCATCCTTCAAGATTATTTGAAACAAGGCGTAAAACGTGTCGTTGTGACGGCGCCTGTGAAGGAAGAGGGAGTCTTAAATGTTGTGATGGGCGTCAATGATGATTGTTATGACAAAAACCAACATCAAATTGTGACAGCCGCTTCCTGCACAACAAACTCTCTTGCGCCTGTGGTTAAAGTTATTCACGATAAGTTAGGTATTAAACATGGCTCGATAACGACCATCCATAACATTACCAATACCCAGACGATTATTGATGCACCGCATAAGGACTTACGTCGCGCACGGTCATGTGGCACTAGCTTGATTCCAACAACAACAGGTTCAGCAACGGCAATTACTGAAATTTTTCCTGAGTTAAAAGGGCGTCTTAATGGGCATGCTGTTCGGGTGCCGCTAACCAATGCCTCGCTGACAGACTGCGTGTTTGAGGTTGAGCGTGCAACAACAGCTGATGAAGTAAACCGTTTATTAAAAGAAGCGGCTGATGGAGGGTTGAACGGTATTTTAGGTTTTGAACAGCGCCCTTTGGTATCGATAGATTATAAAGGTGACCCGCGTTCAAGTATAGTTGATGCCTTATCCACCATGGTCGTCAATAACACGCAAGTCAAGATTTACGCTTGGTATGACAATGAGTGGGGCTATGCTAACCGTACTGCTGAGTTAGTGCGTTTGGTTGGTCGCCAGGATTCGGAGTAATCATCAATGACAGCCTTGGCTAAGCTATCTGACGAGATTCGCCAGTATCTTATTATCACCACAAACTATTGGGCTTTTACTTTAACTGACGGTGCATTACGCATGTTAGTGGTATTGCATTTTTATAGTTTGGGTTACAGCCCGTTGCAGATCGCCATGCTCTTCTTGTTCTACGAGATTTTTGGGGTGATCACTAATCTCGTTGGAGGCTGGCTCGGCGCGCATATTGGCCTGAATAAAACGATGAATATCGGGCTGCTGCTGCAAGTTGTTGCCTTATCTATGCTACTTGTGCCGAGCGAATGGTTAACTGTTATTTGGGTCATGGCGGCGCAGGCCTTATCCGGTGTTGCCAAAGACTTAAATAAAATGAGTGCCAAAAGTGCCATCAAGTTACTGGTGCCAAAAGAGGAAAATGGTCAGCTCTATAAATGGGTTGCCGCGTTAACTGGGTCAAAAAATGCATTAAAAGGGGTGGGCTTTTTTCTCGGAGGCGGGCTGCTTACGCTGAGTGGGTTTAAAGGGGCGGTCTTAGTGATGGCTCTTGGATTAATGATGGTTTGGATATTTAGTCTGTTCTCTCTTAAACAAGAGCTTGGAAGAGCAAAAAATAAGCCTAAATTTAGTCATGTTTTTTCTAAAAGCCAGTCAGTTAACGTGCTTTCTGCCGCCAGAATGTTTTTGTTTGGCTCACGGGATGTCTGGTTTGTTGTGGCCTTACCCGTTTATTTATCAACCAGTTTTGGTTGGGATCACTGGTATGTAGGGGGCTTTTTGGCTTTGTGGGTGATAGGTTACGGGGCGGTACAAGGTTTTACCCCTAGATTAACTACCCGCTCTAAAAATAGACTTCCTGATGGCAAAGATGCCTTATTTTGGGCACTCGCCTTAAGTTTGATTCCAGTATTGATTGCAGTTGCATTGGCCTATAGCTGGCATAAAGAGCTGGTACTGATCGTGGGGCTGATGATCTTTGGTGTTTTATTTGCGATTAATTCAGCTTTGCATAGTTATCTGATTGTTAGTTATGCCGGTGAAGATGGTGTATCACTTGATGTCGGCTTTTATTACATGGCAAATGCCATGGGAAGGCTGATTGGTACCGTGCTTTCAGGCTGGCTCTATCAGTCTTATGGTTTAGGGTTTTGTTTATGGATGTCTGCTTTATTTATCGTCATAACAGCCGTGATATCGCTGTATTTACCTAAACATAAACGAGCAAGTGCCAGTATTTAAAATCAGAGAACGCATATCAGAATGTAGAAGTGTCATCGGGTAAGGATTAAAAAGGACTTTTATTTTAGAATGTCGTTTTATAGACGCTCAAGCTTATCTCTTCACATAGAAAAGACAGTTTCTCTCCTATAGTTAGCCAGCGAACTATTTGATGACTTTGTTATCAAACTGATCATCTGGACAACAAAGGAGGAAGTATATGAATGATTTATTCAGTCCTGTGAAGATGGGCTCAGTGGAACTCAAAAACGGCATTTTTATGGCCCCACTGACACGAAACAGAGCCCATGATGATACGGATATCCCCAATGATCTTGCCATCGAATACTACTCACAACGTGCCAGTGCCGGTCTTATCATTGCTGAAGGTACTCAGATCAGCAAAATGGGCAAAGGTTATATCAGAACCCCCGGTATTTACTCTGATGAACAAGTGGTGAAATGGAAAGAAATCACCGATGCTGTGCATAACAAAGGTGGAAAAATCTTCTTGCAACTCTGGCATGTTGGCCGAATCAGTTATCACTCTGTTCTGCCAGAAGGTGAGAAGCCGCTTGCTCCTTCAGCGATTCGTGCTGAAGCACAAACCTTTGTAGACGGCCAAATGGTCGATGTCTCAGAGCCACGTGCGATGACAACTGATGACATTAACAATCTGATTGAAGAATACAAAACAGCTGCACGTAATGCCGACAAAGCCGGTTTTGATGGTGTCGAAATTCACTCCGCCAATGGTTATTTATTAAACCAGTTCATTTGTGATGGCAGTAATCATCGCACTGATAATTACGGTGGTTCAGTTGAAAATCGTATCCGCCTGGTCAATGAAGTGGTCGAAGCCGTGCTTGAAGTGATGGATGCTGGCCGGGTAGGCATACGACTCTCTCCGACCGGTACCTTTAATGATGTTAGTGATAGCGATCCGCTGACGACCTACACGGCACTTATCAAACAACTTAACCAATACAAACTGGCCTATGTTCACATCGTTGAACGCTTTCCAGGCATCGATGTCAGCAATAAAGATCTACACATCGTTGATCAGCTTATCCAACAATGGCAGGGTTTTTACATTGCCAATGGTGACTACAATCTGCTTACGGCACAGGATGCAGTGAAAAGCCAACGTGCTGATGCGGTAGCGTTTGGTCGTCAATATATTGCTAACCCGGATCTGGTGGAACGCCTCAAAGCCGGCGCTGCACTGAACACGCCTGATCAAAATACTTTCTATGGTGGTGGTGCTGAAGGCTACACCGATTATCCATTTCTGGAGGATGCTCGTTAATTTTCAATCTGCAATCAACGCGAATTTTCTTACTATCAAAGAGGATAAAATATGACTCAAGCAGAATTGAAAACAACCGCTATTTCTCGTCAAACAATTGATACCTATAACCCTGCCACAGAAGAGGTGTATAAAACCTACTATCTGCATACCAAGCAGGAAGCAGAAGCGTTAATTGATAATTCTCATAAAGCCTTTCAGCGCTGGAGAAACGCATCACTTGAAGAGCGTGCCAGCATTATCAAAAAAATCGCTGAATTGCTCCGTCGTGATAAAGCTAAATTAGCTCAAATGATGGCTAAACAAATGGGTAAACCCTTAGCACTAGGCGAAGGCGAAGCCGAGCAGTGTGCTGCTATCTGTGAATATACCGCTGAGCATGGCATTGACGCTCTGGCTGATGAAGAGCGTGACATCGCTGTGGGTAAGAAAGGCATTATTACCTATCAGCCTGAAGGCGTGATCTTAGGGATGCAGCCTTGGAATTTCCCGCTTTATCAATGTATTCGCTACAGCATTGCGGTGATTATGGCCGGTAATACGACAGTGTTTAAGCATGATGAGTCCTGCTTTGAAACAGCAGAGGCCATTCAGAAGATTTATGAAGAAGCGGGTTTACCCAAGGGTGTATTTAGCTGCCTATTTGTTGATGGTGAAACGGCAGATGAATTGATTGCTCATCCTCATATTCGGGGTGTGACGTTTACAGGTAGTGCTCGTATCGGTCGACTGATTGCCAAAATTTCTGGCGAGCATCTGAAGAAAAATGTATTAGAACTAGGTGGCAGTGATGCCTACATTGTTCTGCGAGATGCCGATATCGATCTGGCGGTCAAAACCTGTGTTCAGGGCCGTGTCATGAATAGTGGTCAAACCTGTATTGCAGCGAAACGGTTTATTATTGAAGCGCCTGTTTATGAAGAGTTCAGAGATAAATATGTTGCTGCGATGAAGCAGGTGACTTTCGGTGATCCCACCGACAGTCAGAATGATATGGGACCATTGGCACGTGTTGATCTGCGTGACAAGCTGCATCAGCAGGTTCAGGAGTCGGTGATGAAAGGGGCCACATGCTTATGTGGTGGTGAAGTACCTGATCAAAAAGGTGCCTATTACCCAGCCACGGTATTGGAAAACATCCAAGCTGGCAGTCCGGCGTACGACGATGAGTTATTTGGCCCGGTGGCTGCGTTATTCAAAGTCGCTGATGAAGCTGAAGCCATTGAGCTTGCTAATGACCACCGATATGGCCTTGGTGGCGGCATTTTCTCTAAAGATGAGGAGCGTGCTATTCGTATTGCCCGTGAACAACTCGATACGGGCATGGTGAACATTAATGGTTACGCTGGTCCTCAAGCCAATATGCCCTTCGGCGGTGTAAAAGAAAGTGGTTATGGTCGTGAGCATGGTGGCTTTGGTATAAAAGAATTTGTGAATGCTAAATCGTTATTTGTTGCATAAACCACTGACTGCATTACATTGAAAGGAATGAATCCCGGACCAGCTTGCTGGTCCGGGATTTTTTTATCACACGATGTTGTTTGAGTTAATGCACAGTGGCTGGCGAACCCACCTCTGATTTTGCTGGTTTTTGAATTAACAGCACCATCGGTAACATGGCAAATGCGGCCAGTCCCGACAGAATAAAGGCATCCTGAAACGCTAACATTGAGGCTTGAGCCATGACTTCATTCGCTAAAACCTTGGCCCCCATCCCAGTGTCAGGAGACAAGCCTAAAGGTGCTAAATACTGAGAGACAGCTGGATTAAAAGGCGTAATCTGCTCTGTCAGAATGGCATAGTGAAGATTGGTTCTGCGAGCAAGTTGCCAGCCAATAATGGCGATACCGACTGATGAACCAAGCGAACGCATCACACTGTATATGCCAGAAGCTTCATCTTGTTTTTCTGAGGAAATATTCTGGAAAGCCAGTGTCGACATAGGCACGAAAAACAGTCCCATACCTAACCCTGAGATAACTCCAGGCCAAGCAAGCTGCCAAAAACTCACGTCCAGATTTAAGTTGGCCAGCATGACATTCCCTGTACCCGTGAGAATTAAACCGATGGCTAATAACATCCGTGGATCAAACCGGTTTACTAGAAATGAGCCGGTCACCACCATAGAAAAACCAGCCGCAATACCACGTGGAATAAATAATTGGCCTGATTCCAATACAGGATAATCCAATAGTCCTTGAACAAATAAAGGCAAAATAGCAATGGCCCCAAACATGGAGACACCAAAACCAACGATGGCGACATTGCCCGCGGCAAAGCTTCTATCTTTCAGTAGTGAAAAATCGATGATATTCAGCTTACGCCCCATGCCACGCACAAAGAAAATAAAGCCGGTGACAGCAGAGATAATGGCGGTCACCTGAATCAGATGAGAATCAAACCAGTCATGACTTTCCCCCAAATCCAGCGTCATTTGTAATGCACCAATAGCGGTAACCATGAGTAACAGCCCTACCCAGTCGATATCGACATGCTGGGTCTCTTCTTTTTTCAGCTCGCCACTCACCATTAGCAAAGCGATAAAGGCGATTGGCATATTGACGTAAAACACGGCACGCCAAGAAAAGTGCTCAGTTAAAATCGCACCAATGGTGGGGCCGAGTACCGGTGCTACGATGACCCCCAACCCAAAAATGGCCATAGCTTGTCCACGCTTTTCTCTTGGAAAGCTGGTAAACAAAATCGCCTGTGATAACGGGATCAGAAAAGCCCCAAAAAAGCCCTGGCCTAAGCGAAAAAATACCAGCATTTCGAAGTTTTGAGCCATGCCTCCCAATGCTGAGAAAAACGCAAAGCCAACAATAGCGGTGATAATTAAACGACGGCGACCAAATTTACGTGATAGCAAGCCCGTCAGAGGCATGACGGCAATGGAAGCGACGATGTAACTGGTGACAATCCACACTGTTTGATCGCTGGTAATGCCAAATGCAGCTTTGATATGAGGTAAAGCCACATTGACGATGGTGGTATCAAGCACTTCGAGTACCGCCGTGAGCACCACCGCAAATACGATTAACCAGTGAACAGGCTGTTTTTCTGCCTCAGTCATTGGCTTTATCTAAATTCGTGGTATCCACTGTGGCCGTAACACTGGCGCCGGCTCGCAAACGTTGTTGTTGGTCTGGCGAAGGCTGGTAGTCTAGATGAATCCGTACTGGAAAGCGCTGAGTAACATGCACCCAGTTTCCGGTAGCATTTTCAGGAGGGAGCAAAGAAAAAATAGCGCCTGAGCCCATGCCCAAACTGGCAACTTTGCCGGTTAATTTCAGATCAGGGTACATATCAACTTCAATGCTGGCGGGCTGACCTGGCTGAATGCGAGAGAGGGCGGTTTCTTTAAAATTGGCAGTGACCCACCAATCATTTTTTTCAACAAGGGAAAATAGTGACTGACCTGCTGTAATGACATCACCCGGGCGCAGAGTCAGGTTAGCAATCCAGCCGTCAGCCGGGGCATAGATGATGGCATGACTGAGTGCAATCTGTGCACGTTTTAATGTGGCACGAGCAGCACGCACCGCCGGGTCTTCATCGGTTTTCCCACCAAGCTGTGTCTGAGCAGTATTTAACGCTGCTCTGGCACTGTCTCTGTCGGCTTTGATTTTATCGAGATTAGCTTGGGTTTTATCTAAGGTGGATTTAGAAATAATCCGGCGTTCATACAAGGTTTGCTGACGTTCAAATTCGAGTTCTGCATCACGTAATGTGGCCTGTACAGCATTGAGATTGGCGATAGCTTCGCTGACATCTGAACCGGCCATCATGTGTTTTTGGATCGTTTTTTCCAGCTCTGAGGTGGCCTCATCAACAGCACTCTGTAAATCACTGTCATCAATTTTAAGAAGCACATCACCAGCTTTAACGTAGGCATTTTCAGTAGCATTAAGCTCAGTCACCCGACCAGACTCTTGTGAGGATACAGTTAATATATTCGCTTCGACATAGGCATCGTCGGTAGAAGGATAGGTTTTCTGATGCTGCCACCACAGGCCAAGTCCAACAATAATCCCTACAAGGCAGATACTCAGTAAGCCTAACTTAGCCCATTTCATGCGGTGTCCTTTTTATTTTTCTATCTGCTATGAGGTCAACAGGGACTTAGTATAGTGAATGGTGTGAGCTTAACCAGTCCTGAACACTTGTTTGTTTTAACAAAAAATATGGATGAAAACCTATTTAGGCAAATAAATTTTGCTAAGGGAATATGGCGCCCATCACATATTTCTCATGAATCTGTGTTTTAACCGATAACTTAAGGTGTATAGTCAAATCCTGGACCTACCCGCATGACAACAAGTGCGGGTAATTTGATGTGATGTAGCATTTAGCGATATGGACACTGCGAATGGCAGAACTCAGACAACACTCCCGTCGGTTTAAACTGACGATACGCATCACCGTGGTGATGACCTTTATCATTGCTACCGTGCTCACAGCCTCTGCGGCTTTGCTTTTGCAATATTTTTTCATGCAGCAGATGGCCACGGAAAATGCCACAGAACGATTCAATAATCTGGCAGATAAAACCAGCCAGTTACTCAACACGATTGATAATCAGGCAGTCGAAACCACACGAATTCTTGCCAGTTATCCTGGCCTGGTGAATGGCAATAACGTCAATAATGATGCCAGAGGCATTTTTTCCTCCCTGATGCTGAATCGCGACATGTTGTATGCGATTTATGTTGGTTTACCGAATGGTGATTTTTATGAAGTCATTAACCTGAATAGTGGTGATGATGTTCGTAAGCAGCTCAAGGCAGAGCCTGAAGATCGTTGGGTGGTGGTGACAATACGTGGTGACGAAGCTCAGCGTAGCCGAACGTTTGAATATTATTCCAGCGACTTTCAGCTCAGGTTTAAACGTAGCGAACCGAGTAATTATTTATCTACCATCCGACCCTGGTTCGTGAACGCCGATAAAGAAACGATAAGAAAAACGGACCCGTATTTATTCCATAATATTCAAGCACCCGGCCAGACCTATTCCAAGCAGCTTGAAAGTGGTGCAGTGATAGCGGTTGATATTGCTTTGAGTTCCATGTCTGATTATCTAAGTCAGCATGAACTCAGTGATTATGGTCAGGTATTTTTATACCGTTCAACAGGCGAGTTATTAGCTTCTAACTTGCCCAGTAATGAAGCCATTTTGATTCCAGAAACACGTACACCGCTTGATTTAACAGAAGAAGAAAAAGCGCTGATTGCTGAATCGAAACGTTTAACCGTTTCGAATGAACGAGACTGGGCCCCCATTGATTTCTCCAGCTCTGGGCAGCCAAAAGGTTACAGCATTGATTATCTTTCCATCATCGCTGATATGACAGGATTAAAGTTTGACTATATCAATGGCTATTCCTGGAGTGAGCTGGTTGCACAGTATGAAGCTGGTCAGATTGATATTTTGCAGTCGGTATTTGATACCGGTCAGTCACTTTATTCTGGTCGCTTTACCGATCCTTTTGTAAATTTACCTTATTCATTGGTGACAAAAAGTGGCAATGCGCCCATTACCCATATTCAACAACTAAATGGTAAAACCGTTGCTATACCTGAGGGCTGGTCAATCATTCAGGTCGTCAAACAGGCTTTCCCTGAAATAACGATTAAAAAAGTCCCATCAACCCGGGCGGTGTTTGAAGCAGTAAGTGATGGCGAAGCCTTTGCTGGCCTTGATGTAGCTGAGATTCTACATTATGTGGGAGAACGGTTTTTCTATAATGACGTGCAATACCATGATGATATTGATTTCTCGCCGACACCTTTCCCCGGTGCATTAAAAATATTGGTTTCAGATAAAAATCAGGGCTTATTAAGTATTTTTAATAAAGCCATAGCTCATGTGTCAGATGAGCAAAAAATAGCGTTAGCACATAAATGGTTTCTCAGTAAACAGCAGGGTTTATTAAGCGTACCTTACTCACCTTTATTGGATTATGCAGGCCAACAAAGCGATCAACGTCAGTTAAAACAAACCACTCTAAACGGTCAGGATTTTTATGTGTATGTCTCGCCATTTGGCAGTTATGGCGCCAGAAAAGACTACCTTGGGATCGTGATTCCAGTTAAAGCTGTATTGAGCGGTGCACAAGAAAAAGTGACATGGTCTCTATGGATGTCGATTGGTGTGCTGTTGCTGTTATTACCTGCACCCTGGTTATTTGCCTCACCGATTGTGGCACCGATTAAAAAGTTAGCAGAAGAAAATCAGAAAATCCGTGAACGCCAATTCGATAAACTGGATATTCCAGATAGCTTTATTCGTGAAATCGATGAGCTGGGGCATTCTATGGAAGATATGTTGGCAGCCATTCGTCAGCATGAAGCAAATCAGGATCGGTTGATGGATTCCTTTATTCAGTTAATTGCTCAAGCCATCGATGACAAGTCACATTACACGGCCAGCCATTGTGAACGTGTTCCTGAATTAGCTTTCATGTTGGCAGAGCAGGCTGAAACCTCTCTGGCACCGGCTTTCCGTGAATTTCGTTTCCACTCTAAGGAAGAATGGCGTGAATTCAAAGTCGCTGCCTGGCTACATGATTGCGGCAAAATAACCACACCCGAACACATTGTTGATAAAGGCAGCAAACTCGAGACCATCTACAACCGTATTCATGAAATACGCACCCGTTTTGAAGTCTTATGGCGTGACGCTGAAATCATCTATTGGCAGAAAATGACACAATCGCCTGAAAACGAAGTGCAACATCAGGCCGAGCTTGAACAAACCCATCGGCAGCTTAAGGAAGATTTTGCCTTTGTTGCTGAAATGAATGTCGGTGGTGAAGTACTCAGCGAAGACAAAAAAATACGGCTCGACTTTATTGCACAAACTACGTGGACACGACATTTCAGTGATAGATTAGGTTTGTCTCCGGCTGATGAAGAACGTCTCAGCTCAGAAGAACAAAGTCTTCCTTGTGAAGAGTTTTTATTGTCAGACAAGCCTGAGCATATTATTTCCCGTGATGAAGGAATGAGCTACGAACCACATCTAGGCATCAAAATGACGATTCCTGAATATCTCTACAATCAGGGCGAACTCTATAATCTCAAGGTCGAACGAGGCACTCTAACTGCTGAAGACCGTTTTAAAATTAACGAACATATTATCAGCACTATTCGTATGCTCGATGCTTTACCTTTCCCCAAAGAACTAGCCCGTGTGCCTCGTTATGCCTCCACCCATCATGAAAAAATGGATGGCACCGGTTACCCAAGAAAACTCACAAGAGACCAACTTTCTATACCAGAACGCATCATGGTACTGGCCGATATTTTTGAAGCACTCACCGCCGCAGACAGGCCCTATAAAAAAGCCAAAACAGTCAGTGAAGCCATTGATATTATGGCGAAAATGGTAGCCGAAGAACATATCGATGCAGATGTCTTCGAATTATTTTTGACCACCGAAACGTACAAAGTTTATGCCGAAAATTTCCTGGCACCTGAACAGATTGATGAAGTGGATGTGGCGCGGTATCTGAAAAAGTAGTTGCTAAGAATTAAAGGTTATTTAAAGCCCTGTTTCAATGATAGTGTCTGACATTGGATTGGACACAATCGAAGATTGAAAAAAGTAGCATTTAAATTATTGCCAGAGAACAAAAAATAGATCAGAGTTAAATCAGGTTCAGAAAAAATAGAAGGTTTCATGAATACTAAAAATGTGGCTCGATTTTTCCACCCCAACTCATATCTTTGGCTCTATTTCCCAAAAAAATTAATCACGTTTTTATTAATAAACAGATGCTTGGGAAATATAAAGCCGAATTATGAAGCGGCTTCTTTAATATTTATTATGAAGCCAATGGCTTCATAAAAGACACTGTTAGGCTTTGAGCGAACGTTCAGCCTAGGTGTTTTTATTGACCAACACTTAAAGGATTGCACTCCCGTCATAAAGGTGCATTGAATACCCGATGAGCCAAACAAGAAATAATCATTATGTGCCTCAGTGGTACCAGAACGGGTTCATTGATGAGCGCGATAATCAATTGCGTCATCTCAAACGCCGTGATATTCATCTAAAAGACGGATCAACCAAAGTTGTTTATGGAAAGAATTGGTTTACTGCCGCACAGTGCTTTTATGAGAAAGACCTGTACTCGACTTTTTTTGGCTCTTTTGTCAATGATGACATAGAAAGGAAGTTGTTTGGACCGATTGATGATAATGGTGCAGATGCGGTTAAGGCGTTTCTTACTGATGATCAGGCTCAGTGGCACCATAACTTTCAGGATTTCTTTACTTACTTAGATGTACAGAAATTACGGACTCCCAAAGGATTAGATTGGGTTAAAACAAAGTACCCTGAGTTAAATCAAATTCAGTTGATGACTGAGATGCAGGCTTTAAGAACTATTCACTGCACGCTATGGGCAGAAGGGGTTCGTGAGTTGGTGTCAGCCGAAGATTCAGACATTAAATTCATCTTGTCAGACCATCCAGTAACTATCTTTAACTACGAGTGTCCACCAGACTCAGAATTATGTGCCTATCCCAATGATCCTGACATCGCCTTAAAGGGGTCTCAGACCATATTCCCTTTGGATAAAAATCGATGCTTGATCTTGACGAATCTTGAATATGCTAAAGACCCAAATGGTACGAACCCGTTAGAACAGCGAACAAACGCTACTAGAATACGGCAGTCAATGGTCAATACAATAAACTTCATCGCAAAAAGAAAGCTGAACCAAGATGAAGTGACCAAAATAAATCACATAATAAAGTCTAGATCCAAAGACGCAATTGCTGCAGGAAAAGAGACCTGGCTTTACCCTGAAGACAGGCTAACTTGCAAGTGGTCTGAATTACGTCATGTTTTATTACCACCAACTGAAGAGCTATACAAATTCGGTGGAGAAATGTACGCAGGTTATGATGATGGCAGTACTTATTATCAGGATGAATTCGGCCGTACAAGCCCTCAAAATGAGAATCTGAAAAAAGAAACCAATGAAAAAAAAATTAGGAAGAAATGATTATTGTGGTTGTGGCAGTGGCCGAAAATATAAGCACTGTTGTAAAGATCTGCCGGACGAGTTGCGGACCAGTTGGAGTGAGCTGAGTGTACGTGAACGAAATTTAGCATTTTGCCGTGCAATCAAGGGGATTTTAGGGCTTGATGCTGGTAAGACGTGGCTAGATATCAGGCGTGAAATTACTGAGAAACAAATTTCCGATATTTATAGTTTCTATTCTTTCATATGGCCTCGTGAAACAGATATCTATTCATTGCTACCAAAGTCGGACGGCCGGTTCAGGGCTTTATACACAGGCGCTCTTGATGTTCGAGTTATTGGCCTTCACGCATTACCTATGGCTTCACTATTTAGTGAATTTCTTATCGAAAGCCCAATTATCAATCCAAATAATGTTAATCCTGAGTTTAGCCCAATAAAGAACCCAGGAAAGTATAAGTACCAAGCACTAAAAGACATTATGTTTATGTTGGAGTTAGAACCGTATATTGGTTATGGTCTTATCAATCTAATTCCTGATCCGAGTAACTTCGATCTGCATTTAATGAGAGCCATGATGGACATGGCTACATCCCGAAGGGGAACCGTACAAAGTCGGAAAGATTTCGAAGCTTATACAAAATTGGCAATTGAGGATTTTTTGAACTCAATACATATGATGCCTAGAGATGTAAAAATACGTTCATTGGTTAGCGATTTTGGCATGCCTGAATATCTCGCTGTGCAGTCTATTGATACGTTAGATGCGAATGCTGAGGCATCTCCATTGACCATGCTCCAGCCAATAGAGCCAGGAGATGGAGGCCAACTTATGCAGTTTAGCATGTCTCCAAATTATGAAATGTCGCTATTTACAGCTCAGGTTACAGGTTCGGTTATAGTAACCGACAGTGAGTCTAGGTGGTTAGAATATCAAGCGGCGCAGCACAGGCAAGCTGGCGTTGCTTCCTATCCGTGGAATGATATATATGGGAAGCTGGTTCGAGTTCCAATGGATTATCACATGCTTGAACTTTACGTCAAAAGTCAGCATCACTTTACAACCTCTAGATCGATTTTAGAACTAGCGGATAAGCTAGTATTGGCAGATGAGCGCAACCCTAAGCAATTAGAAAATTTGAGTGATTTAATAGATCGTTTAAATAATAAGCTTGGCGAGATAGATACCGATGAAGAAGCCGAGTTTGTGAATGGTGACTGTAAGATTTTAGTTCCCGATGGCGGTATACATGACAACAATGTTCAACGATTGTTGGTACGTTCAGGGTGCCTAAAATACGATGATAAAGTTCGTTCGATCTATTATGTTAACTTGAAGGTGTAAAATAAGCCTAACAAATGCATGTTGTCGGACTGGTTCTCCGCTGCGCTCCAAACCAGCCGCAAATGCAGGCGTTATGTTTCAAGGAGAAATTGAGTAAGTGCCATATATTAAGAATCACAAGATATGAGTATGAGGAACCATACCATGTGAATTTGGTGTTTGAGGCTGCAAATCAAACTCAGAGCACTACGCTCGAATATTCTTGCAATGCATCAAATTTAGTTGAAATCGCCGAGCATCTTGAAGTCTTCCCTAGGCACGCAACTGACGTATTCCTTTATGAGTTTGGCTCCGAAAGAAAAGAAGATCGGCATGCATATTATTTCAGAATGCGCGTTTTTCTTACAAACGGCACAGGATCATGCGCCGTACAGATTCGAACCAACAACAATGAAGAGCTACCTGAAAGAGAAATCTCTGAGTTTTGTATTTCAGCTGAGGCTTCACAAATTAATAGGCTTGGTCATTTGTTTCGCACCTATTCAAAATTAAACCATAAAGTCTTAGAGTGGTCGGTGAATGAAGACGTACTCAAGTAAGAAAAACATAACAAAAAAAGGCAGCATCGCCCTGCGGGCTGGACGCGCTATCGCGCGCCGCTGCTTTGGGCGTTATGTTTTTTCTGTAACTGAGCGCAGTTTTAGGTGTTTAGTAAAGGGGATAAAGTCTTTATCTGTATATAAGAGAGGGATCCTATTTTCAATGCAGAATGTGGCAATGATTACGTCAGCTGTTTTTCTTATTGTAATTCCTTGTTTCCTTAGCTTGCGGTAATTGTCCGCGGCTTTGATGGCTAGCTCAGGAGTAAGCATATTAAATTGATGCAAGGTCTTAAGGTGATCCTTCGCTATTTTATAATCTTTGTCTGCTCTAAAGCCTTGTAGTATTTCTAGCAGTATGAGGTCGCCTATGGCTACGTATTCGTCACCCAAGGCGCTATCCAAAGCCAAAGTTTCTAGTGTGTCTAGACCTTTGAAGAAGTCTATCCAAACACTAGTGTCGACTATAATCATTTGGTGGATCTCATGGCATCCAAATCACCGTCCCAGTTAAGTTTGCCTCTTAGGCTACGAATGCTGGATTGTTTTCGTAGCTTTATCAGAGCTTTTAATCCCTCTTCAACGGCTTCTTTCTTGGTATGTAGGCCGGTGGCCTTTAGTGCGTCAGCCATAAGTTTATCGTCTATAACAATGTTAGTCCGCATACTGCACCTGTGTGTATTGTTGGTTGATATCGTACACATTGTGGCTCATTGGCTTAAACATAACAAGGCCATCAATCAGACAGCTGTCGCTGGCTCTGTGGCTTAACGCTACGCTGCCACAAAACGATCAACTCCAAAGCTTCCGCTTATGGCTGCGTTAGACATGAAAAAATCAATAGGGTCAATCGTTTGATTTTACCCATATAGATTAAATTAAAAAGTTATTTAAGCTAGGATTGCTCAAGGTTATGTGGGGTCAGGTTAAAAACTATTAAGATGAAACTTTCTAAACGAGGCTGAATAGCGAAGAGTGAGCTATTCTTACACTGACCTAAATACCTGAAGTCGAAAAAATGCGTTTGAATTGATGGCATTTATTGACTTTGTGAAAGACGGTCTATCCCCTGACTATTTGATTGAAAATAACGGATATGTACTACAGAAGAAAACATGGCACGGGTTTTACCTACATTGATGAACAGAATGAAACGGTAAAAGATAAATCTATTAGAGAGTGGTTCACCAGTTTAGTCATACCGCCTGCATGGACTGATGTTGAAATATCAGAGGATAAAAAAGCCGATATCTTAGCGACTGGAAGGGATGCTAAAAATAGAAAACAATATATTTACAATCCTGATATTCAAGAAAAACATAACCAAGAAAAATTCGACCGTATCATTCGTTTTGCTGAGCAATTAGAGCATATGCGGCGTGTCACAGGCCAACATTTACGACAACGTAAGATGTCGAGAGAAAAAGTATTATCCACCATGCTACGTCTAATGGACCAAGCGTATTTTCGACCTGGTAGCCCTAGATATACTGAAGAAAACAATACGTATGGTTTAACCACGCTACGAAAAAAGCATGTAGAAATTAATGACGACGAAATTATATTTTCGTATCTGGGTAAGTCTGGTCAGGAACAGGAACGTCATGTCGAAGATAAAAAGTTAGCCAATGCTATTAAAACCTTAGATGATATTCCCGGTTATCGCCTGTTTAAATACTATGATGAAAATAACAATAAAAAAGAAGTTGAAGCCAGTGAGCTTAACGATTTCATTCATGAGTGTATGGGCGAGGAATTTTCAGCGAAAGATTTCAGGACATGGGCGGGCACTATGATCGCTGCATTGGCCTTTGATGAACTCGGCACAGTCAGCAAAGAAGACCAAGCATCGCTTGATAAGAATATTAAATCAGTGGTCGTCAGTGTTTCAGAGCAGCTAGGCAATACTCCAGCTGTTGCAAAAAGTGCTTATATTGATCCGAGAGTCATTGATAATTATATTGAGGGTAAAACAGCACATTATTTCTTAGATCAAGTGAAGCACTTAATAAAAGACAATCAAAATTTGTCGGAAGAAGAATTAAGTGTGTTGTGCATGCTAAGAGAGAGTTTAAAGCAAAAGTCCTAACCTATTAGAATCGACGTAGATAAGGAATCAATAGCGTCATACCATTTAATACTACCCAGATAGATTAAATTAATTTTAATCGTCATTTAAGCAAGGATTGCTCATGGCCAGATTACCAATATTATTCAAAAAAGATTGTCCACAAGATCTCATTCAACGTGACAATTTCCATCAAGCTCTTTTCTTTTCTGATGAAGATGGCTCCGTCTATTTAGTTAAGTTCAAAGACTTCTCCGAGCGGTTTGAAGTAAAAATACATCCTATATAAATCAAACATTCTGACCGTATTGGTTCTTGAATTTCTTCATTAACACTGCAATTCGAAGTAGACCCCATTGCATTTTTCATCAAGGTAATTAAATGCGTTTATTTAAAAATATCTGGCAGCAAATCATGGATATTAATCCATTTAAGGGTGATGTTTTACCGTCACGTGTATATCTATTTGAAAGAGGGCGACCATGTCTCCCTTTTCCTCATCTTTTAAACTACAAAACGCCTTTGGCACTCTTCGATGCTTTTTATACAAACGCTAAATCACCTGATTTGTTTGAGCGTGATAACCGCTATTTATATGTGATGGGTATGCCGCCGGTTTTCATTACTCGTGATCCAGCAGTAATTAGAGCTGTTCTTCTTGCTACAGGCGATAAGCCCGGGCAATTTGATCGTGATACGACACCAATGACTGGAATTGCCCGTGTCACCGGAGTCAATTCTCTCCTATATGCAAACGGCAAAGTATGGCGAAAACAAAAACAGATGTCAGCGGGACCTTTTGGAAAAGGCTCTCTGTTCCAACCTGAAGAGTTTCATGAGTTTGAGAAAACGTTTCGTAAAACGATAGAGAAACGATTAATCGTTTTACGTGATGCGCAGAAGATGAGTAAGAAAAACATTTATCGCGTCGAAATTGAACAGGAAATTCAACCTATCATGCTGGAAATGTTAGTGAATAATTTCTTTGGTGGTTCGGTTGAGTATAAGGAGTTACGCGAACGTTATGTCCCTGCGTTAGTTTCGTTAATTGATTACATGATTACATGATTACATGATTACATGATTACCAATACTGTGGCACCTAACCTGTCGGCTATTCATCAATTTATTACGGGTAAAGGAGCTGATGTAAAGCGTTGGAGGGAGGCCCTTGAGGACTTAACTGACATTGCACTTTCTGGCAGAGGCGAAAAGTCAGGACATTGGAAAAACTTCATTGATAAAGTTGAAGATGAAGAGGCATTGCGGAGCAATATCAGAGTATTTTTAGCTGGGGCTTTAGAAGCGACTTCATCGTTTGCGACTTGGACGTTATCTCATTTGTCACGACAACCTGAGTTGCAAGAGAAGATATATAGCGAAGTAAAAGACATTGATGTTTACGATCCCGAAAGCTTAACCGAAGCAAAATTACTTAATCAGTGTTTGAATGAAACCTTACGTTTAACCCCCTCACTTTATTTCTTTCCCCGGAAAGCCACGGCCGATACATGGCTTAAATTAGACGATACAAGAAAAATAATGATTCCCAAAAATACCACCATCCGACTGAATATTTGGAATGCAAACCGCAACGAAGCTTTTTGGGGCAAAGAGGTTTCTGGATATCCGGCAGACACTTTTTCACCTTTACGCTGGGATGAGCTGACGCGTCTAGGCATAACGCGTAAAAATTTAACCCATTTTGGATTTGGTTTAGGAGCTCGTGTATGCCCGGGTCAATTTCTTGGTCAATTAGAGGTGGGGCTAGTCGTCGGCGCCTTTATCAAGGTATTCAATTTTAAAGCTGTTAATAATGCATCTGGAGTAAGGGCTGGAGTTACAACCAAACCAGGTGATGGGACTTTAATGGATCTCGAACTGCGATAATGCTTAATAAACTACGATGTTGATAAAGTAGGATATTTGGACCCGGTTAAAACTATTAAGATTAACCTGACCAAATCGTGGCTGAATGTCGGAAAGTAAGCTATTTCGATCTGGCTCAAAATACTACTTGATATCACCATCCTTGTGAGTGGTGTCACAAAACTGCAATATTTGTCCTCTTATGCAGTAGAAATCATTTTTTGATTTGATTAGATTGATCACATTGTGCATGGATGCACGCGAAAAAAACACTTCTAAACCGTCATGGAGGACAGTCAGAATGAATCAACTCACCTTTAATTCTCAATTTGCTATTCATCGCGTTTAATCGCGATGCGAGTATTAAAATCTTTACGGCATATAGCCATATGCTGCTTTTTTCTGTGTTTGTGGTTTTTGAGTTTTCCCGTTGTTTCTGAAACATTGCCTGAAATTGATGCTCTCAAAGATCAACGTCGACAAGAGCAATTAGATGCGCTACGCAAACAACAGGAATATGAGCCGGACGTCAGATTAGAGAGTGACAAGCCAATAGCGGCCAATGTTATCCCGTTTGATGAAAGGCCATGTTTTGTCATTGAGAAGATTTCATTAGAGGGTGATGACTCATCCTTATTTCATTTCGCTATTTCAGAAACGCTTCATCAACATCCTGACTTATTAGGCCAATGTCTTGGTATTAATGCTATCAACCAGATTCAGTCTGAGCTTCAAAACAGCATCATAAAGAAAGGCTTTATTACGACTCGCGTGTTGATAGAACCCCAAGATTTAAACTCTGGGGAATTAAGGTATAGCCTGATACCAGGGCGAATTAGCATTGTCGATCCTGATAATTTGGTGTCCAGGTTAACACTATGGTCAGCTTTACCGAGTGGTGAAGGTGATTTGCTCAATGTGAGAGATCTCGAGCAAGCGATGGAAAATATGAAACGTATTCCTACTGTGGATACCAATATTGATATCAAACCTGATGATACGGAAAACAGCCAGCCGGGGGATAGCCAGCTTTTATTGGATTACCAACAGTCGAAGCCTTTCAGGTTGACTCTGGCATTTGATGATAGTGGTTATGAGTCGACAGGGCGTTATCAAGGTTCGGCTACTTTGTCTCTGGATAATATTTTGGGACTTAATGACCTTATTTATATGAGTAAAAACAAGGATTTTGGCGGTAAGGAGAATGTCGGCGGCAGCCATGGGGAAACGGCCCATATTTCTATTCCTGTCGGCTACTGGTTATTCTCATTTACAAATAGTGAATATGAATATGACCAGCGTGTGGCCGGACTCAACCAGACCTATGTTTATCAGGGTAAGAGTGAAAGGCAAGAGCTTGCCATGAGTCGGGTTTTATATCGCGATCAGTTTTCGAAATTAACCACTTCATTGACTGGCTATCATCGACGTTCACATAACTTTATTGATGATACCGAAATTGAGGTTCAACGCAGAAAAAGTGCTGGCTGGATTGCCGGTGTTGATTACCGTCGTTATATCGGCAAAGCAACCATAGATGCGGGTGTTTCATATCAGCGGGGAACAGCTGCATTTGATGCCATCGCTGCACCAGAGGAAGCCTTTGGTGAAGGGACTTCCAGACCAAAAATTTTTAATGCTTATTTTAATTGGTTCATGCCCGTTCAGTTCACTGACTATCAGATTCAGTTGCAGTCAGATTGGCGGGCGCAGTGGAATAAAACACCGTTGGTTCCTCAGGACAGATTCTCGATTGGTGGGCGATATACCGTCAGGGGATTTGATGGTGAACAGTCTTTATCTGCCGAGCAGGGTTGGCTTAGCCGCAATACAATTAGTTTCCCTTTGCAAAACCAACAACAAATTTATACGGGAATAGATTTTGGTCATGTCAGTGGTCAATCGGCGAAGTATTTATTGGGACAGACTTTAGCTGGTGCTGTGATTGGTTTAAGAGGTCAGTGGCACGGCCTTTTTTATGATGTGTTTGCGGGGAAATCATTATCAAAACCCGATGGCTTTGAGGATGGACGGCATCTTGGATTTAATTTGACTTATCAATACTGAACGTATTCAGGAGATATGATCATGGAAGATCGTTTCAACAGAAAATATTTAAGCATTTTGATTTCGGTGGCACTCTGTGGCGCTTCACTTTATCAGGACAATTTATTAGCTGCTGGCATTGCTGTTGACCCATCTGCGCCGGCTAATCAACAGGCCATCATTACCCAAACAGCAAATGGTTTGCCACAAGTGAATATTCAGACACCAAGTTCGGCTGGGGTATCCAGAAATAAATACAGCCAGTTTGATGTGGACAAAAACGGTGTGATTCTTAATAACAGTGCCAATAATGTACAGACACAATTAGCAGGATGGGTCCAAGGAAACAGTCTGCTTGCAGGTGGCACAGCCCGAATTATTCTCAATGAAGTGAATTCACAACATCCCAGTTATCTGAACGGACCAATGGAAATTGCAGGAAGCAAAGCACAGCTTGTGATTGCTAATCCTGCTGGTATCAGCTGCGATGGTTGTGGTTTTATTAATGCAGACAGAAGCACATTAACCACCGGTCGAGCTCTGATGAATAATGGCCAGTTAAGCGGTTTTCTTGTGGAAAGAGGCAACATCAGTATTGATGGGGCAGGTTTGGATGATAGCGCCACAGCCTATACGGATCTGATAGCAAGAGCCGTGTCAGTCAATGCCGATATCTGGGCAAACAATCTCACTGTCACTACAGGAAAAAACCGTGTTAGCACGACCAACGACATCATAGCTAAACTGGATGCGGATGCTGACCAACCTAGCTTTAGTATAGATGTCAGTGAGATTGGCGGCATGTATGCAGGTAAAATTCGTTTAATCGGCACGGAAGAAGGCGTCGGTGTTAAACAATCTGGAGAGATAAAAGCTAAGCAGAGTTTGACGCTGACAACGGATGGTCAGTTGGTTAATACAGGAACCATTAGGGCTGAAGCAGCGAGTGCTATCGAAACGTTTGAACTTCACAATATAGATTCTGGTGAAATTGTCTCTGATGATTTACACATACTGGCTGATTCTACGATAGAAAATAAGGGGTTAATTAATGTCAATCAGCTGCTTATCGATGCGGAGACATTAAACAATCAGCCTGGTGCCCGTATTTATGGTGGTAACACCACTTTCAATACGACAACATTCAATAATGATTCTGTCATTGCGGCCAGAGAAAATTTGTCGATATCGACTGAAACCGTATTCAATGATCAGAATGCTGAGATTCTCAGCCAGGGCAATATAGATATTGCTGGAGGCTATTCCGGGGATGCTTTGACATCAGCTAGGCAGGTTATTAATTCAGGCGGCCGGATCGAAGCTTCAGGTGATATATCGATACACGCTGATGAACTTCAAAATCTTAATGCTGAGATGATCACGGAATGGGTAACCGATAGTGTTGAGCGGATTATTGAAGTACAGCCTGAGGGGTGGGCACATAAATATGATGTCAGCCGTTTTCCCTTAATCAACAACCATAACGTAGAAAAACAGCCTTTCACTGATGAGAACGGCAATATCATTCGCTACTTCGAAGACTATACCTATTACGACTACACGGCTAAAACACAAAGTACTCATATTGTCAGTTCTTCCCCGGCAAAAATCATGGCGACAGGGAATATTCAGATAACAGGTGATGTGCTTAATAGCGATAGCCAAATTGTGGCAGGACAAACGCTGACTGTGACAGGTGGAAGCTTGCAAAACATAGCTACACCTGGACAAAAAAGCGTCAGTCATAGCGGTACACGCCAGTTCAGAGACTGGGATGGCAATGATGAAGAACTCGATTTTGGTGGTATAGCACCTTACAATCCGGCAGCTAAAAACACAGAGTTTAATTTAGGCATCAGTCTACTGGAGGATAGTCATGCTGATATCCAAAGTCTGTCGAACATTCAGACTATGACGCTGCCAATCATTAATAGCGCTATGTTTAAACTAGTGGACAATCCGACTCAATTTTATATTGAAACTGATCCACAGTTTTTAGATTACAGCGATTGGTTGAGTTCTGACTATATGTTGCAACAACTCGCTTTTGATCCCACTACAGTTATGAAACGACTAGGGGATGGGTTTATTGAGCAACGATTAGTCACTGACCAAATTGCCCAGTTAACCGGGCATCTGTATCTGAGTGAATACAATGACCAGCAAACACAGTTTATGGCATTGATGGATGCGGGTGTGAGTATGGCAGAAACACTTCAGTTAACGCCTGGTATTGCCCTCAGCGCTGAACAAATCGCTCAATTAACGACTGATATCGTTTGGTTAGTTAATACAGAGGTGACATTGGACAATGGTGAGCTTATTACCGCTCTGATTCCAAAGGTATATATCAAACCAGAAAAAGATGACTTGATAGCAGAAACAGGCTTACTTGCTGGTAATGAAGTGAACTTTGAGATCGACGGGCAGACATTTAACGCTGCCAGTATCAGAGGCAAAAATACCGTTTCGATGAACAGTGAATATTATCAACAGCTTGGCGGTGATATTCAAAGTCAATCTATTGCAGTAAATGCGACAGAGATTTCAATAGAGGGTGGCACATTATCCGCCAATAAGTCACTTTCGCTCTCTGCTGATAACGATATAAACATAAGCAGCTCAATGGCGCATAGCGAGCAAAATCAAGATAGTAGCTACTTCGAGCGCGATAATATTAAGCGATACGCCAATCTCTATGTGACTGATAGAACAGGTAAATTAATAGTTGATGCCGAGCGTGATGTTGCACTCAATGCAGCGAATATCAATGTGTCAGGAGAACAAAGCCAAACGCAAATATCTGCTGGACAAAATTTAACACTGGGCACGGCCAAAGAGTCTGAAACAAACCTGAGTATATTGAATGCTCGTGATTTCAATAAGATGCATGAGCAAAAAGATAGCGGCACATCCATTAAGACAAACGGTGATGTCAGCTTGAAGGCTGGTAATACACTTCAATTAACAGCTGCCGACATTAACTCGCAACAAGGTCATCTCGACCTGACAGCCAGACAGATCAATATTGAAAATGGTGAAGCGACTTATCAATCAGATATTGCCACCTATACGAAACGTTCAAGCGGATTTAGCTTGCGAAAGAAAGAGCAAAGAGATATGTTCAGCCAGCAAACGTCTGTGGCATCATCAGTAACAGCCAAAAATATTTCAATTGATTCTGCTACCGATATTAATGTGAAAGGCAGCCAGATTCTGGCAGATGAGAGCATTCAATTAAATGCGACGAAAGATATTAATATCACGGCTGCAGAGCAGTCTTTTGCTGAGTCTCATTATATAAAAGAGAAAAAATCAGGACTTTCAGGTACAGGCGGTGTTGGTATCAGCATTGGCACCCGAGCAATGAATACGCAAACTGAGATCAAGCAGCTTATTCACAATAAATCGACGATAGGTGCACTTAATGGGGATATTTCAGTGGTCGCCGGAGAAGCCTTTGAACAGGAAAACAGTGATCTGATTTCAGTGAAAGGTGATATCGACGTTAAAGCAAAAGATATCAATATTACGAGCCTTTATGATAAAAGCGAGACGAAGCAGGTAACCGAATTTTCACAAAGCGGTTTGTCACTATCTTTGAAAGCGCCAGCCATTTCAGTTGCCACTCAGGCTTATCAGCATGCTCTGGGAAGTGTAGAAGAAGATAAAAAGAAAAACCGTGTTCTGAATGGTATTACAGCCTATGTCCAAGCTAAGCAACTCGCTGAGATGGGGGAAAACACGCTAAATCTCATTAATGAAGGCAAAGCAGATGAGGCGATATCTTCTTCAGGTTTAAAAATAAGCATCAGTATTGGTAAGTCAGAAAGTAAAACTCAGACAGAGACCAAATCACAAACCTCACAGGCCAGCACAATTCGGGCTGGTCAAAATGTGCGTTTAACAGCAACAGATAAAGATGTGGTTGTCACAGGTAGCGATATTTTAGCGGATGGCGATATTAGCATTAATGCTGCTAATAATATTGATATATTAGCCAGTCAAAATATCCAACAGCAACATACCAAAATGGCCTCAAGTAGTGCCAGTATAGGTCTGTCTTTCGGTATCGGTGAGAATACAGGCGTCAGTCTTGATATGGCGATGAGTAAAGGAAAAGGTAAAACAAATAGTGAGGGTGTGTTTTATCAAAATAGCCATATCACGGCTGCAAAAGACTTATCCATGACGACAGGTAATGATCTCAGTTTGATTGGCGCAGAAGCCAAAGGCGATAAAGTCTCAGTAAACGTCGGTAATAACTTAACCCTATCTAGCCTGCAAGACAGTCATTACTTAACAGGGAAAGAGTCCAGTTCTGGTGGTGGCGTTGGTATTGGTGTGGGGACAGCTAGCTCGTCATTTAATCTCTATCACAACGTCCAAAAATCAAATAGCGATTACCTTAGTGTAAATCAACAAACCGGCATTATGGCTGGAAAAGAGGGTTTTGATATCGATGTAGGCAGACATACCGAATTGGATGCTGCCCTTATTGATAGCCAGGCACAAGCGGGTAAAAACCAAATCACTACCGCCACCTTGCATACGTCGGATAAACAAAACGCAATGAGTGCCGAAGTCAGCCAACAAGGCTTTAATATTAGTTCTGATGCCTTCTCGGGAAAATATGGCTTGTTAAAAACTGCGTCTCAAAATTTAAGTAATAAAGGCGAAGCCAGTGTGGATGATGCAAGTTCAACATTAAGTGCCATCGCCCCTGCTCAGATCACAATAACCGATGCTGATGAACAATTAGCGGTGTATGGTAAAACAGCAGAAGAAACGATCTCCGATATCAATAGAAATACTCAAAATACCCATCGAAAACTCAATCTAGCAGATATAGAACTCCTCAAAGATGAGGCAGAAGCAGATCAACTTTCTAAACAATTACTCTATGAGGCCGCGACGGCGTTTACCGATGAAGCATTCAGAAAAATGTTTCTTACCAAGATCGAGTTTTATCAAGTGATGCGCGATGAAAATGGTGAAGTGATCAAAGATGAAAATAATGAAGCGATATGGAAAAAATTAACTGATGAGGAAAAGCAAAATTTAAAACCGGGTAAAGATAATAAGGTACATATTTTTAATAACGGCATGTTTAATTCAGTAGATGCGGCTAAAAAACTGGCACTACAAAATCATCAATCAGACTATTTGATTCATTTCCCATTAACCAATAATGCCTTGTCGGAGCTAATGGTTGCCGGCTACCAGAAATTTCTTGAAAGCGAAGGTTTTGGACTCACCAATGCTGTTAAAGAAAATATTAAGGTGATGGCTAAATACGGTGATAAAGGACTGATAATTGATGCACATAGTCGGGGTGGGATGACTACAGGGAATGCTTTGGAGGTAATAGATAGCAGAAATGCCAACGATAGTTCAATGCTTCAATACATGGATATATATACAGTTGGTTCAGCATTCAATAATCAACAGATGGCAGATTTATTAAATAAAAATTCTGGTCAAAATGGTAATGTTTATGCCCAAGTTCACAAAGACGATTTTGTTGGTACTTTCATTGGTGGTAACGAGGCTACTGGAGGCACTACTCCTGAGGGTAGTACCAGTCTTATTGAAGGACTGAAAGCGATCTTTTTTGATGTCACGGTGCATAATAGCTATGGGGAGGGAAAGCCTAATGGTGCCAGTAAGAAATATTGGCAGGATAGTCCTGACGGGAAAGCTAAGTTTATCTTAATACCAGCAAGTAATAACAAGGAAGTGTTAAATAAATGACAGAAAAACTAATAGTTATATTGATCTGCTATATGTTTGTAACTGCATGTAGCTCTGTATATCAACAACAAGATTGTGAAAAAAAAGGAAACAATGAATGCCAAAAGGGATCTGGCGGATATGTTCTTATAGAACCAAAGATTGATGAGGACTATGTCAGAAAATACAATATCCCGTCACTGGAGTTATACAAAAATCAACTAAGCATTATAAAGACCAGCAATTGGCAAAAAGGTGATTTAACACGTCAAGAACGTGATGAGGCACTTTTAGAATGTGGCTCCAGTGATATATGGATGTCAAAAAACTATGCCTTAATGAAGACGTTAACTCCTGATGAATATAACGGCAAACTGTTATTAATCAAACGCTGCATGTTGAATGATGGCTTCACTTTCCTTGGTGATTTTTCACCATGTGAGAGTGATCCTATTCCAGCATGCGATTTACCCGTACCTAAACGAGAAACGGAAAGACGACTTAATAGTGAGTACTGCATAAAAAAGGCCTATGTAGATGCATGTCAGCCTCAATCCCGAGAACGAATTTTGAATACAGAAAAGTGTAAACTTTATCCAAAGCTATATTTTTGTGATATCTGACTACTGGCTTTGCTAAGGCAATTTATTTTTCAAAACCACGATACATGGAGGTATCAAATGACCTATTTTTCGAGAATTATTTTCACTCTTTTTATGTTTATTTTGACGGGCTGTTCTCTATATCAGGTTGTTCCAGATCCTCTCTGGGATGCTTGGTATAAACGAGGCAGTGATAAGGAAACAACCATAAAAGACATGAGAGAGTGCGGATATGGTAAGGATGTGCAGAGTGGGGCAGATTTACCTAATAGCAAGATTGCTCCCCTTCATCTTTGTATGGAAGAAAAAGGCTATAAGTTTGATTTCAGTAGTTTCCGCGCGAATAATTGTTACGGCACAAATGCTCCGTATCCTTGCCGTGCTTACTGGAGCGGTGGTAATGCTCAATGGGAAGAAGTAAAACCGACTAATTAAAATTAAAAGAGTTTATCTAGATACAAATCAATGGAGTCAGTCAGGTAATCTGGCTCCATTGATTCTTTTCACTTGAACTATTTAGAACATTACTCAAAAGAGGCAATACCTGTCATTGCATTTGTAAGGATTGGCCTTTGAAAAAGTCGCTTTTAGTTGTCACAGAACAATCCTAATAAGTCAAATAAGAGGAGTGCCTCAGACGGCGTCCCTTATTGAGGAGTTATGTCTGATCGTAGTGCCCTCCGATAGCGAAGATATAAACAGAATTTTCATCAAACCGATATATCAACCTGTCTTTTTGAGAGATACGTCTAGACCATAGCCCGTTTAAATTATGTTTTAGCGGCTCAGGCTTGCCAAGACCTGACGATGGATCGTCTGAACGCAGCATTTCTTTAAGTAATTTACATAGTGCCTTATGTAATTTTTTGTCTTTCTCACGTATATTTTCGTACGCTTCACAAGTATTGCCTTCAAATACTCTGCTGTTCTCTGGGCTTATCACCTTAACTATGATTGTGAATTTTAAGTGAGTCGGCAATCTGCTGCATTAGATCCTGGTTTTGGAGTACATGAAGAGTTTCTTGTTCACGCTGCCAATCATTGGCACTCAAAACTACAAATGCCTCACCAATGCGTCGGGTTACTTTAAGTGGTTCATTTCTGTTAACTATCTGCATTAGAAAGTTTTCCAGATTGTCTCTAAACTTATTCAGACTGACGGTATCCACAAAGTCACCTCTATAGTGAGGGAGTATCATACAAATATATCAAAAGCTCTAATAAAACCAACAACAAACGTCTAATGCCAAAAGACGAATTAGGCTTGACCTCGCTAGTGCTATGCCTGAGATGACTGTTTTACTCTTAAGGAAAATATCGGCCCCATCCAATATCGATTTCAAAAAGCTATTCTGACTTTTACCGCTATTTTTAACTTAGATTAATCCATTCATTTTGCTGGGTTGTTATATTGCCTCACTATCGTTTTGAACTTATCTCTGTAATTTTCTGACAAACAAATAATTGCTGGTGATAAGCCTTTCTGTAAGGAGGCACTTTGTATTCCATTACTTATGTCAGTAAAGCCACAGAGGATTATTCTCAGGCTCAGCTATTAGCTTTGCTTGAGGTGTGTCATAGAAATAATCTTAGGGATAAGCTCACTGGTCAGCTTCTTTATAAAGACCGGGAGTTTATGCAGGTTTTGGAAGGCGATGAAATGGTATTGAAACGCGTCTTTGAGAAAATCTGCCGCGATAAGCGACATAAAAATATACTCATCTTGGACGAAGGTTTTATCCAGCAACGTGAATTTGATGACTGGTCCATGGGCTTTAATAATCTCGATGAAGAGTTACAGCACCACATTCCCGGTTATAGCGATATTCTTAATTATCCATTGACGGGTCATGAGTTTCAGGCTCAGCCATCTTTAGCTCAGAAGTTATTACTTTCGTTTAAAAGTCCACCACCGGTGTGACGTTTTTTAATAATAGTTATTTATCTTTGATATGGGGAAAGCCTAGGTATAAGGTGGCTAAACCCTATCCATTCTAATTATCAGATTTGTTTCAGCACCGCCGCATCGTTCTTCAGGTGTTCTTAATACGGTTTAAGAGAGGAGAAAAAAATGAGCAGGAATGATAACAATCGCACAACGACTGATTCAGGGATGCCTGTTTCCAGTGATGAACATTCGCTAACCGTTGGCCGTGATGGGCCAATTTTGCTACATGATTTATATTTAATTGAGCAAATGGCCAATTTTAATCGTGAGCGTATTCCAGAACGACAACCACATGCTAAGGGCTCTGGTGCATTTGGTCACTTTAAAGTGACACATGATGTCAGCCAGTTCACTAAGGCGGCGGTGTTTCAGCCTGGTACTGAAACCGAGACATTGATGCGTTTTTCCAGCGTGGCGGGTGAGCGTGGAAGCCCGGATACATGGCGTGACCCGCGTGGTTTTTCCATTAAGTTTTACACGAGTGAAGGCAATTACGACATGGTGGGGAATAATACACCGGTGTTTTTTATTCGCGACCCACTCAAGTTTCAACATTTTATTCGCTCACAAAAGCGCCGTGCCGATAATGGGATGCGTGACCATGATATGCAATGGGATTTCTGGACCTTATCACCAGAGTCAGCTCATCAGGTGACGTGGTTGATGGGTGATAGAGGCATTCCTAAAACATGGCGTAATATGAATGGTTACTCTAGTCATACTTATTTATGGGTGAATGATAAGGGTGAAAAGTTTTGGGTGAAATATCACTTTAAAACCAATCAGGGCATTGATTTTCTGACTCAGGATGACGCTGACATGCTCGCTGGTAAAGATGGTGATTATCACAGACGTGATTTATTTAATGCGATTAAAGAGGGGAATAATCCAAGCTGGACCATGAAGGTGCAGATCATGCCGTTTGAAGAGGCTAAAACCTATCGTCTGAATCCGTTTGATTTAACCAAGGTCTGGCCTCATGACGATTATCCACTGCATGAAGTTGGGCAACTCACGCTTAACCGTAATCCGACAGATTTTCACACTGAGATTGAACAGGCCGCATTTGAGCCAAGTAATTTAGTCCCTGGTATTGGTATCAGCCCTGACAAAATGTTACTGGGCCGGATGTTTTCTTATGCCGATGCACATCGTCACCGTTTAGGTGTGAACTATAAGCAGATTCCGGTGAATTCGCCAAAATGCCCTGTGAATAGTTACAGTAAAGACGGCGCAATGCGCGTGCAAAATGTGACCGATCCGGTTTATGCACCAAACTCGAAAGGTGGGCCAAAAGCCGATCCTGAAAACTATCCTGAAGACACTACCTGGGCTGCCAGTGGTGAATTTACACGTGAAGCTTATACCTTACGTGAGGATGATGATGATTTTGGTCAGGCCGGCATTTTAGTCCGTGAAGTGATGGACAATGCACAACGTGATCGTCTGGTATCAAACGTAGTAGGTCACGTCAGTGATGGTGTTGAAGAACCCGTATTGTCACGAGTGATTGAGTACTGGAAAAATATTGATGGTGATATTGGTGAACGTATTGCCAAAGGGTTAGGCAAAGCCTGATTACACCGTCTTTCCGTTAAACAAAAAAGCCAGCTTAAAGCTGGCTTTTTTTATGTGAATATAAATACTTTCTATCGTGTTAACGCGTCTTCATCACCTTTATGGTTTGGGTGAATAAAGTTCGATTCTTTTGCTGTATGGATATCCGGCCCATCTAAAAGTGCGCCGGCACGTTCTGGTAAAACGCGTTGGTCTGAAAAGTTACCCAATTCTTCATAACCATGAGACAGATGATCAAATAATTCTTTATATGAACCGGCCATATCTTTAAAGGCTTGTGCTGTTTTGTCGTAATGGGCATGCACTTTTTGCTTGTAGGCGTCGAGTTCGGCTTGTTTATCGGCCAGTTGGCGGTCGTATGACTCAGCGATTTCTTTCATTTGATGATCACTGCCGGGAGCTTGGCGACGTCCCAGAGCAAAGCCGATTAATGCAGCAATAATAGCGATGACAATAGTGAGTGCCCAGATTTCCGTTGAGGTCATAGTTATTTCCAGTAATAGTGAATAAGGACTAGTCTAGCCACTGGCAGAGCACATGACAAACCGTTTTCTTTATCGTCTTTATTTTATGATTTAATAAGTCATCGTCATCACTTATATCCGCCATAACAGAAAGGATACAGCATGGTTTCACCTATATTTTTAGGTCAGTCGACGTCTGCAGTGACTTTATTGCCGAATATGGCTAATCGCCATGGTTTGATCGCTGGTGCGACAGGAACAGGAAAAACTGTCACTTTACAAGGGCTGGCGGAAAGCTTTAGTCAGATCGGTGTACCGGTTTTTGCGGCAGATATTAAAGGTGACTTATCGGGTGTGAGCCAAGCAGGGAAACCGCATCCGAAAATCAGCGAACGTGTAGAAGTAATGGGGCTGTCAGATTTCGGCTTCACTGGGTTTCCGGTCACTTGCTGGGATGTGTATGGAAAACAGGGGCATCCGCTCAGAGCGACTATTTCTGATATGGGACCACTGCTGTTATCCCGCTTGATGAATTTGAATGATACCCAGCAGGGCATTCTAAATCTGGTATTCCGGGTGGCAGATGATAACGGCTGGTTGGTGCTGGATTTAAAAGATCTGCGAGCTATGCTGCAGTTTATTGCTGAGAATGCGGCTGAGTTCAGAACGCTGTACGGCAATATTTCTGCTGCCAGTGTGGGCGCGATTCAGCGACGTTTATTAGGGCTTGAGGAGCAAGGCGCTGCCCAGTTATTTGGTGAGCCGATGTTAAACCTGGATGATCTGTTGCAAACAGATGAGCAGGGGCGCGGTGTTATTAATTTGCTGGCGGCTGATAGTCTGATGCAGTCTCCTAATCTTTATAGTGCGTTTTTATTATGGCTGTTATCGGAGTTATTTGAGCAATTACCTGAAGTGGGTGATCCGGAAAAGCCGAAGTTGGTACTGTTTTTTGATGAAGCCCATCTGTTATTTGATGACACGCCCAAAGTACTGCTGAATAAAATTGAGCAAGTGGTTCGACTGATTCGTTCAAAAGGCGTCGGTGTTTATTTCGTGACGCAAAACCCCACTGATATCCCGGATAGTGTGCTTGGACAATTGGGTAACCGGATTCAACATGCCTTGCGTGCCTACACGGTAAAAGATCAAAAAGCCCTAAAGGCAGCAGCAGAGACTTTCCGTGATAATCCGGCGTTTGATACCCGGGAAACTCTGACCAGTTTAGGGGTAGGCGAAGCATTGGTGTCTACGCTTGATGAAAAAGGCCGACCGCAGATCGTGCAGCAGACACTGATTAAACCACCACAAAGTCAGATTGGACCTGTTACTGAACAGCAAAGGCAGACCTTGTTACGGACTTCTTTGGTGGCTGGGGTCTATGACAAGACATTAGATAGGGAGTCGGCGTATGAAGTGCTGGCAGAACGTGCATTAAAAGCTCAGGAAGCTGAACAGAGTCAGCCAGCGGATGTGCCAAAAACAACGGCAAGAAGGCGTGAGACTGCCCTGGAAGCCTTTGCCAAAAGTACGATGCGTGCTATTGGCAGTCAATTAGGTCGCCGAATTGTCAGAGGTATTTTAGGTTCCTTATTAGGCAAAAAATAACAAATTGAGTCTGTTTTTAAATGCCGTAGAATAGTCGTAGAGATATAAGGGGAAAGATGATGATTGATACCAAAAAAATTGAAGAAGTTGTACAAAGCATCAGCAAAGCATTACCACCAGGTTTAGTGCAAATGCAGGAAGATGCTGAAAAGAATATCCGTGCAGCCCTCACCGCGACATTTACCAAACTGGATCTGGTCACGCGTGAAGAGTTTGATGTGCAAGCTCAAGTGTTGTTACGTACCCGTGAAAAGTTGGAGGCACTGGAACATCGTGTCGCCGAGTTAGAAAACCCACCTAAATAAGAGAAAAAATATGTCTGAATTTACTAATGTCACGGTCACACGTGAAGCAAACGTTTATTTCGATGGTAATGTGACCAGCCGTAAAGTGACATTTGCTGATGGCAGCTACAAAACATTAGGCATTATGATGCCGGGTGAATTTACCTTTGGTACAGAAAAAGCAGAATTGATGGAAATTCTGGCCGGTAAATTGACTTATCGTCTGAAAGGCGATGCTCAGTGGATTGATGTAAGCGCTGGCGAGTCATTCAATGTGCCAGCTAACTCATCATTTGATATCCAGATCTTAGAGTTGGTTGATTACTGCTGTAGCTATTTAGATTAATACGCTATCAGAGATAACAAAAAAGGCGCCTCAGGGCGCCTTTTTTGTTTCAGACTACTTTAATTAGTCCCAGTCATACACCAGATTCATCTGGTAGGTGGTGTCTGTGCTTTCAGCATCTTGTGCTGGCTGACTGTTGTACTTGCTACGTAGGCTTGCACGTACTTTCCAGTCTTCTTTCTCAGTAATCGGCATTTCGCCACCAAAGTTGGTCACGATCAGGTAGTTTTTACCTGGGCTACTAAATGAGGGGTAATAAGTGAAGTCGTGGAATAGACTCAGTTTGCTATTCATTTTGTATTTCACGTCGTAACCCAGCACACCCGTTGGGTCTTTCTCATTGGTGCCGTCTGAGTAGCTCTCAAAACGATAACCGAGACCAGCAAAACCTTTGAATTTCAGATCATCTTCACGAATGAAAAATCGACCTAAACTCGCTGCGGCGATGGCACGTAAATCCAGCTCTTCAAAATCATCAATTTCAAAGTCGGCAGAGCCTCTGGCAAACCACATTTCGCTGATATCACGTTCCAATGAAAGTCCAGCCAGTTTTTGATTGGCTGTCTGCTCGCCATCCTCTTTCTGGAAGTTAACTTCCATGTAGATGTTCATACGCTCTTGATCAGTTTCACGGTTTAATTCACCCCGACCATGTGCGCCAAAACGGTTGGTGTTACCTGAGGCACCGGTGATACCCATCGCGATGCTGCCGCTCCAGGGATCACGTAAGCGATTACGTTCTTCTCTTAGCGCTGTAAGAGCAGTTTCATAGGAGGATTTCAGATCTTCTACTTCTTTTTCTTTGTCCGCTTTCAGTGTTTTTATTTCATCTTGGTATTCCTGCTGTACAGCAAGAATTTGTGGTTTGGTAGCATCGGTCGCCCAGACATTTTTTATATTTTTGGGATCGATATTCACTGAGCCAAAAGCGGTATCGCTCAGTTGCGACTGGCCATTACTATCCACACTGAGTTTACCTACGATACGATCACGACTTTCCAGTTCAACCAAAAACTTTTTGTCAGTAGTGATTTGATTCACCCGAGCATAATCAATGGTTACTTCGTTGGCGAAGGCGGTATCCATGATTAGCTGACCATTTGCGACTTGTTTGACAGTCCCTTTCAGCAGACTGCCATCGTCCAGAACAACTTGGTCAGCGATGGCGATATTGGTGAAGGTGCTTGAAATTAATAAAAAAATAGTCCTCAAGCTAGGCTTGTGCATAAAAACTCCGGAGTTTTGTATTGGATGGGTTGTGCGCTACTAAATTAACATAAGCAACCGCTTTCGTAAAAATCTACGCTTTTTTCGTCCGTTATTTATCCGACAAGTTTCACGACAATATAAAAAAAGATAGGCTAATATTATTTTTCAAACACGCTCAACCAAGGATGGAATATGAGTATCGCTAAGGTCTATAGCCGTGCGGTGACAGGTATACATGCCCAGTCAGTCACCATAGAAGTGCATTTATCGAATGGTTTGCCCAGTTTGTCGATTGTGGGGATGCCTGAAACCGCAGTCAAAGAAAGTAAGGACAGGGTGCGTTCTGCTATTTTGAACTCACAGTTTAATTTTCCTCAGCAACGCATCACCATTAATTTAGCACCCGCTGATTTACCTAAAGAAGGCGGGCGATTTGATTTGCCTATTGCGTTAGGAATACTCGCGGCATCAGGGCAAATTCCCTTAAAAGCGATTGCTGACAAAGAGTTTATTGGTGAATTAGGTCTGGCCGGAGAGTGTCGTTCTGTACGTGGTGTTTTGCCAACAGCGCTGGCTACTTCTGCAGCTAAACGTGTTTTGATTTTACCCTCAGCCAATGCCAGTGAAGCAGCGCTAATTGAGCAATGTCAGTGTTTTGGTGCGGATAGTTTGCTGGCTGTATGCGCTCATTTGCATGGACAGCAATTATTGAATCTGGCTGAAATACCGGATGATATATCAACTGAACCTGAGTATCCGGATTTGATTGATATTCGTGGGCAGTCACATGCGCGTCGTGCTTTAGAGATTGCAGCTGCAGGTTCACACAGTCTTCTTTTTTGTGGACCACCAGGAACCGGCAAAACGATGCTGGCCAGCCGACTGCCCGGAATATTAACTTCCATGTCAGAAGCTGAAGCTATGGAAACAGCCGCCATACATTCTATTGCCTCTAATGGTTTTGATCCGGCTCAATGGCGTCAGCGGCCATTTCGGTCACCGCATCACACTGCATCAGCCGTGGCATTGGTGGGCGGTGGCAGTCAACCCAGACCGGGAGAAATATCGTTAGCGCATAATGGCGTACTTTTTTTAGATGAACTGCCCGAGTTTGACCGCCGCGTATTGGAAGTACTGCGCGAACCGATAGAATCTGGCAAAATCTCGGTTTCAAGAGCGGCACAGCAGGCGGAGTTTCCAGCACGTTTCCAACTTGTCGCAGCGATGAACCCATGCCCTTGCGGTTATCTTGGCGAGTCGCGTTGTCGATGTACAGAAGAGCAAGTTCGTCGCTATCGTGCTAAAGTCTCCGGCCCGTTACTGGACCGAATCGACATGCTGGTCGAGGTACCTGCAGTGGATAAACGTTTATTACGAAATCAAGCGGCTGATGCTACTGCAGAGCATTCTGAGCAGGTTCGCCATCGAGTAGAAAAGGCGCGCCACAGACAGCTCGACAGACAGGGTAAAGCGAATAATTTGCTGGAACAAAAAGAGATAGAGGAAGTTTGTCTGTTGACTGAACAAGAT
This sequence comes from Methylophaga thalassica MP, assembly GCF_000214595.1. Classification (GTDB taxonomy): domain Bacteria; phylum Pseudomonadota; class Gammaproteobacteria; order Nitrosococcales; family Methylophagaceae; genus Methylophaga; species Methylophaga thalassica. Next base: position 149,687 of record NZ_AFIG01000003.1, on the reverse strand, counting down.
TATCAACTGGTAGAAAAAGCGATTATTCGTCTGGGCTTATCAGCCCGTGCCTATCATCGCATTTTAAAAGTCGCCAGAACGATTGCTGATCTTGCTGGAAGTCGTCAAATACAAACTGAACATCTTAGCGAAGCCATCAGTTATCGCCGGCTTGATGTAGGTTATTAATGTCCATATGTTTCACGTTATCACTGAGTGGCAACACTCGGTTGCTCATGTTGTTTTTCAGAGGCGTTGATGCTGAATGATCTTAATCCGCAGCAGCAGGAAGCTGCGCGTCATATAGATGGACCTCTTCTCGTTTTAGCCGGTGCCGGTAGTGGTAAGACGCGAGTTATTACCCGAAAAATTGCTTATCTGATAGAGCAATGTGGCATTTCTGCAAAAAATATCGCTGCGGTGACTTTCACCAATAAAGCCGCACGTGAAATGAAAACCCGGGTTTCTGAACTCATGGCCAGTCGCCAAAATTCAGCGGCAGCACGTGGTTTGATGGTGTCGACTTTTCATACCTTGGGATTAAATATTCTGCGTCGTGAATATAAATCGCTGGGCTATCGCAGTGGATTTTCTATTTTTGATGCGCAAGACAGTCTGGCGGTTTTACGTGATCTGATGGGGCGTGATTTTGCTGCCGATAGTGAACACGCTGAGCAAGTGCAGTGGCAAATTTCAGAGTGGAAAAACCAGCTGATTCTGCCTGAGAAAGCGATGCAAATTGCCGAAGCCGGTACCCAGATGGCTGCGGCGAAAGTGTACCCGCTTTATACCGCTGCTTTGCAGGCATACAACGCGGTTGATTTTGATGATCTGATCCTCAAACCTGTGGTGTTATTCCGTGAACATGATGATGTTTTAAAAAAGTGGCAGGCACGTATTCACTATCTGTTGGTGGATGAGTATCAGGACACCAATGGCTGTCAGTATGAGCTGGTTAAACAACTGGTCGGTATACGGGAAGCACTGACCGTGGTGGGGGATGATGACCAGTCGGTATATTCATGGCGTGGTGCAAGGCCAGAAAATCTGGCGCAGTTACAGACCGATTATCCGCGTTTGAAGCTGATTAAACTGGAACAGAATTATCGTTCCATGAGCCGGATTCTCCGTGTCGCAAATACCTTGATTCGTAATAACCCCCATGTGTTTGAAAAGCAATTATGGAGTGCGTTAGGAGAGGGCGATCCGATTCGGGTTATTGGTTGTCGTGATGATGATCATGAGTCGGAAAAAGTCGTCTCTGAGCTGCTTTATCACAAGCTGAAACATCAGGCGAATTTCAAGGATTACGCGATTCTTTATCGTAGTAATCATCAGTCCAGACCGATTGAACGTGTATTACGTGAACATAATGTGCCTTATTTTCTAACGGGCGGGACGTCGTTTTTCTCACGGATTGAAGTCAAAGACATCATGGCCTATCTGCGCCTGCTGGCCAATCAGGATGATGACAATGCCTTTCTGCGGGTCATTAACACCCCGCGTCGTGGTATAGGTTCAAGTACATTACAAGCTCTGGGTAATTATGCTTCTGAACGTAAGACCAGCTTGTTCGGTGCCTGCTTTGAGATGGGCTTGGCAGAAAAGCTGCCTGAAAAAGCCATTATCAACCTGACACATTTTGCTAATTGGCTAGTCGATATTGCTGACCGGGCAAAACGTGGTGATTTAATGAGCGCCATTCGCGATATGGTCGAAGAAATCGAATATCGTGGCTGGTTGGAAGAAACCAGTGGTGATCCAAACAAAGCCGAACGCCGCATGGATAATGTGCTCGAGTTACTGAGCTGGATCGAACGTATCATCGAAAACGACACAGAAGAGAAAAGTATTGGTGATATTGCTGCCCGTTTGACGCTGATGGATATTCTGGATCGCCAGGAAGACGAAAATCAGGCCGACGCCGTGCATTTGATGACCTTACATGCAGCAAAAGGTCTGGAGTTTCCTCATGTATTTATGATTGGCATGGAAGAAGAAATTCTGCCTCATCGCACCAGCATCGAAGAAGGCACCATTGAAGAAGAACGTCGCCTGACCTATGTCGGCATTACCCGAGCACAACGCAGTCTGGTCATGACTATGGCCAATACGCGTAAACGCTATGGCGAAAAGATGGAGTGTGAGGAAAGTCGTTTTCTTCGTGAACTACCGTCTGATGATCTGATCTGGATGTCTGAAAAAACACAGGCGGATCCGGAAGAACGTAAAGAGCGCGGTAAAGCCCACTTATCGAATATCCGTCAGATGCTGAAATAAAAAAAGCCCGGTTTCAAACCGGGCTTTTTATTTTATGCCATACGACGCAGGGTATCGTCTTTTCGAATAAAGTGATGATAGAGAGCGGCACCAATATGACCAACCACCAAAATGGCAAGTACGATAGCTAATATTGAGTGTAACTCGCCGATGTCATGTGCCCATTGTACTTTATCAGCTGGCTTTTCGATGAGTACCTGACCAAATACTTTCACCGGATAACCATGACCATGAATATAGAGTGCGCCGAGCGGTGGCATGGCAATCAGGCAGAAGTACATGATGCCATGAACCGTTTTTACCAGTTTACTGTTGGCACCTTCAATAATCGGCCGTTGGTTTTTTTGTTTCATGCTCCATAACAAACGCAATATGGCGAGAATCATAATGATTGCACCTATCGAGACATGATAGGGACCGAATGTATCCCCCAGCCAATGTTTACCATCGTTAATCCGGTCAGCAAATTTGAAGAATTGCTGGAAAACCAGAACAGCCACTAACCAGTGGAAAAAACGGGTGATACTTCCGTAACGATCTATTGAATCATTTATCATTTCTCTCTCCTTTGTGAAAACCATCGCTAGGACAGAATTATCAATAGGGATGTTCCGATTATTCGGTTTTTTGTTAAATAGACGATTGAATAATTTTGTCTAGCTGGTTGGCAAATTGCATTCTGTCACGATGATTAAATGCGTTTTGACCGCCGGTATCTACACCACTTGAACGCATGGTATCCATAAAATTACGCATGGTGAGACGGGCGGCAATATTACTTTTATCCATTAACTCACCACGGGGGCTGAGACAGATGCCACCGCGGTCGATGACATCATTGGCAAGTGGAATATCAGCCGTAATGACTAAGTCTTTCGTCTGGACACGGCTGGCAATTTCATTGTCGGCCATATCAAAACCGGAGGCGACCTGAATAAACTGGATCTGGTTATCTGCCGGCACCTTAATAGCGTGGTTTGCAATAAAGGTAAGCGGTAGCGAGGTGCGTCTTGATGCCCGAATCAGGATTTCTTTAATAACAGCCGGACAGGCGTCGGCATCGACCCAGATATGCATTACTGCTCCTGATCAGATTTATTGAGTGTGCGTTTTTCTTGTCTGACTTTAATATGAAGTGCTGCCTTTGCCATCAAATGTGCACTGACCGGGGCTGTGATAAATAAGAATAAGGTGACAAGGATTTCATGCAGGCTGATATCACCTGTTTTCACACTGAAATGAATAGCCGAAGCGACCAGCACTGCACCAACGCCGAGTGTGCTGGCTTTGGTGGGCCCATGTAAACGCATATAAAAATCAGGTAGCTTAAACAAACCTAATGAGCCAACCAGTGTGAAAAAACCACCCAGAATAATCAGAATAGATAATAAAATTTCTAACATGGCTTATTCCATAATGTCGCCGCGAAGCAGATATTTACTGAGCGCGAGTGTGCCCATAAAGCCCATTAGGGCAATCAGCAAGGCGGCTTCATAATAAAGATTACTTCGCAGAAAAATGCCCAGCAGGATAAGCAGCGCAATAGAATTGATATAAAGCGTATCCAGAGCCAGGATTCTATCTGGCACGCTAGGACCGATAAGAAGACGATACAGGCTCAATAAAAGAGCTGTACAGACCATAACACAGGCAGTAATGATGGCGATATTCAGCATTAGTTGAAAATCTCCTTTAACGGTTTTTCAAAGAGCTGTTTGATTTCATCAATGGTGCTTTGGGCATCATCAATATGTAAGGCATGAATCAACAGGCTTTTCTGATCTTGAGACAAATCACAGGTCACCGTGCCAGGTGTCAGTGAAATAGTATTGGCGAGAATACTGATAGCTAGCGGTGAGGTTAAATCCAGGGGGATTTCAACAAAGCCTGGTCTCAGTCTGTCTGAAGACATCAGAATTAAGCGCGCGACATGAATATTGGCAATAATGATTTGCCAGAGCACGGAGGCAAAAAACTTCACTATTAGCCATGGTCGACGGACACTGATGCGTTCTTCCCAAAAACCGGCACTAAACCAGGGAATAAAGATCGCGAGAAGTCCTCCCAAAATCATCTGACCAGCAGAAAGGGTATTGTTCAGTAATAACCAGATGACCCATAACGCTAGGGTCAGAAAAGGATGAGGAAAGCATTTACGCCACATCTTATTTTCCTCCCTGATAGGCTGGCTGGCTCATCACCGCATTGATATAGCTTTGATGATTGCTGAGTTGTGAAGCCACGCTTTGGGTAAATTCAGAGATGGGGCCGGCAGCGATGACTAATACAGGACTGGCGAACACTAAAATTAATGCCATAGCCGTGGCACGAATATTTAACTTCTCACCATCGTCATCCAGAGAGCTGTCTACCTGATAAAACAAAATCGAGCCCGAGCGCGCCATTGCCATAATCATCAATAAACTGCCCACCAGAATAACGGCATAAATCCAGGTACTGAAAGCACTACTCATCGCGGCTTCCAAAATCATGACTTTGCCAATAAAACCTGATAACGGTGGCATGCCGACAATGGCAATCGTGGTAATGAAAAAGATAGAACCCAGGAAAACAGCCTGTTTGATAGGGGCGCCCGCCCGCAATCTATCTGAATACGAGCCTCTTGCTCTGGCTATGATGTCTGCCAATAGGAATAAGCCAGCACCAATCAGCGTGGAATGGATGAGGTAATACAAAGTGGCAGCCATAGCATCCGTGGTGTTAATACCGATACCGATTAATAAAGTGGCTACCGAGGCGAGAATCAGAAAAGCGGTTTGTTCTTTTAATGAACGAGCGGCATATACACCCAAAACGGCCATAGCCAATGTCACTAGCCCAAGGGTTAATACCACATCGGCATGCAGCCCAGCTAAAGCGCCTGCTTGCTCTGAAAATAAGGTGCCGTGAACCCGAATTATGGCGTATAAACCCACTTTGGTCATAATGGCAAATAAAGCGGCTACCGCAGCTGACGTATTTGCGTAGGCTCCGGGCAGCCATAAATAGAGTGGAAATATGGCCGCCTTGATGCCAAATACCACCAGAAGCAGCAGGCCAGCTGCTGCGACAATACCTTGGTCCATCGAATCTAATTGAACGATGTGTGTCGACATATCGGCTATATTGAGTGTACCCAAAATGCCATATAACGTACCAACCGCAAACAAAAACAAGCTGGAACCGACCAGATTAATCACTACATAGTGCAGTCCGCCTTTGGTGCGCAGACGACCGCCACCGTGCAGCAATAAACCATAAGAAGCTAATAACAATACTTCAAAGAAGACAAACAGATTAAATAAATCACCTGTCAGAAAAGCGCCGTTTAATCCAAACAGTTGTATTTGATATAAGACATGAAAGTGTTGCCCATTTTTGTCGGTATTCTGGCTGATGGCATAAGCGAGGGCAACAACGGCCAGAATAGAGGTCAGCAATACCATCAGGGCTGACAGTTTATCCAGTACCATCACAATCCCAAACGGTGCTGTCCAGTTACCCAGTAAATAAACAGAATAATCACCACTATTAGCAATGGAGACCGTATAAATACTGAGTAACAGCAGGGCAGCAGTAAAAAACAAACTGAGTAGGCGTTGTAAGGCTATTCCTTTGGGGCGGGCAAATAAGGTCAATATGCCGCCTAATAAAGGTAATAGAATTAGCAGGATAGGAAGCTGAGACAGCATCATTTTGATTGGCCTCCAGCTGTTTTCTTCTCTTGTTCCTCAGCCACATAACTCATTCCATCGACATGGTCATTACCCAATTCGCTACGTGCTTTTAAAGCCAGAACAATAAGAAACGCCGTCATACCAAAGGCAATGACAATCGCTGTTAATACCAGTGCCTGAGGAAGTGGATCGGTATATTTTGTTGTTTCAGCAGAAATAATGGCAGCTTCACCAATCTGTAAGCGGCCCATGACAAATAAAAATACATTCACGGCATAGGAAATCAGTGTTAACCCGAGTACCAGTGGAAAGGTACGGGCGCGAAGCACAAGGTAGACACCACATGATGTCATGACACCTATCGCGATGGCGACTAACCACTCCATCTATTTTTTCTCCTGTTGAGCTAAACTGTGTGATGCATGACTGAGCTTACCCAGTTCGACCAGAATGAGGACAGTGGCGCCGACCACAACGAGGAATACCCCCAAATCAAAGATCATGGCGCTGGCGATTTCAAATTTACCGACAATCGGCCACGTCAAATAAGTGAAGGTGGTGGTCAGGAATGGGTAAGACAAGAACATAGCGGCCAAACCAGTGACAAAGGCAGCGGTTAATCCGACAGCAATCACCTTATGCATATCTACTTTAATTCTGGCATTGGTCCAGGCAATACCGTTAGCAAGATATTGTGAAATCAAAGCCACAGCAGCAATTAAGCCTGCGATAAAGCCACCCCCTGGCAAATTATGACCACGCAGGAAAATAAACACCGCCACCATTAACATTAATGGAAACAGCAATCGGGTCAGTGTTTGCATAATTGGAGGATGGGGATCATGGCTCCATTCACGACCGTCTATATCACGTAGTGGTGCTGGAAGTTTCAGGTTTTCCAGTAAAGCAAAAATACCCAGGCCAGCAAGCGCCAGTACCACGATTTCACCTAATGTATCAAAGCCACGGAAATCGACCAGAATGACATTGACCACATTCGTACCACCGCCACCCGGTTTACTGTTCTCAAGGAAGAAGCCTGAAATTGTGCTGTAGTCACGCGTCATTACCGCCATAGCTAATAACATCACCGTGACACCGGCAGACACAGATAAAACCAAATCACGGGTCAGGCGTTTATGACTCCTTTCCTGAGGACTATGCTGGGGCAAGAAAAACAGAGCCAATAAAAGAAGCACAATCGTGACAACTTCGACTGATAACTGAGTTAAGGCTAAATCAGGTGCTGAGAATTTCACAAAACCCAAAGATACGATCAAACCAATAACACCGATAATAATGAGTGCTACCAGTCGGTTATGGTGCATCACAGCCGTTAGAATGCTCGCCACAACCAGAATGCCAACTTGGATCATGGTGAGCAGGTTAGCATCCAGTAAGTTTCTGTCACCAAACAGTGGACTATCGAATTGTAAAAAGCCATATAAGGTCGCAGCGACACCGGATAACAATACCCAGCTGATGGCATTTTGTAAGGAACCACGATCGAATAGACGACTGATTTTACCGCTCGATACTAATAAACCATGTGTGACCCGGTTGAATAGTGTTTTCGCATCCAGACGGGGTAGGTTTGTATCATGCCAACGGAATAATTTTTCACGGTAGAAATAAACAATCGCGCCGAAAACCAAAGCAATAAAACTCATCAATAGCGGAATATTAAAGCCATGCCAGATGGCCAGACTGTAGTCCGGCGGTACCCCTTGCAGACTAGCTGCCACCGCCACAGTCAAAATAGGGGCGACGATTAATACGGGCATCATTCCTACCCCAAGACAAAGCAGTACCAGAATATCGACAGGTATTCTCATAAAGCGAGGGGGTTCATGCGGTGTTTTAGTTAATCCCTGAGGTTCACCATTAAAGAAGACGTCGTGGATAAAACGCAGTGAGTAAGCGACTGAGAACACAGCACCAAAGGTTACGATAATAGGGATTGCCCAGCTTAATGTATGGTGATCCGTGGCTGTTAAAGCCTGTTGGAAAAACATTTCTTTACTTAGAAAGCCGTTCAGCAGTGGTACACCGGCCATGGCGGAGGCTGCAATCATCGCCAGTACGGCAGTATGCGGCATATATTTCAATAAGCCATTTACTTTACGCATATCGCGGGTGCCACACTCATGATCAATAATACCTGCCACCATGAATAATGACGCTTTAAAGGTGGCGTGATTAATAATATGAAAAATCGCGGCGACAGCAGCCAGTTTGGTACTAAAGCCAAATAACAGGGTAATCAAGCCCAGGTGACTTATGGTTGAATAAGCTAAAAGGCCTTTTAGATCATGTTTGAAAAGAGCTGTGTAAGCACCTAGTACCATGGTGATCATACCGGCACCACCTACCAGCCAACCCCACGCTTCAGTGCCTGACAGTACTGGAAACAGTCTTGCCAGAATAAAAATACCGGCTTTGACCATGGTGGCTGAGTGTAAATAGGCTGATACAGGTGTGGGGGCCGCCATGGCATGAGGCAACCAGAAATGAAATGGGAACTGCGCTGATTTGGTAAAGACCCCTAACAGAATTAAAACCAAGGCTGTCAGATAATGTTCATTTTGACGAATCAAGTCGCCAGAGGCTAAGACATCGGTCAGATTAAAACTACCAACCATATTGCCAATCATTAACACACCAGCCAGCATAGCCAAACCACCGGCACCGGTGATCGTCAGCGCCATACGAGCACCGTCACGTGCATCCTGGCTGTATTGCCAATAACTAATCAATAAAAACGAAGTAAGCGAGGTTAATTCCCAGAAAATGACCAGCTGAATTAAATTTTCTGACAGCACAATGCCTAACATTGAGCCCATAAACATTAGTAAATAGGCAAAAAAACGGCCCATGGAGTCCTGAGCCGATAAATAATAGCGTGCATACAAGATGACCAGTAGGCCAATCAGTAAGATCAAAAAGCTAAACACTAGAGATAGGCCATCAAGACGGAATGCAAAATCTAATCCGAGCGTAGGTAGCCATGACCAGCTTTGAATTAAGGTTTCATTATTAAAAGGAATATGCACAGCTGGCATTAATGTCAGCAGAGACAAAAAGGTAACAGCACCCGCAACCCAAGCTGAGGCGACACGACTGAACCTAGCAGCCCATGCGGCAATCGGTGCGCCTAGAAAAGGTATCAGAGCAACTAAAGGTAAGTTGAACGTCAATAAATTCATTGATTTTCCTGTTATCTAACGGATGCTCATATACTGTATTTATACATGAAAAAGCACTGTCGAGCAGTGCTCGACAGTGCTTTTTTTACTCATTAGTGGCCGAACGTTATTTTGATTGTGACACCATATAATCAACAGCTGCCATAACAGCCTCATCACTCAGGTCAGCACGACCGCCTTTTGCCGGCATCATATTGAAACCTTCAATAGCATGTTTATGCAAGGTTTCCATACCTTTCTCAATACGTGGTGCCCAGTCTGCAGCATTACCGATTTTTGGCGAGCCCATTAATCCAGCGCCGTGACATGCCGCACAAACCTGTGTCACGATTTGCTGACCAGGTCCACCGGCAGTGTCAGATTCTTCTTCAGCGGCTGGGGCTTGTACTGCAGGCGGTTCACCGATATTAACTTCAGCAACAGGTTTGATGCGCTCTGCAACAGCATCTTCTTCCATACTGGCAGGGGCTGTAGCGTCTTTTCCTAATTCGAGCGAGTTATTCAGGATGATTAACACTAAACCGTAAAGTGCCAATATGGTGACGATACTACCGATAAAAAATTGACCAGATTTCTTATTCATTACTAACCTCTGCTGATTTTAAATAATGGCGATGATTATACGGTTAACGAACACGCTGCGCTACGAAAAGCGGCAGAAAGGATTAGTCCTCTATAGCAGAAAGGCTTATTTTCCCTATCGTTCTAGCCGTCAATAATAACTGATGAGCCCGCTCAATATTGCTGGTAGAAATCGGCCCCAATGTGTGTTTGTGAGTACATTTGAGTATTTTATTATCAAGCATTTCTGAGACTTTATTGAGGAGACGGTGTTGCTCGATCATATCGGCTGTGTGGTACATCGGTCTGGCAAACATAAACTCCCATACGATGCCTGCACTTTTATTTTTTAATTTATCAATATTGTGATGCTGCTGGCTGGTGACAACAAAACAAATCAGACCTTGAGGTGCTATTAGGTCAGTTAACTCCTCGTAATAGGGATCAGTGTCAGCCAGACATAAAATATAATCAGGAGCCGGAATATTTAATGTTGAATAATGTTCGCTTAATTGCTGGTGATTAATCACATGATCCGCGCCCAGTTCAGAACACCAGTCGATGGATTCCTGACGAGAAGCTGTAGCAACCACATTCAGTTGGCCTAGCTGTTTAGCAAGTTGAATAGCAATTGAGCCCACACCACCGGCACCGCCAACAATCAGGATTGTTTTGCCTTTATCCAAGTCGGCTCGAATTCGCATTCTTGAGAATAATGCCTCCCAGGCGGTAATACTAGTGAGAGGCATTGCTGCTGCTTGTTCTGCACTTAAGTTCTTGGGCGCTTTACCAACAATGCGTTCATCCACTAACTGGTGAGAAGCATAACAGCCGTCACGGGTTACATCACCTGAGTAGAAGACTTTATCACCGGTTTTGAATAAGTCGCACTCACTGCCTGTATCGATAACGGTGCCACATGCATCCCAGCCAATGATTCTGGCTTGCTCAACCCCATCACCCAGACTGGCTTTTATTTTTGTATCAACCGGGTTGACGGCAATCGCATCAATTTTAATCAACAGATCGCGGCCTTTTGCTATTGGTGTTTCGCGTTCGATGAGTTGTGCTTGTCCGTTGGCGTGGAAAAATCCGTAGGCTTTCATATCGCTATTCTCCGTGTTGCATTAAGACATTAATGAGCTGATAGAGTGAATTAAGTTGATCTGAAGTTATGACAATAATTGTTTAAGCGCGTTTAGATAGGTTTCTTCTGATGGTGGAATACCATCTCGTTGTGCTTGCCATATGGATTCAGCCAGACAGTCCATCATCAGATGGTCACAGTGGTGTTGATCCTGTTTGATAACCAGTAATTGCCGATAAATTTCACGAATACCAGAGGGTCTGTCCGTTTGGATTTGTTCATGCAATGCCAGATGTAATCCCATATGCAAAAATGGATTGGTATCACCTGCTTCTACAAAGTAGTCCTGATGGATGTTTTCTGGCTGGTTAAATAAGAGGTGATATTCTGGGTGAAGTTCTATGATATGAGCGATGTGTTTCTCAAGCTCAGATAAGGGTTGGCCTGAGTGACTTTTTGCCCAGACATCAAAATAGACTTGTCTGATTTCTTGTCTGTTTTGTCCAAACATCATGACACTGAGCGTGACTGACGACGTTGCTGATCGCGATAGTAGTCACAGTATTGAGTAACGCAACATGTGTCACATTTCGGTTTACGTGCCAGGCAAACATAGCGACCATGCAGAATCAGCCAGTGATGCGCATCTAACAGATATTCTTTGGGGACGACTTTCATCAGCTTATCTTCAACGGCTCTAACGGTTTTACCTTTAGCCAGACCTGTTCTGTTGGAGAGTCGGAAGATATGTGTATCAACGGCAATAACCGGGTGTTTAAAAACGGTATTCAGAATGACGTTTGCTGTTTTACGGCCAACCCCTGGTAACGCTTCAAGTGCTTCTCTGTTTTCCGGTACCTGGCTGTTATGCTGCTCAATCAGTATTTTGCAGGTTTTAATGACATTTTCGGCTTTGCTATTGAATAAACCAATGGTTTTTATGTACTGCTTTAAACCGTCTACGCCGAGGGCCAGAATTTTTTCGGGGGTATTGGCGACGGGGTAGAGTTTGTCGGTCGCTTTATTGACACCCACATCGGTGGCCTGAGCAGACAAAATAACCGCAATCAATAACTCAAAAGGCGAAGAATAATTGAGTTCAGTGGTGGGCGCCGGATTATGTGCTTTTAGGGTGGCAAAAAAGTCACGCCGTTGAGCCTGATTCATTTTAGCTGCTCGTAGCCACTTCAGCCGTAGCTTCTACTTGGGCTGTTTGTTGTTTACTGAGTCTGGCATCAATGACATTTTTTAATGCGACGATTAATCCCAGACCAATAAATGCACCAGGTGGTAATAAGGCCAGTAAAAAACCGCGGTAATCATCAATCACTGTGATGCTGAAATTTTTCGCTACATCACCAAACATCAACTCTGCCTGAGAGAAAAGTGTGCCCTGGCCGATAAGTTCACGCATGCCACCTAATACAACTAATACTGCAGTGAATCCTAAGCCCATCATTAAGCCATCAAGCAGGGCGGGACCCACAGAGTTTCTGGCAGCGAAGGCTTCAGCCCGACCAATAATCGAACAATTCGTCACGATTAACGGAATAAAAATGCCCAGGATTAGGTACAGATCATGAAACCAAGCATTCATTGATAATTCGATAATGGTCACAATCGAGGCAATGATCATCACAAACACGGGGAGTCGCGCTTCATCAGGAATCTGATTTCTCAATAAAGAGATAAAACCGTTGGAGGCAACCAAGGTTAATATCGTCGCTAAGCCTAATCCTAAACCGTTGATGACAGTATTGGTGACGGCAAGAAGGGGACATAAGCCCAGCAACTGTACCAGCGCTGGATTATTCTTCCACAAGCCTTCTTTAACTATTTGGTAATAAGGATTCATGATTTTTCCTCATTTTGGGCAAATAATGCTTCACGATGATTTTTAAAATATTCTAGTGAGGCTTTAACAGCTTTGACTACGGCCCTTGGTGTAATGGTGGCCCCGGTGAATTGATCAAAAGCCCCGCCATCTTTTTTGACTTTCCATTTCGCTGATGAAGGGTTTTCTAATGACAAACCTTCAAACTGCTTAATCCAGTTTGAACGACTGGCATCAATTTTATCACCCAGTCCCGGTGTTTCTTTGTGATTAATAACACGGACACCAGCCAGAGTACCATCGTTATAAATCCCCACTAACATTTTAATTCGACCTGAGTAACCATTAGGTGCAACCACGGTCAGCACAACCGCCACAGGCTGGTTCTGTTTACGGGCACGATACACTTGCGTGGTTTCTTCCGTACCAAGCTCTTCGGTTTTAGGCAGTGCTAGAGTGTCTTGCAAAATAGCATTATCGTATTGCTCATGCGGTATTAAGGTGTTTATCGCGTCCAATAATGCCTGGCGTTCATTTTCTTTGATTTGCTGGCGAGTATTTTGCTCTGTAAAAGCCACCATGGTGGTCGCTACGATAGCAAAAAGACCAAGAACGGCGCCTACTCTTAATACATGTTTTTTAAAATCAGCCATTATTTCGTGGCCCCGTAGACTTTGGGTTGTGTGTAATAATCGATCAAGGGTGCCAGCATATTCATTAATAAAACGGCAAAAGCAACACCATCAGGATAACCACCCCAGACACGAATAATGTAGGTCAACGCGCCAACTCCAGCGCCGAATACTAATCGACCTTTCACTGTGGTGGAACCGGAGACAGGATCAGTGGCAATAAAGAAAGCGCCAATCATGGTGCCACCGCTCAACAAATGGAACAGGGGTGACCCCGTTATTTCTGGGGCGAATAAATAGGTAACGCCGCTCAACACAAACATCGTACCAATCATGGCAACAGGCACATGCCAGCTGATAACGCGACGATATAGAAGATAGAGCCCACCAACTGCAAACCAGATATTGATCCATTCCCAGCCAAGTCCACCTAAGCTGCCAAACAGGTTCTGATTCACAATATAAGCGGGTGCAATCGATTGGCCTATCTGGGTTTTCATGGTATCCAGTGGCGTGGCACCGGACACGGTATCAGCAACCCAACCGGCATTGGTCTGACCATAAAAAATCAACTGAAAAGCGGAATGTAGGTCAAGGGGAGTCTCTGTCAGTGAATCAACAGGTAACCAGGTTGTCATTTCAAGGGGGAAGGAGACCAGTAACAATACATAACCTATCATCGCCGGATTAAACGGGTTATATCCCAGGCCGCCATATAGGTGTTTGGCAAACACAATCGCAAACAATACGCCAGTCACAGTCAGCCACCATGGCGACAATGGCGGAATAGCCACGGCCAGCAGTATGGCGGTAACGGCAGCACTACCATCCGTAATAAACGGTTTAACAGGACGTTTGCGAAGCTTTAATAAAATGGCTTCCGCTAATAAAGCTACAGTCAGCGCCAGACTGATATTGATTAAAACCGCTGGGCCAAAAAAATAGACCATAGCGGCTATCGCTGGAATCATCGCAAAGATGACTTGCAGCATTTGGATGGTGACGCGGTTAGTGCCTGCCAAAAATGGCGGGCTCATTCGGAATATCGCCATTTTTACTCTGTCTCCTTATTATCCGCGTCAGCTGTTTCTGCAGTCTTTTCCTGTTGTTCTTTTTTGGCTTTTGAGGCTGCTAGAGCAGCTTTACGCTGACGTTGACGTTCTTCTTTTTCGCGTTGTTCACGTTCTAACCGTGCCTGACGCGTTTCAAAACGATCTCGGGCAAGATCTGATTTTTTATGCTCACGCTCCTGATTCATAATCTCAGTTTTGGCAAAGCGGAAATAAGAAACTAGCGGAATTTTACTTGGGCAGACATAATCACAGCAGCCACACTCAATACAATCGAATAAATTGTAATCGCGGGTCTGGTCAAAATCTTTTGCGCGTGAATGCCAATAGAGTTGCTGAGGCAGTAAGCTGGCAGGGCAAGCACTTGCACAATCTCCACAACGAATGCATGGCAAGGGTTCTTGTGCCGGAGCAGCATCATCTACACCAGCAAGAATACAGTTTGCTGTTTTTGTCACTGGCAGGTTATCACCTGACAAGCTAAAGCCCATCATCGGCCCACCAAGAATAAAGGCTTCATCCGGTTCGCGCTTCGTTTCGGCGTAGGCTAAAACTTCTGAGATAGGGGTGCCGAACAGGGTTTCAAAGTTACCGGCATGGGTCACATCCTTACCGGTGACCGTCACGATTCTTGAAATCAAAGGTTCACCATGGTGAATAGCACGACCCACCGCATAAGCCGTTCCCATATTGTGGCTAACAATACCTAAATCGATAGGCAAACCATTGCTGGGCACTTCTTTACCCGTTACCACCTGAATAAGCTGTTTTTCACCACCGGTTGGATAGCGTGTTGGCACGACAACGAGCCGGGTATTTTGCAAATGTGGTCGGGATGCTAAAGCCAGTTCCATCGCTGAAATGGCTTGCGGTTTATTATCTTCTATCGCCAGGATGACTTCGCGAGCCCGAAGTGCATATTGCATGATTTCGACGCCATCTATAATGCCGTCAGCCCGTTCACGCATCAGCATGTCATCGCAGCTGATATAAGGCTCACATTCTGCCCCATTCAGCAGAAGTGTTTCGACGGTATGGTGCACGCCGGGGTTGAGCTTGATAAAGCTAGGGAAGCCCGCGCCGCCAAGTCCTACAATGCCAGCATCGCGAACAATTTGACGAATCTCATGGGCAGAAAGTGAGCGGTAGTCTTTCACCGGATGGCGTTCTACCCAGCGATCTTCCCCATCTGTTTCGATGGTGATGCAGGGTGCTGTCAGACCTGATGGATGCGGAATAGGCTGATCTTCAATAGCGATAATGGTGCCTGAACTTGGCGCATGTAAACAGACCGAAACATGACCATCGGCGCGAGCAATTTGCTGACCTTTAAGCACCTTGTCACCCACATCGACAATAGGAATGGCGGCACTACCAATATGCTGTTGCAGCGGTAAGGTCAGCCTTTTAGCTAAAGGTGTTTTACGGATAGGTGTTTGCGTTGACCGCTTTTTATGACCGGGTAATTTCAAGCCACCTGGAAAAGAACCTAAGGTTTTTGTCATATTCTTTCTCCACGCTCCAGTTGGACGTGAGAAGGATCTGGCCAGCGCCAGGTATTAGGATTAGGTGTCATTTCAACCATATCAATACAATCCACCGGACAAGGCTCTAAGCATAGTTCACAACCCGTACACTCATCGGCGATAACCGTGTGCATATGTTTTGCTGCACCCAAAATCGCATCGACAGGGCAGGCTTGAATACATAAAGTACAGCCAATACAACGTTGTTCATCAATCACCGCAAGCATTTTGGGTTTTTCGACGCCACATTCTTCATCAAGTGGTTTTGGTTCAACATCCAATAGATCGGCAAGCGCTTGAATGGTGGATTCGCCACCAGGCGGGCAACGGTTAATATCCACTTCACCGGCAGCAATGGCTTCAGCATAAGGCCGGCAACCAGCAAAACTACATTGACCACATTGAGTTTGAGGAAGAATTTTATCGATCTGGTCGACAATTGGATCGCCTTCAACTTTGAATTTGACCGATGCAAAGCCTAATAGCAAACCGAGAATCAACGCCAGAAGCGTTAAAGCAATTACTGCAGTCAACATGGGCTTATCCTTTCACCAGTCCGGTAAAACCCATAAAGGCCATAGACATCAGGCCTGCGGTAATAAGCCCGATAGCAGCACCTTGGAAAGGAACAGGCACATCGGCTGCAGCAAGACGTTCACGCATACCCGCGAAAATTATCAACACCATTGAAAAACCTAAAGCCGCCCCAAAACCATACAGCGCTGATTCAATAAATCCATGTTTTTCTTGGACATTCAGCAAAGCAACTCCCAGTACGGCACAGTTAGTTGTAATCAATGGTAAGAAAATACCCAGTACCTGATAAAGCAGAGGACTTGTTTTGTGAACGACCATCTCAGTGAACTGAACAACTACAGCAATAACGAAAATAAAACTGATGGTACGCAGGAATTCAATACCGAATGGAGCAAGTAGATATTCATTAATCAGATAGCTACTGATCGATGACAGGGTCAACACAAAGGTTGTGGCAAGCGCCATTCCCATCGCTGTTTCAAGCTTACGTGACACCCCCATGAAAGGGCATAGTCCCAGGAATTTGACTAGGACAATATTATTGACCAGTATCGTACTTATGAGTATGAGGGCATAATCTGCCATTTAATAACCTACTGATTTTCTCAGGAATTAGTTGTCATTTCAGCACGGATTTATTTCGGCTGTAAACGGTAATCAGTAATTATAGCTTAAAAAGCATGAATATCGAAGCTATAGCAACGATATTAATGCGTTATCTGTGAGCAACTTATCAGACAAATCAGTAATGATGTTACGCATCAATATGCTTTATTGTTCTCGACGTTGCCGAACTGCCTGAGCCAACTCTCTGAGAAGATCTTCTGTGTTGTCCCAAGCCATACAAGCATCTGTAATACTTTGTCCATAGACTAACTCTTTACCTGTCTCGGCATTTTGTCGGCCAGCGACCAAGTTACTTTCTAACATTAGTCCGATGATTCGTTTCTCTCCAGTCGCTATCTGACTGGCGACTTCACGGCACACGGTTTCTTGTTGAATATGATTTTTGCCACTATTGGCATGACTACAGTCGATCATGATTCTGACATCTTGACCTGAACGAGTAATGACTTCGGCGGCAGCATTAACACTGTCGTTGTCAAAATTGGGTTCACGGCCACCACGTAAAATAATGTGACAGTCAGGGTTGCCAGTAGTGGAGAAAATGGCGGAACGACCCGCTTTAGTCAACGACATGAAATGATGAGGTTTTGAAGCCGAAAGACAGGCATCGACAGCAATTTGCACTCCACCATCGGTCGCATTTTTAAAGCCAACAGGGCAGGAAAGACCTGATGCAAGTTCACGATGAGCCTGACTTTCAGTGGTTCTGGCGCCAATGGCTCCCCAGGAGACTAGATCAGCGATATATTGTGGGCTGATTAAGTCAAGATATTCTGTGGCGGAGGGTACTCCCATCTCAGCAAGATCCAGAAGTAACTTGCGGGCGATGTGAAGTCCGTCGTTGATTTTGAAGCTGCCATCAAGATACGGATCGTTGATCAAACCTTTCCAACCAACTACTGAGCGCGGTTTTTCAAAATAAACTCGCATGATGATTTGTAAGTCATCTTTAAGTTCTTCGATTAAAGGTTGGAGTCTTGTGGCATACTCACGAGCAGCAAGAGGATCGTGTATAGAGCAAGGACCAACGATGACTGTTAAGCGATCATCGCGTTTGTGCAAAATATCCTGTGTCGCTTTACGAGCATGGAAAACTGTTTCCGATGCCTGATCGGTAATGGGTAATTCCTCATGAAGTTGAGCCGGTGGGATCACTTCTTGAATGCCAGTGATTCGCAGATCGTCTGTGCTGTAGAGCATGGTATCTATGGTATCGATGAAATAAACACAGAATTGTAACCGCTGAAGGCGTTTTGTGCTATCTCAAGCATGTAACAAATAATGATGAGATCCTTCAAACGTGGGTTCGGAACCTGTGGCACACTATATGCAGAAAAACTTATGACTACGGAATAAGTCAAATATATGGCGTTAAGGTTTGGAAGAAAGGATCAACTATGCGGCTGGTAGAGTCATTTAAGCAGGGTCAAGAAAAGCTTGAGTCAATCAATTCAGAAATAAAGAATCGAGTAGAAACAACACTAAAAAGCTGGCCGGAAACCATTAATAAAAAAGTCTCCGATATCCGAAACTTCTCCCTGCCATGGACACAATACTTCCATTTCTTTCATGATAGCGAAGAGCCTGTTACCAATGATATCGAAACGGCTCCTAAGTTAAGTGAGAAGTTTACCGATTTACACAGACGTATTGAGTCGAATCTGGGTGTTGAAAATTACATCGGAGAGTGGTTTCTGGTTGATCAACCTTGTATTGACCAGTTTGCTCAGGCCACCGGCGATCATCAATGGATTCACACCGATCCACAAAAAGCGAAAAATGAATCACCGTTTAAATCAACTATTGCTCATGGTTTTTTGACACTCTCCTTGATTCCGAAATTGACCGATACCGTTAACCCAGAAAAAAATGATTACCCTGAAGCCAGAATGCTGGTCAATTATGGGATGAATAAAGTAGTTTTCCCTTCACCAGTCAGAGCAGGTAAGCGCATACGGGCTCGAACTCGTATTATTGCTGTAACACCGCTTAGGCGTGGTTTGGAATTAGTGCGTGAAGTCACAATTGAAGTGGAAAATAGTAAGCGACCCGCCTGTATTGCAGAAATGTTATTACGCTTATATGAATAACAAAAAAGGCGGTTTTTAATCACCGCCTTTTTATTTTACTGATATGTAATTTCGATCAGAACATTGCACTATTCAGCCAGAGATGAACATAAATACTAGCGGCATAACCCAGAGCAATAGCCCATATCCACTTGATATGGGAGAAGAATGTGTAAATGCCTCTGGCTTGACCCATCACAGCGACACCTGCTGCAGAGCCAATTGATAACAGAGAGCCACCGACACCAGCTGTGAGTGTTACTAACAGCCATTGTCCCTGACTCATATCAGGATTCATTGACAGTACGGCGAACATCACCGGAATGTTATCAACAATCGCTGAGACAATACCGACTAAAATATTCGCGGTAGTTGGACCTAAATCCCCATACATCAGCTGTGAACCAAGGTTTAGGTAACCAATTGTTCCTAAGCCACCGACACATAGAATGATGCCGTAAAAAAACATCAACGTGTCCCATTCTGCTCGTTCAACCTGTTGGAAAATATTAAATGGTTTGCGTCGATCTAATCCTTCCACTTTGACGCCTGATGAGCCTTCTGCATCTGATGTCGTATTGATAAATGTGCGTCTGTCACGCATTTTTAGAGTGTAACCATAGAGTTTCAATAAACCTAGTCCTGTCATCATGCCAATAACTGGCGGTAAATGAAGGAAATTATGTGCACAGACGGCCATTGTGATGGTGACTAAAAACAAGCCAATAACAACAAAAGCACCTTCCTTGAGTTCTGCCGCATCTGAATTAGCCTGGGGCTGTCCATTTTTTATCGCCAAAGACATTAAAAATGCTGGTATAAACCAATTCACAACAGAGGGAATAAATAATTTAAAGAACTCCTGAAATTCGACCACACCTTTTTGCCAGACCATTAAAGTAGTGATATCACCAAATGGACTAAAAGCACCGCCTGCATTGGCTGCAACAACAATATTGATACAGGCGACAGACACAAATTTGATATTGGTACCACCGACCGCCATAACAACCGTCGCCATTAATAAGGCGGTGGTCAGGTTATCTGCAACTGGCGATATAAAGAAGGCAAATAGTCCGGTGATCCAGAAGATACTTCGTAAAGAAAAACCTTTATTGATTAACCAGGCGCGGAGACTGTTAAATACGCCGCGTTCTCCCATGGTGTTGATATAGGTCATCGCTGCCAACAAGAACAATAATAACTCGCCATATTCTTCCAGGTTATGACGAATCATTAAGCCTGCTGTGTGGTGATATTCTGAGTCGGGTTGTTGAGCGTAAATAATTGCAATCAATCCCCATATGACACCCGCTGCCACCATCACAGGCTTGGATTTTCGCATATGAATTTCTTCTTCAACGATGACCAACGCATACGCAACTACAAATAAGAAGATAGACACATAACCCACCCAATGAGAGGTCAGATCCAGCAGCTTGGCATTTTCTGCAGCAAAAGCAGAGTGGGGTAATATTAAAAAAGTGGCAAAACTAAGCAGGAGCCATGAGCGTCCTTGAAGAAATGATTTCACGACTAAAATCCTTATGAATGACGAGACTCGGCAATAATACGCCCGAAAACAACGTGAACAAATGTTTATTAGTTAACGACGCTATCGTGAAATCCTTTAGAGGCATCTGCCACCAGATCAAAAACATGATTAAAGCCATTTTGACCACCGTAGTATGGATCGGGCACATCAGATTCTTCACGTTGCGGCGCATAGTCTAAAAACATTTTGACTTTGTGTTTGTAAGCATCAGGACAGGCATTTATCAAAATCTGATAATTACTACTATCCATAGCTAAGATGTAATCAAACTCTTCAAAATCTGCCTGATTAAATTTTCGGGCACGGATGTATGACAGATCGATTCCACGTTGTTTTGCTGTTTGTTGAGCCCGGCTGTCAGGTTCTTCACCGACGTGATAAGCATGGGTACCCGCCGAGTCAATCAGAAAACGATCGCGCGTGCCCAAATCTTCCGTTAATTTTGTGAATACCCCTTCAGCGGTTGGTGAACGACAAATATTACCCATGCAGACAAAAAGTACTTTTATTTGATTCATTGTTTATTTCTTTTGCTTAACTAGTGAAAAAATTCAGATTTAGGATTAATGAAATCAATCAATTATCGATTTAAATTTCAGAAAGAAGCTGGTCTATCATTGACTCAGCCTGACCCATATAACCACCGCCAAATAAATTGAGGTGATTCAGAATATGGTAGAGGTTATACAAGGTTTTACGTGTTGCATAGCCTGAGTCGACAGGATAGATAGCATTGTATGCAGCAAAAAAATCTCGGCCAAAGCCACCAAATAATTCTGTCATCGCCAAGTCAGTTTCACGGTCGCCATAATAGCAGGCCGGGTCGAAAATAACGGGTTGTCCAAGATCATCAGCTGCCGCATTTCCACCCCATAAATCACCATGCAACAGTGATGGTTGCGGGTGATGGTTCTCAAGCAGTTTGTCCATGTTATCAAGGAGTTTTTCACCACGAGATTGTAGACGACCTGTGTAACCATTTTGAGCTGCAAACTTCAGCTGTTGCCCTAAACGATGTTCGCGCCAGAACTCTAACCAATGGTGATTTTGATCATTGATTTGTGGTGTGCTGCCAATCGTATTATCCATTTGCCAGCCAAAAAAGGGCTGTTTTACTTTGTGCATGTGGGCCAGCTGTTCACCCAGTGTGATATTGCCATCGCCGCGTAAACTTCTAAGTGGAATGTATTCCAAGACCAAATAACTGTGTTGATGATTTGTTCCTTGGCAGATGACCTCTGGAACCCGAATGCTTTTAGTCGCTGACATCTCTTGCAAGCCAAGTGCTTCGGCTTCAAACATTAGCGATAAAGAAGGCTGATTCACCTTTATAAAATAAGCTTGCTGTTCTGTTTTTAGTTGAAAGGCGCTATTAATACAACCACCACCGATACTGTTCAGTTGATATGGCTGAAGACTCTGATTGGTGGTCGATTCAATATGTTCAACAATGGAGTCGAGCTGTGCCATTATTTTTCCTTACCAGATTTGAAAAAAGAGTTAGCTGCTATATCTAAGGATATGAGCTAAGCACTGAGGCATCAAGTTTTACATGGTTGAGCATACGTTATGAAAATGTGAATAGCGCGTGCAGAACACGATGAAAGAACCATCAACCATATGGATTGTCCGTTTTTTTATCTGTCATTGCTATGTAAGCTGAACAGTATTTACGGATGGCATAAGGAGTTTGTCTATGGCTATGAATCCAAAACAAAGAGTAGCACTGCATGCAGCCAATTTAGTTGAGCAGAATATGATAGTGGGATTGGGCACTGGTTCCACCGCCAATTTCTTTATTGAAGCTCTGGCAAAACGCTGTAAGACTGAAAAACTAACTATTCATACCGTGAGTAGTTCTGCGATTAGTGAGATTAAAGCGCGTGAAGCGGGATTGCCCGTGCTGTCTATTGCAGAACTTGATGCGCTGGATATGTATGTGGATGGTGCCGATGAGGTCACACCGGATCTTACTTTATTGAAAGGACGCGGTCAGGATTTAGTGAATGAAAAATTGTTAGCTTCAGCAGCGGATCAATTTTTTGTTTTAGTTGATGAGTCAAAACTGGTCGAGCATATCGGACAAAACTTTCCGATTCCGGTGGAAGTCATGCCTCAGGCATGGCGTTTGGTTCTGACCCAGCTTAAACAACAAGGTGGTCAAGGCCAGCTTCGACTAAATGCCTCGGGGGATAATGTTGCTGTTACAGCAAGTGGTAGTCTGGTGCTTGATATGCAATTTAAACAAATGGATAGCTTAGAGCTAACCATGATTCTCGATACCATTCCCGGCATAGTCGAGCATGGGATTTTCAGTGACACCGCATCAGCCATTTTTATTGGTGGTGAATCTGAAGTGGAAGAACACTGGCGATAACGTTAGTCATCAGTGAATGAGAAAGGGGAGTGAAACTCCCCCAACTCAAATATTTGTGATGTTGCTTAGGATTTTTTTAGTTCATCCAAAATGGTTTCTGCTTTAGATTTACCAAACTCGCCTGAGCCTTCAACGCCGATATAAGTCACCACACCATCTTTCAGGATGCAGGCAAAGCGATAACAACGTACACCCATTCCTCCGGCAGTTAAGTCTCGATCTAAGCCCATGGCTTTAGTCAGCTCGGCACTACCATCAGCCATCATTCTGACCTTGCCTTCATTATTTACTTGTCGGCCCCAGGCGCCCATGACAAAAGCATCGTTAACAGCCATGCACCAGATTTCATCGGCGCCAGCCGCTTTGATCTCATCTGCTAATCGGATAAAGCCAGGTAAATGTTCTTCAGAGCAGAGTGGGGTGAATGCACCCGGAACACCGAAAAGAACAATGGTTTTTCCTTCAGTCAATGATTGAACATTCTGTGGTTGAGGGTTGACAGGGCAGCCACTGCTCGCCGAAAAATCAACACACTCAGAAAGTGTCGCTGCGGGAATTTTCTGTCCAACTTCGATTGTCATAATTGCTCCTTAATCCGTTATTTTTATTTACAGGGTGTCTAGCATAAGGCAATCGCTGACAGATAAAAACACTATGAAACATGCGGTTTTATGAGTTTGGAATTGTGCTGTCGAGTCGATATCATGGTGATCACTAAATTGAATTAAAGGGATATAAACACATGGCTGAAAAACAATTACGCTGGGGAATTTTAGGTGCTGCTCGTGTTAACGAAAAACTACTGCCCGCTATTGTTGAAGCAGCTAATGCGGAGCTGATAGCTATTGCCAGTCGTCGTCCTGGGGCGGCGGCAGAAGTGTTGCAAAAACTGGCACCACAACAAACGTCGGTAGAAACGCTGGATGATCCGGAAGCATTACTTTCTCATCCAAATATTGATGCCATCTATCTACCGATGTCGAATGAAGAACATGCCGAGTGGGCACTCAAAGCCATCAATCATGGTAAACATGTGTTGATCGAAAAACCTATGGCGCTGACAGTAGCCGATATTGATGCCATTGAAGCCGCTGCAAAAGCAAATAATGTAACAGTCATGGAAGGCTTTATGTATATCTTCCATCCTCAGCATGAGTATGTAAGACAGTTAATTAATGACGGCAAGGTCGGTGACGTGCGTACGGTAAAAACGGCGTTTGCATTCCCTATGAAACCGGCGCGAATGTATCGTATTGACCGTGACATCAATGATGGTGGCGGCGCTATGTGGGATATTGGTCCTTACGCCATTCATACGGCAAGATTGTGGTTTGATAATGAGCCTGTCGCTGCTATGGCAATGGCTAAGCTTAATGACAGTGGTGCTGATGTCAGCTTAAGTGGCGTGTTTGATTTTGCGGATGGTAAGTTTGCTCACTTTGAAATGAGCTTTGAACATGCCAGACGTAGCGAATATGAGATTATTGGTACCAAGGGTGGCATTAAATGTCACACCGTTTGGCAACCTGAAACGGAAGACGCCACCATAAGCTGGTGGAATGAGAATGAAGAACAAACCGTATCAATCCCAAAAGCCAATCACTTTAATTTGGAAATAGAGTATTTCTCTGATTGCATCATAGAGAGGAAAGCCCCCAAACTGACATTAGCTGATGCCAGAAATAATTGTGCTGCGATTTGTGCCGCACTTGCTTCAGTGAGAGAAGGGAAAAAAATTCACTTATCTGGTTAGCGTTTGGCCGTTATTAATAAAAAAGCCGTGGGAGAACACCACGGCTTTTTTATTGTTCAAGTCTATTTTACTCTGCGGCGAAAGCCGATAAATCCTAAGAGAGCTGGTGCAAACATAAATGCTGCAGCTGGAACCGGTACTGCTGATGGAACATTAACTTCTTCAATCCCCGCGTATAAAACACTTTGTTGACTGTAGTTGTAAAAACCAAAAGAACCATTACTGAACGTGCCTGCAATGCTTAATTCTTTAATACCGTTTACGAACACTTCGACTAAAGAGGATGTAAATATAATGTCAAAGTCGTATGTGGTGTTATCTAACCAACCTGTATTACCTAGATTGGTTGCACGGGCTAACTCGGTGACATTATTCGTTGGATTGTGAGCCCAAGCCCCTGAGTTATCTCCTAACTGTCCACTTACACTGGATATTGCAAGGCCTTTTTTTGCTGTACCAAAATAAGACTGATCAGCTTGTTTCCAGTCTATAAGCAGATAATCAGCCGATGAATTTGTTAGATCATTATTGTTATAGCCTAATACAAATCCAATAAAATCATCGTCAGAAGTTGTTTGAACAGTAATTTGTCCTGATAATGCTGTACCTTGGCTATTTTTATTATTGTGAAATACAGTAGGGGCGTTATTAAGCGTTTGCTTTACCGCATTATTGCCCGTCTGCAATACCCAGTTTCCATTTCCATTTGCTTGCCAGGATGATAAGTCGACAGGTTGGGGAGCTGCCAATAACTGTGTTGAGATTGAACATAAAGCTAGGGTTGTCAGAATGATTGTTTTCGTATATCTACGCATGACATTTTCCTTTAATAATTAAGTGAAAATGCAACTCAGCCATCTCAACTAAGTACATCAGCCGAGATCTGTAGCTTTCCGTACTTGGCTCGCACCAAGGTTGGCTCCGATAATTACGTGGCTGATGATAAAATCAGCACACATAATCATAGTCCGAAGAAATTTATTAAGGAATAGCTAATGTCAATAATTTTTACAAATATTAACAAAAATTAATGTCCGCCTCATTAAAGGCCTTGCTGAGTCAGTATTGGTAGTTAATTTATGAAGTGATATATATTGGCGCTGAAAATAGAGTTGTAAAAACTGTCGAATAGAGCACATAATTATTGTGATAAATATCACCAGAAATGGTTAATGGTGTGAGTTCTATCGCAAAAATAGCTATTTCCAATAGACGCTTACATTAAACTGAATTTATTATCGAATCGTCTGAAATTGTTCAGATAAGATCATTATTAGTGTATA
Source organism: Methylophaga thalassica MP (assembly GCF_000214595.1). Lineage (GTDB taxonomy): Bacteria > Pseudomonadota > Gammaproteobacteria > Nitrosococcales > Methylophagaceae > Methylophaga > Methylophaga thalassica. The sequence continues at coordinate 123,634 of NZ_AFIG01000003.1, read as the reverse complement.
TTAATAGTGTTATTTTTTTAAAGCCAAACTCGTCGTGAGGCGGGGTCGGAAAGCCACGGGTCTCTGGTTTGATTAGAGATGGCTGGGTTGCATTGCTTCATATACTAAATAGGAATTTATTATGAAAAAAGCGATGCTATTTGTTGTAGCTCTTTTATTTTCAGTTGGGGTTAATGCTGCTACCTTATCATTAGAGACGGTTACAAGTACTCCTGGTGTTACCCAGAAGGTGAGTACTGTCTTTAATAATGGTAGTTTAGTAATCGCAAATGGAGCGGTTGAAGAGTTAAAACAAGATACTTGGAAGTCAGAGTTTAATTTGACTTCTGATGATAGTACAGGAATAAGAGTCGAATGGACGTTTAACCCGTCTAATAATTTCGAAAGTGCAACGCTTAGATTAGCCAAGCTTGCGGCTAATGGTTATGATTATGAGTATGAAAATCTTTATAACATTACGGGAAGTTTTGTTTTCTCTGCATTCATAACTGCTGGCGTATACGCTATTGATATATTTGGTGCAAACTCAGGACGTCTGGAGTATTCGCTCTCTGTATCTGCAGTACCAGTACCTGCTGCATTGTTTTTATTCGCACCAGCCCTGTTAGGTTTCTTGGGCCTGCGTAGAAAAACAGCAGTAGCTGCATAAAACTTGAAGTAAAAAATCAAGTTAACAATTGTTAGTTAGATTGAAAGGGGAACTTCGGTTCCCCTTTTTTATGGCTAATAAATATTTTCTTTTTAAAACAAGCTCATTTGCTTTGTTGGTTTATGAAATAAGTCGGTTCTCAGAACCGCTGGAGACTTGTTTAATGGGTATTTCTTGATCGCAACCTCGAATCGTTTTTTGATCATTTCTGCATATAGCCCCTGACCTTCAAGCCTGTAACCAAACCTGGGATCATTTGTTTTGCCATTTCTGGAGTCTTTAATACGATTCATAACATGCTCTGCCTTGTCAGGATAATGAGTATGTAGCCAATCATTGAAGAGGGGGCTGACCTCTCTTGGTAATCTAACGAAAATATAGTCTATATTTTCAGCCCCTGATTGTGCCGAAGCATCAATAATATTTTCTAGTTCTATATCCGTCAGTACAGGAATGACTGGGGCAAGAAGAACAGATACAGGTATCCCATTTGCCTTCAATGTCTCTATTGTTTGCAGTCGACGTTGTGGGCTGCTGGTGCGAGGTTCGAGTTTCCTAGCAAGTGTTTTATCCAGCGTTGTAATGGATAGATGAACATGTACCAATTGCTTCTCAGCGAGCTGTTTAAGTAAATCAATATCACGTTCTATCAATGATGATTTAGTCACGATGTTGACTGGGTGACTGAATTCAATCATTACCTCAAGTACTTCCCGAGTAAGGCTGTAATGACGTTCGATGGGTTGATAGGGATCGGTGTTAGCACCTAAAGATAATGTTGAACAGCGATAGTTTTTTGCCATCAACTCTTCTCGTAGTAATTCTGCAGCGTTAGGTTTGATGGTGAGCTTTGTTTCGAAATCGATCCCTGGTGAGAGTCCGAGATAAGCATGTGAAGGACGGGCGTAGCAGTAGATACAGCCATGCTCGCAGCCACGATAAGCATTCACTGACTGTTCAAAGGGAACGTCAGGTGATGTATTTCTACTGATAATGCTACGCGCGTTTTCTATGCTGATTTCTGTCGTTGCTGGTGGGAGTTCTTCTACAAACCAACCATCATCGATTACAGTCCGTTGAAACTCATTGAAACGGCTATCAATATTATTAAGCGTTCCCCGGCCTTTTTGTATTTTTGAGTTTTCTGACATTAGTCAGACAAGTAATACTCTATCGTTGACACAACACGAACGTTTTTGATCTGTGGATTATTATTATCGCGAGCACTGATGCTGAACTGGCCTTGGCTGGCTTTACGGATCTTGCCGAGTGTACTATCTGAATCTTGGGCAAACTTTTCAGCAACTTCACGTGCTTTTCTGGTTGCTTCTTCAATCATTTGCGGTTTGACTTCATTAAGACGAGTAAACAGATATTCGGGCTGTGCAGCGTAGTTATTTCCAGTTAAAACAATACCTTGTTTACCGAGTTCAGAGAGTTGCCCCATCACTTGGCGGACGGTATCAATGGCATCCGAATAAACCGTGACGGTTTGTACCGCTGTATAGCGGAACTCGGCACGCTCATTACCCCCGTATTGTTGGGCAGATTTATCTGTAATGGCAGGTGCACTGATAGTGATATCAGCACGTTTGATTCCAAGTTTAGTCAGGAAGGAGATGATGGTATTGGTATTGGCATCAACATCATTGTATAAAGCTTGCAAATTATTGCTTGCCAGTGTGAATTGGATAGGCCATATCACCACATCTGCAGTGAACTCTCTTTCAGCCAGGCCTTTCACTGTCACTGTTCGCTCATATTCTTTGTATTTGATGGCTGCATTAGAGAGAAACCAGCCTAAACTGCTAAAGCCGAGAACTAAAGCAATTCCAAGAATCAGACTGCTGGTTTTGTTTAACGATGTCATCGCTGAATCCTCTAATAGAAGGGAATATACCCGCAGTGTAAATCAAAAATTGCTTATGATCGACGGGAGAAATGCTCTTTTGAAAACGCGATTCGTTGCTCAATGGTCATTTTTTTTGCATTAGTTAGTGCTTCAATTTTTTTCAGCCGTGGTAATAAGCCTTCGCCATTTGCAACCTGAATACTCAGGCCCGGACGGGCATTGAGCTCAAGCAGCATGGGGCCTTTTTTCCTATCCAGGACAATATCTGTACCTAAATAGCCTAAGCCTGACATTTCATAACAGGAAGCAGACAAATGCAGTAACTGATCCCAATGCGGAACTTGAAGATCAAGCAGATTTCTTCCTGTATCGGGATGTAACATAACGGGACGATCAAACTGTACTGCACGTACAGCACTGCCATTACGAATGTCCAGACCGACGCCAACAGCACCCTGGTGAAGGTTGGCTTTACCGTTAGAGTCAGCGGTTGATAAGCGCATCATAGCCATTACCGGAAACCCTTTGAACACGATAACCCGTGTATCTGGCACACCTTCAAACGTATAACCATTGAAGCAATCATCAAATTGGATCAAGGCTTCAATAATGGCAACATCAGTTCTACCGCCCAGTGAAAATAAGCCGGCCAGAATGTTAGAGACATGACGCTGTAGATCCGCCAGTTTTAATATTTGTCCATTCGCCTTGTGATAACCAAAATCATCAGAACCGGTGACAACTAAAATACCTTTACCACCAGAACCATGAGCAGGTTTGATGCAAAAACCTGCTGTATTATTGATAATGTCGAGCAGATCATCTACCTGATGTTGTTCAGTGATGGTACCGATAAGATCGGGCGCATTAACGCCAGCTTCCAGCACAATTTCTTTTGTCTGTAGCTTATCATCAACCAGAGGATAGAGTCGTCTTGGATTATAGCGGCTAATGTAAGCAATATTCCGTTCGTTCATTCCAAGCACACCAATCTTGGCAAGCTTGTTTGGGTGAACGTACCGAGATTTGACGTCTTTCAGCCAATTCAGCACATTCAGACTCATAGGTGATCCTCAGTTAAGGGTTTAAAGCGCTTCAATTCCAGCAAGCGATAGCCGGTGTAATTACCTGCCATTAATACTAATCCCATCAAAATAAGCTGGATGCCTAGGAAGTTGAACGTTAAATGACGAATTAATTCGTTATTCATGGCTAAGTAAGCCAGCACAGCCACTAACAGCGAACCACCACCTTGAATCACTACTTGATGTGGACCTTCTTCTTCCCATAACACGGACATCCGTTCAATGGTCCATGCCAGAATAATCATCGGGAAGAAGGTGATTTTCATGCCCTCAGTTAAACCAAGCTTGTAAGCAAGAATAGAGAATATCGCGATGATGCCTATAACCATAATGATGACCGCGGATATTCGGGCAACAAGGAGTAGGTTGAGATAGGACAAGTATGAGCGAATTAATAAACCAGTACCGACAATCAATAAGAAGCCGACGAGGCCGGTCACCAGACTGGTCTGGATAAAGGCCAGGGCAATCAATACTGGCATAAAGGTGCCGGATGTTTTCAGACCGACCAAAATACGCATCAATACAACAACCAGAACACCGACTGGTATTAATAAAATACCTTTAAATAAGGCTTGTTTTTCGAGTGGTAATGTATAAAGCGAGAAATTTATCAAGGTCTCATCAGCAAATTTTTGGTTTAGAGCCACACCAAAAGGCAGCTCTTGCTGAATCATAGAGAAAGTTACATGTGAGTTAGTACCACCAATCAGTTCAAGAACCGGACCTGAGTGGTATTCCCACAGTAATAAATTATCGGGCCGGCCTTGTTCACCCGTTTCAGGATTGAATAACTGATAGTCGTTGCCATCAAATACTTGAATATAGGTAACTAATTCCTGTCTTCTTCGGCCATCTTCAAGGAACAGAGCGTGAACTTGGCGCGCCGGAACACCAGCTTGTTGTAATAACTGAACTATCCATTGAGTTTGTGTTTTCAATTGCGCCAGTAATTCGGCGTTTTGTGATTGGTTTTTGAATTCTTGAATTAACTCTCTTGCCAGCGTGTAAGGTGTGGAAGAGCGTTCCTGAGCACGATCAAGCAGCTGGTTGGCAGACGTTGCATAAGGCTCTTTTTCAATACTGACTTTTAATGCAGGCGGTTGACTGGGTTCAGGTGGGACTGCATAAGGATCCAGCAGCATATCAACCTTGTAATATAAGGCTTGTTCACCATTGGCATGACGGATTGACCATTCAGCGCGGTGTCCACCGTTATCTCGTTTAGTATAAGCAAGACCATAACCTGGACTGGCGGTTTGCTGACTCAGCTGGGTGAAACCGGGTTGTGTGCCGGGGATGGCAAGTGATGCCAGCACTTCTTTATCTTGCGCTTCAAACTCGACTTTGGCCTCAATCGACCAGGTTTGACGTTGCTCCCCTGGAAGCCAGGGGATGTCAAAAGTGTAGTGTCTATGTAAGGTTAATCCCAGGCCTGAGACAATCAGCAAGCCCACTAACAGATAAAATGCTTTACGAGATGTCACGGCCTGGATTCCTTATTTTTTCTTCGTTTTGCTGACAGATGGCGCTTGAGGTTGGTTTTGAACAATCTCAGGTTTTGGCTGAACATTGTCTTTCGCTACATCAACTACAGCTACATCTCTTAAGAACTCACGACCTAAAAGAATCGGGTAGGTCATTTGGGTACGATCATTTAATGTGAACTCTGCTACTTCCGTCATTTTGCCCAAACGCACAGTCAGCGAAGCAACTGGTCTTTTGTCCAATGTATCGGCTGAAGCCTGGCGAATTTTCACGTAACGAACCAGAGGGGCTTCTACGATAAAGCTGTCATCACCATCATCTGGTGCTAAGCGGAAACGCACCCAGTTTTTGCCATCTTTTTCAAAGGGGGTGATATCTAAAGCGCTGATAGAAGAGGTGGTGGCGCCGGTATCAACACGGGCTTCATAAACGCGGTTAACGGCTTCGATCCATAACCATTCTGTTTTACCAACAACCAGTTTATTGCCGATACTGTTGTTATTGTTTACGACCGCTGCAGGTTTGGGGCAGAGTGGAGGCGCAGCGTCTCCTTTGTGTTGTTTGACGATAACTGTGTCAATCTTACCTTCAATGACATCCATACGTCCTTCAAATTGACGTTGTGTCTTACTGATTTTCTGTAGCTCATCGGCTTGTAACTTTTCCTGTTTACTTAAGCCGTCACATTGCTGCTGTATCTGTTGAATCAGGCGCGATTCTGTTTGATGTAGCGATTCCGTTAATTCGGTAGCAGAAACGGGAGGTGTTTGCGGGCCTTGTTGAATACAAGCACTTAAAAAAACAGTTGAAGTTGCAATCAGAACGAATAGTCTAGACATAATAACCTTGTAAGGATAATTGATTAGATTCACTAAAAAATAGCGGCTATTGTAGCAGACGCTGTAGCTTTGATAAGCAGAGTATTAATAAATCTTGACTATATTTAGCGTTTTAACAGCAAATGGATGTATCGTCCCATATCCCGATAGGTCGGCATACGACAATACTTATGCTCAAGTTCGAATAACACAGTCTGGTCACTGTTATCTCGAGCTTGCTGACTCATATAATCATTAAATATCCGTACACCGGTATGTGTTTCTACAGTAAATCCCGCATCATGAATAACGTCAATAATTTCATGCGGAAATTGTGGATTCGGCGGTGTTAACTTATTGCCTTTGCCGATATAACTATCATTAAGAATAGGTGGCAGGCGCCAGCCGCCTTTTAATACATTGCTGTAAACCATGGCATTTCTATTGTAGAACAGCAATGACAAATACCCATTCGGTTTAACCTTCTGCATAATCGTCTGTAAAGACGATATCGGTTCACTTAACCACTCCAGAACAGCATGACAGATCACCAAATCAAATTGTGGAAGCTCGCTGGCAAGTGACTGTGCAGATTTTTGATAGAAGTTGGCCGTAATATTGGCCTGTTCAAAATTGACTTTAGCGGTATTAAGCATTTTTTCAGACAGATCACACAGGGTCAGATGATGACCCTGTTCTGCCAGCCAGAGGCTGATTTGCCCCTGACCACAGCCTGCATCCCACACATCAAGCGGGGATGCGCTGACAAACTGTGCCAGATCTTCTTTTAACAATCGTAGTCGCCACTCACCTTTGACCGTGTCGTAGATTTTGCTATCGAACCTGTCGAATAAATCATCAAAATTACGATCGTGTTTGATGGTCATGCGCTTTTATTCAGTAAGGCATCTAACAAGTTATCAAGCGCCACGATACGATCCTCTGCTTCAGGCATGTCTTCGACAAAGCGTAATTTGTCCTGACCATCCAATTTGAACTTTTTTGGTTGTTTTTGAATGAGATTAATAATGGTCATCGGATCAACATTGGGTGATTCTTCAAATAATAAACGACCACCTTGATCGTAGACATCGATCTTACGAATACCGATTTGTTTGGCCTTAAAGCGAAGTTCATGAATAGCGAATAAGGTTTTGACCTGATCGGGCAACAACCCAAACCGGTCAATCATTTCCACTTGTAATTCATGTAAGGCTTCATTGTCAGCCGCTGCAGAGATACGTTTATACAAAACCAAACGTGTATGCACATCAGGTAAGTAGTCTGATGGAATCAGGGCGGGGACGTGCAAATCAATTTCGACAAAGTGACGGTCTGATTGATTCAGACTTGGTTCTTTACCTGATTTCAATGCTCTGACGGCGCGTTCCAGTAATTCGTTATACAGATTAAAACCAATCTCCTGCATCTGGCCACTTTGCTCGTCACCTAATAACTCGCCCGCGCCACGAATTTCCATATCGTGTGTAGCTAAGGTAAAGCCCGCGCCTAAGTCTTCGATAGACTCAATGGCTTCCAGACGTTTTACCGCGTCTTTGGTCATGGCTTTTTGCGGTGGCGTGATGAGGTAAGCATAGGCCCGATGATGAGAACGACCGACGCGACCACGGATTTGATACAACTGAGCAAGCCCCAATTTATCCGCACGATCGATAAAGATAGTATTGGCAGTGGGAACATCAATACCGGTTTCAATAATGGTGGTACAAACTAAGACATTAAAACGCTGGTGATAGAAGTCGAGCATGACTTGTTCCAATTCCCGCTCACGCATTTGTCCATGCGCCACAGCGACTTTGGCTTCTGGCAGAATCGCTTCTATCTCCCTGGCAACCCGATCAATATCTTCTACTTTGTTATGTAAGAAATAAACCTGGCCGCCACGTTTGATTTCACGCAGCATACCCTCACGGATTTTCTCAGCATCCCATTGTAAAACAAAGGTTTTAATAGCTAATCGACGTGCTGGAGCGGTAGCGATAATCGACAAATCACGAATACCGGAAATCGACATATTCAGTGTGCGTGGGATAGGCGTCGCCGTCAGTGTCAGTACATCAATATGTGCCCGGTATTTTTTTATCTGCTCTTTTTGAGTAACACCAAACCGATGTTCTTCATCCAGAATAAACAGGCCAAGACGTTTAGGATCAATATCTTGCTGCAATAATTTGTGTGTGCCGATAATGATGTCGGCGTTGCCTTCACTAATCCCTGTTTTGACTTTATCCAGCGCTTTTTTAGATTGGAAACGCGATAACACTTCGACTTTTACTGGCCAGTCAGCAAAGCGATCTTTGAAGTTCTCATAATGTTGTTGAGCAAGTAAGGTGGTCGGCACCAACACCATCACTTGTTTACCTGAATGCACCGCCATAAACGCAGCACGCATAGCCACTTCGGTTTTACCAAAACCCACGTCACCACACACCAGTCTGTCCATCGGCTGTTCAGACAACATGTCTTTAATAACAGCATCAATCGCATCTTGCTGATCCGGTGTCGGTTCAAAAGGGAAGGCCGCGGCGAAAGCCGCATAGTCTTCATCCGGCATGCCCATCGGTTGTTTTTTATTGGCTGCCCGACGAGCGTAGATATCCAATAATTCTGCCGCCACATCACGTGCTTTTTCAGCCGCGCGTTTACGGGCTTTTTCCCATTGGCCTGTGCCCAGCTTGTGTAATGGAGCCAATTCAGGCGCCGCGCCAGAGTATCGACTGATTAAATCCAGAGACGCGACAGGCACATAGAGCTTATCGCCCTTGGCATATTCCAGCGTGACATATTCCGCAGTCACATCACCGATATCGAGTGTTTGTAGACCGAGATAACGACCGACACCATGATCCTCATGGACAACAGCATCACCGACGGAGAGTTCAGCGAGGTTACGGATAATGGCATCAGTATCACGCTTTTTACGACTGCGACGACGGCGTTGCATGACCTGTTGGCCGAACAACTGCGTTTCAGCAATAACGGCCAGGTTTTCATTACCCAGCAATAAACCTTGTTCAAGTGGCGCAACCGTAATCGTTAAAGCGTCATTACTCTGAATAAAGGCATCCCAGTTACTGACCGGCTGACATTTGATATCGTGCTGGCGCAGCATGTCCAGTAATGTTTCCCGGCGTCCGGCACTCTCTGCTGCAAATAAGATTCGCCCTTTAAACTGATCGATAAATTGCTGTAAGGCTTCGCAGGGTTTGTCCTTACGCACATTCATCGTTAATTGTGGTGGCATGCCAGAGCCATAGTTGATATGACCGGCTTTATCCTGATGTTCAAAGCTTTGTAGTTGCAGACGTTGATAGGATTTGAAACGACTAAATAACTCTTCAACAGGAATGAAAATATGCTGAGGTTCGAGCAAAGGCCGTTCTGGATTCACACGATGATTACGATAGCGGTCACTGATTTCCTGCCAGTAGCGTTCAGCACCAACATGTGGATCAGCCACACTGACAATCAAAGTGTTATCCGGCAGATAGTCGAGCAGACTATTGGTTTCTTCAAAGAATAAGGGCAGATAAAACTCAATGCCGCCTGGCACATTACCGTCACTCACTTCACGGTAAATAAAGCTTCGCTGTGGGTCACCTTCAAAATGGCGACGGAATTGTTGCCGGAATAACTGAATGCCATCTTCGGTCATCGGAAATTCGCGCGCAGGCAATAGCTGAATGCTATCAATGGTATCTATAGAACGCTGAGTTTCCGGGTCAAATGTTCTGAGGGTATCGATTTCATCATCAAACAGATCAATACGATAGGGGAGTTTGCTACCCATTGGGTACAAATCAATAATCGCCCCACGAACAGTAAACTCACCATGCTCCATGACTTGTGAAACGTTACGATAGCCGGCTTTCTCCAGCTTCATTCGCCAGCTTTCAATATCAAACTGATCACCCGTCTTCAGAATCAGCGTGTTGCCTTCAAGGAAAGCACGTGGAGCAATACGCTGCATTAATGTCGCGATGGGCACCATCAACAGACCTTGCTTGAAGTCAGGTAATTGATGCAGTGTTTCTAAGCGTTCTGAAACGATATCCTGGTGAGGAGAAAAGGTATCGTAAGGCAGCGTTTCCCAATCGGGGAAATGTAAAACTGGCCGCTTATCTTCACCAAGGAAAAATTTAGCTTCTAATTCCAGCCGATGTGCACTATTCATATCATCGGTGATGACCAATAGCGGGCCGTCGTGCTGCTGCGCCGCTTTTGCTAATAACAGGCCTTGTGCGCTGCCATAAAGTTGGCCAGCAAACAGGACTTCTTTATTGGATGACGGTAACTTGGGATTGAGCAGATTAGGCTGAGTATGATTCACTAGACTGGATTCGTTACAAAAACGTCTATTTTCACATAAAACGAAGAAGTCTTGTCACAAAGACCTGAATAAGGCACATTATCCCTTATAATTTATAAGTGATTATATGCTTGAATAAACTAGCAAAGGTGCGGGAGAATAATAATGAAGCGAATTGAAAATGTCGTGTTGTTAAAAACAATAGGAAGTGCCGAGTTGTTGGCAGCCTTGGCGATGTTTTACTTTTTTTATACTGATGTGCCAGCTTTGATTGGTGGTTTTATTTTGCTGGGCCTGTCAGCAAATAGCTTTTATCAAGCGCATAAATGTTATCAACGTCAGTACGCACCCAGACAAAACGACCAAACTTGAAATGAAACATGGCTGAAGCAGTTAAGCAAACAAAAACGAGCGAATTTGATTCAGCCTCATTCCTGAAAAATCTGACCAGCCGTCCCGGCGTGTATCGCATGATCGATGATACCGGGACGGTGATTTATGTCGGTAAAGCCAAAAATCTTAAAAAACGCGTTTCCAGTTACTTTCGCAAAACAGGGTTAACATCCAAGACCCGTGTCATGGTCGCTCAAATAGCGTCCATCGAAACCACCGTTACTCACACCGAAAACGAAGCCTTAATTCTTGAAAATAATCTTATCAAGGAGCTGATGCCACGTTACAACATCTTGCTTCGTGATGATAAGAGCTACCCTTACCTATTAATCTCAGGTGATAAATTTCCTCGATTAAGTTATCACCGTGGTGCAAAGCGCAAAGCTGGCCGTTATTTCGGACCATATCCCAGTGCCGGAGCTGTACGCGATAGCCTTAACTTACTGCAAAAGCTTTTCCCTGTCAGACAGTGTGAAGACAGTTATTATCAAAACCGCTCCCGTCCTTGCCTGCAATATCAGATAAAACGCTGTACCGCGCCCTGCGTTGGCCTGATAAGTGAAGAAGAATATAAGAAAGATGTCGAGCACACGATCATGTTTCTGGAAGGCAAAAACAAACAGGTGATGGATGATCTGAGTGCTGAAATGGATGCCGCATCACAACGGCTCGATTTTGAACAAGCCGCCGTTATTCGAGATAAAGTCATTGCCTTACGTCGGGTGCAAGAGCGCCAATATGTCAGTTCAGATCAGGGCGAGTTTGATGTGCTGGCCGCCATTGTCAGAGATGGCATGGCCGTGGTCGAAGTCTGTTTTATACGTGGTGGTCGCAACCTCGGCAGTAAAAGTTATTTCCCTAAAGGTTCTGGAGATAGTAGCCCCGAGGAATTATTGTCTGCCTTTGTGCCGCAATATTATCTCGGCAAAAATATTCCTACAGAAATTTTGCTCAGCCATGAACCAGAAGACCAAAGCCTGCTTCAAGAAGTACTACAAACTGAATCTGGACATAAAGTCAGCTTAAGAAAGCCGCAACGTGGTCAGGGTGTTCGCTGGATGCAAATGGCCTCAACCAATGCAGAAATCAGCCTCACACAGCGCTTAAGTAGCCGCTCCAATTTATTGCAGCGTTTCGAAATGCTGCAAGATGCGCTAAGCCTTGATGAATTACCCAAACGTATCGAATGCTTTGATATCAGTCATACCCGTGGTGAACGCACTGTCGCCTCATGTGTGGTTTTTGGGCTTGAGGGTGCCATCAAAGCTGACTATCGTAAATTTAATATTGAAGGTATTACGGGCGGTGATGATTACGCGGCCATGAATCAGGCCTTGACCCGTCGTTTCACGCGTTTGCAAAAAGGCGAAGGCAAAAGACCTGACCTCTTATTAATTGATGGTGGTAAAGGCCAGATTAAAGAAGCACAGGAAGTGCTGGAAGAACTCAATTTATCTGACCTACCTATATTAGGTATCGCCAAAGGGCCTGAGCGCCGACCAGGTGAAGAAACATTATTTCTTGTCGGTAGAGAAGGGGAAGTCACTCTGACCGCCGATTCACCTGCCTTACATCTACTTCAGCAAGTCAGGGATGAGGCCCATCGTTTCGCCATTACCGGACATCGTCAGCGGCGTGCTAAAGCCCGTAAGACCTCTACACTAGAGCACATTGAAGGCTTAGGACCTAAACGCAGACAAAAACTGTTACAACAATTTGGTGGCCTGCAGGAAGTACAGCGCGCCGGTGTGGAAGATTTATCCAAGGTAGACGGTATCAGCAAATCCCTCGCCCAAAAAATCTACGATGTTTTTCATGGCGATCATTAGGTCTGCATAGTGATACCATAACCATGATTTTAATTTTAAGTGACACAAGATGTTGAATTTGCCAAATATTTTAAGCTGTTTACGGATTCTCTTAGTTCCCGTTTTGATCCTGTTTTATTTTTTACCCATGCCATCAGCATCATGCTGGGCAGCGTTGATATTCGTCATTGCCGCATTTACCGACTGGCTTGATGGTTATTTAGCCAGGAAGTGGGAACAAACCTCAGCATTCGGTGCATTTCTTGACCCAGTAGCCGATAAGCTTATCGTCGTGATGGCACTTATCATGGTGCTGTTTAAAAGTCCGGATTGGTACATCCTGATACCCGTCACTTTAATCATCGCACGTGAATTAATTGTTTCCGCATTACGCGAATGGATGGCCGAATTAGGACAGAGAAATGCCGTTAAGGTATCTCAAATGGGAAAATGGAAAACCACCTTCCAAATGTTGGCGATTGCCTGCTTGATTTACTATAAGCCCTTATTTGGATTACCAGTTTTTGAAATTGGTGTAGCTCTCTTGTACGCGGCAGCCTGGTTAACGATACAGTCAATGTACTACTATCTTTTAGCTGCCTGGCCAATGATGCGAAATAAGGGTTGACATAAAAAATGAAGTGCCTATAATGCACGACTTCCTCAGCGGGAATAGCTCAGCTGGTAGAGCACAACCTTGCCAAGGTTGGGGTCGCGAGTTCGAATCTCGTTTCCCGCTCCAAGAATATAAAAAGCCGCGGTCAGTCAAGTCACTATCGCGGCTTTTTAGTCTTAGACTTAATGAAAAATGGCTGGGTGGCAGAGTGGTCATGCAGCGGACTGCAACTCCGTGTACGCCGGTTCGATTCCGACCCCAGCCTCCATTTAAAATTATAATAAAAACAATATATTAAAGCGCTTTTGGCGCTTTTTTTTCGTCTTGTGTTTTTAATGATATTTCCCGTGATTTCCATTCATGCCACCCCAAAAAGGTGGCGAAACCATCCGTCAACGGATAGTATCTCCGTTACATTCAGTTGAGGAACAGAAGATATGGCTTCAATACGGATTCGAAATGGAAAGTATCAGTTTATAGTCAAAAACAAAAAATTACTCCCTAAACCACTTCATTTTACTTTTGATGATAAGGCAGATGGTGAAGCCTATGTGGCAGACTTAGAAGCTTGTCTAGCAAAAGGGATTGTTCCGAAACAATTCCTCGTATCAAAAGAGTCTGTTAAGTTGCATGAGTTAATCGACAATTACGTCAAAGCTGTGCACGTTACATATGACAATAGACTTCTTCTAGACATACATAAAAAAAGATTGGCTAATATAGAGCTTGAGAAGATAACCTATAAATGGACAGAGAGCTGGGTAAAAGATATGAAGCAAACCTATAAGCTCGCACCTAGCACAATCAAAAAGCATGTAGGTTCACTAGCAAGGTGTCTGGACTGGGGAATAAGGCATGATTATATTCAGAATAATCCTCTGAGGCTTCTTCAGCGTGGCTATGCTACATATACTGACGACGATATTAAGAAAGCAGGAATAAAACGTATAGATATAGAGCGGGACCGACGCTTAGAACTGGGGGAAGAAGATAAGATTATCTCTGTCATATCTGGTCAATACCAACCTGTAAACAAACGCAAAAAGCCAGTTATCACTCATCCTGAGGCATACCTCACTTTTTTTTACTTAGCCATAGAGTCGGCAATGCGTATGAGAGAAATGTATACATTGGAATTTGCTCAAATAGATTTTGCCAAAAGAACTATTTTTCTGGACAAGACGAAAAATGGTGATAAGCGTCAAGTACCAATCAGTGGTCCACTTCAGACAATACTTAAAGAATATTTTTTTAATAAGCCGGAATCGAAGTATGTTTTTCCTTGGTTTGATGGAAAATATACGAAAGAAGCACTAAAAAAAACAACAGCAAATATATCCAAGCAGTGGGATAAAATCTTTAAATATGCTGAATGTGAGGATTTACGGTTTCATGATTTAAGACATGAGGCCACGAGTCGGATTTATGAACGTACGAATCTAACCGATCTCGAGGTAGCTAAAATTACAGGTCATAGAAATTTAAAAACGTTACAACGATACGCCAATCTGCGAGGCTCTAATCTCGCAGAGAGGCTTTGGTGAATAATCGCTGTTGTTACTGATCTAGATATTTTCGATAAGGTGTCAGATCTGGATAAGGCGATTTTTTTAGATTAGGCTGCGCGTAAGCCCTTGGCTTGAGTTCATAAGTCTCTTCCAGATTGTAGCGAACTTTTCTTGCTTCAGATTGGGCTTGAATGGTGTCTTCTAAATATGTATTAACATCATTCAATCTGAAGCACCACGCTTTCCCGACTTTAGCACCTGGTATTTCACCAGATCCTGCTTTATCTAGTACAGTTTTGACACTGCACTTTAATATCTCTGCAACTTCATCAGAGGTCAGTGTTTTTGGAATGAAATCATCACTCATTGATTCATCCTCCATAACTGTGCTGAGGATTGATTAAAGTGATTTAGAAATATGGAATGAACAAGACTTAACCTATGTTCGATGCTTGTTTTAATTTTTTTATGCATCTTGATGATCTTTTATGTTACGTGAGTCTACCTCACAATTTATATTATGAATATATTGTAGGAATAATGCAATAAATATATTAAAAACAAAGGGTTGTTGACTTTTTTTAAATGTTATGTGATTGTGTAAGCCCTCTAGAAGGAGGAGAGTATTTTTGTTTCAGTCTCACCTGCAATGAGGAATGCTCTGTACATTGGATAAGTACATTTGCAGTATTTGCTTTTATCGGTTTACCGTATCGGTCAGATGAGTCGGTTGTTCGATGCCCCATTATTGCCGCCAATTCCACTCTGTCCATACCTGAAGACTTGAGATTAGAACTGATTTGATGTCTGAAGGTGTACAAAGAAATCTGATATTTACGTTTTGGCCATATTTGTCTGCATACCGTATTCAGCCTTCCTTGGATACGTCTCATAGCTTTGTGCCGGGATTCATTTTCTGTGCGTAACTCTGATAACAAGCAAGTATGAGCAAGCTTTAGTCTTTCAGTTAACACTGCTGGAAGTATCACTTCTCTGTTTAGCCCTCGATCATCTGTTTCACGTTTCTTGGCGCCCTCTATAACGATAGTGCCATCGTCAGTGAATTTTAATGACCACATTTCTGTAGGCCTACAACCTAAAAAATTTGCCAGAGTCACTGCACCAAGAAGTGCTTTGTCTTGAGCTACTCTAAGCTTAGCGGAAAGTTGTTTTAACTCGTTATTTGAAACTTGTTTTATACGTGCCTGCTTTGCAATCGTATTTTTTCTTGAAGCTGTTGATACTGGGTTTTTATGTTGATTAACCTTTAATGCATCATCAAATCGTTTGTGATCGGCTAAATAGAGCTGAATACCTTTTCGAACTCGTCTCCAGTAATCAGGGCGATATGATTTAGCCAGTCCATCTAAACACTCAATGACATTGGTTAAATGGTTAGTCGGGTAATTTCGCATGTGTTCTTCGAAAAAGTAATGCGCAAGACTAAGGTATTCTTGTCGTGTTTTATCCTGCATGTTTTCATGCTCGGTTTATTATTTAGTCTCACACTATCGAAGTTTCTGGAGCATTAATGTTATGAGATTCACAGAAATGAAGTGTTTAGTATGCATCCAATCCCACTTATAGGACTGGAATATAGAGTTATCACATGTAAATGTGTTTGGTTGATGATTTGTAAAGGTTCAAATATAAGCTGTTAAGTGTTATAAATAGTAGTAACAGCTCAAATATGACACCAGTATGGCCATGAATCAACTAATCCTATTACGACTTGGAAACTCTGTACGTGAATACAGGTTAAAAAGTGATCTATCCCAATTAGCATTATCAAATAGAGCGGGGGTGTCACTCAGCACTATAAAAAGGCTTGAGTCAGGTAGAGGATGTGACATGGTCAACTTCATTAATGTCATGAGAGCATTGGGACGGTTGAATGACATAGAAATGTTGTTACCTGAAATTAAATTAAGACCAACAGAGGTAATGGCACTAAGAAAAAAAGAATTGGCTAACAAGAAATATCGCGCAAGCAAGAAGCACCAAAATTAGACAAGACTTATTTGGAAAGTGAAATTCATACTTATTAGCATGACAAAGCGATGGCGATAGTTTAGTTTGAGGAAATATAATTACTGCATGATTGGATATAAATAAGTTATGACTATTCCAAACACACTTTTTTTAATATCAAAACACGGTATTTTGCCTAGTAATGAAAGAGGCGTTCTAGAGTCATGGATGTGGAATTTATCGCTCCGTGAAGAAAAAATGTCATATATATCCCTACATAAATCAAAAAATGACCGAGCACACAAGGGCGGAAAAATAATTGGTTTACGTGATGCCTCAAATGAAGAAGTGGCTAAACATCAAGCATTACTAGTTTCTCTCGGTAAAGATGAAATGCATGATGTTGATGGAAGGAAGATTATTATATTTAAGCTAGATCCTAACTGGAATAAGCTCTGGCCTAAGGAAGCAAATACACATCAAATGTCATACAAAGGAATAGGATTTATTGATGTTTAGTTATTATTGATAGCAATCAAATAACTCATCCTGAGGTTAACTAATGGACATAGTGCAAGCCACCAGAACTACGATAAAGGACAATCAGTTAACCGATTGGTTGAGTGATTACCCTTGGTTGACTGGATGCTTGGGTAATCCAAATGCGTCAGTTTGGTTTATTGGTGAAAATCCGAGTTTGAATGGTGTAATCAATGTTAATAAACGTTCACCAGAGACAGAAAAAACTGAAAATCTACAATGGAACTCACATGCTGGGGATAAACTTTTACGTGAGGCAATGACGGATGCCGGTCTCAAGCAAGGGCCAGTGGAATTGAATGAGGGATGGAACTGTTACATCACTAACGCAATTAAAGAGCCAGAGATTGTTACAGAAAGAAATCTAAAAAAAAGAAACTCTGATTACTGGAAAGTTCAAGCTGAGCTTTGGCTACCAATACTTCAGCAACAAATAGACAATGGTGATCCTAAAGTGCTGGTATTGCTGGGTGGGCAGTCAGAGAAAATTATTCATTACATGATTAAGTTAGGGCTGAAGGTACCGGCAACTGAAAAGATTCATCACTATTCATACATCATGATGAGGCCTGAGTCAGGTACAAATAGAGGGCCAAGACATCCTGATAGAATTGCTGAATTTAAAGCTAGCATAAAATCTATCGCAAAAAAATATTCAAGATGAGCTTAATTAGGCTCATTTTTTTGTTGCAAAATTAAATAGCTGATAGTGGGTAATACTTTTCTGTGAGGCATGCCTTGAAGGTGTTTTGCAAAATCAGTAGCATCAGGCATAGACCAAACAATCTGCGATGTATTCTTATCTAAATAAAAATGATGCTCTGATTTTATTGTTCTGAATCTTTGCTTAAAAGTGTTCAATAGTTTGGCATTATTATCTCTTCCATTACCCCATAAATACCATATCCAAGGATAATTATTACATTCAGATTTGCAGGTTATTGCTTTTTGAAAACGCATATTTTTATGAATTGCTATAGGCAGATTATGCTCGCAAAGATAAAAAAGGTTCATCACCTGTATGTATTTCCGCTCAGGTAAACTCATGTTTGAATTGTTATACGATTTTTCAATGAGAGACTTGAGTGTTGGCAAAAGTTTATCGTTTCCAATGTCGATGGGAGTAATTCCATCAGAATGATAGAGAGGCAATGCCGAACCAGGATTTTTACCTACAACGGCCCCAATACATTCGTCACTGGATAAAACATCAGATACAGGTTTTAAATATATTCTGGTGTCAAAACGAAACAAGTATCCATCAATATTTTTAAAATTAGCCCAGTATGTATGCTGGCATCTTTTCATGCTTTTCAGTTTCCTTGATGCATATTTCTGATCGTTTTATGACAAAGTCATTGTTGCAGATTCAGGTATGTAAATACGATGTTTGCTTTTTGATTATGCAAAAAAAAACCGCGCTATATATGTAAAATCGGCATAGAAATAAGTTCGCTTAGAGCAATAGGTTTCTTTATAAAAAAGACAGCTTTTTTGGGTCGTAAAAAGATAAACACTTTCATACTCCCCACCCATACTTCCAGAGTCAAACCGTGTTATCTGTTTATAAAAATCAACAACGCAGTTTGCAACAAAGATGTTTTCTTCGTTTTCTTGCTTGAAGTATGGAGTAAGGCTGTCTTTAACGATTGAAAAAACCTTCAGGTAAAACTACTTTATGACAACGATAGCGGAGAATGGGGAATACTAATGACAGTTAAATAGGCTTCTAGTCATAGTCTTTTTCGTTACGAATTTTTTTGTATATTTCATCACGATGTACGGAGATATTCTTCGGTGCAGTGATACCAAATTTGACCTGTTCATTGATGTCAACATTAAGAACTGTTATCACAACGTTGTCAGCAATAACTACTTTCTGGCCAATGTTTCTTGTCAGTATTAGCATCAATTCTCCTTGTTATTAATGATGGTTATTTAGATGTTTTCTAATATCTTCTAGCAAGTCTTTTAGTCAAAAATAGTTCACCGATGGAACTGGTGTTAATGTATGAAAAAGAAGAATACCAATAGTCGTGTAATCTGTGTCATGACTTTTATGAATCATAGATTGGTGGGAAGCGAACAACTAAAGTTTAGGTATTAAATTCAACATGTAAAAAGATTCTGTATGAGAGGATATATGACAGCACGAGACAAAGGTAATACAGATTGGTTGAATGAGGCTATGGCGTCTCTTGAAGATGCTCCCTCTTCAGCAAGAAGTGTAGAGGGACAGTTTGAGCTCTTGCATTCACTTTTAAATGTTTGGCAAAAACATCCTCAGATGAGACTGATGCAACTACTGATTAATGCTCTTAATAATAGCGAGTCATATCCTGAGTTATATTACATCGATGATGCTGAACTAATTGATAAACTCAAAATGTTCGATGATAAACACAGTGGTCTATAAGCTTGACTGAGTTGAGTAAATGAGCTGGTCTGACACTGTAGAAAATAGACATCTTGGATTTGAAACAAATTTTTGGAGGGCTGTTTGTCGCTTAGTTTCATGTCTGTCTGATGATTTAGCTGAACACACTGCTATAAGAGCGTACATCTTAAATGACAGTGCATTATATCTTTACACTAAGCAGGCTAAACCGTTATCAATCGAAATTTGTTTTTCTGAACGCCTCATTATTCCAGAAGGTATGGTAGAAACTTACCTGGATGAGTTAGAGACGGATATGAAAAAGCAATTAAAAACCATCAGGCTAGATAGGAGTTACCATGATGGTGCTGGTTTATTGCATCCAGATTATAAAAATGACTCTTCATTTATTTGCCATGCTGCTAACACAGATAAGATTGCACTATATGTCATATCCCCTTTGGATTTAGCTGTTTCAAAACTAGCGAGATATTATGATGGGGGTGATTTAGCAATAAAGAAACTGGCTGATATGGGCTTTTTTAATAGAAGTGAGTTTGAAAGCAGGGCAAAAGAAACACTGGATAGTTACATAGGTGATAAAAAGCTCATTTTTTCTGGGATTAGGGATGCTACAGAATACTTTTCAAGCAAAACATCTAAATAAATATGCATGAATACACTGATGAACAAAAAGTCTGTGAGTCAGTTTTGAACTTGCTGCGATCTCAAGAAGATTATGATGGGTATCGTCATTGGGAAGAGACCTTCTTCAATGTTTGTAAGCATCTTATAGAGTCAGTCGATAATTGGAATTATCTAATTCAGTTATCTCGAAGTTATGGTCACGATACACACATAAAAACTCAATATCTTGCCGAGGCACTATCTACTTTTGTTGGATTTAGACCTTTTGACGCAGCTTTGCTGGTAGATAAAATCGATCCAAAGAGCGCGTCACCGTCTATGTCATTCTTCTCTGCTGAATACCATCCAGAGAGACCAGCTAGAGATTACTTAGCAATGAGCTACAACCTTCAGAGAGGTATGGATTTAACGCGGTTTCGGCAATATCTCGAAGATGGATGTAATTAACCCGAGTATTCCAAAAAAATATGTATTGATGATATGTGAGTTAACTTACTAAGTTTATAAAAAACTTACTAATTTTTGAGTTTATTTTAGGATAATTTTTATAATTGCCCTATTTTAAAAGCCGTCTTTACCGATGAAGCTGTCATTATCGAGAGCAAATTCACTGACAAAGAAAAAAGATTGCTTTAAAGTAAAGGTAACGTTAATAAAGGGGGCTTTAACCCGGTCCCCACAGTAAGGAGATAAGGACTTTATGGCCATATATGATGGAATTGTCAATAACGCCATGACCGGTATGCGGATGGGCCAAATCAATGCAGAGAGGAACAATGCTAATGCGGCCATGGCCTCGGCGCAACGAGCCAATCGCAATGCCGCCCAGTGGCGGGAAGAGTATTTTAAGGCGATGAATAAGGCCATGAAGTGGATTGATAAATACGAAGAGCTTGTTGATGAGTTTAATGAAGAGGTGGCAGGCCATCATAGATCGCTTAGAAAAATAAAGGACGCTGTGGCAATCGTTCAAAACCTTTCTCTGCAGATTAAAAGTTATAAAAAGCTGGTCGAACACTATACAACCCTTATCGCCAACCCAGAAGAACTGGAAAGAGTGTTGGGTTATAAGGGTAGTCAAAATCAACAAGAAGTGAATGAGTATTTTATCTCCACCAACCCCAATTTTGCGGTGGCGAAAGTGAAATTTGAAGCCATTGACGGGCTCAAACGTGCCATAAAGCGCTGGGAAGATGATGCCGCTGATGTAAGTAAAAAAGATGGGTACAGCAAACTGCAATCAATAGAAGCATTAAATGCCGAGTTCAATCTTCTCAATGAGGAGCTCAAAAGCCATATTGCTGCTGGTCAAGAAAACAAGTCTGCGCTAGAAAAATCGGATGTATTTACTAATGAACGATATGTGGTATAGGTAAATAGCTATTCTTTACCTCTAAAAAAAGCCCCGTTTCCGGGGCTTTTTTCTATCTTACTGATTTATTGTCTTCCTGTGTCTTGCCACCCTTATTTGAGCCGGCACTGTCTTCCCTGGACTCCATTTCAGCATCCGTATTCTGCTTATCATCGTCTTTACCAGGGGTTTTAGTGTTGTCACCATCTGGTGTAGGCGCTTGACCCTTATTACCCATGGCGCCAGCACCTTGGCTTGTTGCTTGTGAACCGGTACCAACCGCAATACCGAAGGCTTGTTTATTGGCTTGTTCAACACCCATATCACCTAATGGCGCATCACCACCACCAATCCAGCGTAAGACGCGATCTGGAATAATGTGAATTAAGCTGTAAATCGTGTTCATAGTTGTAATGAACATGATGACGTAGATAATCCATTTGGCAAGTTGCGTTCATGTCATAAAAATAAAAGTACAGGCTTTATTTTTCCAACCAATCTGATTCGGCGTGTTTAATATACTTGCTTTGATACAGAATATTCTCTATATTTTCTCTTCTCTTTTTGTTCTCAACCTATTAAACCAAATCAGACTATTTTTAGCTGATTAAGAGGAGAAGACGAATGCACACACCACAACAGGGTTTTAGGTTACTAAGCACTCTATGAGCTCAAACGCATCATCCCATCATTGGCCGAAAATGATTGCGCTGGTTGATATGAATTGCTTCTTTGCTCAGATAGAACAGCAAGACTATCCATACTGGCGAAATAAACCTGTGGGCGTCACCAATGGCAAACTTGGTAGCACCATCATCACGGCATCGTACGAGGCCAGAAGTTACGGTGTGAAAACAGGCATGCGCCTAAAAGAGGCAAGAGAGCTGTGTCCTAATATTATCCAGGCTCCTAGCAGGCCATATCGTTATGCGGCTGTCTCCACCGATATTATGGAAGCACTATTTAGTATTACACCGACTGTAGAGGTTTATTCAGTTGACGAGGCCTTTTTGGATTTAACTGCTTGTCAGACTATCTATAAATCGCCTGAACATATTGGTTTCCTCATCAAAGATACGATTAGTCAGGTGTCAGGACTCACCTGTAGTGTTGGCATTAGCGGTGATAAAACGACAGCCAAATTTGCTGCAAAACTCAATAAGCCGGATGGCATGACCATCATTGCCCCTTGGGAAGCTGAAGAGCGCCTAAGCAATGAGAGCGTGACAGAACTGAGTGGTATCAATAAAGGTATTGCGAGATTCTTAGGTAAGTACGGCATCACACAATGTGGGGATATGAAAAAAGTCCCCATGAGCCTCATTGCAAAACGTTTTGGTAACCCAGGGAGACGGATATGGCTGATGGCTCAGGGACGTGATCCCGAACCTGTTATAACTACAGTAAAAGAACCCAAATCAGTTGGTCATGGAAAAGTCATGCCGCCAGGCACCCGTGACATGAATACGATACTGACCTTCTTTCAACATATGTCTGAAAAGGTGGGTGCTCGTTTGCGTAAGCATCACTTCCTGAGTGATACCTTCTTCATTGGTTTAAAGACACCTTTTGGCTGGCTAGGGACAAAACAAAAAATCGATAACGCTACAGATGATGGGGCATTGATATATGACCTATGTAAGCAATTTATTAAGAGTCGTTATAGCGGTGAAGAATGTGGTCAGGTTCAAGTCACGGCTTTGAATCCAACCCATCATAAACAGCAAGATATGTTCGTCGATGAGTCACACAAACAAAAGCGTGAGGCGCTCAATACGGCTATTGATAAAATTAATGAGCGTTACGGTGAGTTTACAGTTGCCCCGACACGCGTCATTGGGCGAAGTGAAATGCCCAATGTGATTGCCCCAGCATGGAAGCCTACAGGACATAGGAAAACTATCTAATGTGTGGTGGCGTTTATTTCCAGCATGGTGAGGATGTGCTGCGAATTTTTTATCCTAATCCCAAAGCTGTTTTACCTGTATTAACGTCAGAAGGCGGTATCAAATTGATTGCATGGGGGCGGCGACAAAAACAACCTGGTAACTTACCGATGACAGGCTGGGCGAGACTCGATTCTATCTATGCCGGCAGGTGGGATAAATACTTTCCGACACCGGTGAAAATACCTGTTTTGAGTTTTATGGAAAAAGATCTCGAAGGTATTAGTCACTGGTATGACCTGCAAAAAGGACAATACATTCAGGGTTTATTGGCAAAAGAAGGAAGTGAGCGCCGTGTGTATGTGGTGACAATCGAGCCTGAGCTTGAAGATGCTCAAATACATAGCCGCTGGCCAAGGGTAGTACAAAAAGGAGAAAAATCACGACACTTCATTACTTAGCTGACGCCATCCATTTCTCTCATTCACACTCAAAATATAAGAAACATAACTGCTTATCCTAGGTATTGTGATTACTAATACTTAATCTAGAGACTAATTCCATCAAGCGAAAAGTTTATTAGAGAATGAGATCTATGATGAGCATGTTGTCGTAAATTTTACGACCTTAGTTAGAATCTAAGAACACAAACTGTAATGTATTGTTAATAGTGGGCTTCGCTGAGTTATCGAACCATATTGTGTGAACCCGATAGAAGCCTGTGTAGTCGATAAGTGACTGAATTAATTTACATTAACCAAAGGTCGTAAAATTAACGAGTATAAGTTCATTTTTTTTAATTGTCTCG
Organism: Methylophaga thalassica MP; assembly: GCF_000214595.1. GTDB lineage: Bacteria > Pseudomonadota > Gammaproteobacteria > Nitrosococcales > Methylophagaceae > Methylophaga > Methylophaga thalassica. Next base: position 99,506 of record NZ_AFIG01000003.1, on the reverse strand, counting down.
TATAATTAACGACCTTGAGACTGAACAATGTACATCAGCTGTATTACAGCATTAATGCGAGTTTCACGCTGTCTCGACCCAAGATGTTTGAACCAGATAGAAGCCTGTGTAGCCGATAAGTGACTGAATTAATTTACATTAACCAAAGGTCGTAAAATTAACGAGTATAAGTTCATTTTTTTTAATTGTCTCGTATAATTAACGACTTTGAGACTGAACAATGTACATCAGCTGTATTACAGCATTAATGCGAGTTTCACGCTGTCTCGACCCAAGATGTTTGAACCCGATAGAAGCCTGCGTAGTCGATAAGTGACTGAATTAATTTACATTAACCAAAGGTCGTAAAATTAACGAGTATAAGTTCATTTTTTTTAATTGTCTCGTATAATTAACGACCTTAAGATCGAACAATGCACATCAGCTGTCTTACAGCATTCATGCGGGTTTTACGCTGTCTCGGACCAAGTTGTTTGAACCCGACAGAAGCCTGCGCAATAGAGAAGTTATTGAATTAGAATGTTTTAATCAAAGGTCGTAAATTTAACGAGTATAAGTTCAATTGTTGATGGTCTCGTAGAATTAACGACCTTAAGATTGAACAATGTACATCAGCTGTCTTACAGCATTCATGCGGGTTTCACGCTGTCTCGTCCAAAGATGTTTTGCCAGGAAGGTGGTTGGATGACTTGTAAGTAATTGAATTAATTTACTTTAATCAAAGGTCGTAAAGTTGACGAGTTTAAGTTCTTTCATTTATGGCCTCGTCAAAGTAACGACTTTTTGGAATAACTAATGTCGTTTCACCTACGTGAAATAGGGCATTTCTCCAGAACCTGCTCCAAGAGCATTACTCACCTTGCTTTGACATTGATATATTATCTTAATGCTGGAGAGTCGTTAAATCAGTAAGTATCAATATCATAGATAATTTCTTCTGCAAGGAGCCAGGTTGTGTTGTGCAAAATTATTAGTGGAGGACAAACTGGTGCAGACAGAGCTGCACTTGATGCTTCAATCTTGCACTCTTTCCCATATTCAGGATCCTGTCCAATAGGGCGTATTGCGGAAGATGGAAAAATAGACTCAATTTATAACTTAGCAGAAATAGGTGGTGGCTACAGAGCTAGAACCAAAAAGAATGTTGAGGATGCAGATGGCACTGCCGTTTTTTATAGTGGCTATGTTAGTGGGGGAACTGAGCTAACGGTAGCATTTTGTATTAAGCATAAAAAGCCATATAAACTCATTGATATAGACTTGATAGAACATGAACTAGCAACAGAAAGTCTTCAAAAATTCATCATTGACTATGATATTGAGATACTTAATGTTGCCGGTCCTCGACATAGCCAGTGCCCAGAGATTTATAACTATGTGAAATCAGTAATTACTCTTTTATTAGAAAAATAGCCTAAATCATCTCGAAGTCATCGTTTTAGTCTTATTGGCTTCAAACAGTCAGTTAATCCTCAAAAAATTCCTGGTTTTTCTCCTGGTGAGTTGTTAATCAATAATCACCCGAGAGGTTATTTTTGCTCTCAGAAATATAACTCACAGTGAAATTATTGAATATAGTTGAGCAACTTTTTCAAAACAAAGCTTAGTTCATCATCAGTGTCATCTGGTGACTCATGACTATATGGATCTGTATATTGTTTAATTGGAATCAAGCGATGCTTTTGGGATTGCTTAATATACGGTGGATAATCATCAATAATGATCACTCTATCAATATCATCATCTACAAAGCGTAAATCTTTGTGCTCTCCTACCCAGTCTATATAACGAATATCAGGAAACCAATCCGGGACTTTATTATCGTCTCGCAATTTATGGGCAATCTGTCTGAAAAGTTGTTCCTCAACGCGTGTAAAGATGCAGAGGTTATTTTGCCCAAAGATTGAAACACACTCTACAAGAAACGACATAAGGCCAGGTCGAGGCAATTGAGTATAAGCATTCGTTATTAGAACGCCTTCCAAATCTAGCGCGAGCGTTAAATCTTCCATTCAATTAGTCCTCGGAGAAGAATTCTGTAGGATTGCTTGCACGAAGATATGATTATTACTAGTAAATACATATGACTCACCGAAATTGATTGCTTCTTTTAAAGACTCTGGTGAAAAACTCTGCAGTGTTTTACTGAATAACTTCCAGTCGTGTTTTATCTCAATATCAAATGGGTAGTTGATGTGGCTCTGTATAGAGTCATCTTTATGTAAAAGGTGCTCCTCAAGAAGAGCACTCTGAGCTTTAAGAAAGGATGCTTTTAAGTCCGTAATACATTGTATGTCATCATTTTTTATTTGTCTCATTCCTAACCTCTTTTTATTAAACGTAATATATACATAATACAATATAACTGTTTGATATATATGGAAAATTATATATTTTTATTCTTGTGTTGTGAGTGTTTTTAGTAGAGACTACTTTCATTCGTTTGAAAGGAAGTGATTATTTTCAAATGGATAAAGGGGTAGAAAGTATTTGGCTTAAAAAGGAGAGAAAAATGGCTCACTGGGTACCACCAACCAATGTTGAAATGTCTGATTGGAACATTGTTGTTATTAAGCACAACGGGAAGACAATTGAAAAATTTCTTGGCTATAGTCTGCATGACAGAGATTATAGAATCAGTAGTCAAATTGAATATTATGATTCTAAGAGTAAAACAGGGAGAACGCGTTCAGGTTCAGAATATCGGTTTTTAGGTGAGCCAGGGCAATTGCACCCACGTGCTCAGTATATTTTTAATATGCTTGAACAGCATGATGACGTTGAGATAAAACTTAAATATGAAATGTCGGATGAAAGCTAAAAATGAAGTTACAGCTATTCAGTGATTTGCATCTAGAAACCATGCCTTCTGTTGGCTATAGCATACCAGTGATGGACAGTGATGCCATTATTCTTGCTGGGGATATACATCTGGGTTCATATGGTATTGACTGGGCCGCAGAGATTGCAGATAAACATCAAAAACCAGTTATCTATATCGCTGGGAATCATGAATATTACAGACGAGAGTATTACAAACTGACTCAGGAACTCAGAGAGTTTGCTGATGGCATTGATAACCTTTATTTTCTTGAAAAAAATTCCATAGAACTATTCGGAGTTAGGTTATTAGGTACTACACTTTGGACAAATTATAGAGCTGAATATGGTAATTCTGAAAAAAAGAAGTACCAACAGTATGCTGCACAAATAACGGATCATCGACTTATAAAATTTAGAGATAAATTATTTACTCCTGAAGATGCATTTCAACTTCATTTGGAGTCGATAAGGTGGTTATCAGACGAGCTAGATAAACCTTTTGATGGGAAGACGATAGTTATCACTCATCATGCGCCATCACTCAAATGTGTTCATCCATACTATGGAATGGATAACATTTCGCCTGCATTCATATCTGATTTGGAGGACTATGTTTTAAAAGTCGATTTATGGTGCTATGGGCACACTCATGCCAATTTAGATATGAGGATAGGGAACTGTCGTCTTGTAAGTAATCAGAGAGGTTACAGGGAAGAACGATTGCCAGTGAAGTTTGATTCTAGTCTTGTCATAGAGGTTTAATAATATGATTACTGATAGATCGCAATTATCGAGATTGATGACATGTTTAGGATAAAGAGGCTCTTAAAACCCGGAAATATACTGATGAGTAATTGGGCCATCATTGAGCTTGATGACTATCATGGTAATACGAATAGACACTTTATTGGTTATAGTGTGTTAGCCAAACACTACAGGCTCAGCACACCGATACTTTACTACGATGAAAAAACAAATACAGGTAAAACGCTATCTGGATCTCACTATACATTTCTCGACAAACCCAAAGACGTCATGCCAGGAGTTCTTAATCTCAAGAAAAAATAAGTCTGATAGAAAATTAATCATGCATTAGGCATGCTGAAAGACCTGCCATTACAGATGGTACTGTTGGCGATGAGCTTTCTCTTACAGAAAAAGGTAAAGCAGACACTCTGGTGTATGCTGAAAGTTTCGACTCTGATGTCATTTCAATCAGAACAAGTCCCATCCCCAGGTGTGTTCAAACTGCACAAATCATGGCTAACCACTTGGGTTACCCACTAGACGAAATTCAAACTTGTAAGAAGCTGGGTGATCCTGGGTTTTTTATTAGTGATTCTGCGTTGGCATTGCAGAATTGGCTTGAGAAAGGTGCAGAAGCAGTCAATCTCTATCTATTGTCAGGGAGAGGCAGATGGCCTGGCTTTGTTGATTTCGATATGGCCATAATGGAAATGCAGTCTTTGATCCACACTACGTTGATAATTGGTAGATCAGGCACTCATCTCTGGGTTACACATGATACGATACTCGCGACATTGGCGACTAGGCTGTCGTCAGGTCCTATCTGTATAGAACAGTGGCCAAGCTTTTTGGGGAGGCTGGAAGCAAGTTTGAACGATGAAGAAAATATCCAGCTTTCTTATTATCCAATCTGAAGTATGCTCTAGATGTGGGATTGGGATTTTGAAGAATATTCCATTCGCTGTTAGAAAGAAATTTTTAGGTGCATAAGGTTAATAAACTAAGCCTTGACTTCCTCAAATAAGGATTTTTATGGAGACAGTCCTGATATGGCAGACTGTTATTACTGCAAGTATTGTACTTTCTCGCCTTCACTCAAAAGTACTGATGATTGTAGTTGCTTTGTGCTGGACAGGTTGGACCATTTTGGCGTTACAAACTTCTCCATTATTTGTACTTCAGTTGATCAGTACTTGGGGAACGGTTTGGATTATTTCATGGTGCTCAGGTTTATTTGGTAAGCCTGATAAAAAAAATGACAACTCTACTCTCAAAACTGAGATCAGACCTCAGCATGATGTTGTCGAGTCTGAAAGTGAAAGTGACAATGCGTTAAACAAAATTGGGACAACCATTAACAAAGGATTATTTCAATTTAGTGAAACCCTAGACCGTGTTAATGACAACCTCAAAAAAGAAGCAGAGAAGGATAAACTAAACCAAAACTTCCTCCTTGAGCTTTATGCTTTTAGACTTAGTGTTGACCATGCAATAAAAAATGCTGAAGCCGCTTATCAGTCTGACCATCTCTATGAAAATGAGCCTGAAAAACGAAAGCTATACGAACAGACGCGAATACAAATAAGTAATAGTCTGAAAGAGCTTAATGCGGAGGGAGTAGAAGAGAGAAAAATAGAGTTATCAACCATTCCGTTAGTACATTTTGCTGCCGACATAAGCCACTCTCCTTTGGCTTTGAATCAAAGAATAGAAAAGGTTCAAGAATGTCTGAATTATGTTGCACAAGTCGAAAAACGTATTTCTGAAGAGAGGTCACTGCTGGAATACATTGATAAAGTTATTGATAAGAAACCATTTATTTCTTTTTTGACTTTTAACAAATGGTCTCTCAGTGGACATTTAAGAAAACTTAATTCTGAAGAACGACATAAAGAGCGAGTAAGTCACAAGTCATCCACCTTTCTCAGTCAGACCGTGAGCACCGATGTTATCCTGCAGACCGATGGTAGATTGCCTAAAGCAGAATTATATAAGGAAAAAATCAAAGGTATTGTTGAAAAGAGAAATATCAATTATCTGGTTCACTTCACGCGCATAGAAAACCTACCAAAGATCCTAGAAAATGGGCTTAAGAGCCGCACTTCATTGCAATTAGACGGCGTAGGTGGCTTAATGAATGACACTCTAAGATTGGACAATGTGAACGATGCTATATCTACATCAATTTCATTTCCGAACTACAAAATGTTTTACAGAAAACAGATCCAGTTTCCTCATGCTGACTGGGCTGTTATAAAACTTGAACCGTCTATTTTATGGGAGCTTGACTGTGCTTTTTGTTACAGCAATGCTGCAGGAAAAGCGAGTACGAAACTCACATTGGACGCCAGGAGGAGCGCTGCAGCTTTCGAGAAGATGTTTGACGAGAACTTAGGGAACACTGTAAGACAAAGTCTCAAAATTCCAGATAACTACCCGACAGACCCGCAGGCAGAAGTGCTTGTCTTGGAGGGGATCAGCCCAAAATATATCCAAAGCATCTGCCTCAATCAAAAGACTGAGATGCACAACTTGTCTCAAGTCCAGGAGACGATAAAACCCTACTTAAACATGTTTAAGTTTTTTCATGAGCCAATGATGTTTTTACCTCGCAAAGACTATGATTCTTGGGGACCCGTTAAGCTGGGTGATTATGGACTGGTCAAAGGTAATCCATATACTCCAGACGATTTCCAGTTTTAATGGGAAAGACTTCATAATGGCACAAAGGCCAATTTTCATTCCTTGTTTTCATTCAGATTGCTTGGTGCGAATAGAGTACGTTGACTTTGTTTGGTATCCAGGAATAGCTCCATCACAACGTAAAAGATCGGTGTCTTCATTACATTCTGCTGCAAGAGAAAAAGATCTCTGCAAGCATCCACTCGAGGTGTCTACTAAGTCTGAAGATAAAGTTGGTTGTCAGTTGAGCGCGTTCAACTTATCAGTGAAAACAGAAAAACATAAACCTGCCTTCACAGTGGAGACTGCTTTCCAGTCGAGTAAAGTTTTTCAGAATGGTGGACCTTATGAAGATCTTCTGTATGGCTCATCCTTATCTGCAAAGAAAGACTCAAGAATTAAAAATTCGGGTGATTTACTGAAATTCAAATTTTTTGGTACGGAGTGGGGATTAGAGCCTAAGACCGCTTTTTATGATTGGCTTTTTTTGAATGCGCTTAAAAAAAATCCATGGGCTATTGAGCAGTTAGATGATTTTGATGCATTCACTGATATTGAGTTCAATCCAAAGAAATCGATTAATTGTCAGGCATATTCAGTTGCTCTCTTTCAGTCCCTGAAGCATCGAAAATTATTGGACAAGGCTCTAGAAAACAAGAAATCATTCTTAAGAGTCCTCTCAATTCATCATTCCTGCGATACACATCGAAACAGCGAATCACAACAGCCAGATTTATTTTAACCAGAATATTTTCCTTGCTGTAATTGTGCTGTTTGTATGTGACGATCAGTATGACGGACTCTGAACTTCAATCAGAAGCCTCATTTATTGGAGTCACAATTAGCTGATGCCCAAGTGGTCTAATATTAATACGAAGAATGAATTGGAGTTAAAATTGACTACAATAGACTCTCAAGATTTAAGGTTGTGGCTGGAGCGCAATCACAATCACCATATCTAGACAACTTGAACCAACATGGTTAAAACAAGAGTTGATAGGGATTCTCGATCAAGCACTGGCTAAAAATCTCACTTAAATTCTAGAGTTGGTTTAATTTTCCATAGAAAAAAACTACCAGATAACTTATCTTCAGTGATTATCATTAAACATGTGTAGTCGTAGTCTATTCATTGGCTGAGAATCAGTGATGATGTTATTCTCCGATTTCCACAATTTATACAAATAGTTCATAGCTCATAAAAACAATACATTTTAATAAGTAACATCAGTTCGATATGAATTATAGTGGCGAGTAGTCATAAATCATATTCAAGGTTATTTTGAGTCAAGAAAAACGATCTGTAGTGATCAGTCAGCATCAAAATTATAAAATTCTAACAATTATGAGACAGCAATATAGTATGGCCTTCATTGGGGGCAGCCTGCTCAGGCAGGAGTCACTGGATGTAGCAAATCTCTATCTTCAGCTTCAAGACTGGGACTTAGTCAAAGAAAAGGTAATTGCCGACAATATCCTTCAGAGTAAGCGCGTTTCGAGTGCCAAGCGTTTCACCACAGAAATCATTTCAAGGTTAAGTGTGCTTGATTCAGAGCAGTTGGAATTTTTTGTTGGAGCAAGCATTCAGGAACAAGCCCACACATTATGGTTGGCTATTTGCCGACGTTATGACTTTATCGCTGAATTTGCTGTAGAACTTCTTCATGAGCATTACGTGTATCTCCGAGGAGAAGTGTCCCAGGAAGACTTTGAGGCGTTTATAAACAAGAAATCTGAGTGGCATCCAGAGATAGATAAACTGACTGATAGCTCAAGAAACAAGGTCCGGCAGATAATTTTTAGAATACTCAAACAAGCTGAGATATTGGATAAAAATAATCAAATTATTTCTGTGATTCTTAGTGGCTCTATGAGAGAAGCGCTCTCAATTAATGAGAGTGAGCTGTTGTTTTTCCCAGTAATTGGTGAGTGAGGTAAATAACTGTGTCTACGCCAGTTACTCGAAAAAATATAGATGATAATTATGAACACATTTTTAATGTTGTCTCTGGTAAGCGCTTCAGAAATAAGCAAAGCCTGAATAACGAAATACCTTTCTTTATCTGTCCTTACGATCCAGCTATCGCAGTAGAGATGGAGCGCCTTCAGGCTAGGTTAACTAAGCGGCTGGAGAAAGCAGGTGTTTCAATTCTCGAAATAAATCTCTACGACCAGGCTATAGAGATCCTCAAAGAGAGAGGAATTTGGGAGCAGATTTTTGAGGTAGAGCCGACAGTTTCAAAAGATGAGCTAATAGAACTATTTCAAAATGTATTGGATCCAGCGGCAAACCTTATCCCTGCTATTGCTGAAAAGTTAGCAAATAGCGAGTTTGATGTTCTGTTTATCTCCGGTGTAGGCGAGGTATTTCCCTACATTCGCTCACACAACGTACTCAACAACTTACAAAGCACAGCTAAAGATAAACCAACACTGATGTTCTTTCCCGGGATGTATACGCATTCCTTGGAAACGGGAGCATCTTTAGACCTCTTTGGTCGACTGCATGATGATAAATACTACCGGGCATTCAATATTCTGGATGTTGAGCCTTGAGCAAAAATAACGAAGGACGCGTAATGAAATTAAGAGCCATTTTTGACAAGAAAGTTGATCGCTCAATTGAGGGTGTAATCAAAGCTGATGATGAGGCCAGCCTTAAGATTGAAATTGAGGAATATGTGCTCACCAATGAGGTGGAAAACCGCCTCGGAATATTCCTGGATGCCTACAACAATTACGAAGGCGCTAACGGTGTGTGGGTATCAGGCTTTTTTGGTTCAGGTAAATCGCATCTGCTTAAAATGCTTGCCCTCATTCTGGAGAACCGTGAAGTCGACGGAACTAATACACTCGACTTATTTCTTCCCAAGTGTGATGACAATGAAATTCTAAAGGGCGATCTCAAGAGAGCGGCAGAACTTCCCTCTAAAAGCATCTTATTCAATATTGATCAAAAAGCCGACGTTATCAGTAAGACACAGATGGATGCCTTGTTGGCCGTCTTTGTCAAAGTCTTTGACGAAACGTGTGGCTACTATGGCAAGCAAGGGCACATTGCACAATTCGAACGCGACTTAGACTCTCGAGATCTCTTCCAAAAATTTAAAGATGCCTTTGAATCTGTTTCAGGTAAACACTGGCACATCGGTCGGGAACAGGCGCTTCTAGAATCAGCAAACATCGCAAAAGCCTATGCTGAAGTAAGCGGCAGTGATGTTGAGACTGCAAAAGGCATCCTAGATAAATATCGAACTGAATATCGCGTCTCAATCGAAGACTTTGCCAATCAAGTTAATCAATATATAGATCGCCAAGAGCCAAACTTCAGACTTAACTTCTTTGTCGACGAGGTGGGCCAATATATTGCCGACAATGTGAAGTTAATGACCAACTTGCAAACAATCGCTGAAAGTTTGGCAACGAAGTCCCGCGGTCGCGCATGGATTATCGTCACAGCTCAAGAGGACATGAATACTGTTGTCGGTGAAATGAACAAACAACAGTCTAATGACTTCTCTAAGATTCAGGCACGCTTTGCCAACAAGATGAAGTTGACCAGTCAGAACGTAGATGAAGTTATTCAGAAACGTCTTTTGATGAAAAATGATGATGGCGTGCAATTGCTGTCAAACATCTATCATATAGAATCGAACAATTTCAAAACGCTGTTTGATTTTGCTGATGGTTCTCAGTCCTACAAAAACTATAAGGATCGGGATCACTTCATTCATTGTTACCCGTTTATTCCGTATCAGTTTGGTCTGTTCCAATCAGCCATTCAAAATTTATCAGCTCATAGCGCATTTGAGGGTAAGCACAGCTCCGTCGGGGAGCGATCTATGCTGGGTGTTTTCCAGGAAGTTGCTATTCAAATTAGTGAGAATGAAGTTGGCCGACTAGCCACCTTTGAGATGATGTTTGAAGGGATCCGCTCAGCTCTAAAAACAAAAACACAACAGGCAATACTGAAGGCTGAAAACCAGCTTGATGATGACTTCGCCAAGCGTTTGCTCAAGGCTTTGTTCTTGATTAAGTACGTCAAAGAATTCAAAGCTACTGTTCGCAACTTATGCATATTGATGCTGGAGTCATTTGATGATGACGTAGCTGCACTTCGTAAGCGTGTGGAAGAAGCGCTCAACCTCTTGGAACAGCAAACTTATATTCAGCGTAACGGTGAAACATACGAGTATCTGACTGACGAAGAAAAAGACATCGAGCAGGAGATCAAAAATACCGAAATTGAGTCTGCAGATGTTGCTAGTGAGTTAGATAAGCTCATCTTCGATGAAGCCATCAGACTTCGCAAAGTGCGTTATGACGAAAATGGTCAGGACTATGCTTTTTCAAGAAAGCTTGATGACAAGCTGCAGGGACGAGAGCATGAGTTGGCAGTACACGTTATCAGTCCCTTTCATGAGCATGCTGAAAATGAGCAAATGCTCATCACAAACTCAACTTACAAAGCGGATGAGCTGTTCGTCTTAATGCCCGCTGATGACCGTCTTATTAGAGATGTAAAGCTTTACAAACAAACAGAAAAGTACATCAAGCAAAATATCTCTAATACCCAAAAAGAAACGGCCAAACGGATCCTAAACGACAAAGGCTTCCAGAACAAAGAACGTTATGCTGATCTGAGACTAAGGGTAAAAACCTTAATCAGCAAGGCAAAGCTACTGGTTGCAGGTAATGAAATAGAGATCGGCACGGAAGATCCTCAAACTCGTGTGATTCAGGGCTTTCATAACCTGATTTCTCGTAGCTACCCGAACTTGAAAATGCTGCGAGGTATCACTTACAGTGAAAATGACATTTCAAGATGCCTCAAACCTGAGGAGAGCTTATTCGAAAATGACGCTATTGGTCTGGCTGAATCTGAACAGGAAATGTTTGCCTTTATCCAAAGCAATAACAAAGGTGGCGTTAGAACGACAGTCAAAAGTCTGGTGGACAGGTTTGAGCGCAAGCCATACGGTTGGTACTACGCTGCGATAATCTGCACACTCGCTAAGCTCTGTGCCTGTGGCAAGATTGAAGTTCGAAGTGATAGCCACCTACTTGAAGATGATGACCTGTCAAGAGGCCTACGAAATAGTGCAGGCTTTGGCAATATGGTGCTTGAGCCACAAATTGAATTCACGGCATCTCAAATCCGTGGATTAAAAGACTTCTATGAAGACTTTTTTGATGCGCCTGCTAAACTAAGTGAAGCAAAATCTCTGGGGCAAGAGTCTGCAAAAGCTTTTGCAGAGCTTATCAATGAACTAAAGGTCCTTTCGGCACGAGCCAGTCAGTACCCGTTCTTGAATGCCTTGACCCCTGTTGTATCCAGTCTTGAAGAAGTATCAGGCAAACCCTACACCTGGTATTTAACAGAACTAAAATCTCAGGAAGATGCTCTACTGGATATGAAAGAAAACACCATCGATCCAGTACGTAAGTTCATGTCCGGACCTCAGAGAGAAATCTATGATTCAGCTCGTCAGTTCCTGCAAAAGCAAGATGCAAACTTTGCTTACATTGATGATGAGCAAATTAAAACCATACAAAACACACTAGCTGAGCCTGAATGCTTTAAGGGCAATCGCATCCAGCAAATCAAACGGTCTGTCGATGAGTTGCAAGAAAAAATCGATAACACACTCAAATCAGAGCGAGAAAAAGCGACAGATAGAGTTAATGAGTTGAAAGACAAACTCACCAACACTGATGAGTTCAGTTCTTTAGATGAGCAACAACAGGTCCAGCTTACCCAAGAGTTTGATGAGTTCATTAACGAAATCATTAGTAAAACGCTGATTGCCGTTATTAGCGATACTTTACGTCGCTTTGAAGATGAAACTTATAACAGGCTTCTTTCTCGAGCGATGTTCTGGTCACAGCCTCAACCTGAGCCGGTCAAACCCTATCCTCCGACTACCGGTGGCGCCACAACCCCAGTAGAACCGAATGAGGTGAAAGAGCCTCAAATTCAGATTATTAATAGTAAAAGCATCAAAGTGAACTACCAGAAGCCGCTTTTGGCGAGCGAGACTGATGTAGAAGGTTACTTAGAATCAATGCGTGATGCTTTGATGGAAGAAATACGCCAAGGAAAAAGAATTCAAATCTGATGGAAACAGGAAAGCTAAAGAAATTTGCCCAGCAGGCACGCCGCAGTTTGATTGAACAAATCACTGCTAAGCTCAAGTTAGTATTGGCTGGTGAAAGTGCAGCTCGACGTGAAGCCTCAGAAGCCGTTGGTAGACTTGAAGTGGCTATCGATACACAGGGCAAAGAACAGGTTATTGAGCGTGTGGCCTACATCTGGTTCAACCGATTCTGTGCCCTGCGTTTCATGGATGTGAACCGCTACACCCGTATTGGTGTTGTCTCACCCTCTGAAGGCCAGTCACAGCCGGAAATATTGGCTGAAGCCAAGATGGGGCATATTGACGATGACGTTGTCAGTGACGCCACTAGACAACAGGTTTCAGCTTTATTAAGTGGTAAAAGCACCAGTCATGACCCACAAGGTGAAGCGTATCGCTTATTAGTTGTTGCAGCCTGCAACTACTGGAATCAGGCGATGCCATTTCTGTTCGAGCGTATCGATGACTACACCGAACTGTTAATGCCCGATGACTTACTGTCTGACAATTCTATTCTGGAACAGACGCGTCAGGCTATGACAGAAGAAGTCTGCCAGGATGTCGAAGTTATCGGTTGGCTGTATCAGTTCTATATCTCAGAGAAGAAAGACCTGGTCTTTGAAGGGCTGAAAAAGAACAAGAAAGTCACACCAGAAAATATCCCGGCTGCGACACAGCTTTTTACTCCTCACTGGATTGTTCGTTACCTGGTAGAGAACTCATTAGGCAGACTCTGGCTGCTTAACCGACCTCATTCCAAACTGGCTGAAGAAATGGACTACTTCATCAAGCCACAAGAGCCAGAAACTGACTTTCTGAAGATTAATAGCCCAGAAGACATCAAAATCTGCGACCCGGCCTGTGGCTCAGGCCATATGCTCACCTACGCCTTTGACCTGCTGTATGCCATCTATGAAGAAGAAGGTTATCAGCCTTCTGACATCCCAGAAAAAATTCTGACCCATAATCTGTTTGGTATTGAAATCGATGAGCGAGCAGGGGAACTGGCTGCGTTTGCCTTGACGATGAAAGCCAGAGCCAAACAACGTCGCTTTTTCAGCAAAGGCATTAAGCCCAAGATTTGCGTACTTGAAAACATTCACTTTGAAGAACAAGAGCTGGATGAGTACATCGACTTTATTGGGCGAGACCTGTTCAACGCGCCGCTGCAGACCACCCTGCGCCAGTTCGAAGAGGCCGACAATTTCGGCTCCCTGATCCGTCCCGATGTCACCGAGGTGGACGGCATGCTCAGGATTCTGGAGTCAAAGAACGTCTCCGGGCAGTTGTTTATCAGCATGACCCATCAGAAGGTGCTGCAAGCCCTGCGGCAGGCCGATTACCTGAGTCCCAAATACCATGTGGTGCTTGCCAATCCGCCGTATATGGGTGGTAAGGGGATGAATGGGCGGTTGGGTGCATGGCTTAAAGACAACTACGAGGATGTAAAGTCAGACCTCTTCTCTGCCTTTATCGTTCGCAACACTGAGATGACGTTGCCAAAAGGCCAGCTTGGCTTCATGTCGCCATTTACATGGATGTTTATTACTACCTATGAAAAGTTACGTGATTTTTTAATTAACAGTAGAACCATCACCTCGTTGGTGCAGCTTGAATACTCAGGTTTCGATGGCGCCACAGTACCAATTTGCACCTTTACGGTTGAGAACGCGCATCATCCTAAGTTCAAAGGCGGATATGTACGGCTTTCCGATTTTAGGGGCTCAGAAAACCAGGGGTCACGGGCCCTTGAGGCTATTAAAAATCCTGGCTGTGGCTGGTTCTACCGCGCATCCGCTGCTACCTTCCAGAAGATACCCAGCAGTCCAATTGCCTATTGGGCTACAGAATCACAAATTCGAATGTTTGAAACATGCCCGAGCCTTTCCGAGGTGGCAAAGATAGCTGAGGGCACAACAACAGGCGATGTTAATAGATTTCTGAAAATGTGGCATGAAGTGTCTAACCTAAAAATTGGTTTTGGGTTTAAGGAATCGCAGTCAGCTGCAGATTCCGAATTCAAGTGGTTCCCGTACAATAAGGGTGGAGAATATCGAAAGTGGTATGGGAATAATGAATTTTTAGTTAATTGGGAAAATAATGGACAGGCGCTTAAATCATATGGTGGCTCATTCATTCGTGGTGAAAAGTATTATTTTTTACCTGGCGTAACATGGTCTAAAGTAAGCAGTGGAGCTTTGAGCTTTAGATTTTTCAGCGAGGGTTTCCTGTTCGATACCGGTGGACTATGTTTGTTTTCTGAAAAAATTAGCTACTGCTTATCTATTTTAAATTCAAAGGCGTCCCTAGCAATAATGAAGTTGTTGGCTCCGACTTTGAATTTTACTGTCGGTACAGTTTCAAGCATTCCGGTTCTTCAATCTGTATCGGGTGTAGAGTCCCTTTCATCAACGCTGATAGAACATGCCAAGTCCGATTGGGACTCATACGAAACCTCTTGGGACTTCACCAGCATTCCGCTGCTGAATCCCGATTATCGTCAGCCAACCCTGAAAGCTACCTACCAGAAACTCCGTGCCCACTGGCGGGAGATGACGCTGGAAATGCAGCGGCTGGAGCAAGAGAACAACCGCATCTTCATCGAAGCCTACGGCCTACAGGACGAGCTAACACCCGAGGTTCCGCTCAACGAAATCACTCTAACCTGCAACCCCCACTATTGCTACGGCAAGGACAAGAGCGAGGGCGAGTTGGAGGCACTGCTGCGGGCCGACACCATGCATGAACTGGTCTCCTATGCGGTGGGCTGCATGTTCGGCCGCTATGCACTGGACATGCCGGGGCTGATCCTGGCCAACCAGGGCGAGACAATCGAGGACTACTACGAAAAGATTATTGACCACAAAAAACAGGAATCACACGAAAAGAAAGGCAAAGAAAACTTTCGTGATTTTCGTGCCTTTCGTGGTTCCTGTCTTTTCCCTGCCGATGAAGACAATGTCATCCCCATGCTCGACGGCGACTGGTTTACCGATGATATTGTCGACCGTTTCCGAGAATTTCTCCATGTGGCATTTGGCGATGAGCATTACGAAGAAAACCTAAAATTTGTTGAATATGCTCTGGGTAAGGACATTCGTAAATACTTCCTCAAAGACTTTTATAACGACCATGTGAAGCGTTACAAAAAGCGTCCTATCTATTGGTTATTCTCTAGTCCCAAAGGCAGTTTCAACGCACTGGTCTACATGCACCGTTATCGCCCAGATACGGTGAGTGTGGTCCTTAATGACTACCTGCGTGAATTCCGTACCAAGTTGACGTCTCAGAAAACACATCTTGAAGCCATCAGCATCAGTGCCAGCGCCTCACAAAGTGAGAAGACTAAGGCGCTGAAAGACATAGAAAACCTCAGCAAGATGATTGCTGAATTAGAAGAGTACGAGCGTGATGTACTTTACCCACTTGCCACTGAACAGGTTGAGATTGACCTAGACGATGGTGTGAAAGTTAATTATCCAAAATTTGGACAGGCTCTGAAAAAAGTTACTGGCCTATCGTAATCGAAACAAGGAGGTATCGGCATGGCCGGTGAATATGAAAAGGCGCTGACAATCAAGGAAGCGATTGATGCCATTAATAATCGTGATTTCCTATTGCCTGCGATTCAACGCAAGTTTGTCTGGAGTAGTCATCAGATCTGCGTCTTATTTGATTCCATCATGCGTGGTTATCCAATCAATACGTTCATGATGTGGGAAGTGAATGATGACGAAATCAAAAATGGCTATAAATTTTATGAGTTCTTAAGCTCATATTGTCAGCGTTTTAATGAAGAAAACCCTATAGTTAAAACGAATGCAGGCTTCAAAAACTTTAAAGCGATTATCGATGGCCAACAGCGCTTAACATCTTTATACATTGGCTTGTGTGGAACCTACGCATATAAGCAACCCAGAGTATGGTGGCCTAACACCCGTGATGATAATGCTTTACCACCACGGAAGTTTTATCTGGATCTCGCCAGTGCCTTAGATTCTGAAGATGATGAATCATTGATGCTCTACAACTTCAAGTTTCTAACTGATAAGCAATATCAGAACGCAGCAGAAAATCCAGATTCAACCCATCACTGGTTTTGTGTGCATAAAATTTTGGAAATGCCTCAAGTTGAAGCGCCTAACCGTATTTGGAGTGGGGTGCTTCAACCTTATATTGAAGATAATGGTCTCCAGGACAATCAATTTGCCAAGGATGCGCTGGGGCAGTTGTATGATGTCATTCGTTCAATACCTGTTATCCACTACTTCAATGAAACCAGTCAGCAGATTGATCATGTATTAGACGTTTTCATCAGAACCAACAGTGGCGGCACTAAGCTAGACTTCTCCGACTTATTGATGTCGATAGCCATCGCGCATTGGGATGGTGACTTTCGCCAAGAGTTAGAGGACCTGACCAAACAGATTCATCAAAGCTCAGATATGGGCTTCTATATGGAAAGAGATTGGGTACTCAAGACATGCTTGATGCTGTGTGATGTTGATGTCCGTTTTAAAGTGAGGAACTTCAAGTCAGAGCAAGTTGAACTTTTGCAGACAAACTGGAAAGCCATCAAAGAGTGCATTAAGCAAACACTAATATTGGTTCGCCGTTTTGGTATTAATCCCCAGTCATTGACCTCCAAAAACGCTGTTATACCAATATGCTATTACCTCTTCAAAAAACAGCAGGATGGTAAGGCGCTGTATGAATCAATTAATAATCTTGCCAAACATTATGAGCAACGCGAGGTTATCAGTCGTTGGTTATATATGGCACTCCTCAAAGGTGTCTTCGGCGGTCAAGCAGATACTATTCTGTCTAGTATGCGTGATGTCCTTAGCAAGCATATCGATGATGAATTATTTCCACTTGATGAAATCATTGAGCGTTATCGAGCTTCAAACAAAGACTTACGATTTGATGAAGACTACATCGATAGTTTGCTCTCTATTCAATATGGTGAGGGGCGTTGTCGTGCGTTATTGCACCTGCTGTTCCCTGAAATGAGGGAGACAGAAGTTTTCCATATCGATCATTTGCATCCTAAAGCTTCTTTTGAGTTACAAAAATTAAAAGCAAATTCTGTCCTAGCTGATGATGAAGAGCTGATGAACTTCTTCAGTAAACCGGAACATTGGAACTCAATTCCAAACCTTCATTTGCTGAATGATTCGCAGAACATCAGCAAAAAAGACCGTCCACTAGATGATTGGTTAAGTGATGGGAAAGTCAACCTCACGCCTGAGACGCTATTAGTAAACGGTGTGGATTTGAGGTTTGAAGCCTTCCCAGAGTTTTTTGCTACACGCCGACAAGCGCTTCGAGACAGGCTAAAAAGCCGCGTCATGATGTCCACAACTTTGCCTGCAGAACCATCGGATGATGATTCTGATGAAGAGGTGGTTGAAGAGGCACTGGCTTGAATGTTTGATTGAACAATTTTCATTGCAGATTATCAGTGCTCATATAGATTGAGGTTTATTTGTGATAACCATACTAAAGGCTCATAAGGCACTTTTGCTTTTGTATAGTCCTGAATTACGACCACTTTCAGAAATTGACCAGCAAATTGAAGCAGGCGAATCTGTCACGGTTGGCTATTGCTTTAGCTTCCGTTCTCAACACTTGTTGGATGATCATGATGCGGATCAGCGTATCTTTCAGCTCGGTAAACTCGAAGATGGCTATTACATCATCGATAAAAATATTTTGGGCCTCAAGCATGACCTTCGTCTGGCTAGTGACTTGCCTATTGAGAGGAAAACTTTTGTAGCTCATCGAAATATTTCTATTTTCAGGAAAATTGATAAGTTTATTAATGAGTCTATCGTGATTGGTGGAACTGCTGATGGAGCTATTCCCGAAGAGGCCTTTAAATCACTACTTAAGAACTTCCCAACATCGACAGAATTAGATCATTACAGCGGTGCCAGAGTGGCAGGAGTAATCAGAGATTATCTGGGCACGATGTCAGACGAGCAGACTAAACTAGACAATCATCTCAATCGAAAAAAAACTGTTGAGCCTGTCTCACGAATAGCTTTTCTTGAAGATTACGAACCGAGAAAATTTCAGTTTGTGAGAGATGAACTTGAGTCTATGCTTAAGAGCTCAGATTCCTACAGTGAAAATGATTGGCAGAAGCTCATTGCAGAGTTTTTGCTACTTATCTTTCCCAAGTACATTGCTCTGCTTGAAAATGTTCACATTAAGGATTTCTATTCTAATCCAAACAAGTCAACCAATCGCTATATTGATCTTGCGCTTGTAGATGCCAATGGAACCATTGATGTAATAGAAATCAAACGTCCAAAGTCTAATCAAGTTGTCTCGGCTACCCCCCGATACAGACAAAGTCACACCCCGGCGTCAGAGCTAACGGGCGCAGTGATGCAGGTGGAAAAATATCTCTTTCATTTAAACAAGTGGGGCAGAGCTGGTGAAAAAGCGATTTTTAGTAAGCACAGCAGTGAATTACCTAATAACTTTGAGCTTAGAATTACTAACCCCAAAGCTATTGTGATACTGGGCCGGGTCAATGATTTGAACGCTGACCAGAGATTCGATTTTGAAGTTATTAGGCGTAAGTATGCCAACATCATGGATATAATGACTTACGATGATCTTTTAAGAAGACTAGACAATATCATCTCGATGATTCATCACAATTATTCTCGGTTTAGTAAAAGAGGCCTCAGACAATAATGAGCAATCGCATCTCTCAAGCTCTTACCAACCTTTTTGATAAGCACAGGATTGTCTTTTGGTATGACGCCAAGCATGAACTTCGTGATGACTTTGAGGCTTTAGAATTATCTGGCATAGAAAAGCTGGAGATTGCCAATAACGAATTTACGTTAAAGCATCATATCCTGCGTGAAGAACCTAAAAAGAAATTTTTGCTGTTTCATGATGGCCCTCAACCTGATGACCTGAATAATTGGCTCCTAGACGTACAATTGGCTCATGGTGAGTTTCGGACCGATCAGATTGCCATCTGGCTTTCAGAGCTGAGTCTGGGTTTGGAGTTTGCCGACTTGGTTCAGAGTCATGCTGAATTTTTCCAAGCGGCTAAGCGTAAGGACGGTCTTAAAAAGCTATTAAACGCTGATGATACGCCTGGTGTAATTCAACTGAAGATGTTGGCTGTTTGTGCTGGTACTGATGAGCCACGTATAGAGGTGGTTGTTCAGTCTCTTCTGCAAGAACTTGCAGAGGGTGATGATGAGAAAGTTAAGCTTATTCGACGTTGTGAGCTGGAGTCTTTTTTATGGGAGCAGATGGCAAGACATTACGGCTATCAATCTGCAACGCCAAGTATTAGAGATTTCGTCATTGAACTTTTCAAGTCTTGTTTTGCAATGGGTACTGATGGTGAATTCACTCTAAGAGGCGATGCGTTGGTCTTTCTAAAACGCTGGAAGGATAGTCGTCAGTATGAACAGTGTTTTGAAAAGTTATCAGAGGAATGTGCTGAGGTCTTAGCAATTGAGCAGGATCTTTCCAGTAGGGATTTCCGAGATTTGATCGAGTTGGATTATTTCCAGCTAATCGACAGAAAAATTATCAGTGATCTGGTTCGTGAGTTGAGTGAGCGAACTATTTCATCGGGTGATGTGGCACTCTGGGTGCGGCAGCGTCGTCAGGGGCACTGGTATCAAGAATATCAACATCTCTATGAAGCCATAGACTATGCCGCGCTATTTATTCAAACCATTGGTGAGGTTAAGCTTCAGATAGAAAGTCTGGCGGATGGTGTGCAGCGTTATTGCCAAACTTGGTATCTGTTGGATCAGTACTATCGTAAGTTTATCTACCATACTCGTCGCGCTGCACATCCATCAATGACAGCAGCTTTATCAGAACAAATTGAGAACCTCTACTCCAATAATTACCTATTGAAGCTTGGAGATGCTTTCCAAGCTCTTGTGGATGGCGTGGAAAAATGGGATGCGTCTCCGGTGCCATTACAGAAAAACTTCTTTGAGCTCTGGGTAAGGCCATTCTTGAATAGAGATAATAGGGTTTGCGTCATCATCTCTGATGCAATGCGTTATGAAATCGGCGATGAGTTATTAAGCTTGATTCGACAAGAAGATAGATATAGCGCTGAACTTGAGCCAGCTTTATCGATGCTGCCTAGCTATACTCAATTGGGAATGGCAGCCCTGCTGCCTAATCAAGAGCTAGCCATTGCTGACAATGATACTGGGACAGTGCACGTGGATAGTCAGAGCTCGATGGGCACCGCCAATCGTGACAAAATTCTGAAAGCTGCCATTGATGGTAGAGGTAAGGCAATCACGGCAGAAGACTTTATGTCACTGAGTCGAGATGACAGTCGTGAAATGCTGAAAGCCAGTGATGTGGTTTACATTTACCATAATAGAATCGACCATACTGGTGACAAAATTCACTCAGAAGGTAGAGCATTTGAGGCCGCTGAAGAAGCATTGGATGATTTAATCAGGTTGATCAAAAAGCTCACTGCTGCGAATGCCTCGAATATACTCGTGACAGCCGATCATGGCTTTATTTATCAGCATAGAGCGATTGATGAGAGTGATTTTTCAAGCGTAGATGTTAGTGGAGATTCTATTCTTTACTCAGACAGGCGGTTTGTCTTGGGTAAAGGCTTAAGTGATTCAAACAGCCTCCATTCTTTCACATCTTCACAGCTTGGGTTGTCTGGTGATGTTGAAATTCGTGTACCGAAGTCAATCAACAGACTGCGTAAAAGTGGTTCGGGTAGTCGCTTTGTTCACGGTGGGGCAACGCTTCAAGAGACTGTAATTCCGATCATTAAAATCAATAAAAAGCGCAAAAGTGATGTCAGTGCAGTGGAGGTTGAGATCCTGCGCGGTGGAAGCACTGTGATTACCTCAGGACAGGTTGCAGTGGCGTTCTATCAAGTTGCACCTGTCACTGACAAGCTTCAGCCACGTCAATTGAAAGCTGGGATATACACTCAATCAGGTAAGTTGATCTCTGATACGCATGAGCTGACTTTTGATTTGAGCTCTGATAATCCCCGAGACCGTGAGTTACCGATGCGGTTTGTATTGACGCGTGAAGCTGATGATGCCAACGGAGAAGAAGTGATACTCAAGCTCGAGGAGCGGCATGCGGGGACCTCACACTTCAAAGAATATAAATCTCTTCGTTATACAATGCGACGCTCCTTTACGAGTGATTTCGACTTTTAGGATTGGATAAGTGATGAATCAACTGGATAAAAAAATCAATGAACAGTTTCCTGGCCTGGTTGTTCGTAAAGATCTAGTAAAAACGGTCAAGGGGAATGCCATTGTTCCATCCTATGTGCTTGAGTATCTGCTGGGACAGTATTGTGCAACCAGCGATGAAGCTACCATCGAAACTGGTATAGAGACGGTTAAGGAGATTCTGGCAAAGCATTATGTTCATCGTAATGAGGCCGGGTTGATAAGGTCTACAATTCGTGAGAAAGGCCGACACAAAGTCATCGATAAAATCAGCGTTGCTTTGAATGATAAAAAGGATGTCTATGAAGCTGAGTTTTCAAACCTTGGTATAAAAAAGGTTTTGATTGATTCAGACACCATAAAAAGACATCCAAAACTGCTTGTGGGTGGTGTTTGGTGCATTGCTGACATTGAATATGAGCATACTGAGGATAAGGATGCGAGTCCTTGGATTCTAGCTAGCCTCAAACCCATCCAGATGTCTCATTTCGATTACGAAAGTTATATCGACGCCCGCAAGAAATTCAGCTTAGATGAGTGGATTGATGTACTTATCCAGAGTGTAGGTTTTAACCCTGAGTATTTTGGACGTCGAAGTAAGTTAATTCAGCTGATACGTCTAATCCCTTTCTGTGAGCGTAATTACAATCTTATAGAGCTAGGTCCGAAAGGCACAGGTAAGTCCCATATATATTCTGAGTTTTCACCACACGGCATTTTGATTTCTGGTGGTGAGGTTACTGTACCTAAGCTGTTTGTGAATAATTCTTCAGGTAAGATTGGCTTAGTGGGTTATTGGGATTGTGTGGCTTTTGACGAGTTCGCGGGCAAGAAGAAGCGTGTTGATAAGGCACTTGTCGACATCATGAAAAACTATATGGCGAATAAGTCATTTTCTCGTGGTGTTGAGACCTTGGGTGCTGATGCTTCAATGGTTTTTGTCGGTAACACTGAACACAGCGTGCCTTACATGTTGAAGCACTCTGACTTGTTCGATGCGTTACCAGAAAAATTCTATGACTCAGCCTTTCTGGATCGTCTGCACTTCTACATTCCAGGTTGGGAGGTTGATATTATCCGTGGAGAGATGTTCTCCAATGGATATGGGTTTGTGGTAGATTATCTCGCAGAGATTCTTCGTCACCTGCGTAACCAGGACTTTTCAGATCAGTACAAAGAGCATTTCACCCTATCAAGTGACATATCTACTCGTGACCGTGATGCCATCAACAAAACCTTCTCTGGCCTCATGAAGATCTTATTCCCGCATGGTGGGGCAACCCAAGAAAATATTGAAGAGATTCTCACCTTGGCTATGGAGGGAAGAAAGCGGGTTAAAGACCAGCTATTAAGAATTGATACGACATATGCCGATGTCGATTTTAGCTATCAAAGTCAGACAGGTAAGAAAATTCGAGTTCGAACCCTTGAGGAAAAAGAATACCCCAACTATTTCCACCACACCGTTGCTGAGGGGGATGATGGTGATTTAGAAGAATATCAGTTCCAAGACGGGACGTCATCTGGTCAAACACAAACTAATACTACTACAGATCCAGCACCTGAAGAAAAACATCTGACATTTGAAGAGAATCAGAAAGGCCTGTCATACGATTCTTTGTTTGGTGCTTATCTCCGGGGCGCAACAGATATTACGATAACTGATCCTTACATCAGGGCTTTTTATCAAATTCGTAACGTTATGGAACTCCTCGAAACTATCGTGAAATTCAAATCTGATGATGAAGAGGTAGCAGTTCACTTAATTACCGTTGAAGATGACTTCAAAGGTGAGCAGCAAAAAGAGCATTTTGAGAAGATGAAAGAGGCTAGTGCAATGTTGGGTATTAGCTTCTCATGGGATTTCGACAATTCTGGGGCTCAGCATGCTAGGCATATCGTGACAGATCATG
Source organism: Methylophaga thalassica MP (assembly GCF_000214595.1). Lineage (GTDB taxonomy): Bacteria > Pseudomonadota > Gammaproteobacteria > Nitrosococcales > Methylophagaceae > Methylophaga > Methylophaga thalassica. The sequence goes on along the minus strand of NZ_AFIG01000003.1, from coordinate 75,974 downwards.
GATGGAAGATTTCCTTAGATCGAGGCTTAGATATTTTTCAGCATTACGAAATGGGTGATGCCTTTAGTTTTGCAAACCGAATGCAGAAGTATCGACAATGTAGGGCTTTTGAAGTGACGTACATAAAGCAACATTAAGATAGTTCAGAAATAAATTTATTCCACCATTGTGAAACCCAAAAAGCGACATTAAATGTCGCTTTTTGGGTTTATGCTTTGACACAACCATTAACAACCTAACTTCAGGAGAGAAGCAACTTTATGATAAGTCGTGTTGAGTTTAGCCGCGGCCATATGAACAACATCTATTGCCCATTCTGCGGGCAACGGGTCTTAGATTTAGATTTTACTGCTGATCAGAGTGCGAACCCATGCCTGCATACGCTTTTCGTTGCACATGATTATGAAATCGAATATCTGAGTGATGAGCTGAAGGAGATTTACAGCGTCTCATCAGCTGACCAACTCGAAGAGCTGGATAGTTTCGAGAATATCGATAGTTTCACCAACAATATTGATTTGAAGAACGCTGTGAAATTCGCGCAGTACGAGGGCGCTCCGCGTGATATGGCGGATATGTGGGTTTCATTTAAGCAAATGAAATAACAACAATCCGGCGAATAGGAACTTATCGGATCTCATTTTATGAACAAAATATTTCATTCGGGAAAACTAAATCAACATTAAAAGTTAAGGGCTTTCAAAAGTCATTATTTATCAATAACCATCAGCAACTTTTAAAAAAAGTTCTCATAATTCCAGATAGAAAACTGAGTTTGTCATATGTCACTTCACTACTTTTTAAGAAAAGTTTAAAAGGCCACTAACTGAACATCAAGTTTATGGTGATATTTAATCGTACGTATATCGAGCTAACATATTTTTGATGTCATCTATGGCCTGAAAGGTACTGGATTTATCAAAATGCAAAAAATCTCTCAGAAAATACTACCAGCATCAGGCAAACTTAATCGTGTTGCGGAGCTATTATGACCGGACGAAATTATGATGAAGTGGTAATTATGGTTAGGAGTGCAGACCTCAAGTGTGATGCATCCCTGCATTACAACCTCTATACAAATAGACCAATATTTTATCAACCATCCGATCACATTCACGATTACTATCCATCAGTCATTCTCTACGGTGAGTGTCTCTATTCAGAGAAACTATCTGGTCATAATTTTACAGCTCAGATCATAGGTCGTGAGCTAGGGAAAAGTAACCTAAATGCTACTTTGGATGACTTTCACAAGAGAGATGACTTTGGAAGTCGTATTTATAAAAAGTATAAAGAAGATAGCTTCCCAGTACTAAGTCCGCCGCCAAAAGGGATTGGGAATTATCGTAAGGTAAGAGGGAAGCCAACCTGGGAAGCTGACTTATGGATGGGAAAAGAGTTTGTAAGAGATATAATGGCTATGATGTATATTAAAGAGCAGCTATATATTTACATGGAAACGTATACAGAGAATCGAATTCATTGGATTAGAGCACTAACCGTGACTTCGAAAAATCCAATAGGCGATCTTATTTAAGAAGCTTCGTGGCCAGTGGATAATATTTGTCATTAAGTGATGTTTGCGCAAAGCTAACAATTAGGTGGTAATTTTGAAGAAAAAAATAAAGAAATTTATTAGGTTGGGTGTCAGAGAGTGTGTTTCTTGTGTAACACTCTGAAATACATATATAATTAACGGACTGCAACTCCGTGTACGCCGGTTCGATTCCGACCCCAGCCTCCATTTTTCAACCCCAGATAAACAAATCAGCATCAGGCGCTTTTAAGCGCTTTTTTTATGCCTGTTATTTCTGTTTAACCACCCACTAAATAATTACCCGCACATAATCACTGAGGGTCGCTTTCACTTGTTGAAGTACATGCCTTCAAGCTTTACTACCTAAAGTATGACTGACAGCGTGAGAAGAGCTACCAATACAGGTTTTGCATCAGCTTTAGGCAATGATAAGTTCAGACAATAGATTGAAATGTTGATAGGGATAAAAGTGACCGTACTAAAACCTATCCTCAGAATCGAAAAATAAGTTATTTTTACTCTGACCCTCAATATCTCTCAATATCTTAAGTATCGTGTGCAACCTGACCGACACCATAGTATATTTCTTGTCATGGCAGAAATGGAGTGGGGGTATAGAATCCCACTTAGGTAGTCCCTTTACTGGCGGGGGGGGGGGAGCGGCATGAAATGTCTAGGTTGACCAATCAACTGACCGACACCCTAAACTTGTATATGCTGACAGCAAATTAAATAGAAAAAACTACATGGAAGGAACCTCACTAATGTATGAAGCTGCTGAAAGGTGCATTTATTGTGGGACTGTTAATGATTCACTTACTCGCGAGCATATTATTCCATATGCCTTGGGAGGTGAGCTGGTTCTCCCAAAATCGAGCTGTGACACCTGCCAAAAAATAACCTCGAAAAATGAGTTAATTATTGCAAGGCAGCTCTATGGTTTGCATAGGGCTTATGAGGGTATTAAGTCGAGACGAAACAAAAACGCCGGCAAACTTAATGAGTATTTAGAAGTTACTGGAGTAGACAATAATGGTAGGAAAGTGACCGAAAATATCTTAGTTCGTGATCTACCAAGCTTTCAAATCATTGTTAAATATACTCAACCAGGCTTACTTTCTGGGAAAGAGTCCCAATTCACATTAGAGTCAAAATTTCTCAAACAGGGCGAAACGAAACTCACAGAGCTTAGAGTAAAATTGGGTTGGTCAAAAATTAGTCTTCGTTCTCCTACGGCCAATCCACATTCATTCTCAAAACAGTTAGCAAAGATCGCCCATGCATATTGTTGTGCTGAATTAGGTCACGATGGGTTCGAGCCGTTGCTTATTGAGCATATATTGGATAAAACAGCAGAGAAACATATTACTTACTATGTTGGTGGATACGAACCACAATTACCTCAAACACGCGAAGGATTGATTTTAAGTTATATCGACTTGGACGGAATTAAATATATCAAGGTTGATATTTCGTTACACTTTTTTAAAGAAAGTCCACGATATCAAGTTATTTGCGGCAAATTAAATGGTGGTAACTCTGGTGGTAATTTTTAAAGAAACGATTTTGCGACGTAATATTTATGCGCAGTTACAGCGGTAATTGGATTGAGACACCACGATTAACTCAGCCGACAGCATCCACCGACATCATTAGACTTTGCACCATGACGATAAGGATGGAGACAAAAAAGACTTTTTTAGCCCAGGCCGTATCTTCTTTTGTCTTCAAGCCTGCCCAAGCTATATATAACCAATATAAGCCAAAGGCTGAGGTGATAATGAGATACCAAACACCGGTATAACCAGTCAGGTAAAGCAGGGGCGTTGCCAGGTTAAATGCAATCAGGTAGAGCAAAATCTGGTGTTTAGCACTCTGAATAGTTTTGGCTACGGGCAGTACTGGAATGGATGCGGCACGGTAATCATTAAACCTGAAAATGGCGATCGCATAAGAGTGGGGCATTTGCCAAATGCTGAAAATCAGCAGCAAGATAGCCGCACCGAGGTCAAACTGGTTACTGACAGCACAATAACCCACCACGGGAGGCATGGCACCAGCAAGACTGCCAATCAATGTGCCGTGAACGGAGTGACGTTTCATCGATAGGCTATACACGCCGACATAGATAATAAAACCCACCAGAACTACGGTGACGTCGATGATATTGGTACCGTACAACAGCACAAACGTCCCTAACAGGCCAAGCACTGAAGCATAGACCAACGCCACACGTGGTGAAATCAGTCCTTGTACTAAAACCCTGTCACGGGTGCGTTCCATCAGCGTGTCGATATCCCGGTCAATGAAGTTGTTAAACACACAGCCGGAAGCGACGATCAGTGACACACCAAAAGCGGTATAAAAAAACAGCATCAAATCGATGCTGCCTTTCGATGCGAGGAAAAAACCGCCCGCTAATGAAATGAGGTTGCCAATCACAATACCTGGCTTGGCAACCTGCCAATATTTTTTTAGCACTTATTACCTGTCTTAGTCGAGCATCATGTTGTAACCAAGATTATGCATAATCCAGAGAGAACCTACTACGATAAACAATATCAAGATGAAGGTATAAGCAAAGGCGACCAGGTTCCAACGTTGTTCTGACGAGGTATTGAGGTGCAAGAAAAAATACAGATGGACTAGCACCTGCACAACAGCAAAGCCGAGAATGCTGATGGCGATAGTGGACGGTGCCATCGTAGGATGCATCACCATCCAGAATGGAATGACAGTCAGTACGACTGACAGAATAAAACCAATCAGATAAGACTTATAGGTGCCGTGAGCTGCACCGGCGATATGGCCGTTATCCATTCAGAACCCCCAACAGATAAACAAAGGTAAATACGAAGATCCAGATGATATCCAGAAAATGCCAGAACAGGCTCAAACACATCAAGCGAGATTTGTTCAGTTCACTCAATCCATAACGATAGACATGAATCATCATGAATATCATCCAAATCAAACCACAACTCACGTGCAGACCGTGTGTGCTGACCAGGGCAAAAAATGAGGACAGAAATGCACTTTGCTGCCAGCTATGGCCTTCAGCAATCAGATGACTGAACTCGTTTAGTTCAAGGCCCACAAAACCGACACCCAGTAAAAAGGTGATGGCCAGCCAGAGTATGACAAGTTGCCGCTGACCATTATTCATCGCCACCATGGCAAAACCATAGGTGATGCTACTGAATAACAGGCAGAAGGTTTCGATCAGTACACCATCTAACTCAAAAATCTCTTTACCAGTGGGCCCACCTGCATAATTGTGTCCGAGTACTGCAAATGTCGCGAACAACGCCGCAAACAAAATGCAGTCACTCATTATGTAGATCCAGAAGCCGAACACTCGTGTTGAGGAGGCATCGTGATGTGCATGCTCGTGAGTATTTGCGTTATCTAAAACATCAGTAGTCATAATTAATGCCTGATTACCTTATTAATAATGTATTAATTGACCTACGCAGTTTGCGTAGATGTTGAGTCAGCACTTGTCTTGCCATTTGATTCATGGTGATTTCGTACTTTCTCAAGCCATTCGCCTTCAATGCGCTCGATTTCTTCGACCGGCACGTAGTAATCGACGTCATTATCAAAGCTGCGCCAGATCATGCAGCCCAAAATACCGACAACACCTGCAATCGCCATCCACCAGATGTACCAGATCATGGCAAAGCCAAAAATCAAACTAAACAGACCGATAAAGACACCCACACCAGTATTCCTTGGCATGTGAATTTCTTTGTATTGCTTAGGCTCTGGCGGGTAATCACCGCTTTCTTTCATCGTATGGAAAGCATCGAGTTCTGAGGCGACAGGTATTTCCGCGAAGTTATAGAAAGGCGGTGGTGATGAGGTTGACCATTCCAGTGTACGACCACCCCATGGATCACCAGTAACGTCCATATTCGCGTGACGTTCACGAATACTGACGACCAGTTGCACGATGGTGAAGATGATGCCCAACATGATAATTCCTGCCCCCACTGCAGCCAGTATTAACCAGGGTTGGAAGGCAGGGTTGTCATAATGATTGAGGCGACGAGTCATTCCGAGGAAACCCAGATAGTAGAGCGGCATAAAGGCCAGATAGAAGCCTACAAACCATGCCCAGAATGAATATTTGCCCCAGCGTTCATTGAGTCTGAAACCAAATGCTTTTGGGAACCAGTAGGCATAGCCAGCCATAGAGCCGAATACCACACCACCAATGATGACGTTATGGAAGTGTGCAATCAGAAACAGGCTGTTATGCAATACAAAGTCGGCACCTGGCACAGATAGAAGCACACCGGTCATGCCACCAATACTGAAGGTAATCATAAAACCAAGCGTCCATAGTAAAGGTGAGCTGAATTCGACACGACCACCGTACATCGTGAACAACCAGTTAAAGATTTTCACACCGGTCGGAATGGCAATAATCATTGTCATGATGCCAAAGAAGGCGTTAACGTTGGCCCCCGAGCCCATGGTGAAGAAGTGATGCAACCAGACTATAAACGAAAGTATGGTAATCGCAATCGTCGCATACACCATTGATGTATAGCCGAACAAAGGTTTTTTAGAGTAGGTAGCAACGACTTCTGAGAAGACACCAAATACCGGTAGCACTAAGATATACACTTCCGGATGGCCCCAAATCCAAATCAGGTTGATGTACATCATCATGTCGCCGCCCATGGCATTGGTGAAAAAATGCATGCCGAGGTAGCGATCCAGAGTCAATAATGCCAACGTTACTGTTAATACCGGGAAAGCACCGACGATCAGGGCATTAGTGCATAGTGCCGCCCAGCTGAATATCGGCATTTTCATTAATGTCATACCCGGCGCACGCATCTTGATGATAGTGACAAAGAAGTTGATACCGGTCAGTAATGTCCCGAGCCCGGATATCTGTAGACTCCATATGTAATAGTCAACGCCGACATCCGGACTGTAATTCAATTCAGACAACGGTGGATAGGCTAGCCAGCCTGTCTTGGCAAAATCGCCGACAGCAAGTGACAGGTTAACCAATATCACACCGACCACGAACAACCAAAAGCTGACTGAGTTGAGGTATGGGAAAGCCACATCACGGGCACCAATTTGTAATGGAACCACAATATTAATGAGACCAATGACGAATGGCATGGCCACAAAGAAAATCATAATCACGCCGTGCGCCGTAAATATTTGATCATAATGCTCAGGTGGCAGATAGCCTTGATTGGCGCCCAGAGCGACTGCCTGTTGTGAGCGCATCATGATGGCATCGGAAAAACCTCGAAGCAGCATCACCAATGCCACTAAGAAATACATCACACCAATTTTCTTGTGATCAACTGATGTCAGCCACTCTTTCCAGAGATAAGTCCACTTACCATAACGCGTAATCAGGGCAAAAATAATCAGCCCAAAAAGGACCATAAAGCCGACCGCACTCATTACGATAGGGTTATCGTAGGGAATGTCCGCAAGCGTTAATTTACCTAACATCAGTTACTCCTGAATCTGATTGCATTTCTTCTGAGGCCATATCCGAGTTCGTATTCATGTAATTCATGACAATTGATTTGAACAAGTCAGGCTTCACTGACGAATAGTAAGCAACGGGATTTTGCTCACTGGGTTTGGCTAAGACGTCGTAACTGTTTTGATCCAGCTCACGGTGGGCCTGTTTTACTTTATTAATCCACTCATTAAATTGGGATGGTGTTTGGGAGAGGGCTTTAAAGTTCATGTGCGAGAAGCCTTCACCACTATAGTGGGCTGACATGCCATCAAAAGCACCGGTTTCATGGGCGAGCAAATTGACTTCCGTTTGCATACCCGCCATCGCATATATCTGACTGCCCAGTTGAGGGATAAAGAACGAATTCATCACCGTATCTGAGGTGACCTTGAAACGAACGGGCACATTTTCAGGGAAGGCAACTTGGTTAACTGTGGCTATATGTTGTTCTGGATAGATAAATAGCCATTTCCAGTCGAGTGCAACGACTTCAATCGTGATTGGCTTCTGACTATCGGCTGTTTCAAGTGGTTTGAATGGATCGAGCGAATGCGTGGTTATCCAGGTCAGCGTGCCTAAAATGAGAATGATGATACAGGGCACCGTCCAGACAATGACTTCGATTTTGGTTGAGTGAGCCCAGTTGGGTTTGTATTCGGCTTTTTTGTTCGAAGCACGGTATTTCCATGCGAAAACCAGTGTCATCACAATGACAGGAATGACCACGACCAGCATGAGTAATACGGCAGTAATGATAAGCGTACGCTCATCATGACCTACCGGTCCTTTTGGATCTAAAACTCCTGCTTTACAACCGCTCAACAGAACTGCTGAAGCCATTGATAACCCTTTGACAAAAGCAGAACACTTAGTTTTTTTCATTCAGAATCCTCGGTTTAAGCGCCTTTTTTGAACAGTTTTCCTGCCACTTCTTCCCTGACTCTGAGCGCAAAAATGTTATACAGATATCGAGTAACGATACGAGATAATGCCTGTGTCAACCTGTATTGTTTGAATGTGACTTGAAGCGATTTCATACGTCTTAAAACATACGTTTCGCCACCCATCTCTTCTGTTAAAGACTATTTGTTTAGTCACTCAGACTATCTCGTCGTGTCATAAATACTGCTGGTAAGCAGTACGGTTACATCTCAAAACTCACCGCTTTAACCTCATGCAAAGAATGCCTTAATTAAAGAGCAGTCCAAGCGAAGGTAACTGCATAGGTATTAAGCTTGAGGACAATGATCTGTATGGAAAGACACGGGACAATCAAGCGTCGATAAGTAAAATTTATCTGCTAATCACAGACGAAATTTAAACCGCTTCCAGACCATTGAAATCACAGTTTGGTAGTGTACAACGTTTAATTAACGATGCTTTGGGAGATACTCACTGAGAGTTTGGGAGTTATTCCCTAATGTTGAAAATGGCAGATAGCGAAGATGTACTATCTGGAATGTGCTTTTAGCAAACTGAACTGAAACGACATCGCTAAAACATTGACTCCTGATTAAGTTATTGTATGTTAAGGACTTTTAAAGCCTGTTGTTCTACATCCGCGTAGCCAGGGTTAGCCTGTCTCTGCCATTAGCTTTTGATTCATAGAGTGCTTTATCAGTGACGAAGAATAAGTCTCGGAGATTCGCTACCGGGAAAAGGTCAGTATGGTACAAACCCATGCTTATGGTCACAGTGAATTGTTGACCTTCAAACTTAAACTGGTGAGACCGGGTTTTGTCGATCAATTCCAGCATCATTTCTTCAGTTCTCTCACAGGGAACACGGTTCAGTAGTAAGACAAACTCTTCCCCGCCGACACGGTACACTTTATCGGTATTACGTCCTTGTGATTGTAATATTTCAGCAAATTCTTTCAGTACATGATCGCCGGCTAAGTGGCCGTATTCATCATTGATTCTTTTGAAAAAATCAATATCAATCAGGGCGATAGCAAATGGACACTGATGAGAATAGAAGCCTTTGATAAGGGTTTCTATATCGACTTCAAGTGTCAGTCGGTTATTAAGATTAGTGAGAGGATCTTTACTAGCCAGCTCTTGTAGTTTTTTGTTGGCGGCTTCAAGTTTATAGGTACGAAGTTCAACTTGATCTTCAAGGCTGTTAAGCAGCCGTTGTTCTGCATCGCGTGATTTGATGACTTCTTTTGCCATGGGTCTGAAGATAAAAATAACTTCCAGCATGAGTGTGAGCAGTGTGACTAACCAAACACCGACTTCGAGTCGTTGAATGATCTCCAGTCGCTCATCGCCTTCACGTTGATATTGATTAACGGCCTTATCTAAATCGATTAATAAGTTTTCAGAGGAGCTATCAATCTCGCTCATCAGTTGTAAAAATGGTTCCTCAGACGTTGTATCTAGGATTTGGGTAGCGATTTTTAAGTAAAAATTGACGCGATCATATAAGTCTATGTCACCAAAATAGATATCTCTGATAGTTGGGGAGAGTTCAAGCTGATGTCCATTATTGAGTTGGCCTGAAGCGAGCTGATGATTGGCGGATTTCATCGTGTCTATGTGCTGAGTCAGCAGATTTTCAGTTTCTGTTTGTTCTGTATTCATCACGAAGCGTTGTTGATACAAACGATGAATATCCAGGGCAATATGTTGACTCAACATGCGTTGACTACCAGAAATATTGACAATATAGGCCGTATTATCAACATCAGAAAGAGCAGACTTTAGCGTATATGCAGCAAAGCTGGATAACAAAGCAATAAGTGTTACAGCCAGCATATAACGCTTGGTAATCAGCGTGTGTAAGGACGATCGTGTCTTATCTGCCATCATATCTATCCTTTAATAATGTCTAACAGCTAAAACTCATCCATCTGACTTTCATTAGTCTTGTGAAGAGTTATTGAGGTTTACCGGGATAATAACTCATAACCATAGATTTTCTAAGGATTTAAAATCCCAATCTGCGGGTTCTTCAGGTCCTTCAATGCTTTCTTTACAGTTTTTTGCAGAAAGATCGATGATTTGTATAGGAATGGGGGCATTTGAGCGTATTGAGAAGAACACTTTGACTTTAGGTTTTAGTAAGGAGTCTATAGCAGGCTCAATTACCACAGCTAAGCGTTGAGACGTTAAGCGAACCAGAGAGCCAATCGGGTAGATACCTACAGATTTAACAAAACTATTAAAAATTTGTTTATCAAAATGTCCATCCCATTTCGACATTTCACGGATGGTATTGGCGGGTTCCCAAGGTTTTTTGTAGGCACGTTCAGAGGTCACTGCATCATAGACATCGCAAATAGCAGCCATACGAGCCAGCTGAGAAATTTTTTCTGCAGGCAGTTGGTTGGGATAACCGGTGCCATTAATCTTCTCGTGATGATTTAATGCAATATCAATCACTTCTGCTTCTGCACCACTGTCCTGCAGAATTGTGGCGCCCACGATAGTGTGTTTTTTCATGATCAGATATTCAGCATCTGTGAGCTTGCCTGGTTTGTTTAAGATGTCTAGAGGCATAGCGGCTTTACCCAAGTCATGCATCAGACCGCCGATACCAGCCAGGCGAGTTTGTTCTTTATCTAACCCCATCTGATTGGCAAGTGACAACATAAGCGCACATACAGCAACAGAGTGCATGTATGTGTAATCATCATGCGTTTTTAATCGGGCGACACTGAGTATGGCAGCAGAGTTACGTTGAACCAACGAGTCAATTTCACCAACAAGTGGTAGGGTGGTTTTTGGATCGATGGCTTTACCCAGACGAATATCGTTGAACATCGACATGATCTGAGGTTTGGCATCCTGGCATAGTTTTCTGGCTCGTTCGATTTCATTCTCAATCGAACTTGAAGCGTCTGAAGCTTTTATCTCAGAGTGAGTTTTATCTGTGGTCGTTTGTTGTGCGGTGGGCGAATCAGTCTTCTGCGATGAGTCGGAAGATTTGGCTGCTTCGGTTATTTCGCCTTTCTCGTCATCAATCCACAACTCTTTTATACCTGCTTCTTTGATGCGCTTAATGTCATTGGGTTCGGTGAGCAAGAAACTACTGCGGACAAACGGGTGCTGTATCCAGGACCCTCCTAGTTTCTGAATATACATACCGATTTGTAACTCACTTGTAGCAATGCGTTTTATCGCCATTCTCTCTCTCTATCAATTGAAGATATTTTTTATTATTTATAACAAACATATCGTGCTTACACGGTGCCATCAATAGCTATTTCAATTATTCGTCTAAGCCTTATATTATTATTTGTATAGCCTTGAAATTATTGTGAAAATTCAGAACTGAATTAACTGAAAATAGAGATATATTGTATCGATACAAAGAATACGAAAAAGGGCTGTTTTCAGCAGAGGATGGCGGTGTGTGGTCACGCATTCTTGTGTTATGCTCAGTGGCAAAATCCCTCCCTGACTATCATTTAGGAATCAAGTGTGACAAAAACACCCATACTGAAAGAAGGTAACAATTGCTGGCAAAAAACACATGCAGATCAAGTTGCTTTACTTATCGATGGGGAAAATTACTTTGGTGCTTTGCATGCTGCTATCCAGCGGGCGAAACACTCGGTATATATTCTTTCCTGGGATATTGATAGCCGAATGCAACTTGTTCGCAACAGTGATCAAGTTGAAGACCTACCCGTAGAGTTGGGTGCTTTTATCAGTGAAGTGCTTAACCGAAACCCTGATTTACATGTTTATATTCTGAACTGGGACTGGGCAATGGTTTATACGATGGAGCGTGAGTGGTTGCCCATGTATAAACCAGCGTGGAAATCTCAAAACAGATTGCATTTTAAACTCGATGGTGAGTGTCCAATGGGAGCATCTCAGCACCAGAAAGTGGTGGTGATAGACGATGAGATTGCCTTCTCCGGTGGTTTTGATATTGGCAAAAGTCGTTGGGATAGCTCGGAACATAAAGCGAAAGAATCAAGACGTATTGATCCTGATGGTCATCATTACCCGCCATTTCATGATGTACAAATGATGGTGCAAGGTGAAGCGGCAGCCGCCTTAGGTGACCTGGCACGAGAACGCTGGTTAAAAGCGACCGGCGAAAAACTCAATAAACCGTCACAAAAATCAGGATCGGCATGGCCTGAATATATCGAGCCCTGGTTTAAAGACATCGAGATAGGCATCAGCAGGACAATGCCTCAGTACCGTGATCAGAAAGAAATTCGTGAAGTTGAACAACTCTATATTGATAGCCTGAAAGCGGCTGAAAATCTTATATATATGGAGAATCAATATTTTACCTCCTGGAAAGTAGCTGATTTATTAGCCGAACGCTTGCAGGAACGAGACGGGCCCGATGTTGTTTTAGTCTTGCCATTAATGACTGGTGGCTGGTTGGAACAGGCCACCATGGATGTTTTGCGTTATCGTGTGGCCTGCAAATTGAAAGAGGCTGACAAACATAATCGGTTACGTCTTTGTTATCCGCATCGTGATGAGCTTGGTGATTCTTATATCAGCGTGCATGCAAAAATCACGGTCATTGATGATTGTTTAATGCGAGTCGGTTCAGCAAATTTAAGCAACCGTTCCATGGGCTTCGATAGTGAATGTGATCTGGTGATTGAAGCGGAGACAGATGAACACAAAGCTACTGTCAGTCGGTTTCGCGAGCGTTTACTGACAGAACATTTTGGTATGACAGCAGATGAACTCCGCCAGAATTTATCTCAGGAAGGTTCGCTTATTCGCTTGATAGATGCTCGACAGGAAAACAGTCATACATTACGTGAACTTGATTGTTCGGTCTCTGACTATGCGAATCAGATGTTACCGGATTCTGCCATTGTCGATCCTGAAAGGCCGATTGAAACGGAAAAACTGACTAAGATGTTTATTCCGGTTGATGAACCAAAATCAGCCCAAAAACAGTGGTGGAAAATTGTTGCCGTTTTGATTGTGGTACTAGCGTTAACAGCTATTTGGCGATGGACACCATTAAGTGAATGGTTAAATCCGGAAACATTACAACATGCCGCTGAAGGTATTAAGTCACATCCATTAACACCATTAATTGTGATCGGTATTTTTGCCATTGCCGGATTGATTGCCTTTCCGGTGACCCTGTTGATTATCACAACGGCACTGACATTTGGCCCTTTATGGGGAACTGTTTATTCCATTATTGGATCGCTGGTGAGTGGCTTGATGGGGTATGCCGTTGGACACTATATGGGGCGAAATACCATTCAGAAATTAGCCGGTTCCAGTATCAATAAATTAAGCAGGCGTCTGGCTAAACATGGTGTTTTGGCGATTATCACTGTACGCATTATTCCTGTAGCACCGTTTACAGTGATTAATCTTGTCGCCGGTGGCTCACATATTAATACGCGTGATTTTACCATTGGTACGCTGATCGGTATGTTACCGGGGATATTGGGTATTACAGTGTTTGCTGATTCATTGATGCGAACTGTGCAAAATCCAGACCCTGAACAAATCGCGATATTTGTGGGAGTCGTCATCGTCATTGTTGGCATTATGGTTGGGTTGAAGCGACTGATTAATCGTAAAGAAGACGAATAAGAGATTGAATGGACCTTAAGTTAGCCAGTTATAACATCCATGCCTGTATCGGCACTGATGGACATTTTGATCCGTTTAGAATAGTGGATGTCATCCGTGAGATAGATGCTGACATCATTGCGCTACAAGAGGTCGAGCATCACATGGTCAATGATATCGACCTGCTGGATTTTATTGCCCAACAAACGGGGATGATCGGTATTGCCGGACCGACAATGTTTCGTGAAAGTCGTCATTATGGCAATGCGGTTTTAAGTAAATATCCATTAAGCTCTCATGAACTGATTGATTTGAGTCTGGCACCTCATGAGCCCAGAGGTGCCATTCAACTCAGGCTGGAAATAGAGCAGCATCAACTGGTGATAATGACCACTCATTTTGGTTTAAAACCTACGGAACGCCAGTATCAGGTAGAAAAACTCTTGAGCCGTCTAGGCGAGCATGAAGTTGATACGGCGGTGTTGATGGGGGATTTGAATGAATGGTTTTTGTGGGGACGAACATTACGCCGCTTAAAAGCCTATTTTGATACCACGCCATCAAGAAAGAGTTTCCCCAGTTTTTTTCCTGTATTTGCCTTGGATCGTATTTGGGTTCACCCTCGTCAGCATCTACTGTCTTTGGATATACACAAATCTTCTCTGGCAAAAAAAGCCTCAGATCATCTCCCCGTAGTGGCCCGAATTCTGTTCTGATGATTTGAAGTCATGGCTTCAAATTGTTAGGGTAAACAATACGTGTTCTTAACACACCTCTTCGTTTTTCACCTAGTGAATAACGTTTTCCAAAAAGTTCATCAGTAATCTAAACGGATAATTACATGATAAGACGAAGAGCTATCTTGTCCACAAGAAGCTTGTTTTTAAGCCAATCAATTATTGCTCTATTAGCGTTGGGCGCATCATCAATTGCAGTTGCTGATGCTGAACAAGAAACGGTTGAACAATTACAGACCCGTGTTAAAGCTCTACAACTGGAGTTGGAAAAAACACGTGCTGCGCTTGCTAAAGCCGAACAGGAAAAACAGCAATCAACGGCAAAACTTGAAGCATTAGCAGAATCCCAAGTCGATACTGAAGCTAAACCTGACGATAAAATCCGGTTTGGTCACCTCAAAGTAGGGGGAGCGATTAGGGCGAATTACGCGATTGGCGATTATCCTGAGACAGGTGGTGCCTCACGGTCATTTGATGATGATGGTAACTTTGCCCTGGATACGTTTCGTCTGAATCTCGACTATGAAAATGGCCCTTATCTGGGGAAATTAGAATACCGCTGGTATAACGGTTATAACTTTCTGCACACGGGCTGGTTAGGTTATCAATTTGACGAGCAGCGTCAGATACAAGTCGGTGTAAACAGAGTGCCTTTTGGTCCCGGGCCTTATGGTGTATCGCAGAGCTGGTTTTTTGATCAGCATTATTATCTCGGTCTATCTGATGATATGGATCTGGGGGTTAAATATCATCAGTCCACAGACCAATGGGATTGGGACATTGCCTATTATGTCTCTGATGAAGGCTCATATACGGGTTCATCACATCAAAGTGCTCGCTATTCCTACGATGTGGTCAATGAATCTGGTGATGGTTATGAAGAACGTAACCAGTTTAATTTACGGGGTATTACTCACCTTGGTTCCGGTGAAATCAAAACCGATCTTGGTTTCTCCTTACAGTATTCGCAATTAAAAAGCCGTGGTTCACAAGATGATGGGCACCATTATGCTGTCTCTGGTCATATGCTGAACAAATGGCGAGCATTTACACTGGCAACACAATTAACGTACTACCGTTTTGACGTAGACAAAGATCAGCCTTTGGGAACAAGTAAGCTGGTGCAAATGGGGGCCTATGATTTTCCCAATACAGTCGCTGCAGAAGCCTGGTTACCGGCTGTTTCTCTCAGTTATCGCTATGACACAAATCAGTTGCCGTGGCTGGATTACGTTATGCCCTATGTCGAATACAGTATTTTATTGAAAGAAGAGCGTGACTTTAACGATAGTGCACTCGCTACTTTGGGGGCGGCTTGGGCTAGTGGCAACTGGTACATCTACACCGATTTAAGCGCCTCAAATGGCAATGAATTCATTGGTGGCGATGATCCTTTTGGTGATCGCTTAGGCGCCAACCAGAATGATGATTGGCAGACGCGTTTTAATATCAATTTTGGCTATTACTTCTAAGTATTACCCGCATTAAACAAAATAATAATCAGAGAGTTCATATATATATGACGAGTCCGACGATAGAAAATAAAACAACACGTAAAGCAGAAATCAATCCACCCGTATTTTTTGGTTCAGCTATTTTAATTATCGCTTTTGTTATTTTTGCAGCGTTTTTTTCTGATACCGCCTCTTCAGTTTTTACCGCGACTCAATCCTGGATAGTAAATAGTTTTGGCTGGTTTTATTTACTGGCCGTCGGATTTTTCCTTATCTTCAGTATTGGCCTGGCAATGAGTTCCTATGGGGCTATTAAACTTGGCCCTGATCATTCTGAACCTGACTATGGTTATTTATCGTGGTTTGCCATGTTGTTTAGTGCTGGCATGGGGATAGGTTTATTATTTTTCGGCGTTGCTGAGCCGATTATGCACTTTTCTTCACCACCTGTAGGCCAAGGTGGTGATATTGAAGCTGCCAGGGAAGCGATGTCGATCACGTTTTTCCATTGGGGCTTACACGCTTGGGCAATTTATGCCGTGGTGGGTTTATCGCTTGCCTATTTTGGTTTTCGACACAATTTACCGTTAAGCATTCGCTCGTCACTTTATCCCTTAATTGGTGAAAAAATATATGGCCCCATCGGCCATACAGTAGATATTTTCGCCGTGCTAGGCACCATGTTTGGTGTGGCGACTTCACTGGGTCTTGGGGTTTTACAGGTGAATGCCGGGCTTACTTATATGTTTGGCTTACCAGCAGAATCAGTGGGTCTTCAAATCGGCTTGATTGCAGGGATTACACTGCTAGCAACTATTTCTGTTGTCGCTGGGCTGGACTCAGGCATCAAACGTCTGTCTGAAATTAATCTGGGGCTGGCTATTCTTTTATTGTTGTTTGTTTTATTTGCTGGTCCGACGCTGTTCTTATTGCAAACATTGGTACAAAACACCGGTAATTATTTAAGCGAAGTGGTTAATAAAACATTCAATCTATACGCTTATGATCCTAATGGCTGGATAGGTGGCTGGACATTATTCTATTGGGGCTGGTGGATTGCCTGGTCGCCCTTTGTCGGGATGTTTATTGCCCGAGTGTCGAGGGGTCGAACTATCCGTCAGTTTATTCTAGGTGTGTTATTTGTGCCTGTTGGTTTTACCTTTATGTGGATGACGTTTTTTGGTGGAACAGCCATTCATATGGAGCTGGGTAATCTTGCCGGGGTTATTTCTGGAGCCGTCAGTGAAAATAGTGCCATCGCCGTTTTCTCGATGTTTGAGCATATGCCGCTGAGTATGATTTCTTCTGGCTTAGCCACCATACTGGTCATCACATTTTTTGTAACATCATCAGATTCAGGTTCCTTGGTCATTGATATGATTACCTCCAATGGCCATCCTAAACCGCCGGTTTGGCAGCGCATTTTTTGGGCATTAACGGAAGGTTGTGTTGCTGCTGCGTTATTGCTGGCGGGTGGTTTAAAAGCCTTACAAACGGCTTCTATTGCTGGTGCTCTGCCATTTGTTGTCATCATGTTACTGATGTGTTTTGGCTTGATGAAAGGCTTAAGAATGGAAGGCATAAAACGCCTGATCATTGGTGTGCCACAGACTCCTGTGAGTACAGGCAGACAAGTTGGCTGGAAGCAACGCCTGAAAAATTTGAGTGAATATCCTGATAAAGCGACAATGCAAACATTTTTGAACGATGTGGTGAAACCCGCGTTGAAAAAAGTGGCGGCGGAATTACGTAATACTGGTGTTGAATCTGAGATTGTTAGCAAAAAAGATTCGATTGAATTAAACGTCAGCTATGGTGGTGAGAAAGACTTTGTTTACGGGGTTCACAGCGTCAGGCACGTAATGCCAAGTTTTGCCCTCGATGCATTAGACGATGATGATGAGACAAAGCGTTATTATCGGGGTGAAGTGTATCTTGCTGAAGGTAGTCAACATTACGATATGTACGGATACAATCAAGAGCAAGTCATTGATGACATTCTGATTCAATACGAAAAACATATGCACTTCCTGCATATTGTTGGCGACAGTTAAATTTGATAACAAAATCTGGCAAGATTATTCAACACAGTTCATGATATTGTCCTGAAAAAATGAACGGAGAGAGATATGCGTTTTTTTTACTTGGCTTCGATAGCCTTAGGTTTGAGTTTTACTGGTTTAGCTCATGCGGGAAGTAGTCAGTATTTAGATCATTATTCCTGTGGCAAAAGTGCCATAGAGGTAGGTATGGATGTTGACCAAATCATGCATGTTTGTGGCGAGAACTGGCAGCCCAGCAACGTGGTGAAGTCTGTCAGACCGGCTTTGAAAGTGGGTAAAGATGGTGAGCGCCTTCAGGATAATTTTGAAAAATGGATGTTTAAAACAATGAGTAAAGGCAGCACGCATGTTTTACTTAAAAACGGTAAAGTTATCCGAATTTTTACCACTCAATAAAAGATCGTTATTCAGTTTGGTTTAAGTTTGAATTTCTACACTTAAGCTCACTTAGACATCTAAATAATGTATACGATGAAACGCACTCTATTCACATGCTTATCTATTTCAGTGAGCGCTGTGCTTGCGGTATCGCCAGCACAAGCTGATGAAAGTGCCAGTGTGGCCAGACAATTGCTGAAAGAGGGCAAGATTATGCCTCTTCAGGAAATTCTGACGAAGGCAAAAGTAATAAAACCCGGTCAGGTCATTGAAACAGATTTGGAAAAAGACGATGGCCGTTATATATACGAACTCGAGATTCTGGATGAACAAGGTCAGGTCTGGGAGCTTGAGTTAGATGCTCAAACAGGTGAGTTTGTTGAGCTGGAAAATGAGGATAATTAATGCGGCTGTTATTGGTTGAAGATGATCCCTTATTAGGACCTAACCTTCAGCAAGCATTGAATAAAGCCGGATTTGCCACAGATTTATCTGCTGATGGTATTGATGGCGAAGCAATGGGCGAAATCGAGCCTTATGATCTGATTGTATTGGATCTAGGGTTACCGGGGAAACCGGGACTAGAAGTCTTAGAAAATTGGCG
This sequence comes from Methylophaga thalassica MP, assembly GCF_000214595.1. Classification (GTDB taxonomy): domain Bacteria; phylum Pseudomonadota; class Gammaproteobacteria; order Nitrosococcales; family Methylophagaceae; genus Methylophaga; species Methylophaga thalassica. Next base: position 57,168 of record NZ_AFIG01000003.1, on the reverse strand, counting down.
ACGCAATGAAAATGCCGTGCCCGTAATTATTCTGACTGCACGTGATGCCTGGGAAGATAAAGTACTGGGCTTTAAAGCTGGTGCAGATGATTATCTTGCTAAACCTTTTCAAACTGAAGAGCTCATCGTTCGGATTAATGCTGTTTTACGCCGTTGCTCTGGGCAGCATCCTGGAGAGTTGAGTTATGAAGGTTTAGCTCTGGATGAAGCAGAGCAGACCGTGATATTGAAGACGGGTGAGAAGCATAGCCTGACAGGCACAGAATTTAAGCTGTTAAGATACTTTATGTTGCACCCCCAGCAGTTACTTTCTAAAACCACACTTACTGAGCATGTCTATCAACTGGATAGTGACAAAGACAGCAATGTGATGGAAGTCTATGTGAATCGCTTACGTCAGAAAATTGGGGCTGATTGGATAGTAACAAGGCGCGGCCAAGGTTATATTTTTGGTCAGCAAGACTAATGCGATCGGTTCGTAGCCGTTTATCCATTGGCTTAGCAATTTTTTTAGCTGTCTTGTTGATTGGACAATGGCTGTGGCTAACCTTCACCATTGATCGTTTAATCGAAAAGCAAGTTATCACCCGCCTGCAAGAAGAAACACAAACCTTAGTTGCTCATATCCATATTAATGCTGAGGGAGAAATCCTACTGGATGATCGTCGTTTGAGCAGCAGCTATCAGCGGGCCTTCTCAGGTCTGTACTTTTCTATTCAAACACCACAACAACAACTCTTCTCACGCTCTTTATGGGACTTTGATTTATCTACACCGGCCTTAAATTTCGGTGAAAAAGCCACGCTTTATCTGGAAGGACCAGGACAGCAACCGTTGATGGCTGTGTCAGCGGGCTATCTGAAGCAGGGACAGCAGGTCACGATTACCGTAGCAGAAGATATTGCCTGGATGTTGGAGGATAAAACCCATTTTCAGTGGACATTTACTACCTTATCACTGTTAGGCGTTTTAGCTTTGTTGGGGCTACAGTTTTGGATTGTCAGACGTGCATTGAGACCACTGAATAAAGCTAAGAATGAATTAAAACTATTGGGGCAAGGCGATATTGAAAAAATTGATGAACAGGCGCCTGATGAAATCCGGCCCTTACTGGTTGAACTCAATCGTTTAATGGCCAGTATGGTCACAAAAACACGCCGCTCCAGGCAATCGCTTGGTAATTTAGCGCATCGTCTTAAAACCCAATTGACCCTGTTAAACCAGATCGCCGACAGTGAGGAATTGAAAAACGATGCTGTGACTAAAGCAGCAATCTATCAGCAGACTCAGGAAATCAAGCAAATTATTGATCGTGAATTAAAACGTGCTCGTGTGTCGGGTTTAACATTGCCTGGAAGAGGTGTTGATATTCATGAATTAGTGGTAAGTCTGGCTGATACATTAAAACGTATCTATCAGGATAAACAACTGATTATTACCTGTCAGGTTGATAAACAACTGCGTTTTCATGGTGATCGAGAAGACTTGCTGGAACTGCTGGGAAATATCATGGATAACGCATGCAAATGGTGCCAAAGCCGGGTAGAACTAGAGATCAAGAATGAAAAGGGTATTGCTATTCGGGTGATGGATGATGGACCTGGATGTCATGATGATGACTTGTCAGCTTTGACTCAACGGGGTTTTCGGGCTGATGAATCAACGCCGGGAAGTGGTTTAGGTTTGGCAATTGTATTTGATATTGTTGAAAGCTATGACGGTACTATGCAGTTTGCTCAATCCCAGAAATGGGGAGGCCTGCAGGTGGATATCCACCTGCAGGCCTCAGTAGCTGATTAGAACCAGTCTTTAGTTGTTTTACGAACTTCACCGGTTTTGGCGTCGATTAGTACTTCCCATTCGCCACCATCAGCATCAACAATTTCAAACTCATAATCCCAGCCTTTATCAAAGGCACGGTCTTCCAAATCGGCATCTTCTACAATACCAGGTTTGGCTTCAAGCGCTTTAGCTTGTGCTTGTTCTAATGAAATTAAGCCAAAACCTTCAGAGATTTTTCTGATTTCACGCATATCATCAGCATCTAAATCCGCATGTGCAACACCCATCTGCATCATCATTGTTGCCGCACCAATTAAGCCAATTGTTTTTACGTTTTTCATTTTGTGCTCCTTTTGTTGAGGTACGGGTCACATACTAGGTGGCGTAGCTTAAACGAAGCTGAATTTATTTAAGATAAAGGTTTACTAAAAATTAGGAAGCTAACTATAATGGGGTATGCTTCAACTTAAAGACTTGCCAGATAAGGCAATATTAGAAAAATTTGCTTCGCGCTACCCAGAAGTAGATATCAATGCAGTGATGCAGTTTCTACATCTTTTAGGGGTGGCGTCAGAGCTTTCTGTCGGCTTAGATAAGTTTTTGAGCCGCTATGATTTACTCCAGGGTCGCTGGTGGGTGTTAATTTTACTGATGCGTGAAGATACCTTCATGTCTTCACACTCCAAGTTAGCAGAACAAGCTGGGGTCAGCCGAGCTACGATGACAGGCCTGTTAGATGGCTTGGCACGAGAAGGATTGATAAAACGTATTGTCGATGAAAAAGATAAACGGCAAACACAAATTAAACTTACCAAGAAGGGTCAGCAAAAATTAGACGAAGTCATGCCTGATTATTATCAGCGTTTGGGACAATTGATGTCCGTGATTGATAAAGAGCAAGGTCAGGTATTAATGGATGTGCTGGCAAAGTTAAAGCGAAATTTAACGATTTTTGATTGAACGTTAAATTAAGCCAAACAATAGATAACACTAAATTTAACCAGGAGTGAGTAATGAAAAAGTTTTTAGTTTTTATGTTCAGTATGTTTTCTGTGCAATTTTCTGTGATGGCTGAAGAGCTATCGGTAAAAAATCAGATAGATTTTGCTAATGCCCAATGGAACAAAGCGTTTAATGCTGGCGATGTCGATAGTTTGAAACAGTTATATAAAAATGATGCGACCTTATCACCGGGTAATGGCGCTATCTTAAAAGGTAAAGATGCTATCGCACAGTTATTTCAAAGTTTTGTTGATAACGGTGTGACCAATCATCAAATTGAAACAGATGCTATTTATTCAACTGACGATCAGATAACCCAAATTGGTTACTGGCACGCAGACGGAAAAAACACCGATGGTGAGAAGATAAGTTTCGGCGGTGTTTTATCTTTGGTTCTGGTAAAAACTGAAGATGGTTCATGGTTAATTCAGTCGCATATCTGGAATATGCAACCTTAAAAAAGCATATTCACCGACAAAAAAGCCCTTCACAGTGAAGGGCTTTTTTTTGCGCCGTATTTAAATGGTGCAAGGTTAATCATTATGGTGCATAAATAAGCATCTAAACTACTTATTAAAAAACTTTTAATGAACTCTTTCTTTTAAATCAATAGTTTACTTTTTTGGCACAGTGTTTGCCAAAGTAAGCAGACAATGATTGACGGAGAGATCCATGAGAGAGAAGTTAGTTTTAATCGGTAATGGCATGGCAGGAGTGCGTACGCTGGAAGAGTTACTTAAACTCGCACCAGAGAAATATGACATTACTGTCTTTGGTGAAGAACCCTACGGTAACTATAACCGGATTATGCTCTCACCTGTATTGGCTGGTGAGAAAACCATTGATGAGATCATGATTAATGATTTGCAGTGGTATCAAGATAACAACATCACCTTGTTATCAGGTAAAAAGGTGACCACCATAGATCGTCTAAACCGTGTGGTAATAGCGGATGATGGCACCACCGAAAAATATGACCGTCTTTTACTGGCCACTGGCTCGCGTCCATTCATGTTGCCAATAGCTGGTGCAGATCTCCCCGGTGTCATTAGTTTTCGTGATATCGCTGATGTTGACACCATGCTGGAAACGGCAAAGACACATAAAAAAGCCGTGGTGATTGGTGGTGGATTGTTAGGACTGGAAGCCGCAAATGGTCTGATGATTCAGGGGATGGATGTCAGTGTTGTTCACATCAGTGATGTGTTGATGAATCAACAGTTAGACAAACCCGCGTCCGATCTGATGCTGGACGAACTGCGGGGGAAAGGGCTGAAGTTTTTGATGGAACATCAAACGGAAGCCATTATCGGTCGCGACCGAGTTGAAAAACTTCGCTTTAAAGATGGCTCAGAAATAGAAGCGGATTTGGTAGTGATGGCTGTGGGTATCCGCCCCAATATCGAATTAGCCAGTTCAGCCGGTATCCATTGTGATCGTGGCATTGTGGTGGATGACACCATGCAAACCTTTGACCCACGTATTTATGCAGTCGGTGAGTGTGTGCAGCACCGGAGCCAAACCTTTGGCCTGGTCGCCCCATTATTTGAGCAAGCAAAAGTGTGTTCAAACCATCTGGCTCAAATGGGGATTGCCCGTTATATCAGTTCAGTCACATCAACCAAATTAAAGGTAACAGGCATCGATTTGTTTTCTGCCGGTGACTTTCTCGGTGATGACGATACTGAAGATCTGGTATTTAAGGATGCCGCAAGAAAAGTCTATAAAAAGCTGGTGATTAAAGAAAACCAATTGGTTGGCGCCGTTCTCTATGGGGACACCGTTGACGGTGCCTGGTACTTCCAATTGATGCGCGATGGTACCGATATCTCAGATATTCGTGAAAACATGTTGTTTGGACAGCATCACCTGGGGGATTCAGGACATGGTCCATCGAATTCTGTTGACGGTTTAGCCGATGATGCCGAGATTTGTGGCTGTAATGGTGTTTGTAAGGGCGATATTGTTCAGGCTATTTCGAAGCATGGCCTGTTTACTCTGGATGAAGTCAAAGCACATACCAAGGCATCAGCATCCTGTGGCTCATGTACAGGCTTAGTTGAACAGTTACTGGCTTCAACGCTAGGCAGCGATTTTAATGATACGCCGAGTAAAAAACCGCTTTGTGCCTGTACCGATTTATCGCATGCTGAAGTTAAGGCTGCCATTATTGATAAATCCCTGAAAACGATTCCTGATTTGATGTCAGCACTTGAGTGGAAAACAGCAGATGGCTGCCACTCCTGTCGTCCGGCTCTGAACTATTACATGTTAAGCAGTTGGCCAAATGAGTATCAGGATGATCCTCAGTCACGTTTTATTAACGAACGTGTCCATGCCAATATTCAGAAAGACGGCACTTATTCAGTTGTACCCAGAATTTGGGGCGGGGTCACCAATCCTAGAGAGTTGCGCGCCATTGCGGATATCTCCGAAAAATACAATGTGCCCACCGTTAAAATAACTGGTGGTCAGCGGATAGATTTACTCGGAATCAAAAAAGAAGACTTGCCTAAAATGTGGGCAGATCTGAGCGAGGCAGGCTTTGTTTCGGGTCATGCTTATGGCAAATCGTTAAGAACAGTCAAAACCTGCGTCGGTTCTGAATGGTGTCGGTTCGGCACTCAAGACTCTACTGGCTTAGGTATCAAAGCGGAAAAAATGACCTGGGGAAGCTGGACACCCCATAAATTCAAGATTGCTGTTTCTGGTTGTCCAAGAAACTGTGCCGAAGCGACCATCAAAGATTTTGGCATTGTGTGTGTGGATTCAGGCTACGAACTTCATGTCGGTGGTAATGGCGGTATCAAAGTCAGGGCAACTGACTTTCTTACCAAAGTCGCGACTGAGGAAGAGGCGCTGGAATATTGTGCCGCCTTTATGCAGCTGTATCGCGAAGAAGCTCATTATCTGGAACGTACTGCACCATGGATTGAACGCGTCGGTTTAAAACATGTGACCTCAGCTGTGGTCGACGATGAAATGAATCGTAAACGGTTGGCTGAGCGTTTCCATGATTCACAAAAAAATGCACAGGTAGATCCTTGGGCTGAACAAGCGGCCAAATATAAAGAAAACTATATTCCTATTAAACAAGTGGTGTAGAGGTAGATATGAGTTGGACTGAAGTTGGCCCTCTGGTCGATATTCCAAAAAAAGGATCACGTGTACTCGTGACAGCAGAAGGTGATGTTGCGGTGTTTCGCACCTCAAGTGATCAGGTCTTTGCCTTATTTGATCAATGTCCTCATAAAAAAGGACCGTTATCTCAAGGACTTGTTTACGATAATCGTGTGGCTTGCCCTTTGCATAACTGGGTTATTGATATGAACAGTGGCGAAGCCACTGGACCCGATGAAGGCTGTACCCGTACATTTGAGACAAAAATAGACAACGGTACCGTTTTTATTTCTCTGTAACCTGATAAAGAGTCTCTAATTTTGGCTGAACAACATACGACGACTACAAAAACGACTTGTCCATACTGCGGTGTTGGCTGCGGCGTGTTAGCAACCCCACTTCAGAATGGCACTGTACAAATTGAAGGTGATGAAACGCATCCTGCCAATCTGGGACGCCTGTGCTCAAAAGGTTCGGCGCTGGGAGAAACCGTGGATTTGGGGAATCGTTTGCTCCATCCCAAAGTGCATGGAAAACGGGTGTCGTGGGATGAGGCAATCATGTCAGTGGCTCGTGGATTTAGTGACATCATTGCTAAACATGGTCCTGAGTCGGTGGCGTTTTATGTGTCAGGCCAAGTATTGACGGAAGATTACTACACCGCCAATAAATTAATGAAAGGCTTTATTGGCGGTGCCAATATCGATACCAACTCGCGTTTGTGTATGTCATCCGCTGTGGCGGCGTATAAACGGGCATTTGGTAGTGATACGGTGCCGTGTAGTTATGAAGATATTGAACTTGCCGATCTGGTGATCCTGGCAGGCTCGAATCTGGCCTGGTGCCATCCAGTCATTTTTCAGCGGCTGAGACAGGCTAAAGAAGATCGGCCTGAGATGAAAATTGTGGTGATTGATCCACGCAAAACCTCGACCTGTGATATCGCCGATTTACATTTGTCGGTGAAACCCGGCACGGATGCTACTTTATTTAACGGCCTATTACATTATCTGAAAAAAGAAGATTATCTGGATCTTGAATTTCTGGAAGCACACACGGAAGGCTTTGCTGCTGCAATGACTGCAGCCAAAACCTCTGCGGGGTCGATTCCTCAAGTAGCGGCTGTGACCGAGTTGCAAGAGCAGGACATAGTGAAGTTCTATCAGCTATTTGCTTCAACGGAAAAAGTCGTTACGGTTTATTCTCAGGGTATTAACCAATCTACTTCCGGAACAGATAAATGTAACAGCATTATTAACTGCCATCTCGCTACCGGCCGGATTGGTAAACCAGGCATGGGGCCTTTTTCGTTTACCGGCCAGCCTAATGCCATGGGCGGTCGGGAAGTGGGCGGTTTAAGTAACCAGCTTGCTGCACACATGGAAATCACTAATCCTGAGCATCATGACCGGGTATCACGCTTCTGGAAGGCCGATAATTTAGCCACAGAAAATGGGGCCAAAGCCATTGATATGTTTAATGAGGTCGCTAGTGGCAAAATCAAAGCCATCTGGATCATGGCGACCAACCCCGTGGTCAGCTTGCCTGACGCTGATAAGGTGAAAGCTGCCCTGGAAAAATGTGAACTGGTGGTGGTGTCTGAATGTGAAAAATTTACTGATACCACCGAACTTGCTGATATTTTACTGCCGGCTGCAGCCTGGGGTGAAAAAGACGGTATGGTGACCAACTCTGAGCGTCGTATCAGTCATCAACGGGCATTTTTACCTTTGCCTGGAGAAGCCAGACCTGACTGGTGGATTATTACTCAGGTTGCCAGAAAAATGGGATTTGAGGCCGCATTTCCCTTTGAGAAACCAGCCGATGTCTTTAGAGAGCATGCCCAACTGTCCGCGTTTGAAAATGACGGTGAGCGCGACTTTAATATTGGTGGTCTGGCCGATATCAGTGATGAAGACTATGACAATCTGGTGCCAGTGCAATGGCCTGTCATGGCGAATACCGAGATGGGCACTGCACGTCTGTTTACCGACAAGCGATTTTTTACGCCGTCTGGTAAAGCCAGAATGATCAGTGTTGAACCCAAATTACCCTTTAACCCAACAACAGAGGCATATCCACTGGTATTAAATACTGGCCGTATTCGTGATCAGTGGCACACCATGACACGAACAGGCAGAGCCGTCAGATTGAATGCCCATATTCCTGAACCAATGGTTCAGATTCATCCATTGGATGCAGCGACTTTTGAGCTGGTAGATGGTGCCTTGGCTGAAGTCAGCAGTCAGTGGGGTGAGATGATTGTTCGGGTGGTGGTAACAGATGAACAACGACCAGGCAGTATTTTTGTGCCGATTCACTGGAGCAGCCAATATGCCTCAATGGCGCGTGTCGATGCCTTGGTGGCCTCTGTATATGATCCCGTTTCTGGTCAGCCAGAGTCTAAACATACGCCAGTGACGATTCGGGCATACCAACCTGTCTGGCATGGTTTTATTCTGTCGCGTCATCCCATTACGGTGAAAGATGCCAACTACTGGGTGAAGGTCCGTGGCGCTCAATTCTGGCGCTATGAAATTGCCGGGCAGCAATCATTAGATGACCCAGCCAAATGGGCCCAACAACACTTAGGTGAAGAGGGGGAATGGCTGGATTTTACTGATGCTAAAGCGGGTCGTTATCGCGCTGGTCAAATAAAACGTAATCGATTAGAGGGTGTTGTATTTATTGCCCCTAGTCATGATTTGCCAGCACGTTCGTGGTTATCACAATTATTTAGTTTAAACAGTCTTTCGGATGCTGAACGATACAGCTTATTGGTCGGTCAGCCCAGTCAGGGGCAAAAAGATGCTGGTCAAATTGTCTGCTCTTGCTTCGGGGTGGGGCAAAACACGCTGAATGAGGCGATTCAATCCGGACATGTCAATTCTGTTGATGAGATTGGTCAGAAATTAAAAGCTGGGACCAATTGTGGTTCCTGTGTGCCCGAGCTGAAAAAATTACTTGCTCATTAATGGTGAGCAGCGTCGTTACTACTAATAGAGGTCTATCTGCAACGAAGCAGTTTGATTTGAGTATTTGATGTTAAAGCCCATTATTCACGAAGAGCGGCTTATTTGCAGAGGAAAAAAGAATGCCAAGATTAAAAAAGCTAACCCTTATGTCATTACTTAGCACAGGGCTTGGAAGTGTTGCCCTGTTACCTGGTACGGTAATGGCTGATGACAGCTTTTATGATGCGTTGACTGGTGGAAAGGTGAGTTTTTCTGCCAGACTGCGCTATGAGTCAGTAGAGCAGGATAATGCCCTAAAAGATGCCGATGCCGTAACTTTGCGGACCACCTTAGGCTATAAAACCGGTGACTTTCATGGTTTTGGTGCCTTTTTGGAACTGGAAGATGTGTCGGATTTGGGGGGCGATTATGAAGAGTACCCACAAACAGCAGTCAAGAAGTACTCCGTTATTGCTGATCCGAATGGCACGGAAGTGAATCAGGCTTACTTGAGTTATAACGGCTATGGCACTGAAGTCAAACTGGGCCGTCAGGAATTGACCTACCGTGATGCACCGTTTCACCGGTTTATCGGTAATGTACTCTGGCGTCAAAATCATCAATCATTTGATGCTGTTAGTCTGAGTAATAGCTCAATTAAAGATCTTAAATTGAGCTATGCCTATATCAATAAAGTGAACACGATTTTTGGTAATGACCTCACCGCAGGCCTGATTGACGATGGCGTGATTGATATGGACAGTCACTTATTTAATGTTCAATACAGCGGCTGGTCTGTGGGCAAATTAGAAGCGTATAGCTATTTACTCGATTATGAGGATGCTGCTGATAACAACGCTAACTCAACAGCGACTTATGGTTTGAGATTATCTGGTGCGAAGCCGGTTAATGAAAATTTATCGGCAGTCTATACCGCCGAGTATGCGACACAAGATGAATATGCTGATGGCAAAATGGATCCACAGGATTATTACTTGCTGGAGTTGGGTGGTAAATATGAAGGTTGGTTGGCAAAGTTATCATATGAAGTACAAGAAGGTGACGGCACCTACAGTTTTAAAACACCGCTGGGCACCAACCATGCTTTCCAGGGCTGGGCTGATGTGTTTCTGACCACACCCAATCAAGGGTTGAAAGATACCTATTTCACAGTAGTTGGCAATGTGGCTGGCGCCAAGCTGATCGCGGTCTATCACGACTTTGAAACGGATAAAGACAGCCTTGATGCCGGAAATGAATTCGATGTGATGCTACAAAAAACCTTTATGCAACATTACACGCTGGGTATTTCCTATGCTGACTACAATGCAGATAAAGAATTCGGCGGTGCTGATACCGATAAGTTCTGGTTATATGGACAGCTTAACTTCTAAATCATACTCCTCATCTAGCCGGGCACTGCCCGGCTTTTTTTTATCTGTTAAATCTGCACCACAATTGTTCAATAGCCATCCCCATAACACCATTTTGAAGCAGACGGAAAGTATCTTAATAGTTTAAGTTGCTGTATTTAAATAAATATTTTTTTGGCATAGCTTATGCAAAATTGAGATTGTCATCCACTACTGCAAGGAGCATGTCATGGGATATTTCGTTGACTTAATGATGGTAGTAAAAGAATTAGTGAAATTAATTTTTATGGTAATGATTTCGCCTCTAGGGATTATGGCTGGTTATTTAGCGACCTGGGAATGACTCAGTTCTGAGCTAATTTCACTGGAGAACAAAGATGTATCCATTGATCATTGGTGGTGTAGTTGCCACTTGCATGCTTTTGATTATTTACAATCTGATATCTGAGCGTCGTCAGCTCAATCTGAGAATAAAACAAGGCATATTACTGACCAGCCATTTACGGTCGGTGGTTGACCATTGCCAAAAACATCGTGGCACAAGCAATGCAGTCGTAAGTGGGAATGAGAAGTTATTTCCACAAATGATTCAGCTACAGAATGATATCGACAATCTGATTGACAGTGAGATGAGTCAAACACTATCAGATTTTCCTCAATGGCAATCTTTTATAGAGCACTGGCCTCGGCTAAAACAACATGCTCTGGCCAAAGATCTTTCTCCACAAAATATCGTCAGACAACATAGCTTGATGATAGATGGCCAACTAATGCTGTTAGATGATGTGATGAGAGCATATGACTTACATCGCTTGATGCTTGATTCCTGCACACGCGTTTCAGAAATTTGTATTGATACGCTTCGTGTTGCAGAAACGCTCGGATATACACGAGCTATAGGTTCGGGCGTTTGTGCCAGAGGAGCGTGTTTGGCCGCTGATAGAATTCTGCTTGAGTTTTTACGTATCTCAGTAAAAACCACCTCAGAGAGGTTGCTGTCTGAAGTCAAATTAATTAATAACAACGATTTGAATTCTTCGTTGGAAACTTCCTCTAAAGCGGTTCGTCAGCAAATTGATGCCTTATTGAATATGGTTGATAAACGTGTGCTTCAACGGGGTCAGTTGAAGCTTGATAGCCATGAATATTTTAATCTTTCCACACGGGCTATTGATGAAGTGCTGAATATTTTCAGTATCGTTATTCAATATGCCTCCCAAAAACATACACGAATGATATGAGCAATGCTGCTATGAAAACAGTCACTAAAACGATTAACACGGTTGTTATCAGTGAATTTACGGAGTTTATGAATACGCTGCAAAAGGTGTTTGAAAATACCGACTATAACGTCATTTTCGAAGCCACTAATTTACAGCAATTACTTAATCTGAAATGGACCATTGAGCCCGACTTGATTATTGCCATTATGAATACCAGCGATAGTCAACTGTTAAGTAAATTTAAGATAATTAACGAACGCTTTCCATTACCGATTGTGATTTTCACACATGATGACCGAGATGAAGCCATTGAAGAGGCCATTGAGGCCGGTGTTAGTGCCTATATTGTTGATGGTTTTCATGAGAACCGGATTCACGCGATTCTCCGTACTGCCATAGCCCGGTTTAAACAAGTACAGAGTATGCAAAAACAGCTGAAAGATTTAAAAACGTCTTTGGCTGACAGAAAAATTATTGATAGAGCTAAAGGACTTATTATGGAACAACGGAAGTGCACAGAAAATGAAGCATACAGCCTGATGCGAACATCGGCCATGAATCAGAATATGCGACTCGGCCAACTTGCTCAAAATATTCTGGCTGCGGCTAATTTACTTGAACCGCAAAAAAATATTTAATAATTAACAATATAAACAAAGCATGGAGCCACTTTTATATAAGTGGCTTCTTATCTTCTATGGAAGATAGTGTCCTGAACATCATCCAGCTCAATCCCAATATTATTGGCTTAAATCCTGCTTGTACTATTTGCCCTGTAGTAGCTGAAGGTGTCTTTGAGATGTTTAATTTTAACTATTGTGGTAATTAATAAACGGACGCATTAAGATTTAAGGTAAATAATGTTAAAACAACATTGCCCACAGATATCAAAGGTACGAGTAGGGATGACTGAACTGTCACTGAATGAACATCATTATGAAACCACATATAAGTCGTTCTGCCTGACATCGGTTTTTCAACCCATTTTCAGTATCGCTCACCGAAAAGCGGTTGGGTATGAAGGTTTATTACGTGCTAATGATATTGATGGCAGAGCGGTATCGCCGGTTGAGATTATGTCCCAGCCAACCAGTCAGCGTGAACATCTGGAGTTAGACCGAACCTGTCGTTTTCTGCATGCCTCTAACTTTTCTCATCAGCCTGATAATAATGCCTGGTTATTTCTCAACCTCAATTCTCAGTGTCTGGTGGCTGAGCGTCCTGATGCCGGGTTTATGCATGAATTGATGCAGCAAACCAAACTGCCTGCCAGACGTATTGTGATTGAAATTTTAGAGAGTGAAATTGATGACCGTGAGTACCTTTTGGAACTCATTCAACATTTTCGCCGTTTGGGATGTTTGATTGCGATTGATGATTTTGGGGCTGGCCATTCTAATTTTGATCGCATCTGGAATCTACAGCCTGATATTGTGAAGATTGATCGTAGCTTGGTTAAGAAAGCTGGCCAGTCGATGAAGGTGGAAAGAATCCTCACCGGTATCGTGTCACTCATACACGAGGCAGGTAGTTTAGTTGTTATTGAAGGTGTTGAATCCGAAAAAGAAGCGCTAGTCGCTATTTCCAGTAATGCCGATATGATCCAGGGGTTTTATTTTGCTACGCCTGAATCCGATCTGCAGCAGGACGTAGATTTTGGTGAAGCGATGGATCAGCTTTTACAGCAACATCAGAATGTCCGTAGTCAATATAATCGTAAGCTTCAACAACATTTCCGCGCTTTCCAGTTGGTTTTTGAGAAAGAGGTTAGTGCGTTTAAGCATGGGCGTGCTTTCGAAGCATGTGGGAGCGAACTGTTTGACGATGAGCGGGCTGTACGTTGTTATTTACTTGACGAATCGGGCTATCAGATAGGTCGAAGCCTGTATTCAAACAAATACACGGCAAAACTGGATATCCGCTTTTCGCCATTACTTTCCGGAGATAATGCGAATTGGTCACATAGACACTATCACTTCAGGGCAATACAAAATCCGGATACAACACAAATTAGTCGCCCATATCTGTCTGTTGCCGGCTCTCATATGTGTATTACTGTGTCACAAGCTGTAGAAGTGAATGGAAAGATGTTTGTGTTCTGTTGTGACCTCGACTGGCCTGATGAAGATCTGGCCATAGACTGACTTTAGTGCACTAGTAGCGTGCAAGATGCACCATTTTAGCTTTAATATGTATTTAGTATGCTTATTTAAATATTAAAATAATATATAAATCAAATTGTTATGGATTGGCATGATTCCCGCTATTCGAACATAACCATTCTGGTATGTTTAAAAGAGAGCTGAATTAATGTCTAATAACAAACTCAATTTATTATCTTTTAAAGATAATATCCGTACCCTTCATTTAACCTGGATAGCCTTTTTTATCAGTTTTGTGGTGTGGTTTAATCACGCCCCTTTATTAATGGCTATTCGCGATACCTTAGGTCTCGACAGCCAGCAAATAAAAACGTTACTGATACTGAATGTGGCGTTAACCATTCCTGCACGAATTGTTATCGGTATGCTGGTGGATAAATATGGTCCTAAGATCATGTATTCACTGCTGCTCGGTATTTCCAGCATTATCTGTTTTTTCTTCGCAGTGGCCGATAGTTTTGAGCAATTAGCACTTGCTCGCTTTATGTTGGGTTTTGTTGGTGCTGGCTTTGTTATCGGCATTCGTATGATTTCCGAGTGGTTTCCAGCAAAGCAAGTCGGTTTGGCTGAGGGTATTTATGGTGGCTGGGGTAATTTTGGTTCAGCAGCAGCAGCGATGTCATTACCTACGATTGCCTTGATGTTTGGGGGTGAGGATAGCTGGCGTTATGCCATTGGTCTGACTGGTGCTATTGCACTTGTGTATGCCTTCATTTACTACAATAGTGTTTCTGATACGCCACAAGGCTCTACTTACTTTAAACCAAAAAAATCAGGTGCAATGGAAGTGACCAGTAAGGGAGATTTCTTTCTTTATATCGTAATGAATATTCCTATGTATGCAGCACTAGCTTTATTAGCATGGAAGTTATCACCCAGTGGTGTCAGCTTGCTGTCAATGAATGTCAGCTATGCGATTTATGTCGGTCTGGTTGTTTTATTTTTCTATCAGGTTTACCACATTTATCAAGTAAACAAAGAGGTCTTCGTAAAAGAAACCCCTGAAATTCACCGTTACAAATTTAAACAAGTCGCCGTGTTGGATTTAGCTTACTTAGCTACATTTGGATCTGAATTAGCGGTGGTATCGATGTTGCCGTTATTTTTCAGTGAAACGTTTGATATCAGTGCTGTACAAGCCGGGTTACTGGCATCAGGATTTGCTTTTATGAATCTGGTCTCGAGACCTATTGGTGGTTTATTCAGCGATCGTTTAGGTAGAAAGAGAACACTGACGATTTGCATCAGTGGACTGGCAGTAGGGTATTTTGTGATGGGCATGATCACACCTGAATGGTTCATTGTGTTGGCCGTGTTGGCGACGATGGCTTGCTCATTCTTTGTGCAAGCAGGTGAGGGCGCGGTGTTTGCAGTTGTACCACTGGTGCAACGTCGTTTAACTGGGCAGGTGGCAGGTATGGCCGGTGCCTATGGTAATGTCGGTGCTGTGACTTTCTTAACTATCTTATCTTTAGTTTCTGCACAAACCTTCTTCTTTGTTATCTGTGGGACGGCCATTGTTACCCTGATTGCGGTACAGTTTATGGATGAGCCGCGAGGACAAATGGCAGAAGTGCTGCCTGATGGCTCAGTACAAATGATAGACGTTCATTAATTTAAGGATCGTTATGGTCGCGAGATTGAAAGTCTCGGTTGGGCAGTATTCCAGCCGAGGCATCAAAGCAGATAATCAGGATGCAGTGGGGTTTTATATCCCTGCCAATCTCGCTCTGTTAGAAACAAAAGGTATCGCGTGTGCCATTGCCGATGGCTTGAGTTCAAGTAACGAAGGTAAACAAGCCAGCCAGGCCTGTGTGACCGGGTTTATGAGTGATTATTTCAGTACGCCTGATTCCTGGTCTGTTAAACAGTCTGGCAGTAAGGTGCTGACAGCGATCAACACTTGGTTACACGGTCAAAGCCATCAGTTTAAGCAGGCTGACCGTGGTATGGCATCTACTTTTAGTGCGGTTGTTGTGAAATCAACGACCGCACATATTTTCCATGTGGGCGATTCGAGAATCTATTTGTTTCGTGATGGCGAACTTGAACCCATCACCACCGATCACCGTATACGTATCGATGTTAATAAAGAATATTTAGGGCGGGCTTTTGGCGTTGATTACTGTTTGGACATTGATTACAAGTCTTTCGCTGTTCAGGAAAACGATGTTTTTTTATTAACCACTGATGGCGTGCATGATGTTTTGCCAGACAAAGTACTGAAACAATTTTTGTTGGCAGGTGCTGGAGCTGAGCCAGAGCAATATGCACAACAAATATGTGATGAAGCATTATCGGCGGGTAGTAAGGACAATATAAGCTGTCAGATTATCACTATTGAGCAATTACCAACACAAGATCCTGATGAAGTCTTTGCTCAATTAACCGCTTTGCCATTTCCGCCGGACTTGTATGAAGGCGTGATTATTGATGGTTACCGAATTAGTCGTGAATTACATGCAAGTTCGACCAGCCAACTGTATTTAGCCGTTGATACTGAAAGCGGTGATAAGGTGGTGATCAAGACACCATCGGTAAATTTTGAAGATGATCCCGCCTATCTGGAAAGATTCTTATTGGAAGAGTGGGTGGGGCGAAGAATCAACAACGCTCATGTGGTAAGAACCATTGAACAAAAGCGGCCACGGCGGTTTCTCTATTACATCATGGAGTATGTGGATGGCAAAACGCTTGAACAGTGGCTGAATGATGTCGGTCGTCTGGATTTAAAAACAGTACGGGAAATTGTGCCTCAACTTGTGTCTGCGGTCAGAGCCTTTCATCGGCTGGATATGCTTCATCAGGACTTAAAGCCCGGCAATATTATGATTTCCAGAGATGGCGTAGTTAAACTTATCGATTTCGGTTCGACTAAGATTGCCGGTATCGCTGATATCTCAACACCGGTGGAGCGTAGCGAGTTATTGGGTACAAAACATTACACTGCACCAGAGTATTTATTAGGTCGTGCTGGACAGGCGGCGTCTGATCAGTTTTCTCTCGCTTGTATTGTTTATGAAATGTTAACGGGCCAACTTCCCTATGCGGAAAAACTGGCGAAGGTGCGTGCCAAACAAGATCTTCATCGTATTGAATATCAATCCATCAACACATTAATTCACGATATTCCTAGCTGGGTAGATAAAACTCTTCAGAAAGCATTACAGCTTTATCCTGAGCGACGATACCAGGCATTATCTGAATTTGAGACTGATTTGATCAAGCCGAATCCGGCGTATTTGCGTGATGAAAAATTACCGCTGATGTACCGTTATCCGGTTAAATTCTGGCAAATATGTTCTTTGATTTTACTTCTGCTCAACTGCCTGTGTTTATATTTCTTGCTGAAATAATCTGGCACAGCTGCTTTTCACTATGAGCCAATCAATATAATAATTCGCTCATCCAAATCATGATCGTTCATATATTTACAGTATAGCCGTACAAAGAGTATGGTTGTTTATGATGATAGTGACTTTAAATCATGATTGAGACAAAAATGGAACTTAACTCGCAGTTAAAAGAAAAGAATCCAACGGATTTACTCAGTCTGGAGCAAATTGATTCTGCGTGGCCCCTGCTGGATGTTTTACCTTTCCCTGTTACCGTTATTGATATTAACTACATGGTGGTGCGTGCGAATCAAGAAGCTGTTCATGAGTACAGTCATATTGATCAGCCTTGCTACAAAATGAGCCATGGTTATGACAGTCCTTGCAATGAAAATGGTGAAACTTGTCCAAAACTTGATGCTCAGACCCTGAAAACAACGATCAGTCATTTACACATTCATCAAACGAACAGCGGACCACAGAAATTTAAAGTGATGGCTATGCCAATGGATAATGGCGGAGCAATGGAAATGCATATTCCGCTAGATGATGTAACCTCACTCGATGGGGTGACCGGGCTGACAAATCGGGCGGAAGGTGAGCAGGGGGCACGTCGTTTAGTCGCCTTGATGCAGCGTTTGGGAACTCCCTATAGCGTCATCATGCTGGATTTGGACTATTTCAAGAAGATTAATGACCAACATGGTCACCACGTCGGAGATATCGTTTTAAGACGTACTGCTGAAGTCATGGCCGAAAGTATTCGTGCTTCGGATATTCTTGTGCGCTGGGGCGGTGAAGAATTTCTTATGATCTTGTCAGGAGCCCAATCAGAACACGCTGCCAAGTTTACAAAAACATTATTAGACGCGATTCGTCATATCCGTATTGAGTTACGTGACGAGACACTTTCTGTTTCGGCCAGTGCGGGTATCCGTGCCGTCTCATCTGAGGAGCTATCACACACGAATTTCGATTCTGCTTTAAAACATGCCGACCTGATGCTCTATGCCGCTAAAAATGCTGGAAGAGATCAGTTTATGAGCTATGAATCTATGTCCTAACTAATCAGAAAATGCTAGTTTCACTCTCAGAATTTCAGGGAGGTGTTCAATTAAGATGGGGGGCAAAGCCGGATCAATGTGTTTGCCACTCTGTTCATTAATGAATTCTATGGCCTCCTCAACTGGCCAGGCTTCCTTATATGGTCTGGCGCTGGTTAGAGCATCAAAAATATCTGCTATGGCAACAATTCGACCTGCGAGGGGAATTTCGTCACCTTTTAATCCATTTGGATAACCCGTACCATCCCATTTCTCGTGATGGGTAAGGGCAACAGTATGAGCTAATTGAATCAATCGCGATTTTGAGTTTGCTAAGATCTCGGCCCCGATTAAAGTATGTGTTTTCATTTCTGAAAATTCTTCTGACGTTAACTTACCTGGTTTTAATAAGATTTTGTCAGCAATACCAATTTTTCCAATGTCATGCATGGGAGCAGCCATCATGAGTTCGTTTGCCGTGCTTTCATCAAACCCGTAACCCAGCGCAATAATTTTTGCATAGCGACTCATTCGCTGAACATGCAGGCCAGTCTCATTATCTTTGTATTCTGCAGCTCTACCCAGACGTTCAATCAGATCGATATGGGTGGCACGAAGCTCATCTGCTTTGACGAGAGAAATATGTGTTTTCACTCTGGCTAAGACCGTGGAGGGCACGATGGGTTTGATAATGTAGTCTACAGCACCAATGTCAAAGCCTCGCGCTTCATCGTCCGGATCTTGTAAAGCTGTTACAAAGATAATCGGTATGTGTGAGGTGTCTGGTCTAGCTTTTAATTGCTGGCAAACTTCTAAGCCTGTTATTTCTGGCATCATGATATCGAGCAAGATCAAATCTGGCTTTTCCTTGGCAATCAATGCCAGTGCATCTTTTCCTGAGCGGGCGAACGATAGGGCATAGTCGTGTTGCAGAACCTGACGTAGCACTCTCAAGTTCGTTGGCTCATCATCGACAATAAGAATTCGAGGCTGATATTTCTTTATGGTAGTCATGCATTCATCTTCGTTATATGTTGCTTGATAGCGGATAAGTGTTTTTGGGCGACCAAAAAGTCAAAGTCGAGCACAGACTTTTTAATGTCTAGAGCAAGTCCATGTAAGTCAGCTTCAACCCCATTTACCAGCTCATCTACTTTATCTTCGTTAAGCTCTCCATGCTCGCTAAGCTCGATAAGTTCGTCGACAAGAGCCAATATACTGTCATGACCAAGGTGGACTGGTGATGCTAATGTTCTATCACTGTCTGAGTCAGCCAGTGAGGCTTTTATCCGTTTTTCCTCTTTTGATAACGTGGAAAACGCCTTGTCGAGCTTAGCAATCTCCGCCGCTATTTCGACTTTATTTTCATTATTTGACTTATTTTCTATCAAAGAAGTTGATTGATGGATTTTCATAAGGCCCAGGTTTCCTGACACACCTTTGAGCTTATGTGCCAGCTTTTTCAGTTCACTGTAATTCGATGTTTCATTCAACTCTGCTAACTGTTTGCTGACATCGCTATATTCTTTTATAAAACGTGCTAATTCAGCTAAATAAACAGAGTAGCTGCCCCATAAGGTTAATGCTTTATCAGTACTAATCTGTGTGAACTTATTTTCATCGATATGATGTTTTTCAGGAGCTATTGAGATGAAGTCTGGCTCAATACCGAGAACTCGTGCCATTTCAGCAGTGAGCAGCTGAATATCAATAGGTTTATGGGAAAAGCCATTCATGCCGGCATTAGCCGCTTGAAGACGATCTTCAGATAATACACTTGCGGTTAAAGCCACTACAGGTATCGGTTGAAGTCGCTGAGCTGACTCATATTCGCGAATTTTTCTGGTAGCTGTAAATCCATCCATCACTGGCATTTGTAAATCCATCAGAATAATGTCAGGTTTATTTGTGATGTATTGATGAAATGCATCTTCACCATTTACAGCAGTAATAACAGTATGATTTTGTCGCTCAAGTAAAAGTGATAGTAAAGTCAAATTTTGAGAGATATCATCAGCAATTAAGACTGTTTTGGGTGGAATCGAGAGCGATTGATTCTCTAATGTCGTATCAATGATGTCATCAGTCTTTTGCAGCGGTAGATCAAAGAAAAATGTACTACCAATACCCGCCTCGCTGCTGGCATTTAATTCTCCTCCCATTAAATCTACTAACTGTTTGGAAATTGTCGTACCGAGTCCGGTTCCACCAAAGCGACGGCTCATTGAAGCATCGGCCTGAGCGAAGGGTTCGAAAATCGTATTCAGTATGGCTTCATCCATCCCAATACCAGTGTCTTCAACGGTAAAACGAAGAGTGGACTCAGCAATAGGGAATACCGAGACAGTGACACCACCATTTTCAGTAAACTTAACGGCATTACCGATAATGTTGTATAGCACTTGCCTAATTCTGTTTTCATCTCCCAAATACGTGGTATGAATATCGTCAGGTATGCTGCAGTTAAGGTATAGGTTCTTATTTTTTGCTTGAAGCCATAATGTTGAAATGACCGAATCAATCAGCCTGGTTAAATCGAATGTGGATTCTTCGAGTTCGAGTTTATTCTTTTCTAGTTTGGCACTGTCTAGAATATCATTTAATAAGTGAAGCAATGAGCGCGCTGACTGGCTGATTGTCTGCAGATGCTTTTTATTGTTGTCATTGATATCTTTGGCATCAAGAAGCAGATCTGAAAAACCGATGATGGCGTTCATTGGCGTTCTTATTTCATGACTCATATTAGCCATGAATCTGGCTTTACTCTCTGCTGAAAGTTCAGCTCTCTCTTTAGCCTGACGAAGGTCATCTTCCATCGCTACGCGCTGGGTAATGTCAAGTATTAGCCCATCTATCCATACAGGATTGTTGTTCTCATAAATGATAGAGCCTTTTTCAAATACCCAGATATAGTGACCATCTTTGTGTTTCCAGCGAAACTCAACTGAGTAGCTGGTTTTACTTTCAAGTGCAGACTGAACAACATCATTGGTCAAAGCGACATCATCATGGTGAATGAGTTCTGAGAGGTGAATTCGCTTTTCATAAAAGTCTTTAGCTGTCCATCCACTGATATCAAAAATAGCATCGCTAACAAAAATGACTGACCAGTATTCATCCAGCAAACAACGAAAACTGGCGCCAGGAATATTTCTAATTAATGAGCTATATTGCTCTTCGCTCTTACGTAGCTTTTCTTCAATTTCCCATCGTTGAGAAATATCGGTAGCAAAACCAACAAACATAGAGCCAACATCTTTAACTTCAACACGACCAACGCCTAGTCGGATTGGAAATGTATGACCATCCTTATGTTTAGCAAAGACTTCTCTCGCTTGGCCAGTAAGTTGAGTTTTCCCCGTGTTATGAAAATTGAATAAATACTCCTGGTATTCATGTTTAGCATCATCAGGTACTAGAACAAAGAAAGGTCTGCCGATAATTTCTGTATTTTTCCAGCCAAAGATAACTGACGCTGAGGGATTAAAGTCTTGGATGGTACCTTTTTCATCTATAGTGATGATGCCGTCAACTGCTGTTTCAAGTGTTGTTTTCAGGCGTAGCTCACTGATGGTTTTTTCTGTAAGTAACTGACGGTATCTGAGCTGAGAGGCAATAGTGATTGCTAAAGCGATAAGCAATAATGTGATAGAGGTAATCACATAAGACAGTTGAACATGATCTTCGGTGATACGATGCGGCATCAGAGTATCATCGCTCATAATAAATCGTGCTGCTGCCATGCCTGTGTAGTGCATTCCTGAAATGGCAAGGCCCATAACCAGGGCACTTATTATGTTGATAAGATGAACAGAGTGCTGTTTCCAAAATTTTGTAAGATAATGACGAGCAGATAGCGCGATAAAAGCTAAGACAACAGCAACAATAATTGATGCAAAGAACCAACTTGGCACATAACGTAGATCAGCATCCATTTCCATTGCTTCCATTCCGACGTAATGCATCATTCCGATACCTGCACCTACTGACAAACTACTGATAATCAGTTGCCACAAAGTCATTGCAGGATTGACTAGCATTCTCAGAGTGATATATGAGGCAATCAAACTTGGTAGAATTGAGATAAGTGTGAGAGGAATATTGTATGTCGCTTGTTCAGACATCTCATAAGCTAACATACCAACAAAGTGCATACTCCAGACGCCCCCAGCGAAAATGCTGGCACCAGCGATAATGGCAATATGACGGTGGTGATTGTTTTGTATCACTTTTGTCATTGAAGCAAAATGTAAGGCTACGAAAGACGCTGTTGTTGCCAAAATGATTGAAAGTATGACGAGAAATAAGTCATATGAACCAACAATGAGTGATTGCTGTGGCGCTGATGTAACAAAGAAATTATCAAGGCTGTACATTAAGAACCTATTCAAGTCAGTTTTTTTATAAATATTTAAGTTAGCTGCTTCCAGATAACACATTTATTTAGCGGTACTTGAAATGGTTAATTTAGAAAAACTTTGAGATCGAGTTCACCATATGAAAAATAGTGGGGGATATCGGGGGGCTTAAAATACGACGGGAGCGCTTTATAGTTATTCTAGGCAAAAAAAGCCTCGCTAAGATAGCGAGGCTTTTTTTTATTCTGGAGCCGGAGATAGGACTTGAACCTACGACCCGCTGATTACAAATCAGCTGCTCTACCAACTGAGCTACACCGGCAATGAAGAAGCGCATTATACGGAGGCATTTTCGAGCTTGCAAGCCAAAATCGAGATTAATTTTGAGTTTTCATGCAAGTCATTGTTTCAAAATGATGAAAATTTTTTAATAAAAAGTTGGATACTGTGACAAACGCGACATAGATAAACGTTACGTTATTTATCGGCTATTTATTTGGAGTTTGGGGGGGAAGGTGGGGTGAGTGATGGGGCTCGAACCCACGACAACCGGAATCACAATCCGGGACTCTACCAACTGAGCTACACTCACCATTATTCTTGTTTGAGGTGTGGATGACTTAGGATGCCGACCTCAAGAAAGACGATAATTCTACTGTGATTATTTTTCTGGTCAAGGAAAATCTCTGTTTAGATGCAAAATAACACGATGTCTTACTCGTCTGATATCGAAACAAATGGCTGTTATTGTTTCTCATAACAGCCATTTATATTATTTCGTCTCAACTAATTCCAAATCAATTTTTTTCTCATCAAGATCGACGCGAACCACTTTAACTTTTAATGTATCTCCTAATCGATACACTTTGCGCGTTCGCTCACCGGTAAGGCGGTGACCTGTCGGGTCAAACTGGTAATAATCATTTTTCAGCGAGGTGACATGGACCAAACCTTCTATATAAATATCACTCAGCTCGACAAATAAGCCAAAGCCGGTGACGCCACTTATTACGCCGTCATGAACTTCACCAACACGATCACGCATGTATTCGCATTTAAGCCAGTCACTGACATCTCTGGTGGCTTCATCAGCACGACGACTGGTCATTGAGCAATGTTCACCGAGTTGAGCCATTTCCTCATAGGAATAACGCCATTTTTTATCTTTTCTCTGGCTGAGAACGTGGCGAATTGCCCGATGCACTAAGAGATCAGGATAACGACGAATAGGTGAAGTGAAGTGGGCGTATGCCTCAAGCGCTAAGCCAAAGTGTCCCACATTATCCGGGCTATAAACGGCTTGCTTCATGCTTCGCAGCATCACGGTCTGTAACAAGTGACCGTCAGGGCGTTTACTCGCGGTCGCTAATAAGGAGGCATAGTGACGCGGTTCTGGTTCTTCACCACCCCCTAAAAATAAACCGAGTTCACCTAAAAAGTCTCTCAGACCAGAGAGTTTTTCTTCTGAAGGTGTTTCGTGAATGCGATATAAAACAGGCAGTTTACTTTCCAGCAGGAATAATGCCGCACTGACATTGGCTGCAATCATAAACTCTTCAATAAGACGGTGAGCATCATTACGCTCGCGTGGTTCTATTGACTTGATCTTTCTGTTTTCATCAAAAATGAATTGGGTTTCTGTCATCTCAAAGTCAATAGCACCACGTTCATGACGGGCTTCTAGCATGACTTTATATAAGTCATACATCGTTTCGATGGCAGGTAATACATGTTGGTATTGTTCGCGTAATGCTGTGTCATTATCAACCAGCATCGCCGCCACTTTGTCATACGTTAACCGGGCTTTGGAGTGCATCACGGCTTCATGGAAATGGTAAGAGACAGTTTTCCCTGCCTGATCAATTTCCATTTCACAGACCATACAGAGTCTATCGACTTCTGGATTCAGTGAGCACAAACCATTAGATAGTGCTTCAGGCAGCATGGGGATAACTTGACTTGGGAAATAGACGGAAGTGCCTCTTTCCTGTGCGTCCTGATCCAGCGGGCTGTTCGGCAGAACGTAATGTGAGACATCGGCGATAGCCACCCATAAACGCCAGTTGCCTGACTCGAGTTTTTCAGCGTACACAGCATCGTCAAAATCTCTGGCATCCGCGCCATCAATAGTGACAAGTGGCATATCACGAAGGTCAAGTCTGCCATCGATGGCAGCTTCAGGAATTGTTTCGCCTAGATTGTTCGCTTGTTCCTCAGCCTGAGGTGACCATTCATGTGGTAATTCAAAAGCACGGAGAGCAATATCAATTTCCATGCCCGGTGCCATATGGTCACCCAGTACATTAACTATCTTTCCTAATGGAGAACGGTGCTTGTTGGGCTGTTCAGTAATTTCAGCCTCAACAATTTGATTGACTTGTGCATTCATTAAATCGCTGGGTGGAATTAGAATGTCTTGGCTGATTCTGCGATTATTGGGGATAAGATAAAAAATGCCGGCATCCTGCACCAGGCGGCCGACAATGCGCTCGTTACTGCGTTTTACTACCTCAACAATAGCGCCTTCTTTACGGCCTTTTCTATCGGTTCCGGTGATACGGGCCAAAGCTCGGTCACCATGAAGCACCATTCGCATTTCACGTTCGGTCAGGAAGAGGTCATCGCCGCCTTCATCAGGAATAAGAAAGCCATAGCCTTCAGGATGGCCCATAACGCGACCACTGATAAGGTTCATCTTGGACACGACGCCATAGGCGCCTTTTCTGTTGCGAAGAAGTTGGCCGTCACGTTCCATTGCGCGCAGACGACGACGCAGGGCTTCGTTTGCATCTTCACCTTTAACATCAATCAGTTTAGCGATGTTTTTGCGCGATAATGGGGTGTTGTTTTGTTTGAGAATGTCTAAGATAAATTCACGACTGGGGATGGGGTTGTCGTATTTTTCGGCTTCTCTATCGAAAAAGGGATCGTTTTCGTTATTATTGGTCATTGACAGTTTTTGTTTCACTCTGTATCTTTGCGCGTCTGTTGCCCAGGTGGCGGAATTGGTAGACGCGCTAGCTTCAGGTGCTAGTGTACTTATGTACGTGGGAGTTCGAGTCTCCCCCTGGGCACCATTCCGACAGCATTCTTTTGCTGTATATATCTCGATTTTCAATTGTATTCTATTTCTAAAGTCATTATTGAACAATCTTTAAACGACTTTAGTGTCCTACTCTAACAATCATCTAATTTTACTGCCAGTCAATTCTGTTCGTGCATCCTATATCTGCAGCTCCGTGTATTGCTTCCAGCAAAAACGTCTTCTTGATAGATGAATAATTTTTCTCTGGTAGCTAACATAACTTCATGATTTAATTGCTGCTTGTTAGCACACCCGATAAATTTTCAGATAATGTGGCTAACTCTGCTCAAGCTTTCGTGCTAATGTCCGCTATTATTTTTAGACATATTCACGTTAATTTATCTGAAGTTTTGCGAGAATTCATATGGCCACATTTATTGACTCCATCGACGAGCGCACCAAACTAGCTGGTACAAATCACCTTGAGGTTTTGTTGTTCAGTTTAGGTACAAGTGATGAAACAGGAAGAAATGAACTGTTTGGAATCAATGTTTTTAAAGTCAGGGAAGTATTGAATATTCCTGAGATAACAACAGCGCCGGAAATGCCCGATGGAGTTGAGGGCTTTGTCAGTCTTCGTGGTGATATGGTACCTATCATCAACCTGCAAAAGTTTTGCAAACTAAGATCTAAAGATAAGCCACGGATTTTAATGATCACTGAATATAACACGCATGTTCAGGGATTCTTGGTCAGCTCTGTAGATACGATTCAACGCCTTAATTGGGAACAAGTTAAAGAACCACCACAACTTATTTCTCAACGCATGGGTGGTTTAGTCACAGCTGTTGCAGAATTGAACGATAAGCGACTGGTCATGATTATGGACGTCGAAAAAGTGCTGGCTGATGCTGGTGACTTTTACGACGAAACTGTGTTTGATGGTATTAGACAAGTCGACAAAAAAGGTCATTATCGATTGCTTTTTGCTGATGATTCAAATATTGCACGCAAGCAGATTACTAAAACTCTAGATGTTATGGGTGTAGAACATATTGGTACAGTAAATGGTGCTGAAGCATGGAAAATGCTGAATAAGATTGCTGCACAATGTGAACAGGAAGGGCGGGATATTACATCTGAAATCCAAATGGTCCTGACAGATGTTGAAATGCCTGAAATGGATGGTTATGTGCTAACACAAAAAATAAAGTCAGACCCTAGAATGTCAAATTTACCTGTAATAATGCACTCTTCCCTGACGGCAAAAGCAAACAAAGCAATGGGGGTTGGTGCTGGTGCTGATGACTATGTCTCGAAATTCCAGCCACGTGACTTAGCGGATACACTCTTTAGGTATCTAGAGAGATAAACCAAGGCCCAAGTCGCCAAAATCAAGCTCTAAGCATTGATTTAAATACGGAAAAAGTATATTTTGTCCGATTGAGTATGGATATTTCATACTGGACATTAAGTGAGCGTGCTCAACGTTACCTTAATCTGTGAGCATACAAGGCATGTGGCAATGAATCATAACAGTATAAGGATCATAGATAATCTTGCAGAAATTACCAGCTATCATGACCGGCATGTACTTGAAAAAAGCCTCCTAAAAACGCTCAATGAACTTTTCCCATCTCAGGACCTGAGATTATTTCGTGTTAGAGAAAATAGCGGTGCTCATGAGTTAAGCTTGTTAGCTTTCTGTGTGAATGGTGTTATTGTTTCAAGCGATGAAAACCCGCGATTAATGACTGAGCAATCTGACCTCAGTGAGACTATTTTCAAAGCCATCAAAAATGCGGATGTGGAACTGACTTCCACAGAAAATGGTAAGTGGAATGTGGTCTATCCTGCTTTCGATGCAAATGGTGTTATTTTCGCTGTACTACTCATCTCAACTGATCTCGTCCCTTCAAATGGTGATCAGAGATTAATTTACGGAATACTCAGAGTCTATTCCAATTATCTAGCATTGATTGAAAAAACACAGAAAGACAAACTTACTGGTTTGTTCAACCGTGAAACTCTTGATAATGAAATTACCAAAATACTGGTGCGACAAGGCTCACACTTCAGTGAGCAGCTGACATCTCCAAACGATTCACGTCGTCGAACTTTTGCTGTGAAGTATTGGCTGGGTGTTATTGATATCGATAATTTTAAAACCATCAATGATAATTTCGGTCATCTATATGGCGATGAAGTCATTATTCTGGTAGCGCGGTTGATGAAATCTGGTGTTATCAGAGACGATGACCTTGTGTATCGCTATGGTGGTGAAGAGTTTGTAGTCGTTCTAAAAGCGCCAGATGAAGAAGATGCTATGCGAACATTTGAGCGTATCAGGGAAATGGTAGCAGCCCATGACTTTCCTCAAATAAATCAAGTGACCATTAGTATTGGTTTTGTTGAGGTTTTTGCTCAACCTTCACCTTCAGACGTCATTGGTGAAGCTGATGAAGCTCTCTACTATGCTAAAGGCAATGGCAGAAACCAGGTTCACAGCTACAGCCGCTTACTGAGAGAAGGTAAAGTCAAACCAGTGTCACAAGTCGTGCACGGTGATATCGAGCTATTTTAATATCAGGTAGAGTTATGTTGAATTTGAGACAGTTGAGTATTGTTGACCGAGTCATTATCGAAGTAGATAAAGCCATCACAACAGTATTCGGTCAACCAGAGACCACTCAGCGTGAAGTGCCTGGCAGCCATCTCAATGAAACTACCTCGCTAACGTCTTCAGAAAAAAAACATTCAGCGGGATTGATGAGAGTAAATCATTCTGGTGAAGTATCTGCACAAGCTCTATATCAAGGCCAAGCTTTAACAGCTAAGTTACCAGAAATACGCCAGGCAATGGAACAGGCTGCATTAGAAGAGAATGACCATCTGGTTTGGTGTGAACAACGCTTAATCACTCTTTCTTCACATCGTAGTGTTCTAAACCCGATATGGTACGCAGGCTCTTTCGCTATTGGAGCTGTTGCAGGAAAGATTGGCGATAAATGGAGCTTGGGTTTTGTTGCTGAAACTGAAAAACAAGTGGTTAAGCATCTTGATGAACATCTACAACAACTCAGCCCAAGTGATATTAAAAGTCGCGCTGTTTTGGAACAAATGCGAGAGGATGAAGGCCATCACAGAAGCATGGCATTGGATGCCGGCGGTGCCGAATTGCCGATTCCAGTGAAAATTCTCATGTCAATTACCTCAAAAGTGATGACCAAAACAAGCTATTGGATATGAGTTTATTGACTCTGTTCTATTGAAATTGATATCAAATATTGCTCTGCGGCCTCAATATCTGCTTCTACTCTCAGCACACGCCCCTGAATAATAAATGGCGAAAATCGGTCATTACCTGTATCCATTACAATCTCTATTTTATCATTTTGAGTAGGTGCAAACTCTGACTGGATAAGTAAACCGCTCGCACTAAGATTTTTACTGATGGCTTGATGTGTTACTTGTGCTTGGCCATTAAGGGAAAATGTAATTGGCGTATCCACTTTCATTCGATGATATGCACGTTTTTCATCATAATCATTTGGTGACATCTGATTCTCCCTTCCTATATTGTCTGTATTATTCTGTCGACCTAAGCTTAAAGTAACTTATTCAAATTGAGAAAACTATGCCTGAGAGCACAAAATTACAAGTCAGTGATTTATATCATCATTGTACGCCAGAGCAATGGACTTTTTCTTCAACTGCAGACCTCAAGGCGACAAATGAAGTCATTGGTCAGCAGCGCGCATTAAACGCTATTGAGTTTGGCAGTCACATTGATGCTGATGGTTATAATTTGTTTGTTATGGGGCCGGCAGGAGTAGGGAAATATACGTTAACTCGGCGCTATCTGGAACAGCATGTTGAACATCTTCCAACCGCGAAAGATTGGGCTTATCTTAATAATTTTAGTGATTCACAAAGACCTTATGCAGTGAGTTTACCAGCAGGACAAGGCAAACAATTACGTCAGGATATTGAAGATGTGATTGATGATTTGAAAGATGAGCTGCCGCAAGCGTTTGATGATGAATATTACCGGGGGCGATTAAGAAGCCTCGATGAGGCAACTCGAAAGCACCGAGTTAGATTGTTTGGTGTGCTACAAAAAGAGGCTGATCGTAAAGGTGTTGTTTTACTGAGGTTACAAGATGGTCATTATGCCTTTGCCGCTCAACATAATGGCGAGGCCATGACCTCAGAAGAGTTTGAGCAGTTACCTGCAGCTCAACAGGAAGAGACAGAGAATGCGATTGCAGACTTGCACGAAGAATTGCAACACACTCTATTAGAGCTGAGAGAGTGGGAAAGAAACAATGCTAAACAGCTTCAGGCGCTGAATGATGAGGTCGCTCTTGAAGTTATCAGTAAGCAAGTCAATAAACTGAAGCACGCTTACCCCAACTCAAGCAAATTACAGCATTATTTTGATGACATGCTAAAAGACATCTGCAGTAATCTGGATGCGTTTTTGAAAGATGAACAATCAGCAGAAGAAGGCACCACAGACATCAATATCCATAAACGCTACCAAATCAACTTAGTCGTTGATAATAGCCAGAATCATGGTGCCCCTATTGTTTATGAAAATTTGCCTAACCATCAAAGTTTGCTTGGATGTATTGAAAACATGGCAATGATGGGAGCACTGGTAACCGACTTTACTCTGATTAAGGCTGGCGCCCTTCACAAGGCCAATGGTGGTTTTTTGATCATAGATGCAGAACAACTCCTTATGCAGC
Source organism: Methylophaga thalassica MP (assembly GCF_000214595.1). Classification (GTDB taxonomy): domain Bacteria; phylum Pseudomonadota; class Gammaproteobacteria; order Nitrosococcales; family Methylophagaceae; genus Methylophaga; species Methylophaga thalassica. Next base: position 27,037 of record NZ_AFIG01000003.1, on the reverse strand, counting down.
CTTATGGCTGGGAAGGGCTGAAACGAGCATTAAAATCGCGTGAGGTCAGATTTGATGCCTTAGAGCAAATTTATAGTCTTGTGGCGACAGTGTCATTGGATCCAGAGCCTATCCCTTTAGAACTGAAAGTCGTTTTACTGGGGGATAGAGAACTGTATTACCTCTTATACGATATGGACCCGGAATTTGCTGGCTTGTTTAAAGTCGTGGCCGATTTTGAAGATGAAATGCCACGCAGTATTGAGAATGACGTCTTATTTGCCCAAATGATGGCAAGCACAATTGAAAAGTACAAATTAATTGATTTTGATAAACATGCTGTTGCCAGGGTGATAGAGCATAGTGCCAGAACTATTGAGGATAGCCAGAAAATATCTTTACACATGGGGAGTATGGCTGATTTATTACGGGAAGCTTCTTTTATGGCGAAGCAGGAAAAGAGCCAACTCGTTAGCAGAGATAATGTCCAAAGTTCCATCAAGTTAAGAGAGCAAAGGCTGGATCGCTTACGGAGCCAGATTTATCAGCAAATAGAACGAAATATTATCGATATCTCAACATCCGGAGCAGTAATTGGGCAGATAAACGCATTATCTGTGTTGGGGATCGGTGGGTTCAGCTTTGGCCAACCTTCTCGAGTGACTGTTTCAGCACGTTATGGTGATGACAATATCATTGATATTGAACGAGAAGTCGATTTAGGCGGAGATATTCACTCTAAAGGTGTATTGATTCTGAGTGGTTACCTCGGACGGACCTATGCTTCTGATAATCCATTGTCCATGTCAGCGAGTATTGTGTTTGAACAAAATTATGGTGAAGTAGATGGTGACAGTGCTACTGTGGCAGAGCTCTGTGCTTTGTTATCCTCTATAGCCAATATTCCTATGAAGCAGTCTATTGCTATCACCGGCTCCATGAATCAGATGGGGCAAGTGCAAGCCATTGGTGGTGTGAACGAAAAAATTGAAGGTTTCTATGATATTTGTCGTCTGACTGAATTAACAGGAGAACAGGGCGTTATTATTCCGGCTACAAATGTGCAGCATTTAATGCTGCGTGATGATGTTATCCAAGCAGTTGAGGATGGCAAGTTTCATATTTATGGTATAAGCCATGTCAATCAAGCATTAGCCTTATTATCAGGAATAGACGCAGGGGAATATGATGAAGAATCTGGATTTCCTGAAAAAACATTCAATGCTCAGGTGATGGCTCAAATCCAGAAGTGGGGGGATCATAACCGTAATGACAAAGACGCATCTGCAGAATAAATTGTTATTGAAGACTTTGTCATCGATGACGATAACCCGAACATGAACTAGATTTTTACGGAGTAGGTACATGCAAAGGTTGAGTATTTTTTTATGTCTTGTCTTAATATTTTCATCGAAAACTAATGCCTTGACACTACCTCCTGTACCCTCAGAACCGATTTATTTCGAGCCGCCAGTTGTAACGGCCGATCAGAAAATGCAGGACATGAGTTGTTATCAGGTAGATAAAGCCATCAATCAGTTGCATCCATACCGATATACGTATAAACCGACTTTTTATAAGGATGATGCCAATAAAGCGGCGACCGCTTTGGTGATGATTGATACCATACCGATTGTACAAGGCTGGTTGGGATTGGGGTATTTAGGGTATTCTGCGCTTGTAGAAGAGAAAGAAGATAGACGACAGTTACAAGTAGAGCAACAGATTTCAGCTTTGCAACGCATAAAAGCTGAAAAACATTGTTATGAATAAAACTGATCTTAATCAAATATCATACTGATTTTGTTGTGAACTTGAGTAAAAGTCATGTACTATCAAATTACTTAAATGCCCAGCAGAGGTAAGAAATATGACTAGCACGTTTGAAATCAAAGCAAAGTGGTACGAAGCTAATCTTAAGACAGCGAGAGAGTCCAGAAGCAAATGGTATGAGGCTAACCTGAAACCTTCTATCAATATTGCAAAACCTTGGTATAACGCCAATAAACGTCCAGCAAAGGATGTTGAGATTCCTTGGTATAAAGCGAATCTGGTTGAGCATATTGAAACAAAAAATAAATGGTATGCCGCTAATCTCCAACAGGCGGTTCAATCTGTACGTGCCACACGTAAATGGTACGAAGCAAACAAAAGCCAATCTGAGGTTGAAAAACGTTGGCAACATTTCAGTGAAGAAATGTACAGTGATGTAAAAAAAGCTTGGATGCGCGTAAACTTGGATCAGGCTCGTCAAAAACGTATCAAGTGGTACGAAGCCAATCTCGATAACACACCAACTGAAAAACATTGGTATGAGTTTAGTGATGAAAAATATTCAGACACTAAAAAGAAATGGTATGAAGCCAATCTACAAACAGCTCGTGTTAATCATAGTAAGTGGTATGAGGCGAATATTCATCCTGATCCACATGCTGAAATTAAACAACGCTGGTATGAGTCAAATCTGAGTTTAATTCGTACTCGTCAAATTAAATCAAAATGGTTTGCAGACAATGCAGCTATCGCAAGAGAAAACCAGAAGTGGTATGAAGCAAATCAGCGACCAGCAAAAGTAACTGATACTCCCTGGTATGAAGCGAATATCGCCGCCCACATTCATACTAAAAATAAATGGTATGAAGCTAATCTGAAATCAGCAGTGGCTGCTGTCCGTGCTGAGCGCAGTAAATGGTATGAAGCTAATGATAATCAACCCACACAGGCTCATTGGTATGACTTTAAAGAAGCCAACGATACTGAGTGGAAGTTAGCATTCCGTGAAGCAAACCTAAAACAAGCTCGCGAGAAACGTATCAAATGGTACGAAGCAAATCTTGATAACACACCAACTGAAAAACATTGGTATGAAATCAGTGATGACTTAACGACTGAAACACACAAGAAATGGTATGAGGCTAATCTGGAGAAAGCGCGGATCAGCCATAACAAGTGGTATGAAGCGAATATGCATCCGGATCCACATGCGGATATTAAGAAAAAATGGTACGAGGCTAACCTCGACTTGGCGAGAACTCAGAAAGTGAAAAGTGATTGGTTCAAGCAGAATATGATTACTGCTCGTGAATCAAGCAAAAAGTGGGACAAATAATACGTAGAGACAACTCTAACGTAAGGCGTCAACGGTGATGGATTTTAGATGTTAAAAATCGAATGTATCACCGTTGGCGCCTTTTTTGTGAATACCTATTTGATCATTGATGAAGCAACAAATGAAGCTGCGATCATTGATACCGGTGAGACAAATGAGCTTGCCGAGTATCTTGAGGAAAAGCGTGGGCAGTTTAAGCTAACAAAAATTTTACTCACTCATGGGCATCTCGACCACGCCGGTTCTTTAGTCCAAATTCAGAATCGTTTTGATGCTGAAACATATCTCCCCAGACTAGAAAAAATCCTGTTTGATACCTTACCGCAACAAGGTGACTGGTTTGGCGCCCCTCATATGAATCGTCCATGCGGTAGAATAGACCATTTAGTTGATGATGGTGATGTTATAAACTTAGGTGAAACACAGTTAAGATTTATATCTACTCCAGGGCATACACCAGGACAAGGTTGTTACTATACGAGCAGTGATATTTTTGTGGGTGATACCTTGTTTGCTGGGAGTGTTGGGAGAACAGATCTACCAATGGGCAATGCAGCATTGATGCAACAGAGCTTGAGAAAACTGCTTGCTTTACCAGATGACTTAGTTGTGCATTCAGGCCACGGACCAACCACCACCTTAGCTGATGAAAAACGCCACAACCCATTTTTACAATTTTGAGATAACAAAAATAAGATGCCTACTACGTATAAATTATTAGAGGGTTTTTCTCGATTCAAGAAAACGTATTTTGGTGATGATAAAGCGCTCTATGACAGCATGAAAACAGGGCAGCCAACTAAAATACTTATGATTGCATGTTGTGATTCACGTGTAGATCCGGCTATTTTGACTGACTGTGATCCCGGCGATATTTTTACAGTGAGAAACGTTGCAAACTTAGTACCACCATGTGAAACAGACAATAATCATCATGGTACCAGTTCGGCTTTGGAGTTTGCCGTTAATGCGCTGAAAGTCGAAAGCATTGTGGTGATGGGGCATGGGAATTGTGGCGGGATCCGCGCTTTGTGGCAAAGTGAAGGTGTGGAAGATTCAAAATTTATTCACCGTTGGGTATCGATTGCACAAAATGCGAAAGATTGGGTAAAAGTGAATCATAAACAAGAACATGAGAGTGTTCAGCTAAAATTGTGTGAACAGCGAGCTGTACTTGTTTCTTTGCAAAACCTGATGACATTTGAGTGCATCAAAGAACGGGTTGAAGCAGGTACGCTCAGATTACACGGGTGGTATTTCGATCTCGATAAAGGTGAGCTAATGTGCTACAACCCCACGACTGATGAGTTTGAAAAACCAGTATAAACAAAGGCGCCAAAGGCGCCTTTTTTTATTGAATATCTGTATCGGGAACCTGTTGTTGATCAATTTCTGGCTTCGCAGGATTTGTACCTTCGATAACTTCTACATCTTCATCATCGTCGCCCAGACCTACCAAGCTTTTCATTTTAGAGAAAAGTCCTGATTTTTTCTCAGTCAGAGGAACAATAACATTTTTATCCTGACGTTCTACTTGAGGTAAATCGGCTTTCGCCACAGTCCGAGTATCACCATCAATACGTATCAGCTTATCTGCCTCATCAAAGTGAAGTGTAATTCTGCGCTGCTCACGATCTTCACCGCCAGGTTGGTAGCTGTAGAGGTAGTCCCAACGATTAGGATGAAAAGTGTCAATTAGTAGTGGTGTTCCCATGACATAAGCAACTTGATTTTTGGTCATACCAGGTTCAAGTTGATTGAGCATTTCTTGAGTAACATCATTACCTTGCTGAATGTCGATGCGGTAAACACCGGGGATTTTATCAGTGCTACAAGCTGACAACGATAAAACAACTGCCAAGGAAAGGCTGTAAACAACGGAGCTTTTCATTTAGTATTAATTTCTGTAGTTAATTACCAATCTGCGATGATACTCTATTCGCAGCATTTCTACGAGGCAACAATAATAATGGAAAGACAAGATTTACGAAAAGCTGGATTAAAAGTGACGCTGCCAAGACTAAAAGTTTTGGAGATTCTAGAAACCTCTGAATTACGTCACATGAGTGCGGAAGATGTCTATAAGGCATTACTGGATATGGGAGAAGAAATTGGTTTAGCAACGGTTTATCGTGTGCTGACACAATTTGAAGGTGCAGGCTTAGTTTCAAGACTCAGCATTGAAGGCGGACATGCTGTATTTGAATTACAAGATGGCAGTCATCATGACCATCTTTTATGCGTTCGCTGTAATCGCATTGAAGAGTTTGTTGATGAAGTGATTGAACAACGTCAACGTGCTATTGCTAAAGAAAAAGGGTTTGAGATGACTGACCATAGCTTGTATATCTATGGCATTTGTCGTCTGTGTCAAAAAGAACAATAGCTTTGGGTTATTTTTATTGTTGAGCCTGATCCAACATTTCTTCTGCGTGAGAGCGTGTTTTTTGGGTCAGGTTCACGCCACCTAACATTCTGGCAATTTCTTCAATTCGTTGTTGTCTGTCGAGCTTATCAACAACAATGTGCGTGCTGTCATCTAAATGTTTCTTGTTCACTTGTAGCTGATGATGCGCTTGCGCAGCGACTTGAGGTAAATGAGTAATACAGATGACTTGCTGCGTAGTTGCCAGTTTTCTTAGGTGTTGCCCAACGACTTCCGCAACGCTTCCACCTATGCCTACATCAACTTCATCAAAAATTAAGGTTGGAACAGTGCGTTTTCCTGCTGTGACAACTTGAATTGCCAGACTAATCCGTGCCAGCTCACCACCGGAAGCTACTTTTGCCAGCTCACCTGATGGTTGTCCTGGGTTCGTTCTAACTAGGATACGAACGCTGTCCATACCATGTTCTGAGAATTTTTCATCACTATTAGCAACGACTTCGATGTCTATTTCGCCGGAAGGAATTGCCAGCTGTTTGATTGATGCTGAAATCTGTTTAGCTAGTGGTTTGGCTGTTTTGACTCTTTTTTCGTGTATTTCACGGCTTAATGCAAGGCAATTTGCCTCTTTGTTTGATAAGACTTTCTGCAGTTCGGCAAGATGGACTTCACTATTGGAAAGCCTTTCCAGCTCTGTACTTAATTCTTCATATAGTGCGGGGAGTTGTTCAACCTCGACATGATGCTTACGCGCAATATCGTGAAGTTGTGACAATTCATCTTCGATCGCGTTCAAACGAGCCGGATCAAGATCGATATGATCCAGATAATGCCGCAAGTCATTTGCTGTTTCATCGAGGTTGATAATGGCGGCGTTAAGCGTTTCAACGGCGCTGGCAAAGCGTGGTTCAAGATCTTGTAGTTTCTCGAGCTCACTTAATGTGTGATTGATAATATCGTAGGCCGCTGCTTGTTCTTCATCAAAAATGCGATGTAAACCGGCTTCGGCCACACTAATGAGCTGGGAGGCATTGGCAAGTTGACTCTGTTGCTGAAGAAGGTCTTGAATATGCGTTTGTGTTAACTGAAAGCTTTCCAGCTCTGATACCTGATACTGCAGTAATTCTTGTTTTGCCTTTTGCTCTTCAGCCTGGCTTTGCAGTAGCTCAAGTTCTTGCTGAGATGCTGACCAGTCGCGATAGGCTGTTTTTAAGTTATTCAGTAAGGCTTTATTGTCTGCGACAATGTCTAAAATTTCTCGTTGTGTTTGTGGCCGAATTAATGATTGATGTGCATGTTGACCATGAATATCAATACTGCGTTCACTGACTTCTTTCAACAAGGCTAGCGGGACCGCACGACCGTTAATATACCCCTTAGAGCGGCCGTCACGGCTTATCGTACGGCGTAAATGACATTGTTCATCTTCGTCTAGCTCATTTTCTTGTAACCATTTAGCCAGGGTCGTGTTGTTGTCTAAATTAAAATCAGCTTCAATTTCAGCACGTTCGGCACCATGGCGAATCATGTTTGAATCTGCGCGGTCACCAAGTACCAGACTAAGTGCATCAACCAGCATTGATTTACCCGCACCAGTCTCACCGGTTAGCGATGTCATACCAGGTTCAAATGTCAGAGCGAGATCTTCTACAACGGCTAAATTCCTAACAGTCAGACTGATTAGCATGTTAACTTTCTTCCCCATTCCAGTTTGGCGCGGAGAATAGAATAATGGTCGTGATCTTCAAGATGCAATAGTCTGATTCGACTTTCGTGTTTTTCTATGCGAACAGTCTGGCCTGGTTGTAAAACCAGCCCAGGACGTCCGTCACACGTCACCATGGCTGTAGTGATGTTGTTTTCACTTAATGTAATTTCAATCACATTATTGGCAGAAATGACTAAAGGACGGTTACTTAATGTGTGGGGACAGACTGAAGCTAAAACGACAACATCCAGATCAACATCAAGAATAGGCCCACCTGCTGACATGGCGTAGGCTGTTGAGCCTGTTGGGGTAGAGACAACAATCCCATCGGCACGCTGACTATTCAGAAAACGGCCGTTGATATGAGTTTCAAACTCAATCATATGTAAATTCTGATGAGAATGAATGACGACATCATTCATGGCAATGCTGGGTGTTTTTGTCGAATTTTTTATGGTTGCGTTGAGTAAAAAACGTCTATCATCACGGTAGTGGCCACAAAGAATAGCATCAAGTTGGTGTGCTAAATTCGTTAATGTGACATCAGCCAGAAAACCGAGTCTACCCACATTGATACCTACCACTGGCATATTTGTGCCAGCCAGTGCCCGTGATGCAGAAAGCAGGGTACCATCACCACCAATCGCAATTGTCAGGTCACAATGGGTTTTGAATTCTTTAATTGAAATAACATCCAGTGACGGTAAAAATGACAGTGGCTCATTACACACCACGGTTAAATCCCGTGTTGCCAGAAATTCGTTTACCTGCTCAACCGCATTTTCCATAACAGGGTCGTCTTTACGAATAAAAAGTCCGATGCGCTTAAATGCAGATTGGGTAGTCAAAATGGCTTCCTATGGTTACTAAATAGTCATCTGATAGTAATGCTTTTGCCATAAAATCCAAAGTAAAAACAGATTTAACGTGATTTGTTTCACAACATTGATATTAGATGGCTGAGAAATGCTAGAATATCAGGATTTTCTTGACTCAAATTAAATATAGAGGAATAACATGGCGATTGAACGCACTCTTTCTATCATCAAACCTGATGCTGTTGCAAAAAATGTCATTGGTGAAATTTACACGCGCTTTGAAAAAGTAGGCTTAAAAATCGTGGCTGCAAAAATGATGCACCTGTCACAAGAAAAAGCGGAAGGCTTTTACGCGGAACACAAAGAACGTCCTTTTTTCAAAGACCTCGTCAGCTTTATGACTTCTGGACCCGTTATCGTTCAAGTACTGGAAGGTGAAAATGCGGTTTTAACTCACCGTGATCTGATGGGTGCAACAAACCCAGCTGAAGCCGCTGCAGGTACAATTCGTGCTGATTTCGCTCAAAGCATTGATGAAAATGCGGTACATGGTTCTGACTCAGTTGAAAGTGCTGCACGTGAAGTGTCTTACTTCTTCGCTGATGATGAAGTTTGCGCCCGTACACGCTAAGAGTAATTTATGACTGAACGCACGAATCTTCTGGGATTAGACCTGCATGGTCTGGAAGCGTTTTTCGTCGAATTAGACGAAAAACCTTTCCGTGCTCGTCAGCTTTTACAGTGGATCCATAAATATCGGATCATTGACTTTGCTGAGATGAGTAATCTGAGCAAATCACTAAGAGAAAAATTGCAGGCGGTTGCTGAAATTAAATTGCCTGAAGTGATGCACGAACATATCTCTCAGGATGGTACGCGTAAATGGATTATTAAACTCTCCTGTGGCAATGCTATCGAGACGGTTTTTATTCCAGAAAGTGGGAGAGGAACCTTATGTGTGTCTTCTCAAGTCGGTTGCGCGCTGACCTGTACATTTTGCTCAACAGCCCAACAAGGTTTTAATCGCAATCTGGATGCTGCAGAAATTATTGCGCAGTTATGGATTGCCAATGAAGCTTTAGGTAAAGATCCCAAAGGTAACCGAGTTGTCACCAATGTGGTGATGATGGGAATGGGGGAGCCGTTGGCTAACTATAGTAATGTTGTCACCGCTATGAACTTGATGCGTGATGATTTTGGTTATGGCATTTCATGGCGACGATTGACATTGAGTACCTCTGGAATAGTACCGATGATTGATAAACTTCGCGAAGATTGTCATGTGAGTCTGGCCATTTCATTACACGCGGCTAATGATGAGTTAAGAGATCAAATTGTTCCGATTAACCAGAAGTACCCGATTGCAGAGTTATTAGCGGCTTGCAAGCGTTATGTCGTCGGTCAGCAGCGACGTCATATTACCGTTGAATATGTGATGTTGGATGGTATTAATGATTCCATCCAGGATGCAAAAGACTTGGTTCGACTTTTAAAAGGTTTACCAAACAAAATTAATTTGATCCCTTTTAATCCGTTTCCTGGAACCCATTACAAATGTTCTTCGCGTAATCAGATTGTCAGGTTTCAGCAATATTTGATCGATCAAGGTCTCGTTGCTACGGTTAGAAAAACTCGAGGTGATGATATTGTCGCTGCCTGTGGTCAGCTCGCTGGCGAAGTACAGGACAAGTCACGTCGAAGTGAACGTATGCGAGCTCAGGAGGTTGTGTTTCATCGATGAGTAATCGCGTCAGTTTTGCTTTAATTTTGATAGCGTTTTTTGTTCTCACTGCGTGTAATAGTACCGGTGGTACGAGAAGCGAATATGTTGCAAAGGATGCAAAAGCTGCTGACATTAACATGCGTCTTGGCTTGAATTACATGCAGCGTGGTGATTACAAAATTGCCTTGGAAAAATTAGAAAAAGCGTTAAAGCAAAATCCTAATTTATCCAGTGCGCATAACACGATTGCACTTCTCTATCAGTACTTAGGTGAGAACGATAAAGCAGAAGAACATTTCGAAAGGGCTGTTCAACTAGAACCCGATTATTCAGAAGCGCAAAATAACTACGGTGTTTTTTTATGTCAGCAGTCTAGATATGATGAAGCTGAGAAACGCTTTCTTAAGGCATTAGAAAATCCACTGTACTCCAGTGCTGCTCTGGCTTATGAAAATGCCGGGCTTTGTACGGAAAAAGCAGGGGCTACAGATCGAGCGGAAGGTTATTTCCGTAAAGCATTACAGATGGCGCCGAGATTACCTAAGTCCTTATTAAAGATGGCTTCTATCAGCTATCAGCAACAAAATTATTTACAGGCCAGAGGCTATATTCAACGCTTTCAGCAAGCGGCTAGTTGGACGCCACAAGCCCTTTTATTAGGGATCAAAATTGAAACTAAATTAGCTGATAAAAACGCTGTATCCAGCTATAAACTTATTTTGCGTTCTCGTTTTCCTGATTCGGATGAGATGCGTATTGTTAACCAAGGGCTTGTTGAGTGATGAGTGATTTGAATGACGATTTTGTAGTGACTTCGAATACCCCGAGTCTTGGAGCACGTCTTCAGCAGGCACGTGAAAATAAAAAATTATCCGTAGCAGAAGTGGCAACGCAGCTCCGTTTAACCAGAGATATTATTATTTATCTCGAAAATCAGCAGTGGGATAAACTGCATGGACGGACATATGCTCGTGGCTATTTTGCCAGCTATGTGAAATTTTTGGGTTTACCTCAGGAAGAAATGCTAGCTGTCTTCAATGACGAGTATTTACTGGTTGATGATGAGCCAAGACTGGTTAAGACTCTCGGCGCTGTAGAACAAAAACCATTCCCCTGGTTGATGATTATTTTTCTACTTGTGGGCACCTTTATTATCTGGTCAGCTTATCAACAGTGGCAAACCAATCAAACGTCAACCTCTAGCGAAGCGGATGAGGTTGGTTCAGTAGTGCCGGATAAAACTGAACTTGATAAACCGGCTGATCAAGAGACTGTTACTAGTCATGAACCGGTAGCGGATTCGCCTGACTTAATGCCAGAAGATGATACTGCTGGTGCAGTCGAACCCGATAACAGTGCGGTTGATTCTGCTGAGGATACGGATATTGCTGATGTGGCCAATACGGCGTCAGAATCAGCATCAGAACCTCAACAAAATATCCTCAAAATGTCTTTTAGTGGCGACTGCTGGGTTGAAGTAACTGATACGGCGATGAATGTCTTATTAAGCCAAGTCATGAAAGCCAAACAATCTGTTGAGTTGAAAAGTGAACTGCCAGTAAAAATTTTATTAGGTAAAGCAGATTTTGCTGATGTTACTTACAACAGTAAACCTGTTGATCTGGCGCCATACACACAGGGCAATGTCGCAAAACTGACGTTAGGAGCTCAGTCATGATGGAAAATACGACAGTCAATATTCAGCGGAGAAAATCCAGGCAGATAATGGTCGGTAATGTTGCTGTTGGTGGTGATGCACCTGTTGCAGTTCAAAGTATGACAAATACTGAGACGACTGATGTCGCCGCCACTGTAGCTCAAATTAAGGCATTACAAAATGTAGGCGCTGATATTGTGCGTGTTTCTGTGCCTACCATGGATGCTGCAGAAGCCTTCGGTAAAATTAAACAACAAGTCTCTATTCCGCTGGTAGCTGATATCCATTTTGATTACAAAATTGCGCTACGTGTTGCGGAACTTGGTGTCGACTGTCTGCGAATTAACCCGGGTAATATCGGACGGGAAGAACGTGTCCGTGCTGTTGTCGATAGTGCACGTGATCACGGCATTCCTATTCGTATTGGTGTGAATGCGGGGTCTTTAGAAAAAGAATTACAGAAAAAATATGGCGAGCCTACTCCAGATGCTTTAGTTGAATCGGCGTTGAGACATATTGATATTCTGGACAGGTTGAACTATCCCGATTTTAAAGTCAGTCTAAAAGCATCTGATGTGTTTATGACAGTGCATGCATACAGAAAACTTGCTCAGCAGATTGAACAACCATTGCATTTAGGGATCACGGAAGCCGGTGGTTTGCGTTCTGGTTCAGTCAAGTCAGCGATAGGCCTGGGAATGCTACTATCTGAAGGCATTGGCGATACCATTCGTGTTTCACTTGCTGCAGATCCTGTAGAAGAAATCAAAGTCGGCTTTGATATTTTAAAAAGCTTGCGAATTCGTAGTAAAGGTATCAACTTAATTGCCTGTCCTTCATGCTCTCGTCAGCAATTCGATGTCATTTCTACAGTTAATGCTCTTGAAGCCAGACTTGAAGATATTACAGAGCCGATGGATGTGGCTGTTATTGGCTGTGTTGTAAATGGTCCAGGTGAAGCGAAAGAAGCGGCCATTGGTTTGACAGGCGGTACACCCAATTTGCTCTATGTCGATGGAAAGCCAAACCATAAAGTAGAAAATGAGGCTTTGGTGGACGAGCTGGAGCAGCAAATACGCAAGCGTATTGAAATACAAAAACAACAACAAAGTAATATTAAAACAATACCGATAAAGGATATTAGTTAGACGTGGCAGAGATTATCCGCTCTATCAGGGGGATGAACGATATTCTCCCTGAAGCAACCCCATACTGGCAAGTGATAGAAACTATCTTAAAAGATGTTCTTGCTGGTTATGGATATCAAGAAATTCGTTTCCCAATCGTTGAAAAAACAGAGCTTTTTAAACGTTCTATCGGTGAAGTCACTGATATCGTCGAAAAAGAAATGTATACCTTTGAGGATCGCAATGGCGACAGTTTGACGCTACGTCCGGAAGGTACGGCTGGCTGTGTTCGTGCAGCCATGCAAAACGGTTTACTCAACCAAACACAGCGTCTCTGGTATATGGGGCCCATGTTCCGTCATGAACGTCCGCAAAAAGGCCGTTATCGCCAGTTCCATCAAATAGGTGTTGAAGCCTATGGGTTTAATGGCCCTGATATCGATGCTGAGATGATTATGCTGACGGCGAGGCTATGGAAAGCATTAGGCTTGAAAGGTGTAACGTTACAGATAAACTCATTAGGCAGCACAGAAGCTCGCTTAGCCTACCGTGAAGTATTAATTGCCTACTTTGAACAACATCAGTCAGAACTGGATGAGGATAGTCAGCGCCGTTTACATTCGAATCCTCTGCGGATTCTGGATAGTAAAAATCCAGAGATGCAAGCGCTCAATGACGCTGCACCCAAATTAATCGATTATCTGGATGAAGAATCTAAGCAACATTTTGAACAGTTATGTCAGATACTCGACAGTGTCAATATCGCCTATGAAATTAATCCAAGACTGGTCAGAGGTTTGGATTATTACGGTAAAACTGTATTCGAATGGGTTACTGATCAGCTTGGCTCACAAGGTACAGTCTGTGCGGGCGGTCGTTATGATGGCTTAGTAGCTCAGCTGGGAGGCAAAGAGGCTACTGCAATTGGCTTTGCTATTGGTTTAGAGCGCCTTGTGGCTCTGCTTGAAGCAACTGAGGCTCTACCTGAAATAAAGCAAACTGATGCGTATTTAGTCGCCGTAGGTGAACAAGCCATGGCACAGGCCGCGTTATTAACCGAACGCTTACGCGATGAGCTTCCTGGTATAAGGTTGATAAGCCATTGCGGTGGTGGTAGTTTTAAAAGCCAATTCAAACGCGCTGATCGAAGTGGAGCTCGTTGGACACTTATTCTGGGGGATGAAGAAGTGTCTAACCAAACAATCGGTATTAAAACCATGGCGACAGGGGAGCAGCAGACCATAAAATGGGCTGAACTGCCTTCATTCCTCAGTCAATAATTATAACTAATACAAGAAATCTAAGAACTATGACACCTTTGAATATACCTGAATGGCAGTCTTTGGTCAGACACTATTCTGACCTGAAATTCGTATCCATGCGTGAGCAGTTTGCGCTTGACTCAAACCGGTTTGAACGATTTTCTATCAAAAGTGGTGATTTGTTACTGGACTACTCCAAAAACCGTATTACTCAAGAAACAGTAGATAAGTTAATCCAGTTAGCTGAAGCCGTTGAAATTCAGGACTGGATTGAGCGTATGTTCAAAGGTGAAGCCATTAACCATACGGAAGGTCGGGCTGTCTTACACACCGCACTTCGAAATCGAAGTAATACACCGGTGATGGTCGACGGCAAAGATGTCATGCCAATGGTCAACGCTGTGCTTGATAAAATGCGTAATTTTTGTGAGCAGGTACATAGTGGCACGTGGTTAGGGTTCTCAGGTAAAAAGATTACAGACATTGTTAATATCGGCATCGGCGGCTCCGATTTAGGGCCTGCCATGATTTGTGATGCACTTGAGCCTTATGGTATTGATGGCATGGGTGTGCATTTTGTGTCTAATGTTGATGGCACAGATTTAAGCACAACCTTAGAAAAATTAAACCCTGAAACGACCTTATTTGTTGTTGCCTCAAAAACCTTCACCACTCAGGAAACGATTACAAATGCTCACTCAGCACGTAATTGGTTTTTGAAACAAGGTAAACAAGAAGATGTAGCAAAACATTTTGTTGCTGTCTCAACCAATGCTGATGAAGTCGCTAAATTTGGTATTGATACTGCCAATATGTTTGAAATCTGGGACTGGGTCGGTGGCCGCTATTCCTTGTGGAGTGCCATTGGTCTGCCGATAGCTCTATATACTGGTATGGATAATTTTGAGCGTTTGCTTGATGGTGGTCATCAGATGGATAACCATTTCCGTCAGCAACCATTGAAAGAAAATATCCCAGTGATCATGGGTATGTTGGGTATTTGGTATGTGAATTTCTTTAATTCACATACCCAGGCGATTGTACCTTATGATCACTCACTCGCTCGTTTCCCTAGCCATATGCAACAGCTGGATATGGAAAGTAACGGTAAATTTATTAACCGTTCTGGCGCACGTATCAACTATAAAACCGGTCCTGTTATTTGGGGTACACCGGGTACTAATGGCCAACATGCCTATTTTCAGTTGATTCATCAAGGTACACAGTTAATCCCAGTAGATTTTGTCTTGCCGGTGAATAGTCATTATCCAGAATGTGATCATCAGTCTATTCTATTAGCAAATGGCCTGGCGCAAGCCGAAGCGCTAATGAAAGGTAAAACAGCTGAAGAAGTGCGTGCTGAGCTGGTTAAAGAAGGTTATGAAGGCAAAGAGCTTGAAGCGCTGTTACCTCATAAAGTTTTCCCTGGAAACCGACCAAGTAACGTCTTGTTATTTCCTAAACTTACCCCAGAAATGTTGGGACAATTAGTGGCATTGTATGAACATAAAGTGTTTGTACAAGGTGTGGTCTGGAATATTAATTCTTTTGACCAATGGGGTGTTGAACTTGGTAAACAGTTAGCTAAAGCGATTGTTCCTGAACTGAAAGATGATGCAGAGATTTCAGCTCACGACAGCTCAACAACACATCTGATTAAACTCATTCGCGAGTTAAGACAGTAAGTAAATCTCAATAGCTTATTCCTCCTGATAGAGCAGGAGGAATAAGCCTATCTTTTCGTTCAATGTTTCTTTTGCAAAATCAGCCCGGATAATGGCGGTAGATTGAGTTGTATTGAATATGGTCTGTCTGACCACGCTGTTTGTTCAGCACTGATAACAGGCAGATTATGGTAATTGCTACCCGCGTAATACTCAGAGTCTGAATTGATAATGATTTCGTAATCCCCCAGTTCAGGTACGCCGAGACGGTAGTTATCTCGTGGAACGGGTGTAAAGTTGAATACAGCAATAATAAATTCTTCATTATTTTTGCGTAAATAACTCAGAATGGAATGTTCCCTGTCATTACAATCAATCCATTCAAAGCCTTGTGATTCAAATTCGTGTTTATACAATGCTGGCAGACTTTTATAAGTATTGTTGAGATCCGCCACCAGTTTTTTCAGTCCCTGATGTACTGGATAATCAAGTACATACCAATCCAAATCTTTTTCACAGTTCCATTCGCTGCCCTGACCAAATTCACATCCCATAAACAGCAGTTTTTTGCCTGGATAGCTGAACATGAAGGTATAGAGCATGCGTAAGTTAGCAAAGCGTTGCCATTCATCACCCGGCATTTTGTAGATCATCGGACGTTTGCCATGCACAACTTCATCATGAGAGAAAGGTAAAACAAAGTTTTCTGTGAATGCGTAGAGCAGGCCAAAGGTCAGATCATCGTGATGATAGCGACGATGAATGGGATCTTGTTGCATATATTCTAAAATATCGTGCATCCAGCCCATATTCCATTTCATAGAAAAACCGAGACCACCGATATCTGTTGGCCGAGAAATCATTGGGTAGGAGGTAGACTCTTCAGCCGTGATAATACAACCAGGGTGCTCACTGTGTAATACGCTGTTAACGTGTTTGAAAAACTCGATAACTTCGAGGTTTTCACGGCCACCATATTGGTTTGGAAGCCACTCTCCTTCTTTTCTTGAATAATCCAGATACAACATAGAGGCTACTGCATCGACACGAAGCCCATCGATATGGAATTCTTCCAACCAGTAAAAAGCACTCGATAATAAGAAGTTAAATACTTCTTTTCTGCCATAGTTAAAGATAAGTGTGCCCCAATCCTGGTGTTCGCCGCGTCGGGGATCTGCATGTTCATACAATGCTGTCCCATCAAATTTAGCAAGTCCATGCGAGTCTTTAGGAAAGTGGCCCGGAACCCAGTCTAAGATCACGCCAATATCGTGTTGGTGACATTGATCGACAAAATAGCGGAAGTCATCGGGGCTGCCGAAGCGACTGGTTGGCGCAAAGTAGCCGGTAGTTTGATAACCCCATGAGATATCCAAAGGATGTTCGGTAATCGGTAACAATTCAATATGAGTAAACCCCATCTCGTTGACATACGGCACAAGCTCGTCGGCTAACTCACGATAGTTGTAAAAACCTCCATCCTGATGGCGTTTCCATGAACCGAGATGGACTTCGTAGATGGAATGGGGGGTGTGGAGCCAGTTACTTCGTTCTCGGGTTGTAAGCCATTCCTCATCACTCCATTGGTGTTTGCTTGGGTGGGTAATGATGGAGGCGGTGCCGGGTCTTAATTCACATTGTTGTCCATAAGGATCCATTTTCAGGTGCAGTGAGCCACCTTGGCGACTCCTAATTTCAAACTTATAGAGTTCACCCGGCATGAGTTCAGGAATAAAAATTTCCCATACACCGGTTGCTCCTCTTACTCTCATAGGATGGCGTCGACCATCCCATTGGTTGAAATTACCGACAACACTTACACGTTCCGCACTTGGGGCCCATGTGGCGAATAAGGTGCCTTTAATCCCTTCAACTTCGTAGTAGTGCGCACCCAGAATTTTATAGGCATGCCAATGCTTACCTTCAGAAAAAAGGTGAAGGTCATAGTCTGATATTTGCGGCATGATACTGTAGGGATCATGGTAAGCCACTTGCTCACCGTTATGGCAGTGACGATGTATTTTATAAGGCCAAGTAATTTTTTCCTGAGGACCTTTCCAAACAAAAAAATCACTACCTTCAACGCGTTGCATTGGGAGTTTGCCGTCAATAGTGGCGGTTTCTGTATCTGGTAAAAAAGCGCGGATTTCAGCTTGACCGGCATTCTGATGAAGGCCCAGCACGCTAAATGGGTCATGATGACGAGCTTCTATAATTTTAATGATGTCTTCATTCAAATTGTTGTCAAAAATCATCGTCATACTGTCCTGTAAATTTTAATTGCTGTTCAATGCTTGCTTATGGCAGGCTAACAATATTACAGCACAAATAATAGGTTTTTTGCCGGAGAATTCATCTATGAGTGAAAACAATAGTACCCGTTTTGTCAGTCGTCTTACCCGTGATACCTTGGCTTTAATTTTAGCCGGCGGTCGTGGTTCTCGGCTTAAACAACTGACGGATTGGCGTGCTAAACCCGCCGTACCATTTGGTGGTAAATTCAGAATTATTGATTTTCCTCTGTCTAATTGTGTTAACTCAGGTATTCGGCGTGTGGGAATTCTCACTCAGTACAAGGCTCACTCTTTAATCAGGCATGTTCAGCAGGGGTGGGGCTTTATGCGAGGCGCACTGGGTGAATTTGTCGAATTACTACCAGCATCACAGCGTAATGAGAGAGGCTGGTATGCCGGCACGGCTGATGCGGTCTATCAAAATATCGATATCCTGAGAAACCATGGTCCGGAATATGTTCTGATACTGGCCGGTGATCATATTTATAAAATGGATTATGGTGATATGCTAGCTGAGCATGTTGCTCAAAACGCGGATATGACAATTGGCTGCATTGAAGTACCGATTGAAGAAGCCAAGTCACTGGGAGTGATGTCGGTAGATGCAAACAGACGCATCGTGGCGTTTAATGAAAAACCTGATGAACCAACCCCTATTTTGGGCCGCGAAGATGTGGCGCTGGCTTCGATGGGCATTTATGTTTTTAATGCCGCATTTTTATATGAACAGTTAATCAAGGATGCCGATACACGCACTTCGACTCATGATTTTGGGCACGATATTATTCCCAATCTGATTAAAAACTATAAAGTCGTTGCTTTTCCATATAAAGATGTGCAGGGCAATGACCCTGGCTATTGGCGTGATGTAGGGACTATTGATGCTTTTTGGTCTGCCAACCTGGAACTGATTGGTGTGACACCTGAGTTGAACCTGTATGACGATGATTGGCCTATCTGGACACATCAGGCGCAACAGCCACCGGCTAAATTTGTGTTTGATGACGATGACCGAAGAGGGATGGCTGTCGATTCAATGGTATCTGGAGGTTGTATCATTTCTGGCTCGACTGTGCGCCACTCTGTTTTATTTTCGAATGTTGAGGTACACAGTTACTCATTGGTTGAAGACAGCGTCGTTTTACCAGATGTGACAATTGGTCGTCACTCAGTACTTAAACGTGTGGTTATTGATAAAGGCTGCGTTATTCCAGAAGGTACGGTGATTGGTGAAGATCCGGAACAAGATGCAAAACGTTATTACGTCTCTCCAAACGGCGTGGTTTTAGTCACACCTGAAATGTTAGGACAAAATTATCGTTATGTCAGATAAAATAAAAGTGGTACTTTGCTGGCATATGCACCAGCCTCAATACAGTGAGCCTATGGGCGGACTGTATCAGTTGCCATGGACATATCTTCATGCCATTAAGGATTACGTCGATATGGCGTGGCACTTGGAGAATGTGGCTGGTGCTAAAGCTGTCGTCAATTTTGCGCCGACATTATTGGAGCAACTTGCTGACTATAATGAGCAGTTGCAAGGGCGATTTAAAGGTACTGGTAGGTTAAAAGATCCACTACTGATTGCCCTCGATTCTCCTGTGCAGCCAGTTCACGCCGAAGAGCGTAAAACATTAATTAATGCCTGTTTACGCGCAAATGATGAAAAATTAATCCAGCCATTTCCGCATTTCGCCAAACTTGTCAAAATGGCGCGTTGGCTTCTCAACGACCCTGAGCGTCTCAATTATGTGAATGATCAGTTTATGATCGATATGCTGGTCTGGTATCACTTAGTCTGGATGGCTGAGTCAGTCAGACGCAGCGATGTCCGCATTCAGGCTTTAATGAAAAAAGGCAGACATTACACATTTCATGACAGGCGTCAGTTGATGATTGTTATTGGTGAGCTGTTAAAAGATTTGATACCGCGTTATCGCCGCCTTGCTGAAACAGGACGTGTTGAGTTATCAGTGACGCCATATGCACATCCCATCATCCCGTTATTACTTGATATCAATTCAGCTCATGAGGCGATGCCTGATGCTGAACTACCGCTTGAAACCCATTACCCGGGAGGAGAGCAGCGTGCCCACTGGCATATGGAAGAGGGGATAAAAGTCTTTAAATCCTTTTTTGGTTTTACACCTAAAGGCTGTTGGCCTTCAGAAGGTGCTGTTTCAGAAGCGGCATTAAAACTGATTGCTAAACATGGCTTCACATGGGCTGCCACAGGTGAAAATGTGCTCAGAAATAGTTTAAAACTTTCTGACATGACTGACGCAAGCATTCATAAACCATATAAATTACCTGGCACGTCACCGGTCTGCTTTTACAGAGACGACGGTCTCTCGGATATGATTGGTTTTACCTATACAAAATGGGGGGCTGATGATGCTGTCAATGATTTCGTCCATCATATCCTCAATATTAAAGCCAATACCGAGGGGGATGATGACCGGGTCATTTCTGTGATTTTGGATGGAGAAAATGCCTGGGAATATTACTCATACAATGGCTATTATTTTCTACAGAGTTTGTATCGAACCTTGTCTGAGCATCCTGATATCGAACTTACCACATTCACTGAATGTCTTGAGAATGGGGTTCAAGCTGCCGAGTTGCCTAAAATGGTCGGTGGGAGCTGGGTTTATGGTTCTTACTCCACCTGGATAGGCGATAAAGACAAGAACCGAGCCTGGGACTTATTGAGTGATGCGAAAAAAACCTTTGATAAGGTGATGGCAAGCAAAGAGTTTGAGCCAGAAATGCAACTGGCACTTGAAAGGCAACTAGCCATTTGTGAAGGCTCAGACTGGTTCTGGTGGTTTGGCGACTATAACTCAGCTGATAGTGTGAGTGATTTTGAGCGTTTGTATCGTCTGCATTTGTCTAACCTGTATCAAATGTTAGGTGAGGTTGTCCCGCAAAAATTATCTGAAGTAGTTTCTCATGGTGGCGCTGGTGTGGAACAGTCGGGAACAATGAGGCGTGGAAGTTAACTAGTGAATCAAGCAAAAGTATTCAATAAGCGGCGAAGCGGCATCCTTTTACATATAACGAGCTTACCTTCGGGTAATCTCGGAGCAGATGCCTTTAAATTCATTGATTTTCTCTGTGCTTCTGGCGGCACTGTCTGGCAGATGTTACCACTTGGCCCAACGCACGAAGATGGCTCACCATATCAGTGTTTGTCTGCTCATGCGGGTAATAACCGGTTTATTTGCCGTGAGACATTAAAATCGCAAAGCTGGGCGGAACCGACAAAACTAAATGACGCCAAAATGTCGCGCTTAATGGCTACGGCATATCGTCAGTTTCTGAAAAATGCTTCTGAGGAAGATAAGCAGCAGTTTATTTCGTTTTGTAGTGAACAGCAGTATTGGCTTGATGATTATGTGCTGTTTCGTGAAATTCGTCATCTCAATCAGGCTCGCGCCTGGTTTGACTGGCCACAGGAACTCCGTGAACGGCATCCTGACGCGTTAAATAAAGTTAGACAGGAACGCGATGAAGCATTGATGATTCGTCGCTTCGAGCAATATGTGTTTTTCACTCAGTGGCAGCAACTACGAGAATATGCGAATAAGAAAGGTGTCAAGTTATTTGGCGATATGCCTATCTTTGTAGCCCATGATAGTGCTGATGTTTGGGCAGAGCCATTATTATTTACCTTGGATGAGCAAGGGGCTTCTACCCGGGTTGCAGGGGTTCCCCCTGATTATTTTTCTGAAACAGGCCAGCGCTGGGGTAATCCATTGTATGAATGGCAACATCACATTCAACAGGATTTTGATTGGTGGAAACGTCGGTTAAAAACACAGCTCGCACTTTTTGACTTAATCAGAATTGATCATTTCCGAGGGTTTGAGGCTTGTTGGGAAATTCCTGCAACATGTGAAACGGCAGTAGATGGTGAATGGAAGCCTGCACCCGGTGAGCAGTTATTTGATGAATTATTAGACTATTTTGGTGAGCTACCTTTAGTCGCGGAAGATTTAGGCATTATTACCGAAGAAGTAACTAAGCTTCGGGAAAAATATGGAATGCCAGGCATGAAAATTCTTCAATTTGCCTTTGGTGGTGATGCTTCAAATCCCTATCTGCCACACCAGCAATGTGAAGACAGTGTGACTTATACTGGCACACATGATAACAATACCACTCTGGGCTGGTATCAGCAGCTTGATGAGCACACTAAAGCTCATATTCAGGCCTACTTCGGGGAAACAACAGAGTCTATGCCATGGCTACTGATTCGCTCTGCCTTACGTTCGGTATCAGAGTTAGCGATCTTACCATTGCAAGATATCCTGTCCCTAGATGGTAAACATAGAATGAATGTACCAGGAACAATGATGGGTAACTGGCTTTGGCAGTTTAATTGGGATATGTTTAGTCCCGAAATTTCACAAAGGTTAAAATCGCTGAACAGTTTGTATGGTCGATGTTAATCAACGCTTTTTCTCATCACAGCATATATGGTTGACTCCACTCGATGGCGGAAATGAACTAAGACTGGGGATCAGTGAGTTTTTGCAGGATCAACTTGGCGATATTACTCATGTACATTTACCGGTAATTGGGCAAAATTACTATATAGGCGATAGCTTATTTGTTATTGAATCAATGAAGTCAGCGACAGAGTTTTATTCTCTGCTGACTGGCGTAGTAACTGCAGTCAATCTGCCATTAACAGATACACCACAATTAATTAACCAAGATCCATTTGATACTGGCTGGTTATGCCAGATGAATGTGAGTGATATAACTCATTTGCCTGAAACACTAATGTCTCTGGCAGCTTATGAAGCGATGTTAGATGGGTAGATTGCGCCAAGAAGACTTAACTTTTCTGCACCAGTGACGGCAGGCAAGTTACCTGAAGCATGAGACAGCGTTCGCATGGCTAACCAAGCAAAGGCACATGCTTCAACCCAGTCGGGTGCAAGTCCTAGACTGGATGTCGTATCGACTCTGACACCTGATAGGTTCTTGCGTAAGGCATCCATCAAAACTTGATTATGTGAGCCACCGCCACAGACAAAGACGGCATCCGTATTATCAGCATAATTAATGATGGCATCACTTATTGAACGAGCTGTCATTTCCAATAAGGTCTTTTGAATATCTTTCGCTGGAATAGGTTTATCAATATTTGCCAGAATATTACTCAGCCATTTTAAATTGAAGTATTCTCGACCTGTACTTTTGGGTATAGGCTGTTGAAAAAAACCATCTGCCATGAGCGTTTCCAACAGTTGTTCATCAATGATACCGTCTCGAGCCCAGTCGCCATTAGCATCATATAATGCCAAGTGGTGTTGCTGATACCATTCATCCAGCAGTACGTTTCCGGGGCCTGTATCAAAGCCAGAAACGGCTTTATTTTTATCTTTTGGCAAAATGGTGATATTACCAATACCCCCGATGTTTGCAATGACTCTGTTTTCATCATCAGAGTGAAAAAGTGCTTGGTGAAATGCTGGAACTAATGGTGCTCCCTGACCACCAAGAACCATGTCCCGTTGACGGAAGTCTGCGACAGTCGTTATCCCTGTTTTCTCAGCAATAACATTTGCATTGCCTATTTGCATACTAAATGGATATTGAGCTTCTGGTGCATGGAAAATAGTCTGTCCATGACAGCCTATCGCTGTAATACTGTTTGCAGCTATTTGTGTTTCATTCAGAAGCTGATTGATTGCCTGGCTATATTCATGGCCTAAGGCAATATCAATTTGCCCCAATTGTTGTAAGTGAGTTCTGGCTGAACTAATTAGTTGATGCAGATCTCTTCTTAACTGATTACTGAATGGGTAAGTCTCAGCAGCAATCAAACGTATCTGCTGATCATTGAAGTCAGTGATAGATACATCAATACCATCAAGACTGGTGCCAGACATCACACCAATATATAGACTCATATATTTTAGTTTTTGTTAAGTGCCAATGTTGGGACTTTTAATGAATCCAGTTGCACAAGCAGTGGTTGAGACTTTTGTTTGAAATCTGCCATGTATTTTGCGTTCAGCGGTTCAGCTTTTGGCAGCGCCACGGTTAATGGATTATGATGCACACCATTGATACGGAATTCATAATGTAAATGTGGACCTGTAGCCAGACCACTCATACCGACATAACCAATGACTTGTCCTTGTTTAACACGTTGGCCTCGTTTTAAACCTGATTTGAATTTTGACATGTGGCCGTAGAGTGTTGTGTATTTACCGCCGTGAGATAAGATAATTACACGACCATAACCACCTTTATTTCCAATAAAATCGACCTTGCCATCACCTGTTGCCAAGATAGGGGTGCCTGTCGGTGCAGCATAATCAACACCACGATGTGGTCTGTTCGTTTTTAATACAGGATGTTTTCTATTAGGATTAAAGACAGAACTGATACGGCTAAAGTGCACGGGTGTTCTGGTGAAGGTTTTTCTCATACTTTCACCCTGAGGAGTAAAGTAATGTGTATTGCCTTCGCTGTCTGTGTAACGAACAGCTCGGAATGTTTTGCCTCGGTTTGTAAATTCAGCGGCTAAGATATCACCGTCATCAAATTTTTTCCCATCAAGATAATCTTCTTCGAAAATCACTTTGAAACTATCTCCCTGACGCAAGTCAAGAGCAAAGTCGATATCCCAACCAAAAATATGGGCTAATTCCATCACGAGTTTATCTGATAGACCCGCCTGTAAACCTGAACCGAATAATGACGATTCAATTTCACCAAATACTTGTTTTTGGCGTTTATCGGTTTCTTTTGTAAGTATTTCAGCCTTATAGCCATCTTCAGTGGCCACTAATTCTAATTTTTTGATAGGACTAAAAATCAGATCAAGTTGCTTAAGTTGGGTTTGTCCTTCTTCATCTTTAGTTAGGCCGAAGTGTAATTCCTGACCTGGTTTAAGATTGAGTAAAGGTTTAATAGATTTTCCAGTTTGTGCAACGTTATAGACATCGCGTGCTGATAAACCCACTTTAGGAAAAATGAGTGATAGATTGTCACCAGACTTAACGGTCACTTGCTTCCATTCTGCTATGGAAGGATCAACCGCTTCTTCAGTCGAGGCTGCCATATTAACTCTCTCATCTGTAGTAGCTGATACAGACTGTTCTTCCTGTTGAGATTCTTCTAAATTAATGCGTTCAAGCTGTGCAGTTTCTGCAACACCAAGATCGCTAGAGTCAGGAATATCAACTAATTCAGTTTGTGGATTATTGACAGTTGGTTGTTCAGGTGTTGCCAGACTTAATTGAACAGACTGTTTTGATGAATCATCAGAGTTTGCCGTATGTTCAGCACCAATCTGGCCTGGAAGGTTAATTGTTTGCGATTTAGTATCAGTGCTGACTGGGGTGCTGGTCGCCAGAACCATGCTGGTGACAAATACACCGATCACGCTTGCAATTGATAAGGCTATGTAATGATGACGTTTGCCATAGAACTTTTTTTCACTTGAGAACAGTTTTGACTTTGCTGGGGAGTTCAAAAGTCTATTACGTTTCATATGCAAACTCTTGGTAAAATTATAAATTCTCCCAATTCTCTCAATAAATGATCAGAATTGGAACCCCTTATTTTATGTCTGTTGTGATAATATTGCCGACCACTTAAAACACAAGAACTTGGAGTGCTGTAAATGATCCCTGTAGATGAGGCGATGCTTGAGATTCGTCGTGGTGCGGAAGAAATTTTAGTTGAAAGCGAGCTTATTGAAAAACTCTCCACAGGAAAACCCTTAAGGATAAAGGCAGGTTTTGATCCCACTGCACCTGATTTGCATCTTGGACATACGGTTCTTCTCAATAAAATGCGTCAATTTCAACAGATGGGACACACCGTCATCTTTTTGATTGGTGACTTTACCGGGCTTATTGGCGACCCAACGGGGAAAAGTGCTACTCGTCCGCCACTCACTGCCGAAGAAATTGAAGAGAACGCTAAAACTTATAAAGAACAAGTCTTTAAAATTCTAGACCCGACCAAAACAGAAATACGTTTTAATTCCGAGTGGTTTAAAGAAAAAGGTGCTGACTTCATGATTAAGTTAGCAGGAAAGTTAAGTGTGGCTCGGATGTTAGAACGAGATGATTTCAAAAAACGCTTTAAAGCGAATCAATCAATTTCAATTCACGAATTTCTTTATCCTTTAGTACAGGGTTATGACTCTGTTGCGTTAAAAGCTGATGTTGAACTTGGCGGGACAGATCAGAAATTTAACCTATTAATGGGGCGCGAATTACAAAAGGCCGAAGGACAAGACTCACAAGTCGTTATCATGACACCATTATTAGAAGGCTTGGATGGCATTAAGAAAATGTCTAAGTCTCTAGGAAACTATGTGGGTATTACCGAAGCACCAGGTACTATGTTTCAAAAGATAGTCTCTATCCCTGACTCACTGATGTGGCGCTGGTATGAGCTACTGTCATTTAAATCTATAAAAGAAATTGAAAAACTGAAGGCTAGCGTAGACAACGGAGCTAACCCCCGTGATGTCAAGATTGAGCTGGCAAGAGAAATAGTCGCTCGCTTTCATGGTGAAGAAGCCGCAGCCACTGCTCATAAGGGGGCTGGCAATGTTATCACTGACGGTGAAGTGCCAGAGGGGACACCTGAAATCGAAATTTCATTGGAAGGACAAACTGAGCTAGCCATCGGTGCTGTTATAAATAAAGCCAACCTGGTTGCCAATTCAGCCCAAGCGAAAGATATGCTTAATAATGGGCGTGTGAAAGTGGAGTGGGATATAGTTGAGCCTAGTTTACAGCTCTGCGCAGGCAAATATCTAATACAAGCCGGTAAGAAAAAAATTGCTTGGGTCATTCTAAAGTAAGTTTGGAATGAGCCGAACTCCAGTATCGAGTTCACACAGAAAGTCAGTTTTGATTTGTTCAATACAATCAAATACGGCTATAACAAGATTTTCTGACCGGAACAAGCAGCATTCAAGCAGCTAGAAAATGAATGTTTTCACAGCTATTTGAATTTAAGAAAATAAAAAAACATATAGATTCAAACAGCTAGGTAATAAAAAGTCTAAAAGGGAAAATCTTCCTGTTGACCCAGCGTCAATACGCTGTAGAATGCGCCCCTCTTGCTGATGAGGGAGCCTGAAAAGGCTAGTTGAATTGGCATTTGGCTTAAGGTTTACAGTTTCAAAAAATGTAAAAAATTAAGTTGACAGTCAGGCAGAGAGCTGTATAATTCTCGCTTCTTTGTTGCAGGAAACACCAGCAACAAACGCTCTTTAACAAAATAGTATCAAGTAATTTGTGTGGGTACTTACGTTGGG